>CAVRGR010000009.1:0-13656 GCA_963720775.1 Ilumatobacteraceae bacterium | reverse complement strand
TCGCCAAGCTGGCCGGCACATCCACCGGCACCACGTTGGCGCCGCGGAACACGCCCGTGCGAGTGGTTGGCTACCGGCCTGCTCCCCCGGTGTTCGGTCTGGCCCTGAAGCCGCACACGCAGACCGACGACGACAAGTTGTCTGGTGCGCTGCAACGCCTGGTCGCCGAGGATCCGTCCCTCAGCGTCGAGCGCAACCATGCGCACCAGACGGTGCTCAGCGGCGCCGGCGACACTCATCTTGCTGTCGCGCTCGAGCGCCTGGCGCGCAAGTTCGGAGTCCGCGTCGACACCGAAGATGTGCGAGTGCCGTACCGCGAAACCGTGGTGGGTACGGGCGACGCAGAAGGCAAGGTCAAGAAGCAATCGGGCGGCCACGGGCAGTACGCGGTCGCCAACCTTCGCGTCAGCCCGCTCGACCGCGGCGCCGGCTTCGAGTTCGTCGACTCGATCGTCGGCGGAGCCATTCCACGCAACTACATGGGCGCCGTGCAGAAGGGAATCGAAGAGGCCATGGTCTCCGGCGGCGCCCATGGCTTTCCGGTCGTCGACGTTCGCGTCGAGTGCTACGACGGCAAGTACCACTCGGTCGATTCGTCCGACATGGCCTTCAAGAACGCCGCCGCGTCGGGTTTCAAAGAAGCACTCGGCCGAGCCGGTGCCGTCGTCCTCGAACCGATCTCACTGTTGAAAGTGACCATCCCGTCGTCGTACCAGGGTGACGTGCTGGCCGATCTCAACACTCGCCGCGGACGCGTGATCGGCACGTCGGCGGGCGAGCACGGCGAGCAGGAGGTCTCGGCGTTGGTGCCGACGTCCGAGATCATTCGCTACGCACTCGACCTTCGCTCCCTCACGGCGGGCCGAGGCCGATTCGTCGCAACCCACGATCACGACGAGATCCTCCCCAACAACCTCGTCAGCAAGGTCAAGGCGGTCGCGCTGAAAGGAACTGCTGCCGGCGGCAGTGCAGGCAGCGCCGCGGCGCGGTAGATCCCACCGAATCAACCAAGGAGCTCTCATGTCGGACCGTCTTCGCTTCGGAATATTCATGGCGCCGTTCCACCCGGCGGGTGAGAACCCCGACGCTCGCCCTGGAGCGAGACCTCGACCTCATCGTGCATCTCGACAAGCTCGGCTACGACGAGGCATGGATCGGCGAGCACCATTCTGCGGGTAGCGAGATCATCGCGTGCCCGGAGATCTTCATCGCCACGGCCGCTGAACGCACCCGGAACATCAAGCTGGGCACGGGAGTCACCAGCGTCGCGTACCACAACCCGTACATGGTGGCCGAGCGCGCCGTGCTGCTCGATCACCTCACCCGCGGCCGGTTCATGCTCGGCCTCGGCCCTGGTTCGCTGCCAACGGATGCGATCATGCTCGGGCTCGATCCCACCGAGACCCGGCCGTTGCTCGAAGAGGGCGTCGACGTGATCATGAAGCTGCTCCGCAGCCACGAGCCGGTGAGCAGCCAAACGAAGGCTTGGAACCTGGTCGACGCGCGACTGCACCTGCGCCCGTACTCGAACCCGCTCTTCGATGTCGCCGTGCCGGCAGTGGCTTCGCCGTCAGGCCCACGACTCGCCGGCCGGTATGGCGTTGGCCTGCTGTCGATCGGCGCAACGCAGTCGGAGGGCTTCGATCTGCTGGGTTTGCACTGGGATGTGATGGAGGAACGGGCAGCGAAGTTCGCCGCTACCGCCGATCGCCTCCAGTGGCGGCTCGTCGGCATGATGCACATCGCCGAGACCAAGGAGCAGGCCTACAAGAACGTCGAATTCGGAATCGTCCAGTGGTTCAACTACTTCCAGAAGGTGGCCGCCTTCCCTCAGATGGCCGTGGGCGGCGACAACGTCAGGGAGATGATCGACTTCGTCAACGAGAGCGGGCTCGGCTCGATCGGCACCGCCGACATGGCCGGCGAGCAGATCGACAGGCTCACGAAGCAGTCGGGCGGATTCGGGTGTTACCTGCAACTGGCTCACGAATGGGCCAACCCCGTGGCGACACATCGCAGCTATGAGCTGATCGCCCAGCGGGTGATGCCCGAGTTCCAGGGTCAGGCGTCGAGCACCCTGAATGCCAAGGCTCGAGCCATGGAGTCGCGCCCCGCGCTTGCCGACCGCAACATGAAAGCCGTCGAGGAAATGGTGGCCAAGCACCAAGCCGAGCTCGCCTCCGGTTGAACCGCCTCGTGGCAGCGCTGGCGTCGATTCGGGCCGCCGGCGCCCGATTCGCCGCCCGCGGGGAACGACTAGTGAGGTAGAGCGACGAAGCGACGCAGGTCGCCGTCGATGATGCCTCGCTCTTGAAGGCTGCGGACCGTCGGTAGGCGATAGAAGCGACTTCCCTTCCACTCACCTTCCGTCAGTGCGGCGCTGATGAAGGCCTCGTACAACTCCTCGACACCATCGCGCAGCGTCCACGATGGCTCGAAGCCGGGCAACTTCGTCGCGATCTTGGTGAAGTCGACTCGATAGTTGCGGGTGTCTGCCGAAGCGCCTGGGGTGAAGGCAAGCTCGCAGTTCGGCACCACCGCCTTCACGGTTTCGGCGACTTCACGAATGGTGAAGTTCTCGCCGTTGCGGCCGACGTTGAAGGCTTCGTTGTGGATCGCCTCGATCGGTGCCTCGAGGCACGCCTCGAACGCCTCGATGATGTCGCGAATGTGGACGAGCGGGCGCCATGCCGAGCCGTCGCTCTGCAACAAGACCTTCCCAGTGGTGACCGCGTGTCCGACGAGGTTGTTGACGACGATGTCGGCGCGCAGACGACGGGAGACGCCGTACGCGGTGGCGTTGCGTAGATAGACCGGAGAGAAGTTCTCGTCGGCGAGTTGCGACACGGCTTGTTCGACGCGGACCTTTGATTCGCCGTACGCCGTCTGTGGATAGAAGGCGGCTGTCTCATCGAGGAAGTCGTCGCCCCCTGCGCCGTAGAGGCTGCACGACGACGAGAACAGGAACCGCGACACACCGGCCGCCCGTGCGGCCTCGGCGAGTCGAATGGATGCATGGAGGTTGATGTCGTACGTCAGGTCGGCGTTCAAGTCGCCGAGTGGATCATTCGACAGAGCACCGAGATGAACGACCGCGTCGAAACCTTCAAGATGGTGTGGCAGGACATCGCGCAGGTCGATCGCAAGGTTCGGGACATCGTCGGGTGGGCTGACGAAGTCGCACTCGTTGAACAATCCGGTGTCGAGCCCGACAACTTCGTATCCCGATGCCAAGAGCACCGAAACCATCTCCACACCGATGTAACCCAGGTGCCCCGTTACCAATACTTTCATGACGTGCCTCTTTCTTGCGTTTGAAACCGCCGATGTGGCGGAGATCTAGATGACGAACTTACGAACGTGGAACGCCTCTGCGAATCCGGACGTCGCATTGCACTCGACTCCGCGCACCGCCATCATCCCCCGAAAGGTCTCTTTTCGAAACCAGCTGCGACCGAACTGCGATGGGAAGTGCTCGAAGAGCAGGTCGATCTTGCGCTCCGCCACCTCGGTGGACAGCGGAACATAGAGGTTCGGACGGCCGAGATCACCCTCGTACTTCGCGATCTCGTACTCGGCGATCGCATGGTCGCGAAACGTGTTCCAGGTGAGCTCGGCGACCGTCCGATGGTCTTGGTGCTCGTCGCGACGTCGATGGGTGAAGATCAGATCGGGCGACACTGAGGCCTTCAACCCTTCGAAGGCGTCCTTGATGTCTGCGGCGACGTAGGGAAAGTAGCTCTCCCGAAAGCTGTTGATCGTGACGATGCTCTTGGGCGCGTCAGCCAGGAACGCCTCCGCGCTCGACCTCGCTTCACGCTCGCGCTCCGGCGTCGAAGCGAACACCGCCCAATGGACCATCGAGCCTGGCCGCTCGGCCAGCAACCTGAGCAGCGTGGCTCCACAGCCGATCTCGATGTCGTCGCAATGGGCGCCCAGACACAGGATCACCAAGGGGTCGGTCGCCGCCGCCAGTGTGAACGGTGTCATCTACTGCTCCTGGCCATTCCTCTTCCACAGCTCCCATGCGCCGCGGCCGGAGTTGTACATGTCTGCCAGTTGTTGCTGCTCTTTGAACGTGTCCATGACCCAGAAGCGGTCATAGCGGTAGGCGACCAGCTTCCTCGCGTCGATCAGACGACGAAATGGCTCGACCACCAACTCCTCGCCGGGACGGATGTAGTCGAAGATCTCGCGGCGGAGCACGAAGTATCCGCCGTTGATCAGGATCGACGACTCCGTTACCGGTCGAATGGACTGGACGGCTCCGTCGGCATCCATGTCGACCAAGTGGAAGCTCTGCGAAGGCGGCACCGCCATGAACGAGGCAACCTTGTCGCCCTTCGCGAACTCGTCGACCATGTTCGGGAGGTGCAGGTCGGTGAGTCCGTCGGAGTAGTTGGCAAGGAACATCTCGTCGTCGTCGACGTACTTCTTCACGGCCACGAGACGCTGCCCGATGTTGGAATGCAGGCCCGTGTCGACGAAGGTGATGTGCCAATCGGCGATGTCGTTGTTCTCGAGCTCGAGGTGCTTCCCGCCCCCAGACAGGGTGAAGTCGTTGGAGATCCACTCCTCGTAGTTGAGGAAGAACTCCTTGATGACATCCGCCTTGTAGCCCAGGCACAGGATGAACTCCTTGTGCCCGAAATGTGCGTAGTACTTCATCACGTGCCAGAGGATGGGCCGGTAGCCGATCTTCACCATCGGCTTCGGAATCTCGCCGCTGTACTCGCGCAGGCGCGTGCCGAGACCGCCGCAGAACAGAACGACCTTCATGGCGGCCTCAGCCGGCCGGCGTGGTGGCGAGCTGGCGGGCGGCGGAAGAACCGTTCGCCGCGAGCAGCTCCTCGAGCCAAGTCTCCCCGCGGAAGTGCCGGTACTGCTCGGCTCGCAGCTGGTCGGCGAGACGACCCGGTGGAAGCTCCACGTCGGCGTACGTCAAGACCTGGTCACGTGGCACGTCACGAGTAACGACGCAACCTTCGACGAGGCCCTCGGGAAGGTAGCGACCGTTGCTCATCTCGGCAGCGTTCGCCGCTTCGCCGTAGGTGGTGTACATGCCGTACTCGTCGAGCACCTCGCCGACCTTCAGGTCGCGCTTGGCCACCGCGCACACCTCGACCATCGGCCCGCCGATCGGTGGCGCCAACTCGTCGTTGAACAGCGCGACACGAGCGATCGAGAACGGAGTTTCGAAGTGGACGAGGTGATACGGGATCCAGAACGGATAGAGCGGACCCTCGCCCATCTTGTACAGGTTGAGGTAATGACGCTGCTTCGGATCATCGTGCTCGGCAAGGACGTACGCCTTCACCAACGGTGGTCCCACGGTGTAGTTGACGATTCCACCGAGCTCACGCAACTGATCGATGTCGTACAGCGCCGGGGTGTCCATCACCGAGCCCTCGAATGATTCGCCACGCGACATACCGCGCTGGAGCACGCTGAAGCCGGTGGCGTTGGCGACGATCGTCTGCTCGAAGCTGATCTTGGAGCCGTCGGCGAACGACGTGACCATCGCCGCGTTCTGGCCCCAACGCTCGGCCCAGCCCTGCTGCGTGGTCGGATTGCGATACGGATCCTGGAGTCCCTTGATGTTGCAGACGACGCGCGGTGTGAGCCCGAGACCCTGCACCCACCGGACCAGGTTCATCTGCAGCCCCGGCTCGTCGCCATCGCACGCCGAAAGGATCTGACCGTGCTTGCGGGCGTAGACACGCAGGATCGGCCCGATCGTGGCGTCGACCTCGGCGTTCATCAGCACGACGGACTTCCCGTGCTCGAAGGCGTCGAGGATGACGTGGGCGCCGAACTCGACAGAGCCGGTGACGTCGATGAGGATGTCGATGTCGGGACAGCGACCCAGTAGGAACGGATCCTCGGCGACCACGGGCTTGCCTTGCCGCACGAGGTCGTCGAACGCGCTCTGCGACGCCGTAGTTGCGACGTCTTGGTGCCCGGAGTACTCGTAGACGTCGACGGCCCGTTGTGGGTGCCTGTTGTAGATGGCCGCCATGCGCATCCCCGGGACGCTGTTCTCGATCTGATTGGTGAGGCCCTGGCCCATGAAGCCCGCGCCGATCATTCCGACCCTGATGGGCCGGCCCTCTTCCTCGCGAGCCCGCAGCGCTCGATCAACGATGATCATGCCGACATCCTCCGCTTCAACTCGGGCTCGACATCATCGAGCAAACCCCATTGTGCGTCCTTCTCGGACATCTCCGCCACTGGTAGTGGCCACTGGAGACCGAGGCGCGGGTCGTCGTACTTCAATCCGCCCTCCAATGCCGGGGTGTAGAACTCCCCCACCTCGTAGCTGGTCTCCGTGTCGTCGGCGAGAACCTGATAACCGTGGGCGAAGCGTTCGGGTACGAACAGGGCGCGATGGTTGTCGGCGCTGAGCTCGACAGCGATGTGCTGGAGATACGTGTCGCTCTCCGGCCGGAGGTCGACGATGATGTCGAGGATCGCGCCTCTCGTGGCCCGAACGAGCTTGGTCTCGGCGGCCGGCGGATACTGGAAGTGCATCCCCCGAAGGGTGCCCCTGTACTTGTTGTACGCCACGTTGGCCTGGGCGATGACTGGCTTCAGACCGTGGTCGGTGAACTCGTTCTGGCAGAACACACGGGCGAAGAAGCCGCGCGAATCGCCGCGCGGTTCGATGTCGAGGATGAAGGCACCCTTCAACTTCGTCTCAGTGAATATCACAAGCTTCTCCTCGTGTAATCAACCGGACCACGACTTGTGCCCATGAATGACAAAATCGCCCGTCCCATAGCCCCGCCATCCACGTGTCCTCCTCGCGCCGCCACACTTGCAGTGCGAACATCATAGCCGGTGGGCCACGGATGCGTCCGGGGCCGTCAAGTTCCGGCTCTTCTTGACACTCCCTTGTCAGTTGGGCGCCCAAGATCCGACGTGGCCGTGACCTGCAGCACCGAAGTGCTGGTCGTGAGGGTGATGAAGGTGAGTGCGCTCGTGAATGAGGTTGACCGACAGGAGCAGCTCCCGATCGCCCAGGATCTCCAACGGCGTGCCGGAGTGGACGAGCCTGTGATCCTCGGCAAACACGAGGCACCGGTCGGACAGAACGTCGATCGTCTCCAGATCGTGCGTCGCCAGCACGACGGTCTTGCCGGCCTCGTTGAGCTCGACGATCAGTTCGATCAGCCATTGCTGCGTGCGCGGGTCGAGCGTGGCGGTGGGCTCGTCGAACAACATGACCTCGGGATTCATGACGAGCACGGAGGCGATCGCCACGCGCTTCTTCTGGCCCCCGCTGAGTTGGTACGGCGCCCGGTCGGCAAGGTCTTCGATGTCGAGCATCGTCAAGGTGTCGTGCACTCGATCGGCAACTTCGTCGGCCGACAGGCCGAGGTTGAGCGGGCCGAAGGCCACCTCGTCGCGCACCGTGGGCGAAAACACCTGAGCCTCAGAGTTCTGGAACACGAATCCGACCCGTGAACGGAACCCGCGGTTGAACTGTTCGTCCTCGAGCACGTCTTCGGTGACTCGCTCACCGAAGGCACTGAACGTGCCGGAATCGGGGAACACCAGCCCGTCGAGGATCTTCAGCAGGGTCGATTTCCCACAGCCGTTCGCTCCCAGGAGGGCAACCTTCTCGCCTCGACTGATGGTGAGCGAAACCTCGTGGAGCGCCGGGAAGCGCTCGAGGTACGAGTACGACAGAGCCTCGACGACGAAGACCGGCTCAACGTCCGATGGCATGATCCACACCCAGGGCAACAGCGATGATGACCGCACAGCCCGCCGCCCAAGCGGCGTCGAACGCCTTGACCTTGAACGCCGACAGGGTCCGCGGCTGGCCGATGTAGCCACGCGAGACCATCGCTTGGTAGACCTCCTCCGACATGGCGTGTGCCTTGCCGAACACGGTGCCGGCAGTCGCGAACACGAAGGCTCGACTCGACCTCACCGCATTGTCGACCTGAACGGTTCTGGCTTTGCGGGCTTCGTACATGTCGGTGACCGAGCCAAGCAGATCGAACACGTAGCGGTACGCCATCCCGAGCACCAAAACGAACATCCGCGGCAGAAGCATCGATCGCAACGCAGCCAGCAAGGTGGTCCACGTGGTCGTGAGCGCCACCAGCACCACCAGCGATATCGACGCTGCCACACGAATGACGATGAGGCCCGCCGACCGCAGACCCTGGCTGGTGAGCCCGACCCGATGCCCGAACCAATGCCCCAGAGGCACCACCACGTGACCAGGTGTGATGAAGCTGAACGTGGCCGGCAACACGACGATGCCCGTGAAGATCGGGATGAACAGCCAGACACGCTTGATGAAGTACGGCACCGAGATCAAGGACGCGGCGGCCAGCACAAGAGCCAAAACGTAGATCCCGATGAGCACGGGAACGTTGTGGATCAGTGCGGCTGTGACGACGAGTGCGAGCATGGTGATGGCTTTGACGCGCGGGTCGAGGCGTTGCATCAGCCCGCGCTTGGCCGCGATCTCGTCGGTGAACAGAGCCTGACGCATCACGCTGGAGGCGCCCGTGATGGTCTTGTCGATGAAGTTCGCCTTGCTTCGTTTGCCGATGCACCCGCACGGGCACAGTGCAATCTCCCGCTCGAGCAGCCACCCGGGGGTGCCGGAGGGCTGCACCCCGGTGGTCTGCTCGGTGTTGATGCTCACGCTGATGCTGATGCTGACGCTGTCGTTGACGATCTCTCTGTTCGCACTCGACCGGCAAACCGGATCACCACGAACACGACATACACCGCGAGAGCGATCACCGCCATGCCGATCACTGCCGACGCGATGTATCCGATGTTGGGGTGCTCACCGTCTTTGAACCCGTAGCCACCGAGCACAGAGTGATCCCAGAACGAGCTCCATCTGGCAAGCCCGGTGGGTACGGCATTGAGGTTGTACTTGCCGAGATCGAGGTTCTCGGGCGCGTCCTCTCCGAACGCCCCTCCAGGTGCGAGCAGACCGAGCGGAGTCAGCACGACGAGGGCTCCAAGACCGACGAACGCCCAGCGCCAACCGAGGCGGCGACGAGCGGGCATCTCACCATCGAGGGGGACATCGGGATGGTTGATCTTCAGGATCGGGACGTTGGCGCGTTGCAGGAACGAGATCACGCCGAAGGTGAGGGCGAACTCGACGGCACCGGCCACCGTGAGATGAGCGAGCGCCATGGCCGGGATGGTCTGGGCGAAGTGGAACGGCGCGTACAGCGGCGTGCCATCGGAGGCTTTGAACAGATCAGGCTGGATGCCGAACTCGATCGCTGCGCACATCGCCGCGGCGTTCAGCCCGGCGTACGCTCCGACGCCGGCGGCCAACGCTCGACGCGGACTGACGAGCGAGAGATGGCGGCTCAGGGCCCGGTACACGCCGTAGCCGACGAAGGGCAGAACCAGCGCCATGTTGAAGCAGTTGGCGCCGATCGCCAGCACGCCGCCGTCGCCGAAGAACAGGGCCTGGATGACGAGGGCCACCGACACCGAGATGAGTGCGGCCCATGGGCCGAGCAGGATGGCGATGAGCGTTCCGGCTACACCGTGGGCTGTCGTGCCGTCGGGCACCGGGATGTTGAACATCATCACGATGAAGCTGAACGAGGCTCCGAGGGCGACGTACGGCACGTAGCGGGACCTGACGATCTTGCGGACGCGACGCCCGGCCGTGACCCAGAACGGCACCATCGCTGCGCCGAGCGTGCCGCACGTCGACGGACTGAGGTATCCGTCGGGAATGTGCATGCGGCCTCCTCGATCGCCTCGTCCGTATTGCGACTGACTTGCAAAACGCAGCCTGCCAAACGAACATCACCGTGTCAACAACAACCGCGCCAGCGGCTCAGCTGCCCCCAACCGGCACCGATCTGGGCGCCAAGAATCGACGATGTTCGCGGTCGGTGAACCGCGTGTGGCGCCCAGATCGTCGACCCGAGGTTGACAGGGAACGCGCTGGCGCGAAATCCGGTGGTTGGTAGCCTCGCCTCGATGGGAGCCGATCACGAGTGGGGGTTTCGCACGCGTGCCGTTCACGCCGGAGCCAGACCCGAGCCGGTCACCGGCGCCCGCGCTGTTCCGATCTTCCAGACGACGAGCTTCGTCTTCGAAGACACTGCCGATGCGGCTGATCTCTTCGCGCTGCAGAAGTTCGGCAACATCTACAGCCGAATCAGCAACCCCACGGTGGCCGCGTTCGAGGAGCGACTGGCCAGCCTGGAAGGTGGCATCGGAGCAGTCGCCACTGCGAGCGGCCAGTCGGCCGAGTTCCTGACCATTGCCGCGCTGTGCGAGGCGGGCGACCACGTCGTTGCATCGGCGCACCTGTACGGCGGCACACGGACACTCCTCGAGGGCACGCTTGCTCGCTTCGGGATCACCACCACGTTCGTCGCCGGTGATCAACCCGCCGATTTTGCCGCTGCACTGCAACCGCGCTCGAAGTTGATCTACACCGAGGTCGTCGCCAACCCGTCGGGCGCTGTTGCGGATCTCGAAGGCCTGGCCGAGGTTGCCCACGACAGCAAGATCCCGCTGGTGGTCGACTCGACGGTGGCGACCCCGTACCTGTGCCGGCCGCTGGACTGGGGTGCCGACATCGTGGTGCACTCGGCGACGAAGTTCCTCGGGGGCCACGGGACCTCGCTCGGCGGGGTCGTGGTCGAATCAGGGCGGTTCGATTGGGGCAACGGAAACTTCCCCCGCATGACCGAGCAAGTGCCTTCGTACGGCAACCTCACGTGGTGGGACAACTTCGGCGAGTTCGCCTTTTGTACTCGGCTGCGCGCCGAGCAACTTCGCGACGTGGGTCCAACGCTGTCGCCGTTCAACGCTTTTCTCCTGCTGCAAGGCGTCGAGACGTTGCCGCAGCGGATGGACGCCCATCTTGCCAACGCCCGGAGGGTCGCCGACGCGTTGTGCCGGAATGCCGGCGTTTCGTGGGTACGTTGGGCAGGTCTTGGAGATCACCCCCATCACGAACGCGCGGCGCGCTATCTGCCGCTCGGCCCCGGCGCGGTGTTCTCCTTCGGAGTGAAAGGTGGTCGATCCGCCGGGCGCGCCTTCATCGAGGCGCTGGAGATGTGCAGCCACCTCGCCAACATCGGCGACACACGCACGCTTGTCATCCATCCGGCGAGCACTACGCATCGCCAGCTCTCCGATGCAGCCCTCGAGGCGGGCGGTGTCACGCCCGACCTCATCCGCATCTCGGTGGGAATCGAAGATGCCGACGACATCATCTGGGACATCGAACAGGCTCTCCAGAAGGCAGCGAAGGTCGATTGATCAGCGCGTGGCACAACCCGACGGCAGCCGAGCGGCTGGAGATCATCAGCAACGCCAAGTCCGTGGCGATCGTGGGGATGTCGGCCGACCCCGGCCGCGCCAGCTATTTCGTGGCTACCTACCTGTTGTCGTCGAGCTGCTCGTTCGAGAACGTCTGGTTCGTCAACCCGAAAGGCGGCGAGATCCTCGGCCGCCCCGTCTACCCGTCGCTCGCCCAGTTGCCCGGCGTGCCGGATCTGGTCGATGTCTTTCGTCGAGTTGATCAACTACCCGTTGTCGCCGAGGAGTTCATCGCCATCCCGGGCACACGTACGTTCTGGGCGCAACTCGGGCTGTACTCCGCCGAGGCCGTCGAGATCGTCACCAACGCCGGACGCACAGCAGTGATGAACCGGTGCCTCAAGATCGAGCACGCCCGGTTCTGCGGAGGTCTTCACCTGGCCGGCTTCGACACCGGTGTGATCTCATCGACTCGCCGCCCGATGCTCTAGCGACGCTCGGACAGCCACCGCGACAACTCTCAGGTCGGGATGGCGGCGCTCGCAGTCGGGTCGGTGGCGGTGACATCGAGGATCACAGCGTCGGCAGTCACCAACGCCCGACAGCATGATCCGCGGCCGTCAGGGTGCTTCCGACTCTTCTGGAGGGTTGGTGGCGGCGGGCTTGTCAGCAGAAGGTGAAGGCTTGTCCTTGTCCTTGTTGCCGTCGGCCAGACCCTTCTGGAACTCCTTCTGCGCCTGGCCAAGGTTTCTGGCCAGCTTGGGAACTGCGATCCACCGAACAGTACGAGCACCACAACAAGAACCACGATGATGTCGGGGCCTTCGAGCATCGAGAACATGGCATCAGGCTAGACCCGATTGTGGCGCTGGCAACGTCAACCCTCCGAACACCCCTGGCGTGGGCCTCGTTACGGGTGAAACCGAGGCGAGCCGAGGTACCGCCCCGCCCGTCGGAAGCGGTTGCGCGGTCAGTCTGTTGACGCCGGCACTCTGAGCACGCTCAGCAGGCGGGCGAGCAATTCGTAATAGCCGACCAGCACAAGCAGTTCGATCAAGCCGTCCTCGCCGATGAGCTCGACCAGTTCGGCGTACTCGACGTCGTCCAGCTCGCTGCCGTCGAGCAGGCTGGCAGCACCGGCGACGACGGCGCGCTCGATCGGATCCGTCAAGGTCAACGGATCTGCACCGCCGTGAATGGCAGCAAGGATGTCGTCGGCAATCCCGAGGTTCGTCGCAATTCGGTAGTGGCTCTGCCATTCGAAGTCGCTGTTTCGCTTCGCCGCCACCGTGAGGATCGACAGCTCCCGAGCTCGGTCCGGGAGATGACCTCGATATCGCAGCGCCGCTCCCAAGTCGGCCAGTGGTCCACCGACGTGCGGCGCACAGACCATCGCATTGAACGGTCCGACGAGTGCACCGTCGGCGTCGACGAGCGCGAAAGGTGAGACCGCCCCTGAGACCTGCTAGCGATGATCCGGTCGTACACGGCCCGGGCCGACTCGTCGGTCGAGCTGGACCTCGGGGCGAAAGCCGTCCACGGGTTGGATCGGCGTCAGCCATTCAGAACGCCGTCGACCGGGATCGAGTTCGCCGCGAGCACAACGTGACGGTCTACACCGACGTCGCCAGACTGCTCTCATCGGACGACCCTTCACTAGGACCTCCCACGCCGGGGACGGTTGTGGGTCAGAACTGGCGCGTCAACGCGCTAGTTCTGTCCAGATACACTTATCACACGTTGTCGCGCTAGGAGTGCCCAATGTCGGTCCCGATCGACTCGGTGGCCGGTCTGACCTGCGCTCAACGGGCGCTGTGACGACCATGACGTCCGCGGCGGAACTCAGGCGTTGCAGCGGGCCGAACAGGTTCCAATTCGTCACGGTGATCACGTTGTCCACGTGCCGAGACCAAGCCTGCTCGGAGCAATCGTGATCAAGGCCGCAGCGGTTCACAACGATCCGCATGCCAAACGCCACCTACACGATGTCGCCTTCCTCTGTTCGATCGTCACCGACCCATGAGACGTGCGGACTCACATGACCGCCAAGGATCTTCAACGACTTCGGGCCCTGGCCGTCCTCAATGATCCGAAGAACGAGGCCCGGCGGATCCTCGATGATCCCGAGTTGGGCTACACCGCGTTCCGAATTCTCGTGGCTGCCGAGGCCAAGGCGGTATCGTGAGTGGTCTTGTCCTGGTCGCGGCACACGTGGCCCCTGGCACGGCGACGTGGCCGAGTGGTTCAGGCAAGGGCCTGCAAAGCCCTGTACATGGGTTCGATTCCCATCGTCGCCTCTCAACCTCTGACGTGGTATTGTGCCAGGTCAGAGGTTCTTTTCGTTGTGACCGGCAGTCACCACCATTGACCGTC
>CAVRGR010000008.1:0-179572 GCA_963720775.1 Ilumatobacteraceae bacterium | reverse complement strand
TCCTCGGGCAGTCCTGACCCGGCGAGCACGAGCAGTCCCGACTGCTCGTGGCGAGTGAGGAACACCTTCAACGTGGTGCTGTCGAAACTCGGCAGCGTGGCCAACTGGCCGACGGTGCGATCGGGCACCATTCCAAGCACGCTGGCGACGTCGCCGAACACGCAGTCGAGGTCGACGAGCACGACGTCGCCGGAGTTGGTGCCGGCAAGAGCGACACCGAGGTTGGTTGCGACCATCGTCTTGCCGCTGCCCCCCTTCGGAGACAGGATGACAATGACCTTGCCAGTGGGCACCGTTGCCACGTTGGCCAGCGATGCTGCGCGCAACCGTTCGCCGCGCTCGACGGCCAGAGTGAGCGCCGGCGACGAGTTCGGTGTCGGCCACGTCGGGGTCGATGATGTCGCGAACCCCGCAGCGGGCGGCTTCGCGCCACAGCTCGGGCGTCGGAACGCGAACGAGCACCACCGACACGTCGGGGTGGTCTTCGTCGAGCAGCCTGCTGACGTCGAGGGCCAGCGATTCGGGAACATCGGGTGCCAGGCAGACCACGAGTGGGTCGTCTTCGAGCAGCACGTTCGCGAGAAGTTTGCCCTCGAGCGCATCGTTGTTGTCATCGCTCCAGGAGCGACGCAGGTACCTGATCGACACGAGATCGTCGAGCGCGGCGCCGAACAGCGGATCGGTCGTGATGACCGTGATGGTGAAGGGCTCGTTCACGATCGTGGCACCGTCACGTAGACCTGGTTGAGGGTGACGATGCGGCTGTTCGCCTCGCTGGCGCCCGCGCCCTCGATGGTGAGCCAGATGTGCCCGAACTCGGCGGCGAACACGACCTGTTCGACCGCGGGTGTGTCGAGCGCCAGCGTGACGAGCAACATGTCGCTCGGCGCCTCATCGATGGTGGCCGCCTTCGGAGCGACGTCCGCAGCGGTCGACGAGCCATTGGCCAACTCTGTGGCCCGCTCGCTGTCGGCTTTCGACAGCTGCACGGCGGTGACGAGCACTTTGTGGAAGGTGAGGTGCGTGGTGTTCGGTGTCTGGGCACCTGCCTGCTTGTCTCCCGGCAGGGTTGACTCCGTTGGGCTGGCCGTCTGGTTATTCAGGTCGAAAGGATCGAACGACAGCAACACCCCGACGGTATCGCCGGGCTTTACCGCAGCGCCTGCGGCCCGTTCGGGATCGAGTTTGATGGTCAGCTGCTGCAGCCCTTTGGGCGACCTCGACACGGACCAGCGACGGGGGTCGGTGAGCCGTGAAGAGAGCAACTGCTCGCCGGGTTGCAGTGCAACGGCGGTCACGAAGTCCTGGTTCTCGCCGTCGAGCGTGGTGAGCGCCTTGTCGGCCAGCAATCGACGCGGCACCTGCTGCACCTCCACGTTGTTACGGATGTCCGACAAGGTGGCGCCCTGAGCAATCTCATGAGTGACGATCAGCACCGGTACTTCGGCCTCACCCGTCACGGCATCGTCTTTCGCGTGCTGAACGTAGGCGACGAGCGCGGCGGTACCCAACGCTGCCATCAACAGCGCCACGATTATCCCGTAGATTCTGCGTTTCATCTAGGTACCTTCCGCTTGAGAACTGGTAGAGCGATCAGCCGATCAACTTGATCGTCGTCACGCCGAGGTTGGGGCCTCCCGGCACACCACCGCTCTTGGTGGTCTTGGTGAACGTCCCCTGGATGCACACCCCAGTCTCGCCAGGTGGCGCCGGGCACACAAAGCCTCTGGGGCGCGTGTTGCCACGGCCGAAGTTCACCGCCGTGACCTTGAAGCTGACGAAACCGACGAGGTGATACCGGCCGCCGCTGGTGTCCTCGGTTTCGTCGTACAGGCCGACCAACAAATCCGGGCTGTTGTTGCTCGCCCAATTCCTCGGGCTACAACCGCTGGGCACGCCAGTTGCCCAGCGTCGGCGTTGAACCATGCGCCGGCACTGAGGTCCGGCTTGCAATTCGACGAGTTGAGCCAGCCGTAGCTGTCGGGTCCCGACGTGCTTGTGCAGCCGGGTTTCACGCCGGTTTCCAGCGGGTCGGTGCCGAGGTTGTGGAAGTAGATGGTGGTGCTTCCACTGGGGAACGACGAGCCGTCGAGCGCACCGCCGCGGGCGAGATACTCGCAGGCCGGGAGCACGATTGGCGATGCTCCCTTGGCGGACTCGAGGCCGCCCCATTGGGCGATGGCGTCGGTCTTGACGGTCTTGCCGCTGACGGCGCCGACCAGAGGTGCCAACAACATGGGCACCTGGTTGCCGCCGCCCGCGGACTCGGTGCTGGTGAAAACCTGCACCCAGTTGGTAGCGCCGTCGAGACCTGCGGGAGTGCTGCAACCACCAGCCGAAAGGCCGGGGCCGACGCCGCAGACCAGCGGCACAGCGCTGACATGGTCATACCCGGCGTTGTCGTCGGCCAGCCTGCTGGCGATGCTCATCACCTCACCGCACGAGTCACCCTTCGCGCAGTTGAAGGCGATCGCCAAGGCAGCGGCGTCCGCACCGTTCTGCAACTGGCGCTTTTCCAGGTACAGCGCGCCGAGATCGATCGTGAGAGCACCGACCCCGAGCAGCACGGCCATCGACAGGCCGACCCACACCAGGATCATCCCCTCGTCGTCGCCGCGTCGCGTGGGCGAGGTCTTCAAAGACCACATAGCATCTCCGCCGTCGCCGTCAGAGTCTGCGTGCCCAGGTCTATGAACGGGATGCCATAGGTGATCTTCGCCTGCACCGTCACTCTTGCGTACCGGGGATTGGCCGGATCTGCAGTGGATGGGCACGAGCCACCCGTCGTGACGCTCGTGATCGTCGCCGAGCCACGGCCAGCGTTGACAGCGGCGTTCACCTTGCTCGGCTGACCGAGGGCCAGCACTCGGGCGCCTTCGCGTGCGGCGCCCTGGATTGACTCCTTGTAGCTTTACGCCCTTCCAAATTCGACGATGCCAACCATGACCATCAACAACACGGGCAGGATCAAGGCCAGTTCGATCATGGCCGCACCTCTATCCCGTTCGGTCGTCCGCACCCTCTTGTTCCCACACACCCTTACCACGAGATCAGGTTAGAAATGAGGTCGCCCAGCCTGCCGCTGAACACCCTCACGCCGGCCATCGCCACGAAGGCGATCACCGACACGGTTACGCCGTATTCCACGATGGTCGCGCCCCGATCGCGGGTTTTGCTCTCGCATGCAGGTTCGCTGCCCGGATCGGAGAATACGACGTGACCATTGGTAGGTCAGCACGGCTGGGTTGAGGCGCGCTGAAGAAGTCGCTGAGCTTCCATCCGAAGGCGGCGACGCCGACGGCGGCCACCAACGCGATCAACGACACGATGAGCGCGTATTCCACCATCGTGGCCCCACGATCCTCGTGCGTGCGCTCGCTGTCGCTGAACCAGTTCTGAATAAAAACCATGATTCTGAGCATTGGAAGTCTCCCTTTGTCCGTCCGCTATCCGTCCGCCCAAAGACTGGGCAACCAGACCGTGCCGGATACTTGGCCAAGCCGCAATGGGCCGAATGGACCACTCCCTGTCGCTTATTCAAGATTTCGTAAAGTTCTCCAGGCCCAGAGGGCTCCAACTCCGCACACAGTGCCCAAACCACCACCGAGAGCAGCCGATGACCCGAAGGCAATCGCGCCGGCCACTGCCGCCGCGGTCACGCCGAGCTCGGCCCAGAAGTACCACGCCGGAATCCTGGAACCACAGCAGTGGGCCTTGCCGCGCTGTAGCAGCCAGGTGACGATCGGGATGTTGCGATACATCGGGATCTGGCGTCCACAGACGCACGTCGAACGACCGTCGGGAGCACGACCGGCGGCGCGGCGCTCCAGGATCACACAGACGAACGAGCCCGTGTAGCCGCCGAACAGAGCCACCAGGAAGTAGGTCATTCGCTAGCCGGGCACCTCCGCGTCACCGATCGTCATCGGCGATTCGTTGCACACTCCGAACGAATTGCGCGGTTCCTTGACGAAATCTTGACGAATCACGCTCCGGAGCCGTGCCTCACCCTGCGTCGACGAAGGCTCGGGGGAAGCGAGCCAGCATGGCGACGGCGTGCTGCAACTCCCGGGCATCGACGCACTCGCCGATTCGGTGCGTGTTCTGCTCGATGCCCGCACCGATGCCGAACATCGGCGGATGCTTCACCGACCCCGACACCACCCACTTCTTGTCCGGGCCGACCTCGATCGTCGAGTCGTCGATGGCGATGGGGAAGCCCACACCATCCGTCGAGAAGATCCACTTGTCGACGCGCGGTTCTGTTCGCAACGCGCCGCCCGTGGCCCCACCGGCCGGCTCGACGACGTGCGGCGTGACGACGCGGCGGTACGCGTCGACGGCAGCCTGAATCGATGGATGTTCCTCGGGCGTGACCCAGCCCGGGTACACCTGGGCGTTGTCGACGGGATACGAGCGCCACGTCGGCTGCGAGTAGCGAGGTACCACGATGGTGACAGTCAGACCCGCGGCACGTGCTGCGGCCACGGCGTCGAGCGACTCGATGTCGGCAAGGCACTGCTCGGGGGTTTCGCCCACCGTGAGGCGCCGATCGAACCGGAACGTGAAGCGATCCGGCACGGCGCAGTCACTGGGAGTGTCGAGCGCCGACCAAGAAGCCGTCCGCGTTCCACGCCCGAGGAACGAATGCTCGGCAAACCCCTCGCCGACGACGTGACGTTGCGCCGCCTCGGCGAGGATCGCGCCCCCGTGCTCGAGCGGGTTCAGTCCCTCGAACGGCATGGAGCCGTGGCACGAACGTCCGGCGACCGTGACCTCGATCTGCATGCGACCGCGTTGGCCGCGGTAGATGCCGAGCGCACCCTTGACTGCGTCACCCGTGCCCTCGGTGAGCACTACGACGTCGGGGATCATGTCGGCACCCGCCCCTGGCAACACTTCGGCGACGACGTAGCGCGGGCCGCCCCCGTCGTTGTCCTCCTCGGCAGCGGTCGCGTACGACCGTACGATCGCCCCGTGCAGCGCGCCGTCGTCGACGAGCTCCAGCAGGATCTTCGTGGCGACCATCTGGGCAACGACGCCGGCCAACTGGTCGGCCGAGCCGCGACCGAACACCAAGTGCTGCCACTCCCTTTCGGGCGGCAGGTAACCGAGCTGAGCGCGCAGCGAGGCAGGATCGAGGTACGTGCCTTCGACCAGTCCCTCGTACGGATCGACGGCGCCGCCGAGCTTGTCGTGCCACTGGCCGCGCAGGGCCTGCACCGTGTCGGTGTGGCCGTCGAAGTAGATGATCTTCTGATGTTCCGGCGCAACGCCGTCGAATGGATCGCGCACCACCCACACGAGGTTGCCGTAGTCGTCGAACCACACGTCGTCGGCGTGTCGGACGGCGTCGATGTCGATGATGGTGTCGCGTAGGAAGCGGAGGCGTTTGCCCTCGTGGTTCGACAGCCCGGAGCGCGGGTCACCGCCGTCGTCGATTGGCCGATCGATGTCGTCGGCCGGGATGCGGATGGCTTCCTTCAAGATGCGAACCGCCAAGGGACGGTATCGCTCGGCAAGCTCGACCACCTTGCGGTCGAGCTCGGCAAGGCCGGAATCAACTCGATCGAGCTCGGTCATGTTGGACATCGCGCACCTCCAGTGAGTACGGCGCCGAGATCGGCGATCTTCGCGGTGGCGAGGAGCGCCATGATCACGTACACCTTCTTGTTCGCTTCGCGGGCTACGGCAACGCGGAACCGATCCATCACACCCGCGCTCACCTCGGCACCGATGTCTGCCGGCAGGCAATGCAGGTACGCGGCGTCGGCCGTCAATGCCATGCGTCGCTCGTCGCAGATCCAGGAACGATGCTCGGCGTTGAGCGCCAAGGCTCGTTGCTCGACGTCCTGCAGTCCAGTCTTGTCGCCGGCACGGTTGGCAGCCACGCGCTCCCACATCAACTCCTGCGGGCCCCACGACTTCGGATAGACGGCGTGCGCCCCGGCGAACGCTTCGTCCATGTCGTTCGTGACACGGAACGAACCACCGGAATCGGCTGCGTCGTCGGCGGCGACGGCCAGCGTTTCGGCATGCAGCTCGTAGCCGGGCGGGTGAGCCAGCGTGACGTGCGCTCCGAACCGGGTGAGCAGCGACACGACACCTTGTGGCACCGACATCGGCTTGGCGTAGCTGGGTGAGTATGCCCACGACACGGTGATCCGGCGGCCGGCAACGGAGCCACCGAAGTTCTCGCGCAACCACAAGAGGTCGGCCAGTGATTGCGTGGGATGGTCGACGTCGCACTGCAGGTTGACGATCGGAACGATTCGCTCGTCCGCGGTGGCGGAGAGGTAGGAGTCGATGCCGCGCTGCACGTCGCGCATGAAGGCGTTTCCCTCGCCGAGGATGAGGTCGTGACGCACACCGAGCGCGTGGGCGTTCATGCCGAGCATCGCACCGGTCTCCTCGGCAGTCTCGCCATGCGAGACCTGGGTGCTGGAGCCGTCGACGATGACGGGATGCATGCCGAGTCGCGCCGCGGCCCCGGCCCACGCCGACTTGGTGCGCGTGGAGTTGTCGAAGAACATGGCGTAGGCGAGCTCACCGCGTAACACGTCGATGCGGGCGCCAGCGCGATCGAGCTCTTCCAATGCGCCCGCCACCGCCAAAAGGGTCTCGAGATCGTCTGTCGACCAGTCGCGGGTGTTCAGCAGGCTGCGACCGTAGAGCGCGTGCAACCGCGATGGATCGACCAGTTTCACGTGTCCAGCGTGCGCCTGTGGGTCGAGTTCGGGAAGGGCGTGCGGTCCTGATGCGGAGGGTCATCGGGCCCTGGTGCGTTCACCAGTTGAGCGAGGCGACCGCGCCGGGCAAAGATCTGTGTGTGGCCCACTGGTTGATGAAGTCGGAACCCGAGGAGTTGTCCATCGACGACCTCAGTCGCGCCAAGCGCAAGCGATTCCCGTGGGACGGCGTTCGCAACTACAGGGCCCGCAACTGGATGCTGCAGATGAAATCGGGAGAGCAGTTCTTCTTCGCCCACAGCAGCTGCAAGATCCCCGGGATCGCCGGCATCGCCGAGATCGTCGGCGATTCGTATCCGGATCCCACTCAGTTCGACCCGGAGAGCCACTACTACGACCCGGCATCTCCGGCCGCCAAGCCTCGGTGGGTCTGTCGCGATGTGCGTTTCGTCGAGCGCTTTCCCGAGTTGCTACCCCTTGCCGCCCTTCGTCAGCACGCAGCCCAGCTTGGTGCCTTTCATCTTCTTCAAAAGGCCAACCGTCTCAGCGTGATGCCGGTGAGCGATCCACAGTGGGACTACATCGTCGGTTTGGTGTCGCAGAGTTCGTCTCGTTGAGGCGTCAGCGCTTCGTCGTTCTGGTCCGGCCGCCGAACTGCGTGCCACCCTGCGCCCAGAGCCGGATTCCGCCCAACAGGCCGGCGTTGGGGTCGATGACGCTCACCTTCGGTCCCAGCGAGCCGCCGAGATGCTGAGCGTTGCCACCACCGACGTACAGGTGGTCGAAGACGAACACCGCGTCGAGCATTGCGATGGCCTTGTGAACCCGCCGGCTCCACGCCTTGGGGCCGATCGCTTTCAAGGCGACATCACCGATCTGCTCGTCGTACGTCTCACCCTTGCGGAAGCGGTGTTGAGAGAACTCCATGTGCGGCGCCAGCTGACCATCGTGCAGCACGGCGGTGCCGAAGCCGGTGCCGAGCGTGATGACGACTTCCAGACCGACGCCTGTCGCCGCATCGAGACCTTGCAGATCGGCGTCGTTCACGACCCTGGCCGGTTTGCCCAGTCCCTTCACCAGCGCAGCGGCCAGGTCGAATCGATCCCACGCCTTTGCCGACTTCTTGTCGACCTTCGAACCGGGGCCCTTCGACAGTACGAGATGCGGCGCGGTCAACACCCGGCCGGCGCGAACCATGCCCGGGAACCCAACCGAGATGCGGTCGTACTTCTTCACCGGCTGGACCAGTGCCTGCAACTCGGCGACGAGTCGCATCGGCGGAAGTGGGTAGGGCGTCGGCACGCGCAATCGCTCGGTGAGTGCCTTGCCGGCGGCATCGAGCGTCAGCGCCTTCAGGCCACTTCCTCCAATGTCGATCGCCAGAGTGACCGGTCCGTCAGGTGCAGAGGTGTTCATTGGGCGGAGGCTAGGCGCGGCCGAACTACGCTCGCGGCCGATGGCATCACCCGCAGACGGCATTGCATTCACCAACGGCTCCTACGGCCCCCTCGGCGAGGCAAGTGTTCCTCTGCTCGATCCGGGTTTCACGCGCGGCGACGCTGTGTACGACACCGTGTCGGTGTGGTCGGGTCGGTTCTTCCGACTCGACGACCACATCGCCCGCTTCTTTCGTTCCTGCGCGTTGGCGCGTCTGTCGCCGCCGGCCACGCCCGACGAGCTGAAGTCCATCCTGGCTGAGTGCGTGCATCGCACCGGGCTGGACGCCGCCTACGTGCAGATGATCTCGACGCGCGGCAAGTTCCAATCGCCGACTGTGCGCGACCCTCGACTGTGCACGAACACGCTCATCGCGTTCGCGATGCCATACATCTGGATCGTCCAGCCGGCGCGTCAGCTGGAGGGCATCGACCTGACGATCGCGGCCGGCAATCGACGCACGCCCCCGGAGTCGGTCGATCCGCGGATGAAGAACTTCAACTGGCTCGACTTGCAGCGCGGCCTGTTCGAGGGCCTCGATCGCGGCAGCGACACCTCGGTGCTCTGCACGCCCGACGGTCGCCTGTCCGAGGGCCCGGGCTTCAACCTCTTCGTGGTTCGTGACGAGGTGCTGCGAACCCCCCGTGGAAACGTGCTCGAGGGCATCACCCGACGCACGATGCTCGAGCTGGCGAGCGACCTCGGTTTCAAGGCCGAGGAGGCCGACCTCACCGCCGACGACCTGCGCGATGCCGACGAGGCCTTCCTCAGCACGACCGCCGGCGGTGTGATGCCGGTGGCTACTGTCGACGGAACCGCATTGCGGCACGGCAGCGGTCCGGGCCCGATCTCGCTGCAGCTGCGTACCGAGTACTGGGCGCGGCGCGAGGCCGGCTGGCTGGGCACCCCGGTGAGCTCGCTGCGGCACGACTGACGCTGCCTGATTCGTGCCTTGCCCGGTTTTCGGCCGATAGTTCCGAGGGACACACCCACGGGATGCAGATCGCCGGCTGGGTCCGCTGTACTCGCCCGCCACGCGATCGGGTTCGAATGGGCGCGACTCTGGCAATGCGACTTCCGTTTCCCCACCCAAGCAGGCTCAATGGGCGCGAGCTCGGAACGGTCTCTTCAGCGCCCGCGCCCAAGGACGCTGGATCGGAGCCGTGCCGAACGATCCGTGCTGCCCACAACGTCGGATGTCGGCGCACGCTGCGCTCGGCGAACGTTGCGTGACGGGGGCATTGGCGGGCTTGACCCTCTGGATCGTGACAGATGGCCCTAGTGGCCGGGGTGAGGCTGGTGTTTCTTGAAGGCGTGACAGTGCAGCCCGATGTCGCCGGCGACCAACGCCGTGGCTTCTGGCTGACCAACCGCGTCGTCAATCCATGCTTGCAACACTTGCTGCGTAGTCGGATCGGCCACCGACTGGGACGACGACTGGCCGTGCTCGACTACCGTGGGAAACGAACGGGCGAGCTGCGCGAGCTGGTGGTGATGTACGTCCGAGGCCGCGGGAGGGTCTGGATTCTGGTCGGCTGGCCGCAGCGCAAGCGCTGGTGGCGCAACCTTCTGGAGCCGACCCCCGTCAACATGCGTCTCGCCGGGCAGAACGAGACAGGCGTTGCCCAGGCGATCAGTGCCAGGGAACAGCCGGAGGAGGTCGCAGAGGCGTTGGCTGCGTACTTGCAGGAGTTCCCGCGAGCGCGCCGGACCGTGGCTCGCAACGAGGGTCCGACGTTGATGGTTCGAATCGATCTCCATGACAAGGAGGCTCAGGATGAGTGACCTACGAGAACAAGAGCGAGAAGAACAAGTGCACGACACCGACCGCGAGGCGGCACGAAAGCGCATCGAGAAGCGGAGGAACCTGCAGGGAGGGTTGGTGGCGTACGTCGTCGTCAATGCCTTCCTCGTGGGGGTCTGGGCGATGACCGGGCGGGGCTACTTCTGGCCGGCGTGGGTCATCGGCGGCTGGGGCGTGGGCATGTTGCTCGGGCTCTGGGACTACGTACGCGGCCCGATCACCGAGGTCGACATCGCCCGAGAGCTCGATCACCTGCGCTCGCATCGCTGAAATCTCGACCTCACGTTGAGGTCGAGTGTTGTCGGGTTCGGCCGCGGTCTACAATCGCTTCGCGTGGATGGCGAGGCAGGTACGATCGAGGCTTTGCTCGAACGGATGGCCGCGTTGCTCGCGCCGATGGAAGCCGACGACGATCCTCGCCGGCACTTTCTGGCCACGTACCGGCGCACGACCCTGGCTGTGCACAAGGCGCTGCTCGCCGGTCATTTCCTCGATGCCGCTTGGGTGGAGCGTTGGGACGTGGTGTTCGCCGGCCTGTACCTCGATGCGCTCGAGCAGTGGAACCGCGGCGTACAGCCGCCGGGGCCGTGGGCGGTGGCCTTCGAATCGGCCGCCGACCGGCGCGTGCCGCCGTTGCGCCACGTCTTGCTCGGGATGAACGCGCACATCAACTACGACCTTCCGCAAGCGCTGCTCGCCGCCATCACCGACGAGGAGTTCGCTGATCCTGCAGTCCTGAAGCGGCGCGGGATCGACCACGAGCGCATCGACGCCATTCTCGCCTCGCGAGTCGATGCCGAGGACATCGAACTTCAGCGTGTCGAGAAGCCCGGCGACCGCACGCGCCTCGATCGCATGCTGAAGCCGTTCAACCAAGCGGCCACCAAGCGTTTCATGACCGAGTCGCGTCGCAAGGTGTGGCGCAACGCGTTGGCCCTCAACACCGCCCGACGCGAGGGCTCTGCGGCACTCACTGCCAGGTTGGCAGAGCTCGAAGACTTGTCGCGCCGGCGGATCGAGGACCTGCGCGTGCCCGGACAGGTGCTGATCAAGCTGGCGGTTCGTGGTTTCGGCGTCGAGCTTCCGTCGGCGACGCGTCGGGAAGGATGACGGTGATGCCGGTGAGCGCAGCGAGGCGGCGAGTCATCGCCACGGCTGCCGATTCGAAGGGATGTCGGACGTCGACGATGTCGGTCAGCCCGCTTCGAGCCGTCGCAACTTCGGCCAGGCATCGGGCGTACTGCAGAGCCTCGAAGAACGCGAGCATGGTCGCGTCGACCGGGAAGGACTGTTCGTAGGCCGATACGAACCGATCGGCCAACCTCGACGTGACCCGATCGAGCACAGGTCGTGCCACCTTGGGGACGCTGAACGGCGCACACCGCAACAGTCCTGCGCTGAAGCCGATGTCGTATTCGCGAGGCATGAGATCCCCGTTGGTCCAGTCGAGCACGGTGAGTCGGCCGCCGCGCTCGACGAGGAGGTTGAACGGATGGATGTCGCCGTGACACACGACCAACCTCGGCTGATCGGGGCGGTGGTCGGAAAACCAGTCGACCAATCGATCGAAGCCGCGGCCCTGCGTTTCGGAAGCAGTTCTGATCATCGCCAACCGCGGCTCGACGCCATCACCGGATGGCGAGAAACCTCCGGAGGCGAGGGCGGCGGCGACAGGCGCCGGATCGACACGGTGCAGCCGAACGGCGACCTCGGCGAGTTGAACCGGAAGACGTCGCAGCAGCCGACGGGCGCGGAACAGCGACCCGGGTCCGAGCCCGGACAACGGCGACTTCCCCTCGGCGAATGGCATCACCATGAACGCGCCGCCGAGCGAGTCGTCGTACCCGTCCAACAGCACCGCCGGCGTGGGGAACCCGCCGGCAGCCACGGCCCGCTGCACGATGCTCTCCCGCGTGGCCCGTGACCGGTCGGGCATCACCCGTAGCACGAGGGGACCGGTCCAGTCCGGCGGTAGACGGCCCGTCGACGATGCGATCGAGAATCCGTAGATCGACGCCCAGAACCCACCGGTGATGCGGGTCGGCTCGCCAACGAGCGTGACTGGCAGGCGAAAGTGGTCGCTGAGCAACCCTTGCAGCGCAACGCTCAGCATCCTGGAAACCTAGCCGTCACCCTGAATTCGTGACTGACAGTGGCGCTCGGGCGCTTTCTGTGGGAAGGTGTCGGCGCATCTCAGGGACGGAGCGGGCATGAGGGTGGGCGAGAGGCTGATCGCGGATTGGGAAGTCAGGGCGCGACAGCGTGTTTTTCGAATGGTGTTCATCGCCGCGGTCACACTGGCTCCGTCGATCGTCATCGCAGTCGACGCGACCACCGCGACTGCCTCGTCACCACCGGTTGCGCGCGCCGACGTGGCCCGCACGAATGCCGGGACGGGCGTCACGGTGTTCGTCACGTCGAACGACTTCGATCCCGACTTCGACAGCTTCGATGTCGTCGCGGTGGAAACGCCCGCACATGGCAGCGTCACGTTCGGTTCGAGCTACATCTCCTACACGCCCGACACCGGGTTCTCCGGCCCCGAGAGCATCACGTACACGATCCGCGACAGTACGGGCGCGGCGGCCACTGGGATCCTCACGGTGTGGGTCGACACCACAGTGATCGGTGCCGAGTCTCCGCTTGCGTTCGCTGACTATTTCTACGTGAAGCAGGGTGAATCGATCGGCTTCAGCACCGCCCAACTGTTGTCGAACGACAACGATCCGCAGAGTCAGGCGTTGAGCGTCGTTGCCGTGTCGGATCCGGGGAACGATGGTGTGCTCACCGGTTCGGCGGCGAACGGTGGCTTGAGCTACACCCCGAGCACTGATCCGACCTTTGCCAACGTCGAGACCCAACTCGACTACTTGCTGCTCGATCCCGACGGTCATGTCGTCCAGGGCGAGATCAAGATCCAGATCCTCGCCGCCGGCGACACCAACCAGCCACCGGTCGCCCGAGACGACGTGACCTTGGTCGGTGCCGGCGGGGGTGCCTCGGCGTTTGTGCTGAACAACGATTTCGATCCTGATGGCGACGGGTTCAGCGTGGTGTCGGTCGACACGCCTGCGCACGGAACCATCGCGTTCGGCAGCAGTTTCGTGTCGTACTTCCCAGTTGCCGGGTTCGTGGGCGCCGACGTCGTCACCTACCAGATCCGCGACAGCCATGGCCTCACCGCGACGGCGACCGTGACGGTGTGGGTCGACAGTGATGCGAACGCCGGGACACCTCTGCCCGGAACTGACTACTTCTACGTGTACCAGGGTGGTTCGGTGGGGTTCACGACGGCGGAGCTGTTGTCGAACGACACCGATCCGCATGGTCAGGCCCTGACTGTGGTGGCGGTGTCGGAGCCGTCGAACAACGGTGTGCTCACCGGGTCGGCGCAGTCCGGCGGGTTGAGCTACACGCCGGGAACGGATCCCTCGCTGATCAACGTGGAGAGCCAGCTCGAGTACCTGGTGCGCGACACCGATGGTCACGTGTCCCAAGGCGAGATCGACATTCGCATCCTCGCCGCCGGCGACAGCAACCAGCCACCAGTTGCTCGTGACGACGTGGCCCGCGCGAACGCCCGCACGCTGGTGACGTCGATCGTGGTCGACAACGATTTCGATCCTGATGGCGATGGGTTCAGCGTGTCGGCGGTGGCGATACCATCGCATGGAATCGTCGTCTACGGCGCCAACTACGTCTCCTACACACCAAACGAAGGGTTCTCCGGCACGGAAGTGCTCACGTATCAGATCCGTGACAGTCACGGGCTGACAGCGTTTGGGACTCTCACGGTTTGGGTGGACAGCGCTCCGTTCGGCATCGCGTCTCCGGATGCGGCGACCGACTTCTTCTCTGCGTATCAGGGAGGTTCGGTCGGTTTCACCACAGCCGATCTCCTGTCGAACGACACCGACCCGTACGGTCAGGCGTTGAGTGTGGTGGCGGTGTCGGAGCCGTCGAACAACGGTGTGCTCACCGGGTCGGCGCAGTCCGGCGGATTGAGTTACACGCCGGGAACAGACCCCTCGCTGGTCAACGTCGAGAGCCGGCTCGATTATCTGGTGCGCGACACCGATGGTCACGTGTCCCAGGGTCAGATCCAGATCCGCATCCTCGCTGCCGGCGACCCGAATCAGCCGCCTGTGGCGCGAGATGACGTGGCTCGCACGGATTCGGGTGCGCAGGTGACGGTGATCGTGACGGGCAACGATTTCGATCCTGATGGCGATGGGTTCAGCGTGTCGGCGGTGGCGAACCCGGCAAACGGCCGGATCGACGAGTTCGGTTCCAACTACTTGCGGTACACGCCGAACAACGGGTTCTCCGGGACGGAGACGATCACGTATCAGATCCGAGACGCTCACGGTTTGACGGCGACCGCGACGGTGACGGTGTGGGTGGACAGTGGTGTGGCTGGCGTGGGATCGCCGGTTGCGGGGGTGGACTACTTCTTTGTGTATCAGGGTGGTTCGGTGAATTTCTCGACGGCGGAGTTGTTGTCGAACGACGGTGATCCGCAGGGTCAGGCGTTGAGTGTGGTGGCGGTGTCGGAGCCGTCGAACGATGGTGTGTTGAGTGGTTCGGTGGGATCGGGTGCGTTCACGTACACGCCAAGGGTCGACACCACAGTGATCGGTGCCGAGTCTCCGCTCGATTATCTGGTGCGCGACACCGATGGTCACGTGTCCCAGGGTCAGATCCAGATCCGCATCCTCGCTGCCGGCGACCCGAATCGGCCGCCTGTGGCTCGAGATGACGTGGCTCGCACGGATTCGGGTGCGCAGGTGACGGTCATCGTGACGGGCAACGATTTCGATCCTGACGGTGACTTTCTCAACGTGGTGTCGGTGGCGAACCCGGCAAACGGCCGGATCGACGAGTTCGGTTCCAACTACTTGCGGTACACGCCGAACAACGGGTTCTCCGGGACGGAGACGATCACGTATCAGATCCGAGACGCTCACGGTTTGACGGCGACCGCGACGGTGACGGTGTGGGTGGACAGTGGTGTGGCTGGCGTGGGATCGCCGGTTGCGGGGGTGGACTACTTCTTTGTGTATCAGGGTGGTTCGGTGAATTTCTCGACGGCGGAGTTGTTGTCGAACGACGGTGATCCGCAGGGTCAGGCGTTGAGTGTGGTGGCGGTGTCGGAACCGTCGAACAACGGTGTGCTCACCGGTTCGGCGCAGTCCGGTGGATTGAGTTACACGCCGGGAACAGACCCCTCGCTGGTCAACGTCGAGAGCCGGCTCGATTATCTGGTGCGCGACACGGATGGTCATGTCACCCAGGGTCAGATCCAGATCCGCATCCTCGCTGCCGGCGACCCGAACCGTCCGCCAGTTGCTGTTCCGGATACGGCGAACTCCACGGGCGGGCAGGTGACGGTGATAGTCACCGACAACGATTTCGATCCTGACGGTGACTTTCTCAACGTGGTGTCGGTGGCGAACCCGACAAACGGCCGGATCGACGAGTTCGGTTCCAACTACTTGCGGTACACGCCGAACAACGGGTTCTCCGGGACGGAGACGATCACCTATCAGATCCGAGACGCTCACGGCCTCACGGCCACAGGTCTGCTCACCGTGCTCGTCAACGTGTCTGGCAACCAACCCCCCGTCGCCACTTCAGCGAGCTACAGCGTCGAGGCCGGGGGCTCTCTGCCGATCACCTTGTCGGCAGTCGATCCCGAGGGGCAGCCGCTCACTTGGTCAATGGTGTCGCCACCGGTCGGTCAGCTGACCGGATCGCTCAGCGGCGCAGCACCCACGTTGACGTATACGGCACCGACCAACCGCACCACCGACGTGTTCACCTACAGCGTCAGCGATGGCGTGTTCGAGGTGCAGGCGACGATCTCCATCACGATCACGCGGCCCAACGTCGCGCCAGTCGCGGTTGACGACATCGCGACCACCTCACAAGAGACACCCGTGACCATCGACGTGCTCGCCAACGACACCGATGCCGACGGCGACCCGATCGAAGTGATCGGCTGGAGTGGCCCTAGCAACGGCACCGTGCTGTGCTCGAATCTCCAGTGCGTCTACACACCCGCCCCAGGTTTCTTCGGGACCGACACGTTCACCTACACGGAGCGGGACGATCAGGGGGCTTCGGCAACTGCGACCGTGACGGTCACCGTCAATCCGTCACCGATCACGGCGAGCCTCAACCCGGCCACTTCGACCACCGGCCCGGGCACCACCTCCGTCAACCTCACCGACATCCCGTACGAGCGCATGCGTCAACTCGACGTCGACGTCTCCAACGCCCCGTTCGCCCGGCGTGCCCCGTTCGCCCGGCGTGCACCGTTCGCCCGGCGCGCTCCGTTCGCCCGGCGTGCACCTGTCTCCGAGTTCGCTCCGTTTGCACGGCGGGCTGCGTCGGCAAGCAGCACGCCGTTGTCGGAGATCCCCGTCGACTACCCGGGTGGATGGCCTGCGTTGTTGATCGGCACCCCTCTGGCCGGCCAACCCACGCAGAGCATCACGTTCAGCGAGTTCCTCGCTCTCTACGATCCTGCACCGCCTACCCAGGCCCTGCGCGACCTCACGCTCGACGACGTGTCGTTCTTCGACGGCACGCCGTTCGCCAACGGCTCGCCCGCCGCGTTCCTGCTCGGGGCGACTCCGGTCGTCGACCTCCACTTCGGCCTCCAGTCGTGGTGTGATCGTCTGGCCGCCGACATGGCGGGTGCCTCCACCTGCGCGAGCCTCAACGTCGGACCCACCACAACGTTGATGGAGCTCGATGTCGACGACGCTGCGGCCAAGGTGCTCGCCCTGTTCCCCGGACTGCGTCGTGTGCCGCTCTCGTCGAACCTCGCTGCGTTCGTCGGCGCGCCGGTCACAGACGCCCGGCTCGACGAGCTCAACCTCTTCGCCACCGACATCGGTCAGATCACGGTGGTCGCGGCTCTCGATGCGTCACCCGCGGTGGGCTCCGTGCGCATCGCCGACATACCGCTCAACGACACGAACCCCGACGACGGCGCATACGGCCGTCGCGATCTCGTGGTCGACTGCACCCACGGCTTCGATTGCTCCGGAGGAGCGACGCTCGGTCAAGCACGAGCGGCCAATGCATTGGTTCCCGGCGCGCTCCTTCAAGATGTCGGTCGGGCGTTCGCCGATCACACCGTCAACGGTGATCCGTCGATCTCGCTCACCCAGATCGCGGCTGCGCTCCCGGCGTCGCTCGATCTGAACGACGTGATCGTCGGCTCGCTCGACCAGAGCGACTTCCCGTGGGAAGACGTCGATCTCACCACCGCCGGCTTGCAGGACTTCGCCCGTACTGGCTCCACGCTCGACTGGAACCTGAAGCTGTCGGTCTCGAGTGCTCGGGGTGGACCCGGACCGTTCGAAACGACCATCACGGTGACGCTGCCGCCGGGCTTCGACTACTTCACGCCAACGGCTGCACGGCCGGCGCCGGCCGAGCTCGACTCGTTGACCCCTGCGGCCGGCGGGATCACCGGTCCGACGGTCACCGATGATCCCAATGGGCAAGTGCTCGTGTGGACCGCACTCGGAATCCAGGCCGACACGGACTACACCCTGTCGTTCCGCACCACACCGGGTCTCACGCTCGGCGACGCAAGTGCGGTTGCGAAGATCGCGATCTCCAGCGGAGCAGCCTCCACCGCCGGGAGTGTCCGCGTGGTCGACACCAACGACGCCCCCGGTACGGCCGCTTTGGCGCTGCCGGTGGAGACCGACGTGTTGTACCTCGGTTACGTCGATGCGCCGGACGACGTCGACCTGTACGGGTTCAACTCCACTCCCGCCGCCCAGGTCGGGGTTCGGCTCAGTCACCTCGCCGGTGACGGAGACCTCGTCGTGTACGGTCCGGCCACCGACCGACCCGGCAACTCACCGTCACCGGTGGCGACACGAACTGAAACGTCCTCCTCGCCGCCGCTGGCGGCCGAGGATCTCGACGTCTCCGGCACCAGTTATTCGCCGGAACCCGACACCGACGCAGGAGTGCCGTTGATCGATGGGCTGACCGTGGTGGGTCGTTCGGCCGCTCGCAACACCGATCTCGAATCGGTCGACGCCATCGAGCCCGATCTGTTGCAGGTGAGCGTGTACAACTCGGCGACGTCGAACCTGCCGTACGTGTTGCGTGTTCGTCAGGTGGATCCCCCGCGCACGCCGACGTGCACGGCGTACGCACGCACTGGCGGAGTCGCTGGAAGCCTGCCCGACCTCACCAACCTTCCATCCGACCTGTCGACGATCATCCTCGTCAACCAGCAGCGACTCGGCGACACCTTCGGCACTGCGGCGGCCGCCAGCGTGATGACGAGCCTTGCCGCGTTCGCTGCCCGACCTGACGTCAAGGGTGTGGTCATTCCGGTCGAAGGCGATCCGGCGGTCGCATCGGCCTACACGGCCTGGAACGCCAACCCCTGTCTCGCCGACGCGGCCAACAAGGTCGTCAACCAGATCACGCGTCTGGTCGTCGGCATCCGCAACGGAGCTCTGCCCGGCGTCTCGGCGCACTTCTCGCTGCAGAACGTGGTGATCGTCGGCGGTGACGACATCGTGCCGATGGCGCGGCTCGACGATACGACGCGTGTGGGCAACGAGACGGGTTACGCCGACACCTTTGATGTCAACGGGCCGTACTTCGGTGCCCTCAGCACCAGCCACTACCTCAGCGACGATCCGTTCGGCGATCTCGACCCGATCCAATGGGCCACGCGCCGGCTCTACGTGCCCGAGCTCGCCCTCGGTCGTCTGGTCGAGTCACCCGCTCAGATCATCGCCCAGATCGACGCGTTCGGTGCGGCCTCCGGTCGTCTCGATGCCAGCCGTGCGTATGCAGCCGGCTACGACTTCATGACCGACGGGGCGAGCTCCGTGCGTCAAGCGCTGTCGAGCTCGTTGGCGTCCGCGAACGGCGCCCCCGTCACGATCACGGCACCCGCCAACGAGTCGACGTGGACCGGCGCCCAGCTGCTCGCCGATCTCACCGGGCCACCAGCGCCGTCGATCGAGGCCATCTTCGGTCACTTCGATCACACCGCGCTGGAGACGCCGCAGGGAGATTCGGTGCCGGCAAGCGAGCTCGCGGCAACGCTGCCCGACGGGGCGCGCCTCGTGTTCTCGATGGGTTGCCACTCCGGTCTCGCGGTGTCCGACGCGACCGTGGGTGGAGGTGCGGTGGCCGACGATCTCGCCGCGGCGATCACGGCGCGAGGAGCCGCCTACGTCGCCACCACCGGGTTCGGCTACGGCGATCAGGTCAGTGTCGGTCTGCAGGAACGCTTGATGACGCTGTTCGCCGGCGAGCTCGACGGATCGGTATCGCTCGGTGATGCGCTGCGAAATGCCAAGCAGAGCTACTTCGCCAGCCAAGGCCTGTACGGCGCGTACGACGAGAAGGCGTTGTCGAGCACGATTCTCTACGGCCTGCCGATGTTCGCCGTTGGCACCGAGCGTCCAGTACGCCCGACGCCTCCGAACGAGACCGCTACCCCGGTTCCCGGCGCGCCGGGCCTGTCGTCGGTTCCCTACACGCAGGACTTCACCTTCGCGGCCAAGGCGGGTGACATCGGCAAGTGGTTCGAAGCCGACACCGGCACCGGCCCGCAACTGCCGCAGATCACTGCCAGCCGCCCTGTCGAGCCCCGTGCGGAGATCGACGTCACGGCGGCCGCCGCTGACAACACGTTGTTGCCCGCCCATGGGGCCGTCGTCAGCGGGCTGAGGACGGGTCAGACGGTCACCGACTTCGACGCCGCGTTCAGCCGTCCCACGCTCGACAATGCGGCGAGCGAGCCGGAGGCAGTCAATGGCGTCGCCGCGTTCCCGACGAGGCTGGCGGGTGTCACGACCGCCAGCGACACCCAGGGGCTCGTCGGCCCCGATGGCATCGCCCAACGTCAGCAACTGGTGCTGTTACCCGGTCAGTACACATCATCGACACCGGGCGATCCGTCGGGTCTTGGCACCCAAGCCCTCTACGACCGGATGTCGGGTGACGTGTACTACTCGGCTTCCACCGACTGGACCGCGCCGACGGTCGGTGAAGTCGTGCTCAGACGGTCGGCGGGGGAAACATCTGCGGAGGTGTCGGTGGATGCCACCGATGCTTCGGGGATCCACAGGGTGATCGCGCTGTACCAAGCCGGTGGCGACTGGCAGTCGCTCGACCTGGGCGCAGCTGCAGGCGCGTTCACGGGATCGCTCACTGTTCCATCGGCCATCGCCAACGAACAGATCCGTGTCGTCGTCGAAGTCGTCGATGGTGCGGGCAACGTCTCCTGGGCATCGAACAAGGGCCCGGGCTTCGTACCGACGCCGCCTCCGCCACCAGGGCCCACCATCATGCTCGCCCCAGTGGTGCCGTCGTCGGGGTGGTTCACGTCGGCGCCGCAGATCTCGGTTTCGGGCGCCGGAGCCGCAACGTTCACCGTCAGCATCGACCGCGGTCCGGAGGTGGCGTACGTTGCCCCGTTCGTGCCCAGCGGTCTCGCCGATGGCTCACACCTCGTCGAGGTGACCTCCTCCGACGGCGGTTCTTCCGTGGTGACCCTGAGCATCGATGGCACCCCGCCACAGGTCAGCGCCAACCTGTCACCTCCGGCCAACGCTGCCGGCTGGAACAACACAGCGGTGACGGCGACCTTCTCGTGCACCGATGGCGGATCGGGCGTGGCTTCGTGCCCACCGCCGGCATCCACCGGTACCAATGAGGGAGCCGCGCTGACTCTCAGCGGTACGTCGACGGATCGCGCCGGGCTGACCGCCACCGCCACACGAACGGTCAAGGTCGACCGCACCGCGCCGACGACTCCCGCCGTCACTCTTGATCCGCCCTCGCACGCGGTCGATCAATCGACGAGCATCACGGCGACCTCCACCGACGTTCTCTCCGGTCTGAACGGCGGTGAGTGGTGGATCGGTGCAGATCCCGGCCAAGGAAACGCGACTCCGCTGTCGCTGTCGGGCACCACGTTGTCGGGAACCATCCTCGCTTCTCTTGCGGCCGGCACCTATGTGGTGTCGGTTCGCGCGCTCGACGTCGCCGGCAACTGGAGCGCAGCCGGGACTGCGGTCCTGACGGTGACGCAGCCCGGGAACTCGCCGCCGACGGCAATCGCGCAATCGGTGACGACCCTCGAAGACACCCCGATCGCCGTGATGCTGGCGGGCACCGACCCCGACGGTGACACGTTGACATTCACCGTGCCGTCGCTGCCGGCACACGGCACGTTGTCGGGAACAGCACCGAACCTCACGTACACGCCGAGCGCCAACTTCAACGGCTCCGACTCCTTTGCCTTCGTCGTCAACGACGGCATCGTCGATTCTGCACCGGCGACCGTTGCCATCTCCATCACGCCGCAGAACGATGCGCCGACGATCTCCACTCCGCCGACGCTGAGCATCGCCGAAGGAACCTCGACGTCGATCACGGCCTCGGTGAGCGATGTCGACGGTGATGTCGTCACCGTGGCTTGGTCCGTCGTGGCCGGCAGCGATGTCGATGGCGGGGGCTTGTGCACCACCGGTGTTCAAGCAGCAACCACCACGATCAGTTGCACCGACGACGGCACCTACACCGTCACGGCGACCGCCTCGGATGGTCACGGCGGCTCGGCGGCCGCTTCGACCACGGCATCGGTGTCGAACGCCGACCCCGTCGTCACGATCACGAGCGCGCCATCGCCGGTTCTGCCCGGCTCGACCATCGACCTTGCCGCCTCGTTCACCGATGCCGGCAGCAACGACACGCACACGTGCACGGTCGCGTGGGGAGATGGCACGTCGGCGGCCGGAACCATCACGCCCGGGGCGTGCGCAGCATCGCACGTGTACACGACTCCCGGCACTCGCACGGTCGTCGTCACGGTCACCGACGACGACAACGGCAGCGGAACTGCATCGACGACCATCACCGCCAGCAATCGCGCTCCGACCGCCAGTCCGCAAGCAGTCACCACAGCCGAAGACACGACCGCCTCGATCACGTTGTCGGGGAGTGACCCCGACGGCGACGCGTTGTCGTACACCGTCGTGACGCCGCCGGCACATGGCACGTTGTCGGGCTCGGGCGCCAACCGCATGTACACGCCCGCCGCGAACTACAACGGGCCCGACTCCTTCAACTTCACCGTCGCCGATGCACTGGCGACGTCGGCGCCGGCGACCGTATCGATCATCGTCAGCCCCGTGAACGACCGACCGGTGGCGGGCGCCGCCTCGTTGTCGGCGATCTCAGGTCAAGCCGCCACCGTGCAACTCTCCGGTACCGATGTCGATGGTGATCCGCTGACGTTCGTCATCGTGGCGGCCCCGGCGCACGGCACGCTCACGGGTAGCGGGCCCTCGTTCGTCTACACCAGTGCCGCTGGTTTCGTGGGCAGCGATTCGTTCTCGTACGCCGTCAGCGACGCATTGCTCCAATCGGCCACGGTGGTCGTGCCGATCACCGTTTCGGCGCCCCCTACCTCGCTCACCCTCTCGGTGGCCGACGACGCCTCGAGGACGACGAACCTCCGGCCGTTGGCAGATGCTGTGCTGAGTGGTGGAGCCAGCGCATACGTCTTCGTCGGCCCGAACGGTCTCGGCGATGTCCGCCGGGTCAGCTTCCAGTTGGATGGCACGACGTTCTCGTCCGATCAGAGCGTTCCGTTCGACTTCGCCGGCACGTCGGGCCACAGGCCGTGCCGTACGTGTGCGTTGAACGCCAACCCCTTCGAGTCGAACCTGTTGAGCGTCGGGTCTCATCGGATCACGGCCATCGTGATCAAGCGCAACGGCTCGCGGGTCACGTTGGATTCGACGTTCACGGTCGCCAACACGACCACGCACAGCCTGCAGGTGTCGTCGGCGGCGGATCGTTCGTCGTCCGTGTCGCTGAGCGGTGCCACGCTCTCCGGTCGCCGCTACGTGTTCCTGGGCACTGCCAATGATGCAATCGCGGGCCTGTCATCGGTGACCTTCACGGTCGACGGAATCCCGATCTCACGCGATTCGACAGCACCGTACGATCTGCTCGGATCGCACCGCGATGGCACCGCGCTCCCGCTAGACACCCGTCTGCTCCGCCGAGGCAAGCACCGGATCACGGCGATCGTCACGTTGAGCGGAGGTGGGCGCGTCGTCTACACCGCCGATTTCCAGGTTGCCAACTGAACGACGTCACGACCCGGGAGGTGGCGCCAAAACACCCAGTTCAGCAAGCTCGGCGAGCGCTTGCGCGGCCCTGTGCTCGTCTTCGTCGATGCGCGCCAAACCGAGCGACGCCAGCGCCATCTCGTAGGTGAACGCATCGGCCGTTGCAAGTTCCAGCGCCCTTGTGAACGATTGTCGAGCCTCGTCCTTCTGGCCCGACAGGAGCAGGGCGCGGGCGTTGAGCCGAGCAAGTGTGGCAGGTAACACGGCAATGTCCGGCAAGTTCGACAGGGCGTCGCCCGCTTGCTGCACCGTCGCCAATGCCGCAGCGGCATCTCCAGCAATCAGGTGCACCTCGGCCAGACGCGCCAACGAGTCGGCCACGAGATCATCCGCGTGGAGCTCGCGGAAACCGCGCAGCGCCACGTGTTGGAGGTCCAGCGCTTCAGCGGTGAGACCGCGCCACGCAGCAATTCGTGAGAGGCCGCTGATGGTCGTCATCGTGCCGTGCGGGTAGTTGGCGGCCTCTGTCACCCGGCGCGCCGGAACGAGCAGGGCTTCTGCGGCGTCGAGTCGGAACTGGAGCGTGAGGATCTCGGCAACGTTGTTGTCGGCGAGCGCAGCCCCCACGACATCTCCCGCCTTGCGATAGTGCTCCGAGCTGGTTCGGAAGTGCGCAACAGCATCGGACGCGCGGCACTCCTGCCAAGCACTCACGCCCCGGTTCAGGAACAGGTTCCCGAGTCCGATCGAGTCATCGAGGTCGGTGAGCATTCGTAGAGCGGACTGCTCGTGTTCGACCCGCTCGGGCAGACCGAGGCACGTGCAGCACCACTCCGCCAAGAGATGCGCCTGTGCCAGAAGTCGGCGATCGTCGTTGTCGGCGAAGTCGTGGAGAAGCGATCGGCAGATGTCGAGGCATTCGTTCCAACGTCCTTGGAAGTTGCGGATCGTTGCTCGCGAGAGGCGGAGGTGTCGAGACGCCTCAGCATCCGGACACAGCTTGATCGCCTTTGCCGTGGTCGCCAATGCGGCGCTGTACCGGCCCAACTTCTCCTGCATTCGAGCGCGATCGACAGCGATCACGCACCGCTCGCCATCGTCGGCTGAACGCGCCGCAGCCGAGAGGGCGTCGAGCGAGGCTTCAGGGTGGCCGGCCCGCTCGGCGACAAAGGCCAGACGTCGATAGGCGGCGCGGCACTCCCCGGGGGTTGCACCAATTTGGCGAAGCGCGGTCACGACGTCACGGAGCAGCGACTCAGCAGTCTCCATCGCGCCCTTGGCGATCGCCGCGTCGGCCGCCCGCCGGTTCCACTGAATGACACGTTCAGGCATCCCTGAGCCACTCGCATGGAAGGCGAGAGCAGCGACCGGATCGGGCAACGGCACCGAGAATCCCCACGCCTCGATCACGTCGCCGGCACGTTGGTGCAAGGCCCGCCGCCTGCGCACCGAGAGCCCCTCGTACGCGGCGACGCGGACCAGGTCATGGCGGAAACGCACGGTGTCCTCGTCGACAATGATCAGGTCGCCGAGTTCGCGGCGCCACGTCTCGGCATCGACGAGCTCGGGTCGCTCCAGCACCCGACTTGCGAGCGCACGGTTGATGGTCGAACCGAGCACCGCGGCATCGCGGATGAGCTCCCGCCCGACGATCGGAAGTTGGTCGATCCGTGCGTCCAGCACCCGCTCGACCGTTTCGGGGTATGCGGCGGTCGACGGAGACGCGGCCGTCGCCACCGAGCGAGCCAGTTCGATGAGGTACAGCGGATTGCCCGCGGCGGCGCCTCGCAACCTCGAGAGGGTCGCGTCGCTTGCCGCGCGAGCCGGCAGTTCGCGCAGAAGCACCTGGTCGGCAAAGTCGCCGCTGATCGGGGCCAGCTCGATCGTGGTGACCGACGGCGGGCACCATCCGCCCGGCCGTCTCGTCACCACGATGGCGGCGTGCCCGGCGAGCACGCGGGTGAGTACTTCGAGCAGGGCTCGTGAGGCATCGTCGATCCAATGGACGTCCTCGAAGACGATCACCGCGCCGTGACCCGCAACGGTCAGCAACAGGTCGGCAGTGGCGGTCATGAGCCGATCGCCACGGAACGTCTGATCGAGCGCTTCGACCTCGGCGGTCGCCTCCACCTCGGCACCGATCACATCGGCGATCAGCGGAAGCCATGGGAGGACGCCTGGTGCGACACGTTCGACGAAAGCCGACATCAACGCACCCGCGGGCCGCCCATCGTCCCGCGGACCGATGCCCGCGAGCGTGCGGATGAGCCGGCGGAACGGAAGGTACGGTGATCCGGTCTCGTGAGGTTCTGCACGGGTGACGAGCCACCGGCGTTCGGACTCGAGGGTGCGCGCCTGGTGCCAGAGCCGCGTCTTGCCCGAGCCCGCTACACCGACGATGTCGGCGATTCCATTTGCGTTGATGACCGCCCGCAGTCGTTTGAGCTCGGCATCGCGGCCCACCATTGCAAACGTCGAATCGACGGAACCATCAAGGGCAGCGTCGATCTCATCGACCTGGCCGATGAGGAAGGCGCGTACCGGAGCACGCTTGCCCTTCACGAGGAAGGGCTCCAATGGGGTGTTCTCGAAACGGGCGGGGCATGTTGCGACCAATCGTTCACCGGCGATGATCTCTCCGGGCGCGGCCCGTGTCATGAGCCTGGCCGCGAGGTTGGTCGCATCGCCCATCACGATGAACGTGCAACGTTGCGGGTGACCCATGTCGCCGACGAAGACGACACCCAGGTTGGCGCCGATGCGCAGCGGCAGGGGTGTCTGGTCGGCGATTCGTCGCAGGACGCGCAGCAGTCGCTCACCGTCGTGTTCGGTTGCCGTGGGCGCGCCCGCGATCAGGGTCCATCTCACCGAGTTCGCTTCAGCCTGGGTCTCCAGCCAGCACACGTCGAGTTCGGCAGCCGCCTTGTCGACGATGTCGGTGATCTCCGCAAGACGATCGTGAAGCGCGGCAACGCCGTCGGCCTTCAGCATGTCGTCGGTGCCGTCGAGGCGGATGAACGACATGGCGACCTGTTTCAACTCGCCGGCGCGGTGGTGAACGTTGACCAATGAGTGGAACTGGGTCGGCAAGAGCCTGGCGATGTTCTCGTCGACCGATTGGCGAATGCGCGACACGGCGGGCCCGTCGCCGGAATCGATCCGCCGGAAGCGGAGTCGCAACGTGCCATCAGCGCCGCGGTCGACCCACGATGGCGGCAGCCGAGCAGCCAGAGAATCGTCGATGCGGGCTTGGCCGGCCTCGGCCACGGCTTCGAGCTCGGCCATCTTCGTGCTGACCGGTCCGGCAACCACGAATGCGAGTCGTGTGGAACCGAGGAGGTGGTACGCCTGTGTGCCACTGGCCATGCCGCACGACATCTGCAACCTGATGCTGCCCGCCGGCGTGACGATGCGCCCACTGTCTCTCATGAACCGGAACATCCGTGCGGTGGCGATCGCCGCACGTCGTTGGTGGTTGTCGCCGGTGAACAGCACGACCATTGCGTCACCACCGAATTCCAGGACGTCGCCCTCGCTGTGGAACACCTCCTCGATCAGCCCTTTGAAGACCGTGTTGAGGACGTCATTGATGTACTCGGCTCCGCTACGGCCCAAGCTGGCCAGTCGCTCGCTCATCTTGGTGAAGCCGCTGATGTCGAAAAATGCGAGCGAGCCGTCGATCTCGGTCCATCCGCGCTCGGCGGGCGAGCTCAGCACGGCGAGGGCGCGATCCGACACATACGGATGCAGCGAATGGGGTGCTTCCGCCGAGACTTCTTGCTGATCGATCATCCCTGCTGACATGGTAGGTTTCGTGAGCGAGCGGCAGTGCAAGTTCGGCCTGGGCGGGGTGCCATGACAGATCAACACGGGGAAGTGAAGGTCGAGCCCTACATCCTCCGGCTGCTCGACGAGTGCCGCTCCGAGATCCAGCTCTCCGACTCGAAGGCGAGCATCCTCTTCGCCGGGGTGGCGACAGTCGCCGCGCTGCTTTCCAACATGTTGATCAACGACAAGTCGGCTCTCCGCACCGGCGGTGCCTTCGCCCTCACGCTGGCCTTCATTGCGGCAGGGGCCTTCTTCGTCTCGATGGCCATGTTGGGACTCGCCGTGGCGCCACGGGTCGGTCATCCCGAAGCCGGCAAGGCGCGTTACTTCGAGGAGCATGCCCTGTTCGCCACACACGAGGCTCTGCTGGCAACCGTCACCGAAGACGCCCGCTCACCCGCCGATCGGCATGCCCAGCAACTGCTCACGCTGTCGCGGATTGCCCGGCGCAAGTACCGGTACCTCCGGCACGCGCTGCGTGCTGTGTGCGTCGGCATCGCCATCCTCGGCGTTGCGGCGCTCGTCAGCGCCATCTGAGCTCGGCAGCACCTCTGTGGAGTTGTTCGAGGCACTCAGCTGGACGTGAAGAACTCCACAGGACGAAAGACACGTGCTGTCGAACCCGGAAGCGCATCAGCCGCGAAGCGTGACGCCGTCGGGTATCTGCTGCGTGATGCAGTGCGGCCCACCACCGCCGAAGGCAATCGTTCGACCGGGCACACCGACAACCTCGCGGTCGGGGTGAAGCGCGCCCAGCGTGGCGAGGGCCGGCTCGTCGGCCTCGTCGCCGCCGACCGGGACGATGACGGCGCCGTTGGCGAGGTAGTGGTTGGCGTACGACACCGTCGCCGCCGGACCTGGGTCGAGGGTCACGATCTCGAACCGGCGACCGGCCGCATCGTGCGCCGCCCGCAGCCGTTGGAAGTTGGCCTGGCCGCGACGAACTCGGGTGATGCGGGGTCGGACACGGCCTCCAACAACACTCGCCCGGCCGATGCGTACTGCAGGACGCCGTCGACGTGGCCGTCGGTGCCGGCCGGGCCGGCATCGAGGCTGTGCCCGAACGGCAGCCAGATCACCGTCGACGCGCCGAGGTAGTCCTTCAGGCCCTCTTCGATCTCGGCTCGCGACAACTGCGGATTGCGGTTGGGATCGAGCAGGCACTGCTCCGTCGTGATCACGGTCCCTTGACCGTCGACGAAGAACGATCCGCCTTCGAGTACGAAGGGAGCCTGGAAGAACGGCAGTCCGAGCCGGTCGGCGAGCCGGCGGGGCAGCAGCGCATCGTCGTCGTAGGGATGCCAGCGATTTCCCCAGGCGTTGAATTCAAATCCGACGAGCGCCATCTCGCCGGTTGCGTTGCGAACGAACGCCGGGCCGTTGTCGCGGCTCCACGAATCGTTGATCGGGATCTCGATCGGCGTGATCCCGGGTCCGCAGAGATCAGCGACCTCGGCGACGTGGCCAGGGTTGCAGACCATCACGACCGGCTCGTGAACCGTGATCGCCCGGGCGACCGCCGCGTAGTCGTGCTTGGCATCCGCCAGCCGGTCGCCCCACAGCTCGGACCGCGATGGCCACGACATCAAGCAGGCAGCATGCGGTTCCCACTCGGCGGGCATGGCGAATCCGGCAATTGCGGGAGTGGCCGCCGAGTGGTAGGTCATCTCCCGATGCTTGCAGGCCGAGCCGTCGACTGAAAGCTGCGAACGCGGGTCGTATACCGTGCAGGCGGGACTAGGGAAAGGCTGTAGCACATGGGCATCTTCGACAAGGCCAAGGAATTCGTTGCCGAACATGATGACGAGGTGGAGAAGGCGATCGACAAGGTCGCCGACGTCGTCGAGGCCAAGGTCCCCGAGAAGAACAAGGCCAAGGTCACCGAGGTCGCCGACAAGGCGAAGGGCTTCGTCGACAAGCTCGATTCCACGCCGAAGACCGACAAGCCCGCCTGATCGGCGCGGGGCATGGCGGTCACGTCCACGGAGCTGCTCTACCTCCACGACGCCTATCTCACCGAGTTCGATGCCGTGGTTGTCGACGTCCGCGATGGTGCCGTCACCCTCGACCGGACGGCCTTCTACCCGACAGGCGGCGGCCAGCCGCACGACATCGGAACTCTTGGCGGACTCGTTGTTCTCGACGTGCGCAAGGAGGGCGACGGTGTGTGGCATTCGCTCGAGGGTGGACCACTTCCCGGGGTGGGCGACACGGTGCACGGTGTCGTCGACTGGCCGCGACGCCATCGCTTGATGCGCACTCACACGGCCTTGCACGTGTTGTGTGGCGTGATATGGAACGAGTGGCGCGTGCCGGTGACGGGCGGCAACATGGAGCCGCTCAGCGCCCGGATGGACTTCGAGTTCGACCCGCTTCCCGAGGGCTTCGGCCCTCGCGTGGAGCAACTGGTCAACGACGAACTGGCCGCCGACCGGCCGATCGAAGTGTCGTTCCTGCCGCGCTCAACTGCGGTGATGGACGAGGACCTCATCCGCACGAAGGTCTCGATGATTCCCGATTCGGTTCCGGAGATCCGGGTGGTCGACATCGTCGGACTCGACAAGCAAGCCGATGGTGGCACGCATGTGAGGACCACCGGTGAGGTCGGTCGCATCCGCGTGACGAAGACCGAGAGCAAGGGCAAGGGCAACAAGCGGATCCGCCTGGAGATCATCGATCCCTGAGCCGGTGCGCCTTCGGCGCGCTGTCTCACCTGCCGCCCGAGCTGATCCCGGACTATGAGTTGGACGTGATGGGTGCGAGTCGTATGGCGAGTGACAACAGGTGGCGATCGTCGGTACCGCAGCAACCCCCGACGATGTTGACCCCGTGTTCGTCGTGGAGGCGCATCGCGGCGAGTGCCCATGGTTCGGGTTCGTCGCACAGCACGTGATCGGCGCATTCCCGCTCCTCGATGCTGGCGGTAGTGCCGTTGCCCTTCAGCTGCTGTATCCGACGGTGGGCATGAGGATCGGCGCTGCCGACGATCTCCATCGCCGCAAGGGCGATGCCGGGATGCGTGCACCACAACCCCCAATGTGACGGGAGCCGGGCCACGGTCGACTCGATCGAGTCGATCACGTGATGCAACGCCGTGCCATCGGGCAAGCAGCCGGTTGCGTCCACGTTCGGACCGAGCACGTAGGGCAGATCGGTAGCAGCCAGAACGAGAGCGACGGCTCTCAGGTCGTTCGCCGTGGAGAACGTACCGGCGACGAGGACGTCGACATCGGTCAAGGCCAACTCTTCAGCGTGCCAACGGTGATACTCGATCGCCTGATCGACATCGACGTCACCGGCTCGGTAGCCATCGGTCGACGGGCCTATCGGTGCAGTCACGTACACATCGTCATAGTGATCGCGAACCGGCAACACCACCTCGGCGCAGCGCCGTACGAGAGCCTTGGCCGCGTCACCACTGATCCCTTGTCGAGCGAGGCGGTCGGATCGAGCCCACCACGTGGGTGCGTCGATGACAAGAGGCAACCCGAACTCGGCGGCCGTCGCCGCGTATCCCATGCTCACCGCTCGAATCGCGGCCGCGCCCAGGTCGTCGTCGACCAGAGGTACCAGGCCGAGCTCTTCATCGGTGGGCAGCGGCGACTGGAGGTGCAGTCGGGTACCAGTCGCACAGTCACCCAGCACCGACACTCGCTCCTGCACGAGCTCGACGAACGCTCGTCGCATGCGATCAACACTACGCCGACACCACCTCAGCACGGTCGACCCGCGAAGCGTCCTGCCAGCAAACAGGAAGTCGTGATGTCACGGTAGTCGTGGCGGCGAAGGCGGGGGTGGCGGCGTGATGCCGCCGATCGCACGCCGCGCCCTGGAGCGGGCCGCGGTCGCCTTGCCGGTCGCCCGGCGAACCACGTCGACGCTCAGCCGCGTTGGCTCGGCGCCGCCGCCGACGGCATCGAGCAGCCGCCGGATCTCGCGCTCGGCATCGCGGGCCCGCTTCCGACCGGTCAGAGCCACACCCACGCCTGCCGCGATCGCGACGGGCGTCGCCAACAGCACCACCGGCGTGGCGACCGCGGCGGCCACCACCACGCCCGCCATCCCGCCGACGGCAACCGCGGTGCCGCCGCCACCGGCCAATCGTCGACCGTTCGTTCGGTCCACCGAGATCCGGAGCACTGACGAGTCGCTTCCCGCATCGCGGGCTGCCGCATTCACGCGTTCGCAGCCCCCGAGCTTGCCCTCACCCGTCGCGCTGCGAATGGTCCTGACGGTGACGCCGACGAGGCCAGAGCGCTTGCTCCACTCTCCGTACCCTGGTCGCAGGACGTCCCTGCGAAGGTGGTGACCGTCGACCAACCACGAGTCGACCCTGGCCAACGCGTCGTCCGCGGACACGTCGACCTCGCCGTCGAGGTACACCGGCGACGCCCCCATGATCCGATCGCCAATTCGCGGTACGGGTTCCGGTCCGAGCCGTTCGATCGCGATGGAACGGCGCACGGCCTCAACAGACAGCCCGACCTCTTCGGCCGCGGCGATCAGCGAGGCTTCGGAGATTGCTTCCGAGTCTTCTGGTACATGTCCCGTGCGCTCCAGATCACCGGCGCGCCGCAGAATCCGGCCTACAACGCTTGCGTCGATCGGTGATCGATCCGTCATCAGTTCACGAGCTTATTGGACACCGACCACGCGTCGACCGGTCACCTCATCCAGCCGTCGAACGGCGGACGGGCTCCAACGCTATGACGTAGTCGGCGAGGCGGGCGGCCGCCTCGATTGCCTCGTCGACGACGTCCGCGTCGGGTGCCGGCCAGACCTCGGAGATGCGGCGCCAACCGGCGCGACCGATGAAGTCTCCGGCTATGGCGTCGTCGCCCAGTTCGGGCCGCCACACCGGCTCCACGGCGAGCAGTCGCCGCAGCACCTCGTCGTTCTGCGGTGCCTTCGGGTGCTCGGCGTGGAAGCCGATCTCCAACTGAACTTCACCGTCGATTCGTATCAACTGCGATTCGTAGTGCTCGCGCGTGTCATCATCGAACCAGACCTTCAGGCCGCGATTGTGCACGTAGGTGTTGCGCCGACCCCCGACTCCGGCGACGAACCCCTCGAATGCATCGCGCACCATGTCGAAGAACCTCGGTTCCACCCTTCCAGGCTACGCGGGGCGAGTTACAAACCAGCGAGGTCGAGGGATTCGATCAACTCGTCGACGATGTCGCACGGTGCCCGGAGGGCGTCGACGATCACGTCGGCGAGCTCCAGCAGCAACGGCTCCCGACGGGCGAACAGCTGTGCCAGTTCGACGGGCGAGATGTCGCGGCGATGGACGCCCTCGTCCATTCGCGTTCGGAGGTTCTCAACCGAGAGGCGTAGCCACACCGATAAGGCCTCGCGTTGGATCGTCGCTCGGCAGCGAGGCGACTCGATGACCCATCCGGCACCCGAGACGATGGTTGGTTGAGTCGATCCAAGGGCCGCGATAAGGACCTCCTCCTCCAGGCGGTGAAGTTCGTCGACGCCATCAGCTGCTGCGATCTGTCGGCCTGTTCGTCCGGTGATCGCCTCGATGTCACGGTCGGAGTCACGGTGAGGTCGACCGAGGTCGGTGGCAAGGAGCTCGGCAACGGTGGTCTTGCCGACGCCCATCATTCCCAGGATGACGACGTGTCGTGGCCGGCGGTTCGGTCGATCGCGTTTGCTGGGTTTGGTCGGCCTACCCATCTCGAGCATCCAGTCTGCCAGCTCTCTCGCCCACCGCGGGTTGGTTGTTGCTTCAGCATTTGTAGGGTGACGCGATGCTGATCCAAGTGATCATTGGTACGACTCGGCAAGGAAGGTTCAGCGAGCGAGTCGCAGGCTGGGTGATGGATCGGCTCGGCAGCCGCGACGACTTCGACACCGAGTTGCTCGACTTGCGCGATCACCCGTTGCCCTTCTTCGAGGGTACGTCGCCCGCCCGGACGGGACGTGACTACCCGAGAGACGACGTTCGCAACTTCGGTGAGATCATCGATCGGTCCGACGGGTTCATCGTGCTCACCGCCGAGTACAACCACGGCTACTCGGCGGTTCTGAAGAACGCGATGGACTGGACATTCGTCGAGTGGCGCCGCAAGCCCATCAGCTTCGTCGGCTGGGGCAGCGTCGGGGGAGCGCGGGCGATCGAACAGCTTCGGCAGGTCGCTGTCGAGTTCGAGATGGCACCGCTTCGTCACGCCGTGCACGTCCTTCCCGACATCATGATCGCGGCCCGGCAACCCGATCCCCCGGAAGCTGCCGTGTTGTTCGCCGGTCTGAATCAGCGCCTCGACCTTCTTGCCGACGATCTTGCCTGGTGGACCTCTACCTTGGCGGCAGGTCGCCAACACTGAGTCGTCAGGCCCGCTACCTGGAACAGGCGGGTTGGCGATCGTGGCGGTGGTTCCAGCCACACCTCGTACCACGCCCTGCGAGCCGTCAGAGATCGAGCTTGGCGGCGAGACCGATGCGCTGCGGCTTGCCGGTTGCACCTTTGGGGATCTCGGCGACGAAGACGATGCGCTTCGGCACCTTGAACGCGGCAAGTTGCTCGCTGAGGTAGGAGCGCAGGTCGCGCTCGCTGACGTCGTGGCCCTCGGCGAGAACGACAGCGGCGCCGACCTCTTCGCCGAGCTTGTCGTGCGGGATGGCGAACGTGATCGCCTCGGCGACTGCCGGATGGCGCAACAGAACTTCGTCGATCTCGACCGGTGAGATCTTCTCGCCACCGCGGTTGATCTGCTCCTTCAAGCGACCGGTGAGGAAGAGGTAGCCCTCGGCGTCGAGCATCCCCTCGTCGCCGGTTCGGAACCAACCGTCGGTGTACGCAGCTTCGTTGGCAGTCGGGTTGTTCTCGTAACCGTCGACGACGGTAGGCCCCTTGATGGCCACCTCGCCTCGTTCACCCGGAGGCAGCACACGGTTGTGGGCGTCGAGGATCGCCACCTCGATACCGGTGGCGAGGCCGACAGAACCCGGTTTGGTCGCTGCCGGCGGCAGCGGGTTGCAGGTCATCTGGTGCGACGCTTCCGTCATTCCGTAGGCCTCGACCACGGGAACATCGAACAGAGCGTGCAGGCTCTCCAGCACCGAGCCGGGTAGCGCAGCGGACGAGGAGCGGACGAAGCGCAGTGACGTCGGCCGCGGCTCTGGTGCGCGGGCGAGCACCATCTGGTGCATCGTCGGCACGGCGGTGTAGTACGTGGGATGGAGCGTGTCGACCCAGCGGTGGAACTTGAAGGCGTCGAATCCTGGCGTGCAGACGACCGACCCACCGGCAGACAACGGCGCCAGAAACCCAGCCATGATGCCGTGGATGTGGAACAGCGGCATCACGTTGAGCGAACGGTCGGCCGAGGTGAGTCGCAGGCCCGACGCGATGTTGCGCGCCGACCAAGCGAGGTTGCGTTGACGCAGCGGCACGATCTTCGGTCGCGAGGTCGTTCCCGATGTGTGCAGGACCAACGCTTGGTCGTCGGCTGTCGGGCGTTCGGTCGACGACGACGTCGGATCGGCGTCAGCGATCAGATCGATCGCCAGGCCTTGGCCGCGAGCGTCGATCGAGATCGTGCCGACCGGTGCTGCTGCGTGCGCTGCTGGCGACGCGCCGTCGATCGTGATCAGCGCGGCGGCATGCAGATCGTCGAGGTAGAAACGAAACTCGTCTTCGCGGTACTTGGGGTTCAACGGTGCTGCACACCCGACCGACATCGCCGCCAGCAGCACCAAGGCCATCTCGGGGCCATTGGGCAGCACGATCGCGATTCGGTCGTTGGCGCGCAGACCTGCGGAGCGCAGTTGTTCGGCCAACCGGTCGACCTCGAGCCGTAGGGCGGCGTGGTCCATCACCTCGTCGTCGACGGTCAGCAGCGCGGGCCCGGCTGCGTCGCGAGGCAAGAGGTCGGCCACCGTGTCGGGCATCGCTGTCGAATCGCCAGTCGTCTTGCTGTCTGCCATCGACGTGACTATCGCGCAGCCGGGTCTGCGCATCCCAACTTGCTGATCTAGCTTTGGCCAGTGCGCGTGTGCATCGTGGGTGCGGGAGCGATCGGCGGCTTGCTCGGCGTTCGCCTTGCGATCTCCGGCCACGATGTCAGCGTCTTGGCCCGTGGCGACAATCTCGACGCGATCCGGTCTCGGGGATTCAAGCTCATCGAGCCCGATGGTGCCGTGCTCGTTGCACGCGTTGGCCGCGCCTCCGACGACCTGGCCGATCTCGGTCCTCAGGACCTCGTGTTCCTCGCATTGAAGGCTCATCAGATCACTGCCGTCGCCGATCGGCTGCCGTTGCTCTATGACGAGAGCACGGCAGTGATCCCGTTGCAGAACGGCGTGCCGTGGTGGTTCTTCCAGAAGTTCCCCGGGCCGTACGAGGGCCATCGCCTGCAAGCGCTCGACCCCGATGGCGCGCTCGAACGTCTCGTTCCCACTGATCGAATCGTGGGGTCGATCGCCTACCCGGCTGCCGAGCGCGACGGCCCCGGTGTGATTCGGCTCATCGAGGGTGATCGGTTCCCGGTCGGCGAGCTCGATGGCAAACGGTCGACACGCGCCACCGAGATCGCTCAGGCGCTCACCACTGCGGGCTTCAAGTCGCGAGTGCTCACCGACATCCGATCACACCTGTGGGTGAAGGCCTGGGGCAATCTGGCCTTCAATCCCATCAGTGCGCTCACTCGTGCAACGCTCGCCGAGATCTGCCGGTTTCCCCTCACTCGAACACTCGCCGCGGAGATGATGGGTGAAGCGGCGGAGGTCGCCGAGAGGCTCGGCTTGCACCTGCGCGTGTCCATCGAGCAGCGCATCGAAGGTGCCGAGAAGGTGGGCGACCACAAGACATCGATGCTCCAAGACGTCGAGGCGGGCCGAGCGCTCGAGATCGATCCGTTGATCGGCTCGTTCGTCGAGCTGGGCCGGCTCACCAACACGGCCATGCCGGTGACGGAGACGATCTACTCACTGGTGTCGCTGCTAGACGCGGCGGCTCGGCATCCACGTCTGCGGCGGTAGAGCAGCGCTCAGGAACCGCTCCACGATTCTTGCCGTTTCGGCGGGTTGCTCCGCAGGCAGGGCGTGTGATGCCCCAGGTACCACGGCGAGCTGTGCATCGGGGATCGACTCGTACAGCGAGCAGGTGTGGGCGAGTTCGATGAGGTCGTCGTCACCGACAAGCACGAGAACGGGGACCGACACCCCGGCAAGATCGGCAGTGGTCATCGTCGGCTCGGTCGCGAAAGAGTCATCGCTTTCTGAACGACCTCTGAGAAGTGCTCCGCTCCGTCGGGGGAGCGCTCTGCGTAGCTCGTGGAGATCATCGCAACCATCGGACCATCGTCGGGCAATTCGGTGTGTCGGACACCGTCGAAGTGGTAGTTGGCGCCGATCGCAACGATCCGACCGACGAGGTCGGGCCTGCGCAGCGCAACGAGCAAGGCGACGATGCCACCGTCGCTCCATCCAACGAGATGTGCTGGACCGCCGAGGTGCTCGAGGAAAGCGATCGTCTCATCCGCCATTGCGGAGTAGTGAAACGGCTCACCCGTGTCGGCTGTACGGCCATGGCCACGTCGATCGAATGCGGCGAGACGATACGTTCGGCCGAGGGGACGCCCGATGGTCTCGAGCATCGCGTCGCTGTTGGAGAGGCCGCCATGCAGAAGCAGCACGGCTTCGCCTTGGTCTCCGTCGACGTGTACCCACGTCGGGTGACCGAGCAGGTCTACGTATGGCACTCGGGCATCGTACGTCGCCTCGGGATCAGCCCGACGAGCAGACGTTCATCAAACGAGACCCTGGCTGAGGGCGAGTTGCACCGCGTGAGTTCGGCGGCGGACACCGAGCTTGTCGTAGATGTTGTTGAGGTGGGTCTTCACGGTCTGTGTGACAATGAGCAGTCGTTCGCTGATCTCGTCATTGCGACGTGCGGAGGCGACCTCGGTGAGCACTTCGCGCTCGCAGTAGGTCAGGTCGAACCGCGCCCGGCCGGGCGGTTGGACCTTGGCGTCGAACATCGACGTCGTCGCTGGACCGGCCGACGTGCAACCCGCCCCGGTCACAGCGACCACCATCGGACCCTGATCGGGCCGCACGTCTCGGCCTGCCCTCGAGGCCGGCGGTGACGCGGATCAGGAGCATCAGTGCCGTTCAGTTGACCTTTGCCCGTCTTCGACCGGCACGTCGGGGTTACACCCCCGGATACGGATCTCTGGCGGTTCGGTGCGCGCGTCTCGGTCGCGGCGCGATCGACTCGCATGGGCGCGAATTTGGACGTGCGACTTCTGTTCTCTCGCCCAAGCAGGTCCAATGGGCGGTTCAGGCTGGTTGCGTCTGGGCCGGTCCAGTTCTGGTGCGGGTAGGCGGTCTAGCCGTCGCCCGCGGCGCATGGTCAAAGACGGTGCCGGCACCTCGACGAACGCCGAACGATCAGGCGCTTCTGTCGCGTCAGGGGCCGGGGTGGAGGACGCGAACCAGCGAAGTCCCTCGGCAAGCCATCCCAGTCCGATCTTCCGAGACGCGAGGCTTGATGGCCGACACCCAGAACGTGCGCTCATCTCGTCGCTGCCCGGCCTTCGTGGCAATTGCACTGAACGGCGCGTGGGCTCGACGGCGAGAAGTACTCCAATCCCATGGCGACACGGGTTCCGCAAATGCACCGCTGCAGCAGCACAACTAGTGTTCCGGCGAAATGACGCGAGTGCCGTTGCCGGATCGAGCCACGTTGGCGGCACTTCTCGGCGCCAAGGTCCTCCTGGTCGGGCTCATGGTGATCGGGGCAGTTGCTCCACACGTGGGAGGGTTTGCAGGGAAGGGCGTCGGCTATCGGCTCCCCGTGTACATGATTCCCGTGCTCGTCGTCCCGTTGTGCTGGTTGTGCGGCAGGACCTGGAACACGGCACTCGACATCGGCCTGACGGTCCCGTTTCTTTTCGACACACTGGGCAACTTGTTCGGACTCTTCGATCGCTGGAACTCGTTCGACAACGTCCTCCACTTCGTCAACTGGCTCGTGCTGGTCTGGGGCATCACGATGGCTCTCAGCTGCAGACCGACCCGCCGGAACGACTCCGGTCTGGTGTGGGTTGCCGGGACCGGCATCGGTGCGCTCGCCGCCATCGGGTGGGAAATCGCCGAGTATCGCATCATGCTGGCGGGAGTTGGCAACCTTCATCTCACCTATGCCGACACTCTCGGCGATCTCGCCGCCGGATCGGTCGGTGGTGCGCTCGGTGCCTGGTTGGCGGTGTCACTGACATCTCGGTGGTGGTCTCCTGACAATTCCGTCCCGCTCGAAATCTCCTGATCGGCCCTGGCCTGCCAACTGTCCGTGGGCGCGGGGTACTAGGGCTGAATCGGCGGGGCCGTATCCACCGCAGTCGAACAGGACCGTCGTGCCAGCGTCGGTGGAGATCGGACGCGCCCGTAAGAACCGTGTGACACCCCTGGAATACGGTGATGATCAGCGACTTCCCCGTTGTCATCAGGATGATCCTTTGATGTGGAAGGGAGTGTTGTGTCGGTTCGTGCGCTGGTCGAGTCGATCGTGGGGGTCGACATCGGTGCTGCTGATCAAGGGTCGGTCACTCGTGTGTTGGCCGATCTCCGGCGCGTGCGCGGCTGGGCCGACTCGGTCGAAGTTGCTGCCGCGGCACGGCTCGCCGAACTGGGGGAGGCTTCGCCGTCGATCTTCCCCGAGCGCATCGTCGCCGACGCTGGTCGCGTCTCGCTGAGCGAGGCAGCGAGAGGATTTGACCGCGCCAAGACGGTGCAGATGATCCCCGAGTTGGGTGCAGTCCTCGCTCTCGGAGACACCTCTGCCGGTCACGTCGATGTCCTCACCCGGGCCCTGCGCGACCTCGCCGCCGTTCAGCGCCGCCGGTTGGCCGAACGCGGCGACGTGCTGGCACGAGGTGCAGCCACGCTGCCGCGAGACGAGTTTGCGAAGGCAGTACGCAGAGAGTTGCGCCAAGTGTGCGCCGACGATGGCATGGCCAGGTTGGAACGACAGAAGCGGGCGGCTCGGTTGCGCACCTGGACAGATCGCGAGACGGGGATGTGGTGCTTGCGTGGCGAGTTCGATCCCGAAACCGGGCTCGTCCTCGACCGCCGGATGCAGACGATGGTTGATTCGCTGTTCCACGACAAGACACCCGAGACGGCACCTGCGGACCCAGTGTCGAAGCAGCAGCACCTCCGTGCACTGGCATTGGCGGCGCTGTGCGACGGCAAGGGCGGCAAGGTCCGCACCGAAGTGACCGTGCTCATCGATGCCCGAACGCTTCTCGAAGGCGAGCATGCCGACACCTACGTCGACCTCGGGCTCGACATCGATCTGCCGGTCGAGGCGATTCGGCGCATGGCGACCTCCGCCGACGTGTTCACCCCGGTCATCACCGCCGCCAACGGGATCAATCTTCACCTGGGGCGATCCAAACGCTTGGCCAGCCGCGACCAGCGTCGCATCCTGCGGGTCATGTACCCGAGCTGCGCAATTCCCGGCTGCGTCGTGCCCTTCGAGAAGACGGAGATCCACCACATCGACTGGTACGGACACGACAACGGCCGAACCGACGTCGACGTCCTCGCGCCGTTGTGTCACACCGATCATCGACAGATCCATGAACGCCGGTTCGCGCTCTCGATCGATAGGCAGCGGAACCTCACCCTGCAGTACCCAGATGGAACCACGATGACGACTGGGCCTCCCAAACGAGGCGCCGGGTAGCTCCTTTCGGCTCGTCCTGTTCGCCTCTCCATGGAATCGACCGTCCAGCCGTTGGTTCAAGGTGGAACGCCTACAAACCTGAACTCCGGGGGACGGCGCGCCAGGATGGGAACATGCACCGCAACGCTTCCCCGCAAACCATCGCTGCCCAATTCGAAGTCATCGACGATCGGTTCTCGGCTTGCCGTGGTGACTCGCGCTTCGAACGTCATCACGACGGTTGCCGATGGGCCGAAGGACCGGTGTACGTGCCGGCCGGACGGTACGTGGTGTGGAGCGACATACCGAACGATCGCATGCTCCGATGGGACGAGATGAGCGGTCGTGTCGGTCTGTTTCGCCAGCCGTCCGGCTACTCCAACGGCAACACTCTCGACCGCGTCGGTCGCCTGGTGACCTGTCAGCACGGCACTCGGCAGGTCACTCGCACCGAACACGACGGGTCCGTCACCGTCTTGGCCGACACGTTCGAGGGCAAGCGACTCAACAGTCCCAACGACGTCGTCGTTCGCAGCGATGGCACGATCTGGTTCACCGACCCGGCATACGGCATCGATTCCGACTACGAGGGACACCGCGCCGACAGCGAGATCGGAGCTTGCTACGTGTTCCGCCTCGATCCCGCATCGGGGGGGATCACCGTCGTTGCCGACGACTTCGTGCGGCCGAACGGCCTGGCGTTCTCCGTCGACGAGACCCGCCTGTACATCGTCGATACTCGGGTCAACCACATCCGAGTGTTCGCAGTCGCCGCCGACGGCTCGCTCAGCGGTGGCGACGTGTTCGCCGAGAGCACGGTCGGCAGGTTCGACGGCATCCGCCTCGACGATGCCGGGCGCATCTGGGCCGCAGCCGGCGACGGTGTCCATTGCTTCGACCCCGACGGGACTTTGATCGGCAAGCTGCTTCTTCCAGAGGAATCGTCGAACCTCGTGTTCGGTGGCCCGCAGCGCAACAGGCTGTTCATCACGGCGACGACCTCGCTGTACTCGATCCGCCTGTCGGTCAACGGTGCGCCTTACCCGTTCGGTTGAGGACCTTCGCCCCTTCTGGTTGTCCAAGAAACCCCCCACACTCGAAGACATGAAGGTTCTGATCGCCTACGGATCGAAGCGTGGTTCCACGGCTGGTCTGGCGCGCATGATCGGCGACGCACTCGAATCACGAGATGTGCAAGCCGATGTGTACCCGGCCCACGACGCCGAGCCAGTCGATTCGTACGACGCCGTGATCGTGGCGGGTGCTCTGTACGGCAACAGATGGCACCGCATCGCCCGCCGATTCGTGCGGCGCAACGCCACCGCCCTGCGCAGCCGACCCGTTTGGCTCCTCAGCAGTGGGCCACTCGACGACACAGCTCGCTCGGGCGACTTGAAGCCTGTCGCACAGGTGGCCAAGCTGGCGTCGATGATCGGCGCTCGAGGTTGCATGACCTTCGGCGGGCGCCTGGCGCTCGACGTCGAGGGCTTCCCGGCCAAGACCATGGCCAAGACACGGGCAGGCGATTGGCGCGACCCGCAACAGGTGTCGGAGTTCGCGGCCCGAGTTGCCAATGATCTGGGCAAGATCGAAGCGATGAGATCCTGACCCGTTTCGGGCCTCCCTGTCCGCGGAGTGCCTGAGGTGAGAGTCTTGAGCTGATGTTCGCCGGCCTGGTCGATGTGTTCGCCAAGGACTCGGTGCTGCTCGTCTTCGTGGTGATGGCGCTTGCGGCGGCAATCGGCGCGATCAAGCTCAAGAGCGTCGCCCTCGGTCCGGCTGCCGCTCTGTTCGCCGGCCTCGGCATCGGTGCGATCGACGACAGACTGAGTGGCGCCAGTGGGTTGAACGTGTTGCGCGAGATGGGCCTCGTGCTGTTCACGTACACACTGGGCCTCGCCGCCGGGCCTGCCTTCTTCGGTGGCCTGCGCCGTGGTGGCGCCAAGGCCGCGCTCGTGACGGTCTCGTTGATCGGCGCTCTGGCCGCAGCGTGCGCGCTCGCCGCGAACATCTTGAACCTTCCCGCCGCCGATCGCGCCGGACTGTTCGCGGGCAGCACCACCAACACCCCGGCGTTGCAGGCTGCCTCCGACGCGCTGACCTCCGGCAACCCGGTGGTCGCCTACTCGCTGGCGTATCCCACGGCGGTCGTGGCGATGCTGATCATCTCCACGTTGCTGCTCGGTCGCCGTTTGCCGCTCCCGGCAAGTGTGAAAAGGGCACCTCCGCCACCGCGCGCCGAGCGCCTCGTCAGCTGGACGGTGGTCGTGAAGGCACGTGGCCTTCCCAGCGTCGCCGAGCTCGGCGATCGCTACCCGGGCATCGGGTTCAGCCGGATCGAACACGACGGCACGCTGACGTTGGCGAGGGACGCCGATCTGCTGATGCCGGGAGATGCCATCGTGGTGATCGGCCAGGACGCGGCGGTGAGCGACTTCTGCGATGCCATCGGCGAGCGCGGCGACCGCCATTTGCCACTCGATCGCAGCGTGCTCGACTTCCGACGGATAGTCGTCTCCGATCGCAGGATGGCCGGCCGGAGTCTTGCCGACCTCGATCTCATCCACCGTTACGGCGTGACCGTCACGCGGGTGCGGCGGGGCGACGAGGAGCTGATGGCCCATGGCGCGTTGGCACTGCAACTCGGTGACCGTGTTCGTGTGGTCGGACCCACTGATTCGATCGAGGCTGTCGCCGGTCTGCTCGGCGACTCCGAGCGGCGGCTGGCCGAGGTCGACCCGATCGGCTTTGCCGTGGGCATCGCCGCCGGGCTGCTCCTCGGCGCCCTGGCCGTGCCGCTCCCAGGTGACCTGCACCTGAAGCTCGGCGCAGGCGGTGGCCCGTTGATCGCCGGGTTGGTGCTCGGCTTCCTGTCTCGAACCGGTCGCGTCACCTGGCAGATCGGGCACGGTGCCAACGTCGTGCTTCGCCAACTCGGGATCCTGATGTTCCTGGCGTGCGCGGGCCTTGCCTCCGGCACCGCCTTCGCCGACGCGGTGGACACGCGGCGTGGCCTCGAACTGGTGGCGGCCGGCCTGGTGATATCGCTGTTGTTCGCCGGCGCCATCCCGTTGGCCACCGAGCTGTTTCTACGCCGCAACGTCCTCGATTCGGCGGGGATGCTCGCAGGGATCGAAACGCAGCCCGCCGCACTCGCCTACATCAACGAACGGACCGCGGGCGACAATCGCGTCAACCAGGCCTACGCACTCGTGTTCCCCGTTGCCATGATCGCCAAGATCATCTTCGTTCAGTTCCTCGCTTGACGACCTCTCGAGAGCACTCTCGATCACGGAGCGAACGACGCCACCTGATCAACGACGAGGTGAGAGAGGATGTTCGAGCGAACACAGACGTTGCCGTTCATGTCACCACCTACGGCGATGAGGTTCGCCGTGTCTTCGGCCGGGGTGGTGTTGATCAGTGAACTGATCAGTGGCGATCCGCAGGGTCGAACCGTGACGAAACCGAGGGCGGCGCTGTCGACGGCGACGACGTTGAGCACGTCGACCGCGTCGACATGCACGGGGGTCTCCGCATTCGTGCGCCGGCCACCGTTCAGCCGAGTGTCGAGCAGCCGTGTCGGCGTCGTGGGGCGATAGGCCAGTCCACCGGCGCCCGGCCCGAACCAGCCGGCCACGTCGACGACGATCTGCGAGCTGCCTGAATACGTCAGCACGCAGACCGACCCGTCACTGCCGATGCCGACGAGCACCGACGACGCGGTCGAGTGCTGGGGCCGGGCGTTGACGTTGGACGAGAGCGGAGCCGCGCCGCACGGACCCGGGTATGCAGTCAGCACCGTGTTGACCGTTGGATCGGCAACGGTGAGGTTGAGCCACACACCGGTGGCGCCGCCGGGGATACCGGCATGTCCGCGCATGGCCAGTTGCGTCTGTGCCGGGGCGGCGCGCACGCCGGTGAGCTGGGCCAGCTCGACCGCTGCGCCGCGAGTGTCGAGCCATCGAGTGGGCGTCATCGGATGGAACCGATCACCGTCGGGCGTGAACGCTCCCATCACGTCGACGACCACGTCGGTGGCCGCCGAGGCGAAGATGCACAGCTGACCGTCCGTCAGGGGTGTGATCGCCACTCCCGCCGTCGTTCGCCCGACTTCATAGTTGATGTTCGAGGTCGGCGGCCGCGCCCCGCAGGCGAACACCGTGAGGAAGCCGGCAAGACAACTGCCCGTGGCGGTGACGCTCAGCACGGTCGCAACTGCGTCGCTCGGCACCACATCGCCGACATCGATCGAGACGGTGCGGCTGGCTCCGAGCTTGCCGGCAGCGCCGCCGAGCGCAGGATCGCGCGTGTCGAGCACGCGCTTCGGGACGAGGGGGACGAAACCGGATCCATCGGTGGGGGCCATGGCCGCGGGTGACACCCCTGGATCGGGTGTACCGGTGAGTGCAGATGTTGCGCGGCACCTACCGATGGCCGGCTGGGCATCGAGCCCGTCCTTGATGAAGTTCGCCAGGCCATCGGCACCGGCGAGGTTGAGGTGAATGCCGTCGCTGGCGAACCAGTCGGGTTGGTCGGCAGTGAACCCGTCCCAGTCGAGAATCTGCAGATCGCTGTGCCGCTTCGCCGCGGCCTTCAGCTCCGCGTTGTGGTCTCCGTACAGCGTTCTGGCGGCAAGCCCACCCGGCAGGATGTAGTTCGTGTTGGAGCGGTAGTTGAGCCAGAGAACACGAATCACACCTTGCGCCTCGGCCTCGGCCACCACCTGATCGGCGGCGTTGGTGATCGACGCATCGTCATAACCGGCCATCACCACCAGCGCCTCGCCCAGCCTTCCTTTCAACGTCGTCTTCATCAGTGGCACGACGCTCTGCGGAGTGGTGCCGAAGCGGCCTCGGCAACTGGCGACAACGATGCGACGGCAGCTCTGGGCGTCGAACGTGAGCTTGTAGGCATTGCCGACGATGTTGCGGGGGTCGTCACCGCTGGTCGCGTTCCACTCCATTCCGGCCAACGTCGAATCGCCGATCAACGAAACAGGTGGGGCATCGACCGGAGGAGCAGCCGTCACTGTTGTCGAGGTGACCGCCGGCAAGCCAGAAGACACCAGCACCGCGGCAGCCGCGAACATCCACGACCGGCGCGAGCGGCTCGATCTGCCCGGCTGTCTCCGGTCGGTTGTGTCGGACATTCCGTGCGGTACTACCCATTCAGCGCGTCTTGTCAAACCAGTCATGTGCGATCCACATCCAACCACACGAGCGGCTCGCCGTTCACCACACGTCGCCGTCGCGCCAATCGCACGTCAACGCTGCGCCGATGTCCAACTGCGAGCCATTGGGCAGCACGTAGATGCAGCCGTCCTCGTCAGGCGTGCGACGAAGGCCTATTGGGGTGATGGCCGATGTGGGCCCGAGCCATCGGACCCAGCCGCGGCGTCGGTACAGGGCCAGCGCTTCGTCGGAGGCGCCGAGCGCGCCGATGTCGTAGGCGGCCTCGATGATGCGCTCGAGTGCTTCCATCATCAGGCCACCCGCACCCTGTCGTTGCCAGTCGGGATGCACGCCGACGCCCTCGATGTATCCGGTTCGCAACGCTCGACCTTCGTGGACGATTCGACGTTGAACGACGGAGGCGTGGCCCACCATCATGCCGGCTCGCCAGGCGATGGCGTGCATGCCACCGATTGCGTGCTCCCAGTCGATGTCGGTCATCTCCCCGGCGAAGACCAGATCAAGCAGTCCACGGGCCTCGACGAGCACCAGCGGATCGAGCTCGGCAGTGTGTGCTACCTGGATCTCGAAGCCCTCACCACCGACGCTCACCGAGAGCCGACGTTATCGAACGATCTCGAGTCGGCGAACTACCCTCGAGAGTTCTTCGGGCAATGTGTCGATTTCGCGTCTGACCGTTCGTGTAGAGGGCAACGAGACTTGGTGCCGCCGAGTCCTGAACAAGGAGAGATTCCAGATGACGCAGTACCTGTTGTCCGTGCACATGGTCGACGGCGAGCAGCCGCCGACCGACGAAGCCATGCAGAAGATGTTTCACGATGTCGACGTCCTCAACGAGAAGCTCCAGAAGCAGGGCGCGTGGGTCTTCGCCGGCGGACTGCACCCGGCGAACACGTCGACGGTCGTCCGGGTCACCAACGGTGACGTGCTGACCAGCGACGGTCCCTTCGCCGAGTCGAAGGAGCAGCTCGGCGGGTTCTGGATCATCGAAGCGGCCGATCTCGACGCCGCCCTGACCTGGGCACGCGAAGCCACGGTCGCCTGTGCGGCACCGGTCGAAGTGCGTCCGTTCCAGGACAACCCGGCGAGCTGATCCGAGTCCGATGGTGGGGACAGTCGATGCAACAGACATCGGGCGCGTGTTCCGGGCCGAGTCGGGTCGCGCAGTGGCCAGCCTGGTCCGCTTCTTCGGCGACATCGACATCGCCGAAGAAGCGGTTCAGGAGGCGTTCGAGGTTGCCGTCCAACGTTGGCCTGTCGCCGGTCTCCCTCCAAGTCCGGCAGGTTGGATCATCACCACGGCCAAGAATCGGGCAATCGACCGACTTCGCCGCGAAGCGACGAGGGACGATCGGCAACGTCAGGCGCGACTGCTGCACACGACCGACGAACGGGAGGAGGTGGGCCCTGTGGAAGACGATCGCCTACGACTGATGTTCACCTGCTGCCACCCTTCACTCGGCCCCGAGGCCCAAGTCGCGCTCACCCTGCGTCTGATCGCCGGGTTGCAGACCGCGGAGATCGCCCGCGGCCTGCTGGTGACCGAGACGACGATGGCGCAACGTCTTGTCCGCGCCAAGAACAAGATCCGCGCTGCCAACATCCCGTACCGGGTGCCCGACGATGCCGAGTTGCCCGACAGGCTGCGAGCGGTGCTCGCCGTTCTCTACCTCATCTTCAACGAGGGCCATGTCGCCACCAGCGGTGACGCACTCGTGCGCGACGACCTGTGCGGCGAATCGATCCGCCTTGCTCGAGTGCTCGCCGAGTTGATGCCCGACGAAGGAGAGGCGCTGGGCCTGCTGGCGCTGCTCCTTCTCACCGAAGCGCGTCTGCCGGCTCGCGCGGCAGCCGATGGATCGTTGGTGCGCCTCGGCGATCAGGACCGATCACTGTGGGATCACACGCTGATCGAAGAGGGCCATACCTTGGTGCGCGCCTGCCTGCGCCGCAACATGCCAGGCCCGTACCAGATCCAGGCGGCGATTGCCGCGGTGCATGCCGACGCTTCGACGGCCGCCGCAACCGACTGGTCGCAGATCGTCCAGCTCTACGACCAATTGCTGGTGCACATGCCAACTCCGATCATCGCCCTCAATCGCGCGATCGCAGTTGCCGAGCACGACGGGCCGGCGCCGGCGCTGGCGATCCTCGACGATCTCGATCTCGACAGCTACTACTTGTATCACGCTGCTCGCGCTGACCTTTTCGAGCGCCTCGACCGATTCGATGACGCCGTCACCGAATACGACAAGGCGCTCGAGCTCACCACCAACTCCGTCGAGCGCGACCACCTCCGGCGCCGCCGCGAAGGACTGGCCGTCGCTAGCCGGGCGCCGTCTATCCGAGGACGATCGTCACGTGATGAGTGACGCCGTCATTGGCGAGCGGGATGGCGGTGCAATCGCCGGTGAGCCCGACGCCGTCGAGCTCTGCCGACACAATGCCACGGCTGACTCCGTGCGGGTTCTCCACGACGATCTCGTACTCGGCGGTGTGGTAGCGGAAGGTGATCTCGAAGCCTGGCCAGGCGCGCGGGATGCATGGGTCGAGGATCAGCGTGGTGCCTCGCAGCCGGAATCCGAGGATCCACTCGACGCCGGCCTGGTACATCCATCCCGCCGATCCGGTGTACCAGGTCCATCCGCCGCGTCCGACGTGGGGTGGTTCGCTGTAGACATCGGCGGCCATGACGTACGGCTCGACCTTGTACCGGTGCACCCCGGCCCGCGTACTGGCATGGTTGATCGGATTGAGGATGGCGAACAGCTCGCCTGCCTTGTCGCCGTCTCCGAGCGCGGCGAAGGCGAGCACCGCCCAGATGGCTCCGTGCGTGTACTGGCCACCGTTCTCGCGAATGCCGGGCAGGTATCCCTTGATGTAGCCCGGGTCGACGTCGGAATGATCGAACGGAGGCGTGAACAACAACACGAGCCCGTCGCCGCGCCGGATCAAGTACTCGTCGAGGGCGGACATCGCCTGGTGAGCACGAGCCGGGTCGGCGGCGCCCGACAACACGCTCCACGATTGGGCGATCGAGTCGATCCTGCATTCGAGATTCGTCGCGGAACCAAGCGGAGTGCCGTTGTCGAAGAAGGCGCGCCGATACCAGTCGCCGTCCCATCCGTCGCGTTCGAGTGCCGCCCTGAGGGTCCGCATCTGAACTCGCCAGCGGTTGGCGCGAGCCTGCTCGCCGCGGGTCTCGGCAATCGTCGCGAATGCGGCCAGGGCGATGTGCAGGAACCAGCCCAACCAGACGCTCTCACCGCGCCCTTCCCGGCCGATCCGGTCCATGCCATCGTTCCAGTCGCCTGTTCCGATCAACGGAAGCCCATGAGTACCGATGGCGAGGCTCCGGTCGATCGCCGCGGCGCAGTGCTCGAACAACGAGGCCGACTTCTCGGAGCTCTTCGGCTCGTAGTAGGCGTCCATCTGGTCGGGCCGCAGGACGGCTCCCTCGATGTACGGCACCATCTCGTCGAGCACGCCCGTATCGCCCGTGACCGCGAGGTACCGATCGACCGCGTACGGCAACCACAGACGATCGTCTGAGATGCGCGTCCGTACGCCGCGACCCGTCGGGGGATGCCACCAGTGCTGCACGTCTCCTTCGACGAATTGACGTGCGGCAGCCCGCAGCAGATGTTCGCGAGCCAGATCACGTCTCGACGTGACGAGGGCGATGACGTCTTGGAGCTGATCGCGGAATCCGTAGGCGCCGCCTGCTTGGTAGAACGCCGACCTCGCCCACATGCGGCACGCCAGAGTCTGGTACACGAGCCAGCGGTTGAGCATGATGTCCATCGAGCGGTCGGGCGTGCGCACCTGGATCGTTCCCTGCGTGTCGTCCCAGTAGCTGCCGATGCCGCGCAACGCTTCTTCGTGGTCGACAGCTCGCCCGCGCCGCACGAGATCGGCCACCGCGGTGGTTCCGTCCGTTTCCCCGAGGAGGACGACGACTTGGGTGCGTGCTCCGTTGGCGAGCTCGAATCCGGTCTGCAGCGCGGCGCACGGATCCATTCCGGCACCGACCGCCCCCTGGAGGCGGTAGCCACGGTCGAGGCCGGCGGGCTTGGCCGCGGCTCCGTTGCGACCGAGGAACTCGGTGCGATCTGCTGTCCACCCCGTCTGTCGCCCACCGAGGTCGAGGAAGGCGAGGCGACCGGGGAACTCGACGTTCCAGGGGTTTCGTGCGGTGATCGCCCCGGTCTCGGGATCCAGGGCCGTGACGATCCGCGGTGCGTTGGCGCCACGCGCCGTGCCCAACGCCCATTCGGCGTAGGCCGTGATCGACAGGCGTCGGGCACGACCCGAACGGTTCTCGACGGTCAGCACCGAGACCTTGAGCGATGCGTCGAGTGGGACGAACTGCACCAAGTTCAGTTGGATGCCGTCGTGAAGGTGTTCGAACCGGCTGTAGCCCGCGCCGTGACGAGCGATGTATGTCGACTCGTCGCAGCGGATCGGCAGAGCCGTCGGGCCCCACAGCTCGCCGCTGTCGTCGTCGCGGACGTACAGCGCTTCGCTCACGGGATCGCTCACCGGATCGTTGGACCACGCAGTGAGCTGGTTCTCACGACTGTTCCCCGACCACGTGTACCCCGACCCCGACTCCGAGACCTGGAATCCGAACGACGGGTTGGCGATCACGTTCAGCCATGGCGCCGGGGTCGATTGTCCTGGGCCCAGCACCGTGACGTACTCGCGGCCGCCGTCGGCGAAGCCACCGAGCCCGTTGAAGAACTCCAGTTCGGGACGCGCCGCCATCGTCTCGATGGTGTTCTTGGGCGAAGTCGGGGGTGCCGGTAGGCGCACCTTCTCGACACGATCAAGACGCACGACCTGTTCGGCAAGGCTGCCCCGGCGGCTCAACAGCACGGCCCGAGCAGCGGCCTGCACGAGCGTTCGATCCTCGTCGGAAAGGCGCTCGCCGCGCAGGATGTACACGGCGCCGTGTGTGTGGTCGCCTTCGTTACCGAGTGCGGATCGGCTGGTGCGCACCAGTGATTCGAGCGACTCGTGGAGGCTCTGCGCGTATGTGGCACCGTGCTCGTTGATGATCACCAGGTCGACGTCGAGGAGCTTCATCCGCCAGTACTCATCGAGCGCGGAGCAGCTGCCGGACGATGTCGAGATCCTCGGACTCGTCGATCCGGACGACGACGATGGGCAGATCGCCGGAGATCCCGTGTGCCCACAACGCAGGCGCGCCCTGCTGGTTGCTGATCAACAGGCTGGACGCGGGTCGCAGGGTCGGGTCGGAGTAGAGGATGCGATTGGCGAGTCGTTGGAAGAGGTGGGCTTCGTCGGACGTGATCCCCAGGTGATGGAGCTGAACCTGGGCCTGGGTCCATGCCAGGATCGCCGCCCGTTCGTACGTCGCCGGCTCGCGATGGTTGTCGGCCAGGTCCAGCACCTCCTCGCGCGATTCGGCGACGACTGTGGAGAAGATGGCATGAGCGGTGGCGCCGGGTGCGAGCCTGACGCGGCAACGAAGGCTGAAGATCGGGTCCAACACCGCTCCGACGGTGTTCGACAGAGGACGCCCATCGATCACCGACACTGGTGAGCGGACCGAGTTGCCCCGACCGAGGAAGCGGCTGCGGTCCGTTTCGTACTGGACCACAGCGTTTGGTTGCTCCTCGACTGCCGCAACGTGCGCAGCCCAGATCGGCTTCTCGTCGCGGGATCTGGGTCGACGCGTGGCCAGGAGAGCACCGATGGACTGGACGAACTCTGTCTGCACGAAGAGGTTCTGGAAGGCCGGATGAGCAGCGTCGGCCGCCTGTGTCGCCAGCACGATTTCGGCGTACGAAGTCAACTCGATCTCGCGTTCGTGCGAGCTGAGGTTGGTGAGGGACACGCGGCGGATCTCGGCGTCTTGCTCCGTCGACACCACGATGGTCGAGGAGGTGACGATCGCCCCGTCACGCCGGGAGAACTCGGCGTGGTCCTCGGAGTACGTGACTTGGTACGTGTCGGCTTCGACACCGGTGGGCTGATGCCCTGCGGACCGCACGGCGCCGGTGTGCATGTCGCGCACGTAGATGAAGCTGCCCCACGAGTCGCGGGTCGTGTCCTCGCGCCACCGTGTCACCGCGATGTCGCCCCAGCGGCTGTAGCCGGCTCCGGCAGCCGTCACCATCACGGCGTAGCGACCGTTCGACAGCAGATGCGTTCGTGGCACCGCGTCGTGTGGGGAGTTGAAGTGACGCAGCATCGGTGGCACGAGGTCGCGTACGTCGGCAGCACTCTTCACCTCTTCGGCACGCGGTCTGGCCACGAGCACATCGCGCGGCATGCGCTCCTGCAGCAACAGCTCCGTGGCCTCGACGATCGGGTCGGCGTGAAAGCGCTCCACCATCACCCGGTCGTTCAGGACGTTGCCGATCGCCACCAGCGCCATTCCCTGGTGATGGGCCATGTAGCTGTTGACGATCGCGACCGTGGCCCCCTCCGGAAGCCGGCGGGCCGTGAAGTCGAGTGCCTCCCGAAAGCCGTATCTCCCGTACGCGCCAGCGGCGCGCAGGCGAGCGAAGTTGCGCACTGCGGCGTCGGGCTCGATCATCGCGGCGAGGGCTGTCGCGTAGGGGGCTATCACGATGTCTTCGCTCAATCCTCGCTTCAGGCCGAGACCAGGGACACCGAAGCTCGAGTACTGGTAGGTCTGGGCGAGATCGCGCGCGTTGAAACCCGACTCGGATACGCCCCACGGCACACCGAGCTCGGCGGCGTAGCGAATCTGGCGAGCGACCACCAGTCGGTTCGTCTGCTCGAGCAGGCTGTGCGCGGGCGAACGCATCACGAGCGCGGGCATGAGGTATTCGAACATCGACCCGGACCACGAGATCAACACCGAACCTCGACCGACCGGAGTGAGCGACCGTCCGAGCCGGAACCAGTGGTCGGGCGACACGTCGCCCTTGGCAATCGCCAGAAAGCTGGTGAGGCGCGCCTCGGACGCGAGCAAATCGTAGTAGCTCGGATCGAGCGCGCCATCGCGAACCCTGAATCCGATGGAGAAGAGCTTGCGCGTGGGATCGAACAGGAAGGTGAAGTCCATCTCGCTGAACAGTCGATGGGCCTGGTCGGCGATCGCCTGGAGCCGGCGGACCAACTCCGCTGCGGCGCTCGACCCATCGGCGTTCGCCCGAACCAGCGGATCCGAGAGCTCGGCGATCGTCGGAAAGGCCGGAAGCTCCCGTGGTTGGAGAACCTCGGCGTCGCGGAGGTGACTGCTGACCGCCTGGTTCGTGGCCTCGGCCCACGTCTCCAGCTCGCTGTTCGGTCCCTCGCCACGTTCGGCGACGAGCGCCGCGGCGATGTCGGACAACGTCCGGGTGTGCGCGGAGATCTCGGCGAGCGCTTTGGCCCAGGCCTGGGGGGTGTCGGGCTCGATGGCTGTGGCAGCGACCAGCAGTTCGACTGCCTCGTCGAGGTGCCTGCGGCTGAGGGTCTGCCCCTTGCGGTCGTCGCCGATGTCGCCGGCGGCCTCGCGGGTGAGGGCGATCCCGTCGCCGATCCCCCGGAGCGCGGCGGCGATGGGAAGCGGCTGGTCGATCATCTGCCGGCAAGCGTTGGCCAGCGTCAGCAGGTGCCCGGCGAGATTGCCACTGTCGACCGATGACACGTACTCCGGCTCGAGCCTGCGGAGGTCACGCGTGTCGTACCAGTTGTACAGATGCCCACGAAAGCGTTCGAGCCGGCCAATCGTCTCGAGCGTCTGTTCGAGGCGCTGCACCATGTCGAGGGTGCCGATCCAACCGAAGTCTCGAGCCGTGACCGTTGCCAGCAGGTACATCCCGATGTTGGTCGGCGACGTGCGATGCTCGACGACCGGACTCGGATCGTCCTGGAAGTTGTCGGGCGGCAACCAGTGGTCCTCCGCACCAACGAACGTGTCGAAGAACAGCCAGGTGCGCCGGGCAATGTGGCGCAGGGTCTCGACGTCTGCGCCGGACAGCAGCTCCGATCCTGATTCGATCGCGGGCAGGCTCACCTGACGAGCCACGAACGGCGCCAGCAACCACAACGCCACGAACGGCAGAGCGATCCACCCTGCTTCCGGCTTGCTGAGCACAACGGCGACCCCAACTGCAGCGGCGATGCCGATGCTGCCGGCCAGTTGCCGGGCGAACGCGGCGACATCCAGGTGATGCCTGGCCTTTGCCTGAGCTGCAGTCGTCCATTCGAGGAGCTTCTTGTGGGTTACGTAGACCCGCCCCAGGGTGCGGACGATCGCGTCGACCATGAGCCAGGCTTGGTCGGCAAGGAACACCAAGCCGAGGCCGACGTGGCTCGCCGCAGTGGCGAGGTCCAGTCCGATCGCTCGCACGTGGCTGCGCTTGGAGATGCCCTGGCGACGAGGTATCAACCCGGCGATCACCGGAATTGCTGCCGGAATGATCAACAGACCGAGGACGAACCAGGTCCACAACGGAGCCGAGACCGACGGGAGCGTCCAGGCCGCGATCAGCGTGGCCAACGTCAGGGGGGCCGACATCGAACGTCGAAGGTTGTCGACCATCTTCCAACGGGCGATGCCAGGGATGGATGGCCGCGCGCGCCGGCCCGTCGAGTCGCGGGCCCTGCCGAGGATCCACGGGAGCAGCTGCCAGTCGCCGCGCGCCCATCGGTGTTGACGGGTGGTCGAGACGAGGTAGTTGGACGGGAACTCGTCGAACAGCTCGATGTCGGTCACCAATCCGGCGCGGGCGAAGACGCCCTCGAACAGGTCGTGGCTCAAGAGTGCGTTCTCGCGAACGCGGTCTGCCATCGCCGCTTCGAAGGCGTCGATGTCGTAGATGCCCTTGCCGGTGAAGCTCCCTTCGTGGAAGAGATCCTGGTAGACGTCGGACACGGCCGACGCGTACGGATCGATCCCGGCGGATCCCGAGTACGTGCGCTGGAAGATCGACCCGCCGTGGTCGCTCGGAAGTGTCGGGGTGATGCGCGGCTGCAGAATGCCGTACCCCTCGGTCACCCGGCCGGTCTCCGCATCGAACACCGGTCGGTTGAGCGGATGCGCAATCGTGCCTACCAGGCGTGCTACCGAGCCGCGCGGCAGCCGCGTATCGGCATCGAGCGTGATGACGTAACGAACGTCGGGCGGAGGAGTCGATGCCGGTCGGCCGTTCGCCAAGATGCTGGTTGCAGCCGAGCCGCGCAGAAACGCATTCAACTCCTGGAGCTTGCCGCGCTTGCGCTCCCAGCCCATCCAGCATCCTTCGGCCTCGTTCCACGTCCGTCTCCGATGGAACAGCAGGAACCGGGCGCCACCACCGAATGCCTCACCATGGAGCGCGTTGAGTCGATCGATTCCGGCCGCCGCGGCGGCAAGGAGCTCGTCGTCGCCGTCGACTTCCTCGGTCGATGCATCGAGCCAGTCCGACAGCAGGGCGAAGCGAACATCACCCTCGCTGTTGCCGAGGTAGTGCACCTCGAGCCCGCCGACCAACGCTTCGATGTCGGATTCGCTGGTGAGGAGCATCGGGACGACGACGAGAGTGCGCAGATGCGATGGCACTCCTTCCTCGAGCGCGAGGCGCGGCAGTGGACGCGGGCCCAGCACGTTGGTGACAGTCCGGTTGACGAGGGCGATCGCCAGGTCGGATGCGGGGATGAGCGCCAGGATCGCCAGCACGATCGCGGCGCGACGGTCGCTCGACAGGAGCAGCGGCACGGCGACGATGACAGCGGTGAAGACGGCGATGGTCGTGAGGTATCCAGTCGCCGGGTACCGAACGAATGCTCGCCGCAACCGGCCCATCAACGGCGTCTGCACATCCAGGTCGCGCTCGAACGACTGCCGGCCGTCGGCGATCAGGTAGTAGCCGGGCTCCCGACGCCGGCCGGCTCGCGCCGGTTCGCCATCGTCGACAGGTGCGGCTTCGGCCAGGTCGACGGCTCGGCCGGCGATCTCGACCTCGGTCAGCGACGAACCGCGCGCCAGTTCCTCGATGGCTGTGCGGTAGCTGTCTCGTGTGGCGAAGTCCATCGAAGCGAAGGTGCTCCGCGCCCGAAGCACCTGATCGACGAGGCCGACGCTCTCCACGAACTCGGCCCAGTCGAACCAGGAGATCAGGCGCATGCTCGTGATCACGTTGCGCACCGTCACGTTCATGGCTGCCTGGCGCTGGTGCTCGATGCGAACGAGATCCTCGGGCGTCGTGCCCAGACCTGCCAGGGTCTTCTCCAACTCGACCAGCGCCGGAGTGACCGCAGGATCCTGATCGCGCAAACGCTGGAACAGCTGGACTCGAGCGGCCATGCTGAGTGTTGTGCGAGCCAACCGGCGCAAGACCACCGGTACCGACTCGGAGCTCCCCTCGCCCACGCCGAGCAACGTGTCGGCGATGTCGTCGGCCGTCTGCCGGTCGGTCCGGCTTTCGACGATCTGCTCGGCAAGGCGGCGGAGGTTGTCGACGAGCAGGATCCTCATGCTGATCGCGATCGCCCACAGCTCGCCGATGGTGAGGGGTTCCACTTCCTGGTAGGCGCGGGTCATTCGCCGCAGGCTCTCCGGATCGAAGCGGCTGTCGGTGTGGGCGATGTATGCCCAGGCGATGCCGAGAACGCGCGGGTAGCCGGCGAGATGGCCAGAGCCCAGTTTGGGGAGCTCGCGGTAGTAGTGCGGCGGCAGGTCGTCGCGGATCTCGCGGAGCTGTTCGTCGACGATCGGAAAGTTGTCGACGAGCCATTCGGCGGCCGGGGTTATCTCCCGTTCGTCCTTGATGGCCCGAGCAAGAGTGCGGTAGGCCTCGACCAGGATGCGGCCATCCTCCGCGATTCGAGGGTGTACCGCGTTACCTCGATGCGACGAATCGGACACCGTCTGAGCCGCGGCGAGGGTTCGGGCATGCTCTTCCAACCGTTCGACGCTGAACAGTTCTGCGAGGATCGGCTCGGCGAGCGCGCCTCGGGAGTCGCGCCGCCGCTCACGAGCAAATGGGTCTCGCGCTGGCTGGGTTGATCGCATCTTCTGCTCTCAGCAAGGTGAGAGCGCAGTCTACTGTGGCCGGTCGGGACCCGGGCGGCCCGCCGATCAGTCGATGGTGCGGGCCTTGTAGCGGCGCTGAGCGATCACCCAGCCGAGTGCGACGAGCGCTACGCAGTACACCCAGGCAGCGGCAACGGGATGGTCGATCGGCCAGATGTGCTTGGTGATCGGCGAAACGGGGTTGCCGAACAGTGTTCGTACCGCGCTGACGAGCACGCTGACCGGGTTGGCCGACGCCACCCACTGCAGGACGTTGGGCAGCGACTCGATGGGCACGAAGGCGTTGGAGATGAACGTGATCGGGAAGACCACCACGAAGCCGACCCCCATCACAGCGTCGGGCGACCGAACGAGGATGCCCATCCAGAGGCCGATCCAGATGACTGCCGAGGCGAACACCAGCAACAGCAGCAGAGCTTCGACGACATGAAGGAACGGTGCGTGCGTTCGCCAGCCGACGATGAAGCCGGTGCCGAGCAGGATGACGATGGTCAACACCGACCCGAGCATCTCCGCGAAGTAGTGGCCCAGGAGGTACGCGGATCTGCGTGACGGCAAGGACCGGAAGCGATCGATCACACCCTCCTGAAGATCGGTGGCGATCGACATGGCCGGGCCCATCATCGCGAAGGCAAGGGTCTGGATGAGGATGCCGCCGATCAAGTACTCCTTGTAGCCGCCACCGCCGACCTTGATCGCCCCGCCGAAGACGTAGGCGAACAACAGCACGAACATCAGCGGTTGGATGGTGACGTTGGTGAGCTTCTCCGGCACCTGGCGGATGTGCTCGAGATTGCGACGCGTGAAGATGGTCGCGTCGGTCAACAGCGTGTTGCTCATGCCTGCGGCTCCTCGCGGTCGTGACGATCACTGGTCAGTGTCAGGAAGACGTCGTCGAGGGTGGCCATGCGACGGGTGATGTCGACGGCATCGATGCCGGCATCGTCGAGGGCTCGTACCACGTCGATCACGCGGGCTCCCTGTTTGATCGGCGCCGTGACGACGAGCAGTTCGCTGTCGAACGTCGGCTCGCTCTCGGCGAACGATGAAAGGGCGCTGGCGGCGGCGACGAGCTCGCTGGCGGCCGCGACCTTGATGTCGAGACGGTCGTCGCCGATTCGCGCCTTCAATTCGGCAGGCGTTCCATGAGCCACCGTCTCGCCGTGGTCGAGCACCACGATGTCGTCGGCCATGCGATCGGCCTCTTCGAGGTACTGCGTGGTGAGGATGATGGTGGTGCCCTCGCGCACCAGATCGGCGAGCATCTGCCACAGATCGCCGCGGCTGCGTGGGTCGAGCCCGGTGGTGGGCTCATCGAGGAACAGCACCTCGGGAGCGCCCATCAGGCTGGCAGCGACGTCGAGACGTCGTCGCATTCCGCCGGAGTAGGTCTTCACGAGTGCGTTGGCGAAGTCGGTGAGATCGAGCTGCTCGAGCAGTTCGTCGCCTCGCTGGCGTGCCGCGGCCTTGGACATGCCGTGGAGGCGTCCGATGGTGAGCAGGTTCAGCCGGGCACTCATCAACCCGTCGACGGTCGACTGCTGTGAGGCGACACCGATTCGCTTGCGCACAGCGGCACTCTGGCGTACGACGTCGAGGCCGGCCACCGTGGCGCTGCCCTCCGTGGGTCGGCTCAGTGTCGTGAGGATGCGGATGGCCGTCGTCTTGCCGGCGCCGTTGTGGCCCAGCAGACCGAGCACCGTGCCAGGTTCGACACGAAGATCGAGGTTGCGCAGCGCCCAGAGATCACCGAAACGCTTGCCGAGCCCGCTCGCGGTGATGCCGCCGGACGCGGTCGGCGGCCGCGTACCGACAGCGGGTGCAACGGTGGAGGAAGTCGTATCTTGTACTGAAGTTTCGTACATAGTACGAGTAACTTTAGCAGTACACTGTACGACATGGCAAGCGATTATCGGCGGAAGCGACCGGTGTCACCGACGGGTGAGGTCGTCCGCCAGTTCGTCCTCGACAAGACCGCCGAGAAGATCAATGCCAAGATCTCGAAGCAGGCCGAGAAGGTCGCGGCAAAGTCGGCCAAGCATGCCGAGACGCTCGATCGGCTCGCGGCGCATCTCGAAACCATCGATGTGTGGACACGAACCGATCGGGGCATACGCAAGCCTCGGTTCAATCGCAGCGACATCGCCGCGGCGGCCATTCGCATCGCCGACGCCGAGGGTTTCCAAGCGGTGTCGATGCGCCGCCTCGCCGCCGAGCTCGACGCCGGCACGATGACGCTCTACCACTACGTGCGCACCAAGGACGAGTTGCTCACGCTCATCGTCGACGCGTTCCTCGGCGAAGTCGTGGTTCCGTCGGCGCAACGCCTGCCTCGCGACTGGCACGCTGCCATCACGTTGATCGCCCGACGCACTCGCGACGCCTTGCGCCGCCATCCGTGGATCCTCGAAATCGACGACGATCCAAACATCAGTCCCAACGCCATTCGCCACTTCGACCAATCGTGGCACGCGTTGGCTCCGTTGGATGCCGATCTCGAGGACAAGCTCGATCTCATCACCGCGGTCGACGAATACGTGTTCGGCTTCTGCCTGCACGAGCGCAACAACCTCGCGGGAGACGCCAACGACGCCGAGATGGTCGAATACCTCAGGTCGTTGATGCTCGACGACGAGTACCCGGCGCTTGCCGGGATGATCTCGGAGTACGGCCTGGAGAAGTTGTGGACGCGGATTCACACGCATGCTCGTGGCGCGGACCGCTTCGACCGCAACCTCGCCCGCCTCCTTGCGGGCTTCGAAGCGAGTCTGAGCGGCCCGCGCTGAGCAAGCGACGCGCTGTCGGTGTCACGCGACCGCCGACTGCGGGTGCTCGTTCGGTGCTCGCGGCTCGGAGATCCCACGCGTCGCGTCGCTGCGCAGCGATTCGTCGAGCACGCTGTGCGTCTCGCCGTAGCCGTTCGGTTCGATGCGGTCAGCGGCCGGATCGTCATAGAACTCGCTGAGCGCGAGGTAGCGAAAGTACGCCACCGTGTCGGCGGGGAGTGACACGGTGACGTAGCGGCGACCGTCGAGCTCTTCGACGAATGGATCGCGGTCGGGATCCCAATCGTTGAAGTTGCCGACGACGGAAACCGGGCGGTCGTCGTCGATCATGAAGGTGACCAGTACATCACCGTTGGGGAGGAGGCTGGTGGTGATCACTTGGGCTCCTATCGTCTCGTCGGAAGTGCACACGAGGGCAGTGTGCGCCGCCGCTGCTGGACGATTGCTGAAGGTTCCTGAAGGCGTCTTCAGCTCGCACGTGTGAGACTGATCGGATGCGCGTTCTGGTCGTCGAAGACGAGGTCCGCCAGGCAGCTGCACTGAAGCGCGGCCTCGAAGCTGAAGGCTTTGCGGTTGATGTTGCCAACAACGGCAACGACGGGTTGTGGCTGGCAACCGAGCAGCCGTACGACGTCATCGTGCTCGACGTGATGCTGCCAGGGCTGAACGGCTTCAAGGTCTGTGCACAGCTACGCGCCAAGCAGATCTGGACACCGGTGCTGATGCTCACGGCCAAAGACGGCGAGCTCGACGAGGCCGAGGCGCTCGACACCGGTGCCGACGATTTCCTGTCCAAGCCGTTCTCGTACGTTGTGCTGGTGGCGCGCCTGCGGGCGCTGCTGCGGCGCGGCGCGACAACTCGGCCGCCGGTGTTGGAGGTGGGCAACATCGAACTCGACGTCGCGGCCAGATCGTGCACTGTCGACGGTCGACCGGTCGAACTGACTCCGCGAGAGTTCTCCGTCGTCGAGTACCTCATGCGCCGTCAAGGCGAGGTCGTGCCGAAGGTCGAGATCGTCGAGCACGTGTGGGACTTCGCCTTCGACGGTGGCGACAACGTCGTCGAGGTCCACGTCTCGGCGCTCCGCCGCAAGCTTGGGTCGGCGGCGATCGAAACGGTGCGAGGCGCCGGCTATCGAATGGGGTCGCGTGCGCACTGAATGGCGGTCGTCGGTGCGCTCACGCGCCACTGCCTGGGCGTCACTCGTGTTGGCCGTAGCGCTGCTCGTGGGAGCGCTGGCCGCAGCGAGCCTGCTGCGACGAGCACTGGCGTCCGACGCGAAGTCGCTGCTCTACGACCGGGTCACCGAGGTGGAGGCGCTGATCCATGACGGCTTGCTGGGGCCGGTGCTCGCCCCCACCGGTCGCGAGGTCGGCCAGGTGCAGGTTGTCGACGCATCCGGGGAGGTCGTAGCGGTCACTCCGGGTTTGGCCCTGTCGACGCGACTCGACGTGATCCCTGCGCCGTCACTCGGCAACCAGACGACTGCATCCGTCGATGGCAAGGCGATCGGAGGTGTGTCGGGCGAACAGTACGAGGTGGTCGCCCGTACCGTCGTTTCCACCGCGGGCCCGCTCACGATCTATGCCGTGACGTCGCTCGACAGCGCCCAACGGGCCGAGCGGTATCTGCGCAATGCGTTGTTGATCGGCCTCCCGTTCGAGGTCGCGCTGGCCGCGTGGTTGATCTCTCGGGTGGTGGCCCGGGCCTTGGCGCCTGTCGACGCGATGCGCGCCGAGGTCGATCGCATCGAAGCGGCCGATCTGTCGGGCCGAGTGCAGGCGAGCTCGACCGACGACGAGATCGCCAAGTTGGGCACGACGTTGAACCGCATGCTGGACCGTCTCGAGGAAGCAGCGAGCCGCCAGCGGCTCTTCGCAGCCGCCGCCTCGCACGAGTTGCGCAGCCCGTTGTCGACGATTCGCACCGAGCTCGAAGTCGGCCTTGCGTACCCAGATCGAGCGGAATGGCCGAAGGTGGCCGAGGATTCGCTGATCGAGGTCGCCCGGCTCGAAGATCTCACCAGAGACCTGCGGATCCTCACTCGCTCGCGCTCGATGCAAGTCGCTGCAGCTCTTCCGGTGGAGTTGTCGGAGGTGGCGGCTTCTGAGGTGGCGCTGCGTCGGCCGGAGCGGGAGATCCGCTATCGAACCGAATTGGCACCCGCCAACGTCGCCGCCGATGCCGACGCGGTCGTTCGGGTGTTGCGCAACCTGTTCGACAACGCCGAGCGTCATGCCGTCGGCGAGATTCGCGTGGCCGTGGCCCAGGACGGAGATCACGTCTCGCTGTCGGTGATGAACGATGGTCCGGTGATCCCCCGTGACGAGCTGGAACGGATCTTTGAGCCGTTCATGCGACTCGATGAGGCCAGGTCGCTCGACGCCGGCGGCACAGGACTCGGTTTGGCAATCGCCCGATCGATCATGACGGCCCTGGGTGGCTCGATCGTGGCGGTCGACAACGCCCACGGCGCCGAGTTCAGAGTGACCTTCCCGGCACGAGAGCCGGCGTGAACTTCGCCGCGCTGGCGTTGGTGATGGCGGCCGGGTTGGTCGGCCCGATGCTCGCGTCGGCGCACCGCTTCGGGCCGCCGGTGATCGTTGGTGAGATCGCCGCAGGAGTTGCTGTCGGTTCGAGCGGATTGAAATGGGTCGACCCCACCGATTCATTGCTGAGCGGGCTGGCCACCATAGGGTTCGCGCTGCTGATGTTCGTGGTAGGCACCCATCTCCCCGTTCGCGACCGGCGTCTTCGCTCGTCGCTGGTGGCCGGCACGGCCGTAACGGTGACCGTCGTCGCGCTGGCGGTGGTGGCCGCAGTCCTGCTGGCACGAGTGGTCGGCCTCGACCGTCCGGGGATCCTCGCAGTCGTCCTGGCAACGAGCTCGGGCGCGGTCGCCCTTCCGGTGCTCCAGGGCCTCGGTCGATCCGACCACCCTGTCCTGGTTGCCACGGCCTGGATAGCGATTGCCGATGTGGCGACGGTGCTGGCCTTGCCGTTGGTGCTCGCCACCGGTGGACTGCTCCGCGTGGTCTGGGGCGGGGCGTTGGTGGTACTCGCCGGCGCGGCGTTGCTGGTGCTGGCCAAGCTCGCTGTCGGTCGATCCTGGGTGCAGCGACTCAGGAGCCTGTCTGGTGAACGTGGTTGGGGACTCGACCTGCGGATCTCCTTGTTGGCCCTGTTCACCTGTGCGTGGCTGGCCACCCGGTTCGGAACGTCGATAGTGATCGCCGGCTTCGCAGTCGGGACGGTCGTAGCCCTGCTCGGCGAGCCTCGACGCGTCGCCCAGCAGTTGGTCGGGATCGGTGAGGGGTTTGCGATCCCCGTGTTCTTCGTCCACCTCGGGGCGCAGATCGACCTCGGCGCGCTCGTCGATTCTCCTCGTGCCTTGGCGTTGTCGGGCGCCCTTGCCGGTGTAGCGATCGCCATCCACGTCGGCGCGGCGATCGTGTGGCGGCTGCCGATCGGAATGGGGCTGCTTGCGTCTGCACAACTCGGAGTACCGGCGGCGGTCGTGTCGATCGGTCTTGCCACCAACCAGCTCACCGCCGCTCAGGGAGCGGCGGTGATGGCGTCGTTGCTGGTGACTTTGGGTGCGTGTGCAGTTGGTGGTGTCATGTCGGGCCAGGGTCGCCCGTTGACCGATGCAAGCGCACCGCTCCAGTCTCTCTAGCCCTCGCTGTGAGGATCAGGCCATGTGCGTCGACAACGTTGCATCGATGTTGATGTCCTTGCCATCTCGGTGCACCGTGAGGTGGACGACCTTCCCCGCTCCGGTGGCTTGGATCGTGTCGCCGAGCGTGGCGTTGTCGTCGGTCGTCGTGCCGTTGATCGACACGATGACGTCACCGGGTTGCACACCAGCGCCGGCCGCGGCCGAACCGGCAGTCACGTCGACGACGAGGAGACCGTGGTCGATGTCAAGCCCGTTACGACTTGCGACCGTGGCATCGACCGGGGTGGTCGACACCCCCAGGTAGGCCTTCGTGACGGTCTTGCCCTGTTGGAGCTGTTCGACGATCGGCCGAGCCGTGTCGATCGCGATCGCGAAGCCGATGTTCTGTGCATCCTGGGAGCCTGCGGAGTTGATTCCGACGACCTTTCCGTCGAGCGTCAGCAGCGGCCCGCCGGAGTTGCCCGGGTTGATCGCCGCGTCGGTCTGCAACAGGTGCGTCAGGTGCTCGCCCTCGTTGGTGTCGATCGTGCGATCGAGCGCCGACACGATCCCTTCCGTTGCGGTGGGACCGCCGGTGAGATCGAGGGCGTTGCCTATGGCCACGACCGGTTCGCCGATCCGCAAGTCGGACGACTTGCCCAACGTCAGCGCAGTGAGCCCGGCCTTGTCGACCTTGATCACGGCCAGGTCGTCGGTTCGATCGACACCGAGAACCGATGCCGCGGCCGTCGAGCCGTCGGAGAACTTCACCTCGATCTTCGACGCGTCGGCCACCACGTGGGCGTTGGTGGCGATCTGGCCGTCGCTGCTGATCACGAAGCCCGTGCCGGCGCCCTCGCCGCCGTTGAGCACGACGCTGATGCTGACGACTCCAGGCAACGCGGAACTGATCAGGCCGGACACATCCTGCTTGGCCGGACTTGCGGGCACGACCGACGCGGTGTCGAAGCCACCGTTCGTCGTGGTCGCGGTCGCCGCCGGGCGGTCGCTTCTACCCGCCAGGGCGCCGCCGACCGTGCCGCCGGCGATTGCCAGAACTGCGATCGCCCCGATGGCGAGCCGGCGGCGGCGCGGTCGCCGCGGTGCATCGTTGTGTCGGGGCGGACTGATGTCGAGGAAGGGAGTTGATCCGGCGGGAGCCGGCCAGAGCTGGTTCTCGGTGCCGGCATCTGGGTCTTGGGGGATGGACATGCCGTTGTTCCTTTCGTCGCGTGGACGGGATCATCGTGACAAAGTCATGCTCATGGGACCCTGAAGCCACCTGAAGTCTTCTTCAGGCACGGTCGCGCCTCACGATCCCCTGGTTGCAGCCTTGATCCGTTGGCGAGCCCCGACCGATTCGGCCACCGGCACGAGCCTGCTGGCTTTGCCGAGGCCGCGGGGCGGCATGTTGCCGTAGATCGCCTCGTACTCGCCCTCGCGGACGAGAAAGGTCTCGTGCCATATGCCCGTACGACCACTGGTGCTGACGCGCTTCCAGAACTTGCGCCAGGCGTCGAGGTGAGGGTCATCCTTGTCTTTGGCGAAGGCCTCGAGGTGCTCGAACGAGCGCCAGTACTGCACGTTGGCGAAACCCAGCGTCTGGTATCCGAGCAGCCCTTTCTCCGGGTGTTGCACGAGGTACTTGAGCATGTGGTTCATGCCGCGGCGGCCTCCGAGGTCGGTGAGGCTCCTCAGTACGTGCCACTTCGAGTTGACGCGGGCGCCGATGATGAACACCACGAAATCGCCTTCGATCTCCGCGGTCCATCGCCCTTGTCGAATATCTGTCATGTCCCCTCCCAATGTCGCTGAAAGAGCATCGCGCGATTTCGCTGCATCGGCGATCAGGAACGGATGTCCTTGCGGTCGAACAACACGATCGCAGCGGTGCCGACGACGACGAGATACGCGACTTGCACCACGATGCCGACGACCATCTCCCGCGAGTACGTGTTGTCCGTGAACATCGTTTCCCAGGCGTCGAAGTAGTGAGTCGGAAAGGCGTAGCGAACCTGACCGAGCTGGGTGATGCTGTCGAGGATCTCCGAGACGATGTACACGCCCACGGTTGCTCCGATCGCGCTGGCAGCCGTGTCGGTGAGGGTCGAGAACAACGTGCCGATCGCCAGCAGCGCGCTGAAGCCGAACGCTACGTAGCCCGTGGCGATCAGCACACGCAGCGCCAGTGCGCCACCACTGAGGTTGAAGCTCCCGGCGAGGCCGCCGATCCCGGGAACCGTCACGTCGTGAGCGCCGAACAGAACCAGACCCGCCACCAGCGCGGCGAGCGTCACGAGGATGGTTGCCGCCCAGATCATGACTCCGGCAACGAAGGCCTTGGAGAGCAGAAGCCGAACCCGCGACACGGGCCGCATCAAGACGTAGCGAAGGTTGCCCCAACTTGCGTCGCTTGCTATGGAGTCGCCGGCGAACATCCCGGCGATGACGATGAGGAGGAAGCCACTCGTCGCGCTCGAGCACCGCCGCAGGGACGAGCAGGCCGCTCTGTGACGCCAGGCGGAAGAGGCCCTCGCCATCGTCGCGGCGCGGCCGGTCCTGTCTGGCGTTGATCGCCACCACGATCAGAGTCGGCAGCCCGACGAGCAGCAGGGCGATCACAAGACTCCGTGTACGCGCCGCCGCCTTCGTGAGCTCCGTGCGAATGAGGGCGATCATGACGGCACCTGGGCGACGTCGGGTTCGGCGATCGTGGCGTCACCGGCAGCAAGCAGGTCAAGGAACGCGTCTTCCAATCGCTGCGTCGGCATGAGGGTCTCCAGGCGGAGTCCGGCGTGGAACAACGCGTCGGCAACCTCGGATCGGCGTCCATCGCCCATCACCATCACCAACCCGTCACCTTGGATCTGGACGTTCGACACGATCGGCAATCGCGAGAGCAATGCGTGCGCGGCGGCGCGGTCGTCGACTTCGATGTAGACCGACTTGGTCGTACCGACGAGGTTGCTGACCGTGCCGCTCGTCACGAGCCGGCCGTGGTTCATCACCAGCGCATGGCTGCACACCTGCTCGACCTCGCTGAGGTGGTGGCTCGACAGCAGAACGGTCGCTCCCTGATGAGTGAGCCTTCCGATCAGTTCGCGGATCTCGCGGATCTCTCCGGGGTCCAAGCCGTTCGTGGGCTCATCGAGAACGAGCAGTTCGGGTCGACCGAGCAGCAGCCGGGCGAAGCCGAGACGTTGCTTCATGCCCTGCGAGTAGGTCTTCACCTTGCGATGGATCGCATCGCCCAGATCGGCGATGGCCAGTGCGTGATCGAGATCGGCATCACCCATGGGCGCGCCGCCCGCGGTCCACCACAGACGCAGGTTGCGCATTCCCGACAGATGGGGGACGAACGCAGCCTGTTCGACGATCGCGCCGACGCGGGCGAGTTGTGGGCAGCTCGGTGTGACCGGCGCACCGAACAGGCGGGCGACCCCGTGGTTGGGCCGCTCGAGACCCATGATCATCCGCAAGGTCGTCGACTTGCCCGCACCGTTCGGGCCCAGCAGTCCGTACACCTGGCCGCGCTCGACGCTGAACGAGAAGTCGTCGACTGCGTTCACCTCGCCGAACCGTTTCGACACTCCTTCGACTTCGACGATCACGTCGCTCATCGACACCTGCTTTCCGCGGGCAGCATATGGGGTGCCGTCGGTTTGTGGCTGTCGGGGGGCATGTTCGTCGAATAACGTCGCACAGGGATGAGCAAGGCGTTGGCGAAAGTGTTGGCCGAAGGCGTGCGTGATCGCGGCGCGGAGATCGTGTTCGGCATGCCCGGGGGAGGGCCCAACCTCGACATGATCGGCGCCGCCGGTGAGGCGGGCCTGCGTTTCGTGCTCGCCCACGGCGAGACGGCCGCGGCGATGATGGCAGCAACGTTCGGGCTGCTGACCGGCCCGCCGGGGCTGGCGATCGCCACCCGTGGCCCCGGTGCGGCCTGCGCGACCAACGGCGCGGCCCAGGCCACGCTCGATCGATTCCCGCTGCTGCTCGTGACCGACTGCGTGCCCGGCACCGACAGGGATCGGTACGCCCACCAACGATTCGACCAGCAGCAACTGTTCTCGCCGGTGACGAAGTGGAGTGGCCGGTTGGTCGACTCGCCGCGTGCCGTCGACGTGGTCTGCGAGGCGCTCGCGCTCGCCTCGGCCCGGCCGGCGGGCGCAGTCCACCTCGACTACGACCCGCGTGGCCGGGAGATCGATCCGCCGATGCGCGTGGCCGTCGCCCAGTCGGCAGATGACATCGTCGTGCGTGCCGCCGAACAGTTGCGAGGTGCTGCCAATCCCGTTGCCATCGTGGGGATGGAAGCCATTGGTTGCGCGGCGTCAGGTGCTCGCCGTCTTGGAGCGGCTCGGCTGCCCGGCGTTGACGACCTATCAGGCACTCGGTGTCGTCCCCGAGGGTCACCCCCAGCAGGCCGGTCTGTACACGAGCGGAGCGGTCGAGGCGGCGATCATCGGTGAATGCGATCTGGTTCTGGCGGTGGGCCTCGATCAGGTCGAGCCGATGCCGTCGCCGTGGCGGTACGACGTGCCCGTGGTGTCCGTGTCCGAAGTCGGCGCCTGCGCGACGCTCGTGCCGATCTCCATCGAGGTTCTCGGTCCACTGGCGCCGACACTCGACCGCGTCGTGGGCACGTCGACCAGTGCATGGCCGGCCGGTTCAGGCGCTGCGGCGCTGGCCAAGGCCCGTGCCGCGCTCTCGGCGAGCAGCACGGGCACCTTCGGTCCGCTCGAACTCGCCTCAGCAGTCGCCGCGGCGGCCCCTGCGCCCTGCACGGCCACCGTCGATGCCGGCGCTCACTTCCTTGCCGTCATGCCCTTCTGGCCGGCTGCCACGCCGCTGAGGCTGTTGATCTCCAACGGGCTGGCCACCATGGGTTTTGCATTGCCGGCGGCGATCGGTGCAGCGCTCGCCCGACCGGGTCTGCCGGTGGTGTGCATGGTCGGCGACGGAGGTCTGGCCATGACGCTCGCCGAGCTGGAGACGCTGGCACGACTGCAACTCCCGATCACCGTCGTGGTGTTCGACGATGCCGCGCTGAGCTTGATCGAGGTCAAGCAACGATCCGGGCAGGGTGGGCCGGAGGCCGTTCGGTTCGGGCCCGTCGACTACGCCGGAGTCGCTTCGGCGATGGGACTCGCCTCGGCAGTGATCACAACTGCCGCGGAGGCCTCGGCTGTGCTGGCCGGCGGATGGGATCGCCCCCGCCTGATCGACGCTCGCATCGACCCGTCCACCTACGCCCCTCTCATCGCCGCCACACGAGGCTGACGGCAGCCAGTGTCGATTCGTCTGTCCCGTCCGTCGGAGGATGTGCTCCGTTCGCTCCTGGATGCCGGCCATTCGGACTCGCTGACCTACTCGCCGATCGGCATGTCGGCGGATGCCCGACCACCGAAGGGCTATCGACTCGAGCGACAGTCGCGCTTGCTCGGCAGCGGCGATCGGGTCTTCGACAGCGCGGTCACCGCTTTGAAGCACTGGACAGTTCACGAGGGAGCCGGCTTGATCGTGCTCGCCGAGGGCCCACCAGTCGCTGGATCGGTGGTCGCGATGGCGGCGCCCATCCCGCTCGGTTTCATCGACGTCGTGTGCCAGGTGGTCCACGTCGTCAATCGACCCGACCGCTACGGGTTCGCCTACGGCACGTTGTCAGTTCATCCCGCGCAGGGCGAGGAGTCGCTCTCCGTGGTGCGCGGACCCGATGACGACGTCACGTTCGAGATCGTCGCTGTGTCGCGCCCCCGACACGTGCTGGCTCGCGCCTGCCCGCCGATCGCTCGACGCCTGCAGCGTGCAGCAACGACGAGGTACTTCGACGCCATGCAGGCCGAGGTCGCCAAGTGAGGCGATGGAGCCATCGGCGCAGCGGGCCGAACTGGAGATGCCGACGGCCGGCGCGATGATCGTGAGGTGAGCGACAACTCGAGTGGGAGGAAGCGACGGATGGGCAACCCTGCAATCGGCGTTCTGTACGCGCTAGCAATGGTCGCCGCCGTGGTTGGCGTGGACCTTCTGTTCTTCAGGGACAAGGCTTGGGAGCGGCTGGCAGCCAACGTCGGCATCGTCCTCTTGTTCGGCGCGTTCTACTTCAGGTTCCTCCGCAGTTCATGAATGGTGACGGCAGAACTGCCTGGTGATCGAGCCGCTGCACTAGAAACGAGCGATGCTCGCTGGGCGTTGAACGACGACCTCGCAAGGCTCGCCGGACAACTCAGAACGGCGCAGTTGCGGCGCTTCATCTCGTTTCGCTGCAGGGACAGCCCGTGGGAATGGGTCGTTGGGACCCTTCTCGTCTGCTTTGCTCAAGTCGATGCCTCGGGCGCCGATTGGTGTCGCATGCGGTGGAAGCGGCACCGGCGCGACCTCAGCCCTCAAGGGCGGCACAGGGTTGCCTTTGTGCTGTCCGGCGGAGGGTCGCTCGGCGCGATGCAAGCAGGACAGCTGCTGGCCATGTTCGAAGCTGGAATCACCCCTGACCTGGTGATCGGCGTCTCGGCGGGTGCGCTCAACGGTGCGGCGATCGCCTACGACCCGACCATTGACGCGGTGGAGCAACTCGCCACGATCTGGCAAGGCTTGCGGCGCGAGTACATCTTTCGTGGCTCGCGACACGAGCGTGCCTGGCACGTGTTGCGAAGCCATCCGCATCTCTACCGCTCCGATGGTCTCGTCGATCTCGTCAACCGATTCCTACCGGTCGGCAACCTTTCCGAATTGTCGACGCAGTTCGAGGCGTGCACAGTCAACATCGACGACGCCCGTCTCGAGTTCCATTCGACCGGCGATCCGCGCAGGGTGCTCGTTGCCTCGGCCTCGATGCCAGGGGTGTTCCCGCCAGTGGTGATCGATGGCAGCCGCCATGTCGACGGTGGAATCGCTGTGACCCTGCCCGTTCAGCGAGCCGGCGATCTCGGCGCGACAACAATCTTCGCATTCGACTGCCGGGCCGGCACCAAACATCACCTACCGACTGAACTGTCGGCTCTCGGTGTGCTCACGTCTTCCATCGCGGTCACGCGCGAAATCCTGACGCCGTCGCATGAGCACCTCAACGTCATTCGCTTGCCTGCCCCCGACGTTCAACGCGTTGGTCTGTTCGACTTCGGCCAGAGCAGCAGGTTGATCGCCGAAGGTCACGACCTGGTCGCTGCCTTTCTCCAAGATCATCCGCAGGTGATTGCGCTGCACCGCACCACAGCTGCCTGAGGGCAGCGCGAAGTTCACGAGCCCGACGCTACCGCGAGCAGTGCGAGCGCGTGGGTCTGCACGTCGGCGGGCGTCAGCACGTCAGGCAGTTCGACCAGGATCGAGCTGCTGCCGAGCGCATCGTCGATCGGGCACCACATGAAACCCTTGGCGCAATCGCCGCTGTGCTTCAACGTTCCCAGCCCGGTCCGCGCCTGGTACTGCCTTGCCGGCGTCATGGATGCGCCCGAACCGCCGACCCACCCGTAGTTCTGGTGGTACCAGATCGTCAACGACGGCCGAGTCGCAAGGGCGAAGTCGTAGACCGCCTGCTGCTCGGGTTGGGTCGGTGCGGCGCGGTTCGGATCGGCGCCATTGGCCAGGAAGCGGGTGTCGGCGACGAGGCCGTCGGGGTTCATCGTGGGGACGATCCACAGGGTGATCCCTTTGGGCAGTGGCAGCGCCCGCGCTCGCAAGACGACCCGGAGGCCGCCTTCCTCGTCGCCGTGGGTCTGACCGACGACGAGCACCGTCCTGGGTCCGTCGCCGTAGCGCAGTGCCATGATCGGCCGCCCCTGTGCCGAGGTGCCGATCCGGCGCGCTTCGTCCGGGCGCGCCGACGTCGTGCCGGTGGTGAGACCCAAGTACTGGAGCAGGTCATCATCGGGTACGCCGGTCTCGGCGAGCCCGGCGTCGAGTTGGACGACGGCCGTCGCCCGCTGGACGCGGCGCTCGACGTCATCGCTCGATCCGCTGGTGACGTCGAAGCCCAACATGTCGAGCATGTCGGCCAGGCAGGTCCGGGTGGGCCCGGCCAAGCAGTCGAAGTTCTCATGGACGGGGCGGTTACCACCACGGCGCCCGTTGATGGGATTGGTCACCTTGTCCAACGAGGCCTCGCTGGTCGGCACGATGACATCCGAAGGCACCGACGTCAACGAGATGCCGGCCAGCACCGCGCGATCCACGACCGGTGTGGTCGTCGGCGACACCGTGTTGCCGGAAGTCGGCAGCGTCGAGAAGGTGGTGGTGGTGGTGGCGACCGTGGCCGGCACGTCGGAAGAAGCAACCGATGAGGTGGTCGAGGCCGGCGCGCCGGATGTGCTTGGCGCCACCGGCGGCGCCGTGGCCGCGGAGGCGCACGAGGCAGTGAGGAGCACCACGGCTACCACGAAGCGCGGCGCGTCCAGATAGGACTTCGACGTCATTGCCCCTCTCACCACGAGGGCACGGTACTGCCGCAAGGCTGTCCTCGGCAGAGCAGTCGATTCCGTCTCGTCAGCTCTACGTCAGGATCTTGAACACTGGATGATTGGGAGCGATCTGACGCAGTTCGCTGTCGGACGACTTGCCGCTGACACCACCGAAGAAGACGCCGACCTCTGCCTTCCACCTGGTCAGGTAGGCGCGCAGGATCTCGACCTTGTCGTCGTCCGCGACTTCGGTGGCTTGGAACGTCTCGGTGCGACGGCCGACACGCAGCTCGCCGTCGCCGGCGACGCGCAGGTTGCGCACCCACTGAGTCTCACCCCGCGGCGCCACGAGATACCGTTGGTTGTCGAACGTGAGCAGGTTGACCGGCGTCGTTCGCCACTCTCCGCTGGTTCGTCCTCGCACCCGGAGCTGGCGCGATCCCCACACGCTCACGCCGGCTCGCGTGAGACCGGCGATGACAGGGTTGAAGATGTGGCGAGTGAACCAGCCGGGCTTGAGGTACCTGGGCGTAGGTTCTGATTCGGTCATGGTGGAATCCTTACCGGTCGCGGCGGTGCTGCCCAACCACGACGCGCTAAGCATGCTTTCGTGGAACCGCCAACGGTGGAAGCCGTGAGAGCCCGGGTGCGAGAGTTCGGACAATACGGCAGTCCTGATCGGAGCTCCGCGGCGCTCAGGGAAGCGACCAGCCCGGAGATCGATCTCACAAAGCCGGCTCATCGACGAGCACTCCATCAGTGGTTGAACGCCTGGGGTTGTCGGATACGAACCGCTCGCACGGGCGAGACCGACCCATTCGACGCATCGATTGCAAAATGGTGGAAGGTCCAGCGCGATCTTCTCCGATCGATCGACCGGCCGCTGGTGCAACTCTCCGACGACGACCTGCAAACCCTCGGTGCTGCATACGACAGCCTGAGCGCTGCGATCGTCGCGTTCGACAAGAATGGCAAGGCTCGATCGATGGGCCCGACGGCGGCCGCGAAAGCGCTCTACGCGCTGAGGCCGAGCTCCGTGATGCCATGGGATCTGGCGATCGCAGTTCGGCTGCACGGTGCTCGGAACGGAGCCGCCTTCGCGAACCATCTCGCCGTCGGGCGCACCTGGGCGAAGTCGCTTCTCGTCGAGTCGGGCCTCGACGAAGAGCAGCTGGTTGCGGAGTTGGGGCGGCCTGGCGCGTCACTTGCAAAGGTTCTCGACGAGTACTGCTACATCCGTTACACGCTCGGCCACTGACTTATGATTCGCGCCCGGGGGCACACGAGGATGGGAGCACGACGTTGAGCATCAAAGTTGCCAAGTTCCGCGACGTTTCCGAAGGCACGCAAGCGGGACAGTTCGCCGTTGGTGAGCGCACGACCATCGAGTCGCTTGCCGACCTGGACACGAAGTACAAGCGGTTGTTGGACGATCCTGTCACCCAGATCCTCGGGATCGTCGGCCCGGGAGGTCGCGCCAATCTCACGCCGATGTGGTTCGACTACGAGGGCGACATGATCCTGATCAACTGCGCCGCCCACCGAACCAAGACCGCCTGGATCCGCAAGAGTCCGCGACTGACGAGTCTGCTGGTCAACCCGGCCAACCCGTATCACTGGATCAGCATCAAGCACACCGTGTCGAGAGAGATCTCCGAGGACGACCCGGTCGAAGGTCCGCGCGTCACCGCACAGCTCGACAAGATCTGGACGAAGTTCACACAGCAGCCAGGGCCGTACGGTTTCCGCGATCCGTCGATCGACGAACGGCGTGTGCTGTTCGAGTGCACGATCGATCAGATCGCCACCTTCGGCGCACCCTGACGACCTCGTGGACATCGCCGTCGTCGGGGGTTCGCTCGGCGGGCTCACCGCGGCATGCCTGCTCGCCGATGCCGGCCATCACGTCGTCGTCTACGAGCGATCGCCGTCGGAGCTCGAGGAGCGCGGCGCCGGCATCGGCTTCCTCCCTGCCACCTATCGATACCTCGTCGAGCGGGCAGGGAGCTGCCTCGACGAAGTGGCGGTGCGAACCAGCCGCATTCGCTATCTCGCTCGCGACGGTTCTGTGGCGTACGACGAGGAACATCGCTACCTGTTCAGCTCCTGGAACACGGTGTACCGGCAGATGCTCGCCTGCTTCGATCGGTCGATGTATCGACTTGCCCATGAGCTGGTCGACATCGAGCTCGAACCACTCGTGCTGAGGTTTTCGAACGGCATGGTCGTTCACCCCGATCTCGCCGTCTTCGCCGACGGCGTGGGATCGACGGCTCGCGCCGCGCTGCTCCCCGCGGTGCGGCCCGAGTATTCGGGCTATGTCGCCTGGCGTGGTGTGGTTCCCGAAACCCAGCTGACCGACTCGACCCGGCAAGCGCTCGACAATGCGATCACGTACTACGTGTTTGCCAACAGCCATCTCCTCGTGTACCCGATCCCGGGTCGCGACGGTTCGGTTGCCGAAGGGGAACGGCTGTTCAACATCGTCTGGTACCGCAACTACCTGGCGGGCGACGATCTCGATGATCTCCTGACCGACGGACGCGGCGTCCGCCGTGAAGCATCGGTGCCTCCGGGCGCGCTGCGCGGCGAACACGTCGCCGAAGCGCGTGCGGTCGCCACGGCGCGACTTCCGCCACCCATTGCCGAAGTCGTCCTCGCAATCACAGATCTGTTCGTCCAGGTCGTGCTCGACCTCGAGGTGCCCCGCATGGCATTCGGCCGTGCCTGCCTGCTCGGCGACGCTGCGTTCGCAGTCCGTCCTCACGCCGCGGCCGGGACCGCGAAGGCGGCGGACGATGCGTGGACGTTGCGCGATGCGCTGGACGATCATCCGCACGACCCAGTTGCCGCCCTGGCAGCGTGGGAACCGGGGCAGTTGTCACTCGGTCGCAGCCTGCTGGCGCGTACGCGCGCGATTGGACGACGTTCCCAGGTCGACGGAAACTGGACAGCGGGCGACCCGGAACTGATATTCGGGCTGCACGGCCCGGGGGAGTGAGCAGTCATGGATGAGAAGTCAACGCCGGCACGGGTTCGTGTTGCCGCGAAGATGGCCGACGAAGCGGCGCGTCTGATCGACTCGCTCGACGACGGTCAACGCAAGCTCGCCCTGTGGCCCTTCCCTTCCGACTTGGAACGGCGGCAATGGTTCTACACGCCGACCGATCACGGCGGCTTGACGCTGGCGGCAATGACCTCGCGGCAGCATCGCCTCGTGTTCCGCTTGGTGGCCAGCGGTCTGTCGACCGCTGCGTACGTCACCGCGTCGACGATCATCGGCCTGGAGAACGTTCTCGATCAGCTCGAAGGCTTCACCGCGTCGTTCGAACGGCCTCGCGGCCGCGATCCGCTGATGTACTTCGTCCGCTTCTTCGGCCAGCCGTCGCCCACCGGCACATGGAGCTGGCGACTCGGCGGCCACCACATCTCGTTGAACTTCACGATCATCGACGGCGAGCTCAGCGCAACGACGCCGCTGTTCCTCGGCGCCGATCCGGCCAGCTCGCCACTCCTCGGGCCTCACCCCCTCCGTCCACTCGCCGGCGTGGAGGACCTCGCCCGCGAGTTGACCCGGTCGCTCTCCGACGAACAGCACCGCCTGGCGGTCGTCTCGCCGCGTGCTCCCACTGATCTGGTCGGTGCAAATCGACCATCGTTGGCCGACGGCGACCAACCAATAGCGCTACCTCTCATCTGGCGCACTCAGCTCGGCGGAGAGATCGGTGCCGGTCTCCAACGATCGCAGGAGAGACTGACTGCGAGCATTGGCGTCACCCCGGCCGATCTCGAAGCGATGTCGTTCACCAGCCGGCCGAAGGGGCTGGCCGCCGCCGGAATGGATGCGAGTCAACGGCAGATGCTCGACACACTTCTGCGACTGTACGTCGACCGCCTGCCCGACGGCGTCGCCGACGACGAGGCCGCCAAGTTCGCCGGGGCGGCGCTCGATGACGTCCACCTGCTGTGGGCGGGTGGGTTGGAGCCCCGCCAACCGCACTACTACCGCCTTCACAGTCCGATACTGCTGGCCGAGTACGACAACTCCGCCCGCGACGCAAACCACGTGCACACGGTGTGGCGCGACCCGCGGGGCGACTTCGCCGACGATCCACTCGCCCGTCACAGGGCCGAACACGATCACGACTAGCTGGTCCGCAGCCCGCATAGGATCGCTACGTGCCCATTCGTGTCGCGATCGCCGAGGACAACGTCCTGCTCCGCGACGGCTTGGCGCGACTCATCTCGTCGACGGCTGACTTCGAACTCGTCGGCACAGCAGCGAGCTACGACGAGTTGATCGAACTCGTCGGCGAATCCGAACCCGACATCGTGGTCACCGACATTCGCATGCCACCCACCGGCACCGACGAGGGCATTCGCGCCGCGGCGGCCCTGCGCACGAGCCATCCCCAGATCGGGGTGATCGTGCTCAGCCAGTACGTGTCGCCGGCCTATGCGTTGTCGCTGCTGTCGCAAGGGTCCGAGCGACGCGGGTACTTGCTGAAGGATCGCGTCGCAGACGTCGACGATCTCGTCGATGCCATACGAGTGGTGCACGATGGTGGTGCCGTCATCGATCCAAAGGTGGTCGAGCAACTCGTCACATCGTCGAGCCGGCGCACCAAGGCACCGCTCGACTTCCTCACTCCCCGCGAACGCGAAGTGTTGGGCGAGATGGCCCAGGGCAAGTCGAACGCAGCCGTGGCGGCCAGCCTGGTGCTCTCCGAACGAGCAGTAGAGAAGCACATCAACTCGATCTTCTCCAAGCTCCATCTCACCGAGGAGCGCGACGTCAACCGCCGAGTGGCAGCGGTTCTGCTGTACCTCACCGAGGGTGATACAGGCCACACCCCCGATGACGTAGCAGCACGGTTCCCGGGGCGAGGTTGAGGTGCGACCATGAAATGGTCATGGAGGTACTTCTGATGGAGCAGCCGCGACTTCCCGTGGGCATCGACCCCGACGTCGTGCAGGTCCTGGTCGTCGACGACCAGCCGCCGTTTCGCGCTGCTGCTCGTGCTGTCATCGCCCGCGTGCCGGGCTTCGAGGTCGTCGCCGAGGCGACGTCGGGAGAGGAAGCAGTCGAACTCGTCGACACGATCCGCCCAGGTGTGGTGTTGATGGACATCAACATGGGAGCGATGGACGGCTTGGAAGCCACCAGGCTCATCACCACTGCGCATCCCGAGACGTTCGTGATCCTCGTGTCGACCTACACCGAGGCCGACATGCCCCCCGCTGCTCGCTCCTGCGGAGCGGTGGCCTACGTCAACAAGGACGAGTTGTCGCCGCGGGTCGTGCGACGCCTGTGGGAAGCGGGCGGCGACCCGGTCTGGCTCGGCCGGTTGTCCTGACGAGCGAGGGTGCCGTGGAGTGCTTCACGCCCACCCCGGTGCCCCGAGACAGTCCACGGCGACGGAGACGGGTCCGTCGAGGGTCAGCTCTGGATCTGGAGCGGCGGGAAGGGCCCGAAGAAGCCGACGATTCGCTGGATGCGACCATCGGGAGCAATCTCGCCGAAGTCGAATCCCTCGAGGGCGACCTCATCGCCCTTGCGCATCACCCAAGCGAAACGGAAGATGCCGTCTCGGGCGTCGACGCCGCTCGACTGGTCGATCGTGTGGCCGGGCATCATCGCGTGGAAGCCGCCGATGTGGGCGACCAGCGCAGCGCGGCCGTTGGCGGTTGCCAGCGGATCGTTGTAGACGCCGTCGTCGGTCCATGCTTGCTCGAGCAGTGCGGTGCGCTTTGCTTCGTCGGTCTCGTTCCATGCTGCGCCGTACGCGGCGACGATCTCGTCGGTGTCCATCGAGGCTCCCTCATTGTCCGGTCCGAGGCGTTTCTAGCACGACTACGGCCAGCGGTGCCTCGACCGGGCGTCAGTTGTCGAGTGGGACGTGACCGCGGATCGTCGTGCCGGCACCGACTGCGCTGATCACTTCGATCGTGCCACCGAACGACCCCATACGGTCACGCATGTTGACGAAGCCGTGACCGGCATCCGCTGCGGACTTGGGATCGAAACCGGGGCCATCATCGGCTACCTCCCAGTGCAACGCCCCATCCGATTCCCACACCTTGACCAGCGCGGACGCATTGGCACCGGCGTGCTTGCCGGCGTTCTGCAGCGCCTCCATGCAGCAGAAGTAGACGGCGGCCTCCACCTCTTCCGAGTGACGGCCGACCGTGATTTCGGTACCGGTCGGCAACGCAGATCGCGCTGCTGCGGCTGGTAGAGCCTCACCGAGCCCGCCCGACATCAACAGTGGCGGGAAGATGCCGTGGGCAAGAGCGCGCAGTTCGGCGATCGCATCCTGCAGATCCGTGCGGACCTCGTCGATCATCGACTCCGCGTCGGCGGGGTCGTCGGCGACTGCATCTTTGGCCAGGCGAAGCTTGACGGCCAGTGCCACGAGATGCTGTTGCGCTCCATCGTGCAGGTTGCGCTCGAGCTTGCGTCGTTCGGCATCGCCCGCGGCGACGATGCGCACCCGCGAAGCCCGGAGCTCTTCGTTGGTGTCGCGCAGCTCGTCGAGTGATGCCTGCAACGCCGTGTCGAGCTGGACGTTGTGCAAGGCGAGGCCGACTTGACGGGCCAGCTCGGTGAGCACCCGATCGTCGTCCTCGGTGAACGATGCTGCGTCGGCAGCGCGTTCGCAGGCGATGAGACCGAGCAGTTCGCCGCTGTGCGCGATCGGCGCAACGCGAGTAGACGTCGTGGCCCCTTGGGCGACGAAGCCGGGCAGCCAGATGTCGAGCCACGTTCCGCCGGACACGCCGGCGCGGCTCACCACTGCTCGTTCCTTGGCACCGACCGAGTACGCGGCGACCTGCCGGTGCGGCACCATGGCCGCCACCTCGTAGTGACCATCGGCGCCAGTCCAGATCTGGGCGCTGCGCAGTTGCAACGACTTGCGCAGAGTTTCGGCCAACTGGAGCAGCAGTTCGTCGAGCGGAATGGCACGGGTGAGCCGCATGCCCCATGTGCGCAGCGCCTCGTCGGGCGAGACACGTTCGCCGTACACCACACGGTTGGCTCGATCCGTCAGCCAGGTCCGTGCCGGCTGGTAGGCCAGGGCGGCTCCTGCGGCGGCGAGCATCGACAGCAGCAACAGCGAGCGCTCGCTGCCGTTCGGCTTGCGGCCGAACGCGGCCAGCGCCAGCAGATAGGCGGAAATGATCAGGACGGTCAGCCCGGCGAGCGAGACCGTGTGCGTCAGCAGTCGATCGACTCGTGCCAGCAGTCGCGGCACCGTGCCCGCCGCAAGAGCCAGGGGCAAGAGACCGGAGGCGGCAAGGGCGATCTCGGCATCGTGGTTCGGCCAGTCGGTGACGAGAGAGAGCGCTGCGCTGACGACGGCCACCTCAGCAGCAACGAGGACCGCCCAGCCGATCCATTGCATGCGGCGGCGGTCGACAACGCCGGCGGCGCGGTAGTTGGCGTGAGAGATCGGCAACGCGGTCAGCGCGGCGGCCCATAGCACGACGACGGGCCAGACCAAGACGTTGTCGCGATCGGCAAGCAGGACCAATCCGATCACCGCGGCTGCGGCGTAACCGACGACGACGAACGTTCGATGTCCTGCTCGTGTCAGCCGCCCATCGGGAAGCGTCATCAAGAGATGGAACATCAGGGCTGGGGTGATCGTGACTGCCAGGCGTTGTCCGAGATCGGCCAGCAGGCCGGACGATCCGTGCAGGTCCTTCGTGGCGTTGAGGCTCCACGAGAGCGCCCCGATCGCTGCGGTAGCGGCGAATGCCTGGACGATCGAGGCTGCCGGACAGTGCTGGCGGACCGTGATGACGAGGCCGGCGATGGCCCACACCAGCGCCACGCTCGACAACACGACCATCGCTGCCGTGGCATTGTTGCCGGCGACGACGAGCGCGCCTCCGGCGGCGAGTGTCGCTGCAGAGCACACGGCGATGCCCACGTGAGCCCCGTGCGACCGACGCTCGGTGACCTGGGTCTTGGCGGAGCGGACAGCGGTGAGCGCGTCGGTGTTCATCCGGACTTCACCGCACCTACCGCGCCCTGATCCATGACGACTCGATCAACCGCCGACGGACTGCCGGCCGTCGTCGACGACGCGACCGTCCTTCATGCGTACCAGGCGCTGCGCGGCGTCGGCCACCGGTTGATCGTGGGTGACCAGCAGGATGGTCTGGCCGCCGGAATGAAGCCGGGTGAAGAGCTCGAGCACTTCTTCGCCACCTTCGGAGTCGAGCGCGCCGGTCGGCTCGTCGGCCAGCAACAGGGTGGGCTCGTTGGCCAGCGCCCTGGCGATCGCCAGCCGCTGCCGCTGGCCGCCCGACAGGGCTGCTGGTGACTGCTTGGCCTTGTCGCCGATGCCGAGAAGATCGAGGAGGTCGCGCGCCCTGGTCTCGGCCATCTTGCGCTTGCGTCCGGCGATGAGGGCCGGCATCAGCACGTTCTCGAGTGCGGTCATGCCCTCGAGAAGGTTGAAGAACTGGAACACGATCCCGATGTGCTGGCGGCGCATGATGGCCAGCTCGCTCTCGGTCTTGCCGACAAGTGGCTGGCCGGCTACCGACACTTCGCCTTCATCGGGTACGTCGAGACCGGCGACGATGTTGAGCAACGTCGACTTGCCGCAACCCGACGGACCCATCACGGCGACGAACTCGCCGCGCCCGATCTCGAGATCCGCGCCGCGCAGGGCACGCACCGGTGCGGTCTCCTGCTCGAACGTTCGGAACACCTGGCTGACCTCGACGACGACATCGCGATCGACGGTCCGGGGGTCGATCACTGACTCACTGATGGTCATGATGCTGCCTCCTGGCGGGCGACCGACACGGTCGCATTCTGGTTGACGGATGCAATCTTGCGCGGCCGCACTGGAGTGGACCGTCCCTTCACGAGATGGGGGCCGAGGTCTTCGGCCTCGGGCTTCACGGTGAGCTGGTCCCACGTCTGGTCGCTGACGACGATCTCGCCGTCGGCGGCGAACTGTTGCAGGCGCTGGCAGAGGTTCACCGCATCGCCGACGACTGTGTACTCGAAACGTTCTGCCGAGCCGAGCATCGCTGCCGCGACATCGCCGGTGGACAGGCCGATGCCGAGAGGGAACGGCTCGAGTCCCTCAGTGACCCAGCGAGCGTTGACGACGGTTTGCGCGGCATGCATCGCATGGGCGGCAACGAGGGCCCGATCGGCATGATCGCTCGATGGTTCGGGCGCGCCGAACACGGCCATCACGGCGTCGCCGACGTACTGCATCACCGTGCCACCGGCAGCCAGGATTGCGTTGTTCATCTCGAGCGCGGTGCGTGTTGAGCTGCTGGGCAAGCGACGACGGGTCGGTGTGCTCGCTGATCGTCGAGTAGCCACGGATGTCGCTCATCAACACGGTCACCGTCAGCTGCTCGGTATCGCCGGCATTGGCACCGCGAGCCCGGATGCGTTCGGCGACACCGGTGGGGAGAAGGCGTGACAGGGACTCGCCCTGTTCCTCTCGGGAGACGATTGCGGCGTGTATCCGCTTCAGGCGATCGAGTGCCCCAGCGGTGCCGATGGACACACCTTCGGCGAGACGAACGAACAGGCTCTCGACCCGAGCCTCCACCGCAGCCGGTGTCGACTTGGTCGCTGCGGCGATTGCCTTGATCGGCTTGCCCTCCGCCACCATCTCGAGCAACGCGTCGTCTTCGACATCGAGCCCGCCGGTGCGGCGCACAGGGCTGATCAGAGCGCTGACGACTGCGGGATCGAGCATCGATCCACCGGACGCAACCTCGCGAATCGCCCTGGCCAGTTGATCACCTTCGGCAATGCGATCCTTGAGCAGATACGCATACCCGGCAGCGCCCTCGGAGAGCAACGCGATCGCGTAGTCGGGGTCGTCGTACTGGCTGAGGATCACGATTCCGGTGCCGGGATGGCGCTTGCGGATGAGCTTGCAGGCCTCGATCCCCTCGCGGTGGAAGTTCGGTGGCATGCGGATGTCGCTGACTACCACGTTCGGCGCGGCAGCCTCAGCGCCGGCGACCAGACCATCGTGGTCCTCCGCTTCGCCGACGATCTCGAGGTCTGTCTGGCGCGAGAGCATGGCCTTGACCCCTTCACGAATGAAGACGCTGTCGTCGGCGACGAACACCGTGATAGCTCCCATGTGGAGATTCTTCCCCAGATCAACCCCATGATGCGAGGGCGCCTGCCTGTGTCGCGGGAGGGATGCCAGCTACACCTCCAGAAGGCCAGTCAGTGCCCTGGACGTTGGATCGATCGAAGCGCACCATGGGCTCACGAACCATCTCCACTAGGAGGACAGATGAGAATCGAACGCAGCGTCACCACCGTGTCGTGGATCCCGTCGGATCTGCTCGAGGGCATGGGCAAGATGGCTACGCGGATGAAGCTCGCCCACCACGACCCGCCCCCGCCCGACTCGCTCGGCAGTGACACTCACGGCGCGATCGAGGAGCTGCGCGAGGCCGACCGGTTCCGGTTCGCCAATGAGCTCCGCGCCTACCTCGAAGTCGACGACGCCGGCAACATCACGGACTACGGCTACTGCGGCGGAGGGATGATCGGTGGAACCACCATCGGCTTCGGTGTGGGTTCGATCACCATTCCGGCGGTGAAGCTGTCCGATCGTTGCAGCGATCCGGTCGTGGAAGCGTCGTCGGTGACGTTCACCCAGGCGGTCGGTGGCCGAACCGGCGCACCGATGCCGCGAGCCGTGAAGCATCCTCCGTTCGTCCAATATCACGCGCCCATCGTGTGGACCACGCTGCAGTTGACGATTCACGCCGACGGATCCCACGAGGGGTCGATGGTCGGGGCATCCGGTTTCCCACGGCATTGGCTGTTCGACGATGGTGGTCACCTCGTTGCCAAGAGCAGCGTTGCCGAGTACAAGAAGTGGATGGCGGAATCATTCGGCCGTCGCACGCCGTGGGGCGATGAAGACTCGCCGGCGCTCATCACGGAGGTCGAGAGTCTTCTGGAACGCGAGTTGCAGGAGTCGATCATGCGCGGTGACAAGAAGCCCGACATCCGCCGCGTGAAGGAAGGCAAGACGCTCGTGGAACAGGGCTCCTCCAGCGACGATCTGTATCTCCTGCTGAACGGTGTGCTGGTCGTCGAGGTCGATGGTGAGAAGCTCGCCGAGATGGGTCCGGGCGCCGTGTTCGGTGAACGGGCAGCGCTCGAAGGAGGTACTCGCACGGCCACGCTGCGCGCCGTCACCGATTGCAAGGTCGCAGTTGCGCCGGCCGATCGAGTCGATCACGACAAGCTGGCCGCGCTGGCCAGCGGGCACCGACGTGAAGAGGCGCGCGGCTAGTGCGTGTTCACCTCTGTGGGGTGCGCGGCTCGACTCCTGCTGTCGGTGCCGAGTTCACCGGAGTGGGCGGCAACACGTCGTGCGTCGCGCTGGCTCACGATGACGAAGCCTCGCCGCGACTGGTGCTCGACGCCGGAACCGGCCTGCGCGCCGTGTCGGCGTTGCTCGGAGGCGAGCCTTTTCGTGGCTCGATCATGCTCGGGCACCTGCACTGGGATCACACCCAGGGGTTGCCGTTCTTTCGCGCTGCCGACAGATCTGACGCGGTTACGCGTTTGCTGGTTCCCGCGCAGGGGCGGCCGCCGCTCGAGTTGTTGGAACGGTTCATGGGTCCTCCGGCCTTTCCGCTCCGAGCGCCCGAGTTGCAAGGGTCGTGGACCTTCGATTCGATCGACGAGGGGGTTCACACGATCGAGGGATTCACCGTGCTCGCCCGGGAGATCCCGCACAAGGGAGGCCGCACGTTCGGCTACCGGGTCAGCGACGGACACAGCAGCATCGCCTATCTGTCCGATCACGGTCCCGCCCGCGTGTTGGGACCGGGTCCCGACGGGCTCGGTCCGTATCACGAAGCGGCGGTCGACTTGTGCAACGACGTCGACCTGTTGATCCACGACGCCCAGTACACGGCGAGCGAGCTGCCGTTTCGCATCCATTTCGGACACTCCGCCGCCGATTACGCCGTGGGTTTGGCGCGGCGTTGCGGTGCGGGTCGCGTCTTGCTCTTCCACCACGATCCCGATCGCACCGACGCCGAGGTCGGCGCAATCGAACGGGCAATGCGCCGCGGGGAGGACATCTCGGTCGACGCCGCGCGCGAGGGCGAGACCATCTGGATCGGTCAGGCTGTGGTGGACTCGAGCACATGACCACAGACCCATACGACGCCGTGATCATCGGGTCGGGTCCGAATGGCCTGGCGGCAGCGGTTCGTCTCGCCGAGGCCGGCTGTTCGGTGCTGGTGCTGGAGGCCGCGGACGAGATCGGTGGTGGCACGCGTTCGGCCGAGCTGACGTTGCCCGGTTTCGTTCACGATGTGTGTGCGGCCATTCACGCGCTCGGTGTGTCGTCAACGGCACTCGCCCTCGACAGGCTCGGTGCGTACGGGTTGGCATGGAGGTATCCGGACGTGCCGTTGGCTCACCCGCTCGACGGCGGCCGAGCGGGGGTACTGCATCGCGGGGTCGACGAGACCGCAGCCGGGCTCGGCAGCGACGGGCCGGGCTGGGCGCGATTGATGCAACCGCTCGTCGATGACTGGCCGCTCCTCGTCGAGCAGTTGCTCGGTCCGTTGCTGTCGGTGCCGCACCATCCGATCGCGATGGCGCGGTTCGGGTTGCACGCGCTCCAACCGGCCACGTGGTTGGCCCGGCGATTCCACACCGAGGAAGCCGCTGCACTGTTCGGTGGTTGTGCGGCGCATGCGATGCTGCCGTTGAATCGACCGTTGACGTCGGGCTTCGCACTCACCTTGGCCGGTGCAGCGCACGCCGGCGGATGGCCCGCCGCAGCGGGCGGTTCGCAAGCTGTCGCCGATGCACTCGCGGCTCGGTTGGGCGAGTTGGGTGGCGACGTGCGAACCGGCGTCATGGTGCGCTCGATGACAGAGCTGCCGCCGCACCGCGCAGCCTTGTTCGACACCAATCCGGCGCAACTGGCATCGATCGCCGGCGACGCGCTGCCGGCCAGCTATCGGAGCCGCTTGCGCCGGTTCCGTCACGGCCCCGGGGCTTTCAAGATCGACTACGCGCTGGATGCCGCCGTGCCGTGGGACAACGAGGCATGTCGACGTGCGGGCACCGTGCACGTGATCGGCACCCTGGCCGAGCTCGTCGCCGCCGAGACCGACGTCGCCGCCGGCCGCATGCCCGACCGTCCCCTGGTGCTCGCGGTCCAGCAGTCGCTCTTCGATCCAAGCCGTGCGCCGGAGGGCAAGCACACCTTGTGGGCCTACGCGCATGTGCCGCACGCGTACACCGGCGACGCCACGGAGGCGATCGAGCGGCAGATCGAGCGGTTCGCCCCCGGCTTTCGCGACCTGGTGCTTGCTCGTCGAGTTGCTGCGCCGCGAGATCTCCAGGCGTACAACGCCAACTACGTGGGTGGCGACATCGCCGGGGGAGCACACAACGGCATGCAACTGGCGTTCCGCCCAACCGTGGCGGCGCGGCCGTACGTGACACCAAACCCTGCGCTGTTCCTGTGCTCGGCTTCCACCCCACCCGGAGCCGGAGTGCACGGCATGTGCGGATGGCATGCCGCCGGACGAGTGTTGGCGGGTCCACTCAGCCATCGTCGGCCGTGAAGCAACCGTGAAGAACACGCCGTTGGCCGTGAAGATTCTGGCGGTCCCTGTCAGCCTGGGCCGGGGTACCTGTATCACTGCGGTATGAGCACCACCGAGGAACCGGCTGGCCGTGTCGCTTTGGCCATCGGGCCGGCGGTCGCCCTCGCCGGCGCGGGGCTGCTGGAGCGAGTCCGCGACGACTTCGGCGCCGCCAATGTCGCCCTGGTCCTGTCGTGCGTCGTGGTCGTGGCCGCACTGGCCGGCCGCGCCGCCGGTCTGGCGACAGCGGTGACGGCTGCGCTCGCCTACAACTTCTTTCACACGCGGCCCTACTACTCGTTGCGGATCAGTTCCGGTCGCGACATCGCCACCGTCGGTCTCCTGGTGATCATCGGCGTGATCGTCAGTGAGATGGGTGCATGGCGCCGACGGGCACTCGCCGCATCGACTCGCCGGTTGCACGGCTCACGTGCATTGGAGGCTGTCGCCGCGCAGCTCGCCGCCGGTTCTCGACCCGGCGAGATCTGGGACGCGGTACGCAAGGCACTGGTCGAGACACTCGACCTGGCCGATTGTCGCTTCGAAGTGGGACAGTCGCCATCGGTCCAAGAGCTGCCTCGAACTGGATCCTTGTTCAGTGAATCGATGCGCCTGGGACGGAACGGTTTCGAACTTCCGGCGCAGGGTGCGGCGATTGCCGTGGCGTACGCCGGTCGCACGTTGGGTCACATCGTCTTGGTCCCTGGAGGACAGGCCGGGTCGCAGCGCGACGTTCGCCAAGTTGCCGTGGCACTCGCCGACGAATATGCGGTCGCGTTGGCCGGTGGAGTTGTTCGAGGTACCCAGGTAGGCGTGAAGAACTCCACAGAATGAGGGGCGTGCAGAGCTCGCCAGCCGGCTACGCCCGAGCGTCGATCACCGCGAGCACCTCGCCGATGATCTTGGTGACCCGGTGGTGAGGAATGTCTCCGCCGCCTTCGGCCTCGGCCACCTCAGAGGCGAACGCCTGCACCGATGGAGTGCCGCCGACGAGCACGTGACGCAACGCTTGGGCACTGGCCTCAGGGTCTTTCAGCGAGTCGACTGCCTCGGTCACGTGGTCGGGGTCGTCGGCGACTGCGTGCACCAACGACATGGCCTCCTCGCGACCGGACGCGGTCGATACTGCCACGCCGCGGTCCGGGTTCTGCTGCAGGTCCCACTCGGTGAGCGCTTCGTTGTATCCACCCTCACCAGGGTGCAACACCATGGTGGTCGGACCGGCCTCCACAGCGTCTGGGTCGCCCTCCCCGGAGTGGCGCGACGGCGCCACCTCGACGGTCAGCGAGCCATCGTCGTGTCGAGTGATCTCCATGCTCAGCGTGTACCCACATCGGCCTGTTCCTACGCATTCATCTCCTTGCGCAGGTAGAACAGGATTTCGCGGCACCCGACCGGACAACTGCGACCTTCTGTTCAGGGGCCGATGCCATCGAGCAAGCCGCAGGCGGCCTCCAGGGTGAGCTGCTGTGCGGTGCCGGGAGTCAGCCACGCGAACCACGTCTGATCGCCGACGATGCCGTCGACGGTCACCCCCTTGACTGCCTGCAGGTCGCGCACCGAGGCGTTCGTCACAGGCCCGAAGATGCCGTCGATCGGACCTGCGTACACAGCCCAGTCGGGGGCTATTGCGCTGCCGGCCAGCACCTGCTGCAACCATGCCACGATCGGGCCCGTCGACCCGGTTTGCACCCTCGGGCTGGCCTCCCGGTAGGCGGGCAGGTGCGACCACGTGACGGGGCCGACGATGCCGTCGACGACGAGGCCCTCCGACGACTGATAGCTTCGCACGGCTGCGTCGAGTGCCGCGTCGAAGACGCCGGTGATCGGGCCGAACGGCGAGATCACCATCGAGCGGGCGAGCACCCGCTGCAAACGCTTGACGTCATCTCCCGTCGAGCCGAGATGGACTGTGCTTGGCATGAGCGCACCTCTTCCTGATCGACAACTCTTCCTGATCGACAACTCCTCGCGATCTTATGCTCACGCTAGGTGCGGGGAAACGCGGGCTGCCGACGGGCCGGATGGAGCGCCATCAACTTCGTCAGCCGCGCCGCATCGACAGCTCGGCTCGTCCCGAGCCGCTGGCAGTTCGGACACCAGACCGACACCCGCCCCCATGGTGATTCCCGCTCCTCGTAACCGTCGAGTGTCGTGCCGCACACCGGGCATGGGCGTCCCCGACGGGCGTAGATCCAGTGGTCGGCAGTGTTCAGTCGGCGACCTGTCGTGTTCTGCGGGCCCCGTTCGGCGCTCGTTCGGATGAGAGCGGCGCCTACCCCGACCAGAGCTTCCAATCGCTCGATGGTCCCGACGTGTTGGTTGGGCGAGACCCCGGTTATGAACGGCACTTCGACCGCGTAGACGTTGCCGAAGCCGGCGACGTTGCGCTGATCCAGGAGGGCCGTTGCCAGCGGTACCTCGGGCCGGCTCACCATCCGATCGACGACCTCGTCGAGGTCGGGGAGCTCCGCACCGCACAGGTCGGGGCCGAGGTGACCGACGATCTCGTCCTCGTGAGCCGTTGCCAGAAGATCGACGACGGGAAGGTCGACACCGGTAAGGCGACCGGTCTCCATCCACAGCTCGATGCGCCTTCGCCAGTCCGGCTCCGTCGCTGTCGGTCCGACCGTCCACGAGCCGGTCATGCGCAGGTGCGAGTGCAACGTGTAGCCGTTGTCGAAGCGGATGAACAGGTGCTTGCCGACAGCCTCGGCGGACGTCAGCGTGGAACCCGCCAGGTCGACTCCCACGAGTCGCGGATCCCTGGTGACGCACCGCTCGCATTGCTGGCCGGCGAACCGCTGGTCGATCCTGCCGGCCAGCCGTCTGATGGTGTCGCCCTCGGGCACCGGACGGTCAGATCCCTTCGGCTGCGCTGAGACCTTCTTCGTCGACCTCTTGGCCGACCGCCAGCTTGGCGAAGATGACCGGCGGCTCGACCCACGGATCGGCCAGCGTGCCGGCCTCGGCATCGCGAATTGCCCGCCACACGGTTTCACTCGTGCACGGCAGATCGATGTGGCGCACACCGAGATGAGCAAGCGCATCGATGATTGCGTTCTGCACCGCTGGGGTGCTGCCGATCGTGCTGGCCTCACCGATGCCCTTGGCCCCCAGCGGGTTGAGCGGCGTTGGCGTCTCGGTGCTGTGAACTTCGAAGTTCGGAAACTCGGCCGCAGACGGGATCGCGTAGTCCATGAAGTTGCCCGTCAAGGGGTTGCCATCGGAGTCGTACACCACCTGCTCGTACATGGTCTGGCTGACGCCGGCGGCCACACCGCCGTGCTGCTGACCTTCGACGAGCAGCGGGTTCAACACCGTGCCGCAGTCGTCGACGGCGATGTGGCGCAGCAGCGTCACCCTCCCCGTGTCTTGATCGACCTCGACGACGGCGATGTGCGCACCGAACGGGAACGTGGCCTCGCCCTGGTGGAAGTCGAGCTGCGCGGCGAGGCCCAACGTGCCGTCGGAATGATCCACACCGTCGTTCTCGGTAGCCGCGACGGCGAGCGTGGCCCAGTCGAGAGCTCGAGTCGGAACGCCGGCGACCCCGACAGTGCCGGTGTTGGTGTCGACGACGATGTCGCCGATGTCGGCTTCCAGCAACTGAGCCGCCAGGTGCTTCGCCTTGTCGACGAGGGATTCGGTGGCGCGTAGCACCGCGGAACCGCCGAGCTGCAGTGATCGCGAGCCACCCGTGCCGCCACCACTGCGTACGGCGTCGGTGTCGACGGCCAGGAGATGGATCTTGTCCATCGGAATGCCGGTTTGGGCGTTGACGATCATGGCGAACGCGGTCTGGTGGCCCTGACCGTGAGCCGACGTACCGGCCATCACGGTGACCGAACCATCGTCGTTCACCTTGACCGCCCCGTATTCACTGGTGCCGCCCCCGGCAGTGATCTCCACGTACACCGACACCCCGATGCCGAGCAGCGATCGGTTGCCGCTCGCACGTCGTGCAGCCTGCTCGCGTCGCAGATCGTCGTAGCCGGCGAGCCTGGCGGCCTCGTCGAGCGGAGTGCTGTACGCCCCGCTGTCGTACGTGATGCCGGTGAGCGTTGTGAAGGGGAACACATCGTCGCTCAGCAAGTTGCGGCGGCGCAGTTCGATCGGATCGATGTCGAGCTCGATCGCCGCCTGGCCGACGATGCGTTCGAGCAAGGCCGTGGCCTCGGGCCGGCCTGCGCCGCGGTACGCGCCCATCGGTGTGGTGTTCGTGGCCGCGATGGCGAGGTCGAACTGAATGCCGGTGAATCGGTAGGTGCCGTTAGACATGCGTCGCGTGCCGGCCGGGAGGAAACAGCCGATGCCCGGATAGGCGCCGCCGTCGCCGACGAGACGCACACGCAGACCTGTGAACGTGCCGTCGCGCTTGCAGCCCAGTTCGACGTACTGGATCTGACCGCGGCTGTGCGACAGCGCAACCATGTCTTCGCTGCGCGTCGAGACCCACAGCACCGGCCGCTGCAAGCGCTTCGCCGCAGCAGCGACGACGACTTGTTCGGGGTAGATCCCGGCCTTGCCGCCGAACCCACCGCCCACGAGCGGGGTGACCACCCGGATGTCGGTGGCAGCCATGCCCAATGCGGTCGCCATCAACCGCAGGAGCAGGTGTGGCATCTGCGTGGAGCCGTAGATCAACAGCCGGCCGTCGTCACCGATGGCCGACGCGGCACCATGCGGCTCGATCGGAGCGACGGCGATGCGCTGGTTGATGTATCGGCCGCGCACGATCACGTCGGCGTCACCGAACAGGTTCGCGTCGACGGGGTCGGTGGTGCTCATCGCCACGTTGTTGGGGTGACCATCGAACAGGAGGGGCGCGCCCTCGGCCATCGCTGCTTCGGCAGTGACTGCCGCCGGCAGCGCCTCGTAGTCGACGACGACCATGTCGGCGGCATCGCGAGCCTGCGTGTTGGTCTCGGCGAGCACGACGGCGATACCTTCGCCCACGAAGCGGACGCGGTCGCCGGCGAGCGCCGGCCGGGCGAAGTCGTCGTGCACGGTGGCCATGCTCTGGAAGGGGCCCACGCCGAGGTCGGCAGCGGTCCACACGGCGACCACACCGGGTGCCGCGGCCGCGGCGGAAACGTCGATTCCTGTGATGAGGGCGTGAGCCATTTCGGAGCGCACGAAGACGGCGTGGACGACGTCGACGAGATCGAGGTCGCCGACGTACTGTCCCGCGCCGAGCAACAGTTCAGGGTCTTCAGTGCGCAGCACGCGGGTGCCAAGGATCGAGCCAGCCATGAGCGCACGCTACCCGTGGGACAGTGCTGTCACAGAAGTGACGACCGCGCCTTCTTGCCCGGATGCCACGGTGACAGGCCCGGGGTGGCGACGGCGAATCGCGTCGAGGTAACCGAGGTCACGGCCGGCGACACGAGCCCGGCCGGCGACAACGAGCAACAGATCGACATCGTTCAGGTCGATCGCCGACCGCGGTGGGATGCGGATGAAGTCGAGGCTCCGAGCGACCGAACCTCGAGTGGTCATGAGGTTGAGATCCTGCACCGGCCCATCGAGCAAGCGACACGTTGTCGTCTCGTCACCGGCGAAGTCGAACGGATGAAACGGGACGTCGATCACCTCTTCGTCCCGTCCGCCGACGGTCAGGCCGAACCCGGCGCCGCGCAACAACGCGATGCGGCGATCGACGCCGGGGAACAACGAGAACGGCCCGGCAACGTCGACATCGGCCACGCTGAGCCGCCACTCCCAGTGCCCGTTCGGGGGCTCGACGATGATCTCCGTGGTCCAGCCGCCACCGTTGGCCCATCGCATGCGCCTGTGGTGAGCGGCGGGTAAGAGGTCGAGGTCGATCACTGATGACTCCAGCGTGCGAAGCTACCGTCCGATGGAAATCACGGCAAGCGACATCTCTCTCGGGCCCTCCGGAATAAGTTCCGCCGAGGTCGTAGCCGTCGCTCGTGGCGGGGCCAGGGTGGGGTTGTCGGCAGCCGCCCGCGAGTCGATCGGCCGTAGTGCCTCGATCGTCGAGGCGCTCGCCGACAGCGACGAAGCCGTGTACGGGATCTCCACGGGTTTCGGGTCGCTGGCCACAACCGTGATCCCACCCGGTCGACGCGAGGAGTTGCAGCGCGCGCTCATCCGATCTCACGCGGCCGGAATGGGTCCGGTGGTCGAGCCCGAGGTCGTCCGGGCGATGATGCTGCTGCGGGCCCGCACCCTTGCCATGGGGTTCTCGGGTGTGCGCGAAGTGGTCGTCCAAACCATCCTTGCGCTGCTCAATGCCGACATCGTCCCCCGGGTCCTCGAGCACGGGTCGCTCGGAGCCAGCGGCGATCTCGCACCGTTGGCCCACGTGGCTCTGGCTCTGATGGGCGAGGGCGAGTGCGCTGACGCGATGGCCGCAAGCGGGAATCGCTCCGATCACCTTGCGTGCCAAGGAAGGCCTGGCGCTGATCAACGGCACGGATGGCATGCTCGGCATGCTCGTGCTCGCGTTGGCCGATCTCGACATGCTGGCGCGCACCGCGGACATCGCTGTGGCGATGAGCGTCGAGGCGCTGATGGCAACCGATCGGGCGTTCGCTGCAGATCTCATGGCACTTCGTCCGCATCACGGCCAGACGGTGTCAGCGGCCAACCTTCGGCGGCTGCTCTCCGGCAGTGCCATCGTCGCCAGCCATCGCACCAACGATCCTCGAGTGCAGGACGCGTACTCGCTGCGTTGCGCGCCGCAAGTGAACGGCGCTGCCCGCGACACCATCGCTTTCGCCCGATCGGTCGCCGACACCGAACTGCGGTCGGCCATCGACAATCCCAGCGTCCTGCCGGACGGCCGCGTCGAGTCGTGCGGTCACTTCCACGGTGCACCCGTCGGCTTTGCCTGCGACTTCCTGGCCATCGCAGCTGCCGAGATCGGTGCGATCGCCGAGCGACGCACCGATCGCATGCTCGACCAGTCGAGATCGCATGGGTTGCCGCCGTTCCTTGCCGAAGATGCCGGGGTCAATTCGGGGCTGATGATCGCCCACTACACCCAGGCGGCGATGGTTGCCGAGAATCGCCGTCTCGCCTCGCCGGCCAGCGTCGACTCGTTGCCGACGTCGGCGATGCAGGAAGACCACGTCTCCATGGGATGGGGTGCAGCGCGCAAGTTGCGCCGATCGGTCGCCAACCTGGGGAGGATCCTCGCCTGCGAGCTGGTGTGCGCGGCACGCGGCATCGATCTCCGGCTACCGCTGCGGCCGGCTGCAGCGACCTCTGCTGCTGTCGGCGCGTTGCGCGATGCCGGCGTCGGCGGTGCCGGACCCGATCGCTGGCTGTCGCCCGAGCTCGGCCGCGCCGAGGCCTTGGTGACGAGCGGCGAGTTGCTGGCCGCAGTCGAGCGGGTGGCCGGGCCACTCGACTGACTTGGACGAGAAGGAGGAGACACCGATGTCAGGACCACGACCCGTGCGGGCGCCCAGGGGATCGACACTGACCTGCCTGGGTTGGCAGCAAGAGGCCGCCATGCGCATGTTGATGAACAACCTCGACCCGGAAGTCGCCGAGCGGCCCGACGACCTCGTCGTGTACGGCGGTACCGGTCGAGCGGCCCGCTCGTGGGATGCGTTCGACGCGATCATCCGCACGTTGACCACACTCGCCGACGACGAGACCATGCTCGTACAATCAGGCAAGCCCGTCGGTGTCTTCCGCACGCACGAGTGGGCGCCGCGCGTGTTGATCGCCAACTCCAACCTCGTACCCGAGTGGGGCAACTGGGAGGAGTTCCGCCGCCTCGAAGCGATGGGGCTGACCATGTACGGGCAGATGACAGCCGGATCGTGGATCTACATCGGCACGCAAGGAATCCTGCAAGGCACCTACGAGTGCTTCGCCGAGATCTCCCGACGAAAGTTCTCAGGCTCGCTCGCCGGCACGATCACGTTGACGGCGGGTCTTGGAGGCATGGGCGGTGCCCAGCCGCTTGCGGTGACGATGAACGATGGGGTGGCCCTGTGCATCGACGTCGACCCGTGGCGCGTCGAACGCAGAGTCGAAACGCGCTACCTCGACGAGATCGCCACGTCGCTCGACGACGCGATCTCGCGTTGCGTGCGCGCCCGAGACGAGAAGCGTGCGTTGTCGGTCGGGTTGGTGGGCAACGCCGCGGTGGTGCTTCCGCAGCTGCTCGAGTTGGGCTTTCCGGCCGACATCGTCACCGATCAGACGAGCGCTCACGATCCGCTCAGCTACGTTCCCGCCGACCTCACGCCGGCGGCGACCGCGGAGATGGCGAAGAGCAATCCACAGGAGCTCATCCGCCGCGCCCGAGAGAGCATGGCGGTGCACTGCCGGGCAATGGTCGGGTTTCTCGACCAGGGCAGCGAGGTGTTCGACTACGGCAACAGTCTGCGAACCGAGGCGCGGTTGGGTGGCTTCGATCGCGCCTTCGACTATCCCGGCTTCCTGCCCGCGTACATCCGCCCCTTGTTCTGCGAAGGCAAGGGTCCGTTCCGTTGGGTGGCCCTTTCGGGGGATCCGGCCGACATCGCTGCCACCGACCGAGCCGTGCTCGACGAGTTCCCAGACGACCAGGGGTTGCACCGCTGGATCAAGCTGGCCAGCGAGAGGGTCGCCTTCCAGGGCCTGCCCGCGCGCATCTGCTGGCTCGGGTACGGCGAACGCCACCGCCTCGGGTTGCGGTTCAACGAGATGGTCCGCTCCGGCGAGGTTTCGGCGCCGATCGTCATCGGCCGCGACCACCTCGACTCCGGCTCCGTGGCCTCGCCGTATCGCGAGACCGAGGCGATGAAGGACGGGTCCGATGCGATCGCCGATTGGCCCCTGCTCAACGCACTGATCAACACGTCGAGTGGCGCAACCTGGGTGAGCATCCATCACGGTGGTGGTGTCGGCATCGGCCGGTCGATCCATGCCGGCATGGTGGTGGTGGCCGACGGCACCGAGCTGGCCGCCGCCAAGCTCGGACGAGTGCTGGTCACCGATCCCGGGATGGGCGTCATCCGTCACGCCGATGCCGGCTACGAGCGGGCGATCGAAGTGGCCGCCGAGCGTGGCGTCCGCATTCCCATGACCGAATCCGGCCCATCGCGGGTGGCAGGGGAGCGATGAGCGTCCGCACGATCGTCACGGTCGGTCACCCTGTCCTGCGCGAGCGGGCCCGCGATGTGACGATCGATGAGTTGGCAACTGCCGACACGCAACGATTCATCGACGATCTGATCGACACGATGCGACACGCCAACGGCGCCGGTCTCGCCGCCAACCAGGTGGGAGTGCCGATGCGCATCGCTGCCATCGAAGTGGGCGACAACCCTCGCTACCCGTACAAGCCACGCATCCCGCTGACCGTCGTGGTGAACCCAACCATCGAGCCGATCGACGACGAGCTCGTCGAGATCAACGAAGGCTGCCTGTCGGTACCAAACCTGCGGGGCTCGGTGATGCGTCACGTCAACATCCGCGTTCGCTACCTCGACCGCGACGGGGTGGCCCACGACGAGGTCAAGCGCGGCCTGACTGCGGGCACCTTCCAACACGAGACCGACCATCTCGACGGCGTGCTGTTCCTCGATCGTGTCGTCGATCCGCGGACCTTCACGACGTGGGAGCAGTTCGAGCTGTTCCACCGCGCCGCGTTCGTCGAACGGATCACCGAGTTCGTCGCCAGAGTGGGATCGTGACGAGTTACTGGTGCGAATTGGCTTGGCTCGGTGCCCTTGACGGCCGTGTCGAGCCCAGTGTTGCAATCGGTGTGGAAGGTGATCGCATCACCGGCGTCACGACCGGTACGGCCCCTGCCCCAGATGCGCAACGGCTCGCCGGGTTGACACTGCCTGGCTTCGCCAACGCCCACAGCCATGCGTTTCATCGGGCTCTGCGCGGCCGCACCCACGACGAGACCGGTTCGTTCTGGACATGGCGCGATCGGATGTACACGCTCGCCGATCGGCTCGATCCCGACTCATATCGCGCGCTGGCCGCGGCGACCTTCGCGGAGATGGTCCTCGCCGGGTTCACGTGCGTCGGCGAGTTCCACTACCTGCACCACGATCGCGGCGGCACGCCGTACGGCCAACCGAACGAGATGGGTCAGGTGTTGCTCGAGGCGGCCGGTGCGGCCGGCATACGAATCACGCTGCTCGACGCCTGCTACCTGCAGGCCGGAATGACCGACGCCGCGTTGCAACCGACTCAGCAACGCTTCAGCGACGGCGATGCCGACGCTTGGGCGAAGCGGGTGGACGGCTTGGTCGGTTCTGCAACAGCCAGGATCGGCGCCGCCGTGCATTCGGTGCGCAGCGTGCCTCCGTCGGCGATGTCGGTCGTTGCCGAATGGTCCGCTGCCCACCAGGCTCCACTCCACGCTCACGTCAGCGAACAGCCGGCGGAGAACGAGCAGTGCAGAGCGGCCTTTGGCTGCTCGCCCACGGAACTGCTCGACCGACTCGGCGTTCTCGGCGAAGGTTTCACTGCCGTACACGCGACGCATCTCGACGATCACGACGTCGCGACCCTTCGTTCCAGCCGCTCGACGTGCTGCATCTGTGCGACGACCGAGCGCGACCTGGCCGACGGCATCGGACCGACGGCGAAGTTCCGAGCCTCCGGGATCGCCATGACCATCGGATCGGATTCGCACGCCGTGATCGACCCCTTCGAGGAAACACGGGCGATCGAGCTCGACGAGCGCATGGCGTCGCTGCGCCGCGGCACCCACCAACCCGGGGAGCTGCTGACAACCGCGACCCGATCGGGTTACGGAAGTCTCGGATGGGATGACGGCGGGCGCATCGCCGAGGGTTGCCTCGCCGACCTCACGACGGTGTCGCTGACATCGCCTCGTCTTTCCGGCATCGACCCGCGACACGCCGCCGCGGCCGTGGTGTTCGCGGCGACGGCCGGCGACGTGAGCCACGTGATCGTTGGCGGCCGCTTGGTCGTCGCCGACGGCGTGCACCAAACCGTCGACGTCGCTGCCGAGCTCGATCGCTCGATCAAGCAGGTCTGGTCGTGAGCCGATCGCTCGTCATCGACAACATCGGCCGACTGATCACCAACGATGCCCGCCACGAAACGGGCATCGTCGGGGAGCTGCTGCAAGCCTGGGTGGTGGTCGTCGACGGGCTCATCGACACCGTCGGCACCGGCCGCGCGCCTGCCGGTGACGATCGAGTCGATGCCGGCGGCGGCTGTGTGTTGCCGGGCTTCGTCGACAGCCATAGCCACCTCGTCTTCGGTGGCGATCGATCCGACGAGTTCGCGGCGCGGATGGCCGGTCGGCCGTACGAGGCCGGTGGTATCCGCACCACCGTCGCTGCAACTCGCTCCGCCACCGATGCCGAGTTGCTCGATCGAGCCACATCGCTTCTCGCCGAGGCGCAGCGCTCGGGTACCACCACGATCGAGATCAAGTCGGGTTACGGCCTCACCTCGCTCGACGAGGCACGCACACTGCGAGTCGCCGGATGGTTGACCGACGAGACCACGTTCCTCGGCGCGCACGTCGTACCGCCCGAGTTCGACGGGCGCACCGACGACTACGTCGAACTGGTCTGCGGCGACATGCTTGCGGCCAGTGCACCACACTCGCGTTGGATCGATGCGTTTTGCGAACGCGGAGCGTTCGATGTCGACCAGTCGCGGGAGGTCCTGTTGGCCGGTCGCGCTGCCGGGCTGGGCTTGCGGCTGCATGCCAATCAGCTCGGCCATGGGCCAGGCGTGCAACTCGCCGTCGAGGTCGGATGCGCGTCGGCCGACCACTGCACGTACCTGTCGGACGACGACATCGACGCGCTCGCAGGTAGCGAAACCGTCGCCACCTTCCTGCCGGCCACCGACTTCTCCACGAGGCAGCCGTACCCTGACGCTCGCCGGCTCCTCGATGCCGGCGCGACCGCGGCGCTGGCCACGAACTGCAATCCCGGTTCGAGCTACACGACGTCGATGCCGTTCTGCATCGCCCTCGCGGTGCGCGACATGAACATGACCATCGACGAGGCGCTCTGGGCAGCTACCGCCGGTGGGGCAGCGGCCCTTCGCCGAACCGATGTCGGCAGGGTGTGCCCCGGCGGGCGCGCCGACCTCGTCGTCCTGCGCACGGCCAACCCGATCGACTTCGTCTACAGGCCGGGTGTGCCGCTCGTGGCCTCGACGATCATCGGTGGCTCGTTCGTGTGATGCGCGTTCTGGCAGGCGCCGTCGTACTTGCAAGACCGGGGTAGATCTCGTCTCCGCAGAAGGTTGCAACGAAACGCCCAACTGGTGCGTGATACAGAGTATGAATCTCGCCATGAGCGACGCCTTCCCCGAGTCGTCCCGCCTGCCGATCGTGGAGGCGCCGGACGTCGTGCCGGCGGCGTGGGCAGGTTCGGAGGCCGTGTACACGGCGGCGTATCGGAACCTGCTGCGTGTCGCGTTCGTTCTCACGGGATCCGCTCCGGCGGCCGAAGATGTGGTCCACGACGTGTTTGCCAAGGTCGGCCCGAGGATCGACACGTTGGCCGAGCCCGCTGCGTATCTGCGCGTGGCCGTCGTCAATCGATGTCGATCACTGCGTCGCCGCGACGTCGCCGCGCCGCGACCCGATAGCCCCTCCGATGCAACCATGGACGTCGGGTTGATCGAACTGCGCGACGCGCTCGGTAGCCCTGCCGATTCGGCAGCGATCGGCGATCGTCCTGCGTTACTTGTGCGATCTCCCCGAAGAGGAGATCGCCGCCGCCTTGAACTGTCGCCGATCGACAGTGCGCTCCCTAGTGCATCGAGGCCTTGCCGAACTTCGAGAGGTGATCCGATGACATCGTTGTCCGACCAAGAATTCGCCGAGACCGAGACGCTGTTGCGCCAGAGGCTCGCTCAGCTCGCCGATCATGCACCCACGGCGGTCAAGCTGCCCGGTGAGGTACCCGTTGTGGCGCTCCCGGTTCGCCGCCGCAATCGCCGCCGCATCGGTGCCGTCGCCGCTGTTACTGCCCTTGTCGGCGCCGGCAGCTTCACCACGTATTCGTTCCTCGCCGCCGGTAGGGATGGTGGAGCGGCAACGCCCGAGCAGGCGGTCACGACGTTCGTGTCGGCGGTCGAGCAGGAGGATGTGCTCGGCATGATCGACGTCACGCTGCCGGAGGAAGTAGGAGTGCTGCGCGACGCGGTCACCTCCGCAACGGCCGACGCCACGCGGCTCGGTCTGTTGAATGCCACCTTCGATCCCAACCAGGTTGAGGGTCTCGACGTCTCGGTCGACGACCTGGTTCTCGACACCAACTACCTCGAGGGCGGCCTGGCCGTCGTGACCGCGACGGGCGGCACGGCGAACGTCTCGTTCGACCCTCAGACCTTCCCCTTCGGATCGACGGTGCGAGAGTTGCTCCTGGCGGGTGCACAGGCACGCCACACGTCGACGGATCTCAGCGCGACCGATCCGCCGGCGTCGTTGATGACCGTGCAACGCGATGGCCGTTGGTACGTCAGCGTCGAATACACGCTCGCGGAGTACATCAGGCAGTCGACAGGCCTGGAGATGCCCGCACCGGTCGTCCGCTCGCCGATCGGGTTCGATTCTCCGGAAGCAGCAGCCAACGGGTTCTACGACCGTCTCGCGGCACTCGACCTCCAGGGAGTCCTCGACACGTTCGCTCCTGGCGAAGACGCGCCGGCGTGGCTGGCACAGTCGTGGCTCCCCGGCGCCAACGCAGCCATCGAACGCGGACGTGCCGACGGATGGGCAGCCGGTATCTCTGGCCTCACCTACGAGTCGATCGGGAACGGCACCCGTCGCACGCTCAACCCGGTCGCCTTCAAGCTGGATGGCACTGTGCCCGCCGGATTCGACCGCAGCGGCGCCGGCTCCACGGGCGACGTCGGACCCCTGCCGTTCTCGGTCGAGCATGCCGACGGATGCTCGACCTTCCGCGGTGAGGGCGCCAACAGACTGTTCGACCTCGAGGCGTCGCAGCAGGTGAAGCAGGTTGACGGAGGCTTTCAGCTGTGTGCGCCGGGCCTGTCGGGTGCCTGGGGTCTGTTGCTCCTCACGGGTGGTCTATCCGACCTCCCGGCTGTATCGGTGGTCGAGTCCGGAGGCAAGTGGTACGTGTCGCCTCTCGGAACGCTGGTGGCCACGGTCTCCAGCAGCCTGCACGATGCTGCAAGTGGCTCCGGTCTGCTGGACACCGTCTTCGCTGGGTTGCTCTACGGAGTCGCATCCTCCTCGCAGTCGTCGAGCGGCGGTGCCGTCACGGTGACTTCGACTCCGATCTCCGTGGTGCCCTGACCACTTCAAGGGGGAATCCGCCCGGAATCCGCTAACCTGCCGGTCTACCTCATCGCCAGCGTCAGGGGCCCAGACCCCGTCCTGCTGCTGCCAACGGTGAGCAGCGAGTCGGAGGTAGGCACATGGGCGTTCGGTCACCATTGTTGAAGTCCTACGGCGATGATTTTTCGTGGTCGCTGTTGGATGCAGCGCCCGACGCGACCATGGTCGTAGCGGCCTCCGGTGGGATCGTGTTCGCCAACGACCACGCCGGGGCATTGTTCGGGTGTCCTCCGGAGACGCTGCTCGGCTTGACCGTCGAGGCGCTGATGCCCGAGTCGACCCGTTCCGTTCATCGAGCACATCGCACCCGGTACCGTGCCGCGCCCACCGTGCGGTCGATGGGCGCCGGCCTCTACCTTTCAGCGCTTCGCTTCGATGGCTCGCTGTTCCCGGTCGAGATCAGCCTCAGCCCACTCCGGCTCGGCGATGCCGTGTACGCGGTCGCGGCTGTTCGCGACATCACCGAGCGCGTCGAATCCGAAGATCGACTTCATCGCGTGCTGCAGACTCTCGATTCCAGCGACGACGCCATGCTCATGTTCGACGCCGACTCGCTTCGCTTTGCCTTCGTCAACCAGGGTGCGGTGCGATTGGTGGGCTACAGCGAGGCGGAGCTGTTGTCCATGACGCCGATGCACCTCAACCCCTACACCACCGAATCCGACTACCGCGAACTTGTTGGCACGCTCCTCCTTTCCGGCGGCTCGGTGGCGCCTGTGCGGCAGGCGACCATGCTGCGCAAGGATGGAACCGAGGTTCCCGTCGAGAAGACCTACCGAGCCGCGCCCATCGGCAGGGACGGTCATCGCTGGGTGATCGTGATGGGGCGCGACATCACCGCTCGCCTGGCCGCGGAGGAGGCTCTTCGTCAGAGCCAACAGGCACTGCACGATGCCGAGCAGGTGGTTGCCATCGCCGACGATCGGGAGCGCATCGCCCGCGACCTGCACGACACGGTCATCCAGAGACTCTTCGGCGAGGGCTTGAAGTTGCTGGCGACCATGAGCACCGTCGATGATGCAGCCAAGGCTCGGATTCAGTCGACGATCGACGGTCTCGATCAGACCATCAAGGAGCTCCGGCTGGCGGTGTTCTCGCTGCAAGGTGGCGATCCGCCCCCAACCGGTCTACGCGGCCGGCTCTTGACGACGCTCACCGAGGCAACGGGCGGTCTGGAGTGCGAGCCCCGCCTGCAGTTCGAGGGGCCGATCGAGACGATCGACAACACCATCGCCGAACAACTCATACCGGTGCTCCGCGAGGCATTGTCGAACGTTGCCCGACACGCCAAGGCACGCAACGTGCGCGTGTCGGTCGTCGTCGACGAAGACATCACGCTGACCGTTTGCGATGATGGGCTCGGCGTTTCCGGCGAGGTGATCGGTGGCAATGGGCTGGCCAACATGGCTGAACGAGCTCGCCGCCTGAGCGGTGACTCGTCGATCGTGGCTCAGCCAGAGGGCGGGTCGACGCTGACGTGGCGAGTGCCCTTGCAGGTTGGCTCGCTGCGGAACGGGCCTCGGCTTGGCACCGGGCGGTCAATCGATCGCCGCAACCAGGCTCTCGACACCTCGTAGACCGGTGTTTGCGGCCTGTTGTTCGAGGAACCACTGGTAGGTCTCCTTGAGACCCGCATCGAGGTCGATCTTCGGTGCCCAGCCGGTGGAGGCGAGACGCGTGACGTCGAGCACCTTGCGCGGGGTGCCGTCGGGCTTCGAGGTGTCGAATCGCAACTCCGCAGCCGGGTAGACGAGATCGCGGACCTTTTCGGCGAGGGCGCGGATCGACAGATCGAGCCCGGTTCCGATGTTGATGTGCGACTCGTCGCTGTAGTGCTGCATCAGGTGGAGGCATGCATCGGCGAGGTCGTCGACATGCAGGAACTCGCGCATTGGTGAGCCGGTGCCCCAGATCTCGACGTCGGCCGCACCGGAGATCTTGGCATCGTGGAACTTGCGGATGAGCGACGGCAACACGTGCCCGCTGGTGAGGTCGAAGTTGTCGTGCGGGCCGTACAGGTTGGTCGGCATCGCCGAGATGAAGTCGCATCCGTACTGACGGCGGTAGGCCTGGCACAGCTTGATGCCGGCGATCTTGGCGATGGCATACCACTCATTGGTAGGTTCCAGCGGGCCTGTGAGCAACTGATCCTCGGTGATCGGCTGAGTTGCTTCGCGGGGGTAGATGCACGACGAGCCGAGGTACAGCAACTTCTGAACGTCGTAGAGATGGCAGGCGTGCACGACGGTTCCGTGGATCATCATGTTGTCGTAGATGAACTCTGCAGGTCGCGTGCTGTTGGCCATGATGCCCCCGACCGTGCCGGCGACGAGGAACACGTACTCGGGTTGATTCGCCTTGAACCAATGCGACACCTCGGCTTGATCGCGCAGGTCGAGTTGTTGGCGCTTGGCCGTGAGGATGTTCGTGAAGCCTTCGGCTTGCAGACGGCGAACAACCGCAGAGCCCACCAGGCCGGCATGACCAGCGACGTAGATTCGAGCCTGCTTGTCCATGCCGCCAAGTCTACGGATCGTGGTGATGCACCCAGCCTCGCCCGACCTGGTGCCGTGACGTGTTCCGGCAGGTGATCGCGTTCCGCTGGGCGGAGGGCACGACCGAAGAGGCGACGAGCGGGTTCCGGGAGTCGACGTCGTCGACCCCGACGGACTCGTCGTTCGGTTGACCACGCTCCTGCCCTGAGCGGAGTCGACCGGGTACCGCGCACTGGTTGCCAGCATCGCCGATCCGTGCTCGCCGCGCCTCTGATGCGGGCGGCCGATCCAGTCTCATTGGGCGCGAAAATGGAAGCCCGCCTTCCGAGATAGCGCCCATTGGACCTGCCTGGGTTTGAAATCAGAAGTCGTGCTTCCAAAATCGCGCCCATGCGACTCGATCGCGCGGGGGCCATGTTGGCCCGCTCGGGCGAGCCTGCGCCGGTGTCGTCAGCGCAGGCGGCGGCGGAGCTCGACGTACACGTCGTTGCCGGTCACGGCGATGAGCTCGTCGGCCAGCGAGTCGACCACGGTCTGCTCGCCGACGTACGCCTCGGGTCCTTCCGTGCAGCACCAGTGCATCGAACCGCCCTCGTCGCCCCAATCGCGGCGTTCCCAGCCGCGAACCGTGGCGATCTCCGATCCGTCGGCTCGCAGCTCCCAGTCGACCTTGATGGGAAGCTGCCAGCACACCGAGGGCTTCCACGCGACAGGAGACTCGCCTGCCTGCAACGCGGCGAGGTGCAGCGCGCATCCTTCGCCGCCGGGAAAGCCGGGTCGGTTGAGGAAGATGCACGCCCCGTCGACGATCTTGGTGTTCGTCCGTGAGCCGTCGCTGAAAACGTCGTCGGCGTCGATGGCCGACTGGTGCTGAAAATGCTCGGGTTCCAGCGTGGCGGCGAGCGCGGAGATCGTCATCGCTTCGTCAGGGTCGGCGAGCTCGGCACCGATGGAGCAGCAACCCTGGTTCAGATCCTCGGCCGGCTCGTCGAGGATGCCCTTGCAACCTCTGCCCCAGATGCAGGTCCAGTTGGATGTGAGGAAGTTGCGATCGAAGCGCCACGTGACCTCGCCGTCGACGATGTCCTCCACGCCCTCCTCCGCGCTACTCACGTGAGCAGGCGCAGTCTGCTCTCGAAATCCTCGTGGTTCAGGTAGGCGCCGCACAGCGTGCGCTTGCCGGTGTATGCGTATCGGCCGTGCAGCACTCGCCAGTTGTCGAACAACAGCGCCTCGCCGGGGCGAAGTACGTGTCGCCATTGCATCGAGTCGCCGTTGGCGAGCTGATCGAACGCACGAAGCGCGGCATACAACAGCGCCATCTCGTCGGGTGGTAGCAGGAACGGAGCTCTGTCGGAGTTGTTGTAGGACACCTGCACCAGCGCGCCGGAATGATCGTGACGGAACACGGGTCGAGCCGACATGAGGTGCGCCCCGTCGCCGATGTACTGACCGGGTATGGCAACCGTCGACAACACGTCGAACAGCTCCGCCTCCGTCTCCCGAAGGACGTCGGCGATCTTGAACCCGTCGACGAGGGTGGAGTCGCCGCCGGTGCCGTCGAAGTACAGGCAGTGAAGCATCTGCAACCCCGGTGCGTCGTGGCAGTACGTGCCGTCGGTGTGGGCCGCGAGGTGCACGTTGGTGTACGCCAGGTCGGCCTTTGACAGATCCGCGGTGAACTCCCAAAACCCGCCGAAGATGGTCTCGCGCACGTACCCCACGCGGCGTATCAAGGCGGCGGTGGCTTCGGTGCTTGCCGGCGCACCGGTGACGATCGCAAATCCGTAGGTCGCGACGGTGGCGAGCCACTGCCGTACACCGTCGTCGTCGGCCATCACCGAGTCGTACGAGACTCGAAGTGGCAGGTCGGCGACCGCGGCGGCATCCCAGAGCGCCGGGCGCGGCATGCTGGCGATCTGCGCGGTCCTCGGCAGGCAGAAGCGTCGCAGGAAGGTGATCGGAACCTCCGACACGTACGAGCCACCCTCCCAGGTGAGGCGAGCAACACCGTTTTCGGCGACCGCTGCAGTTGCTCGCAGGTCGGCAGGCAACGACGCGGTGTCGAGCTGGCGCTGTTGGGTGACGGGATGCATCGTGGCCTCGTCGTGAGCATGGTCGCGCAACCACAGCCAGGGATACCAGCTCTCCACTCCGTCGTCCCAAGTGACGTGAAGGCACGAGTCGGTGGTTTGGATCAGATCGATGGTTGCCACTCGACAATTCTGCCAGTCGAGCTGCAAGGCTGAGGCGGTGACGAGGGAAAACTACGACCTGATCATCGTCGGGACCGGTTCTGGGAACTCGGTGATCAACGACGAGATGGACGACTGGCGAATTGCAATCGTCGAACGATGGACGTTCGGAGGTACGTGTCTCAATCGGGGATGCATCCCATCGAAGATGCTCGTGTACGCCGCCGATGTCGCCGAATCGGCAGCTCACGACAACGGTCCCAAGTACGGGGTGACCACCCGGTTCGAGTCGGCCGACTGGCCGGCCATCGTCGACCGGGTGTTCAAACGCATCGACCCGGTGGTCGAAGGGGGCCGTCAGTACCGCTACGGCCTCCCCAACGTCACGGTGTATCCGGGCGATGCTCGATTCGTCGGCGACCGCACCCTCGAGGTGGAGGGGCAGAGGATCACCGGTGATCAGGTCGTCGTCGCCACGGGCGCACGGGCGTTCATCCCGGCGATCCACGGGATCGACGAGGTGCCCTACGAGACCAGCGACACGATCATGCACAGGGAGCACCAACCGAAGCACCTGCTGGTGGTCGGCGGTGGGTTCATCGCCGCCGAGCTCGGCCACGTGTTTCGCTCACTCGGTTCACAAGTGACGATCGTCAATCGCGGTCACCGCCTGCTCGGTGCCGAGGACCGCGACATCTCCATGCGCTACACCGAGCTGGCCGCACAGCGGTTCCAGCTGCTGCTGGGCGCCAAGGTTCATCGCATCTACATGAGTGCGGAGGGAATCGCCATGCACGTGACCAGTACCCGTGGCGAGGAGACCGTCGAAGGCGACGCTCTGCTGGTCGCTGCTGGGCGGCTGCCCAACGGTGACCAGATCGATGCACACCTGGCCGGCATCGATGTCGGCCCGATCGGCAACGTCGTCGTCGATCAGTACGGACGCACCACTGCGCCAGGCGTGTGGGCGCTGGGTGACGTGAACGGCCGTTATCAGCTGAAGCACATGGCCAATGGCGAGGCGAAGGTCATCCAACACAACGTGTTGCACCCCGACGACCTCCGGCGGCTCGACTCCCGTCCCGCGCCTCATGCCGTGTTCGGCAGCCCGCAGGTGGGTGCGGTCGGTCTCACCGAGGCGCAAGCCGATGCACTTGGCCGGCCGATCACAGTGATCAGCCACCCCTACGGCGAAGCCGCCTATGGCTGGGCGTTGGAAGACACGAGCGGGTTTTGCAAGCTGATCGGCGATCCAACCACCCGCACGCTCCTGGGTGCGCACATCATCGGCTACCAGGCCTCGGTGCTGGTGCAGTTGTTGGTGCAAGGGATGCACCTCGGGAACACGGTCGACGAACTCGCCGACGGCCAGGTGTGGATCCATCCGGCGCTCTCGGAGGTGGTCGAGCAAGCCCTCCTCAAGATGATCGATGCGTTCAATCGGCGTTGATTTCTCACCCGCCTTTTACTTGCCGCCGATACATCACTCACCTGAGTGGTCGATGATCACCCGGTCGATGACGGCGGACGAGGCGCCGGCACGGCATTCCGAACTGGAGAAAACATGAACAAGAGGCTTGCAGGAACGGGCTTGGCGATCGGTCTGGTCGCCGGGGCAGGCGCTGGTTTGATCCTGGAGATGGCCGGCTCCGCCGGGGCATCGTCCGGATCCCCCTCAGCGGTACAGGCGGTCGTCGGGGATTCCACGAGCGACTCCACGGCTCCGACGGATTCGACGGATTCGACGGCACCGAGCGACACGACTGCACCGACCGACGCGAACGTTCCGACCGATGCGAACGCTCCCGACACGGCCAAACCGGATCCGTCGGTCCGCCTGCAGAAGATCCTGCAGCCGCTGATCGACGACGGCACGATCACCCAGGCTCAGGCCGACAAGATCATCGCTGCGCTGGCCGCGGCTCGCCCCACCGGGCCCATGGGCGGAGGCCACCGCGTGCTGGTCGGGGCTGGTCAATTCGGCCTCGACGTCGTGGCGACCACACTTGGCATCACCACCGACGAGGTGCGCACGGCACTGCAGAGCGGGCAGTCGCTCGCCGACCTGGCGGTCAGCAAGGGCAAGACGGCGCAGGACGTGATCGATGCGATCGTCGCCGAGGCAACCACGAAGATCAATGCCAAGGTGACCGCCGGTGATCTCACCCAGGCTCAAGCCGACAAGATCGTGTCGGGCCTCACGACCCTGGCCACCGACTTCGTCAACAACGCTCATACGTTCGGGGGCCCGATGTTCGGCGGTCGCGGCATGGGGCCCGGCCGAGGCTTCGGCCCGCGGAATCACGGCGATGGCAACGGCGATGATGGCGGCGTTCCGGCCCCGACCGACACACCCGCCGATAGTCCAGTGACCACGGTCGCCGGCTGAATTCTCGACTCGGCCGGGACAGCTTGCCCTCCCTCGCTGTCCCGGCCGGTCAGAATGAGTAGTGATGAGCGCCCGAGTCCTGATCGCCGATGATGACCGGGCCATCCGCGACGCGCTGACCCGAGCCCTCGGTCTCGAGGGCTACGACGTGGTGCAGGCCAACGACGGCAACACCGCACTCACCCTGATCGAGTCCGCCCAGCCGGATGTGGCCATCCTCGACGTGATGATGCCCAACATCGACGGGCTGACCGTTTGCCGCGTGCTCCGCGCCGAACGCAACCGGCTGCCGGTGCTGATGTTGACGGCGCGTACGGAGACTCCCGACCGTGTTGCCGGGCTCGATGCCGGCGCCGACGACTACCTCGCCAAACCATTTGACCTCGACGAGTTGTTCGCCCGACTCCGTGCTCTGCTGCGACGAACGAAGCCCGACGATGGCCCGGGGGGCGACGCAGTGCAGCTCCTCGATGTGCGCCTCGACCCGACGTCGCGCCGCGTCTGGCGCGCCGAGCGGGAGATCGACTTGTCGAAGACAGAGTTCGATCTGCTCGAACTGCTGCTGCGCAACCAGGGAATCGTCCTCGATCACTCGACGATCTACGACCGCATCTGGGGCTACGACTTCGGACCCGACTCGAAGAACCTGGCCGTCTACATCTCGTACCTTCGTCGCAAGCTCGAACTGCCGGGTGAAGCGAAGGTGATCCATACCGTCCGAGGCGTGGGCTACTCCGCCCGGGCATCATGAGCCTTCGGCTCAAGATCGTCGCCGCGCTGGTTCTACTTGCGGCGTGTGCCACCGCTGCCGTCGGAATCTCCTCGTACGTCAGCACACGCCACGAGCTGAACCAGGTGGTCGATCGTTCGCTCACCACGGCAGCGGCCAATCCCACTCAGTTGCGCAGCGTATTCGGGCGTGGTTCGGGCATCAGGCCGGGCCAAGGCATCGACACCGATGGCGACGGCATTGACGACGGTGCCCCACCACGTGCATTCGATGCTGTTCTGGCCCAGCTCATCGACGCCGATGGCACCGTGCAGCTCTCGCCTCGATCCGGCCAACTTCCCGTGGACGATGCTGACATCGCCGTCGCCAACGGTACGTACACCGGCCTCACCGAACCCCGCGACGTCACAATCGACGGCGAGGCGTTCCGCATGCTGACGGTTCCGGTTCAGGGTGGAGGAGCCATCCAGATCGCCCGATCGGCTCGCGAGACTCAGCGGGCCCTGACGGTGATCCGCAACCGGACGCTCCTCTCCGTCAGTCTCGTCATCATCGGCGCCGCGCTGATCGGTTGGCTGATCGGCCGGCAGGTCACCAGGCGGCTGGTACGACTCACCCAGGCGGCTGACGACGTTGCCCAGACGGGTCGTCTCGATGTGGAAGTTCCGGTCAGCGGTACTGACGAGACGGGCCGGCTCGGTGCGGCGCTCAATGGCATGCTGGGCGCGTTGGCCCGGAGCAGACAGCAACAGCAACAGCTCGTGCAAGATGCCGGGCACGAGTTGCGCACCCCGTTGACCAGCCTGCGCACGAACGTCTCGGTTCTCCGGCGATTCGAGAACCTCGAGCCGGAAGCCCGCAACCAGCTGGTTGCCGATCTCGACACAGAAACCAAAGAGCTCACCGCGCTGGTCAACGAGCTGGTCGAGCTGGCCACCGATCGCCGCGACGACGAGCCCGCGCAGGATTGTGAGCTGGGAGTGCTGTGTGAGCAGGCGGCGGCACGGGTGAGGCGACGCAGCGGCCGCGAGATCCTGCTGGTCGCCGATGGGTCGATGGTGTCGTGCCGCCCGGCGGCCATCGATCGGGCCGTGCTCAACGTGATCGACAACGCCGCGAAGTTCAGCACGTCGAGCGCGATCGAGGTCACGGTCGTGAGTGGTCGCGTGGCGGTCAGCGATCGCGGGCCCGGTGTCCCCGTCGATGATCTGCCACACATCTTCGATCGCTTCTACCGATCCGTCGGATCGCGCAGCCAGCCCGGGTCCGGCCTCGGCCTTGCGATCGTGCGCGACATCGTCGAGTCGCACGGAGGCACTGTGTTCGCCGAGAACCGCGAGGGCGGCGGGGCCACCGTGGGTTTCTCGCTGCCGACGATTCCGGCGGTGATTTCTCCACTACCGCCGCCACCCACATCGTCGTGACTTCCTCATGATCGTCGTGGGTGGGGAGGCGCTGATCGATCTGGTCATCGATCCCGATGGTGCGGTCACGGCCAAGCTGGGCGGTGGACCGTTCAACGCAGCTCGGGCGATCGGTCTGCTCGGCAGCGACGTCGCCTTTCTCGGCGCGTTGTCGCACGATCGGTTCGGAACCTTGTTGCATCGTCAACTACTCGACGACGGGGTCGCCGACTCGCTGGTTCAGTTCACCGAGCTGCCGACGACCATCGCATCGGCGGAGCTGGACGAGCAAGGAGCCGCCACCTACCGCTTCTACATCTCCGACACTTCCGCTCCGAACCTCCACGTCGTGCAGCTTCCACCCGACGTGAACATCCTCCATGTGGGAACGCTCGGCATCGTGCTCGAACCCATGGCTTCGTCGCTGGAAGCGATCGTCCGTGCGATCGACGACGATGTGCTCGTCGTGCTCGACGTCAACTGCCGGCCGGCGGTCACGTCCGATCGGGTGGGCTACCTGGCACGCCTCGATCGCATGGTGCGTCGTGCCGATGTGGTCAAGGTCAGCACCGACGATCTCGAGTTCCTCTGCCCAGCGGACCCCGAGGCCGGTGTGCGAATGCTGCTTGCTGGCGGGGCTGCCGTGGTGCTGCACACCGATGGCGGCCGAAGCGTGCACATCCATCGCGTCGACGCCGAGGTCGAGGTGCCCGTTCCTGCTGTCGAGCTCGTCGACACCATCGGAGCAGGTGATGCGTTCGGTGGCGCGTTCGCGGCGTGGTGGGACCAGGCGGCACTGGGTCGTCGAGGCCTCGATGATCGCGACGCAGTTGTTCTCGCAGTTGCCGCATCGGTCGAGGCCGCGGCGCTCAACTGCACGCGAATCGGAGCCCAGCCGCCGCGCCGTGCCGAGCTCGGCGAGCGGTGGGATCCGGTCCGGCGATGATCGAACTGACCGTTGCCGAGGCCGTCGATCGTGCGGTAACGCTGGCCGGAAGCGGCCGCTTCGTTCTGGGCATCACCGGTTGCCCAGGCGCCGGCAAGTCGACCTTGTCCGAATCGATCGCTGCTCGTGTTCCGTCGAGCGTCGTTGTGCCGATGGACGGCTTCCACCTGTTGAACGACGAGCTCGTACGCCTTGGCAGGCGCGATCGGAAAGGCGCGCCAGACACGTTCGATGTCGACGCCTACACGGCGCTTCTCGATCGAATTCGTCGCCAAGCCGATGACGAGGTCATCACGGCACCGCGCTACGACCGAGCGGCGAGCGCTCCGATTCCGGACGCGATCGGCGTGCGAGCGAAGGTGACCCTCGTGATCACCGAAGGCAACTACCTGCTGCTCGACGAGGACCGCTGGCGATCGGTCCGGCGACTGCTCGATGAGGTGTGGTTCGTCGACGTCGACGATGCCGTGCGAGTTCCCCGGCTCGTCCGGCGGCACATCGAGTTCGGCAAGTCGCCCGACGAGGCGCACGACTGGGTGATGCGTTCTGACGAGGCGAACGCCGCCTTGGTCGCAGCTAGTCGCTGTCGGGCGGACGCGGTGGTGCGCCTGCGGTGAGAGCTGCGTTCAACTCGGCGCCGCCGAGCGCCACGATCGAATGCAGGCTGAGCCAGTAGAGCAGCCCGATCACCGACGCGAACGTGCCATAGATCGGCGATGCGTTGGCGACTCGATCACCGACGATCGACACCCCGACCAGCTGCAGTACGAGAAAGATCACGCCACCGACGATCGCTCCCGGAGCCAAGCTGCGCCATGCCGGCTTGACGGTGCGCAACCATCGGTAGCTCAGCGCCAACACCCCCGTGTCTATTGCAGCCGTGCCGATCAACAGCAGCACCTTGCCGATCACCGGGACTCCGGTCAAGCCGACGAGGCTGGCGAGGATTGCCGTGCCGATCTGGGCGCCGCCGATGTAGACCATCCCGAGCAACGCTCGCAGGCGAGTGGTGAGCAGGCTGGCGCGATCGTTCAACGGCTGCTCGGCGATGTCGTCGAGCGCTGTGTGAACTGCCACGAAGGCCTTCATCCCAGCCCATATGCTGACGGTCAGGCCGAAGATCAACACCAACGCATCGCCATGCAGCTTCGACGGATCGGTGCCGATCTGCTCGCCGATGATCGGCAACTGTGCCATTGCCGAGTTGATGATCTGGTCGCGCAGCTTCGCATTGCTCTGCAGGACGAAGCCCAGAACCGTGGTGAACACCAACAACAGGGGGAAGACCGAGAGGAAGCCGAAGTGAGCGATCAGCGCCGCATTGCGGCCGGTGCGGTGGCGCCGGAAGCCGTCGGCGGCCTGCACGGCGACGTCGACCGGGTGTGAACGGGCGCGCATCGCCAGCATCCTCGAGGATTCGGTCCATCTCACCGACGCGAATGTAGGCGTCGACCTCCTCCGCGACCTACAGCTACGGTCGGGACGTGCGACGGCCCGATGTCAGACGCATCGATCCCATTCGCACCGTCGCGCTCGGCGCCATCGCCGCGATCATCGGGGTGCAGCTCGTCTTCTTCGGCCTTCCGCTCGGCCTGTGGCTCCACGGTTTGGTGCTCGGCTGCTTGAATGCGGTGCTGGCCGTCGGCATGGCACTGATCTATCGAGCCAATCGAGTCGTCAACTTCGCGCAGGCCGAACTGGGCACCGCGCCCGCCGCTTTCGCCGCCGCCTTCATCCTCTTCTGGGGCTGGCCATACCTCCTCGGGCTGACGGCAGGCCTGGTGATGGCGGTCGTGGCCGGCGTGGTGGTCGAGTTCGCGCTCATCCGCCGCTTCCGCAACTCACCGAGGTTGGTCGTCACGGTGGCCACCCTCGGAATCACCCAACTGTTGCTGGTCATCGGCATCCTCATCCCGAGATGGTGGGGCCGCAACCTGGCCAGCGAACGCATTGCACCGCCTGTCGATTGGAAGCTCACGGTCGGTCAGGTGATCCTCAACGCCAATCACTTCATCGCGCTGGTCGTGTCGCTGCTGATGATGGCCGGCGTCGCCTGGTTCCTGGCGCGCAACCGTTACGGCCTCGCCATCCGGGCCAGCGCCGAGCGCGGCGATCGGGCGGCGATGCTCGGCATCCCGATCGGCAGGCTCAACACCCTCGTCTGGGCGATCGCCGCGGCGATGTCGTACGTCGCCCTGTTCCTTCGCAGCGGCATCATCGGCGTGCCGCTCGGATACGCGGCCGGTCTGCCGACCTTGCTGCAGGCACTCGCGGCGTTGGTGATCGGTCGCCTCGAGCGGCTGCCCACGGTGGCCGCGGCGGCGATCGCCCTCGGCCTGCTCGAATCCGGCGTTCGGTTCAACTCCGACACACCGGCCGCGGCATACCCGATCATGGCCGCGGTCATGTTCATGGTCCTGCTCGTTCAGCGCACGAGCTCCTCGCGGGTCGACAACGATGCGTCCAGCACATGGCGCGGGGCAGAGGAAGTGCGCCCACTGGCGGATGCCGAGCGGCGTGACGTGAAGGTGCGCGTGCTTCGGTGGATCCTGATCGTGGTCGGGATGACTCTGGTGGTCGGGGCGCCGTTCGTGCTTCGCGTCGACTACATCATCAAGACATCTGCCATATTCGCCTTCGCGATCGTCGGGTTGTCGCTCGTGGTGCTCACGGGATGGGCCGGGCAGATCTCACTCGGGCAGATGGCGATCGTCGGCATCGGCGCCGCGGTCAGCGCCACCTGTACGTCGAGGTGGCATGTCGACCTCACGCTCGGGCTGTTGATCGGAGGCATTGCGGGAGGCGTGGTGGCCTTCGCCGTCGGCGTTCCGGCGCTACGACTGCGCGGCCTGTATCTGGCAGTGACCACGTTCGCGCTGGGGCTAGCCACCGAACAGTGGTTGCTCAGTGATCGCTTCTTCGGCTGGTTCCCGAACGGCGAGACCCGCTTCGACCGTCCGCCGCTGTTCGGCAAGATCGGCGTCGACACTCCGGTGCGCTACTACCTGTACTCGCTGGTCGTGCTGACCCTCGCATTCCTGGCAACTCGAGGAATCCGTCATTCGCGAACCGGTCGAGTGATCATCGCCGTGCGCGAGAACGAGCGGGCCGCGCAGAGCTATTCGGTGCCGGCGATCCGCGCCAAGCTGACCGCCTTCGTCATATCCGGCGTGCTGGCCGGCGTCGGCGGCGCGCTCTATGCCCACCTCAACCAGTCGTTCAGCGTCACCAGTTACAGCACGGGGGAGAGCTTCAGCGTCTTCACCTCGGCCGTCATCGGCGGATTGGGATCGCTGGGTGGCGCGTTGCTGGGGGCGGCCTACCTGCGCGGTGTCCGTTGGTTCATCCCGTCTCAGGAGTGGCAGCTGCTGTCGAGCGGCGCCGGCGTGTTGCTCGTGCTGCTGCTCCTGCCCGGCGGCCTCGGCAGCGTGTGGATCACGCTCCGCGACTACATCGTGCGCCGCCTGACGCGGCGATCGCCGCGGACCGACACTGAGACGGCCGCGGTGCCCGCACCCGTCGCCGTCGAGCCGGCAACGTGATGCAGACGCTGCGCAACTTCCTTGCCGCCTGCCGGCACCCGGGTCCGTGGCTGCGAACCATCTGCGGAGGGGAGGCGGCGTTCCCGCTCGTCGTGTTGTTCGGCCTCAACGCTGTCGACGAGCTCGATCGCACGGCATTCGGAATCCTGTTGCCGAACATCCGTGACGAGTTCCACCTCGACAACACCAAGGTCCTGGGTCTCGTCGCGCTCGCTTCGGTCGCCGCTCTCGCACTGCAGGTACCGATCGCTCAGTTCGCCGATCGCTCGCGGCGAGTGCCGCTGGCCATCGCCGGTGCAGTTACGTGGGCCCTGTTCAGCGGCCTCACCGGCTTGGCGACCGGGGTGGTCGTGCTGGTCGTCGCCCGCAGCGGCAGCTCGATCGGCAAGGCGGTGATCGACCCAACGCACAACTCGCTCATCGCCGACTACTACCCGATCAACTCGCGCAGCCGCGTGTTCAGCACCCACCGCGCCGCCAATGCCGTTGGTTCGTTCGTGGGTCCGCTGGCCGCCGGTCTTCTCGCCTACGCCTTCGGATGGCGCGCACCGTTCCTGGTCTTCGTCATCCCGACGATGGTCTTCGCCGTGCTCGCCCTGCGCCTCACCGAGCCCGTTCGCGGGCGATGGGAGCGACAGGCGATGGGCGCCAGCGATGACGTGATCGCTACCGAGGAAACCGTGCCGTCGTACGCCGAGAGCTGGCGGACCGTGCAGAAGATCGAGAGCCTCAAGCGCATCTGGTGGAGCTTGCCGTTTCTGGCCACCGCATTGATCGGCTTCGTCGCCCTTGCCTCGTTGCTGTACGAGCAGGAGTTCGGCCTCGACGAGCGCGCTCGGGGCATCGCCTCGGCGATTGCCGAACCGTTCCAGCTCGTCGGCTTGGTGTTCGGCTCGCGCATCGTCACCCGTCGGTTCCTCGGCGACATGCGCGGTCTGATCCGCTTCCTGGCGGGGGTTGCAGTGGCCACGTCGGTCGCCGCGATTGCGTTCGCGCTCGCACCGAACATCGTCGTGGCCGTCGGTGTCAACTGCGTGATCTCGGCCTCGCTGGCCATGCTCGGCCCTGGGATCCTCGTGGCGCTCGCCCTGGCCATCCCGCCGCGAGCGTGTGCCACGGGGTTCTCGGTGGCGTCGTTGTGGGTGATTCCCGGTCTCGTCGTGTTGCCCCTGATCGGCTGGATCTCCGGCCACGTCGGAATCCGCTGGGGCTTGCTCGTTCTCGTCCCGCTCTTCATCATCGGCAGTCTCGTGTTGGGCACTGCCGGCTCGACGATCGACGCCGACATCGCCCAGGTGTGGCGGGCAACTGCCGCACGCAGCGAGGCGCTGTACCAGCGTCGTCACGGCCAGAGCGACCTGCTGCTGGTGCGCGCCCTCGATGCCGGTTACGACAGTCGACAGGTGCTGTTCGGCGTCGACATCGACATCAAGGAGGGCGAGATCGTCGCTCTCCTCGGTACCAACGGCGCCGGCAAGAGCACCTTGCTGAAAGCCATCAGCGGAGTTGTCGAGGCTGATCGAGGCGCGATCGTGCTCGACGGCCGCGACATCACCCATGCACCACCCAACGAGATCGCGGTGCTCGGCATCACCCAGATGCCGGGTGGACAAGGGGTGTTCGGTTCACTGACGATCGAGGAGAACCTCCGCCTCGCCGGCTGGACGCGGCGCGCCCGACACGAGGCTCGACGCGGCGATCGTCGACGTGTTGAACATCTTCCCGGTGCTGCGCGAGCGACGTGCTTCACCAGCAGCCGACCTCAGTGGCGGGCAACAGCAGATGCTGGCGTTGGGCATGTCGTTCGTCGCCAAGCCACGCGTTCTGTTGATCGATGAGCTCTCGTTAGGACTGGCACCGGTGATCGTCGGTCAACTGCTGCCGTTGGTGCGCCGCATCGCCGACGACGGCGTAGCGGTGATCCTGGTCGAGCAGAGCGTGAACGTGGCGCTCACGTTGGCCGAGCGGGCGTACTTCATGGAGCGAGGCACGATCCGCTTCTCCGGGCCGACGGCCGACTTGCTGAATCGCCCCGACCTGCTGCGATCCGTCTTCCTCACCGGTGTTGCCACAGATGTCGCCGCGCCGGCCGGGGTGCTCTCCGGGGCGACCCACGCCGACGACGTAGCCCTCGATGTCGTTGGCATCGGCCGATCGTTCGGCGGCAATCGCGCCGTGGACGACGTGTCGTTCTCCATCGCGCAGGGTGAGATCGTCGGCATGATCGGCCCGAACGGTGCGGGTAAGACAACCCTGTTCGATCTGATCAGCGGTTACCTGCCGGCCGACGAAGGACAAGTCGTGCTCGACGGTCACGATGTCAGTACCGACTCCGCCACGGTCAGGGCTCGCCGTGGGCTCGGGCGCAGCTTCCAGGACGCACGCCTCTTCCCCGACATGACGGTGGCCGAGACGCTGGCTGTCGCGCTGGAGCGATGGACGACTCAGCGCAGCGTGTTGGCCGCGGCGCTGCGGTTCCCAACGGTGTTCGACGACGAGGAACGCACGTCGTCGCGTGTCGCCGAACTGATCGAGTTGATGAACCTCGGTGAGTACCGGAACTCGTTCATCCGCGAGCTGTCGACCGGCACGCGGCGCATCGTCGACCTCGCCTGCCTCGTCGGACATCGCCCGACGGTGGTGCTGCTCGACGAGCCGTCCAGCGGCATCGCCCAACGCGAGGTCGAGGCGCTGGCCCCGGTGCTGCTGCGGCTGCGCGACGAGATGGGTGCCAGCCTTCTGGTGATCGAACACGACCTTCCACTGATCTCGTCGATCGCCGATCGCCTGATCGCCCTCGATCAGGGCACCGTCGTCGCCATCGGCAGCCCTGCTGAGGTGCTGGCCCATCCCGACGTGGTAGAGAGCTACTTGGGGAACAACGAAGCGGCGCGTCAGCGCTCCGGTCTCAGGGGGTAGCAGCATGCAACCATCCAGCTCGGCGGGTGCCGACCGCAGCCGCCAGTTGCGTCGGTGGGGCCCGATCACGGCGATCGTCGTGGTGATCGCGGTGGTCGTCGTGGTGGTGGTCGCGACCCGTGGATCGGACGACGGCACGGCATCGTCGACCACGACCGGGCAGCCGAACACCACCATCGCCACGTCCGCTCCCACGACGGCGTCTTCTGCGGCGCCCGCCTCGACCGCGCCGAGCTCCGACACCACGCCGATCACTGCGGTTCCTGCCGAAGTGACCTACCCGCTGTCGTTCACCCAGGCCGCGGCGGAAGGTCTCGCCGGCACCGTCGACTGGGGCACCCGCTGCGACACCACCACAGGCAAGCTCGCGGTTCCCGACTTCTTCGCCCAGCCGTGCTTCGCCCCGTTCAGTGGCGACAACGGCGGGGCAACTGCTCCGGGTGTCACGGGCGACCAGATCACGATCGTCTACTACGAGGGCCAGGAGACCGATCCGATCATCAACTACATCACCGATGCGGTGCACGTCGACGACACCAATGGCGATCAGTTCGCCACCATGAAAGAGCTGATCCGTTACTACGAGACCTACTACGAGCTCTACGGACGCACGATCAACCTCGTCACGTTCGAGGGCACCGGCAACGCCACCGATGAGGTCGCTGCACGCGCCGACGCTGCCCAGATCGCCCTGCAGTACAAGCCGTTCGCGGTGTTCGGCGGTCCGGCACTGACCAGCGCCTTCGCCGACGAGCTCGCCGCCCACAAGGTGATCTGCATCGGCTGCACACCTGGCCAGCCGGCGTCGTTCTACAGCGATCGCGACCCGTACGTCTGGGGTCTCGACGGCAGCCCGTTGCAGAAGCAGTCGCACGTCGAGGAGTTCCTGACGAAGCAGATCATCGGCAAGAACGCCACGCATGGTGGTGACGAGGTGAAGGACAAGCCGCGCAAGCTCGGACTGCTGTACCTGGAGAACAGTGGCGCGGCGAAGGAGCTCGCCGACTCGTTCGCCGCGGCGATGAACGCGGCTGGTTCACCGTTCGCGCAGGTCGTCGCCTATCAACTCGACCCGTCGACGATCCAGGCCACGGCGACCCAGGTGATCACCAAGATGAAGGCTGCTGGGGTCACGACGATCGTGTTCAACGGCGACCCCGTCGCGCCTCGCGATTTCACCAAGGAGGCGACCGCTCAGGAGTACTTCCCGGAATGGGTGGTGGCCGCTGCCACGCTGGTCGACGTCAGCGCGTTTGCCCGCACGTACGACCAGGAGCAGTGGAAGCATGCGTTCGGTGTCACGCAACTCGCGGCGCGCACGCCGTCGGATCAGATCGGCGCGTTCTTCGTCTATCGCTGGTTCACCGGTGTCGATCCGCCTGCCGACGGCTCGATCGGGGTCTTCGCTCCGTACCCGGCGCTGTTCTTCGCCGCGGTGCAAGCGGTCGGTCCTGACCTGACTCCGCAGACGTTCCGCGACACGTTGTTCGCGCTTCCCGGCACGTCGAACGGCCTGGCGATCAGCCAGCCGTTCCTCTCCTACGGACAGAAGGGCTACTGGCCGGACGCCGATTATCTCGGCGTCGACGATGCGACGGCGTTCTGGTGGGATCCGACGGTCGCCGGCCCCGACGAGATTCGCAAGGATGGCGTCGGCATGTACCAGTTCGTCGATGGCGGCAAGCGCTACCTGCCTGGCGAATGGCCGAGCGTCGACACGATGTTCGATCCCGCCGGTGCCATCGCCCTGTACGACTCGCCGCCTCCCGGCGAGGCACCCGGCAACTACCCAAGCCCTGCCGGCTGAATGGGCGCCACCGGGGAAGCGGTCGTTCTACTTCCGCGCCCAAGCGGGCTGAATGGGCGCCACCGGGGAAGGGGTCGTTCTACTTCCGCGCCCAAGCGGGCTCAGGTGGGTCGAGTGGGGAGGCGCCAATCGATCGGCTCGAGACCGGCCGCGACCAGCGCGGCGTTGGTACGGCTGAACGGCTTGCTGCCGAAGAACCCGTTGTGCGCACTGAGCGGCGACGGGTGAGCTGATTCGATCACCGTGTGCCGAGAGGTGTCTATCAACGCCTTCTTCTTGCGAGCCTGGGCACCCCACAAGATGAACACCACGGGATGAGGCTTGGCGTTGACGGTGCGCAGCACCTCGTCGGTGAAGTTCTCCCAGCCCTTGCCCTGATGTGACCCGGCGGCGCCGGCGCGCACGGTCAGCGACGTGTTGAGCAGCAGCACACCTTGGCGGGCCCACGATTCGAGATTGCCGTGGGCAGGTGTGTCGATGCCGAGATCGTTGTGCAGTTCCGTGTAGATGTTGACGAGCGACGGTGGCAGTTGCACGCCGTCACGCACCGAGAAGCACAGCCCGTGTGCCTGCCCGCTGCCGTGATACGGGTCCTGGCCGAGCAGAACGACGCGCGTTGTCTCGTAGGGCGTCAGATGAAGCGCGGCGAACACCCGGTCGGCGGGCGGGAACACGGTGTGACGGGATCGTTCGTCGGCCACGAACCGCTGCAGTTCCGTCCAGTACGGCTTGTCGAATTCGGCGCGGAGCACCGGGTTCCAGTCGGTCTTCACCGAGCAACATTTGAGCAGATCGAACGAAAGGGTTCGAGTCTCGGTCAGCCGCCGTGGTTCCCGTCGTCCGGCGTGTCGGCGGTCGTGTCGTTCGGTCCCGACGCTCCGTGGCTTTCGTTCTTCTCGCTGATGGAGTTCTTCACGGTGCCGTTGTCGATCCAAACCGAGATCTCCGACCGATGAGTGGCTGACGTGAACGTGACGCCGAGCCCGTGGCCCGCATGATCGGGCCCGTGGTCGTGGAACCCGTCGGCGGGTGTGATGGCGACGATCGAGAGGTGATCGTTGAACTGGCGCACGGTGATGGTGCCGCCGATCGAGGTGAACGTCTTGTCGAGGCCGTGCGAGGCGTTGTCGTCGGTTGTGGGAGTGCTCGCGCTCGTCGGCGTCGCCGTGCCGCCTCCGGAGCCGGGCTTGGCCTTGTGCGTCGTGACCACCGGCGCTGCGCCACCGGCGTCGACGGTTTCGGGTTGCGGCATCGTGATGACGACGTCTTCGGAGATCGGCGTCGTCTCGGGGCCGATCGTCGTGCTGGTCGAGGTGGTCGACTCGTCGGTCGACTCGGTGACCACCATCTTGCCAGTCGTCGAGACAACGATCGTGGTCACGGTCGTGGGGATGCCGACTGTGGTTTCGGTTGCTTCTTCGGGAACGACCGTGCGGTTCTCGCCCTGCATGGCCCCGACGGCCACGACAGCAACCATCGCCGTCATCGCCGCTCCGGTCGTCCAGGCCATCGCCCGTCGTCGCCGCGCCTGGCCGACACGGCGCTGCCACGCGGTGAACGCCACGTTCTCATCCGGATACGCACCACTGAGGCGACCCAGTTCCTGGCGCAACTCGGGATCGTGGAACTCACTCATCCGAATGCACCTCTTCTCCTGCCACGACGCTGCGAAGCCGGGCACGGCCCTGGTGCAGATACGACTTGACCGCGCCCTGGGTGACGTTGAGGGCGACAGCAACTTCTGCCACCGACAGTTCGTCGACGTAGAACAGGGCGACGGCAATGCGCTGCTGCCTGGGGAGCTGAGCCAGGATGTTCTGCAGGTCGGAGTCGAAGTTGCGCTGCTCGACCGGCTGCACCTGCGGCTCGCCGGCGAGTCGCCGGAGGGCGGTCCCCTTGCGGTTCTGGCGGCGGTGATCGTCGCGCAGCCGGTTGATGGCAACGCGGCGGATCCATCCGACGGGATCGTCGTAGTGCTGGATTCGGCGCCAGTGCAGGTGAGCCTTCACGAACGCTTCCTGTACGGCGTCGGCCGCAACCTCCTGGTCGTTGCAGGCCAACGTGAGTGCACGTACCAATCGGGCGTAATGGGCGCGAAACAGGGAGTCGACGCTCTCGACGACCCTGACCTCGGCGACCTCGTTCATCGCAGCAACTGCGTACGCCACAGACCTGACACGTCACAAGTGTTACCGAGGTTTCGATTGTTGGTCAGAAATCACTGCTCTACCAGCATGAATGCGGCGAGGCTACGCTCGGGCGATGGATGACATCGTGGACGTCGACCTGCTGGCGTTCGAACAGGGCACTGCCACGCAGCGCGCCGCGGTCGTTGACGGTGTGCGGCGCAGTTTGGCGACTGGATTCGTGTACACCCGTCACGACCTCAGCGAAGACCTTCTCGATTCTGCCTATGGGATGCTCGCCGAGTTCTTCACGATGCCCCAAGAGGTCAAGCAGCGCTTCGTTGCGCCCGAGAGCCATGGCCAGACGGGGTACACCGGTCTGCTCGTGGAAACAGCAGCATCGAGCGACGTTCCCGACTGGAAAGAGATGCTGAACTGGGGCCGCGAGCTCCCGGAGGGCCATCCGCTGCGGGCCCGCTATCCGCACCGCTACGGCCGTCAGGTCCTGCCCGAGGCGGCGATTCCCGGCTCGGCGAAGCTCCTCACCACGTTCCACGACCGCATCGAAGACATCCAGCGCAGGTTCCTGCGTGTCATCGCCGAGGCCATCGGCTGCCACGAGTCGCTGTTCGACGAGATGACGCTCAATGGCGCCACCCTCACCCGAGCCATTCGCTACCCACCGATGACCGAGTCTCCAGGAGGCGGGCATGTGTGGGCCGGCTCGCACGGCGACATCAATCTGATCACCGCCTTGCCTCGAGCGACGGCGCCCGGCCTGCAGGTGAAGGTCGGCGACGACTGGGTCGATGCGGTCGCGCCACAGGGCCAGGTCATCATCAACACCGGGATGATGCTCGAGCGCTTGACCAATGGGGTGATTCCCACCGGCATCCACCGCGTCGTTGCCGCGCCCGGTTACACGGGCGAGCGCTACAGCGTGGTGCAGTTCTGCCATCCAACTCCGTGGACCCTGCTCACTCCGCTGGCCAGTTGCGTGACGGCGGAACATCCGCAGCGCCATTCGGCGATGGTCAGTGCCGACGCGCTCGACATGGTGCTGTACGAGATCAACCTCATCGAAACCGCTCGCCGGGTCGGCTGAGGCGCCGCGCCATTCCAATGACCAAGTCCTCGGATGTCGTGCTGGCGATCGACGTCGGCGACACCAAGCTGGCCGCGGGGTTGATGACGATGAAGGGGGAGTTGCTCGATCGCGAGGATGTCGACATCGATCAGGGGAAGAACGCCGAGGCCTTGTTCGCGTCGCTCGACGAGATCGCCCAGGCGCAACTCGACCGGGCCAGAACGCATCACAACGCCCGGCCGGTGGCCGTTGGTGTCGGTTGTGCCGGGCCGGTTCGTCCCGATGTCGTCGCCGTATCGCCGACCAACATCAACGCTTGGAAATCGTTCCCGCTTCGCTCCAAATTGGCGTCGGCCACCAGCCTCAACGTCTATGGCGATCTCGGTGCCAAGGCTCTGGCTCTTGCCGAGGGATGGCTGGGTGCCGCGCAACGCCACGAGAGCTTCCTGGCGATGGTCGTGTCGTCGAGCGTCGAGGGCGGAATCGTGCTCAACGGCCAACTGCTCGACGGCGCCACCGGCAATGCCGGCCACATCGGTCACACGATGGTCGAGCCGAACGGTCGCAGGTGCCTCTGTGGATCGCGCGGCTGTCTCGAAGCCGAGGCATCCGGGCCGGCGATCGAGGCGATCACCGGCCGGTCACCGACCGAACCGACCTACGAGATCATGCAGCGCACGGGTCGGCTCGTGGGGCGAGCGGTCGCGTCCGTGTGCAACCTCCTCGACATCGATCTGGCAGTAGTCGGTGGGTCCGTCGCCCTCGGGTTCGGAGCGACGTTCTTCAACTCGGCGCAGGAGACTCTGGACGAGCACGCCCGGCTGTCGTTCAGCCGCGGTGCCCGAATCATCCCGGCTCGTCTCGGTGGGCGCGGTCCGCTCATCGGGGCTGGAGCGGTGGGGCTGCGCGGTCTGCGACGCGCAGCAAGGTCCGCCTGACAAGCCCGATGTCCGTAACCTTGCCGACCAGGAGGTAGTGAGATGACCAGGATTCGCAGCGGGGACTCGTCGATGATCGATGATCGCCGAGGCAGTGGCGGAGGTATCAGCGGCGGCGGTCTCGGTGGCCTCGGCGGCCTGCCGATTCCGATCAAAGCCGGAGGCGGCATGCTCGGCATCATCGTTCTGCTCGCTTCGCTGTTGTTGCCCAGGTTGCTCAACGGCGGCCAGTCGGCAGCAGGCATCCCCCAACAGGAATCGAAGGCCGGCGATGTTGCCGACGGCACCTGCAGCAGCGACCTCGAACAGGTCGTGTGTGGGGCAACAGTCGACGTGCAGAACTTCTGGAAGGCCAACCTGCCGCGCTTCTACGGCGTCGACTACGAAGTCACCAAGACTGTCTTCTTCACCGACGCGACCAACACCGGCTGCGGGCAGGCGTCGTCGCAAACGGGGCCGTTCTACTGCCCGATCGATCACCTCGTGTACATCGACCTCGGTTTCATGCAAACACTCGAGAAGGAGTTCGTCGGCACGGCGACCGACCTCGCCGAGCAGTACATCGTCGCCCACGAGTACGGGCACCACATCCAGAACCTCGTAGGCATCAACGATCAGGTGCAAAAGGCACAGCAGAACGACCCCGGCAGGGCCAACCAGTACTCGGTGGCCTTGGAGTTGCAAGCCGATTGCTTCGCCGGCATCTGGGTCGGCGACGCGGCGTCGCGCGGCCTGCTCGATTCACCCGACGAGATCAATGAGGCGCTGGCCGCGGCCGCGGGCGTCGGCGACGACCGCATCCAGGAGAAGACGCAAGGCCGGATCGACAAAGAGGCATGGACGCACGGCTCCGCCGAGCAGCGCCAGACCTGGTTCACGCGCGGCTACAACTCGGGCGACCCGAAGCAGTGCGACACCTTCAGCGACGTGCTGTGACCGGCTCCACGGTCGCCGCGACTGGCCGATTCAGGTTGCTTCCACCGAATCGGCGATAGACCCACTCGGCCGGGCCGATACCGAACCACCTCTGCCACAACGCGGCGGCGACGATGGCCACCGCCCAGTAGCAAGAGGCAAACGCCAGGGCTACGTCGAGGCCCGCCGGCCGGATGAGGTGCCAGTGGGTGACGAGTGCGTTGAAGACCAGCGTGTGGAGGATGTACAAGGTCAGCGTCGTGCGTCCCGCAGCCGCGAAGGCACGTGTCAACCAACGGTCTCGCGTGGCTTCGGCGATCCAGCCGATCAAACAGAAGGCAGTGATCGAAGAGCCCAGAGCGCAGGCCGTGTAGTTGAGGCTGCGGCTGAACGGATCGGTCGCCAGCAGTTCCTTGCGAAGCGGTGTGTCGGCGAAGAAGTGGTTGGCCGAGTAGGTGCCGGCGACGAGCACCACACCGAGCGTCGCCAGCACCTTGCGCACCTGCCGCGAAAGTGGCAACTGGCGGCCGAGGATCATGCCGGCACACAAGAACGCCAGCCAGGGGAGCAGCGGGTGCGTCCCGTTGACGAACGTGTCGAACAGCAAACGGCGCGGCGAGCGGTACGGGCCTGACGAGTACCAGCCGCCCAACAGCCAACTCGTGTCGCGATCGCTGTCGAACGCCCACCACTGGATCGCCGCGGCGGCCACGGCTGCGACCACGCCGATGGCGACGAGCCATCGCGTACGCAACGTGAACAGCACGGCGCCGACCATGAAGAACGCGCCGAAGAAGAACAGGATCGTGCCGTTCCACAGCCATTCGAAGACGTAGCCGAACGCGTAGAGCAGGAACCCGCGTCGGATCAGCGTCCAGCGGTCGGCACTGCGGCGATCGCGGTCGTCGGCGAGGCGACCTCGATCGGTCATCAGGGTGATGCCCATGCCGGCGATCATCACGAACGTTGCCGCGAAGCGAGTGGACAGTGGGCCCGTCCACGGGTCGAAGAAGCGGTTGATCGTCGACTTGCCAATTGAGCCGCCGAGTGAGATCAGATAGCCGTGGTAGTTCATGGCCGCAACACCGATGAGAGCGACGGTCCTTGTGACGTCGAGATCGATCACTCGTTCGCGAGTGGCGATGTTCACATCCACTCGACTTCGTCGACGTGTGTCGAGATCAGTGGTCGTTGGACGTCTACGTCGTCGCCGATCGCCGGGCACGGCGCACCCGCCGGCACGAGCACCATCGACGTGTGCATGTGCGGAGGTTCGAGGAGAGCCAGACGCGTTCGGCTGAAGTGGAACGGGCTCGCACCGCCGTGCAGAGCGGCTACGCCGTGTGCGGTGCCGGCACCGATCATCACGAGGTGTCCGTCGCAGGGCACCTCGGTCAAGTGGTATCCAGCGCGGTCGCCAGCGGTCACTTCGCGGACGGCAAGGACATCGGCGTGAAGACGCACGAACGACTTGTCGCCGTGCCACAGCAGCGTCCCGAGCCTGAGCCGGAAGCGGCGATCGGGATGGCGCTCGCCGAGCTCGGCATACGACTCCGGTTGAAGGTGGCTGAGCCACAAGGGGTAGCGCACGTCGAGGCGTTCCAGCCAGTTGTCGACTTCGGCGAGACGGTCGGCTTCCGAGCCCGCGAGCGGAAGATGCAGCGAGTAGCCGATGACCACGAGATCGGCCGCGAGAGCGTCGGCAACGAGGTGTTCGAACTCGCCCACTGAAGCGCCGTAGCGCCGCATCGACGACTGCAGCTTGACGACCACCCGCCCGCGCCATCCGGACAAGGCCTTGACGTGCTCGAGCGAGCCTATTGTCAGGACCATCGTGGCCGAGGCGGGCGCGATCAGTGTTGGCGTCAACACGATCGCGGTGGTTGCTGGGTCCACCGAATCGAGCTCATCGACGGTACCAACGCACACGAAGTCGGACAGCGCGGCAGCGATCGGGTGCAGCGTGGACCGCCCGAAGCCGTAACCGTTGCCCTTGACGACCGGAACCAGACCGTCGACGCTCTTCGCCACCGAGCGGACGTGTGACTCCCAAGCGGCGCGCTGAACGGTGAGTCGCAAAGCCATGGCGTTCAAACCGTACTTGCCGGGCTGACGGCCGACCGCTCATCGCGTCGGCGCTCCGTCAAATCCCGAGTTGTCCGATCGGATTTGTCGCACTACCCTTTTTGGCATGCGCAGGCTCTTGACTTTCCCGAATCCGGTCAACGAGACGTCCGCCCGATTGGTGGCCGGTGGTGTCGTTGCCCAAGGTGTAGCGTTCCTCGCTGTCGGGCAGTGGTGGGTGCTCCTGCCGCTCGTGTACGGCTTCGTGGCGCGGGTGCTCACCGGACCGCGGTTGAGCCCGCTCGGGCAGCTCGTCACGCGGGTCGTCACACCCCGACTGAACATCGACCACCGCTTCGTGCCCGGCCCGCCCAAGCGCTTCGCTCAGGCAATGGGGTTGACCTTCAGTTCAAGCGCATTGCTGGCTTGGGGCCTCGGCGCTCACCCGTTGGCGTTCGTTCTCATCGGCGCGTTGATCGTTGCCGCCGTTCTCGAATCCGTGTTCGCGATCTGCCTCGGTTGCATCGTGTTCGGTCGCTTGATGCGCTGGGGCCTCATTCCCGTCGACGTTTGTGCCGAGTGCAACGACCTCAGCGATCATTTCGCCCCGGCCAGTTCGTGAGCTCCGGGGCCAGCGACCCGATGCTGCGTTGTTCGATCGCACCCATCCATACACCTGCTCCGTAGGCGACGTCGTCGGCGAGCCGCAAGGCGACGTACCGCACGAGGTCGTGCGGGCGCTCGCCGCCGAACCAGTCGAGCAGGGCTGGAACCGTTGCAGCGGCGAGCAACGGCGATCGCGACCGCCGCAACACGGCAGCAGCGACGAGTGCCGCGGGCCACCACGTACGTGTGATGGCGCTTGCCACTTGGCGGCCTGCATAGAGGTGACCAAGCCCGGCGAGACGCACGGATTCCCGCGCCGGAAGGTCGCCCAACTTGCGGCGCAGGGCCAACGTGGTGCCGGCGGCGACAGTGGCAGCGGCGAATGGCCGCCGAACCAACACGAGCGCCCACACGGCAGCGCTCCACCCACTGATCCGCAGAGGTGCGACGGCGCCTGGATGCTTCCGATCGAGCACGGCTGCGGATCGGCCGTAGGCGATCCGTTGGCGAGCCCAGGCGGAGAAGGACGTACGCGGTCGGTGACGAACGATGCTCGCCGGTTCGTAGCGGCATCGATGGCCGGCCTCGAGCAGACGCCACACCATGTCGACGTCTTCGCCCGACCGCATCGTCTCGTCGAAGCCTCCGATGGCTCGGAGCATCTCGGTACGCACCACCAGTGCGGCAGCGGGGACGTAGCTGACTCGTGAACCGACTGCGATCCGCGCTGCGTGCGGACCGACGTCGAGCGGAGATCGCGCCGCCTCGTACGCGGCGATCAGCGTCGTGCCGTCGGCGGACGTGACTCGCGGTGCGACGAGCGCGACACGCTGGTCGCTGAAGTGCGGAAGCAGCGCATCGAGCCAGCCTTCATCGAGATCCACGTCGGTGTCGACAAAGGCGACGAGAGACGTCGTGACCTCGGCGAGTCCCGCATTGCGTGCCGCAGCCGGACCCGCATTGACCGGCAAGCGGATGGTGCGTCGCTCGAGCATCGACTCGAGCGGTGGCTCGCTGCCGTCGTCGACGACGATCATTAGAGCCCCTGCGGGTTCCACGCTCGACTGCGCGTTGTACGACGGCACGACGATGGTGACATCGGCTGCCGTGAACGCCGAATCGGTGGGAGCTGGATGGATCGCTCCTGCATCGATCAAGCGATCGGTCAACTTCGAGTACCCGGTCGGCAGCGGCTCGTTGCGCTCGATCGCCTCGACGACCCGGCGTCCGGCTGGCGAAAGACGGAACAGGCGCAACGGCGAACCGGCGATGACGACGCGGTTGTGCCGGCGGTAGCTGCTGTCGAGCACGAAGGAGTTGGTCACGCTCGCCATTCGTCGACAGCGGCGACGAGGTCGATGATCAGTCTCGTCAGCAATGCCTTGCCGTGGTTGACGGTGGCGCTCGTGGGGTCGCCGAGGATGCCATTGGGGCTGACTGCGCGAACCCCGCCGGCACGTACCTCGTCGATGAGATCGACGATCGGCTCCGGTCGCCCGGGCTCGGCTCGCGTCATCCGTACAAGAGTCGGCGCGATGGCGAGCATGATCGAGGTTTCTGTTTCACCGGCGTGGGCGTCGCCATTGCGAATGTGCGGCCACCAGGCGAGGACTCTGCGCCCCTCGCCCAACAGCTTGTTGGTGGCCCGTTGCACAGGTTGCGCGTTTCCTCCGTGACCGTTGACCAGCACGACACCGGCACTCCAGTCGGCGCTGCGAACGAGCTCGACGACCATCTGCTCGAGAACCTCGGCACCGATCGACAAGGTGCCGGGAAAGCCCGCGTGTTCGCCACTGGAGGTGACCGCGAGGCGCGGACCTATCAACACGTCTCCGGGATCGAACGATCCGGCCAGACCTTCTGCCAATGCGACTGCGATCCGTGTGTCGGTATCGAGCGGCAGGTGCGGGCCGTGTTGCTCGCAGGATCCGACCGGAATCGCCACGATCGGGCGGGGAGCGAGGTTCCAGAGATCGGTCCAGGTGACAGCGCCGAGCCGGTGGGTCACGTGAGACCCTTGATGATCATGCTCGTCGCGTCGTCGTAGACCCTCGGCCAGTCGATCACCGACGGACCCACCTGTTTGAGCTCGAGGCTGACGACGCCGTGGCATGTCGCCCACACCAACGCGGCCGTGCGCAGTGGATCGGCTGAGTTGAGGAGCCCTGCCGACATCGCCCGTTCGAGTCGCTTGGCGAGCAGGTCGAGGGTGGCCCCGGCGAGAACCTGTGCCTCGGCGGACGGCCTGAAGTCCGGTACGACCCGATCGAACATCACCGAGTAGAGCGTTTGGTTGTCGATGGCGAACCGCCGGTAGCCCAAGCCGCAGGCGCGGATGTCGGCGATCGGGTCGTCGGTGGGGGGTCTCGAGCTCATCGCTTCACCCAGTCGGCGGAAGCCCTCCACGAAGAGGTGTTCGACGACTCCGTCCTTGCCGCCGAAGCGCGAGTACACGTTCATCGTGCTGACGCCGGCCGCATTGGCGATGCCCCGCACCGTCAGCGCCGCCGGACCCTCCGTGGCCAACAGGTCACCTGCTGCCCTGAGCAGGGTCGAGCCCACGGAATCGAGCTGCGCCATGGCGGCAGGATAGTGGGCACGGGATGTGGCAAGTGTCATGTCGACCAGGTGATGACGATGTGATAACAATGTTATCACATCGTCGATCAGGAAAGGCCAACCGATGCCCACCACTCCAACCACTCGTCGCTCGCCGTGGGTGATCTTGACCGTCCTGTGCGCGTCCGTGTTCATCATCGTCGTCGACGGCACCATCGTGAACGTCGCCCTGCCGACCTTCGTGCGCGAGCTCGGGGCGACGACGAGCCAGCTGCAATGGATCGTCGATGCATACGTCTTGGTGTTCGCCGGACTGCTCATGGCTGCCGGCAGCATCGGCGATCGCTTCGGACGCAAGGGCACGTTGATGGTCGGGATGATCGCCTTCGGTACCGCATCGATCCTGGCCGCACTGTCGTCGACACCGTCCCAGCTCATCGGCTGGCGAGCGGCCATGGGCATCGGGGCGGCGCTGATCTTCCCGGCCACGTTGGCGATTCTGGTGAACGTGTTCACCGATGCCCGCCAACGGGCGATCGCGATCTCGATCTGGGCGGCTACGAGCGGCTTGGCCGTAGCCCTCGGCCCGGTGACCGGTGGGTTCTTGCTCGAGCACTTCTTCTGGGGTTCGGTGTTCCTGGTCAACGTGCCGGTGATCGCGGTTGCCCTGGTCGCGATCTGGAGGATCGTGCCGACGTCGCGTGACATCACCATCCGTCGCTTCGACCCGCTCGGCATCGGCTTGTCGATCGCCGGGGTGACGGTCTTGGTGTGGGCAGTCATCGAAGGACCGAAGCACGGCTGGGGGTCGCCCGTGAGCGTCGCCGCCTTCGGGATCGCCGTGGTGCTCCTCGGCGCGTTCATCCGGTGGGAGCAGCGCAGCGACCATCCGATGCTCGATGTCGGAGTGTTCACCAACATGCGCTTCACAGCCGGAAGCGTCTCGGTTGCCTTCGCCTTCTTCGCACTGTTCGGTTTCATCTTCATGGTGACGCAGTACTTCCAGTTCGTCCGTGGCTACGGCACTCTCGAGGCCGGCGTGCGAACGGTTCCCTTCGCGCTCTTCACGGCGATTGCCGCGCCCGCGAGTGCCAAGCTCGCCGAGCGCTTCGGCACCAAGGCGATAGTGACCACCGGCTTGGTATCGATGGCCCTCGGCTTTGCCTGGACCACACGCGACACGACAACTTCCTCGTACTGGCTGGTCGTAGGGCAGATGTTCTTCATGGGCGGCGGTCTCGGTCTCGTCAACGCACCGGCCACCGAGGCGATCATGGGTGCTCTGCCGCCCGCCAAGGCCGGCGTGGGTTCGGCCGTCAACGACACTGCTCGCGAGCTCGGCGGAACGTTGGGTGTGGCGATCATCGGCAGCCTGTTCGCCTCGATCTACTCGACTCGGCTCGGCGAACTGCTGGCCATCCTGCGGGTGCCCGCCGACGCGCAGCGAATCGCCGGTGACTCGGTGGGAGCGGGAATCGAGGTCGCCCGCCGAGCCGGCATTCAGGCCGGTCCGCAGGCGGGTGCCGCCGTCAAGTCTGCGGTCGACACTGCGTTCATGGACGGGTTCCGCGTCGGCTCGTGGGTTTCTGCGGGCGTGGTGTTGATCGGTGCGGCGATCGCCTGGCGCTTCTTGCCTCGACACGCCGAAGCGTCGAGCCCGGAGCAGGTCGTCCTAGTCGGCGAGTTCGACGTAGCCCCAGCCCGCTAGGACCTCGATGATCCTGCGCGCTGCCTCCTTCGGCCCGGCCTCGATCGTCTCCCCCTGTTGCGGCGCACCCGACGAATCGGTGAGTGCTCGAAGCCTGGCAAGGGCGGTGGTGCCGGTGGGCGCTGGAAGCACACGCGCCCGAGGACGGTAGGGACGAACGACCACCAGGGAAGTGTCGTCACCTGGGCCCACGTTGGTGCCGTACGGCAACACTTCGGTGGATTGAGCGGCAAGCGCCGGGCGGAGTGCGGCGCGGCGCAGGCGGGATATCGAACCCTCGACCGAGAGCACGGCGGGACCGGTGATGCGCAGCACCTCGCGGCGTCCGCCATCCAACCGCCGAGTCACACGCATTGGATCGGCAAAGTCGACGGAGATCAGCCCGAGGGCTTGCTGACGGCGCAGCTGGGCGGCGAGGAACGCTGGGACGCTGCCCGTGCCACGATCGGCCGAGTAGTCGCCACACCACACGGCCGCGCTATGGGCAACGACGGGAGTGAGCGCAGCGGCAACCAGCGCGCTGTCCATGTCGTCGGGTGCATCGATGCGGATGGCCGTGCGTACCCCGCACGCCAAAGCCGTTCTCATGGCAGGGTCGGCTCGCGGTCCGCCGACCGTCACGGCGATGACCGAGTGGCCCTTCGCCTCGCCGTGGCGCAGGGCCATCTCGATCGCTGCCTCGTCAGCCGCCGACAAGCCGGCGATGGCTGCATCGCCGACCCACTTGATGCACGTCGCGATCATCAGGTGGTCCGAAAGATGACGCCGTACCCGCCTTCGGGATAGGACCAGCTGATGGCGCCTTCGTTGTTGCAGACCAGATAGCAGGTCCCGCATTCGAAGCATTGCTCGTAGTTGAAGACGATACCGCCGTCGCTGGTGGGCACGAACAGGTCGGCGGGGCAGGCGACGATGCATGCTCGTGTGGTGCAGTCGGCACAGACCTTGCCGTCGACCACGATGTGCGGTTTGTCGTCGACCTTGAAGTCGACCGTGCCCATTCGGTCGGTGAATGAGATGTCGGGCCAGGTTGAGTCGCGGTCGATCATCCGAAGCTCCGGAACGTGTCGCGGCCGTCGCGTAGCAGGGCGCGTCGTGTGACTCCGGCGCGCCTGCGCTCCTCCCGGAAGATTCGCCTCAGGCCTGGCTTCGGCGCCGGGTTGTCGACACGGAACATGCGCTCGGCGACGCCGGTGATCATCGATGGGTAGAGGTGTTGCACGCGATCACCGAGCACGAGCTCTGGTGCGCGGCGCAGCTTGCGATGATCGCGGAGCACGAAGGTGTCGCTGAGCCGCTGGGCGTAACCACTGAGACCACGCTGGCTCACGTCGCCGGCAGCGATTGCCTCGACGGCGGTCTGGCCCGCGTACCGTCCGCTACCCATGGCGAAGTTGACACCCTCCAGCCAGATGCCGGCGGCAAGGCAAAGGGCCGCAGCATCGCCGGCGATCAGCAGCCCGTTGCCGGTCATCTCCGGCATCATTCGCAGCCCTCCTTCGGGAATGAGGTGTGCCGAGTACTCGCACAGCTCACCTCCCTCGACCAATGGGGCGATCGCCGAATGTCGCTTCATCGCCGCGATGATCTCCTCCGGCCGGGTCTTCTGGGCGGCGAGCTTGGTCAGCTTCAACACGACACCGACGGCGATGGTGTCGAGGTTGGTGTAGACGAAACCGCCGCCGTTGATGCCGCCGGTGCACCCGATGATCTCGATGTCGACCCCCTCGCGGTCGCGTACACCGAAGCGTTCGTCGATGACGTTGCGGGGGAGCGCGAGGGTCTCCTTGACACCGAGTGTGAAGTCGTTGGGTTTCGGTGTGCCGTACAGACCGGCTTCCTTGGCCACGAAGCTGTTGACGCCGTCGCAGGCAATGACCACCGATGCGGTGACATCACCGTCGGGCCGGTCGGTACGGACTCCCGTGACGCGCTGACCGGATCTGCGTGCCTGAGCCCGAAGAAGACCGGTGACCGTCGTGTTGCACAGCAACGTCGCGCCGGAGGCAACCGCATGGTCGGCGAGCCAACGGTCGAACTCGGGTCGGTGAGCCGTGGCCCCGTTGTAGGGTGGCGCCGCCCAGGCATCGCTCCGGAAGTCGACCGTGAGGGCCTGCGTATCGGTGAGCACCATCGTCGAACGACGCGTCACCCAGCGTTGAAGCGGAGCTTCGTTCCACCACTCGGGGATGAGATCATCGAGGATCCGCGGGTACACGACCCCTCCGTACATGTTCTTGCTGCCGGGGAAGGGCCCGCGCTCGAGCAGCAGCGTGCGCAACCCGGCGCGGGCGGCCTCGATGGCCGCGCACGAGCCGGCCGGCCCGGCGCCGACGACGACGACATCGAAGTCGGTGTCAGCCATCGGTCGTCGCAATCCCTTCGAGCAGCACGTCGAGCACGGCGTTGGCGTCGGCGATCACCGCGAGGTCGGCGAGTTGCATCATCGGACAGAACGCATCGGTGTTGATGCTGATGATGTGCTCCGGCCGGCCGAGTCCGCTCGTGTGCTGCACGGCTCCGCTGATGCCGAAGGCGATGTACAACCGCGGGTCGACGGTCACGCCCGTAGTGCCGATCTGACGCGCGTGGCCGATCCAGCCTCGATCGGTGATCACTCGCGTCGCTCCGACGCTTGCCCCGAGCATGGCGCCCAGCGCGGCGAGCTGTTCGAAGCGCCGCGGGTCGTCGAGACCGGCACCGCCGGCCACGATGCGGCCTGCCTCGGCGAGGTCGATCGTTGCCGCGTCGGGTGGTAGCACTTCTTCGATCATCGGATCGTCGGCCTCGACGAGCGGGCTCGTCACCGCGTGCACCGTGGGCGAGACGTCGACGTGGTCGACGCCGCGCACACCGGGTTGCAGCGTGGCAACGAAGGTGTGCGGCGGTTCGATCGAGTGCAGCTCGGTGCCGTGGCGGCGGATCAGGTCGATCTTCGACTCCGAGACGGCGAGCGACTGGGCAAAGAGCGGTCGATGCAGTTCGGCGGCGATCCGTGGCGCCAAGTCGCGTCCGTCAGGCGAGGCCGGCAGCAGCACGATCGGCTCGTCGGCCAGAAGCGGTGCCAGAAGGCGCGCCCAGGCCGCCGGGTGGAACTCGCCGATCTCGAGCGTTGTGACCTCGCGGGCCACCGTGAGGAGCTCGGAGGCGGCTGAGTCGGTTCCCGAACCGGCCAGCAACGCTCGGCCGTGGCATTCGGACACGGCTTCATGGGCGCCCGCAGGCAGAAACCCACCGCGCACGACGATCACTGCAAGCATTCAGATCAGGCTAAACGGCTCGGCTCCGTGGTGAGCGCTTTCTCGATGCGGACCGTCGGACGAGAGGCCTCGCCGTCGTCGCTGGGCGAGCAGGGCGTGAATCCGAACGTCTCGTACTGCGTCAGGGATGCGAGCTGCCTGGCGCCCGTCTCCAGCACGAGCTTTGCGACGCCATTGCTCCTGGCCACGGCCTCGAGCTCGGCGACCATGGCGGCGCCGACCCGCATGCCGCGCGCCGGCTGGGCGACGTACATGTGCTTGATCTCGGCCGTGTGCTGGTCGAGCATCCGATACCCCCCGCACGCCGCGACGTCATCGTCGATCTCGGCGACAACGAGTGCTCCGTGATCGCCGACGACATCGGTGACGCGGTTCGGCGTGATCATGCGCAGCGCTCGGTCGTCGTGGGCACGGGCCGATTCGATCACCAACGCAGGATGCACCTGACCCATCTCGAAGGCGTATGGCGATGCGCCGAAAGCATCGATGAAGTCGAGCCGGCGCTTGGCGTCTTCGGTGGTCGGCAGCACATCGGCGGGCAGCCACCAGAGCGCCGTGCGGCTGGAGCCCGGCACGAACCATTCGGCACGACGGCGAAAGAACTCACGGTGAACGCCCCGATAGGCAAACGACTTGAGCGCGTCGGGCGACCGCCAGACCGTGAGATTGACGATGACGAGCGGATCGTCGAACACCTGGATGTCAGTGGCATCGCCGGACTCGGACTGCAGCCGCCACACGTATCCCGGCGTCGCCTCACCAGCGCCGTTGACGAGTGGCAGGGCATCGACGAAGTCGGCGATGCGCGGATCATCGATCGGGTGACGCAGCGTCGCGATGTTCAACTGGGCAAGGTGTCGATTCACGATGTCAGCCTGCCGCAGTCGCAGTGCGATGCTTCTTCCGATGGTGCCGGGCGATCTCGATGACGAGGTTGGTCGTGAGCGCCATGCCGAAAGCGAGCAGGAACGCCTTGGTGTGGTCTTCCTTGAAGGCCTCACCACCGATGCGCCCGAGGAGCGCCGCGTAGGATGCCCAGATCACGGTCGCCAGCACCACCCAGCGCACGAACCACGCTCGCCGCTGACGGGTGATTCCGCACGACAGCGTCAGCGCCGTTCGGCCGCCTGGGATGAAGCGCGCAGTGATCAGCAACAGACCGCCGCGGTCGGTGATCTGCTGGTGTGCCCACGCCATCTTCGTGGCGAACCGCGGTCGTAGCTCGGCACGACGCTGGAGTCGATCGCTCGCTCGCACGCCGAGCAGGAACGCCGCGTTGTCGCCCAGGAAGGCACCGAGAGCCGCGGTGGCGATGACGATCAGCAGGCTTTGGCTGCCTTGACTGGCCGCCACACCGCCGATGATCACACACGTCTCGCTGGGCACGACAGGGATGACCGAATCGAGGAAGGCGATGACGATGATGATCAGCAGAAACCACCAGTGGCTGGAGATCCGGTCGAGCCAGTCGGTGAGATCGGTGACGATTCCGGCGATCATGGTTGCCGCAGACTATCGAGCAGTGAGTTGCGAGCGAATCGCGCGCGCCGAGCGCTCGGCTTCGTGAGCCGACGGCGCTGTCACGGTGATGTGGCCCATCTTGCGGCCTGGTCGAGGCGTTTGCTTGCCGTAGAGGTGCAACGAGGCCTCGGGCTCGGCGAGCGCGGCCGACCAGTTCGGTTCTCCATCGGACCACAGATCTCCGAGCAAGTTCACCATTGCCACTGCCGGGGCGCACAGCGATGGATCTCCGAGACCCATTCCGCACAGAGCGCGCACTTGCTGTTCGAACTGACTGGTGCGGGCCGCATCGAGCGTCCAGTGCCCGCTGTTGTGAGGACGCGGGGCGAGCTCGTTGACCACGAGCGCCCCGTCGACCACGAACATCTCCACCGCGAGCACACCCACGTAGTCGAGCCGCGCTGCTACCGCTGCGGCCAGATCCGTGGCCCCTGGTGCAGCGCAGGGCACGACGGTGCAGTCGAGGATTCCATCGACGTGTGTGTTGGCGACTACCGGGTAGATCGCAGTTCGTCCGGACGATGCCCGGGCGAGCAACACCGACAGTTCCGAGTCGAGGTTCAGCCGCTGCTCCAAGACGCATGGCTGGTCGCTCAACAGCCTCCACGCGGCTCGCAGTTCGCCGTGCGCGGCGACCGCGATCTGCCCTTTGCCGTCGTATCCCAGACGAGCGGTCTTCAAGATGGCGGGGTACCGGAAGTCGACGGCCGCATCGACATCGGTGTCGTTCTCGATGACGGCGAACGGCGCGATCGGAACTCCGGCGGCATCGAGGAACTTCTTCTCCGTGCGGCGATCCTGGGTGATAGCGATGGCCGACGGCGACGGCCGAACGACCGTGTGGTCGGCGAGCCAATGCATTGCTGTCGCCGGCGGGTTCTCGAACTCGGTGGTGACCGCCGCGCAGTTGCTCGCCAGATGCTGAAGAGCTGCGTCGTCGTCGAACGAGGCGACAAGATGTTCGTCGGCGACCTTGCCGGCAGGTGCATTCGGATCGGGCTCGAGCACGACCGTGCGGTAGCCCATCGTGCGCGCCGCCATCACGAAGTACCGGCCGAGCTGGCCACCCCCGAGCACGCCGAGCGTCGCCGGCGGGGCGATCATGGGGGAGGCAGCACGGCCGACGCGGCCTCGTCGTGCCGTCGCCGGCGGTAGCTGTCGAGTGCGGCGTTCATGACCTCATCGCCGGCTGCCAGCATCGCCACCGCGAACAACGCGGCGTTGGTTGCGCCCGCCTCACCGATCGCGAACGTCGCGACCGGCACACCCGCCGGCATCTGCACGATCGAATACAGCGAGTCCTGACCGGCCAGGTGTCGCGAAGGAACTGGCACGCCGAGAACCGGCACGGTGGTCTTTGCGGCCAACATGCCTGGCAGGTGGGCGGCACCCCCGGCTCCGGCAATGATTGCCCGGAGACCGCGGCCGGCGGCGGACGAGGCAAACTCGAACATCTCGTCGGGCATGCGGTGGGCGGAGAGCACCCGCACCTCGTGGACGACATCGAACTCGCGCAACGTCTCGACGGCTTTGCTCATGGTGGGCCAATCGCTGGACGAACCCATGACGACGGCGACCACCGGGTTCTCGTTCACCGGATCAGTATTGCAGCAGCCCCGGCGCGCTCGCCCTCGATCACGGCAGCGTGGGCGCGGCGGGGAGCGACGCAATCACCGATGCGCTCCGCGCTGACCCCTCGCTGCTTCAAGTCGTGGTACAGCCCATCGACTGGTGTCGCCGGCACGGCGAGGACGACCCAGTCCGGGGTGCGGATGACGTTCGCGCCCGTCGGATGGTGCAGCAGGCTCAAGGTGCGCGTCGGCGATTCGTCGCCCATCCCCATCGCCACGAGATCGGTCGACTGGACGATGCCCTTCGCACTCGCCCGCATCCACCAGTTCTCCATGTCGAGCGTGATCCCGAGATCCTGACCGACGACCATTCCATTGGTGACGACCTCGACCCGACAACCCCTGTCGGCGAGCAGTTCGGCGACAGAGGTGGCCTGGTGAAATCCGAGTTCGTCGATCACCACGACGTCGCCGGAGGGACTCACGGTGCCGTCGAGCACCGAACGCACGTCGACCACGTTGACTGCTCCCTCGGGTACCCACCATGGGCGCTGACTCGCTGCACCCGTGGCGACGATCACGTGGCGGGGCTGCTGGTCGACGATGAACGTCGACGACGCGTCGACGCCGTACTCGATGCTCACGCCCAGCCTTCGGCACTCGGTCAGTTGGTTGCGGATCAGATCTCCGAACTCGGCGCGATTGGGTACCTGAGCAGCGAGTCGCACCTGTCCACCGGCATGCAGCTCCTTCTCGTACACCGTCACCTCGCCGCCACCGCGGGCCACCGCGATCGCCGCCTGCAACCCTGCCGGCCCGGCGCCTATGACAATGGTCAGGACTGGCCTCCGCTTCGCTTCGGCTGCTCCCTTCGTGCGGCTCGTCGCCGGCGCTTCCCTCGCCGCGGCTCCCCGTGCCGCAGTTCTTCGTGCACTTGCTCTCGTCTCGTACTCGTGCTCTCGTCCGGTTCTGGGGTTCTCGATGCAGCCGAGCCACCGATTGAGGCCCATTCGACCGACGCATTCCTGGTTGCACGACAGGCACAGGCGAATCTCGTCGCTGGCCCCGGCCTTGGCCTTGGCCGCGAAGTCGGCATCGGCGATCTGTCCGCGAACGATGCCGACCAGATCGCAGTGGCCTTCGGCCAGTGCTCGCTCGGCCTGCAGCGGATCCTTGAATCGACCAACTCCGACGACCGGTACTTCGACAGCTTTGCGAATGGCCGAGGGGATGAACATGGCGTACCCGGGAGGGACGTGCATGCTGGCCTCGATCATGAACAGGCTCGCCGTGGCGACCCCGATCGAGGTGTTGATGTAGTCGACGTGACCGCTGGCCTCCACCAGTTGGGCGATCTCGACGGCATCGTCGATCGTGGTGCCTCCCTCGATCAACTCGTCGCCGCAGATGCGCACACCGAGCGCCAACCTCGTGCCGATCACGCGTCGGACGGCGGCAACGATGTCGAGCAGCACGCGTGCCCGATTGGCGAGGTGACCGCCGTATTCGTCGGTGCGCTTGTTGGTGGCAGGCGAGAGGAAGCCACGAACGATCGACGAATGACTGCACTGCAGCTCGATGCCGTCGAAGCCACCCTCGGCACAATGTTCCGCAACCATGGTGTATCCGGCGATGATCTGCTCGATGTCGTGCGGAGTGACAGCCTTTGGAACTTCGCGGAACAACGGGTCGGCGACGGCCGACGGCGCCCAGACCGGCAGGCGCGAGTACATCGAGCTCGCCTGGCCGCCGTTGTGGTTGATCTGGGCGAAGATCGGCACGCGGTGGCGGTGCACAGCGCCGGTGATCTTCAGGTAGCCCGGAATCACATCGCGGTGAAAGCCGTGGATCAACTTCTCGTAGGGCCAGTCGGTGGGATGGGTCGAGTGCTCCTCGGTGATGATCAGGCCGGCACCGCCCGCGGCGCGCGCCGCGTAGTACGCCGCATGTTGATCGGTCGGCTTGCCACCGCGCGCGTAGTTCGTGAGATGGGCGCTGAAGACGATGCGATTGCGGGTGGTGATCGGGCCGATCGACAACGGCGTCCACAAGTACCGGTAGGCCATCGAGTCTCAACGCTACAGACGCCCGTCGGGCCCGCCCGACTCTCGACCCGCCCGCCGACCAGGGGTGTGGAGTCTTCCCGGGTGGGCGCCCGGTTTCTCGCCGGGCGCCCGCTACGTCGTATTCTTCTTTCCGGGGACTGCGACCAACAGGGGCGACGATGATTTCACCTGCCGAGTCAACACTCACAGACCACGCCACCGCGCCGGCTCCGGCTTCCGAGGCGACCTCTGCGACCACTGGTCGCGTTGCCGCGGCGATGAAACCGGTTGTCGACGGCATTCTCGGCGAGGCCATACCCCTGCGCCTCGAGTTCTGGGACGGCTCGAGTCTTCGGCCGCGCCATTCCGTGGCGACGCTCCGATTCAACTCACCCGACGCGATCCGACGGCTGTTGTGGGCGCCGAACGAGCTCGGGCTCGGGCGTGCATATGTCTCCGGCGACATCGAGGTCGACGGCAACATCTTCGATGTGGTCACGGCATTCCGCGACTCGAAGCCGGAGGGTGTCGACATCACCTCGGCCCTCAGGGCGCTGCCGATCGCAGTGCGCGCCGCAAGGAAGGTCGGTGCCCTCGGCACGCCCCTGACACCGCCGCCAGAGGAGGCTCGCCTGCGCGGCTGGCGGCATTCGTTGCGGCGCGACGCAGCGGCAATCGGCCATCACTACGACGTGGGGAACGATTTCTACCGCCTGGTCCTGGGTCCGGTCATGACCTACTCGTGTGCTCGCTTCACCGGGCCTGATTCGACGCTGGAAGAAGCGCAGGCAGCGAAGCACGAGTTGATCTGCCGCAAGCTCGGGTTGCACGAGCGACCTGGCATGCGGCTGCTCGACGTGGGCTGCGGTTGGGGGTCGATGGCCATCCATGCAGCCGTCCATCATCAGGCGCGGTCGGTGGGGATCACCATCAGTCGGGCGCAGGCTCAGCTCGCTCGGCACCGGGCGGAGGAGGCAGGCGTGGCCGACCGGGTCGAGATCCGGCTGCAGGACTATCGCGACCTCGCCGGCGAGACGTTCGACGTGATCTCGTCGGTCGGCATGTCGGAACATGTCGGTCACGGCAAGATCGACCAGTACTTCACCACGCTCCGTTCGGCGTTGGGTCCGCATGGTCGCCTCCTCAATCACGCCATCTCGTCGGTGGGCGGGTCGAAGCTCGGCCGCAGCTCGTTCGTCGGGCGCTACGTGTTTCCCGACGGGGAGCTGATCGACGTGGGCAAGGTCGTGCTGTCCATGGAGGAAGCCGGGTTCGAGGTGCGTGACGTCGAATCGTTGAGAGAGCACTATGCCGCGCACGTTGCGCGCCTGGGTGGAAAATCTCGAATCGAGATGGGACGAAGCCGTGGCCATGGTCGGCGAAGCTCGGGCCAAGATCTGGCGCCTCTACATGGCCGGCTCAGCCATCGGGTTCGAGGACGGTGGCATCGGCATCCACCAAGTCTTGGGCGTCGTTCCCACAGCAGCGGGCGAGGCGGCAATGCCGGCAACTCGCCGCGATTGGGGCTGAGGCACTCAGAAGATCAGCTGGCTGGCCGTGTAGATCACCAGGCCGGCAAGGCCGCCGACAATGGTGCCGTTGATCCGGATGAACTGCAGATCGCGCCCGACCTGTAGTTCCAGTCGTTCTGCGGTGGCCGCGCCGTCCCACTTGGCAACCGTGCCGGCGATCAGGTCGGCGACCTCGCCGCGATAGTGATCGACGACGTGGCCCGCCGCGCGAAGCACCCAATCGTCGACCTTGGCCTGCAGCTCGGGCTCGGAGGCCAGCCTTCGGCCGAGGTTCGTCAGTGACACGTCGAGACGTTTGCGCAACTCGCTCTTCGGATCGTCGATGGCGCGGACCGTGTTGCGTTTGAGCTCGCCCCACAACGACCTCAACCAGGCGCGTACATCGGGATGGGCCAGCAGCTCGGTCTTCAGCTCCTCGCCCTTGGCGAGCAGCGCCGGGTCGGTTCGGAGTCGATCGGCGAAGGCGGCGACACGAACATCCATCGCCTGTCGCAACTCGTGATTGGAGTTGTCGGCGACATCCGCGATAAAGCCGTGGACCGCGCCGTAGATCTTGGCGAACAAGCGGTCGTCGATCCGCTCTGGTATCCACCACGGTGATTCGTGCTCGAGGCGCGCTCGGAAGGTGACCCGGTTGTCTTCGATGAACGTGCCGAGGCCGGTGAGAATCGACTCGAGCAGCCGCTGATGATGCCCGCCCTCGATCGCCAGATCAATGGCTCGGCCCACGAGTGGCGCGACAGGAGTGGCCCGCACCCGTCGCTCGACCAACATCTCGATCGCTGAGCCGACGTCACGATCGTCGAGCACCTCCAACGTGCCGCGGAACAAGTCGGCGACGCCCTCGCCCGCCTTGCTCGCGTTTCGCTCGTCGGCGAGCCAGTCGCCCAGGCGCTTGCCGACGTTGGCGCCGGCAAGCCGCTCGTCGAGAACCTCTCGTGTCAGGAAGTTGCTCTGCACGAACTCACCGAGAGACCGCCCGATCTGGTCCTTGCGATGAGGAATGATCGCGGTGTGCGGGATCGGCAACCCGAGAGGATGTCTGAACAGCGCCGATACGGCAAACCAGTCGGCGAGCGCACCGACCATCGATGCCTCCGCGAAGGCGCGTATGTAGCCGACCCATCCGTGGTGCTCCTGCTGCCAGCGAGCGATGAAGAACGCCACCGTGACCACGCCGAGGAGTGCGGTGGCCATGACCTTCATCTTGCGGAGTGCCATGCGGCGCTCGAGATCGGCCGCCGACATCGCATCCACCGGGGCGACGCTACCAGCGGGCATCAGTGGCGGATCGGGGTGATCACCAGGTCGAAGCGCGGATCGCTCCACGATTCCAGCGCATCGGCAGGGTGACCGCCGCTCATCAGCAGGTGCCGAGCAAGCCGCCCTTTGGCTGCCTTGGCGTCGTGCCCGGCGATCTGACCGTTGCGTTTCACGATCGCAACCGAGAGGCCTCGCAGTCGAGCCGCGGAGCACGCGGCGCGATGCTCGTGGGGGAGGAGGTCGACGACGAATCGTCTCGCAGCCCACGCGCTGAGAGCCTCGCCCATCGCGGGTCGCCACCAGGTGCTCAACTTTCCGAAGGGCGCCAACGACGCACCCATCTTCAGTCGGTACTCGGGCGTGGGGTCGTCGAGTGTCGACAGACCCAATAGGCCCGACACGACGACTACCGAGGTCATCGCCCGCCGCTTCACTGTTGCCGGCAGCGACGGGACGTCGAGGGTACCCCAGACGACCCCGGTGTAACGGCGCCACGCCGGCATCGATGGTGCGTCCGTCAAGACCGTGTTGGAGAGGCGGGCCTGAGCGAGGTGGGAGCCGCCGACGCCCAGAAGCCTCTCATCGCCTCCGCGCATGGCCGACAATGCACGTACCAACTCTGCTCGGCGATCGGCGAGCTCAGGGAAGTGGCCTTGTCGGGGGGACCACACAGGCCCGGTACCGCCGCTCGCCTTGCCTTCCGATGGTGGCAGCAGCAGCCCCAACGAACGCGCGGCCGACGTCATGTCTCATGTCTACATGAGACGTTCGATCAGACCGCTGTCATCAGTTCGGCGATGTCGGGGTTGGTGCGCAACTTGCGAATGATCCGATCGCGAGTGGGTCCGAGGCTTCCGATCGGTCGTCCGCTGATCGAGCTGATCTGGCGGTAGTCGTACCCTCGCTCGTCCATCAGAAGGCTCAACACGCGCTGATCCGGTTCGCGCATGTCGGCCGCGGCGCGGTGTACGGCGGCCGAGCGCTCGCACCGTTGCAGGGCGTGGTCGGGGTCCGGAACCTCGTCGGCCATCGCGTCGGCAAGGTCGGCGACGTTGTCGGCCACGATGCATCGACTGTCACGTCGCTGGATCCGCCGCGCCGAGTTGAGGGCCACGATCCACAGCCATGCGCCGACGCGACTGGGATCGGCGATGCGGTGTCCGAAGCGAACGAAGTTGAGCCAGGTGTCTTGCACGGCGTCGTCGACATCGCTCGAGCAGCGCAGCACGCGGCGCGCCGCCGCCTTGACCAGCGACTGAAAGATCTGGGTCAGTTCGGCAAGCGCCTTCTCGTCGCCGTCGAAGTGGCGGCCCACGAGTTCAGCAACTTCTTCAGGTGTGGCGTTCGTCCTCATGGTTGAACGAAACCATGCGACCGTCATCCGCTCCACGTCGTTGTGCGTGTTCCAACACGCAATAGTGCGTGTTGATGTAAGGTTGCCGGCATTGCCGAGCCACTCGCTCTCTTCGACTCGCTGCCCGAGCGAGAACGCGCAGCGCTCGAGGCCCGCTGCCGTCACTTGAAGTTCCCGGCGCAGGCCTACCTGTATCACGAGGGCCAGGCAGGCGACGCCGTGTACGTCCTCGTCAGCGGTCGAATCGGCATATGGAGCGGCGGCGAGCGAGGTGACCCGATGTTGCTGGCCATCCTCGGCCCTGGTGAGATGTTCGGCGAGATGGCGATCTTGTCGAACGAGCGTGTGCGTACCGCCACGACTCAGGCACTGTCGAAGGTGGAGGTGGTACAGATCCTGCGAACCGACATCGAGGACCTGCGCGAGCGGTTGCCGAGGATCTCGGACGTGTTCATCCAAGCCCTCCTGCGTTTGGTCCAGCGATTGACGACGCAGGTGAGTGAGTTGTCGGAGCTCGACGGATCGACTCGTCTCTACCGTCAGTTGTGGCGCCTCGGCGCTGTCTACGAGAAGCGTCGGGCGGGCGCGGAGCTGCCGATCAGCCAACAACAGCTGGCCTCGATGACCGGCGTCGGATTGCGAATCACCAATCGTGTGCTCAACGAGGCGCGTGCCGAAGGAATCCTCGAGACCGGTAAGAAGCGAATTGTCGTCAATGACTGGACATTGGTGCGCCGTCGCGCTGGGCTGCGGTTTCGCGGCGGGTGACGCGCTTTGCGTCGGAGCTCACAGCAGGGCCATGAGTGCCAGCCCCGCGCCGGCGGCAGCGAGGCCGACGATGAAGCTGGCGGCAACGTTGCGTAGCGCTTCGTCGATGGCGCCTTCCTCGGCGAGCCTGACGGTCTCGAAGGTGAACGTGCTGAACGTGGTGTACGCGCCCATGCCTCCGGTGCCGACCACGACACGTGTGGTTGCATCGAGGCCGTGGTACAAGGCGAGGCCGGTGATCGTGCCGAGGACGAAGCAGCCGCTGATGTTGACGACGAACGTGCCCCACGGAAAGGCGCCATCGGTGCGGTCCTGGACAAGCCCGTCGATCAGGTAGCGCGCCGGCGTGCCGATCGACGCGGCCAACAGAAAGGCGATCCACGCCGTGCCGGTCATTGCGGATCCCGCGGTGGATGTCGTTGTGGCACAAGGCGCGCGGTAGCGATGCCGACGTAGGCCAGGAGCACGCCGGCGACCACGCTGCCGACGCCGTAGAGCATGGCGGTGGAGGCATGGTGATCTTTGACGAGCAGTGCCGTCTCGACGGTGTAGGTAGACATGGTGGTGAACGCGCCCAGGATTCCTGTCGCCAGGAACGGTCGGAGGTGCCGAGTGGGTGGGAACCGCTCGAGCAGCACGACGAGCAGGAATCCCAGCAGGAAGCTGCCCGACAGATTGGTCCAGAAGGTCGCCCATGGGAAGCGGCCGGCAGAGCCGCGAAGTGCTTCGGAAAGCTTGAACCGTGCCGTCGCGCCGAGCATTCCTCCGATTGCGATCACTGCGAGCACGTCGAGTCGGACACGGCTCTCGCGTCGCCGCCGAAGGAGCCGGCGGCGGCCGACGGCAGGTTCGCCCGGATCCGATGGGGCGAGGTCGGGATCGATGGGGATGAAGGTGTCGTGGTCCCTCATAAGACCTCTTTCCGGGCTCCTCTCTGGGCCTCTGCCTGGGGTGGCACCATATTCCCGAGGCAGCTGTGACTCCAACGTGGCACCCCTTCCGTAGGATGGGAACACCATGAATTTGCCGACCGAGCGTGTCTCGGGTGAGCGTGCCGCGCTCGATCTCGACCTGCTCAATCCTGACCAACTCGACGCTGTTGTGCACCGTGGCGGCCCTCTGTTGGTCGTGGCGGGTGCCGGCTCGGGCAAGACGCGCGTTCTCACGCACCGGATCGCCCACCTCATCCACGAAGGAATGCCACCATCCGCGATCCTGGCGATCACGTTCACGAACAAAGCCGCCGAAGAGATGCGTCACCGCGTGGCCAGTCTGGTTGGCCCGGTCACGCGGGCCATGTGGGTGTGCACCTTCCACTCGGCATGCGTCCGCATCCTGCGGGCCAATGGTGATCGGCTGGGTTACCCGCGCACCTTCAGCATCTACGACCAGGCCGATTCGCAGCGTCTCACCGGCTACGTCGTGCGCGATCTCAACCTCGATGCCAAGCGCTTCCCACCGCGCGCCGCGCACGCCCAGATCAGTCTGTGGAAGAACGAGTTGATCACCCCCGAGCAAGCGGTCGAGCGCGCCACCAACATCTTCGAGCGCAAGCATGCCGACATCTACGTCGACTACCAGGCGCGGCTGTTGAAGGCCGGGGCAATGGACTTCGACGATCTGTTGATGAAGACGGTCGAGCTCTTCCGTTCGCATCCCGACGTGTTGGCGCAGTACCAACAGCGCTTCCAGCACGTGCTGATCGACGAGTACCAAGACACCAACATGGCCCAGAACGAGCTGGCGTTGGCGTTGGCGGCCGAGCACGGTCAGATCACGATCGTCGGCGATCACGACCAGAGCGTGTACCGGTTCCGTGGTGCAGACCTGCGCAACATCGCCCAGTTCGAAGAGGCGTTCGACAACGTCACGACCATCGTGCTCGACCAGAACTACCGCAGCACTCAAGCGATCCTCGATGCTGCGAACGCCGTCATCGTCAACAACCCCGGGCGCAAGGACAAGCAGTTGTGGAGCGAACTCGGCACGGGCGACCGCATCGTTCGCTACCACGCCGAAGATGAGGGCGACGAGGCCACGTGGGCAGCCCGCACGATGAAGTCGTTGCAGGCCGACGCGGCGTTCATGTGGAAAGAGATGGCCGTCTTCTACCGAACCAACGCCCAGAGCCGCGTCCTGGAGGAATCCCTGATGCGCTTCGGCATCCCCTACAAGGTGGTCGGTGGCACTCGGTTCTACGACCGCCGCGAGATCAAAGATGCCATGGCGTACCTGCGCGCCGTCGCCAACCCCGCCGACGAGATCAGTGTGAAGCGAGTTCTCGGCGTACCCAAGCGCGGCATCGGCGAGGCCAGCGTGGCCAAGCTGGATGCGCTCGCTGCCAGTACCGGTAGCACGTTCGTCGACGCAATGCGTCATGCCCAAGACGCAGGCCTCACCGGTTCCTCAGCCCGCGGCGTCGAATCCTTCGTGGGGCTCCTCGACCACCTCGCCTCGCGGCTCGATGATGCTCCGAGCGACCTGTTGCAAGCCGCACTCACCGAGAGCGGGTATCTCGCCGAGCTCGAGGCGGAGGGCTCGGTCGAATCGGCGGGCCGCATCGAGAACCTGGGTGAACTGGTCGGTTCGGCCCGCGAGTTCACCCGCCTCGACGAGTTTCTCGAACAGGTCGCGCTGGTGGCCGACACCGACGACCTCGACGACGACGACAGGGTCATGCTCATGACGCTGCACTCGGCAAAGGGTCTCGAGTTCCCAGCCGTCTTCCTCGTTGGGATGGAAGAGGGTGTGTTCCCGCACAGCCGGGCGCTCACCGAGCCGGTCGAGCTCGAGGAGGAACGGCGTCTTGCCTACGTCGGCATCACACGAGCCCAGCAGCGGCTGTTCCTCGCTCATGCCTGGAGCCGGCAGTTGTTCGGCAGCACCAACTACAACCCGCCGTCGCGTTTCATCGACGAGATACCTGCCGAGCTCATCGAGCAGGTCGGTGCAATCAGTGGCCGCAGCACGTACGGGCGCCAGAGCTACCGCCCTCGCGACGAGTGGTCGAGTCCTGGCCCGTACCGGCCGAGCGAACGGCGTGACGACCGTTCCGACGATCGACGCGACGAACGGCATCGCGAACGAGTTGTCGAAGCAGCGCTCGCCGCTGGGCAGCGACCGTTGCCACCATCGCCCTCGAATGCGCAATCCATTGGGTTGAGATTGGGCGACGATGTCGAGCATCCAGCGTTCGGCGAGGGTGTCATCATCGACATCCGCGGCCAAGACGACAGGGCAGAGGCCACGATCCGGTTCCGCGACGCCGGTACGAAGCACCTCGCCCTCGCCTGGGCACCGCTGAAGAAGCTGTGATGATCTCATGGTGATCCAACACAGCGCCGAGACGCTGCGCAAGCGACAGCTGCTCACGCGGGCCTGGGCTGCGATCGTGATCGCCTGGTCAGTCATCCGCACCGTCATCATCTGGGCGGCGCTCGGTGATTACGGGTTCAATCCGTGGATCTACCTCTCCATCGACCTGGTGTGTTCGGCCGCAGACGCGATCACGACTCCACGCATGGTGTTGCGGTTCATCGACGACCGCCACAAATCGGCGGTGAAGTGGGCACTCGTGTCCCTCGTGGCCTACGTCATACCCGACGTGTACATCTTCGAGGGCACGCGCACGCTGCCGGCCAAGGTCGTCGTTGTGCTCTGCACCGTGATCGCGGTGATGTCGACGCTCGCCATCGTCACCGTCGTGCGCAAAGTCCGCGTCGGCCGCGCCGCTCGCCTGCTCGTCGCCCAAGAAGCGGCGGAAGTGCATGGTCGTGCTTGAATTGCAGCCATGAAAGCAGTGATCCTCGTCGAGAGCTTGACCGGCAACACTTGGAGAGCCGGAGAGATGATCGCCGACCGATTGCAGCAAGTCGGCTGGGGTATCACTGCGCTCACGCCGGTTCGCCAGCCCGATTACGCCGCGCTGCAAGCGGCCGATCTCGTTCTGGTGGGCACGTGGGTGCACGGCCTGTTCGTCGTCGGCCAAACGCCGTGGGCTCTGGGTGAGCTCGCCAAGCTGCCGGTGATGGCCGGCAAGAAGGCAGCGGCCTTCTGCACCTACGCGCTGAATCCCGGCAAGTCGCTGCAGAAGATGACCAGCGTGCTCGACTCGCTCGGCGCCGAGGTTCTGGGCGGGGTGGCCCTGCATCGTGCAAAGCTGCCGGCGCACACCGAGGAGTTCGCCGCCCGTCTCGTCGAACGGGTCGACGAGCTCGTCTGATACGACGTCAGCCGGCCACCAGGTCGAGGGTCAGGATCCCATCGGCGCTCACCACGGGCGCCACTCCGGACGGCGGCAGTGCCAACGCATCCACACCGATCGTCCTGCCTTCGCAATCGGTGAAGTTGCTGCTGTGTTGTACCTGGACGACCTTGCAGCTGATCGGCCGGTCGGCGGGATGTCCGAGGTAGATCCGCCAACCGACCATCGGATCAGCGCCGGAGTGGTCGAGCACGATCGACTTGTCGCCGTCGGTACCCAGCAGGTCGGGGAACAACACCGGCCCGTCCTCGTCGATGATGGCCGCGTACCGTTGTACTGATCCGGGCCGGAAGACGTTGCTGGCGAGGTTGGCAGTGGCGCCGCTGCCGTTCTGCGACACGAGGCTGGCGATGCCCCACAGCACCAACGCCAGCAGGCCGAAGAAGCCGATACCACCGAGCACCGGGACGACCGCTCGAGCGAGCGGAGTACGCAGTTGTGGTCGTCGCACGACCACAGTGTGCCGCCCGATGGGGATTGGAGCCAACGCCACGGTGGTCGTATGGTTCCTGGTTCGTGAAGCGTCCCTATCGCGTCGTCGTCGCCAAGCCCGGTCTCGATGGTCACGATCGCGGCGCAAAGACGATCACTCGGGCGCTTCGCGATCACGGTTTCGAGGTGATCTACACGGGACTGCACCAGACCCCAGAGCAGATCGCCGAGACAACGCTGCAAGAAGATGCCGACGCCGTCGGGCTGTCGTTGCTGAGCGGTGCGCATCTCACGCTCTTCCCGCGCGTCATGAAAGAGCTCAGCGAACGCGGTCTCGATGACGTGTTGGTGTTCGGCGGAGGCGTCATCCCCGACGCTGATGCACGTGCGTTGCGCGCCCAGGGAGTGGCCGAGATCTTCGGGCCGGGGAGCTCGCTGAAGGGCATCAGTGCGTGGTTGGAAACGGCGTTGGACAACAAGGAGAACTAGGTGGATCTATTCGAGTACCAGGGCAAGCAGTACTTCGCCCGATACGACATTCCTATGTCTCCCGGTGGAGTGGCCACCACGGTCGACGAGGCGGTTGCGCAGGCGGATTCTGCCGGTTATCCCGTCGTGGTGAAGGCTCAGGTGCAGGTCGGTGGGCGCGGCAAGGCCGGTGGCATCAAGCTCGCCAACGACGCGGCCGAGGCACGATTGCATGCGTCGAACATCCTCGGCATGGACATCAAGGGGCACGTCGTCAAGCGCGTCTGGGTCGAGCGGGCCAGCGACATCGCTGAGGAGTACTACGCGTCGTTCACGCTCGACCGGGCCGCCAAGAAGCACCTGTTGATGCTGTCGGCCGAGGGTGGCGTCGAGATCGAGTCGGTAGCGGCGTCGAACCCGGGCGCGATCGTGATGCGCCACATCAACCCCGTCGACGGTCTGCTCTCGGCGGATGCCCGCCAGTCGTGCATCGATGCCCGGCTCAACCCGGCAGCGGTCGACGGCGCCGCCGAGATCCTCGTCAAGCTCTACCGCTGCTTCACCGAGGGCGACTGCGATCTCGCAGAGATCAACCCGCTCATCTTGCGACCCGATGGTGGGGTGCACGCCCTCGATGCCAAGGTCAGCCTCGACAACAACGCCGCGTTCCGTCACCCCGAATGGGACGACTACCGCGCAACCGAAGAGCTCGACGAGCGTGAGCAGCTGGCACGCACTCACGACCTGCAGTACATCGGTCTCGATGGCAACGTCGGCATCATCGCCAACGGTGCAGGGCTGGCGATGAGCACCCTCGACGTCGTCAACCAGGTCGGCGGGAGCGCCGCCAACTTCCTCGACATCGGCGGTGGGGCCAACGCCGACATGATGACCGCGGCGTTGGAAGTGATCAACTTCGACCAGAACGTACGCAGCATCCTGATCAACATCTTCGGTGGCATCACCCGAGGAGAAGAGGTCGCCAACGGGATCGTCGAGGCGCTGCGCCGAGTCGAACTGCGTGCGCCCATCGTGATCCGGCTCGACGGAACCAATGCCGAACAGGGACGCGCCATCCTCGCTGGAGCCGGCATTCCGGAATCGAAGCTCACGTCGCAACCGACGATGCTCGAAGCGGCGCGGTCGGCTGTCGCCTTGGCCAATGAACAGGCGGCGTGAGATGGCCATCTTCGTCAATGCCGCTACCAAGGTGATCGTTCAGGGACTCACCGGCGGTCAGGGCAAGTACCACGGGCTGCGCAACCGGGCATACGGCACCCAGGTGGTTGCGGGCGTGACGCCGGGCAAGGGCGGTCAGGACGTGGAAGGGATCCCGATCTTCGACACCGTCGACGAGGCGGTCGCCGCGACTGGGGCAACCGCTTCGTTCATCGCCGTGCCACCGAAGGCCGCGTCTGCGGCCATCCTCGAGGCGGCGGCCGCAGGCATCGGCTTCGTGGTCTGCATCACCGAAGGCATCCCGGCCCAGGATGAGGCCAGGGTGTTCAACACGTTGGTGCGCGACTTTCCCAACACTCGACTGCTCGGCCCGAACTGTCCGGGCATCATCAGCCCGGGCAAGTGCAACATCGGCATCACCGCCGGCGAGATCGCCCAACTACCGACACCGGGTGGACCGAACGTGGGGATCGTGTCTCGCTCTGGAACGCTCACCTATCAGGCGCTGTACGAGCTCAAGCAGCGAGGTATCGGTGTGTCGACCTGCGTGGGGATCGGCGGGGATCCGGTGCCGGGCACCAACTTCATCGACTGTCTCAGTGAGTTCCAGGCCGACGCGGAGACTCAGGCCATCATCCTGATCGGCGAGATCGGTGGATCGGCCGAAGAAGAAGCGGCCGCGTTCATCGAGTCATCGGTGTCGAAACCGATGAGCGCGTACATCGCCGGCGTGACGGCCCCAGAAGGCAAGAAGATGGGGCACGCCGGCGCCATCGTGAGCGGTGGAAAGGGAACCGCGCGAGGCAAGATGGACGCGCTGCGCGCCGCGGGGGTCCAGGTCGGACTGAACCCGACGGAGGCCGGCGAGTTGATGGCCGCCATCGTGGCCGGCTTGGCTCGATCCTGAGGTCGGTTCCCAGACAATCCCACACTTTACGTTTTGTTGTACTGCCAGGTTGACACTCGGGCCGCCGTGCTCATATCTTGCCGTATGCGTTCGTCCCCCACTCTCCGTCGCGGAAAAATCCAGCTCATCGGCCTTTTCTCGACGGCCATCGTGCTGCTGATCACGACCTTGGGATTTGGCTCGGCCACACCCGTCAGTGCCGCTACTCCGACGTTCGTTCAGACACGAGCAAAAGAAATGACTTCCGGCACCACCAACAGCTTGGCGTTCAACAGTGCCAACACCGCTGGGAACCTGATCGTCGTGTATGTCCTCTGGAGCAACACGGGTGCGGTCACCGTGTCGGACAGCAAGGGAAATGCATACAGCAGCGTTGGCACCGCCACGAAGTGGAACAACAATGCGTTCAGCTCGCAGGTGTTCTACGCCAAGAACGTGCTGGGCGGTGCCAATACCGTCACCGCAACGTTTGCTACGGCGATCAACGGGTTCGGGATCATCTATCTTCACGAATACTCGGGGATGGACAAGGTCAATCCCTTGGATGTCAGCGCGGCTGCCGCCGGTTCAGGCAGCGCGATGAACAGCGGCTCGGCAACGACCGCGAACGCCAACGATTTGATCTTCGGCGCGGCGGGTTCTACCGCCAGCGTCACCAAGGTCGGCACCGGCTTCACCTCGCGTTCGACGAGCTATGCCAACCGAACAGAAGACAAGAAGGTCACAACCGTCGGTTCCAACAACGCCACCGCTACCCAGAACGGGAGTGCGTGGGTGATGCACATGGTCGCATTCCGGGCCGACCCGGGTGCCCCCGATATCACGGCACCATCAGTGCCGAGTGGGTTGACGGCCACGGCCGCTTCGTCGTCCCAGATCAACCTGGCCTGGACGGCTTCGACCGACGACTTCGGTGTCACGGGTTACAAGATCTTCCGGGATGGAACGCAAGTCGGTACGTCGGCAACGCCGTCGTTCCCGGACACCGGACTCACTCCCAGCACCACATACAGCTACACCGTCAGCGCCTACGACGCAGCCGGCAACACTTCCAACCAATCGACAGCTGCTTCGGCCACGACCAATGCGCCACCCGACACGACGCCTCCGAGCATTCCGACCGGACTGGCTGCATCAGCGGTCTCCCCTACACAGATCAACCTCTCGTGGAACCCGTCGAGCGACAACGTGTCGGTTGCCGGTTACAAGGTGTTCCGCAACGGCACGCAGGTAGGCACGCCCGGAACGACGTTGTATCAAGACACCGGCCTGGCCGGCGCTACGACCTACAACTACACGGTGGCGGCCGTCGACGGTGCCGGCAACACGTCCGCTCAATCGCTCGGTGCCAGTGCCACCACCTTGACTGCGCCGCCTGACACCACTCCTCCGACGGTCACCCTCACAGCGCCTCTCGCGGGCGCGACCGTTCAGGGACAGGTCGGCATGTCGGCCAATGCGTCCGACGACACGGCGGTCCTCGGGGTGCAGTTCCTGCTCGACGGAGCGAACTTCGGCAGTGAGGACACAACGGCCCCGTACTCCGTCAACTGGGATACCACCAGCGTGCCCAATGGCTCACATGTCGTCGCGGCCCGAGCTCGCGACGGTGCCAGCAACCTCACCACCACACCTCCGATCAGCGTCACCGTCGACAACCCGGCCGTTCCCAGCGGCCTGGCTGCCGGCTATGCCTTCGACGAGGCGTCGGGTACCACTGCTCTCGATGCCTCCGGCCACAGCCTGACGGGAACGTTGACCAATGGTCCTACTCGGGTACCGGGCCGTTACGGCAGCGCTGTCAACCTCGACGGAGTCAACGATTACGTCGACCTCGGCAACCCGGCCGGATTGCAGCTCACCGGAAGCATGACCGTCAGTGCCTGGGTGTACTCCTCTGCGTTTCCGGGCGATGACGCACCGATCGTCTCCAAACGAGGAACCGGCGAGCTCGGCTACCAGTTGGACACCACGGTCGACACGGGTCCTCGGACCATCGGCTTCAAGTTGACGAGCAGCTCCGGCACGAACATGTTCCGCTACGGCGCAACCACCTTGCAGGCCAACACCTGGTATCACATCGCCGGCGTCTACAACGCCACCGCCGGAACGCTCGATGTCTACCTCAACGGGCAGCTCGACAACGGCAGTCTCGTCGGCACGGTCACCACCAGCCAGCGCAACTCCACGGTCAACGTCAACATCGGTCAGCGACCCAGCGGAGGCTTCTTCTTCAACGGTCGCATCGATGATGTGCGCATCTACAACAGGGCTCTCACCGCCTCCGAGAACCAGGCCGCGATGAACACGCCACTCGGTGGTGTCGGATCATCCGATCCGACCCCGCCTTCCGTGTCGATCACCGCGCCGGCAAACAACAGCCAGGTCAGCGACATCGTCTCGGTGACGGCCCAGGCGAGTGACAACGTCGGGGTCGCTGGTGTGCAGTTCTACGTCGACGGCGTCGCCACCGGCCCGGAAGATGCGGCCGATCCGTACGGCTTGGCGTGGGACAGCCGCACGGTCACGAACGGCGCTCACACCCTGACGGCAACCGCCCGCGATGCCGCCGGCAACGTGACGACGTCGACGTCTGTTGCGGTCAACGTCGCCAACACCAACTTCTTCCAGAACGACATCCTGGCGACCGGATTCAACCTGCCGACGGCAATGAAGTTCCTGCCCGATGGCCGGCTGTTGATCGCCGAGTTGGCCGGCAAGATCAAGATCGTGCCGGCGCCGTACACGACGCCCGACCCAACGCCGTTCCTGCAGCTCACCAACGTTGGCACGGCGGGCGTGCAACAAGGCATCTACGACTTCGCCCTCGACCCCAACTTCGCCACCAATCACTACTACTACGTCTTCTACACGCTCGGCACACCGAACCACGACCGGTTGTCGCGCTTCACCGCCAATGCCACCAACACCGGCACCGTCGCGGGCAGCGAGTTCGTGCTGTACGAGGATCCGCAGAACGCCAACGCCGAGCACCACGGCGGCGCCATCATGTTCGGCAACGACGGCAAGCTGTACTTCACGACCGGCGAGCACTTCGACGCTGCGGCTGCCCAAAACCTGAACAGTCCTCGCGGCAAGGTCCACCGCATCAACCTGGATGGCACTGTTCCCACCGACAACCCGTTCTACGACGGCACCGGGCCGCACGTCGATTCCATCTGGGCCTATGGCCTGCGCAATCCGTATCGCGCCTACTACGACGCGCCAACGGGGCGCATGTACATCGGTGACGTCGGCGGCAACGACTACTCGACTGCCCAGGAAGAGGTGGACCTCGGAGCCCGCGGTGCCAACTACGGCTGGGCGAACTACGAGGGCGACTGCTCGGCGCCGTGCACCAGCCCGTTGTACACCTATGCCCACAACGGCCGCGACGCCGCCATCACTGGTGGCTTCGTCTACCACGGCGACACCTTCCCCGCCGGCTTCGACGGTCGCTACTTCTTCGCCGACTACACCCAGAACTGGATTCGCGACCTGTCGTTCGATGCCAATGGCAACGTCGCGGGTGTCTTCAACTTCGAGCCGGCCGACGGTTCCGTCGATGGCCCGTACGGTGACATCGTCTACCTGATCGAAGGTCCGGACGGCAATCTGTACTACCTCGACCTCGGATACTCCGACATCAGTGGCAGCTTCGGCATCAGCAAGCTCCGCCGAATCAGCTACGTCAGCTCCAACCAGGCACCCGTGGTGGCGGCCTCGGCTACCCCGACTGCCGGGCCGACGCCGCTCGACGTCACGTTCTCCAGCGCCGGTTCGTCGGATCCCGAGGGTCATGCACTCACCTACCTGTGGACGTTCGGCGACAACACCACTTCGACGGCTGCCAACCCCGTGCACACCTACACGCAATCCGGCACCTATTCCGCCCGACTGGCGGTCTCCGACGGAGTCAACACCTCCAACTCGACACCGATCAGCATCAGCGTCGGCAACCGTCCGGTGGCGACCCTGACCTCACCCACCGACGGCGCGTTCTTCTTGGCCGGAGATGTCATCTCCTTCTCCGGCGATGCCGTCGACCCCGAGGACGGCACCTTGCCGGCCAGCGCCTTCACCTGGACCATCGACATGCTGCACGAAGGCCATGTGCATCCTGGCATTCCCATCGTTGGGGTGAAGAGTGGCACCTTCACCATTCCGACCACCGGCCACGACTTCAGCGGTCTCGTCCGGTACCGCATCATGTTGACCGTGACCGACTCGACCGGCCTCACCGACACCAAGACGGTCCTCATCTGGCCGACCAAGGTCAACCTGACGTTCGACACGGTGCCAAGTGGACAGACGTTGTACCTCGACGGCATTGCCAAGACCACTCCGTTCGTCTACGACACCCTGGTTGGTTTCAACCACACCATCGAGGCCCGCAACGCGACCAGTGGAAGCAGCAACTACACCTTTGCCTCGTGGTCGGACGGCGGTGACCAAACGCATGTCGTCGTGGTCCCGGCCTCTGCCCAGTCGTACACCGCCACCTACACCGTGACCCCTGTGTTGACTCCGATCGGCTTCGTGCAAGTCAAGAGTACGACGCCCCAGAGCTCCCAGACGGCGGTGTCCGCTGCCTATTCGCAAGCCCAGACGGCCGGCAACTTCAATGTGGTCGCCATCGGTTGGAACGATGTCGTGTCGAACATCACATCGGTCACCGATAGCAGCGGAAACGTGTATCAATTGGCAGCGCCGGTCACGCGAGGCTCAGGGGTGAGCCAGGCCATTTACTACGCGAAGAGCATCGTGGGTGGCACCAACACCGTGACTGCCAACTTCGATCGCGCCGCCAGCTTCGTCGACCTTCGAATCTTGGAGTACACAGGGATCGACTCCGCCAACCCGGTCATCGCCACGGCCTCGGCCGCCGGTAGCGGCGCCACCGCCAACAGCGGCAACGTGACGACCACGGCCGCGAAGGCGTTGATCTTCGGTGCTGGTGTGACCACCGGCGGATTCAACGGCGCCGGCACCAGCTTCACCAGCCGCATCATCACCACGCCCGACCTCGACATCGCCGAGGACCGGATCGTCACTGCCACCGGTACCTACAGCGCGACTGCTCCGCAAGGTGGGAGCTACGTCATGCAGGTGGTGGCGTTCCGCGGCGCCGCGCAATGATCGACCGGTAACGCGAAAGAGCCCCGCCGATCGGCGGGGCTCTTCGTGCGAGCGTTGTGGATCAGGCCGGGGGCGGCGGCGGGGGCGGGGGTGACATGCCGGGAGGCGGTGGCGGCGGGGGAGCCGAGTCGCCACCGGCGCCTTGGAACGCGCCCTTGATCTTGTTCATGTCCTTCAGATCGGAAAGCTCGCCACCGGACTCCTTGAAGCCCATGAACGCACCGGCGAAGGCAACCAGCCCTGAGATGACCGACAGGATCAGGCCGATCCCGCGACCGACGCTCCCGCCAAACGCTTCGATTGCGTCCTTGCCGTCGAGTGGGTTGAAGATGAGGCGGATCAACAACAGCAGTGCCGCGAGTCCAGTCGCACCCAACATGATGAGCGGCCACGGCAGCGACCCAGGCTTCATCGTTCCTGTCACCATGAGGAACGTGATTACACCCGTCGCCAAGACGAGAATCCACGGGACCGTACCGGTGAAGAAGAAGTGAAAGACGTTGTAGCCACTGCCGGCGGCGAACCCACCCGGACCCGAAACGGTTGTCCAGTGAAAGAATCCGAAGATCAGAAAACCAGCGGCTCCACCGACCTTCAACCAGTCGGATGTCTTGAACTTGCTCAGATCCACAGTTGCCTCCAATATGAACGAACTCAGCCAACGCGCACCGTACACCTTGTAAAGACCCCGATCGTGTAATACCTCTCATCCCGTACTGTCGGGAACCATGCCCACCGCGTTGCTCTCCGTGTACGACAAGACCGGCATCGTCGAGCTCGCCGATGGTCTCCATCAACTGGGTTGGCGCATCATCAGCAGCGGTGGCACAGCCAAGGTGATCGCCCAGGCCGGCACGCCGGTGACCGATCTCGCCGACCTCACGGGTGTGCCGGCCATCCTCGATCACCGCGTCGTCACTCTCCATCCGAAGATCCACGGCGGGCTGCTGGCCGATCCGACCAAGGCCGAACACCGCACCGACATGGCCGAGCACGGGATCGAGCCGATCGATCTCGTGGTGTGCAACCTGTACCCGTTCGCCAGTGATCCGAGCATCGAACTGATCGATATCGGCGGCCCGGCGATGGTGCGCGCCGCGGCGAAGAACCATCAGTTCGTCGCCGTCATCGTCGAGCCCGCCGACTACACCGCCGTGCTCGCCGAGCTCCGCGCCGGCGGCGAGATCAGCGCGGCAACGAAGCGGCGCCTGGCACGAGATGCGTTCGCACGGATCGCCGCGTACGACGCGCAGATCGCCTCGTGGTTCGACGACGAGGTGCTCCCCGACACCATGCATCTGTCGTTGACCAAGGTTCAGACCTTGCGGTACGGCGAGAACCCCCATCAGTCCGGAGCGCGGTACAGGGTCGAAGGTCGGCGCAGTTGGTGGGACGATGCCGTGCAGCTCGGTGGCAAGGAGATGAGCTACCTCAACCTGTTCGACACCGAGGCTGCTTGGCGGCTGGTCCATCGCTTCGAAGGCCCCGCGTGTGTGATCGTCAAGCATGCAAACCCCTGCGGTGTCGCCATTCGTGACGACATCACGGAGGCCTACGTCGCCGCCAACGCCTGCGATCCGGTGAGTGCGTTCGGTGGCATCGTGGCCCTCAATCGCCCCGTGCCGGCGGCACTTGCCGAAGCCTTGGCGGCGGTGTTCACCGAGGTGATCGTCGCTCCATCGTTCGACGACGACGGCTGTGGCAATCCTCGCCGAGAAGAAGAATCTGCGCATCCTCGCCGGACCGCCTCCGTACGGCACCGCGCTCGACGTGCGCTCGATCGACGGCGGGCTGTTGGTGCAAGAGGTCGACACGATCGAGCTCGACCCGGCGACGTGGCGGGTGGTCACCTCCGTCGCACCGACAGACGATCAATGGGCCGACTTGCGGTTCGCGTGGCAGGTGTGTACAGCGGTGAGCAGCAACGCCATCGTCTACGCCAAGGGCCTCCAAGCTGTTGGCATCGGTGCCGGCCAACAGAACCGGGTCGACTCGGCACGCATCGCGGCCGAACGCGCCGCTGGCCGGGCACAGGGAGGAGCGTGCGCCAGCGATGCCTTCTTCCCGTTCCGGGACGGACTCGACGTGGCAGTTGCTGCCGGGGTCGTCGCTGTGATCCAACCCGGGGGCAGCATGCGTGACGCCGAGGTTGTCGCCGCTGCCGACGAACACGGGATCGCGATGGTGTTCACGGGGGAGCGTCACTTCAGGCACTGAACACGTTCCGAGGTGGTCGATCGACGATACTGGTCACCCGATGAGTACCCGGACGGCGAGTCACGCGCGAATCGCCTTCAGCGCGCCGAAACGGCAGCTCAACCGGGTGCCCTACCTGCCGGGCCTCGATGGCATGCGCGCTCTCGCGGTGGTGGCCGTGATGCTCTACCACGCCAACCACACGTGGCTGGGTGGCGGCTTCTTGGGCGTCGAGGTGTTCTTCGTGATCAGTGGATACTTGATCACGCTGTTGTTGATCGGCGAGCACGAACGTACCGGCCGCGTTGCTCTGCGCAAGTTCTGGATGCGTCGCGCCAGGCGATTGCTGCCGGCCGTGTTGACGATGATGAGCGCGCTTGCCGTCTACATGGCGCTGTTCAGGCGGCAGCCGCAAGGCCGGACGCGTGGCGATTTCCTTGCCGGCATCTTCTACAGCAGCAACTGGTATCAGCTCTTCGTCGGCCAGGGGTACACGGCCAACGAGGCGTTCGTTCCGCTGCGACATCTGTGGTCGCTCGCCGTGGAGGAGCAGTTCTACTTGATCTGGCCGTTGGTGATGATCGGCATCTTGCGGCTCGGCCGCAATCGTCTGCCGCGGGTGGCCGTGTGGCTGTTCGGCATCAGTGCGTGGATCGCGTTCATGGTCGGGTTGCTGTTCGCCAACGGCGATGTGGCAACGACGTGCGCACCTGACGCCATGAACGGGTACTGGAAGCTGTTCGGTCGCTGCATCAGCATCAACGAGACCTTGTACCTCGGCACGTTCGCACGCGCCGGTGGGCTGCTGCTCGGCGCCGCGTTCGCGATGGTCTGGAGGCCGATGGCCTTGCTACGCGGCAGAGCGCGCGACAAGGGTCAGCTGCTCGATCTGCTGGCGCTCGGTGGTCTCGCCGCGCTCGGGTTCCTCATGTGGAAGCTCACCCTCTCGGGCGATGGCCGCCAGACCGGAATCCGTTTCAACCCGTGGCTGTTCCGTGGCGGGTTCTTCCTCACCGGATTGGCGACGCTGATGGTGATCGCTGCCGTCACGCACCAGCGCGCGTTGATGGGCAGGCTGCTCGGCAATCCTGTGTTCAACTGGGTGGGCACTCGCAGCTACGGCATGTACCTCTACCACTGGCCGATCTACCAGATCATCCGCGGCCAGGCCGGTGTGATGATGAGCGGCAGGCAGTGGGTGCTGGCGATGTGCGTGACGTTGCCGGTCACCGAAGCGAGCTATCGCTACATCGAAACGCCGATCCGGCAGGGCCGCCTCGGCGAGTGGCTGCGCGGCGATCGGCGACCGCGCACCGCTGCTGCCTACAAACGACGGCAGCGTCTTGCCGGGTTCGGCGTCGTCAGCGCCGCGCTGGTGGGCTTCGCCGGCGTCAGCATCGCGATGGCCGGCAACCGGTGTGTCGGCCAGATCGAATGCGACAGCCAGGCCGGCCGGGCAATCGATGCTTCCACCCCACCGGTTGCCACTGACGCTCCAACGTCGATCGGGCCTGCCCAAGTCGTCGCCCCTGTCGGCCCCGACGTCACCGCTGCGCCGGGCCAGACAGTTCCGCCGCCTCCGCCAACAACGTCGACCACGACCACATTGCCGGTGCTGCAAGACGTGCCGATCTTCGCGGTCGGCGAATCGGTGATGCTCGGCGCCAAGCCCGTGCTCGAGGCCCGCGGCATCAAGACGGTGGCCGAGGTCTCGAAGGGCCCGACGTGGGAGTTGGAGCAATTGCAACTGGCCAAGACGAAGTATCACATCACGCTGGGCGTTGTGATCCAACTGGGCACCAACGGTGCCGTCACTGCCGACCAGTACGAGGCGGTGCTCAATGAGGTCAAAGACGTTCCGAAGGTCGTGATGATGACCGTGAAGGCGCCCAAGCCGTGGATCGCCGGCAACAACGACATCATCCGCTCGCTTCCCGCCACACACCCGAACGTCGTGGTGCTCGATTGGGAAGCCCGCGCCGCTGAGATCTCCGGCCACCTGTCCGGCAGCGACGGCGGTGTGCACCTCAGCGACGACGCGGCCAAACAGTTCTACCGAGACATCATCCTCGTAGCGCTCGGTCTGCCGACCTGACCCGTTTGTCGATCGGTCCGAGCGGCGACCTACGCTCGATGACATGACCACACCTGTTCGAGTTGCCGTCACCGGTGCCGCCGGCCAGATCGGCTACAGCCTGTTGTTCCGGATCGCATCGGGTTCGATGCTCGGTCCCGACACGCCCGTGATCCTGCAACTGCTCGAGATCACTCCGGCGCTCGGCGCGCTGGGCGGCGTGAAGATGGAGCTCGACGACTGCGCGTTCCCACTGCTTGCCGGTGTCGTCTGCACCGACGACGCCAACGTTGCCTTCGGCGATGCCGACGTCGCCCTGCTCGTGGGGGCGATGCCACGCAAGGCCGGCATGGAACGAAGCGATCTCTTGAGCGCCAACGGCGGCATCTTCAAGCCGCAGGGAGCTGCGCTCGGCAAGAGTGCGAAGAAGGACGTCAAGGTCCTCGTCGTCGGTAACCCGGCCAACACCAATGCGCTCATCGCCATGAGCAACGCACCCGACCTCGACCCCAGGCGGTTCACGGCGATGACCCGTCTCGATCACAACCGCGCCATCAGCCAGCTCGCCGTGAAGACGGCGACGACCGTCAACGACATCACCAACATGACGATCTGGGGCAATCACTCGGTCACCCAGTATCCCGACCTGTTCCATGCCAAGGTGTCGGGGAAGAACGCGTACGAGCTCGTCAACGATCACGCTTGGGTCGACGGCACTTACATCCCTACCGTCGCCAAGCGCGGCGCGGCGGTCATCGAGGCCCGCGGCGCCTCGTCGGCTGCGTCGGCGGCCAACGCCGCCATCGACCACGTTCGCTCTTGGACTCTTGGAACGCCCGATGGCGACTGGGTGTCGATGGCAGTGCCGAGTGACGGTTCGTACGGCGTCACCGAGGGCCTGATCTCGTCGTTCCCGTGCGTGTGCAAGAACGGCGAGTACTCGATCGTCCAAGGGCTCGACATCGACTCCTACTCACGCGGCAAGATCGACGCGTCGGTCACGGAGCTCGCCGAGGAGCGGCAGGCCGTTCATGACCTCGGCCTGCTCTAGTTCCCCGCCAGGCAACGCTCGCCCCGCGCGCCATGCGTCCACATCCGGCGTTGTGCGGCAGTACGCATGCGCCGTTCGGCGCTTGAGCTATGTGGCATCGACTTTCGTTCTCGGGCGAACAATCTGTGTGTGGCCACGACCCGAGCGGTATGCTGGCATACATGCAGCGCACGACGGTGAAACTCCCAGACGAACTCGACGCGCGGTTACGTCACGAAGCGCAGCGGCGAGGGACAACCGTGTCCGAACTGACGCGCGAGGCAATCGAGGCTCATCTTGGTGGCCCGCGTCCACGCCGCAAGCTGCTCGCCGCCGCCGCCGGAGCGAGCGGCCATGACGACATCTCGGAGCGGATCGAGGAGATCCTCGCCAACGAGGTCGCATCATTGCCCTGATCGTCGACGCCGGCCCGCTGTACGCATATGTCGACCGCGACGACCGTCACCACCAAGCCTGTCTCGACCTCCTCGAAACGCATCCCGGCCCGTTGCTGGTGCCGATGCTGGTGATCACCGAGGTGGTCTATCTGCTTGCAACTCGGCTGGGAGTCGATGCCGAAGTCAGGTTCCTCGGCGATCTCGCCTCAGGCAACCTGATCCCCGAACCGGTGGCCTCTGCAGATTGGCTACGTATCGCTGAACTCGTCGCCCGCTGCAGCGACCTTCCGCTCGGCACCGTCGACGCCTCGGTCATGGCCACCGCAGAGCGTCTCGCAATCACCGAGGTCGCCACACTCGACCGACGGCACTTCACGGTCGTCCGAGCAACGAATGGCCCGCTGAATCTGCTGCCCTGACGGCCGTGGACCGCCCAGATGCGCCTGTTGGGTGCGCTTCGGGGGTGCCGCCACGGGCCGCGAATATGCGCGGCGTGTTCTGTGTGCTCATCACGAAACCCGGGGCGGTTCAGTCACGACTATCGCGTCAGAGACGACTGACAGGTGAATCCTCGCGATCCGTCATTGAGGTCCCGTGTAGCGGATCGTGATCAGTTTGTCGGTCACCCGGTCGGCCTTGGCGATGTTCTGACCGTTCGCGTCGTGCATGTCAACGAGATGCTCGTTACCACCCAGAAACACCCTCCCGCCGCTCCGTCCAGCAGATGCAGCGACGCATGAGTCGAAGTAGACGACAGCGAACTTGCACAGCGGGCCGAGCCACCCCGAGACCGGCGACTCCAAGATCCATTCGGCGGTGTTGCCGACAAGCTGCTGGCCGTTGGGAGCGGTCTTGATGAACGACGTCAGTACGCCCTGGGTCAGGTTGTTCATGTACACACCTACCTCAGTCGGAGTGTGGACACAGATCACACAGCCGACGACGTCGCCGGGCGACACCGGGAAGTTGGACACCGTCACGGGGGGAGCCGGATACCACTCGAACCAGGCGAATGTCTGATGCAGCAACTGACCGAACACGGGTATGACCAGCTGAGTTGTGCCGGCTTGGACGATGTCCGGCGACAGCTCGTCGTAGCCGTCAATACCGACCCACTCGGCGCAGCCGCAAACGCTGTTCTGGCCACGTGGAGCGACAACATTCGGAACGGTCCACACGCCACCCACAAACTGAATCGAGTCGCCCTTAGGGGCGGTGACTGTGCTGCCGCACCAACCGTCACCACTCGTCGGTGCCGGTGCCGGGAGAGCCGACATCAGCTCGAACTGGGGTTGGATGACCGTGACGGGCCTCGACAGCACCTGGTGCCAAAGCTCGTACGCTTTTGGATGCCGCTCGGGATCCGGGCGTGCCGGGAACCCGTGTACTAGTAGCTCCCGATCCGTTGCCATTCTCGGATCGAACCGTTTCGGTGGCGCCTTGAACAGTCGCACTCCGAACGCCTCGTGCAACGTTCCGGCTGCGGAAGTCATAGGACGAACAACCATCTTCGTTCCTCCTTGCATCCAAGTGCTGCAAGGGTAAACCTCGGGTGCCACGGCGTCCAGCGCCTCGATTCCGTCGCAACTTTCCGATCGTCGTCAGCGACTTTCGTTTCATCGAGTGGTCTCGCCACGTTCTGCAAGACGACGCCCGATCGGGACTACAGTCGGGCAATGATTTTGCCGGGGCCGCGGGCGATGTCCGACGCCGTTATTCGTCGGTTCGCGCCATCAGCGGATTGTCAGCTGGGGTGGCAACCGTCGGTGTTCACGCCGGTGTTCTATGGCTTCAGGGATTACTCGATCAGCCTGCCAAGGCGATCGGTGGTGGTGACTTCACTGATCGACGCGACGCAGTCCGCACCGTATCCGGCATCACTGCCAGTGACATGTCGGGTCTTCTACCCGAGCATCGACGGTTCTCCCGAGGGGGCGACGCCGGTACTGAGCTGCGGTCGGTACCCGATGATCCTGTTCGCACATGGCAATTGCGTCAGTGATCCAGGCGGTCACGACAACGAGAAGTGGTTCGAGTTGGGCGCGACACTTGCCCGCTCAGGCTATGTGGCCGTTTTCCCGCAGCTACCGCAGATTGCAGGTAACACCACGGAAGGCCCGCACTTGGCCAACGATGATTTCGATCGGCTGCAAGGACTCATCTCCTGGATTCGGACGACTTGGGAGTACTCCGCCATCGTGCTTTCCGAGGCGGCAACGGGTCTGGCAGGCCACTCATGGGGTGCCGCACTCACGGCCCGACTCATCCTCGAAACACAACTCCCCATCGCGGCTCACGCCTCGCTCAGCGGTAGCTATCCACTCGCGCTGCGCCCCGTTCCGATCCCGAAGCTGCTCGCTTGGGGCACGGACGACGACTCGCTGGTTCCCGTGGCCGAATGGGAAAGCAAGCTCGCGGCACCAGCACACGTTGCGCAACTGAAAGACGGCAGGCACTGGGACTATCTGCCCGAAGGAAGAATCACCTGCAGTAGCAACGTCCGCGGCCCGTGCGAACTGGTCCCCTACCTCGCCGCCGACCTCGTGACGTTGTTCTTCAGTCGCTACTTGAAGCCGGAGCGTTGGGCGGCGCAGTCGACGCCAACGTGGCTTCCCTGGTTCAACGTTGACCCGAGCCTGACGCCTCCGCCGCTGTTGCTAACCACACGGCAGAAATTCTACGCCGGTGGACACTTAGCTGTATGGCCGCTGCTCCGGCAAAGCAAGACGTGTGCGTTGACGCTCAACTGGAAGACGCACGCCGAATGGCAGAACCGCAACCTTGGGCATGGTTAGGTCGCGACCAACCCGGGCAACGCCTTCGCCATGCGCCATGATGGCAAGAGTTCGGATCTTGATGGAGCCATCGACGAAATCCACGACGGCCATTGCCAGCACGCCCACCCACGCCACGAGTGTCTGGTTCGAGAAGACGACGCCCTGACGTACGTGGCTGACCAGAAAGCCGACGAATGCGGCGCCGACGATCGCCACTCCGCCCCATCGTCGGAGTTCCTGACTTGTGACTGTGCTCCGGCCCGACCATGTTGGCCTAATCGTTGGCCGGCATCGGCTGGGTACGTCCTCGGGAGCTCATCAGCCGGATCAGCCAGCCCGTTCCGGCAAGGACGAAACCATTGCCACACCTGCGGCTATCAAATGCGCGATCATCCGGGGTCGGCGACAGCCACCTCACAGGCGACGGCAGTCATCCGGTCGACACCGAGCTTCAGCTCCTCGTCGCTGATCCGCTTGCTCGTGCCCTCGGCGGTGGCGATCAGATCGCTGATGGTCACCAAACACAACGTCTCGATCTTGTGAATCGCACCGAGCGTGTAGAGGACGGCCGCCTCCATTTCGACGGCCAGATGCCCACGGTCCTTCCAATGCTGCATCATCCCGGGCCGGGGGTCGTAGAAGAGGGCACTCGACACGATCGGGCCGACGTGGACGGTCGCACCACTTGCCCGGGCGAGGTTGACGCTGCTCTCGATCAGCGACCACGACGCGGTGGGTGAATGTGGTTCGCCGTTCGTGAGATGACCGATGATCGGATCATCGGCGGTCGCGCTGATCGCCACCACCGTGTCGGCCATGCGCAACCCGTCGGCGAGACCTCCCGCTGTGCCGACCCGGATGATTCGCTTGACGCCGAGTTGAATCAGCTCGCTGTAGTAGATGGCCGCGCTGGCGCAGCCCATGCCGGCGGACTGCACGCTGATCGGCCGGCCCTTGAACGTGCCGGTGTAGCCGAGCATGCCGCGCTCCTCGTTGACGCACCGCGCTCCGGGCTCGAAGAACGTCTCGGCGATGTAGGTGGCTCGTCGGGGATCACCGGGCACCAACACCGCGGGTGCGTAATCGGATGGCTCGGCTCGGAGATGTACGGGCATGCTGCGAGCGTAGGGCTATTTCAAGAAGCGCGACGTGGTGTTGTCGGCAAGCACCTTGCCGCCTGTCTGGCACGTCGGGCAGTAGGCCACGGTGTATCCGCTGTACGACACCGAGCGAATCGTGTCGGAGCACACCGGGCACGCCTCGCCCACTCGCCCGTGGACCCGTCCGGGCCGGTCGGCCGAGGAGCTCATGTCGCTGCGGGTGCGCTCGTAGGCGAGCCCGCCGTCGACGGCTGCATGGATGGCAGCAACTACTGAAGCGGCACCCTCGGCGCCGAGCTTGCCGGTCATCGCGAACGGGGAGATCTTGGCGCGATGGCAGACCTCGTTGGCCAGCATGCGCCCGAGACCGGCGATCTGGTGTTGGTCGCGGAGGTAGCCATGGATGCGCATGTTGGTCGTCGCGAACGAAGCCGCGAGTGCGTCGGGCGTCACCTCGAGCGCTTCGGGTCCGAGCCGGTCGAGGGGCGGACCATCGATTGAGTCGTTGGCAATGCACCACACGCCTGCCCGTCGTTCCGTGCCGGCTTCGGTCAACAACAACGCCGGTGCTTCGGCGAACACGAACCTCGCCTGGCCGTTGCGCGGTTTCGACGACTGCTTCTCATCGACGAGCAGGCGTCCACCTTGCATGAGGTGCACCACGAACGTGACCGGCTCGAATTGCAACTTCAAGTACTTGCCACGCCGCCCCACGAGCTGAAGGGGGAGACCGTAGGCCACGTCGGGTCGCGGTACCGCAGTCTTCAGCGCGGTGAAGGTGAGTGGATTGAACTTGATCAGTTGCCGTCCGGCGAACTGCGTGGTGAGACGCTCCGCATGGGCTTGAACCTCCGGTAGCTCGGGCACAACGGTCTCTTCAGCGGTACTCGGTCTGTTCGCGAACGGCGGTGAACACCGCATCGAGCGCGGCGAACACCGGTTGCGATTCGATGAGCTTCTGCTGGTTGCCCGTGAGGCGGATCAAGCCTTTGATGAACGCCTCTTGCGCGTTGAGCTCGCCAGTGGCGACAGCCTTGGCGGTTGCCCACGACTGATCCATGCGCACGTCCTCGGCGTCGGCGGCCCCGGCACCGAAGGAAGCTTGGCCATCGCCGAGCCGCAAGTGGTACGTGACGTCTCCCTCAGGGCCATCGGTGACGGTCTGCGTGACAGCGATCTTGTGCGCCTGGGCGAGCGCAGCCAGGTCGGTGCTGTTGGCGACCTCCGCGGAGAGCGCATCGATCCAGGCGAGACTGAGATAGCGAACCACCGCCGCCTAGTCTGCCGGATCGACATGCTGTTCGCTGCTGCCGACGAGGCTCGCCATGGAGACGTCGCTGTCGAGTCATGGTGGTGGTGGGGCGCAGATACCACGACGACCGCCGGACTGTTCATCGGTTTGGAACTTCGCGGCAGTCGCTTCGACTACTGGGCGGGCCTCGTCCGTCGTGATGAACCGTTCCTGTACATCGAGGAGCTCGACGGCACCGGACTGCGGCAGGGGCTGGAGATCAAGCCGCCACAGATGTGGGCCGATCATTCCTGCGACGTCGCGTTCCGCCAGTGGAGCCTCGGCAACGAAGCTCACGGCGTGCTCCTCGACGATCCGACCGAGGTGTGGCGACGCGCCCACGGAACACTGGTGCCGGTGACGTTCGATGTGGAGTGGGGCTCGAACGCGGCCACGACTACGATCGCGCATGGCTATGAGCAGAACGGCGACGTCGATGCTCGAATCGAGCTGACCGAAGGCGTGTTCCAGCTTGTCGGGCCTGGGCACCGCGTGCACGTCTGGGGTGCGCCATACCTCCCACATTCGCTGGCGATGCCGGTCGACACGGCCGGACTGCGCGGTCCGTACCGTCGGAGCGACGGAGTCGACGTGGATCAGGTGCTCACTTCCGAGGGTTGGCTCGGACGTACTCTCGGCACATGAGTCGCGACATCATCGAGGAGTTCGAGGCGCAACGCCGGCAGCCGACGTACGCCACGGTCGCGGCCCGTCTCGGAGATGTCGTCGAGGATCGCTCCTCGGGATTCTGCGGCGACATCGTGTCGATCACGTCGGAGTCGGTGACGCTGCGCGATCGCCACGGGCTCACACGCCAGTTCCTGTACAAGCCGGGAGGTTTCCTGATCGATGGCAGGCCGGTGACGATCGTCCGCGAGCGCAAGCCTGGGCAAGCTCCGCGGGTGACCAACAGCGGGGCCCTCGCCGCGCCCGTGCAGCGCGCCAAACAGGCTCGGGCAAGCCGGATCTGGGTGGAAGGCCGTCACGATGCCGAGCTGCTTCAACAGGTCTGGGGCGACGAGTTGGTCGAATTGGCGATCGTCGTCGAGCCCATGCATGGTGTCGATGACGTGGTTGCCTTGGTCGACGAGTTCCGGCCTTCGGCCGATCGCCGACTCGGCATCCTCGTCGATCACCTCGTGGACGGGTCGAAGGAGGAGCGCCTCACCCGCGGGCTGGCCGGCCCCCACGTGCTGGTGGCCGGCCATCCCTTCGTCGATGTGTGGGCAGGAATCCGTCCAGAGGTGATGAACCTCCCCGAGTGGCCCGCGGTGCCTCGCAACGTCGAATGGAAGGAGGGACTGTGCGCTGCACTCGGTGTTTCGTTCACGGATTTCTGGCCGCGCCTACGGAATCGGGTTCGGACGTTTGCCGACCTGCGTCCGGAGCTGGTGGGGGCGGTGGAGCAGTTGATCGACTTCGTTGCGCCTGCGCCCGACGGATCCGGCGACGAGTGATCGGAACCACCACCGCTGCGGCGATCGCCAGCGTCACCAGGAACGGTGCGGTGTAGCCGATGAAGATGAGTAGCGCCGCGAGCATCTTGATGAACCCGTTCCAGCCGGTCTTGAACGCCTTGCCGATCGAAGGTGTCGAATCCTGCTTCGGTGATGCGACCGTCTTGGCGACAGGTTCGGGATTGAGGCTCAGTTGCAGTCGCAACGTGGCCAGCGAGACCCGCTCGTCGATCGCCCGCTTCATCGCCTGATACTGCTCGACAAGGGTTTCCCGCTCGGTGAGCTGGCTCTCCAGGCTGAGCACGTCGCCCAGATCGGTCGCGTTCTCGAGGAGCGTGCGCACCCTGTCGAGGCTTGCCTGCGCGGTGGTGAGCCGGGCATCGATGTCGACCACTTGGCTCGTCACGTCTTCCGTGCCCTGCGACGCGGTGCGTTGTTTGCCGATGCCGTCGAGCTCGGCAATCGCTGCCTCGACCTCCTTTGGAGGAAGTTTGATCACGAACGTCGCGGTCGATGACCTGTCGTCGGCGATGTTGATCGTTCGTTCGTAGATCTGCCCTCCGTGCCGATCGGACAGGGCCACGACACCGTCGATCGCCTTCGAGATGTCGGCGACCTCGAGACCGAAGCTGATGTCGATGGCCAGGTACTTGTTCTGCGAGGGATCGGGGACGTCGACGCCGATCGGCGCGCTCGAAGGAGCCTCCGCTGCACCGACGGTGTCGGCTGCCGGTGCCACTGAGCGTTGGGCGGCCTCGCCATTGGGCGAGCCGACGTCCGGCTTGGGAACCTCCGCTGGGCTCTGGGTAGCGGACGATGACTTCGAGTCCGAGCCGCACGCTGTTACGCCGATGATGACAGCTGCGAGGGCGGCGGCGATCCGGGCTCCTCGGTGCGCTGTGTTCACGTTTGCCATGGGTGTTCGACGTGACCGATGCCACGCCGGTTCCACCGCGATGGTGTCAGTCGTGTGACGCCGCAGGTGGCGGTGCGGCTCGTCGATGGCGGAGGTACTCGACGCCGACCGGCAGGAGTGAGATCGCCACCACGGCGACAGCCGCCAGTTCGATGTTGTTCTTCACGGCGTCGACCTGCCCGAGGAAGTAGCCGAGCACGGTGACGACGCCCGCCCACAAGACGGCGCCGATGGCGTTGGCGCTGATGAACGTGCGTTGGTCCATCTTGCCCACACCGGCCAGCACCGGGACGAAGGTGCGCACGATGGGCACGAAGCGCGCCAGCACCAAGGCCTTGGTGCCGTGGCGTTCGAAGAACGCATGCGTCTTGGCGACGTTGCGTTGACTGAACAGACGGGACTCGGGCCGGTCGAACACTGAGGGACCGAACCGACGACCGATGAGGTACCCGCACTGATTGCCTGCGAACGCGGCGACGATCAGCACGGGGATCACCAGACCGATCGAGGGCAGGCTCGGCAGGCCCTTTGGCTTCGATGACAGGAACCCGGCGATGAACAGCAGCGAATCACCGGGCAGGAAGAAGCCGATCAGCAAGCCCGTCTCGGCAAATATGATCAGCGCGGCGAGCGCCAACCCACCCTGGTCGAGCCACTTCTCGATTTCGAACAGAGCGAGCACGTGATGGGGCGGGTCAGGCCTTGGATGGGGCGATGAGCGACGTCGACCGGCGATTGGAGAAGACCACAGCGGCGATCACGACGGCAAGGGCGCCGGCGGCGATGGCGAAACGTGCACCGTCGTTGTCCTGCAAGCTGATGATTGCCGGCAGCATAAGCAGCGACACGAGGTTCATCACCTTGATGAGCGGATTGAGGGCGGGGCCGGCGGTGTCCTTGAACGGATCGCCAACCGTGTCGCCGATGACGGCGGCCTTGTGGGCGTCGCTGCCCTTGCCGCCGTAGTGTCCGTCCTCGATGTACTTCTTGGCGTTGTCCCAGGCTCCACCGGCGTTCGACAGGTAGTTGGCCATGAGCTGCCCCACGAGGATCACGGCAGCGAGGAACGCGCCGAGCGCCTTCCAGTCGATGCCGAAGCCGATGATGACCGGTGCCAGTACGGCGAGCAGCGCCGGTGTGGCCAGTTCGCGCAGCGACGCTGCCGTGCAGATGTCGATGACCGGGCCGTAATCGGGCTCTTTCTCGCCCGACATGATCTTGCCGTCGGCGAACTGGCTGCGAACCTCTTGCACGACGATCCCGGCGGTGCGCCCAACGGCGCGGATGGCCAACGACGAGAAGAGGAACGGAACAGCGCCACCGATCAGCAGGCCGATGAAGATCCTCGGCTCGGCCACGTTGATCTGCAGAGGCAGTTCCTTGAACACGCCGTCCTTCAGGTTCTTGGCGACGATGCCGAGCTCGTTGCCGGCGGTCTCGATGTAGCTGGCGAACAGGGCCACGGCGGCGATGACGGCCGAGCCGATGGCGAAGCCCTTGGTGACGGCCTTGGTGGTGTTGCCCACTGCGTCGAGGCTGACCATGATGCGCTGCGGCTCGCCGTGGAACTCACCACTCATCTCGGCGATGCCGGCGGCGTTGTCGCTGACGGGGCCGAAGGTATCTTCCGAAACGATCACCCCGGTCGTCGCCAGCATGCCCATGCCGCAGAGCGCAACGAGGTACAGCGAGAAGGTGAGGTTGCCCCCACCGATCGCCAGTGCCACGCCGAGGGCGATGGCGATGGCGATGATCGCATAGACGGAGGATTCCAGCCCGCTGGCAGTACCCGCGAGCACCACGGTTGCGGGCCCGGTCTCGGCGCTCGCGGCGATCTCTTTGACCGGGCCGTAGTGAGTGCCGGTGTAGTACTCGGTGAGGCGGCTGACCAGTTGTGCAAGAACGAGGCCGACCGCTACAGCGCCGAAGCACTTCCAGCCGGCGTTGGCCTTGTCGTTGCCGACGTAGACGAGCGAAACGATCAGGGTTCCGATCAACGTCAGCGTGCCGGCAACCAGGAAGCCGCGGTTGATCGGCTTGATGGCGTTGGTTTCGTCGTGCCGGGCCTTGACGGCGAACACGCCGGCAATCGAGGCGATCACACCGATGGCGCGAGCAGCGACGGGGAAGACCAGCCCGAGAGCTGGATTGGCGCCGATCGACTTGAATGCGGTGACGCCGAGGATGATCGAAGCGACGAGCGTGACCTCGTAGCTCTCGAACAGGTCGGCGGCCATTCCCGCGCAGTCGCCGACGTTGTCACCGACGTTGTCGGCGATGGTTGCCGGGTTGCGCGGGTCGTCTTCTGGAATGCCGGCTTCCACCTTGCCGACGAGGTCGGCGCCGACGTCGGCAGCCTTGGTGAAGATTCCGCCGCCAACGCGCAGGAACAGGGCGAGGAGCGAGCCGCCGAAGCCAAAACCGACGAGGATGACCGACGACGTGTTCTGGAACAGGGCAATGATCGCAGTTGCGCCCAACAAGCCGAGACCAACCGTGAACATTCCGGCCACGCCGCCTGTGCGGAAGGCAATGGTCAAGGCGTTCGGCATCGAACCTTCCTTGGCTGCAGCCGCCGTGCGTACGTTGCCACGTGTCGCCAGCGTCATGCCGATGAACCCGGTGCCGCCCGACGCCGCGCAGCCCATGATGAATGCCAGTGTGCGCCAAGCACCGGCAAGACCGAAGCTGAGGGCCTCGGTGCCGTCGGGTTTCTTGATCCCCGTCGACGTGACGAACACGATGATCGCGAGCGGTATGAGAATGACGGCGATCGTCTTGAACTGACGCCGGAGGTAGGCCGAGGCACCTTCCTGGATCGCCTTGGCGATCTCCTTCATCTTTGGGGTGCCCTCGTCTGCCGCCAGGACGTTCTTCGCCAGGAGCAGACCTACGGCGATCGCCAGCAAGGCGGAGAGGCCGGACAGCAACAGCACTGCCCATTCGCCGCCTTTGAGGATGAAGTCTTGGTAGCCGCCTTCGGCAGCGAGCAATGATGGCACCGGTCGTTCTCCGGAAATGTCGGGCGCGCCCAACAGGTGGGCGACGCTTGGTTGGCAAACGTGGAGAGTGTAGGGACTTCGCGAGGTATCCAGCGAAACGATGACAGTTTCGGCAAAGTTCACCAGCTCGGCATTGTGCGTGTACCGTCGGCGGTGATGGCACAGGCAGTATCGACGCGCGGCCCCGTCACCGGTACCGCAACGGCCGGTAAGAAACGGCGAAAGCTCTTCCTACTCGACCTGTACAGCACGGCAGTAGGCAAGAAGTACGCCATGGCGCTCAGCGGGATCGCGCTGATGGGATACGTGCTGGCCCACATGATCGGCAACCTGAAGATGTACCTCGGGGCGCCCGACATCAACCACTACGGCGAGTTCCTACGCGAGCTGCTGGTGCCGATTGCTCCCCGCACCGTGGTGTTGTGGATCCTGCGCATCGGCTTGATCGGTGCAGCGGTGCTGCACATCCACGCCGCGTACAGTCTCACGGTGCTGAACCGTCAAGCCCGCTCGGTGAAGTACCAGAGCGAGCGCGACTACCAGATCGCCAACTTCGCCAGCCGCACGATGCGCTGGACCGGCATCATCGTCCTGCTCTTCCTGTTCTGGCATCTTGCCGACTTCACCTGGGGTTGGGCCAACCCGGGTTTCGTTCGCGGCGACGTCTATCGCAACGTCGACGCGTCGCTCTCGCGCGTACCCGTGGCGGCTCTGTACATCGTGGCCAACATCGCTCTCGGCGTGCATCTCTTCCATGGCGCATGGAGCCTCTTCCAGTCGATGGGCTGGAACCGGCCGAGGTTCAACAAGTGGCGTCGTGGCTTCGCCATCGGTTTCGCCACGCTGATCGTGGTCGGGAACGTTTCGTTCCCGATAGCCGTCCTGGCCGGGATCGTGGGGCACTGACATGACCGTCACACTCGATGCGAAGGTTCCCGCAGGTCCCATCGAAGACAAGTGGGATGCCTACAAGAACGACGTGAAGTTGGTCAACCCCAACAACAAGCGCAAGTTCAAGGTGATCGTGGTCGGGACAGGCCTGGCCGGTGCGTCGGCCGCGGCCACCTTTGCCGAGCTCGGCTACGAGGTCGACGCCTTCACCTTCCACGACTCGCCACGCCGCGCCCACTCGATCGCTGCACAAGGCGGCATCAACGCTGCCAAGAACTATCGCGGCGACGGCGACTCGGTCCACCGGCTGTTCTACGACACGGTGAAGGGTGGCGACTTCCGCTCCCGCGAGAGCAACGTGCATCGCCTCGCGCAGGTCAGTGTCGACATCATCGATCAGATGGTGGCCCAGGGTGTGCCGTTCGCCCGCGAGTACGGCGGTTTGCTCGACAACCGATCGTTCGGTGGGGCGCAGGTGAGCCGAACTTTCTACGCCCGTGGTCAGACCGGGCAGCAGTTGCTGCTCGGTGCGTATCAGCAGCTGGCCCGCCAGATCGGCCTCGGCGGCGTGCGCCTATTCAACCGCGTCGAACTCGTCGACACCGTGGTGATCGACGGCCGGTGTGCCGGCATCGTCACCCGCGACCTGCTATCCGGCGAGGTCCAGTCGCATGCGGCACATGCCGTGGTTCTGGCCACGGGCGGATACGGCAACGTCTTCTTCCTGTCCACCAACGCCATGAACTGCAACGTCACCGCGGCCTGGCGGGCCCATCAGCGCGGTGCCTACTTCGCCAACCCGTGCTACACACAGATCCACCCGACGTGCATCCCTCAGGCCGACGACACGCAGTCGAAGCTCACCCTGATGAGCGAGTCCTTGCGCAACGACGGGCGGGTGTGGGTGCCGAAGGACGGTGACGACAGACGGCCACCGGATCAGATCCCCGACGAAGACCGCGACTACTACCTCGAACGGCTCTATCCGAGCTACGGCAACTTGGCACCTCGCGACATCTCGTCGCGTGCGGCCAAGCGTGCTGTCGATACCGGCCGGGGTGTCGGGCCGTTGAAGAACGGCGTGTACCTCGACTTCGCCGCCGCTATCGATCGCATCGGTTACGACACCGTCTACGAGCGCTACTCGAACCTGTTCGAGATGTACGAGCGCATCACCGGCGAGAACCCGACGAAGGTGCCGATGCGCATCTACCCGGCAAGTCACTACACGATGGGTGGTCTGTGGGTCGACTACGAGTTGATGACGACGGTGCCAGGTCTGTACTGCGCGGGCGAAGCCAACTTCAGTGATCATGGCGCCAACCGGTTGGGGGCGTCGGCACTGATGCAGGGCTTGGCCGACGGCTACTTCGTGCTGCCGTACACGATCGGCAACTACCTCGCACCCTTGCTCGGCAAGCCCGCGCCCGGCGTCGACCATCCTGAGTTCAAAGCGGCCGAGGCTGCGGCTCGTCAGCGGTTCCAGGGTTACCTCGAGCTCAAGGGCACGCGTTCGCCCGATTGGTTCCATCGCGAGCTGGGCAAGATCATCTGGGACTACTGCGGCATGGAACGCAACCAGCAGGGCTTGGAGAAGGCGTTGTCGGAGCTGCCCGCGCTGTACAGCGAGTTCCAGAAAGACCTCCGGGTCACTGGCGACGGCGAGTCGGTGAACCAGACGCTCGAGAAGGCCGGCCGAGTCGACGACTTCTTCCAGCTCGGCATGCTCATGTGCCGCGACGCGCTGGAACGCAAGGAGAGCTGCGGCGGTCACTTCAGAACCGAGTACCAAGACGAGGAAGGCGAGGCCAAGCGAGACGACGAGCACTTCGCCAACGTTGCAGCCTGGGAGTGGACCGGCGACCCGATGAATCCCAAGCGCAACGTCGAGGAGCTCGAGTTCGACGCCGTGCACCTGGCCACCCGGAGCTACAAGTGAATACGGCACACAGCAACCATCTGACGAACCTGACGTTGAAGATCTGGAGGCAGGCCGGGCCCGATGTCGAGGGTCACTTCGAGGTGTACCGCATCGACTCCATCAGCGACGAAGCCTCGTTCCTCGAGCTGCTCGACGTGCTCAACGAGCGACTGATCGCCGAGGGCCGGGAGGCCATCGCGTTCGATCACGACTGTCGCGAGGGCATCTGCGGAACGTGCTCGTTGATGATCGATGGCCAGGCGCACGGACCCCAGCGGGGTACCGCTACCTGTCAGCTCCACATGCGCAAGTTCACCTCGGGGCAAGAGATCGTCGTGGAGCCCTGGCGGGCCACTTCGTTCCCGATCATCAAGGACCTCATCGTCGATCGCGCCGCCTTCGATCGCATCATCGAGAGCGGTGGGTTCATCACCGCTCCAACAGGTGGCGCGCCCGACGCCAACCTCATCCCGATTCCCAAGGTCGTCGCCGACGGCGCGATGGACGCCGCCGAGTGCATCGGCTGCGGAGCGTGCGTGGCCGCCTGCCCGAATGGTGCGGCCAACCTCTTCACCGCGGCCAAGGTGAGCCATCTCAACCTGTTGCCCCAGGGCCAGGCGGAGCGCTACAGCCGTGTGGAGGCAATGGTCGACACGATGGACCAGTACTTCGGTTCATGCACGAACCATGGTGAGTGTGAAGCGGCCTGCCCGAAGAGCATCTCGATCGACTTCATCGCCCTGATGAACAAGGACTATCTGAAGGCGAAGTTCGCCAATCGCCGCGAGCTCAGCCGCACCTGAGTTTGGCAGCACGGTGAGATAGACGCGGGGAAAGTCGACACAACATCTTGTGTAGCGGGCCGGTTCCTCCACCTGACTAGCTCGTTGCGGGGACGTCCATCAGGCAGATCTGCGCCCGTGCGCAGCTTCTGTGACGCCCCTGTCGCATCCATCAGCAAAGCGTTCAGACACAGCGTGCAACATGTAGTCGCTGACCTCTCCACAACGACGACGTCCACGCCGTGAGGGAACACGCGCTCAGAGGTCATGCTTCCCGCGCGCCATGTCTGCCGATCTCGCGACTCCCCAGGGAGCGTCCGGAGGTACCGCGTTACACCCCTTGCCTACCATGGCCGGATGGACACCATTGTTGATTCCGTTCGTCCGTTAGAGCAGCTAGAGGCCATGATTTACCAGGGTGCGGCCAACCTCATCGCTGCCGAACACGACTGGCTGTTGGCCGTTGCCGAGTTCGATCGGCGTGAGGGTCGGAAGTTGTGGGAGTGCCACTCGTGTGCGGCGTGGTTGTCGTGGCAGGTCGGTCTCGACATCCGCGCGGCTCGCGAGAAGGTGCGTGTCGCTCGAGCACTCGAACAGTTCCCGGTCATCGCCGCGGCGATGTCCACTGGTCAGTTGTCGTACTCGAAGGTGCGGGCGGTCACCCGTGTCGCCACCGCCGAGTGCGAGCAGGCACTCGTGGAGATGGCGCTGGCGGGCACCACCAATCATGTCGAGCGCATCGTCAGCGCGTACCGCCGCGCCGAACCGATCGCCGTCGAGCGACAACGGGTTCAACATGCCGGACGCAGCCTTCGCCACGAGATCCACGACGACGGCTCGGTGGTCATCACGGTTCGCCTTCCTGCCGAGGCCGGCGTTGCAGTGTTGTCGGCGATCGAACAGTTCGTTGCCCCGTCGGTGCCCGAGCCCTGCGGTACCCGTACTCCCTTGGCAGCTCGTCGAGTCGACGCGCTGGTGGAGCTCGCCGTCGCCGCCCACGAACAGGCTTCAGGTTGCGAACGTTCGTCGCGATACTTGGTGACCGTTCACATCGCCGAGTCGGCCGTGCGCGGCGGCGGGTGCTGCGAGATCGATGGCCACGGTGACGGCATCGAGCATCCGATCGGCATCTCCGTCGACACCGCGCTGCGGCTTTCATGCGATGCCGACATCCAACCGTGGTGAGCGACGACAACGGCACCATCAAGAGGTTCGGTCGTCGCCAAGGTTCGGTGCGCGGCACGCTACGAAGCAAGGTCGAACATCGCGACGATCACCGTTGTCAGATGCCCGACTGCAGGCGGCGTGCCTTCCTCGAGGTGCACCACATCCGGCACAGATTTCACGGCGGCGACAACGAGCTCCCCAACCTCACCTTGCTGTGTCGGTTCCACCACCACCGCTTGCATGAGGGGGGCTGGACGGCCGTGCGCACTCCCAACGGGCTCGAGTTCCACGACTCACACGGCCGGTGCATCCGCGCCGAACCCCGCAGCGACGCAGGCGATCGCTCAGCCGTTGCCGCCCATCAACGCAAGCCAACCGACGGTCGGTGCCGTTGGGCCGGCGAGCACCTCGACCTCGACATGGCCCTCACCGCACACTTCTCCCGCACCCATCCGCACTCCCCAGGGAGCGCGCGACTGTGAAGCAGCGCAGCGAGAGAGCTGCTGTTAGGCATCGGATTCAGTCGCAGCTCTTCTTGTGGGGCACGCTGGCAGTTGCAGACGTGCGCTCATCACACCGTCAGCCAAAGGGGCTGTCCGTGTCTCGAACGAATGCGTTAGATGCCGATCGGAACTTGTCTTGGAGCGCGTAGCCAAGTGTTCCGAGGTGGCCGGACACCTCGCGCGATTGTTCGGGATCGCAGCGATCCGGCCGATTTGGCGGGCTGGCGCCACAACTGCTGTTCGTTGTGCAGTCTTTCGAACGAGCTGGTCAGGTGCAGCGACGGGCTGGTCACACAAGATGTTGTGCTGGCTCTCTCTCGTCGATCTAACCCCGCTGCCGAGCTCAGCCGCACCTAGTTCGCTCCCACCGCGCGGCGATAGTCGCGCCGAGCCGCGAACATTGAGGCGGCGGAGATGGCCAACAGGGCGAACGCCAGGGCGAGCTCAAGCGAACCGTTTCCCCCGTCGGGATCCCAACCGGTGAGCCTCTCGATCCATTCACGGGTGAACAATGTCAACACGAACAGGCCAAGGCCGATGAAGCCAGTGATGGCCTCGAACCAGAATCGGGCGGGAAGGTTGGAACGCATGCTTGCAGCTTATGAGTGCGCGCCGGATCGGTGACAAGATTGAGTCCGTGCCCACCGTCGATCCAAAGTTCCTGAGCCAGATCCGCTATCGCTGCATCGGCCCGACCCGGGGTGGGCGGGTGGTGGCCGTGGCCGCCGATCCCAAGGAGCAGGCGGTGTTCTACTTCGGTGCCGTGGCGGGCGGCGTCTGGAAGAGCGACGACGCCGGCCAGTACTGGGAGAACGTCACGGATGGCTTTCTCACCACGGGGTCGATCGGAGCGTTGGCGGTCGCCCCCTCCGACGGCAACGTCATCTATGCGGGAACGGGCGAATCGACCATCCGCATCGACGTCACACACGGAGATGGCGTCTACAAGTCGACAGATGCCGGCGTGACGTGGCGGCACATCGGACTCCCCGAGTCACGTCACATCGGCGAGATCCGCGTGCACCCCGACGATCCCGACCTGGTGTACGTCGCCGCGCTCGGACACGCGTCCAAGGACAACCCGGAGCGTGGGCTGTACCGATCAACGGACGGTGGCGAGAACTGGGAGCTCGTGCTCCATGTGAGCGAACGCGCCGGCGCGGTCGATGTATCGCTCGACCCCAACAACCCACGGATCATCTTCGCCACCATCTGGCAGACCCGGCGCACGTTCTGGTCGATCGACAGCGGCGGTCCCGACAGCGGACTGTGGCGGTCGCGCGATGGTGGCGACAGCTGGGAGAACATCAGCCGCAATCCGGGCATGCCCGACGGCACGCTCGGCAAGATCGGTGTCGCCGTCTCGCCGGCACGTTCCGGTCGGGTCTTCGCGATCGTCGAAGCCGAGGGACGCAAGCGCGGCCTCTTCCGCTCGGATGACATCGGCGAGACTTGGGAAAAGGTGTCGTCGAATCCCGATCTTGGCTGGCGGCCGTGGTACTACCAACACGTCATCGCCCACCCGACCGACGCTGACGAGGTGTTCGTAATGAACATGAAGGCGTGGAGATCGGTCGACGGCGGCAAGACGTTCGAGGAGTTCCACACGCCGCACGGCGACAACCACGCTCTGTGGATCGATCCGACGAACCCGAACCGCATGATCGGGTGCGACGACGGCGGCGCGTGGGTGTCGTTCAACGCCGGCGCCTCCTGGTCGACGATCTACAACCAGCCCACCGCGCAGTTCTACCACGTCGCCACCGACGACCAGTTTCCGTACCTGGTCTACGGATCTCAGCAGGACAACTCGAGCATCGCCGTGCCCAGCCACACCGGTCTCGGCGCCATCACCTGGGCCAACTGCTATCCGCCGGGCACTGCCGAGAGCGGCTACGTGGCGCCCAAGCCGGGCGATCCGAACATCGTCTACGTCGGTGCGATCGGCAGCTCGCCAGGAGGCGGCGACGCGCTCCAGAGATACGACCACACCACCAACCAGATCCAGCTCGTCAACGTGTGGCCGGAGGACTGTCACGACGGCAACACCGCTGAGGTCCGCTTCCAATGGACCTACCCGATCGTCTTTTCGCCGCACGACAGCAACGCGCTCTACGCCGCCGGCAACAAACTGTTCCGCACGACCGACGAAGGCCACAGCTGGGAGGTCATCAGCCCCGACCTCACGTATGCCGACCCGGAGACCATGGGCGTGTCCGGGCCGCTCACGATGGACACCGCGGGCGCCGAGATCTACGCCACGATCTTCTCGTTGATGGTGTCGGCCCACGAGCGCGGTGTGCTGATGACGGGATCCGATGACGGGTTGGTGCACCTCTCGAGGAACGACGGCGGTGACTGGGTGAACGTCACCCCGCCCGACTTGCCCAAGTTCTCCCAAGTCACGATGATCGCCGAGTCGCCACACACGACCGGCACCGTCTACCTCACCGCTGCCCGCCACAAGACCGGCGACTACGCGCCGTACGTCTACAAGACCGCCGACCTCGGCACCACGTGGAAGCGCATCGACGGCGGCCTTCCGCCGAACGAGTTCTGCAGGGTCATCCGTGAGGACCCGACGCGGCCGGGTTTGCTGTACGTCGGCACCGAGCTCGGCATCCATGTGTCGTTCGACGACGGCGGCAGCTGGCAGTCGCTGCAGTGCAACCTCCCGGTCACGCCGGTCTACGACCTCGTCGTCAAGGACAGCGACCTCGTCGTCGCCACCCACGGCCGTTCGTTCTGGATCCTCGACGATCTGACGCCGCTGCACCAGATGGGCGACGAGCTGTTCGCCGTCGAACATCACCTGCTCAAGCCTCGCGACGTGGTGCGTACCCCGCCGCACATCACTGCTTCGTGGGGAGGCACGCCCGGCGGCAAGAACTATCACGTCACCAGCGGCCAGAACGCAACCTTCTATGTCGAGGAGTTCGATACCGGTCACGTTCGCAAGCGCGTGATCGACGGTGGCGACGACCTCGAACGAGGCGTTCGCATCATGTACTTCCTCGACCAACCTGCCGTCGGCGAGGCAACCCTCACCATCCGAGAGGGTGATTGCGGCGACAGCGACGGCAACGAGGTCGAGACCTTCTCGAGCGTGATCCCCGAAGACAAGAAGGAACGCCACGGCCTGTACATCACCGCTGCGGCAGGCATGAACAGCTTCCAATGGCCGATGAACTACCCCGACGGCGTGAAGATGGCCGATACCGAGTTCCACAAGCGGCCAGGCGGCCCACTCGCCAAACCCGGCACCTACACCGCAACGCTGAAGGTCGGCGACTGGTCGATGTCACAGTCGTTCGCACTGCACAAGGACCCGCGGATCTCGACGAGTGACGCCGACCTGGCGGAGCAGTTCGACTTCATGATCAA
>CAVRGR010000007.1:0-1012828 GCA_963720775.1 Ilumatobacteraceae bacterium | reverse complement strand
GTCCTGCTCGACGAGCACCACCGTGGTGCCGGAAGCGACGATACCGGGCAGCGCCTGGTAGATGCCCTTGACGACAATCGGAGCGAGACCCAGCGAGACTTCGTCGAGCAACAGCAACGCCGGGTTGCCCATCAGCGCCCGGCCGATCGCGACCGCCTGCTGCTCACCGCCGGAGAGCTTGCCTGCCGGGCGATTCAACAACCGGCCGACGTGCGGGAAGAGGTCGATCACCGAGTCGAGACCCCATGGCCCGTTCCTGGCGCGATGGCCGCCGATCTGCAGGTTCTCCTTCACCGACAGACTGGGGAACAGGCGGCGCCCCTCAGGGACGAGCGACATGCCGAGGCCGACGCGCCGGTGTGGGGCGACGGAGCCGATGTCGTCCCCGTTGTACAAGATCGTGCCGCTGCTGACTCGCACCTGGCCGGCGATAGCGCCCAGCAGCGTGCTCTTGCCGGCGCCGTTGGCACCGATGATGGCGACGGTCTCGCCCTGGTCGGCGTGGAGGCTGAGGCCGAACAGGGCCTGGAAGTCGCCGTACCCAGCATCGACGTGTACGACGTCGAGCAGCGGCGAGCTCATTCTTCGACCGCCCCGAGATACACCTCGCGCACTGCGGCACTCGCCATGACCTCGTGCGGGTCGCCCTCGGCGATCTTGCGACCGAAGCTCATCGCCATGATTCGCTCGACAACGGCGAGGAGGGCGTGGACGATGTGCTCGATCCAGATGATCGTCACGCCCTCGGCGTGGATCTCGCGGATCTTGGCGACGAGCTCGTGAACCTCGGCCTCGGTGAGTCCCCCGGCGATTTCGTCGAGAAGGAGCACCTTCGGTTCGGTGGCCAGCGCCCTGGCCAACTCCAGCCGCTTGCGATCGAGCAGCCCGAGCCCACCGGCGACTGTGTTGGCCTTCGCCGACATGCCTGCGCGATCGAGTGCTTCCAAGGCCAGACCCGGCGCTGCTCGGCCATTCGATCCCGTCCCGAACGTCGCGCCGACCAGCACGTTTTCGAACACCGTGAGCCCCTCGAACGGGCGCGGGATCTGTGCCGTCCGGGCCAGTCCAAGGCGGCATCGCGCCTCGGGGCGACTGCGAGTTGCATCGCTGCCGAAGAGCTCGATTCGTCCGGTGTCAGCAGACAGGTCGCCAGCGATCAGGTTCAACAGCGTGGTCTTGCCTGCACCGTTCGGACCGACGATTCCGACGGCTTCGCCGGACGCGACGGTGAAGGTCATCTCGTCGATCACCGGCACCCCGAAGGACTTGCTCACGCCGATCACGCTGACTACCGCCGAACCTGTCGTCATCAGCGTGCTGATCAGTAGGTGATCGCCTCGAGCTTTCCATCGAGCGGAATGGTGGGCAGCTCGTCATTGGTGACGATCTTGAACTCCACCGGATACGTCTTGCCCTTCACCCACTGCCCGCCGACGAGCGGGGTCTTGGTGATGTTGGGCACCACGGGATGGGTGAAGTCGACCTTGCCGGCGATGGTGTCGAGGTTGGTCGCGCCCATGGCCTGCAGCAGGGCCTCTTTGTCTGTGGCTCCACCGGCCCGCTTCAGCGCATCGATGGCGACCTCGAACAACGAGTGGACGTATCCCACGGGCTGAGTCCATTGCTTCTGTGTGGCCGCCGTGTACGCCGCGGCAAGCTCTGCCGAGGTCTGGCCGGTGAGGCTCGACTTGGTCGGGTGTCGATCGGACCACCAGATCTCCGACGAGAGCCCGATCGGGTTCTGGTACGAGGCGACAGCGCCCGGGAACAGGAGGCACTTGCCCACGGTCACGGCCTTCGGCTTGAAGCCCTGCTGCTGACATTGCGCCCAGAAGTTGCCGAAGTCGGGCGGGATCATCACGCCCGTCACGATCTCGACGCCGGCCGCTTTGAACTGCGAGATCTGGGCCGTGAAGTCGGACGCGCCGAGCGGGAAGCGACCTGGATCGACGAGCTTGAAGCCGGCCGTGTCGAGCGCCGGCGGGAAGCCGACGCCCGGGTCGCTCCACGCATTGCCGTCAGGGTCGTCAGGCCACATCGCACCGATGGTCGCTCCCGGCGCAACATCGGCCCACATCTTCGTGAAGACCGCGATGACGTCCTCGAGCCCCCAGAAGAAGTGGTAGTTCCACTTCGAGGCCACCGCTGGCGTGATGCCAGGACCGAGCTTGCCACCGATCCCGAGGTAGTGCGGCTGCCATGGCGCGTTGTTCGACAGCACCGGGATCTCGTTGTTGGTGCAGGCCACGACGACCGGCACGGTGGTGTCGGGAGTTTGGGCGACGCACATCATCTGCACGCCTTCTTTGGTGATCAGGTCGTTGGCCGCGGACGCAGCGGTGTTGGAGTTCGACTCGGAGTCCTTGTCGATGATCTGAATCGTGTAGCTCTTGCCACCGATGTCGACACCGCTCTTGAAGAAATCGCGCAACGCGCCGAGCACGAAGACGTCGGCTTCACCGAAGGACGCCAATGCGCCGGTCTGCGGTGTGACGTACCCGATCTTGATCGTTCCGTCCTTGCCCCCGCCGCCACTGGCCGCCGTGGTTGCCGCGGTACTGCCGCCTGATGCAGTGGTGACGCCCGGTGCCGTGGTCGATGACGATCCCTTCTTGTCGCTCCCGCACGCGGCCAGGAACGCAGCAGCTGCGGCTCCACCGCCGAGCGCCAGGGCGCGGCGGCGGCTGATCGGGCTTTCTGGCCAGGTCTGATCTTCCATTGGTGAGTTCCCCTTGTTCCCTTTTTGATACTTCGATCGACGAGCTAACCGGTACTCATAGCACGTTCACGAGCGCCAAGCGCACGTGTGGTGCGGCGAAGATGCTCGTGCAACAACCGCACGGCTTCGGTTGCATCGCCGCGCAGGGCTGCCTCCACCAACGCACGATGCTCACCGCGCACATCGCGGTGCTCGTCGTGACCGATGGGCCGCGACCAACGCCGGTACAACTCGGCGGCATCGCGCAACGACAAGGCCATGTTGCGCAGCCGTTGATTGGGGCACGCGGCGAGCAGAGCGCTGTGGAATCGCGAGTGCGCCTGTGTCCACTCCTCGGTCATCAGGATGGGGTCACCCTCGGTCTCCATCGCCGTGCGATCGAGCGAGTGGTGAGCCGCAACGACCTCGCTCTCCCAGGCGATGTCGCCGTGCTCGATCGAGATCCGCAGAACCAGACCTTCGAGCTCGCAGCGCGCCGTGGTGAGGTCCTCGAGATCGTCCCACGACAGCGACGTGACATGAAAACCGTGTTGCGGCTCGCTCTGCACCAAGCCCTGCTCGGCCAACCGCGTCAAGCCCTCGCGCACCACGCTGGTGCTGCAGTCGTATCGTTCCGTGAGGTCGGCGAATCGGAGCTTGGTGCCGGGCAGGATCCGGCCTGTCAGGATGTCGGCGCGCAGTTGCGCATAGACCTGTTCGGTCCGGGTGATCGCGGCCAGCGGTGAACGGTGCCGCCCCGGCTGCGGCGGATCTGCTCGTCGTTCGGTTCCCACCATCGAACACACAGTCAAGCACTTTCGTGAATCAGGCACAATATCGAAATCTTCTTGACATGTCGAACATCGAGCAGTAGAACGACCCGGTGTCGAGAACGGGGGTGATCGAATGAGCCTGCACGGCCCCGACAAGTCGCTGTATGCCTGGGGCCCACCAGTTCCGAAAACCTTCGTCCATCCTCACGACGTCGAAGAGATCGCCGCCGCACTGCAAGGAGTCTCATGAAGATCGCCCGGTTCACAGAGGGCGGCCGTACCCGCCTCGGCATCGTAACCACCGATACCGACGAAGTCATCGATGTCGGCGCGGCCGACCCTTCTCTGCCAACCGACGTCGGTGTGCTGCTCGCCACCACCGGCCTGGCCGAGCTGGCTCGCACGGCGGCCTCGGCTCCGCGCCTGGCGTTGTCGGCCGTCACGCTCGAAGCACCGATCGCCCAGCCACCCACATTTCTGGCCATCGGGCTGAACTACGCCGACCATGTTGCCGAAAGCGGCATGCCAAAGCCTGCCGCCCCAGTTGTGTTCAACAAACAGGTCACCTGTGTGGTGGGTCCTGGCGCCGGGATCGAAGTACCGACGGTCGCCCCCGACTGGGTCGACTACGAAGGCGAGCTGGGCATCGTGATCGGCAAACGATGCCGCACGGTGTCCGTCGACGATGCTGCGTCCGTCGTGGCCGGCTACCTGATCGTCAACGACGTATCTGTGCGCGACTGGCAGCGGGCCACGCCCACCATGACCATGGGCAAGTCGTGGGACACGCACGGTCCCACGGGGCCATGGCTGGTCACCGCCGACGAGGTCGGCGATCCGCACGACCTCGGCATCCGCACGTGGGTCGATGGCGAGCTCCGCCAGAACGCCTCGACCAAGCAGATGATCACCAACTGCTGGGAACTGATCGCTCACATCTCGACCGCCTTCACGCTGCTGCCGGGCACGATCATCGCCACCGGAACTCCTGCAGGTGTCGGGTTCGTCATGAACCCGCCGCGTTGTATGAAGCCCGGCTCGACGGTGCGCATCGAGATCGACAAACTTGGGGTTCTGGAGAACCCGGTAATCGCCCAACCCTGAAAGGAAGGCGTCATGGCTCAGACCGTCGATGGTCTACTCGAACGGATCGCGGCTATCCGGCCGATCCTCGACCTACGTGGAACACGCGCCAGTTTCCTGGTCTGACCATCCGTGCACAGGAGGAACCGTGTCGACGACGATGCCCATGACGGCCGCTGATGCGGTGGCGCGCGCCCGTGAACTGATCCCCGAGCTGCGCGAGCGAGCCGCCCAGACCGCGCTCGATCGGCGCATTCCCCAAGTCAACATCGATGCGTTGCGCCGAGCCGGGTCGATGAAAACCATCCAGGCGACACGCAACGGTGGCTACGCCCTCGGTATCCGCAGTCACCTCGACGTGATGAGCGCACTCGGTCAGGGATGTGGGTCGACGGCGTGGGTGGCCGGCGTGGTGCAGGCCCACTCGTGGTTGATGTCACACTTCCCCGAGCAGGGCCAGGACGACATCTACGCCAGTAACGCCGACGCGGTCGTGTCGGCCGTGATCGGGGCGCGCGGCAAGGCCGTGCGAACGTCCGATGGGTTCCGACTGCAGGGAGTGTGGCCGTTCGGGTCCGGGTGCGAGCGCGCCGACTGGTTGCTGCTCGGCGGAGTCGTGTACGACGACGACGGCAACGAGGTCGACCAAGGCGACTTCATCGTGCCGGCGTCCGCTGTAACGATCAAGGACGACTGGTACGTCAGCGGCCTCTCCGGAACCGGCTCGTGCACCATGGTGCTCGAGCCCCTCGACGTACCCGCACACCGATTCCTGTCGCTGCCCGGACTGATCATGGGCAACAGTCCCGGCGCCGGACTGCACGGCGACGACTGGGTGCAGCGTTGCGCCCCGGTTCCTGTGCTCACCATCGCCCTCTGCGGTGGTGCCATCGGAATTGCCAAGCAAGCATTGGCCGACTTTCCCGCGTCGATCAAGGGCAAGGTCATCGCCTACACGGCCGACCCGCAGGAACCGCACCCCTTCACCCACATCCGTCTCGGCGACGCAGCATCGCGGATCCGCGAAGGAGAGCTGCTGCTGTACGCGGTCGCCGATGATCTCGATGCCACTGCACGAGCGGGTGCCGAGGTGCCATACCTGCGCCGGGCCGAGATGCGCAGCGACTGCGCGACCGCTGTTCGTCGTCTGTTGGAGGGTGTGGAGGTCTTGTTCCGCGAATCCGGCGCGACCGGAGTTCGTACGGCGAGCCCCGTCAACCGAGCACTGGCCGATATCCAGACCATCAACAACCACGGCTTGATGAAGCTGGAGACCAACCAGGAGATGTACGGCCGTCTGCTGTTGGGCTTGGAAGCGAACACGCCGCTGATCTAGACCTCCCTGCGAACTCTGTCGCTGCCACGATGCTCAACGACCTCCCTGCGACGACGTTCGAGGAGAATGACGACATGACGATCGACCAACTCTGGGCTCCCACGCCTGAATCGATCGCCCGCAGCAACATCGGTCGTTTCGTCGAATGGTTGGGTGACCGCGGCATTGGGCCTTTCGATTCGTACGACGCCCTGTGGCGATGGTCGGTCGACGACCTCGCCGGGTTCTGGGCCGCAGTCTGGGAGTTCTTCGACGTGCGCGCCGGACATCCCTACGACGTGATCCTCGAGTCGGCGACGATGCCCGGTCCGCGATGGATGGTGGGAGCTCAGCTGAACTACGCCGAGCAAATCCTCCGACATCGAGGCGCGCAGCCGGCGATCATCGCTCATTCGCAGACGCGGCAATCATCGTCGCTCACCCGCGACGAGTTGATCGAGCAGGTCGGTCGTGCCCGCAGGGGCTTGCAGCGCCTCGGCGTCGGTCGCGGCGACCGCGTCGCCGCCTACCTGCCCAACGTCCCCGAAACGATCGTCGCCTTCCTCGCAACCGCCAGCCTCGGTGGAGTGTGGACGAGTTGCGCGCCCGAGTTCGGCGTGCAGGCCGTGCTCGACCGGTTCGGGCAGATCGATCCGAAGGTGCTGCTGGTCGTCGACGGCTATCGGTACGGCAGCCGCGACATCGACCGTCGCGCCGAGGTGCGGGCGATCCGCGAAGGACTCGCCGGGTTGAGGGCGACCGTAGCCCTCCAGTACCTCGCCGACGACCCCATTGCCGGGACTCTCGACTGGAACGAGTTCGTCGAGGAGCCGGGCCCGGTCGAGTTCGAACAGGTCGCCGCCGACCATCCCTTGTACGTGTTGTACTCGTCGGGTACCACCGGCATGCCCAAGCCGATCATCCACGGGCACGGTGGCATCCTCCTCGAACACCTGAAGGTGTTGGGACTGCACGCCGATCTCGGGCCGACCGACCGGTTCTTCTGGTTCACCACCACAGGGTGGATGATGTGGAACTACCTGGTCAGCGGTCTGCTGACGGGCGCGGCAATCGTCACGTTCGACGGCGATCCGGCCTACCCGACGCTCGATGCATTGTGGGATCTCGCAGCTCGCGAGACGATCAGCTGGTTCGGCGCCAGCGCGCCGTACTTCATGGCGTGTCGCAAGGCGGGTCTGCGACCCGGCGCCCACTTCGATCTATCGAAGCTTCGCGCCGTCGGCTCGACTGGAGCGCCGCTTCCCGCTGACGGATTCAACTGGATCTACGAGGAAGTCGGCCACGACGTGATGCTGTCGTCGATCAGCGGCGGCACTGACGTGTGCTCGGCGTTCGTCGGGGGCTGTCCGATGGTGCCGGTCGTCGCCGGTGAGATCTCGTGCCGCTACTTGGGGGCGGCGGTCGAAGCGTTCGATGATGACGGGCATTCTGTAGTTGGCAAGCAGGGCGAACTGGTGATCACTCGTCCGATGCCGTCGATGCCGGTCGGGTTCTGGGGGGATCCTGATGGGTCCAGGCTTCGGGCCGCCTACTTCGACACCTACCCGGGGGTGTGGAGGCACGGCGACTGGATCACGCTCGACGACAAGGGCAGTTGTGTCATCACCGGCCGCTCCGACGCCACGCTCAACCGTGGTGGCGTACGCATCGGCACCAGCGAGATCTATCGAGTGGTCGAGACGATCGACGGAGTCGGCGACAGCCTGATCGTTCACCTCGAAGACATGGGCGGCGGAGGCGGAGTGCTTGTGTTGTTCGTCGTGCCCGACGCCGGTGTGCGCATCGAGGATCTCGTCGAACCGATCAAGAAGGCGCTGCGCAGCAGCCTCTCGCCACGCCACGTGCCCGACGAGATCCACGCCCTGCCCTCGATCCCGACGACGTTGTCGGGCAAGAAGCTGGAGCTGCCGGTGAAGAAGATCCTGCGCGGCTCCGAACCCGACGCTGTGGCCAGTCGTGGTGCCCTGAAGAACCCCGAGTCGCTCGACGCCGTCGCCGCCGTCGCCGCCACCCGCCCCCGCTAACCCCTGTGGAGTGTTTCGCGCCCACCTGGGTACACCGAACAACTCCACAGCCGAGGTGTGGAGTGTTTCGCGCTCGCCTGGGTGCGCCGAACAACTCCACAGGGATCAGGGTGGTGGGCGGGTGAGACCTCAGGTGAGGTTTTCGATGACCATGGCGATGCCCTGGCCGACGCCGATGCACATCGCCGCAAGGCCGTAACGGCCGCCGGTGCGGTGCAGGTGGTGGGCCAGGGTGGTGACGATTCGCACCCCGGAGCAGCCGAGGGGGTGGCCGATGGCGATCGCGCCACCTTGTTGGTTGACGATCTGCGGGTCGAGCTCCGGCCACTCGCGCAGGCAGGCGAGTGATTGAGCGGCGAAGGCTTCGTTCAGTTCGACCGCGTCGAGATCGCTCCAGCCGAGGCCCGCTCGTCGCAGCGCCGTGCGCGCCGCCTCGACCGGACCAATGCCGTAGAGATGAGGATCGACACCACTGGTGGCCCGGCTGACGATGCGCGCCATCGGTGTGGCCCGCGACGACTCCAGCCCGCGCGACGACATGACGAGCATTGCAGCCGCGCCATCGTTCATCGGTGAGGCGTTGCCCGCAGTGACCGAACCACCCTGTCGAAACACGGGCTTCAGCTTGGCGAGCGTTTCCATCGACGAGTCGGGGCGGATGCATTCATCGCGCTCCATCGATGCCTCGGGTACCTGCACGATCTCGGCGGCGAAATGTCCAGCCGCCCACCCGGCAGCAGCTTGCTGATGCGAGCGCACGGCGAACGCGTCTTGCTCGTCGCGCGAGATCGAATACTTGTCGGCGAGCACCTCGGCGCCTTCACCCAGCGAGATCGTCCACTCCCCCGGCATCTTCGGATTGGTCATCCGCCAGCCGAGTGCGGAGTTCCACAACTGCTCGTGCGAGGTGGGATAAGCCTTGGCGGGCTTCAGCAGAACCCACGGAGCACGAGTCATGCTCTCCACGCCGCACGCCACCGTGATGTCGGCATCGCCGACAGCCACCGTACGTGACGCACCGAAGATCGCCTCGATCCCGCTACCGCACAGCCGGTTGACAGTGGCCGCGGGGATCGTGGTGGGGAGGCCGGCCAGCAGCAGCGCCATGCGGGCGACGTTGCGGTTGTCTTCACCGGCACCGTTGGCGTCGCCGGCGTAGACCTCGTCGATCGATGCGGGGTCGAGCGATGGCGAGCGATCGACGATGGTACGAACCGCGCCGGCCAGGAGATCGTCGGGACGAACCCCGGCCAGTGCTCCACCGATTCGACCGAGCGGGGTTCGCACCGCATCGACGATGAACGCTTCGCTGCTCATGGTCGTTCTCCTTCGTAGGCACGTTCGAGGATGCCGAGCAGGTCGGCTTCGCTGACCGGACGGGGGTTGACGGTGATCTCTTCGGCCGCGGCATGTGCGGCGCCGGGCAGCTCGTCGCGCTTCAACAATCCGTCGTGGCCGGCAAGGTCGGCGAGCCGGATCGGCACCTTGCTGGCCACGGCCAGATCCCACAGCGCCGCGGCCGGATCGCCGCCGGGTACGCCCAGCGCCTCGGCGAGCCTGGCCATTTCGGCCGGCAGGGCAGGAGCGTTGAAAGCGATCGCATGCGGAAGGATCACCGAGTGCGCGTCAGCGTGAACGAGGTTGAACCGGCCACCCAACACATGGCACAACTTGTGATGCAACCCGGTCGACGTCGTGCCGAGAGCAACCCCCGACAGGTAGGCGCCGTACAGCAGGGTGCCGCGGGCGTCGACGTCGCCAGGGGACGTCATCACCGTGGGCAACGATTGGTGGATGGCGCGCACCCCCTCCAGCGCGAGTGCCGACGTGATCGGGTTGTTGCCCGGCGCATACAGGGCCTCGACGGAATGGGCGAGGGCGTTGAAGGCCGACGGGCCAGTGACCTGCGGCGGCAGGGCGAGCGTGAGCTCGGGATCGTACACAACCGTCTTCGGGAGCACGATCGGGTTCTTGCCGGTCTGCTTGTGACGGCCGCCGGTGAGGCCGTAGATGGCCGTTTGCTCGCTGCCTGCGTACGTCGTCGGAACGGCGACGATGGGCAGGTTGTGACTCAGGGCCATGGCCTTGGCGAGACCAGTGGAAGATCCCCCACCGATGCACACGACGCCGTCGATGTTCGCTTCGGTCGCCGCCGCCCGTGCCCGATCGGCGAGCTCGACGGGAACGTGCTGGGCGACCTCATCCCACGCCAGCACGAGCCGTGGGCCGAGTTGTTCGGTGATCGTGGCGGCTGCAGAGGCGGTGGCCCAATCGGAGATCAGCATCACCCGCTGAAGCCCGAGCCGCTCCACTTCGGCGCCGACTTCCTTCAGTCGCCCGGCGCCGAAGACGATCCGTGCCGGGAGCTGGTCGTAGATGAACGGGTTCATGCGGCTTGCAGACTGCGCAGCGTGTCGAGCTCGTACTCAGTCGGTTCGGCGGTGGTAGCAACGTCGTCCGAAAATCGAACTGCCCAGCCGGTTGCCGACACGACCTGGGCGCGGGTGACGCCGGGGTGGAGGGCGACGACAACGAGCTCGCACGTGTTGGGATCGGGCTCCATCACAGCGAGGTCGGTGATGACCCACTTGGGGCCGGCGCCGCGCAGGCCGAAGCGCTCACGATCACCCTTTCCCTCACCGAAGCCGACCGAGGTGCGAAAGTCGCAGCGTTCGACGAAGGCCCGCACCGATTGACGCATGATCACCATGACTGCTCCAGCCGATGCGGCGATCTCGGGTGCACCGCCGGCACCAGGCAGCCGTGTTTTGGGTGACTCGTAGGAACCGATCGCTGTCGAGTTGATGTTGGCGTACTTGTCGAGTTGGGCGCCGCCGAGGAAGCCGATGTCGATGCGCCCGGCCTGCAGCCAATACGCAAAGATCTCGGGCACGCTGACGACCGCATCGCTGGTTTCGGCCAGTTCGCCATCGCCGATCGACAGCGGCAGCCGAGTCGGCTTCGAGCCGATGCAGCCGGACTCGTAGATCAGCACGGGCTCGATCGGATAGAGCCGACGCGCCAAGTTGGCGGCCGTCGAGGGCAGCCCGAGACCAACGAAGCAACGGCTCCTACCGGCCGCCGCCAATGCACCGAGTTGCCGCGCGGCGTTGATGATCATCAGTTCATCGGTGGTGTACTCGGCCATCAGAAGCCAACGCTCTCGCGGTACTCGGCGAAGTCGGCCGTGCCGATCACGTGCTTGTCGATCCAGGTCGTGAAGGCATCGCGATCCTTCGAGATCGCATCCCACGCCTTGTAGAAGGCGTTGTCGCGCACCGAGAAGCCCATGGCAAAGCTGGGATGCGCACCGCCGGGAACCAGGCACACGGCGCTGACCACCCACGACGGCAGAACGATCGCGCCGGGCACGGCCGGCAGTTCGTCGACGATCTCTTCGACCGTCGCGATCGACCGCGTCGAGGCGAGAACCGCTTCTTTCTGAACGCCGAGGAGACCCCAGATCTGCACGTTGCCGGCGCGATCGGCGCGCTGGGCGTGGATGATGCCGACGTCGGGGTTGATCGCCGGCACGGCTGCAAGCACCTCGCCGGTGAAGGGGCACTCGACCGTCTTGATGGTCGAGGTGTGGTTCGCCAGATCGGTGCCGACGTACCCGCGGAGCATGCCGAACGGAAGCCCCGCGGCGCCGGCCGCGTACCTGGTGGCCATACCGGCGTGGCTGTGTTCTTCGATCTCGAGCGGATGTGGCCACTCGTTCTCGACTGCGTCGCGGAATCGCTGCAGCGAACCGACGCCGGGATTCCCACCCCACGAAAACGTCAACTTCGTGACGCATCCCGTACCGATCAACTGGTCGTAGACCACGTCGGGCGTCATGCGCACAAGATGAAGGTTGCGACGCTGCTGGCGGATGATCTCGTGACCGGCGGCATGAGGGATGAGGTGGGTGAACCCCTCCAACGCCAACGTGTCGCCGTCGCGCACGAGATCGGCCACGGCCTCTCTCAACGTGGTGATCATCGTGTCGAGGACTGCATCAGAACTCGACGGGATACACGCTCGCCTTGCCGGTGCGGATCATCTCCGGCAGTTCGGGCGAGGCGTTCTCCCACACCAACAACATCGACCGCTTCGGGCTGTAGCCCTGGTGGCGGATGTCGCCGGGCATCGCGGCGACATCGCCGGCCTTCATGGTGACCTTGGCCCGCGGGGCGCCTGTGTCGCGATCCTGCACGTCCCACACGATCTCGTCGCTGAGTTGCACGAACCACTCGACGCGATCGTTGCCGTGGAACACGGGGAGGACGTACTCCTCGCTCGTGGGACAGTAGAGACTGGCCTTGCACACGCTGACGACGCTGGGGTTCCACGTCACGTCGCTGCGGCTGATGTACGAGTACAGGTTGTAGGCGGCGACTTCGTTCTCGAAGCCGGGCTCGGGGTAGACCTCGGGTTGATCCTGGGGAACGTCGGCGAACATGCGGTTCACCGGGTGGGTTTCGTCGGTGCGGATCTGCTCGTCGCCGGGCACGCTCACCATGCGCGCCGCGGCCACACGCCTGCGGGTGATGGCCTCGGTGTTGCTGCCGTCCTTCACACCGAATGGCTTGTCGGTCTCGGCGGGGCTGGCGAATGGATCGAACGAAGCGTTTGTCCAATCGTCGAGCATCGCTTTGAAGGTGTCACGGATGAGTGGCGTCTCGAAGTTCTCCGTGTGGTCGAGCTCGGCCTTGCGGTAGGCATCGTTGAACCGCCCGGCGAACATGTCGACGGTGCCGTAGTGGTTGACGGTGCCGAACACGCTGTCGAAGTTGACCGTGCCGTAGAAGAAGTCCCACGCAACGTCGCGCTGCAGAGCGCGAAGGAAGACATCGGCGCTCAAAACGTGCTTACCGGTGGGCCAGGTGATGTGGACGAAGTACTCGTCGCGCGAGAAGTGGAACGCACCAAGGCTGAACTCGCGGTAACCCTGGGAGTTTGGTTCGGTCGATTGAACGTCGGTCATGGTCATGTCAGTGTTCCTCTCAGGCGATTCTTGGCTCAGCTCAGACAGATGTCGGCCCATCGCTCGACGGTGTCGTCGCCGAGGATGGTTTGCAGAAGGACGACGCTCGGGGCAGCAGCGCTCAGGCGATAGGCGGCGTTGGCGGGCAGCAGCGCCTGGTGCCCCTTGCGCAGGACGATTCGTCCCATCTTCTTTCCGACCGGATCGCCGTCGACACGCACGGAGCCTTCCTTGTCTGCGGGCACGGCCGGAGTGTCGAGCTTGACGAGTTCGATCGTGACCTCGCCGTCCATGCACAACGGGAACTCGTCGTGGGCACACGTGCGCCACTCACTCGTCCCTTCGGCGCGAATGACCTCGAGCACGTACTGCATGTTCTTGCCGACGGCCACCTTCTCCCACGGCTTGGAGGAGTTGGCGACCTCGAAGATGTTCGAAAACGCGTAGTTCTTGGCCTGATCGTTGATCAGGTCGATACTGCCCTTGTCGAAGTCGGCGAGCGACCCGAACTTGGTGACGTATTCGGTCACGCAGCCCCCTTTGGTGAGTCCCCAAATGTTCGCATTGCGCACACTCGTGCGATATGTGAACATTGTCGCGGGAGGTGTGCTCGGATGTCAAGCGGCAAGCTACTAGCCGACGGACCGGAACGAGACTACGTCCAATCGCTGAGCCGTGGCCTCACTGTGCTACAGGCGTTCAGCGCCGAGCGGCCGGCGATGACGCTGGCCGACATGGCCCGAGCCACGGGTTTGACCCGAGCGACCGTGCGTCGTCTACTCCTCACGCTCGTCTCGCTCGGCTACGTCGGCACCGACGGACGTATCTTCGAGCTCACGCCGCGGGTGCTCGACCTCGGCTTCGCCTACGTCTCGTCGTTGCAGCTTCCCGACATCGCCCAGCCGTTCATGGAGGCGCTCTCCAACCGCGTGCACGAGAGCGTTTCGGCCTCGGTGCTCGACGGATCCGAGATCGTCTACGTGGCTCGGGTCAACACCCAGAGAATCATGGGGATCTCGTTGGCGATCGGTTCGCGCCTGCCGGCGGCGTGGACTTCGATGGGGCGTGTGCTGCTCGCCGACCTCAGCGAAGAGCAGCTCGACGAGTTCCTCGACAACCTCGTCATCACCGAGCTCACCTCACAATCCATCACCGATGTCGAGGCCTTGCGAGCCGAGCTCCTCACCGTTCGCACCCAGGGGTACGCGTTGATCGACCAGGAGCTGGAGGAGGGCATCAGATCCGTCGCCGCACCGCTTCGCGATCGGCGCGGGAGAACGCTCGCGGCTGTCAACGTCGGCACCCACGCGGCGCGTGTCACCCTGAAGGAACTGCGCGGGGTGATCCTGCCCGACCTGCTGGCGACTGCCCGCAGCATCGAATCGCAACTGGCCAAGCGGTGAGCGATTCGCCCCATCCGCTGGTCGAGCGTGTCATGTCGCTGGTCGACCAACTCCGTCGTCGAGGTATCGATGTCACGACCGGCGCGACCATCGATGCCGTCGCGGCACTGACCCACCTCCCGCTGGTGGAACCCGACGCTGTCAAAGCGGGCTTACGGGCAACTCTGGTGAAGAGCTCCGACCCGACCGGGGAGTTCGACCGCGCGTTTCGGGCGGTGTTCGCCGGTATCGGCGGGCCCCCCGCCGACCAGTCGGCGAGCGATGCGAGTCACGACCAGCAACACGTCGCGCCCACGCCGGGGCAGCTGTCGAGCGCCTTGCTGCAGGCGATGCAGCAGGGCGACGACGCACAGATCGCGTTCCTCGCCCAGCAGGCGGTCGATGCCTTCGCCGGACTCGACGGTGACGCCGAGCACAGCGAGCGCTACTACCTGCATCGGGTGATGCGTGCGATCGACCTCTCGCGCATGCTCAGCGCGGCGATGCAACAACTGCGCCGCGAGGGTGAGCTGACGGAGCTCGAGTTGCTGCTGGCGCGCAACGAGTTCGCCGAGATGCTCGAACAGTTCCGGCGCCGGCTAGCGGCGGAGATCGCCACACGTATGACGGCAGGGCACCGTGATCACGCCGACGTCGACCTCAGCGTGGCGCTGGCCGACCGCGACATGCTGCAACTGTCGGCGCTCGAGCTCAGTGAGCTGCGCCGCGTGGTCCAGCCACTGGCCCGGCAACTCGCGGCCAGGATCAGCAGCCATCGCCGGCTGCGCAGCACCGGGCGACTCGATCCTCGGCGGACCGTGCGTCGGTCGTTGCAGGCCGGAGGCGTTCCGTTCGATGTCGTGATGCGCCGCCGCCATCCTCACCGGCCCGAGCTAGTACTGCTGTGCGACGTCAGTGGATCGGTGGCCGAGTTCGCCCAGTTCACGTTCACGCTCGTGCATGCGCTGCATGACGAGTTGCGTCGAGTACGCAGCTTTGCGTTCGTCGATGGCCTTGCCGAAGTGACGGACCTGTTCGAGTCCGCCGAACACGAGATCCATGTCAACCGCTTCGTCGAACGCCGCGGTGTGCTCGGCGACGACGGGCACAGCGACTACGGCCGAGCACTCAGCAGGTTCGTCGAGCATCATCTCGCCGATGCAGTCTCTTCGCGTTCGACGGTGATCATCTGCGGCGACGCCCGAACCAACTACCGACCCGATGGCGTCGACGCCCTGAAGGCCATCGCCGCACAGGCGCGACGAATCTTCTGGCTGAACCCGGAACCCGAGACGGAGTGGGGAGCCACCGACTCGGCGATGGACGACTACCGCGCCTACTGCCGGGGAGCGTTCGAGGTGCGGTCGCTGCGCCAGCTCGGCGACGTGATCGCCTCTCTGGTGTGACACGTCGAGCGGTGCGCGAGCCCGGCGGCGATGCCTAGCCTTGAAGGCATGAACGATCCTGTGTTGCAGGAGGTGCCGCTCGGGTTCCAGTGGCCGGCCGTCGACCCCTTCCTGTTCTGCGTCCACCACCTCGACCTCTACCCGGCCGGCAATGGCCGCTTCGGCCCGCCGGCCGAATCGCTTTCCGGCCGCGAATTGGGCTCCGACTTCGAGCCCCGCGACGGCTGGCGGATGTACCACGGCGACAAGGTGCCGGGCTTTCCCCAGCACCCTCACCGCGGCTTCGAGACGGTCACGCTCGTTCGTCGCGGCCTGATCGACCATTCCGATTCTCTTGGAGCAGCCGCCCGATTCGGCGGTGGCGACACGCAGTGGCTCACCGCCGGCGCGGGCATTGTTCACAGCGAGATGTTCCCGCTGGTCGATACGACGGCGCCGAACCCGACCGAGCTGTTCCAGATCTGGCTCAACCTGCCTGCGGGCGACAAGATGGTCGATCCGTACTTCACCATGTTGTGGGCACCCGACATCCCGGTCGTCACGTTCGAAGGTGGCAGCGTCACTGTCGTTGCCGGTGCCCTGGGTGACGCCAAGCCTGCTTCACCGCCGCCCAACTCTTGGGCAGCGCGCGACGAGGCCGAGGTGGCGATCTGGGTGCTGCGCCTCGACGCAGGAGCAACATGGACGATGCCGGCAACGCGCCACCCGGATGTCGCCCGCACGCTGTACTTCTTCGAAGGCGAGACACTGTCGATCGGTGGCCATGAGCTTGCCTCTTCGACCGGCGCAGTGGTTCGCAGCGACACCGACGTGGAGGTGCGCGCCGGTGATTCGGCCGTCGAATGCCTCGTGCTTCAAGGGCGGCCCATCGGCGAACCCGTCGCCCAGTACGGCCCGTTCGTGATGAACACCCGCGCCGAGATCGAGCAGGCCTTCGACGACTACCGACGCACCGGTTTCGGCGGTTGGCCGTGGGAGGACGACGGCCCGGTGCACTCGGAACCCGGACGATTTGCCCGCCACCCGAGTGGGCTCGTCGAGCATCCGGAATGACAGCGCCGACCGTCACGGTCACGTTCGACAACGGCCCGACGCCGGGCATCACGGAGGAAGTGCTCGAGGTGTTGACCGCGCAGTCGGTGCCGGCGACGTTCTTCACCATCGGCCACAAACTGGCCACGCCTGAGGGCAGGGAACTCGGTCGAGAAACCGTCCGCCGAGGCCATCGTCTCGGTGGGCACACGTGGAGCCACAGCGTGCAGTTCGGCGTCGCTGCCGAAGACGTGATCCTCGACGAGCTCGCTCGAACGAGGGCTGCGGTCGACGAGGCTGGTGGCGATGGTTCCTTGTTCCGCCCGTACGGCGCAGGCGGGGTCATCGACGACCACCTCATGAGCGAGTTCGGCGCGCTGAGCCTTTGCGCAGGGGGATACACGTGCGTGTTGTGGAACGTGCTGCCCGGCGACTGGCGCGACGAGGCCGGCTGGGTCGACGCTGCACTCGACGAGATCGGTCGACACCAGTGGTCGGTCGTGGTGCTGCACGACATCGTCGACGCGTCCCTGCCGCGACTCGGCGAGTTCCTCGACCGGCTGAACTCGGTCGATCCGAAGTGGTCGCAGGACTTTCCCGAGGAATGCACCCCGATCCGCAACGGCCTGCCGACTTCTTCGTTCGACACTCTGAACGCATCGACATGATCACGTACGCTCCCCCTCATGGAGTTGCACTACGCCACCATCTGGGAATCGATCGCTGACACCATTCCCACCGCGACGGCGCTCGCGCACGGCACGACCACCAGGAGCTGGAAGGAGTACGACGAGCGAGGCGCGCGACTCGCCGCCGCTTACTCGGCGGCCGGCCTCAAGCACGACTCGAAGATCGGGTTGTACATGTACAACGGCAACGAATACCTCGAGTCGCAGTACGGCGCGTTCAAGATGCGCGGCGTTCCGGTCAACGTCAACTACCGCTACCTCGACGACGAGCTGTGGTACCTCCTCGACAATGCCGATGCCGAAGCGTTGGTTTTCCATTCGTCGCTCGGCGATCGCGTCGCCCGTGTCGTCGATCGCCTTCCCGATCTCAAGCTGCTGATCGAGGTCGACGATGGCAACGCGGGTCGCGTGGCGGGCTCCCAGCCGTACGACACTGTGCTCGCCGCGAACGAGCCGATGGAACGCATCGCCCGCAGCGATGACGACATCTACATGCTCTACACCGGTGGCACCACGGGGATGCCGAAGGGGGTCATGTACGACATGGCCTCTCACGTCGGCCTCTTCCTGCGATCCGGGTTCCCCTTCCTCGGCCAGCCCGTGCCGCAGACGGCCGACGACGTAGCTCCCCTCGTGCGCTCGATCACAGAGTCGGGTAACCGCATGGTCGCCCTTCCGTGCGCACCGCTGATGCACGGCACCGGCCTGTGGTTGGGCGCGTTCGCCGCACACCTCACCGGCGGCGAAGTGATCACACTGACGACCCGCACGCTCGACGCGCACGAGATCCTTCGCACCACGCAGGCTCGGCGCGCCACGTCACTCGTGATCGTGGGCGACGCGTTCGCCAAGCCACTGGTCGCTGCCATCGACGCAGCAGCAGAGACCGGCCAGCCCTACGACCTGTCGAGCGTCGCTGTGATCCTGTCGTCGGGTGTCATGTGGACTCACGAGGTCAAGCAGCAGTTGCTGGAGCGGATCCCCCAAGTCGTGTTGTTCGATGCGATGGGTTCCACCGAGGGTTCAGTCGGCAACCAGATGACCACCCGCGGCGGCTCGACCGACACGGCCAAGTTCACTCAGAACCCGACGACGAAGGTGTTCACCGAGGATGGCCGCGAGGTGGTCCCCGGTTCCGACGAGGTGGGCATGGTTGCCGCGGGTGGGTTCCTGCCCCTCGGCTACTTCAAGGACCCCGAGAAGTCGGCCCGCACGTTTCGCACGATCGACGGCATCCGCTACTCGTTCCCCGGCGACCTCGCCCGAGTCGCCGCGGACGGCACACTGATCCTGCTCGGGCGAGGCAGCCAAGTGATCAACTCCGGAGGCGAGAAGATCTTCCCCGAAGAGGTCGAGGAGGCCGTCAAGCGAGTGCCCGGGGTGCTCGATTGCCTCGTCGTCGGTGTCGACGACGATCGATTCGGCCAGGCCGTCACTGCTGTCGCCGCCACCGACGGCACCCGCCTCGACGAGGCCGAGGTGATCGCCCACGTCAAGTCGCAGCTTGCCGGGTACAAGGCACCGAAACGAGTCGTGTTCGTCACCGAGGTGCCGCGCGCCCCAACGGCAAGGCCGACTACAAGCAGGCCAAGGAGTACGCCCAAGAAGCCCTCGCCCAGACAACCCCCGCCTGACCCCGCCTCACGCGACGCCCGACCCGGCGAAGTGTTGCCCCTGGGGACCACTCAGGTGCCGTGCGGCAACACTTCGACGTTCGCGACCGCGTCGGCCACGACTGTCGATAGCTTCGGCCGCCATGGTCGCCTGCGCCCCCTGGGGTGCCGCTGGCGAGTTCGCAGCCTCTCGCCACGGTGCTCTCACCAGAAGCCAGGCCGCCGACAAAGGAATCAGCAAGCGAGTCGTCGAACGTCTGCTTCGCGACGAGTGGATCGACGAGCCGGCCCCTGGCGTCCTCGTCGTTCATGGCGCACCACCCACATGGCACCAGCGGTTATATGTCGCGACTCAGGCCGGTGGTGGAGTCGCAGTCGCCGCGTTTCGGTCCGCTGCGGCATTGCACCGATTCGATGGCTACGCGCCGGGACCCGTGGAACTGCTGCTGCCGAGCGGGCGTCGTCACCACGTCGAGAATGCGATCCACCACCGCGGACCGATGGGTGGTGAGCATGCGCTCGACTTCACGGTGGTCGACGGGATTCGTTGTGCAGGCGTCGCTCGCACGCTTTGCGATCTGGGCTCCGTGGATTCCAAGGCACGAGTCGCGATGGCGTTCGAGTCCGCTTGGCGGAACGGACACAGCCTGACGTGGATGCGCCAAACCGCCGAGCGCCTGCATCGTCCCGGCCAGAGCGGCACGGGGGTGCTGCTGCGTCTTCTCGACGCGGCGCAGCAGCGCACCGCGCCCACAGAGTCGGCTCTCGAGGTTCGGGTCGAGCGCGCTCTCGCCGGTATTCCTGGAATCGTCCGCCAGTTCAGCATCTTCGATGCTCGGGGGCGCTTCGTCGCTCGAGCCGATTTCGCCATCCCCGCGCTGAAGATCGCCATCGAGGCGCACAGTCGACGGTTCCACTTCGGGTCCGAGAGTGAGAACCATGACTCGGATCGAGAGGCACGAATGAACGCCGAAGGTTGGATCGTCCGCTACGTCACACAGACGCAAGCACGAAATTCGCGAGCGCTACGTACTTCGATTCAGGCTCTCATCAAGGCCCGACAATCATCGTGATGCCGAGTCCACGGCACGCATGGTCGTCCCACTCTGGAGCTCTAGGACAAACCAACCCGAAAGGCGGCCACGGCTCGCTCGGCGAGAGACTCGGTGGCGAGCTTGAAGGCGGTCACGTCGACTCCGCTGTCGTCACCCATCACACCGTGCAGGTACCGGGCGTAGACGCCTTCGCTGATCACCGCGAGGCGCCAGCACCCGAACGCGATGTAGTAGCCGATTCCGCTGAGATCGCGGCCGGTGTTCCGGGCGTAGCGCTCCAGCACGGCGGCATACGGCGGAAAGCCACCGGCGGGGGTCGGGTCGTTCGGCCGCGTGGTCTCGGCCGTGCCGTCGAACCAGTAGACGCCGAGGTAGCCGACATCGGCAAGCGGATCACCGAGCGTGCACAGCTCCCAATCGAGCACCGCGTTGATGCGACCGGCGCGCACGTCGGTGAGGCAGTTGCCGAATCGATAGTCGCCGTGGACGATCGACACCCCGTGCTGCGTCGGGACGCGATCGCGCAATCGCTTGGCGACCTCGTCGATCGCAGGGAGCTCGCGTGTCTTCGACTGCTCCCACTGCGTCGACCATCGCTTGACCTGACGCTCGATGTACCCCTCGCGCTTGGCAAGGTCACCCAAGCCGACCTCGTCGACATCAACCGCGTGAAGGTCGGCCAGGACGTCGACGAGATGCTCCGCCACCAGCGGCCGCAACGAAATCGGCAGCTCTTCGGCTCGCTCGACGCCGTCGAGCACGACTCCGTCGACGAAGCCCATCACATAGAACGGCGCACCGACGACGTCGCAATCGGTGCACAGACCGAACACCGGGGGCACAGGAACAGGGGTGCGCCCGACAGCCTCCACGATGCGATGCTCGCGGGCCATGTCGTGGGCGGTGGCCAGCACGTGGCCGAGTGGCGGTCGACGCAGAACATACCGTCGGCCGAGCGCGTCGGTGACCGCGTAGGTGAGGTTCGAACGACCTCCGGCGATGAGCGCGAAGTGGAACGGAGCAGTGGCATCGGCAACGTTCGTTTCGAGCCAAGAACTGACTCGAACGGTGTCGATGCCCTGCACGATGCGACACCGTATCGGTGGCTAACCCGGCCTGCCGATTCCGACAACCTTGGCCCAGTTGACCACTGCGACGCTGACCACGTCGCCACTTCGCGGCGCATGGATCATCTGCCCGCCACCGATGTAGATGGCGACGTGGCCGATCGGGGTCTTGTAGAAGATGAGGTCGCCGGGCTGGATCTCACCCTGCGAGATGTGCGGGATCGACCCGTATTGGGCTCCCGATTGATGAGGCAGGTACACGCCGGCTTGACCCCAGGCGTATTTGGTGAGACCAGAGCAGTCGAACGCGACTCCGGGCGACTCGGCAGCAAACCGGTACGGAACCCCGAGCTGGCCCATGGCCGCGCTGACGGCAATGCCGGCCAGCGAGGAAACCGGTGGCGCAGGGCTGACGCCGCCCGAGCTGCCGCCGCCCGAATCACCGCCGCCGCCGCCACCGGTGGTGGCCGGTGGCGCCGGATCGGCACCCGAACCGCCACCCGTTGACCCACCGCCGGAAGAGTCGGAAGTGGTTCCACCGCCGCGAGGAGTCGAGACGATCACTGCAGCGCTCTTCTTGTTGGCGGCTGCGGCGTCGTCAGCAGCCTTCTTCTGCCGGGCGATGTCGGCCGCAGCGGCAATCTCGGCAAGACGTTCGCGCTCTTGGTCGATCGCTGCACCGAGCTCGACCTTGGCGGCTGCCAGCTTCTGCTCGTACTCGGTCTGCAGGGCCTGGCCCTCGGCCAGCTTGGTGTTGAGCGTGTCGACCAGTCCGGCGACCTGCTTCTGCTTCTGGCTGAGCGATGCCTGCTCCTTGGCGAGATCCTCGGCCAGCGCCTGCATCTCGTCGGTGCTTCCCGAGCCGGTGTCGAGTGCGAGCCCGCTCAACGAGTTCTTCTGCTCGGCCTCGGTGTAGGCCTGCGCGTTGGAGAACAACGGGCTCAGCTCGAGGGCGCTCCCGGTGACGTACTTGTCGACGGCGATGTTTCCCAGCACTCCGGCTATCTGGTCGAGACGCGCCTGCTGCTGGGCGATCTTGGCCTGCGATTCGGCGATCTGCTGGTCGAGCTGGGCCTTGCGGTCTTGCGCGGCACCGTAGTCTTCGTCGAGTTGGCCCAGCCGGTCCTCGAGGTTGTTGAGTTCAACGGCGAGTTGGTTGACCTTGGCCTTCTGGCTGCCGACGTCGTCGGCATGCACGACGGTGGCGGTCGACAGCAGGCTGCCGACGGCGATGACGGCCGCGACGGATCGACGAAGTGAGCCCCTGGACCGCATGCATCGCAGAGCCTACCAATTGTTACGAACTTATGTCGAAGCAGGAGTGCGGCGAGGCCGATCGGCCGCCTGCTCAGCTACTCCCACTCGATGGTTCCGGGCGGCTTGGAGGTGATGTCGTACACCACCCGATTCACGCCGCGGACCTCGTTGATGATCCGGTTCGACATCGTCTCCAACAAATCGTAGGGAAGCCTCGCCCAGTCGGCGGTCATCGCGTCGTCGCTGGTGACAGCGCGGATGATGATGGGATGCCCGTAGGTTCGCTCGTCGCCCATGACGCCCACGGATCGGATGTCGGCCAGAACCGCGAACGCCTGCCACAGCTCGCGATCGAGCCCGGCCTGGTGGATCTCGTGGCGCACGATGGCGTCGGCATGTTGCAGGATCACGACACGATCGGGCGTGACTTCGCCGATGATCCGCACCGCCAGACCCGGGCCGGGGAAGGGCTGACGCCAGACGATCTCGTCGGGCAAGCCGAGCTCGTGGCCGAGCTTGCGAACTTCGTCTTTGAACAAGCTGCGCAACGGCTCGACGAGTTGAAGCGTCATGTCGTCGGGAAGGCCGCCCACGTTGTGGTGGCTCTTGATGACAGCCGCCGTACCGTCGCTGCCACCGCTCTCGACCACGTCGGGGTACAACGTGCCCTGGACGAGGTACTCCGCATCGGTCACCCCGCCGATGTTCTCCTCGAAGACCCGCACGAACAGCTCCCCGATCGTCTTGCGTTTCGCCTCGGGCTCGGTGACTCCGGCAAGCCGCTCGAAGAATCGGGCCCCGGCGTCGACATGGATCAGCTCGATGCCCTGGTTGCGGCGGAACGTCTCGACGATCTGATCGCTCTCGCCGCTGCGCATCAACCCGGTATCGACGTACACGCACGTCAACTGGTGACCGATGGCCTTGTGCACCAGCGCGGCGGCGACAGCAGAGTCGACCCCGCCGCTCAACCCGCAGATCGCCCGGGCCGCGCCGACCTGAGCACGAACCGCTTCGACCTGGGCGTCGATGATCGAATCCATCGTCCACGTCGGCTGACAACCAGCCAGATCGTGGAGGAACCGCTGAAGAACCACCATGCCGTGCGGCGAGTGAACGACCTCGGGGTGGAACTGCACGCCCCAGATCTTGCGAGAATCGCTTTCCAGGGCAGCGACCGGAGAGTCGGCGGTCGAGGCGGTGGCGACGAAACCGTCGGGCACCCGGACGACGGCGTCGAAGTGGCTCATCCACACGTCGTGCGTCGACGGGAGATCGTGGAGCAACGACGACGGGCCGTCGGCCACCTCCAACTTCGCCCGCCCGTACTCGCCACGCATGCCCCGGCCGACTTCCCCGCCGAGTTGCTGAGCGATCAGCTGGATGCCGTAGCAGATGCCGAGGATGGGGATGCCCAGTTGATAGATCTCCGGATCGAGCGACGGCGCGCCGTCGACATGCACACTCTTCGGGCCGCCGGACAGGATCAGTGCAGCAGGTGGATCGGCAACGATCTCAGCGGCGGTGATGCGATGCGGCACGATCTCGCTGTACACGTTGAGCTCTCGCACTCGCCTGGCGATCAGTTGCGCATACTGCGCGCCGAAGTCGACCACCAACACCGTTTCGCTGCGTTGCACCATCAACGTCGATGGTAGGGGCTGGAGCGGTCAGTGGTCACGTATGTCCACGCGATGGGTGTGAGACGGGAGATTCGGTGCGACGATGGCCGGGTGACGAGATTCAGGTGGATCGGCGCGGTGATCGCGGCGATGGCGATCGCGGCCGTGGTGACCATGCCGGCAGCGCACGTCGAAGCGACGGCGCCACCATCGACAGAGGTGGCCAACACCGGCCCGGGCGCGACCAACGACCTGCTCCCGGAGAACAACAACCTGGGCAACTGCATCGGCTTGGCCGAGTCGGCCAACTGTGGTAGTCGGGCACGGGCCGACGGGCACACGTACCTCGTGTTCCTCGCCCTCGCCGCGGGTCTGACGTTCATCGGTTGGCGGATCGCTCGTGGCGTTCGCATCCGCGACCGCACCCACGATCCGATGCCCTGACCAGAGGGCGGTACGGTGGCCGGGTGACTCCCGAAGACTTCAAGAAGCACGGCCACGAGCTGATCGATTGGATCGCCGAGTACGTGGAGACCGTCGAGTCGCAGCGAGTCACGTCACAGGTTCGGCCCGGCGACGTCCGCGCCCAGCTCGAGGAGCACCCTCCGGCGATCCCCGACGGTTTCGACGCGGTCATGGCCGACACCGACAGGGTGATCGTGCCCGGGCTCACCCATTGGCAGCACCCGGCGTTCTTCGCCTACTTCCCCGCCAACTCCTCGTACTCCGCGATCCTCGGTGATCTGCTCACTGCCGGGCTCGGCGTGCAGGGAATGAGCTGGGTCACCGGCCCGGCATGCACCGAGGTCGAGACCCTGATGCTCGACTGGATGCACGAGCTGCTCGGTTTGCCAGAGCACTTTCGATCGACGAGCGCCAACGGTGGCGGGGTGATCCACGGATCGGCGAGCGAGGCGACGCTGGCCTCGATCCTGGCAGCGAGGTGGCGCATCACGAAAGGCGCCGTCAACCGTGATGGCGACACATCGCGGCTGGTTGCCTACGCCACCTCGCAGGCACATTCCAGCATCGAGAAGGGCTTGCGGATCGCCGGCGTCGGCACCGACCGGCTGCGTGTCGTGCCGCACGACGAAGCGTTCGCGATGCAACCGGCAGCGCTCGCGCAGATGATCAGCGAGGATCGAGCCGCGGGGCTGACGCCGTTCTGGGTCTGTTCGGCACACGGTACGACCAGCTCGATGGCCTTCGACCCGACCCCCGAGATCGCCGTCATCACCAGTCGTGAAGGCCTGTGGTTGCACGTCGACGGGGCGATGTGCGGCATCACCGCGCTGGCGCCTGAGTACCAATGGGTGAATGCCGGGCTCGAGCAGGCCGACAGCTACTGCACCAATCCGCACAAGTGGATGGGCATCAACTTCGACTGTGATCTGTTCTGGACCGCAGATCGTCGAGCACTGCTCGGGGCGTTGAGCATCCTGCCGGAATACCTGCGATCGACGGCCGCCGAGAGCGGTGCGGTGATCGATTACCGCGACTGGCAGATTCCTCTCGGACGTCGTTTCCGCGCCCTGAAGCTGTGGTTCCATCTGCGCATCGATGGAGTCGAGAGCGTGCAAGCGATGATTCGAGAGCACATCCGCCTCACGCAGTTGCTCGCGGAATGGGTCGCTGCCGACAGGCGATTCGAGATCGTCGCCGCCCATCCCCTCAACCTCCTGTGCCTGGCTGTTCGCGAGGGAGACGCCGCCACGGATCGCTTGATCGACCAAGCCAACGCGACGGGAGATGTGCTCTTCACGCGCACCGTGCTCGACGGACGCTCGGTGCTGCGGTTCTCCATCGGCGCACGGGCAACAGAGGAGCGCCATGTGCGTTCGGCGTGGAGCATGCTGCAGCAGTTGGTGTAGACCAGGGAAATCCGTGATGAATCAGTCCGACGGGTTGCCGGGCGTACACGCCGCCGATTGACTGCGCCGCGTCCCGGTCAGGGACCAACGCACAGAGGAGCACCATGAGAAACATCCTCAGAGTGCTCGTCGCGGTCACGAGTGTGCTGACCGTCGCATCGCCGGCCTCCGCCGGCTCTGTCCATTCCGCCTCACTCGACAAGGCGTATGTCGAACACATGATGTATGCCACGTCGATGAGCGGATTCATCGCTGCAGTCGGAACCGACCGGTGGTTCGATTGGAGCACCGACTTCTGTTCTGCCCCACTCGTCGGCAACACCGGCCGCTCCTTCAACTTCACAAACGCCTGTCGACGCCACGACTTCGGATACCGCAACCTGCATCTGCTCGAACGGCGATACGGACCCGGGTACTGGAACAGCGCCAGCCGCAAGCGAGTCGACCAGCAGTTTCTGGCCGACATGAAAGCTCATTGCTGGTCGCGGGCGTGGTACGACGAGCCGACTTGCTTCAGTTGGGCGGCCACGTTCTACGCCGCCGTCCGGGTGGCCGGAGGGCCGTAGGCCGAAGCCTCACAACGCGGGTGGTTCTGGGCCGTCGACACCCAGGGCCACTCGCAGCAACTGATGCAACATCCGCGCCGTTGCTCCCCAGATCGTCTCGTCGTCGAGCTCGAAGAAGAACATCGGGCGGTGCTGGTCGTCGATCGGCCAGATCTCCTCGCGAAACGTGTCGACTCGGGTCAGTTCGACGAGCGGCACCCACATGATCCTGTCGACCTCGTCCTGTGCCGGCCTCAGGTCGGGGTGCCTCCCTACGGCGCCGACGACGGGCACGATGAAGCTGCGACTCACCAGCGTCGAGATCGGATCGAGGCGACCACCGAGTTGCACGGCGGACGGATCGAGAGCCACCTCTTCGTGCGCTTCGCGCAGCGCTGCGGCTTCGAACGTCTCGCCGACGTCGACACGGCCACCAGGAAAGCTGATCTCCCCGCGGTGGCTCGTCAGCGACTCGGACCGTCGGGTCAGCAGCACCTCCGCACCGTGCACCCCATCGGCAATCGCCACCAACACCGCCGACGCCCGCAGCGTGCCGGCAGGAGCCTGGGCGTCGACGTGCGGACGATCGGCGACCGCCTCGACGACTTCGGCCGAAGTCAACCGCCGAGCGCGATCGGCCCATGGAGCGAGACCACCGTGGCTCCAGCCTCGCGGTCGGGGGATGCGCTGGTTGCCACCGCTGCGCCATTGCGAACTACGCAGCGGGACTCCAACCGCTCTCGACGAGCTGTGCCAGGACGAAGCCGAGACCTGCGGTCTTCAGATTGGCCAGCACCTTGCCGGGCGGCTGCTCGCCGCGCTCCCACTCCTCCCAGGCGGTCTGCAGCTTGTGGAGATCCGGTGGCGGCGGGACGAACGACATGCGGCTCAGGCTACCGACCGGCTCCGCGCTGTCGACGGACGGCGTTCACCCCATTGCCGACCAATCGCCCGGCAAGTCGGCCGACCTCCGTGCTCCGGCCGCCCTCTGTCGACACCACGAGGGTCTTGACTCGCTCGGCGAAGTTGGTCTGCCACCAGACGAAGAGGTGGACCAGAGCAATCCCGATGATGATGATCCGCGTCGCCGAGGCGAGGTCGATCCATGGCTGCACGCCGGCCACCAGTTCGAGGATGATCACGAGCACATCGATCATCTGGTGAAGCCGGCGCTTCAGCACCCGAAACGCGCCGGCCGGGCCAACGGTGATCGCGGCGTGGAGAATGACGATCCCTCCGAGCACGCTCGGCACAGCCGGCGTCGGGCTCTGCAGGCCGGAGGCGACGAGGGCGCCACCGAGTACGTACTCCACGATCTGATGCATCCAGAACGGGCGCTTCGGAGGCAATGCCATCGTCGGGAGCCTACCGTCGAAGAAAAAACGAAACGGCCCCGGCGGCGATTGCTCGCCGCACCGAGGCCGCTTGTTGGGGGGTGCCGGATGTAACGCCCTAGGGCCTCACATCATTCCCATTCCGGGCATTCCTCCGCCCATTCCGCCGCCACCGGCGGGCATGGCCGGCTTCTTCTCCGGCTTGTCGACCACGAGGCACTCCGTCGTGAGGACGAGCGCAGCGATCGACGCAGCGTTCTGCAACGCCGCCCGAGTGACCTTGGCGGGATCGATGATCCCGGCCTTGACGAGGTCGACCATCTCACCCGTCGCCGCGTTCATGCCCATCGAGCCAGAAGCAGCCTCGACCTGCGGAACGACAACGGCGCCTTCGAGGCCGGCGTTGTCGGCAATCATGCGACACGGCGACGTGAGCGACTCCCACACGGTGCGTGCGCCCGTGGCTTCGTCACCCGTCAGGGTGTCGATGACATCGGCAACGGCCTGGCGGGCTCGGATCAAGGCAACGCCGCCGCCGGCGACGACGCCTTCTTCGATGGCTGCCCGGGTAGCCGACACCGCGTCTTCGATGCGGTGCTTCTTCTCCTTCAGCTCCACCTCAGTGGCGGCGCCGACCTTGATGACGGCAACACCGCCGGCCAGCTTGGCGAGCCGCTCCTGCAGCTTCTCGCGATCCCAGTCGCTGTCGGTGTTCTCGATCTCGGCCTTGATCTGGTTGATGCGGCCGGCAACGTCGTCGGCACTGCCGTCGCCGTCGACAACAGTGGTGTTGTCCTTGGTGACGATCACTCGCTTGGCCCGGCCGAGCAGGTCGAGCGTGAGGTTCTCGAGCTTGAGACCGACTTCCTCGCTGATGACCTGACCACCGGTGAGCACCGCCATGTCTTGCAGCATCGCCTTGCGGCGATCGCCGAAACCGGGTGCCTTGACCGCTACGGAGTTGAACGTGCCACGGATCTTGTTGACCACCAGAGTGGCCAGAGCCTCGCCTTCGATGTCCTCGGCGATGATCAGCAATGGCTTACCAGTCTTCATCACGGCCTCGAGCGCCGGCAGCATGGCCTGCACCGTCGAGATCTTGCCGGAGTTGAGCAGGATGTACGCATCTTCGAGGACGGCTTCCTGGCGCTCGGCATCGGTGACGAAGTACGGCGAGGTGTAGCCCTTGTCGAACTGCATGCCTTCGGTGAACTCGAGCTCGGTACCGAACGTGTTCGACTCCTCGACGGTGACGACACCGTCCTTGCCGACCTTGTCGATGGCGTTGGCAATGACCTCGCCGACAGAAGCGTCGGCAGCCGAGATGGTGGCGACAGCGGCGATCTGATCCTTGTCGTCGACCTCCTGAGCCTGCGCCTTGATCGACTCGACAGCCGCGGCAACGGCCTTCTCGATGCCCTTCTTCAGACCCATCGGGTTGGCGCCGGCGGCGACGTTGCGCATGCCGTGGTTGACCATCGACTGGGCGAGAACGGTGGCAGTGGTTGTGCCGTCACCTGCTACGTCGTTGGTCTTGGTGGCGACCTCCTTCACCAGCTGGGCGCCCATGTTCTCGTACGGGTCGTCGAGCTCGATCTCCTTGGCGATCGACACGCCGTCGTTGGTGATGGTCGGTGCGCCGAACTTCTTGTCGAGCACGACGTTGCGACCCTTCGGCCCGAGGGTGACCTTGACCGTGTCGGCCAGCTTGTTGACCCCCACTTCGAGGGCGCGACGCGCCTCGTCGTCAAATTTCAGTTGCTTGGACATGTTGTTCGATCAGCTCACTTGCCGACGATCGCCAGCACGTCGCGGCTGGTGAGGATCAACAGGTCGTCGCCTTCGACGGTGACTTCGGTTCCGCCGTACTTCGAGTACAGGACGGTGTCGCCGACCTTGATGTCGAGCGCTGCGTGGGCGCCCTTGTCGTCGCTCCAGCGGCCGGGGCCGACAGCGAGCACTTCGCCCTGCTGCGGCTTCTCTTTGGCGGTGTCGGGGATGACCAGACCGCTTGCGGTGGTCTGCTCGGCCTCGTTGGGCTTGACGACAATTCGGTCATCGAGGGGCTTGAGATTCATGGGTGCGGGCCTCCGTTGGCAGTGGCACTCGGGTACGGGTGAGGATTACGGTTTGGAGTTAGCACTCGGCTACCGCGAGTGCCAATCCTAGGCGCCGGGCGGCACCGTTAGCAACCGGGAGGCGAGAGTGCTAACCGCCGCCGGGCAGGATTCGCGCCAGTGCGCGATACTCGCGGGGTGAGGGCCGCAGGCCTGCAGGGCGACGCGTCGTCGGAGATCATCGAGATCCTCGACGACGACACGGATGCCTTCGGTAGTCGCGCCCCCGGCCACACCAAGCCCGACAGCGGCGGCCCGGGCTGGATCGGGCCGGTCGCCGCGCTGGCACTCGTGGCAGTCATCGGCTATGGGATTGCCACCTCGGCATCGTCGGGAGGCCTGCCGAAGGCAGCTCCGGCGCCGGGTACCACCACGGTGGTCACCCGGACCACAGTGCCGCCACCGACCACCATTGCCACGCCGCAGCCGCCCGTTCCGTACTACGCCGCCAATCCACCACGGCAGTACAAGGTGCGATTTGCCGAGATCATCCAGGACGCTCGCTCCAGCCGCCTCGACTTCCAGCTGTGGGCCAAGCCCGGCGCCACGGCCACGTCGGGGTCGTGGTTCTCGATGGTCAACCTCCGAGGCGAGTCGACCATCTACGCCCAGAACGCGTACCGATTGCACTCCGACCAGGGGACGTTCGCCATCTCCCACACGCCGTCCGGCCAGACGAGCATCCAGTTCTCGAACGACCGGTCCAGTTCCGTGGTGTTCACGGCGTTCGGATGGAGTGACGAGGATCTCCTACGGCTCGTCGAGTCCGTCGACATTGGATCCGTCGAGCCATCGTTCACCGATGCATCGCTGATCGCCGGGTACGAACTGATCAGCACCGTCGACCCCTGGCTCGTCGTCGAGGGCTCGTCTGTGGAACAGGTCTACTACGCCTCGGCCGCCGATCCCGTCGGAGGCGTCGGGATCAACGTGTCGCCTCTCGATTCGATTCGCGACGGAGGCCCCAGCATCGATCGACAGACCGCGCTCTCGTTCCTCCTCGACCACGCCACTCCGTTCGAGGTCGACGGGCACTCGGCAGTGGCGGGAACGTGGGTCGGCGAGAGCGGCTACAGCCTCGCCGCGTGGACCGCCGGCGACCACACGGTCACCGTCACGGGAAATGTCCCGGTGCCGCAACTCATCACGATTGCCCGCACTGTGCACCAGGTCTCGTCTGCCGAGTGGGCGGGCATGAGGTTCCAGGTCGTGCACAACCAAACCGAGGACGACGCCAGCAACCAGAGCATCACCGAGCCGCAGCCGGTAGCGATCTCGTCCGGCACCGACGCCGAGGGTGCGCAGTGGACGATTCGAGTGTCACTGGCCGCATCGGGCAACGAGAGGCAGATCGAGTGGGTTTGGGGATTGAACGGAACCAACGACGTCACGACCCCCACCGACACCGCGCAGATCAACACCTTCGTCGGCAACGATCGCACGTACGTGCTCGCCGATCTGCCGCGCGCCGTCGCCGCCACGGCAGAACTTCACGTGAGCCGAGGCGGACTCGACACGGTGGCGGTTCCGTTCCAGGACACCGACCCAACGCTCGACCGAACCTTCGCCGCGTACGCGTTCACCGAGACGGGGCCATACACCGCTCAGATCGTCGACGCCGACGGCAACGTGCTTGCCACTTGGCCAACATCGTGAAGACGGAACAATCGCTCGACATCATCGAGATCATCGATGACGACACCACCGCGTTCGCGGATCGGCACGACATCGGTGCCGTCGACGATGGCGGCCCACGTTGGATCGGGCCGGTCGCTGCCGCCGCGCTGCTCGGCCTGGTCGGTTTCGGAGTGGCCACTTCGGCACCGTCGAGTGCCACCCCGAAGGCCACGTCCGTCACCAGCACCACGGTGGCGACCACCACCACCCCAACGACCACGCCGACCGATGTCGTCGCGGAGGAAGTTGCCTACTTCGCAGCCGACCCGCCGCGGCAGTTCACGGTGCAGTACGCCAACCTCCACGCGCTCGACCACGCCCCGTTCTACGGGTATGGCTACGAGTTGTGGGCGACACCCGACTCGTCGGCCACATCGGGGACATGGTTCTCGGTGGCGACCTACCGAGGAGCATCGCTACCGGCACCCGAGGCCTACTTGATCCAGGCGGGGCGGTTGTCGATCACCATCTCGCACGTCAACGGTGGTCAATCGGTCGCCCAGTTCTCCGAGGACCAGGTCGGTGTCACGATCACCTCGTTCGGGTGGAGCGACGATGACCTCGTTCGGCTGGCCACTTCGATTCAGGCCGACGAACGCAGCATCTCCTTCACCGATGCATGGTTCAAGCCGGCACACAAGCTGATCAGCACGGTGCAGCCGTGGCTCGCAGTGCAAAGCGTCCCGGCCGAACAGGTCGCGTACGTGTCTTCTGCCGACCCCGCCAACAGCGTCGTCATCACCGTCGGTCAGAGGCTGAGGCCCTACGAAGGGGGAGCGGCCGAAGTGCGCCAGGTGGCCCTCCGGTTCCTGCTCGACCGCAACACTCCCTTCACCGTCGACGGGCATGCGGCGACCGCTGGTGCGGTGGTCGGTGAAAGCGGCCGCGCCCTCGCCTCGTGGATCGTGGGCAACCGTGTCTTCACCGTGAGCGCGACGATGCCTGTATCGCAGTTGATCACGATTGCCCGCACCGTCCACGAGGTGTCGCCGAGCGAGTGGGCGGGAATGAAGTTCCAGGCCGACAGGAACCAGGTGAGCAACTCGCGATTCGAGAAGAGCCCGACGCAACAGATCTCGTCGGGTACGGGTGCCGACTCAGTACCGTGGCGCATCTCGGTTGCCACCGCCACGGCGGGGGGACAGAGGCAGATCAGTTGGTCGTGGAGCACCAATGGGTTGACCTCGACCCCGAATGGCACTCCTCAGATTCATACGGTGGTGGACAGCGGTCGGACGTACGTGCTCGCCGACCTTCCCCGCTCGATCGCAACGTCTGGCTCGCTCGTGGTCAGCAGAGCCGGCGGCGACGTGACGATGCCGTTCGTCGACGTCGATCCAACTGCCGATCGCACCTTCGCCGGCTATGCATTCAGCGAACCCGGGCAGTACAGCGTCAAGATCCTCGGACCCGACGGCAACGTCCGAGCTCTGTGGCCGACGCCGTGAGCACCGACGCCGTGCCCGAGATCATCGAGATCATCGACGACGAAACCGATGCGTTCGGTAGCCGGTCAGTCGATGGAGCAATTCATGACGCGGGCGGTCGGCGGTGGGTCGGGCCTGTCGCTGCCGCGGCACTCGTCGGCCTGATCGGGTTCGGCGTGGCGACCTCCACCGGCGACTCGCCGAAGACCGCGCCGTTCGGCACCACAAGCATCGCTGCGCTTACGACCGTGCCCGTTCCGGCACCATCGACGACCGGCCCGCCACCGCCGGCGATTCCCTTCTATGCGGCAGACCCGCCGAGGGCGCTCAGCGTGCAGTCCGCCGAGAGCGGACAGTTCGGCAACGACTTCGGGTTGGTCGACTACGAGTTGTGGGCAACTGCCGATGCCTCGGCGACAACTGGTTCGTGGTTCTCGATCGAGACCTCGCCGGGGGCGTCGACGGTCTACGCGGCCGACTCGTACCGGTTGCAAGCGGGCGATCTCTCGATTGCCATGTCGCACACGACAGGGGGACACGCTCTAACCCAGTTCACCACCAGCAGCCACGTCGCCGTGACGATCGCCTCGTTCGGGTGGAGCGACGGCGACCTGCTCCGGTTGGTCGCCTCCGTGCAGGCGGATTCCCAGGGAATCGCGTTCACCGACAGCTGGTTCACGGCTGACCATCAGTTGGTCAGCTCCGTCCAGCCCTGGCTCGCGATTCGCGGCCTTCCCGTCGAACAGGTCACCTACGGATCGCCCTCGGACTTCAACGACGCTGTCGTCATCACGGTCGCTCAGCCCGCGCCCGAGCGCCCGGAAGGAGACGGCACCGACAGGCAGATCGCCTTGCGCTTCCTGCTCGATCGCAACACGCCGTTCACCGTCGATGGCCACTCGGGCGTTGCCGGCACCGTGATCGGCGAAGGCAGCTACAGCATCGCCACGTGGGTGGCCGGCGATTACATCGTCACTGTTGGCGCAGCGCTGCCGGTGTCCGAACTGATCGGCATCGCCCGCACCGTCCACGAGGTGGCCGCGCCCGAGTGGGCGGGCATGCAGTTCCAGGCCAAGCGAAAGACCACGAGCAACACGCCGAACGTGGTGACCCGGGCGACCCCAGTCGCGTCCGGCACCGACGTCGACTCGGAGCCATGGACGATCAGTGCAGCGATGAAGCTCGGCGATCGACCGCAGATCCTCTGGTCGTGGGCAACGCGGATCGGTTCGACGACACCGCTCGACACGGTGCAGATCAACACGGCGGTCGATGATCAGCGCACGTATGTGCTGGTCGATCTGCCCCGCGCGGTGGCACCCGCTGCCGAGCTCCATGTGCTGCACCAGGGCCTCGACCCGGTGGTCGTGCCGTTCCAAGACACTGATCCGACCCTGGATCGAACGTTCGCCGCCTACGCCTTCGGCGAGACCGGTCGGTACACGGTCGAGGTTGTCGCGGCCGATGGAACGGTCCTTGCAACGTGGCCCGCACCGTGAAGACGAATCCAGCGATCGAGATCATCGAGATCATCGATGATGATGACGACGACGGGTTCTCGGCTCACCCGGCACCGCGCACCCGTGCGCCCGAGGTCCGCCGGCGATGGATCGGTCCCGCCGCTGCCGCAACGTTGCTCGCTGTGATCGGCTATGGCGTGATCAGTTCGGCGATCTCCTCGAGAGCACCGAAGGCATCGCCACCGACGACAACGTTCAGCCCCACGACCACCGTCAGTTCGACACCAACGGCCAGCATCATCAGCCCGCAGTACTACGTGGCCGACCCGCTGCCGACAGGCTTCACCATGCACTTTGCCGAAACGCTCGGCATGGGAGGCAACACTGCCGATTTCACCGACAGCACCACTGCCCAACTGTGGGCGACCGACGGGGCAACCGCGAACAGCGGATCCTGGTTCATCGTGTCGCGCGGCACGCATCACTCGACCGGACGCAACGCATACCGAACGGTTGCCGACGGCACGAACGTCGTCGTCGAGCACGACCCGGCGTCGGGCCAGGCGCGGCTGTCGTTCACCAAGGACGGCGACGGTCTCGAGATCACCTCGTTCGGGTGGGCCGATCGGCAGTTGCTGCGCCTCGTCGAATCGGCGTACGTCAGCGACTCTGCGATCCAGTTCCACGACCCGTTCTTCGTCACCGATCACAAACCACTGCTCTTCACCGATCCATCGACGGCGCTGTACGGCCTGCCGGTCGCCTGGGTGGGCTACACGACCGGCGTGCCGGCCACTCTGGCGCAGAGCTTCACGATCACCGTCGCCGGCTTCCCGCGGTCGAATCGCGATATGGCGGTGCGGTTCGCCATGACCGATATCGCACCGATCGCTGTCGGCGACGTGCCCGGGATCATCGGCATGTCCGCAGTCGAGCCCGAGCTGACGATCCTCCAATGGCAGGACGGGGACCGGCTGATCACGATGCGCGGCAACCTCCCTCGACAGCAGCTTGCAGACATCGCCCAGACGGTGCGACCGGGCGCCACCGAGGACGTCGAGCAGCAAGTACGACCAGACCAGCCCGAGGTCTCGGTGTTGACCGGCGAACAGCACACGGTGGCCTCCGGATGGCTGGACGGGCCGTGGATCGTGCAGGTCTCGACCGCTCCCGACGACGCCACGAACTGGTTCGTGTGGTGGATCGGTCAACCCGCGGCCAATTCGACACCTTCGGCGTCACGGCTCAGTTTGCCGGGCCCTGGACCCATCATCGAGACGCTCGTCGACCACGGGCGCACGTACGTGCTTGCCAGAGTGCCGCGCTCCATGACCGGTGCCAGGCTGGAGGTCAATCCCACCGGGCTGGCATCGGTCGACCTGGCGTTCGTCGATGTCGATGCGGGGATGGCAGACGAGTTCGCGGCCTACGCGTTCACCCAGCCCGTTCCGTTCACAGCTCAGATCATCGACGGCAACGGGCAAACGGTCACATCGTGGCCGACGACCTGACCGCTTCGCTGCGGGCGGTGACCGCCGTCAACAACTCCACGCCACAGCGACCGGCAAGTTCGATCACGACGTGCAGCGGCAGGCCGATCACGTTGCTGACACTGCCCCGGACGAGTTGCACGAGTGCACCCCCAGCACCCTGGAGCGCATACGACCCGGCCTTGTCGATCGGTTCACCGGTTGCGACGTACCACTGCACCATCGCTTCGTCGAGCTCCACGAACGTGACCAGCGTCGTGCACACCTCCGCCAGTTCGACGTCGCCATGGCGTACCGCCACCCCGGTGTGCACGCGGTGCGTGCGCGCCGACAGGAGCCGCAACATCGACGCGGCGTCGTCGCCGTCGAGCGGCTTGCCAAGGATCTCGCCACTGAGCTCGACCGTCGTGTCGGCCGCGATCACGAGCTCATCCGGCTCGGCTGCGACCGCTGCTGCCTTGGCAACGGCCAAACGACGCACATAGACCGCAGGTGACTCGCCGGGCTCCGGCGACTCGTCGATGTCGGGTACGCGCACGCTGAACTGAACCCCGATCTGGGTCAGCAGCTCATGACGACGAGGCGACCCAGAGGCGAGAACGACCGTTGTCATCCGCCGCTCAACGCCATCACGTGCGAGTCGTCGGGCACGGAGAGGTCGTCGAGATGATCGAGATAACCGTCGGGAAGGGCTACGCGAATAGGACCATTCGTGTGGCCACGGCGGATTCGCTCGCCACCCTCCACCAGGGTGATGGTGGGGTCGAGCGCGGCAATCAAGTCTTCCAGCTCGCCGAGCGTCGACACGTTGGCGAACCTCCGGCGCACCTCACCGCCCACCGGGTAGCCGGTGAGGTACCACGACGTGTGCTTGCGGAAGTCGCGCATCGCCAGGTCTTCACCGAGATGGTCGACCAGCAGGCGGCCATGGTGGGCCATCACCGCGCACGCTTCCCCCAGGACGGGTGAACGGGGCACTGTGCGCCCGTTGAGGGCTTCGACGAGATCGCGGAACAACCACGGCCGGCCCAGGCACCCGCGACCGACGACGACGCCATCGCAGCCTGTGAATCGCATCATCTCCACCGCGTCGGATGCTTCCCAGATGTCGCCGTTGCCGAGCACGGGGATCTCGGGCACTGCGGCTTTCAGCTCGCCGATGGCGTTCCAGTCGGCGGTGCCGGCGTAGTGCTGTTCGGCCGTGCGGGCATGCAGGGCGATCGCCACGATCCCTTCTTCGACGGCGATGCGTCCAGTTTCGATGTATGTGAGCAGCGTGTCGAACAGGCCCTTGCGGAACTTGATGGTGACCGGCACTCCATACGGCGACGCCGAAGCGACAGCACTGCGCAGGATCGCCCGCAACAAGTTGGGCTTGGCCGGTACCGCCGCGCCCCCACCCTTGCGCGTGACCTTGGCCGCCGGGCAGCCGAAGTTGATGTCGATGTGGTCGACGCGGTCGGCGTCGCACAGCATGCGGATCGCTTCTCCGAGCATCGCCGGATCGCTGCCGTAGATCTGCAAGCTGCGTGGTTGCTCGTCGGCACCGAAGGTCATCATCCGCTCCGTCTTGGAGTTGCCGTGCACGACCGCCGCGGCCATCACCATCTCGTTGACGTAGAGCAGGCCGGGCGCGAACTCGCGGCAGACCGAGCGGAACGGCGCGTTGGTGACCCCGGCCATCGGCGCCAGCACCACGGGCGCAACAGGGGTGAACGTGCCGATCCTCACCTGGTCAAGGCTACGAGCCGCTCTCCCCGGGTTACTCCTCGAAGCTGAGACGCAGGTTGGGAAGCGCACCGATGTCGAGCGGGGTGGGACCATCGCGGCCCAGGCGATGCCATCCGGCGGCAGCGATCATCGCCGCGTTGTCGGTGCAGTTCGCTCGACTGGGGAGGAAGACGGGAATGGAATCGGCATCGCCGGCAGCAGCGAATCGCTCGCGCAGCAGGGAATTGGCGGCCACTCCGCCGCCGAGAACCAGACCGCGAGCGCCGACCGACGCCGCGGCGCGCCGACTCTTGGCGACGAGCACATCGACCACTGCAGCCTGGAACGACGCTGCTACGTCTGCGGCGGAAACATCGGGGTGCTTGCGGACGTAGTTGACAACCGAGGTCTTCAATCCGCTGAAGCTGAAGTCGAGACCGTCGTTGAGCATCGCCCGCGGAAATGCAATCGCCGTCGCGTCACCGCGGACCGCCTCTTGGTCGATTGCCGGGCCACCGGGATAGCCGAGGTCGAGGAAGCGGGCAACTTTGTCGAAGGCTTCACCGGCGGCATCGTCGATCGTCTGGCCCAGCAGCCGGTACCTGCCGTGGCCGCGCATCTCGATCAGCAGGGTGTGGCCGCCCGATACCAGCAGCACCACCAGTGGCATGTCCAGCGAGCCGTCCTCGAGAAAGGCGGCGTAGAGGTGCGCCTCCATGTGGTTGACCCCGACGAAGGGGACGTTCCAGGTGAGAGCCAGCGCCTTTGCTGCGGAAACCCCAACGAGCAATGCACCGACCAGCCCGGGTCCGACCGTGCAGGCAACCGCATCGATTCGCTCGGGTTCGATGCCGGCTTCGACGATCGACCTGGCAACAACCGGATTGAGCAGGTCGAGGTGGGCCCGGCTGGCGATCTCGGGTACGACCCCGCCGTACTGAGCATGCAGGTCGACCTGGGTCGACACCACGCTCGACAACACGTCGTGACCACCCATCACCAAGGCCGCTGCGGTCTCGTCGCAGCTGGTTTCGATGCCGAGGACGATGGTCGACTCGGTGACGTTCATTCCCGCCGGCCTTCGGGTACCACGTCGGCGCACAGCGACGACAGGCGTTGAGCAAACTGTGCGGTGCCGATGTCGTGGCACCACATCACGATCGCGTCCTCGGTGTTCTCGTAGTACCGCTGACGTACTCCGGCGGGTGCGAATCCGAAGTTGCGGTACAGGGCTTGGGCTCCCGTGTTGCTGACGCGCACCTCCAGGGTCAACGCTTCGCAACCACGCCGAATCGCCTCCCATGCCAGAGCTGCCATCAAGTGTGTACCGACGCCCGAACGTTGCCGATCAAGAGCCACGGCGATGTTGGTGACATGAGCGTCGCCCACCACGAACATCAATCCGGCATAACCGATGATCGCTCCGTCTGCCCTGGCGACGACGTAGTACCGGTCATCTTTTCGGGCCAGCTCCAGCTCGCTCTGGAACACACCGCGCGACCAGGGCCGCGGATACGAGCGCTGCTCGATCGGCAGCACGTCATCCAGATGCCGGCGGCGCATCGGCTCGATCACCAAGTGCTCGTCGGTGTTGCGCCACAGCAGTCGCGACAGAACGCTCATGGCGCGCTCTTCGTCGCTGATGGCCGGGTCGACCAGTTGATGCGTGCGTCGGGAGCGCGCAGGTACAACGGCTGGATCTCCCATGGGTTGACCCATTCTTCGCGCAGGGCGCGAGCGTGCGCCAACTGCACCAAGGGTGCCGCCGACGGGTGCGCGAGGTACTGCTCGGCGAAGTCGCAGTTGACCGCGGCGGCAATCTGATCGCGGTAGCGCAGGGCGCCGTCGCCGACGCACACGCTGTCGTGACCCCGGGCCATCAACTCGCCGATCAGGTCGTCGACCGAACCACATCGAGGCCCACCGAGTCGTTGCACGCCGCCGGGCACTGGTTGGTAGAACGCGAAGAACAACTCGCCCTTGCGAGCATCGATCACAGCGGCGACCTCTCGTCCACTCTGACGGAGTGGAAAGGCGAGCAGGTCGAGCGAACTGATGCCCATCATCGGCACGCGCAACGCCTGAGCAATCGCCTTGGCCGCGGCGAGCCCGACACGCATGCCCGTGAAGAGGCCGGGCCCGATGTCGACGGCAATCGCGCCGAACTCCGACATCTCGATGTCAGCCTGCTTGCAGACGAACTCGACAGCTGGGATGAGCGTCTCCGCGTGACGGCGCCCACGACACACTTGGAACATCGCCAGCACACCCTCGTGCCCGCCGATGGCGACGCTCACCTGTTCGGTGGCCGTTTCGATCCCGAGGATCAACATTGGAAGGTCGCCAGTCGCCGTTCGATCTCGTCCCAGCGCGTCGCCCACGACTTGCCGATCGCGCTGACGATGACCGACCGGGAATCATCGTCGGCGTCGTCGAACTCGATCCGCACCAGCAGGTGCTCCCCCAACGTGCCGGCGACGACATCACCCCACTCGACGATCACGATGCCGTCCGACTCGAGCAGTTCGGCAAACGCCAGATCGGCAACTTCGTGATGGGTCGTCAGCCGGTAGATGTCAGCGTGATGCAAGGTGACCCGCCCGACCGGGTAGCTGTGCACGAGGGTGTACGTCGGTGACGTGATCGGCTCGGCCACGCCCATCGCCCGCCCGAAACCCTTGGCGAAGGCGGTCTTGCCGACCCCCATCTCTCCCGCCAGCACGATCAGATCACCACGGCGCGCCAGCTCCGCCAGTGACGCGGCGATTGCTGATGTAGACGCCGGTGAATCTGAACGTAGATGCAACATGACCGCGAATGATGTTAGAGGGTCATACCGCCGAGTATCGCCGGTCGATGCGTGCCGAGATCCCGCACAGCACCTCGTAGCTGATCGATCCGAGACGTTCGCCCCATTCCGTGGCTGTGATCGACTCGCTGCCCTGCTCACCGATCAGCACCGCTTCGTCACCCACCGATACGGCATCGGCGCCGCAGTCGACCATGAGCTGATCCATGGTGACGACTCCGACTATGGCCCGACGGCGTCCTCCGATGAGCACGTCTGCACCGACTGCGAACAACCGGCGAGGAACACCGTCGGCATAGCCCAACGGCAAGGTGGCGACGTTCGTGTTGCCCTCGAAGCGGTGCCGCAAACCGTACGAGATGCGGTCGCCGGCACGGACCTGTTTCACGTGCGAGACGCGGGCACGAAGCGACAGCGCGGGCCGCAGGGCGCCGGCGTGTTGATCGATTGCCGCGCTCGGCGCGATGCCGTAGATGGCAATCCCGGCGCGCACCAGGTTGAAGCGTGATTCCGGAAACGCGAGGGTCGCCGCAGAGTTGGCGACGTGAACGAGCGCAGCGTGATGGCCGGCCACGGCGAGCGCGGTGAGCACATCGTCGAACAACTCGATCTGAGCGGCGGTGAACGGATCAGCGGGCTCGTCGGCCACCGCTAGGTGAGTGCACAGACCGGCAAGCCGCACGGCTGCCGATTCGGAGATGGCGTGAGCGAGCCCTAGCGCGTCGTCGGCGGCAGCACCTACCCTGCGCATCCCGGTGTCGACCTTCAGGTGGACGGGGTGGTCGGTGACACCGGTGGCGGCAATGGCCTCCAATTGCGCGTATGAGTAGACCGTGAGGTCGAGACCGGCGCGGATCGCATCGACCAGTTCTGTCGGCGGTTGCTCGCTGAGAACGAGGATCGGGCAATCGAATCCCGCTTCGCGCAACTCCACGCCCTCCTGGACAAGAGCGACGCACAACCCGCTCGCACCACCCTGCAGCGCGGCCTGGGCAACCTGAGCAGCGCCGTGGCCATACCCATTGGCTTTGACGTTCGCCCACAGCGCTGCCGGCGCAGCGATCGCGCAGAGAACCTCGACGTTGTGCTGGATGGCACCCAGGTCGACGTCGGCCCAGGCCCAACGGCTCACAGCAGCTCTTCCAACACCGCCGGAACGAGATCGGGGAGATCGCTGGCGACCAGGCCATGGCGAAGACCGCGTCGGCCGGCTTGCCCGTGGACCCAAGCCCCTGCGGCAGCGGCATGGAGCGGTGTCATGCCACCGGCCAGCAAGGCGCCGATGATTCCACTGAGTACATCGCCGGTACCCGCCGTCGCCAGGCGTGCATCCCCGGCGGTGACGACCAGGGCCTCGCCGTCGGGGTCGGCAACGACGGTGGCGGCACCCTTCAGCAACACGGTGCATCCACTGTCGGCTGCCAGCCGCCGAGCGGCGACCATACGATCGAGTCCGGGCGGGCCGCCTTTCAGAACGGTGTACTCGCCGTCGTGTGGTGTCAGCACCGTCGGCGACGTGCGCCGCCGCAAAAGGGCCGCCGCACCCTCGGCGCTCCAACCCAGCGCGAACAATCCGTCGCCGTCGATCACCATCGGCAGCGGCGCCTCGGTGACCAGCCGGCGGACGTTGGCTCCGGTGTCGTCGGAGCGGCCGAGGCCTGGGCCGACGACGATCGAATGAAACCGATCCAACGACGCCAAGGCGGCATCGGCCCAACCGACACTCGGCAGTGGGCGCTGGACGATCTCGATCGGGGCGTCGCCCAGCGTCATCCCAGGGATCGACAGATGCACCATTCCGGCGCCCGACCGCATCGCCGCGTGTGACACCAGACGCGGTGCGCCGGTCATGGTGGCGCTGCCGGCGATGACGCGCACGGCGCTCCTCCACTTGTGGGAGTAAGCGTCGCGCTCCGGCCACCACGCGGCGACATCGACGGCCTGCACCAGGTTGGCACGCGCCCAACCGATGTCGAGACCGATGTCGGCCAGCTCCAACTCACCGGTCAGCACGCTCCCGGGGGGCATCAGCAGCCCTGGCTTCAAGGCCGCAAAGGTCACGGTGTGGGTGGCAGCCAACACCTCGCCGGCGATGTCGCCGGTGAGCGCGTCGATTCCGCTGGGAAGATCGACGGCGAGCACCGGAGTGTCTCCGACATCGGGGGGCGACCAGGTGCCGTGAAACCCGGTGCCGTAGGCGGCATCGACGACCAGATCCGACGCTGGTAGCACGGAAGGGCACGGGACGTCGATGATTCGAACTCGTACTCCCCTGGCGGCGAGATGTCGTGCCGCGACCCTGCCGTCGGCGCCGTTGTTGCCCTTGCCACAGATCACGTTGACAGTGCGGCCGTATGCACCACCGAGCATGCGCAGCGCGGTCCACGCGACGGCGATGCCTGCCCGCTCGATCAAGACCTCGGGCGGTTGGCCCGCCGCAGCGTCGATCGCAGCCATTTCCTCCGGGGTGACGATCGGCAGCATGCCTGGGAGGTTACGTCGTCACGAGGCCACGACGTAGGCGATGGCAACCTGGTCGGTGTGCGTGATCGAGAGGTGCCACGTGGAAATTCCCCGCTCGCTGGCCAACTCGGCGGCACGACCGGTGACGTTGAGCTCCGGCTCGCCGCTTTCGCGGCGATCGACCCACACCTCGTGGAACCCGAATGACCCGAGCCCAACGCCCATTGCCTTCATGACGGCTTCCCGAGAGGCGAATCGTGCCGCCAGTGACGGCACAGGGTCGGCCTTCGGCGCAACGTAGGCCAGCTCGCAATCGGTGAACAACCGACTCTGCATGGATGGAGTTCGCTCGAGCGACCTCCGGAATCGTTCGATGTCCACCGCGTCGACGCCGATCCCTCGGATCAGTTGCGCCATTTGTCGGCGGTCTCGGAGATGGGCTCGATCAACAAGTCGGCAACGTTGAGCTCACCGAGCAGGTCGTCTCGGAACACCCCTTCGGTCTCAGTGACCCAGTCGACAAGGCGGTCGTAACGATGGTCGTAACCTTGCAGCACTCCGCGCATCACCGCGGCGGGCAACTTGTCGTGGAACACGACGTGCAACAACGTGATACCGACGCATGCGCCGGACTTCACCTCGGGCACGAAGATCACCGTGCGGCCGTCGCTTCTGCCGCGAGCCACCAGCACCTGTCGCTCGACAGCCACGCGCCGCTTGGTACCGACGAGCAACGGATGGGTCTCGACTCGACTCGACACCTGGAGTGAGATCCCGCCGCGGTCGACGATGGAGATGTGGGCATCGGCCGCAGGATCGCCGTCGATGCGATAACGGGTGAAGCCGATCACCGACTCCACTGCCGGATCGAGATCGGCGAGCACCTTCAGGGTGTGGTAGCTCAGCGCGTCGCGACCGGCTCCCGCCGCCAGCGCTTCCTGAACGAGCGCTCGGTCGAGCACTCCCTCGTCGTTGCGACTGATGCCCACGGTGACAGTCTTGGCCTGATGTTTGATCGCGTCCACTGGCCGAGTGAGCTCCTCGATGGCCCGGGTGAGCGAGGCGGTGAGGTCGTCGATCATCACCCCAGGTGTCGCGACCTTTCCGGTGCCGCGGTGGTAGGCCTCGAGAGGAAGCTCGTCGCGCAGGTCGGCCAGCATCGCCGACAACCGCACGGCGGTCGAGGCTTCGAGATGGCCGTCGTAGAGACCTGACCGAAGGCCCTCGCCGAATCGTTCGGCATGTTGAACGATGCCCTGGCGCACCGCTCGTAGCACCTCGTCGCCGTTGTCGGACTCGATCAGTGCGTCCTCGATGACTTCTCGTGCCTCGCGAAGCGGGCGAGCGGAGGCGTCGATCGCCAGTGCCGCCTCGTAGCCGAAGAGATGACCCACCATCGCCGTCAGCACGAACGCCAACGCCGAATCGACGACCGGAACCGACAACACCGCTGCCGCGGCGGCGAACCGTTCATCGCCTTCCGTTGCGACCACGATCGGGGTCGCCTTGTGGGCCTTGTAGATCGCAACCTCTTTGGCGACGTCGTCGGCTGTGCCTCCGACGAGCCCGGCCGCGCACACCAGGATCAGTGGTTCGCTGGACAAGTCGATGTGCTTCTTGTCCTCGGTGACATCACAGGCGATCGATTTGTAGCAGAGCTCGCTGAGCTTGATCCGCACCTCTTCGGCGGCCACGGTGTTGGGACCGCTGCCGACGATCGCCCAGTAGCGCTTGGGCGGTGCGAAGCGGCGTGCCGCCTCGCCGATGATGTCGCGTCGCGACAGCACCTCGACCAGCGCGTCGGGCATCTCCCGCAGCGAGGTCAGCAGATCGTGACGGCGCTGTGCGGACCCCACATGAGCCGCCTCGGTGATGGCGCATGCCAGCAGCACGCCTGCGGCCACCTGCGCATAGAAGGCCTTGGTCGAGGCAACGCTCATCTCGACATCTCGCCCATCACTGGTGTACATCACGCCATCGGCTTTGTCGGTGAGATCGCTGTTGCGCCGATTGACGATTGCCAGCACGGCCGCGCCGCGACCGCGAACCAGATCGACGGTGCGATTCGTATCGGTGGTCGTGCCGCTCTGGCTCACTGCGACGATCAGGGTGTCGCTCATGTCGAGCCGCATCCCGAAGCCGCTGAGCTCTGTAGCCGTGATCGGGTCGATGTCGAGTTGCCCGTCGGAGAGCGTGTCGAGCATCGCCGCCATGCTGCGGCCGGCCACGGCGGCCGTGCCCTGGCCGATGACCTTGATCTTGGTGATGCTGCCGTCGGCGAGCCGAGCGCGGATGTCGGGAGGCAGAGCCCGGGCGCCGACGCTTGCCCGGCGCAAACCGTCGGCTTCGACGATCTTGCCGCGAATGGTCTTGCGGAAGCTCGCCGGCGCCTCGCTGATCTCCTTGAGCAGGTAGTGAGGTGAGTCGCCGCGATCGATGTCGCGGGTGGTGACCTGGGCGGTGGCTACATCGCGTTCGGTGAGGGGCAGATCGCCGCCGTCGTAGGCCATGCGGCGCACGCCCTCGAGCTGTCCGGCCATGCTGCCGTCGAGCACGAAGACCTGGCCGCGACTTCCGGAGGGAGACATCGACTCACCGTCCATGCGCAGGAAGTGCGTCGTCTCCTCGACCACGCCGTACGGCTCGCTGGCCACGATGAAGAGGTCGTCGGTCATGCCGACGTACAGCGCTTGCCCGCTACCCCGGAGTGCCAGGAAGAGCTGGTCGGGTCGATCGGCCGCCGCGGCGGCGATCGCCACGCTGCCTTCGAACTCGGCGACTGTGCGACGGAACGCTTCACCCAGATCCGTCACTCCAGCGGCAACGTGTCGGGCCATCACCGACGGGATGACCTTGGCGTCGGTCGTGATCGGCCCGGCGATGCGCAGCGAGTGATGGACCTTGATGTCGGCGTGGTTGTCGACATCGCCGTTGAGCACCGCGACCATGTACGGCACTCCCCCGCTCTGCTCGAGCTCTTCGCTGTTCAGCGGGTGGCAGTTGGCCTCGCTGATGATGCCGACGCTGGCCCAGCGAGTGTGGCCGAGCACTGTGAGCTTGGCGGCGGGGTTGGACAAGGCGAGACGCAGCAGAGCGTCGTCGGCGATCGCCACGCGGAGCGCACGGGTGTTGTCGCCGAGCTCGCCGATCTCCGCCGCTGCCTTGTACACGAAGCCGAGACACTCTCCTGCGGCGCGCACAGAACCGTTCTGGAACAGGGGGTCGCTGTTGCGTGCGAACATCACCCGTTGCACGGCCGGGTCCGACATCGACAGCCCGTGGTTCCACACGAACAGATGAAGGCCGGCGGAGTCGCGACCGCGCACCTCGAGCCGATCGAGCGCTGACAAGGCTTGCTGCACTGCCAGATAGCCGCTGATGGCGGCGGTGGTGCTGTCGCGTCCGCTGAGCGCCTCGACCTCGCGCGCCGTGCGCAGCCGGTCGTGCCGAATCGCCCACGTCACGTCGCGCAGCTCGATCAGTTCGGCAGCGATCCGTTCGTGTTCATCGGGATCGAGCGTGGTGTCGGAGTCGATCCGGTTCTCGATCTCGGAAACCCGGGCCTCGAGTTGGTCGAGCCGTGAGTTGATGCCCACCGCAAGCTCGTACCGGCCGAACAGTGCACGAACTCCTGATACACCCTTCAGCAGTTCATCGGCCCGTCGAGCTGCCAGGGAGGCCTCGAGGATGGTGTCGGAGGCAACCGCCTGATCGAGACACGCCAGTATCTCCGCTGGCTCGGGCACCCGTCGCTCGGATGTCTTGCTGAGGATGCCGATGATTCCGCACATGGGTCACAGGCTACTGATCGATCCCCCGCCGATGCCGTCGCTCAGGGCCCCGGTTTTCCCCCGACAATTTTGCGGAACCATCAGTCAGGGCATCGATTGCAGGACGCCTCGTCACTCGATCAACCCCGGCTCGTCACCACCATCGGCGCGAATCACCATCACGCATCATTACTTGCCGCAGCGAGCCGTCTCGGTTGACGCAGCAGGTCACGAAACCTCCGCTCCCGGCGGGGAATCGGTGACTCGTCGAGGGTCGGGGTCAGCCGAAGCGGGCCAGGACCACTTCGGCCAGGTTCTCGGCCGTGGTCTGGGCGAGATCGTGCGTGGCGGCCTCGACCATCACGCGGATCAGGGGCTCGGTTCCGCTGGGCCGCACGAGGATGCGTCCCTCGCCGTCGAGTGATGCCTCAGCGGCAGCGATCTCATCGGCCAGTTCGGCGGCCACCCGGGGATGGCGGTCGGCGACCTTCACGTTGACCAACACTTGCGGATACGACGTCATGACGCTGCCGGCCAGGTCGGCCAGGGAGCGGCCGGTGCTGCGCACGTACCCGGCCAACCGCAGCCCGGCCAGCAGACCATCGCCAGTCGATGCGAGATGCGGATAGATGATGTGCCCGCTCTGCTCTCCGCCGATCGCATAGTCGCCGGCGTCGAGTGCCTCGAGCACCGAACGGTCGCCCACCGCAGTGGTGACGACCTTGATGCCGGCGGTGATCATGGCCTTGTGAAAACCGAGGTTGCTCATGACGGTGACGACAACCGTGTCGTGGGTGAGCTGACCGTCTTCGCGCAACTGCAGCGCGGCGAGAGCGATCATGCGATCACCATCGACGATCTTGCCGAACTCGTCGACGGCGATGACACGATCGCCGTCGCCATCGAAGGCGAGACCGAGATCGGCTCGCTGGTCGACCACAGCTGCTGACAGCGATACGGGATGCGTCGCACCGCAATGATCGTTGATGTTGCGTCCGTTGGGCTCGGCGTTGATGACGACCACGTCGGCACCGAGCGCCTTCACGACACGAGGTGCTGCCTCGTACATGGCGCCATTGGCGCAATCGAGCACGATGCGCAACCCATCGAGCGAGCCCGGTGAACAGGCCTGCACGACGAATTCGCAGTACTCGTCGACGGCCGTCGACATCGTCGCGCCGGGATCGCCGGTAGCAGGAGCGGGCGACTCCGAGAGAGCGCCCTCGATGGCCTGTTGGACGTCGTCGGTGAGCTTCAGGCCTCCCACTGCGAAGATCTTGACACCGTTGTCGCGATACGGGTTGTGCGACGCCGTGATCATCGCAGCCGGGGTGTGATGACGGGCGGAGAGGTACGCCAAGGCCGGGGTGGGCAGAACGCCGGCACGCAACGGCTGGGCGTTCCCTGCTCGCAGTCCGTCGATCAGCGCTTGCTCGAGTGCGGGGCCGGACTCGCACGGTGTCGCGACCGATCAGCCACTCGCCACTACCGAGCACAGCTGCCGCGGCGCGACCGAGCGATGCGACGTAGTCGGTGGTGAGCTCGTTGAACGCGACGACCGCGCACACCGTCGGTTCCGAATCGAAGCTGGCCCACGGCCGAGCTTCGATCAGCGCTTGGTGTACTGAGGGGCCTTGCGGGCCTTCTTCAAGCCGTACTTCTTGCTCTCCTTGCGACGCGGGTCGCGGGTGAGCAGGCCGGCCTTCTTCAGCGCCGGGCGGGCTTCGGGGTCGATCTCGACCAGCGATCGGGCGATGGCCATGCGCAGTGCACCGGCCTGACCGCTGATGCCGCCGCCGTGCATCGTCGCGTCGATGTCGTACGTGGTCTCGCTCTCGGTGACGCGCAGCGCTTCGGTGACGGTCATGCGCTGCATGGCCGTGGTGAAGTAGGCGTCGAACGCCTTGCCGTTGATGGTGTGCGTGCCGGTGCCCGGACGCAGGCGGGCGCGAGCGACGGCCTCTTTGCGACGGCCAGTGGTCTGGGTGAGCGGTTTGGTTGCCATGTGACGGTTTCCTTTCGCGCTCAGCGGGCCTTGGCCGCAGCGAGATCGAGGACGACGGGGAGCTGTGCTGCGTGAGGATGTTCGGGGCCGGCGTAGACCTTCAGCTTCTTGATCATCTGCCGACCGAGCGGACCCTTCGGGAGCATGCCTTGGATGCTGCGACGAATCGCTTCTTCCGGCTTGCGGTTGAGCAGCTTCTCGTACGTCTCGGTCTTCAGACCGCCCGGGTAACCGCTGTAGCGATAGACGCCCTTGTTGGCAGCCTTGTCCTTGGTGAGTACGACTTTGCTGGCATTGATGACCACGACGTGATCACCGCTGTCGATGTGCGGGGCGAAGGTCGGCTTGTGCTTGCCACGCAACACCCGGGCAGCTTCGGTGCACATGCGGCCGAGCACCAGACCGTCGGCATCGATGACGTGCCAGGCGCGTGTGATCTCGCTCGCTTTGGGGCTGTAAGTCGGCATTTCGAACCTTCAGACTGGATTCGCGGCCCGGCGATGCGCCGCCAGGGAACCGTGAAATGATACGGGTTTCTCGGTGAAACCGGCAAACGCACCATCTGAATCTGGCGAAGTCTCGGATTCAGGCCTGCTCCGACGACCACGAATTGCGATGACACTCCAACACGGCGTCGAGCCAACTGTCGATTCTCGCCGCGTACGCCTGGATCGAGTACTCCTCTTCGACTCGCTGGCGGCATTCCACACGATCCAGTTCCGGGATCCGACCGACGGCAGCGATCAGGCCGTCGATGTCGTCAGGTTCGACGAGGAACCCCGTCTCGCCGTCGACGATGATCTCGGCCGGGCCTCCCCGGCGGTAGGAGATGACCGGTACCCCAGTTGCCATTGCTTCGATGGCGACGTTGCCGAACGCCTCCACCCATTTCGGGGCCATCACGATCGCTGCACACCCGCCGATTGCGGCCTGCAGGTCGTCAGTGGGCAGGAAGCCCTCGTACGAGACCTGGGCGCGGGGGTGGGCAGCGATCGCCGCGTCCCACACCGACGGATCCTGCATCAGCCCCCACACCTTGAGCGGCAAGCCGGTGGCCTCGGCGACCGCGACCACATCGGCCAGGCCCTTCTCGGGTGAGACCCGGCCGATGAAGCCGAGATGGGCCGGTTCGTCGGCCGTGATGTGCATGTCGTAACGCTCGACGGTGACGCCGCTGCCGACCACGGGAACGGTGTCAGCGAGCGTTGGAAACGTGTTCGCCTGGGCCCGGCTGTGCATGGCCAGGTTCCGTGGACGCACGGCCGCAGCACGCTCGATGACGCCGTCCATCACGTCGCTCAACGTCGCCATGCTGACGAGGTGGGCGAGGGGCGTGGTGACGAAGAACGGCGTGAGGTAGTAGGGCAACCAGTCGTAGGCCAGGTTGAGGATCACGTCGAAATCCTCCTGATGACCACGAGCCCAATCGCACATGGCCGCCAACACACCGTCGGCAGGGACGATCACCGGGGTGTTGCGCTCTGCCGTGTGGGCGCTCGGCTGGAGGGTGCCGGGGATCTGGTGGAGCACCGTGCCGACGTGCAGGGAACGCGCCGGCGCCAGGACCTCGACGTGGTGTCCACGGCCGGTCAACCCCAGCACGAGGCTGTGCAGCGTGAGTTCGACACCACCACCGACGCCACTGCCCAAGGAGCCGACAGGGGTCGAGATGATCAAGATGCGTTTCGGGTTCATCGGCCTCCCGGCGACAGTGTTTCGAGGTCAACGACCGTGCCCATCCCATTGTTCCCGCCGTTCTACGCGTATCCAACTTCCCAGAGACACAGGCCGTTCGGCGGAGCCACCTGTCCAGCGGCCTGCCGATTCTTGGCCAGCAGGATGCCGCGAACCTCGCCGGCGGGCACCCGACCCACGCCGGTCTCGACCATCGTGCCGACGATGGATCGCACCATCTGATGACAGAAGGCGTTCGCCCGTATCTCGAAACGCAGCAAGCCGTCTCCGAAGTCGGTGGGCACCTCTGACCACCTGGCGATCATCACCATGCGCACCATCGATGGCTCCCGCTCTCCTTCGACGGACTTGGGGCGGCGGCAGAACGACGAGAAATCATGTTCGCCGAGCAGCGGATCGCACGCGAGTTGCAGCGCCGGAAGCGACAGTGGCTGGGCGACGTGCCACGAGGTCGGCGCCAGAAAAGGGTTGGGCTCGGACGAGTTCCAGATGTGGTAGCGGTAGTGCCTCCAGAGCCCGCTGAACCGGGCACTGAAGTCGGGCGATTCGGCCCACGACACCGAACGGACGGTCACTTCGGGGCTGCACATCCTGTTCACACGCCGTTCGAGCGCGGCGAGGTCGATGTCGTCGGGAAGATCGCAGCTGATGACCTGACCCCAGGCATGCACCCCTGCGTCGGTTCGGCCGGCGCCGACGACTTCGATCGGCTGACGCACGACCTTCTCCATCGCCTCGCGCAGCACACCGACAACGGTGCGCACGTCGCTGCTCTCGGCAAATCCGTGGAACGACGTTCCGTCGTAGGCAACGATCAGCTTGGCTCGGCGCGACATCACCGACCGAAGCTAGCAATCGTCAATGCTCCCAGACCTCGGCGCCAACGACGTAGCGGTTGCGGACAGTGCGCAGACACAGCGACGAGCCATTCACTGGCGAGGAGCGGCGCACTCCCGAGCCGACATCAAAGCGAGCGAAGCGAGCGGAGATGGCGTGCGCGGCAATCAGAACTAGACGAGTTCGATGCGCGCCATCGGCGCGTTGTCGCCCTGGCGGGGGCCGAGCTTGAGGATCCGAAGGTACCCACCGTTGCGATCCTCATAGCGGGGGGCGACCTCGTTGACCAGCTTGTGGGTCATCTCCCGGTCGCCCAGATACCCCTGGATCTGACGAATGCGGTGGATGCGCATGGCGCCTTCGTCCTGGGCCTTCTTGGCCTTGGTGATCAGCTTCTCGGCAATCGGTCGCAGCGCCTTGGCCTTGGCCTCGGTGGTGACGATGCCCTCGGCCGCGATCAGCGAGGCAGCGAGGTTGGCCATCATCAGCTTCTGGTGTTGCGAGCTGCTCCCGAAGTTGCGGGCTCGGCGTGGGGTTGCAGGCATGGGTTGTCTCCGTCGCTCGTGATCAGCCGCGCAGCGTCAAGCCGCGCTCGTCGAGCTTCTGCTTGACCTCGTCGAGGCTCTTCTGACCGAAGTTGGTGATGTTGAGCAGGTCGTCTTCGGTCTTGGTGAGCAACTCACCGACGGTGTTGATCTGGGCACGCTTCAGGCAGTTGCGCGGACGCTCGGACAGATCGAGGTCTTCGATCGGCAGCTCGAGGTCGGGCGACGAGGCGGCAACGGCGGCGACCTCACCCAGCTCCAGACCCTGCGGCTCGTCGCTGAGGTTGGCAACCAGGTCGACCAGCGAACGCAGCGTGGCGCCTGCCGAAGCGAGGGCCTCGCGAGGAGAGATGGAACCGTCGGTCTCGATGTCGAGCACGAGGCGCTCGTAGTTGGTGCTCTGCTCGACGCGGGTGGGCTCGATCTCGAACATCACACGACGCACAGGCGAGAAGATCGCATCGATCGGCACGACACCGATGGTGCGGGTTTGGGAATCGCGATCGCTCGACAAGTAGCCGCGGCCGCGGCCGACGGTGAGATCGACGGCGAGGCGACCCTTCGAGTTGAGCGTGGCAAGGTGAAGGTCTTTGTTGAGGATCTCTATCTCGCTCGGGCACTTGATGTCGCCGGCGGTGATGTCGGCCGGGCCACGCACGTCGAGGCGCAGGACGATGTCTTCGTCGCTGATCGAGGTGAGCACGATGTCTTTGAGGTTCAAGATGATGTCGGTGACATCTTCCGAGATGCCGGCGATGGTGTCGAACTCGTGCAGCGCGTCGTCGAAACGGACTGCTGTGATCGCGGCACCAGGAATCGACGACAGCAGCGTGCGGCGCAGCGAGTTGCCGATGGTGTGGCCGAAACCGGGCTCGAGCGGCCCGACAGCAAAACGCTGCCGGTTGTTGTCTTCGTCGCCGATTGCTTCGACGGTGGGGCGCTGAATGACGAGCATGGGTGTGCCTTTGGATGCTGGTGGGCTTCGAATTACTTGGAGTAGAGCTCGACGATGAGCGATTCGCGAACCGGTACATCGATGTGGTCGCGCTGTGGGAGGTCGCGGACGGTGACCTGCTTGCCGCCGTCACCGGTCTCGAGCCAGCCGACCACGTTGCGATCGATCACGTCGAGGTTGTGTTGGATCACGATCATGTCGCGAGCCTTCGGGGGCAGGCTGATGACATCGCCTTTGCGCACGCGGTAGCTGGCGATGTTGACCCGCTTGCCATTGACATGGATGAGGCCGTGGCTGACGAACTGGCGGGCCTGCGGGCGGGTGCTTGCCCAGCCGGCGCGGTACACCACGTTGTCGAGGCGCTGCTCGAGGAGGCGGAGGAGGTTCTCACCCGTGGGGCCTTGCTGACGAACAGCCTCTTCGTACGTGTTGCGGAACTGGCGCTCGAGCACTCCGTAGATGTACTTGGCCTTCTGCTTCTCCTGAAGCTGGGCCAGGTACTCGCTGCCGGCGTTGCGGCGACGGGTGCGACCATGTGCCCCCGGGGGGAACGGGCGTCGCTCGAGAGCCTTGCGACCTTTGTCGTTCTCGAAGATGTTGGTACCGAGGCGGCGCGAGATGCGCACCTTCGGGCCTGTGTAACGAGCCATCGCGATCAGGTCCTGCGGCGCTTGGGTTGACGGCAGCCGTTGTGCGGCACCGGAGTGACGTCCTTGATGGACGTGACCTCGATGCCGGTCTGCTGGATGCTGCGAACAGCAGTGTCGCGGCCCGAGCCCGGACCCTTGACCTGCACCTCGACACGGCGCAGGCCGTGCTCCATGGCGGCGCGAGCGGCCTTCTCGGCGGCCATCTGAGCGGCGAACGGCGTGCTCTTGCGCGATCCCTTGAAGCCGACACCACCCGACGATGCCCACGAGATGACGTTGCCCTCGGTGTCGGTGATTGAAACGATCGTGTTGTTGAACGAGCTCTTGATGTGAACGACACCTACGGTGACGTTCTTGCGCTCGCGCTTGCGGGGGCGACGCCCACCTGGCTTCGGCTTGGCCATTACTTCCTCACTGCCTTCTTCTTGTTGGCGACGGTCTTCTTCGGGCCCTTGCGGGTGCGTGCATTGGTGTGTGTGCGCTGGCCACGCACCGGCAGGCCCTTGCGGTGACGCACGCCCTGGTAGCAGCCGATCTCGATCTTGCGCTTGATGTCTTGGGCGACGTCGCGGCGCAGGTCGCCTTCGACGGTGAGGTTGCTTTCGACCCAAGCGCGGATCTTGCCGACCTCTTCGTCGGTGAGGTCGCGGACGCGCTGGTTGGCGTCGAGGTCGGTGTCGGCACAGATCCGCTGAGCGGTGGGCTTACCGATGCCGAAGATGTAGGTGAGGGCGATCTCCAACCGCTTCTCGCGGGGAATGTCGACGCCGGAAATACGTGCCATGTGCTTCTTCCTCTTGGCTCTTCCTCAGCCCTGACGCTGCTTGTGACGCGGGTTTTCACAGATCACACGCACGCGGCCGTGCCGCCGGATGACCTTGCACTTCTCACAGATTTTCTTGACGCTGGGACGGACCTTCATGGCGACCTTTATTTGTATCGATACGTGATGCGACCGCGCGTGAGGTCGTAGGGAGTGAGCTCGACTTGCACCTTGTCGCCTGGGAGGATTCGGATGTAGTGCATCCGCATCTTTCCCGAGATGTGCGCCAGCACTTTGTGGCTGTTCTCGAGCTCGACCCGGAACATTGCATTCGGGAGGGATTCGAGGATCGTGCCTTCCAGCACGATGGCGTCGTCTTTTGGCTTGGGCAGGGTGGGCCTCTTTCGAACGGTGACGGTAGATGCCCAATACCTGCTACGCACGCGCGAAGCCGAGCCGGGGCGAAGTGCAATGCTATCGCCCGAGGGCTGCAACGCCAAGCCCCACCTCGGAAAATGAGGCGCCTCCGGTGGGCCGGACCGGGAAGAATCGTTCCGTGCCCACATCAACCGCTCGTTGGCGCGCCCTCGCGGCGCTGCTGCGGCCCGACGCCTGGCGTTGGACCGGCCTCGGCGCGCTGGTCGCTGCCGGATCGGGCTTGATCCTCACGGGACCGTTGATCGTGCGTGTGATCGTCGATCGGGCCCGCGCCGGGACCACCACGAGCGAACTGACCAGGCTGGCCCTGCTGTTCCTGGTGGTCGCCGTCGCCACCCAACTGATCAACATGGTCGTGGCCTGGGTGGCCACGGTCACGGCCTGGCACACCACCAACGGCATCCGCCTCAGGCTGGCCCGGCACGTGCTGGGTCTCAGCCACGGCTTCCATCGCCGTCACACGCCCGGCGAGCTCATCCAACGCGTCGACGGCGATGTGACATCGGTGTCGGATTTCATGGGCAGAGTCATTCCCCGCGCCGCCGGAGCGCTGTTCATGATGGTGGGCATGATCGGCGTGCTGGCCTTCGTCGACTGGAGGCTTTCGCTCGGGGCGCTCGCGTACGTCGTGGCATCGGTTGCGGTGGTCGTGCGCGGACGTCATCGTGCCGTCGGGGAGTCGTCGGACGAGATGGGCTCCTACGCGCGTCTGTACGGGGGCATCGAGGAGCGGCTGACCGCTGCGGAGGACCTGCGCTCCAACGGTGCCGGCGCCCACGCCATGTGGCGATTCGTCGAGGACAGCGCCGACACGCTCGGCAGTGCCGTTCGGCGTGAGAAGGCGTTCCTGCGCATGTGGTGGGCTGTCGACGGTTCGGTTGCTGCCGGCTCGGTCGTGTCGCTCATCGCCAGCGCGTTGATGGTCAGCCGCGGGATGATCACCGTCGGCGACGCGTTCTTGCTGTTTCAGTACGTCCTTCTGCTGGCGCGGCCGCTCGAGGACATGGTCGATCAACTCGAGACCGTCCAAAAGGCCAACGGTGCCATGGTGCGCGTGATCGATCTGCTCGCCGTCGAACCGGACATTCGCGACGACGGCACGACGACACCGCCGGCCGGGCCGTTGAGCGTCGAGTTCAGGGCCGTCGCCTTCGACTACGGCGACGAGCAGTCGGTGCTGGAGTCCGTGGACCTGAAGTTCGCGGCCGGCCGCTCGATCGGATTGGTCGGTCGAACCGGCAGTGGCAAGACCACGTTGTCGCGTCTCGTCCTGCGCCTCGTCGAAGCAACCAGCGGCAGCGTGCTGCTCGGTGGCGTTCCCATCGAGGACATCCCACTCGGCGAACTCCGGCGACGAGTGGCGCTCGTTCCCCAGGAGGTCGAGCTGCTGAGCGGGACCATCCGTGACAACGTCACCCTCTTCGACGAGACACCCACCGACGAGGCTGTTGCCTCGGCGCTACGAAATGCCGGCTTGGGCATCTTGGCGGACGGCGGCATCCACCGGAGGCTCGGCGCAGGGGGGGCGGGACTGTCGGCCGGCGAGGCCCAACTCCTGGCCCTGGCCAGGGTTTGGCTGCGCAATCCCGACATCGTGGTGCTCGACGAGGCAACGGCACGCATCGATCCCGCCACCGAATCGCTCCTCGAGGCGGCCGTGGCCAAGCTCACCGCGGGCCGCACCACCCTGATCATCGCTCACCGGTTGTCGACGCTTCGTCACGTCGACGAGATCGTCGTGCTCGATCATGGGCGCGTCATCGAACATGGCAACCGGGTCGACCTGGCCGACGACCTCGACAGCCGGTACCGCAACCTGCTGGAGCTCGCCCTCGACGACGAGACGGTGACGACATGAGCGTGTGGCGACTCGGTTGGCGCGTCTCACAGCACGAGCCGCGCAGCTTCTGGGGCGGCTATCTGCTGTTCGTGTTGTTCTTCACGTTTCCCGTGCTGAGTGGATGGCTGCTCGGGCGTGGGTTCAACGCCCTCTCCACCGGACACAACACCCGCGTCTTCTGGATCGGCGGCGCCCTGGTGATGTGTGAAGTGGCGCGGATGACCGCCATCCACGTCGGCGCGCTGATGTGGACTCGAGCATGGGTGCACATGCAGTCGCTGTTGCGCGCCAACCTGCTCACCGCCCAGGTGGCCAGTGGCGGGCCCGAGGCCGGGCAACCGGTCGGATCGGCCGGCGAGGCCATCACCCACTTCCGCGACGACGTCGAGGACGTCACGATGTTCATCGACGGCTTCGTCGACATCTCCGCCGGAGTTGTGTTCACCGCTCTGGCCGGGCTGGTGCTCGGCAGCGTCGACGGCCGCGCCGCGCTCATGCTGTTGATCCCGCTGGTCGGGGTGGCCATGGCGACTCGAACGCTCGATGCCCGAATCAAGCGCTATCGCGCCGCGGACCGCGTGGCTGCCTCGGCGGTGAGCGGCCTGCTCGGCGACGTGATGGCGGCAGCCACCACCGTGAAGGTCAACAACGCGATCGAGCCGACCATCGCTCATCTCAGCAAGCTCGTCGATGCTCGGCGGCGCACGGCCGTGCGCGACCGCGTGCTCGACGAGAGCGTGTGGGCCTTCAGCCAAGGCGCAGCCGATGTCGGCCTGGGTCTCGTCCTGTTGTCCGCCGCCGGCGCGATGGCTGCCGGCCGCTTCAGCGTCGGCGAGCTGGCAGTGTTCTCCGCGTACCTCGGTTGGCTCAGCTTCCTGCCACGCATGGTCGGCAGGATGCTGGCGCGACGCAAGCAGGTGTCCGTGGCATTCGACAGGATGAGCCTGCTCGTCGCCGACGCGGAGGTGGGCAACACGGTCACCGTTCGCCATCTGCCGATCGGCATGAAGCAGCAGCGGGTGCGCCCGGCCGCTCCTCGGCCCGAACGAGTACCGCTCGACGTGCTCGAGGCGCGGCATCTCGGCGCTCTCTACCCGTCTGGTGATGGTGTGCACGACATCAGCTTCAGCGTGCGCCGGGGCAGCTTCACCGTCATCACCGGCCCGATCGGGTCGGGTAAGAGCACGATGCTCCGCGCCCTGCTCGGGCTCGCCCATCAGGCCGAGGTCACCGGCGACGTGGCGTGGAACGGCGTCACCCTCATCGACCGCGCCGCATTCCTGATACCACCGAACGCTGCGTTCCTGCCGCAGGTGCCACAGCTGATCTCCGACTCGGTTGCCGACAACATCGCCCTGGGCACAATCGACGAGACGCAACTGTCGCTGGCCCTCGAACTTGCTGCCGTGAGCGCGGACATCGACGAGATGCCAGACGGCACCGGGACGATGATCGGCCCGCGCGGGTTGCGACTGTCCGGCGGTCAGCGACAGCGTGTCGCCACGGCGCGCGCCTTGGTGCACAGTCCTGAACTGGTGGTGCTCGACGACCTGTCGAGCGCGCTCGACATCGAGACCGAACTGCAACTGTGGACCAACCTCGCCAACGCCGGCATCACGGTGATCGCCGTCTCGCATCGCGCCGTGGCGTTCGATCGTGCCGATCAACTGCTACGCCTCGACGGCGGCCGCCTGGTGTAGCGGCCCTCGAGGTACCAAGTCCGTCAGTCGAGCCAAGTCCGTAGTTCTCGCCGCGATGCCTTCTTCCATACGGACGTGAACCGGCTTCGAAGTCTCATCCGCTCGAGGCGCTCGATGGCTATCAGTTCGCCGATCACCACGCGTGCCGACGGCACCGCCTTTGCCGCATCGCGGAGCCAAGCCTCAGCCACCGCTGTGTCTTGGTGATCACCAAGCACCGATTGGAGATCGGCAAGGGCCTCGGCGAAACGGCGTGCGTCGCGGCCGTACACCGGTACCACAGTCTCCGCCGCGTAGCGGGCGCGCTTGGCCTTGATGCGTACAGCATGGAACGCCACGTCCGGGGATTCCGGCGTGAGCGCCTTCGCCGCGTGGCGCAATCGCAGCCACGGTTCGCGGGCAACATCGACGACGATCGACCGTGCCGGCGCGTCTGACAGACCTTGTGGATCGGCGGCGAACATTGGGTTGCCGGCCGCCGCCACGAGTGCGTCGAGCAACGCGACGTAGCGTTCACTCGTCAACGCCGCAATCACGTGCTGGCGCGCCGCTGCCGTGTTGTCCGCGAGCCGCTGCAACAGGCGGTCGACCGACTGGGCGTCCTCGGGCGGCAGCTGCGTCATCTGCGTCCGCAGGCGTTCAGCGAGCACGTCAGCATCCCGCCCCATTCCCACCTCCGCGCCGAGCCACGCCAGTTCGTCACGAAGCCAAGCAGTGCGCTCGGCATCGAGGAACGACGAGAACGTGCGCAGATCGGAACGCAAACGGCGGCCTGCCACTCGGAATACGTGCAGGTCTTCTGGATCATCGCCGCTCCAGACGCTGGCGTGACGATCGATGAGCTGATTGACGGACTTTCCGATCACGTGACGCACCAGCTCCCCGGTCGTCGCGTGCTTCGTGATCGAGACCGAGGCGACGTCCGGCGGATCGAGAGCGCTTGCACCGAGGGCACGCACCGCTTTGGGAATCGGCTCCTCGTGGCGACAACCGGCAGAGCGAAGGACGCGTCTCACGGCCTTGAGGGTCGGCTTGTCGATGCGCTCGGCAACGAACTCCAGCTCTACCTCTCGGAACGGTTGTACTGGTTCGGGGCCTCCGTCGGCGGTGACCAGGTCATCGCAAACCTTCAACACTGGACGTCCGTCTGCTTGAAGAGTGAACTGAATACGCTCGGTGAGCAGGTGAACTACCGGCCCGAGTGTGTCCGAGCGTGTCAATGCGCGGGCAGCCATCCGAGCACCGACTGGAACCGAGCCGAGTGGTTCGTCGAACGTGTACTCGTGCCGTGACAAACCCGGGCCGTCGTCGCGAGCCGCAACCTTCAAGGTCCAGATCGGGCCCGGTTCGCCGCTGCGTGTCCGCAGCGTGACGCCCCAACGAGCGAGCGCGAGCGAGGGCGTGTCGTAGTAGACAGCATCAAGTCTCAGTGTCGACACTGGTCCAACGACGACACCGGGCAGCAGATGGGTGAGGTCGGGCAAGACCAGATCGACGTCGGCCGTCAACTTGATCTCACGCTCGATCGCCAAGAAGATCTCCTCTGGGTGAGGCAGTCAGGTTATCGGCCGCCCTATCTCTCGGCGGCCCGACAGACGTCACCGCCCGCGGCGAACCAGCGTGAGGAAAGCAGCGGCAAACGCGACGGCGGTGAGGATCAGTGCTGCCAGCCACGAGCCCGTCGCCGTGAGGAGGATGCCGGCGACGATCGGCCCGGCCGCACCGGCAACACCGTAGAAGGCTTGTTGGACACCCAGCAGCATGCCGAGATGTTCGGTTTCGACCAGCTCCGCGGTGTAGATGCCCTGCAACGGTGAGCTGGCACCCATCGAGGCGCCGGAGACGAGTCCAAAGCAGATTGCCACGGGGAGCGCGCCGGGGCCGAGCAGGAGCAGCGCCGACGCCGCGGCACCGAGGTGGGCGACCGCAAGCGCTTGGCGGGCTGTCATCCTGCGGAGCACCAGTCCGAGAGGTACCCGACCAAGGAGTTGGGAAACTCCGCGCAGGCCGGCGATGGCGGCCGCCACGGACAACGACAGTCCGGCCGATCGCATGATCGGCACCTGAAACGCGAGCACGAGGTCGGCCGCCGCGCCGCTGAGCAGCGTCGCCAGCAGAAGACGGCGGAACGAGCGAACCTTCCAGGCTTGCGCAAACGCCTCACGGCCGCGGGCAATCACGACGGCCGGCCGGCGATGGTCGGGCACCACCACTGCTGCCAACAGAAATGAGGCGGCTACCGCGCCAGCATCGATCACCAGGGTCACACGCCAGGTGGTTCGCTCGATCAGCCAGGCCGTCAGCGGCAGGAAGATCAGACTGGAAAATGCGCCGATCATCGTGAGTCGGGAGATCGCGCTGGTGGCGTGCCGGGGCATGGCGCGCGCCGCTGCCGCCAAGGTGACGTGGTAGAAGCCGAGGGCACCGATGCTTCCGCCTCCGACCGCGTAGCAGACGCCGAACGAGACCACGTTGTGCTGCAACGCCGCCAGGGCGAGACCACCGGCACCGATCAACGCGGCAAGGAGAAACGTGCGCCGCGGCCCGGCGCGATCGAGTAGGCGCCCGCCGATCGCCGACCCGAGCCCGTTGACCAATATGGCGGCGCCGAACACGGTGCCGAGTGCAGCGGAGCTCCACCCCTCATCGCGGCGAATGGGCTCGAGCAGCACTCCAAAGCCGTAGTACCAGCCACCGTACGCCGTGATCGTCAGGACACCGAGTACCACGACGGTTGGCAATCCACCGCGTTCGTCCGGTGGGCGCTCTGGGTGTGGCATCTTGAACGAGCGACGGCTCAACGGCCGACGGTGACGCTGCGGCGCTCCAGCAGAAGCGTGTCTCGCCACGCTCCGTTCAGCCGGCCGATGCGCTCGCGAGTTCCGACGATCCGAAACCCACAACGTTGATGCAGCGCGAGGCTGGGCGCGTTGGTCGGGAAGATCCCGGTCTGCACGGTCCAGATACCGGCGGCCTCGGCCATTGAGATCAGCCGAGAGAGCAACACCGTGCCGATTCCGTTGCCACGCGTGTCGGGGTGGATGTAGATGCTGTTCTCGGCGACGCCGCCGTAGACGCAGCGGTCCGACACCGGAGACAGCGCGGCCCAGCCGAGGATGGTCCCATCGGAGGCATGGGTGACGAGGCGAAGGTTCCCGAGGTGGCTTCGGTCCCACTCCTCATAGGCCGGCGCTTCCGCCTCGAAGGTCGCGTTGCCAGTGGCGATGCCGGCCTCGTAGATCGCGCTGACTTCCGGCCAGTCGACGGCGACCATCGCCCTGATGGTGAGATCACGCTCCGGCATCACTCGTCGGCAGGTTTGACAGCCCGAACGATGGCGCCGTGCACGCCATCGCCAACGGCGTGGGTGTAGGTGATCGATACCTCGTCGAAGCCTGCAGCACGAAGATCGTTGTCGTACGCGGTTCGGTGGAGCGCGCCGGCGACGCAGCCTACGTACGAGCCACGTTCGAGCCGTTCGGCTTCGGTCAGCTCATCGTCGGTGACGATGTCGCAGATTCCGATACGTCCGCCCGAGCGCGTGACCCGGTACATCTCACGGAACACCGCTGGCTTGTCGGGTGAGAGGTTGACCACACAGTTGGAGATCACGACGTCGACCGAGTCGTTTGGCAGCGGGATCGACTCGATGTGTCCGAACAGGAACTCGACGTTCTTCGCTCCCGCCTGATCGGCGTTGCGGCGTGCGAGTTCGAGCATCTCGGTTGTCATGTCGAGCCCGTAGACATGCCCGGTGGGTCCCACCCGCTTGGCTGAGAGAAGCACATCGATCCCTCCGCCCGAACCGAGGTCGAGCACCGTCTCACCCGGTCGAAGATCGGCTACCGCCGTCGGGTTGCCGCAGCCCATGCTGGCCAGCGATGCGGCGATGGGCAGGCCGTCGAGGCTGTCGTAGAGGCCGGCGCCGAAGTTCGCACTGTCGGAACCGCAGCATGCTGCACCTCCGGACGCGGCATGAGTTGCTGCCTTTGAGTAATACGTCTGGACGTCGGCACGTACGTCGTCGTGCTCGCCGCTGGTCATCGTGAGCTCCTTGTCGCGGTCTGCCTGGAAGCGTTGGGCTCACGGCCGGATTGGTCCCAGGGTGCCTCGGTCGGGAACCGTCCCATGACGAGTTCCGCCGCCGTCGGAAAGCAGTCGAGACAGTCTTCGTTCATACGCCACCAGCTCGTTGTTCCTTCACGGTGGACGAGCAGGAAGCAGACATCGCCGAGGATCTTGAGATGGTGCGAAACCGTCGACTGGCCGACGTCGACAGCATCAACGATCTCGGCGACCGACATCGCCCGACCGCTGGTCGCCAACAGGTTGAGGATCAGCACGCGTGTCGGGTCACCAAGCGCTCTGAACCAGCTCGCCCATGTCGAAGCGTCGTCGCGGGAAACATTCATCGATCATCGACGATATTCGATTCAAGGCCAACCGTCAAGGCGCTCGCGTTCGCACTGGCGCTGTTGTCGGGCTCGTTCGTGCTCGGCAATCCCACCCGGTTGAGCGGGGAGGAGCCGTCGTCTGAGCCCGCTTAGCCGAGTACCGCCCGCAACGCCTCGAGACGGCTCGGCACGACCCGATACCAGACCCACAAGCCGCGCTTGTCACGCTCGACCAATCCTGCGTCGACGAGGATCTTCATGTGGTGACTGACCGTCGGCTGCGAGCGGCCCGAGGGCTCGACAAGATCGCACGCACACACTTCATCGGCCTCCGAAGCCGCAACGATCGAGAGCAGCCGAAGACGGATCGGGTCGGCCAACGCAGCGAACGACTGTGCAAGAACGACGGCCTGGTCTTCGTCCAGAACGTCGGCGCGCACCGGCGCGCAACACGAGATCGGATCGAGGGTGATCGTCTTGCGTTGAACCATGCCCGAAACCATATCGAAGATCGTCGAAGAATTCTTCCAACTGCATTGACATTCATCTATCTTCTCGGTACAGTCACCATCGACACATTGACAGATGTCAATGTATTCGCCACTTCTTTCCAGGAGGAAATGATGTCCCGAGTCCAGCTCGCACTCAACGTCGGCGATCTCGATGCATCCATCGAGTTCTACACCAAGCTGTTCCAGACCCCACCGAACAAGGTGCGCGAGAACTATGCCAACTTCGCCATCGCCGAGCCGCCGCTCAAGCTCGTGCTGATCGCCGGCGACGGAGCGCCAGGCAGTCTCAACCACATCGGCGTCGAGGTCGAATCCACCGACGAGGTCAAGGCAGCCGCGACCAGGATGGAGCTCGAAGGCGCCGCCTGTGAGCTGCAGGAGTCGACCACGTGTTGCTTCGCTGTTCAAGACAAGGTGTGGGTCACCGGGCCGGAGATCCCCTGGGAGATCTACACCGTGCTGGCCGATGCACCCGTCATGCATCCGGTCCCGGGCAGGGACGGTGTACCGGCAGCAAGCAACAGCTGCTGCTGAGCACATCTGTGGGGTCGCCGTCACAGGCCACCCGTTCACTCGCAGAATATTGCGTCAATCAATACTGAGTGATTACAGTCGTTGTCGTGATCTCCGACAACCTGCGCGACAGGGCCAACCGTCACGCAGCGCTCGGAGATCCGATGCGGTTGGCCATCGTCGATGAACTGATGGCCTCCGATCGAGCTCCCGTGGAGTTACGTCGCCTGATCGGGATCGAGTCGAACCTCCTGGCCCACCATCTCGATGTGCTCGAGGAGGTGGGGATTGTCAACCGCTCCCGATCGAGCGGAGACGGGCGGCGACGGTACGTGCATCTGCTGCACGAGTCCTTCGTCGGGCTCGTGCCAGGCCGTCAGCTCGCGCCGCGCCGGGCGCTGTTCGTGTGCACTCGCAACTCGGCTCGCAGCCAGTTGGCGGCAGCAATGTGGGAGCAGATGACGCAGGCGCCGGCCGTTTCGGCGGGCACCCACCCGGCGAAACGCGTACACCCAGGCGCAGTCGCGGCGGCGAGGCGCGTCGGGCTCGATCTCACCACCACGACGCCTCAGACTCTGGCGGCGGCGGGCAAGATTCCCGATCTCGTTGTCACCGTGTGTGATCAGGCACACGAGGAGCTCGACCCCGACGACTCATGGTTGCATTGGTCGATCGCCGATCCAGTGGTCGTCGGCTCGCGGAAGGCGTTCGATGCCACGGTCGCCGAACTGCGAGTGCGCATAGCCGCGCTCGTCCATGGCGGAATGCGGGCGTCGTGACTGATCCGTTCCATCCAACCGTCGCGGAACTCTCCGTCCAGGCCGAGACCGGCACGGGCCAACTCCGCCTCGATCTCGTGCGCCGGCTTGTGGCAGAAGCGCTCGGCACAGCGCTCTTGATCATCGCCGTGATCGGCTCCGGCATCATGGCTCAACGCCTGTCTCCGAACGATGTCGGGCTCCAACTGCTGGAGAACTCTGCTGCCACAGCCGGCGCGTTGATCGGATTGATCTTGATGTTCGGCGCAGTCTCCGGCGCCCATTTCAACCCAGCCGTCACGCTCGTCGACCGGCTCCTCGGCACAACCAGCTCGCGCGACACGGTGCTCTACGCCGTGGCCCAGACGATCGGTGGCTGCATCGGCGCCGTCATCGCCAACCTCATGTTCAGTCTTCCTGCCGTTCGCCTGTCCACCCACAGCAGATCATCTGGCGCGCTCTGGCTGTCGGAAGTCGTCGCGACGATCGGGTTGCTCCTGGTCATCCACGGGTGCGTACGGACGGGGCGGGCGGCGGCAGTGCCGTTCGCCGTTGGTGTGTGGATCGGCGGCGCGTACTGGTTCACCTCGTCCACCAGCTTTGCCAACCCGGCGGTCACGGTTGCCCGCACGCTGTCCGACACCTTCGCCGGGATCAAGCCATCATCGGCACCAATGTTCATCCTCATGCAGGTCGTCGGCGCGCTGCTCGCCTACGCGTTGATTCGTTTCATCTACCCACACAACGCCTCAGCCGACCAACCGAAGAACTGACGAAAGGACCCGCTCGTGCAAAGCCCATACATCGATGCACTTCCCCTCGACCAACAGCACCTCGTACGAAGCGCTGCGGCGCGTCTCGAACGTGAGTTCACCGGCACGTTCGGCCGCGAAACGGTCGAGCGGTTCATTGCCGACTCGCTGGAACAGCTCATGCCTACCGCGACCGTCAGCACGTTCCTGCCGCTCCTCACCGAGCGTTTCGCCCGGGAACGACTCGGCGCCCTCGCCAAAGTCGAAGGGTCGACGTCGTCACCAACGCCGGGCGTGCTGTTTCTCTGTGTACACAACGCGGGTCGGTCACAGATGGCGGCCGGATGGCTGCGCCACTTGGCGGGCGACAGCGTGATGGTTTGGTCGGGTGGTTCCGAACCCGCCTCCCAGATCAATCCGGCAGCGATTGCAGCAATGGCGGAAGTCGGCATCGACATCACCGCGGAGTTTCCGAAGCCCTGGACCGACGAAGTCGTCCGCGCTGCCGACGTCGTTATCACGATGGGGTGCGGCGACGCGTGTCCCTTGTACCCAGGCAAGCGCTACGTGGACTGGGAGCTCACCGACCCCGCGGGGCAAGAAGTCGCCGCGGTTCGCCCCATCCGCGACGAGATCCGCGCCAGAGTCGAAGCGCTGTTGGCATCGCTGGTTCTCACCCCGTCGTAGCGAAGAACCGGCGACGAGCCCAGAGCGCCACATAGACCAGACCAACCAAGGCCGGCACTTCGATCAGCGGGCCGACCACCCCGGCGAGCGCCTCGCCGGACGTGACACCAAAGACGCCGATCGCAACCGCGATCGCCAGCTCGAAGTTGTTGCTCGCCGCGGTGAACGCAAGCGTTGCGGTGCGCTGGTAGCTGAAGCCCATCTGTCGACCGAGGAAGAAAGCGCCGAACCACATGATCGCGAAGAAGGCCAGCAGCGGCAGCGCGATGCGCGCCACATCCCACGGCCGCTCAGAGATCGTGTGGCCCTGCAGGGCGAAGAGCACCACGACGGTGAACAGCAGACCGTAAAGGGCGATCGGGCCAATGCGCGGTAGGAAGCGATTCTCATACCATTCTGTGCCCTTTGCCCGCTCACCGTAGGTACGCGTCAAGAACCCCGCAACCAACGGAATGCCCAGGAAGACCAAGACGACCTTGGCGATCTCCCAGATGGTCACGTCGAGATGAGCGGTCTCGAGGCCGAGCCAACTCGGAAGTACCTCGAGGTAGAACCAACCCAGCAGGGCGTAGGCAAGGACCTGAACGATCGCGTCGATAGCCACCAGAACGGCGGCGAGCTCGCGGTCGCCGCCGGCGAGCTCGTTCCAGATCAGCACCATCGCGATGCACGGCGCCAAGCCGACGATGATCAGACCCGTGCGGTACTCGGGAAGGTCGGGGAGCAACAGCCACGCGAGCGTGAACATCACGATCGGGCCGATGAACCAGTTGAACAACATGGCGAGAGCCATCGCCCGCCGGTCGGCGAAGGCCTCGCCGAGACGGCTGTACTTCACCTTGGCGAGAACCGGGTACATCATCACCAGCAGTCCGATCGCGATCGGCAGCGACACGGTGCCGATCCTCACGTGGTCGAGCCAGTCGTTCAGGTCAGGGATGAGTCGACCGAGCACGATGCCAAGAACCATCGCCGCACCGATCCAAGCCGGAAGAAAGCGGTTCAGCAGCGACAACCGATGCAGGACGTCGGCTTCATCGACACCCCGATGCGCGCGCTCGACGAGATCTGCACTGCTCACCGGTTCAGTGTGCGACGCCCACAGCGACCGACCCAGAGCCGAAGGTCCCAGTCGGGCCCACCGGTCCGGCAAAAGATCGGCACGGTCGCGGCAACCGGTAGCATCTGGGTCCGAACGTGAAATCGGTCCCGTGAGGCCGATACGTGGAAGGAAGTCATGCCTCCAACGACGGGGCCTCGAGAGGTCTTGAGCGCCGACGACGTACGCCGGGCGCTCACTCGCATCGCCCACGAGATCGTCGAACGCAACCACGGCACAGACGATGTTGTCCTGGTCGGTTTGCAGCGCGGCGGAGTTTGGATCGCCGCCGAGCTGGCCGGGATCCTCGCCGGGATCGAACAGGCGGTGCCTGTCGGATCGCTCGATGTCAGCTTCCATCGTGACGACGTTGGCCTACGACCGATCGTGCCCGGCCATGTCACCGCGATTCCGGTATCGCTCGATGGCCGGAGCGTCGTGTTGGTCGACGACGTGCTGTTCACCGGCCGCACCGTGCGGGCCGCACTCGAAGCGCTCAACGAGTACGGCCGCCCGCACACCGTGCAACTCGCGGTCATCATCGATCGTGGTCACCGCCAACTGCCGATTCGCCCGGACTACGTCGGGAAGAACCTTCCGACCGCCGGCGACGAGGATGTGCGGGTGAGCCCTGACGGCGTGGTGATCGCATGAAGCACCTGCTGTCCATCGCCGATCTCTCCGGCAACGACATTCATGGTCTGCTGGAGCTCACCGACCACATGGCCGAGATCTCTCAGCGGCCGATCCCGAAGGTGCCCGCGCTGCGCGGCAAGAACGTGGTCAGCTTGTTCTTCGAGGATTCGACCCGCACGCGAACCAGCTTCGACACGGCCGCCAAGCGGCTCAGCGCCGACACGATGAACTTCGCCGTGTCGTCGAGCAGCGTCAACAAGGGCGAGAGCCTGCGCGACACGATCGAAACGATCTCGGCAATGGGAGTCGACGCGTTCGTCGTGCGGCACAAATCGAGCGGCGCGCCGCAGATGATCACCCGCTGGACGACCGCCAGCATCGTCAACGCCGGTGATGGCTGGCACCAGCATCCGACGCAGGCCCTCCTCGACTGCTACACCATCCGCACCAACCTCAACCGGCGCGACGGGTTCGACGGTTTGCGCATCGCCATCGTCGGAGACATCAAGCACAGCCGGGTCGCTCGCAGCGATGTGCAAGCGTTCGCCGCACTCGGCGCGCACGTCACACTCGTGGCGCCGCCGACGCTGCTGCCGCCGTCGCTCGATGGCTGGCCGGTCGAGGTCTCCCACGACCTCGACTCGGTCCTGGCCGACCTCGACGTGCTGTACTTGCTGCGCGTGCAGCGTGAACGGATGGATGATGCTCTGCTGCCCAGCCTGCGCGAATACTCGTCGATGTATGGGCTCACCGCTGCCCGTGCCGCCCGCCTGTCGCCTCAAGCACTGGTGATGCATCCTGGCCCGATGAATCGAGGTGTCGAGATGGTGGTAGATCCCGCCGAACTGGCTGGTTCGGTGATCCTCGATCAGGTCACCAACGGAGTCGCTGTTCGCATGGCCGTGCTGTTCCATCTGCTCGGATCGGGCACCGATTTGAAAGGCGACGCGTCGTGAGCCGCGTCGTGATCTGCGGTGGCACGGTGCTCGATCAGTCGGGCGAGCGCCGCGCCGACGTGGCGATCGACGGCGGCCGGGTGATGGAGATCGATGCCTCACACACAGGCGACCAGACACTCGATGCATCCGGCTGCATCGTCGCTCCAGGTCTCGTCGACCTCCACGTTCATCTTCGTGAGCCCGGTCGGGAAGATGCGGAGACGATCGAAACAGGTAGCCGGGCCGCGGCGCTCGGAGGATTCACCGCGATAGTCGCGATGCCGAACACCGAGCCGGCCCAGGACTCGCTGGCGGTGATCGAGTTCGTTCGATCCCAAGCAAGGCGAGCGGCGCTGTGCGACGTCTTTCCCGCCGGCTGCATCACGATGAATCGCGAGGGAAAGGCATTGGCGCCGTTCGGCGAGCTGGCCGCGGCGGGCGTGCGTCTCTTCACCGACGACGGCAATGGTGTGCAGGATCCGCAGTTGATGCGCCACGCGCTGGAATACGCGCGTGTGCTCGACATCACCTTGGCCCAGCACTGCGAGGTGGCGGCGCTCACGAAGGGGGCAGTCATGCACGAGGGCTCCTGTTGCAGCCACCTAGGCCTGCCGGGTTGGCCCGCCGTCGCCGAGGAGCTGATGGTGCATCGCGACATCGAGCTCTCACGCGTCACCGGTGCGCGGGTCCATCTGCTGCATCTGTCGACAGCACGTAGCGTCGAGCTGGTTCGTGCTGCCAAGGCCGACGGCCTGGCCGTGACGGCCGAGGCGACCCCGCACCACTTCACCCTGACCGAGGAGCTTCTTGCCGGCTACGACTCGGTGTACAAGGTCAACCCACCGCTGCGCACGGCTGCCGATCTGGCGGCGATCAAAGCTGGGCTGGCCGACGGCACGATCGACGCCATCGCCACCGATCATGCACCCCATCCGCCCGAGTCGAAAGAAGCGCCACTCGACCAAGCTCCACCAGGAATGCTCGGTCTGGAGACCGCGCTGGCGCTGGCCATCTCCGAGCTCGACATGCCGTTGGCCGAGATCATCGCGGCACTCAGTTGGAGGCCGGCCGCCATCGCCCGCATCGACGACCTGCACGGTAGGCCGATCGCTGTCGGCGAGCCGGCCAACCTGGTGGTGTTCGACCCGACCGCAGAGTGGACGGTCGTGCCGGCCAAGTTGGCCAGCAAGAGCCGCAACACGCCGTACGCCGGACGCAAGATGCGTGGCAAGGTACGGCACACGATTCTCGCCGGCTCTCCCGTCGTCATCGACGGCGTGGCTCAGCGCTGACCCACCGGCGCGGTGTGGAGTGGTTCGAGGCGCCCAGGTGAGCGCGTAACACTCCACCGGCGCGGTGTGGAGTGGTTCGAGGCACCCAGGTGAGCGCGCAACACTCCACAGGCGGTGTTAGAGGCGGGTGAGGATCTCCGGGCCGTGGTCGGTGACTGTGACGGTGTGTTCGGTGTGTGCCGCCAGTGAGCCGTCGGCCGTGACGACGGTCCAGTCGTCGTCGAGCACGAGAACTTCGTCGCTGCCGCCGGCGATCAGCATCGGTTCGATCGCCAGCACCACACCTGGTTCCAGGCGCGGGCCCTTGCCCCGACGACCACGGTTCTCGACATCGGGATCCTCGTGCATGTTTCGGCCGATTCCGTGCCCGCAGTAATCGCGGGGGCTGCCGTAGTGCGCAGCCTGCACGACCGATTCGACCGCCGCGCCGATATCGCCGAGGTTGCCGCCCGGCACCATCGCCGCGACGGCTGCCGCCAGGGCGCTATCAGCCGTGTCGATCAGCCGCTGGGCCGCGGGATCGATCGTGCCGATGCCCATCGTGAAGGCCGCATCGCCGTGCCAACCGTTGACGATGGCCCCGCAGTCGATGGAGACGATGTCACCGTCTTGAAGGGGGCGCTCGTTGGGTATGCCGTGCACCACCTCGTCGTTGACCGACGCGCAGATCACAGCCGGAAAGCCGTGATAGCCGAGAAAGTTCGACGTCGCACCGCGTGTGGCCAGCACATCCCTGGCAACCCGATCGAGATGCAACGTGGTGACACCGGGTCGGGCGGCGGCACGAATCGCCAGATGCATCTCGGCGACCACCCGGCCGGCTGAACGCATGTGCGCCAGATCCGCCGCGGAGCGACGCGGCAAGCGACGCATGCCCTTCACCTCACCGCGCCGCGTCGACGGCGTCGGCAAGCAGGCGAAACACGGTGTCGGGAGTACCGACTCCGTCGATGACCGCCAGCCGACCTTGGCTCTGGTAGTACTCGATCAACGGCGCGGTCTGCTGCTCGTAGAGGTCGAGCCGGTGCTCGATCGCCTCAGGGGTGTCGTCGTCGCGATGCATGACGTCGCCACCGCACACCTCACAGATCCATGGCGACTTCTCGTCGCCACTGGCGACGTAGTTGGTACCACAGTCACGGCACACGCGGCGGGCGCTGAGCCTGGCCAGCACGAGGTCGCGGGGTACGTCGAGATCGAGGACGAGGTCGATCGGTTGCTCGCGGGACATCTCGTCGAGCACCTGGGCCTGGAACACCGTTCGTGGAAACCCGTCGAGGATGTAGCCACGTCCTTTGGCGTCGTGGTGACTCAATCGTTCGCTGACCAGACCGATCATGATGTCGTCGCCAACCAGCCCGCCGTCGTCCATCACCTTCTTGGCCATTCGACCGAGGTCGGTGCCCTCGCGGACAGCGGCGCGCAACATGTCGCCGGTGGAGATGTGCGGTACGACGAAGTGGCGCGACAAGCGCACGCACTGCGTCCCCTTACCAGCACCTTGCCGGCCGAGCAGAATGAGCCGAGCGCCCGGGATCACGTCGCCGACGACCCGCCTTCTGTCAGACGGGTCGAGGTCACTTCAGGAAGCTCTCATAGTTGCGAAGCATCAACTGGCTGTCGATCTGTCGCATGAGCTCGAGTGCGACGCCGACCGAGATCAACACGGTTGTGCCGGCGAAGGGGAAGTTCTGGACGTTGAACAGCCACAAGATGATGTACGGGGTGATGGCCACGACGGCGATGAACATGGCACCCGGCAACGTGATGCGGTTGACCGCCTTCGCCAGGTATCGCTCGGTCTGTGGGCCGGGCCGTACACCTGGGATGAAGCCACCCTGGCGGCGAATCTGGTCGGCTTGGCGGATGGGGTCGAAGGCGATGGAGTTGTAGAAGTACGCGAAAGCGATGATCATCAACGAGAACAGCACGATGTACACCATTCCGTGGCTGTTGACGAGGTTGGCGTCGACCCATTTCTGCACCGTCGCCCGCCAGCCAAGGCCGTTGCTGCCGCCGAGGAAGTTGGTGATCAGCACCGGCAAGAGCAACACCGAGCTGGCAAAGATGATCGGGATGACGCCACTCTGGTTGACCTTCAGCGGGATATAGGTGTTCTGGCCGCCGTACATCCGCCGGCCGACCACGCGCTTGGCGAACTGGACGGGGATGCGCCGTTGGGCGAGCTCGACGCGGACGATGGCTACGACGATGAGCAGGCTGACGATCACCAGCAACGCGAACGCGAACCACTTCTGTTCCTGCAGGATCGAGTAGTAACCGAACGGCAGGCGGCTGACCACCGACGCGAAGATGACCATGCTCATGCCGTTGCCGATGCCCCGCTGGCTGATCATCTCACCCAACCACATCAACACGGCGGTGCCGGCAACGAGGGTGAGGATGACCAGGTAGCCGCGCGGCCACATGCCGTCGGGAAGGAGCTTCACGTTCTGGGGCAATCGTTGAGCAGCTCCGAAGAACGCATTGCCGTTGCCGTTGCCGAAGATGAAGGTGAGCGCCGTGGCCTGCATGAGCGAGATGCCGATCGCCAGGTACCGCGTGTACTGGGTGATCTTGCGTTGACCGACCGCACCCTCTTGCTGGAGCTTCTCGAGCTTGGGGATGACGACACCCAGCACCTGCATGATGATGCTGGCAGTGATGTAGGGCATGATCCCGAGCGCGAAGATCGAGAAGCTGCCGAAGGCGCCGCCGGAGAACAGGTCGAGGAAGCCCAAGGCACCCTGCGATTCGACGCCCTTCTTGAACTGCTTCACGGCATCGGGATCGATGCCTGGCACACGAATGGCAACGCCCAGCCGATACAGGGCGATGATCAGCATGACGAAGATGATCTTGTTCCGCAGATCGGTGACCTTGAAGACGTTCTTCAGGTTCGACAGCACAGCGACTCCCTTGTCAGCTCGGCGGGTAGTTGTGGAATCAGCGGTTGGTGAACTGGTTGCCCTTGACCGGCGGACGGCCTTGCTTGAACGGGAGCGGCAACAGCGTGACGCTACCGCCTGCGGCCGTGATGGCAGCCTCAGCAGCCTTCGAAACTCCGTGAGCCGTGACGTCGACCTTGGAGGTGATCTCGCCTCGGGCGAGCACCTTCACGAAGGTTCCTTTGCGAACGAGACCCTTGGCGACGAGCACGTCGGGATCGACCACCGACTCGCCGCATGCGGCGAGCTGATCGAGGTTGACGGGGCTGTACTCGACGCGGAACGGGTTGTTGAAACCCTTCAACTTCGGAACGCGTTGCTTGAGCGGCATCTGGCCGCCCTCGAAGCCGCGGGCGACCTTGCCCCGGCCACGCGATTGCTGGCCTTTCGTACCGGCACCGGCGGTCTTGCCGCCCTTGCCACCGATACCGCGACCGACGCGCTTCTTGGACTTGGTTGATCCCGGTGAGGGGGCGAGTTGGTCGACACGCATGTCAGTTCTCCGTGACGGTGATGAGGTGACCGACCCGGGCGATCATGCCGCGGATCTCCTTGCGATCGGGCAGCGTGTTGGTGTCGCCGATCTTGCGCAGGCCGAGGGCGCGCATGGTGCCGCGCGTCTTGGGCTTGTTGGCGATCGTCGAGCGGATCTGCTTGACCGTGATGGTCTTGCCGGTCGGGTCAGCAGTTGTCGAGGCGTGAGTTGCTCGGACCATCAGTGAGACTCCCCTGCTGCGATCTGCTTCTTGCGCTCGTTGTAGGCGTTGAGCATGCCCTTCGGCACGAACTCCTCGGCGGCCAACCCACGGCGACGCGCCACTTCCTCGGGTCGCTGCAGCGACTGCAGGCCATGGATGGTTGCCCGAGCGACGTTGATGGCATTCGACGAGCCGAGCGACTTGCACAGCACGTCGTGCACTCCGGCCTCTTCGAGGATGATCCGGGCAGCACCACCGGCGATGACGCCTGTACCCGCTGCGGCAGGCTTCATCAGCACGCGACCGGCGCCGGTGACACCGATCACCGGATGAGTGATGGTGCTGCCGGCGAGGGGGACGTCGAACAGGTTCTTCTTGGCTTCCTCGGTGCCCTTCTGGATGGCCAGCGGCACTTCCTTGGCCTTGCCATAACCGAGACCGACGCGGCCGTTGCCGTCGCCAACGACGACCAGGGCCGTGAACGAGAATCGCCGGCCGCCCTTGACGACCTTGGCGACGCGATTGATGTGAATGACGCGCGACTCGCGCAGCCCGCCTGAATCGACGGAGCCGTGGTTCGGCGGTGTGTTGGCGTAACTCGAAGGCGCTGCCATCAGAACTCCAGACCTGCTTCACGCGCGGCAGCGGCGACCGCTGCGACGCGGCCGTGGTAGAGGAACCCACCACGGTCGAACACCACTTGGTTGACGCCCGCTGCGGTGGCCCGCTGGGCCAGCACCTGGCCCAGGCGGCGTTGCCGCGGCTACCGTCGAGCCGCTGCCCGCGGCACGTAGCTCGGGTTCGGCGGTCGATGCAGCCACCAGCGTGCGGCCAGCGTCGTCGTCGATGACCTGTAGCGACAAGTGCTTGTTGGAACGGAACACGGCCAGGCGCGGACGAGCCGCTGTGCCGTGGATCTTCTTGCGTACCCGCCGGTGGCGGATGATTCGGCCTTGCCGACGCTGTTGGGCAACCTTGCTCATCGTTTGCTCACTTCTTACCGGTCTTGCCGGCCTTGCGGAGGACCTTCTCGCCGAGGTAGCGCACGCCTTTGCCCTTGTACGGCTCGGGCTTGCGGATCGAGCGGATGTTGGCGGCCACTTGGCCGACGACCTCCTTGTCGATTCCCCTGATGATCACTCGGGTTTGAACCGGCACCTCGAACGTGATGCCTTCTGGCGCATCGACGATGACGGGGTGACTGAACCCCAACGCCATGCGCAGCTTGTTGGGAGCAACGACCTCGGCGCGGTAACCCACACCGATGATCTCGAGCTCCTTGCTGAAGCCGTCGGTGACTCCGACGACCATGTTGTTGACGAGCGTGCGGGTGAGGCCGTGCAACGAGCGGCTCTCGCGCAGATCGTCGGGGCGCTCGACCACCAGCACGGTGTCGTCGCGCCGAACCGAGATGATTCCCGGCAGGTCGCGGCTCAAGGTGCCCTTCGGGCCCTTCACCGTCACCCTGTTGCCCTCGCCCAGGTCGTCGATGGTGACGTCGACGCCGCCGGGAACGGTGATGGGGGATTTACCGATACGTGACATGAGTTCTCCGATTCACCACACGTAGCAGAGGACTTCGCCGCCCACTTTGCGCTTGCGCGCTTCGCGGTCGGTCATCAGCCCCTGGCTGGTGGACAGGACAGCCACGCCCAGACCGCCCAGGACGCGCGGTACGGCGTCGCCCTTGCGGTAGACCCGAAGGCCTGGGGTGGAGATTCGGCGCAGTCCGGAGATCGTGCGGTGACGCTCGGCGGAGTACTTCATCGAGATCGTCAACACGTCGCCGGGACCAGTGGTCGATGGCGCTGTGCTGAAGCCGTGGATGTAACCCTCCTTGTGGAGGATCGTCGCCAAGGCGATCTTCTGCTTGGACGATGGCATGCGAACTTCATCGTGCATTGCCGTGTTGGCATTGCGGATGCGCGTGAGCATGTCGGCGATGGGGTCTGTCATCATGATTCGCTCCTCACCAACTCGCCTTGGTCATGCCCGGGATCTCGCCGGCGTGCGCCATGTTGCGAAGGCAGATACGGCACAATCCAAACTTGCGGTACACCGAACGCGCCCGACCGCACTTGCGGCAGCGGTTGTAGCCACGAACCTTGTACTTCGGCTTGGCATTCGCTTTGTTGATCAATGACTTCTTTGCCACTTCGATGCCCTTCCGTTACTTCTTCGCAGTCGGCTTGCCGGCTGCTCCCTTGCCGCGGAACGCAGGTCCGCGGCGCTTGATCTTGTCTGGCGTGACCACGTCGACTTCCCGCTTGAACGGGAACCCGAACGCGTCGAGCAATGCTCTGCCCTGCTCGTTGGTGACGGCGGAGGTGACGATGGTGATGTCCATGCCTCGCGGGGCGTCGATCTTGTCGTAGTCGATCTCCGGGAACACGACCTGCTCGGAGAGGCCGAACGTGTAGTTGCCGCGCCCGTCCCAGCTCGTGGCCGGAAGACCGCGGAAGTCGCGGATGCGGGGGATCGCCACGCTGACCAGCCGGTCGAAGAACTCCCACATGCGGTCGCCGCGCAAGGTGACCTTGCAACCGATCGACTGCCCTTCGCGGAGCTTGAACTGGGCGATCGAATCGCGTGATTTGGTGATGATGGGCTTCTGGCCGCTGATGCGGGTGAGATCTTTCACGGCACCCTCGAGCAGCGATGGCTGCTGAGTGGCCCGGCCGACGCCCATGTTGATGACGATCTTCTCGATCTTCGGGACTTGCATCACGTTCGTCAACCCGAGGTCGCTCTTCAGCGCGCCCTTGACCTGTTCGTGATACCTCTGCTTCAGCCTCGGCACAGAAATGGTCGATGTCTCGGTCGCCGTGCTCATCCGATCACCTCGCCATTGCGCTTGGCGACTCGTACCTTCGAGCCGTCGCTTTGAATCTTGAACCCGACCCGGGTCGGCTTGCCCTTGTACACCAGCATGAGGTTGCTGGCGTCGACAGGCATGTCGCGATCGATGATTCCGCCCAGCTGGTTGGCGCTGCGGGCCTTCGAGTGCTTCTTGGCGGTGTTGATGCCGTTGACGAGCACCTTGTTGTCGGCGGGGAAGACTTGAACGACCTCACCCTCCTGACCGCGGTCCTTGCCTGCGATCACCTTCACCGTGTCACCTTTTCTCAACTTCATGGTCAGAGCACCTCCGGTGCCAACGAAACGATGCGCATGAACTTCTTGTCGCGCAGTTCACGCCCCACCGGCCCAAAGATGCGGGTGCCACGAGGGGTCAGATCGTCTTTGATGATCACGGCAGCGTTCTCGTCGAAACGGATGTAGCTGCCATCAGGTCGGCGCTTTTCTTTCTTGGTGCGCACGACGACGCACTTGACGACGTCGCCCTTCTTCACGCCCGCGCCCGGAATGGCGTCTTTCACGGTAGCGACGAAGATGTCGCCGATCGAGGCGTAACGACGACGCGTGCCGCCCAACACCTTGATGCAGAGCACCTCTTTGGCGCCGCTGTTGTCGGCAACGCGCAACCTGGATTCCTGCTGGATCACTGTGTCACCTCGGACTTCTCGCTGCGCTCGATCACTTGGCACGCTCCACGACTTCGATGACTCGCCACCGCTTGTTCTTGCTCAGCGGACGGGTCTCCATGACCCGGACCTTGTCGCCGACGTTGGCGTCGTTGGTCTCGTCGTGTGCATAGAGGCGCTTGGTGCGCATCATGAACTTGCCGTACTTGGCATGACGAACACGCTCGATCACGGCGACGACTGCAGTCTTGTCCATCTTGTCGGACACGACCAGACCCTCGCGGGTCTTGCGATTGTGCCGCCGGGCCGAGGTTTCGTCGGTGTGTTCAGATTTTTCAGGCATTGCTTACTTCCCAGCCTCGGCGAGAGCGATTTCACGCTGACGGATGAACGTGTTGATTCGAGCGATCTGCCGGCGCACGGTGCGGATCTCGGCGTTGTTGTCGAGCTGACCGGTGGCGTTGCGGAAACGCAAATTGAGGGCTTCCTGCTTGGTGGCGCGGAGCTCGTCGACGAGCGCACCGAGGTCGAGCTCTTTCAGTTCGGCGGTTGACTTGGCCATCAGTACGCCTCCTCGCGAGTGATGATGCGAGCCTTGATGGGCAGCTTCTGGATCGCCTTCGACATGGCACTGCGGGCGATCTCTTCGTTGGGATACGACAGCTCGAAGAGCACCCGGCCGGGGCGGACAACGGCGACCCAGAACTCGGGGTTGCCCTTGCCGGAGCCCATGCGCGTCTCGGCCGGCTTCTTGGTGACGGGCTTGTCGGGGAAGATGTTGATCCACACCTTGCCGCCGCGCTTGATGGCACGGGTCATGGCGATACGGGCGGCCTCGATCTGGCGGGCGCTCAGCCAGCCGGGCTCGAGGGCCTGGATTCCGTACTCGCCGAACGCCAGGTGGTCGCCACCTTTGGCGAGGCCCGACATGCGACCACGGTGGTGCTTACGGTGTGCAACTTTGCGGGGCATCAACATGATGAATCAGTCCTCCCCACGGAAATGCGGGGCTTCCGAGCCGCCGTGTGTACGACGAGCAATCTCTTCTTCTTCGTCGAGCAGCTTCTCCAACTCAGGATCGGCTTCTTTGATCAACGGGGCAGCTTCGACATCGCCATCGGCCGGACGACGTCCGGCCGACGACACGACTCGGCGAGGCTGGCCCGCACCGCTCGGATCGCCGACGGCCATGGCCGCTTCGCGAGTGATCTTGTCTTCGTTGATGCTCTTGTAGGGGACGATGTCGCCCTTGTAGATCCACACCTTCACACCAACGCGGCCACTCGAGGTGCGCGCCTCGCGCACGCCGAAGTCGATGTCGGCACGCAGCGTGTGCAACGGAACGCGGCCTTCGCGATACCACTCGGTGCGGCTCATCTCGGCACCGCCGAGACGGCCGGAGCACTGCACTCGAATGCCGAGAGCGCCGGCCTTCTGGGCGTTCTGCACAGCGCGCTTCATGGCTCGCCGGAAAGCGATGCGGTTGACCAGCTGGTCGGCCACACCTTGGGCGATCAGGGCGGCGTCGAGCTCGGGGCTCTTGATCTCGACGATGTTGAGCTGCACCTTGGGGTTGCCGGTGATCTCCGTGAGCAAGGCACGCAATTCGTCGGCCTGCGCACCACGCCGGCCGATGACGATGCCTGGGCGCGCAGTGTGGATGTCGACGCGAACCTTGTCGCGTGTGCGCTCGATCTCGATGCGACTGACGGCCGCACTTTCCAGCTTGGTCATCAGCGCCTTGCGGATCTTCCAGTCCTCGGTGAGGTACTCCTTGTAGTCGCGCTCGGAGAACCAGCGACTCTTCCAATCGGTGGTGATGCCCAAGCGGAACCCGTAGGGGTTGATCTTCTGACCCATTTTAGTTGTCCTCCTTGGCGTCCGCTGCGCTTTCGCCTGCGTCGGACTGCGGCTCGTCGCTGGCGCTTCCTTCGGCACCCGCCACTGCTTCCTCATCGCCTTCGCTCGCCTCGTCGGCGTCTCTCTGGCTCGGTGGGAGTCGGAAGCCGGCGGCTTCGGCGTTGTCGGCGGTGTCGAACCACATCTCGGCGACCGTTCGGTCGTAGAACGGGGTGCCCGGCAGGTGGTACAACATCGAATCGGCGTTGCCCTTGATGGCGTAACCCTCCGGCTGAGCGTTGTCGTCGAGCGGGGCGTGGGCACCAGTCGGCAGATCGGCGTCGTCGTGATCGTGACCTTTGTGTTCACTGAGGTCTTGGGCGTCGCCAACGGTTCCGCCTCGGGCTGCGGCCGCACGCTGGCGGCTGCGCTCGACGCGGGCCCTGCGGCTGGCGCTCGTACCGCCGGCCGCGGGTCGGCGCCTTCCGGCGGCGGTGCGCTTTGCTTCGCGTGCCTGGACGACTTCGAGGCGATCGTCGTCGAGACGGGCCACGATGAGGGTGATGTGACACGTGCGCTTGTTGATGCGGTTGCCGCGGCCGCGGGCGCGTGGTGTGAACCGCTTCAGCGTGGGACCTTCGTCGGCGAAGCACGCCTTGACGAACAACTCGTCGGGGTCCTGCTCGTCGTTGTGCTGCGCGTTAGCGACGGCCGAGGCCAGGACCTTGCGAATGTCGTTCGACACCTCGCGGTCGCTGAACTGCAGCACCTCGTCGGCACGCTTGACCGGCAGGCCACGAATCAGGTTGAGAACCACGCGGGCCTTGTAGGCCGACACGCGTAGGTACTTGGCGCTGGCCTTGATGCCGCTGCGCTCGCCGGCGATCATGCCGGCCTCGTTCAACTTGGGACCGGTCATCAGCGTCGCGCCTTCGTGTTCTTCTCTTGACCGGCGTGATAGCGGAAGGTACGCGTGGGGCTGAACTCGCCGAGCTTGTGACCGACCATCGACTCAGTGACGTACACCGGCACGTGCTTGCGCCCGTCGTGAACGGCGATCGTGTGACCGACCATGTCGGGGATGATGGTGCTGCGACGGCTCCAGGTCTTGATGACCTTGCGCTCTCCGGCGGTGTTCTGTGCGTCGACCTTCTTCAGAAGATGGTCGTCGACGAACGGACCCTTCTTCAGGCTGCGTGACATTGCGTGTTACCCCTCATGACTAGCGGCGTCCCTTCGACGTGCGGCGACGGCGCACGATCAGCTGCTGCGATGGCTTGTTGACGTTGCGGGTGCGTACACCCTCGGGCTTGCCCCACGGCGACACCGGCGGGCGTCCACCCGACGTGCGGCCCTCGCCACCACCCAAGGGGTGATCGACGGGGTTCATGGCGACACCGCGAGTTTGCGGGCGAACGCCCTTCCAGCGGTTGCGACCGGCCTTGCCGATGGTGATCAGTTCGTGCTCGCTGTTGCCGACCTCGCCCACCGTCGCCCGGCAGTCGATGAGCACTCGGCGCATCTCGGTGGAGGGGAGACGCAACGTGGCGAACTCGCCTTCCTTGGCGACCAACTGCACGGCCACACCGGCCGAGCGCGCCATCTTGCCGCCGCCTCCGGGGCGCAACTCGACGTTGTGCACGGTGGTGCCGACGGGGATGTACCGAAGAGGCAGCGCATTGCCCGGCTTGATGTCGGCGCCGTGGCCGCTGTCGACGTGATCGCCGACCGTGAGACCCTTCGGAGCCAGGATGTAGGCCTTCTCGCCGTCGGCGTAGTGCAGCAGAGCGATGCGGCAGGTGCGGTTCGGGTCGTACTCGATGGCCGCGACCTTGGCGGTGACCCCGTCTTTGATCCGCTTGAAGTCAACGATGCGATAGGCGCGCTTGTGGCCGCCACCGCGGTGACGCGAGGTCTTGCGGCCGTAGACGTTGCGTCCGCCGCTCTTCGACAGCGAAGAGATGAGTGCCTTCTCCGGCGCGGTCTTTGTGACCTCGGAGAAGTCGGACGTGGTCTGGAAACGACGTCCGGGGCTAGTTGGTTTGCGTGAACGAAGGGCCATGGTTCAGCTCAGTTCTCGAACAGCGGGATCTCATGGCCCGCAGCCAGCTTGACGAGTGCCCGCTTGGAGTCGGGCTTGGAACCGGAACGGTTGCTGCGGCGTCCACGCGTCACCTTGCCCTTCCGGTTGAGGGTGTTCACCTGCACGACCTCGACACCCCAAATCGCCTTGACGGCGTCGGAGATCTCCGGTTTGCTCGCGCTCGGGTGGACCTTGAAGGTGTAGACACCCAACTCGATGAGGGCGTAGCTCTTCTCCGACACGACCGGAGCCAAGATGATGTCGCGGGGATCTTTCATGACTCGTCTGCCTTGTCTGCGGGCACGTCGTCCGCTTCGTGACGTTGACTCGGGGGCAGCTGGAAGCCGGCCGCCTCGGCATCTTCGGCGCTGGCGAACCAGTACTCGGGAACGGTGCGGTTGTAGAAAGCTGAGCCGGGAACGTGGTAGAGCTTCGACGAGGCGTTGCCCTTGATCTCATAGCCTTCGGGCGCTTCGTCACCATCGGCCTTGACGCTGCCTGGATACTCGGGGGCGGCGTCCGACTCGGCCTCTTTGGCCGCAACCGGCTCTTCCTTTTTCGGTGCAGCCTTCTTGGCGGCAGCCTTCTTCGCCGGCGCCGCAGCAACGACATCGCCTCCACCAGGCAGCGTGGCGTGAGAGAAGACCACGTAGTCGCTGCACAACACGTCGTAGGCGTTGAGCTCGCGGCTCTCGATGAGCTGCACGTCGGGCAGGTTGAGGAAGCTCTTGATGGTGTTGGTGTCGTCGATGTTGACAACTACCAGGGCCTTGCCGTCGATGCCGAGGGCAGTCAGCAGCTTCTTGGCGTCCTTCGTCTTCGGCACCTCGAACCCCCATGAATCGATGACGACGACCTTGCCATCGGCCGCACGGTCGCTGAGCGCCGAATGCAGAGCGAGCTTGATCATCTTCTTCGGGGTCTTCTGGTCGTACTTGCGCGGCTTCGGACCGTGGGCCACACCACCGCCGCTGAAGTGCGGAGAACGAGTCGAGCCCTGACGGGCGTTGCCCGTGCCCTTCTGCTTGAACGGCTTGCGTCCGCCACCGCTCACTTCTGCGCGAGTCTTGGTGCTCTGCGTACCGCTGCGGCGGGCAGCCAACTGGGCCGTGACGACCTGGTGCATCAGCGGCACGTTGGGCTGCACGCCGAACACGGTGGTGTCGAGATCGAGCGTGCCGGCGTCGACGCCAGCGGAGTTCTTGACGGTGATCGAGGCCATGCCGGTCACCCGCCCTTCACTGCGTTGCGGACGATGACAACGCCGCCGTTGGGGCCCGGCACGGAACCCTTGATCAGCAGCAGGTTGCGCTCGAGGTCGGCCTGGACGACTTCCAGGTTGAGGGTCGTGACCTGCTCGTGGCCCATGTGACCGGCCATCTTCAGACCCTTGAACACCCGGCCGGGAAAGCTGCACGAACCGATGGCGCCCGGCGCACGATGGTGCTTGTGGTTGCCGTGGCTGGCACCTTGACCCTTGAAGTTGTGACGCTTCATGCCTCCGGCGAAACCCTTGCCACGGCTGACCGCTGTGACATCGACCAACTGGCCTTGGATCAACAGGTCGACCTTGATCTCCTGGCCGACCTCGAAGCCGTCGACCGAGTCGAGGCGCAACTCGACGACGCGCCGGCCGGGCTGCACTCCCGCCTTGGCGAAGTGGCCGGCCTCGGGCTTGTTGAGCTTCTTCGCATCCTTGTGGCCGTAGGTGACCTGGAGCGCTGAGTAGCCGTCGCGCTCGGTGGTCTTCACCTGGACGATGCGGGCCGGCTCGACGCGGAGCACGGTGACGGGAACGACCTTGTCGTTCACCCACACCTGGCTCATGGCGACTTTCTCGCCAACGATCGCTTGCAGTGCCATATCGGCAGCCTTTTCGGGTCAGACCCGGTCGCCCGGGCAATGGTCGTACACGCAAATGCTCCGCAGGCCGCATGGCCGGCGGAGCACCGGATTCAATTCTTGCTGCGAGGTCCCCCCGGCCATGCTTCTGGGGGCGCACACAGACTTCGGTTGATGGCACGCCGGCTGGCGCACACGAGAATCTGACTCTATCGGACCTGGCTGCGCCTGCCAACTCCGGGCAGCCTGTTCGAAGGCCCGACGCCCAGGCGATGCCGGCCACAGGCACCTGGCGGCTCTGACGCACTCCGCTAGCGTGGTCGCCACCAGCTACGTTCGGCACACGATGTTCACCTCCCACGCCGGCTCGGCGATCGACTGCGGGTCCTCCCCATGCCAGCCCTGAAACGAATCCTCATCGGCAAGCCGATCTCGTCGGAAGACGAGGCGCACCAGCGCCTTCGCAAGATCGTCGCTCTGCCGGTGTTCGCTTCGGACGCGATCTCGTCCACGGCGTACGCGACCGACGAAATCCTCGTCGTCTTGTTGCTTCAAGCCGGCATCGGTCCCGCAGCTTTCAGGTACCTCACCCCCATTGCCATCGTCGTCTGCGTGCTGCTCGCCATCGTCGTGATGAGCTACCGTCAGACGATCCACGCGTACCCGTCGGGGGGTGGCGCGTACATCGTCAGTCGCGAGAACCTCGGGGAAGTTCCGTCGCTGGTTGCAGGGGCCTCTCTGCTCGTCGATTACATCCTGACCGTGTCGGTCAGCGTTGCCGGTGGTGTGCTGGCCATCAGAACTGCAACAGGGTTCGACAACAAGTGGACGGTGCCGGTGTGTCTTGCCTGCATCCTTCTGATGACAGTCGTCAATCTTCGGGGAGTGAAGGAGAGCGGCGCTGCCTTCGCCGGGCCCACGTACTTCTACGTGCTCATGCTGTTGATCCTGCTCGGCACCGGCTTCTTCCGGGTGTTCGTGCAGCACCTCGGGCCCATTCCCGAGAAGCTCCTGTCGAAAGATGCCGTCACCAAGTCGAAGCTCACCGGAAGCCTGAGCCTGTACATGCTGGCACGAGCGTTCTCGTCGGGTGCTGTCGCGCTCTCCGGTGTGGAAGCGGTGTCGAATGGCGTGCCGGCGTTCAAGAATCCGGAGAGCAAGAACGCGGCGGCGACGCTCGTGTGGATGGGCGCGATCCTCGGCTCGTGCTTCCTCGGAGTATCGATCCTTGCTCAGAAGCTCAAGCCCTACCGCGGCCCCGACGACGGCAACGGGTTGGGCCTCATGGCGGCACACATCTTCGGCGGCAAGGGCACCCTGTTCTGGATGCTGATGGTCGGCACGTTCATGATCCTGATCCTGGCTGCGAACACGGCCTACGCCGACTTCCCTCGCTTGGCATCGATCATCGCCAGAGACGGCTTCCTGCCCCGCCAGTTCTTCAACCGTGGCGCCCGCCTGGTGTTCTCGAACGGTGTGATCTTCCTGGCCTCGATCGCCTGTGTGCTGATCATCGTGTTCAACGGCGACATCTCCAAGCTGATCCCGCTGTATGCGTTCGGGGTGTTCACCGGATTCACGCTCAGCCAAGCCGGCATGGTGCGCCACCACATGAAAGGGCGCGAGCCGAGGTGGCGCGCTCAGATGGTGGTCAACGCCGTAGGCGCGGTGTCGACCGGGCTGATCGCCTTGATCGTGGTCGTCTCCAAGTTCACCGAAGGGGCGTGGATACCGGCCGCGCTGATCCCCATCATGGTGCTGATGTTCCGTAGCATCGGCAAGCACTACAAGAGGAGCCGCGGTGCCGTCGTCGCACCACCCGGCTATCGGGCGCCCCGTGAAACACACACGATGGTGGTGCTCGTCGGTGGTGTCAACAAAGGGGTGCTGCGCGGCGTGCAGTACGCCCGCTCGCTCAACCCCGACCGCATCCTGGCCGTCACCGTGGCCAGCAACGACGAAGAGCGCAAGGCGATCGAAGACCAATGGAAGGCGTTCGAGGTGCCGATCGAGTTGCACACCGTGTACTCGCCGTACCGCGAGCTCACTCGGCCGATCCTGCAGTTCATCGACGAGCTCGACGAGCGCTACAAGGACGACATCATCACCGTGGTGATCCCCGAGTTCGTCACCTCGTGGAAGTCGCAGTGGCTCCACAACGGCAGCGCCTTTGCCCTCAAGGCGAAACTGCTTTACCGCCCGCACACAGCGGTTGTCTCGGTTCCGATCCATACGATGGGCGATCACACCGAAGAGGAGTAGGAGTTCCACGTATGCACGTGATCGTCGTCGGGTGTGGCCGAGTCGGCTCAGAGGTCGCTCTCAGCCTCGCCCCCACCGAACATGACGTCGTCGTGATCGACCGCCGCTTGGAGGCGTTTCGACGCCTCGGCGAGGCGTTCACGGGGACCACGATGGTCGGGGTCGGGTTCGACCGCGACGTGCTCACCGCGGCGGGCATCACCCCGGACTGTGCAGTCGCTGCCGTCACCAGTGGCGACAACTCCAACATCCTCATCGCCCGGGTTGCCCGCGAGACCTTCGGCGTCAAGCACGTCGTGGCGCGAATCTACGATCCTCGCCGGGCATCGATCTACGAACGCCTCGGCATCGCCACCGTCGCCACCGTGGCCTGGACCAGTGCGCGGGTGCTGCGCCATCTGCTGGCGTCGGACACCACCCCCGACTGGATCGACCCGTCGGCCAAGTTCACCATCGTCGAACGTCGGGTGGCGGCCGGCGCTGCAGGTATTTCGGTCGCCGACCTCGAGGCCTCCACCGCCGGGCGGGTGGCGGTGCTCGGGAGATTCGGCCACGCATCGATCCCGGCGCCCGCCACGTTGCTGCAAGAAGATGACGTCGTGCACGTCGTCATCGCGTCCGACAACGCCGCATCGCTCGACTCGGCGTTGCACCTGACAGAGGAGACGCACCGATGAAGGTGATCATCGCCGGAGCCGGCAGCGTCGGTCGCTACATGGCCGGCCAGCTTCAGGATTCGGGCCACGAGGTGACGTTGGTCGACAACGACCCATCAGTCGTTGCCCAAGGTCAGGCCACACGAGCCCCCACGGGCGTCACGTGGTTCCTCGGCGACGCCTGCGAGGTGGCCACCCTTCGCACAGTCGGCTGCGCCGACGCAGACATCGTCGCCGCCGTCACCGGCGACGACGAAGACAACCTCGTCGTCTCATTGCTGTCCAAGCAGGAGTTCGCCGTTCCCAGGGTGCTTGCCCGTGTCAACAACCCGAAGAACGAATGGATGTTCACCGACATGTGGGGCGTCGACGTCTCGGTCTCGACCCCACATCTGCTGACGGCACTCGTCGAAGAAGCGGTCACGGTCGGTTCGTTCGTCCGGTTGCTCAGCCTCGAGGGTGGCAAGGCCCGCCTCGCCGAGGTCACGCTTGCCGCCGGGTCGCCGGCCATCACCAAGGAGATCACCGAGATCGGCCTGCCTCGTGAGTCGACCGTCGTCGCGGTGCTCCGCGAGGGTCATGTCGTGGTGCCGCGAGGCGACACGGTGTTGCACGAGGGTGACGAGGTCCTCGTGTTGGTCACGGGTGGCGTCGAAGACGACGTCCGACGGGCATTGGTGGGTTGACCGTGGTGCGGCTCGGTCGTAAGCAACGCGACACGCCTCGGTCGCAGCCCGGCGCAGGGATCATCGGAACGCCGATCTGCGAAGCACAGGCCCGGCAACAAGTCTGCGTGGTCGGCAAGGTCACCCGCATGACGGCCCGGCCCACATCGGGCGAGCCGGCTCTCGCCGTCTCGATCTCCGATGACACGGGCACGGTCACAGCGGTGTGGACGGGTCGGCGCGAGATCGGCGGCATCACGCTCGGGCGCCGCGTTGCGATCGACGGCGTGCCCGTGAAGCGGGCCGACCATCTCGAATTCAACAACCCCGGCTACACCTTGCTGCCGCGCTAGCGGCGGTTACGCTCGGCCGGTGCGGTGCGAGCAGGAATGGATCACCGTCCGCGACGGCACCCGGCTCGCCGCTGACCTGTACCTGCCGAGCGGTCAACGGCGGGCTCCCGTTCTGCTCGAGGCATTGCCGTACAGGAAAGACGACCTCACCAGCGAGTCGCACGCCGACGACTACCGTCGCCTGCGATCCGAGGGGGGCTTCGCCGTCTGCCGCCTGGATCTCCGCGGCACCGGTTCGTCGGCCGGCCGGGCAACGGACGAGTACCCGCTCTCCGAGCTCGACGACCTCACCGACGTGATCGATTGGCTCGCCGATCAGGGTTGGAGCAACGGGCGAGTCGGGATGTTCGGCTACAGCTACTCCGGCTTCAACTCGTTGCAGTTGGCGTGCGAGCGACCGGCTGCGCTCGGGGCGATCTGTGCGATCTACGCCACCGACGATCGTTACAGCGACGATGTGCACTACATGGGTGGGGCGCTGCGCGCCGTCGACTTGATCGACTACTGCCACTACATGATCCCGATGAACGCCCTGCCGCCAGTACCGGCGATATGGGGCGAGGGTTGGCGCGAGGAGTGGCTGGCACGCGTTTCGGAGCACGAGCCGTGGCTGCTGCGGTGGATCGAGGAGCAGGTCGATGGGCCGTACTGGAGGCACGGTTCGGTCCGACCCGACTACGGTCGAATCGCCTGCCCGACGATGATCGTCGCCGGGTGGGCCGACGGCTACCGCAACAACACGCTGCGAACCTTCGAGCGCCTCCGATGTGAGAAGGAACTGCTGATCGGGCCGTGGAGCCACATGTCTCCATCGACGTCGCTTCCCGGCCCGCACATCGACCTCGTTCCGGAGATGAGCACGTTCTTCGGTCGGTGGTTGCGTGACGACCCGCATCCACGGCGTCCGCCGATCCGCATCTTCGTTCGACACGCCACCCGGCCCGAGCCGGACCTCGCCGTTCACGAAGGTGAATGGCGGTACGAGGATGCCTGGCCCGCCGAACGGCTCACGACGACGACGCTCTTCGACGGACGGCGCCGCACGTTGCTGACCCGAGCCGACACCGGCACGGCGGCTTGGAACTCCTGCGCAGGTGGCCTGCCGTGGGGACAGCCACTCGATCAGCGGTTCGACGATGCCTGGTCGCTGACCACTGACTGGGCGGTCGACTCACCGATCGAAGTGCTCGGCCACGTGGTCGTGCGCGCCACGGTCACGTGCGATCGACCGGTTGCGTACCTATCGGTCAAGCTCAACGACGTGTGGCCCGACGGAACGTCGGCACTGGCAACCCGCGGTCTGCTCAACCTCACGCATCGCGTGGACCCCCCAGCTCCGCTGGTGCCAGGCGAGTCCTACCAGATCGAGATCGAGATGGAAGCCACGTCCTGGGTGTTCCCGGCTGGTCATTCGGTCAGGCTCAGCATTGCCGGCAACGACTGGCCGAACACTTGGGTACCTCCCCATCCGGTCGCCCTGACCATCGAGTCAGTGCAGATGCAACTACCTGTGCTCCCCGCGGGCGGTGCCGGTGTTCCCGAGTTCGCGGTGATCGACGAACCGCATCGGCCTCACCCCGACGAAGCGAAGTGGAGCGTGCGTCACGATGTGCTCACACGCACAACAACTGCGCAGACCAAGTACGGCGGCACGTACGAAGGGCGGCACGGAGGGCGGGTCACCGACAGCTACGAGGGCGAGGTCGCCGTTCCGATCACCGATCCGTCGTTGGCGTGGGCCGGCGGAACGGTCCGGTTCGAGCTCGACTGGCCCGAGGCCTCGGTCGCCGTCGAGTCACGGTTGCAGGTGCGCAGCACGTTCGACGAGTACCACGTCGACATCGAGCTCGACGCCTACGAATCGGGCGTTCGGACAGCCGGACGCCACTGGTCCCGCAGATTTCCCCGCCACCTCGCCTGACCAACTCTGCTTGGGCGCGAATCCAGCACCCGCAGTTCCACAATCGCGCCCATTCAGCCGGTCTGGGCGCGACAGCAGAGCTCGGAGTTCATGTCTCGCGCCCAATCGGAGGGTTGATGGCGTGGCAGGCGACGCCGTTCGTGAGCAGCGGGTCGACCGTGGCGCATGCGTCGAGGATTCCGAGCCGCTCCGCCTGTCCACTCTGGTACAACGGGCAACGCGGATGGAATCGACAGCCGACCGGGATGTGGGTGGGGTCGGGTGCCTCACCCGTGAGGATCTGCTGTTCGAGCCTGCCGTGTTCGGGCACCACCGACAGCAAGGCCCTCGTGTAGGGGTGCTGCGGCGAAGCCAGGATCTGTTCGGTCGTACCGACCTCGACGATCCGCCCGAGGTACATCACAGCAACACGATCGGCAATGTTCCAGGCCAGGCCGAGATCGTGGGTGACGACGAGAATGGTCATGCCACGCTCGCGCGACAGACCGAGCAGAAGTTGCAGGATCTCACCGCGCACGGAAGCATCGAGCGACGACACGGGCTCGTCGGCGACCAGGAGGCTCGGCTGCAACACCATGGCGCCGGCGATCACCACACGCTGGCGCTGCCCGCCGGACAGCTCGTGCGGGAACCGGAGGAAGAACTGCTCCGGCGGCCGCAACCCGCAGATCGACAGTGCCGCGGCGACGCGTGCCTCTTCATCGGTCTTCTCGCGATGAATCCGCAGGCCTTCGGCGACGATCTCGTAGATCGACTGCCGAGGATTGACGCTGCCCGTCGGGTCCTGGAACACGAGCTGCGCCTGGCGACGATAGGCACGTAGGCCGCCCTTCGAAGTCGGCAGCGGCGAGCCGTCGAATCTGATCGAACCGCCAGTGAGCGGCTGCAGGCCCAGCACTGCGCGAGCGAGTGTGGTCTTGCCACACCCGCTCTCGCCGACCAGAGCCACCACCTCGCCGCGACCCAACGTGAGGTCCACCCCATCGACGGCTTGGGCCGGTGCATCGCCGCGTCGCCGCGCCGGATAGCAGACCTTGGCCCCCGACACCTCCAGAAGCGGCGGGCTCACAGCTTGAGACATGCAGCCTCCCAGCTCGGCGAGATCTCGCGGAGCTCGACCTCGGTACCGGCGCACTCCTCCGTGGCGATCGGGCAGCGCGGATGGAACGGGCAGCCGCTGGGCACTGCCGCTGGATCGGGCGGATCACCGGCCAGACCGGAGGGCGCCAAGCGGGAGGATTGATCGCCGATCGTCGGGAACGCCGCGGCAAGGGCTTTCGTGTACGGATGCTTCGCGCCGCGCAACATCTCTTTCGCCGGACCGGTCTCGACGAGCCGGCCGGCGTACATCACCGCGAGGCGGTCGGCCACGGTCGACAGCACCGACAGATCGTGGGTGATGAAGATCATTGCCAGACCCCGATCGCGCTGCAGATCCGCCAGCAGTTGAAGGACCTGGGCCTGCACCATCACGTCGAGTGCCGTGGTGGGCTCATCGGCAATCAGCAACTCTGGGTCGCAGGCCAGCGCCATGGCGATCATCACTCGTTGCTTCTGCCCACCCGAGAGCTCGTGCGGGTACGAGGAGCTCCTCCATCGGGGAATGCCGACCTGCTCGAGCAGATCGGCGACCTTGTTGGTGCCTTGGTGGGTGTCGATGGCTTCGCGGATCTGGCGGTTGATCCGTTGCACCGGGTTCAGCACGTGCTGGGCGCCCTGGAAGACGACCGCTGCCTCCGCCCATCGAACGGCGCGCAACCGGCCGGGCTTCATAGCCATGACGTCCTCGCCAGCCAAGGTGACCGAACCCGTGATGGTCGTGCCGACGGGCAGCAGGCGCAACAACGCCATCGTCATCGACGACTTGCCGCTACCGCTCTCCCCGGCGAGCCCAAGGGTTTCGCCGCGGTCGAGATGCAACGACACGCCGCGCACGGCCGGTATCGGGCCGCGGCTGCTGCGGTACGTCACGCAGAGGTCGTGCACCTCGAGGATCGGCGTGCTCATAGGCCACCGAGTCGAGGGTCGAAGATCCGCTCCAACGCGTTGCCGACCAGGGTGAAGGCCAGGACGATCCCGATGATGCACAGACCGGGAGGCAGGTAGTACCACCACGCGTTGAGCGTCAGCGCACCGCTCGACTGGGCACCCTCCAAGACCTTTCCCCAACTCGGCGAGAACCGATCGCCGAGCCCGAGGAACGCAAGCGTGCTTTCGGCGAGGATGGCCCCCGGCACGATCAACGACGCGTTGGCGATGATGAGTGGTGCCACACCCGGCAGCACGTGGCGCATGATGATGTGCCTGCTCGATGCACCGAGGGCTGTTGCCCGCTCGACGTATCCCCGTTCGCGCAGCGACAGCACCTGGGCGCGGATCAACCGTGAGCCACCGGCCCAGAAGGTGCCGCCGATCACCAACGCCATCACCGTTGGCGAACGCCCGAGCAGCAGCGCGAGCACGATCGCCAGAGGGATGAACGGCAGCACCAGGAAGAAGTCGTCGATGGCCAGCATCACGCGACTGACCCATCCCTTGGCGTAGCCGGCGATCAATCCGAGGATCGAGCCGATCAGCACCGCGACGACGGTCGCCAGCACGCCGATGTAGAGCGACACTCGGGCGCCCCACACGAGCAGTGCGAACACGTCGCGACCGATCTCGTCGGTGCCCAGCCAGAACTTGCCACTGGGTGCCGCGAGATCCGGGTTGTTGCGCCCAGCAGCCGCCTGCAGTTGGCTGCGATCGGCGAACAGCGGCGCGAAGACCGCCATCGCCACGAACAGCGTCAGCAAGGCCAACCCGATCATGGCGGATCGATCGCTGCGCAACTGCGTCCACACTCGGCGAGCCGACTGCCGACGCCGCGTCCACGAGGCGGAGCTCACGCGCCCACCCGGATCCGCGGGTCGAGGAACGTCAGCACGACGTCGGCGAAGATGTTGAACACGATCACGGCGACGCTGGAGAACATGAACAGGGCCTGCATCATGGGGAGATCGGTGTTGCCGATCGCCTGGTAGGTCGCCAACCCGAGCCCGGGGTAGGAGAACACCGTCTCTGTGGTGATCGCTCCGCCGATGATGAATCCGAAGCCGATGGCGATCAACGAGACCGAGGGCAGGAGTGCGTTCGGCACGGCGTGCCGGCGCATCACCTCGCGGGTCGCGGAGCCCCTTGGCCCGTGCAGTTGTGAGGTACTCCTCGCGCAGGGTGTCGAGCATCGAGGTGCGCATCACGAGCGAGTACGAGCCGAGGTAGCCGAGCGTCAGCGTGGCCACGGGCAGCACGAGGTGGCGAGCACGATCGACGATGGCGCTGAACCCTGAGTAGTCCGCGGCCGGGTTGGTGACCCCGCCGGTCGGGAACCAACCGAGCTTGGCCCCCAGAAAGGCGAGGAACAGCATCCCCAGGAAGAACTCCGGTGTGCCGTACAGCGCCATCGACAACGGCGTGGAGATCCGATCGAATCGCCCGCCACGCTGCCAGCCTGAGCGGATGCCCAGCCAGATGCCGATGGCGATCGTGAGGACGGTGGAGATCCCGACCAGTAGCAAGGTGTTCGGTAGACGATCGAGTATCTCGCTGAAGACCGGCCGGGTCGTGTCGAAGCTTCGGCCGAAGTCGCCGCGCAACGTTCGACCGATGTATCGGACGAACTGGTCCCACTTGCTGCCGTCGAGACCGAACCGCTTGATGATTGCGTTGCGCTGCTCCTGACTCAGCTTGCTGTGGCCCCGATACCGCGCCAGAGGGTCACGGTCGACGACGCGGAAGAGGAAGAAGTTGAACACCAGCACCATCGCCAGCAAGACGATGGCGTCGATCAGCTTCTTGACGACCAGACGAACAGTCACGGCTCACTCGCGTTCGTCGTCGCTCCCCTTGCGTCGAGAACGGAACCAGAGCCCGCCGCCTCCGACGGCGACGACCGCTATGCCGATCCCTACGAACAACCCTGCCGACGTTCCACCGCTCGAGCCACTGCCCTTCGGGCGGAGCTCTATGTATGCCGGAGATGTGTTGGTGAACAGCACCGGACCGGTCTTCTCCGGCTGGCGGACGAAGTTCTCCCAGCGATCGGAACGAATGGCTTGCAGATCGTCGTACTTGTAGAGCACCGCGTACGGCGCTTCTTCGTAGAAGATCTCCAGCATCTTCTGCACGATCTCGTGCCGCTTCGCGGGATCGAGCTCGACATGTTGTTGCTGATACAACGAGTCGTACTCGTCGTTGCACCAGTTGGCGTCGTTGTAGCCGACTGCCTCGGGATCCGTCGTTGCCTGATCCTTCGTGAAGTAGCTCAGCTCTGGATCGGGGTCGACGAACGGAACCCATCCCCACGTGAACAGATCGAACTCGTTCTGACCGATCGCTGCGGCGAGCGCATCGTCGTCCATGCTCTTCACCTCGGTGGCGATGCCCACGTCCTTCAGCCAGCCGGTGATGAAGTCGGTGTTCTTCCCACCGTCGCCCTCGGTGCGATCGAAGTAGCGCAGCTTCAGCTCCTGGCCGTCCTTGTCGCGGACACCATCACCGTTGGTGTCTTTCCATCCGGCTTCATCGAGCAATGCCTTGGCCTTGTCGGGGTCGTACTTGTAGAGCTGGTCGTCGGAGACCTTCAGGTCCCACGAAGGGTCGGCCGATGGCACTATGGCCGTGCCCGGAATTCCATGACCCACCAGCGTCTTTTCGACGAGAAGCGCGCGGTCGATGGCGTAGTTGATGGCCTGACGGACCTTCTTGTCCTTCAGCGCCGGGTTGCCGTCGCCGGGCGACGACGAACATCCGGAGTTCATCGAGAGCTCACTGAAGCCGCCTTGGTTACCGGCGATGGCGGCAATCGTGTCGCTGTTCTCGATGCTTGCGTACGACTGCTCCGGCACACCATCGAGGGCGTCGATCTCTCCGCTCTTCAGCGCCTGGAACTCGGCGTTGGCATCGGCGTAGAAGCGGAAGATCACTTCGTCGATAGCAGGCTTCTTCCCGTACCAGTTCGGATTGCGCACGAGGCGGGTGAACTCGTCCTGCACCTCGTCGAGCATGAAGGGACCGCCGCCGATCTTGTCGCGGGCGGTGTAGTTGGGCAGGTCGTCGGCAGAGACCTTCTCGTAGATGTGCTTGGGGATGATGTACGCACCGAGAGCCGGCAGGCGAGGGTCGGGCACCGACGTCTTGATCTGCAGCGTGTTCGCGTCGACGACGGTGGCCGTGAGGTTGGCCGTGGTGCTGATGTGGCTGTTCCATTGCTCCTCATTGGCCCGATCGATCGTGTACTTCACGTCGTCGGCGGTCATCGGCTGCCCGTCGCTCCACTTCATGTTGGGTCGCATCTTGTAGGTCCACGTCAGATGATCGCTGCTGCTGCTCCAACTCTCGGCCATGGCCGGCTCTGGCGAGAAGTCCTTGGCAGCCATGTTGGTGAGCGACGGCCAGATCAGGTTCCAGATCTCGTAGTCGATGACGAGCCCGCCGACCGTGACGTTCAGCGAATCGACGTTCTGCAGTTGGCCGACGGTGAACGTGACCTTCTTGTCACTGGCGCCAACCGCCGTGGGCACGGTGACCACGGCGCCGAGCAACAGCACGGCAAACAACAAACGTCGCATCAAAGCCTCCCCGGGAACTGACTCCGACCGAGTATGTCACAGCCTGTGGCAGGTCCATTCCACCGAGGCGTAGGCTCGGGAACGATGGAGATGAGCACCGACAACGCCACCGACGACGCCACCGACGACGCCACCGAGGAGCTGGCCGCTGCATTCCGGCGCGATGGCGTTGCCGTTGCCAGAGGTGTTCTGGGTGCCGACGACCTTCGCCAACTTGCCGAGGCGGTCGACGAGAATCTTGCCGCGCCCGGGCCTTGGGCCAACGACTACACACCTGAAGGTGGCACTGGCCGCTTCTTCGGTGACTACGTCAACTGGGAACGAATCGACGGATATCGCCAAGCCGCACTCCACGGCCCACTTCCCGAGTTGGCGCGAGCTCTGCTCGGCGAGGCGCCGCGCTTCTTCCACGAACACACCTTGGTGAAAGAGCGCGACACTCACGAGGTCACGCCCTGGCATCACGACGAGCCGTACTACTGCATCGACGGCGCTTCCAACGTCAGCCTGTGGGTACCGCTCGACCCAGTGCCGAGATCTGCTGGTGTGGAGTTCGTGGTCGGCTCGCATCTGTGGGGCCGCCGATTCGTACCTCGCAAGTTCGTCGATCAGTCCGCCTACATCGAGGGCGTGAACGGGTTCGAGCTCGTGCCCGACATCGAAGCCACGCGGGACCAGCACCAGATCGTTTCGTTCGACATGCGACCCGGCGACGTGCTCGCTTTCCACTACCGCACGTTGCACTCGGCGCCTGGCACCGCGGGGCGCACGACCACACGCCGGCGGGCAGTGAGCTTCCGCTACCTCGGCAGCGATGCGCGCTTCGCCACCAGGCCGTGGCTGCACTCGCCGCCGTACGAGTCGATCGAGCCCGGCCAGCCGCTCGACGACGAGCGCTTTCCCCTGGTGAGCGCCTGACCTGGTCGCGCTTCCAGGTGCGTCCAGTCGGGTTCGCATGGGCGCGATTCCAGAAGCACGGCTTCGATTTCTTCACCCATTCAGAACTGCTGCGCGCGATTTCGGATGTGTGCGTTCCGCTTCCGCGCCCATTGAGGACGGACGGGGGGCGCACGCCGTGCGGGCCAACGTTGCCCTTCGAGCACTAGGTGTTGGGTGGGCGCTCGCCGAGCACGGCAGTGACCGCGAGAGGTGAGCCGTTGCGCACCAGTGAGACCTGCACCCGCACACCCGGCGCAAGATTGCGAATGGTGGCGACCAACCCCGCTTGACCGGTGATCGGCTGATCGTCGACAGCCACCACGACATCGCCCACCTTGATGCCCGCGTTGTCTGCTGCTGAGCCGGGGACGACATCCGATACGAGCGCTCCACTGCCGCCGTCGGTTCGACGCTCGAGCTGCACGCCGAGGTAGCCCGACACCAACGTCTCTCCGCCTGCGGCAGCACGCAGCTGCTCGATCTCCGGCAGGATCTCGGCGCTGGAGATGGCGAACCCGAGTCCATTGGCCGTGGCGCCGTTCTCGCTCGACGACACCAACGTGTTGATGCCGACCACCTGGCCGAGGGCATTCACCAGCGGTCCGCCGGAGTTGCCGGAAGAGATGGCGGCATCCGTTTGGATGAGACCCTTCAACGCGCCGGTCTCGGTGGCCAGCGTGCGGTCGAGCGACGAGACGATGCCGAGAGTGACAGTCGGGTCGCCGTCGAGGTCGAGGGCGTAACCGATCGCCAGCACTTCGTCGCCGATCCGCACGTCGTTCGGCGCAGCGAACGTCGCTGGATCGAGGCCGTTCGCCTCGATCCGCAGGAGGGCAAGATCTCGTGCCGGGTCGGAGATGACGACGGCTGCGTCACGAGGCTCGCTTTCGCCGTTGAGCCTCACATGCACGGTCTTGGCGTCGCCGACGACGTGGGCGTTGGTCACGATCTCCCCGTCGGCCGTGAGAATGAGCCCAGTGCCGAGGCTCTCGCCGGTTCGACCGCCGACCACCAGAGTGCTCTCCACCGCAACGACGCTGGGAGCCAGTTCGTTGGCGATCGCCTCGACATCGAGACGCGGCATCTCGCTGCTGCGCGGCTCGACGACGTTGATGCCCAACGTCGACGGCTTGCGCGGCGGCTGCGCCCGTTGCTGCGCCCACTCCACGCCCATGAGCGCCCCGACCAGGCCGGCGAGCCACACCGTCATGACCAAGCCGATCACCAGGAAGAAGTGCCGACTGGGCATTCCGAACAACTTGTGCCCCGACGCGGCAGGAGGCTCTGGTTCGGATGTGGGCTCGCGGATCTCTGGTGGTGGGAGATTCGATTCGATGATCTGTTCTATCGGCACATCTCCCGACTCCCTGATCCCCAACTTTGTCGCTGACACGCTGCTGAACGACTTCGCAGCGACGGATCTCGCGGAAAATGAGAGAACCCCGCCGAGCGTAAGCCCGGCGGGGTTCTCCTGTTGGCTCCCCCAGATCAGCTGGACTGGATCTTGATCTCGATGTCGACACCGGCGGGCAGCTCGATGCGCTGCAGGCTGTCGATCGTCTTGGCGTTGGGATCGATGATGTCGATCAAGCGCTTGTGGACGCGCATCTCGAAGTGCTCACGTGAGTCCTTGTCGATGTGTGGGCCACGGATGACCGTGTATCGGTGCTTGTCGGTGGGCAGCGGAATCGGCCCACGCACTGTCGCACTGGTGCGCGTGACGGTTTCGACGATCTTGCGCGTCGACTGATCGATGATCTCGTGGTCGAACGCCTTGAGTCGGATGCGAATGCTCTGTGCCATGAGGTGCGTCAGCTCACTTGGTGATCTTGGTGACGCGGCCGGCGCCTACGGTACGGCCACCTTCACGGATGGCGAAACGCAGGCCCTCGTCCATAGCGATCGGCTTACCCAACTCGACACTGATCGCCACGTTGTCACCCGGCATCACCATCTCGGTACCCTCGGGAAGCTGGATCGTGCCGGTCACATCCGTGGTCCGGAAGAAGAACTGCGGCCGATAGTTGTTGAAGAACGGCTTGTGCCGACCACCCTCCGACGCCGACAACACATACACCTGACCCTCGAAATTCGTGTGCGGCGTGATCGAACCCGGCTTGCACAACACCTGCCCACGCTCCACATCTTCCTTCTTCGTCCCACGCAACAAGGCACCGATGTTGTCACCCGCATGACCCTCATCCAAGATCTTGCGGAACATCTCCACACCCGTACACACCGTCTTTTGCGTCGCCCGCAACCCGACGATCTCCAAATCGTCACCAGTATGCACCCGACCCTGCTCAACCTTGCCCGTCACCACCGTGCCACGACCAGTAATCGTGAACACATCCTCAATCGGCATCAAAAACGGCTTATCCATCTCCCGCACCGGCTCCGGAATCGACGCATCAACCGCATCCATCAACTCCATGATCTTGGCCTGCCACCCCTCATCACCCTCAAGAGCCTTCAACGCACTGACCCGAACCACCGGAGCAGTGTCACCAGGAAACTCGTACTCGTTCAACAACTCACGAACCTCGAGCTCCACCAACTCCAACAACTCCTCATCATCCACCGCATCAGCCTTGTTCAACGCCACCACGATGTACGGCACCCCCACCTGACGAGCCAAAAGCACATGCTCACGCGTCTGCGGCATCGGCCCATCCGTCGCCGCCACCACCAAAATCGCCCCATCAACCTGCGCCGCACCAGTAATCATGTTCTTGATGTAATCCGCATGACCAGGCATATCAACATGCGCATAATGCCGCTTCGCCGTCTCATACTCGATATGAGCAATCGAAATCGTAATACCACGCGCCTTCTCCTCCGGCGCCTTATCAATCTGATCAAACGGCGTGTACTTCGCCAACCCCTTACCCTCCAACGTCTTAGAAATCGCAGCCGTCAACGTCGTCTTACCATGATCAATATGACCCATCGTGCCAACATTCACATGCGGCTTCGTACGCTCAAACTTCGCCTTGCTCATTGCTATCTCCGTCTTTCGGGGATCATCCGTGGGTTGTCAAAGAACGCACGGAGTGTAGCGGCGCAGGCCACCGCCGCGCACCTGCCGGCCGCCACTATCTCGCCGGCGGGCGACGACTCGGGGGAGGAATGGGCCACGCACGTAGGCTGCGGCGGTGTTCACAGCGGGCAACTTGATCCTCGGGTCGGTTGCCGGACTGATCGTCGGGTTGTCGAAGACGGCGCTACCGGGCGCGGCGGTGGTGGCCAGCCCGCTGATCGCCGAGATCGTCGTGGGCCGGGCAATACCCGGCACCACGCTGCCGCTCCTGCTCGCGGCCGACGTGTTCGCCGTCGCTTGGTACCGGCAGCACGCCCGATGGGATCTGTTGCGCCCGATGATCCTCTCGGTCAGCGTCGGTTTCGCCGCCGGCGCGGCGTTCTTCGTGATCGTCGGCTCGTCGACCCGCGTGATCGAGATCGTGATCGGCATCAGCATCCTGGTCGTCGTCCTCGTGCAGAGCCGGAGGATGATCGGTCGCCAGCAACCGGTGCAACCAACGCCGGCGGCGGCCGCTGTGTACGGCAGCACGGGCGGCTTCACCACGTTCGTCGCCAACGCAGCCGGCCCGATCCTGAACACGTACCTCGTCAGCCTCGGCCTCAACAAACAAGAGATGGTCGGCACCTCCGCCTGGTTCTACTTCTCCGTCAACGCTGCCAAGGTTCCCGTCTATGTGGCTCTCGGCGAACTGTCGAGTGGCGGACGTTTCATCACCGGGAGCAGCCTCGCCTTTGACGCCGCGTTGATGCCGTCGGTGCTGGTCGGCCTGTTCGGCGGCCGCCGACTGCTTCACAGGCTGCCCGAGCGAGGGTTCTTGATCGGCGTGCTCGTACTGTCGGCAGCGGGAGCCGTCAAGCTGCTGTTGCCCTAGCGGTCGAAGAAGGCCGCGGCTCGCTCGCCGATCAGGACTGCCGTGCACGCCGGCCCCCGCGACGGAGCGGTGGGCAGCACGGATGTGTCGACCACCCGTAGCCCATCGACGCCGCGCACCCTGCAGAACTGGTCGACGACCGCCGAGGGATCCGAGTCGGGACCCATCGGTGCGCTGGAGCACAGATGTACGGCGGTGGTGATGTTGTCGCTCATCCACGCATCGAGCGGCTGACGCTCGAACGGTGACGTTCGTCGCAGGCCCAGCCCACTCATCGCCGGCGAATCGATGATCGCGATGCCGATCTCGACGGCAGCTCTCAGGCGCGCTCGATCGATCTCCGACTCCAGTGCGTGGTAGTCGACCGCTGGGGCGCGACGCGGGTCGTCGGAGACGAGGGAGACGTCGACGAAGTTCGAAGCTCGCTCGAGCAGCACGCCGATGACCAGCTCCACGTTCGAAGCGCCGGAACCTGGTACCAGTTCGGCCATCGAGCTGAGGTACGGCATGAGGGCCACCGGAGTGTCGCCGATGAGCGTGTCGAGAGCGACCTCGACGACCCCGCGGGCAGCCGACCGTGGCAAAGGTCTCGACGGCTCGAAGCCGAGAAACAGCTGCGGGTGGTCGCGGCACCGAGTGCCTACACCGGGCAGATCGGCAACGACGGGGATTCCGTGCCGCCGCAACTGCGACGCCGGTCCGAGGCCTGACAGGAGCAACAGCTGGGGAGACATGGCGGCGCCGGCGCACAGCACGATCTCGTCGCCTGTGAAGGTCTGCACGACGCCAGATCGTTCGACTTCGACTGCGGTCGCCCGCTTGCCGTTGAAGACGACGCGCCGCGCCGAGATCTCGCTCTCGATGGTGAGGTTCGAACGATCGCGATGCGGCGCGATGTACGCCATTGCCGCATTGAGCCGCACACCGTCGACGATGTTGCGCGGCAGCGGGCCGCACCCCGGAATGCCGGGCACGTTCTTGTCGGGCTCCCCCGGGAAGCCGAGCCCTTCGCACGCCGCCGTGAACGCCCGGCTGAGCGGATGCTGGTGCGCACCCGGAGCGCGCTCAACGGGCATCGGACCACCGCTGCCGTGGAACTCGCCGGGCGGGAAGTCGCGATCGTCCTCGAGCCGGCGAAGGAACGGCAGAACCTTGGCAAACGACCACTCGTCGTTGCCGAGCGCCGCCCACCGATCGAAGTCGTCGGGAGTGGCGCGGACGAAGACTCCACCATTGACGGTGCTCGAACCACCCATCACCTTGCCGCGGGGAACAGTGATCCGTCTCGAGTCGGTCAGTCGGGCGTCGAGGCTCCAATTGGCCGCATGCCCATCCGCCGCGCCGAGCATTGCCGAAGCATCGAGCAACTCCGCCGGAAATGGTGTCGCACCGACGAAGTCACTGCCGGCCTCGAGCAACAGCACCGAACGATCGCTGTTCTCGGTGAGCCGCGCCGCCAATGCACAGCCGGCAGAGCCGGCGCCGACGATGACGACGTCGTAGTGGTTCAGGACTGACCGGCGACCTTGCAGTCGATGAAGGCAAGGCCGACGGCCTGCTCGAGCTCGGGGCTCGCTGTACCGTTGATGGCGTCGTTCAGCTCAGTGCCCTGCACCTTGGCGGAGAGCTCGGTGACGACACAGGAGCGCTGGTCGGTCGTCAACTTGACGCCGCTGCCGATCTCGTAGAGGTCGAGGAACTTGTTGATGGCATCTTCGCCTTCGCCGAGATCGATCGTGTCGCCGGACCCGGCTGTATCTCCAGGTGCGACCGTGTCGCCGGGCGCAAGCGTGTCGGACGGCGTGGTGTCGGAGGTGGCGATGCCGCACTTGTCGCTGAGGTACTTGTCGAACTCGTCGGGCAGCGTCGACTTGTCGATCGCGTCGAGCGCCTTCTTGCCCTCGTCGCTCGTGGCCACCTTGACCATGTCGAAGTCGTTGTCCTTCAACAACTTCTCGACGAGCTCCTCCATCGTCAGCAACTGCTTGGCCGTGTCGGCGATGTCCGTCGGCGCTCTGTCGACCGCCGCGCTCAACGAATCGATCGCCGCGGGGAGCTGGAGCTTGACCTTCGCCGAGTCGGTGAAGTTGATCTTGTTGAGTGCGTCGTTGTCTTCCTTGGCCGTTTGGGCCAGCTTGCAAAAGGCATCGCCCTGCTTCGCCGTCGCCGAGACACCGTCGCTGCTGCCACAGGCAGTCAAGCCGAGCACCAGCAACGCGGTCAGTCCCAGTTGTTTCCGCATCCCCGCAACCTTTCTCTACTCGCCGCGAACGCGCTTGACGATGTCGCTGGCGATGTTCGGTGGCACTTCCATGTATTGCGCGAACTGCATCGTGTACGTCGCCCGACCCTGCGTACGAGACCGCAGGTCGGTGGAGTAACCGAACATCTCCGACAGCGGCACAGCCGCCTTGATCACTTGAGTGTTGCCACGGGCTTCCATGCCCTCGATGCGGCCCCGCCGACTGGAGAGGTCGCCCATGACGTCGCCCATGTAGTCCTCGGGTGTGACGACCTCGATTGCCATGATCGGCTCGAGCAGCACGGGGCGGGCCATCTCCGCAGCCTTCTTGAAGGCCATCTGGCCGGCGATCTTGAACGCCATCTCCGAGGAGTCGACATCGTGGTACTGGCCGTCGACCAGCGTCGCTTTGACGTCGACCGTCGGGTACCCGGCAAGCACCCCGGAATCGAGTGCCTGTTGCATTCCCTGGTTGGTGGGGTTGATGTACTCGCGCGGGATCTTGCCGCCGCTGATCTTGTCGACGAACTCGTAGCCCTTGCCCGGGTTGGGTTCGAGGGTGATCTTGACGACGGCGAACTGACCCGATCCACCTGACTGCTTGATGTGCCGGTACTCGACCGACTCGACGACCTTGGTGATCGTCTCGCGATAGGCGACCTGCGGCTTGCCGACGGTGGCGACGACGCCGAACTCGCGCTGCATGCGGTCGACGAGGATCTCGAGGTGCAGTTCACCCATGCCGGAGATGACGGTCTGGCCGGTCTCTTCGTCGGTGCGCACGCGGAACGTCGGGTCTTCGTCGCTGAGCGACTTGAGTGCCTTGCCCAGCTTGTCTTGGTCGTCCTTCGTCTTCGGCTCGATGGCCACGTGGATGACGGGCTCGGGGAAGATCATCCGCTCGAGGATGATTGCGTTGCTACGGTCGCACAGCGTGTCGCCCGTAGTGGTGTCTTTGAAGCCGAGACCGGCAACGATGTCGCCGGCCATTGCCACGTCGAGGTCTTCGCGCTGGTTGGCATGCATCAGCAGGATTCGGCCCAGGCGCTCGCGGCGCTCCTTGGTGGAGTTGTAGACCTCGTCACCTTTGTTGATCTGACCGGAATACACCCGAAAGTAGGTGAGCTTGCCGAACGGATCGGCGACGATCTTGAACGCCAGCGCGGCGAACGGCTCGTCGATCGACGGCTTGCGGTAGAGGATCTCTTCTTCGTGGTTGGGCTTGGTGCCCTGGGTGGGCGGAATGTCGAGCGGGCTCGGCAGGAAATCGATGACGGCGTCGAGCATCGGCTGAACGCCCTTGTTCTTGAAGGCCGAGCCGCACAGGATCGGCACGAAGTCGAACGCCAGCGTGCCGGCGCGGAGCGCTGTCTTGATCTCGGCCTCGGTGACGTCTTCCCCGGCAAGGTACTTCTCCATGAGATGGTCGTCGCTGGTGGCGATGGTCTCGAGGAGCAACTCGCGGTACTCGGCAGCCTGCTCGGCCATGTCGGCCGGAATCTCGACTTCGTCCCACTTGGCGCCGAGCTCTTCGTCGTGCCAGATGAGCGCCTTCATCTTGACCAGATCGACGAGACCGATGAAGGGATGGTTCGACTCCGGACCGCCGGCGCCCACCGGCAGATGGATGACGGCAGGCGTGGCCTGCAGGCGGTCTTTGACCATGGCGACCGTGCGGTAGAAGTCGGCGCCAATGCGGTCCATCTTGTTGACGAAGCACATCCGCGGCACCTTGTACTTGTTGGCCTGGCGCCACACGGTCTCGGTCTGCGGCTCTACCCCCGCAACGGAGTCGAACACGGTGACGGCGCCGTCGAGGACGCGCAACGATCGCTCGACCTCGATGGTGAAGTCGACGTGCCCGGGGGTGTCGATGATGTTGATGCGGTGGTTGTTCCAGATGCAGGTGGTTGCCGCAGACGTGATGGTGATGCCGCGCTCTTGCTCCTGCGCCATGTGGTCCATCGTGGCTGCGCCATCGTGGACCTCGCCGATCTTGTAGCTCTTGCCGGTGTAGTAGAGGATGCGCTCGGTCGTGGTGGTCTTGCCCGCGTCGATGTGGGCCATGATGCCTATGTTGCGGGTGCGCTCGAGTGGAAATTCGCGCTTAGCCATCTCTCTACTTCTCTCTCTGGGTGTAACTCGCTGGTCGTACCTGCGCCGGGGGGACGCCGAAGGCCGATCAGGCCATAGGCACGATGTTCAATGCTATCGGCGGGCCCTCGAGGTTCCGCGGACCGCTGAACAGGGCCACCGCCGGTTGCTGGGGATCAGGGATTCGCTGCGGTGGACGAGCCGGTTGCGGAGGCAGTCGCCGGATCGCAGACCGGAGCGCCCAGGTTGCACGCATGGGTCCGGGCAACCTTCTCCAGCTCGACGTCGCCGGTGCGCTTGGCCAGCGCCGTGAGCTGCACCCAGGAGCGGACATGGTTGGGCTGCAGCGAGAGCGCCTTGTCGATCGAGGCTCGCATGCCCTCCAGCTCGCCACTGTCCCATTGCGTCATCGCCAGCTCGTTCCACCAAGTGGGTACATCCGGCTCAGCGTCGGCGGCGCGGCGCGCCGCAGCTTCCCTCGCCGTGCGTTCGACGGCGACGTCCGGCCGGTATGTGTCAACAACGAAGATGTCGATCACAAAGGGATCGTCTCCGAACCAGGCGGCGGCAGACCGAATCGCCGCATGATCGCCGGTCTCCACCGCGCGACGCAGGTTCAAGTCGGCAACAACCAGGGCAAGTGCCGCCATCAGACCGAGAGCGGCAGCGAACGCATTGAGCGCGCGCCTCCAGCCTCGGGTCACGTCGCTGGACATCGCGACACGGGGGGCTGACGCCCCGAGAAAGATTGCGGCAACACCGAGGGATGAGATTCCGGACGGTTGCAGCAACCAATTGATGCTGATGGCCACCGCGGCGAGCGACAACGCGAAATCCGCCCGCCTGAAGGCCGCGACCAGGAACATCACCAGAAGGGCCACGCCGACCACCCCGACAGACACCAACATCTGCAAGACGACGTTGTGTACGTCGTTCCAAGCCTTCGAGAAGTCGTCTTGCTGGTACAGGCGGACGAAATCCGGAGTGAAGTAGTGCTGAACAGCCGGCCGCGCGCGACCAAGTCCCCAGCCGAGGATCGGGCGTTGCTCGATGGCAGAGATGCTTGCTCTCCACAACGCAGGCCGCCCTTCAGATCCAACAGACGAGAAGCGCTGCGCGGAATCGGCACCGAGTTGCAGGGCGCGCTGCATGCCAAGCGAAGCGATCAGGCCGAGAGCCGCCGCTGCAGGGACACTCAGGCAGCGCAGGTTCCTGGCCCGCCAGCAGACTGCGACGCAAACCACGATGATGGCGACATCCGAGACTCGAGACCCGGAGAGACCTATCGCCAACGCGAAGACCGTGACTCCGGTGAGAGCGGCGAATCGGATGCGGGACGTCGCGGCGTTGATCGCCGTACTCGCGCACCAAGCACAGGCGCCACACAGGGTGGCGCTGAACAGCACGGCGTTCCCCTCCAGTCCACCGGCACGTCCACCGACGTGTGCAAGGGGGCCGCTGCGGATGTCGAGGGCGATCTGCAGCACACCGACCGCCGCGCTCAGGCCCAGCGACCCGACAAGTACCGGCCCGACGAGGGCTCGCCCGCGATCCGAGAGGTTCCGAGCCAAGGCCCAGAAGCCGAAGACGCCGCAGAAGATCACGACGCTGTGGGTGTTGCCGTCGACCTGTCCCACGAACGAACGCCACGGGGCACCGGAGGCCATGGCGCCGATGAACGCCCATGCGAGAAACGCCGTCGCGGCGAGGGCGGCCCGGTCCCGACGCCATGCCTGCCGGACGAGGAGAACCAATCCCAGTGGCAGACCGGTCAACATCGCGGCCATCCGCGGAGTCCAACCTCCGAACTCGAACGGGCCACTACCAGCACAGAACAGGAACCCGGCAGCGAGGACCATCAGGTCGTGCGCCGACACTCCCCACCTCGCGAACTGCGAGCTACCGGCCCGAGGTCGTGCAGAGTCGGTCATCGCTGGGGAATCATCCAGCTCCAACTCAACAAAAGTCACGATGAGATATCGACGGTCCGAGCCGATTTCTCAAGGTCTTTCTAAGAACGACCGCCGTCCGCGCTGGGCTACGTTTGTCGATCGTGCGCCACGAGGAGTACCGCAGCTACGACGGCCTGGGTCTGGCGCAACTGGTGCGCACCAAGCAGGTCACTGCCGAGGAGCTGCTCGACCTGGCCCTGGACCGAGCGGCGGTTACCGACGAAGCCATCGCCGCTGTGGTCTACCAGCAGGCCGATCGGGCCCGCCGGGCGATTGCCGCTGGTCTCCCGGACGGTGCCTTCACGGGTGTCCCCTTCTTGATCAAGGACCTTGGATGCGACGCGATCGACTTCCCCACCTGCATGGGCTCGCGGTTGTACGGCGACTACCGCTACACCGTCGACAGCGAGCTGTTCACGCGCCTGGAACGTGCCGGGCTGGTCACCTTCGCCCGCACGACGAGCCCCGAGTTCGGGATCGGACCGACGGCTGAAGGCGCGGCCTACGGGCGGCCGACACGAAACCCGTGGAACCTCGGCAGGGTCGCCGGCGGCTCGTCGGCCGGGTCGGCCGCGGCCGTCGCCGCCGGTGTGGTGCCGATCGCCCACGGAAGTGATGGGGGCGGATCAGTACGCATCCCGGCCTCGTCGTGTGGCCTGTTCGGGCTCAAACCCACTCGCGCTCGCCTCCCCGATGGCCCCTCGGCCGGCGAGGGATGGGCCGGGATGGCCATCGACGGGTTCCTCACGCGCAGCGTGCGCGACGCTGCGGCACTGATCGATGCCACGCACGGGCCGGACGTGGGCGCGCCGTACTACGCGCCTCCTCTCGACGGGCCGCTGCTCGACGCCACCGCCACCCCGCCGCGGCCGCTACGCATTGCCTGTTCGATGCTTTCGTTCACGGGCGATCCGGTTCATCCCGACTGCCGCGCCGCGATTGCCCATACCGCCGATCTGTGCGCGCACGCGGGCCACGAGGTGATCGAGGCCGACCCGCGGATCGACATCCACCGGTTCATGCGAGCCTGGACGAACATCGTGGCCTGCGGAACGGAGCTGACGGTGCGCTCGCGTCTGGCCGAGCTCGGTCGCGTTGCGGGGCCCGACGAGCTCGACGGTGTCACACGCGGGGCAGTTGCACTTGGTCGAACGATCTCGGGATCCGAGTACCTCGAAGCAGTGAGCGTGGTACACGCTGTCGGCCGCCAAACCGCCGGACTGTTCGTCGGCGCCCTGGGCTTCGACATGTTGCTGACCGCCACACTCGCCGAGCCGCCCGCCGTGATCGGACGGTTCAAGCCCGACAACGAAGACTTCCTCGACTACCGCCTGGGTCCGAAGGGCGTGCTCGACTACTCACCGTTCACCGCGCTCGCCAATGGCACCGGTCAACCGGCGATGTCGATGCCGCTGTACTGGAACAGTGATGGCCTTCCCATCGGCACCCACTTCATGGCGCGGGCCGGTGACGAGGCGCTCCTGCTCCAGCTGGCCGCCCAGCTCGAGCAGGCCGACCCGTGGTTCGATCGGGTGCCGGCGTTGTAGGCCGGCCGATCAGCTGCTCGCGGTTGCGGCCTTGGCCAGAGCCATGCGCCGCAACGGCGGCAGGGTCGGCGGGGGTTGCTTGCGGGGCGGTAGCTCGCGCAGCAGTTGCGCCGATGCCTGCGTGATCGTGAGGACGGCGCGCTCGAACGCTGCATCAGTCGCGGGAGAGGTCTTCTGCACACCGCTGATCTTGCGCACGTACTGACGGGCAGCAGCCTCGATCTCTTGCGGCGTGGCCAGCGGCTCGAGCCCTCGGAGGGTCGTGATGTTTCGACACATGCTTTCGATTCTACGGGCCCAGGTCCGGACCCGAAGTTCTGCTCACGCGGCCGCTCCACCTGCCGATATCGAGGCATGTCTGTTCCGCCGACGGCATCACCCTGGCCCGCGCCATCTCTCGCGGATGCTGCGGCGAACCCGCTCGGCAACTCGCCTCAGCCATTGGAGTCACCGTCCGACGAAGGTACCCGCAGGTCGCGCCGGCGCCAGCATGCCGCTGCAGCGCTCGAGACGGCTCGTCGGCTCGTCAATCCGACGCTGCGGGCGGAGCATGCGGCGCTGAGAGAGGAACAGCGGATCGGCATCGAACTGACCGACCTCCCGGTGGGCTGGTTCGTCGTGCCGCGGTCGCGGCTCGCGGTGCTCGATGGGATGATCGACGGCGTCGAGTACGTCGTGATCGGCCCCGGCGGAGTGTTCCTGATCCGGGTCGAGCATCAAGCCGCCACCAACGTCTGGGTCAGCAAGGGCGCGATGACGATCGATGGTCGACCGGCCAGCCACCTGAGCGTCGCCCGCTTCGAGGCCAGGCAGGCAGGTGGGAGGCTGACGGAGCTGTGCGGCCTCGACGTCACCGTGCAATCGGTACTGGTGCTCGTCGGAGCGACCGTCCACACGGTGAGCCGGCCGGCAGAGGTGCACGTTCGCTCTCAACACGACCTGCGCGACTGGCTGTGCGTTCAGCCCGTTCGACTCGGAGCCGAGGCGGCGGCGGCCATCCATCGAGTCGTCAGTGACCGTGTGCATACCTCGACCTACGGCTTCGGCTCGAGCAGCACCACGGGGATCTGACGCGAGGTCTTGCGCTGATACCCGGCGTAGTTGGCGTGCTCGACAGTGAGCTCCTCCCACAAACGGGTTCGCTCGACGTCTTCGGTGACCCTGGCGTGCATGTGCCGGGTGGAGCCATTCATCACGATTTCGACATCGGGGTTGGCGACGAGGTTCCCGAACCAGGCAGGGTCGCGGTCGTCACCGCCGTACGAGGCTACGAGCACAACGTTGTCGCCCTGCACCAGCGGGCTCGTGAGCATCGTCGTGCGACGCTGCCCCGACTTGCGACCGATGGTGGTGAGCTTGACCACCGGCATGCCGCTGGCCCGACCGGCCAACTTGCCCTGCGACACGTCGAACACCAGGCGGTGGACGCCGGTCACGACCTTGGCCACGGCATCTTTCGGAAAAGCCACCACATGCCTCCTCAAAACCCCGTTGCGAATCGTAGCCCCGGCTACCCGGCGAAGTCACCGGGCGCGTAGCGGACCACCTGACCGATGTCGATCCACCCGGAGCCCTCGAGGAGCACCTGACGGGTGCCCCACAGCGAACCATCCGGTCCGAGGGCAATGCTGAACCCGAAGACTTGGGCAGTAACCGCACCCGTCGCCCGATCGAGCACCGCGGCGTTCGTCCAGATGTGATGCTCGGTCAAGGCGATGCCCTCCGGTCGCGAGTCGAGGGTCAGGCGCTGACTGATCGAACCTTGCCTCGGGTCGATCACGACCAGTTCACCCGTGCGGCCGCCAAGGCCGCTGGTGTCGATCCCGACGACCACCGAAAGCTTGTCGGCGACGAGCCTCACAGCAGCGGAGTCGGGCTCACCTTCGGTGATGGGAATGTCGTAGCGAACATCGCCGGTCTGGCCGTCGAAGGCGATCACCCTGCCCGTCTCCCTGACCTGGCTGACGACCCAGACGAGACCGTTGGAGATCGCCAGGTCGACCCAGTTGGCCTTGGGAAGATCGAGGGAGGTGACGGTGCCGTCGGCGTCGATCCGCTCGACGCCTCCGAAACCGGCCGCCCACACCTGTTCGTGGGCGCCGATCACTGCGAGCGAATGATCCGGAATGTCGATCGTCGTGGCCGAGTTGTCGGTCGGGTCGATCCTGGTGACCGGATCGCCGCTGACATACACCGCCTCATCGGTGGCAGTGATTCGGTTGGTCTGACCGGCCGACAGGCGGATCGTGGCCTGGATCTGTCCGGTTCGGGCGTCGACACGAGTCAGTGTCTCCGAGCTCTTGCCGACGATCCACATCGATCCGAACGCGGCCGTCAGGTGGTAGGCGAAGCCGCCCACCCCGACAACGTTCTGCACTTCGGTCGGTGCGCCGCGCGACTCGGTGATCAGCCGCGCCTCGGCATCCCCCGCCAGGGCGTTGACGACGTACACGACACTGAACGGATAGACGGTCCCGTCGTCGAGGTTCACGGACATGAGCAATCGATGAGGACCGTCGGACACCGTTGTGGCCCGCGCGGTCACGACGACGTCGGTGTCGACGACCGACAGATCACTCGCCGAAAACGCACAGCCGGGCCGACAGCCGAGGGCGACGCCGAATTGACCGTCGTCGGTTGTCGCATTGCTGGTGACGGTGCCACTTCGTCCGCCGGAGTCGTAGCCGATCCGCAGCTGGTACCGAAGGACCTCCTGACCCGCGTCGCCACTGAGCGGAACCGACTCGATCGAGGTGCTGCTGACTCGGATCGCGAACGGTCCGCCAACCGCGCCGATCGGTTCGACGACGCGCTGATCGGCAGGCGGCGACACGGGGACCGTCGAGGGGACCGTCGCCGACGCCGTCGACGGAGGCGTCGTCTCGGCGACGCTCGCCTGCGTGGTCGACGACGAGCCGGGCACCACGACACGGGGACCGTCGGGTCGACGGAGCACCACTACGGCGATCCCGACCAGCGCCACGGCAATTGTCGCTTCGATCGAAACAACGATCCGGCGCCGACGTCTCCGACGGATCGCCGCCGCGCGCTGATGGACGAGCGTCAGCATCTCGGAGTTGCTGCGTGCCACTTCGCTCATGTGCCCTCACTCCCTGAGTCTCCCCAGTCGCTGCCTCGCGCCCGCGCGGCGCGTAGGCCGCGGTGGGCGTGGGTCTTGACGCTGTTGCGGGAGATTCCGAGCGCCCGCGCCGTCTCCTCCTCGCTGAGGCCGGCGACGTGGCGCAACACCAGTACCTCCTGTTGCCGGCGTGGCAGGGTGCTGATGAGCGAGACGACCACGACTCGGTCGTCGGCGCCATCGCTCAGCTCATCGGCACCGCGCCGGAGCACGCGGTCAACCCGGCGGACGCGATCGTGGCGCAGCATGTCCAGGGCGACGTTGGTCGTGACCCGCAACACCCATGCGGTGCGATGCGGAAGGGCGCCGACTCGATCCCACCGGGCCAGCGCCCGCGCCAACGCCTCGGCAGCAGCATCCTCTGCGTCGGCGATGGTGGGCAGCAGGCGACGGGCGAGGGCACGAGCCTGCGGGTACAGCGATTCGAACGCCTCGTCGAACCCGCTGGCGCTCTCCACGGTGTTCATTCTCACCGTTCAACGGCGAGCGCAGCACCGAAGGGTGACAACGATGCGACGAATCAGGACCCGTGGCCCGTCAGCTCACCAGCGGTAGTGGGCGAAGGCCTTGTTGCTCTCGGCCATCTTCTGCATGTCGTCGCGACGCTTGATCGACGCGCCAAGCCCATTGGCCGCATCGAGCAGCTCACCGGCCAGGCATTCGGCCATGGTCTTCTCGCGGCGGGCGCGGCTGAAGTCGACCAGCCAGCGGATTGCCAAGGTCGAGGCGCGGCGCGGACGAACTTCCATCGGCACCTGATAGGTGGCGCCACCGACACGACGGCTCTTGACCTCGAGGGGCGGCTTGATGTTGTCGAGCGCCCGCTTCAGCGTGGCGATCGGCTCGGCGCCGGACTTCTCTTCGACGATCTTCAGCGCGTCGTAGACGATCTTCTCGGCCACGGAACGCTTGCCGTGCAGCATCACCTTGTTGACGATCTGGGCAACGAGCAACGAGCGATAGATCGGGTCGGGAGTCAGCTCGCGACGCTGGGCGGGACCTTTACGAGGCATGAGTCGACAATCCTTTACTTCGCGAGCTTTGCGCCATAGCGGCTGCGGGCTTGCTTGCGGTTCTTCACGCCGGCAGCGTCGAGCGCGCCACGAATGATCTTGTAGCGCACACCGGGCAGATCACGAACGCGACCGCCGCGGACGAGCACGATGGAGTGCTCCTGCAGGTTGTGGCCTTCGCCAGGGATGTAGGCCGTGACTTCGACGCCGCTGGTGAGGCGAACACGGGCCACCTTGCGCATCGCCGAGTTCGGCTTCTTCGGGGTGTTGGTGTAGACCCGGGTGCAGACACCACGACGCTGCGGCGAGCCCTTCAGGGCCGGCGTCTTCGTCTTGGAGAACTTGGTGCTGCGACCTTGCCGGACGAGCTGTTGGATGGTGGGCACGCGTCTACCTTTGCGAACGGTTCTGTCAACTACAACGTCGGCGATCCGACGCAGGACCCTGCAATGTTAGAGGCGGCGGCTGACAGGGGCAACACGCGCCGTGGTGTTGTTCAGCCCTCGGCGGCGTCGCCGCCGGGTGCGTCGGTGGAGTAAGTGCCGTGGATGTTGCTCAACCAGGCCGCCGGGTCTTCGTCGACGTCGCTGGAGAAGTAGGCCATCGGCTGGTACTCGGGGGCGCTCACGTCGAACTCGCGGTAGCGCATCATTCCGGAACCGGCTGGGATCAGCTTGCCGATGATGATGTTCTCCTTCAGGCCGATGAGGTTGTCGCCCTTGCCGTCGATTGCCGCCTCGGTGAGCACTCGCGTGGTCTCCTGGAACGACGCCGCCGACAACCACGACTCGGTGGCCAGCGAGGCCTTGGTGATGCCCATGAGCTCGGGCCGACCTTCGGCCGGCTTCTTGCCCTCCTCGACCATCCGCCGGTTCGTGTCGCGGAACACCTTGGCATCGGCACGCTCACCGGGCAGGAACGACGTGTCGCCCGGCTCCTGCACGCCGATTCGGCGGGTCATCTGACGGACGATCAGTTCGATGTGCTTGTCGCTGATCGACACGCCCTGGTCGCGATACACCTTCTGGACCTCTTCGACGAGGTACGTCTGGGTTTCGCGGATGCCCTTGATCTCCATGATCTCCTTCGGATCGAAGGGACCGTCGGTGATCGGGTCGCCGGCCTTGATGTCTTGACCGTCAGTGACGATGGCCCGGCTGCCCGTGGGCAGCACGACCTGGTGCTCTTCACCCTGATCGTCGATCACGGTGACCGGGATGCCCTTGCCTTCGTCGTCGCCGATGCGCACGACGCCGCTGGCCCTGGCCAGACGGGCCGAGCCGCGGGGCGTGCGGGCCTCGAACAGCTCGACGACGCGAGGCAGACCGCCGGCGATGTCTTTGCCGGCCACGCCACCGGTGTGGAAGGTACGCATGGTCAGCTGCGTGCCGGGCTCACCGATCGACTGAGCGGCGATGACGCCGACGGCCTCACCGAGCTCGATCGACTTGCCGGTGGCGAGGGAACGCCCGTAGCAAAGGGCGCACACGCCGAGCTCGGCATCGCACGTGAGCACGGAACGGATGCGGACCCGGTTGACCTTCGGGTCGTCGCGCAGCGCGGCCATCTCGATGTCGCCGATGATGGTGTTGCGGGCGATCGTCGAACCATCGCTGAGGGTGACGTCTTGCGACAGGGCACGACCGAACAACTTGGTCTCCAGATATGCCCGCTTGTTGGCGGTGTCGGGAGCAACGTGCTCGAGCCACAGACCGAGGCTCGTGCCGCAGTCGGGCTCGCGGACGATCAGTTCCTGGGCGACGTCGACCAGGCGGCGGGTGAGGTACCCGGAGTCGGCGGTACGCAGCGCGGTGTCGACCAGACCCTTGCGGGCGCCAGGCGTGGCGATGAAGTACTCGAGGGTTTCGAGGCCCTCGCGGAAGTTCTTCTTGATGGGGCGAGGGATCATGTCGCCACGAGGGTTGGCCACGAGGCCACGCATTCCGGCGATCTGACGCATCTGGGTCATGTTGCCGCGGGCTCCCGAACCAACCATCATGTCGATGGGGTTGAACCGCTGCGCCTTGAACTCGAGCTCCATCGCCTTCTGAACCTCGGCGGTGGCGTCGGTCCAGATGCGCACTTCCTGCTGACGACGCTCGCCGTCGGTGATGATGCCGCGGCGGAACTGGTTCTCGACCTTGTCGGCCCGAGCCTCGTACTCGTCGAGCAGTGCCTTCTTGGCCGTCGGGGTCTTGACATCGTCGATCGAGACGGTCAGTCCGCTCTGCGACGCGTAGCGGTAGCAGACGTTCTTGAGCGCATCGAGAGCCGCAGCAACTGCCGACTTGTGGTAGTGGTCGCTGAGTCGCTCGACGATCACGCCCATTTCCTTCTTCTTGACCAGATGGTCGATGTGACCGAAGCGCATGGTGTAGTCGGCGGGCAACGCTTCTTCGAACAGCAGACGACCAGCGGTGGTCTCGAAGGTGTCGGCCGGTCGGCCGGCGATCGAGGGCCGACGCAGGGTGATGGGCGAATGCAAGTTGAGCGTGCCTTCGTCGAGGGCGCGCAGCACCTCCCACGTGTGGCGGAACACGCGGCCGTGGCCGAGTGCGCCTTCGAGGATCTCGCTGAGGTAGTAGCCACCGATGATCAGGTCCTGTGAAGGGGTGACGATCGGGCGGCCCGACGCCGGCGACAAGATGTTGTTGGCGCTGAGCATGAGCACGCGGGCTTCGGCCTGGGCCTCGGCCGACAACGGCACGTGGATGGCCATCTGGTCACCGTCGAAGTCGGCGTTGAACGCGGTGCAAACCAACGGGTGGATCTGCAGCGCCTTGCCCTCGACCAGCACCGGCTCGAAGGCCTGGATGCCGAGACGGTGGAGCGTCGGCGCACGATTGAGGAGCACCGGGTGCTCCTTGATGACGTCTTCGAGCACGTCCCACACCTGCGGGCGACGGCGCTCGACCATGCGCTTGGCCGACTTGATGTTCTGCGACAGCTCCAGATCGACGAGGCGCTTCATGACGAACGGCTTGAACAGCTCCAGCGCCATCAGCTTGGGAAGACCGCACTGGTGCAACTTCAGCGTCGGGCCGGCAACGATGACCGAGCGACCCGAGTAGTCGACGCGCTTGCCCAGCAGGTTCTGACGGAAGCGACCCTGCTTGCCCTTCAACATGTCGGACAGCGACTTCAGTGGCCGGTTGCCCGGACCCGTGACGGGGCGACCCCGGCGGCCGTTGTCGAACAACGCATCGACGGCTTCTTGCAGCATGCGCTTTTCGTTGTTGACGATGATCTCGGGGGCGCCGAGGTCGAGCAGGCGCTTCAGCCGGTTGTTGCGGTTGATGACTCGGCGGTACAGGTCGTTGAGGTCGCTGGTGGCGAACCGACCCCCGTCGAGCTGCACCATGGGGCGCAGTTCGGGCGGGATCACCGGAACGACATCGAGGATCATCGCCTTCGGATCGTTGAGCCGACGGCCGTGGTCGTCGCGCTGGTTGAACGAGGCGACGATCTTGAGGCGCTTGATGGCCTTCTGCCGGCGCTGAGCCGATAATGGCTTGCGGCCACTGGCGTTGTGGTCGATCGCGCTGCGCAGCTTGACCTCTTCGACGTCGAAGTCGATGCGATCGATGAGCGACTTGATGGAGTCGGCGCCGGTGCCACCCTCGAAGTAATCGCCGTAGCGGTCGCGCAGCTCTCGCCACAGCAACTCGTCGTCGATGATCAATCGGCTGTGCAGGCTCTTGAACTCGTCCCAGGTACGAGCCAGCAGATCGAGCTCCATCTCGTAGCGCTCGCGGATGCTGGTGAGCTCCTTGTCGAGTGCGTTGCGAGCCTTGCGCGCATCGGCACCCTCCGACTCTGCCTTCTCGGCTTCGGCTTCGGCATCTTTGATGCGCCTGTCGATGGCCAGGTCGAGCTCTTTGCGGATCGCGTCGCGCTCCTCGAGATACTCGGCTTCGAGGTTGGCCAGGTTCTCGTGGCGGGCGTCTTCGTCGACCCACGTGACCAGGTTGGCGGCGAAGTAGATGACCTTCTCCAGCTGCTTGGCCTTGAGCTCCTCCTTGGGCTCGATGCCTGCCAACAGGTAGGCAAGCCAGCTTCGGGTGCCGCGGAGGTACCAGATGTGCACGACCGGAGCGCTGAGCTCGATGTGGCCCATGCGCTCGCGGCGAACCTTCGAACGAGTGACTTCCACGCCACAGCGCTCACAGATGATGCCCTTGAAGCGAACGCGCTTGTACTTGCCGCAGTAGCACTCCCAGTCGCGGGTTGGTCCGAAGATCTTCTCGCAGAACAGGCCGTCCTTCTCGGGACGCAGCGTGCGGTAGTTGATCGTTTCCGGCTTCTTCACTTCACCGTGTGACCACAGGCGGATCTGGTCGGCCGTGGCCAACCCGATCTTCAACTGGTCGAACATGTTCACATCAAGCATCGTGTTCTCGGTTCTCGTCGCTTCTCGTCAGTACTCGTCTAGTGCTCAGTAGGAGGCGTTGCGGGCTGCTCGTCGTGCCTCGCGGCTCGCGGTCGTCTTCGTCGGTGCCGCGCTCGTTGCGGCTGATGTCGATGCCGAGCTCTTCGGCCGTACGGAAGACGTCTTCGTCCATCTCCCGCATCTCGATCTCGGAGCCGTCGTCGGCGAGCACCTCGACGTTGAGGCACAGCGCCTGCATCTCCTTCATGAGGACCTTGAAGCTCTCGGGGATGCCCGGCTCGGGGATGTTCTCGCCCTTGACGATGGCCTCGTAGACCTTCACCCGGCCGAGCACGTCGTCGCTCTTGATGGTGAGCAGCTCCTGCAGGCAGTACGCCGCACCGTAGGCCTCGAGGGCCCACACCTCCATCTCGCCGAAGCGCTGGCCACCGAACTGGGCCTTACCACCCAACGGCTGCTGGGTGATCATGCTGTACGGGCCGGTGGAACGGGCGTGGATCTTGTCGTCGACCAGGTGGGCCAACTTCAAGATGTACATGTAGCCCACCGTGACCGGGTTGTCGTACAACTCGCCGGTGCGGCCGTTGCGCAGCGGGGTCTTGCCGTCGAGCTGGATCATGCGCACGCCGTCGACACCCTCGGCATTGAGGTTCTGGAAGATCGACTGGATGGTCGGGTGCTTGCCGGCGGCTTCTTCCTCGTCCCAGTGAGCACCGTCGAACACCGGGGTGGCGATGAACGTGCTCGGCTTGGTGTTGGGGCGGGTCTTCGACTCGGTGCCGCGGATCGGCGCTTCCCCGACCACCTTGCCGCTCTTCGCATCGGTCCAACCCCACCGAGCGGCGTAGCCGAGGTGCGCTTCCAGCACCTGACCGACGTTCATGCGGCTGGGCACGCCGAGCGGGTTGAGGATGATGTCGACCGCGGTGCCATCGGCCATGTAGGGCATGTCTTCGATGGGAAGGATCTTCGAGATGACGCCCTTGTTGCCGTGACGGCCGGCCAACTTGTCGCCCACCGAGATCTTGCGCTTCTGGGCCACGTACACGCGAACCAGTTCGTTGACTCCGGGCGGCAGCTCGTGACCGTCTTCGCGGGTGAACACCTTGACGTCGATGACCTTGCCACTCTCGCCGTGCGGAACCTTGAGCGACGTGTCGCGAACCTCGCGGGCCTTCTCACCGAAGATCGCTCGCAGCAGACGCTCTTCCGGCGTCAGCTCCGTCTCGCCCTTTGGGGTGACCTTGCCGACGAGCACGTCACCGGGGCCGACCTCTGCACCGACACGGATGATGCCGCGGTCGTCGAGGTCGCGGAGGATGTCGTCGCTGAGGTTCGGGATGTCGCGGGAGATCTCCTCCGGCCCGAGCTTGGTGTCGCGAGCGTCGACTTCGTGCTCGTGGATGTGGATCGACGTGAGCACGTCGTCTTTCACCAGACGCTCGCTCAAGATGATGGCGTCTTCGAAGTTGTAGCCCTCCCACGGCATCAAGGCGACGAGCAGGTTCTTGCCGAGCGCCAGTTCCCCGTGATCGGTCGACGGACCGTCGGCGATGATGGTGCCGCGCACGACCTTGTCGCCTTCTTTCACCAAGGCGCGATGGTTGATGCACGTGTCTTGGTTGCTGCGGCGGAACTTGCTGAGCGGGTAGACACGCTTGCCGCCTGCCTGCCCGTCGCTCTGCCTGTACATCACGGTGATCGAAGAACCGCTGACCTCGGTGACGTCGCCGTCGCCGGTTGCCTGGATGAGGTCGGCCGCGTCACGCGCCGCACGGTCTTCGATGCCGGTGCCGATGTACGGAGCCTCGGCGCGCACGAGCGGCACGGCCTGGCGTTGCATGTTGGCGCCCATGAGAGCTCGGTTGGCGTCGTCGTGCTCGAGGAAGGGGATGAGTGCGGTGGCGACCGAGACGATCTGCTTCGGGCTGACGTCCATGAGCTGAACTTCGATGGGCGGCACCGAGGCGATGTCGGTGGTGGCACCGAAGAAGCTCTCGGCTTCGAGCATCTTGCGAAGGTCTTCGAGGCTGGCCGCCTGCGGGCTGCGGCGAACGAGCACGCGCTCGTCCTTGAACGTGCCGTCAGCGTTGATCGGTGTGTTGGCCTGGGCGACGACGTAGTTCTCTTCCTCGTCGGCGGCCATGTAGCGGATCTCACCGGAGACCTTGCCGTTCTTGACGACCCGGTACGGCGTTTCGATGAATCCGTAGGGGTTGACGCGGGCGAACGTGCTCAGCGCGCCGATGAGGCCGATGTTGGGGCCTTCCGGCGTCTCGATCGGGCACATGCGGCCGTAGTGGCTGAAGTGCACGTCGCGCACCTCGAAGCCGGCGCGCTCGCGGCTGAGACCACCCGGCCCGAGCGCCGACAGGCGGCGGCGGTGGGTGAGGCCCGACAACGGGTTGACCTGGTCCATGAACTGGGAGAGCTGCGACGTGCCGAAGAACTCCTTGATGGCCGCGACGACCGGCCGGATGTTGACCAGCGTGGTCGGGGTGATGGCCTCGACGTCTTGGGTGGTCATGCGCTCGCGCACGACACGCTCCATGCGGCTGAGCCCGATGCGCACCTGGTTCTGGATCAGTTCACCGACGCTGCGGATGCGGCGGTTGGCGAAGTGGTCTTGGTCGTCGAGGCGATAGCCAGGCTCCTGCTTGACGAGGTGGAGCATGTAGCTGACGGCGGCAACGATCTCGTTGGGACGCAGCACGTCGGCATCGTCGGGATCGCTGTTCATGCTGCGCTTGGTGGGGTCGTCGCCCTCGCTGCGGAAGAACGCACCGAGCTCGCGGGTTCCCTTGCCGAACAGCTCGTCGAGCTTGGCGACCTCGCCGCCGAGCTTGCGGTCGAGCTTGTACCGGCCGACCCGGCTGAGGTCGTAGCGGCGGTTCTCGAAGAAGGCGTTGCGGAAGTAGGCACGCGCCGACTCGACCGTGGGCGGTTCGCCCGGGCGTGCCCGTTTGTAGATCTCGACCAACGCCTCGTTCTGCGTCGGGGCGATGTGCTTCTCTTTCTCCCACTGGCCCTCGAGGAAGTCGAACTGGGCGACGAACCGCTCGAGGAAGCCGGGGGCGTGCTCTTCGTCGTAGCCGCAAGCGCGAAGCAGCGTGAAGATGCCCATGCGTCGCTTGCGGGCGACACGGGTGCCGGCGGTGACGTCTTTGCCGGGCTTGTGCTCGACGTCGAACTCCAGCCACTCGCCGCGGTACGGGTGCACCGTTCCCTTGACGAGCTGATGCTTGCTCAGGTTGCGGAGACGGAATCGCTCGCCTGGCTCGAAGATGACGCCCGGGCTACGGACGAGCTGCGACACGACCACGCGCTCGGTGCCGTTGATGATGAACGTGCCCTTGTCGGTCATCATCGGGAAGTCGCCCATGAAGACGGTTTGCTCTTTGATCTCGCCCGTGTTGCGGTTCATGAACCGGGCGCGCACGAAGATCGGCGCGCTGTAGGTCATGTCTTTCTCTTTGCACTCCTCGACGGAGAACTTCGGCGGCGGCCGGAGGTCTTCGTCGTCGGGTTCGAACTCCAGTTCGAGCTGCAGTGCTTCGCTGAAGTCCTTGATCGGCGAGATGTCGCGGAAGGTCTCGGCCAGACCCTCGTTCAAGAACCATTCGAAGCTCTCGCGCTGGACGGCGATCAGATCAGGCAGTTCCAGCGGCTCTGACAGGTTGGCAAACGAGTAACGCTCGCGGGACGTGGATCGAGAAGCCACAATTACTCCTTGGCAGCAGACAGTGAGACGGCGATCAACAGGTTCGGGGCGCGCAGGGTCGGCTGGGCATAGCGATAGCAGGAGACAAGACGCACGGCAACGTTCGATGCTACCCGCAGAGCACGGCAACGTCAACCGCAGCTGGCATTTCCGCCAGACGGGTCATTCGTGAGGGCGAACGGTAAGCCGGAATCTGATGCCTGTCAAGGATCTGGCGCGAAAGGCCAGGTCACCGGGCATGGTCGGACGGCACGCGGCGCGACGATTCGCCGATCAGGAGCTCCGGGGTCAGCAGGATCGGCGTCGACCGGGGGCGCGGCCACCGATGCGCGCCAACAGCTCGTCGACGGCGGCCGCGGCGATTTCGTCGAACGGTTGCGCCATCGTGCTCAGCGTCGGGTCCATGAACTCTTCGAAGGCCGTGCCGTCGAAGCCGATGACCGCAATGTCGTCGGGGACCCGCACGCCGGCACGGGTGAACGTCCACATGGCCCCCTGGGCCATCTCGTCGTTGCCCGCGAAGACGCCGTCGGCACCGAGGGCGATCACCCGATGGGCTGCGATGCTGCCCGATCGACGACCGAAGTCGCCCGGGACGATGAGCGATTCGTCGATCGCCCGCCCGGCCCGTCGATGAGCGAGGCGATAGCCCTCGATCCGATTCCGCGCATCGGCGCGCTCGATCCGACCGGTGATCGTCGCCACCCGGCCACAGCCCTGGTCGAACAGGTGGGTCACCGCGGCGGCTGCCGACTCGATGTTCTCGACGTCGACACCGGCGACGTCGTGGCGCGTCGGATGGGTGCCGATCAACACGGTCGGCAAGAGAGCATCGACGAGCTCCTCCACCCACGGACGCCCGATCGCGACGGTGCTGATCAACAGCCCGTCGATCAAACCGTCGCGCAAGATGTGATGGAGTGTGTCACCGGGCTCTTCCGCGGCGAGGTGCAACATGAGCCCGTGGTCGCGCCCGGTCGCCGCCCGACCCACTGCGTGAGTGATCGACGCTCCATACGGGTCGACCCGAAGCTCTGCCGAGGGGATGACCAACCCGATCACCTGCGAGCGGCCGCTCGCCAGGTTGCGTGCCGCACGGTTGGGACGAAACCCCAGCCGGCCCGATGCCTCCGACACTCGGCGGCGCACGTCGTCGCGCACACCGGGGCGGCCGTTCAACGCCCGAGAGGCTGTGGCCAGGGACACGCCACTCAGCCTGGCGACGTCCTCGAGCGTGACCTGTTGCGTCACCACATCCCTCTCCGCCCACTTGACTGTTGCCGTGGAAGCGCTTCCATGCTACGAATGTGGTGAATGGCTGTCAATCAGGGGGAACTCGCTTCCACGTCGGAAGCCGGCAGGCGGTTTCCCAGCGACTTCTTGTGGGGCTCGGCCACCTCGTCGTACCAGATCGAAGGCGCAGTGACTGCCGATGGGCGCGGAGAGAGCATCTGGGACCGGTTCTGCACTGTCCCAGGAGCTATCAGCGACGGCTCGAACGGCGCCGTCGCCTGCGATCACTACCACCGCTTCGGCGAAGACATCGCCATCATGCAACGCCTCAACCTCAATGCCTATCGGTTCTCGATCGCCTGGCCGCGCATCTTCCCGAAAGGTCGCGGCAAGGTCAACGAGCGCGGGCTCGACTTCTACGAACGGTTGGTGGATCAACTGCTGGCCCACGGACTGCGGCCGTTTCCGACTCTGTACCACTGGGATCTGCCGCAAACCCTGGAAGACGCCGGCGGCTGGCCGGTGCGGGCGACGGCCGAGGCCTTCGCCGACTATGCCGAGGTGGTCGCGGCTCGCTTGGGCGACCGCGTCGGGAATTGGATGACGATGAACGAACCGTTCGTCATCGCCAACCACGGATACCTCACCGGCGAGCACGCCCCTGGGCGCAGTTCTCTCGGCGACTCGCTGGCCACGAGTCACCACGTGCTGCTCGGCCATGGTTTGGCGATGGAGCGAATTCGGGCCGTCGTACGCGACGCCAACGTCGGGATCGTGTTGAACTTCACGCCCGTCACCCGCATCGGTTCGTCGCCCGCGGCAGTCGATCGCCAGCAGATCGTCGACGACATCGAGAACCGCTGGTACGTCGAGCCGATCGGTGGACGGGGCTATCCGCAATACACCGTCGACCGCCTGGGTTGGGATCAATCCGAGGTGCAAGCCGGCGACATGGATCTGATCGCCCGGCCGATCGACACGCTCGGCGTCAACTTCTACTCTCGCAAGATGGTCGGCGCGCTCGAGGGAGAGCAGTTCGGCAGAGGCGACGAGACTGCGATGGGTTGGGAGATCCACCCCAACGCGCTCGGAGACCTGCTGCGCGACATCCATGACCGGTATCACTTCCCCCGCTACCTCATCACCGAGAACGGGGCGGCGATGCACGACACACACCGCATCGACGGTCGCGTCATCGACCACGACCGGCTCGAGTACTTTGCCGCCCACCTTGCCCAAGTGCATCAGGCCATGGAAGGGGGGGTCCCCGTCAAGGGGTACTTTGCATGGTCGCTCCTCGACAACTTCGAATGGGCGCACGGGTACGGCCCGAAGTTCGGTTTGGTCGAGGTCGACCTGGCCACCCAGCGTCGAATGCCGAAGCAAAGCGCGCTGTGGTACGCGGAGGTCGCCAAGTCGGGCGAGATCGTGAAGCGTGTCGACGCCTGAGGCCGGCCCTGTGGAGTGTTTCACTACCATCCAGGTGCCTTGAAACACCCCACTCGGTTGCTGCCGAGCTCAGCCTTCACCGAGGCTGACTTGGGCAGCGATGCTTTCGCGTCGACCGGGCAGCATGTCGATGCCGCGCCGCATGTGCCGCAACTCGCGGCGCACCTCGAAGCCCAGTCGTTGGAGGGTAGCGATGTGCCCGCTCTCGGGCGGGACATCGATCCGCGGCGGTGATGCCCAGCCCAATCGAAGTGCCGGGAGGATCAAACTCGTCAGCGACTCCGAGGTGTCGGCGACCACGGGACCCAGCGCGGATCCCTGGGCAAGGAGATATCCGGCGACCTTTCCCCGGCGCCGCAGAACCAACCCGCGACCGGGATGCTGATCGAATGCCGTGGCCAGTAGGTCGCGACGGGTTGCCCCGAATCGAGGTGCGTCGAAGCGGACCACCTCGTCGAGATCGGCGGTTGTCAGCGGCTGGCAGTCGTCGCCGGCCGCCACTGGCGGGTCATCCCCCACGTAGCTCATCACCCTGGTGAGCCCGTGGTCGACGAAGCCCATGCGCGCGTAGACCAGCCCTCCCGCTGCCGAGGCATCGAGAACCGCTGCGCATCCGTGACCAGCCAGCACGCCGCTCAGGAACTCGGTGATCGCCGTCGCAATCCCACGTCGCTCGAAGCCGGGGGCCGTGGCCACGAGACCGATCCAGCCGAAGCCGCTGTCCGGGTAGGCGACACAACATCCAGCACCGACGACCGCGCCCGCCTGCTCGACGACGGCCAGCCCATCGGGTTGAACCGCTGCGAAACGGTCGATGCCGCTCCGGAACGTCGCCGCGCCATAGGCCTCACGCATGACGGCGTCCATCGCCTCGAGCGTCTCCCGTTCGGCCGCTGGGTCCACACGTCGCGGCGTCACGGCGCACGATCGTAGTGGAGTGTCCTACGCCAACCTTGGTGGGGCGCGAAACACTCCACGAGGCGGGCGCGGGACGCGGGACGGCCCGGGTTTGCACCCGGGCCGTTCGACTTGCGTTGCGGTGATTACTTGACTTCCACCGAAGCGCCGGCTTCGACGAGCTTGGTCTTGGCGGCTTCGGCGGCATCCTTCGTGGCCTTCTCGAGAACGGGCTTGGGGGCGCCGTCGACGAGATCCTTCGCCTCTTTCAGGCCCAGGCTGGTGAGCTCGCGCACGACCTTGATGACCTGGATCTTCTGGGCACCGGCCCCGGTGAGGATGACGTCGAACTCGTCCTTCTCCTCCTCGACAGGGGCTGCGGCAGAGGCGCCGCCCACGGCCGCCACGGCTACAGGAGCGGCGGCAGTGACGCCGAACTTCTCTTCGAATGCGTCGAGCAGTTCCTTGAGCTCGATGACTGTCATCCCGGAAATTGCGTCGAGGACGTCGTCTTTGGTGATTGCCATGGTTGTTGTTCTCCTTGCGAAATTGTTGTTACGAACTGTCTGAACGGTGGTGGTTGCGAGATCGGCGCTTCAGGCCGCCTCTCGTTGTTCGATGAGCGCCTTGAGGCCGTAGGCGACGTTGCGTGGCAGCGCCTGCAACAGACCTGCAGTCTTGACCAGCGGGGCCTGAAAGGCTCCGGCCAGCATCGCCAGCAGCACGTCGCGGCTCGGCAGATCGGCGAGGGCCTCGATGTCTGTTGCCGACATCGTCTTGCCGGCGATCGCGCCGCCCTTGATGATCAGGAACGGATTGAGCTTGGCTGCGTCTTTCAACGCCTTGGCCACGCCGGCGGCATCGCCGCTGACGAATGTGATCGCGCTGGGTCCGATGAGCAACTCGGCGAGACCGTCGAGACCTGCCTTCTCGGCACCGAAGCGAGCCAATGTGTTCTTGTACACCTTGTACTCGCCACCGCTCTTGCGCAGTTGCCGGCGCAGTGTGGCCAGTTGGCCGACGCTCATGCCGCGGTATTCGGTGATGATCGCCGCTTGAGCAGCATTCAGCTTGGCGGTGACCTCTTCGACGACAGCGACCTTCTCGGCACGGGGGTTCTCAGTTGTCATGTACACCTCCTTTCGCTTCTACTCGGGGTGCTCGCTGTGCAGCGAACACCGCGAGGAGCGAACGGCGAGATGCCAGACGATCCGATCACGAGTTCACCTCGGCTGGTGGGACGAACCCATTGTCCTGTGAGGGACCAGCTGTCTGTGGCGAGCGATTGCTTTGGTTGTTCGGTAACACTACCGGCGGTTTCGACCCGGCGTCACGCCTTGAAGTCCGGGTGCCCGGCTTCGGGGCGCAGGCGGTTGGTGTCGACCTTGATGCCGGGGCCCATGGTGGACGACACCGAGATCTTCTTGAGATAGCGACCCTTGGCGGCGGCCGGCTTGGCACGCTGCAACTCGTCGAGCACGGCCCGGAAGTTTCTCTCGAGCGCCGTCGGCTCGAAGCTGGCCTTACCGATCGTGACGTGCACGTTGCCGTATCGATCGGTGCGGTACTCGACCTTGCCACCCTTGAACTCGGCGACGGCGCGGGCTACGTCGTTGGTGACGGTGCCGGTCTTCGGGTTCGGCATCAGGCCACGCGGGCCGAGCACTCTGCCGAGTCGACCGACCAGGGGCATCATGTCGGGCGTGGCGATGGCCATGTCGAAGTCCATCTTGCCCTTCTGGATGTCTTCGGCCAGATCGTCGGCCCCGACGATGTCGGCGCCTGCATCGCGGGCTTCCTGGGCAGCCTCACCGGTAGCGAAGACGGCAACGCGGATGTTCTTGCCCGTGCCCTCCGGCAGGGCAACGGTGCCACGGACCATCTGATCGGCCTTGCGTGGATCGACGCCGAGGCGCACAGCGATGTCGACACCCTCGTCGAAACCTGCCTTGGCCAGCGTCTTGGCGAGCGTTACCGCCTCACCGGGTGTGAACAGCTGGTCGCGATCGAACGCCTTGACCGAATCTGCGAACTTCTTGCCTGACATCGTCTGTCTCCCTCGTGGTTGGCGCCGCCGGGCGAGGTCGTCCCGGTCGAGCGGTTAGTTGATAGCTGTGAACGGAACTACGAAACCTTGAGGCCCATCGAGCGGGCGGTGCCACGGATCTGCTGCTTGGCAGCTTCCAGGTCGTAGGCATTGAGGTCGGGCATCTTGATCTTGGCGACCTCTTCGATGTCGGCCTCGGTGACGGTGCCGACGACGGTCTTGCCCGGCTCGTTCGATCCCTTGGCCAGACCGGCCTTCTGGCGCAGCAGAACCGGCGCAGGTGGCGTCTTCAGGATGAACGTGAACGTGCGATCCTCGAAGATCGTGATCTCGACCGGGATGATGGTGCCGACCTGCGACTCGGTGGCCGCGTTGTACTGCTTCACGAAGTCCATGATGCCCACGCCGTGAGGCCCGAGCGCCGTGCCCACCGGCGGGGCCGGCGTGGCCTTGCCCGCGGGGATCTGGATCTTGACGATCGCGCTGACTTTCTTCTTTGCCATGACTGCTTCCCTGTCTGATTCTTAGGCCGAACTCTTGGGGTGTGATTCGAACGTCTGCTGCGGTTACAGCTTGGAGACCTGGCTGAAGTCCATCTCCACCAAGGTCTCGCGACCGAAGATGTTGACCAGCACCTTGAGCTTCATGTGATCGGCGTTGATCTCGGCGATCGTGCCGGCGAAATCGGCGAACGGGCCTTCCTTCACCCGCACGCTCTCGCCGACCTCGTAGTCGAGCTTGGGCTTCTTGCGGCTGGGCATCCCGCCGGTTCCGTCGCCCTTGGCGGCGAGGAACGTCTGCACCTCGCGGCGCGACAGCGGTGTGGGCTTCTGGCCCTGCTTGTTCTGGCCGACGAAACCCGTGACGCCAGGCGTGTTGCGGATGCAGTACCAGCTGTTGTCGTCCATCTGGCAACGCACCAGGAGATAGCCAGGGAAGACCTTCTTCTGCACGGTCTGCTTGCGGCCGTTCTTGAACTCGTCGACTTCCTCCATGGGGATGACGACCTCGAAGATCTTGTCCTCCATGTTCATGCTCTGGATGCGAGCATGCAGGTTGGCCGTGACCTTCTTCTCGTAGCCCGACTGCGTGTGCACGACGTACCACTGGCCCGGGCGGGTCCACGGATCGTCGACGATCTCTTCGTCGCCGGCGACTTCGTCGGCCGCTTGTTCGGAGTCGTCGGACAGGTCGAACGAGGCGTCGACGGTGTCATCGTCGGTTTCGCCGGCCGTCTCGGTGTCTGCGGGTTCGGTGATGGGCTCGACCACAGCTCGCTCCTCGAGGGGAGTGGCTTCTGGATCGGTGTCGGTGAGCAGGTCGTCGTTCATGATCAGTTGTCGTACAGCCAGCCGGAGAGCACGCCGAACAGCGAGTCGAGACCGAAGATGAACGCCGTGTAGATGATGACCGTGGTGAGCACGATCACCGAGAAGCGGCGCACTTCCGGCCACTTCGGCCAGGCAACCTTGCGCATCTCATCGCGCACTTCACGGATGTACAACGCAGGCGTGGTGCGGTCCTTCTTCTGACGGGCGACGGGAGCAGGGGCGCGCGTGGGCCTGCCTTGCTCGTCCAGCGCGCCCATCTTCTTCAGCGAACGCTTCTGCTCTCGGTTGAGGTCATCCAGTGACATTGATTGCTCCCATAGGGATGTGGGCAGGGCAGGAGGGGCTCGAACCCCCGACCGTCGGTTTTGGAGACCGATGCTCTACCAACTGAGCTACTGCCCTCGGCGGCGACTGGTAACGCTACCAGCCACCCATCGAGGTTGGGCCCGCGGTGAACGAGTGTTCAGCGGGTCTCTTTGTGCGTCGTGTGCCGCCGGTCGTTCGAGCAGTACTTCTTCATCTCGAGTCGCTCACGGTCGTTGACCTTGGACTTCATCGTGATGTAGTTGCGGTGCTTGCACTCGGTGCACTCCAGGGTGATCTTCACCCGCTTGTCATTTCTGGGCATTGGCCCGGCTCCTTGTTCTGATCCCCGGTGCGGGGATCACTGGGTGATCTCTTACTTGGTGATCTTGGTGACGCGGCCGGCGCCTACGGTACGGCCACCTTCACGGATGGCGAAACGCAGGCCCTCGTCCATAGCGATCGGCTTACCCAACTCGACACTGATCGCCACGTTGTCACCCGGCATCACCATCTCGGTACCCTCGGGAAGCTGGATCGTGCCGGTCACATCCGTGGTCCGGAAGAAGAACTGCGGCCGATAGTTGTTGAAGAACGGCTTGTGCCGACCACCCTCCGACGCCGACAACACATACACCTGACCCTCGAAATTCGTGTGCGGCGTGATCGAACCCGGCTTGCACAACACCTGCCCACGCTCCACATCTTCCTTCTTCGTCCCACGCAACAAGGCACCGATGTTGTCACCCGCATGACCCTCATCCAAGATCTTGCGGAACATCTCCACACCCGTACACACCGTCTTTTGCGTCGCCCGCAACCCGACGATCTCCAAATCGTCACCAGTATGCACCCGACCCTGCTCAACCTTGCCCGTCACCACCGTGCCACGACCAGTAATCGTGAACACATCCTCAATCGGCATCAAAAACGGCTTATCCATCTCCCGCACCGGCTCCGGAATCGACGCATCAACCGCATCCATCAACTCCATGATCTTGGCCTGCCACCCCTCATCACCCTCAAGAGCCTTCAACGCACTGACCCGAACCACCGGAGCAGTGTCACCAGGAAACTCGTACTCGTTCAACAACTCACGAACCTCGAGCTCCACCAACTCCAACAACTCCTCATCATCCACCGCATCAGCCTTGTTCAACGCCACCACGATGTACGGCACCCCCACCTGACGAGCCAAAAGCACATGCTCACGCGTCTGCGGCATCGGCCCATCCGTCGCCGCCACCACCAAAATCGCCCCATCAACCTGCGCCGCACCAGTAATCATGTTCTTGATGTAATCCGCATGACCAGGCATATCAACATGCGCATAATGCCGCTTCGCCGTCTCATACTCGATATGAGCAATCGAAATCGTAATACCACGCGCCTTCTCCTCCGGCGCCTTATCAATCTGATCAAACGGCGTGTACTTCGCCAACCCCTTACCCTCCAACGTCTTAGAAATCGCAGCCGTCAACGTCGTCTTACCATGATCAATATGACCCATCGTGCCAACATTCACATGCGGCTTCGTACGCTCAAACTTCGCCTTGCTCATTGGAGACGCTCTCCTGTCGTGTGGTGGTGGTGGTTGTGTTGTAGCGGCGATCGGGATCGAACCGATGACCTTCCGATTATGAGCCGGATGCTCTGACCAACTGAGCTACGCCGCCAGGGCTTTGCCGACCGGTTCGCTGCCCGAGGGCAGTGGACCGCTTGGTCGAGCCCTCTGTGGGAATCGAACCCACGACCTACGCCTTACCATGGCGTTGCTCTACCGACTGAGCTAAAAGGGCGATCGCTGGAGCGCGGTTCTACCCGCAGACCAGCCGAGAAGCATAGCGCCCGACCCAGGGCATCTACCAAGGGATTGCCGTGCTCTCACCACTACGCTCGGCCGGCGTGGACACGGGTCGGATCGAGTCACTCACCCTACGGTTGGCGTCGTTGGGCGACGCCGAACAGATTCGCCAGATCTACAACTACGAGGTCTCCAACACCCTCGCCACGTTCGATCTGGTGCCCCGATCTCTCACCGACCAGCAACGGTGGATCGCCGATCGCAGCGGCGCGTTCGCGGCGATCGTGGCCGTGGATGCCAACGATGAACACGGGGAGATCGTGGGCTTCGGATCGCTGTCGCCCTACAAGGAACGAGCCGCCTACCGCACCAGCGTCGAAGACTCGGTCTACGTGCGCCGCGACCGGGGCGGGCAGGGCATCGGCAAGTTGATCCTCGGCGAACTGCTGCGGATCGGCGCCGCGTCGGGCTTCCACGCGGTGTTCGGCCGAATCACGGCGTCGAGCGACGCTTCGATCGCCCTGCACAAGTCGTGCGGGTTCCAGTTGGTTGGAATCGAGCGCGAGGTCGGCCGAAAGTTCAACAAGTGGCTCGACGTCGCCATCATGCAAACCCTGCTGTAGGGCTGGCGTCAGGTGGCGAGGCCGAGGGCCTCTGCTTCCGCGGCGAGCGCCAGCCACCCTTCCTCCGCGAGAGCAACTGCGGACTGAGCAGCGGCCAGCTGCTCGCCCAGCGAGGCCAACTTCGTGTGCGCAGTCGTCGAACTGATCTCCACAGCCAGCCTGTCTCGTGAGGCAACCGCCGCACCGAGCTCACGCTCGGCTTGGCTGAGCTGGCGGCGCACCGTCGACGGGCTGCGTCCGCCACCCTTCACCGCCGGTTGACGCAATGTTGTCGCCGGCACATCGCTCAGCGACTTGGCAGCGACAACAGTCGGTGGAGGTGGGGCAGGGACGGGTGGGTCGCTACCGGCGGCGCGCTGGGCGAGCCAGGCGCTGACCCCGCCACGAATCCAGCGCACGTTGCCGCGGCCGTCGAGGGCCAGCAACTCGTCCGTGACTCGGTCGAGAAAGGCGCGGTCATGACTGACCGTCACGACGATCCCTGACCAATCGTCGAGGAAGTCCTCGAGTGCCCTCAAGGTGTCGAGGTCGAGATCGTTGGTCGGCTCGTCGAGCAGTAGAACGTTCGGTTGGGGCACCAACGTGAGTAGCAATTGGAGACGCCGGCGCTCACCGCCGCTCAGCGTGGAGATCGGCGCGAACTGCGCATCGCCGTCGAACCAGAAACGCTTCATCAGCACGACGTCGGCCACCGACGGCTCCCCCTTGTCGCCGGCGACGGCCTCGCGGACCCGTTGGGTGAGGTCGAGGTCGCGGCCGAGCTGGTCGTAGTAACCGATCTGCACGGTCGACCCACGGTCCACCTGCCCGGTAGTCGGCGCCAGCCGACCTGCCACGAGGTCGAGCAACGTCGACTTACCGGTGCCATTCGCACCGACCACACCGACTCGGTCTCCCGGTTCGAACACCAGCGAGCACGGCTCGATCAGCCGATCGCCGTGCGAGGTGTCGTCCGGCCAGGCGAACGAGACGTCGATGAGCTCGATTCCCTTGGATCCCAATCGCTTCGAACCCATCGCCAACCCGAGCTCGCCATCGCGCGCCGCAGCTTGAGCCCGCCCTTCGACGAGTGCCGTCGCAGTGGCGATGCGAGCCTTCGGCTTCGACGTTCGCGCCGGCGCACCTCGTCGCAACCAGGCCAGTTCCCGCGTTGCCAGGTTCTTGCGCACCTGCTCCGCCACCTCGGCGCGCTCTTCGCGCTCAGCGCGCCCCGCGAGGTAGGCCGCGTAACCCGAGCCTGCCTGCCAGCCCGTGGGCACGTGGAGATACGCCTTGCCGCGGTCGAGCTCGAGAACCTTGGTGGTGACGAGGTCGAGCACATGCCTGTCGTGAGTGACCAGGACCAAGCCACCGCGGAACGCAGCCAGCCATCCCTCGAGGAACTGGATGGCGTCGAGATCGAGATGGTTGGTCGGCTCGTCGAGGATGAGCGCCTCGTGTTCGCCGACGAGCAGCCTGGCCAGCGCTGTTCGCTTGGCCTCGCCACCGGACAGCTCTCGGGTGGAGGCGTCGAGCAACGGACTCATGCCGAGGCGATCGAGCATGGCCTCGCCCTGCCAACCTGCGCCCACGGCCTGGCGAACGGAACCCGCGGGTAAGACCGGGTTCTGGGCGAGAAAGCCCACCCTGACCCCGCGCCCGCGTCGCACCTCTCCGGTCTCGGGCCGCAACTCGCCGGCAAGCATCCGCAACAGGGTGCTCTTACCCGAACCGTTGAGGCCGACGACACCGAGCCGATCACCGTCGCTGACGGTCACCGAAACGTCCGCAAACAGCGGTCGATTCGGCCGGCGGGCGGCGAGTCGTTCGGCATCGATCAGGATCATGGGTGCTGCTTGCTCAGAACGTGCAATCGCCAGGCCCGCGGGGAGCCTGGCGATCTCAGGTGGTGGGCCGGGAAGGATTCGAACCTCCGTAGGACTATGCCAGTTGATTTACAGTCAACCCCCTTTGGCCACTCGGGTACCGACCCTCTGAGGGAGATGAGGTTAGCGGCGCAACTAGTCTCACTCCATGCCAAGCTTTGATGTTGTCTCCGAGGTTGACCGGCAGGAATTGCGCAACGCCATCGATCAGGCGCAGCGCGAAATCGCCACCCGCTTCGACTTCAAGAACACCGACTCATCGATCGAACAGAGCAACTTGGTGCTGACCCTGCGCACCATCAGCGAAGATCGATTGACTGCCTTGAGAACCGTCATCGAAGAGAAGCTGGTGAAGCGCGGTGTCTCGTTGAAGGGTCTCGACTACGGCAAGATCGAAGAAGCAACGCAGAACAGCGTTCGCCAGGTGTTGACGATCAAGGTCGGCATCTCATCCGACAAAGCCCGCGAGATCAACAAGATGATCAAGGAGAAGGGTCCAAAAGGCATCAGCAGCCAGACTCAGGGCGACACCGTTCGGGTCACCGGTAAGAAGCGCGACGACTTGCAGGGCATCATCGCCACGTTGAAGGGTGCCGATCTCGGCATCCCCCTGCAGTTCGAAAACTTCCGCGACTAGCCGCCTCCGAGTTGGCCGACAGCCGAGTGCCACCACCGGCGCACCCACACGGATCGGGGCTGACCACCGCGTGCAGAGGCGCCCGATTGTTCTGGGCAGCGTCGTTCCAGCGATCTTGGGCGCGACTGTGGAAGCTCAACTTCCGAAATCGCCCCCATTGGACGTGCTTGGGCGAGAGAACAGAAGTCGCGCTTCCACGTTCGCGCCCATGCGAGTCGATGGCGCGGCGACCGAGAAGCGATCGCCCCTCCGGCTACCTGTGCGTCGGCCGTGTCCTCGAAGTGCCGGCCGAGGACAGCGCAAAGGTTGGCTGAAACGGCACCGCTACCGCGTGCGTCAGCCCGACGCGGCGGGGCAGCCCACCGCTAGGTCGAGGTTGGCGGCTACGTAGGCCGGTTGCCAGTCGATGGCCAGCACCGGCGCGTCGTCGGCCGGCGACGCCAGGGCGATGCCGCGCTCGCGAGCCGCCGTGATCAGGCAGGCGACGTCGACCTTCGTAGTTCCGGCTGCACTGATGGCGGCCTGGGCGAGGGCCCGTTCGACCCCGGCGCCACCGAAAGCAATGGGAACCTTCGGCGGAGCTTGAGCAGTGACGTCGACACCCGGATCGCATGCATGGATGGCGATCTGGTCGACGTCTCCCGGGGCAACGGTCGTGGCCGATCCGACAGGAGCAGCCGCGGCCCACGACTGAAACGCTGTCAACAGCACCGCTGTACCATCGGCGTCGACGGCGCCTATCGTGGCGTCGAAGCACTGGGTACCCGATCCGCTCGACGCCGTCAGAGAATCACTCGCCCAGTGCACCGCGGCCGACCAGGCCTGTGTGTCGTCGATCCTGCTGGCCAGCACGTAGTACCAGAACATGAGCCCTTGCGACGTCGATGTCGGTACCTCGGAGGTCTGCGGCCGAGCTACGTTCAACACGGCATCACTGGCCGGCGTCGACAGCTCGAATGCTGACCGGGCGTCAGGCACTGTGGGCATCGCGGCCATGGTCGGACGCATCGAGACACCAATGCGCCCGACGATCGCCGCCGCAAATTGGGACGGAGCCGCGCCACCGGCGTGGCCCTGCACGAAGCTGAGGAGCTCGGGGGCGAGTTGATCGGGAGCATCGTGCACGGCCAACGAGTTGGCCACGGCCAGCGCGTCACCATCGACCATTGCTCGCAGCGCCAGCGCTGCTGCCGGCGTGGCGGTCGCCAGTCGTGAGCTCCAGTCGAACTGCTGATCGAGGAGTGCCGAAACGAGCGCACGGTGCAACGCGAACCGATAGAGATGCTCGTACGGCTTGAGGTCGTCACTGACGTAGATGGTCTTGGTGCTCGGATCGTAGAACGCGGGAGCGTCGTTCATCGCCTGGCCGCCGATCGCTTCCAGATCCAGTTCGCCGTTGAGAAGCCCGAGTGCGCGCCAGGCCTCGGCACGATCCGGCTGGGGGGCGATCACCGACCCTGCCAGCCGACTGGCGTAATCGGTGGCCGGCAGGGGCACCACGTCGACACTGCTCTTGAACTCGAGACCGCGAGCCGTGGCGACATCTGTGGCGAATGGCGCGAGCTCCACCGACCACTTTGGTCGGTTCTTCAGCAGGAGGTACTTCTTTGCTGCGTACGCGCCACCGCCGAGCAGGCCGAGCAACACGATGAACGACACGAAGCGCCGAATTCGATGCTTCGACTTCCGGCGCGATCGATGGCGCGCCGTGTTGCTCTCGGCGACGAGCGTCGCGACAGTCGCCGGGACGGCGCGGGGTGCCGGCGCGAACACGGTCTCGGGGAGGACGGGCGTGAACACCGGGCCCGCTTGCACGATCGGACCGCTCGCCGAGTTGATGCGGGGCAGTTCGATCGGCTCGTCGTCGACGATCAGGTCGGGTACCGACGCAAGGCGGTTGATCTCGCTGCTCGGTGGAGGCGGGCTGACCGGTTCCTCCTGCACATCGTCGACGTCGTCACCGCCGAGTGGTGCGTCGGGACCGACTTCGACTGCCGGAGCCTCGACGACCACCGCAGGATCGACGGCCGGGGTGGCCTTCGACGCCGGCGGTTCGAACGGTGCCGGCGGAGCCGGTGGCGGTGGCGGTGGCACCGGCGGAGCCTGCGGCGGCGGCGGCAACGGGACGGTCGTTGCCGCACTCGCCGCAGGCTCTTCCGGTCGATCGGGAACGACAAGTTCCCAGGTCAGCTTGCGAATCGATGGCGAGTCGAGGACGGTCGCGGGTTCCGCGGGGTCGGCGAGCTTGGCCTGCAGGTTGAGACGGAAGTCGAGCGGTGAGAAGACCAGATCGCCGACTGGCGCGTCCGCGTCCTGGTCACCGGCGCGCGTGGCTACCGCTCCGGGCTGACTCGCCACTTCGTCCGTCACCTAGGCAGTATCGGCAGTTGCCCCCTCAGCCTTAAGATCGAACTGCCTCCCGAGTGGGTCGTTCAGTCCTCGGTGACGGCCTCGGCGGCTCGACGCTGCAGGTCGTCGACGACGGACGTGTCGGCCAATGTTGTCGTGTCGCCGAGGTTTCGGCCCTCGGCAACGTCGCGTAGCAATCGGCGCATGATCTTGCCGCTACGGGTCTTGGGCAGATCAGGCGCGAAGTAGATCGTCTTCGGTTTGGCAATCGGCCCGATCTCCGTCGCCACGTGGTCGCGTAGTTCGGCAACGCTCACGTCGCTGCCTCCGCGCAACGTGACGTAAGCGATGATCGCTTGCCCGGTCGTGTCGTCGAGTGCCCCAACGACCGCCGCCTCGGCCACCGACGGATGCGAGACCAGCGCCGACTCGACCTCTGTTGTCGAGATGCGATGGCCGCTCACGTTCATGACGTCGTCGACGCGCCCGAGCAGCCACAGGTACCCCTCCTCGTCGAGTTTGCAGCCGTCGCCGGCGAAGTACCGTCCTTCGAAACGACTCCAATACGTGTCGAAGTAGCGCTGCGGGTCGCCCCAGATGCCACGCAGCATGCCGGGCCAGGGGTGGGTGAGGGTGAGGTAACCACCGCCTCCGTCGACAGGCTTGCCGGCATCGTCGACGACCTCGACGGCGATCCCAGGGAGCGGGAACGTCGCCGAACCCGGCTTGGTGGTGGTTGCTCCCGGAAGAGGACTGATCATGATCCCCCCGGTTTCCGTCTGCCACCACGTGTCGACGACGGGGCAGCTGCCTGCGCCGATGTGTTCCTGGTACCACATCCACGCTTCGGGGTTGATCGGCTCGCCGACCGAACCGAGCACGCGCAGCGACGACAGATCGTGCTTCGCAGGCTCCGCGGCACCCCACTTCATGAAGGTGCGGATCGCCGTGGGAGCGGTGTAGAACTTGGTGACCTTGTACTTCTCGATGATCTCCCACAGCCGATCGTTGCCCGGGAAGTTGGGCACCCCCTCGTACATCACGCTGGTGGCTCCGTTGGCCAGCGGTCCGTACACGATGTAGCTGTGCCCGGTGACCCAACCGACGTCTGCGGTGCACCAGAACACGTCGGTGTCGGGGTGCAGGTCGAACACGTACTTGTGGGTGAAGGCCACATGGGTGAGGTAGCCCCCGCAGGTGTGCATGATGCCCTTCGGCTTGCCAGTGGTGCCACTGGTGTACAGCAGGAAGAGCAGTTGCTCGGAGTCCATCGGCTCCGGCGGGCACACCGGGTCGGCAGCGGCGATGAGGTCGTGGTACCAGACATCGCGGTCGGGCAACATGTCGACGTCGTTGCCACCGCGGCGCACGACTATGACGTGTTCGATCGTCGGTGTGCCGGCAAGTGCATCGTCGGCCGCCGGCTTGAGCGGGAACACCTCGCCGCGGCGATAGCCGCCATCGGCCGTGATCAGCACCTTGGCCTCTGCATCGTTGATTCGGTCGGACAGCGACTGAGCGCTGAACCCTCCGAAGACGACGCTGTGCGCCGCGCCGATCCGCGCGCAGGCCAGCATGGCCACCGCGGCCTCGGGGATCATCGGCAGATAGATGTTGACGCGGTCGCCGCGCCGAACTCCCAAGTCCTTCAGTGCGTTCGCCAGTCGTTGAACCTCGTCGAGAAGATCCGCATACGTCAGGACCCGGGCGTCGCCGGGCTCACCCTCCCAGTAGAACGCCACACGGTCGCCACGACCCGCTTCGACGTGGCGGTCGAGGCAGTTGTAGCTGACGTTGAGCTCGCCGCCGACGAACCACTTGGCGAACGGCAGGTTCCAGTCGCAAATCGTGTCCCAGTCGGTCGTCCAGGTCAGCAGGTCCGCCGCCTGACGTGCCCAGAATCCCTGGTAGTCCTCGGCGGCATCGTCGTACATGCTGGTGTCGGCGACCAACGCCTGGCGTTTGAACTCTGCTGAAGGCGGGAACTTGCGGTTCTCCAGCATCAGATCGTCGATCGTGTTGTGGTTGTCGCTCATGTCGTAACCCCGGCAGTCCTCGGCGTGGAGGTCACGTTAGCGAAGCGGTGCGATTCCCACCTTGCGGAGCATCACACCTGCTGGGCGATCAGTGCCCGGCGACGCCTGGCGATCACCAACGAGATGACACCTCCGAGGAACAGCAACCCCGCCAGGGACAGCGACCCGTCGAGCGAAGCGTTGCCAGTGCGCGGCAACGCTAGTCCGACGGTGCTGATTCCGGTCGGCGTCGCGGCCGGGGGAACCGGCGCATCGCTGACGGACGCCGTCACGGTGATCGAGGCAGAGTCGCTGTTGTCGCTGGTATCGGTGTCGTTGGAGTCGGTCACCACAGTTGCCGTGTTGACGACGGTGCCCGGCCCAGCCGTTGCGGCAACTCGGACCTGCACCACGACGCTCACCGTTGCCCCGTTGGCCAGGCTGGCGGCGGTGCACTGCACGCTGTTGCCCGTGCCCGTGCAGCTGAGGCCCGCTGTCGGGAAGGTGCCGATCACTTCGAATGCCGTCGGAACGGTGTCGCTGACCACCACGTTGCTCGCGGTGTCGGGACCATGATTGGTGATGTCGAGCGTCCAGTTGAACTGGTCACCTGTAGAAGCCGTCGCCTGCGAGACCGACTTGTCGATCGACAAGTTGACGTTGCGCAAGATGATCGTGGTCTCGTCGTCGGTGGCCGTCACCACAGTGCCCGGGTCCGCCGGCGCCTCGATTTGGAGTGCCTGACTCGCCACACTTGGCGGTTCGACGACGGCGAAGGCATTGGCCACGTTGTGAACGCTCGCGCCGGTGAATGCCGGATCGAGTTGAACGTTGATGGTCACAACGGGTGCTGTGGTGTTCGGCTGCAGAACGGCTCCGTACGTACAGGCGATCGGGTCGCTGTTGTTGCACATCCAAGGAGCAGCCGCGCTGACCGATTGGAAGATGAGGCCCGCCGGCAGATCGTCGGTCATGGTCATGCTGGCCAGAAACGTCGACGGGCCGGAGTTGCCGACGGTGATGAAGTACGAGAAGTTCGTGCCGGGCAGAATCGGGCCATCGACGTTGTCGACCTTGTCGATGGTGATGTTCGCCTGGCGTTTGATCGTCGTGGTCTGGCAGGCGACGTTGTTGCTGCCAGACCCGCAGGCCGGCACGCAACCGTTACCAACGCAGGCCGGGTCGTCGGCGGTCGCCACGTACGCGATGTTGGTGTAAGTGCCACTGGACGCATCGGGATGCACCTTGACGGTCACCGTGAGGACGACCGGCGGATCGGCGACCTGGAGATCGGCGGGGGCTATGTCGCAGGTGAGGGTCTGACCCGACGGGGTGCAGTTCACCGGGAAGGAGACGAAGTCGAACCCGTTGGGCAGTACGTCGGTCACAGTGACCGGCTCGGTGGTCGACGCATCGCGTGGTCCGAGGTTGTCGACCGTGATCGTGTAGGCGAACGGCGGGCCACCGGCAATCTGCGTGATGCCGCCATCGGTCTTGGTGATGACCAGATCGACGGCTTCGTCGTCGTTGGTGACGTTGCAGGTGACGTGCTCGCCGAGAGCGAGAGTCACCCCGGCGTTGTACGCGACGGGCAGAGTGGTGGCGTCGTCGGTGCAAGTCAAGCTGACGAGCCGGTAACCCGCGAACGGAAGCTCTGTGATTGCATGCGGAATGCCCGCCACCACGGGAATGGGCGCGGCTTGACCGGCGTTGACGCCGTCGATCTGCAACTGGAAGTCGGACGACACGGCATCGCCACCATTGTCGTTGATGACGACCTTCCGCAACGTCAGAGTCGGCGGCACTTCAGCATTGGTGACGTCGCACTCGACGTGTTGACCGGCGACGAGCGTGACGCTTCCGTCGCTGCTGAGTTGTTGGCTGGTGGTGAGATCGGTGCACACGATCGCCGATTGCTGGTACCCGGCTCGAGGAACCTCGCTGATCGTGTGCACTCCCGGTGCCACCTCATGGGGGACCAACTGGGAGACCTCGCTGCCGTCGATCAGAAGCTGGAAGTCGGCCGCGACGAGTTGGCCACCCCACTGAGGTGCGCCGAGCAACTTGGCAACCGTGATGGTTGCCGGATTGGGTGGTGCCGGGATGTCGTCGTTGGTGATCGTGCAGTCGGCGACGTCGCCGGCTTCGAGCGTGAGGGTGCTGCCGTCGAGGGTGCCGGCCGAGCATTGCCAGGCCGACGCTGTGTAACCCACCGGACCGGATTCGCCGAGCACGTACGAGTCGGTCACCGGAACGTCGGCGGTGATGCCGACCCGAGAGTCGGCGGCCGGGTCGGGGCCGCTGATCACGGCGACGCCGCCGACCGACGAGGTTGCCATCAGCGTGAAGTCGGCAACCGTCGCGGTTCCACCGTTGTCGTTGACGACGACGTTGTTCAGCGTCAAGGTGGCCGTGGTCGCGCAGTCGTCGCCGTGACCGTGACCACGGCCGTGACCATGAGCGCGGTGACGATGGTGGTGACCGTCATCGTGCCATCCATCGCCCCTGGATCCATCGCCCCTGGATCCATCGCCCTTGGATCCCTCGTCGCCTTGCGTTCCATCGGCGCCGCCCGTTGCGTCGTCAGCGGTGCTGTAGCTCTCGATGTCGGCGACGTCGCCCGAGGTATCGTCGACGGCGGTCGCAGCGTCGTCGTTCGCTACGTCGGCATCGGTCGCTACGTCGGTGCCATCGTCGTCTTGCTGGTCGTAACCGTTCTGGCCGACGGCGTCACCACTGTCGGCAACATCGTCGCCGGTGCAATGCGATTGATCGTTGCCGCCGGACTGCGAGCCGTATCCGGCACTCGCGCTCATCGAGCCGGGCGCGACCACCACCAATCCAGCGGTGAACAAGAAGAAGGAAGCGATCAACGCCACGATTCGAATGCGCTGGCGACCCCCCGCCGGCGACATCTTCGACTGGCCGTCCCCCATGACGTCCCTCATGTTCGTCCCTTCCACATTACGATTCCGAGACATTCAGAACCGTCCCCTTCGTACTCCGCCCAACACTAGCTGACCAGGATGTTCTGAACGATGAGCCATTCGGATCACTCACAGTGAGCAACACGATTGTCACACAAGGTGGTGACGTTCCACAACACAGCTTCGACCCGAACTACCCGCCGACACGCCACGACAATACGTCGAAGCTGCCGAGGCCATGCGGGTCGAGCAAGGCTTCACTCTCGCTCGTGCGGCTACGCATCGACAAGGCCTGCACATCGGGCCGAGCTGCCGCTGCGTTCCAGGCTCGCAAACCTTCGGCGACGAGATCATCGATGCCCCATCTGCGCAGGAACTCTGCCTGTCGCTCGATCGAAGTCGGCATCGGCAATTGGTCGACACACACCTGAGCAGTGATGTCCTGGTCCCCTGGATCGATCAGGTAGTGCTCACCTCGACCATGCCCTCGGTAGGTGCGCAGCCACTCGCGCCACGGTCGACCGACCAACTGAATCGTCTTGGCTGTGCAGTAGTCGAGAGCCAGGATGCTCCCAGCTCGCAACTGGGCGCGAATCCCTGGTATCCAGGCCGCGGCATGGTCCTGTACGGGCAGCCGCGTGCCGTGTGGAGCCGTGGTCGGCAGCCACTCCCAGGCCGGGTCACCAGCGACGAGCACCTCCTCGAAGGCGGTCTCGCTGCGAGCGGCGACCGCCACTTCGCGCCAACCGCCATCGAACACGGCAAGCCGGAATGGGAGGTTGTCGAGCAACTCGTTGGCGATGACAACTCCGCACAACGGCCCCGACGGCAGGTTTGCAAGCGAGACGACTCCTGCCGGATGGTCTCGCCGCTGGCGCTCCGACATCTCTACCGCGTCGTACCGATCGCGCCACTGCGGGGCTGCTCTCAAAACGCCGCGCGCCAACGTTCCCGGGCCGGCGCCGTACTCGACGATTCTGAAGTCGTCGGGCCCGCCGAGCCGGTGGAACTCCGAATCGATGAAGCGGCTCAGCACGGCGCCGAACAGCGGTCCGACCTCTGGCGACGTGATGAAATCACCACGCCGTCCGGCGCGACCGCCGGTTTCGTAAAAGCCGTGACGACCATACAGGGCGATGCGCATGAACTCGTCGAAGCGAATCGCTCCGCCCGCAGCGACGATCGCCGCCCGAACCTCGTCAGAGGCCGAAGGCACCGGCGAGCTCGGTGATGCCGCCGTAGCCGAAGACCCCCGGCAACACGCCGAGCACGAGCGTCGCGACACCGGTGATTGCCAGGGCGGCCTTCACCGAGCCCGGAACGCGCACCGGTGTGACGTCGCCATCCGGAGCGGGCTTCATCCACATCTCGCGCATGATCGTGACGTAGTACGCCGTGGCGATCACGGCGTTGACGGCACCGATCACCGCAATGCTGTACCCCCAACCGCTGCGAGCCGTGAGCACGGCGTTGAAGACTCCGAACTTGGCGTACCAACCACCCAGGGGCGGAATGCCGGCGAGCGAGGCGAGGAAGATCGTCATCAACACAGCGAGACCGGGCGCGTAGCCGAACAGACCTCCGTAACTGGAGATCTCACCACTTCGGGTCTTGCGGCTGACGGCGATGACCACGGCGAACGCCCCGAGGTTCGTTGCCGCATAGATGATGAGGTAGACGACGATCGCTCGCAGCGAGGCTTCGGCGGAACGAGTCGAGCCGGCGACCACGAGCGGCATCATGATGAAGCCACCCTGACTGATGCTCGAGTAGGCGAGGAGGCGCACGATGTTGGTCTGGCGCAGAGCCACGACGTTGCCGACGGTCATCGTGAGCGCCGCCATCACCCAGAAGAACGGGCGATAGACGTTGGGCGCGTGCGGAAAGGCGAGGTAGACCAGCACGATGAGGGCGACGAAACCAGCGGCTTTCGACGCGACGCTGAGGAAGGCGGTCACCGGTGTTGGGGCGCCCTCGTAGGTGTCGGGTGCCCAGCTGTGGAACGGCACGGCACTGACCTTGAACGCGAACCCGACGATGACGAACACGATGCCCATCACTTCGATGCCGCCGAGCTTGCCCTTGCCGGTGATCTGTTCGCCGATCGTGATCAGCTTGGTGCTGCCGGTTGCGCCGTACAGGAGGCTCATCCCATACAACATCACCGCGCTGGCGAACACACCGAGCAAGTAGTACTTGACGCCCGCCTCGTTGCTCCTCAGATCCCGCTTGCGCCAAGCGGCCATCATGTAGGCGGGAATCGACAAGAACTCGAGAGCTATGAAGACGCTGATGAGGTCGCGCGAAGAGGCCATCATCACCATGCCGAGAATGCTGCTGAGCAGCATCACGTAGTACTCCCCCTGGTGGTAACCGCCCTCTTCGATCTCGTTCGTCGACAACAGCACCACGACGTAACCGGAGAGCAGGAACAAGGCCTTCAGCACCAGACTGAAGTTGTCGATCACGTAGCGGCCGTCGAACATCGGACGAACGTCGGCGCCGATCACACCGAGGGTGACCACAGGCAGAAATGCACCGAGCAGCACGAAGCCGGCGAGGGTGGCGATGATCCACCGCTTGGCGTCCGACACGAACAGGTCGACCAGCAGCACGAGACAGATGCCGCCGCCGAGCACGATCTCGGGCGCGAGCGCGTGGTAGTCGACGTGCGGCGATACGAAACCACCGGCGGCGAGCAACGAGGCGACCATTCGTTACTTCCTGAACACCGCGGTGAGCTGTTCGACGGCAGGATCCAAGATCTTGAACATCAACTGCGGGTAGACGCCCAACACGACGATCGCGATCAGCAGTGGGGTCCAGGCGATCCACTCGAAGATCTTCACGTCTTCGATGTCGTCGTGGTGCTCGGGATTGGCCGCCGCACCGGCCGCGTGCGCGTGGGTGCCGTGGCCGCCGAACTCCTCGGTCGGCTCGCCGAAGGCGGTGCGCTGGTAGAGCCAGAGGAGGTAGCTGGCGGCCAGCACCGTACCGACCGCGGCGATGACCATGAGCGTGCGGAACAGCACCTGGCTCAGTCCGGGGGCCGGGCTGTACGCGCTGAGGATGGCCGGGAACTCGCCCCAGAACCCGGCAAGACCGGGCAAGCCGAGTGACGCCATTGCACAGAAGCCCAATATCCAACCGAGCCGGGGCATCTGCTTGAGCATGCCGCTGAGCCGGCTGATCTGCAGTGTGTGGTAGCGCTCCTTCACCGAACCGGCAAGGAAGAACAACATGCCGGTGATCAATCCGTGGGCCACCATGCCGAACAGCGCGGCATCGATGCCCAGGGTCGTCAACGTGGAGATGCCGAGCATGACAAAGCCCATGTGGGCCACCGACGAGAAGGCGATCAGGCGCTTCATGTCGGTTTGGGCAAGACAGCCGAGCGCTCCGTAGATGATGCCGATCACCGCCAGAACTGCGATCACCGGCGCCCACTTGATCGCAGCCTGCGGCAGGAACGGCAGGGCGATGCGCACGAAGCCGTAGGTACCGAGTTTCAGGAGGATCGCGGCGAGGATCACCGAGCCTTGAGTCGGCGCTTCGGTGTGGGCGTCGGGCAACCAGGTGTGGAACGGGAACATCGGCACCTTGACGGCGAAACCGATGAACATGCCGGCGAAGATCCAGATCGCCGTGTTCTTGGCAACCCCGCCTCCATTCTCGATGAACCACTGGAACTTGAAGCTGGCCAGTTCAGGTGTGGCGCTGTTGTTCTTGGTGACGACGAACAGGGCGATGAACGCCACCAGCATCAAGGCCGAGCCGAACATGGTGTAGAGGAAGAACTTCAACGACGCGTACTGACGATTGTCGCCACCCCACACGCCGATCATGAAGTACATCGGCAACAGGACCAACTCGAAGAACACGAAGAAGAGAATGAGATCCTGGGCGATGAACGTGCCCGCCATGCCGACCTGCAACACCAGCATGAGGATGAAGAACGCTTTCGGGTTGCCGGGAGCCGGAACGTGGTCCCACGAATACACGATGACCAACAGGGTGATGACCATCGACAGGAGGTACAGCGGCAGGCTGATGCCGTCGAGTCCAACCGTGTACGTCGCCCTGATGGGACGGATCCAGGCGTTCGTGGTGAAGAACTGCAACTTGCCGGCCTGGCCGTAGTCGAACTTCGCCGCGGTGTACACGCCGACCAACAGCGTGGCCAACGCCGTGACCACGGCAGTGCCCTTCACCATTGTCTCTTCCCGTTTCGGGATGAACAGCATCACCACGACGCCGACGATCGGCAGGAACGTGCCGACGCTCAGCAGCCACTGTTGGTTTTGGAGTACGTCCATGAGGTTCCTCTAGCTGTTGACGAGTACGAGTACGAGCGCACCGACCGCTGCTGATGCGAAAAGCAGCGCCCCGTACAGACTGACCTTGCCGGATTGCACTGGTTGCAGTGCACCGCCCGTGCCACGAGCGACGGTGCCACTGCCGTTGACGACGCCATCGACCAGTCGTTGGTCGACGTTCTTGTAGATCCAGTTGCTGGTCTTGCGACCGCCGATGCCCACGGCGTTGACGATGCCGTCGAGCACGCGCTGGTTGGTCCAGTACGCAGCGGCGGCTATGGGGTGGGCGATGGCTTGAACGATGACCTTCTCGTACAGCGCATCGAGGTAGTACTTGTTGACCAGGAAACGATGCCCGGCACCGAGTACCGGATTGCGTTGGGTGAGACCTTTCAGCCTCGAGGCCGCGGTTCCGAACACCTGCTTGCACAGCGCCAGGCTGACGAGGAAGCCCGCGGCAACCAGGGCGATCGACGGAAGCGCCTTCACCCATTCGAACGTCGGGCCCGCCGGAAGGGCGACGCCGATCGACGACTCGGTCCACCGCTCGAACATGTGGATCTTGAACGGCGCGGCATTGAGATACCCGGAGACGACGGCAAGGAAGCCGAGGATCAACAAGGGCACGGTGATGAGCCACGGCGAGTCGGTGGGAGCGAAGCCCAGAGGCTTGGCGGGGACCGGCTCGGCAGCATGCGAGTCGTGAGTGCCGCCGGCGTCGTGGGCGTCATGCGACGCCTCGACGTGGTGACCATCGCGTGCGTGGACGAAGTGCGCGGCCGCGCCACGCGGCTCACCGAAGAACGTGAGGTAGGTGGCGCGGGTCATGTACGCAGTGGTCATGAACGCACCGATCAACCCGACGATCATGAACACGCCGTAGTGGAAGTGGCCCGCCGAGTCGATGATCTCGTCCTTCGAGAAGAACCCACTGAAGAACGGCACACCGCACAGAGCCGCCGTCGCCAGGATCCAGGTGATGTAGGTGACCGGCATCTTGCGGGCCAAGCCGCCCATGTCTTTCTTCATGTCGAAGCTGTGGTGGCTGCCGGTGTGCGCGACCGACCCGGCGCACAGGAACAAGCAGCACTTGAAGAACGCGTGAGTGAAGATGTGGAACACCGCCGGCACCCAAGCACCGACCCCGAGGCCCATCATCATGTAGCCGAGCTGGCTCACCGTGGAGTACGCCAAGACCTTCTTGATGTCGTTCTGCACGAAGGCCAACGCGGCGGCGATCAACAGAGTGATGCCGCCGATCACGGCGATCAGGTTGAAGTGCTGGCCGACTACGTTGATCATCAGCCCGGCATGGAAGACCGGATACAGGCGAGCCACCAGGAACACACCGGCCACGACCATGGTCGACGAGTGCAACAGCGCGCTCACCGGTGTGGGACCGGCCATGGCATCGGGTAACCACGTGTGCAGCGGGAACTGACCGCTCTTGCCGATGGCAGCGATGAACAGGGCGATCGCTGCCCACAACAGCACGGTGTGACCAGTGGCGGGGTTGTTGGCCCACGCCTGCAACCCGGAGATGGTGAACGTTCCGGAGGCGCCGAACATGATCGCGGTGCCGACCAGCATGCCGACGTCGCCGACGCGAACGGTGAGGAATGCCTTCACCGCGGCGCGGGCGTTGGCTTCCTCCTCCCACCAGTGACCGATCAGCAGGAACGAGCAGAGACCCATGATCTCCCAGCCGAGGATCAGCTGCACCATGTTCTCGGCGAGGGCCATCGTCAGCATGCCCGCGCTGAACAGAGTGATAGACGCGAAGAAGTGGGTGTAGCGACGGTCGCCGCGCACGTATTCGAGCGAGTAGATCTGCACGAGGGTGGAGATGAAGGTGACCAGCAGCAGCACCATCACAGCCAAACCGTCGACGTGCTCCCCGAGACCGAAGCGCAATCCACCGCTCTGCCACCACGTCCACGACTTGATCACCGGCTCGGCGTCCTCCACGCCGCGCACATGATGGATCCACTGGTAGGTCGTGCCGATCGCCAGCACCAATCCGATGACCATGCTGGCCATGCCGACCTCGGAACCGCCCCACGGCAGCACCCGACGCCCGTTGATCTCGAACTTGCCGAACAAGATGATGACCACGAAGGCGACGCCGGGAACGAGGGGGATCAACCAGGCGTGTTCGAGGAACCAGCCAGCTGCTTCTGCAGCAACCATCGATCAGCCCTTCATTTCCGAGAGCTCGTCGAGCGAGATGCTCTTGCGGTTGCGGTACACCAACAGCACCATGGCCAGGCCCACGCCGACCTCGGCCGCAGCAACGGCGATGATGTACAAGGCGAAGACGTTGCCGTCGAGGTTGTGGTGCAACTGACTGAAAGCCAACAGGTTGATGTTGACCGAGTTCAGAACCAGTTCGATCGACATCAAAACCATGACGGCGTTCTTGCGGGCGATCACGCCGTACACACCGATGCAGAACAGCACGGCACCGAGCAGCAGGAACTCATTGATCAGCATGAGACCTCACTAATCCTTTCGGGCGAGCACGATGGCGCCGATGACGGCGGCGAGCAGCACGAACGACAACGCTTCGAACGGCAGCAGGAACGGCTTGAAGATGCTGTCGCTGAGCTCGGCGGTGGACACTTGCGCGGTGGGGTCGAGTCGATCGCCACCGAAGCCCTTGATCAACACGTACGACATGACGCCGAGCATCAGCAGCGCAACGGGGATGCCGAGCGCCCATCCCTTGTTGTTGAGATCGGTCTCACGCCCAACGCGTGCTCGTGTGAGCATGACGCCGAACAAGAACAGGATCATCACCGCCCCGATGTAGACGAGAACCTGGGTTACGGCGACGAACTCGGCGGCCAGCAGCAGGTACTGGGCAGCGGCACCGGCCATGACTGCCACCAGCGACAGCGCGGCGTGCACGACGTTGCTGCTGCGCACGACATTGATTGCGCCGACGATCATGAGCGCAGCGATGATGCCGAAGCCGATGTTCTCGGCGACGTTGACGTCGGTCGCGACGATCATCACTTCTTGCCCTTCTTGTCGGCGCCGGCTTCCAGTTCTGGCGCCTCGGGAACGGTCTCCATCCACTCGCCGAGCTTGGTCTTGTCGTGCAGCAGGTCGGCGATCTTCGGCTCGCTGTACTCGTACTCGGGACTCCAGAACAGGGCGTCGAACGGGCACACCTCGACGCAGATGCCGCAGTACATGCACAGCGCGTAGTCGATGTCGAAACGGTCGACGATGTTGACCTTGCGCGGTGAGCCGCCGGCGCGGCGCGGCGGGGCCAACGTCTTGTGTGCCTCGATGTAGATGCACCAGTCAGGACAGCTACGCGAACAAAGCATGCACGAAGTGCAGTTGTCTTCGCGAAGAGCGATGACACCGCGAGAGCGGATTGGAGGCGCCTCTTTCTCGTGTGGGTACTGCACGGTGTTGGCGCCACCGCCGAGCTTCTTCGGCTTCATGGTGTGAGCGAGCGTCTTCAAGGTGACGCCGAGCCCTACGCCGAGCCCTTTCGCCAGACCTACTACCTGCGGCTTATCGGCCATCAGAACGCAACTTTCAAGACGGCAGTGACCATGATGTTGAGCAAGGCCACTGGGATGAGCACCTTCCAGGCAAAGCGCTGCAACTGATCTTCGCGAAAGCGCGGGTAGCTGAAGCGAACCCACATCATCAGGAAAGTCAGCACCATCATCTTGGTGAACAGGATCAGTGGGCCGGCAACGTTCATCCAGTTGGCGACACCGTCAATGCCGTTCCATCCGAACCAGCTGAAAGGAACCCCCCACCCACCGAGGAAGAGCACGCTGGCGATGAGGGCGAAGACACCGGCCGTGGCGAACTCGGCGATGAAGAAGATCAGGAAGCGGAAGCCGGAGTACTCGGTCATGTACCCCGACACGAGCTCGGACTCGGCGATCGGCATGTCGAACGGCGCCTGGGTGAGCTCGGCCTGCACGGCGATCATGAAGACGATGAAGCCGACGAACTGGGTGAGGATGTACGGATTGCCGAGGCCGTTCCACCCGAAGATCTCGCCGGCGTTCTGGCGCAGAACGATCCCCTGCATGTTCATCGTCTCGGCCTGGATCACCACGCCGAGCACTGCCAGCACCATCGGTAGCTCGTAGGCGATGAGCTGACCGGCAGCGCGCAGGCCACCCAGCAGCGAGTACTTGTTGGCGCTCGACCAACCGGCGATCAGGATGCCCAACGTGCTGATGCTGCTGACCGCCAACATGTAGAAGACGCCCGCGTCGAAGTTGGTGAAGTACGCGTCGGGCCCGAACGGCACGACGGCGACGAGCAGGAAGGTGCTGACCAAGACGATGAGTGGCGCCATCTTGAAGATGCGCTTGTCAGCCTTCTCGGGCTGAATGTCCTCCTTCTGCAGCCACTTGCCGACCTCGGCGAACAACTGCATCGACCCGTAGGGGCCAGCCTCCATGGGGCCGAGACGGCTCTGCATGAAGCTCATCATCTTGAACAGGAAGAGGTACACGATGGTGCCCGCCGGCAGCAGTACGGCAACCGTTCCGCCCAGGACGCGCAGGAGCGACTGTGCCCAGTACGGGAGATCTACTGCGAACATCCGCGCTCCGTGAATCGAGACGCCGAGGTGCGACCGCCAGGGAGCCGGAGGCACGGGTCGAGTAGCCGAAGCGAAGCGGAGGTGCCCGAGCTCATCGGTCGATGTCCCCGAGGATGAAGTACAGAGAGGCCAGGATCGAGATGACGTCGGGCACGTACACGCCGCGCAACACCCAGGGCACGATCGAGACGTTGTTGAAGCTGGCCGAACGGATCTTTACGCGGAACGGACCGAGTTCGCCCTTGCTGATGACGTAGTAGCCCATCTCGCCGAGCGGGTTCTCGGTGCTGACCCACGCTTCGCCCTCGGGCACCTTGATGATGCGCGGCACTTTGGCCATGACCGGCCCACTAGGGATGCCATCGAGCAGTTGATCGACGATCTTGGTTGCTTCCCGTGTTTCTTGGAGGCGCACCCAACACCGCGCGTAGCAGTCGCCGTCGGGGTGCGTCCACACCTTCCAGTCGACCTTGTCCCACGCCATCGGCAGCTTCTGGTCGCGGCGCAGATCCCAGTCGACCCCGCTGGCGCGCAGGTTGGCACCGCTGAGCCCGTACTGCTTGGCGACATCGCCCGGAATGACCCCGATCCCCCGCAGGCGGTTCTGGAAGATCACGTTGCCGAACAGCAAGTCGTCCATCTCGTCGCAGAAGGTGCGCAGCTTCTTCATCACCTGCTTGGTCTCGGTGATCCAGCCGGCAGGAAGATCGTCCTTGAGTCCGCCGATGCGGTCGAAGTTGGGGTGGAACCGGCCACCCGTTGCCGCCTCGATCAGGTTGAGCACGTACTCACGGTCGCGGAAGGCGAAGAACACCGGCGTGATCGCGCCGAGTTGCACACCGAGGTCGCCCAGGAACAACCCGACGTTGGCGATGCGGCTGAGCTCGAACAGGATCGTGCGGATCCACTGGGCTCTGGGCGGTGCCTCGATCTGCATCAACTTCTCTGCGGCGAGGATGAACGGCACTTCGTTGGCGAAGCTGCCGAGCCAGTCGATGCGGTTGATCAGCGTGGTGACCTGTGGGAACGTACGAACTTCGGTGAGCTTCTCGTAGCCACGATGCATGTATCCGGCGCTTGGCTCGGCCCACACGACCTGTTCTCCGTCGAGCCGCACGACGATGCGCAACGTGCCGTGAGTGGCCGGGTGCTGAGGACCGATGTTGAGGGTCATGCCCTCGGTTTCGAGCTCGACGTTGAGACGGGCGTCGGCGGCCTGCGCGGCGATGTAGCTCAGCTTCTGACGATCGGCGAGATCGGTCATGTCGCGGCCTCTTCTTCGTCTTCTTCGTCATCGCCACCGGGGAGCGGTTCGACGTCGACGATGCCGGGCCATGGTTTGACGATGCGCGCCAGCAGTGGGAAGTCCTTGCGCAGCGGATGCCCCTCGAACTCCATCGGCAGGTACATGTTGCGCAGGTCGTTGTGGCCGGCGAAAACGATGCCGAACATCTCGTGAGCTTCGCGCTCGTGCCAGTTGGCGCCGGCGTACACCGAGATCCAGCTGTCGATGACGGGATCGTCGTCGGGGACGTCTGCCTTGACGGTGACAGCGAAGTGGTCCTTGACGTTGGTGACCCTGGCAAACACCTGCATGCGTGTCTCCCCGCCGGCATAGCCATGACGAATCGTGTCGTCTCGCTCGGGGGGTGGCTCGGTGGGGTCGTCCTCGCCTCGGCCGAACGGGCTCGGCAACCAGTCGATGGCCGACAGGAAGCAGAAGTACTCGCAGCCGATCACGTCGCGCAGCGCCAACCCGGCGGCTCGCCAAGCCCCCGCGCTGACGCGCACCCACATGTCGTCGCCAGGTTTCACGAGGCTGTCGATGAGACCGTCGCCGAGCACGTCGCGGAGGCGTTGAACGATGCCTTCGCGCAACCCATCGCCCGAAAGCGCCAGGGTCTCGGTGTCGCCGCTGCTACTCAATACGACCACCACCGACCACGATTGGTTCATGTGCCGCGCCAGTGCGGACCATCGGCTTGGTGCCCTCGCCGCGCCAGCGCGCTCCCATGTCTTCGTTCTTGATCCTCTGCTGCAGTAGAACGATCCCCTCCAGCAACGCCTCGGGGCGCGGCGGGCAACCCGGCACGTAGATGTCGACAGGGATGATCTGGTCGACGCCTTTGGTGACCGAGTAGCTGTCCCAGTAGGGACCACCGCAGTTGGCACACGAACCCATCGAGATCACGTACTTCGGTTCCGGCATCTGCTCGTAGAGGCGCTTGATGGACGGCGCCATCTTGTCGGTGACGGTGCCGGAGATCACCACCAGGTCGGCCTGACGTGGACTGGCCGGCAGAGGGATCACGCCGAGACGCATCACGTCGTACCGCGGCGAACCGAATGCTGCGCCCATCTCGATGGCGCAGCAGGCCAGACCCCATTGGTAGACCCACAGGCTGTACGACCTGCCGAGGTTGAACAGCGACGTGAGCGACTTGGGCATTCGCCCTTTGTCTACGAATCCCATGCGGTCATACCCAACGCAGAACACCTTTGCGCCACGCGTAGACGAGGCCAAGGAGCAGGACGAACACGAAGATCCCCATCTCGACCAGACCGAAACTGGCGTACCGCTCGAGCTGCGTCGCCCAGGGGAAGATGAACACGGCTTCGACGTCGAACACCACGAACAGCAGCGCGAAGATGTAGTAGCGCACCTGGCTCTGCGACCAGCCGTCGCCTATCGGATCGACACCGCTCTCGTAGGCCGTGAGCTTCTCGACGGAGGGTTTGTCGGGCCTGACGAGTGCGGAAATGCCGAGCAGCAGTCCCGCAAGCAACAGGGCGATCGCCCCGAACCAGACCACGGTGAGGTAGTCGCGCAAGAAGTCCGACATCGCGGCCGACGCTACTACGCGGCGTGAATGGCCTCACAAACCCTCCCCAAGCCTCCGCCAACTTTGTCGCTGCCGACGCTCTGCACGATGTGAGAGCGACAAACTTGCTTTCGGAAGGGCGATTCGCCCGGCACTTCTGACCTCGTTGGCGCTCACCTATCGCCAACAGCAAACAGGGGTGGGGTGCTGCGTGACGTCGTCAGTCGCAGTCTCGATCACGCAACGTAGCGGCGACGGCGCTCCCGTAGTAGTGGTGGCAGCGGGCAACTCGCACCGGCAGCATGCGCACCAGGTCTCGGGCGCCCGCGGGACCCGCCACCACAACGTCGGCGTCGCCGGCCACGGCCGTGACCGGAACCGTGACCAACTGGCGGATGCGACCGGAACGATCGGCCTTCGCCGTCTGCAGCAGAGACACAGCTTGATTCGACGTTTGCAGTTGAATGGTCAGCTGGGCTCCCGATGTGAACCCTTCCGCCGTCACCAAGACGACCTCACCCGGCGTTGCGCATCGTGGAGCGCCGCGACCGCCGACCACTACGGCGTCTCCCCCGGAGACCGACCTGTGCACGGTCACGTCGAACGAGCTGCTGGCCGTGTTGCCCGCCTTGTCGGTGGCCGAGCACGACACCTTCGTGTGCCCGACCGGCATCACCGACATCGAACCCGGCACGCACACCGCAGGAAGCGCCCCATCGACGTCGTCCGTTGCCGACGGAGCCGCGAACGCAACCAACGCGGGAAGCTTTCCGCCACGCTCGACGATCACGTCGCGGTGCTTGGCCACGACGGGGGGTGTGTTGTCGGACGGAGCGTTCTGGTCGTTGTCGAGAACCGTCACGAGATTGCCGCCTGCCACGAACCGATAGGGAATCGCATCAGCCTGGTCGACCGTCAGCGAGAAGTGCTTGGTCGGACCGGCGATCTCGTCGTCGTTGGTCGGGATGTGGATGGCCGCTTGCGTCTGTCCATCGCCGATCTCGATCATGACATCGTTTGATGAGGTGGCGTCGCCGCCGTCCACCGCCGTGACGTGAGCAAGGATCGACAGAGCCCCGTACGTGTTCGACGACAACTCCAGCTGCAGCACGGCGTCGCCGCCCTCGGCCACCGTCGGGTCGCCCGTGATCTTCATCGTCGGCGGCGGCAGCACCGTCACTGTCCAGGTGCCCGTCGATGTCGACGTGCCATCAGTGACGCTGTACGACACCGTGCGTTGAAACGAGGCAGTCGGTAGTGGCGCCGGATCGTCGTAGCGGCTCGACGAGTACTCACAGGTGAAGCTGGTGGCCGGACCCCCATCGCAACTCAGCCAATCGTCGTTGATCGGCTGGGTCACCACGGTCAGGGGATCACCCTCGGGATCCGACGCGGTGAAGTGGATCGTGTAACTGTCCTCGTAACGAACCGTGAGAGTGCCACTGCTGACAACCGGAGCTCCGTTCGTCGCGGCCGAGGCATGCCCGGCTTCGAACCCAACGACCATTGCAGCGGCCGCGGCCGCTACCGCCAACCACGCGAAGCGAGTTTTCATGTTTCGTCCCTTGCCTACGCGGCACCCTCGCAGGCGCCCGCCCGTTCCGATCATGGGATCGGCCTGGCATTGACACGGGTTGACTCAATTGTCGGTGAACAATGAATCATGACTTGGTCAAGTCGAGACGCGATCGGGATGGGCTCCAGAATCAGTCACTCGGCGTGGTTTCCACGTGCTACACCGTTGGGTTGTGAACGAGAGGGCAGACGTCGAAGGGCTCGTGCGCGCCAGTGGGTTGTTCGACGGTGAGTCCATCAGCATTCGTCCACTTCATGGCGGCATCACCAATCGCAACTACGTGGCGACGACGGAGCAATGCCAGTACGTGGTGCGCATCCCCGGCGAACGCAGTGCGTTGCTCGGCATCGATCGAGCCTACGAAGCCGAAGCGGCGCGGCGCGTGGCCGACCTCGGCATCGGTCCGGCTGTGCTCGGTTTGCTGAAGGGAATCGGCACGCTCGTGACCGAACTGGTCGACGGTCGCCATCTCGAACCCACCCCGTTCGCCGAACGACTCGACGATGTCGTCGACGTCATCCACAGGTTCCACGACAGTGGACCGCTGGCCGGTGCGTTTCCCATCCACCGAATCGTCGAGTGGCATGCGCGCGACGCCTCTGCGTACGGAGTGATGCCGCCGCCCTCGTACGAGCGTCTTCACCAGCAGAGCCGTCGGATCGAAGCGGCATTTGCCAGGGCGCCGATGCCGGCGGTTCCGTGCCACAACGATCTGCTGCCCGGCAACGTGTTGTTCGCCGACGACCGCGTGTGGCTGCTCGATTTCGAATACGCCGGGATGAACGACGTGTTCTTCGACCTGTCGAACCTGAGCGTCAACAGCGAGCTCACCCAGGACTCCGACGAGCGCCTGCTGACTCTCTACTTCGGTCAGATCACCAAGGCATCTTGGGCCCGGCTGCAGTTGATGAAGATGATGAGCGAGTTCCGCGAAGGGATGTGGGCGGTCGTACAGCAGGCGATCAGCTCGCTCGACACCGACTTCATCAGCTATGCCGACGAGCGGCTGGGAAACTGTGAGCGCCTGGCGAGGCGGCCGGAATTCGGGAGTTGGCTCGACGACGCGGCAAACCCGATCACCTGACCGACGTCAGCTCGCCCAAGGCCCGGTACCCGTCACCCGTTCTATGGCGATGTGGATGATTCGACCCGCAGGCGGATCATCCATGGGAGGGAACTTGACGCCTTCACCGAGGAACCTCGGAGCCAGCTCCTGCAGCAGCTCTGGCGCTCCTCCCTCGGTGATCGTCGCCACTCCGTGGATCACCGCGTAGTTGTCGAGACCGATGGGATTGGTGCCGGGTAGCTCGAAGCTCAGAGCGACACGGTTGTCGCGCGCGAGGTTGCGCAGTTTCTGACCCGCCCCGAGATGGGCAATGAGCGGGACGTCGCCGTCACGGCCCACCCAGATCATGGTGACCTGTGGCGAGCCGTCGGGGTTGAGCGTGACCAGGTGTCCGTGAACGCCGGAGTCGATTGCCGCGGCGAGATCGTCGTGAAGTTTCATCGGCCCAGACCGTAGACGCGAGACGGGACCGGCCGGAAGGGACGGTCCCATCTCGATGTCGACGCAGGCTTACTCGTTGAGTGCGTCGAGTCGAGCGATTGCCCAGCACGCGCCAAGACTCCCTTGGCGCAGGCCCTTGCTGGTAGCTGACCATTGATGTATCACCGGTCGGCCTGACAGAATCCAACCGGAAATGGGTGCTTCTACGGAATGTTCGGACCAATCGTGACCTTGAACGAACCAGCGGCGGGTAGGCGGACGGGATGACTGACATCTTTGCGCTGTCCGACCAATACGTCGTCGAGACCGCGGCGCTGGACCCGATGTTGGCAACCTTCTGGGGCGTGCGCGGCCATGACGATGCACTCACCGACTACTCACCGCAGGGTTGGGCCGCACGACTCGAGCTCCACAAAGCGACGATCTGCAGGCTGCAAGACGTACAGCCCGACGGCCGGCGCGATCGCATCGCCACCGATGTCGTCCGCGAACGGGCGGAAGCCGAGCGAGACCTCATCGAGTCGGGCGAGTACCACCGATGGCTGAACGCCTTCAACACGCACCACCAATACGTGCGCGAGGTGTTCGACTTCATGCCGCGTGAGACCGACGAAGACTGGTCGAACATCCGCCAGCGACTGGCGGCCGTGCCGCAGGCGCTGGAAGGGGTACGCGCCAGCTTCCTGTTCGCCGCCGACGAGGGCAAAGTGGCGGCACGACGTCAGGCGCTGGCGTGTGCCGACAGCTGTGAGACCTGGGGGAAGCCCGACGGGGTTTTCGGCGAGCTTGCCGTCGAATGCGAATCGTTCGATCTCACCGAAGACGCCCGACAAGCCGCCGACGCCTTCGTCGAGTTCGGCAGGTGGTTGCGAAGCGACTACGCGGCTATCGCCACACCCCACGATCCTGTGGGCGCGGAGCGCTATCGACTGCTGGCCCGCTACCACAACGGCACCGACCTGGACCTGGACGAGACGTACACCTGGGGTTGGGAGGAGCTCCGTGGAATCGAGGTCCGCATGGCTGAGCTCGCCGAGCGGATCTCGCCGGGAATACCACTGAACGAATGCATCGACCGCTTGAAGACCGATTCCCGGTACCTGGTCGAGGGCGCCGACAAGTTCGTCGCCTGGAACCAGGAGGTGATCGACCGAACGATCGCCGACCTCGATGGCACGTACTTCGACATCGCCGATCCCCTTCGCCGTTGCCAATCGATGCCGACGCCGCCTGGAGGTCCGGAGGTCACCTACTACACACCGCCGAGCGAGGATTTCAGCCGGCCGGGCCAGATGTGGCATCCGGTCGACGGCAAGACCCACTTTCCCCTTTGGGACGCACTGGCGATCGCCTATCACGAAAGTACGCCCGGTCATCATCTGCAGCTGGCACAGATGTTGTACCAGGCCGAATCACTGACTCGGTTTCAACGATTGGCCGTCTTCATCTCCGGTCACGGTGAGGGCTGGGCGTTGTACGCCGAACGGTTGATGTACGAGCTCGGCTACTTCGACGATCCTGTCTACGAGTTGGGTTGGCTGGTGGGTCAGGCGCTGCGGGCCACACGTGTGATCCTCGACATCGGCTTGCACTGCGAACTGCGCATTCCCAGCGACGAGAGGTTCCATCCCGGCGAAGTCTGGAGGCCGGAGCTCGGCTTGCCGTTCCTCCTCGAGCGGACCGGGTATCCGGCCGAGTTCCTCGCCTGGGAGGTCGATCGGTACCTCGGCATGCCGGGCCAGGCCATCTCCTACAAGGTTGGCGAACGGGTTTGGCTCGAGGGCCGCGAACGGGCCCGACGCCGGCTCGGCGAGGCGTTCGATCTCAAGCACTTCCACCAGGTCGTGCTCGACATGGGCGCGATGGGCCTCGATCAGCTGCGTGACGAGCTGGAGCTGTACGGATCCACGCCGGCAACGTGATCGAGGAACCAGTCGACGAGGTGCTCGGCGGCAGGTTGGCTGTCGGCGACGTTGCGGCGTGACTCGTCGATCAACTGATCCGGCTTCATTGCGTACTTGAGCAGTTCCGTGCTGCCGCCCTCGCTGCTCGCCCAACGACGGATCATCGTCTCTGTCGCCTCGGGGTGGAACTGCGTGCAGAAGCTGCGGCCCATTCGCCATGCCTGGGGGCCGACCGCGCTGCGCGCCAGCTCGGTCGCGCCGGCCGGCACGGTGACCACGTCGTAGTGCCATTGCATCCATGGGCCCGCGGCGATCACCTCGGGCACGTCGCTGACGACCTGATGCCAACCGATCTCGGGTTGGCGCGCCCTCTCGACGGTGCCGCCCAAGGCATGGGCCATGATCTGGTTCCCGTAGCAGATGCCGTAGACCGGAACCGTTGCGACTTGTGCTTCACGGATCAGGTCGGCTTCAGCAGCGACCGACTCGGCCACGTGCGGCCAGTAGACGCTCCACTCGCTACCGAGCGTCAGCACCAGTTCATGCCCACCGAGGTCGGGCCAATCGACGAGGTTCTCGCGATGACACTCCGTGAAGGAATATCCGCGCTGACGGAACCGCTCGGCAACAAAGCCGCCATCCGCGTCAGCGGCGTTGGCGATCAGGAGCGCGCGCATGGGCACTACGGTACGCGCTGGCATGCCTGCTCCGACGATCTCCAGCGCAGCGATCGATCGTGCCGCGGATGCCGGACGCGGCATCGTCATCCACACGCCGACGACCGAATCTGCAGCGCTGAACGAGCGCTGCGGTGGGACCGTCGTGCTCAAGGCCGAGAACCTTCAACGCACCGGCAGCTTCAAGATCCGAGGGGCGATGAGCAAGCTCGCCGCTCTGGGCGCAGAGGCAGCGAACGGCGTGACAGCGGGAAGCGCCGGCAACCACGCCCAGGCGATCGCGTTCGCTGCCCGCCAGGCCGGAGTCGCCTGCGAGATCTTCGTACCCGCAGGCGCGCCACTGTCGAAGATCGAAGCCTGCCTCGCCTACGGGGCGACACTGATCGAAGGCGGCGACACGCTCGACGACGCGGTCGCGGAGGCACGCGAGCGGGCCAACGCAACTGGCATGGTCTTCTGCCACCCCTTCGACGATCTCGACGTCGTCGCCGGACAAGCGACAGTCGGACGGGAGTTGATCGGCGACATCCCTGATCTGCGCCGAGTGATCGTGCCGCTGGGCGGCGGGGGGTTGTCGTGTGGCATCGCAATCGCCCTGAAGGGCAACGACCCCACCGTGGAGGTGATAGGCGTTCAAGCGGGGGCCTGCGCTCCATATGCCGACCACCAGCCACCTACGGGCCCGGTCGTCACACTCGCCGACGGGATTGCCGTGAAGCGCCCGGGCGAGATCACTCGTCCGCTCGTCGAGCAATGGCTCGACGACATCGTCGTGGTGGAGGAGAACGCCATTGCCGACGCAATGGTGCTCCTGATGGAGCGAGCCAAGCTGTTCGTCGAAGGCGCCGGCGCGGTCGGTGTGGCCGCACTGATGTCGAATCGTCTTGCTCCCGCCGTCACCGGCACCACTTGCGTGGTGTTGAGCGGAGGGAACGTCGACCTCGGCCTCGTGCCCAACTTGATTCGTCGCCACGAGACGCAGGCCGGGAGACGGCTGATCCTGTTCGCCCGGATCAGCGACCGCCCCGGCGGTCTGGCCCGGCTGCTCACTCTTTTCGCCGAGCATGGAGCGAACCTCATCGAGGTCGAACACGTTCGCGAAGGTGTCGATCTGCACGTGCGCGAGACCGGACTGCAAGCGGTTCTCGAGGTTCGCGGACGTGGACATGCCGAGTCGGTCGTACGCGCCGCGGTGACGCCGGGTACCAGATCGAGGTGATGGAGTAGTGACCCAATGCGACGTTTCGGCACCGTGCGGGTGAAAATGGGGCGATGAGTCAACCGCCTCCGCTGATCGCCGTGTGCGCGCGAGTGTTGACGTTCAGCGACGAAGGCAAGCGTGACGCCTTCTCCAGCAGCCAGCCGTACAGTCGCGCCGTCGCCCGAGCGGGTGGCGTCCCGGTTCTCGTGCCCCCGATCCACGAGCTGTCCGCCAATGCGCTCACGGTGTTGCAGCACTTCGACGGTGTGCTGCTTCCCGGCGGCGGTGACATCGATCCGCGCTGCTATGGCGAGGAACCGACCGAGGACTCGCTGTACGGCATCGTTGCGTCCAACGACGAGCTCGACATGGCGGTGGCCAGAGCCGCTTTGGAGCTCGACCTCCCGATGCTCGCGTTGTGTCGTGGGATGCAGGTGTTGAACATCGTGCTCGGCGGCAGCCTCGTCCAAGACATCGGCAACGACGAGCATTGGATGCGCGAGCACTCCGTGAAACTCGTCGAGGGGTCGATCATCGCCGACCTCGTCGGCGATACCCACCTCGATCATTGCCATTCCGTGCACCACCAGGGAATCGGCCGCCTCGGTACCGGCCTGGTACCGATCGGATACTCCGAGGACGGCCAGTTGGAGGCGGTGCAACTGCCGACCAAGACATGGGTGGTTGGTCTGCAATGGCATCCCGAAGACACGGCGACCCGGCAGCCGCAGCAGCAGGCGATCTACGACGAGCTCGTGCGACGGGCGGCCTTACACTGACGCCGTGAAGCCACTCGTCGTCATCGTCGGCCGGCAATCGGGTGAGGCGAAGGGCGTTCGCGGCAAGCCCTTCGCTGCGGGTCAGGCCTACTTCCGGGCCGTGGAGCGCGCCGGCGGGATCCCGCTGATGCTGCCACCGACCTCGGGGTTGATCGACGACATCCCTTCAGTGCTGAGTCGCACCGACGCGGTCGTGTTCCACGGTGGCGGAGACATCGATCCACGGCGGTACGGCCAGGAAGCCACCGAGGAATCGCTCTACGGCATCGTCGCCGAACACGACGCGATGGAGCTGGCGATGGTCGACGCGGCAATCGACGCCGACAAGCCAGTGCTGGCCATCTGCCGCGGGCTGCAGATCCTGAACATCGCACTCGGCGGCACACTGGTGCAAGACATCGGCAGCGAGGACCATTGGCTGCAGTTCACCGCCAACGAGCTCGACGCCGGGTCGCGGATCGCCAAGGCAATGGGCACCGAGACCCCACAGCGGTGCCACTGCGTGCACCATCAAGCACTCGATCGACTCGGCGAGGGATTGCAGGTTGTAGGCCGGCACGCCGGCGGCATCGTTCACGCAGTCGAGCTCGACGGTGCGCGCTGGATCGTCGGCACGCAGTGGCATCCCGAGGACTCCGCAGCCGCCGACCCCGAGCAACAAGGCCTGTTCGACGAGCTGATCCGCCAGGCCACCTGAGCGCCCATCCCACTCCGCCCTCTCCCTCCATGGGCGCGGGAACTGAAATCCCGTTTCATCGTTCGCACCCATTCAGGCTGCTTGGGTGGAGCAACAGAATTGGTTCTTCCGGATTCGCGCCCATTGATCCTTGGGGTGTCGATGGCGGCGACGAGCGATACCTTCTCGTGCGACTTCCCCCATCGCACACCCCTAGCGGGAGGTCCTCATGTCTGCAAGCTGGCGCCGATCCATGGACTCATGGCTGAGTTCGCATCTGGGCATCATTTCCGCTCCGCAGCTCATGCGACTTGGCTGCGGCGAACGCAACATCGGTTACCTGGTCGAACGGCAGGAGCTCGTTGCGATGATGCCCGGGGTGTACCGCAGTGCCCAATGGCCCAACGGCCGTGAACAGATGCTGGGCGCGATCTGCGCGCGCAACCGAGCGGCTGTCATCGGCCTCACGACCGCCGGGCAGTTGTGGCTGCTGCGGAACATGATCGATGCGCGCATTCACGTGCTCATCGCACACGGTCGCTCTCCCGACATGGAGGGTGTCGTGGTGCATCGCTGCCGGCGCATCGATGCGATCGACATCGTTGAACGTGCAGATGGCATTCGCCTCTCCAGCCCACCACGAACCTTGTTCGACGCTGCTGACATGATCGGACCGTCGGCAACTGCTTCCGTCCTCGAGCAGTTGCTCCACGAGCGTCGGTGCACGCTCGGCACCATCACCGACACAACGACACGCTTGTATCACCCCAGACGACCGGGTAGCGCCACGATGCTCGCAGTCCTTCAGTCGCGGCCCGCATGGCACGTCGCGCTGCAATCCGGTCTGGAAGCTCAAGTTCTCGAAGAGATCGCTCGTCAGGGTCTCCCAGCTCCCACGACACAGTTCCCGATGCGACTGCCCGACGGACGAAGCATCGCCGTCGACTTCGCCTGGCCGCAGTTCAAGGTCGCGCTGGAGGTCGATCACCCGGCATGGCATGACGGTGCCGAAAGCTCGCACCGAGACAAACATCGGGACCGGAAGTTGTCATCGATCGGTTGGAGCCCGCTCCGGGTCACCGAGATCGACGTTGCCACCGGTCTCGCCGAGGCCATCGCCGACGTCAGAGCGGTGCTCGAGGCGCAAGCGGCCTAGCCCGCACCAGGTGCGCATGGGCGCGAATCGTGAAGGCGCCGTTCCCCGGTGGCGCCCATTCAGCCTGCTTGGGAGGAACAACAGAACTGGCGCTGCCGAAATCGCGCCCATGCGGGCTGCACCGGGGCGGCGGGTGGGGTCGGGGTGGGGTTGGGGTGGGGTCGGCGGGTGGGGTCAGGGCCGGGTGGGGCGGGAGGCCGTGGCTGCCTTGGCGGCATCGATCACCCAGGTGGGGAACAGGCCGACGGCGAGGGTGAACCCGACCGACAGCGCCAGGGCGACACCGGTCCACAACGGCACCCGGACCGCCTCGCGGCCGTCGTCGGCGGGCTCCGGGTCGGTGACCCACATCGACACCATGATGCGCAGATACAAGTACGCGGCGATCACCGAGGCGACCATGGCGACGATGGCGATGGCGTAGCTGTGTTCTTCGACAGCGGCTTGGATGACACCGAACTTGGCGACGAACCCCGATGTCAGCGGAACGCCCGCTTGGGCGAGGAGCAGAACCGTCATAGCCAGCGAGAGCACCGGGTGCGACTTGCCGAGACCACGGAACGACGAGAGATCTGTGGCGTCGTCGCCGGTGCGCCCGACCACGGCCACCACCGAGAACGTGCCGATCACCAGCACCGAATACAGCAACAGGTAGAGCAAGGCCGACGACATGCCATCGCCCCCGTCGGGCTGGCCTGCTCGGTGGGCAGCTGCTTCGACGCCGACCAGGATGAAGCCGGCATGACTCACGGAGGAGAACGCCAGCATTCGCTTGACGTTCGTCTGCACGACCGCCATCACAGAACCGACCACCACCGTCAAGACCGCAAGCACCCAGATGATCGGGCGGTAATCGTCGTGCCAGTGAGGGAGGGCGAAGATCAGCACGCGAAGCATGGCTGCGAAGGCGGCGACCTTGCCCACCGACGCCATGAACGACGTCACCGGCGTGGGAGCGCCTTCGTAGACGTCGGGTGCCCAGAAGTGGAACGGGACGGCCGCAATCTTGAAGCCGAGACCGACCAACAGCATCGCCACTCCGGCAAGGATGAACGCGTCGTGGCGAGCGGCGGGAACCGTGGTGTTGAACGACTCGACGATCTTCGTGAAGTTCGTACTGCCGGCGGTGCCATACACCATCGCGATCCCGTAGAGGAAGAAGGCCGAGGAGAACCCGCCAAGGATGAAGTACTTGATGCCGCTCTCTTGGCTCTCGATCCGCTTGCGGTGACTCGCTGCCATGACGTACATGGATATGGACAGGATCTCCAAGCCGAGGAACAGCACGATGAGATCGTTGGCCGAACCCATGATCACGCCACCGATGGCGGAGAGCAGGTACAGGGCGTAGACCTCGGGACCGTCGAGATCTTCGCGACGCAGGTAGTCGTCGGTCACGAAGGCGACCAGCACCAAGGACGAACAGATCGCGATCGTGATGAACATCGAGAAGACGTCGAAGCGGAGCGCGCCACCAACCAGCGTGGAGACGCCATCGTCGGTGATGTCGTCCCAGAGGAAGAAGCAGAGGATCATCGCTGCCAGACCGGCGGCCGCTGTGAACAGCGCGTACAGGTGTCGCGGCCACCGCCCGGCGAGCGCTCCGCCGACGAGCAGAACCATCGCTGCACCGAGCAGCACGAGCAGCGGGCTGAGTGCGAACCAGTCGACGCGTGGTCCGACCAAGGTGGGGTCGGCGAGGATCACGGTGCGACTCCGACCGGCTGCGGCTCGACATAACCGGTCTTATCGCTCACGTGCTCGATCAACTTCTTCACGCTCGGCTCGATTCGATCGAGCATCGGCTTGGGGTAGATGCCGGTGAAAACGATCACACCAATGAGCGGCAGCATCACCGCCGCCTCACGCACCTTGAGCTCGCGGAAGCCTTTGTTGGCCTCGTCGGGCTCTCCGTGGAACACACGCTGATACGCCCACAGCATGTACAGCGCGGCGAGGATCACGCCGGTGGCTGCGACAACGGCCCACCACCTGGCCGTGAGGAACGACCCGATCAACACCAGGTACTCGCCGACGAACCCGTTGAGGCCGGGCAGCCCGATCGACGACAGCATGACGACCATGAACACGCCGGCGAAGATCGGGGCGACCTTCTGCAGACCCTTCAGCTCGCTGATCTGGCGCGTGTGACGGCGGTCGTAGATCATGCCGACGAGCAGGAACAGTGCGCTCGTCGAAATCCCGTGGTTGATGTTCTGCATCACCCCACCGCTGATCGACTGGGTGGTCATGGCGAAGATGCCGAGCACGATGAACCCGAGGTGGGCTACCGACGAATAGGCGACCAACCGCTTGAGATCTTTCTGCATCGTGGCGGCGATCGCGCCGTAGATGATGCCGATCACTGCCAGCGTCATCCACAGGCTGCGACTCCACCGAGCCGCCTCGGGGAACAGGAAGACACCGAAGCGCAGCAGACCGTAGGTGCCGAGCTTCAGCATGACACCGGCGAGGATGACCGACCCGCCGGTTGGCGCCTGAGTATGCGCATCGGGCAGCCAGGTGTGCAAGGGGAACAGCGGCACCTTGATGGCGAACGCGACCGCGAACGCGAAGAACAGCCATCGCCCCGTCGACGTGGCGAAGTCGGCCTTGGCGATCTCGATGAGATCGAACGTCAGCGGTCCATTGCCTTTGGCAAGGAACGCCGTGGCGATGATGCCGACGAGCAGGAACGCCGAACCGACCATGGTGAACAAGAAGAACTTCGTGGCCGCGAAGACGCGGCCCTCATACCCCCAACCGGCGATGAGGAAGTACATCGGCACGAGCACGATCTCGAAGAACACGAAGAACAAGAAGAGATCAAGACTGATGAAGCTGCCCATCAAACCTGCTTCGAGCAGCAACATCCACGACAGGTAGCGCTTGGCGTCGTGATGCGCGTCGGTGCCCCCGATCACGATCGGGAACAGCACGCCGGTGAGCACGACGAGGAACAGCGAGATCCCGTCGATGCCGAGGTGCCACGAGATGCCCCACGGTTTGATCCAGGTGTGCATGCTGATGAACTGGAAGTCGTCGTTGCTCTTGTCGAATGCAACGAGCACCCACACGCTGAGCCCGCCCGTGAGCACACTCGTGAGGAGCGCTGTGAGCTTCACGAACTCCGGACGGCGTTCGGAGATGGCGGCGACCAGGAGGGCACCCACCGTCGGTACCAGGATGAGCATGGTGAGGATCGGGAACGAGGTCACAGGTTCCCCCGCACCACGACGAACCACGCGAGCAGCAGCACGACACCGATGCCGATTGCCGCCGCGTAGTTGCGAACGTTGCCGGTCTGCACCTTGCGAATTCGCTGACCCGTACCGCGAACCATCCGGCCGACTCCGTTGACCGCGCCGTCGATGATGGTCGCGTCGTACCACGCGACCGCATCGAAGGCCTCACGGCCCGGACCACCCATGAACTTGCTGACCGTCGAGTCGATGTACCAAGCGTTGGCGAGGACATCGGGTTCGATCGGTTCGGCCCGGTGCTTGGCGTACACGAGGATCGCGGCGGCGATGCCGATGAGGGCGATGGCCGTGGCGAGCACCGCCAGGGGAACCTTCGAGGTGTTGCTGTCGTGGACACCGATCACCGGCTCGAGCCATCTCGTGAGCAGCTCCGTGGTGTGCGAGAACGGCAGGTTGATCGCACCACCTACGATCGACAGCCCGGCCAGCACCACGAGGGGCAGCAACATGATTGCCGGGCTCTCGTGCGGCTTCAGGTCGCCATGCGCGCCGTGCTCGTCGGCGTGGTCGTGCCAGCGCGCCTCGCCGTAGAACACCATGATCACCTGACGTGTCATGTAGTACGCGGTGAGCAGCGCGGCGATCAACCCGAGCGCCCAAAGCACCGGGCTCTTGTCGTATGCGGCCAGGAGTATGTCGTCCTTGCTCCAGAAGCCGGCGAACGGGGGCACCCCGGCGATGGCCAACCAGCCGACGATGAACGTAAAGGCCGTGATCGGCATCAACTTGCGCAGCGCGCCCATGCGGCGCATGTCTTGCTCGTCGTGCATCCCGTGGATGACTGCGCCGGAGCCGAGGAAGAGCAGGGCCTTGAAGAAGGCGTGGGTGAGCATGTGGAAGATCGCCGCTGTGTACGCACCAGAGCCGACTGCCAGGAACATGTACCCGAGTTGACTGATCGTCGAATAGGCCAAGACCTTCTTGATGTCGTTCTGGGCGACGGCGATGGTGGCGGCGAAGAGCGCCGTCGCCACGCCGATGATCGCGATCAAGTTGGGCGCGTACGAAGCTGCGGCGTTGAGAACGGGACTGATGCGGCACATGAGGAACACACCGGCGGTGACCATCGTCGCGGCATGGATGAGTGCGGAAACCGGAGCCGGGCCCTCCATCGCATCGGGGAGCCACAGGTAGAGGGGTAGCTGGGCGCTCTTGCCACAGGCCCCGACAAACGCGAACAAGGCGATCGCCGTTGCCGTTGTCTGCGCCATGGTTTGCGCCGCGGCATTGACGCCGATGTAGCTCAACGTGCCGGTGGCCTGGAAGGCGAAGAACATCGCCAGCATGAAGCCCCAATCACCGACGCGGTTGGTGATGAAGGCCTTCTTGCCGGCAGTGGCCGCGGTCTCACGCTCGTGCCAGAACGAGATGAGGAGGTAGCTGCAGACGCCGACACCTTCCCACCCGAGGAACGTGACGAGCATGTTCTCGCCGAGCACGAGGATCAGCATGCTGACGGCGAAGAGGTTGAGATAGAGGAAGAACTTGGAGAAGCGCGGATCGCCCCGCATGTACCCGATCGCGTAGAGATGGATGAGCGCGCCGATGCCGGAGACGAAGAGGCACATCGTGATGCTCAGGGGGTCGGCAAGGAAGGCCAGGTCGACCTTCAGGGAGCCGACAGGCACCCACGAGAAGACCTTGACGATGTGCTGCCGCTCGTCGGCCGACTTGGAGAGCAGATCGAAGAAAGCACCGACCGCGACCACAAAGGCGCCACCGCACATGACGGTCGCCAGATATCCGGCCTTCGGATCACCGAGCCGGCGACCGAACAGCAAGATGATCGCAAAGCCGGCGAGGGGTAGTGCCGGGATCAACCACACGACATCGAGCACGGCTCAGCCCTTCAGTTCCGCAAGATCGTCGACAGTTGCGTTGGGCTTGCGACGCCGGATGGCCACGATGATCCCGAGACCGACGACCACTTCGGCGGCGGCGACGACCAGCACGAAGAACACCGTCGTCTGCCCACCGATGTCGTCGCCGAGCTTGCGAGCCAGCGCCACGAACGTGAGGTTGACCGCGTTGAGCATCAGCTCGACACACATCAGCATGATCAACGGGTTGCGACGCACGAGGACGCCGACGGTGCCAACACCGAACAGCACCGCGGCGAGGATGAGATACCACGTGGTGGTGGGGATGGCAACAGAGGCGGTCACGACGACTCCTCCGAACTGCTCCTGGGCGCCCGGCGGGCCAGGACGACCGTGCCGACGACGGCGATCACCAGCAGCACCGACGTCAGTTCGAATGCCAGCACGTGATCGCTGAACAGGTCGCGGGCGAGCCGGCGGATGTTGCTGTCGTGCGGGTCGAGCGTGCTGACGGCGCTGACCGCGTCACTCGGCACCGGCTTCACCAGGCCGATGTTGTCGCGCGACGAGATCGCCGCGATCGTGACCAGACCGATCACGCCGCCCCCGACAACGGCCGCGAACTTGCGCTGCAGCTTGAAGGGTTCGATACGCAGGTCTTCGACAGCGTCGACGCCCAGCAGCATGATCACGAACAGGAACAGCACCACGATGGCGCCGGCGTACACGATGATCTGTACGGCAGCCAGGAACTGCGCCTCTTGGGCCACGTACAGCACGGCGACGCCGAAGAGCGTCAGGACGAGGCTGAGCGCGGCGTGCACAGGATGGGATCGAGTGACCACACCAGCGGCACCCGCCAGAATCATCGCGCCCGCGCAGATGAAGACGAACAGCTGCATCAGGGCGCGTTCTCCTCGGGCTCGCGAACGCCGTAGCCGAGTTCGCTGCTCCAGCCAACGCGTCCGACGAATTCGGCGTCGCCGTTCGGTGACGTGGCGCGCATCCAACCGCTGGTGTTCTGGTCCTCGCCAGGCCGCCAGTCTTCCCACGGCATGTGCTGCGGCTGGCCGTCGTCGCCGACCACGAGCTCGGCCTTGGTGTACACGGCATCGCGTCGATTCGTGAAGCTGAACTCGAACAGCTTCGATTCCGTGATCGCCTCGGTTGGGCATGCTTCGACGCAGAGATCGCAGTGGATGCACCGCAGGTAGTTGATCTCATACACGTATCCGAATCGCTCACCGGGCGAGGTGGGGTTCTGCGGGTCGTTGTCGGCACCACGCACGTGGATGCACTTCGCCGGGCACACGCCGGCGCACAGCTCGCACCCGATGCACTTCTCCATGCCATCCTCGTAACGGTTGAGCACATGACGGCCGTGCATCCGCTCGGGCTTGGCGATCTTCTCGTCGTGACCCTCTGTGGCGTCGCCCTTCTTGGCCACCCGACCACCTGAATACGATGTCGTGACCCGCTTGCCACCGAACAAGCGGTGCTGTTTGACCGTAACGAGGAAGCCTTCGAGATAGCCCATCAGAACATCGCCCCCTCTCGTTCGCGGTTTCGGGCGCTGACCTTGTTGGCGAGGTTCAACAGACCCGCTGCCATCAGCAACACCACCAGCGAGATCGCGCCGACGGTCGTCTTGTGCAGGCGGGTCCAGCCGTGATCACCGCCGATGCGCAGCAGAGCCAGCAGCATGAACCAGCCGAGCGCAACCGGAATCATGACCTTCCAGCCGAGGTTCATCAACTGGTCGTATCGCAAGCGCGGCAAGGTGGCCCTGAACCAGACGTACACGTACAAGAAGACGAGCAGCTTGAGGAAGAACCACACGGTGCCGGAAAGCGGCCCGAGGAACGACAGGACGTTGGCGTGGCCGGCGATGCTCAACGGCTGCGGCCCACCGAAGAAGAGGGTGACGATCACCCCGCTCATCGTGACCGTGTTCATGAACTCGGCCAAGAAGAACAGGGCGAACCTGATGCTGGAGTACTCGGTGTTGAAGCCACCGACGAGCTCCTGCTCGGCCTCGACGAGGTCGAATGGTGGCCGGTTCAACTCGGCGGTGGCAGCGATCAGGAAGATCGCAAACGGGACGAACGCTGTGGCGACGACGTGCCACTTCGACAGGCTCGACTGGTAGTGCACGATCCCGCTGGTGCTCAAGGTGCCGGACACCAGGATGACGGAAGCCATGCTGAGACCGAGGGCCGCCTCGTAGCTGACCATCTGCGCCGACGCCCTGACCGAGCCCAGCAGCGGGTACTTCGACCCGCTTGCCCAACCGGCCAGCATGATCCCGTAGACCGCGATCGAGCTGAGCGCGAGCAGAAGCAGCACGCCGATCGGCGGATCGGCGACTTGCAGGCGAGTGACGTGATCGAACAGCACCACCGTGCCCGCCTTGCCATGACTGAAATCGCCGCCGAGCGGGATGACGGTCCATACGAGAAACGCGGGCACAAAGGCGAGGTACGGGGCGAGCTTGAACACGAAGCGGTCGCTCTTGTCGGGGATGAGATCCTCTTTGAAGAACAGCTTGATGCCATCGGCCAAGGTCTGCAGAACGCCCCATGGGCCGGCCTTGTTCGGTCCGATCCGGTTCTGCATGCCGGCGATCACCTTGCGCTCGAACCAAACCATCAACATGGTGGACACGAGACCGACCACGAAGACGACAACCACCTTCAACAGAACGATCAACACCGCGCCGAGCGTGAGATGGAAGAGGAGGCTGTCGAGCGACAACATCAGAACGTCTCCACTCGCACGTCGGTCACTGCCTCGGACGAGTCGATCAGCTCGCCGATGTTCGGGCCGGGTTGGTTGAAGGGCACCCACGCCGAACCGCGCACGACCGACTCATCGGCGACAACCTTGAACACCATCGAAGCGCGCTTGCTGGTGACCTTCACATCGGCGCCCTCACTGGAACCTACGCGCTCGATGTCGAGGGGGTGCAGCCTCAGTTCGGAGCTCGTCGCCAGATGGGCGAGCGACGGCGACTTGGCAGTACCAATGGCGTTGTCGTAGAGCTTCCGGCTCACCACCAGCCGGTAGTCGTAGCTGTTGCGTTCTTCGATGGTCGCGGGCCGAGCGGTGGCGGGTGGAAGCGAGCCTCTGCAGAGGATGCCATCGCGGGCGGCGGCGAGCGCAGCAACGGTCGCCCCGGAGAAGCCGGCAACGTTCGCAGCGATTCCATCGGTGAGGTCGTCGACCGATGACACACCCAGGTCACCGCCCAACAAGTCGGCCAGTTCGACGGCGATCATCCAGTCGGGCCGGCTCGTACCTCGCGGTGTGACCCTCTCGGAAACAGTGGTGACCCGACCTTCGATGTTGGTGGTCGTTCCGCTCTTTTCTCCGTACGCGGCCGCGGCCAGCACGACGTCGGCAGACGAGTTGGACTTGGTGACGAACGTGTCGATGGCGATGATCCGCGGCGCACCGGCGATCATCTGTCGAGCCAGGTCGGTGTCGGGGAAATCGGCAAGTGGATCGCAGCCGAGCAGGACCAGGCATTCGACCTTGCCCGACGCGGCGGCTCTGGCGATCTCCATCGCGTGCATGCCGTCTTCGCCGGGAACGAGGCCCATCTCGATGGCACCGACGATGTTCCCGCGACGCAGGGCCGGCAGCACCTTTGCCGAAGGAGCGAGCTCCAATGCGGCGAGCACACCGTTGCCCACCTCGCGCGGATGCTCGGCCAGGTTGGCCCGGCCGGCGACGATCACCACGCGGCCCTTGCCGAGCTGGGCGACGACATCGGGATCGGTACTCGCGGCGGCGACGGCTTGAACGATTCCCCCCGCCTGGAACTCGAACGTCTTCCATGCGTGTGCCGAGAGGCCGCCCCGCTTCTGGGTGAACTCGATGATCCGGCTGCGTCGCTTCTGGGCCGCGTCGCGCAATCGCAGGAACAGCACAGGCAGTTCTTCTTTGAGGTCGGGTCCCATCAGTATGATCGTCGACGCGTTGGCAGCCTCGTCGATGGTGGCACGATCGAAGCCCAGCAGGTTGATCTGCGCACCGTCAGCCATTTGCGGGTACACGTGCGGTGTGCCGATGACGTCGTGCGCGAGGCGCGCCCACGCGTATGCGTCTTCGTTGGTCCCTCGAGCCCCACCCAGCACCGCGATCGAAGTCGCCCCGCCTACCGCCTTCGCCTCGGAGATCAGCTCGGCCGCACGGGCCAGCGCCGCGTTCCACGTCGTCGGCTGCAGCTCTTCATCGACTCGCACCAGCGGTTTGCTCAACCGGTCGGCACTGTTGACGGCTTCGAAGTTGAAACGGCCACGGTCGCACAACCAACCCCAGTTGACCGGGTCGCTGTCGACGCCTTGGTAGCGGAGCAACTCGTCGTGACTCGACTGCACCAGCGTGCGGCAGCCGACCGAACAAGTGGTGCACGTGCTCTCGGTTTGCTCGAGATCCCAGGGCCGGGCCTTGAACCGGTACGGCGTGGCGGTGAGCGCCCCTACAGGACAGATCTGCACGGTGTTGCCGCTGAAGTAGCTGGCGAACGGTTGGTCGGGAAAGGTTGTGATCTGCGTGGTGTTGCCGCGGCTGGAGAAGTGGATGAGCGCGTCACCAGCGACCTGGTCGGCGAAACGCGTGCAGCGATCGCACAAGATGCAGCGCTCGCGGTCGAGCAGCACCAAGTCGCTGATGGGGATCGGCTTTTCGAAGTGCCGCTTCTCCTCGATGTAGCGGCTCTCGCCCGGGCCGTGGCTGAACGATTGGTCCTGCAGCGGGCACTCACCACCCTTGTCGCACACCGGGCAATCGAGCGGGTGGTTGGCAAGCAGCAGTTCGATGACGCCCTCTTGGGCACGCAGCGCGGCCTCGCTCTGTGTGTTGACCACCATGCCCGGGGCCACCGTGGCCATGCACGACGGTTGTAACGCCGGGCCACGGCCGGTGTCGATGTCGACGAGGCACATTCGACACATCCCGACTGAGCTCATCCGCTCGTGGTAACAGAAGCGGGGGATGTAGTCGCCGGCTCGTTGTGCGGCTGCAATCACCAACTCGCCCTTCGTCGAGACGACCTCACGCCCGTTGATCGTGATGCGGACCTCGTTCGGATCAACAAGTGCTGCCACGGGCTCGGTGCCGGACTCAGTGCCAGGTTCAGCGGCCGCCATCGCCGCCTCCGACTGTGACAGGGATCAGATTGCGGCGAACGAGCTTGGCCTCGAACTCGTCGCGGAAGAGCGTGAGCGCCGAATGAACCGGCACGTAAGCCGACGGGCCGACGAAGCAGATCGTGGTCATCTTGTACGGGAACGGCACTGGTTCGAGACCTAGTCGCTCGCTTGCCGCGTGCGGGAACGCGCCCGGGCAGATCGTCTCGCCGACCTCGAGCAGTTGGTCGAGGTCGCGTTCGGTGCCATAGCCGTCGACGATGCGGCGCAGGATGCGCTCCAGCCAGGTGCCTCCCTCGCGGCACGGCACGCACTTGCCGCACGATTCGTGCGCGTAGAAACGCGTGAGCGTGAGGGCCGCGGCAGGAATGTCGGTGGTTTCGTCCATGACGATGACCGCACCGGAGCCGAGCATCGAACCAGCGGCGGTGACCAACTTGTTCTCGAACGGAAGGTCGAGCTGATCGGGAAGGAACCACGGCGCCGAGCCGCCACCTGGCACGAACGTCTTCAACTGGTTGTCGTCGCGGATGCCGCCACAGAACTCGTCGGAGTACACGAGGTCGCGGAACGTGGTGGTGCCATTGACGATCTCGTAGACGCCCGGGCGCTTCACGTGCCCCGACACCGCCACCATCCGGGTGCCCGGGGAGGTGGGTGTGCCGATCTCCGTGTACGCCTCGACCCCGTTGAGCATCAGCCATGGCAGGTTGGAGAGGGTCTCGACGTTGTTGACGATCGTCGGCTTGCCGTACAGGCCGACCGCTGCGGGAAAGAAGGGCGGCTTCAGGCGAGGCATGCCGCGGTTGCCTTCGAGGCTCTCGATGAGCGCCGTCTCTTCGCCGACCACGTAGGCACCGGCGCCCCAGTGCAGCACGATGTCGACGCTGAAGTCGGTGCCGAGGATGTTCTTGCCGACATACCCAGCGGAATACGCCTCGTTGAGTGCCGTGGCGATGCGCTCCTGGGCGAGCGCCATTTCGCCGCGCACGTAGAGAAAGCACTGCGACAACCCGGTTGCATAGCAGGCGATCAGGCAGCCCTCGATCAGTTGATGGGGATCGATCTCCATCAACAGCCGGTCCTTGTAGGTGCCGGGCTCGCTCTCGTCGCCGTTCACCACCAGGTACCGCGGCCACACGCCCTGCGGTGTGAGGCCCCACTTCACGCCCGCCGGAAAGCCGGCGCCGCCGCGACCGAGCACGGTGGCGCCCTTGACATGGTCGTGCACCTGGGAAGGGGTCATTGCCAGAGCCGCCTGCAGACCCTTGTAGCCGTCGGTGGCCAGGAATCGCTCGATCGTGTGCGCATCGTGATGCTGGAAGCGGCTGGTGACGATGCGCGGCCGATCGCCGGCGACGAAGCCGGGTGCGTGCGGATACTCGGTGCCGCTCACGCCGTTGCCTCGGCGGGCGGAGGCATCCACACAGGTGCGCCTGTGACGGCGTCGGGGGGAACCGCGCCGACGGCGCGCTCGGCGGGGATCTGCTGGCGCACACGAGCCACCGTGCCGTGGTTCGGGATCTCGCCGTCGAGTCGGCCGCGGCCCAGGTCGTCGATCAGAGCGTCGAGATCAGCCGGCGTGACGCGGTATCGATATCGGTAGTTGACCTGCAGGCAAGGGGCCTCGGTACACGCCGCCTGGCACTCGGCGTGCTCGAGGGTGAACAGTCCGTCGGCCGTGGTGCTACCGGCCTTGATGCCCAGCTTCTGCTCGGCGTGATGCATCAACTCGTCGGCTCCGAGCAGCGCGCACGACATCGTTCCGCAGATGTTGATCAGGTACTTGCCCACGGGCTCGAACTTGAACATCTCGTAGAACGTGGCGGTGCCGAGGATCTCTGCGGACGTCGCGCCGACCAGCTCTCCGATGTGCTTCATCGCCTCGTTGGTGATGTAGCCATCCTGCTGCTGGGCGAGGTGCAGCAAGGGAATCGTGGCCGAGCGAGCAATCGGGTAGCGGCCGATTATCTCTTTGGCGAGCACGACGTTGGCTTCGTTCAAACCCCCCATCAACGGTCGACCTCGCCGAGAACGGGGTCGACGGAGGAGATCACCGCGACAGCATCGGCGATCAGCCCGCCGCGCAGCATGTGCGGCATGCACTGGATGTTGACGAAGCTCGGGGCTCGCACGTGCAAGCGATACGGGGTGGCCGAGCCATCGCTGGCGATGTAGCAACCGATCTCACCACGGGGGCTCTCGATCGCGACGTACACCTCGCCCTCGGGCACCTTGAAGCCCTCGGTGAAGATCTTGAAGTGGTGGATCAACGCCTCCATCGACTCGTCGATTCGGGCACGCGGCGGAGGGGTGACCTTCTTGTCCTGGATGCGATAGTCGCCACCGGGCATGCGATCGAGGATCTGGCGGACGATCTTCATGCTCTCCCGAACCTCGTTGAGGCGGATCGCGTAGCGGTCGAACGCATCGCCGTACGAGCCAACGATGACATCGAAGTCGACCTCTGGGTAGTGCAGGTACGGCATGTCGCGCCGTAGGTCCCAAGCCGTGCCGGTGCTGCGCAGGATCGGGCCGGTGGCTCCCAACGCAACGGCCTCTTGCGCGGTGATGACGCCCACACCCTGCAACCGTTCGCGCCAGATCGGCTGGCCGGTCATCAACACGTCGTACTCCTCGAGGCGCGGCGGGATCAGCTCGAGCAGCCGCAGCACGTCGTCGCGCCAACCGGCGGGAAGATCGGCTGCAACGCCACCCGGCCGGATGAAGTTGTGATTCATCCGCAGACCCGTGACCTTCTGGAAGAACCGGAGCACCTCTTCTCGTTCACGCCAGCCGTAGATCATCATCGACACCGCGCCGATGTCCATGCCGTTGGTGGCAAGGAACAGCAGGTGGCTGCTCATGCGGTTGAGCTCGCTGAGCAGCATGCGCATCCACACTGCGCGCTCGGGGATGTCGCCATCGATGCCCAACAGCTTCTCGGTGGCCATCGAGAAGACCAGTTCGTTGTTCAATGGGCTGACGTAGTCCATGCGCGTGACGTTGGTGCCGCCCTGCATGTACGTGAGGTTCTCACCCGTCTTCTCCATGCCGGTGTGCAGATACCCGATGATCGGCTTGCAGCGCAGCACTTCCTCACCACGCAGCTCCAGCATCAACCGCAACACGCCGTGCGTGCTGGGATGTTGCGGACCCATGTTGATGATCATCGTCTGATCTTCGGAGGCATCGACGGGAACATCGCCGAGCTTGGCAGCGTCGGCCTCGCTCATGCGCAGCACCGAGCCGACCTCGCGGAGCAGTTCCCGTGCTGTCAGCTCGCTGCGCGGCTTCAGACCTTGTGCCGGTTCGTTGCCCGCGCGGATGGTGTCGACGATGCTCATGACCTGGCACCGAAGTCGCCGGAGAACTGCACGGGGATGGCACCGGTGTCGTAGTCCTTGCGAAGCGGATGGCCTTCCCAATCCTCGGGCATCAGGATCCGGGTGAGATCAGGGTGGTCGTTGAAGCTGATTCCGAACATGTCGAACACCTCACGTTCCATCGCCTCGGTGCCTGGGTGAACCTCGAACAACGAAGCGATCGACGGGTCGGCGGCGGGAACCTGAACGCGAAGTCGGATTCGCCGGCGTGCGGTCAACGACAGCAGGTTGACCACCACCTCGAACCGCTCGGCGGCTACTCCGTCGGGCATCTCCCGATCGGGCAGGAGCAAGTAGTCGGTGGCCGTGAGATCGACACACATCTCGTAGCCGTCGTCGAGCAGGGCACGAACCACCGCTAGGTACTGATCGCGAGTCGGGTGCAAGACGACTTGGCCGCGGCTGTCGGTCTGAGGGCAGCCGTGCATCGACGGCGGCTCAGGAGCAGGGGCGGCCTCGTCGGGCGCTGTGATAGCCGCATCGCTCACGGGTCACCGCGTTCCGAGCAGGACTGGGATCGACTCGGCTCCGGATGGGATCTCTTGGACATGGACGTTGGCGCCGGCACCGGTCTCGGCACGACGCTTCATCAGGTGCCCATCCTCGATCGACTGGTGCAGCGTTTCGATGGCGTGGATCAGGGTTTCGGGTGTTGGTGGACAGCCGGGCGCGTACACGTCGACGGGAACGACCTGGTCGACACCTTGCACGATCGCGTAGTTGTTGAACATGCCGCCTGACGATGCACACACGCCCATCGAGATGACCCACTTCGGCTCCATCATCTGGTCGTACACCTGGCGGAGCACCGGCGCCATCTTCTGGCTGACGCGGCCGGCAACGATCATGATGTCGGCCTGGCGAGGCGATGCACGGAAGACCTCCATACCGAAGCGGCTGATGTCGTAGTGAGCGGCACCCGTTGCCATCATCTCGATGGCACAGCAAGCCAGGCCGAACGAGGCCGGCCAGCTGCTGCGGCTCCGCGACCACTTGACCAGATCCTCGATGCGGGCCGTGATGACGTTGTGCTCGAGACCGCCGAGACCGTCGTTCTGGATGTCGCGGATCAGGCTCATGCTGCCGTCGTCTCGTCGTAGCGACCTTCGGTGCCGACGCGCCGGATCGTGGTGCCCAATGTGCGTTCAGCCGACACAGCGCCGTCGATGCGGCGATGCCGCTGCGCCGGCCCCCAGTCGAGTGCCCCGCGGGCGACGACGTACACGAAGGCGAGGAAGAACACGACGCTGAACGAGAGCATCTCCCAGAACGCGTACGTACTGAGGAAGGCGCGGTCGACGGCGAAGGGATAGATGAAGATCAGCTCTATGTCGAACATCACGAACAACATGGCGACTACGTAGAACGTGACGGGGAACCGCTCGGGTGGATCGCGGCTGGGCACGATCCCGCACTCGTAGGGTGCCTCTTTGGCCGACGACGGGCGGCGCGGTGCCAGCAGTCGAGAGGCGAAGAAGCTCAACGCGCCGAACAACGCCGCAAGTACCAAGAGGCACACGACCGGCAGGTATTGACCCATCACGTGGCTTGTGCCTGCGCTGTCTGTTGAGGGGCCGGCGGGGACGTTTGAGCAGGAATTGCCCGCGCCGAACGATTGGCGACCACTCGCCGATCACGAGTGTGCAGCAGGTAGCAGAGCATCAAGAACACGGCGAGCGAGCCGACGGTGATGAACCCGGCCGGCTTTCGCTTGGCGCCTAGATCACGGATCATGTACACGTATTGGTGAGGCCGTGACGTGTCGATCTCGGGCTTCGCCGGCGCCCGGCCGGGCTCGTCGCGCTGCTTCACCAGCGGGGCCACCTCGACGACCGAGTAGTGCGGTTTGTGGAAGAAAGCGACGAAGTCGAATCTCGAGCCGAACGGCTGGGGCGAACGCTGACCGCCCTTGTCGAACACGTTGATGACCTGGAACTCACCGGCCGCCAATGCACCCGCCTCTTCGAGGAGGGTGCCGGCGGCGGCGCCCGCCTGCTGGTACGACGGCACCGACGACTCGAGCTTCTTCCAGCCGTCCTTGACGAACTGAGCGTCGACTGCCGCGGCCGCAGCAGTGGCATCAGCGTTGGGGTCGATCACCACCGGCGCATCGAGCGCTCCGGAATCGTTGATCGAGCCGGTCGTGAGTACGGTGCGACCGCTGATGGGCGCCCACGATGCGTCGGGCCCGAGAAGTCCCTTGCCGTACGACCACCAGATCGCCCCCATGATGAACAACCAACCTGCAAGCGCAGCGAACGCGACCAGGAAGCCGAGTCGCGCCCCCAGGTTGGTGCTGAGGATGAAATACGTGCTGCCGCAGAACACCATGACGGCGATGATCGTGATGAGGATGCCGCGCAGCTGTGGTTCCCAGGTGACCGCAAGGACGGCGTTCATCACAGGCTCCGCACGTATTCGACGATCGCTTTGATCTGCTCGTCGGTGAGCAAGTTGCCGAACGCCGGCATGCGGCCGGTGCCCTGCGACTGCTTGCCGTAGCGCTGCCCCATCGACGAGCCACCCTTCACGAAGTTGATCATGTCTTGTTCACTCGGGAAGTGCGAGGCCGTGGCGCCGCCGGTGAGGTTCCAGCCGAAGGCCCCCTGACCGGGAACCTCGGGGCTGCCGTAGCTCCAGCCCTCGGTGTGGCAACGAGCACAGCTGTAGGCGCCACTGTTGATGTCGAGGTTGAAGAGGGCCTCACCCATTGCCGCGTCGACGGTCGCGTACTTGCCCTGGGCGACCAGCGCCTGCGCGGCCGCCGTGGCTGCGCTGCTGATCTTGGCCTGCTCGTCGTCGGGCAGCGTGCCACCATCGCAGACCTTCAACTTGCTCAGGTCGGTCGATGAAGACTCAGGCTGGAAGGCGGGTGAGGTCAGACAACCGACGGGGGGTAGCTGGATGCTGCGGATGTAGGCGATGATCGTCTCGATCTGTTGAGCGTTCATCGGGCCGCCGCCGATCGTGCCCCACGCCGACATGGGGGAGAACGTGCGGCCATAGTTGAGGATGAACTGCACCTCGTCGGCGGAGAAGCGGTACAGGACGGTGTTCAACGCCGGGGCGTACCAGTTGACCGCCTTCACCTCACCGGTCTTCGGGTCGGTGACCGCGGTGGGTGCCTGACCTCCGGTGGCTTTCAATCCGCCGTGGCAGCCGGCGCAGTTGAAGCCACCGTTGGCGGTGGTCTCGAAGAGCGCTTGGCCCCAGCCGGCGAACTTCAGCTCCTTGCCGCTGACCGCACCAGCCTGGCGGCCGGGCTCCAACACCCAGTACAGCGGAAGACCGATGACCATCGTCACGAGCAGCAACACACCGATGAGGCTCACACGCGTGAGCCGGGAGCCTTCGAGCGTCTCGTCGTCGTAGTACGGGCGTCGGTTCGGTGCCAGCTCGACCTCCGAGCCGAGTTCGGGCCGGGCGGCCTTGCGGTTGGCGAAGTAGTAGATCACCCAGCCGAGGAGGCTGACGACGAGGATGAGCCAGCCGATTGCAGTGGTCGCCAAAGCGATCATCCGTGACCGCCTGTGCCGCCGATGCAGTGCGGTCCCTCGGCTTCTTGACCCGTGGTGTTGGTACCGATCGGGGGGCCGGGAAACACTGTGCCGGTATCGATGACGACGTCACCGGTGTTGCTGACCGTGAATGCGAAACGATCCATGCCGCGCGGCGCAGGGCCACCTTTCTTCTCACCGACCCGGTTGTACTGCGAACCGTGGCACGGGCATTCGAACCATTGGCTGCTGACGCACTGTGGCACTCGGCAACCGAGATGCGGACACTTCTGGTACAGCACGACGATGCCGTTCTGCATGCCGCTGAGCAACGGCTTGTAGTTGGCAACGCCCTTGGCCTTGGGAAGGGCATCGACGGGATACACCGTGACCCACGAACGGGCAGTCGCGTTGTAGAAGAACCCGCTACCGGTGGAGATGCCCGCCAACACATCGTTGAGCTTGCCGACGCTGATCTTGCCGCCGAACCCACCCGTTGCGGTGGGCCACAGGAAGGCGACAAAGCCCGCCGCGGCGAACGTCGTGAGGCCGGCACCGGTCAACGAGATGGTGGCTCGGTTGAGGAACTGGCGGCGACTGACTCCGAGTGCGTCGGCGTCGGGCGGTACCCATACGGCCGGCGTCGACGGGGTGGCGGCAACGAGCCCGGCGCTTCGTGCTTCGCTGACCGCACGTTCCACTTCGCGGCCGGTCTGGCGCACGGGTGGCAGGTCGATGTCGGCGTCTTTGTCGCGGCGACGCGTCTCGCGGCTCAACGCACCGGCACCACGAACGTCGGCGCGTCGGGCCGCAGTGACGAGAACGATGGCTGCGAGAACGACTATGGCCGCGATGGCGATGGTGATGATGGTTGCGGGACTCATCGGGACCTCACAGATCGAAGAACAAGCCGTCGCGCCACGGCAAGGTGAAGTTGAAGCCGGGCCCTCGGAAGAAGGAACCGATCATGACGAGCACGGACCAGAACATGATGTGCACGGTCATGAGCGAGATGGCGAACTTGCGGTCCTCCGGCTTGTTGGACGGGTTCTTGTCGATGAACGGCGCAAAGATCAACACGATCAGCCCGACGCCGGGAATCGTCACACCGGCGATCATCGGGTGGAGCATGGTCAACAGTTCCTGAAGACCGAGGAAGTACCACGGTGCCTTCGACGGGTTCGGGGTGCGGTTCGGGTTGGCCTGTTGCAACAGCGGAGCGTTGACCCAGATCGAGAAGAAGAACGTGAACGCGGTGCAGGCGATCGCGGCGACGAACTCCGCAGCGAGGAGGTGGGGCCACGTGTGCACCTTGTCGACGGGCGACGCCTTGACATCTTGGATCGAGCCGCTCTTGACGACCGTGAGCAAACGCTGCGTGTGGCCACCGGGCCCTGCGCCGAGAGGCACGCCTCCGGCGCTGGGTGTGCCGGCCAGAACGCTGGCAACCCGCTCCTGCACGGCGACCGCGCCGCCGCCGGACTCGCCACCCGCCGGCGCGTCGCCACCACCCTGCTGCGCCTTTGCGGCGCGGCTGCGCTCGAGCAGATGGGCCGGGATTCGTGGATCGGAAGCCGGCTCGGCACCCGACTCGGACATCGGCCGGAGCAGCCTCGGCTTCAGCCTTCTCGCGGGCCTGCTGCGCCCGCTTGAGCAGGTGTTCAGGAATCTCAGTCATGAAGCACCTGTTCGGCGCGCCGAAGGAAGCCCCAGCGACGAGGCGCACCTGAGTGTGGAGAACCGAAGCGCCGACGAGCGAAGCATCAGAGGGGCCCACTGATTCCACCGTCTTTGCGGACACGCCAGAAGTGGATCGCCATGAAGATGACGATGACGAACGGCAACATCAGCACGTGCAGCACGTACCACCGCAGAAGAGTTTCGGAGCCGATCTCCTTGCCGCCGAGCAACACGAACCGGACCTGGGTGCCGAGCACCGGCGTGTAGCCCATCATGTTGGTTCCGACCGTAACGGCCCACAGCGCCAACTGGTCCCACGGCAGCAGATAGCCGGTGAAGCTGAGGAGCAGGGTGAGCATCAACAGCACCACACCGATCACCCAGTTGAACTCGCGTGGTGCCTTGTACGCACCGTGATAGAAGACGCGGGCCATGTGCAAGAACACACTGAGCACCATGAGGTGCGCGCCCCATCGGTGCATGTTGCGCACAAGTAATCCGAACGCGACCGACGTTTGCAGGTTGGAGATGTCGTTCCACGCCGAGACGTCGGTGGGGCGGTAGAAGAACATCAAGAAGATCCCGGTGACGGTGAGGAGGATGAACAGGAAGAAGCTCAAACCGCCGAGGCACAGCGTGTAGCTGACCTTCACCGCGTGGCGTTTCACCTTGACCGGGTGCAGGTGGTAGAGCACCGAGTTCATCACGACGTAGCTGCGGTTGCGCGGCGAGTCGGTGTAGCCCTTGCGGAAGATCGAACCTGGTCGGAAGATCGAGTTCCATGCCTGGCTCCCCTGGGTGCCGCTCCACACCTTGGTGAGCCGGTCCTTCATGGTGAGCTTTGGTCGTTCGTCGAGAATGTTTGCCATCGGTCGTACCCCTAGAACCTCATGCCGTAGGCATAGCCATGGCTGTTGGTGCGGACGTGCGCGTCGCCACTCTTGTCGGGAGCACCCGCTCTTCCCAAGATGATCACGCCGGTCGGACAGCGATCGACGCACAGGGCACAGCGAGTGCAGATGTCGTCGTCGATGATGAACAGGACCTTGTCGCTCGGATCCTCGCCCGGCAGCTCGGTGCCGGTGGCCTCGACGATGGCGTCGGGCGTGACCATGTGGATGCACTTCCACGGGCAGATGTCGACGCAACCCTCGCACATGATGCATTCGGTTTGATCGATGTGGATGAACTGCTTCGGCTTGACAGCTTTCGACAAGTAGTCGGCGTCGACCTCGACGAGTTGGTACTCGTCGGTGTACGGCATCATCGGAGGGTTGGCGTCGGTACGCGCCATGCGCTCTAGCCCTTCCTCACGAGAGGACGGCCGTACGTGCTCGTCGCGACCTCGGTGCTGGGCTTGGCCTCGCCGCGTTTCTGCCACACGCCCCACAGGTAGATGACGAGACCGAAGTAGAGGACGTGGAGCAACACGACGACGGTGTCGCGAATGGCTTCGTACTGACGCGGTGAACGGAAAATTGCCTCCGAGGGCCTTGGGCTTCAACAGATCGAAGGGCCCGTAGATGATGTAGCTCTTCGTCCACTGGAGGTCGGCGTCGGAGTGGGCGATCCATTGGTGAGGGACGACACCGAAGGAGAGGAACATGGTTCCGAAGACGTAGACCGCAGCGAGCATGGCCTCGCCCCACGACACCGGGGTGCCCTTCGGGCGACGCTTCGCGTACGGGATCACCATGAGAGCGAGAACCAGCGACAGCGCGAACGAGAAAAGGAAGGCCTCGTTCAAAAACGGAAACTTTGAGGGTCTCCACCAGTCGTATGCGATCAGCACCTCGGCTGTCCTTCCTCGTGAACTGCTGCACAAACTGTAGTCACCGACGTCACGCCGACTGCCATTCTCTACGAGCCGGCGTGCACATTCGTGTTTCGGTCTACCACGCTCCATGACCACAATCGACCGGTTGTGAATTCGTGCACGCGACGTGCGCGGAACATCGGAGAGGATTTCCTGATCTCGTCATCCTGCCGTCTATCGTGGGCACCCGTGACCGAGATTCCCGAGCACCTGCTGAAGCGCAGCAAGGCCGCACGCGCGCAGGCCGAAGGTGAAGCCGCTCCAGCCGACACCGCTGCCGCTTCCGCCACCCCTTCGGCTACCGCAGGTGCCGCGTCGGGTGCAGCTCCGGCGGTGCCTGCACGACCAGCCGCGCCCGCGGTCCCAGCGGGCCCTCCCCCGCCGCAACCCGACATCCCCGTCGTCGCTGCTGCCAAGGCACGCAAGAAGATCCCGTTCTGGGCGTTTGCCACCCTCAGCACATTGCCGTTGTGGGCGTTCATGTACGTGCGTGCCTTGACCCCGACGACCGAGAAGATCGCCGGGCCGCTCGGCGAAGGCGCCACGGTGTTCGGCGGCTGCTCGGGCTGTCACGGCGCCAAGGGCGAGGGTGGCGTCGGGTATCAGTTCTCTCAGGGCGAGGTGCTCAAGACCTTCCCCCATATCGAGGATCAGCTGCGCTGGGTCTACAGCGGAAGCGATGCCTACGCAGCCGCGGGCGTGCAGATCTACGGCGACCCCAATCGGCCCGGCGGCGCCCACATCACCAAGGCGAGAGGCGCCATGCCGCAGCAAGGCGCCAAGTTCGGCGGGGCGCTCACCGAGGCGCAGATCCTTGCCGTCGTCTGCCACGAGCGCTACACGCTCGGCGGTGCAGATCCACGGGCGCGTACCAAACGGAGTACAACAACTGGTGCGCACCCGACGCTCCGGCCTGGACCGCCCTGGAAGACGGTTCAGCGACGTTCGAGAACATCGACACGAAGGTCACCGGGGCCATCAAGGTCGGCGAGGAGCCGGCGCCCGGCTCATCAGCCGGAAGCTGAGTGACATCGACAGACGTACTGGTGATCGGCGGCGGCCCCGCTGGAGCCTCCGCCGCCTACTGGCTCGCTCGGTACGGTCACGACGTCACCATCGTCGAGCGCAAGACCTTCCCGCGAGAAGACGTGCGGTGACGGGCTCACACCGCGAGCCGTGCATCAGCTGAACGAGATGGGTCTCGCCGAGCAACTCACGAAGTTCCATCGGTACAACGGGCTGCGCGCCACCGGAATGGGCCGCCAGTTGGAGCTGGAGTGGCCATCGCATCCGGTGTTCCCACCTTACGGATACGTCGTGCGCCGTCGCGATCTCGACACGATGGTCGCCCACAACGCGGTCTCCGCCGGAGCGACCTTGCTCGAAGGCCACGACGCGGTGCTGCCGATCGTCGAACGCGGTTTCGTTCGCGGTGCAGTCGTGCAACCTCCCACCGGCGAGCCGATCGAGATCCACGCCCGGTACGTGGTGGTCGCCGACGGCGCCAACAGCCGGTTCGGTCGTTCGCTCGGCACGTTCCGAACGCGCGAGTGGCCCTACGGCACCGCGATCCGCACGTATTGGGAGTCACCACGGCATGCCGAGCCGTGGATCGAGTCGGCGCTCGACGTAAAGGACCGCAACGGAAATCCAATGCCCGGCTACGGCTGGATCTTTCCTGTCGGCGACGGCACCGTCAACATCGGTGTCGGGCTGCTGTCGACCTTCCGCGAGTTCAAGACCGTCAACACCACGTCGCTTCTCGACGGCTACGCGCACCAAGTCGCCGATCGTTGGGAGATCGACCCCGGCAAGCCGGAGTGCAAGGCCACCAGTGGACGGATCCCGATGGGTGGCTCGGTGGGGCCGAAGGCCGGGCCGTCGTATCTGGTCATCGGTGACGCCGCCGGCAGCGTCAACCCCTTCAACGGTGAAGGCATCGACTACGCCTACGAGACCGCGCACATGGCGGCCCAGGTGCTGCACGAGGCCATCGATGCCGGTGACCCGACCGCGCTCCAGCGGTACCCCTCGCTGCTCGACGACGAGTACGGCGAATACTTCAAAGTCGCCCGATTGTTCGCTCGCGTGATCGGCCGGCCGGCGCTGATGCGCGAACTGACCCGGGCCGGCATGCACAGCCGCACCCTGATGGAGTGGGTGCTGCGGATCATGGCCAACCTGCTCCGCCCCGACGAGATCGGGCCCGCAGAGGCGGCCTACAAGGCCGCTGCAAAGCTGGTCAAGCTCGCCCCCAACGTGTGACCAAACCCTGTGGAGTCCTTCGCAGCACCCAGGCGGGCGGGAAACACTCCACACCGCCGGCCTGTGGAGTCTTTCGCGGCGCCCGCCTGGGCGGGAAACACTCCACACCGAATCAGCCGAGGGAGGCGATGAGGGCCTCGGGGGCGGCCCGCAGGGCGTCGGTGGCCGCCGACGCCGGCAGGGCATCGCAGGCCCGAACCGCCTTCGTGGCCCAGTCCTGCGCAGTCGAGAACGCTGAAGCGACGCCTCCGTTGTCGCGCACGATCCCCAGCGTCTTCTCGCGCTCCGCCATGTCGAGTGGTTTGCCGAGCAGGGCCAGGAGTTCCATCGCCGGCACGCCACCGGCTTGCAGCGTGCGCAGGACGGGCAGGGTGTACACACCCTCGACCATGTCGTGGCCCGCCGGCTTGCCGAGCTGATCGTCGGTGGAGGTGATGTCAAGAAGATCGTCGACGATCTGGAAGACGATCCCGTAGGCCTCGCCGTACTCGGTGAGGACGTCGGTCAACGCCCGATCGAAGCCGGCGACGAGCCCGCCGATGCGTGCCGCCGTGGCGAACAGCGACGCCGTCTTGCCGCTGATCGACGCCATGTAACTCGATTCGGGGCGTGCCGAGTTGTAGGTCTGACGCAGCTCCTCGATCTGTCCCTCGCACAAGCGGCCGATCGTCCGTGCCAACAAGCCGGCAACCTCGGTGCCCAACGAGGCCGCTATCTCCGACGCTCGCGAGAGCAGGAAATCGCCCGCCAGGATCGCCTGCAGGTTGCCCCACTTCGCGTTCACGGTCTCGACGCCGCGCCTCGTCGAGGCCTCGTCGATCACGTCGTCGTGGTACAGCGAGCCCGTCTGCACCAGTTCGCAGGCGATGCCGCCCTGGATCGACCGCTCCCTGAGATCGGAGTCGGATGGCCCGCACACCTGCGCGGTCACGACAGTGAGCAACGGGCGGAGGCGCTTGCCACCAGCGATTATCAGGTGGGCGGCGATCTCGTTGAGGTACGGATCGGGGGTGCGCACCGACTCGACCAGGGCGCTTTCGATGCGATGCACGTCGTCGGTCATGCCGGCAAGCGTGAAGAATGGCGATGGCCCCACCGGGCCAGGCTAGCCATGCGCTCTGACCCATCGGAAGAAGCGGCCGGGAGAGCCGATGGGTCATTGGGCCCAACGAGTAACACAGCATGTTGCGCGAGCCCTGCGCCGATAGACTTCCGTCATGTTTGAACGCTTCACCGATCGGGCCCGGCGGGTCGTGGTGCTGGCCCAGGAAGAAGCTCGGCTGCTGAGCCACAGCTACATCGGCACCGAACACATCCTCCTCGGTCTCATCCACGAAGGTGAAGGGGTCGCCGCGAAGGCGCTCGAGAGTCTGGGCATCTCACTCGAGGCCGTCCGCAACCAAGTGGAGGAGATCATCGGCCAAGGCGGCACTTCGCCGTCGGGGCACATCCCCTTCACACCGCGGGCGAAGAAGGTGCTCGAGCTCTCGCTGCGCGAAGCGTTGCAACTCGGCCACAACTACATCGGCACCGAACACATCCTCCTCGGCCTCATCCGCGAAGGCGAGGGAGTTGCCGCGCAGGTGCTCGTCAAGCTAGGCGCAGACCTGTCGCGGGTGCGCCAGCAAGTCATCCAGTTGCTCAGCGGGTATCAGGGCGGCGCGCAGGGCAAAGGCGAGCCGCAAGCTGCAGCCGCGGGGCAGCAGGGCAAGGAAGACACGCCGGGCGACAAGGGCAACAGCCAGATCCTCGATCAGTTCGGTCGCAACCTCACCCAGCTCGCACGAGAGAAGAAGCTCGATCCAGTCATCGGACGCGGCCGCGAGCTCGAGCGGGTCATGCAGATCCTCAGTCGACGAACCAAGAACAACCCGGTGCTCATCGGTGAGCCGGGCGTCGGCAAGACCGCCATCGTCGAAGGTCTCGCCCAGAAGATCGTCAGCAACGACATCCCCGACACGCTGCGCAACAAGCAGCTCTACACGCTCGACCTCGGTGCGCTCGTTGCCGGCAGCCGCTACCGCGGCGACTTCGAAGAGCGATTGAAGAAGGTGCTCAAGGAGATCAAGACGCGGGGCGACATCGTGCTGTTCATCGACGAGATCCACACGCTCGTCGGCGCTGGTGCAGCGGAAGGCGCCATCGATGCGGCGTCGATCCTCAAGCCGATGCTCGCTCGTGGCGAGTTGCAGACCATCGGCGCGACCACGCTCGACGAATATCGCAAGCACCTCGAAAAGGACGCGGCCCTCGAGCGTCGCTTCCAGCCGGTACGTGTCGAAGAGCCAACACTGGCCATGACCATCGAGATCCTGAAGGGCGTGCGTGAGAAGTACGAAGCACACCACCGGGTCACCATCACCGATCAGGCCATCGTCGCCGCCGCCAACCTCTCCGATCGCTACATCAGCGATCGCCACCTTCCCGACAAGGCAATCGACCTCATCGACGAGGCAGGCGCTCGTCTGCGCATCAAGCGCATGGGCACGCCCCCCGATCTGAAAGAGATCGAGCGCAAGCTCACCGAAGTGCAAGAGGCCAAGAAGCGCGCCGTCGAGGAGCAGCAGTTCGAAGAAGCCGGCCGGCTCCGCGATCAGGAGAAGTCACTGCTCGACGAGAAGTCGATCAAAGAGGCCGAAGTCAAAGCCAGCGGTGTCGACCTGTTCGACGAGGTCGACGAGGAAGCAATCGCCGAGGTGCTCAGCATCTGGACGGGTATCCCTGTCTACAAGCTCACCGAGGAAGAGACCGCCAAGCTGCTCAACATGGAAGCCGAGCTGCACAAGCGGATCATCGGCCAGGAGAACGCCATCAAGGCGGTCAGCCAGAGCGTGCGCCGCACGCGCGCCGGCCTCAAGGATCCGAAGCGGCCGAGTGGGTCGTTCATCTTCCTCGGCCCCACGGGTGTCGGCAAGACCGAGCTCGCCAAGACCCTCGCCGAGTTCCTGTTCGGCGACGAGAGCTCGCTGATCGCCCTCGACATGAGCGAGTACATGGAGAAGCACACGGTCAGTCGTCTGGTCGGTGCGCCTCCTGGCTACGTGGGCTACGAAGAGGGTGGCCAGCTCACCGAGGCCGTGCGGCGCAAGCCGTTCAGCGTCGTCCTGTTCGACGAGATCGAAAAGGCGCACCCCGACGTGTTCAACACCTTGCTCCAGATCCTGGAGGAAGGTCGTCTCACCGACAGCCAGGGTCGCACAGTCGACTTCCGCAACACCGTGTTGATCATGACGAGCAACCTCGGTACCGCCGACCTGCGCAAGGCCAACGTCGGCTTCACCAAGGTCGACTCGGCGATGAGCTACGAGCGGATGCGCGACAAGGTCAACGAGGCGCTGAAGATCCACTTCCGCCCCGAGTTCCTGAACCGCATCGACGAAGTCATCGTGTTCCACGAGCTCGCCCGCGAAGAGGTGATGCAGATGGTCGACCTCATGACCAAGCGGCTCACCGGCCAACTCGAGGGTCAGGGTCTCGGGATCGAGCTCACCCAGAACGCCAAGGAGCTGCTGGCCGAGCGCGGGTACGACCCGCAGCTCGGTGCTCGGCCTCTGCGTCGGGCGATCCAGCGGATGATCGAAGACGTCCTCAGCGAGAAGATCCTCTACAAGGAGTTCCGCGCCGGCGAGATCATCGTCGTCGACACCGAGGACGACCCGGAGAAGCCCGGCGAGAAGAAGCTGAAGTTCTCCTCGGTCGAGGGCTTCTTGCCCCCAGTGGCGGTGGAGCTCGCGGCTACCGGCGCACCCGAGGCGCCGGTAGAACCAACGCTGCCTGCCGAATAGCGCTCAGCCGGCCACAGCCACCCGGGTGACATCGGCAAGATCGCCGATGATGCGCTCGGCTTGGATGTTGTCGTGCTTCGACACGAGGGTCATGCGACCTGTACCGACGATCACGATGCCGCCATCATCCAGCACGGTCAGTGCCTCGATGTCCATGTCCCACGTGAACGAATCCCTCACCTCCAAGGTGACGGGATCGAGACGGAACAACCGGCCGCCGAGGGCGACGACCACCTCGTGGTTCGACGCCCCGATCGCCACACGTGATGAGGCGCCTCCCAGGGCCGCGGTGGCGCGTGCCTCGGGCATTTCCGGAGTGCCGTTCGTGATGTCGTCTACCACGTAGCCGGCGACGCCACCGGTGCTCGACGCCGCGTACAGCCGTGACCCGTCGGGGCTGACCGCGAGCGCGCCGGGGTGATCGGCGAGGCCCAGATCCGTCGGCACGTCGAGGCACCAGACGCCGTTGATCAGGCCGAGGGTGTGTATGAAGGCACCAAGGTTCTCTGCGTCCTCCGTCGCGTCCTGATACAACGTGAAGAGGAGTTGGTGCACTGGTTCGAACACCGCCGTGCGACTCACCGCTGTCATCTCCTCGTCGACGGTCTGGCCCTTGTCGCGCAGGTTCAGCGGCAGTCCGAGCTCACCGCTAGCGGTGTCGATCACGCGCACTCGATACGTGTGCTCTGCCAGGTACTCGATGACGAAGACCCCGATCGGCAGGCCGTCGCCCTCGGTGACGAACGCGTTGGCGAACGCCTCGGGAACGAGCACGGAATCGAACGTCCATCGCCGCATCTCTCCACGCGAAGGGGTAGCCAGCACGACCGTGGTCGCTTGCGGAGACGACCCGATCAGGGCGACCAGCTTCCCATCCTGAGCGACCGCAGTCGGGCGAAAGTCGCCCTCGATGAGTGCTGTTCCGAAGATGCCGTCGGTGCGCACGTCGTGCCACTCGACCGTCGTACGACCTCCGAGCTTCGAGGCGCTGACCACAACCTTGCCGGTGGGGTCCATCACGCCGGGCGTGACGATCGGCGGATCGTGCGGCGCGAACGTGACCACCTCGCCATCCTTGGTCGTCAACGCCAGCTTGGCGGGAAAGGCTGCCTCGGCGTCGACGATCGGCGGATCGAGCGTCGACGACGACGGCGCGCTGATCAGCGAGGTCTGCGGCGTGGTCGGAGACGTCGATTCTGGCGACGGCGTCTCGGAAGACTGGGAAGACGACGTGGCAGTTGCCGAACCACACGAAACGAGCAACAACAAGGTGACGACGACAGGTCTCTTCATGCCCCACCGACACCACCGGTGGGCTCTGCGTTCCGGCAACGTGCGCAGATGATCAGCCGGGGTTGGCGGTGAAACCGGCCGACTCGATGCCGGCGATGGCAGCACGCTCGTCGTTGTCGGAGTTGTCACCGCTGATCCCGACCGCACCGATCGTGGCCCCGGCGGAGTCTGTGATGAGCACGCCTCCTGGGACAGGGATCAGTGATCCGCCGATCGCCGCGGTGGCTGCCGCGACGAAGTAGGGCTGGGCCTCGGCCCTGGCCATCAACGATCGTGAGCCCATCCCGAATGCGAGGGCGCCGTGGGCTTTGCCGAAGGCGATCTCGAACCGCTTGTTCGACGAACCGTCTTCACGCTCGAACGCGGTCACGTGTCCACCGGCGTCGAGCACGACCACCGAGATCGGCTTCAAGTCGAGTGTGCGAGCCGCGGCGCGGGCGCCGGCGATCATCGCCCTGGCGTCATCGAGACCGATCGTCATGTCAGTTGCCTCCGTTACCGAGAGCTGAAAGGGAAGCGCAGTCTATGAAGTTCACGCCACTGAGGCAGCGACGCGCAAGGCAGCTTCCAACGAGAGGTCGGCCTCCAGGCGGTAGACGTAGTCACCGCGCTGCCACAGCAGCGTATTGGTTGCCAAGCGCAGCGTGTCGGGCACGATCTCGCCGTTGTGCTGGAAGAACAGCTGATGCGGCGCACCTTCGATCCAGAAGCCAACGGCACCGTCGACGTCGACGGATCGAACGGTGGCGGTGGTGCCCAGGGCCTTCTCGAACAGGCCATCGTCGATCTGCGCAGGGAACACCGAGACGAGGGCACCAACACCGGTGACCGGCGAGTGCACGAGAAGATCCGATGGTGGATAGACAACGACGATCTGGCCGAGTCGCGGCAATTGGACGACGTGGATCGACAGTGGTTCGCCCAGCAGAGCAGGACTCGGGTCGGGCAGACCGGTCGCTGAGATCGCGTCGGCCAGCGATACCGCAGCACCAAGCCCGAGGTCGGGCGCGGCAATGCTCGTGGTGCTGGGGGCGCCGGTCGGGCGCTCCGCAGATGGATTCGTCGTCGCCGTCGCCGCAGTTGTCGGCGCAGCCGTCGTCGGCACCGTCACGCCAGGCTCGATGCGAACGCTGTCGAAACCGAGCCAGCGGGCAATCGCATGGCGAGAACCTGGAAGGGCGGCGATCGCGATCAGCAGAGCAACACCTGCAACAGCCAGGCCAACGCGGCTCCGCGGTTGGCGGCGAGGCAACGGTCGACTGATCCCGCTGACCACGTCGGTGACGAGCTGCTCGCCACCGGTGATCTCCAGGCGGTCGGCGAGCTCGGTGAGAGATCGCTCGAGGTCCATCATCGTCGCTCCATTTCGACGCGCAATCGGCCAAGAGCGCGAGCGGTCCTCGACTTCACCGTGCCAACGGCCACGTCGAGTGCCTGCGCCGTCTCGGCCTCCGAGAGACCGCCGAAGTAGCGGTAGGCGAGCACCTGCCGGTCGCGAGCGGCGACGCGCCCGAGTGCCGCGCTCAATTGGCGCGCATCGTCGGCGGCGAGCACACTGGAATCGGGTTCGGGTGTCACACCCACCACCCACGATCCATATCGCTCCTCACGTTGACGACGCCGGTGCCGACCACGCAGATGGTTCTTGGCCTCGTTGGCAACGATCCGCAGCATCCACGGCCGGACCATCGCTGGATCGGTGAGCTTCGCCAACGATCGGTGTGCTTTCATCAAGGCCTCCTGAGCTATGTCGGCGGCCTCATCGGGGGACCCGCTGATCGCCGCAGCCAGCCGCAACGCAGCCGTCTGGTACCGCCCGACAAGCGCGCCGAAGGCAGCGTTGTCGCCAGCACGAGCGCGGGCGACAAGATCGGAGTCGGAAGGTTCTCTTGGTGCGGTGGTCATGGTCGACGGGTTGCCGGTACTGACACCTCCGGTGCCCACCAGGTTCCGCATGCCACAATCGGGGACACTATGCGCCGGGGCCTAATCGTGATCACCGTGATGCTCCTCACCGCGTGCCACGTCGACACCATCGTCGATGTCTCGATGAATGCCGACGGCTCCGGCAAGATCACGGTCACGGCGACAGCCGACGCCGACGTCGTCGGCCAAGCACCCGGTCTCGCCGACGACCTCAGGTTCGACGACGTCAAAGCCGCCGGCTGGGCAGTGACCGGCCCCACCGACACCTCCGGCGGCGGCCTGCAGGTAGTGCTCAGCCACGCCTTCGCCAACCCCGAAGAGGCCACGGCTCTGCTGCAGTCGATCAACGGATCGGGAGGTCCGCTACACGGGGTGACGGTTCGCCGCGTCGTCAGCCAGGACGGCACGACGGTCTCACTCGCCGGTTCGCTGCGGATCGACGGTTTGGGGGCATTTGCCGATCCAGACGTTCTCGGGGCCATCGGCGCCACCCCGTACGCCGAGCAGATCGCGGCATCGAGTTCCAGCCCCAGCCAGGCTGTCGGCGTGCTCGTGCGTGCGGCGCTACCCGGCAAGATCACCTCGGCCGCCGGAATCGTGAAAGACGGTGCCGTCTCGTGGGTCGTGCCGCTCGATGGTTCGCAGCTCGACCTCACCACGACTGCAGTCGACGACCACGGCACGGCAAAGATCTGGGGAGTTGCTGCCAACGTTGCGCTGATCGCCCTCATCGCCTGGTGCGTCTTGGCGGCGGCTTTCATCACCTGGGTCGTCAAGCAACGTCAACGTCGCGCCCGCCACCGTGCACCGCGGGGTGTGTAGCACTCGAGAACCCTGCGACGTGGACTCTCCACTTGCCCACGCGGGCGGCGATTCGGTCCGTCGGCGCCCATTTCGACGCCCACGTCGATGGCCGAGTCCCACACCGAGCTGTCGGGTGTCGGTGATCTGGCACCTGCCGCGCGAACGCGTGCCCGGGTCCGGGGAAACTCCGATACACCCCTTTCGTACGGTGCAGACACCATGTCGAAGCTCCGTCTTGTCTACCGCTGCACGTCCTGCTCTGCCGCCTATCCGAAGTGGGCCGGCTGTTGCCCTGCCTGCGCCACGTGGAACTCGATGGTCGAAGATGTCGAGGGCGCCGATCCCGATCTCGCCACGCTGATCCCTTCTTCTTGCGCAGCCACGGCCGTACCCATCGCCGAGGTGGAGACGTTGGAGGGTGGACCGCAATCGACATCCATCGAAGAGTTCGATCGCGTGCTGGGCGGCGGACTGGTTCCGGGGTCAGTCACGCTACTGGCCGGTGAACCGGGCATCGGTAAGAGCACGTTGTTGCTGCAGTTGGCGGCTACGTGGCCGGAACGCACGCTCTACGTCAGCGCCGAAGAAAGCCCTCAGCAGGTACGGCTCCGTGCCGAACGGTTGGGTGCCGTCAGTCCTCACGTGTGGCTGCTGTCCGAAACATCGCTTGCCCACATCATCGCCGCCCTCGACACGGTGAAGCCTCGGCTCGTCATCGTCGACAGCATCCAGTCGGTGGCCGACCACGAGCTCGGGTCGGCACCGGGCAGCGTCGTGCAGGTTCGCGGCTGTGCCCACCGGTTGGTGACCGAGGCCAAGGGCCGCGGCATCCCCATGGTGCTCGTCGGCCACGTCACCAAAGACGGTGGCCTTGCCGGGCCGCGAGTGCTCGAACACATCGTCGACACGGTGCTCAACTTCGAGGGCGACCGACATCACGCACTGCGCTTGCTGCGTGCCGTCAAGCATCGCTTCGGCTCGACCAACGAGCTCGGAGTGTTCGAGATGGTCGAGCACGGTCTGACCGGCGTGCCCGATGCGAGCAGCTTGTTCCTCTCCGACCGGAGAACCGGTGTTGCAGGCTCGGCAGTCACCCCTACGCTCGAAGGCCACCGGCCGCTGCTCGTCGAGGTGCAAGCCCTCACCAACAGGGTCAACCCCGGCGCACCACCCCGGCGCAGTGCCCAAGGGCTCGATCCCGGCAGGCTGGCGCTGTTGTTGGCAGTGCTCGAGCGGCGGGCCCGGCTGGCCATGAGCCTGCACGAGGTGTTCGCTTCGGCGGTCGGCGGCGTGCGGCTCACCGAGCCCGGATGCGATCTGCCGATGTGCCTCGCCATCGTCAGCGCGCTCGCCGATGTACCGCTGCCCCCCAACCTGATCTCCTTCGGCGAGGTCGGGTTGGCGGGTGAGTTGCGTCAGGTCGCCCACGCCTCCCGCCGGCTTGCCGAGGCAGCGCGAATGGGGTTCACCAGGGCACTCGTGCCGGCCAATTCGGCCAACGGCGTCGATGGCATCTCGCTCATTCGCGTGGCCACGCTCAACGAGGCGTTGCTCGCCGCGGGATTGCAGAGCGCCCGCGGCAAGTAGAATCTTCTCAATGACGACGCCTGGGCCACCCACCGATGCCCTGCACGGCGCCCTGGCCACGATCGCCCCCGGAACCCCGTTGCGCGACGGCATCGAACGAATCGTGCGGGCCAAGATGGGTGCTCTCCTGATCCTCGGTGACGGGCCCGATGTGTTGGCGATCTGCAGCGGCGGCTTCCTGCTCGACGCGCCATTCAGCCCGCAGCGCCTGAGCGAGCTGGCCAAGATGGATGGGGCCATCATCCTCGGCTCACGAGGTCAACGGCTGGCCCGCGCCAACGTGCATCTGGTTCCCGATCCGTCCGTGCCCACCAGTGAGACCGGTACTCGACACCGTACGGCGGAGCGCGTGGCCCGCTCGATCCCTGTGCCAGTGGTGAGCGTCAGCGAAGAGATGGGCGTCATCACCGTGTACGCGGGCGGGATGAAGCACCAGCTGCAAGACATCGGCCGGCTCGTCAATCGCGCCAACCAAGCCCTGCAAACGCTGGAACGTTACAAGGTGCGCCTCGACGACACGTTGGCCAACCTCACGGCGCTCGAGCTCGAAGGCGCGGCGACCATTCGCGACGTCGCTTCAGTCGTGCAGCGCGGCGAGATGGTGCGGCGCATCTCGGCCGAGATCGAGACCATGATCGTCGAGCTCGGAGTCGATGCCCGCCTTCTGCGCCTGCAGGTCGACGAGGTCTACGGCGAGATCAATCACGAGCTCGAGCTCGTACTTGCCGACTATCCATTGATCGCCAACAACTGGGCCGGGCACGGGTTGCACGGCGACTCGCCGGCGTCTCCGCGTGGTCTGAGGCTGCTCACTCGGGTGCCGCGCATCACGAACGCGCTCGCTGGGGCAATCGTCCAACGGTTCGGTGATCTGGCCAATTTGCAGCGAGCCACGGCTACGGAGATCGCCCAGGTCGACGGGGTCGACGGCACGCTGGCCACCGCGGTCAAGGAGACACTCGATCGCATCACGGAAACGAGCATCCTCGACCAGTATGCGTGATTCAGGTCGGTAAGTAGGTTCCCTTCGAACCCGACTTGCCCTCCACGGTCACCTCGCCGTCGTCGACCAGCTTGACCAGGTGGGAGAGCACACTGCGCCCGGCGGCCTTGTGCAACTCCTCGCGAACGTCGGCGTACATCACCCTCACCATCGCTTCGATGTCGGACAACCCCGATCGCACCGCAGCGAGCACCTGGGCCTCGCGCTGCAAACGATGGTCGAGAAACGCTTGTAGGAACGGCTTCGGCGATGTCACCGGAGCGCCGTGGGTGGGCCACAGAGTGACGTCGTCGCGGGCCATCACCTTACGAAGCGAATCGATGTAGTCGCGCATGTCGCCGTCGGGTGGCGACACGACGGTGGTGCTCCAACCCATCACGTGGTCGCCGGTGAACAACGCTTGCTCCTCTTCCAGCGCGTAGCACATGTGGTTCGAGGTGTGCCCGGGAGTGAACACCGCGCGCATCGTCCAACCCGAGCCCATCGCCACGACCTCGCCGTCGCCAACGTGAACGTCGGGCACGAAGTCGGTGTCGGTCGTCTCCTCCAACGTCACCCCCTCTTCGATGTCTCCATCGATCTCGCTGCCGATGTCGCCATCGGATTTCACGGTGCCATGCGGGCCGAAGGCGAACGTCGGCGCGCCGGTGGTGTCGTGCAACCAGGCGGCCAGCGGTGAGTGGTCGGAGTGGCAGTGCGTGACGAGGATCGCCCGAACACGGGCACCGTCGAGGGCGGCGGCGAGCGCGTCGCGATGGCTGTCGAGCAGCGGGCCGGGATCGATCACGGCGACGTCGTCGTGCCCGATGATGTACGTGCCGGTGCCGAAGTAGGTGTACTTCGAGGGGTTCTCGGCGATGACTCGGCGCACCAGGGCGGAGACCGGGATCGCTTCGCCGTAGCGGGGGGAATCGAGCGTGACGAACGGAATGGCGCTCACCCGGCAACCTTACGGCGCGATCGAGCGAACCTCACCGACCCGCTGACCGTGGCCCGTGACGGACTGGACGACCAACGGCTCGACCGCCGACACGTCGATGCCGAGGGCCCGCAACGCGGCCACCATCACCGGCGGGCGGGCACGGTTGGCACCATCGGCGATCTTCAAAGCGACGGCGCGGCCATCGGGAAGCGCCGCGGCGAACACTCCGTCCGCACCGTCTTTCGCCATCAAGCCGGAAACGTGGCGCATGAACGCGGTGACGTCGCGCCGGTCACCACCGACCAAGTCGGGATGCGTCGTCATGCACTCGTACACGGCGTCGCCGGCATCGCCGGCATCCCCGTTGGCGATCGAGCGGAAGGCGCGAGCCAAACCGACGAGCGTGATGACGTGCGCCGGCGAACCGCAACCATCGACGCCGATGTGACTGTGTGCCTCGCCGGCAAGATCATCGATGGTGGCGGTGATGGATTGCTGCAACGGATGGTCGACGTCCAGATAGCGGGCATCGATCGGCCAATCGTTCGCCGCGCTCGTGACGAGCATCCCGCTGTGCTTGCCGCTGCAGTTCATCTGCAACGCGGTTCGCCCTCCCCCGGCGCGCAGCACTGCCTCGGCGGCGCTTTCGTCGAGCGGCAGGCCGGGGGTGTTGGCCAGCTGCTCCTCGTGCAGCCCGGCCCTCGCCAGGATGCGTCGTACGGCTTCGAGATGCTTGGGCGTACCGTCGTGGCTGGCACACACCAGGGCCAGTAGCTCGGGCGGTAGCCGTAGGCCGGCGCGCACCATTGCCACCGCCTGCATCGGCTTGTTCGACGACCGCGGGTAGACCGCCGTGGTGGGATCGCCTACCGCGAACTCGACGTCACCGTTTGCAGACAGCCCGACTACGGCGCCGAAGTGCACCGACTCGTCACAGCCGCTGCGACGTGTGATTGCGACCGGTGCGAAGGCCTCAGGGGTTGCCATCGGGAATGCCGGTCTCGACCCGTTTCTTGCGCGACCGACGTGACGGACGCTTTCCGGGCAACATGCTGGTGAGATGGCTGTCGATCACCTCGTGTCGTTCGCCGACGTTGCTGAGCACGGCTTGGGCCATGGCGGCGGCCGGAATGGCCAGGACGGCACCCACCGCGCCGAGCACTGCCCCGCCGGCGATCGCGGATCCGAACGCGATCGCCGGGTGAAGGTCCATCGTGCGTGCCGTGATGCGCGGCAACAAGAAGTAGTTCTCCACCTGCTGGTAGAAGATCACGAAGATCAGGATGACCAGTGCCTTCGGAGGTGAGTCGACGAACTGCACCAGCACGGGTAGCGCCCCGGCGATGTAGGTACCGACCACGGGCAGGAACTGGCTGATCAGACCGACCCACAAGGCCATGGCCACGGGTGCCTGGATCCCGATGGCCTGGAACAGGATCCAGTGGAAGAAGGCCGAGAGCCCGGCAAGCAATGCTCGCGAGTACAGGTACCCGCCGGTCTTGTCGATGGCCAGCTCCCAGCCGCTGAGAACTCTGCGCTGCCTGTCGGGCCGCAACCGGGCGCAGATCACACGTCGCAACTTCGGACCATCGGCGACGAGGTAGAAGGTGAACAGCATCACCGACAACCCCTTGATCAACACTCCGAGCGCCGCCACGGAAAGATCCACGACCTTGCCCTGTTGGCTGCGTATGAACTTCTGGACTGCGCCGTTCGGATCGTTGATCGAGGCGATCACCTGAGTGGCATTGATGTGCGTGTCGAACTTGTCGTTGATGAAGTTGACGGTGCGGTTGACGTACTTCTCGGAGTTGCCGAGCAGGTCGGCGATCTGCTGGCCGACCAGCGTGCCGATCGCCACGAGGAACACGATGAATCCGACGAACACCCCGACAAGGATCAGGGCCGTCGCCGTACCTCGACGCCATCCACGCGAGGCCAATCGGTTGACACCGGGCTCGATGGCGAGCGACAGGAACAACGACACCAACAGGAGCAGGAACAGTTCCGAGAGGCTCGTCCACACCGACCGGGTGACGATCGACAGGATGTACCCGAGCCAGAAGACGGCGACGGCTTTCCACACCCACCGCGGCAAGTGCTCGGGCGGCAACCACGGCTGGGGTTCTGACATCAACGCCGAGCGTAGTGACCGACTGCCTCGCGAAGCGGGGAGGCCAGATCCCCGCGAGCACCAACCTCGACCCTGTCGAGGCCTAGCCATCGCGCCATGGCGTGCAGCTCGGGCGCGAGATCGTCGGCCAGCGGCCCGCCCGGAACACCCGGCTCGATGAACGCCCCGTGCACCAACAGCGCGCCTGCCTGACGATCGGACTTCATGTCGAGTCGCCCGACGACGCTGTCGCCCCACAGGATCGGCAGCACGTAGTACCCGTAGATCCGCTTCGGCTGAGGCGTGTAGATCTCGATGCGGTAGTGGAAGCCGAACAGGCGATGAGCCCGGTCTCGGTTCCACACGACTGGATCGAAGGGACTGAGCACGGTGCATGCGTTGATCCGGCGCGGGATCCGCGCCTCGTTGTGGAGAAAAGCCGGTTGCGTCCACCCCTCGACGCGCACCTCACGCAAGATCCCCTCCTCGACCAGCTCGGCGACCAACGGCTTGCACGCTTGCCGGCCCTGACGGTGGTAGTCGGTGAGGTCGCTCAACGTGCCGATCCCGTGGTGTCGCGCGGCGAGCTCGAGCAGTTGCTTGCGCGCCTCACGCTCCGGCGCTGCAGGGCGGGCGAGCACGTCCGCCGGGATCACGCGCTCGGTGAGGTCGTAGATCCGGGCAAAGTCGGCGCGCCTGGTCACGGTGACCCGGCCGCTCCAGAAGAGGTGTTCCAGCGCGATCTTGGCGTCGTCCCAATCCCACCAGGTGCCCTTCTTGCCCACCCGCTCCGAGAGATCACCAGAGGCGACAGGACCGTCGTCGCGGATCCGTCGATACACGTCTTCGACGTAGTCCGGCCGTCGGTCCTTCAACGTGAAGTACCGCGCCCACTTGTGCTCGCGAGCCATCTTCCACCGATGCAGGTGGTGGTGGGCCATGTCGACGTGCGACGCCTCGTGCACCCAGTACTCGAACACCTCGCCCGCCTTGGTGGCATCACCGATCATGCTGCGCGGGTGCGGCCCGAGGCGGGCGAAGAGCGGCAGTTCCTGGCTGCGCACCAAGACGTTGACGGAATCGATCTGGATCAGCCCCATCCGATCGAGCACCCGCCGGAAGTGGCGGCGATCGACACGACCCTTCGGGCGCGGTTCGGCAAAGCCCTGCGCGCCCAGTGCGACACGGCGCGCTGTCGCCAGCGAGATGCTGTCCGTCGCCAACGCTGCTCAGTCGGCGACAGTGATGGTGACCGAGTTGATGACCACGTCGGTGTGGGGTCGATCACTGCGATCGGTGTCGACCCGTTGCATCGCATCGACGACGTCGAGACCCTTCACGACTTGACCGAAGTGGTTGTACTGCGGCGGCAATCCAACACCGTTCGGACCACTGATCAAGAAGAACTGGCTGCCATTGGTGTGCGGACCGGCGTTGGCCATGGCCACCGAACCGATCTGGTACTTCGGCTTCACCGGCTCATCGGAGAACTTGTAGCCGGGACCGCCGCGGCCGGTGCCCGTCGGGTCGCCGCCCTGGCACATGAAGCCGTTGATGACGCGGTGGAAGATGACGCCGTCGTAGTAGTGGTGAGCGGCCAGGAAGACGAAGTTGTTGACGGTGACGGGCGCGTTGATGGCGTCGAGGGCGATCACCAGCGTGCCCATGCTGGTGTCCATCGTGGCGGTGTACCGCTTGGTGACATCGATGCCCATCTCGGGCGATGAATCGAACTGCTGCTTGCGAGGCGCGGAGCCGTCAAGGGCGGGAAAGGGGAAGCCATAGCCCGACACGCTACCGGCCCCGCCTTCCAGCAGCGATCCAGCGGGCTAGCCGTTGCGCGAGTTGTAGTCGGCGATCAGGGCGTCGGCTTGCTGAGCGGCTGAGGCCAACGACGTCGCCACATCGGCGCCGGCGAAGATGGCCGCCACGGCCTGAGCCGTGACCGTTCGCACCTCGCGCAACGGGCCCACGACCGGGCCGACTGACGTCGGTGCGTCGGGCGACGAGAGCAGCTGATCATATGGCACCTCGAACCGCGGGTCGGTGGCCAGTGTGGTCTTCAACGGATCGAGGGTCAACGCGTCGGTGCGAACCGGGACGTATCCCGTGACCGACGACCATTCGCTCTGTTGCTGGGCCTGGGTGAGGTAGGTCACGAAGTCCCACGCCGCGGCGGTACGTGCGTCGTCGCCGGAATCGACGACCCACAGCGACGCTCCGCCGATGAGCGCACCAGGCTTGCCATCGGGCCCGGGCATTGCCGCGACCCCGACATCGGCGTTGGTGATCTGCGGGAACTGACCGCCGCCCAACACCGCTATCACCGGACCGATCGAGGCGGACGTGGCGATCGTCATCGCGGCAGGCTCGGCCGTGTCGGCGAGCTTCAGCAGGTTGTCGAAACCGCTGGTGTTGTCGCCGACGTTCACGGCCAACCCGTCGGCGAGCATCGATTGCATGAAGGTGAGCAACGATTGGCCGGTGGCGTTGTTGTACAGCACCTTGGTGGCCCGCGCCGACCGACCGTTCTGGTTGTCGGCGTAGAACTCGCCGGCCTTGGCGAACCACTGCTCGATGTACCAGCCACCACCGGAGTCGAAGCCCGAATCCAGGGCGAGCCCGTACTTCGCGGCGCCCGAGCTGACGATGGCTTGGCTGTCGGCGCGCAGGTCATCGAGTGACACGGGCGGCTTCTCCGGATCGAGGCCCGCGGCGGCGAACATCTTCTTGTTGTAGAACAGGACGGGATTGGAGATGTTGAACGGCATCGACCACTGCACGCCTTGGGTGGCATAGGCGTCGAGCGCTGTCGGCAGGAACTCGCTGGAGTCGAAGCCGGACGACTTCATGCACGCCTCGACCGGAACGTTCGATTGCGTGTCGACCATCGTCTGCACCATGTACTCGGGCATCTGCACGAGGTCGGGACGACTGGACTGACCCGACTGCAGGTACTTGTCGATCGTCTCCTCGTAGGTCCCCTCGATGAGATTGACCTTGACCTTCGACTGGCCGGCGTTGTAGGCGTCGGCGAGCTTCTGCAGTTCGTCGCCGAGCGGGCCGCTGAGCCCGTGCCAGAACGTGATGTTGACAGGACTGGTCGCCGCGGCCAGCGCGTCGGTCGGACAGTTCGGCAACGTGTCGAGGAGCGCGGCAGTGGTCGTGGGAGCGATGGTCGTGTCGATCGGGGGAAGGGTCTCGCCCACCGGCAAGGTTTCGCCGGGCGGCAGCGTGATCGGGGCCGGCTGCGTGACCACGGGCGGCTGCCTACCGGCGGTGATGATCGACTTGCCGGACCCACACGACACGACCAGCACAACGGTGGCCGCGAACGCTGCGAGTCGCTTCATCCCTTGACGGCTCCGGCGGTGAGGCCGCGGACCAACTGCCGCTGGAAGGCGATCAGTACGACGAAGATGGGCAGTGCAGCTATCACCGTGCCGGCAGTGACGAGGTTGAGCTTGTCGATGTCGCCGGTCTTCAAGCGCTCGAGCCCGATCTGGATGGTGCGGTGCGCATCGTCGGTAGTGATCGCCTGCGGCCACAGGTACTGGTTCCAGGTCCCGAGGAACGTGAACAGTGCCAGTGCGCCGAGTGTCGGCCGGCACAGGGGTGTGGCCACCTCCCACAGGAATCGAAAGTGGCCGACACCGTCGAGTGCTGCCGCCTCGCGCAACTCCTTCGGCACCGTGAGGAAGACCTGGCGCACGAGGAACGTGCCGAACGTCGTGGCCAGCAGCGGCACGATCAGACCCTGGTAGCTGTTGATCCAACCGAACGAGTCGATGGTGCGCTGGTTGACGACGACGGTCAGTTCGGCGGGCACCAGCAGAGTTGCCAGGAAGCAGACGAACGTCGGACCCTTGCCGGGAAAGTCGAGGAAGGCAAAGGCGTAGGCGGCCAGCAGGCTGGTGACGATCACTCCGATCGTCACGACCACGGCGACGAACGTGCTGTTGAGCAACAGCCGGCCCAGGTCACCGATCCGCCAGGCCGCACGCAGCGTGTCGAGGGTGAAGTTGATCGGCAGCAACGACTTCGGATGATCGATCGCGTCGGGTCCGCTCTTCAGCGCCTGCATCAACGTCGCGTAGATCGGGAAGAGCACCAGGAACGCGACGAAGATCAACAACGCATACCGTCCGGCCTTGCGGATGCCGTGCAGCGTCTCGGTAGCGCCGGTATCAGCTGCCATAGTGCACCCGCTTGTCGAGACCACGGAACTGCACGAGCGCGAGCACGAGCAACACCACGAACAACAGCACTGCAGAGGTCGACTTCAGACCGATGTCGTTCTTCACCAACGAGTTCTGTCCGTAGATCAGGTACGCGACGGATTGCGTCGGTCGCTGCGGGTCGGGCCCGCCACCCGTGAGCAGGGCAATCTCGGCGTATGCCTGGAACGCCCGCGTCGTGAGCACCACCGAGGTGAACAGGATGGTCGGCCCGAGCATGGGCAACGTGACGTTGCTGAACCGCATCCACCCGCCGGCGCCGTCGACGAACGCGCTCTCGTACAGCTCGCGTGGTATTCCCTGCAGTGCCGCAGTCATGACGATGAAGGTGAAACCGAGACTGGCCCAGATGCTGCTGAGCGCGACAGCGGGGAGCGCCGTCCCGGGGTCGCGCAACAGCCCGGGTTGTTTCAGCGACGGGATGATCCCGTGGAGGAGATCGGGTAGCACACCGACTTCTGGTTGCAGGAGGACGAACCACACCAAGCTGGCCACAGCCACGCTGGTGGCCACGGTCGAGGAGAACACCGTACGGAAGAAGCCGATGCCGCGCATCTGCTTGTCGGCGAGCACGGCGAGGCCGATGCCCAGTGCCAGGCCGATCGGCACCGTCATCAAGGCCAGCCGCGCTGTGTTGGCGAGCGCGTGCTGGAACTCGTTGCTGCGGAAGACATCGATGTACTGACCCCAGCCCCCTTCGCGGCATCGCTTGCCGGTCGCATCACAACGCAGATGGCCCAGTTGGACGGCGCGCACGAGTGGGTAGACGACGAACATCCCGAGGATGACTGCCGACGGAGCGAGCATGCCGAGCGCGATCGGGAGCTCGCGCCACCGCCTCTTCATCGATCGATCCTGCGCTCTGTCACCGGGTCGAATCGGTGACGGTGAGCCTCCGATGCGTCGACCGCGATCTCGGCACCGATCGACGGCACCGCGGCCTCGGCGTCTTGGCGAAGGATGATGCGAGTGCCCTGGGCATCGCAGATCAGCAGCGTCTCGTGGCCTAGTTGCTCGACCATGCGCACCGTGACGTGAAGCCCGCCATTGGTCGACAGTTCGAGATGCTCGGGGCGAACACCGACCATCACATCACTGCGCTCGAACAGACCTGCCGGCATCACGTTCATCGGGGGGGTGCCGATGAATCGGGCGACGAACACGGTTTCCGGTCTGGCGTACACCTGCTGGGGCGTGCCTATCTGTTGCAGCTGGCCGCGGTTCATCACCGCCACGTGGGTACCCATGGTCATCGCCTCGACCTGGTCGTGAGTGACGTAGAGGATCGTGGCATCGAGGCGGCGATGCAGGTCGACGAGCTCGGCTCGGGTCTCGCCGCGCAGCTTCGCGTCGAGGTTCGACAACGGCTCGTCCATGCAGAAGACGGCCGGCTGGCGAACGATCGCTCGCGCCAGTGCCACGCGCTGGCGTTGACCACCACTCAGCTGGCCGGGTTTGCGATCGAGATAGTCGCCGAGCCCGAGCGAGTCGGCAGCGGTCTTGGCCTTCGCGCCACGATCGGCCTTCGACTCACCGCGGACCTTCAGCGGGAACTCGATGTTGGCCCGCACGGTCTTGTGCGGATACAGCGCGTAGCTCTGGAAGACCATGGCCACGTCTCGCAACTTCGGAGCGACGTCGTTGACCTTCTGTGCGCCGATGAAGATCTCGCCGGTGGTCGGTGTCTCCAGGCCGGCCACCATCCGCAGCAAGGTGCTCTTGCCGCAGCCGGAGGGGCCGAGCAGGATCATGAAGTCGTGATCCTCGATATCGATCGTCACGTCGTCGACCGCCGTCACCGCGTCAGCGTCCTCCCCGAACCGTTTGGTGATGTGTTCGAGTCGTACCTCTGCCACGCCCCAACCGTAGGTCAACGTGACGCCCCTCCCGTCAACCCCTCCGCATCGGTGGCCGGAGGTACCATTCCTGCTGATGAGCGACCACTCGAACTCTCGGCTCGACCTCGACGCGATCGAGCTGGACCTCGCCGACGTCGAGATCGCCCTCGCCCGCCTCGATGCCGGCACGTACTGGACCGACGAGGTCACGGGCGCCGAGTTGCCGCGCGATCTCCTCGCAGCCAACCCGACGGCGCGCCGCCTCGTGTGAGGCGTTTCGCTCACTGGCGGCGCACCGCGCGCGTGTGGCGCCTCACCATCCGCAACGCCGGCCGATATGTCGTTCACCGGGCTCGCCGGCTGGTGAACCGCGGCGACAAGCGCGACGAGCTCGATGAACAGTTCGCGATCCGTACGTCGGAAGACGTCGCCCGCGAGCTCGGCCACATGAAGGGTGCGTTGATGAAGTTCGGGCAGCTGCTCAGCTTCATCGTCGAGGCGCTTCCCGACGATGCCCAGCAGGCACTGGCCACCTTGCAATCCGACGCCAAGCCGATGGCTCCCGCTCTGGCAGCCAAGATGATCACCGATGAGCTCGGCCAACCGCCGGAGCGCATCTTCCTCGATTGGCAGGAAGTGCCCGTGGCCGCCGCCAGCGTGGGTCAGGTGCATCGCGCCGTAACGCGCGACGGACGCGAGGTAGCGGTGAAGGTTCAGTACCCGGGTGTCGCCGAGTCGATCGAATCCGACCTCGACAACGCCGAGGCGTTCTACCGACTCGGCACGGCATTCGTGCTCAAGGGACTCGATGCCAAAGGGCTCGTCGATGAGCTGCGCACCAGGATGCGCGACGAGCTGAACTACGAGTTGGAGGCCGCCAGCCAAACCGAGTTCGGACGTCACTACGCAGGCCACCCCTTCGTCTCCATCCCTGCAGTCGACCGGGCCACCAGCACGAGACGGGTTCTGACCAGCGAGTGGGTCGAGGCCATGTCGTGGGCGGACTTCGAGTTGACAGCGTCGCCGGAGGCGAGACGGCGTGCCGGTGAGTCGATCTGGCGCTTCGCCCAACACTCGGTGCACCGCCTCGGCGCGTTCAACGGTGACCCGCACCCGGGCAACTACCGATTCAGCCCCGACGGCGATGTCACCTTCCTCGACTTCGGACTTGTCAAGCGATGGACCCCTGGGGAATGGGAGCAGCTGTCCCCCAGTCTCGACGCGATCGTGGTGCACCGCGACCCCGAGCGACTCATCGTCGCGATGGAAGAGGTCGGGTTCCTGCGACCCGGCCACGGTCTGGCGCCACAGCAGGTTTACGACTACGTCAGCACGCCGTACACGCCATACCTCACCGACACCTTCACGTTCACTCGCGACTTCGTTCGCGAGGCGATGTCGACGATCGTCGACATCAAAGGCCCGCACGCCGAGGTGATCGAGAAGCTCAACATGCCCCCGAGCTTCGTCATCCTCGATCGCGTGGTGTGGGGTGTCAGCGCCATTCTCGGCAGGCTGCAGGTGACGGCGCCGTGGCGGGCGATGTTGCTCGAGTACCGCGACGACGGCCCACCCGCTACGCCACTCGGAGAAGCCGAGCGAGCATGGTTGCAGACGGCTCCGCCTTGACCCGCGGCAAGCGTCGCCCGCTACTGTCCACCAGACCATAGAGGGGGCACCGTGGCCGATCCGAAGCAACCAAGGGCACCGTTCGCACCGTGGGACAGGCGTGAGCTACCAGGCGCGTTCGACGTCGACGAGTCGGCCCGGCGCGTCGGCAACTACAAGTGGGCCGAGATGAAGCTGTTCGAGGCGCTCGGCGGCTGGGTGGCCACCGTGCCCGAGCTCGACGTCAAGATGCGCCTCGGTACGCACTGCTACAAGCACGCCTGGCACGCCGAGCTGTGGCACAAGCGACTCCCGGAGCTGCGCGAGATGAATCCCGATCGCCTCACCCAGCCGGCCAACGAGGCGATGGTCCGCTTCGTCGAGGCGATGACAGAACCCGAGGCAGCGGACCAGACGATCGAGAAGTTGGTCGGGGTGTACCGGGTGTTCATCCCCCACTTCATCGCCGCGTACACGTATCACCGCAACAACACGAGCCAGATCACCGACGCTCCGACGATTCGCTCGATCAACTTCATCCTTCAGGACGAGGTCGACGACTGGCGCGACGGCGAGATGTTGCTGCAGTCGCTGATCGAGACCGCCGAGGAGGTCGATCGGGCGTCAGCGCACCAGGCGCGCCTGGAGAAGTTGATGATCGAGTCCGGTGGCATTGCCGGGCCTGGCTCCATCGGCATGCACGCGTGAGCGTGACGGTCACGCCCGACCAGTTCACGTACGTCGCGTTCGACGCTGCGGTCATCAAGCGGATCGCCGGCGATCTGCTCACATCGCTGGGCCTCGGAGATCGCGACGTGGCGATCGAGGTCGACGAGACGACGCCCCTGACACGAATGCGGGTCACGACCGGCAACCCGATTTCGATCCGCGCCGAGAGCGGCGCATTCGAGGATCCCAGGAAGCCGCGCCAACAGAGTGAGATCCACACCGCGACGTCCCTCGGTCGCGTCTTGTTGAGAGTTCGCGATCGGCTGCTCGGTGGATTCGCCGATGCGCCGCCCGACGCCGAGCTGAGCCTCGCCGAGATGTCGGCGTGGGAGACGTACTGCGTCGGTCGGCTGGCGCGGCTGGACATACCGGTCAACAAGCAACGTTGGCTCTACAACTTCCGCAACCGGCACGGATTCACCGATCAGTCGGATGCTGCATTCGACCGCCTGTGGACCGGCGACGGCCTCACGTGGGACGACTTGCGAACCATCAGCGTCACGGCGTGATGCAAGCCGCGGCGGCGTAGGTCACCCCGCCCGTTCGGCGCGATGGTTACCCTCGATGGCACCAACACCTGACGTGAGGAGCCACGCATGGACCACGAACGGCGACTGCGCGATCTCGAGGCGAGAGTCGGCCAACTCACCCGCGACCGAAGACGGGGCGGTTGGCGCACCCGCTGGGCGGCAGTTGGGGCGGCCATTGCGGTCACCCTCGGCGGCGGCACGGTGCTGCACTTCGCGCTGGCGGCGCCGGGCGACGTCGTCGCTGTATCGTTCGTGCCGATCGCGCCCACACGCATCATCGACACCCGCCCGGCCCCGCAGAACGTCGGCGGCTTCGTCGGGCCGCTCGGCACCGGGCAGACCCACACCTTTCAGGTCACAGGAGTCGCCGGGATACCGAGCAACGCCAGTGCCGTGATGATGAACGTCACCGTCGACAAGCCGACTGGTTCCAGCTTCCTCACCGTGTTTCCGGCCGGCTCGCCACAGCCAACGGCTTCCAACCTCAACTGGGTGGCCAACACCACGATCCCCAACCTCGTCACCGTCAAGATCGGTGCGGGGGGTCAGGTCAGCATCTTCAATCTGAACGCCAACGTCCAGGTGATCGCCGATGTTGCCGGCTACTTCGTGCCGGGCAACGACAAGTTCATCTCGCTCGACATCTTCTCAACCGACATTGGCAGTCCCGCAGTCTTCAAGCCCGGCCGCAACGAGCAGGCCGGCCTGTGGTTCGACGACGGCACTGCCAACAGCGCCAGCTTCCACTTCGTCCTACCACCCGACTACACACCCGGCGCCGCCATCGTCGGCTCCTTCAACTGGCACACCGCGGCGAGCTCGTGCAGCGTCGCCTGGAAGGCCAACTACGTCAGCGCCTCACGTCCAGGGATCGTTCACGTCGTCGGCATCAACGCCCAGACGGGGATGAGCGATCCCACCCCCATCGCAGCGGGCACCGCGGCCAACGTCGTGCAGACGGCGACGTTCACCATCAGTTCGCCGACGACTTCGTTCACGTTCCAACCAGGCGACAGCTACACGTTCGGCATCTTCCGCGACGGTCAGGCGGCCAGCGACACATGTGCCGGCCCCGCAGCCATCGACTCCATGGTGATCCGCTACGAGTAGAAGGGGTGTGGCCCGCAAGACTCCGACGATGGCCGCAACTTCGATCTCCGACATCGACGTCAACGGGGTCACCCTGCGGGTGCACCAGGCCGGTGATCCGTCCGACCCGATCGTCGTGCTGTGTCACGGATTCCCCGAGCTCGCCTACTCGTGGCGACATCAGATGGCTCCGCTCGCGGCCGCCGGCTTTCATGTGATCGCCCCCGACCTCCGCGGCTACGGCCATTCGACGGCTCCACGCGAGGTCGGCGCATATGGCATCGCCGATCTCACAGGTGATCTGCTCGCTCTCGTCGACCACCTCGGCAGCGACGATGCGGTGTTCGTCGGTCACGACTGGGGGGCTCTGATCGTGTGGGACCTGGCCCGTCTGCACCCGCAACGAACACGAGCGGTCGTGGGTGTCAGCGTGCCGTTCGTGCAGTGGCCGGCGGCGCCCACGCAGCTGATGAAGATGCTCTACGGCGATCGCTTCTTCTACATCCTCTACTTCCAGCAAACCGGCGTCGCCGAAGCCGAACTCGACGCCGACGCCTACGACTCGATGGCGAAGATCCTGTGGAGTGCAGGTGGCACCGGTTTTGCGGCGCGCGACCGCAGCAGGCCAACCCCACCGATGGACGGCACCGGCTTCCTGACGATGATGGCCGAGCCGCCACCGCGACCATTCGTCGGACCGGAAGGCCCGTGGCTGACCGAGGATGACTTGAAGGTGTACGCCGACGAGTTCTCCCACAGCGGTTTCTTCGGCCCGGTCAGCTTCTATCGCAACCTCGACGCCAACTTCGATGTGGTCAACGGTCTCGGCCCTGCCCGGCTGACCATGCCGGCCTACTTCATCGGTGGCACCCTCGACGTCGTGAACGTGATGGACCCGTCAGGTGTCGAGCGCATGGGCAATCAGCTGCCGAACTTCCGCGGCTCGACCGTGCTCGAGGGCGTCGGGCATTGGACGCAACAGGAAGCACCAGCAGCGTTCAACGATGCGCTGCTGGGATTCCTGCAAAGTCTGTGAGGTCGGCCTAGCGGCGTTGCAGCTTGCTGAGCAGGCGCAACAGCTCGAGGTACAACCACACCAACGTCACGACCAGGGCGGTCGCAGCGAACCACTCCATGCCTTTCGGCAGACCCTGCTTGGCGCCGCGCTCGATGAAGTCGAAGTCGATCGCCAGGTTCATCGCAGCCAGTCCGGCGGCGAACACGCTGAACAAGATGCCGAGCCCGCTGGCCGAGTTGAGGAAGTTCACGGAACCGGAACCACCGAAGAGGCTGATGACGAACGAGACCAGGTAGAACGCCATCAAACCCATCGTTGCGGTGATGACGATCCGGCGGAACCGATCGGTGACCTTGATGATCTTGGTGCGATACAGCACCAGCATCACGGCGAACACGCCGAGCGTGGCACCCACGGCCTGAACGACGATGCCGTTCTGATAGTTCTCGTAGGCCTTGGAGATGACGCCGAGGAAGAACCCTTCGCCCAACGCATAGACGGGGGCGAGCACCTTGGCCCACATCGGGCGGAAGTACATGGCGATGACGCAGGCGAAGCCGACGAGTACGCCACCGAGCGCCAGGGCCGGGAAACCTGTTTGGCCGACCTGGTTGTCGGGCCCCGACTGCCAACCCACCACGGCAGCGGCGAGGAGCACCACCATCAAGACACCGGCCGCGCTGAGCGTGCCTCCGACGGTCATGACCTGCGAATGCCAGGCGCTGACAGGGCCATCGGTGATCGGAGTAGCTCGAGTGGACGGGTCGGGAGCGCCCCAACCAGGGTTGCGGGCGGCCTTGTTCCAGGTCGTCTCGTTGAAGATGGGGTTTGCCATGCACGCCTCCTTGGGGCGAACGGGGTGACAGGTTCGAACGTTACAGCCGCCTGCGCAACTTGCGCGTGTGATCTTGGTTAGAGCAGATCGTGGGCGCTGGCCGCATCCCAGAGGTCGATGTCGGGGGCGGTGAGCAGCAGGCCGTTGCACGACGCAGCCATCTCGACCATCACGGAGCTGTCGAAGTGAGTGCGTTGCGCTGCGGCAGAATCCCATTTGTGGATCACCAAGAATCGGCCCGGTTGTGTTGCCGACGCGCACAGGTCGACGTTGCGGCAGCCCGGTTGCATGCGGGTCAGCACGACGTACTTCGACAGGACCGCCAGCAACGAGGCTGCGTCGGAGGCGTCGAAGCGCATGGTCACGATGGCCAACTCGACCCCGCCGGCACCCGTTGGGCTTGCCATGCCCGTGAACGATACTGGCTGGCCAAGTATCAGAATCCTCGATGCGGGTCGATTTGACAAGACGGGGTGGGAGGTGCTTGACCTGGTGGGTATCGTGAGTCAACTGCCGCTCGGGTTACCGGGAGGTGAACAAACTCACCGTTCGAGGAGCATTCGTGGCGAAAGATCGCGTAGAGCGCGACGAAGAAGACCTGGTTCGCCTGTACTTGACCGATATCGGGCAGTACATGCTGCTCACCAAGGACGACGAGGTCCGGCTGGCCAAGCAGATCGAAGGCGGCAAGGCCGCAATCGAAGAGCTGGATCAGGTCGGCAAGGATCTCACAGCCGCGAAGAAGCGTGAACTGCGCCGGGCCGCCCGCGAGGGAGAAGACGCCGAACGGGCGTTCGTTCAATCCAACCTGCGGTTGGTGGTCTCGATCGCCAAGAAGTACCAAGCCTCGGGTTTGCCACTGCTCGACCTCATTCAAGAGGGCAACCTCGGGCTGATGCACGCCGTCGAGAAGTTCGACTGGCGGAAGGGCTTCAAGTTCTCCACCTATGCCACGTGGTGGATCCGGCAGGCCATCACCCGCGGCATCGCCAACACCGGGCGCACCATCCGCCTGCCGGTTCACGCCGGCGACACACTGGCCCGCCTGCAGAAGGCACGAAGCCGCTTGGAGCTGAAGCTCGGCCGCCCGGCGACGCTGTCGGAGCTCGCCAGGGAAGTGGAGATGCCCGAAGACAAGGTCACCGAGGCCTTGCGCTTCGCGGCCGAGCCGCTCTCGCTCAGCGAGCCGCTTCGTGAAGACGGCGATGCCGAGCTCGGCGACGTCGTCGAAGATCGTTCGGCGGAATCGCCGTTCGAGGTGGCCGCTACTGCGCTGCTGCCCGAGGAGATCGCTCGCCTGCTGGCTCCGCTCGACGAGCGCGAGCGCGAGATCCTCAAGCTCCGGTTCGGCCTCGACCGCGGCGAGCCGCGTACGTTGGAAGAGGTTGGTGAGCACTTCAACCTCACCCGCGAGCGAATTCGCCAGATCGAAGCGCGGGCCATGAGCAAGCTGCGCCATCCCTCCAGCGATACCGGCGCTCGCGACCTCCTCGCCGTCTGACGGCCCGACCTCCCCGCTCCCCGCTCTAGGCCGTGCCCGAGCCGTGATCGAAGTTCGCCTGGCTACGATCGAAGACGCCGACGCCATCGCCACCGCGCACATCGACGGTTGGCGAGTGGGCTATCGGGGCATCGTTCCCGACGACTACCTCGACTCCGAGGAGTTCGCCACGGCGCGTCGCAACATGTGGCAGGCCTGGTCGTGGAGCTCGCTGCCCGGGTCGCGTCTCTTCGTCGTCAGCGTCCATGACCGCGTGGTCGGGTTCGGCCACACGGGCCGGGAACGGCTCGACCCCGGTGTCGACCCCGAAGGGGTCCCCGTCCGTGGGGAGGTCTACGGCTTCTACCTGCACCCCGCGGCCTGGGGCAGCGGCAGTGCAGGTGCGTTGATGAGCCGCTGCGAAGAGTTCCTCCGCGACGAGGGTTACGCCGCCGCGGTGTTGTGGGTGCTGCGCGACAACCCGCGAGCGAGGGCGTTCTACGAGAAGGCCGGATGGTCGTTCAACGGCCGGGAATCGAACTTCGCGCCACACGATTCACCTGGCAGCGCCCTTCCCGAGGTGCAGTACGAGGTCCGCCTGTAACTCAAGTTCGACAGCAATTGGTTCGATACCACTTCGTGGAATTGCTGCCGAACTCGATGACGTTTCGCGTGATCTCCACCATCGACGTCCTGGATGAGAACGAGATTCCGGCGGACTTCACCGGCCGAGTACGTCGCACGTTCAACGGGCGAGAATCGTACGTGGCCTGGTTCACCGGAGGCCTGCTCGACAACCCCGGACGCAACCACCCTGCATACCGCCGCTTCCGGGCCGACGGTCAGGTCAAGTACGAGATGTTCTACGAACATGGCCTCCTGCAGGACCCCGCCGAACGCGAGGCAGCCGTTCGTGGGTTCTTCGCCAACGGCCAACTCCACTACGCAGAGCACTACCGCGCCGGCAAACGACACGACACTCCGAGCGGCCAGCCTGCCGTGTCGAAGTGGCGGGCGGACGGCACGCTGCGACACCAACTCCACTACCAGAACGGCAAGAGGGTCACCGGTCGGCGCGTCTGAACTCACGGCGGCGCCGGGCGAACCGCGATAGAACAGGGAGATGCACGGTTCACGACTCGCCATCGCAGCGCTGTTGGCCCTGGTAGCGACGGCGTGCGGCGGCAGCGACTCGAGCGGGGCGACGACGGTCGAGCCGGCCACCGCTGCGCCGACGACGGTGGCGCCGACAACGACGGTGGCGCCGACGACCGCCGCACCGACAACGACCGCCGCACCAACGACGACGGCTGCACCATCCACGACCGCCACACCCACCACCACAGCAGCACCGACGACTACCGTTCCGCCCGCTCCCTCGCCATGTCCCGCCTCGGTGCTCGGCCTCACCTCGCAGCCGTCGGAGGGTGCCGCCGGGAGCATCTACACACCGCTTGTGCTGGTCAACAACGGCTCGGTGCCGTGCATCGTGAGCACGCACGCGGTGCTGTCGTTCCTCGACGCCGACGGCCACAGAATCGGCGCATCGGTGTCCACGCCGGAATCCGATGGACCCGGTCTCATCACGCTCGCCCCGACCGAGTCGCGGCAGAGCTTCATCCGCTACAGCCAGCCGGGCAACCTCGACTGCACGCCGATCGACACCCCAACCACGGCGCAACTGGTGGTGAACCAGACGGAGATCTTGACGCTTCCGGCGGCCGTCTGGCCGATCTGTCCCGAGCGCGTCGCCGACCAGGTCTCGCTCGGCGACCTGGTGCTGGCCAACCCCTGACCCTGTGGAGTGCCACCCGCACACCCGGGTGCCGCGTAACACTCCACAGGCAAAGGATTCGACGGGCACGGACCCGAATCGGAGCGGATAGTCTGCTCAGGTTGTGAGCGCGGGGAGCGTCAAACTGAATGGACGATTTTCATCAATGACCTCGCGGCGGGGTCGTGGCGGTCGAGGCGAAGCCGCGCCCGAACTCGGAGCGCTGCTGCTCGACGGTGAAACCCGCCAATCGCTCACCTGCGCGCGGTCTCTCGGGCGTGCCGGCGTCGAGGTCGGCGTTGCAGCCGAGCGGCGCGATGCAGCTCCGGCCATGCACTCCCGCTGGTGCCGCATCGCGGCCATCCTCCCGGCGCTCACGGGCCCGTCGAACGCCTACGTCGACGAACTCGTGGCGTTCCTCGACCGGCAACCCACCGCCGTAGTGATGCCTGCTTACGACGGTTCGATCGAGGCGATCCGACTCCGCCGAGACGAAGTCGAACGTCGTAGTGCGCTCGCCCTTGCTTCCGAGTGCGCCCTCGAGGTTGCGGTCGACAAGGAGAAGACGCTTGCCCTGGCGCGCGATCTCGGGGTGACGACCCCAAGGAGCGCCGACGTGAAAAGCGTCGGCGACCTGGAGTCCGCTCTCACGGAGATCGGCCTCCCGGCGGTGTTGAAGCCGCGACGTTCGTGGGTCGTGTCCGACGACGGCGGTTCCCGGTTCGGCAGCCTTGCGGTCACGAATCTCAACGAAGCACGCGCCGCCTTCGCGGCGATCACCAGTGGCGGCGGTGAGGTAACCATTCAGCAATGGCTGCCAGGCCGGCGCGACGCCGTCACCCAGTTGCTCGTCGGATCGGATGTCAAGGCGTGCTTCGCCCAGATGTCCCATCGTGAGCTGCCGCGCCTGGGCGGCGTGTCGGTGTTGTGCGAGAGCATCCCTCCATTCGACGACATCATCAAGCCTGCCCAACGACTGGTGAGCGAGATGGGCCTGGAGGGCTGCTCCACGGTGGAGTTCCGCCGAGACGCGAACGGTGCGCCCGTGCTGATGGAGATCAATCCCAGGATCCCCGGCTCGATCGCACTCGCCGTGGGCTGCGGAGTCGACTTCCCGAACCTCACCCACGCCTGGGCGCTCGGACGGCGCGTCCCGAAGATCGAGCGCTACCAAGTCGGCCGACGACTTCACTGGATGGTGGGCGATCTGTGGAGCCTGTACTCCGCCATCAATCATGATCCCGGCCCCGACGTTCCGACGCCACGCCAGGCGACGCGCGAATTCATTCGAGACCTGACGACCCACGACCTGTCGGCGACGTTCGACATCGCCGATCTGGCACCAGCATTCGTCGAAGCCCGCTCTCTGCTGCTTCGCCCGATCATGCATCGACTCTTCGGAGCGCGCTCGCGCGCTGCCACTTCGCCATCGAAAGGATGAAGTAGATGACAACCTCGCAGACCGACCTGGCCATCATCGGAGCCGGTCCGTACGGACTGTCGTTAGCCGCTCACTTGAAGCCTCGCGGCGTCGATTTCAGGATCTTCGGATCGCCGATGCGGTTCTGGCTCGACATGGCCCCGGGCATCTCCCTCAAGTCGTTCGACTTCGCGACCAACGTCTACACACCGGCAAAGGGCTATCGGTTCGTCGAGTACTGCCGCGATCGAAACATCGACTCGCACGAGCCCTGTTCCATGGCCCTGTTCTCCGAGTACGGGCTGTGGGCACAACGCGAGCTGGTTCCAGAGGTGGAAGACGTACAGGTCACACACGTTGTCCGGCACGGTGACGGATTCCGGCTCACGCTCGCAACGGGTGAGGAGCTCGACGCGCGTCGCGTCGTGAGCGCCGTCGGTCTCGCCAACTTTCCGCGCGTTCCGAACGAGCTGCAGATCGGCTCCAACCGTGTCAGTCACACATCGCAGATTCACGATTACGAGCGATTCCGGGGCATGGACGTCACCGTCATCGGCGGCGGTCAATCGGCGCTCGAGGCGGCCGGTCTGCTCACTGTGCATGGGGCTTCGGCACGGGTGCTCGTACGCAACACCGGTGGATGGTTCTCCGGCAAGTTGCCGTCGAAGCGGTCGCTGCGCGAACGACTCGGCAACCCACTGACCCCGCTCGGCCCGGGCCGGCTCAACTGGGTTCTGGCCAACCTGCCGTGGCTGGCGCGTCACCTACCCGACGACAAGCGCATCCGGCTCACCAGGAAGCACCTCGGCCCGTTCGGAACCTGGTGGGTGCGCGATCAGATCGGCGATGCCGTGCCCATCGAGATGAAGATTCGAGTGGTGTCCGCGGTCGATCTGGGTGACCGCATCTCACTGTCGGTGAGCGGCCCTGACGGCGACCGCGAGGTGGTCTGCGACCACGTGATCGCCGGAACCGGATACGAGGTTGATGTCGATCGAATTCCGTTCCTCGACCCAACGCTGTGCTCGTCGATCACCCGCATCGAGCGCGCCCCGCGATTGTCAGGCAACTTCCAATCCTCGGTTCCGGGTCTCTACTTCATCGGGCCGTCAGCCGCGTTCAGCTTCGGCCCCCTGCTCCGTTTCGCCTGTGGTGCCGAGTTCGCAGCACCCCGGCTCAGCCGGCACCTCGCCCGCGGAGCCCGGAAGGTTTCTGCGCCCGTCCCCTGCACGGAGACCACCACCGCCCCCTAATCCCTGTGGAGTGTTTCCCTCCCACCAGGGTGCCGCACAACACTCCACAGGCAAGGGATTTGGCGGAGGTGGACGGGAATCGAACCCGAATCCGGCCCTGTCAGCCTGTGTTAGTTGGTGTCAGCAAGTATCGATAGATGCAGGTCAGACCCGCTTTTGTACCCGTGCCCTGTTCATCTGGTGATGCCCGATATCGCCCTGTTCTAGAAAATCCGTGACCATTCTGTGACCAATCCGTGACCACTGCATGGTGCACGGTCAGGGCCGCCGCCGCGCCGATATCGAGGGCCGGCGCCGCTGACACACCGCTCGCTCACCAACCGGGCGAGGGCGTCGTTAGGGGCGCACGTTCTGCGCTGACCGCGTATTCCTTCGACCGCACGGAACGGCCTTGGGCTCAGATCGGAGCGGGTCTTCGGCACGCATTCAGAGGTGCAAGCATCGTCGGATGGCTCACCGTCTCAGCCTGATGCCCGACTATGGGTCGTACTTCGGAACGGTCGATGGGCAGGCGGTCACGTCGACCTCGCAGATCCCCGTGAGCGAGAAGATGCGTGCCGAGATCGAGCAGTGGTGGCAGGTCGGCTATGGGAGCTCCGACCTTCGCCCCGACCTGGATGACCGTCTCTACGAGGCCTTGACGCGTGAACTGGCCGGCCGGCTGCAAGAGGAACTCGGCCCGGACTGGGAAGTGACCTGGAAGCTGTCAGCGCGTATCGGCAGATCTGGGCGGGTCGACCACGCCGTCGGTCTGGCGCGAGACTCTGCCGGTGACCACCGACGGGGACTACGTGGACCTCGCACTCGTCGACCTCGAGTTGTTCGTGAGCTCTGGCGTACCACGACACACGTTCACCGTGCTCCCTGAAGGTGAGTGGCTGTCTCCGACCGTCCCGAAGTTTCGACTCGATGACGACGCTCTGCTCGGGCTCGGTTGGCAACGCGACCGTGGCATCGGAACGCTGCAACCGCCTGTCGGTCCCGAATCGGATCCCGGAGTTCCCCATCCATACGCGCTCGGTCCGATGTGGATGGGTGCGAACTGCTGGCGTGCCGACGTCAGAATCGGCAACGTGATCGTGCTTGGGCTCGTCGACCACAGGTGGGCCACCACCCATTCAGGAACCTGCGAACCCGGCGATGAGTTGCAGTCCGGCAGCCCGTGGCGATGGCATGTTGTCGGGCTTGAGAGCGGAGCGGTCTGCGGCCGTGCCGAAACGCCGGTGGGCGCTGCGTTCTTCGCTGAAGACGTTCTGCTCCTGTCCGGTGCCCGCATCAGCGAACGCACCACCCTTCGTCGAGTCCTCCCCGCCTGACAGCACCTCACCTATACGGCGCGGATCGGCAGATCTGCGCTGCGTCGAGCGTGACCAATGGCGTCTAGGTTGGCGGGGGTGGTCTTTGAGTCTCCTGGTGAGCAATGCCGGTGCGTATCCGGTCAGCAGAGGCGTGGCGCCCCGTGCCCCGGTGGGACGACAATGGGCTGTCACGGTCACGCCGCAGCGGGTCGTTTCTCTCATCGAGGCGCGCCCCGGCTGTCGATCGTCAGCTGAACCTAATGGACCTCGTGCCGCACCCAGATTGGTCACCGATCGTTGCAGCGAGCACGGTCGTTGCCGTGATCGTGGCGGGGTCGGCGGTCGGTAGTGAGGCGTTGACCCGTTTGGTCCATTCGTCCTGAGTGGTCGCGACAAGCGATTGCGCCGTTGCCATGAGGTCAGCATCGCTGATCGCTTGGCCGCCGAGCATTGCCGCTGTGGTCCCGGTCGACCAGATCAGGTAGTTCCATTGCTAGTGAGTCGTTGCTGTGCACGACCCATGCTGGAGACCGGCCGAACGTGATCGGTGCCGCCGTCCCACGGTATGTCTCCGACAGGAATTGCGCGACGCTGGCGTTGCGACTCTGAAAGAGGCGCATCTCGCGTGCCGAGGTGCCGATGGTGTGGGTGAACGCTGTGTTGAAATTCTCGAGTTGGGGTCCGGTGGCCAGCTCCTTCCAGCCGGCCGGGAGCTTGACGGTCATTTCACCTGAGTTCATGGTGAGCCCGGCTAGGAGGTCCGTGACCGAAGTATCCCAGGGCGGGATCGTTGCGGGCGTCGTGACGTTCAGCGCGGCGCAGTTCGGTTGTGCGAAGTAGGTTCTTGATTTCCGTCTTCGACCAGCCTGTACACCGTCAGCCCGCCGATCGTGCGGACCTCTGCATCGGTCGGAAGATCCGCTTGAAGAAAGTTCGGCGAGACATTGATTCCCAGCACTTGCCCACCCGGGTTCTGTACTGCGGAGCTCCAACTGCTCGGGGTGGCCTGGTCGAGTTCGTTCGCAGTGACAGGGTCCGGCGGGAGCAGCAAGACGTTCGCGTTCGGAGGGCGTGGTTGCCGCGGGAGTCTCGTCGACTTCTGCTACTCGCCGACTGAACAGGACGATGCCGCCGACGACCAACACCACACACGATGCCAACGCGGCGACCATCGCTGGCCTACGGCGACGCCGATCGCCGCCGGCCATGAAGCCGACGTCCAGTTCATACGCAAGGAAATCTGCAGGATCGTCGACGGTCTCCGTCAGGTTCCCGAGGTCGCGTACGCCCAAGATGACTGGCATCATCTCTTGGAAGGCGGTGCGGATGCGGTCCTCCGCCGCCGAATCCGTGTAGGCGGTCATGGATCGATCTCCTCCTTGAGGCGCTTCAACGCCCTATGCAGCGTCGACTTGACAGTTCCGGCCGGCCAACCCAGGAAATCGACGATTTCAGCTTCGCTGAGGTCGTCCCAGTACCGCAGCGCGACAACAACACGCTGTCGCGGCGGTAGCCGAACCACCGCGTCCCATGCTTCAGCGATCTCGGGCTCCAACGACACCCCAGCGGCTGGGGCTGGATAACGCTCGACGACCTTGCGTCGCCGCAACACCTTCAAACTGAGATTCACGACCGAACGCTGCAAGTACGCAACAGGGCGATCGACGGTGTCGAAGCGTCGCTGCAAACCGACAAACGCATCTTGAGTGACGTCCTCGGCGAGCGACAGGTTCAACGTGATCGCAGATGCAACTCGGATCAGACGTGGAGCATGCTCACGATAGAGCTCTGCCAGTTCGTCGCTCTGTCGAACGAGTCGTCGCAGCCGATAACAGTGGGTCGATCCCCGCCGCTCGCAATCGCTCAGCCTCCACACCCATGACGACCCCCAACTACTCCACCAGGTTCCCACGTAGGACTGGTTCGAGCTTCACTGCTCGACACTTCGCGACCGCCCGCATTGAAGGCGACGGCCTGGTTCGATGACGAGACCGACGACTCTCATTCATCTCACGACTCCCCGGGCGAGAGCAATCGACGTGAGCTGATGCCGCTCCGATCTACAGATCTGCGCTAGGCGCGGCGAAGGAGGGAACGTGCGCCGTCGTCGTAGTGTCTATCGGTGGTGAGTGACCGGGTGTTGCCCGTGTGTGTGGTCGTCGCGCTGCTTGGTGGATGCTCGAACACCGCAACACAGCCCGACGAGTCGTCACCTGTGCTCGAGTCAGCCGAGTTGATCTGCGACAGGTTCCGTGCCGACCCGCAACAGCCACCGCCGGATTTCACGGTCTTCTTCGATGCCGTCGCCCTGCCAACGAGTGAGAGGTACCCGAGCGCACTCCAAACCGGTTTGCAGCAGTCTCCCACCGACCCCGCCGGGCGCCTGTTCGCCAAGACCGGACTGATGTACCGACCAGGGCACGACTTCGAACTCGTCGTGCCTGAGCAGTTGCGTGGCCGGTTGTCGATCGGTTGGGACAAGCGGGCCTGGCGGGTGACCGATCCCGTGTGTCCCAGCGTGCCCGACGAGTGGATGTGGCTGCCCGGCGGCTATTGGGTCGCCGAGACGATGTGTGCCGATCTGATCGTGCGATCTGGGACCGATGAGCGTCACGTCACCATCGGGCTCGGAACACCCTGCCCCGGCCAGGCACCACCACAAGGACCGAGCGATACCTAGTCATCCGACGAGCGCCGATCGGCAGTTCGCCGCTACTTGCAGGCTCATCTTGCGTGGCGGGTGCTTGCTCGCGCAAGCAGACCAGTCCACGGCGTGCCATCCGGCAACCATGCACAGCATGGCGGCATGCCGTCGGTGATGGCGGCACTCTTGACGGTGTCTCGGTTGGAGGCGGAGGTGTCATGCTGTGGTCATGGTCGACCGACGGGAACGAGGTCCGTCTTGGCTAGAGGGCTTCGGCTCGTTCGTCGCCAGGGCACTGATGTGACCGGCGTGTTGAGGTCCAGTTCGCGCGGGAGGTGCTGGCGGCTGGTGGCGGCCGTCGCCGCGATCAGCGTAGGAGGGTGTGGTTCGTCGGTTGCCGGCACGAGTGTCGAGCTGAGCGGACAGGACCGTCGCTGAGGCCCACTGTCGCCGTTTCGTCCTCGGTGACGTCGGCGGTGTCGGCGACTTCGACGGTTACGGCGAACCCGTCTGTGGCAACGACCACATCGGCACAGTCGACGACGGTCGCGTCAGTGGGTTTGAGCGAGGCGACGCTGTCTGCGCTGGCCGGGCGTCAGTTCCAGGGCGCAGGACCGGTAGCACCGGTCCGGTTCCGATTGGAGGCCGATGGCACGCTTCAGGCGTCCTACGGATGCAACAGTGGGGAGGGCACGGCCAGCATCATCAATGGTCGCCTTGTCGTCAGTGAACTCTCGCGTACCGAGATGGGTTGCGACCCGGCACGCATGCAACAAGACGACGCCATCGTCGCCATGTTGGTGGCCGGTCCCACGATCACGATCGAGGGCACCACGCTGGTGCTGACAGACCCGAAGCTCACGTTGCGTCTCGATGAGCAGTTCGCTGTGCTACTTATCGAGACGCGGTGCGATGACGAACGGGTATTTCACGCCTCAGGTCGCCGGATTCAGCGGGCTGCGCCAGGGTCTCGTGCTGCTCCCCGATGCCACCTGGAGCTACGAGGGTTGCACCGCCACGTCCACGGGGCGCTACACGGTGACCGGCGATGCCATCGCGTTCACGATGACATCTCCCGTGCCGCCACCGTGTGGCAGCAACCCCTCGCAAGCCACTGAGGAACAGATCCTCATCGGACTGTTCCAAGGAACCACCACGTACCAGATCACTGAGCGAGCTCTGCGGCTGAGCGGACCCGACGGCACTGGCGAGATGTTCCTCGCTAACTGAGCAGTCGAGCAGGATGCCCACTCAGGCCCGCCAACGCAAGGCCTCACTACGGCGTAGAACGACGAGCGCGGATCGACGCAGATCTGCGTGAGCGCACCCGTAACGGGCTGGACAACTATTCGAGCGCCGAGCGGACAGTCCGCTCTAGCGAAGCCGCCCGCTTCTTGTCGAAGAACAACAGCGGGACAAACGCCTTGGCAGACCCCGGTCCGGTGAATTGCAGTCCGCGTGAACGACCTCCGAACCGGCCCATGTCCGTGGAGTCACCCTCGACCCTCGAAACCTCTCGTAGAAATCGGCGGGTCCCGTTGGGCCGACCGCACCTGGACAACGCCCGCATTGACCTCGATCTCGCACCACGAAGCACAAGACAATGAATGCTGCGGCGGCGAGGGAACAGACGAGTCCCGGCGAGCAGTGCGACAATCGACCCGGGGCGCAGGACAATGGCGGCGAGTCCTGCCACGAGCATGACACCACCGGGGAAAACTGCTCGCAGGGGTGAAGGCCGGAAGACGATAGGTCCTTCCTGCGGTTGGATGGGTCCGGTCGCCAAGTAGCGCATAGTGCCCGCTCCGGCGGGCCGGTGCAAGCACGATCACGCGCACAGAACAGCTAGCGCCGAGCGGCGGTGATGCGCTAGTTCGAGAGGTGCCGACGGTTGGTTCCAAACGAACAGTTTCCGGGTGCGTCCGTCTGATCCTGCCGACGACCTTCATCGGTCGATTTGAAATTGGCAGGGCGTGGAGGCCACCCGTCTGATGGGGCATGTGACGCCGTGGCTGGCAAGAATTCTGTGATCGTGTACGCGCGACTCGCTATCTGGAACGTAGACAGATTGTGTCAGGACACGTACCTGGCGGCTTCGAGGCGTTCTACCATGCGTCTAAGGATGCGTGCTTACGTGCCGTTCTCGTTACCGTGGGCAGTTCGGCCGAGGCCGACGATCTGTTGTCAGAGGCGTTTACCCGAGCGCTGATCAATTGGGGGGAAGTGGCGACGCATCCGTTCGCCGGAGGCTCGGGTTGTTCGAACAGCGCTGAACCTCCATAGAGACCGGTGGAGGTCATCACAGCGAGTGCAGCGCATTCGACAGCGGCGCGAGCCCGTTGGTGTGGTCGACATGACTGATCCAGCGCTTCTGGCTGCCGTGCGGAACCTTCCCGAACGCCAACGCGAGGCGGTCGCCTTGCGAGTCTTGCTGGGCTTGTCCGCAGAACAGACCGCCAACGAACTCGGCATCGACGCCGGCACCGTCGGCACTCACCTGCGCCGCGGGCTCGCGGCGCTACCGCGTGGTACTTGATCACATCGAACTGTCAGCTGACCCGGTCACTGACAAGAATGAAGGAGCAACAGATGAGTGTCGAACTTGACGATCGAAGCAACCATCCGACGCCTGCACGACGAGTTTCGAGGCGTCAGCTTCGAACGGACCATCGGCGGACTCAGGCCATCCCGCCCGAGTCCCTATGCAGTTGCTGGCACGCTGTTGTTGGCGACCACGACGGTCGCAGTTGCGTTGAATCTCGGCAGCAGCCCGAAACAGCTGTCTGCATGGAGCGCGACTCCTCGGGCCGTGACCGCTGCCGACGAGACCCGAGCCCGTTGAAGCGTGCTGGCCACGCCCTCCATCGATCTAGCCGCTTCGCACGGCTCCATCATGGATGCCTCGACCGAACACCACCCCCAACGAGCCAACGAACGTCGCGCCGGCGGAGCCGATACCACCAGCGTCGGAGTCCCTGAGCGTGGCGACCTTCGACTACCGAGGAACGGGCGGCGTCGCAGTTTTCACGAACGCCCAGCAAATGACAACATGCCCTACTGTCAACCAGCCCCGACGGCACCCTCACAGGCACGCGACTCATCGACCAAGTCTGGCCCGGTTTCACCGTGCCCGACGGTGAGATGGCACTGACCTCGCGCCTCAGCGTCAGCTTCGACGACGGTAAGGAGTTCACCGTCATTGCCGGGACCGCCCCCTCAGGCGCAAACACCGTCACGTTCACTGGCGACGGCGTCGAGACCACAACCGCCTTCGTCACCGACGGGCGCTTTGCCGGCATGGTGGCCCACTGCATCAATCCCAACCACCGGAATGGTTCAAGCCTTCGGCGAGCACGGCGACGCACTGCTGTCGGTGGAATCACTCGCCCCCGACGGGCACGCCGATCACCTTCGAAGCTGGCTGGAACACACTGCCCAACGGACACCCTCAGTCTGGACAGCGCGGGCTCGGAGCATCCACGAACGGCGAAGCACCCGTCGCTACGAAGCGGCAGCCGACTGAGCAGCCGCCCCCTCGTCTGGTCAGCAGCGCATATTGCCCCCCGTTATGGAGCGCACGGGCAAGTCTCGTGAGGACATTTCACTCAGTGAGGAATGACCTGCAAACGTCCTCGACTGACGTGCCGCGTCGCTCAGCGGCAACGCGGACGAACACGACGACGGCATCGAGGGCGTGGCGCCATAGATCGTCCAAGGACCACCAGCCGGTGTCCTCTGGTTCGGCCCCGGCAGCGATCAAGACGGCGCCCTGCACACAGTGGCGACGCTTGGAGTGTCCGACATTGCCGCGTGCTGGGTCCTCGGGCAGCATTCGCTCCGCGAGGCCGTCAAGGTCGAGGCGGTCGGCGCGGGTCGATCCGCAGGCAAGGTACGCGTCCGCTGCGAGGTCGAGCAGCGCGGCAGCGGGATAGGTCGATGTCGGCCCGTGATACGGCCGGACAGCGTCGGCGATGTCGTCGATGGGCTGGCCGGCGATGAGCGCGTCGAGCACTACCGATCTGACCTCCGCGTCTCGCTCATTGCTCGCACCGACCATCGGACGCAGCCTAGGGAGCATTCAAGCCTTGGCGAACAGCTTGCACACCCGCTCCATAACGGGCACTATGCGCCCCAACCAGCAAGTACCGAAGCAACGGGCGCTATCAACTTCGGCAGCCACCGTGAACGGACACGCCATGTCACGACGCACCAAATTCACGACGATCGCCATGGTCGCCGTCGCGCTCACCGGTTGCACGAGTAGCAGGACGACGGGCACCACGACATCCACAGTGACACCACCCGCTACGACAAGCACGAACACGGAACGACCGACGAGTCCCCCCGCCGAGATACCGGCGGGATCCATCGGCGGTCTGATGATCAAAGGCGCAGCAGCCATCGCCCCTGGTCTGACACGCACCTTGGAGCGTGCTGACCCCGACGCGAGTTCGGGTTCCTACGCCGTGGTCGTCCATCGCCTCGACGGCCAACTCGGCACCGCCAACGCAGTCATCTCCTACCCGGCCCCCAGCAACACTGCAGCCAACGACACCAGCCCCACCAATCCCAACAGGCTTCACCCAGCTATCCACCGTCGTTGTGCCACGAACCGGTGGGTCCATCCGTGTACTCAGCGCCTCGCTCGACGCCCAGGAGATCACCGCCATCGGCGACGCCACCCAGATCATCAACGGACGACCCGTGGTCACCCTGCCCGACTCGATGACGGCGAACTACCAAGTCGTCGCTGTCGGCACCGTACGGCCAGCAGTGATCCACGAAACCAGCTACGGCTGCGACGAAGTCGGAGAAGCCGCCACACTCACCGCACACTGCTACACCGGCCTGACCACCAGCCCCGGCTTCGAGAACGCCCTCTACACCGTCGGCTTCCAACTCGGCCCCCTGGTCCACGGCCACCCCAGCGTGATCTCCACCGTCGGCTGAATCGCCCTGGTCCGGGTGGAGGCTCCACGGATACCCAGGGCGATTCGACCCGGCATAGAGCGTCGTCACCCGCAACATGACCACACACCGCCTCGAGCGGGCACCTGTCTGTCAATCAATGGGTAGCTCCGTCGGGAAGTCATCACGGATGGTTCTCAGGACTCGATCGCGAGCGAGAGTTGGGCGGTGGATCGCGGACGCGACTGTGCGTGCTGCACGCTTTCGCGGTGGTGGCAGTCGCGTGGTCGCGGCCATGGCGGGGGCGTCGGTGGGGAGGGGCCAGGTGATCGGTGCGCCGAGCCGCTGCTCGAGGTATCCGCGCGGGATGCGGAGCTGTTTGCCGAACCGGTCGGCGCACAATCCCTCTGCTCCGTTGGTGTCGAGATAGCGGCGGGCCAGCTGATACACGCTGGTACGCCCAATGCGCAGGACGGCGGCCGCTTCCTCAACCGTGAGAAAGTCGGGCGGGCTCGTCCGGTGACCTTCAGTCTTGTTCGTCATCGCTCTCCCCTAATACACCCCTCCCGAACGCCGATTTCGCGACGCGTCTGAACGAATGAGAGACCGCACGTCTTGCTATTGCGCTGTTGGTAGCGAGATGGTGGCGCACGACTCGGTACGCGCAGGCCGCTCGGTGCGCTGGACGTCCGCCGCTTCCTCGACCGTGAGGAACTCCGGCGGGGACGTCGGGTGAGCTTGAGACTGGTTTGTCATAGTGCCTTCAATAAGTCATGCCTCGCGAACGCCGATTTCGTGACGCCCCTCAACAACAAACGGACAGCTCGACACCAAATGGGCGAAAGAAATCGCGAATTTCTTTGTCTGTTACAGAGGGCGCTTCTGCCCAAGCGCAGCATCCGACATCGAGAAATGCGAGCTTGCGTCCTGGCGTACAATCTCGCCATGGCGCGTGCAGCGATGCCCGCTACCGCCTGGGACCTGCACGAAGTGCAGCAACCGGGCGGCGAGTCCCGCCGAACCATGCTCAGCCCTTCACGCGCACCACATATCACCAATCGTCACCAACCACGCGAGGGAGGCACCATGAGCGGACACGTCGCCAGCAGCGGCGCACCAAAGATGCCGATTGGTTCCTCAGCGATCTCGGCCAGCAAGGCAGGACGATCATGAGTACACAAGGTTCGATTCGCAAGGACGACTCCGGTGCATGGTTCTTCGTCGTAGACATCGCCGGCCCAGACGGCAAGCGCAAGCAGCTGAAGCGACGCGGGTTCGAGACCAAGAGAGCAGCACAAGCCCGCGCTGACGGCGCTTCAGGCCGACAAACAGCGGGGCGTTCTCGTCGTTCCCCGTCGAGCAACGCTGGGTAAATTCCTGCTCGACGATTGGCTCCCGGCACGACGCGTCACGTTGCGGTCATCCACAGCGGCGAGCTACGAGCAACTGATCCGCAACTACATCGTTCCGACGATCGGAGGCGTCCGGCTCCAAGCCGTTGACGGTTCGATGTTGAACCGGCTCTACGGCGAGCTGCTGACGAGCGGCCGTACGACGGTTCGGCGGAACGCCGGCGCCGGGCTGTCACCCAAGACGGTCCGGAACCTGCACGGCGTGCTGAGCCAGCGCGTTTCGAGACGGCGTCCGGTGGGGGCACCTGCAGCGCAACCCGTGTGACGCCGCGGATCCGCCCAGGGGCGCTAGTCCAGAAATGAAGGTCTGGTCCGGAGAAGAACTGCGTGCGTTTGCGAGGTCGGTGGCGGAGCATCGCTGGGCGGGGATCTGGGCTCTGATCGCAACAACTGGAATGCGGCGAGGTGAGGTTCTGGGCCTGCGCTGGTCGGACGTCGACCTCGACGCCGGAACTGTCGCGATTCGCTCGACCCGAATCCGGTTTGGAACGACCATCACAACCTCGACTCCCAAGACGGCTCGTGGTAACCGCACAATCGCAATAGGCCCGGTCACCGTCAATGCTCTACGCGGGTGGAAGCGGCAGCAGAACGCGGACCGGCTGTTGGCTGGCGCATCGTGGGCGGATTGCTCTGGGCTGGTGGTGACGAATGTCGACGGATCGCCACCGAATCCCGAGGCCTTCTCGAACCTTTTCGTCGACCTCGCCGTGCGTGCGGGGTTGCCGGTCATCAGGTTGCACGACTTGCGGCACAGCTACGCGACCGCCGCGCTCGCCAGTGGGGTGCCGGTGAAGGTCGTCTCGCAGCGCGTCGGTCATGCCGACGTCGGGGTCACCTTAAAGGTGTACGCGCACGTGCTGCCGGGCGACGACGAGGACGCCGCATTGCGGGCAGACTCCCTGCTGGCACCCTGACTTCTCGCTGGCCGAGGCAGAAGGCTTCGCCTTGGCCGGAGGCGGCGACGGTCAGAAGACGCCGAGTTGCGGGGCTGCGATGAGCCGTGACGCTGCCTCGATGCAATCGGTCGCAACGATCAGCGCGTCCTCCGACTCCTCGGTGGTGACGGGGTCGTAGTTCGCTGGGTCCGGGTACTCCGCTTGGTTCCGTCGGCGTCGCAGACGATCTATCGACTTGAGGCCGGCCACGCCGGGGAACTGCGCGTTCATCGCTTCGACGATCACGATGTGGCCGCCCGCCGTCGTCCCTCGCAGACCCTGATGAGCCAGCAACGCGCTCGCTGCTTTCCGTGCCGCGTCGTAGGCGAGGGAGAACGATCCCTCCGGGTCGTTGGTCGTTGCAGTTCTTCCGGTTGCGACGTGACGGCGGGCTGACTCGAGGAGACCTTCAACGGTCGCCGCGTCGGCCGGCACGCGCTGGAGTTGGCGCGCTTCGAGCAGGCGGTCGATGACCTCGCTTCCCTTGTTCCACCGCGGCATCTTTCTGAGGGTACCGGACCTCGAGAAGCGGTGAGGAGCGAACCTGCTGGGTGAAGCCATCACTTGCTCTCTCCCACGCGTCGCGAGTTCGGAGCGTCACGTTGACCTCCCGTCCGAGCCGCTGCTGTGCCCGCTGTGCGGCCTCGTGGACGTCGTCGCGATCCGGTCGACCGATGACGAGCAGATCGATGTCGTTCGGCACCGGGCCGGCCTCTCCCTCGTACCGCGCTGCCCACGATCCGTAGATCATCAGCTGTTCAATCTTGTCCACGGTGCCGAACTCCTCGGAGATGACCAGCGGTGGCCCGAAGGCCATGAGCACCAGCTGTGCGAGTGGACGTACGTACGGATTCGACTGGTTGGCCGACAGCAGCTTCGTTCTGCCCACTGTCTGGATGTGGACGAGTTGGACGTCCTGCAGACGGCGCACCTCGGTGGCGACCGTCTGGTACGGATGCCCCGTTCGGTCTGCGAGTTCCTCGATGGTCCACGAGCGTGACGGGTCGACCAGAACGAGCGCCAGGAGCTCCCCCTGGAGCCGCGATCTGAAGATCGGGAGGAGCGGCGGAGCGGCGACTCGCATGCCTCCGATTATCGCTCTATTTTCGAGCAATATCAACCGGAAATAGAGCGATTGGGCGACACCGCCGAGCGGAACGATTCTGCGCCGTGACCATCCTGTGACCAATAGGGCAAATTTGCGAGACGAAATAGGCTCTGACCTGCAGGTTTATGGCGGAGGTGGACGGGAATCGAACCCGCCAGACGGGGATCGCCCGTCTCAGCCGCTTTGAAGGCGGTGGAGCCCACCAGGTGCCCAGACACCTCCACTGACGACGCTAGCGCAAGAACTCGGCCGGGCGCGTTGGCGCTCGGCTCGGTCGTCGATAGGTTCCGCCTCGACTTCCCCCAATCTGCAGCTCTCGTTTCGGGGGTGGAGTCATGATCATCTGTTGGGCTGCAAAGGGCGGCAGCGGTACAACCGTCGTGGCGTGCGCGTTGGCGCTTGGTTCCGGGCACGGTAGGCCAACCATGCTGGTCGACCTCAGTGGCGACAGTGCCACGGCGCTCGGGTTGGTCGAGCCCACTGGGCCCGGTGTCACCGACTGGTTGGTCTCGCCGACTTCGGGTCCAAAGGAACTCGTTCGCCTCGCGGTGCCGGTCCGCGACGATGTTCGCCTGATCCCGAGAGGCAGTGCACATCCACCGGACGATCAGTGGTCGCGCCTCGCGGCCGCGCTCGCCTCTCCAGCCATCGTCGTGATCGATGCCGGAACCGGTTGCCCACCACGCCCACTGCACGATGCCGCCGAACACTCGCTGCTGGTCACCCGACCTTGCTTCATCGCACTACGTCGAGCCCAACAGCTCGACGTGCGGCCAACGGGAATCGTGCTCGTCGACGAGCCGGGGCGGGCCCTCACGTCGACCGACGTCGAGAACGCTCTCGGTGTCCCGGTGGTCGCCGAGGTGCGGCTCGACCCGGCAGTGGCGCGTGCTGTCGACGCCGGCTTGCTCGCAACACGGCTGCCGCGTTCGTTGATCCTCTCGCTTCGGACAGCGGCGTGATCGACGTCGTCGCCGAGCGGTCGCCGCTGGGCGGACTGGAGCGGTGGCTCGATGATCCGGCGATCGACGAGGTGATCGTCAATGGGCGCGGCGATGTGTGGATCGAGCGAGCGGGCCGGCTGGCACGAGTGGCGACGATGAGCAGCGCTGCCGTGAGCTCTGCGATGGAGCACATCCTCCGGCCGATCGGGCGGCGACTCGATCGCTCGAACCCGACCGTCGACGCCCGGCTGCCCGACGGCTCGCGCGTGTGCGCGGTGATCGAGCCGATCTCCGTCGATGGGCCTTGCGTCACCATCCGGCGATTTGCTCTTCGTCCCCTTCCACTCTCGGCGTTCGCGCAGGCCGACGTGGCGGGGCTGCTGGAGAACGTCGTCGCGGCGCGATGCAACCTGCTGGTCAGCGGGGCGACTTCATCGGGCAAGACCACGCTTCTCAACGCCCTCGCCGCGCTGGTGCCGTCGACCGAACGCATCATCACCCTCGAGGACATCGCCGAACTACGCCTGCCCCACCCGCATGTGGTGCGTCTCGAAACGCGACCACCGTCGGCCGAGGGAACGGGTGAGATCACCCTGCCGCACCTCCTGCGCACGGCGTTGCGCATGCGTCCCGACCGGCTCGTCCTCGGCGAGGTGCGCGGTGCCGAGGCCGTGCCTCTCGTGCAGGCCATGAACACAGGCCACGACGGCTCGATGGCCACGGTGCACGCCAACTCCGCCACCGACGCCGTCGCCCGGTTGTGCTCGTTGGTGGTGCAGGAGGTTCCCGGCTGGCCGCTCGAAGCGATCCACGACCAGGTCCGCAGGTCGATCGATGTCGTCATCCACGTTGCCCGAACAGTCGACAGCCGGCGAGCGGTGATCGAGGTGTGCGAGACCGACGCCACTGCGGCTGGGTTGAAGCTGCGCCATCTCGCCGACCGCACCGCGGTGATGGCCACGCTCCGTCGGTGCCGGCAATGGTGACGGCGATCCTCGCCGCAGCGCTCGTCGTGTTGGTCGCTGTGCCAATTGCTCGCCAGGCGCGAGCCGCGTTTCGCCCGCTCGACCCCGACATCATCGGCACGACCGCCTCGAACCGATCGGTTGCCGACTACCCGGGGCTGTTGGATTCGATCGCCCGACAAGTTCGCAGCGGCAGCAGTCTCACCAGCGCGGTCGGTGAGGAGATCGGCCGTTGTCAGTCGTTGCGCGAAGTCGCCGAACTTCTCGCCGGCGGATGTTCGCTCACGCAAGCCTTGGCCATGATCGAGCCGGGCGACGCCGACCTGGCTCTCACCGCGCAGGCACTCTCGGCGAGCGCTCATCTCGGTGGCCCGATCGCCGTCACGCTCGACGACGCAGCTGCAGTTCTCCGCGAGCGAGCAGCTGCACGTGCCGAGCGGAGAGCCCACGGAGCCCAGGCCAGGCTCAGCGCGCGTGTGCTCACCATCGTTCCGATCGGCTTCGCCGGTTGGAGCGCCATCGCCAGCACGCGCACTCGCGACATCTATCTGTCGAGCGTGGCGGGCGGGATCTGCGCGATCTGCGGCCTCACGCTGAACGTGGCCGGGTGGCACTGGATGAACAAGATCATCGGTGCGCCATGATCGTCGCGGTTTGCTCTGGGTCACTGGTTGTTCTTGGCTGCTGGCTGATCCGACCCAAGCCCGCTGCACGCGCCCGAGCCAAGGCGCGGCGCCGTCTTCCGCGCCGCTGGATGTCGATGATCCCGGTCGCCCTCGCCGCGATCACAGGGCCGGTTACCGGCATGGTGACGCTCCTCGTCATCGGCATCTGGCAGCACTCGACGTCCTCTCGCCGCGCGGCCCGCATCACCCGGCAGATCTCGGCCGGCTATCCCGACGCACTCGACCTGTTGGTCCTGTCGATCCGCGCCGGATACATCCCCGCGCAAGCGGTCGGCGAGATCACGCCGTACCTGCAACCCCCGCTTCGCGCCGCATTCGTCGCCGTCGACGAGGCCATGCAGTCGGGCTCGCGCTTCGCCGACGCGCTGCAAGAGCTGCGCGATCGCCTCGGCCCGATCGCCCAGCCACTTGCCGACTCGTTGTCGTCGGCCGATCGCTATGGCCTGCCGCTCGCCCCCGTGCTCGAGCGATTGTCGTTCGAGGCTCGCCAGCATCGTCGCCGCGACGCCGACACCACCGCCCGCGAACTGCCCGTGCGCCTCGCCGTGCCGCTCGTGTTGTGCACGCTGCCATCGTTCGTTCTGCTCGCCATCGTCCCCTTGCTCCTCGGAGCCCTGTCGTCGCTGCACACCTGACAGCGGCGGAACACCGACATCGAAAGGGGCCCGGCATGATGAAACTGTTCGTCCGATTCCACACGTGGGTGCTCGCCGGCGCCGACAGCGGGCAGGCCACCACCGAATACGCACTCGTGCTGCTCGGTGCGGCATTGGTTGCTTTGCTGCTGGTCGGTTGGGCAACGAGCGGTGGAGGTGCAGGAAAGATCGGTCACTTGTTCGACCGGGTGCTCGATGCCGTCACCGACAAGCTCTGATCGGCGCGACCGCGGCCAAGCTGCGGTCGAGCTGGCGTTGTGCTTGCCGTTGTTGTTCATGTTCCTGCTCGGCATCGTGCAACTGGTAGTCGTCGTCCGCGACCAGCTCGCCGTGGAACTCGCCGCCCGCGAGGCCGCCCGCGCCGCGTCGGTTGCTGCTTCATCGGCCGCTGCAGCGGACGAAGCGGCCGATCGGGCGGTTGCCCTGCGCCCGTTGACGGTGGCCAGCGAATCGTCGAACGACACCGTCACGGTCACCGTCAGCCACGTCACCCACACCGACGTGCCACTGATCGGCGCTTTGATCCCCGATATCACGATCACAGCGAAAGCAACCATGGCGCTCGAACCTCCGTGAGTCGTAACCTGCGCGGCATGAACCTGTCGACGAGCACCGTGGTGATCGGCGACGCCGCCGTCGTCACCCTCTCGGGCGAGGTCGACCTGGCCACCATCCCGATGCTGCACGACGCGCTCAGCAAAGCACTCACGCATCACCCCGACCGAATGCTCGTCATCGACCTCGACGGCGTGACCGTCCTCGACGACACCGGTCTCGGGGTGTTGCTGGGCGCCGCTGGTTCGGCGCGCCAAGCCGGAGTCGACCTCTCGGTGGTGTGCAACAGTCATCGTCTTCGCGAGCGACTCGAACGCACCGGGTTCAGCCGCGCCGTCGAGGTGCGCGCTCGCCTGTCGAGATAGCACAAGACTCGTGCCGCGCCTACTTGTGTGCGGCTCTCATCACAAGTGCTTGGGCGCGGCAGCGGAAACCGCAGTTCCGGAATCGCGCCCATCGAACAGCACCGTCCGGAGCGCCCGATGAAAGTTCTTCGGGCGATGGCGTACCGTTTCGCAAGAGGCCACGGAACAAGGAGCGCCGATGACGACGACGTTGGACGAAGTGATGGAGCTTGCTCAGCGCGAGCAATATCTCGCAGTCGTGGCCACGCTGCGCGCCGATCTCACCATCCAGGCCTCGCTCGTGAACGCCGGCGCCCTACTGCATCCGGTCACGGGCGAACCCACGGTGGCGTTCGTGACCTACGGCCCGGCGAAGCTGGCCAACCTCAGGGCCCGACCCCAGATCGCGGTCACGTTCCGGTCGTCGTGGTCGTGGGCGACGGTCGAAGGCCGGGCCGTGATCGTCGGGCCCGACGATCCTCATTCGTTGGTCGATGCCGAACGCTTCCGATTGCTGCTACGAGAAGTGTTCACCGCCGCCGGCGGGCAACACGACGACTGGGACGCCTACGATCGGGCGATGCTCGAACAGCGTCGAGCTGCAGTCTTCGTGTCGCCGTCGCGCATCTACAGCAACTGATCGGCTCGGGCGAGCGCGGCGAACGCGCGAACACCGGCACCTTGCGCCCAGGGCGACGGCTCGGTGGGGCAGTTCTCGTAGGTCGTGATGTTCCAGCTCGGCAAAACATCGGTGGTGACCCCGGTGAAGGTGCCGTCGTCGGCAACGGCTCGAAGACAGGCATCAGTGGCGCGGGCGAGCACCTCAGCCGGTAGTGCCACCAAACCACGCGCCGCTGGGTGCAACACGGCCGCGACGTAGAAGGAAGCGGTCGACGTCTCGCTGCCAGCCGGTGGGTGGTCGAGCACCTCGGCCCAGTTGCCATCCGATAGCTGGGTCGCAGCCAAACGTTCCAACACTGCACCGGCGAGATCGGTGGCCTCTGCGGTGCCGCGTCCCTCAGCGGCGTGGACGAGGTCGAGCAACCCCAGCACGGCCCAACCCATGCCGCGGGTCCACGCCACGCCATTGTTCGCCTTCCTCGTCGGATCGAACCACTGCGCCCACCCCGAGTCGCAACGCAACACGGCCATGCTGTCGACGGCGATATTGATCGCCTTGCGGGCGAGCTCCGCATCGTCGCGCCAACGCGCTGCGAGGGCGTACAGCGCAGGTAAGTGGTACACGGCATCGATGCAGACGCCGTAGCGGAACACGAGCCGATGCGGCTCCAGCGAGGGGATGTCGCCGTGCACGGCCGGCAACCCGGCGAGGCGAGCCAACACGCGCTCGGCCGCGGCCGGCGGCAGGTCGCCGTCCATCACGAGTCGGACGATTGCCGCACCTGGCGCCAAGACGTCGTCGAAGTTCGGCAGGCAATGATCGTGCCAGCGCTGCAGCGTCTCGACGACACCTTCGCGGTAGTGACCCGCTCCGAGAGAATCGGCCTCGAGCAGACCGTCGACGGCGATGGCATCGCCCCAGTACCAACAATGGAAGCGCCAGTCGATCATTCGATCGGCAACACGGCGGAGGGTCGCCATCGAGTCGGAAACGTTTGTATCGACCATCGTTGGCACCTTCAGCCGCGGCCGCCGCCCGGAGCGACCGGAACCGGTCCGTCCATTCGGAAGTCAGGATCATGGCGGCGCAGTTCGCGACGAGCGATAGTCATCTTGTGCACTTCGTCGGGGCCATCGGCGAGGCGCAACGTGCGCTGGTGCGCGTACATCTGTGCCAGCGGCCAGTCGTCGCTGAGACCGCCGGCGCCATGCACCTGGATAGCTCGATCGATCACGCGAAGGGCGACGTTGGGCGCGGCAACCTTGATTGCACTGATCTCGACCGCAGCAGCCTTGTTGCCAACCGTGTCCATCATCCATGCCGTCTTCAGGGTGAGGAGCCGAACCATCTCCAGGTCGATGCGCGATTCGGCGATCCAATCCATGATGTTGCTGCGCTCGGCGAGCCGCCGGCCGAAGGTGGTGCGGCTCAGCGCCCTCTGACAGAGCAGTTCCAGCGCCCTTTCGGCCGCCCCGATGGAGCGCATGCAGTGGTGGATCCTTCCTGGGCCGAGCCGCGCCTGGCTGATCGCGAAGCCGTCGCCGTCGTTGGCGATGAGGTTGGTGGCGGGCACGCGGCAGTTCTCGAATCGCAGTTCGACGTGGCCCTCGGGATCGAGGTAGCCGAACACGGGCAGAGCGCGCACCACGGTGAGGCCCGGGGTGCCCATCGGCACGAGGATCTGACTCTGCTGGCGATGTGGCGGCGCGGCAAGGTTGCTCTTGCCCATCACGATGAAGATCTTGCAGTTGGGATGCATCGCCCCCGAGATCCACCACTTGCGACCGTTCAACACGTAGTCGTCGCCATCACGTTCGATGCTCAAGGCGATGTTGGTGGCGTCGCTCGATGCAACATCAGGCTCGGTCATCGCGAACGCCGAGCGGATCTCGCCTTCGAGCAGAGGTCGCAGCCACATGTCTTTCTGCTCCGCGCTACCGAACATCGTCAGCACTTCCATGTTGCCGGTATCAGGTGCCGAGCAGTTGCACGCCTCGCTGGCGATGGTGCTGCGACCCATGATCTCGGCGAGCGGTGCGTACTCGGCATTGGTGAGGCCCGGGCCCCAGTCCTTGTGCGGCTGGAACAGGTTCCACAGCCCGCGCTTGCGAGCCTCGGCCTTCAACTTCTCCATCACCGCCGGGTGGTGATGCGGGTCGCCGCTGGCACGCAACTGCTCGTGGTACACGGGCTCGTTCGGATAGATGCACTCGTCCATGAAGCTGAGGAGCGATGCCCGATACTCGTTGCAGCGGTCGGTGAAGGCGAATTCCATATCGCAAACGTAGAGTGCGGCGGGAAAGGTTCTTGCACCCGCTGTGCGGGGAGTCAGCGGCCGCGGTCGCCAGACGTGTCGACTGCGTCGCTGACGCGCAGCAACCTCGGGCCCATCAGCTTGGCCATCAGGTGTTGACCAGCGGTGACCGGTGGGTAGCGCTGCGGGTTGTCGGCGCTGGTACAGGTCGGCAAGCAGGTGATCACCGTGTCCCAGTTGCCGTCGAGGAAGAAGGCGGCGCTGCGGCGCACGACCGGCCCGCCGACCTTCGCCGATGGAGGAACGACGCGGTGCACCGTCGAGCGCCATTGATCGTTGGTCCACTGAGCGGTGAGGTCGCCGAGGTTGATGACCATTGCTCCGTCAACCGGGACGACGTCGATCCATTCGCCGTTCGGCGCCACGATCTGCAGACCGGCCACTGCTTCGGCGTAGAGCACCGTGACGATTCCGTAGTCGGTGTGTGCACCCATGCGCTGCTGGCCGGGAAGCGGGTCGGGCTCGCCGGCGCGACGTTCGTAGCGAATGGCGCGCATCGTGGTGGTCGAACGGTCGACGTACGTCGAGAACCAACGGTCGGGGAGACCGAGGGCAACGGCGAACACGTCGGTCAGGGTGAGCGCCAGTTGTCGGGCCGACGCGAAGTAGTCGACCAGGGCGCGGCGAAGCCCCGATGGTTCGTCCGGCCAGATGTTGGGAGCGAACACGCCGCGCCGCTCGGCGGCATAGAACGGGTCGTCGTAGTCGACATCGTCCTCGCCGATGTTGAACGCCTCGAACAAGTCGGGGGGCGCGTCGCGACCCATGCTGTACGAGAGCGCCTCGGTGCCCCGCGCCGCGTAGCCACGGTTGATCGACGGATCTTCGGGCGTGCAGCGTCGCTTCACCCCCGCCGGCAGTTCGAAAAACGCAGTACTCGCCTCGACCATCGCGTCGATTCGCTGCTGCGGCACACGGTGGTTGACGACCTGGAAGAACCCGAATCGTCGCGCCGCGGCGTCGACATGGCGGCCGACTGTGAGGCGGTCGTCGGCGCTGCCCCACCACGGCCCGAGATCGATCACCGGGATGTGGTCGCCTGTCATTTCACGCGCACCTTGCGCACGCCGCGTCGATCCTGAGCCCTGAGCTGCACCCGTTGTTCTTCTTCGAGCGCAAGCTCCTCGGCCACGAGCCGCTTCATGCTGGCCAGCCGCAGCGGATCGAGCCTGCCGGCAGTGATGGCGGCCTGAACCGCGCAACCTGGCTCGTCTTCGTGCTTGCAGTCTCGAAACCGGCAGTCGTCCATGAGATCGAAGACGTCGGCGAAGGCTCGCTCGATGCCATGACCGCTGCTCCACAGACTGACCGCGCGCACCCCGGGAGTGTCGATCAACCAACCTCCACCCGGAAGGCGCACGAGCTCCGCTGCCACGGTCGTATGACGACCGCGACCGTCGCCTTCGCGGACCATTGCAGTCGCCTGTGCGCCCCGCCCGACGAGCGCATTGATCAACGTGCTCTTGCCCACGCCGCTCGCACCGAGCAAGGCGATCGTGGCGTTGCCCGCGGCGAACGACGCCAACTCGTCGACGCCCTCGCCACTGATGCCGCTGGCAGTGACGATGGCGACGCCGGGCGCCGCCGCGTGGAGCGAGCTCTCGGACGCTGCCGGATCGTCGACCAGATCTCGTTTGGTGAGCACCACAACGGGTCGCGCGCCACTGTCCCATGCCAACACCAGTTCGCGCTCCAGCCGTCGTTGATTGGGCGGTGACGTGAGGGCGTGCACGAGCATGACCACGTCTATGTTTGCGGCAATCGTCTGCGACTCCGCACGGCTGCCCTCGAACGAGGCGCGACGCACGAACGCGCTCCGCCGCGGCAGCACAGCCTCGACCCGGTCGAGCTCCACCGACGGCACGACCCAATCACCCACAGCCACCTCCGCACCGATGTTGCGTATTCGCAGCGGCTCGGCATCGAGCGCGCGCAGCACCGTGCTCCAACCTCGATCGAGACGCATCACCCTGCCGGGCACCTCGGTGAGCCCGAGAGCGTTCCACGCTTTTTCCAGCGCCTCGTTCCATCCGAGTCGAATGTCACACCGTTCGTCGATGATGCTGAGGGTAGCGTCGCACGTGACCCAACTGCCGATGGCCTGCGGGGTTGTCGACTGACATTGGAGGGGATCCAAAGTGCTTGCTCGTCTCGCTCGCTTCAGCTTCCGCAAACGGCGGATCATGGTGTTCGCCATCTGGCTGCCGCTGCTGATCGGCATCAGCGCCATCGGTGGGGCGATCGGAACCAACTACCACACCGACTTCAACCTGCCGAACAGCGACTCGAAGGTCGTGCAGGATGCCCTGGAGAGCGGCGGGAACAAGGAAGACGCGGGCTGGACCGCGCAGATCGTGTTCACGTCCCCCAACGGCACCGACGACCCCGCCGTCAAGGCGGCGATGGAGCCGTTCTTCGCCGAGGTCGACAAGCTCGACGGCGTCAAGGTGGTCAGTCCGTACAGCCCGGAAGGCGCCGACTTCAACAGCAAGGCGAAACCGATCTCGTTTGCTCAGCTCAGCGTCACGCAACGCAGCCAGTCGGCGACCATCAAGCTCGCCGACAAGATCGAAGCGCTCGGCAACGAGGTCGTCCGACCGCCCGGTCTGCAGATCGAGTACGGAAGTCAGTTGTTCGCCGGGTTCGAGCTCCCCGAGAGCGAGATCCTCGGCATCCTCGCCGCGGTGATGATCCTGATGCTCGCCTTCGGCTCGGTGCTGGCCATGGGATTGCCCATCGGCACGGCGCTGTTCGGCCTCGGAGTGGGCGCCGGCGTGTTGGGCATCCTGTCCAACGCCTTCGGCATGCCTGAGTTCTCACCGCAGATCGCAGCCATGATCGGGATCGGCGTCGGCATCGACTACGCCCTGTTCATCGTCACCCGGTACCGCGAGAACTTCCACAACGGGATGGAACCCGAAGACGCCGTCGTGCAAGCGGTCGATTCGTCCGGGCGAGCCGTCATCTTCGCCGGAATCACCGTGATGATCTCGTTGCTCGGCCTGTTCATCATCGGTCTCGCGTTCGTGCGCGGGCTCGCTGTCGCCAGCGCGGTCAGCGTTCTGGTGATGATGCTGGCAGCCATCACGCTGCTGCCCGCGTTGATTGGCTTTGCCGGCAAGCGCGTCGAGGAAACGACGCGTGCCGCGGCCATCGCTGTTGGTGTCTTCGTCGTGCTGGCGATGGCCGGAGTGTTCACCGGTCTGGCCCTCGGCATCGCCCTGCTCGGCGCCTTCGCCATCGGCGTCGTCGTGATGGCGGCGAGCTTCCTGCCGTTCGGTCGTGTCCTGCGCAAGCACCTCCCTCATCACCACGCCAAACCCCGCGAGCAACAGTTCTGGTATCGCTGGAGCCGCCTCATCCAACGTCGGCCGTGGCCACCGCTCCTCATCGGCGTCACCATCCTCGTCCTGCTGGCATTGCCACTGTTCTCGATCCGCCTCGGTTTCGGCGATACCGGCAACCTCAAGGAAGACAAGACGGCGCGCAAGGCCTACGACCTCATGGCCGAAGGTTTCGGTGCCGGCAGCAGTGGGCCGCTGTTCCTCGCCAGCACCGACCCGTCGATCACTCCCGAGAAGGCGAAGTTGGTCGACGCGGCACTAGCAGCCGAGAAGGACATCACCTTCTCCACGCCAGGAACCGAGGTTTCCAAGGGAACCTGGTTCTGGCAGGCCTACCCGGTGAGCTCGCCGCAGGACAAGGCCACCACTGAGCTCGTCACCCGCTTGCGCAACACCGAGCTCCCGGCAACGGGTGTCGACGTGAGAGTGGGCGGCAGTTCGGCCGCCAGCATCGACTTCGCCGACTATCTCGCCGGCCGGCTGCCTCTGTTGATCGGTGCGGTCCTCATCCTCAGCTTCCTCCTGCTGATGATCGTGTTCCGAAGCCTGTTGGTACCGCTGAAGGCCGTCGTGATGAACCTGCTGTCGGTCAGCGCGGCCTACGGCATCATCGTCGCCATCTTCCAATGGGGCTGGGCGAAGAACCTGTTCGGCATCGGCAAGGAAGGTCCGATCGACGCCTGGATCCCGATGATGCTGTTCGCGATCACCTTCGGTCTGTCGATGGACTACGAGGTGTTCCTGCTCTCGCGGATGAAAGAGGCCTACGACCGCACGGGTGACAACGCCGAGGCCGTTGCCGACGGTCTGGCGGTCACCGCCAGGGTCATCACGGCCGCAGCTCTGATCATGGTGTGCGTCTTCTCGGCGTTCGTCCTGGGCGACGATCGCAGCCTCAAGCTGTTCGGGCTGGGTCTGGCCTCGGCCGTTCTGGTCGACGCGACCATCGTGCGCATGGTGTTGGTTCCCGCAACGATGGAGTTGCTCGGCGACCGCAACTGGTGGCTGCCGAAGTCGCTCAAGCGTGTTCTGCCGACCATCAACGTCGAAGGGTTCCACGCCGACGAGCAGGACCGCGAACCAGAGCTCGTCTGACGCACCTGGCGGGGCGCGCCTTGACAAGCACCCCCGCAATCACGTAGCGATACGAACGCCATGGCCAAACCACTTGTCATCGTCGAATCGCCCGCGAAGGCCAAGACCATCTCCAAGTTCCTCGGGAATGCGTTCGACGTGCGCGCCTCGGTGGGCCACGTTTCCGACCTGCCCAGCAAGGGTTTGTCGATCGATGTCGACAACGGTTTCAAGCCCACCTACGAGCTCACCGTACAGGGGGCACGGGTCATCAAAGAGCTGCGTGTGCTCATGAAAGACGCCAGCGAGCTGTACCTCGCCACCGACGAAGACCGCGAGGGTGAGGCCATCAGCTGGCACCTGATCGAGTACCTGAAGCCGAAGATCCCGGTGAAGCGAATGGTGTTCCACGAGATCACCAAGACCGCGATCGATCACGCCGTGAACAACCCGCGTGGCATCGACTACGGCCTGGTCGACGCGGCAGAGACTCGCCGCTTGCTCGACCGTCTCTACGGGTACGAGGTGTCGCCGGTGCTGTGGCGGCGCGTCAACCGCGGCCTGTCGGCGGGTCGAGTGCAAAGCCCTTCGGTTCGCCTCATCGTCGAGCGCGAACGCGAACGGATCGCCTTCGTGCCGGCCGGTTACTGGGACATCGAGTTGCTCACGGCGACGTCGCCGGCGTTCACCGCAAACCTCGTGGCCCTCGACGACGCCAAGGTGGCCACCGGGAAGGACTTCTCCAGTGACGGTCGCGCCAAGCAAGACGTCGTCGTGGTCGACGAGGCCCGAGCCCGCGGTTTGGCCGACAACCTGCAGACTTCAACCTTCACGGTTCGCTCGGTGGAGGAGCGTCCGTATCGCAGTGCCCCGAAGGCTCCATTCATGACCTCGACCCTGCAGCAAGAGGGCGGCCGCAAGCTACGCCTGAGCGCCTCGCAAGTCATGCGCGTCGCCCAAGGTCTGTACGAACGCGGCTACATCACGTACATGCGCACCGACAACGTCACCCTCAGCGACGAGGCGCTGTCGGCGGTACGTAGCGAGGTGAAGCGCGGCTACGGCGACAAGTTCCTGTCCCCCGCGCCGCGGAAGTTCTCCTCGAAGACGAAGAACGCCCAGGAAGCCCACGAGGCCATCCGACCGTCCACACCATTGCGCAGCCCCGACTCGCTGTCTGCCGAGCTCAGCGGCCAGGAGCTGGCGATGTACCGCATGATCTGGCAGCGCACGTTGGCGTCGCAGATGGCCGACGCGATCGGCACCACGATCACCGTCCGGCTGGGCGCCACGGCGCCTGACCCCACTCGCGACAACGCGATCACCGACGCGGTCTTCTCGGCGAGTGGCACGACGATCACGTTTCCGGGATACCGCCAGGTGTACGTCGAGTCGGTCGACGACAGCGAGCGCGGCAGCGACGACAGCGAGACGCTGTTGCCGCCGCTCGTCGTCGGAGCCGCGGTGCAGGTCCAGTCGCTGACCCCCAACGGTCACATCACATCACCCCCTGCCCGTTACACCGAGGCCTCGCTCGTGAAACGGCTCGAGGAACTGGGCATCGGACGACCGTCGACGTGGGCCTCGATCATCCAGACCGTGCAGGATCGTGGCTACGTGTGGAAGAAGGGCCAGGCCCTCGTTCCGACGTGGACCGCCTTCGCCGTCGTCGGGTTGATGGAGAAGCACTTCGGCGAGCTCGTCGACTACGCGTTCACGGCGCGCATCGAAGAAGACCTCGACTCGATCGCCCGCAACGAACGTCAGAAGCAGGACTGGCTGCAGCACTTCTACTTCGGTGACGACGACGACGAGCACTTGCCAGGTCTGAAGCGATTGGTCGAGGAGAACCTCGATGAGATCGACGCGGCCGAGATCAACACCTTTCCGATCGGCAACGACGCCGACGGCCGGGCCATAGTCGTCAAGCCAGGCAAGTACGGGCCTTACGTCAAGCGTGGCGACGACACTGCCGGCGTGCCCGACGACCTCACTCCCGACGAACTGACCGTCGAGGTGGCGTTGAAGCTGCTGGCGGCACCGAAGAGCGACGAACCGATCGGCGAGCTCGACGGCTACCCCGTCTTCGCCAAGAACGGGCGCTACGGCCCGTACGTGCAGTGGGGCTCACTCGACAACCTTCCGCCGGGCCTCGAGAAGCCCAAGATGGCCAGCCTCTTCAAGACGATGGTGCTCGAGCGGTTGACCGTCGACGAGGCCGAAGAACTGCTGCAGCTTCCGCGCACGCTCGGTGTCGATCCAGCCGATGGCGAGGCGATCATCGCCAACAACGGTCGCTACGGGCCTTACGTGCACAAGGGGAAGGACTTCCGCAACATCGCCAACGAAGACCAACTGCTCACCATCACGCTCGACCAGGCTCTGGAGATCTTCTCGCAGCCCAAGGTCTTCCGCCGTGGTGGCGCGACCAACATGGCCGCCAACGGCCCGTTGCGCGAGTTCGGAAACGATCCAGCGAGCGGGAAGCCCGTCGTCGCCAAAGATGGCAAGTTCGGCGTGTACGTCACCGACGGCGAGACGAACGCCTCGCTGTCGAAGGGCGACCGGTTGGATGCGATGCTTCCCGAGCGGGCGTTCGAATTGCTCGCGGTACGCCGTGAGGCGATCATCGAAAAAGGCGGTGCCCCGGCGCGCAAGGCGAGGGCCACGAAGAAGGCGGCGACGAAGAAGGCTGAACCACGAAAGGCCGCGCCGAAGAAGAAGGCCGCAGCAAAGAAGGCCACCTGACGCATCGCCGTCAGCGTGGAGTCAGCCGGCCACCATCACGCCGACGACGCCGGCGAGCACCAGCGCCGTGCCCGCGTACTCGCGGCGAGTGTGGTGCTCGCGGAGCCAGAAGTGGGCAACAGCAAACGTGAACACCAACTCGATCTGACCGAAGGTGCGCACCTTGGCAGCGTTCTGCAATGCAAACGCCCACGCCCAGCAGGCCGAGCCGCAGACGCTGAGCACGCCGACCACCGAGCTCGACCGCCAGTGACGGAAGGCCAACCCGATCTGCGGCCGCTGACGCACGGCCAGATAGCCGCCGTGCACGATTGTCTGGATCGTGTTCATCACCGCCAGCGCCACGATGGCGCGCACCAGCGACGGGGCATCACCCAACGCCTGCGTGGCAGCGCGGATGGCGACGGCCGCCAGGCCGAAGCCGGTCCCGGCGAACAGGCCGAGGACCGCGGCGCGATCGGGGTGACGCAGCACGGCTCGCCCGCCTGCCAGTACCACGACGCCACCGAGGCAGACGATGGTCGCCGCCCAACCGAGTGGGCGCAGCACTTCGTCGAGCAGCACGGCCGAGAAGATCGCCACCTGCACGACCTCGGTCTTCGAATAGACCGTGCCGACCGCGAAGCTGCGGGCATCGAAGGCGCTGATCAGGAAGATCGTGGCCACGATCTGAGCCAAGCCGCCACCGGCGATCAACGGCCAGAAGCGAGGTGAGGGCGTGGGCAGCCGCTGCCCGGCAACCACCATGCCGACGACAGCGGCTAAGGCTATCGGCGCGCCCCACAGGTACCGAACGAACCCGGCGCCGCTGACCGAGAGCAGCGAGCGCAGCCGTTGCTGCATCGCCGTTCGCCAGGTTTGAAAGATCGCTGCTGCGACCGTCACCGCCATCCACATGCCATGCCCGTTCGACTCGGAGTTTGTCTCAATATTCAGGATTAGATTCTCAAACGCAGCCTAGCTCATCCGGATGGATATGGTGCGCCGAGTATGCCAAGGGGTTGTTACATCGCACTCGAAGGCGCCGAAGGCACCGGCAAGAGCACACACGCGGCTCGATTGGCCGCTCACATCGGCGCTGTGCTCACCCGCGAAACAGGCGGCACCGACATCGGCGCGCGCATCCGGGCAATCCTCCACGACACGTCGCTCACCCATCTGTCGCATCGTGCCGAGGCCCTGTTGATCGCCGCGGATCGCGCCCAGCACATCGACGAGATCGTCGCGCCCGCGCTGAGTGCCGGGCGGCACGTCGTCAGCGATCGAAGTGTCTACTCCACCCTCGCGTACCAGGGCTACGGCCGCCACCTGCCGATCGATCAGCTCCGACAGATCAACGAGTGGGCGATGAACTCGTGGTGGCCCGACCTCGTCGTGCTCATCGACACGCCACCAGAGCTGCTGGAGCGCCGCATGCGTGGGCGCCAACTCGATCGTTTCGAACGCGAGGATGACGGGTTCCACACGCGGGTCCGCGACGGTTTTCGCACGATGGCTGCAGCAGATCCGTTGCACTGGGCGGTGATCGACGGTGACGCGGGCATGGAAGAGGTCGGCAGCAACATTCGTCGAGCCGTGGTCGAACGGCTGGCGCTGTGACCGCGTTGGCGACCCAATCGGTGTGGTCGGCAGTCGTCGGCCAGGCGGCGGCCGTGCGACGGCTCACCCAAGCAGCCACCGACCCCGTGCACGCCTACCTGTTCGTCGGGCCGTCAGGTTCCACCAAGGCCGAGGCGAGCCGCGCCTTCGCCGCGCTGCTCATGGCCGGCATCGACGACCCGTCTCAACGAGACGCCCGGCTGGCGCTGGCCGGCGCACATCCCGACGTGCGCGAGGTCGAACGCCTGGGAGCCCGGATCTCCGCCGAGCAGGTCGCCGACATCATCCGCAATGCCTCACTGGCCCCCGTCGAGGGCACCCGGAAGGTGATGATCCTGCACGATTTCCATCTCCTCGACGCACCGGCGGCGGCACGCCTCTTGAAAACGCTCGAGGAGCCACCGGCGAGCACGATCTTCATCGTCCTCGCCTCCCAGGTGACGCCCGAGCTCGTCACCATCGCTTCGCGATGCGTGCGCGTCCTGTTCTCCGCTCTTCCCAACGACGTGGTGGCGGCCCGACTCATCGAGTCGGGCATCGACCCGCAGACCGCCGAGGTGGCCGCGCAAGCCGCCGCGGGCGATCTGACGAGAGCCCGCGTGCTCGCCACCGACCCCGGCTTGATGGCCCGCCGCGATGCGTTCGCTGCGCTGGCCACGCGCCTCGACGGCACCGGCACGACTGTCGTGAAGCTGTGCACCGAGCTATTGGCCCTCATCGATGGCGCCGCCGCTCCGCTCGCGGCTCGCCAAACCGACGAGCTGGCGACTCTGGAGTCGAGAGTTGCCGCCACTGGCGAACGCGGCAGTGGTCGGAAGCAGTTGGAGGATCACCACAAGCGCGAGCTACGCCGCCATCGTGCCGACGAGCTGCGCAGCGGGCTCGGCGTGCTCGCCGCCGCCTACCGCGATGCACTGGTCAGTGGCCGGCTTCCTCGACCCGAGTCGGCCGTCAACGCTGTCGCGCGAATCCACGCCGCGCTCGAGGCCATGGAGCGCAACCCGAACGAGACGCTGCTCCTGCAGGCCCTGCTCCTTGATCTGCCTTCGATCTAGCCGCGCCGATTCGAGCTCGACAGCAACGGCCGCAGCAGATGGCTGATCTCATCGCGCGACACCAGAGGCGGCGCGGCCTCAGGCGCTGCGGGCGGCGGCAGTGGCGCCCCGGCCCCTGATGGCGGAGCGACCTCAGCATCGACGGCCGCGGCATCGGCTACGTCTGCACGAGCTGGAGCCGTCAGCGACGCCGGCGCCGTGGTGGTCGCCGCGTACGACCGAGCAGCGGCTGCAGCGACGTGCACCGGCTGTTGCTCGAACTCCGCCAACGCATTCATCGCCACAGCCGACAGCGGCTTGAAGAACAGGTAACCCTGGGCGAACTCGCAGCCGAGGCGGGCAAGCTCGAGTGCTTGTCCCTCGGTCTCGACGCCTTCGGCGATGGTCCGCAGGCCGAGGTTGCGCGCCATGTTGATGATCGTGTTGGCCAGTGCGTTGCTGCGCGCCTCGTCGATCGACTGCACGATCTCGCTGTCGATCTTGATGATGTCGAGCGGCAGCCGCTGCACGGAGGCCAGCGAGCTTCGCCCAGTTCCGTAGTCGTCGAGCGCCGTGCGAACGCCGTCGCCGCGCAGGTGCTGGAGTTGATCGAACGTGTCGTCGCGATCGTCGATCAGCGTCGATTCGGTGATGTCGATCACGAGCCGATCGGCCGGAAGCCCGCTCAGACGAAGTGCCCTCCGGGTGCCGTCGACGAAACCCACCTCGCGGAGCTGCACCCTTGAAACGTTGACGGTGACGAACATCGAATCGTCGGCCCAACCCACGGCCGCCATGCACGCCGTTTCCACCGCCCACGCGCCGATCGGGATGATGACCCCGCTCTGCTCGGCAAGCGCGATGAAGTCGCTCGGAGGAACGTTGCCGTAGATGTGGTGGTCCCAACGCAGCAAGCCTTCGGCACCGACCGTTCGGCCATCGGATAGCCGGACGATCGGCTGGTAGACGAGGTGCAGCTGATCGCGTCCGAGGGCGGCCGCCAGATCTCGCTTGTACTCGTTGCGCCGTTCTGTCTGACGACCGAGATCGGCGTCGAAGCCCTCGACCTGTCCCTTGCCCAACTGCTTGGCACGGTCCACGGCGAGATCTGCGTTGCGCATGAGATCGGCAACGCTGTTCTTCGATTCGGCGACAGCAATCCCGATGCATCCGCTGACCGAGACCGACTGGAAGTCGGTGACCTTCACCGAGTGCTTGAGATCGGCGATCATCTGCCGTGCCATCACCGTTGCCTCGGCGGTCGACGAGTCGACCAGCAGGATCCCGAACTCATCGGCGCCAATTCGAGCGACGAGCCTGGAGATGTGCTCGAAGCGAATCGTGAGACGATCGGCGACCGAACGCAACAAGACATCACCGGCAGCATGGCCGAGGCCTTCGTTGATCGCCGTGAAGTCGTCGAGGTCGATGAACATCACCGTCGGGACACGACCGCGCTTCAGCTCCTCGCCGACCTGCTTCATGAAGCTGGTGCGGTTCGCCAGGCCGGTCAGTGCATCGTGGTTGGCTCGGTAGGTCAACTGGTGCTCCAGCGTGCGGTCCGCTGTGACGTCGCGCAGTGTGAGCACGATTCCGGCGACGGCAACGTTCGACATCAAGTTGACCGCGGACAACTCCATCGTGCGGCGATCGCCATCGGCGTGAAGCGCAGAGACCTCGAGCGTGAACGACGACTCCGCACGGAGTTGTCTCACGTCCATCCACAGCCCGACGCGCAACTCGCTGCTGGCCCGAACATCGAGAGTGTCAACCTGCCGACCGATCCAGTCCTCGCTCTCGTAACCCAGCACGTGCTTCAACGCCGGACTGGTGTACGAGATCCGCCCGTCGGCGTCGACCAATACAACTACGTCCGACGACCGTTCGACCAGCGACGCCAGCCTGTCGTTGCCACCACGTTCCGACTGGGTGCGCACGCTGACGGCCAAGCCCCAGAGTCGCATCAGGGCGAGCACCGACACGACGACGGCCACGCCGGCGGCGAGGAGCAACGATGAATGACTGGCGGTGCGGTCCATCAAGAGGCTGATCAGGACGACCTGTGGAACCACCGCGGACAACACGATCGAGACCAGTCGAACTCGGCTAAGTTGCAGGCCACTTTGGGCAACCAGAGGCGGCTCGGCTCGTCGGCGATCGAGCGCGGCCCAGGAGAACAGGGCGAGCGAAGCAATCACGATGACGTTGGTCGTGATCGAGGGCACACGACGATCACCCACCTCCCCCCAGTAGCTCGTCATGTTCGCCACCAGGCGAGCCACAAGCGCCAATTGGAGCGCTACGAAGGAGCGACTGAGGCGAGTGCGATAGCCGAGGGCCAAGCGCGCCACAAGAGCGACGAGCACCAGGTCGGACGCAGGGAGACTGAGTGAGAGCAGACGTCCAGATGAGTCGAGCGGCGACCGTGTCAGCGCGGGTTCGACAACGGTGACCCACATCACCAACCCGACGGCCAGCGCGACGATCCCGGCCTCGAGCGCCAGATAGCGATCGTTGATGGGGGAACGATCGGCGATCATGGCCAGCAGACCAAAGGCCAACAGCGTTCGATCCGGAGCACGCATGATGGTGGCCAGCGCTGCCGCGTCGTGCAGACCGAAGATGGATTGCCACAGGAGCAATGAGTACGAAGCGGCGGTCATCGTGAACGAGCCGGCGATCGCCACCCACGCAATCCGGTCGCCGTGTTGCCGCCAGCGGGAACCGGTGAATGCCGCGAGTGCTGCAATCACCGGGGGTATGACCATCCACCGATCACCCGGTGCCCAGGCGGTGCGGACCTGCCATCCGTATTCGAACGCGGCAACGCCGATGCACGCCACCACCACCACCCGCCACCACTTCACGTCGAAATGATCGGCAAGATCTCTTCAAGGTTGAGTAAGTCACAGCGGCGTAGTTTGCCCCGAAGATGCAGCACCGGGCCCCGATTTGGGATGCCATCGCCCGCTACCTCCAGCTACGATGCACGCCGCGCCCAGGTAGCTCAGTCGGTAGAGCAACGCACTCGTAATGCGTAGGTCGTGGGTTCGATTCCCACCTTGGGCTCAAGGAAGAACCAGCTAGATACAGCTTTTCGATTTCAGAGGCAACCTCATCAGAGTGACCATCCAAGATCCATCCAAGATTTTGATGTAGCGTTCTGGACGTGAAGGGATCGATGCGGGAACGTCGGCCTGGTGTGTGGGAGTTGATCGTGCAGCTGCCGCGCGACGAGAGCGCTATCACCGCAAAACAGATCAGCCGGACTGTGCATAGCACAAAGCGCGAGGCCCAGCGGGCGCTGGCCGCACTCGTCACCGACGTGTCGGCCGGCAAGGTCTCGTCGTCGACGACACTGCTCAGTCAGTTGCTGACACGATGGCTCGACCACATCTGTGGACAGTTGTCGCCCACGACCGTGCGCGAGTACCGACGACTGGTAGCGACCATGCTCGAGCCCGATCTCGGCAAGCTCACCCTTCGCCGCGTCACTACCCAACGACTCGACGCGTACTACGCGAGCCTCGTGCGTGATCGCGGCCTGTCGGCGGCGAGCATCAGACACGTTCATGCGGTGCTCCGCGGGTCGCTGGGCCAAGCGGTGCGCTGGGGGTGGATTCGGACGAATCCGGCTGCGGCAGCGTCACCGCCACGAATCCGGCGCCACGAGATCTCGCCGCCGCCGATCCACGACACACGCGAGTTACTCAAGGCGGCCGACGAATACAGCCCCGAGTTCGGTGCGCTGTTGCGTGTCCTCGCGGCAACAGGCGCTCGGCGCGGAGAGGTGTGCGGGTTGCGATGGTCGGACATCGACCCCGACGCCGGCACGGTGTCGATCCACCGTTCTGTGGCCACCGTTGCCGGCGGAATCGTCATCAAGGACACCAAGACCCACGCGGCGCGGCGCATCGCCATCGATTCCGAGACGCTTGCCGCGCTGGCCCGTCAACGTGTGCGAATGGAGGAACGCGCCCGGATCTGCCGTCTGGCGTTCGACGAGGACGGCTTCGTGTTCACCTCCGACGTAGACGGCTCCCATCCGTTGCATCCGGACACGATCACCGGCGGCTTCCGACGACTCTGCGACAAGGTTGGCCTGATGGGAGTACGACTTCATGACCTCAGGCATCTGCACGCCACGCAATTGTTGGCGGCAGGCGTGCCGGTGCGCACCGTCAGCGGCCGCCTCGGCCATGCCAACGCGGCGACGACGCTCAACGTGTACGCCCACTTCCTCGAAGCCAGCGATCGCGAGGCGGCCGACGTCATCGCCGGATTGCTCGAATCGCCCCTGGAGCCAGCGTCGACTGACTGATCCGAAGGGCTGACGCCGACTCGCTGAGATTGCCGGCTGCTCGGTCAGAGCTCGATTTCGATGCCGGCACGTTCGATGATCGGAGTCGGCCTCGACAAGTCGAGTCCTTTGGCTTGCGCCCATTGGTGGATGACGTTTGCGAGCGCGGCGTGGGCCGGGCTGTCGTTGTTTCTTGCTGCGGCGCTGAGGCTGTGGACGAGGTCGATCACGTTGCCGTCGGTGATCTTCTTCCCGTCGGCCCAGTCTCTCCAGCCGTCGAGTGCGTCGATTCGTTGTTCGGCGGCTTCAAGTCGTTCGGGGAGGTAGCTCCAGCGTTCGATCTGGTTGTGGCTGTCGTAGTCACGGTTCTGCGCGCCCCGGAGAGGTGTAATGACGATTCCTCTTTTCGAGTTAGGACTGCCCGAGGATTTCCCGACTCCGACCGGAAGGGGGTTTGCCTCGAAGTGTGCTCACGACGCTGCCATCAACGGCTCACTGCCCATTGAGGTCTACTCGCAGAATCATCCAGGCGACGTGATCGGATGGTGGTACGTGTCCAGCTGTGGATTTCCAGAGGGTCTCGTGATGGTCGGCGCGGCTGTGCCCACCAACTGCAACACGAAGACCACCGTCGGCACTGCACCGCCGGGCTAGCCCATTTCTGCCGATATCGCGCACGTCGTTCCGGACCCATGATCGTGCTTGCGCCGGCGCGCTGGAGCGGGCAAGGTGCGCTCGTGGATCAAGGCACCGGGTGCGACGCCTCGCAGCAACCTTTGACGCACTCGCCGATGCCCTTGCGAATCGAGACCGAGCGGCTCATCTTGACGCCGGAGGAACCGAGCGACGCGGAGTGGTTCGCGGAGTTGCTGAACGAACGGGGAATGGGCACGTTCACCGTTGCCGACGCGCTCAACCGGATCGATCTGATGACGGAGACGATCGAGACGACGGGCATCGGGGCACTGGTGCTCCGCAGCCGGACCGATGGCGAAGCCTTGGGATACACCGCAATCGTGGTTGGGCGTTGCTCCTTTGACGAGCCTGAGCTTGCGTATGAGCTGCTGCCTCGCGCTCATGGTCACGGGTATGCGACCGAGGCTGCTCGTGCGCTGCTCGACGCCGCATTCGAGACGGGTCGGCGCCGAATCTGGGCGACCATTGGGTCCTGGAACGCACCGTCTCTTCGGGTCGCGGAGAAGCTGGGCTTCCGCTTCGACCACTGCACCACGGACGTCGATCGGGAGGTGGTCTGGATGGTCTGTGACCGCTGACCGACACGCGCCCAGAACTCCCGGTCTCGCGCACCTTGTTCGGTGCGCGTGATTGTGCTTGCGCGGACGCGCTGGAGCGGGGCAATCTGAGCGGTCTCCGATCAGAGCGGGAGGGCGTGATGCAGTTGGCAGAGGTGGAGCGGATTGTGGCGGCATTCACAGACGCGACGAACCGACACGATGTTGACGAGATGCTGACGCTGGTGTCTGACGACGTTGTGTTTGAGGGCACGACGCCGCCCGATGGTGCGCGGATCGAGGGTGATAAGGCGTCGCTTCGTGCACTGTGGGAAGGAATATTTCGCGATTCGCCGAACGGCCGGCGTCGAACCGGCCAGCAGGCGGAAGCGCAGAGCAAGTGGCCCGGCAATGAGAACGCCGCCAGCTGTCACCCGTAAGCGCGGCACCCGTCGCCGACTGTGGACCTCGACGAGTGCCTGCTCGATGCGCAGCGTTCCGGCCTTGAGGTTGACGGTTGACCAGCGCAGGCCGAGCAGCTCACTGCGGCGCAGTCCATAGAGCACAGCCAGTCGGAGCGGTGCCGCCCACTGGCTGTACGGCTGTTGGGTACACGGCGTCGATGACGCTGGCACGCGGTTACGGACAGGTAAGCGGTAGTCCGTGACCGCGACTGATGTCAGGAGGCGTTGTGCTCGAGTTCGTGTTCGACGGCTCGGCGAATCCACGATGAGATCGACCGATCGTCCGCACCGGCGGCGTTGCGGATCCGATCGAGGGTTTCGGGTGGGAAGCGAACTGGCACGAGTTCGGTGAGCTTCGGATTGCGCCGTCGGGCCGGGCCTTGGGGCGTTTGGTTCTCAGGGTCGGCGTAGAAGTCGTGTTCTTCGGTTCGAGTCATCTTCTTGGTCATCGGTCCTCCAGGTATCGGTCGGCGAGGTGCTTGGTAGCGACATAGCAGCCAATCGATCAGCCATCAATTGAGGCAATTGTAATACAAACGGATACAGAATGGCAGACCCTCCTGCGACGGCCGCGTGCGACCTAACCTGAACGGCGTGACCATTCCGATGTTGACCGACGTGCGTCGCCGACGCAGCGAGATCCTGGAGATCGCGCGCTCTCGAGGAGCGTCTCGGGTCCGAGTCTTCGGCTCCGTCGCTCGAGGGGATGCCAGCGAGACCAGCGACATCGACTTTCTGGTCGACCTGGACGCCGAACGAGGGCTCCTTGATCTCGGGGGCCTGCTGATGGATCTACGCGATCTGCTCGGTCACAACGTGGACGTCACCACTGAAGCAGGGCTCCGCCCGCGTGTAGCTCAGCGCGTGCTGGCCGACGCGATCGATCTATGAGGAACGACGGCGACCGACTGCTCGACATGATCGAGATGTGCGATCTGTTGATTCGGCATGCCTCGGACCCCCACGCCCTCGCAACCGACCCCGTGACACAAGCAGCGGCTCAAAGGTGGATCGAGGTGCTCGGGGAAGCCGCATCCCACGTCTCCGACGAGATCCAAGCAGCGCACCCCGAGGTTCCATGGCGAGACATCGTCGGGACCCGAATCATTCTCGCTCACGCCTACTTCCACATCGACCACACCAGCGACAACCCGGTGCTGCTGGCGCGGACCCCCGAGCTCATCCACGTAGGTATGCACAAGGCCTCGCGCTCGGTGATGCCAGCTTCATCTTCTTGCCGATCACTCGGTTCGTCGGTGCGTGCCTGACCAATGAGCCCGAGGGCGACTTCTAGCTCGATCGCCTGATGGTGTTGCGGCTCAATCAGGCGATGTGGCGTAACGCCGTGCAGCGTGTCGCCTGTCATCCGTCGCTGGTCGACGACTGGCCGAAGGTCCGCAATGTGAGCATCCGACTCTGACGCAGATGATGCACAACCAGGCGAGGTGATCTTCGATCACTGGCAGCTATGCGTGCCGCTGGCGTGTCAAGGCGACAGCGAAAGGGAGGACCAGAATCGGAATGATCGCCGCGTACAGGCCGATGGTCGGCCCGAGTGCTGCGGTTGCGAGGCCAACAGCAATGACGACCCACAGCACGCCGCGAGCCACTGCGGTCGTACGGCGCTCTGGCTCACTCGCCGCGACCCTGAACCACACGATGCCGACCACGAGTGGGGCGGGCGCGACGAGGACGAGGAGAACCTTGGCGGTTGCGCTGAGCGCGATCAAGGCGGGGCACCCGCACGCATTTGGGCATGGTGCCGCATCGTCGGCGGTCTGTCCAGCACTCAACACATGAGGATCCGCGCGAGATTCCAGGGCGGATCGGCAGTTCGGTGCGGCCTGGCTACTTGGCAGGATCGCAGTTGGGCCTCGGTTGGCCGGGGGGGGACCATGCCGGCCTGAGCACCGTAGTCTTGCTCGATTGCGGCCCGCGCCTCCGCGCTCACGGGAATCTGCGAGATTGAAGTAACGGCACGGCCGTTGATGCTTCCGGAGTACGACCCATAGTCGGGCATGAGCTTGAGGCGGTTGCCACTCGACGATGCTCTCACGTGGCTTCGCACAGCGCCCAGATCGGCCGATCAGCGTGCCTGGTCTGGCACGTGATTCCGCTTGGGTGAAGCCTGTCCAGCCGACAGCATCCCGCGAATCGAAGGAACCCAAGCCTGTGTGGCCACCGGACCCGGCCCCAGAACTACGGACGACGGCGGGTGATCGAGACCATCACCAAGACAAGGACGACCAGCACCGCCACGGGCATCAACGGCACGACTCCCCACGGAGAGTTCATCGCCGCCCGGCTTGTGTCGGCACATCACCCATCGAGGCGAAACCGTAGTTCGCGTGAGGTTCAGGCGTCGGCGCTGGCTTCGTACCGAAACTCACCCTCTTGACGATCCTCATCAACGACGAAGCGACTCGGACGTGGATCAAGACACATATCACCGGGATCCAGACTCACCTCTGCGGGCTGCTTCACCGGGAGTGACCCGGACACAGATCTGCGTCGATCTCGCGCACGTTGTTCCTCAGCGGCGCTGCGGCCGGGGACGGACCAGGGCTCGGAGTCGCGTCGTGATGTCGTCGAGGTCAGGGTTGGATGAGGCGATCCAGATCACGAGTTCGTAGACATCGTCGTTCGATGCCCGTGACGCCTTGATGCCGTTGAGTTCCAGGAACACGGCGGTTGCGAGCCATCCGAGTCGTTTGTTGCCGTCGACGAGTGCGTGGTTGTTGACGATCGACTGGAGCAATGCAGCAGCCTTGGTGAGCAGGTCCGGGTACGCATCTTCGCCGAATGCTGTGGTCTGTGGTCGCGCTGTGGCGGAGCCGAGGAGACCGACATCGCGAATCGGTGGTGGGTCGCCGAGCAGGGTGCGGGCGAGATCGACGAGGTCGTCGAGGTCGAGGTACTCAATCGGGTCGTTCATTCGCCGAGGCGTCGCAGCGCGTCGGCGTGTTTGTCCATGATCAGGGTGGCCGCGGCGTCGACGTGGTCGCGATGTTGGCCGCGAGTTACGAACTCGCGGACCGCTCGGCGGGCGGCGTCCTGCATGGAGATGCCTTCGGCTTCAGCTCGTTCGCGGAGTGCCGCTTGCTCGTTGTCGGTGAGGCGAAGTGTCATGGCCATGCAAGAATGGTATCAGTTCGATACCGCCCGGAACTGCCGATACGTGCTGCGAACGTCGTCGACACCGACGTTCGCACATCTTCCCTTCCGAGCTACCGTGCCCGATGGTGCACCGGTTCGTCATCGACACTCACGTCCTCGACGCGATGGTTGCCGACCCGACGTTGTTGGACGCTGTCAACGACGCGATTGCCGACGGTCGGATCGAGGTCCACGTGACCCACGTGCAGATCGATAGGGCAATGGCCACGCCAGACGAGAAGGCGGAGAAGCGGTCGGCGCTCGCCAACGGGCTAGCGAAGAGCGCCGCGCAACGCTCGCCCACCTTTGGGTTTATCGTCGGCATGAGCCGCCTCGGCGAGGCGATGATCACGGGTGACGATTTCGCAGCGACATACCGCGCTGAAGTGGTTGCATTCCCGTCACAACGCAATGATGCTGTGCTCATTGCCACCGCATGGAAGATGGGCGCACAGTTCGTCACCGAGGACAAGGGCGCACGCGCCACAGCCGAGCGCATCGCCTTGTCGTGCTGTTGCACGATCGAAGAATTCAAGGCGGCGGCAACGAGTCGGTGAGATCGATGATCGGGCTTGAGCTGCAGCATCTCTTCTGACGAAGGAGAGACCCGTGGCGACCGCGTCCGTCCATCCGTGCACCGCGGACACGCACCGTGCCCGCGACAGAACTGCCGATCGGCACTACTTCGATGAGGGCTTCATTGGTGAGCCGAATCGGATCACGTTGCCGTCTGGGTCAACGACGGCACCTTCGTGCTGGCCCCACTCAGTATCCTGCGGCGGGTTGACCGTGACGCCAGCAGACTGCCATGTCCTTGCGACATCGTCGGCGTCATCGACCCGTTGTCACGGGCGCGCAATCGTGCTTGCGTCGAGGGCCGGAGCGACGGGCAATCTGCGTTGGTGTGGTCGCCCTGGCGGAAGAGGATTGTCTGCGTACTTGGATAGGGCTCTTGTTGGGCGCGACGTCGAGCCAGTCGGGCGGTCGGTGGCCTCTGCGCCGATGCCTCGATGCCACACATCGCGCCGCGCTCGAAGCGGACACCGGATTTCAGACGGCGCGAATGCTTGCCATCTACTACTGGGTGCGCGGTGCGCCGAGGTTCGACCAGCGTCGCCTGATCGAGACCTGGTGGCGCTATGACAGATCCGGGCGAGACCACACGTCGCCGGACTTCTGGGCAAGCGATCTGATGTCGGACATCACGACGGGCGCCGACGATGACATGATATGACAGGCATATCGCTCGATCTCGTTGAGGTGATCGTCGCGCTTTCCGCCTCGGCGCGTGACGAAAAGGAGCTCGGCTACGTCGGCGCTAGCCCCATCGAGAACCTCTTGCAATCACATCCCGAAGACCTGGAGCGGTTCGAGCGGGCAGCAACAGCGAATCGAAACTTCCGACAGGCCCTCCGGTGTGCATGGTTCGAGGACTTCCTTCCTCCCGAAGCATCCGCACGCCTGCGAGTCTTTGGACAACCGTTCTGAAGGCGCCAGATCTGTCGATCTCGGGCATGTCGTTCTGCGCCGATGAGGACCTTGCGTTGTCGCGCCGGAGCGGGCATTCGGCGCTACTTGGGGCTGCGATACTCGGGGTATGAGTGACGTCGCTCCCGACGGATCACCGGTACAGATCTACGCTGCGCTGCCAGCGGAACCGGAACTGGGTCGCGTCCGTTCGTTGCTTGCTGCCGGCGCACGCGTCCTCGACCTCGGCTGCGGAACGGGGAGGATCGCCAATCCACTCGCCGCGGACGGCCACGCTGTCGTCGCCGTCGACAACTCAGAAGCGATGCTGGCCTGCGTCGTCGGGGCAGAGACTGTGCTGGGTGACGTGCGGACGCTCGACCTCGGCCGACAGTTCGACGTCGTGCTGGCACTCAGCCATCTCATCAACCATCCGGAACGGTCACGCCGATTGGACCTCCTGCGCGTGTGCCGCAAGCACGTTGCCGGTGACGGCGTGGTCGTCGTGGAGCGCTACCCACCGGACTGGGTTCCGTCCGATTCCGAGGGCGCGAGTGGTGACGTCGCGATTCATCTGCATCACGTCGTACACCGCGATGCCCGAGCGTTCGCGGCCACCGTCACCTACACACTGGATGGACAGTCGTTCTCGCAGGCATTCGAGGCCACGATCGTCGACGATCACGAAATGGCGTCGCTCGCTCTCGCCAGCGGCCTCAGGGTGAGCAAAACCACGGACGACCCAAGCTGGGTCGTCTTGGCAGCGAGCACAGGGACGTAGCGAACGCCGATCTACCGTTCTCGCGTACCTTCGGCGATCACCCGTGGATCCGCGGTTCTGCCTCTGAGCCACGCTAGCGCCGGCGCGCCGGCGCGGGCATTCTGCTCGGGTGTCCGACCTGCGCATCACGTCTCGCGGTTCCAGCTCGTGGTAGTGCGGGGAGTGAAACAACGCAGCATCCACGTCGTCGCCTGGGTCTTGGCGGTTGTCGCGCTCGACTGGAGTGTCAGCGGCTGGCTTACGTGGTTCGGTTTTGCCTTGGCAATACCGACGATGATCTTCTCTCGCTTCTTTCGCGTTCGAGGCGCCTTCATGATGGCCGCTGCGGCCGTATGCGTTACGGCTGCCTGGATGTTGTTGGGCTTCTTCGTCTTTTAACTCTGACCTCTGTGATCCCGCCGGGGCCGAGCGCCACCTGCGCGAGTCGTCATCTAGCGCCTAACTGCCGATCTCGCGCACGTTGTTCTGCGCTCATCATCGCTCTTGCGCCGACGCGCCGGACCGGCACTATGTGTGCGTCGCGACGCGTTCGCCATGTTCGACGAGCGCCTGTCGAACCGACACAGACATCGTGAAGTAGACAACGCCCAGGACGATCGGCATCGAGTCGGCGACCATCCCGATCGTGGACTTCATACCCAGCGCATGCCAGGCGACGTGAAGGGTAATCGTCAACACACACACCACGCCGTTGTGCAGGATGGCCGACCGACGTCGCTTCACGATCAGCGCCATCAGATAGCCGGTGTAGACGACCAGGATGAAGTTCGTGACGAGGTAGAACGTCACGTGGCTCCATGGCGGCACTCGGGTTCCTCGGACGAGCGAGGGATTGGCGGTGGTGATCGTCGCAGCGATCATCAGCCCGATCGCGTGGAGCATCATGAGCGCGAGCACCACGACGTACAGCCGTAGGTGCCAGGGCAGGGTACGGGACCGATCGGCTGGACTAGGTGGCCCAGCGCGCACCCGACTCGGCGCCTCGCCGGTGGCGGACAGCGACCGCTCATACCGCATTCCACGAGACTACAAGTGACGTCACTCGTGGCAGGTACAGATCTGCCGAATCTGGCGGGTTGTCCAATGTATGACGAAGTGTCATACTGGGGCGTGGCAAAGGCAATCTCAGTTCGTCTCGACGATGAAGCTGAGCGGGCTCTTCGGATGCTCGAAGCGTCGGGCCTGACACTTTCTGACGCGATCCGCTCCTCGTTGCTCGCCTCGGCGGAGCGATTGAATCGACGCCGTTTGCTCGTGGAAGAGGCCGCAACGCTCGAAGCCGACGAGCAGGACCGCGCCGAGATGCTGTCGGTCGCATCGCTGATGGAGTCGATGCGTGCGCCGCGGTGAGGTATACAGATTCCGCGTACCGAAGAGCACCGGACATGAACAAGCCGGCGAACGCTTCGCAGTCGTGGTACAGGCCGACGAGCTGCTGTCGCGGTCGGTCGTGATCGTGGCACCCACATCACGCAGCGCTCGACCAGCGTCGTTCCGACCCGAGATCGAGGTTGGAGGCGCCCTCACACGGGTTCTCGTCGAGCAACTCGGAGCTGTCGACATCCAGCGCTTGGGCAAGCGAGTCGGCCACCTCAGGGTCGAAGAGATCTGGGCCCTCGACGACGCACTCAGCACGGTTCTCGGCCTGAACTGAGCCGCGCACCGAACTGCCGCGATCGGAGTGATGGACACGACGTTCGGCGTCGGGCAGTCTGCACTCCCGCGACGATCCGACAGGCAGGCCGAGCGCTACACCAGTGCGTGGTGGGTCGCATCGATCTCGTCGCCTCTTGTATTCGGCTTCGTGCTTGTCGGTGCGGGGTTCGGCCTTGGCACGCTCCGTCTTTGTTTTGTGCCGGTGGAGACCCTTGCGCTGCCGCGCCGGAGCGGGCACTATGCGCTACTTGGTACGGAACCTCGATGGCCGAAGGGTCTTGATGACCGGTTCAGTTTCGATCGTGGCACTGGCTCTCATCGGTGGCTCGTGCTCGGACACCGCGACGCAGGCTCCCGAGGGGGCGACATCATCCATCGTTGAGATGAGGGAGTCAGAACCAAGCACTACGACGACTGGACCCACGACAGTCGCGAACTCGGTCGAGGGCCGCTGCATGGACTTTGCTCCGAGCGGATACGACCAGTTCGCCAGGGCGGAAACGGTGACGATCGCGGATATTCGCAACATCGTCGTCGTGACACCACCACCAACCCCGCCGTCACTGCTTCTGCCGGGACATGACGCCACGGAGGCAGCTCTCATGTGTTGGGCCACGGATGGAGCGACCTTTGTGCAGTACTGGGTGACGAGCAACGGCGAGTCGAAGGTGCTCTGCGCTATGCGTCCCGCCGACTCCACCCCTCCGGAGCAGATCCAAAACCTGTTCTGCGTCTGAGGTTGCACAATCTGTCGTTCTGCATCCGGAACGTCGCCAACGTCATCGCCGGATTGCTCGAGACGCCGCGAGAGAGGCAAGTCAATCGCGGACTCCGCCGATCCCCGACTGATCCGATTCGAGCGCCATCGCCTGCTCTTCTGGCTCGGAGAAGTGACGTCTCGCGGCCCGGTCGACGAGCGTCATCTGGCGGAGCAACGGCTCGCGACGATTCGGCGCGGCGATCGAAAGCAGTTCCTCGAGCGACGCCCGCAGCCGCCGATGCACCTGCACCGAGGCTCCGCCGTATTCGTGGATCTCCTCGAACGCGAGCGCCACGAAACCTGGCCACGTGACAACGTCGCGGACGAGGCGGACGTCGCCAGCTCCATCGCAGTAGTGGTGGGCGGATTCCGGGAGCTTGATGAGGTGGCTCAGGATGTCGTGGATGCGATCGATCGCTTGCACCGCGGTGGTCGGGTCATTCACGGCCGGCGACAGTGCCTTGGAGGCGATGTCGACCAGCTGTCGGAGCCCGAAAGCGGGGTCCTGGCGCATCGTGCGCTCCCGCCCGAAGTCGACCTGGCGGTGCAGTGCGTCGGCATTCACCGGTTCGCGAGCGTCGTGGATCGCGAACAACGGCGCGCCGTTGGCGACGAAGTCTCCAACCTTCGGCAAGAGCCGCATGACGCAGCTCTGGCGGGCGGCAATGGCGACAAGTCCATTCACGTTCAGCCCGAGCAAGACGCCGCCTCCCCGAAGATCGAGCACGACGATGCTGGGATCCGGGGACAGCCGCAACTCGCGCTCCGGATCGGTGGACGGACTCTCCGCCCATAGCGCGTCGATCGAGTGGTGCGTTTCCTCGGCCACCGAGGCGATGATGTTGACGACCCGGATCGACTGGGCGATGTGGTTGACGAAGAAGATGAATGCGCCGAGACTGGCTGTGACGAGACCCAGCGCGATTGTGATCGACAACCCGGGAACGAAAACAGGTCCGACCGAACCGGTGCGCACCTGAACGAGGACCAACAAGGCGTATACGAACGTCGCCGTGAAGATGCCCAGGCACAGCTGGCTACCGCGATCGCGCAGAAACGACCGCAGGACGCGGGGCGAGAACTGGCTGCTCGCAAGCTGGAGCACAACGATCGTGATCGTGAACACCAGTCCCGTGAACGTCATCATCGACACGGCGATCGTAGTGAGGATCTGCTGCGCGCTAGTGGGGCCACCGCTGTACGAGAGCCACGAAGGCCTCCCGGGATAGCGGTGGTCCGCGGCACCGGCCACCAGCGCCAGAGCCGCCGCAGCCAGAACGGAGAGGATCGGCACAAACCACAGCGACGAACGCAGCGTCTCACGCACGTGCGCCCTGCGTGCGTCTTCGGACTCGACACCCTGCGGACGTCGCACTCGGATCAGCCGCTTCGACATGACCACCAAACCAGACCTGCCCTCACTCGTCTTGTGGCCGACGCCGCCACTCCACTCAACTCTACGTACCGCGCGAGTCGGAGGTGAACCCGAGCCAGCCACTAGAGCTCCTCACGAGAGGCAAGACAGGCCACGAACGCGTTACCGGGGGCTAGTGGCTGCCCAGGTCCATCCGCTCGTAGAACGTTGCACTTCGGGCTCGCGCGGCGTGTCTACACTCGAAGGTCAAGGGTCGGTTCTCGGCCAGCTCGGCGAGACCGTTCAACGATCACATCCGTATGCGCGACGGACAGCGTCGATCGATCGACGGGCCCGACCCGAGAATGGAGCATGCCTGATGAATGAGCAACCGAACCCTTCGACAGTTCCGCCACCTTCAAACCTGAGCAACAAAGAAATCGCTCGCACGCTCCAACGATCAATCAAGCATCCCTTCCGTTGGGGAATGATCATCGGTGGGACCATCGCCGTCGCCGTTGTCTTGCTCATCGCCCAGAACGGCGAGTCAGCCCAAATCCACTGGCTCTGGTTTCACTTCAGCGCGCCGCTGTGGCTGTTTCTGTTCTTGACATTGATCGCTGGTGGACTTGTCTGGGAAACAGCCAAGGCTTCGATTCGGCGCGGGCAACAGGTCAGCGCCGCGCGGCGAGCAGCGCTCAAACAATTGGCGGGCGGCAAGCGCCTCCCTCGCCCATCACCCGTCACGCCGCCCGACAAACCAGGGGTCCCCTGACTCAGGTCCCTTCTGGGCGTGTGGGACATCTGTCTTGGTCGCGCATCTGCGGCGTGGATATGGGTGACTTCGAGAGGATGCTTCGGCGATCGTCTTGTTGCGTGAGGGGCACCTCAGGGGCTTGGAAGGTTCTCGCGCTCAGCTTCTTGGGCGGCGTGGTGAGCACGCTTCGTTTCGTACATCGCCTCGTCTGCGGCGGCAAGGAGTTCGATCGCGTGATACCCGATGGTGCGCGTGTCGGCGACGCCGATGCTGGCGGGACAGAGCACGGCAGTGGTGGGCGTGATTTCGATCGGTGCGGAAACGGCACGGTCGATGCGTTGGATGAGGTTGGTCGAGTTCGGGTCGTTCGGCTCGTAGACGACCACGAACTCGTCGCCGCCGAGACGGGCCACGAAATCGGCGCCGCGCACCGTCGACAGCAGTCGCCGAGCTGTCTCGCACAAGACGAAGTCGCCGGCGTCGTGGCCGTGGGTGTCGTTGACATCTTTCAGCCCGTCGAGGTCGAGAAACGCGATTGCCAGCGGCTGGCCGCCGCGTTGTTTGCGCGCCAAGTCTGCCTCGAGGAGTTCGTTGAACAGACGGCGGTTGGCCAGCCCGGTCAGCGGATCGCGCAAAGCGAGCTCGGCAATGTTTTCTTGCAATTGTCGTAGTTCGGTGACGTCACGGCTCACACCTTGCAGACCGCGGCGTACGACGGTGGTCTGAGTCTCACCGACGACGATCGTGCCGTTGGCGTGGCGAAAGTGAAAGTCGAAGCGCTTGAGGACCTGTTCACCGCGGATCGCCAGGGCGATGGCCAACCTGCCTGAATCGTCGATGATTTCGAGCATCCGTGCAAAGTCGTCGAGGAAGTACGACGGTGGATAGCCGAGGATCGTTTCGACCGACGGGCTCATGTACGTGAAATGCGGGGACGGCTCGGAGGCGAAGCGCCAGACGACGTCGGCGGACTTGTCGGCGAGATCGCGGAACTGAGCTTGGGTCTCGGCCAGGTTCAACTCGGCGATGTGGCGATCGGTCACATCGCGGCCCACGGCCAGTACCTCGGCACCGTCAGGAAGGCTCAGGTAACGATCGACCCATTCAATGAACTGGCCTGGAACGCTGAAATCAGAACGAGCGACGCAATCGACCAGCACTGGGTTGTCGAGCCCGAGCAGGGCGAGCTGTGATTTGAGGCCGGCGAGTCCGTCCGCGTTGAGGAATTGATCCAGCGGCCGGCCGATCACTTGAGCCGGCTCCAGGTGATACCCGGCTGCCCAGACAGCATTGCAATAGGTCACCACCAGATCCGAGAGACGATACCGAATCACCCGTTCCGGCAGCGCGTCAAGCATCGCCAGTGCGTTCAACTCAATGGTCTCACCTGCCAACGTCCTCACGCCGGAACTCCTCCTAACGACGCCGTAGCCACCCAACTGCCAGGCACAACGACGCCGCCACGCAGCGCCTGCCGCATCGCCGCGCGGCGACTCAGCTGTCATCATCATTATCGACCCCGACTCGTCAGTTGCGAGAGCCAAAGGTCCCCTCGCGGCCGGAAGCCCCCGAGTCAAGCGCGATCGACCAGGAGCCGCAATGCGAAATGAGTCGGGCACACACACCGTGGGGACCATTGCCCTACGTGCCCCGTCTCGCGGATGGGCATCATGCAGAGTGTCGGAGCAAGAATTCTTCGACGGAGCGGAAGCACTGATCTACGGGCTCCATGTGGTCGCCCCGCCCGTAGGGAGCAACGACTACCCGCGCCCCCATCCGCCGCAAGGCGGGGCATTGATGGTCATTGGCCGTTCGTACACCAATGGGTTGTCGTGCCCTGTCGTGCACCAACGATTGCCAGAAATCATCATGTCCAGAAAGACCGCGAACATCATTCGCACACTCATCTCTGCTGCCACCATCACCGGCCTGTCAGCTTGCACGAGCCAGCAACGACTACTTGTCGACAACGTCCTCCACGAGGAGTCACCGGTCACCAGCTCCACGCCCATTGCGCCGTCAATGACCTATCAGGCCGATTGCGCTGGCGTGACGCTCACGACCAGTGGCTGGCCAGACGGGTCGAGCGGGATCCTCGGGATCAACGGTGAACCGCCCTACAGCGTCCCGACCAACACAACCGGGCACTGGGCGCCCTCGCTTCCGGTGATCGGCGGCTACGGCTTCGACATCGATGTTCGCGGACCCGGTCTCGCCGATCAGGCCGTCAACTCGGTCGTGTTGTGCGGACTACCTGCTCCGCCACCAGAACTGCTCGCCGACGTGCTGCCATGATCAAGTCGCTCCACCTACCCGTACGTAGACGTCCGCCTCACAGGCCAGGACGGCAACGTGTTCAACCGGATCGGCCAGACAAGCCGGGCGATGCTTCGCTCCGGTGTCCCTCCGACGAGTGCACGCCTTCGTCAACGAGGCCCCCAGCCAGCCCTTCCACGACGCGGTACTGAGGTTCATCATGCGCACCGTCGACGTCTCCTGAACGAACAACCCCAAAGAAGTGAGCCAAGCCATGTACACCATCACCGAACCCATCAACCCGAACGCCGCGATAACGCTGGGGTTCGCCCCGCCGACCATTCCACCTCCACCCGCGCCACGCAAGAGCCGCGGGCTGCTCATCGGCGCCCTGGCGCTCGCGGTCCTCGGCCTCGGCGCCACGACCACAGTGCTCGCCACACGCGGGACCACAGCGACTCCGCCCACCTCAGCAGCATCGCTGCCCAGCACCGTCACGACGCCGCCCCGCTCCACCATCCCGACCGTCGATCCGAACGCCAGCCTCCTGCGCTGGGTGATCAACAACAGCGACAACATGATCGAGATCACCAACGGGTTCAGCAGCCGCACGACCTCGATGGCCGACGTCACCTCCCCAACGGCGATGAGCATATTGTGCGCCGACGCGTCGCTGTACGCCTTCAATGCCAAGAGCGAACCCACATCGCTCGATGCCGATGCGCCGCGGGAGTGGACGATGATGCTCAACTACTACCAAAACGGATTCCACGCCTGCGCGGCAGGTGACTTCGATACCGCCGCCGAACTGCTCGCCGCGGCCAACGGCGAGGTGGACACGCTGACAGCGATGGCCAGGGCGGCCATGCCATGAGTGTCATCATCTCCGACCGCGACGGCACCACCTACGAGTACGGTGACCACACCGCCAACAAGGTCAATGGCCGCCTCGGCCACGCTTACTGGCACGTCGCTGAGGGTGCCGCCGCTGCCTGAGCGATATCGCTCCCGAGACTCAAGCCGACACGCGGACGGTGGTGCTTCGCGGGCATCAAGAACAAGCACTGCCCGCGACCTCGAAGTACGTGTATATACTTGTGTTTGTGGACCCAGTGGAAAGCAGGGATTTCGTCGGGTGTCTCGCGGGCAACCTCCGTGCCGCTTCACGGCTTGCCACCCGGCGCTATGACGCAGAGCTTCGACAAAGTGGACTGCGGATCACACAAGTCGCGATCCTTGCCCAGGTGAGGCGCCAAAACGCGTTGTCGATCAGCGAACTTGCGGCTGAGCTCTCGAGCGAACGGTCTGTCATCGCCCGAGACATTGCTGTCTTGGAGCGCGATGGACTGCTCAGCGTTGGAATCGACCCGAAGGACCGCCGCGCCCGCACGGTCGCGCTCACCAAGGTCGGTCGAGCACGGCTCCGCTCGGCCGGCCCTGCATGGCGACGTGCGCAACAGCAGATCCGCGAAGCCCTTGGCCAGGCGCTCGCTGACGATGTCCTCGGAATCACCCGCGCCGTTGTTGCCGCACTCGAAGACGCGTGACGGAGCCCTCTTTTCACGCCCATCGATCCCGTCAACACTGATACGGGTATCTACATGTAAGGACCTGATGACCACCACTCGGCACACCACCACCACCAACCTGATCGAGCTCCGTCAGTACCTGCTCCACCCAGCCCAACGCGACACCTTGATCGATGTGTTCGATCGTGCGTTCGTCGAAGCTCAAGAAGCGGTCGGAATGGATGTACTCGGACAGTTTCGCGACCCGCAGCGACCCGACTGCTTCGTGTGGTTCCGGGGCTTCCCGGACATGGTCGCCAGACATGGGTCGCTCACCGCGTTCTACGACGGCCCGGTTTGGGCCAAGCACCGAGACGTCGCCAACGCCACGATGATCGACTCCGACGATGTCATGCTGCTCCGCGCGGTCACCGACGACGACGCACTTCCGGCACACCGACCGAATCGGCGCGACGTGCGAGAGCCAAGCGGCCTCGTCGTTGTCGTCGTCGAACACGTCGAGCACGTCGACGACGAAGCCATCGGGAAGTTCAAGTCCGACGTGATCCCGGCCCTGCATCAATCTGGCTGCCGCACCCTTGGGGTCTACGCAACCGAAGATGCACCCAACACCTTCCCCCGACTCCCCGTACGAACCGACCGCGCGATCGTGTGGATCGGTGGGATCGAGAGCGACGATTCGTCGGCAGTGCGTCAAGCGATCACGTCCGTCGGCGAACGTCGACAAGATCGTCACGTCTTGATCCCGACAACCCGTTCTGTTCTTGACGGGCGGCTCGATCCCCGGACCGTGTGAACGCACGACCACGGCCCTAACAAGCACCTCGAACCGCCGGCCACAGGGCGCTCACATGCGCCCATGGCGCTGCTCCAACTCGGTCTTCTTGGGCGCGAAATTGCGCAGGGGATTGCCGAACTCGCGCTCAATCACCATCAATCGTGCTGCATGGGCGAGAAGACCGAGACCATGCTTCCGGAATCTCGCCCATCAACGGGGCTTCGCGCCGTTGAGTATTGTGGAACTCGGAATCGGTCTGGTCACCAGCTCGTGGAGAACTGGTGGGGGCAACCAGGAGGGCGAGTGGGCAAGAGAACGGGCTTGGCGGCGCTCTGCGTCGCGTTGGTGGCAGCCGTCGCGATGTCGGCGTGCGGAGGGTCGTCCGGGTCGTCGGCCACAACGGAACGAGCTGCGACCTCCGAGGTCACCGAGTCGACGCAGGAGACGACGACAGCCGGAGCAGGAACGACCACTGAACCTCCGACCCCGGCGTCGTCTTCGATCTCTCCGACCGACGAGCAGGTCGTGGCCGGCGACTTGGTTCAGCTCACGATCAACCAGCTCCCCGCCCAGGATGGCAACGAGTGGAAATCGAACATCGAGATTCCAGGTGTCCTAACGCTGCAAGGAGCATGCGCCGCCGGCATCGCCACCCCTTCTCACTCCTACGAATCATGGGCGAGCGGGTCGGTCAACCTCACTTATCAGCACGTCGCGTTCAGCTCCTCCGCCGAGGCATCCGAGGCCTTCGACAAGCTCGCCGAGGGAACGGCGCCCTGTGAGTACGACATCGGCGAGGGTTCAGCGAAGCAGACCTGGTCGCTCGCCGATAGCGCTCCGATCGCCGACAAGTCGGGCGCCAAGGTTGCACAGTTCCGGCACTCCGTCGGCGGGGTCGAGGTCGACACCTTCGTCGTAGCTCGGGCCAACACCGTTGCTCACCTGATCTTCTTCGGCGGTCCTCCGAGCGACTCGCTGTCCGCGGCGATCTTCGCTGCCATCCTCGGCGGAGGCGGCAGCGTGCCCGTCGCCACGACGTTGCCACTCGTATCCACATCGGCCACCGGCAGGTGTCTCGTCCTGCACGTCCAACTCCGGATGGGGCTTGCCGAGGCTTGTACCCTTGACTCCCCATGGAGCCGTCCGTCGATCTCCGCCAACGAGATATGTATGACCTCGCGGTGCGAATCGGTGCGTCATGGGTTCAGATCCGGCGCGGTGCCGGAGGCGCGCTCCGCGACTACTTGCTGGGCAGTGGCGACGACGCGCTCGAGCAGGGCCAGATGGACTCACTCGATCTGCTCGCCCGCCAGCCTTCTTGGCGGATGAGCGACCTCGCCGACGCGCTTCGCATCGATCCGTCCACCGCAACCCGCGCCGTGCAACGCCTGGTCGGCTCCGGCTTGGCCATCCGCTGTCCGAACGACGACGACGGACGAGTCGTGATGGTCGAGATCACCGAAGCCGGTCGATCGTGCCACGCCGCGGTCCACGCTCGACGCGGTGAGCTCATGGCCCACATGCTCGGAGCCTTCACCCCCGAGGAGCGCCCGATCGTGGCGGATGTTCTCGAGCGGTTCGTGGCGGCGATCGACGAGTTCGTCGACCGTCTCGCTGCTCGGGCCGCGGCCGTTGCCGGTTGACCGGCATCGGCCATTAGGGTCGCCACGTGGCAGATCGGGCTGAGTTCACCGAGCAGGCGATGCAGTTCGCGCCACAGCTCTACAGCGCCGCCTTGAGGATGACCCGCAGCGCGTCCGATGCCGAAGACCTCGTGCAGGAAACGTATCTGCGCGCCTACCGCAGCTTTGCGGGGTTCGAGGAGGGCACCAACCTGCGGGCGTGGTTGTTCCGAATCATGACCAATCAGTACATCAACACGTACCGTGCCAAACAGCGACGCCCGATCGAAACCGACCTCGCCGACGTCGAGGACCTCTACCTGTACCGCCGGCTCGGCAACCTCGGCACGTTGAGCAACAGTGCTGAGGACACGTTGATGGAGCTGTTCACCGACGACGAGGTCAAGACTGCACTCGAAGAACTGCCGGAGGCGTTTCGGATACCAGTACTGCTCGCCGATGTCGAAGGCTTCTCCTACAAAGAGATCGCCGAAATGACCGACGTTCCGATCGGTACAGTGATGTCACGACTGCATCGGGGAAGAAAAGCGATGCACAAGAAGTTGTACGACTTTGCTGAGCAGCGCGGTCTCATCGTTGCCGGCGACGACGACGCGATGAAAGAACCGACCAATGGCTGATTGCAACGAGACCATCCGAGAGCTCGAAGTGTTTCTCGATGGGGAACTGTCCGAGGACAGTCTCAACGCAATTCACTCGCACCTTCAGGGTTGCCCCGACTGCCTCCAGGCATTCGACTTCCATGCTGAACTGCGCACCGTGATCGCCGCCAAGTGCCGCAACGACGAGATCCCCGCCGGCCTGCTGTTGCGGATCGAGCAGTGCTTCAACCAAGACTTCGACGGCGACGGCCGGATCGGCTGACCCGCCGAGCTTTGTCGCTCGCACGTCGCTGAGCATGGCGGGACCGGGAAAGTTCCGGGAGAAGACGGGTGCTGGCTACGCTGACCGGCATGACAGCGGTGATCTTTCATTACTGGCTCGGGGTCATCCTGCTCGCCGTGTCGATCCTGGCCGTAGTCGGCCTGATCAGCAGCTATCTGAAGAAGGTCACCGCCATGCAGCACCCGCCGAAGCGGAACCGGGAAGAGTAACCGGTCGGGTCGTGACAACGGCACAGTCGCCGATCGATTGGCGACGAGCTGAACAGGTCGCGACCCGTTTCGCGGCGCGCCACCCCTCACCCGACGTTGGTGATGTCGACCTGTCGGCAATGGTCCCTCGTCTGGAGGACCAGATCGAGGCCACCACCGGCCTGCGCTCGCTCGCCGGGCCGGCGATGGTCGACCTGATCGACCGCCCGGGCTGGATCCAGGCCAACATCTCTTCGTTCCAACATCTCCTCACACCGTTGTTGGACGAATGGTCGGCGAAGATGCCGACCAACGCCGTGCTGGCCGGCGCCGGACGTCAGCTGGTGGGCGCCGAGCTCGGTGCCCTGCTCGGCTGGATGAGTGGCCGGGTGCTCGGCCAGTACGACCTCCTGCTCGGACGCGACGACGTCGACGACGCGGTGTACATGGTGGGCCCGAACCTGGCGACGATCGAACGCCGATTCGGCTTCGACCCAGAGGAGTTCCGCACGTGGGTGCTTCTCCACGAGCTCACCCACCGGGCGCAGTTCACCGGTGTTCCATGGATGCGTGAGCACTTCTCCAACCTGGTCAACGTCAGCATCCGCCTTGCCAACCCCGACCCCAAGAAGCTCGCCGAGGCCGTTCGCGAGGCGTTCAGCAACCGTGACGAGGCGCGCCAACGCGTCCGCGACAGCGGCATCTTCGGGTTGATCGCCTCCCCCGAACAGCGCGAGGTCATTCAACAGATCGCCGGCCTGATGTCGCTCCTCGAGGGCCACGGCGACGTCACCATGAGCCGAGCCGCCGGCGACCTCGTTCCATCCGCGGCCCGGTTCGCAGCCGTGCTTCAAGCCAGGCGACGCCGTTCGAACCCGCTCACGCGGCTGACGCTGCGACTCACGGGCATCGAGGGCAAGCTCAACCAGTACGCGGCCGGCGAGAGGTTCATCGCCGCGATCGAAGTCAGAGGCGGACCCCGCGCCGTCGACATCTGCTGGAAGGCGCCGGAGAACCTGCCCTCGTTGGAGGAGATCCGCAATCCACAGCAATGGCTCGACCGCATGGGGGCGCTCGTTGGCTGACGCCTCAGTGGCCATGCCCGAGTTGCTCGCCAAATGCACGTTCCCGGCACCGGGCACAGAAGTCGTGTGCGCTGTGTCGGGCGGAGTCGACTCGATGGCCCTGATGATCCTGGCCATCGAAGCCGGCTGCAAGGTCACGGCGGTGCACGTCGACCATCGCCTCCGCGCCGGCTCCGACACCGAGGCAGCGGTGGTGGCCGCAACGGCGGCTCGGTTCGGGGCGATCTTCCAGTCGAAGACGATCGACATCGCCGTGGGTCCGAATCTGGAAGCGAGGGCCCGTGACGCCCGCTACAAGGTGCTGCCAAGCGACGTCATGACCGGCCACACCGCCGATGACCAGGCCGAGACGATGCTGTTGAACCTCATGAGAGGCGCATCGAGCAGCGGCCTGGCAGCGATGCGCCCAGGCCCGCGCCGACCCATCCTGGCCCTGCGACGATCCTCCACCGCCGGGCTCTGCGCCGCCCTCGAGGTCACGGTCGTCGATGATCCGTCCAATCGCGATGGCGCCTTTCTGCGCAATCGAGTGCGCCACGAGCTCCTGCCGGCGATGAACGCGCTGGCACAGCGCGACCTGGTGCCCGTTCTCACCCGCCAGGCCGGCCTGCTGCGCGACGACGCCGACCTGCTCGACCAGCTTGCCGCCGCCATCGATCCAACGGATGCCAAACAGTTGGCAGCCGCGCCGATTCCTCTCGCGCGGCGCGCTGTGCGACGTTGGCTGGCCACCGATCATCCGCCCGATGCGGCAACGGTCGATCGGGTGTTGCGCGTGGCGGACGGATCGGCGAGCGGCTGCGACATCGGTTCCGGGCGGCGCGTCGAGCGATCCCGGCAGCGATTACGGCTGCTCGGCGATCCAACGGAGACGCCGAGCCGGTAGCCTCGCATTCCGAATGTTCGCACGCGAGGGAGGTTTTTGCTGATGCCACCGAGGCTCCGGGGCAAGTGGGCACTCGGCATCACTCCCCGCAACTTCACCTGGATCATGAAGGACAAGCTCGCCGTCTGCGAGCGTCCGGGCGGTTACGGCGACAACCATCGGCGCGTCCGCAGGCAGGAGGAGATCATCTGGCTTCGTGAGAACGGCTTCGGTTGCCTCATCAGCATCATTCCCGCTCCACACAACCTGCACAACTACGATGAACTGGCCCTGCCCTACCTGCACCGCCCGTTCACCGGCGTCGAAGATCTGGGGCAGTGGTTGCGCAGCTTCTACGTCGAATTGGGTGCCCTCCTCGAGGGCAGCACCAAGGTGATCGTGCACAACGAGCCGGTCGATGATCGCCTCATCGGGATCATGGGCGGTTACATCCGTTGGAGCGGTTTGGTCGACGACCCGTCGCAGGCGATCGCCATCACCGAGCGCATCGCCGGTCGTCAGCTCGACCCGTTCGCCCGCGAGGTCATCCTCATGGTGCACCAACTGCGCTAGACACCATCGCCCGGCGTCGCGGCACGCAACCTATGCTGGCGCGCATGAGCGATTCCCCCGCCGCCTGGCATCCGGATCCGATGGGCCGTCACGAGCTCCGCTACTGGAACGGAAAGATCTGGACCGATCACGTCAGCGACAGCGGCGTGCAGGGCAAGGATGCCTTGCAGCCGCGTGGCCTCGACAGGCTCGATTCGGCCCTGACGGTCGGCAACGAGGGCGACGCCGCCAAGATTCAACAGCAGCTGCACGGCGAGTCGCGCTACCGCAGCGCTCAGGTGGGAGATGCGGCATTCGTGGGCGGTGGCTCGATCTTCACCGAGCCGATCCTGGTGGTCAACCAGAAGGCCAAGTTGATCGAGCTCAAGAACCAGTACAGCGTGTTCGACCAGAACGGGGCACAGATCGCCTCGGTCAACGAGGTGGGCCAGAGCGCCGCCAAGAAAGCCGTTCGCCTGCTGACCAGCTTCGACCAGTTCCTGACCCACCGGTTGGAGATCGCCGACAGTTCCGGGCAAGTGATCCTGCGAGTCACCAGGCCCGCGAAGGTGATGAAGAGCACGGTGATCGTCAGCGACGGCAACGATCAGGAGATCGGCCGCATCGTGCAGGACAACGTGTTCGGCAAGATCCACTTCACCTTGCAGGCCGGCGGGCACACCTACGGGGCGATCAAGGCCGAGAACTGGCGGGCGTGGAACTTCAGGATCGAAGATCACACCGGCGCCGAGGTGGCGCGGATCACCAAGACCTTCGAAGGCGTGGCCAAGACCCTGTTCACCACGGCCGACAACTACGTCGTGCAGATCCATGCGCTCATTCCGCAGCCACTGAACTCGCTGGTCGTGGCCGCCGCACTCTCGGTCGACACCGCCCTCAAGCAGGATTCGCGGGGTCTCGGCTAGTAACCTGCCGGTATGCGCGGACAACGGGTGCTTGTCAGCGGAATGGGCGGTGAGCTGGGTTCGCTGATCGCCACGCTGCTCGAAGCCGAACCCTGGGTGGGCTCGATCCTGGGTATCGACATCGACCCGCCGCGTCGCCGCCTGCATCGCAGTGAGTTCCACCTGATCGATCCGCGTCATCGCGATCGGATCGTCGACGTCGTCACCCGCTTCGACCCACACGTACTCGTCCACGTGGCGGTCTGGGAACCCGACGCACGCGCCGGCACCGGCGTTGCCAAGCGGCTCACCTGCGACTCGGCAACCTCGATCATCTCGGCAGCCGCCGAGTGCCCGTCGCTCCAGGCGATCGTCGTCCGCAGCGGGATCGAGATCTACGGTCGCGGCCGGGGGGCCTTGACCCGTCCCGATGAGGATGTTCCGACACACCCCACCAGCGAATACGGTCGGATGGTCGCCGCCATCGAGACAACGGCAACGACGGTTGGAGGCCGCGTCGGTGTGGCGGTCAGCGCCCTCAGGCTGGCACCGGTGCTGGGTCCGCACGTTCCCAGCCCACTCGGGCGAGCCTTGCGGCAGCCCGTCGTTCCGTTCAGCGTTCTGGCCGATTCGGCGTTTGCCGTCATCATCGACTCCGACGCAGCGCGCGCCTTCGTGGCTGCGGCCGAGCATCGCCCCGAGGGTCCACTCAACGTGGTCGCTCCCGGAGCCATCACCACCATGCAAGCCATCTGGCGCGGCCGCCGATTGCCTATGCCGCTGTTCGGGCCCGAGTGGCGTCTTGCCCGACACGTCAGCCATCTGCTCGGTGCTCCCCTGCCCGAACACGTGATGGAGCTCATCCATCGTGGACGCCTTGCCGACGGCACAAGACTCACATCCACCCTCGGCATCCGGCCCAAGCTCACCACTCGCGAAGTGATCGATCGGCTGTTCGAGTGGGAAGCGATCGTGCGCATCCCGGCGAGCAAGGCCGCGTGACATGGGTGTCGTCGTCCGCCTTCCCGGAACGTGGTACGAACCCGATTCGGTCGACGAGTGGGGGCGAAGCGCACAACTGATCGAGCTCTTCACACCGGCAATCAAGCTGCGATGGGATGTCAGCGTGGGCGGCGATCAACATCTCCCGAAGCGCGGTGGGGCCCTGCTGGTCACCAACTCTCGATGGTTCTCGCTCAACACGATCTACACCGCGTGGGCGTTGAGCCGCACGATCGGCCGCCCTGTTCGATTCGGTGGTCGGCCCGACATCGCCCCGATCGGCCCGTTGATGCAGCGGATCGGGGGTCTGCTGAACAAGCCGGAGGAGATCCGCAGCGCGCTGCGCGACGGCGAGCTGGTCGTGGTTTCGGCGCGAAGCACACGCAATCCACGCCATGCCGGCGCCGTCGACCCGACATTGATCGGCACCGCGGTGAGCACCAACACCCCTGTGTTCCCCGTGGCGTCGATGAGCTCGCCGATCGGTCGCGCCGCACGCGTCGAGGTGGGCGCTCAGATGCGGCCCACCCGCAAGCGCCGAGGGCCGCTCGCCGAGCTCGAACTGGCCGACGTGACGCAGCGACACATCCAACGCCTGCTCGACGGGTTCGGTGGATTGCACACCGGAGTCGGCCCGGTCGACTGGTTGGCGGAGGGCTGATGGGCTACGCCATCGCCGGCGACGGTGCCCGAATCCACTTCGAGGTCTTCGGACGTCGCGACGCGCCGGCTGTATTGATGATCCAGGGTCTCGGCACCGACAAGCACGGCTGGGACATGCAGCGCTTCACGCTCGCTCGCAACTACAGGGTGATCGCCTTCGACAACCGCGGTTCGGGCCGCAGCGACAAGCCATTCGGCACCTACTCGATCGAACAGATGGCCGACGATGCGGTAGCAGTGCTCGACCGCCTCGACGTCGCTGCTGCTCACGTCGTCGGAGCCTCGATGGGTGGGGCCATCAGCCAACTGATGGCTGTGCGCCACCCCACCCGGGTGCTGTCGTTGACGCTGGCGTGCACCGCCTGCCGCAACCCGCCCTGGCGTCGCGAGCTCCTCGAGGGTTGGATGACCACGGCGCTGGAGCGCGGCATGGGCACGATGGCCGGTCAGGCGGCGCGTTGGGTGATCGGGCCTCGCTCGTTCCGTCGACTGCTGCCCACCTTCGGATGGCTCGGGCCACTGGCAATGGGTCGGCCCACCCACTCGTTCGCCGCCCAGGTGCGAGGCATCCTGGCAGCCGGCGATGAGCTCGCCGACGAGTTGCGCAACATCAACGTGCCCACGCTGGTGATGGTCGGCAACCAAGACATCCTCACGCCCAGAGGCGACAGCGAGGAGATCGCCGATCGCATCCCCGGCGCGGAACTGGTGGTCATCTCCGGCGCGGCCCACGGCTTCATGGTCGAACACGCCAGTACGTTCAACAAGATCCTCAAGGACTTCCTGCGGCGCGCCAGTGAGGCACCATCGGTCGGTGCGGTCGCCAACTGAGATGATCGAGTTCGACGTCGGGCTGCGCGACCTGATCTCGGCCAATCTCGCCCGCCATCGTGTCCAAGTGATCGAGCCCGACGATCGCCTTCGTGCGGCGGTGGCCGTCGTCGTGGTCGGAAGCGATGGCGAGACCGACGAGCCATTCCTGCCTGGCGAGGTCGGCATGACCGGCATTCCGGGCGACATCACCGGCTTCGACGGCGGGATCGATGGTGTCGCCGGAGGCGCGGCGTTCCTGCTCTGCCGTCGGGCGGCACGGATGAATCGTCACGCCGGGCAATGGGCGCTGCCGGGCGGAAGGATCGACGCCGGTGAAACGGCCGAAGCAGCGGCGTTGCGCGAGATCGACGAGGAGCTTGGTCTCGAGATCGAGGCCTCGGGAGTGCTCGGCAGGCTCGACGACTACTCGACGAGGTCGGGCTTCGTGATCACTCCGATCGTCGTATGGGGCGGAGCAAACGTCGAGCTGTCGCCCGACCCGCGGGAGGTGGCTCGGGTGTTGCACATCGGCTTGCACGAACTGTGCCGCGCCGACTCGCCTCGATTCGTCACCATTCCCGAGAGCAGCCGCCCGGTCGTGCAAGTGCCGATCGGGCGAGACCTCATCCACGCGCCCACCGGTGCAATCCTGTTGCAGTTCCGATGGGTGGCGATCGAGGGTCGATCCGAGGCGCGGGTGAGTGAGTTCGAGCAACCTGTCTTCGCCTGGCGCTAGCTCCCTCAGTGCTCAGCGTTTGAAGGCTGCGGCCCCGTAGCGGGGCCGCAGGCGTCAAACGGTGGGGGGAGCCCCTCAGTGGCGGCCGGAGTGGCCGAAACCTCCGCCGCGATCGTCACCGTCGAGCGAGTCGACGACCTGCCACGTGACCTCCTCGACACGTTGGACCACCAACTGGGCCAGCCGGTCGCCGCGATTGACGACGAACGGATGCAGCGGATCCGTGTTGAGCAGTACCACGTTGATCTCACCGCGATAGGCCGAGTCGATCAGTCCTGGTGTGTTGGCCAGCGTGAGGCCGTGGTTCAAGGCGTTACCGCTGCGCGGCAGCACGAAGCCGGCGTAACCGACGGGAATGGCTACGGAGATTCCGGTGGGCATCAGCAGACGGCCGCCGCCTGGTTGCACCACGCCGTGCTCGCGTGCCCGCAGGTCGAGGCCGGCGTCACCTGCATGTGCGTATGACGGAAGGGAGAGATCGGGATCGAGGCGCACGACGGGTACGGGGAGCACAGGTTGCGACTCTGCCACACCGCAGCGACCGCTGACTACGCTCCGACGAATGGCAACCCCGTCGCGCCCGCCGAGTGTGGACACTCTGGCGCGGGCGATGGCCGGCAGCGGCTTGCCACACGCGGCTCTGTGTCGAGCTCGCCCGCCAGGCGATCGCCGAGGGCCCGGCCAGTTACGAGCGCTCCGCCGCGCTCGGTCGAGCGGACGCCTTCGCCCATTCGATGCTCGGTCCCGTGATCAACGCGACTGGGGTTCTGCTGCACACCAACCTCGGACGTGCGCCGGTGGAGATGTCGTACCCGCCCACGGCGATCAACATCGAGCTCGATCTGCGCACCGGCGAACGGGGATCTCGCCAGCAGGCTGTCGGCGCCCTGCTGGCCATGTTGTGCGGCAGCGAGGCGGCAATGGTGGTCAACAACAACGCATCGGCTGTGTTGCTCGTCCTCGCCGCCATCGCTCGTGATCGTCAGGTGGTCGTCAGCCGCGGCGAGAGCGTGGAGATCGGTGGTGGCTTCCGCATACCCGACGTGATGGACCAATCCGGAGCGAAGTTGGTCGATGTCGGCACCACCAACCGCACGCGCTTGAATGACTATCGCAAGGCTCTCAACCGCAAGAACGCCGATGTGGCTGCGCTGCTGAAGGTGCATCCGAGCAACTTCCGAATCGAGGGCTTCGTCGAGGCGACGACGATTGCCGAACTGGCAACGCTCGGTGTGCCGGTGATCGCCGACATCGGCAGCGGGTTGATCGACGCAAACTGCCCATGGCTCGGCGGCCCGCCACCATCCTGGCTGCACGGCGAGCCTGCCGCTCGCCAATCGGTGCACGACGGCGCCTCGCTCGTGACCTTCAGTGGCGACAAGCTGTTCGGTGGGCCGCAGGCGGGCATCATCTCCGGCCGTGCCGACCTCGTAGCCCTGTGCATGCAGCATCCACTCGCCCGTGCGCTGCGACCTGGGGCGCACGTGTTGTCGGCTGTGCAACGCACGGCGCTCGCCTACCTCGACAAGACTGCGGCCACCACCATTCCGTTCTGGATGATGGTCACCGCGACCATCGACGAGCTGCGAGCCAGAGCCGACAAGATCATCACCGTCGCAGGCGTCGGTGAGGTCGAAGAAACGCAGGCTGTTCCAGGTGCTGGCTCGGCGCCAGGAAGCACGATTCCGTCGATCGGCATCCGCATCGCCGGCGACCGCTTGGCTGTGCTCCGCTCGTGCGATCCGCCTGTGGTCGCCCGCACTCGGGACGGTCACACCTTGCTCGACCTGCGAACCGTCGACCCGGGCAGCGACAATGCCGTTGTGGCGGCCCTGCAACGATGCGAGTAGTCGCCACTGCCGGACACGTCGACCACGGCAAGTCGTCACTGGTCGAGGCACTGACGGGGACCAACCCCGACCGGTTCGAGGAGGAGCGCGCCCGCGGTTTGACGATCGACCTCGGCTTCGCCCACACCACGTTCTCGAGCGGCGAAGGCATCAGCTTCATCGACGTGCCAGGTCACGTGCGGTTCCTGCGCAACATGCTGGCCGGTGTCGGTGGTGTCGATGCATGCATGTTCGTCGTCGCCGCCACGGAAGGATGGAAGCCGCAGAGCGAGGAGCACCTCCGCATCCTCGAACTCGTCGGAATCGGTCACGGCATCCTCGCCCTCACCAAGATCGACCTGGTCGACGACGAATGGCTGCAACTGCAAGAACTGGAGATCCGTGATCGACTGAGTGGCTCGTTCCTCGCCGACGCCACGATCGTGCCAGTGAGCGCGACGACCGGACAAGGGCTCGACGACCTTCGTGATGCGCTCGATGCCCTGGTGCACCACACACCTGCGGCGAGCGATCGGGCCCGCCCGCGGCTGTGGGTGGACCGAGTGTTCGCGGCGAAGGGCAGTGGCACCGTGGTGACCGGAACCCTCACGGGCGGTTCACTGCGCGCCGACCAACTGGTTCGCGCAGCGACGCACGACGTGCGCATCCGCGCCATTCAAACGCACGGTCGCAGCGAGACGTCGATCGGGCCGGGCAACCGCGTTGCGCTCAACCTCGTCGGCGTGGATCACACGCAGTTGCAGCGCGGTGATGCCGTGATCGTCGCCGAGCAGTGGCGACCGACTCGCCGTTTCGACGCGTCATTGCGCGTTCAGCCATCACTGCACCACGACGTCAGCCGTCGCGGCGCATACCTCGCCTACATCGGCTCGGGCGAGTTCCCGGTGAGGCTGCGCGTACTTGGCCGCGAGTCGATCGGTCCAGGAGGCAACGGGTTGGTGCGACTGCACCTGGCCCGCTCACTCCCGCTGGCACCCGGCGACCGGTTCGTGCTTCGCGAGTCGGGTCGCGACGAGACGGTAGGTGGAGGTGAGGTTCTCGACGTGGCTCCGGTGTTGGCGGCCTCGAAGGCTCGACCGGATCGTTCGGTCGAGCGCGTGATCGGCGAGCACGGCTGGATCGATGTCGACGACCTCGAGGCCATCACCGGCGAACGGCGTGAGCCGACCATCGGCCGCTACGTGGTATCGCCGGAGTGGTTGAAGACGACTCACAGCGAGGTCAGGTCGCGCGTGGAGGCTGCCGGTGACATGGGGCTGGATGTCGCCGAGCTCGACGAGCGCGAGCGCGCCGTCGTCACCCTTCTCGACGACCTGACGGTGGAAGCCGGACGAGCGCGACTGGCGGGAACGAGCGATCCATTGCAGGCTCACCCGTTCGTCGCCGCACTGCTGGCGGGCGGAGTGACCCCGCCGGAGCCCTCGGCCGACGACAAGGCACAGCTCGGCGAACTGTTGCGCCGCAAGCTCGTGGTCGAACGCGATGGCATGTACTTCCACCCCGCCACGATCGACGTTGTCGCCCATGCCGCGGCACGCCTGCTGAGTGCTCAACCGGATGGGTTCACCGTCGCCCAGTTTCGCGACGACCTCGGTGTGTCGCGCAAGTACGCGCTTCCGCTGGTGAACGAGCTCGACGCCCGTGGCATCACTCGACGTCGCGGCGACCTACGGGTGGCTGGGCCGCGCTTGCCCGGCGGCGCAGGCTCGGCACCCTCCTGAGCCCGCGTTGCTTGGTGTGCTCCAAGCTGCGTTCGAGATCTCTTGCGGCTTGGGCCACTCGAACATCGTTGGTGATCACCTCTCCGAACTGCTGCGGATCGGCGAGCAACCAGCTGTGCGAGCCATCGATGACGGTCCCTTCGACACCCGAGGCGACACACAAGGCCTCGAACGATTCGCGCGGGATGATGCCATCGCGTGATGCCCACAGGATGGTGATCGGCACGCCGCGATCACGCAGGCGCTCGAGCTCGGCGCGCAGGTCGACGCGCCGCGCCAGGTTGGCGACCTTGACGATGGCACGCGGATTGCGCAGGAGGTTGGGCAGCAGATCTTCGAACACGACGGGCAGCACGCGGGTGGCCTGCCGAATCGGCCAGACGTCACCCGGAAAGTGCAGGCCCCAGTCCCACAGTGGTCGCTCTGCGGCGCTGCGCACGGTGCGGCCACGTCGCCATGCCGAACCGCCGATCGAGTTGACCAGCACGAGGGAACGCACTCGTGACGGCATGTCGTGGGCCATCTTGATGGCCACACCGCCGCCGAAGGAATGGCCGACCAGCACAGCCGGCTCGGCGATCTCCAACACGTCGAGCAGGTCGGCCACCCATCTCGCGTACCCGCTCATCGAGAACGAGTCGCCGTTCAGATCCCCCGTGCCACCGAACCCAGGCATCGCCGGGGCAATGACGTAACAGTTCTGCTGAGCGATCGCCTCGATGACCCTTCGATAGGTGTGTTGGGCAAGTGCCCATCCGTGCAGCAACACCACCGGCATGCCCTCGCCCGCGACGCTGTACGCCGCAGGCTTTCCCTGCACCCAGGTTCGTTGGTTGACGACGATCACGCGCTATGGGCTCTTACTGCTTGGTACGCCGTTCACGGTAGTCACGCGCACCACCTTCTTGTGGCTCGACCTCCAGCGTGACGCCGTCGATGGCGACGACTTTCAGGGATGAACCAGCGCTGATCGGCGTCGCCCGATTGGTGCGCGCCCGCCATCGAGCGCCGCTCACCATGGCGACGCCTTCGGGATCGATCGACGTCGTCGCCGTGCCTTCGTGGCCGATCATCCACTCGCGTCCGATGGTGGGTGTTGCGAACCGAGTGCGAACCATCGACGGCATGCCGACGATGAACGTCAACATCACGCCACCGACCGCGACGATCAATGTGATCCACCCGAGCCGCAGATCATTGCCGGGCACGGGGCGATAGAGGTACCAGGCGCCGATGATGAACAGCACGATGCCAGTGCCTGTCCATGTTCGTGGAATGCCCACTTGCACATCGATCGCGAACGCGAGCATCGACAACACGATCAGTGCCACTGCCAGCGGGCGCACCGGCAGAGCGCTGAGGCCGTAGCAACCCAGGACGACGCACACCGCGCCGACACCGCCGGCGATGCCCACACCAGCCGTGAAGAACTCGAAGATGAGCAGCGCGAGACCGATCACGAACAGCAGGAACGCCATCGGCGGACTGGCCACGGTGTGCATGACCTGCTCGATCAACCCGAGCCCGCTGAACACCGGCGTGGTCGAGATGTTCTGCACCTCGCCCTTGTCGTTGAGTTGCTTCACGACGGTGTTGACCTCGTGCCCGTCGATCGTCTTACCGTCCATCGCCAGCACCATGTTGCGCACGGTCGGCACCCCTTGATCGGTGGTGTCGAGCTTCAATGCGCCGGCGGCACGTGCTTCGTTGAAGCTCATAGAACCGTTCTCGAGTTGACTCGTGGCCGCGCCGAAGCTGATCGGTTTGCCATCGACCAGCAGCGGTGTGCTGATGTAGCCGATGCGGCTGCCGCCGACCATCGCAGTGACATCGGCGACCGCCATCAGCTGCGCCGGCAGCCCGTACGCCCGTGACGAGCGCGATGGCCCGACCCAGATGCCGATGGGTACCTTGGCATCGGCGACGCGCTGCAACAGGGCAGTCATCTCGGCGTCGGACACCACCGCTCCGCGGCTGGTGAGTTGCAGGATCAAGGCGGCCGATCCGTTGGTCTCACTGTTCTCGATGGCTTCGACGATCGAGCGAACGACGATCTTGTCGAAGATCCCGGACACCTGCAGAACATCGACAGGCGGAAGTTTCGACGCGTCGGTCTCGCCGGCGGTGTCGGCGGCCGGCACGGTGACCGGTGCTGTGGGATGCGTGGATGCATGCGCGGACGGTGACAACAACGACAGACCAGCCAGCCCGATAAGGGGCGCGATGAGAATGGTGATGGCTAGCCTGCGCACAAGTGCCTCCGACGAGCGTGAATCCGCTGCAGTTCCTGACCGATGCTCACGTTGCCATCGTTGCTGGCAAGGGGGGAGTCGGCAAAACCACGGTAACGGCGGTTCTGGCCCGCGCGGCGGCCGATCAGGGACTTCGCGTACTCGTCGTCGAGCTCGATGGCAAGCAGGCACTGGCATCGCTGCTCGGCAACCACGTGGGATACCTGGCGCTCACGCCGTCAGCAGCTCTGGCCGAATACCTGGAAACCCACGGATTGGGTCGCGTGGCCAGGCGACTGGCCACCAGCGGCGTGATCGAGGTGATCGCCACGGCCGCGCCCGGTATCGACGACATCGTCGTGCTCGGCAAGATCAAGCAGCTCGAACAAAGCGGTGATTACGACGTGATCATCGTCGACGGCCCCGCTGCTGGGCACGCGCTCACCTTTCTGATGGCTCCGGCGAACCTTCTCAAGCTCGTGCGCGTCGGCCCGATTCACAGCCAGGCCGAGGAAGTGGCCGCGCTGCTCACCGACCCGGCGCGCAGCCAGGTGATCCTGGTGACTCTGCCGGAGACGACACCGGTCAACGAGGTGATCGAGACCGCGCGCACGCTCACCGCCGGCGCCGCGCTTCGTCTCGGCCCGGTCGTGGTCAACGCCTATGACGAGGGTGACGATCTGCCATCCGAACTTGCTCCCGCGGAATCGACGTTGCGCGCCGCGGCTGAGTTCCGCAACGGTCGGAGACAGCTCCACCGGCGCGAGACGCAGCGGCTCGCCGACGAGCTCGAACTCGAGCAGGTGCGCCTGCCCCTTGTGCCCACGCCGGCCCTCGACAAGGAGTCGATCATCGAGCTCGCCAAGCGACTCGAGATGCCGCAATGACCGACCTCGAAGCGCTGATCTCCACCGCAGACGTCGTGGTGTGCTGTGGTTCAGGTGGGGTTGGCAAGACCACCACCGCCGCGGCGCTCGGGTTACAAGCGGCACGCAACGGTCGACATTGTGTCGTCGTCACCATCGACCCGGCCAAGCGGCTCGCCGATGCTCTCGGCGTGCCGGGAGGGTTGACCAACGATCCGGTGCGGCTCCCCATCGACGGCCCCGGTGAGTTGTGGGCACTGATGCTCGACACGGCCACGACGTTCGACGGCCTGGTCGTGGCCAACGCCAAGGATTCCGATCAGGCAACGCGGATCTTGACCAACGGGTTCTACCGCAACATCGCCGGGTCGCTGGGCGGCACGCAGGAGTACATGGCAGCCGAGCGTCTGCTTGCCCTGCATCTCGACAAGCGCTTCGATCTCGTCATCGTCGATACCCCGCCCACGCGCAACGCGCTCGACTTCCTCGACGCGCCGCGCACGCTGACGCGCTTCATCGATCACCCCGTCTTCAAGATGATGATGCTCCCGACGCGTCGCGGGCTGCGGGTGCTGAGCATCGCCGCCCAACCCTTGCTGCGATCGATCGGCAGAGTGATCGGCAGCGAGGTGCTCGCCGACGCCGTTGCCTTCTTCCAGGCGTTCGACGGGATGCAGACCGGTTTCCGCAATCGCGCCGACGAGGTGATCGAGCTCCTGCACGGCGAGCGCACCCAGTTCGTGCTGGTGGCGTCGCCACGGGTCGACACCATCGAAGAGGCCCGGTTCTTCGCCGGCCGACTGGTGGTCAAAGACCTCGCGGTCGCGGCAATCATCGTCAACCGGGCAACACCCGACTTCGGCGTGCCCGAAGGTCGCCGCCCCAGGGGTACAGCGAAGATCGCGCTCTACGACAACCAGGCCGAGTTGCACGACCTCGCTGTCGCCGAGCGCGAACACGTCGGCCCCCTCATCGAAGACACCGACCGGCAACCCACATGGGTGCCACTGCTGGCCGGCGACGTGCACGACCTCGACGGACTCGATCAGATCCGCTCCCTGCTGTTCCAGTAGGGTCGAACCGTGCACATCCTGGTGGGAACCGACGCCGACTACTTTCTCGACGACGTCACCGCTGCGCTCGGCGGGCCCGATGTTTCCTTCACCGTGTGCCGCAACGGGCGTGACGTTGCCGATGTCGTCGCCAAACGCACACCCGACCTCGTGGTGCTCGATCTGCAGATCGGTTCCATGGGTGGCATGGCAGTGACGATGAGCCTGCGACTCGACGAGAGTGCGGGCACTCTGCCACACGTGCCGGTGCTGATGCTGCTCGACCGCCAGGCCGATGTCCACCTGGCCAAACGGTGTGCGGCCGACGGATACCTGGTGAAGCCGCTCAACCCGCTGAGCCTGAAAATCGCGGCTCGGGCCATTCTCGACGCACCGACCGAACCAGAGGCGTGGGAATCGGCTGAGGAAGAACCGGCCACGGTCGGATAGATTGCTCACGCACTTACTACGGGGTGTAGCGCAGCTTGGTTAGCGTGCCACGTTCGGGACGTGGAGGTCGGAGGTTCAAATCCTCTCACCCCGACTCCGCAGGCCGTCCGGCCTGAGCGGGTCACCGAATCTCCGCTCGTGGCGAAGATTTCGTGACCCGCCACCTGATCAACCGTTCGTGGTCACCAGGTCGGCGTAGATCATCCATCGGTAGTTGTCGCCGTCGCACGTCTGCAGCAGCAAACGAGCAGCTCCATTGCCGCCGTGGTCGGGCCGCAGGATCGAGTCGAGCGTTGCTGCGCTGGTGGCATGCCCGCTGCTGTCGACCACTCGGTCGTTGCTGATGCGCAGGTGACGCCGGTCGATCACCTGGTACGTCGCCGTGGCGGTTCCGTCGGTCGCTGTCACGAGCGAACCGATCGCCAGATCCGGCACCGCGGCGAAAGCCCCACCGTGCGACGTGCGGTGGCCGGCGATCCAAATGGTTCCGGCGTCTCCGGGGTGCTTGGCGAGAACCGTGCTCAGCTCGTCGACGCTGATCATGGTCGCCGCGCCTGAATCCAATGTGGCTTGTCCACCCGCAAAGACGGGGCAGGAGTAGGTGATGTCTGCCATGGTGATCGTCATCACGGGCTCGCCGAGGTCGGTGCGGCACGTCGACCGGTTGGCGACGGGCGGCTCAGTCGGTGATTCGACCGGAGAAATCGGCGTGACTCCAATGCGGATCGCCGGGGCGAGCGAGGAGCCTTGTTGGGCACCCGCTGGTCTGGTCGACAGAATCTCGAGGGTGCGGCCCCCGGCACGTACGGGGCCTACGGCAGCGCAGGTCAGGACTCCCACGGCTATTGCAAGGCTGGTGATGGCCGCTCCGAGGCGATGCATGCTGTCCGCACGTTCCCTTCCGGCTCCATCTCACGACCGGACGTCAACGAGTTCAGAGCCGAGGGGTGGGTTCGCAGTAGCTGCTCGCTGGACAAGCGACCATGTCAGTCCAGCGCATCAAGGCTTCCCTCTGGTCAAGCAAGGTACTGGCTGCGAGGGTCCCGTCAGGCGCCCGGACCTCGGAATAGGCCGAACGAACCACGACACGCCCGAAACTTCCGTAAAGAAATCCTCAAGTCCACGAGGCAGGTGCCGATGAAAGAGGTGGACTCCACGCGCAGCGTCAGTCCAGGGCAAGTCTGGAAACTCCCTTGTTCTTCCGATCGGTCAACCCTGCGCAAGCAGGCGCACAGTCACGGGCCTACACCACCACGATGGCACGGCCGCCGGACCCGCACGAAGACTCCAGGAGCTACCAATGAAACGTCCCACCACCATGCGCCAATCAGCGCGCACGTCCCAGGCGCGCCCAGGCATCGTTCGCCGGGCGTTTCCGATACTCGCCGTGACGTTCACGGCATTGTTGGCTCTCAACCAGACTGCCAGCGCAGGCATCGTGCCGACCGTCCAGTTGGCCACGTCCGCCAACTATTCGGTTCTCGGCGCAACCACGGTGACCAACACCAATCCCAGCGTGCTCGCCCAGAGCGTCGGGCTCTCTCCTGGCACCTCGATCGTCGGATTCCCGCCGGGGATCGTGCTGCCACCAGGAACGATCGAGGCAACCAGCCCGGTCACCTTGCAGGCGCAGAACGACCTGACGGCCGCGTACATCGACGCTGCCGGCCGGAGCGTCGAGTTCACCCAGACCAATCCCGACCTCGTCGGTCAAACGTTGATCCCGGGCGTGTACGCCGCTTCCGCCAAAGCGCCGCTCGGGCTCAGTGGACAACTCGTGCTCGACGGCCAGAACAACCCGAACGCTGTCTTCATCTTCCAGACCGACTCCACGCTGATAACCAGCACGGGGAGCACGATCGAACTGATCAACGGTGCCTCCGAGTGCAACGTGTTCTGGCAGATCGGTAGCTCGGCGACGTTGGGAAGCGGATCCGTGTTCGTCGGCAACATCTTGGCGCTCACCTCCATCACCGTGGAAAGCGCTGTCACCGTGCACGGTCGGGCCCTGGCCCAGACGGGTGCGGTCACGCTCGACAACGACGTGTTCACCCAGCCGAGCTGCGTACCGACGATTGCGACCCCGGCACCGTCAACATCGGTGGCAACGACCGCCACCACAACGACCGCCACCACAACGACCGCTGGCGCCACGACGATCGCCGCAACTCCCACGACGTTGGCCCCTCCAGGATTCAACGCCACCGACATCACGTTGCCGAGAACCGGCACCAGTGTCGGGCGCACACCATGGTTCGGCTTGGCGGCACTCGTGGTGGGTATCGCTGCGCTGTTCGGATCTCGCCGTCGTCGCCATGCCTGAACAGGTGTCGGTCACCGCGATCAGGGGATGCCGATGGACTCGAGGGTGTCCGAGAGGGTGGCGAACATGAAGTCGACTTCGGGCTTGTAGGGCTCGATGCCGTCGTCGGTGGTGTACCAGTTCCTGATGACGGCGACCGCGTTGCCCGTGGCCGGGTCGAAGTAGACGTCGATCCCGCCGGTGACGGGGTTGCCGTCGGAGTACGTCCCACTCCAGCCGACTCCTTCGCGAGTCAGGGTGCCGAGATCCGGGTTCGGCACCAGGTCGCCGAACGTGACCCCGCTGTTGTCCGTGTCGAGTGATGCCTTGGCCTGTTCGAGCGCGGCGTCGAGGCTCGCTTGACCGGGGAGGCGGGCGACGGAGAAGTCTTCGCCACCTTGGCGGGCTAGTCCATAGCCGTTCCCGGCGTCGATCTCGGTGAAGCCGGGGGTCGGCGTGAACGCGAGCATGCCGTCGACCTCGATCGGCTGCTGCAATCCATTGACCCGAAACGTCGGGTACTGGTCGAGTGGGCCGACGTCGCCGATCGGTGGGGCCGAGCTGAAGCTGTTCTCGAAGCTGGCGAACTCGTCGGCCGGCACGCCCATGGTGGCCGACTCCGAGAAGACGTCGTACACGGCGCTCAAACCGTCGCCGCGTTGGAACACATATGCGCCGCCCAGCAGGCTGGCGCCTCCGGAAGCGTCCCACGTGCGGTAGTACACGCCGTACTCGGCCGCCGGAATCGACCCGACAACGCTGAACGAGCGAGACGGCGCAAGACCCACCGCATCGAAGTCGCTGGAGAAGGTGTCGATGTACTCCTGCAGCAACGCTTGCGGGTTCTCTCCCGGAGCACGCACCAACACCTGCAGCGCAACCTTGGCGGTGCCATCGGTGATGGTGTCGACTCCGCTGGCCGAATCCTTCGAATCGGTCCAGCCGTTTGGCAGCTGGATGTACACCTGATGCCCGAGGTCGACAGCGCCCGTCGGAATCGTGAACGCCGTGGTGGTCGGCGGATGGTACGGAACCGTGTTGAGGGCATGGATCGTCGTGGTCGTACGGGGAACGGTGGTGGGAGGTGCCTCGGTGGTGCCAGGGCTCTCGGTCGTGTCGGGGCTCGTGTCGTCGGTGGCCACGGTTGCAGGGGCCTTGTCGTCGCTGCGCGTCGCGAGGTAGACACCGGTACCGCCCAGCCCAAGCGCTACAACGAGCGCGGCAATCATCTTGGTCGTTTTCGCACCGTTGCGCGGCGGAGGCGTCGCCTGCGGTGCCCTCGCCGGTTGCGGTGGTACGGGCGCGCCACTAGGCGGACCGAAAGGAGGCTGCGGCACATTGCTCATCTGATCCCCGTCTCCCCGTCTCCCCGCTCGACTGGCCGGCGTCGCTGGCCCGAGATTACCGCATTGCGTTCACTGCTGACGCCTCGTTGGTCAGCAGCACCGCTCGCACGCACCGCGTGCCGGCTCGGCACGTTGGTTCGGCCGACGTGACTCTCGTCGCGGAGGCTTTCGAGAATGTGCTACAAACGTGGCGCACCGTCATCGGGGGGTGACGGGCGATATGAGGAGATCGGGATGAACGACTCGAAGTGGGTTCGCTATGCCGCGATAGGCGGCGTGGCGTTCGTGGTGTTGAACATCGTCGGCGCAATCCTTGCCGGATCACCACCGGCAGCGAACGCCTCGGCGGCCAAGATCGCCAAGTACTACGCCGACAAGGACAGCGGCCTCAAGGCAACGTTGTGGCTCGGTGGGATCGGATCGGTCGGGCTGGTGTGGTGGTTCGGGTCGCTGTGGCGGCGCATGAGCCGGGCCGAGGCCGGCGCTCACCGGCTGTCAGTGGTCTCGTTGATCGGCCTCGGCCTCGGAGGTGCGCTCTTCATGGCGTCGGCCTCCGTCAACGCCGCGATAGCGCTCCACCCTGCCGACGTCGGCGATGGCGCGCGGGCCTTCTACACGCTCAGCGTCGTGCTGCTCTCGGCGTCGGGCTTCGGCCTGGCCACCCACTTGCTCGCCACCAACATCCTGGGATTGCGCGCCAAGATGTTCCCGACGTGGCTGGCCTGGCTTGGCGTCGTGGCCGGGTTTGCGTTTCTGGTCGCCGCCGTTCTCGGATCGGCCACCGACAGCTCCTCGGGAATCGCAGCCGGGTTCGTCGGTTTCATCGGCTGGTCGGTGTGGATCCTCGGAGTCAGCTCGATCATTTGGCGCGACGCACCGGAAACCACCGCCGGCTGAGTCGTCCGGCTCGCCACAGAACAGCACCGCCGTCCTGTGGAGTGTTTCGCGCCCACCTGGGGGCCTTCAAGGACTCCACGCCCGGTGATGGCGACCGGTGTGGAGTGGTTCCCGCCTACCTGGGTGCCTTGAAACACTCCACACGGCTCAGCGGTCGCTGACCAGCCAGCGCAGGATGTTGCCGGTCACCTGTTGCACTCGTGGATCGTCGTCGAGGCCGTAGCACCAGTCGGTCGTCCCGGCGTTGAGCACCCTGCCCGTGCCCTTCGTGAACGTTCCGATCACGGCGTGGTTGTGGGCGATACGAGCAACGTTCTCCGGCGACGGTGACCCGAACAGCGCCGTGGCCACACCTTCGAGGTCGCCCGGGGGATCCGTGCTCGCCCACAACGCCTTCGGCACCTCGCTGGTTGTCGACGTTATCGACAGAAGACGAGCAGGCGCGGTGGCCAGCACCTCGAGCCCGTCCGGTGTGCCGTCGGCATATGTCGGGACGGGATCGCCGTTGACCATCGTCAACTCGCAGCCGTCGACCTCGTAGCCGACGATCCGCGAGGGTCCACCCAACACATCGCCGTAACGGAGATCGGTTCCGGCGAAGATCGGATGATCCGGTCGATGGATGTTGTAGCCGCCGGAACTGCGCGGCGTCGCCTGGCCGACCCGCGCGTACCCGCCACGGGTGAAGCTGAGACCGATCGTCTGTGCCTCGGGCCGACCGATGGCTGGCAGCGACCAGATCGACGTCAGGAGGCGGCTGTCGGCGGTGCCGGCAACCGGATCCTCGGTCGCGGCATGGCCCTTGTAGGCGACCATCGTGCGCCCGTCGTCCTCGTAGCGCACCTGCCAGAAGCAGGTGTCGCCGGAGAAGATCGCCCACGAGCCCCCGCCTTCGACGAACGCATCGGCGCGGTCGCGCATCGCCCACGACCAGTACTCGTCGTGACCGATGCTCAACATCAACTTCTGCCCGTCGAGCACCTCGGGGTGGAACTCGAGATCGGAGTTGATGGCATAGTCGAGTGTGATGCCCTCGGCCTCTGCCCATTGGACGAAGCGCCGTTCCCAGTTGTGCCAGCCGGCCGACGCGCACCACAGCGGGTAGTCGAAGTCGGCAAGGTACTGCTGGAGTTGATGATGCTCCTCGTCAGGCTCGTCGGGGAGGCTGGCGACGCGTCCGTCGTAGGCCGCGGCGGCGGGCGCCGCAGGCCGGCGAAGGTAACCGCGCTCCAACGGCCGATCGAACGACACCTTCACCGCATCGCTGTACAGGCAACGACCGCCCCACTGGTTGTACGCGTTGTAGGTGTTCGTCGCCAACACGAGAATGGCATCGGCCGATGAATCTGCAGCCGGTCGAACCACGAAGAACGCCTCGGCTTTCGCCGCTTCGCCTATCCCGCCCTCCGCCTGAAGGCTCACCTCGTAGAAACCCGAGGGCCACGCAGGATCGATGACGAGTGAGAACGCTACGGGCCAACCGCAACCAGTGGCGTAGGCGTCGTCGGGGTACAAATGCTCGGCGACGCTGATCCCCGCTCGTTGCCACAGCTCCACCCGTTCACGACCGATTCTCACCACCGAAGCCGTGATGGTCGGCACGCGGCTGCTGCAGCGAACGTCGACGGTGTCGCCGGCTCGGTAGCTCTGCCGATCGGCATACCCCTCGACGAGAGGCCATCTGGTGAAGTGACGGTTCAAGATCGCTTGCCTTTCTTTTGACTTCGGGAGGGACCTGGAGTTGTCTCCCGAACGACGAGTGCAACCGCCATGTGCTGCGACCGCGGCAACTTGCCGCGGTCGCGTGTGGCCAGGAGGAAATCGACGCAGTCGCGGCCCAGCTCGTCGGATCGCTGCGACACCGTGGTGAGCCGCGGGTTGGAGATGCTTGCGAACGGGATGTCGTCGAAGCCGACGATTCCGATATCGGCCGGGATCCTCACGCCCACGGTGCGCAGTTCATCCATGAGGGTGAGTGCGGTCTTGTCGTCGTAGCACACCACGACATCCGGCCGACCGCGGCGGATCTCTGCGGCCACGACCTGAAGACCCCCGGAGTCGACGTCGTCGGCCCGATGCACGACGGGTTCCGGCCGGCCGCGGGCGGCCAGTGCCGACACCAGGGCGTCGCGGCGGATCATCTGATTGGCGCCCGACGAGCCGCTGACGTAGGCGACCGTGCCGTAGCCGCGCTCGATCAAGTGGTCGACAACCTGGTTCATCCCATCGCGATCGTCGGGGCGCAGGCAACCCCGCGGCAGATCGAGATCGGCGCCGGGCGCCGGTACGTGGTCGGAACCGATGAACAGCACAGGGCTCGGCGACAGCAGCCGCTTCACGTCGGTCTGCGACAGCACGCTGCCCATCACCGCGACACCGGCGACGCGGTGGGCGGCAAACTCGCGCAGTGCCCGTTGCTCGGTGGCGGCATCGCGAAAGCCATTCGACAGAATGACCGAGTAACCCTGCTCGGCGGCTCGCTGCTGGAAGCCGGTGACGACCTCGCCGTGGATGGGATCGGTCACATCAGGCGTCATCAAGCCGAAGGTGGCACTGGATTGCAGCACCAGGCTCCTGGCGGTGACGTTGGGGACGTACTTCAGCACGTCGGCGATCTGGCGGACCCGCGACTGGGTCGCCGCACTGATCTGCGGATCTCCGCTGAGGGCGCGGCTCACCGTGGCCACGCTCACCGAGGCCCGCTGGGCCACGTCGACGAGGGTCACCCGCCGCTGGGCCATCAGCGATCTGCGGCTCTAGTGCACATGGCGTTCCACCGCGACCTCGAACCGCTTGGCGACCTGCTCGATGTCGGAGGGCGTGGATCGCACGTTGAGCCCGAACGCCGAGCCGATCCCTGCGTCGACCACACCGACACCGAGGGTGATCGATCGGGCGAGCAACGCATCGGTAGCGGGGAGCAGGCCAGGATCAGCAACATAGTCGGCAACCGAACGGGCGAAGCCCGACACGATTCGCCGACTGCGCAGGTGCTCCATGTTTGCGTAGACGTGCCAGCCGGAGTTGGCGAGGGTCTTGGTGCCCAGCTCGGCAGCCACAGCTCTTGCTCCGGAAGCATCAGGTAGGACGACGACGAGATGGGTGGCCACATCGCCTTCTGGATCGGCGAGCCGGCGGAAGCCGACGCCGGGAATGGTCTCGATGGCAGCGCGTAGTGCGGCCTTGTTGCTGCGCAACGTCGTGAGGATGTAATCGAGCTTGTCGAGTTGCACGTTGAGGACAGCGCCGGAGAGCTCGGTCATGCGCAGGTTGAGTCCGAGGAACGGACGCTGACCGATCTCGGTGCCGTGTCGCAGCGGCAGATGGCCCTGATCGTGAAGGGCGAAGCAACGCTCGTAGAGGTCGCGCGAGTCGGTGACGAGCATGCCGCCGTCGCCGCAGGTGATGGTCTTGTAGATGTTGAAGCTGTACGCCCCGCCGACGCCGATCGAACCGAGCCGGCGCCCGTGGTAGCTGCCACCGAACGCCTGAGCGGCGTCTTCGATGATGAGGATGCCGTGACGACGGGCGATGTCGCCGAGCGCATCGAGGTTGCACGGTGCGCCGAGCATGTGCACAGCAAGGATGGCCTTGGTCTTGTCCGTGATCCTCGCCTCGACATCGACGGGATCGAGGTTGAACGTGTCGTCGACCTCGGCGAGCACCGGTTTGGCACCGGCGTAGACGATCGCCGACATCGAGGCGACAAAGGTGAAACCGGGAACGATCACCTCGTCACCGGGCCCTATCCCGAGCGCGGACAGCAGCGTCCAGATCGCGCTCGTCCCGGAGTTGATGGCCACCGCGTGATGCACCCCGACGAGCGCGGCGATGCGTTGCTCGAGCGTGAGCACCTCGGCGCCGAAGTCGGGATCGTCATCGGGGCCGTAGCGACCGAGATAGCCGCTGCGCAGCACGCGAGCGACTGCTTCCACCTCGCGTTCGTCGATCAGATCATTTCCCGGGCCTGGCATTGGTCCTCCTTGTCAGAACAAGAAATCTACCGCAAACGTTTACGGAAGTGGTTTCGGGCGACGACATCAGGTGCTCCCCGCTGGGCCTTCCGGGTGGTGGCAAGCCACGAATCGTGCCGTTGCGGTGGGCGCCAACGGCGGTACCAGGCCGGCGCAGATCTCGTCGGCCTTCCAGCACCGGGTGCGGAACCGGCACCCTGACGGCGGGTCGATCGGGCTGGGTACATCACCTTCGAGAAGGATTCGCCGGCGCTGGCGCTCGGCGGTCGGATCAGGGATCGGCACAGCCGACAACAGGGCCTTCGTGTAGGGGTGGGCAGGGTTGTCGTAGATCTCACCGGCAGGGCCGGTTTCGACGATCCTGCCCATGTACATCACGGCCAGCCGGTCGGCGATGTGGCGCACCACCGACAGATCGTGGGCAATGAAGAGGTAGGCGACGCCGAGCTCGTCACGAAGGTCCATGAGCAGGTTGAGGATCGACGCCTGCACGCTGACGTCGAGTGCTGAGACCGGCTCGTCGAGAACCAGCACCTCGGGATCCAACGCGAGGGCGCGGGCGATGCCGATGCGTTGACGCTGCCCCCCGGAGAACTCGTGCGGATATCGCCGCGCGTACGAAGGATCGAGACCGACCATCTCGAGCAGTTGGTTGACCCGCGCCGAACGGTTCGGCCGGCCGTGCACAACCAACGGCTCGGCGATGATCTCGTGGATCGACAGGCCCGGGTTCAACGACGCGTACGGGTCTTGGAAGACCATCTGCATGCGTTGTCGAGCCGAGCGCATGGCCTTGATGTCGAGGCCACTGAGCTGCAACTCGCCGAGTGCAATGGTGCCGCCACTGGGCTCTTCCAGGCGCAGCAACAACCTGGCTGTAGTGCTCTTCCCGCAGCCGGACTCCCCGACGAGACCGAGCGTCTCACCGGGCCGCAGGTCGAGGTCGATGCCCGATACGGCGTCGACTGACTGCTGTCTCCTGCGGCCACGCGACTTGAGCCGGAACTGCTTGGACAGACCGCGCACAACGAGCAGCGGGGCGGCATCGGAAAGACGGTCGTGGTTGGCCGTTGCTGCCGGCAGCCGTTCGAGTGGCCCGACCTGAGGGTGATGACAGCTGACGCGATGCTCGAAGCCGATCTCCACCAACGGTGGCTGAGTGGCACACACCTCGCTGGCGAAATCGCAGCGCGGTACGAACGCGCACCCTTTGCTGAGCGAGATCATCGACGGCGGAACTCCGCGAATCGGTTGGAGTCGAGAGCCGACGTCATCGAGGCGCGGGATCGACGCCAACAACCCGCGTGTGTACGGCATCGAAGGTCGAGTGAACACATCGAGGGTCGAACCGTGCTCGGCGACCAGACCGGCATACATCACCATGACCTGATCGGCCACGCCCGACACGACTCCGAGGTCGTGGGTGATGAGGATCATGGCGGCCCCGGTCTCGGTGCGCACCGTCGCCAGCAGCTCGAGGAGTTGAGCCTGCACCGTGACGTCGAGGGCCGTCGTCGGCTCGTCGGCGACGATCACCTCGGGTTGATTGGCAACGGCCATCGCCACCATCACCCGCTGGCGCATGCCACCGGACAGCTGGTGCGGGTACTGCCGGGCCACGGCGGCCGGATTCGGGAGCCCGACGAGATCGATGAGCTCCTCGGCGCGCCGCCATGCCGCGGAGCGATGGACCTTTTGATGCAGGCGCACCGCCTCGGCCACCTGCCACCCGACCGAGTACATCGGATTGAGCGCCGTCATCGGGTCCTGGAACACCATCGCCAACTGATTACCGCGCAGGTTGCGGAGGGAGCTTCGGGATCGGCCGAGAAGCTCCTCGCCGCGGAAACGGATCGAACCAGTGGCCGTGGCGTTGCGCGGCAGCAAGCCCATGATCGCCAACGCGGTCATGGATTTGCCGGAGCCGGACTCGCCGACGATCCCGAGAACCTCGCCAGGGGCGATCGAGAAGGAGATGCCGCGGACTGCCTCGACAACTCCGTCCTCGGTCGGAATGCGCACGGCGAGGTCGGCCACCTCGAGCACTGCTCGGGGTGGCCGACCGTCGGCCACGTCTGACGGCGAGCCGGTGGTGCTCACGATCGACGGGACGTTCGCCATGAGGTCAGCCTGTCACCCCCACGGTGTTGTAGTTGACGTTGTCCATGGCCTGGCTGTACACGTAGCCGGTGACGCGCGACGACACGAAGTCGAACCGTGCGGGCACGAGCAAGGGCGCCCACGGAGCGGCCTCGGTCATCACCTTCTGGTCGAGATCGAGATAGGCCTTCGACCGTTCGGCGCCCTGCAGCGCGGCCACTGCCTCGTAGCTGGGGATGAACGACTTGTCGTTGAAGCGGGCGTAGCTACCACCGAACTCGGGCTTGCCCGGGTCGAGCAACAGGTTCAAGAACGCCTGCCCGTCGGGGAAGTCCATCGAGAACGTGACGATGCCCATCGGTGTCTTCTGCGTCTCATCGGAGTCGGCCTGCTGATCGACGCTGCCGATGGTGCCGACGATCTCGACGTCGATGCCGATCTCTTTGAGGTTGGCTTGGATGACCTCGCAGGCCTCCTGGAAGCCGGCCACGTCGTTGCGCGTGTGAATGGTGGTCTTGATCGGCAGGGTCAAGCCCGAATCGGCCATCAGTTGCTTGGCCTTGGTGAGATCGGGCTCGTTCGGATACGCGTCGTAGTCGCGATATTCCGGGACCGACGGCGGAAGGATCTGATCGGTAGGTGTGCCGACGGCGGGGCCGCCCCACACGCGCTGGATCTGGTTGCGGTTGATGGCGAAGTTGACGGCCTGGCGGACCTTCACGTTGTCGAACGGGGCCACCTCGTTGTTGAGGAACACGGTGAGGATGGCGGGCCGCGCTGCAGAGAAGACCTGACTCTTCACGCTGTCGTCCTTGGAGAGCTGCGACACGTCGGCCGCCGGGAAGTTGCCGGTGTACAGGTCGATGTCGCCGGCCTTGATCTTCAGCGCGGCCTGGGCGGGGTCGACACCCATCGTGAAGTCGATCTCGGCTGCCTTGCCGCGGTCACCGAGAGCCGAGTTGTAGTTGGGGTTCTTCACCCACACCATCGACTCTTCCGGCTTGTACGACTTGATCACGTACGGGCCGCTGGCGTACTTGGTCATCAGGCTGCCGTCGACATCTTGGGTCATCGGCGCGTCCTTGCCGACGGGGCACGTCGTTGGTAGCGAGACCTTGTACGGGAACGAACCGTCGGGTCCCTCGAGCTTGAAGATGACCGAGTCGGCGGTGGTGGTGATGCCAGAGATCTCGGTTGCCTTCTTGGCCTGATAATCGTCCTTGCCGACGATGCGCATGTAGCCGTCGCTGCCCGTGGCGATGTCGGGGTTGGCCATGCGCTCGAACGTGTACTTCACGTCGGCCGGTGTGATCGGGTCGCCATTGGCGAACTTCGCGTCGCGGAGCTTGAAGGTGTACTCGGTACCGTCGGCCGACACGGTCGGCAGGTCGGCCAGGCCCGGCACGATGTTGACGCCGTCGTTACCGGCCTTGTCGTCGTAGCGCAGCAGTGTGGTGCACAGCCCGTTCGCCAGGCCCCACGTGATCGCCGCGTACCACCGGTTGGGGTCGATGCTGTCGATGTCGCCCTTGGCCATGCCGACCTTGATGACCCCGTTGGGATCAGGGGCGCCGGCGGCGGCGGGCGTCGTCGCCGGTGCGCCGCTCGCCTGTGTTGCTCCCGTCGCTCCCGACGTAGCTGGCGTGACGCTCTTGGAGTCGGAGCTGCAGGCAGCAACGATCAATGGGACGGCGAGCAGAGCGGCGAGGCGACGCCTCGACCGGTGCACCCTCCGTGGGTGGCTCTCGTGGTCGGTTCGGTTCTTCATCTGTGGTCCTTCCGGGTGTGTTGGCGTGGTTCCGTTGGCTGGTTGGGATGTGGGATCGGGGGATTTGGGGATTTGGAGGCTCAACCGACACCGACGCGAACGCGCGGATCGAGGAAGCCGTGGAGTAGGTCGACCACCGTGTTCGCCGCCACCGCCACCACAGCTGCGAACGTGATGACACCGGTGACCAACGGGTAGTCGAGCGTCTGGATGGAGTTGATGCCGGTGTAACCGAGGCCGGGGATGTTGAAGACGGTCTCGACGAACAACGTGCCACCGAGAGCGATGCCGATGTCGACACCGAGCAGCACGGCCAGGATCGGGGCGACGTTGCGGCCGACGTGGCGGGCGAGCAGGCGGCTGGTGCGCATGCCTTTGGCCTCGGCGGTGCGAACGTAGTCTTCACCGAGTTGTTCGAGGACGAGCGTTCGTATGTAGCGGGCGTAGACCGCGGCGAACGTGGTGGCGTAGGCCAACCATGGCAACAGGAGGTGGTGCGCCCATTGCCCGGGGCTGTCACCCAGGCGCACATACCCGTCGATCGGGAAGATGCGGGTGCCCTTCGGGAGGATGTGCATGCCGAGCAGCACACCCTGCGTTGGTTGGTAGGCGAGAAGGAACGACAGCATCGGCGCTACCCAGAAGATCGGCACCGACATGCCGAAGATCGCGAACGTGCGACCCATCACGTCACCGAGCGAGCGTGGCCGCAGGGCACCGTACGCACCGACAGGAACTGCTATCAGCAGCCACACGATCGCTCCGCCGAACACGACCGAAGCCGTGGCGCGCGCCGCGGGGAACAAGATGTCGGAGACTGGCCGGCGTTGATTGAACGAGTAGCCGAAGTCACCGACGAAGATGCCTTTCAAGAACTTGAGGTACTGAACGCCGTACGACCGGTCGGTGCCGAGCTTGTGACTCACCTCGGCGAGCCGCTCTGGCGATGGGTTGCGGCCGGCGGCGCGCAAGGCGGGTGTGGCCCCCGTGAACCGGGCGATCACGTAGAAGAGCATCCAGGCGAGGAACGTGATGATGACGACCTGAACCACGCCGCCGCCAAGCCTGCGGAGCACGAAGCGCCTCATCGGCGTGCCTTCGGATCGATCGCGTCGCGGAGCCCGTCGCCCAGCAGGTTGAACGCCAGCATCGTCACCACCAAGGCCAGCCCAGGCACGATGGCGAGCGCCGGTACGACGCGGTACAGACCGGAGTTGACGCCGTCCGACAGCATCTGGCCCCAACTCGCAGTGGGCGGTGGCACCCCGACGCCGAGGTAGCTCAGGCCTGATTCGAACAGGATGTTGTTGGCCACGATCGACGTCCCGAACACCAGCAACGGGCCCCACACCTGCGGCAAGATGTGCACGAGGAGCAACCGGCGGGGTCGTGCGCCGACCGAGCGGGCGGCATCGACGTACAGCCGCTTGGTACCCGACATCGTCGCGTTGCGCACGATCCGTGCCGGGTAGAACCACGTGAACAGGGCGATCACGAACAGCACGTTGAACAGCCCGGGACCGACCACCACCGAGAGCCCGACGGCCAAGAGCAGTGAGGGAAAGGCCATTGCCGTCTCGATTGCTCGACTGATCATTGCGTCGAGCCATCCACCGCGGTAGCCGGCGAGCAGGCCCAACGAGATGCCGATGAGCATGGCCAACCCGGTGGCGCCGAAGGCCACGATCAGCGAGATGCGCGCCCCGTAGAAGAGGCGGACCAGCTGGTCGCGCCCCAGGCGATCGGCGCCGAGGATGAACCGCGCTGCCGACGGATCCCTGGTGATGCCATCCGACAGGTACGGGCGCTGCATGACGCCGATGGGCAGGCCGTCGATGGCGATGGCATCGGGGTACTGCTTGGTGGGCGGGTGCCCGGTCATGGCGGCCGCGATCGGAGCGCCAACGGTGGCGACGAGGATGAGCACGACGAGGATCCCGGCAGAGATCATCGCCGGGATGTCGCGACGAAGCCGCCGCAGTGCCCGGGTCCGGCCGGTGACGATGACGGTCACCGGCTCGACGTCTCCCCCAACCTCGATCACCCGGCTCCCTTCTCGCTGTGCAGTCGGTCCCGCGCATCGACCCCTCGAGATGCCCCAGACCGGTTACGCAAACGATTGCACAAATTGTGATTCGGCACAAGCAACGATCGCTACACTCGCTCCGTGCGCACCGTCATCGACACGGCAGAGGCTGTTCGGCGAGGGGAGATCACCGCGGTCGACGTGCTCGACGAGTGCCTGGCCGCCATCGAGACCGGCAACGACGAACTGAACGCGTTCATCCACCTCGACCCCGGTCAGGCCCATCGTGATGCGGAGCGCATCGATGCCCTCGTCGCCGCCGGGCACGATCCAGGCCCGCTCGCCGGTGTGCCGTTCGGGGTGAAGGATCTCGACGACTGCGCCGGAATGCCGACCGGGCGCGGCTCGCTCTGGTACTCCGGCGGTCCGCCTGTCGAGAACGATTCGATCCACATCCATCGTCTTCGCCAGGCCGGCGCCGTGGCCGTCGGCAAGACCGCTGTGCCCGAGTTCGGGTTCTGGGCGTACACCAACAATCGGGTCACAGGTGTTACTCGTAACCCGTGGAACCTCGGCAGAACCCCGGGTGGGTCCAGTGGTGGATCCGCGGCGGCCGTGTCTGCCGGCCTGGTGCCGTTCGCCTCGTCGAGTGACGGTGGCGGATCCACTCGTACACCGGCTGGGTTCTGTGGTCTCGTCGGGCACAAGCCGTCGTTCGGTCGCATCCCCGACCTGCGCGGCACCCGCTACTCGCAGACCGCAGCCGCCGGCTGCTTGGCCACCACCGTCGCCGATGCGGCACGCCTTCTCGACGTCATGGCCGGTCCGCATCCACAGGATCGCACCGCTCTCCCCGCACCAGGCGTGATCTACGAACAGCGGATCGAACGGCTCGACACGACCGGGTTGCGTGTTGGCTGGTCGGCAGATCTCGGCTTTGCCATCGTCGACCCCGAAGTAGCGGCCGTTACGGCGGCGGCGGCGCGCGCACTCACCGCCGAGGCCGGTCTCACGATGGTCGACATCGACGTGTGCTTCGACGACCTCATTCCCATCTGGGCCCAACTCGAGTCGGTCGACCGTTGGGTCGGATTGCCGCCGGGCCTGTGGCCCGATCGTGCCGACGACCTCGACCCGGGCGTGCGACCGGCGTTCGAGCGCACCCAGGCGATGACCGTGGTGCAGTACGCGGCGGCGCTCACCAGGCGTCGCGAGATCGAGCTGGAGCTGGCGGCGCTCTTCGAGCAGATCGACGTGCTCCTCACACCGACTTCGGCGATCACGGCATTCGCCGCGGAAGGGCCGATGCCGACGGAGGTCAACGGACAGAAAGCGCCTCCGGCAGGTGCCGTGCCGTTCGCCATGCTCGCCAACCTGTGGGGCACGCCGGCGGCGTCGGTCCCCGCCGGCGAGTCGACCGAGGGCCTACCCATCGGTTTGCACATCGTCGGCAACCGCCACGCCGACGACGTGGTGCTGCGTCTGGCCCGCGTTCTGGAGCAATGCCGGCCGTGGCCCAGGCACGCGCCCGGTCGTAGCTGACGCGTGGACCTCGACGATCTCCAACTGCTGATCGATGTGACCTTCGGAGAACGCGATCGCGCTCGCGGAGTGCCCAGTTCGGTCGCCTGGCTGGCCGAAGAAGTCGGCGAGCTGGCCCAAGCGGTTCGCAAGGGCTCGCACGAACAGCAGCTCCACGAGTTCGCCGACGTGCTTGCCTGGCTGGCGTCGCTGGCGAACCAGCTCGGAGTGAACCTCAGTGAGGCAGCACAGCGCTACGCCAACGGCTGCCCGCGCTGCTCGTCGATTCCGTGTACCTGCCCCTAGAGATACAACTCCGCGATTTGGATGGCGTTGAGGGCGGCACCCTTTCGGAGGTTGTCGTTGCTGACGAACAGGACCAGACCGCGACCACCGTCGACCGACATGTCTTGACGGATGCGGCCGACGTAACTGGGATCCTGGCCGGCAGCCTCGAGCGGCGTCGGCACGTCGCTGAGCGCGACTCCGGGAGCGGCACCGAGCACCTCGATGGCGCGGGCCACGCTGATCGGCCGCTCGAACTCGGCGTTGATGCTCAGCGAGTGACCGGTGAACACCGGCACCCGCACGCACGTGCCGCTGACGCGCAGACTCGGGATGTCGAGGATCTTGCGGCTCTCGTTGCGCAACTTCTGCTCTTCGTCGGTCTCCAGCAAGCCGTCGTCGATGTACTTGCCCGCATACGGCAAGACGTTGAACGCGATCGGCTTGACGAACTTGACCGGAGCCGGAAACGGCACGGCCGAACCGTCGTGGGTGAGCTCGCGAGCCTGATCGACCACCTCGCGCACCTGCTTGTCGAGCTCGTCGACGCCGGCGAGGCCTGCACCGCTGACCGCTTGATAGGTCGAGGCGATCATCCGCAACAGACCGGCCTCGTCGTGCAACGGCTTGAGCACCGGCATCGCCGCCATGGTCGTGCAGTTGGGGTTGGCGATGATGCCCTTGCGGACGTTGCTGATCTCGCCGGGGTTGACCTCGCTGACGATCAGGGGTACGTCGGGGTCCATGCGCCACGCCGAGGAGTTGTCGATCACGATGACTCCGGCGGCGGCGAACCGCGGCGCCAACTCTCGCGAGGACGTTGCTCCGGAGGAGAACAGGGCGATGTCGAGGCCGCTGGGATCAGCGGTGGCCGCGTCTTCAACCGTGATCTGCTCGCCCTTCCACTCCAGGGTGGTCCCAGCCGAGCGGGCCGAGGCGAAGAAGCGGATCTGCGAGACGGGAAAGTTGCGCTCGATCAGGATTCGGCGCATGACCCCGCCGACCTGGCCAGTGGCACCGACGACACCTATTTTCATGGCCAAGAGGCTAATGCCGAGTCACCTCGCCTGCCCCGCGATTATCGCCTCAGGCGCGGCGATCAGCGGACTTTGCCGACGAGCCACCAGTGGCTGCGGTGCACGCCCTCGAACGACTGGTCGGCGGTGCCGGCGATGGCGAAGCTGCGGCGTTTGGGCGATCGCACGATCTGCACATCGACGAGGTGCTCGCCGACCTTGGCCATCACCTCGGTCGGGGAGAGCCGATTGGCCTGCCAGCCGAGTCGGGCGAACGGTCGGTTCTTGGCGATCGCCGGCCCGAACTTGGGAACCCGCCACAGGCCACGGACCACGTGGCCGGCGGGCCACAGGACGACGTCTCCGGCCGTCCACGTTCTGTAGTTCAGCGCCACGTGGCCCCCGGGCCGGGTGACGCGCACGGCTTCGGCGGTCAACGCCAAGGCATCGTCGCGGTGGCAGTGCTGGAGCGTGATGTAGCTGAACGCGAGGTCGCCGGTGCCGTCGGGCAGGGTGATGGTGCGTCCGTCGGCAACACGGCTGGTCTGCAGCCGCTCGGGGCGACCGAACTGGGCCACTGTCTCACGGCACCGCTCGAGGAACGCCCCATCGAGATCGCAGGCGATGACACGGCCGAACAACCGGGTGAAGCTGGCCGTCATGCGGCCGATCCCGGCGCCGATCTCCACCAGCGTCTGGCCGGCGAGGTCGTCATCGAGACCGAACGCGGTCAGATAGGCGAGCGTCTCGTGATTGCCGGTCTCGACGAACTCGGACAGGCTGAGATTGCTGCCGGTCTTGTTGTTGAACACCCAGCCGGTGTCGCGCACGACCTCATCGGCGGAGCGCTTCAGCTCGGTGGTGGTGCCCGCAGCTCGCCAGGGCACGTAGTTGCGTCGCATCGTGTGCTGGCTACTTCCGTTCCGGCAAGGGCGCCGAATACGCCTGGCCGGAGTCGAGCCCGAAGGCCGAGTGCAACGCGCGCGCCGCACGCTCGAGGCCACTGGCCGCAGTGACCACGGAGATGCGGATGGTCGACGTCGAGATCATCTGGATGTTGACGGACTCGTCGGCAAGGGTGCGGAACATCTTGGCGGCGATGCCCGGGCTGGTCTTCATGCCCGCCCCGACCAAGCTGATCTTGGCGATGTCGGCATCGTGATCCACGCCTCTCGCGCCGATCTCGGCGGCAACACGCCCGACGATCGACTCCGCTGTGGCCATGTCGGCCTTGGGCATCGTGAAGCTGATGTCGGTCGTGCCGTCTTGCGAGGTGTTCTGCACGATCATGTCGACGTTGACGTTGGCCGCGGCGAGCGGCTCGAAGAGCGCGGCGGCAATTCCGGGTCGGTCGGGAACGGCGACGATGGTCACCTTCGACTCGCTGGTGTCGGTGACGACGCCTGAGATGATCGGCTCTTCCATGCTTGGCTCCTGATCGGTGACCCATGTGCCCGGTTCCCACGTGAACGCGGAGCGGACGTGGACTGGAACGTTGTGGTTGCGGGCAAACTCGACGCTGCGCAGCGCAAGCACCTTGCTGCCAGCGCCGGCCATCTCGAGCATCTCGTCGAAGTTGACACGCGCCAGCTTGCGGGCTTGCGGGACGATCCGTGGATCGGCGGAGAAGACCCCGGTGACATCGGTGTAGATCTCGCAGCTGTCGGCGGCCAGCGATGCCGCCAGGGCAACCGCAGTGGTGTCGCTGCCGCCACGCCCCAGCGACGTGATCTCCTTCTCGGTGCTGATGCCCTGAAAGCCGGCGACAACACAGACCTTGCCGGCGGCCAGCGCCTCGCGGACTCGATCGCCTTTGACCTCGAGGATCTTGGCCTTGCCGTGGATCGAATCGGTGATGATGCCCGCCTGGCTGCCGGTGAAGCTGACCGCCTCGACGCCGAGATCGGCAAGTGCCATGCACAGCAACGACATCGAGATGCGTTCACCCGTGGTGATCAGCATGTCCATCTCGCGGCCGGGCTGGGTGCTGGAGACGTCGTTGGCCAGCTTGATGAGGTTGTCGGTGGTCTTGCCCATGGCGCTCGGCACCACGACCACGTCGTTTCCGTGGCGGCGGGTGAACGCAACGTTCTCGGCCACGGCGCGCATGCGATCGGGGTCGGCGACGGAGGTTCCGCCGTATTTCTGCACGATCAGGGCCACGGGGGCCACAGGTTAGCGAGTTAGTGTCGAACGTCGTGCTCGGTCGCGTGTTGGATGATTCGTACGCGCCAGAGGTCCGACGCGACCTCACGGCTTTCGCCGCGGCGCGCACGACGTCGAACGCGTGCTACCGATTCGTCGCTCCGTTCATCGCCACCATCGCTCGTGGCCTGCACGTGTCGGTCGCCGACATCGGTGTGGCAATCGCCATCTCCGAGCTGTCCGGTTTGGCGTCCCCACTGATCGGGCGGGTCGTCGATCGACTCGGCGCGCGGCGTGCCGTGGCGGCCGGAATGGGCGCGGTGCTCACCGGAACGTGTTTGGCTGCCGCCACCCAGGGCGTGGCGATGCTCGCCGCCGCGCTCGTCATCCTCGGTTTGGGCAACAGCACCTTCTATCTCGGAGTCGGCTCGTGGATCGCGGGTCACGTGCCATTCGAGCGCCGCGGCCGGGTGACCGGGCTGATCGAGGTCTCGTGGGCGTTCGGGTTGCTGATCGGCGTCAGCACCATGGGCCTCGTCACCCAGCTGACGAACTGGCGGGTCGGGTACCTCAGTGGTGCTGTCGCCGTCGCCGCCCTCGCCATCGTGGTCATCGGTCGCATCGATCCGCCGCAGCCGGCACTGAAACCAGTCGGCGGCTTCCCGGTCGGCCACGGCAGGCTCGTTCCACGCGGTTGGATGGTGTTGCTCGCCGGATTCACGATGACCGCAGCGAGCTATGCGCTCGTCGTCACGTTCGGAAGCTGGCTGGAGGATCAGTTCGGCTTCACTGCCGCTGGCATCTCGGCGGTCTCCTTCCTGCTCGGCGCCGGCGAACTGTGCGCCACCTTGTCGGTCGCCCGGTTCACCGACATCTGGGGCAAGCGGCGGTCGGTGACCGCTGGGGCGGCGCTGATGATCCCCGCCGGCGCGGGGTTGGCGCTCTGGCATCACCACCTCGTCGTCGGCATCATCTTCCTGGCGATCGCCGCGATCGGGTTCGAGTTCGCTGTCGTCAGCGCCATCTCACTAGCTACGGGCCTCGTACGCGGCGCACCGGCGCGTAGGGCTCGGGTTGTTGATCGGCGTCGATACTTTCGGTCGTGCGGCGATGTCGATACCGGCGACGCGCCTCTACTCGCGCTATGGCATCGGTAAGCCGGCAGCGCTCGCCGCGCTGCTCGCCGCGATCAGCGTGGCAGCCATGATCGTGTCGGGCCGCGGCGAGCGAGCGTGACTCAGCCCCGGTAGCCGTTGGTGATCGGCAGGCGGCGATCTTTGCCGAAGGCCTTCACACTGACTCGCACGCCGGGAGGGCACTGCCGCCGCTTGTACTCCATCACGTCGACCAGCCGAGTGATGCGCCGGACGAGCGCTTCGTCGTGACCGAGCTCGACGATCTCGGAGGCGGTTCGATCCTCTTCGACGTAGAGCTCGAGGATCGGATCGAGCACTTCGTACGGCGGCAAGCTCTGGTCGTCGCGTTGATCGGGACGCAGCTCGGCCGACGGTGGCTTGGTGATGACGCTCTCACTGACGATCTCGCGACCCGCACGTTGGTTGTAGTACCGGCACAGATCGTAGACCCGCGTCTTCAGCACGTCTTTGATGACGCCGTAACCGCCTACCGAGTCGCCGTACAGCGTGAAGTAGCCGACGGCCATTTCGCTCTTGTTGCCCGTCGTCAGCACCATCCATCCGAACTTGTTAGACAGCGCCATCAGCGTGGCCCCGCGCACGCGGCTCTGCAGGTTCTCTTCGGTGAGATCGGCGGGCCTGCCGGCGAACGACTCGCCGGTCATGTCGAGATAGGCGCTGAAGGCCGGCTCGATCGCGATCGTGCGGAAGTCGATGCCCAACTTCTTCGCAAGATCGGATGCGTCGGTCTTGGAGCCGTCGCTCGAGTACCGTGACGGCATCGATACGCCGTGCACGTGCTCGGCACCCAGGGCGTCGACCGCGATGCAGGCCACCAGCGTGGAGTCGATGCCACCCGACAACCCGATCACGACATCGCTGAATCCGTTCTTGCGCACGTAATCTCCAGTGCCGAGCACGAGCGCCTCGTACAACTCCGCCTCGGGGCTCAGCGTGGGAGCGATTCGCTGGGTGGGTGGCGCGATGTCGCGCCCCAGCGACGCGTCGCTGACGTGCACCAGCGGCATCTCCACCTCGGTGCGCCGACCGCGCGGATCGAGCAGGCGCTTGCGATACACGGGCTCGATGTGCACGTCGGTGATGAGCAACTCCTCGACGAACTGGGCGGCGCGGGCAACCAACCGGCCCTCGGCATCGAACACCATCGAACCGCCATCGAACACCAACTCGTCCTGACCGCACACCTGGTTGACGTAGACGAGCGCGCAACTTGCGTCGGCGGCGCGTGTCGCCAACATGCGTTCACGGTCGTGACCCTTGGCGAAGTGGTAGGGCGAGCCGTTGATGTTGACGTTCAGCTCGGCGCCACCTGCTGCCTGGTCGGCGAGAGGCCCGGTCGGGCTCCACACGTCTTCGCAGATGCTGATGCCCACCTTGACACCGCCGATCACGTACAGCTCGTACGGGTCGCTGTCGGTACCGGGCGTGAAGTACCGGGCCTCGTCGAACACGCCGTAGTTCGGTAGCAGCCGCTTTCGATAGGTGCCCAGGACCTCGCCGTTGGCGCACAGGGCAGCTGCGTTGTAGAGGTCGCGGTCGGCCGCAACGTGACCGACGACGGCGGCGCAGCGACCGGTGTGGGCGGCGACCTTGCCAAGTGCTTCGAGGTTGTCGGCAACGAAGCCGGCCTTCAGCACGAGGTCTTCAGGGGGATACCCGGTGATGACGAGCTCGGTGAAGGCGACGATGTCGCAACCTGCGGCCTCCGCCCGGTCGTAGGCGTCGAGGATCTTGGCGACGTTGCCGTCGAGGTCGCCGACCTTCGGGTTCAGTTGGGCGAGGGCGATGCGCAGGCTGGCCACACGGAAAGGTTACCGATCAGCCACCTTCGAAGTACCCGGGTGAATCGACGACGAGATCGGTGGGCATCATCGTGTAGTAGCTCATCGTCGCCGGCGCAGCACTCATCTGCGTGAACGACAGCACGGCATGGATCTGATCGGCTGCCGTGGTGTTTCCCGCGCTCACGACCGGCAGGGTGCCGCCTGGGTAAGGCGTCACGAAGCCCGCGAACGCGTTGTTGACGATCGTGATCGTATGAGCCATTGCCGCGGCGTTCGACGGAATGCTGACCGGATCGATCGTGCCCGTCGCCTGGCCCGGAAGATGGCCGAACCCGAGGCCAATTCGAGTGTCGATCTCGCGGAACGGCTCGTTGACGTGGAACCGTCCTGCCGTCGCCAACGCGCCGTTGGCCGACGTGAAGTAACCGGCAACGTCGACTACGACATCGGGCACGGACAGCAGATGGAAATCGACGGTTCCGTCGGTACCGACCGGTACCACGACCAAGTTGGCGCGGATGTCGCCGGAGCCATTCGTGTTGAGGTTCGACGCTCCGGTGAACGCGGTACCACCGGGGCTCGCACTCAGGAAGCCGCCTCCGTTGTCGGGCGCGGTGACCGCAGTGACCACGAGCACCGCCGCGTCCATCGAACCGACCGTTGGAAGGCCGCCGCGGCCGGCCACTGGAACACGAACGAACGGCAGCACGCCTCCGGCACCGCGCGAGTACTGATTGGCGGTCGACGCCGGATCGCGCGTGTCGGCAATGCGAGTTGGTGGCAAGGCGACGAATCGACCAGCGCGTACGGCACCGGCCGCGACGTTGAAGTAGCCGAGCACATCGATCACGACGTGCGCGTTCGAGAACGAGTACACCAGGATCCCACCGTTGGCGTCGACCGGTACGACGGCCGAATCGGCCACGACCTCACCCGCTGCGGCGTTGATGTTCGACGCAATCGGTCGAGCCGTTCGACCCGCCCATGCCGTGAGGAAGCCCGGCGTGCTCGGCGCCACGAAGGCGAAGTTCACGAGTACCGCCTTGGTGACTGCCGGATCGACGTTCAGTGCCACGTAGCGAGTGGTGTTGGCCCGGATCGTCTTGGCGCCGGCCGACGCCAATCGGGTGTCGAGCACTCTGTTGCCGGGCGGCACGGCGACGAACGACAGTGGCCCCGGAGCCACGAAGGGAACGGGCGCCACCGAGATCTTGCGGATGGCGCCACCCGTGAGCGTGTAGTAGAGCGCGATGCTGTCGTGCGTCGTGACGAAGGCCATGTCGGCGATGCCCTCGAGTCCCGTCGCGAACGGAGTGGAGTAGTCGACTGTTCCGTTTCCGCGGCGCAGCCACATGATGCCGGTGCCCGCATCGGCGAACAGATAGCCGCCGTCGTACTCGGCCGGCCAGTGACCGTTGGGGATGAAGGCCCCGGCGGTGATCACCTCGCCCTGGGGGTGCGGATAGTCCGTGAGTGGATCGGTGAATCCAGCTGCCGGGTCGGCGGCTGCGCACGGCGGGTTCTGCCCACGCGGGCACACCCCCTCGCGGACGGGCCACCCGTAGTTCCGGGCGATCCCACCCTCGTCGACTTCTTCACGGGTGTCGAGGCCGACGTCGTTGATGAAGAACCGGTCGGGCCCCGTGTTGGGGTCGAAGGCGAACCGGAACGGGTTGCGCAAACCCCAGGCGTACAGCTCCTGGCAGGCAGTGGTGGGCGTCGTCGGCACGTTGCCGCGCACGCGGCAGCTGGCGGTGCCGGGCCCACTGATGGGGTTGCCGGGAGCCGGTTCACCAGTGGAGGGCACGACTCGCAGGATCTTGCCGTTCAGCAGGCTGAGATCCTGCCCGGCGTTGCTCGGGCTGGCATTCGTGCGGGGATCGCTGCCGGCGTCGCCCACCGAGATGTACAGGAACCCATCGCCGCCGATCTCCAGATCACCGCCGTTGTGATTGCCGGCGTGCGAGGAGATGTTGTCGACGAGCACGACTTCGCTGTTGGGGTCGATCGAGTCGCCCGACATCGTGAAGCGGCTGACCCGGTTCACACATCCGCCTGGCGCGCTCGGCGCCGGGCGCGTGAAGTACAGGTAGAGGAAGCCGTTGACAGCGAAGTTCGGGTCCACCGCCACGCCGAGCAGACCGCGCTCGCCACCGTTGCACGGCGACAGGCTCAGAGTCAGTGCCGGCTTGGCAACCATCGCGTCGCTGCGGATCAATCGCACCGATCCCGACTGCACCAGCACCACCACGGTGCCGTCGGGCAGGCTGGCGATGCCGGTCGATGCGCCGGGGGCGGCGACCTGGACGTCCGTGAACCCAGCGGGCAGGCCCGAGGCGGCATCGACTCGAGGAGCCGCGACGTTCACGATCGGAACGACGACCGAGGTCACCAGCAACGCAGCAGCGGCGAACTTTCGCATTTCGAGCTCCTCCAAGCTCCGCCCTTCGGCGGCGAAGTTAACACCCTCCGTCCAGCCCGGTGATTCAGCGTGGCGGAGCAGCCGGCGAGGGTTCATGGGGGTTCGACGTTCGTTTCGGTCGTGGGGTTCCCCTGATGCGTAGCATCCCGGGTGATGTCAGCACTGTTCGACCTGACCAACAAGAAGGCACTTGTCACCGGCGGCGGCCGCGGGCTCGGTCGAGCGATCGCCATCGGTCTCGCCCAGCACGGCGCCGACGTCGCCGTCACCAGCCGCACCGTTGCCGAGCTCGAAGAGACCGCCACCGCAGTACGAGCCGTCGGACGCGATTGCTTCGTAGTGCCAGGCGACGCGTCACACAAGACCGAGATCGACCGAGTGGTCGGCGAGGTCGCCGCCGGTCTTGGACGTATCGACATCTTGATCAACAACGCCGGGGTCGATGCCGCGGCGCCGGCGATCGACTACACCGAGGCCGACTTCGACTTCGTCCTCGACGTCAACCTCAAGGCGTACTTCTTCTTCGCCCAAGCCGTGGCCAAGTTGATGATCAGCAACGGCGGCGGGGCCATCGCCAACAACTCGTCGATCTGCGGCGACGTCGCCATCAAGAACATCTCCGCCTACAACATCTCCAAGGGCGGCGTGAACATGCTCACCAGGTCGCTCGCTCTCGAGTGGGCGCCTCACGGCATCCGCGTCAATGCCTTTTCCCCGGCGTACATGGAGGTGTTCATGCCCGGCGCCACCGGCGAGCACGACGAGGCCAAGGAACAAGCGGTGCGCGATCTCACGCCACTCGCCAGACGCGGTCGCCCGGAAGAGCTCGTGGGCCCGGTCGTGTTCCTGGTCTCCGACGCCTCGTCGTACGTCACCGGCGAGGTGTTGATGGTCGACGGCGGCTGGACCATTCGATGAGATACTGGCAAATGAGGTTTGGTCGCTGATGGAAAAGACAGAGATCTTCGACTACATGGCCGCCAACGGCCACGAGAAGGTGCTGTGCTTCCAGAACGAGGACGTGGGGTTGCGCGCTGTGCTGGCGATCCACTCCACCGTGCTCGGCCCCGCCGCCGGCGGGTGTCGAATGTGGATGTACGACGACGACCTGGCGGCCATGGAAGATGCCCTGCGGCTGTCGAAGGGCATGACCTACAAGTACGCCGCGGCAGGCATCAACCTCGGCGGCGGCAAGATCGTCGTGATCGGCGACCCGAAGCGTCAGGACGGGCGGGAGATGCTGTTCCGTGCCCTCGGTCGCTTCATCGATTCGCTCGGCGGCGAGTACCTCACCGGCGAAGACGTGGGGACCACGCTGCAAGACATGGACCACATGCGCGTCGAGACGCGCAACGTGATCACCTTGCCGGAATCGGCAGGGGGAGCAGGCCCGATCGGACCGGCAACTGCGTTCGGGGTGTTGCAGGCGATGCGGGCCTGTGCCGAGGAAGCATCCGGTTCACCGTCGTTGCGCGGCAAACGAGTGGTCGTGCAGGGCCTCGGTGCCGTGGGCGAGCCGATGGTCAGGTTCCTCGTCGACGATGGGGCCACGGTGCTCGTCAGTGATCTCGACCCGGCCAAGGTCGAAGCGATGGTGAGAGCCCACGACGTCACGGCGATCGCCGCTGCCGACGTGGCTGCCGCCGATGTCGACGTGTACTGCCCGTGCGCGCTCGGGGCGACGATCAACGACGAATCGCTGGCGGTGCTGAAGGCGTCGATCGTCTGTGGTTCGGCCAACAACCAACTCGCCGAACCACGCCATGGCGACGAGTTGCACCGGCGCGGTGTGCTGTACGCACCCGACTACATCGCCAACGCGGGCGGCACGGTCTTCGACACCGATCGCCTGTGGGGGGGCGTCAACAAGGAACGAGGCATGGCCAAGGTGGCCAAGATCTACGAGCGGATGCACGAGATCTTCACGATCTCGAAGGCACAGGACATCGGCACATACCTCGCAGCCGACCGCCTCGCCGAGAGCCGCATCAACGCTTACCGGGCCATCAAGCGGGTCCACGGATTCGACCAGGGCCAGCGGGTCAGCATCTGACACCGGCCAACTTCACACAGCGTTCACACTCGGGCAACGGGGTGGAAATGGCTTCACTGGCAGACTTTCCGGGTCCCGATCGCGGCGTGCCCGTGATCCTGAGAGCGAAGGAACTTAGTGGCTTACCAAGCTGAATACATCTGGCTCGACGGCACGTCGCCGACTCCGTTGATGCGCTCCAAGACGAAGATCCTGGGCGATGGCAAGAAGCCTCCCATCTGGGGCTTCGACGGCTCATCGACCAACCAGGCGACTGGCGAGCACAGCGACTGCGTGCTGCGTCCGGTCTTCACCTGTCCCGATCCGCTGCGAGGCGGCGACAACATCTTGGTGTTGGCCGAGGTGCTCAACGCTTCCGACATGAAGCCGCATCCCACCAACACCCGCGCCGCCTGCGAGAAGGTCGCCAAGAAGTTCGCCAAGGCCGAGATGATCTACGGCATCGAGCAGGAGTACACGATGCTGAAGGCCGACGGCTCGCCGCTCGGCTTCCCGAAGGACGGTTTTCCCGCTCCGCAGGGTCCGTACTACTGCGGCGTCGGCACCGGCCGCGTGATCGGCCGCGAGATCATCGAAGAGCACACGCAGGCCTGCATCGATGCCGGGCTGTTGATCGAAGGGACCAACGCCGAGGTCATGCCCGGCCAGTGGGAGTTCCAGATCGGTGCTGCCGATGCGCTGACCGTCAGCGACCATCTCTACGTCGGTCGCTGGTTGCTGCACCGCATCGCCGAGGACTACGACGTGATCATCAGCTTCGCGGCCAAGCCCGTGAAGGGCGACTGGAACGGTGCCGGTGCGCACACCAACTTCTCGACCAAGGCGATGCGCGAGAGCTACGGCCCGATCGAGGCGGCGTGCAAGGCCATCGGCAAGCGCATCGAGGCCCACATCAAGGGATATGGCGACGACATCGAGAGCCGGCTCACCGGTGCCCACGAGACCGCTCCGTACAACAAGTTCAGCTACGGCGTGTCGAACCGCGGCGCCAGCATCCGCATCCCGTGGCAGGTTGCTCGCGACGGCAAGGGCTACGCCGAGGATCGTCGACCCAACGCCAACAGCGATCCCTACACCGTCACGCGCTTGATCCTAGAGAGCGTTTGCGGCTAGGCAATCAGCTGATGCTCGAACAGCAACGTGACTACGTACTGCACACAGCCGAAGAGCGCGGCGTACGGCTGATCCGGCTGTGGTTCACCGACGTTCTCGGCAGCTTGAAGAGCTTTGCAATCAGCCCGGCCGAGTTGGAGAACGCGCTCGACGACGGCATGACCTTCGACGGGTCGTCGATCGACGGGTTCGGGCGCACGCTCGAGAGCGACGTGCTGGCCATGCCCGATGCCAACACCTTCGAGGTCTTGCCGTGGAGCAACCCGCAGGCCACCGAGGCGCGGGTGTTCTGCGACATCCACAACCTCGACGGCACACCGTTCGAAGGCGACCCGCGCCAAGTGCTGCGGCGCAACCTGCACACAGCGCACGAGCGCGGGTACACCTTCTTCGTCGCTCCTGACATCGAGTTCTTCTACTTCTCCCCGCCGGAGAAGGGTCAGCCGCCGGTGCCGCTCGACGAGGGTGGGTTCTTCGACCTCACCACCACCGATGTCTCCGGCACGTTGCGCAAGCAGACGATCCGCACGCTCGAGACCATGAGCATCCCGGTGGAGTACACCTTCCACGAAGACGCACCGAGCCAGCACGAGATCGACCTGCGGCACACCGACGCCTTGACGATGGCCGACAGCATCATGACGTTCCGGCTCGTGGTCAAAGAGGTGGCCGCCAGCCAAGGGGTGCATGCCACCTTCATGCCCAAGCCACTGGAAAGCGTGCAGGGCAGCGGCATGCACATCCATCTCTCGCTGTTCGACGGCGACGAGAACGCGTTCTACTCCCCCGACGACATCTACAACTTGTCACCGGTCGCCAAGCAGTTCATGGCCGGCTTGTTGCACCACGCCGCCGAGATCACGGCTATCACGAATCAAACCGTCAACAGCTACAAGCGGCTCGTTCCCGGCTTCGAGGCGCCGGTTCACGTCAGTTGGGCTCGCAACAACCGCAGTGGCCTGGTGCGTGTGCCGATCACCAAGCGCGGCAACCCCAGTGCGACCCGGATCGAGTTTCGTTCTCCCGACCCGGCCTGCAACCCCTACCTGGCGTTCTCCGTGGTGCTCGCGGCAGGCATGCGCGGCATCACCGAAGGGTACGAACTTCCACTGGAGGCCGACAGCAACCTGTTCGAGATGAGCGACTCCGAGCTCAACAAGCTGGGCATCGATCTGCTGCCGCAATCGCTCAGTGATTCGCTGCGCGTGATGGAGCAGTCGAACCTGGTGCAAGAGGCCCTCGGCGAGCACATCTTCGAGTGGTTCCTGCGCAACAAGCGCAGCGAGTGGCGCGCCTACAAGACTCACGTCAGCGCGTTCGAGCACGACAGATACCTGCGGACGCTGTAGCGGGTACCCGGTGGAACCCCTCGTCGTCTACCCCGAGTCACCGTCGCCCGATCTGGCGCGCACCCTCGATCTGGGGGGTTACCAGTGGAAGGCGGTTTCGTCGGCGGAGGATGCCGCCAATCATGAGCCTGCAGCCGGATGGGCCGGGGCGATCGTGGCCTGCGACAGCGACCCGGAGGGCGCCTGGGCGATGTGCCGGGCCTTGCGCAAACGCGACGACCCGACGCGGCTGCTCGTTCTGGTCACTGGAGCACAGCTCGGTGATCTCGAGCTCCGTGACGACCTGTACGACGACTTCTGCCTCACGCCGTTCCATCCGGTCGAGGTCGAGGCGCGGCTGAGGCATCTGCTCTTCCAGGGACTGTCACAGGCCAAGGCGGAGACGGTCGAGTACAGCGGCCTGGCGCTGAACGTCGAGACGTATCAAGCCTCGATCGAAGGCCGCCCGCTCGACCTGACATACATGGAGTACGAGCTGCTGAAGTTCCTCGCCCAGAACCCGGGCAAGGTGTTCACACGCGAGATCCTGCTGTCGAGGGTGTGGGGCTACGAGTACTACGGCGGCGCGCGCACCGTCGATGTGCACATCCGCCGGCTGCGTGCCAAGCTCGGCGAGGAACAGGCCAACCTGATCCAAACGGTGCGGTCGGTCGGCTACCGCTTCGGTCAAAGCCGCTGGGGAACCTGAGCTGTTGTGATCGGCTACTACCGGTAGCTGTTCAGCCGAGCGCGTTCGAAACCAGATCCGCGAACACCAGGGTGCCCGCCTCGTTGGGGTGGATGTGGTCGCTGCGCAGGATCTTCGACTTCGGGTCGGAGGCCAGGTCGTACCACGACAACACCGTGGCGTTGCCACGCGCGTTGGCGCGATCGCGCAGCACGAGGTTGAACATCTTCGTGCCGGCGAGTTGGTTCGGGTTGTAGACGTCGACCCACACGATCGGAACGTTCTGGTCGGGCAACGACATCATCTCGTCGATCAGCGAGCTGTACGCGTCGGCATCGGGGTACTTGCCGACATCGTTGGTGCCCATCGCAATGGCCCAGATGTCAGGGTCGACGCCGTCGGACATCATCTTCGACATCGTCTTCATCCCCGACAGCGGCTCCTTCTTGCCGTCACCCACGTCGATGCGCCTGCTGGTCTCTGCCTGGATGTTGATCTCGGTGTAACCGAGACCTTGGAGCGCCGCGGTGAGCGGCTTCGTCGAGGCCCTGGTGATCGAGTCGCCGACCATCGCAAATCTCGTGCGATCCGTGTTCTGCTGGGCGGCCGGCAGGGGCCCGATCTCCGCTGCGGTCGGGCCGGCTGCCCCGTTCTTGTTCGTCGCCGCCGATTGAGGATCCTCCGCGCATGCGGCAAGCACGGCCAGCAAGCCGGTCGACGCACCGGCGCGCAAGAGGGCCCGTCGACTGATCTGCATGCAGTCAGTCTGGCGGATGAGGTCGGCAAAGCGGTGTCAACGTGACGTCAACCACGGACCGCCGAGATCGCCGTGACGACACCGAACACCAGGAACAACGCACCCGCGGCGCGGCGCACGGTGCTGACAGGCAGGCGTTTCTGCAACCACGTACCGGCCAGCACGGCAAGGATGGCGACGATGATGTGGGCGGCGAGCGACCCCGCGGCAACTGCCGCCGGATAGCCGCGATCGGCGACGATCCCCACCGTCGCCAGCTGGGTGAAATCGCCGAACTCGGCGATCCCGATGATCAACGTCGTGCGGCCGACCACCTCCCACACGCCATGAGCCGTAGCGGCGCGGACGTCGTCGGCGCTCGTCGCGCCACGCAGCAGCAGCGCGCCGCCGACGACGAAGACCGCTGCCACCGCAAGTTCTGTGGGGGTGCGCGGCAGGTGACGAAGGCCTTCACCGACGGCGACGGCGAGCACGGAGTGGAACGCCATGGCCACCGTGACGCCGACAACGACGGCCAGGGGGCGGCGATAACGGGTGGTCAACACGATGGTGGCGAACATCGTCTTGTCGGGTAGTTCCGCTAGGAACACGACTCCGAAGGCGACGAGGAAGGCCCGTAGTGCCGGCGCCATCAGTCCACGAGACGTTGAATTCGCGCGGAATGGCGCGCGTGTGTGCGCAGCCTCTCGTCGAGGTCGCGGTGGAGGATGTGCCCCTCGCGAACCACGCTTCGACCGTTGACGATCGTGTGCCACGCCGATACAGGGCCGCAGCGCAGCCAGGCCTCGATCGGGTCGGCCAGCGCGCCGGCGAACGACGGCCCGGTCAGCCGCCACACGGCGATGTCGCCGACGGCTCCCGGCTCGATCACGCCGAGCTCACCGAGGCGCCCGAGGCACGCGGCTCCGCCAACCGTCGCACATTCGAGTGCCATCCGCGCCGTACCCGCCGGCGCCCCATCACGCAGCTTTGCCGACAACATGGCCTGGCGCGCCTCCATCCACAGCGAGGCACTGTCGGCTGATGACGATCCGTCGACGCCGAGACCCACCGAGACCCCGGCAGCCCGAAGCGGAACCACCGGGGCGATGCCCGAGGAGAGGATCATGTTGCTGCTCGGGCAGTGCGCCACGCCGACGCCGGCTGCGCCGAGCCGGGCGATCTCGTCGTCGTTGGGCATCACGCAGTGGGCCAGCCAGGCGCGATCGGTGCACCAGCCGGTGCGCTCGAGGTACTCCGTCGGTCGGCATCCAAACCGGCTGACCGAGTAGTCGTCGTCCTCGGCATTCTCGGCGAAGTGCGTGTGGAGCCGGACGTCGAGGCGTTCGGCGAGCTCCGCCGAACGCGTCATCAGCTCTTCGGTGACGCTGAACGGACTGCAAGGTGCCAGGGCGATCTGCACCATTGACCCGTGGCGCCGGTCGTGGTGACGAGCGACGGCCCGCTCGCAGTCGGCGAGGATCTCGTCGTCGTCGCCAACGACATCGTCGGGCGGCAACCCGCCGTCTTTCACGCTCAACGACATCGAGCCGCGCGTCGGATGGAAGCGCATGCCGATCTCGCCTGCTGCAGCGATCTCGGCCGACAGCAAGTCGCCCGCACCGCGCGGGTGCAAGTACAGATGATCGGACGACGTCGAGCATCCGCCCAAGGCAAGTTCGGCAAGTCCCACGAACGCACTGGCGTGCACCGATTCCTCGTCGATCGCCCGCCACAGCGGGTACAACGACTGCAGCCAGCCGAACAACGGCTTGTCGGTCATCGGGGGGTAGGCGCGGGTGAGGTTCTGGAAGATGTGGTGGTGCGTGTTGATCAGGCCAGGGGTGACCAGGCAGTCGGCGGCATCGATCGTCTCGTCGGCGGCCGGCTCGACATCGGTCGACGTGCCGACGGCCGTGATGACCCCAGCATCGATCGCCACCCAGCCGCCGGCGAGCTCACGGCGCTGAGCATCGAGCGTGGCCAGCAGGCGCGCCCCGCGGATCAGCAGGTCGGTCACGACTCAGGCCAACGAGTCGACGATGGTGCGTAGGTCGTCCACCGAGGTCAGTGGGTTGATGATGCACAGCCGCAGCACGACCTCGCCGTTCCACGACGTGGGAGTGACGAAGGCGGTTCCCTCGTCGAGCAACCGGTCACTCCATGCCTGGTAGTCGGCAGCGGCCCAGCCACGCCGTCGGAACAGCAAGATGCTCAGCTCGGGCTCCATGATCAGTTCGAGATAAGTCGCCTCGTCGATGAGGCGCGCGCCCTGCCGGGCGACATCGAGCGCGTGCTCGATGGCGTCGCGATAGGCCTCGGTTCCGTAGGTGGCCAGGCTGAACCACAGCGGCAATCCGCGCGCCCGGCGCGACAGGTGGTGGGCGAAATCGCTGGGATTCCACTCGAATTCGCCGAGGTCGTCGCCGCTGTGCAGAACGTCGAGATACTCGGCGTGCTGGGTGTGCGCTGCCCGGCCAACAGTCGGGTCGCGATATACGAGCGCGCAGCAGTCGAACGGGGCGAACAACCACTTGTGCGGATCGACGATGAAGCTGTCGGCGTGTTCGACGCCCTGATAGCGATCGCGCACGCTCGGCGCGGCAAGGCCGGCACCGCCGTACGCGCCGTCGACGTGCATCCACACATCGAACTCTGCGCACACTTCTGCAACGCCGGCGAGATCGTCGATGACCCCGGCGTTGGTCGTCCCAGCCGTGGCCACGATGGCGAAGACCCGGTCACGATCATCGGCTGGCAGTCCTTCCAGCACCTCACGCAGCGCCGCACCCCACAGGCGACCGTGGTCGTCGGCCGGCACCAAGGCGACGTCGGCGTCGATCGCTCTGGCCGCCGACCCCACGCTCGAATGGGCACCACTACAGGTCAGCATCAGCCCACGGCTGCGATCGCGCGTTCCCCGGCCCGGTGGCGCCACCGAAAGCGCGCCGCCAGCAAGGCACTGAGGTTGCCCGCTGTGCCCCCGGTGACGAACACGCCCCCGGATGATCCTGGGAACCCGACGAGGTCGGAGATGTAGCGCAACGCCTCGTTCTCGGCGAAGACAGCTCCGCCACCCTCGAGCCACGAGCCGCCGTAGATGCTCGATGCGCCGACGACGAGATCGAACAGGATCGCTGCTTCCGTGGGAGCAGCGGGTACGAACGACAGGAATCGAGGGTGATCGATGGAGATGCTCGCCGGGCCCAGGACCTCGGCAAAGATGCGCAGGGCTTCGAGGCCGCCGATGCCCTTGGCGGTGACCGTCTTGCCGGCCATCGCCCGCAGCTCTGCAGCCGGCCGGGTCTTGTCGAGTGGCGGTGGATCGAGCCGCATCCGTTCCACGGCGTATCGCACGACGGCCTGCGTCAACACCTCGGTCGACGAGTCGTGACGATGCATGGTCACACGTTGAGGTCGAGCAGCTCGCTGCCCTCGTTGCGGACCTCGGCGTCGTTGTTGAGGACCGCACCGAGCACCGCCGCAATGACCACGCTGCCCATGCACACCAGCACTGGAAGGAGCAGGAGTACGACCACGACAGCGATTGCGCCAGGCACGGGGGTCACCCTACTGGCTGGTACGCCCAGGCCTCAATCTCCACCGCGCCTCCTGCCGGCAGCGCGGCGACGCCGATGGTGCTGCGCGCCGGGCGGTGGGATCCGAAGCCGTTCACGTAGGCCTCGTTGAACGTCGCAAAGGTATCCATGTCGGTGAGGAAGCAGAGGGTCTTGGCGATATCGGCCAGCGAGGCTCCCACACTGGCCAGCTGGCTCTGCAGGTTCTCGATGGCCTGCGTGGTCTGGGCCGCGACGCCGCCACTGACGAGGGCGCCGTCCAGCAGACCGAGTTGACCGCTGACGATGATCCAGTCGCCGGCGCGAACGACGGGCGTGTACGGGCCAAGAGGTTTGCTCATGTCCGCATCGTAGGCGCTCGTCATACACTGGTGGCGATGTCGATGTCACGGCGCCAGGTCCTTGCCGGCGCGGGCGGGCTGCTCGTTCTTGCGGCGTGTGGTGGCGATTCGAAGCCTTTCATCGTTGCCGGGCGCTATCCGAGCAACACCTTCGTGCCCGGCACGGTCCGCCTGCCGATCTCGTTGGCCGACAAGGACAGCCTGCTGACGTCGGGTCCCGCGAAGCTCTCCGGGCGGGTGCTCGACAGCAGCAACAAGTTGATCGCCAAGGTCAGCGCCGGGATCCGCTCGAAGGACATGGTCATTCCGTACTGGCCGTTCGTCGTCGACATCGCCAGTCCGGGCGTCTATCTGCTGCGCATCGACGGTGACGATGGCAACGGCACCAACTTCCTGGTCAGCGACCCGGCCGACGTGACGGTTCCATACGTCGGCTCCAAGCTTCCGCCGTTCGACACGCCGACCGTCGACAACCATCGTGGCGTCGAGCCGTACTGCTCGCTCACACCCAACCCGTGCCCACTGCACGCCGTCACGCTCACCGCGGCCCTGTCGTCGGGAAAGCCGGTCGCGTACATGATCGGAACGCCCGCGCATTGCCAGACCGGGGTGTGCGGGCCGGCCTTGGAGTTCCTCGTCACGTCGCACGCCCGCATCGGCGCCAAGATCACGATGGTCCACGCCGACGTGTACTCCGACCAGGCAGGCACCACCGTGGCCCCGGCCGTCGCTGCGCTAGGGCTCGACTACGAGCCCGTCTTGTACCTGTGCGCTCCCGACGGCACGGTTCGCGACCGCATCGACGTGATGTGGGATCAGAGCGAGCTCGACGAGCGGCTCGACGCCTTTCTGGCTGCGGTCAGCTGAAGCTCGACCCGCAACCGCACGTGCGGCTGGCGTTGGGGTTGTTGATCGAGAAGCCGGCCTGATTGAGACCGTCTTTGTAGTCGAGCGTCGCACCGAGCAGCATCTGTGCCGACTGGGCGTCGACGACGACGTTCACGGTCGCCCCTGGATTTCCGAAGGTGGCCTTCTCGTCATCGGCGGCGACATCGCCGTCGAAGAACATCTCATAGGAAAATCCACTGCAGCCCCCGGGGCGCACTGCAACACGCAGTGCCAGATCGAGATCGCCTTCGGCTTCAAGCAGTTCCTTGACCTTGACGGCCGCGGTATCGGTGAGCGTGATCACGTGTGGGCTCCTCCTACGGTTCGGAAAGACATTGTAACGGCATGCAACCGTACAATCGATGTTGTGATTCCCGATCCGCCAGATGTCGAGACGGTCACCGAGCTGCTGCGCTCGGTGATCGACCCTGAGCTGGGTGCCGACATCGTCACTCTCGGCATGGTTCCCTCGGTATCCGTGACCGACGACGGGATCGTGACGGTGGGCGTGAAGCTCACGATCGGTGGCTGCCCGCTGCGCGCTCAGATCAAGAAGGATGTCGAGACGAGGGTTGCGGTGCACCCCGGCGTCACCAAGGTCAAGATCGACTGGGGTGAGATGACCAGCGAGGAGCGCAGCGAGGTCATGCTCAAGGCACGTTGGAACGCCCGCGAGAACGCTCCCAACACCGAAGTGCCGGCATCGACACGGATCCTCGCCATTGCCAGCGGCAAGGGTGGGGTCGGCAAGTCGTCGGTCACGGTCAACCTCGCTACCGCCATTGCCGCCGAAGGGTTCACGGTCGGAGTGCTCGACGCCGACATCTGGGGGTTCTCGGTGCCGCGTCTGCTCGGCATCGACGATCGGCTGGAGGCGGAGACGGTCGAGGGGCACGAGAAGCCGATGATTATCCCGCGTACCCTGCCCATTGGTCGGGGGGTGTTGAAGGTCGTCAGCACCGGCTTTCTCGTCGACGAAGACACCGCGTTGATGTGGCGCGGCCTCATGCTCAACAAGGCCGTCGAGCAGTTCCTACGCGATGTGTACTGGGGTGAGCTCGACTATCTGCTCATCGACATGCCACCCGGCACCGGCGACGTGCAGATGGGCCTGGCCCGCATGCTGCCACGCACCGATCTGCTCATCGTCACGACTCCGGCCATCGCCGCCCAGAAGGTCGCTGCTCGGGCGGCCGACATGGCCCGCCGAAGCTTCCTGCGCGTGTGCGGCGTGATCGAGAACATGTCGTCGTTCACGTGCGAGCACGGGGTCGAGTACCCGCTGTTCGGCACAGGTGGCGGGCAGGCACTGGCTGACGAGATCGGGGTCTCCCTGTTGGGTCGTGTCCCGCTCGAGGCGGCCGTCGCTGCCGGTGGTGACGCCGGCCGGCCCGTATCGATCGAGGGCGCCGGTCGTGCCGCGGCGGAGTTCCGGGCGATCGCCCGAACGATCATCGACGAGGTGGCACCGCCCGTGAACATGGCGGGATGTTCGGCGCGCATCTTGGCGCTGGCCGCCGCGGCGCTCGACGCAGCTGATCAGTCGAAGTCGGCGTAATCGCCGTCGCCTGGTAGAGAGATGCCGATGATCCGGCCGGCCGCGTTCCTGCGCATTCTGGGCAAGATCGCCACTGGTCGTTCGAGTTGCCGCGCAGCGCGCATCGCTTCGGCCGAGTCTGTGTGAGACGCCAGATATTCGAGGTTCTTGATCGTTGGGGGCATCATCGTCAGCTCGCCGCGTGTCGCTCGCTGCAGAGCGTCGGTCGGGCGTATCCACGTGCTGGCGATGGTCTCGTTGTCGTCGTGGGTCGACGTCTGATCTGCCGGAGCGACTGCGATGAAGAAGCGGGTATCGAAACGGCGCGGCGACTCCCCGACCGGCGTGACCCAATGGCTCACCCACACCAGATCCTCGATCGCCGGGCGAAGACCGTGTTCTCGGCACATGGAAGCGAGGTCGACCGTGCCGTCGTGCACGTCGTGCCGGTGAGTCAGGACGGGGTGGCCATCGGCGATCGTGAGCCCGGCTTCGTCTTTGGCCAACAGCACCCCGGCCTCCTCGAAGCACTCCCGGATCGCGGCGATGACGTAACCGGGATCGCCCGGTCCATCAGCCTCGTCGACCTTGCCACCCGGAAACACGTACATCCCCCCGGCGAAGGTCGCTCTCGTCGTTCGGCGCAACATGAACACCTCGACACCTGCGTCCGAGTCGCGGAGCAACATCACAGTCGCCGCAGGTTTGGCGGGGACGGACGCGTCGGTCATTGCCGGCGACGGTAACGCGTTGCCTAGTCTTTCCTCAGTGTTGGTGTGGATGGATCTCGAGATGACCGGTTTGGAACCCGCTCGTCACGTGATCGTCGAGATCGCCACGCTTGTGACCGACGACGATCTCACCATCGTGGCCGAAGGACCCGGCCTCGTCATCCATCAAGACGAGGCCGCGCTCGCTCAGATGGACCCGGTCGTCGTCGAGATGCACACTCGCAGCGGATTGCTGGATTCCATTCGCTCGTCCACGATCTCGTTGGCCGATGCTGGGGCACAGACGTTGGAGTTCATCAAGGCGCACGTCAACGAGGCGCGCCGAGTTCCGCTGTGCGGCAACTCGATCGGCATGGACCGCAGGTTCCTGGCGGCCTACCTGCCGGAGATCGAAGAATACCTTCACTATCGAAGCGTCGACGTCAGCACGATCAAGGAACTGGTGAAGCGCTGGTACCCGGGACTCAACAGCAGCCGGCCGCGCAAGGTGGGAGCCCATCGAGCACTCGACGACATCCTCGAGAGCATTGCCGAGCTGAAGTACTACCGGGAGCACGTCTTCGTTCAAGACCGTGCAGCGTCAGCCGCACCCGTCACGGAGAGTTCGCCCGAATCCAGCTGAGCGCACTCGTTGGCGGGATTCGCTCTTCGCAGACGTCATCGAGCAGCGACCGGAGGCGAGACAACTCGTTCGATGCACTGATGCCGTAACGCAGGGGGTTCGCCTCGGCGACGGTGGTGCACGTACTGCAGGCTCGCGGATGGACAACGGTGAAGTGCTGGCCGGTGATCGGCTGTACCAGCAAGCCGCACAATGTCTCCCGCCGCCGGCCCTCCGGCCTCACACTGGTGCGCAACGCATGTGTCTTCCCGAAAGGTGCGATTGACCCGCCGCGCTCGTAGCCCGTGCCGGACCACGAGTCACCGCCGACCTGGCCCGGCAATGGCCGCACGGTTCGCTGGTGCTCGAAGCCGTGTCGATGCTCGTAGGCACGTTGGCGGCAGGCCTGGCGACAGTACAGGCGAGGGCGGCCCGGGCGATGGGCGATGACGAACTCCGACGCGCACCAGGAGCAGGGACGATGCGTGGGACGTGGCTGGACGATGCGGGGCATGGCGATGTTCTACGCCGGGGGTGTGATGCGGATGGATCGATCGCCGGACGCATCCACGCAGGTCCCCCAAGCAACTCACTTCCCGAACCCTCGTGAATCGTCAGTGACGAAACGCGCCCGCGGCATCGCTGGTCCCGCCGCCTCGTGAATCGTCGGTGACGAAACTGGCCGTGGGCCGTGGGCCCGAGTTACGTCACAGACGATTCACGACGAACCCGAACGAGAACGGGCGCTCAATACGTCACAGACGATTCACGAGGAGTCGGGAGGTGGGTGGGCGTCCGCCGGGGGGCGACCGACGCGGAAGGTGATGGGACAACCACCATCGCCATCCACCAACCATCCGTGGCATCCATCATCGTGATCTACGACTCCGCGCTGCAAGCGCGCTCCGCGATCGATCGGTGAGCGGTACTCGACGATGACCCGCAGTGGTGCGCGCAGCTCACGCCGGGCAGCGAGCACCTCCTCGACAACCACGAAAGCAACCGCGTTGTTGATGTGCTCCATCACATCGAAGTCGACGAATCGCACCGGCCAGGGGCTGAGCCCGATGTCGGCCGGGGGACCATCGAAGCTCAATCGCGAACTGACGGAACGACCGGCCGTGCTCGCCGCGAACACGCGATCGAACTGATCGGTCAGCGACGCCGGACGAAGAGTCGACGGATCGAGGTGCACCCAGAGCGTCGCCGAGCTCAGCGCCCCGCCTCCCGCGCTGGTGATGTCAACACGTCGTTCCGCCCACCGTGAGCCGAGACCGGAACACCAGGTGACCATCTCGACCGGCTCCAGGTATGCCGGGAACTGCCAGACATCGACCACGGTTCGGCGTACCACCCAGGTCATCTGCGTGAATCCGGCGTCGCGGGTGTCGTCGTCGGAAAGGTCCTGCAAGTAGCGAGCGGCGGCATCGAGGCGCAGGCGGCCACCCGGTGAGCAGTCGCCCAAGCGCACCCGCCGCCGGCCGGCGAAGGTCCGCCCTTCGCGCGGCCTCCCCACCATGTCGAACATGACGTGACAATAAATGAGTTGACTCCGCCAGGAAGATCTGGTTGCCTATCCATCGGCTTGGCACATCTGTGCCCAGTCGACGAACACAGGAAGGTACTGGAATGAGCAGCACGACGTACGCAACGCAACAGGCCCCCGTGGCCGTTGGTGCGCGCCCGTGCGACGGGCTCGTCCATGGCTACAAGTGGCGTGCAGCAGCGGCAATGTCGTCCGACATGATCCTCAATTTCACGAATGAGACCGCTGTCAAGCGCTCCGCCCGACACCTCGGGAAGCAACCGACGTAAGTGCAAGAACGTCGGGAGCATCTGCTCCGAGGCCGTCGGGATCCGATCCCGGCGGCCTTTCTGCTTTTTCCACCACTTCCCACTCGTCCGAGAGGAACCAACCGAAATGTACGCAATCGACATCAACCGAGACATCGACATCGACACCGAGTTCGCCGAACTCGTCGAGCCGGTCGCCGTGCGCGCCCCCAAGCCCGCGTTGCGCCGACGGCCACGGCACCCTGACCCACCTCTTCTTCTCGGACACACCGCTCGACATCGCCCGCGCCAAGGCGATCTGCAGCAAGTGTTCCCTCGCCGCGGACTGCGTCAGCGGTGCGATCGAGCGAGCCGAGCCGTGGGGAGTCTGGGGCGGTGAGCTGATCGAGAACGGTCGAATCGTGGTCAACAAGCGACCGCGAGGCCGTCCTCCCAAGAACCCTCGCCCTGCTGTGGCGATCGACGAGGTGCCCATCCCCCCGCACCTCGTCGCCTAGCAGGGCGGGCGATCGCCGGTCCGGGGCAACGCGCATCGAGCGACCCCCTGACCGTGCCCCGGGCGCCCCCTGCCATCGGATCTCCCCGACGATGGCAGGGGGCGGTGCCTGGATAGCCTTCCAAGCCGTGACGGTCAACAAGCGGCTGCTGTTCGCCTCGCTGGCGGTAGCGACCGCAGTGATCGTCGCCGTGGCAGCCATAACCGCCAATCGCGGTGACTCGAACGCCGCGAACGATGACGACGTGACTCTCACATCGGGCAACGACCTGTCCCCGACGATCGGCACGAACGCAGCCGTCACCGGCCGCGGAGTGCCACGGGTCAACCTGCAGACGGTCAACGGCGACCCGTACTCGACCGGCGACCTGGGCGGACGCCCCCTCGTCATCAACATGTGGTACTCGACCTGCGCCCCGTGCAACCGGGAGCTGCCCGCTTTCGCCGCGGCGCAGGCGAAGTTCGGCGGCGAGGTCCGCTTCGTCGGCGTCGACTCCAGCGGCCTCGAATCGAGCTCGGAGGAGAAGTTCGCCCGCGACCGAGGCGTGCAGTACGAACTCCTCTACGATCCGAACGGCGAGTTCACCACGGCGATGCGCATCGCCAACTTCCCGCAGACGCTGTTCGTCGATGCCAGCGGCACGATCGTCGACCAGACGGGTGAGCTCTCCGCTGACAAGCTCGAGGACTTGATCAGGACCAAGCTGCTGTGATCGCACTCGATGCCCGCCTGGCAACCTCGTTCACCGCCGGCTTGGTCGCGGCGATCAACCCGTGCGGTTTCGTCCTCCTTCCCACGTACCTCCTCTACTTCCTCGGCATGGAGAACCTCCGCCCCGGTGCCGAGCATGCCTCTCTGCAGCGTGCCGTCAAGGTCAGCCTCGCTGTGTCGGCCGGCTTCATGAGCATCTTCGTGGTCATCGGCGCGATCACCAAGTTGTCGACCGACTGGTTCGTCGACAAGGCCCAATGGGTTGCCCTGCTCATCGGCGTGTGCCTGTTCGCCCTCGGCATCGCCACGCTCTTCGGTTATCGGCTTCCTTTCACCGCACCGCGGCTCGACGTCGGTCGCCGCGACCGCAGTGTTCGATCGATGTACGTGTTCGGGCTCGCCTACGCCGTGGCCTCGATCGGATGCACGATCGCCCCGTTCACGAGCACCGTCCTCGGCAGCTTCAGCACCAAGGGACTGCGCACGGGCATCAGCGCCATCGCCCTGTACGGAATCGGCATGGCCCTGGTGGTCACCGGGCTGACCGTGACGTTGGCGTTCGCCAACACTGCGCTGCTACACGTCCTGAGGCGCGGCATGGCGTGGGTCGAACAGGCGGCCGGGGTGTTGCTGATCCTCACCGGGCTCTACCTGTGCTGGTACTGGTACAGCAACCTCACCGACGGTACCGGAGGTGCAGTCGTGGCCAAGGCCGAGGGCTGGCAAAGCAGACTGTCGACGTTCGTGCAGGACCACCAATCGACGGTTGTCCTGGGGGGCTCGATCATCATCTTCGCAGCAATCGTCACCGCCTTCAGGCTGCAACGAAACGAGACCGCTTCGTGAACGATCCGTTCGCCGAGCTCCTGGCTACGCGTGGCGTGCAGGAAGTCCTTGAACTGCGCAACCGCATCGGCTTCATGGCGTACCACGGCGGTGCACTCGAGGAACAGACCGACGTCATCGCCAGCCAGGCAGCGAAGCGAAGCGGCTCGAGCTACTACGGGGTGCTGCAGCCCGACGATGTGCAATGGCACATCCCCTCGCACAAGGTCAGCCCGTCGTCGTCCGAGCGGCTCAAGGGATTCCTCGACCACGTCGAAGTCGTCATCACCATCCACGGTTTCGGTCGGCGTGACCACTTCACCTCCGTGCTCCTCGGTGGCCAGAACCGCGAGCTTGCCGATCACGTCGCCACTCACCTGCGACCTCGTCTGCCCGAGTACGACGTGGTCACCGAGCTCGACCGCATCCCAAAGGATCTGCGCGGGTTGCACCCCGACAATCCTGTCAACCTGCCGGCAAAGAAAGGCGTGCAGATCGAGCTGCCGCCGCGCATTCGCGGCTCGAGCCCGATCTGGGCCGACTGGGATCACGCCGAGATGGTTCCTCACATGGCAGCCCTGATCGACGGGCTCGTCGATGCCGCAGCGTTTTGGGCTACGGCGCCAACCGCTCGATGACCCACTCGCCGCCGTCATCTCGGCGGTAGCGCAGACGGTCGTGCAGGCGGCTGGGTCGACCCTGCCAGAACTCGAACGACACGGGCCGCAGCAACCATCCACCCCAATACGCGGGGCGCGGCACCTCGTCGATGTTGGCGAAGGTCTGCTCGAACTGGGCGACGCGGTCTTCGAGGGCGGCGCGATCCGGAAGCACTTGCGACTGCGGCGAAGACCACGCTCCGATCTGCGACGCCCGCGGTCGAGAGCGGTGGTACTCGTCGCTCTCCGCCTCGGGAACACGCTCGACGACGCCGGCGATGCGCACCTGTCGATGCAACTGCAACCAGGTGAACAGCAGAGCCGCCCGAGGCTCGGCCGAGAGCTGCGTGCTCTTGGCCGACTCGTAGTTGGTGAAGAACGAAAAGCCGCGCTCGTCGGCGCCGCGCACCAGCAAGTAACGCGACCGCGGCCAGCCTTCGCCATCGACCGTGGAGAGCACGAACGCATGCGGTTCGACGCATCCTGCTTCGACCGCCTGGATGTACCACCGCTGCCACTGCACGAGCGGATCGGGATCGACATCGCCGATGTCGAGTCCGGCCGTCTCGTAGTCGACGCGCCGAGACCTCCAATCGCTCATCGCTTGCTGATCCGATCGATGCCGCGCATGTAGGGCCGCAACACATCGGGAACCACGACACTGCCATTGGGCTCGCGGTAGTTCTCGAGGATCGCCGCCCATACACGTGGCACGGCCAGGGCCGAGCCGTTGAGCGTGTGGGTGATCTGCGTGCCCTTCTGACCGGCTGTGCGGTAACGGATGTCGGCGCGGCGCGCCTGGTAGTCGCTGAACCAGGAGATCGACGACACTTCCAGCCAGTTGTCGCAGCCGGGCGCGTACACCTCGATGTCGAAGCTGCGGTGATGGCTCTGACCCATGTCGCCGGTGCAGATCTCGATGATCCGGTACGGCAAGCCGAGACCCGCGATCAGCGCCTCGGCGCGGCCGGTCATCTCCACCAGCAGACCGGGCGATTGCTCCGGCGCGGCAACCGCGAGGATTTCGACCTTGTCGAACTCGTGGGCGCGGAGCATGCCTCGGGTATCTCGGCCCGCAGAGCCTGCTTCGCGCCGGTAGCACGGCGTGTACGCCATCATCTTCAGCGGCAAGCGCTCTGCGTCGATCACCTCACCCGCATAGATCGAGGTGAGGGGGACCTCGGCCGTGGGTATGCACCAGAGATCGTCGCGTTCGATGTTGTAGGCGTCGTCGGCGAACTTGGGCAACTGACCGGTTGCGGTGAGGGTCGCCGTGGTGACGAGTGAGGGAGGACGAATCTCCTCGAACTCGTCGACGTTGCGATCGAGTGCGTATTGGCACAGGGCGCGGGCGAGCGCCGCACCACTGCCGCGCTGCATCGTGAACATCGCCCCGCTGATCTTCGTGGCCCGCTCGTTGTCGAGGATGCCGAGCGCCGAGCCCGTCTCCCAGTGCGGTACTCGCCGGTGGTCCGGAAACTCCGCGGGCAGGTTGACGGGCCCCTTGACGATCGGGTTGTCGATGTCGCCGGCGCCGTCGGGAGCTTCGGGATGCGGCAGGTTCGGGATGCGTAGCAGCACCTCACGCAAGTCGGTCTGCACCACGTCGAACTCGGTGGCAAGGATCCGCTCCTGATCGCCGAGCGTGCGGCTCCGCGCCTGCAACTCCTCGGCGCCGGCCGTGTCACCGGCGCGACGAAGAACGCCGACTTCTTTCGAGAGATCGTTGACCTCGGCGCGAATCGCATCGCGCTTCGCCACGATGTCGCGCAGCAACGTATCGAAGGCGATTGCCCGCTCGAGCTGGTCGAGCACCTCGGGTTGACGGCGACGGGCGAGGGCGCTGCGCACCGCATCGGGCTCGGTGCGCAACAGACGGACATCGATCACAGATCGGAGAGACTACCCCTGGTCACCGGCTGGAGGCGTAGGCGTTTCGATCCACCGGGCCACGGCGACAGGACGTCGTCACCGGCGCCTGGCGGAGATTGACGAACTTTCGGCCGCTGCGCAAGCCGTGGTCGCGAAGGCGGCGGGCGAAGTCGAGATCGTCGATCGCAGTCACTCGCTCGTCGAACCCACCGATCGCCTCGAAGTCCTTGCGCAGGCACCAGTACATTCCGCCGCCCAGCCCGTTGAAGTACTGCGTCAGCCGTGACACGGCCATCGCAATGTCGATCGCCAGCGAGCGCCGTTCCGACTGTTGGACAGCTCCACCACCTACGTAGCACCCGGTGGCCAGCAGACGTTCGATCTCCGCGAACGCGACCGGCGACATCACCCGATCGGCGTCGATCGTCACGAGGACCTGACCGGTGGCCACCCGTGCGCCCGAGTTGCGCGCCACAGCAACGCTGGAATGGCCGGTCGTCACGACGTCCGCACCGCTCGCAGCGGCGAGTCCGGCAAGGGAACAGCCGGCGTTCGGCACCACCACGACGACCTGCGCGTCGGTGCGGATCGCGTGTGCGGCACGGCCGATGGCGCGCAGATTGCGGTCGAGATCGGCCTGCTCGTCGAGAGCAGACACCACCACCGAGAACCGCGCCATGTCCCTGTGATCGGCCGATCCAGCGGCGACTTGACCGCGAAATCCCCAAGACCGTCACGTAGGGTCGCACGCTGTGGCTGCCGTCGAGGTCGAGAATCTGACCGTCCGCTATGGGAACGTGCTCGCCGTCGACAGCATCTCGTTCGCAGCCGCCGCCGGCCAGGTGACCACCGTGCTGGGTCCGAACGGCGCAGGGAAGACCTCGACGATCGAAGTCTGCGAGGGCTACCGACGAGCAACGGCGGGCACCGTGCGGGTGCTCGGCTTCGATCCGGCGTCGCAGCAACGTGAGCTCAGCAAGCACATGGGCGTGATGCTGCAAGAGGGTGGGGTCTACCCCAGCTCCGGGGTCACGGAGACGGTGCGGCACTACGCCGAGCTCTACGGCAACGGCGCCGACGCAGAATCGCTCGTCGCGGCCGTCGGCCTGACAGCGAGGAGCAAGGCGCCTTGGCGCAGGCTGTCGGGTGGCGAACGGCAACGGTTGTCGCTCGCCTTGGCACTCGCTGCCAAGCCAGACATCGCCTTCCTCGACGAACCGACGTCGGGCGTCGACATCAACGGCCGCGACGCGATCCGCGGCATCGTCCGCGAGCTCGCCTCCAACGGCTGCGCGGTGGTGCTCGCCACCCACGAGCTCGACGAGGCCGAACGCCTGGCCGACCACGTGGTGATCATCGATCGAGGTTCGCTGATCGCCGCCGGCACGCTGGCGGAGCTGCGCAGGGGCCACGACGAGATCCGTTTCCGAAGCGACCCTGCCGTCGACCTCCGCGCACTTGCCGCGGCCACCGGCATCGTCGCCAGCAAAGTGGGCAACGACGAGTACGTGATCGACGCGCCGCCGCAGCCGCGGCTCATGGCCCAACTCGGCGATTGGTTGGCCAACGCCGGCCATCCGCTCCACGACCTGCGCGCCGGCGGGCAACGGCTCGAAGACGTGTTCCGCCGTCTCACGGGCGGCGGTCCGAAGTGAGGTTGACCATCGTCCAACTTCGCGCCGAGCTGCGGCGCGTGGCCGGCAATGGCGAACAGCTGCTGCTCACGCTCGGCATCCCGGTGCTGCTGTTGGTGTTCTTCAGTCTCGTCGATGTGCTGCCGACAGGCACCAAGGAACCGATCGACTTCCTGGCACCCGGCATCCTCGCCCTCGCCACCATGAGCACGGCGATGGTCAGTCTCGGGATCGGTACAGGGTTCGAACGCAGCTACCACGTCCTGAAGCGGCTCGGCGCCACGCCACTCGGTCGCCCACGGCTGGTCGCCGCCAAGATCGGATCCGTCGTTGCGGTCGAGGTGGTGCAATTCGCCGTGCTCATCCCGGTTGCCTACCTGCTGGGCTGGAGCCCGGGCTCGCCGAACTGGGCACTGGGAGTCCTCGGCATAGTCGTCGGCACGGTGGCCTTCGCCGGCATCGGTCTCACCCTTGCCGGCCGCCTGCCCGGTGAGATCAACCTCGCCGTGCAAAACGGCCTGTACCTCGTGCTGCTCCTCCTCGGCGGAATGGTCATCCCGTTCGCCAAGTTGCCCGGGCCGATCCGCGCTGTGGCTCACGCACTTCCGTCGGGGGCCCTGGCCGACGTCTTGCACGAGGCCCTGAGCAACGCCGGAACGCAGCCAGGGCGATCGTGGATCGTGCTGGGCGTGTGGGCCGTCGTGGCGCCGCTGCTGGCATCACGTCTGTTCTCGCTGGGACTAGGGAACCTTCTCGGCGGGCGCCTCGCTGCTGTCGAACTCCGACTTCACTTGATCGAACGTGAGCTGTGGCCGGCGATACGTGTTGTCTTCCTTCCACGTCGGGGCGAACCGCTTGAAGAAGTAGAACACGACGAGCGCCCACAGGAAGATCGAGCCGCCGATCTTCATGATCGCACCTGCCAGCTGCTGGTCGTCGGTGACGCTGATGCCCCAGACCCGCACCGGCTGGTCGTAGTGCTTGTAGACCACCCCTTCGGCGAAGGTGAGCCAGGCCGCCGGGACGGTCGGCACAACGCTCTGCAGGAACAGATAGATCGGCTTGGCGGCGTCGCTGAGGCGCAACTCGTGGAAGGGCCCGACGACCGGCATCCACATCAACAGCGCGGTCAAGACCAAGAGCAGGTGCAGCGAGTAGTGCAACGGTCCGCTCTGCACCGCGGCGTTGACCACCGGAGGGATGTGGGTGACCATCACGACCAGGTTGAACACCACGGCGGCGACCACCGGCCTGGTCATGATGGTGACGATCCGGTACGTGCGACCAGTCCCGACGAGGAGCCGCATCAGCCAGGTCGGGGTGGCCAGCAAGACCAACGGTGGCATGAAGTAGCTCAGCATCATGTGCTGCAACATGTGCACCGAATAGAGGTAGTTCTCGCCGATCTGGTGGATCGGCCAGGTGCTGGCCGCGAACAGCAACGTCATCGCGCCCACGAAGCATCCGATGTTGCTGCGACTGACGACCTGTTGCCCTTCGCCGACCGCGCGCGGCCCGATGACGCGGATCGAGTACACGTACGCAGCGATCAGGAACGCCACGAGGAGATAGACCTCGGGGTTGGCCTGGAACCTCCAGGGATCGGCGAAGGTCGCGCCAAGCATCAGCTAGCTGCCGTCGAAGAAGCGGAACGTCATCAACGCGGCGACGTACACCAGGATCGCCAGGATCAAGCCCGAGTAGAACAACATCGCGAACAGCCTGTTGTCGTACTTGAGGTGCATGAACAGCGAGACGACCGTGAGGAACTTGATGACCATCAACACCAGCAGGATCGGGAGGTACCACGCGCCGAGATCCAGGTAGTAGACGGCGACCTCGATGCCGGTGATGAAGGCCAGGGCAGCGGCAACCTTGATGTAGAAGCTGTGTGGCTTGTGACCACCAGCGTCGTGGGCCGTGTGCTCGGTGTGGTCTGCGTGCTCGGTGGTAGTCATCGTGACGACCTCATGCCGGAATCAGGTAGACGAGGGTGAAGATGACGATCCACACGATGTCGACGAAGTGCCAATAGAGCCCGATCAGTTCGACGACCTCAGCCTTGTCACCGGGAACATCACTGCGCGAGATGATGCCGACGAGCGACATCAACATGATGATGCCGACGGTTACGTGGATGCCGTGGAACCCTGTGAGGGTGAAGAAGCTGGAGCTGAACAGACTGGTCGTGAAGCCCACACCCTCGTGGTAGAACGAGGTGAACTCGTACACCTGGGCACCGACGAACGTCGAGCCGAGCAGGGCGGTGACCGACAGCCAGATCCGCGTCAAGCGGTCGTCGCGCTGCTGCGCGGCGCTGACGGCAAGCACCATGGTCAACGAGCTCATGAGGAGCACGAAGCTCGACACCGACGTCAACGGGATGTCCCACAACTGGGCGGGCCCCGCGCTTCCCGTGTGACGGCCGCGGTACAGCATGTAGGTGGAGATCAAGCCACCGAACAGCAGGCATTCGCTGCCGAGGAACAGCCACATCGCCAGCTTGTTGTTGCTCAGTCCGGTCGTGGTCGCCATGTGGCCGCCGCCGGCGTGATCGTCGGGCGAGTGGTCGACACCGGCTGGTGTCGCCGCAAGGGTCGCGTCAGACACTGGCGAGCTCCTTGGTAGGTCCGCCGGCCTGCGGCGGCGGGTCGTAGTCGGAGTCATCGGCGACCGACGGCTCGAGCGACCACCCGAATATTCCCAGCAGCAGGACGGCGCCACCGACGACGGCCAGCACTCGGGTGAAGATGATGCCGTAAGCCATGATCGGCAGGGCGATCGCCACGACCATCGGCCAATACGACGGCGACGGCATGTGGATGTGCTCATCTGCGTTTGCCGCCTGCTCGTCGTGGAGCTCCTCCGCGGTTTTGACCTTGACGAGCCGCGGCCCGGCATCAGTGTCGACCTCTTCGTACTTGCGGTGGAAGTACTCGTCGAGCGCATGAACGTGGGGGATGACGTCGAAGTTGTGCGCCTTGGGCGGGTTTGCGGTGAGCCACTCGAGGCTCCGCGCATCCCACGGATCGAGCGACGAGGCAGCACCCTTGCGCGTGGTATGCCACACGTTGACCAGGAACAAGAAGATTCCGATGGCCAACAGGTACGACCCGACGCTGGCGACCGTGTTCCAGAAGTGGAGGTTGAAGAATCCCTCGCCGGTGAGCTTCTCCGGATAGACGACCATGCGACGGGGTTGACCCTGCAGGCCGAGGATGTGCATGGGGCCGAACGTGAGGTTCATGCCGATGACCATCATCCAGAAGTTCCACTTTCCGAGTGTTTCGTTGAGCATCTTTCCGAACACCTTCGGCCACCAGTAGTAGAAGCCGGCGAAGATGCCGAACACTGCACCGCCGAACAGCACGTAGTGGAAGTGGGCGACGATGTAGTAGGTGTCGGTCTGCTGGGTATCGGAAGGCGAGACCGAGTGAGTGACTCCCGAGAGCCCACCGACCGTGAATTCGACGATGAGACCGATGGCGAACAGCATCGCGGTGGTGAACCGCAACTTGCCGCCCCACATCGTGAGCGTCCAGTTGACGATCTTGACGCCCGTTGGGATGGCGATCAACATCGTGCTGACCGAGAACACAGCAACGCTGACCGGCCCGAGACCGCTGGCGAACATGTGGTGTGCCCACACGCCCCAGCCGATGAAGCCGATTGCAGCACCGGAAAACACGACGAACTTGTACCCGAAGAGCGGTTTGCGACTGAACACCGGCAGCACCTCGCTGACGATGCCGAAGCTGGGCAAGATGAGGATGTACACCTCCGGATGCCCGAATATCCAGAACAGGTGTTGCCAGAGCAACGGGTCGGCGCCGGCGTCGACGTTGAAGAACTGGGCGCCGAAGACGCGCTGGAACATCAGCAGGAACAGCGCAACGGTGATGACGGGAATTGCGAACACCAGGAGGAACTGCACGACCAGGACCATCCAGGTGAAGATCGGCATCTTCATCAAGGTCATCCCCGGGGCGCGCATGTTGAGAATTGTGACGATCAGGTTGAGCGCGCCCGTGAGCGAGGCGATACCGGTGATCTGCAGGCCGAGCGACCAGAAGTCGACTCCATGGCTCGGGGAGAACAAGGCATTGGCGTTGGGCTGATACATGAACCAGCCGCCGTCGGCGGCTCCGCCGAGGAACCATGACGTGTTCAAGAAGATGCCGCCGAACAAGAAGCACCAGAATCCAAAGGCGTTGAGCCTCGGGAAGGCCACGTCGCGTGCGCCGATCTGCAAGGGCACCATGTAGTTGGCAAATCCCGCTGTAACAGGCATCACGAACAGGAAGATCATTGTCGTGGCATGCATGGTGAACAGCTGGTTGTAGATGCTGGCACTGAGCACCGTGTTGTCCGGGGCCGCGAGCTGAGTGCGGATCAGCAACGCCTCGATGCCACCGATCATGAAGAAGCACAGGGCCGCGCCGCCGTACATGAGGCCGATCTTCTTGTGGTCCACCGTGAAGAGCCACGAGCGCCAACCGGTGGTGGAAACCGGTCGCCGATACACACCGTACGTGGACGACGGGGTGACGAGCTCCGGTACAGAGCCCCCTGCGACGGCAGGAACGGTGGAGGGTCGTTCAATGATTGCCATCGGTGTCTTCCTTACTTCCGCTCGAGCAGGTAGGCGATGATCTGATCGATCTGATCGTCGGTGAGGTTGAGGTTGGGCATGCCGCGGTACTTCCCGCCGTTCTCGGTCTTCTGCGCTTCGCTCGAGTACATCGGCTTCTTCGCCGGTGCGTTGCGGATCCATTCGCGCAGCTCGGCCTCGTTGAAGCATTCCGGCGTGACGCCCTTCAGATACAACGCGCCGAACTTGTCGGGCGGGGCGTCGTGCAAGGTCTTGCGGCAGTCATCGGTGAGCAGATCCCACGTGGCCCCAGCGAACGTGGTGCGGGTCATGAGATGGGTGAGGTTCGGTGCGTTGCCGGAGATCTCGTACAGATCTGGGTAGGCGATGACCGGCGTGTCGGAGTTGGTGCCGTCGGCGTTCTCCTCCATCAGCCCGTTGACCTGATGGCAGCGTGAGCATTGCGTGCGGAAGGTGTCTTCGCCTGCCAGAGCCATGGTGTCGGTCGGTTTGGGTGCGAGCTCCAACTGGTTCGCCACCCACGTGCCGAAGTCGGTGGGGGTGAGCCCGACCGCGTCCATGCGCATTCGCGCATGACTGAGGCCACAGAACTCCGTGCATTGACCGGCGTAGATGCCCGGCTCGTCGGCTTCCATGCGCAACGGAGAGATGCGGCCAGGCACCGCGTCGCGCTTGCCGTTGAGCTTCGGGATCCAGTACGAGTGGATGACATCGTTGCTGGTGATGCGCAGCAGCACGTGGATCTTGGTGGGCAGCACCAGTTCGCCGCTGGTGACGATTGGTTGAGCAATGTTGACGCCGCCGCAGTCCTGCACCGGGTACTCGTACTCCCACCACCACTGTTGACCGGTGACGTTGATGACGCACTGCGTGTCGCCGGACTTGGCCAACGAGAAGACCGTGCTGACCGTGGGGATGCCGACCGCGACCAGAATGATCGCAGGAAGGATCGTGAGGGCGATTTCGAGCGCCGGCTTGCCGTGCGTCTGCTTCGGCATCTCCTGGCCGCGATCCCTGTAGCGGATGACGACGAAGAGGACGACACTGAACACGATGACGCCGACGATCCCGGCGACGATGAACACCGGCAGCTGCAGGTTCTGGATCCGCTGGGCGTTCTCACCGGCAGGCTGGAACGTGTCTTGCGGTGCGTTACGGGCACATCCGCCGAGCAGCGCTGCCCCAGCGATGATGGCGAAGACAAGGCCGGCTCGCTGTTTCACAGATCGCACCGTACTCACTGGCTGATCGACTCCACTCATCACTCAGGGCACCGTGATCCCGATCTCGGCACCGGGGACACCGGGTACTACGAACGAGTACGGCTGTGTGCTGGCCCTCGACGGTTTGGGGAGGATGAACGACAAGAACTGGCTGCCGTCGTTGCCGTGAACCAGCGTGGTGCACACCTTCGGCCGTTGCTTGACCGTGGTGCCGTTGACGTCTTGGGCGAACTCGCCCATGTTGACCGTGAGCCGTCGCTTCTCGGGATCGTGGTTCTTGAAGATGACGTTGACGATGTTGCCGCGCCCGATGGTGACGGTCTTCAGCGTTCCTGGCAAGGCCTGCTCGTGAGCGGTGAGCGTTCCGTTGTCGAGGACGAGCGTGATGGCGATGCCCGACTTCGAGGCCACCGCTTGCGAGCCCTTCTGGTCGACCTCGGCCTGCGTCCCGGGACCCTCTTCCGCCAGTGCGCATGCCGCGCCGTTGTCGGTGCTGGTGGTGGGATGCTCGTCGATCGTGCGTTGCCCGTCGACCGCCATCACTGCCCCGGTGCTGACCAGCCCGAGTGCAGCGATCGCGGACACGCCGGTGATGACGCCCTTCTTGAGGCTCGGCTTCGCTGCAAACAGGAAGCCCCCGAACAGGACAAGGGCCCCGGCGATGATGAACACGACCGGCCCACCACTCTTGTCGATCCACAACATGATGCGCGAGAACGAGTAGATGATGGCGCCGAGGCCCGCCGCGGCGAGCACGGGGAACTCGAGCGGATGGAGCATGCGCCGCCGCAGACCCGCGTTGTACGCCGGATCGGCGGAGGCTCGTTCGCTCCAACCCTGAACCATCCATTCGACCGCCGCAGCCAGCAGAACGACCACCCCGGCCTTGAACACGATCGGCTTGGATTGGGCACCCACGGCGATCGCGCCGACCGCGACCGCGGCGACCGCCGGCCACATGCTGCGCCCGACCGGTGGCTGAGCGGCCGGTGAGTCGGTCGTGGCGTTCTCGGACATCGCCGAGACGTTGCCGTCGTGCGTGTAGTAGTTGACGCCGAACAGGAAGGCGAAGACCAGCGCGGCGCTGAGCAGACCCATGACGCCGAGCCAGCCCGAAGACCCCCCGTTCGACAGTCCGTAGACGATCGCGGCGACGACAGCCAAGACGGTTGACCCGAGGAAGAGTTTGGATCCAGTGGTGAACATTCGCGCCCTTCCGCCTACTTCGTCACGTAGACGACGAACCACAGTGCGAAGAACAGCGCACCGAGGAAGTCCCAGTAGAGGGCGTGGGCGGACACGATCTCACGATCGCTCGTTCGCCCGCCCAGATAACGAAACGCCGTGACGGCGCTGAAACCGACGCCGATGATGAGCAGCAACACGAAGGTGCCGGTGAGCGCGTAGAACATCGGATTGAAGGCAGTGGCACCCTTCTCGTTGATCGGCAGCTTCATGGTGCTGTAGATGAACGCCTGCGCATTGACGACGGCGATGCCGATGACGCCGACCAGGGTGAGCGCCAAGGCGGTTTGGCTGCGCGCATCGCGCTTGGCCGCGTAGACCGCCCACTGGGTGAAGACGAAGATTGGGACGAAGGCCAACAGCATCGTGTTTGCCGGCACCATCGGGATCTTGATGCCCTTCGGCACCCAGAGACCACTCGTGGAATGCATGGCGTCGGTACGGAACCGCATCCACAACGCCAGCATCGCGCCGATGAGCGACCCCGCAGCCACACAACAGATGGCGGTGCCGACGAACAGTTGCCGCCGCGGCGCGGGCGCCGCAGCAGAGGGCAGAGCGAGCATCAGCGATCTCTCCGTGGCTTCAGGTCGAGCAGGGGTTCGGCGGACGCCACTGTGTGCACGTCGGTGAAGTTGGCTTCAGGCGCCGGCGACGATGTCGCCCATTCCAGGGTGTGTGCATCCCACGGATCGTCACCGGCAGCGGCGCCTTTGGTGAAAGAGCGAGCGGCCAGGCCGACGAAGGCCAGCACCGTGACGAACATCAGCACGTGACCGGCGGCGGCCAGACCGTTCCAGAGGTTCTGCGGGCCGGAGTAATCGAACTCGCTGGCATTGGCCGGCTGCTTGGCGAACCCGGCGATGAGGTACGGCAACGACGCGAGAACGGTGGCGATGAAGCCGAGCGCAGCCAGTGGCAGGACCTGCTTGTCGGGGATGATCCGACCCCAAATCTTCGGACCCCAGTAGGTGATGGCGCCGAGCGCACTGAGCACCACTCCGTACACGATGTACAGCCAGGTTCCCTCTTCGAAGACCGTGCCCGAGAGTTGGGCATCGCCGATGTAGTAGATCGCGCTGGCGACGATGCCGACGAACACCATCAACGCGCCGAGCAGGCCGAACACCAGCGGAGCGATCAGCCGCGGCCGGCCGCCGCGGATGGCCATGGCCCCGATCGAGATGACGATGAACCCGCCGAGTATGGGCAGCAGGTAGAACAACGCGTAGGGCACCACGTCGCTGAGCCAATTGCCGAACGACATGTGGCTGACGTCGCGCGACAACCCTGCAGACTGTTGCAGCACGGCACCGAGCCCGGCGGTGACGCCCACGAGACCGATGCCGGTGAAGACCACTCCGCGCATGGGCAGCCGACGACCGCTGGCCACGGCGATCACTTCCGCCGCAAAGCCGAACACTGGCACGGCGTACACGAACGTGGCCGGTTGGGTGAACCCGAAGCCGATCCAATCGCTGATCCCCTGGTTGCCACCGAATGCGACTCGGCCGTTGCGGTAGTCGACATAGGTGTAGATGAGCGCTCCGATCACCGCCGGCAGAACCAGCAGAAGTCCGAGCGACATGACCAGAGCCGACCAGCTGAACAGCGGCACGCGGCGCATGTTCATCCCGGGCGCCCTGGTGGTGAGCAACGTCGTCGCCAGGGAGGTGACAGCCGCGGCAAGACCGAGCAACAGCACGATGTGGCCGACGAGGAACAGGCCCACGAACCTCGGGTTACCGCCGCCGGGGCCGCCGTTGGCAGCTATCGAGACCACGACGAGCACACTGCCGATGAGCCAGGCCCAGAAACCCGACGCAGCCAAGCGCGGGAAGCTGAGCGAGCGGGCACCGAGTTGCAGCGGGACGATGGCGATGGCAATGCCGAGCAACAACGGCACCACGACGATGAACGTGAGCGCGACTCGATACAGAGCGAACAGCTGCGGGATCGAGTTGACGTCGAGCATCGCTGCCTCGGCATCGATCCGCTCGATGCCGAGCATCGCCGCGACGACGACCGTACCGAGCAGGGCGACGAGCGATACGGCGATGAACAGACGACCGATGCGCTTGTGGTCGGTAGTCGTCAACCAGTCGACCGGCGACGCCACGCGGGCACCGGGCGAGGCTGCGGCGCCTGTTACGTGCGTATCGATGGTGGTCATTGGCAGCGAACTCTTTTCGTTTCGGGCGCGGCAGCGCACACCCGATTCAGTGCTCGATCGGTTCTGGAGGATTGGAGTACACCTGCGAGATTACCCATAGGCCGGCGTGCGGGCGGAAATCCTCAGATGCCCGAGCGGACCAAGATGTCGATGGTCATCGCCGCGAACAACAACGTGACGTACGTGATGCTGAACCCGAAGACCCGCATCGACCGCTGAGGGGTGGGATTCTTGCCGAGATCGACGGTGCTCCACAGGAACAGAGCGCCGCCGACTGCGGCGCTGATGCCGTAGATCAGACCCAGGTGGGCGACGGGAATCAGCACCAGGGTGAAGGACACCATCACGATGGTGTAACCGACCATCTTGCGGGCAGTGACCTCGGCCGTCGAGACGGCCGGCAGCATCGGGACGTTGGCGGCGCGGTAGTCGTCGGCATAGCGGATGGCGAGCGCCCAGAAATGTGGCGGCGTCCAGAGGAACATCACGGTGAACAGCACGATGGGCGCCCAGGTGACGTCGTTTCGTACCGCAGCCCAGCCGACCAGCACCGGCACGGCGCCGGCCGCGCCGCCGATGACGATGTTCTGAGTGCTCGTTCGCTTCAACCACAACGTGTAGACGAACACATAGAACAAGGTGGCCGACAGGGCGAGCGTTGCCGCGAGCAGGTTGGCACCTGCCCACAGCACGCCAAAGGCGATCACCTCCAACAGAAGAGCGAAGATCAGAGCAGGCCGTGGCTGGATCAGACCGGTGACGAGTGGGCGGCCCTGCGTGCGGGGCATCAACTTGTCGATGTCGCGGTCGACCACCATGTTGATCGCATTGGCGCCCCCGGCCGCCAGCGTCCCGCCCACCAGCGTGACGGCGACCAGCCACCACGAGGGCCATCCGCGCTGGGCCAACACCATCGTCGGCACCGTCGTGATGAGCAGCAGTTCGATGATGCGTGGCTTGGTGAGCGCCACGTACCCACCGACGAGCGTGGTGGGCGTTCGCCGTGATCCGTGGGCGATGCCGTTACGACCCAATCGTGCGGGCGCCAACCGTGAGGGGACGAGGGGGCGGGCGCCGACAGCCATGCGCCCATCGTACGGGCGTCCGAACAGACCGGCCAAGCGGCAGAATGGGCGGCATGGCCTCAACGCCCGCGCCGGCCCAAGTCGACCTGCCGGCAATCGACGACGAGACGGTGCCCGACCGGCCGTGGATCGTTCTCGTGTGGAACGACCCCATCAACCTCATGAGCTACGTCACCTTCGTGTTCCAGAAGGTCTTCGGCTACAGCCTCGAGAAGGCGACGGCACTGATGCTCGACGTTCACGAGAAGGGTCGAGCCGTGGTGTCGAGCGGCGCCCGCGAAAAGGCCGAGATCGATGTCTTCCGCCTGCACGAACACGGTCTGTGGGCGACCATGCAGCAGGACGACTGACGTACGATTGGTGGGGTCATGGCCCGCAAGCGCGCATTCATCCCACCGATCGAACGCGTTCGAGACGGCTTCACCTTCAACATCGGCGATGACGAGCGCCAGTTGGTCACACGGCTGCTCACGGAACTGAGCCAGCTCTTGATGGGCGAATCCGATGATCCGCGCCTCGTGCGCATCTTCCCACCCGCCTATCACCTCGCCGACGACGCCGAGGCCGACACCGAGTACCAACGACTGATGCGTGAAGAGCTCGTGGCGTCGCGGCTCTCCGGCATCACCACGGTCAACGCCGCGTTGCAATCGCCTGACGTTGCCAGCGAGGAAACGATGATCGCGTTCGTGCAGGCGATCAACGGTCTGCGATTGGTGCTGGGCACGATGCTCGACGTCAGCGAGGATCAGGATTCCGACGACGTCGACGATGGCGACCCGCTTGCCGGCGAGCACCACCTCTACAACTTCCTGAGCTGGTTGCTCGACTGGGCAGTGCGTGCTCTGAGCGAACCGGTCAGTCGACCGGACACATGAAGCATCCGACTGCACCCAACCCGCTGTAGATCCCGATGCTCGGCCCGATGCGATAGCGGACGACTTCGACGACGTTCTTCAAACGACCGACTGCCGTCTCCAGCGCGACCGTGAGCGGCTCGCCCGATTGGTCGGCCAGACTGACCCCGACCTTGAGGCGAGGCCCCCATCCCGATACGACGGCAGCCATCGTCGAGATTGCGTCGAGCGACGTCACGGAGTGCGACAGCACCTTGAGTTGCCCGGCGTGCAACGTGAGAACCGGAATGCCCTCCGTATCGGAGCCGATCTGGTACTGCTCGGCACGGAGGCCGGTGGCAGCGGTCGACGTTCCCAGCATGAAGACCGAGCCGATGTGCGGAGACAGCGATTCGACAACTCGAACGGCGGCGTCGAGCGATGCACCTCGTGCCACCGCCTTCGCCGCTGCCCACACGCACCAACTGACCCCGAAGCTCGCCGTGCCGGAATCGACCAACCTCACCGGTACAGGCACCGTGCGGGCAGCCAACCGCGCCGAGCTCAACACGCCCGACATCGACGCCGTCACGTGAATCGACAAGATCTCGTCGTATCCACGATGAACCAGTGATTCGTAGGCTGCAGCGAACTGGCCCGGACTCGGCTGACTCGTGCTGACGCTCGCCGACGGATGGGCGCGCAACAGTTCGTAGACCCGGTCGGCGTCGAGATCGACACCTTCGAGGTAGTCGTGATCGCCGATCGTCACCGTGATCGGGACGACTTCGATCGCGTAGCGTTCTGCGACGGTTACGGGGAGTTGCGAGTTGGAATCCGTACAGATGCCGATCATCGCGTCGCCCGTCTCACGTCGACCGTCCGGCACTCATGAAACGACGATAAACCTGGCGGACTGGCATGTCGCTGGTGCGGGCAGCGAAAGTTCGTTAAGCCTTCGTCAAGACCCGAGATCCGCCAACCATGCCGGCAGGCGAGCAGGGCGACCCGCCGCCGTGATGCACCCATGCACCGTCACGGCGGTCGCCCTCACCTCGCCATCGACTTCGAGGAGGTAGGCGATCTGAAACGTCGTGCGCGAAGCCACCGCGAGAGCGAGGTGCACGGTGACCTCCTCGTCGAACTGGAGGGGCCGGCGATATTGCACGAAGCATTCGAGGACCGCGTAGTCGAAACCCTCGGCGCGCAGCTCCGAATACGGATGACCGAGGTGCCGCAGGTAGGCAACTCGGGTCTCCTCGAGGTACGGCAGGTAGCGGCTGTGGTGGACGATCCCCATCGCGTCGGTCTCGGCGAACCGGACGCGGATGCTGTGATTGAACGGGTAGGCCGTGGTGTCGAGCGATGGCTCTGCAGAGAGGCGCACCTAGCGCACCGTAGTTGGCAGCCTGCGACGAGGGACCGAATGCCCTGGCGCGATTCAACGGACCGGCTGATAGTGTTGCCACGCTCTCAACCGGAAGAAGTTCCCTAGCCCCCATCGTCTAGTGGCCTAGGACACCACCCTTTCAAGGTGGCGGCACGGGTTCGAATCCCGTTGGGGGTGCTGGTCAGCCTGGTTCACAGTCTGGTCCCGTGGTGAAGCTGGAGTTCACGCCGGCCTGTCAAGCCGGAGGTCGCGGGTTCGAGTCCCGTCGGGACCGCTCAATACATACATACGGTCGAGTAGCTCAGTCGGCAGAGCACACGCCTGAAAAGCGTGGGGTCACCGGATCGACGCCGGTCTCGACCACCGTGAAACAGATCGCCGGCGGCGAACCGGGCGCGGGCCGGCAATGACCGACCAGCCGCGACCACCGCTCGAACGCCAGCTCGTCGAGTTGCTGCAGGCGTTGCAGCCAAGCCAATCGGCGGCCGCGCCCGAGACGAGCCTCGATCTGGCCCACCTCTACGACGTGCAACTCGCCAGCCGGCACTGCGACCTGGCGGCCCGATGGCTGCGTTCGCAGGGCGAGGGCTACTACACGATCGGCTCCGCCGGCCACGAGAGCAACGCCGTACTGGCGATGACCACTCGGCCGACCGATCCGGCGCTTCTCCACTACCGCAGCGGCGGCTTCTACCTGGCACGCGCCGGTCTGGACGGGGTCAGCGACATCCTCGCCGGCGTCGTCGCGGCGACGAGCGAGCCAATCGCCGGAGGTCGCCACAAGGTGTTCGGTCGTCACGATCTGGCGATCATTCCGCAGACGTCCACCATCGCGTCACACCTACCCCGAGCGGTCGGTGTTGCCTTCGCCATAGATCGTGCCGCCAAGCTCAGCGTGAAGTCTCCGTGGGCGCGGGACGCGATCGCGATTTGCAGCTTCGGCGATGCCACGGCCAACCACTCCGTCGCCACGGGGGCGTTCAACACCGCCATGTACTGCGCGTACCAGGGTTTGCCGCTGCCGCTCCTCTTCGTCTGTGAGGACAACGGATTGGGCATCAGTGTGCGGACCCCCGCCGGGTGGATCGAGACGTCGTTCTCGTCGCGTCCGGGTCTGCGCTATGCGGCCGTCGACGGCGACGATCCCGTGGCGGTTGCCGAGACCTCGTCGTCACTGGTGGACTGGGTGCGCAAGCGGCGCAAGCCGGCGTTCCTGCATCTGCACACGGTCCGCTACGGCGGCCACGCAGGCACCGACGTCGAAGCCGCTTACCGATCGGCAGCAGAGATGCGCGCCGAAGCTTCTCGCGATCCGATTCTCGGAACCGCCAGGGCCTTGCTCGGCTGCGGATGGACGATCGAGTCCTTGCTGAAGCGTCATGAAGAGGTCGCCGAACTCGTGCAACTGGCCGCGGCAAAGCTCACCGAAGCAGAGCAACTGCAGTCAGCCGACGAGGTCATGCGTCCACTGGCGATCCGTCAGCCGGAAGTGGTCGCCCACCTCGCCACGCAGTTGAGTCCGCCGTCGGCAGGCTACGAACCCGTGACGTTTGCCCAGGCGGTCAACATCACGCTGGCCACGCTCCTCGACCAGCAACCCAACGTTCTGGTGTTCGGCGAGGATGTTGCCTTCAAAGGCGGCGTCTACGGCGTGACCAAGGGCCTCATGGCCAAATCAGGCATCGGGCGCGTGTTCGACACGCTCCTCGACGAGACGTCGATCCTCGGTCTTGCCAACGGCAGCGCAATCAGTGGGTTCGTGCCGATCCCGGAGATCGAGTACCTGGCCTACCTCCACAACGCCGAAGATCAGTTGCGCGGCGAGGCCGCGACCCTTTCGTTCTTCTCCAACGGCCAGTACCGCAACGGCATGGTCGTGCGCGTCGCCGGGTACGGCTACCAAGAGGGCTTCGGTGGCCACTTCCACAACGACGACGCCATCGCCGTGTTGCGCGACATACCCGGCATCGTCGTGGCCTCACCCTCGCGACCCGACGACGCGGCGGCAATGCTGACGACGTGTGTCGCCGCAGCCCAGGTCGACGGCACCGTCTCGGTGTTCCTCGAACCGATCGCCAGGTACCACACCCAAGACCTGTACGAGCCGGGCGATCGTCAATGGATGGCCGCACTCCAACCCGACCATGTGCCCATCGGCTCCGCCAGAACCTACGGAGATGGGCTCGACCTGACGATCATCACGTGCGGAAACGGTGTTCTGATGAGTCTTCGAGTCGCCAAGCGGTTGATGGCTCGCGGCATCGGCGTACGGGTCGTCGATCTCCGCTGGCTCTCACCGCTGCCTGCCGAAGATCTCATCCGCGAAGCCCGCGCGACGCGAGCGGTGCTCGTCGCCGACGAGACGCGGGCCAGTGGAGGATGGAGCGAAGGGGTCATCACCGCGCTGGTCGAGTGCGGCATCACCACTCGCATCGGGAGAGCCACGAGCAAGGACAGTTTCATCCCGCTCGGCGACGCCGCCAAGTTGGTGCTGCTCAGCGAGGTCGAGATCGAAGCGGCGGCGTACGGCTTGCTGCACGGCTGACGAAACACGGAGGAGCCGGGTTCCATTTGGTGGCGGGGGTACCATCGTGTCGACGGCAGGCTCGACCGAAGGGGAGCCGGACCGAAAGGTGGGCTATGAACAAGCGGATGGTTCTGTCGGCCTCACTGGCAGCCGCGCTCACCGTGACGTCGTGCGGTGGCGGTAGCGCCGGGCCCAGCACCGCAGCCTTCAGCGATCAGTTGGCAACCATCTGCCGCACGATCGGTCGCGGGATCGGCAACCTCGACACACCCGCGTCGCTCGACGATGTGCGCAGCAACGCCAGCGATGCGTCTGGCCTGTACGAGGACGGGCTCACCGAGCTCAAGAAGCTGAAGATCCCGACGAGCGACAAGCAGTTCGCCGCCGATGTCAAGGATTTGATCTCCAGCTTCGAGGATCAGCTCGATACGCTCGACGCCATCGCCAAGGCGGCCAAGGAGAACGACCAGGGTGCCGTCGACACACGGATGAGCAAGCTCACCGACCAGGCGTCGGAGAGCAACGACCTTGCCGACAGTCTCAACATCAGCCGGTGCCAACTCGACCCGGTGTTCGAGACGGTGGCGACGACAACGCCGACCACCGAGCCGCCCGTGCCGCTGACCCTGCCGATCGCCACGCTGCCGGCAGAGACATTCCCTCCCGAGACGACCCCGCCCGACACCACCCCGCTCGACACCAACAAGACGATCCTGTCGTCGGCCGACCTCGTTCCCCTTGGCGACTACACCTTTGCCGACGTGCCCGACGAGGCCAACCGCGGCTTCCAGACCCTGCTAGACCTGGCGCCTTCGATGGCCGCCCAATCGGGTCGCATCACCGGCGTCGACGTCATCGACTCGAGTGGGCAGACGATGGGCCGACTCTTCGCGTTCGAATCCGACACCGACCCACTCACGCCCGGATCGTTCGACGATCTCACGCCGTTCATCACCAGCGACACGCCGACCACCCCGAAGACCGTCGGCACACTCGACGGTCTGTCGTGGTCCGACCCCGATGGCACCGTCAACTTCCTCGTCGGCGTGCAGAACGTCGTGTTGTGGGCCTTCGCTCCATCTCAAGATCTCCTCGATGCGGCGTTGCAGGCGTGGGGCGAGAGCATCTCGCAGTAGCGCTTCACGTGCCCCTCCAACTGACGTTCGTCACCTCCGCGAAGCGATACAGCGACCTCCCCGATTCACCCGGCGAGGTCGCGTTCGTCGGCCGCTCCAACGTCGGCAAGTCGTCGTTGATCAACGCCTTGGCCAACCGCCGGCAGCTCGCCAAGGTGTCGAACACACCGGGCCGCACACAGCTCATCAACCTGTTCACCCTGCCGACCGGGGCGACTGTCGTCGACCTGCCGGGCTACGGCTACGCGGCAGTGCCCGGGCGGGAACGGGCAACGTGGCAGGGCATGATCGAGGGCTACCTGCTGGAACGCGAACCGTTGCTCCTGGTGTTCGTGCTGGTCGACGGTGAGATCGGGCCGACGAAGCTCGATTTGCAGATGTTGGCCTGGCTGCAGGCCAACGACGTGCCCTACCAGATCGTGGCCACGAAGCTCGACAAGGTCAAACCCTCGAAGTTGGCCGGTCGTCGCCAGCAGCTCGCCCGGGCCTGCTACCTCGAGGAAACGGACGTGCTGTGGGTCAGCGCCAGCAAAGGCACCGGCATCGACCGTCTCCAGGCCCATGTCAACAGCCTGCTCAGCGCCGGCTGAGGAAAAACCAACCCTACGTATTGCGGCAAGATCACCACGTGGAGTAGTCTGGTTTGCTGGTGGCGGGACGGGACCCCCGCCGATCAATGGATGGGTATCGGAATCAGGGGATGAACTACGGATGATGACCCGGCTCACCTATCCTGCCGACGCGTCGCGATCGGAGAAGCTGCGCTGGTTGGTTTCGCGCTGCGAACCGCTCTTGCTGATCGTGCTCTGCGCCCATTACCTCCTGCGCACATCGGTGTGGCCGGTGTCGGTTCCCGTGGTGATCGGCGCCGTCTTGGGTTGCGCGCTGGGTCTCTTCGGCCTTGTGTACGGCACCAGCATCCGGCTCGGCCTGGTGCGAGCCACGGTCGCCACGGCGCTGCTCATGGCGATGTCGGCGGTTCTGTCGCACCATCTCGTCGATCTCATTCCATGGTTCTCGGTGCTCGGCATCTGCTACCCGCTCGTCTTCGGAATCCGCCGGGCGTACCCGTTCGTGCTCGCCACCACGATCGGCGTCGGGTTTGCGGCGACGTCGGCCTTCGGCGTGACCTCGGGACTGCTGCGTGTTCCGCTGGTTCTGATCGGTGGCATCCTGGCCGGCCTGGTCGCCGACGCGCTCGAAGAAGCCACCAATTCGGCATCCACCGCCACCCGTGACGCGGCGCGGGCCACCACCAGTGAGAACTACCTGCGAACGGTGCTCGACACCGCGCCCATCGGCATCATGGTGATCGGTCACGACGCCGAAGAGTCGTTCATGAACACCCGGATCGCCGAGTACCTCGATACCACGCCGGTGCTCAGTGACGTCGGTGCCTTGCAGTCGTACCTCGATCCTGCCGACCAGCACATCTTCGAGGCAATCCAGTCGGAAGTCGCCAAGGGAGAGACCGCGACGTACAACTGTCGCCTGCAGCTGCCCCACACCGGCACGCGCAACGTACAGATCGTCGCGGCTCCGGCCGTCGACCACAACGGGTACCACGCAGGCACCGTCATCGTCGTGCGCGACATGAACGACGAGGTCGGGCGGCGTCGCGAGATGGAACGGTTCCGCGCCGTGGCCGACGCCACCACCGACCTCGTCGCCATCGCCTCCTTCGGCGACGGCAGCAACTACCTCAACCCTGCGGGCGAGCGGTTCTTCGGCGCCAACCCGCTGAACCGCAACGACACGCTGAAGTTCATCCCCGAGGAGTACCGCGAGACGATGTTCGCCGAGATCGGCGAAGCCATCCGCGACGGTGGCACGTGGAGCGGCGAGATCGAGATGGTCGATCAAGACGGGGAGCGTCACCCGATGTCGGGAGTTGCCGTGGGCATCCGCGACGAGAAGGGCAAGCTCGAGGGCTTCGCTGTCACCTACCGCGACCTCTCGGATCGCAAGCGGCTCGAGGCGCGCCTGGCCCACGACGCCGGCCACGATGCACTGACCGGCCTGCCCAACCGTCAGCAACTCTTCCACCTGCTGACGAACACGATCGGCGATCGCGAACGAATGGCGGTGATGTTCTGCGACCTCGACGACTTCAAGGTCGTCAACGACAGCCTCGGCCACTCGGTCGGTGACCGGTTGCTCCAGGTCGTCGCCGATCGCTTGCAGACCGCCACCCGCGGAGGCGACATCGTCGGTCGCCTCGGCGGCGACGAGTTCCTCGTGGTCTGCCGCAACATCGGCACCGACAGCGAAGTGGCTGCCATCGCCGACCGCCTGCTTGCTGCCGTCAAAGCCCCGATCAGTCTCGACGGTCGCGAACATGTCGTGTCGATGAGCGTCGGCGTGGCCTTCGGCATCGGGACCGACCCGGCCAACGAGATCGTGCAACGCGCCGACTTGGCGATGTATGCCGCCAAACAAGCGGGTCGGCGGCGCATCGCCCTGTTCGACCAGACGATGCGTCGCCAGGTCGATGACCGTCTCGACATGGAACGCGAGCTGCGCGCTGCATTCCGCGACAACCAGCTGTCGCTGCACTACCAACCGATCGTCAACACCGGCAGTCGCGAAGTTCTCGGCTTCGAGGCACTCGTCCGGTGGCAACATCCCACCCGCGGCCTGCTCCTGCCCGGCAAGTTCATGGGGATCATCGAGTCCGGCGGGTTCTCCACGCAACTCGGTGAGTTCGTGCTCAACGAGGCGGCGCGAGCGGCGTCGTTGCTGCGACTGCGTTCGCCGAACCTGAGCATGTCGATCAACCTCTCGTCGGCAGAGCTCAACGACGGCAACCTCGTCGAGAACGTCGCCAAGGCCATCACCCGGGCCGGCATCGGGGCATCGGCGCTGACGGTCGAGATCACCGAAGACATCGTGATGGCCGACATCGTCGCCGCCAGGCCGCAGCTCGACGAGCTCCACGGCCTCGGCGTGCGCATCGCCATCGACGACTTCGGCACCGGCTACTCGAACCTTGCGTTGTTGCGGCAGTTCTCCGCCGATTTCGTCAAGATCGATCGCAGCCTGATCAACGGTCTCGACGGAGAGCGCGGCGGTAGCGAGTTCGTCCGTTTGATCCTTTCGCTGGCTCACGAGCTGGGATTTGCACCGATAGCGGAGGGTGTCGAGACCGAGGCCCAACTCGACGAGTTGAACCGACTCGAGTGCAAGATGGCTCAGGGCTATCTCTTCGCCAAGCCGATGACCCTGGCCGATGCGCTGGCCTTTGCCAGCAGCGGAGCGTACGGACAGCGGGTATGAGACGCCGATAGGCTGACGTCCGATTTTCACGTCGCTGAACGATCATCGTCCTGAGGTAGGCGGCATGGCACAGACACAGAAGGTGAGTTGGCGCACGGTGGGATACGCCGCGCTCGGCACCACTGCCATCATCGCTGCAGCCGTCGGAATCGTCCACAGCGACGGGGTCCGGCCGACCTCGATGAAGTCGAGCGCAGCCACTCGCTGGCTCGTCTACCAACCCGGTCAACTGCTCGTGCTCGCCGACGGGTTGTCGGGCAAGGTCTTGGCGAAGATCGAGGCCAAGTCGGCCGACCCCAACGAGATCGCCGTGCAGGGCGCGGGTGGGGCGTTTCTGGTGGCTCCCTCGCTCGGCACGGTGCAAGCCGTGTCGACGGCCAACCTGCAGTTGGGCACACCTCAGCTGGTCGGTGCGTTGCTACCAACGACCACCCGCGATCAGCTCGGTGTCGGCACCACCGGTTTGACTGTCGTCAACCACGATGCCCCGGCCGCCAACATCGTCGCTGCCGGCGATGTGACTCGAGCGATCAAGATCCCCAAGTCCGACGACGCTCGCGTGGCCCGCGACGGCAGCATGTGGCTGTTCACGAAGACTGACGCGAAGCACGTCGGTGTCGACAGTTCCAGCGAGACCTTCCAGTTGCGTGGAAACCGCGATCTCACCACCACGGTCGGCCCGCACGCTGTGTACATCGATCACAAGAACCAGTTGGTGCGTTGGGTCGACGGTGGCGAGGTGCCCGTCAACTCGATCCCCAACGCCGCCGACGCCATCCTTCAGAAGAAGGGCGACGACGCGCCGTGTGTGTGGATGGCTACCGGCGACACGCTGGCCTGCATCGGCAAGACCGGTATCGACAAGGTCCTCCATGTCGACGGACTCGATGTTGGTGGCAGCGACACGCTGGCGGTCGCCGGGACCATCGCTGCCGTCGTTCACTCCAACAACGAAATCCAGCCCATCGATCTCGACACCGGCAAGTTGCTGGGGGGCAAGCCATCCGGAGTGCCGAATGGGGCGACGTTGACCATCACCGCCATCAACGGAATGATCTGGATCGACGACGAAAAGGGCAGCACCGCCTGGGTCGTCCAGCAGTTCGGTGTGCAGGCCATCCACAAGAACGACACGACTGCACCGACGGTGAACGCACAGGGCCAGATCACCGATCCCGGTTCAGGCGCAGTCGCCACGCCGGAAGGGGCCGGCAACGCACCGGGCGCCGACACCCAGCAGGACCACCAAGATACGAACGGCATCGACGACCCACCCGTCGCCGTCGACGACTCCGTCACCGCACGCGCCGGCACCACCGTCACGATCCCGGTCACCGCCAACGACTACGACCCCGATGGCAACGCGATCGCCGTGGTGAGCGTCGGCGACAAGCTGAAGGCAGGCCACGGAACGGTCGACGTGCTCGACGGCACGTCGGTGACCTACGTGCCCGCTCTCGGCTTCAGTGGCCTCGACACCTTCGACTACACGATCGTCGACGAGAACGGCAACCCGGACACCGCGACGGTTCACGTGCAGTTGTTCCCACCCGACAGCCCCAACCGGGCGCCGATCGCCACGCCCGACCGCGCCTCGACACGCGTCGGACACCCCGTCACCATCGATGTTCTCGCCAACGACATCGACCCGGAGCGCGACCCGCTGACGATCCCCACGTTCGGGGACAACGGCTCGGCCAAGATCACCTACACGCTCGGACCCACGGGCTTACCCGCGCTCAAGTACGACCCACCCGACACGCCCGGAACGTACAAGTTCACCTATCAGGCGGCAGATCCGCAGGGCGGCACCAGCGCCAAGACCGACGTCGTCGTGCAGGTCTCGGGCGATGACATCCCGAACCAGGCACCCAAGGCCCGCCCCGACGCCATCCGCCTGCGGATCGGGAAGACGGCAACGGTCGACGTGAAGGCCAACGACTCCGATCCCGACGGTGACAACCTCACCATCCGGGCCCTGCCCCCTCCGAAGGGCGTCAGCGTCGCGCTCAGTGGTCAGGAGTTGGAGATCACCCTGCAACAGGGTGCTGGCGAGCTCTCGGTCGTTCAGTACGGCCTCACCGACGGAAGCGATCTCCCGGAAGTGGTGGGCCACGTGCTCGTCGTGCGCATCAACGACAACGCCCCGAACCGGCCGCCTGTTGCCAATCCCGACACCGATCGGGTCGTGGTCGGCAACTCGGTGAAGATCGCGGTCACTGCCAACGACTCCGACCCTGAACATGATCCCATACGGCTGCTCTCGGTCACCCAGCCCGACGGTGGTGTCGGTACGACCGCGGTCGAGGGCACCTCGAATTTTGTGCGGTTCACGCCGAACCTTCCCAACATCACCGAACCGACACCCGTCACCTTCACGTACAAGATCGGTGACGGCCACGGCAACACCGCCGTCGGAACCGTCACGGTCACCGTGCTGGTCGACCCGTTGCCACGCGCCCCGTTCGCCCGCGACGATTTTGCGGACACAACTACCGACAAACCCGTCACCATCAACGTGTTGGCCAACGACAGCGATCCGTCCGGAGGGCAGCCGCACATCGTCGGCGATCCAGTCTGCCCCAACGGCGGAGTCGCCAAGACCACTCCCGACGAGAGCGTCACCTTCACTCCGCCGGCGGGCCTCAACGCGACGTATCGCTGCAAGTACAACGTGGCCAACGCCCAGGGCCTCGGCGACGAGGCCTGGATCGTCGTCACCGTCACGCCGCCCCCACCGGGCAACCACGACCCGACGCTGGTGGTCAGCAAGTTGGCCCCGGAGGTCAACTTCGGTGACTTCATCAACTTCGACGCCAACGATCTGGCCACTGATGTCGACGGCGACAGCCTGGTGTTCGCGTCGATGTCGAAGCAAGGCGTCGGCAGCACCAACTTCACACAAGGTACACAGACCTTCCGCTACACCGCCCCATTGCCGGGTTCGGCCGATGCCGTTCCGACGGTCGTCAGCCTCGACATCACGATCAGCGACGGCCACAACGGATACCGCCGCGGCACGATCTCGATCCTGCTCACGGCACCTCCGGCAGCTCCCCCGGCGCCGCTCACGCACCCCATCTCGCGATCGACCAACCTCGACATCCCGGTGCCGCCGATCGACGTTTTCAATGAATTGCACGAGCAGAACCCGAGCCTCACCCTCAGCCTGCTGTCAGCCTCGCTCGATCCAGGTTCGGCTCCAGCCTCGGTCGAGCGCAGCGGTGGAACCATACGGATCACGCCGCAAGCGGTCGGCCTGATATCGATCACCTACGTCGTTGCCAACTCCGCGGACGTCACGCAGACGGCATCGGGCAAGATCACGGTGACGGTCGCCGCGGCGGTGCCCGTGAACCCGCCGCCGGTGGCTGTCGACGATTCGCTCACCGTGTCGAGCGGGGGTAGCGGCAGCGTCGACCTGCTGGCCAACGACCTCGGCATCACCGACGACAACGACAAGCCAACTGCGACCCTCGTCAACCGACCACCTGCCAGCTTCGGCGTGGTGCAACTGACCAACGGGGTCCTCACGCTGACTGCCGCCCCCGACGTCCTCGAGAAGCACGCCACCATCATGTACAACCTGAGTGACGGCAGCGGTGGCCCCACCGCGCAGGGTTCCATCAAGCTCAACATCCTGGCGTGCTCGGAGAGTGCGCCAAAGGCCGTCTCCACAACGGTCCTCACCGGGTATCAGCAGCCCATCGCCATCGATCTCACGCAGTACGCGGTGTCTGGCCACGTTCGCCCGGACAGCGTCAACGGCGCCGGTCTCACCGGCCCCGTTGGCGTCTACACCCCGCCGGCCGGCAAGAGCGACAACGAGCTGGTCACGTTCGTCGTCGAGAACGGTTGCCACCAGACCGACAACGGTGTGCTGACGATCGACGTCAATCAGCCGCCCGTGGCCGGTTCCGTCGACAAGAAGCTGTCGCAAGGCGACTCGTTGACGCTGCTGGCCACCGATCTGGCCTCCGACACCAACAACGAGGCGTTGACGGTGGTGTCGCTCAACGGCCAACCCACTTGGGTCTCGATCGTCTCCGGTGCCGTCAAGGCGTCACCCCCGGCCGGTTCCCCCAGTGGCCTCTACACGTTCACAGCCACCATTGCCGACCCCGGTGGACTCACAGCGGTGGCCACCATCAACCTCACCATCAACAACCTTCCCCCCACCGCCGTTGCCGACTCGTACACGACCGACCAGTTCCAGTTCTCGTTCGACCCCACACTGAACGACTCCGATCCCGAGGATACCCAGCCAGGCCAGCTCAAGGTGCAGGTCATCACGCCGCTCGACCCGAGCGATCAGGTGATCAGCAACGACGGCACGCTGGTCACGGTCAGCATCGACCATGGCGTGTCCAAGTTCAACTACACCATCGTCGACACCGGCGGGCTCACCGCGTCGTCGACCATCACCATCACCTCCAACCGCGCGCCGACGTTCAACGACGTCTCGGCGACCACGCCTGATGACAAGATCGACATCACCTTGTCACCCATCGATGCCGATGCCGACCCGTTGTCCGTCACGTGCAGCCCACCACCGATCTTCACGTACGCCATCATCAACGACCCAGACCCATCGATACCCGCCCGAAAGCGACTGCACATCGAGTTCCAAGGGTTCCAAGGCTCGGCGGTGTTCTCGTGTCTAGCCACCGACCCCTTCGGTGCAACTGCAGAATCGCAGATCTCCCTGATCATCGGCTGACGACGCCGCCGTGGGCGACGGGCAGTCAGCGCAGGGGCGACTGAGTGGTGCGGCGCAACGAGCGTGTGCTCAGCCACCACTTCCAACGCCACCAACGTGTCGACGAGTTGCGAATGCTCGACTCGACCAGTCGAAGCTGATCGACGGCATCGGCGGCACGTTGGGGATCGCACGTCGCCGAAGCAAACGTCACAGCGTCGGCGTGGCGCTGCAGCCGACCGAGCGGCGGACCCGCGGCCGGCTGCGCGGCGACACCGGCCGCCACGAGCTCCGCATTGGTCTGGCTCGGGCCCAACGCGGCGCCGGCGTCGACGAGCGCGTCGGTGGCCAGGGTCCACGCCGTGCTGACCCGACGCGCTGGATCGGGTGCCTTCAGGCCCCTGCGGCGGCGCAGCTTCTTCCAGGTGACGATCATCGAGAAGACGACGAACGGCCACAGCAACAGGCCGGTGAAGAGCCCGCCGCGGAGCGCCCACACACGCACGCTCGACCAAGCGCCGGCCTTGGCAGGCAACGGCGGTGCCTCGACGGGCTTGTTGGGGTCGGCCGGGTCGACCTGTGGCGGCAACAGCGGTTGCGCGGCGGCCGGTGTCTCCGGCTGACCTGCGGGGGTGATCTTCGGCTGCGCGGTCGCGTCGTCCTTCGGGAACACGTCGACGCTGAGCCACCCCTTGTCGGTGAGCACCTCTGCCCAGGCGATGGCATCGTCGGTGGCGATGGTGGCTGACGTCGATGTGCTGTCGAGGTTGTAGCCCGTAGCAATACGGGCATCGACGCCGAGGCTGCGGGCCAGCAGGACGAAGCCGGTGACGAACTGCTCGACGTTGCCGATCTTGGTGTTGCGCAGGAAACCGTCGACCAAGCTCTGTTGAACGCCGCCGGGCAGGTCGGAGTTGAGCCTGTAGGTGTCGTGCAAGGTGGAGGCCAGCTTGGCGATCCTGTCGGCGATCGTCCCGTCGGAGCCGGCGAGCGTCCCCGCAAGCGTCGAGTAGGAGTTCTCGATCTCGGTCGGCTCGATCCTGGCAGGGGTGCCCGCCGAGGCGGCAACGAACTCCGCCTCGGGTTCTACGGTGAACGTGGTGACCGCCGGCCGCTGGGTGCCGATGATCCGAACGACGCGACGTTCGGAGTCGGTTTCGACAGGCGCGGTGCTACGCAGCAGGAGCCCCGGCGAGACCCACAGCGCAGTCTGACTGCGGAGGGCGATGACAGTTACCGAGACGTCGGGAGCGCCCGTGCCGCTGTCCAGACGGTTGCCGACCGGCGTGACCTGTCCGTTGGTCGACCACGATTCACCGTTGTAGGTGTCGAGCGCGGCGACCCTCCAGCGATGCATCTCGCCCAGCGACGCTGATTGCACTTGGTACAGATCTTGCGGTGAGGTGGCGTTCTTCTGGGCTTCCACCGCGGCAAGCGGATCGAGCAGGGCGAGCTCGTGGTTGGCGGATTCTGCGTGCCGAGGATTGGCCCGCGCGGCCACGGCGACCGACACGGTTGCCACGGTGACCAACGCGGCGAGACCGGTGGCCACCGCGACGAGGACGCCGGCGCGGATGCTGGCGACCCGGTCGTCGAGGCCGATCCACAGCAGGACGAACGATGCGACGCCGGCGAAGAGCACGACCTGCCACTGGGCCCCGTCAGGCGCACCCACAGCGACGAGCGCGACGAGCGCGACCACCAGCGGAGCGATGGCCAGTGCGCGCCACCGAAGACGCATCGCCAGATCGATCGCCAGAGCCGTGGCGATGTAGATGAACGCAGCCAGAGCGACGAAGATCGTCGCGAACCGCGGGCTCGGCCAGGCAGTGGTGACGAGCTGGTGAGGACCGTCGAGCAAGCCCCTGCCGAGATCGGCAGCCGTACCGTCGGAGGCGTAGGCGACGCACAGGCCCGAGCCGACGAACACGACAACCTGGCCGAGTGCCCGAACCAGAAGGTTCAGGCGGGCCATCGACCATCCGACGAGCACCGCCAGGAACCCTGGGATCAGCAGGACAGGTTCGAGGCGCGTGCCCACCGCCCGTGCGCCGCTGAGCGCCAGACCTGTGGCGAACACGAAGACCGCGGCGGCGCGGGCCAGCCGCCGGCCATTGAGGAGGGCGGGCACCCGCGCTAGTTCCACTGCGCCCACCGTTCGGCAAACTGAGCAGCATCTCCAGCAGCGATGGCCGAGCAGTTGAGGCCGGCGATGTCGGCCCCCGCGCCGACGCGGGCCACACTGATCTGATCGCCGTGGGAGAACGCCGTCGACGGCCCCCTGGGCCCGGTGACCACGAGAACGGCGACTCCACCCAGACCTCCGGTGAACAAACTGGCCAGCGTGAGCACATCGGTGCCACTGCCTTGCTGGAGCGGTGTGAGCAGGTCGAGCATCTCGGACTGATCGACCAACGCATAGGGCCGGCCGGATCTCAGCCGTGAGGTGGTTCGCACGACGACATCGAGTCCGGACCGCAGAGCGAAGGCCGCAACGCTGGCGCCGGCATCGACAACCTCTTCGAAATCATCCTCGGACGCGGCATCGGCGGACGTGTCGATGACGACGGTGAACTCGTGGCGCCGAAGGTCGACGAACTCGCGGACCATCAGCGTGGCCGCCCGCGCCGACGTGGGCCAGTGGATCAACCGGGTGTCGTCGCCGTACTGGTACTCGCGAAGCGACTGGAAGCCCGACTGCGGGTCTCCCGACGGTCGGCGCAGGACGGCATCGTTGGTGATCACACGCACCGCGCCAGACGCGGTGATCAGCGGATACACCCGCGGGTGCACGACAACCGTGCCGAGTTGGCCGATCGGGCGGCTGGCGGTTGCCAGGCCGAGCTGGTCGGTACGTTCGAACGACAGTGGGCCGATCGGGAAGATTCCCCGCCGTCGGGTAGCAAAGCCCGTTTCGGCCTCGTACCTGGTCATGCGCGGCAACGACGGGACGTCGAACGACTGGTGAACACCCTGGAACTCGTCGGTCAGTCGAGTGGAACCCAGCCGGTGCTGGGTCTGGTTGAAGATCTGATAGCGAACGTGGACGGTGTCGCCGCGAGCCACGCGCGCGGTGATCAGTCGTCGCCTGGCGGCGTGGCGCGTCGGCCGCCTCGAGGTGTACAAGGCCATGCCCACGGCCACAGCGCCGGCCGCAGCGATGGCGAGGAGCTCCTCGTAGCTCCACACCAGCCCGAAGAAGACGCAGAATACTGTGCCGATCAACACCCCGAGACCGGTGCGCGTCAGCACGTCGTCATCCCTCGCGATGGCGGGGGACGGCCACGTCGTCGACGATCTCCGCCAGCACCTGCTCGCTGCGCACCCCGCGGAGCTCTGCCTCGGAGCTCAACGAGATCCGGTGACCGAACACCGGCTCGACCAGAGTCTTGATGTCGTCAGGAGTGACGTAGCCGCGTTGCTCGGAGGCGGCGTAGGCCTTGGCGACGCGCATGAGCGACAGGGTGCCGCGGGTCGAAACCCCGAGGCGCAGGTCAGGATGACCGCGGGTGCCGTTTGCCAGGCGGACGATGTAGTCGTTGATGCTGTGTACGACCTCGATCTGTTCGATGGACGCTATGAGCTGCTCGAGCTGGGTTGCGTTGGTGACCGCCGGCACGCCGCGATCTCGGTTCTCGCGGCGGTACGACTCCAGCACGATCACCTCGGTTGCCTGGTCGGCGTAGCCGAGCGACAGCTTCATGGCAAAGCGGTCGAGCTGAACGTCGGGCAGTGGAAAGGTGCCGTGGAAGTCGCGAGGGTTCTGAGTGGCGATGACGAAGAACGGCCGGGGGACGAGGTGCGGCACGCCGTCGGCGGTGACCTGACGTTCCTCCATCACCTCGAGCAGGGCCGACTGGGTCTTCGGACTGGCGCGGTTGATCTCGTCGCCGATCAGCACGTTCGTGAAGACGGGGCCCTGACGGAACGAGAACGACGAGGTGCGCTGGTCGAACACCATGACGCCGGTGACGTCACTGGGCAGCAGGTCGGGCGTGAACTGCACCCGCTTCCATGAACCGGCAATCGATCCTGCTATTGCCTTGGCCATCGAGGTCTTGCCGGTGCCAGGCACGTCGTCGATCAGCAGGTGCCCCTCGGTGAGCAGGCAGCACAACGCGAGTCGAATCGACTCGGCTTTGCCGCGGACGATGCTTTCGACGTTGTCGATCAAGGCGTGAAATACGCTGGCTACCTGGTCCGCCATCGCCGGAGATGCTATCGCTCATCTATCCTGGGCGCGGGCACCGCGACGTCTGGTACGGGCAGAACTTGACGTTCTCTTGAATTTTGGGGTTATGTCCTGCACTTGGCACACCGATAACAAGCTCATGAGGCCCGCGATCGTTTCCGAGCCCCGCCTTCACGTACCGTCGCGCCCGAGCTCATGGACCTGATCGTTTCCACACCACAGGGCGAGGCCGAGATCTCGGTCAGCGCCGTCCACGAGTCGGTGACCATCGGCGATCTGCTGGAACGTGTGCTCGCCTCGACGCCGCCCGCTCTCGTCTACATCGACGGCCGGCCGACCCCGGTCGGCACGTTGATGGGCGCCGCCGGACTCACCACCGGCACCGTCATCGATCTCGCCCCTCCCCTCGAGCGACCCCGCCACGTGGACGTGACGCTGGTGCAAACTGCCGGGGAAGGCGGCGGCAACCGACGACCCCTGGAGCCGGGCCGCTACTCGCTCGGAACCGCGCGCCGCGCCAATGTCGGCCCATTGACGTTCAACCAGGTCCTGGTGCCGCGTTGCGAGCTCGTGGTCGAGCACTCTGGCAAGGTGACCGTTACCGCCAACCAGGGCGATCTCGACGGGCACCTGGCGACGGCCGCTTCTCCGTGGGACCAGCAGCGCCTGCGCATCGGCCACCGGGTGTTCAGGCTCGATGGAGACATCGAGGATCGAGCTGCATCACTCGTCCCCACGCCTTTGGGGCAACTCAACTTCATCCGTGAGCCGCGCGACGAGGCCGTCGCAGAACCCGAGCCAAACGGTCGGGCACGCCACGGAGCCCGCCGACTGCGCCGAGCCCGTGGCAATCGCTCCGAGGTGCGGTTACCTCCGCCGATCGCCGCGGTCGACCCCGTGCGCCAGGCCTTCGATACGGAGCTCGACAACGTGCGGAGAACCCATCTCGATCTCGGCGAAGTGATACGGCGGGCATTGCAGCTGTCGGAACGGTTGTGGGAGCGCCATCCCGCCGACGACGACGCCTTCGTGTTCAGCGTGGGCCTCGCCGATCAGCCGTGGGTGACAGAGGACGATACGGGTCATGATCGCCGCGATCTGGCGCTGTTGCCGTCCGCACCCGTCCTCGTGGATCTCGTCAATCAGCGCGGCGTGGGCTTCGCCAGTACCCCGCCTCAGGCTCGGGCCGCGGCACGGGCGCTCGTCGTTCAGGCGTGCGTCGCTCACAGCCCGAACGACCTCGACGTGGTGGTGTTGTCGAGCCCGGCAGGTGCTGCCCGCTGGGAATGGGTGAAGTGGTTGCCACATGCCCGCGGCTCGCACGGTGTGCAGTTGTTGAGCGACGACGAGGTGATCACCGACTGGGTCAGCTCACAGCGCACGCTGGCCACCGTCGTCGCCTCGATCCAACCGCTCGGCCGACCCGTTACCCCGAGCCGACTGACGCTTGCGGTCGTCGACGATCCGGCACTCTGGCGCGGGCGAGCCGCGATGTTGCGCGGCTTGTTCGCCGAAGCGCAGTTGCCCATTCGCTTCGTGGCCATCACCGATCGAGCCGACGACGTCCCGGCGGTCTGCACCACGGTGGTTCGAATCGCGGCAAACGGAGCGGCAGAGGTCGACTACCCGATCAGTGGTCGAACGATCACCGACGTCGTACCGTTCGTGCTCGAACACGATGTCGCCCTCGCCGCTGCACGCCACCTCAGCCCTCTCGAAGACCACACCGCTCAGCAGTTCGCCCGACCGTTGTTGCCTCCTGTGGTGCCACTGCTGTCGCTGCTCGATCCAGACGGGCTCGATACCGACGGTCTGCTCGAACGATGGAGCGCCGGCCCGCGGAGTCGCCGATTGCGCGTGGCCGTGGGCGTCGGCGAATCAGGTCCCGTCGAACTCGATCTTTCCGAGGACGGCCCCCACGTGCTGGTGGTCGGAGCCAGGCGTTCGGGCAAGACGGAACTGCTGCGCGGCGCCATGGCTTCACTGATCGCCGTCAACGACCCGGCAACGGTCAACATCATCTGCGTCGAGCCATCCGAAGGAACGTCCTTCGCCGCCTTCGCCGGAGTTGACCACGTCGTTGGCGCAGTCGATCAATTCGACGAGCACGAAGGCTTCCGGCTCCTGCGAGCCCTGCGGTCGGAAGTCAACCGGCGGACACGAGTCCTGGCCGACAACCACGTGGCGACGTTCTCGGAGTACCACCAACACGACCAACGCGGGGTGGCAGATTCGCCGCCGATGCCCCGCCTCGTGATCGTCGTCGACGATGCCGACGACGTGTTGGCGCGTCATGCAGACTTCCTCCGGCAACTCGTCGAACTGGCGGATCCGTCGCGACATCTCGGGCTGCATCTGGTGATCGCCTCCGAGCGGCTCTCGCGGTCACTCGAAAGCGCTTTGGACTCGTTCGCCAACATCAGGATCGGCTTGCGCATGAACGATCCGGCAGAGGCGATTGCGCTCACCGGTGGACGCGAGCCAGTGCAGATCTCGTCACACACACCGGGCCGCGGTGTGCTCAAGATCGGTGATGCCGATTCGATACCGGTGCAGTTCGCTTCGGCGTCGGCTGCCTCCAGCGATATCATCGAGGTCAGTCCGTTCATCGTTGCCCGCGACCTGAACAGCGCAGAGCGCAAGATCACCGCGAAGCCTGTCGACGCAGGTTCACCGGAGACGGCACGCAGCGGCCTTCGTCTCCTCACCGAGGTTGTCGCCAGCGCCGCTCTGAAGCACCCAAACGGCACGCGACGGCAGATCCTGTGTCCCAGGCTGCCGACAATGCTTCCGTACGACGAGCTCCTGTCGGTCGCCGCGAACCTGGCTGTCGACGGCGCTGCCTTCGCGGTCAGCGACCTCCCCGACGACCACACTCAGAACATCCGACTGTGGAACCCGGCACACGATGGCAACATGCTGGTCATCGGCGGTGCACCGGCGGAGCGGTCCGATGCGCTGGCGACTCTGTTCGTCGCTGCTACCGACCACTTCCCGACTGATCGACTGCACGGCTATGTGATCGATTGCGCGACGAGGCCGCATTCCGGGCTGGCCGCGCTCCATTCGCTGGCCGCGTGCGGCGCAGTCGCCTCCGCTGACGATCCTGACCACATCCTGCGAGTGCTCCTCCGGCTCACCTCGGAGCTCGATCGACGCGCGTCTCAAGACGTCGGGTCGTCCGACCCCCACATAGTCCTCGTGGTCAACGACATCGCCGGGCTGTTGCGCACGCTCGAACTGGGCGGGGAGTTCGAGTCTGGTCGCGAGATGGTCGATCGCCTCGCCGCCAGCGGTCCGTCATCGGGCATCACGCTGTTGACGAGCTCCGCCGGCGAACACAGCGCGCCGGCGCGCACGCTCGGACAGTTCCAGCAGCGGATCGTCCTGCACCTCGACGACCGCGGCGCCTATCGCACCCTCGACATCGCCTCTGGTCACATTCCTCCTCTCGCGCCCGGTCGGGCGATCACGCTGCCCGACCTCGTCGAGATCCAGATGGCCTCCATCACCGATCTCGACGCGGCAGTCGCCCGGCGCAGCATCGCCGGCGACGAGCGCGCTGCGACCGGTCCCCATCCCTCCCACCCCAGCGGCGATCTTCCTCGACGACCTCGGCACGGCCACGGAGTTCCACCACGACACCTGGCGCCTACCGGTGGGAGTCGACACTCGAACCCTCGAAGCGGGTGTGCTCCACCTGCAGGCTCCTGCCGCTGCGCTCATCGTCGGCGATGCCGGCGCGGGCAAGACGACGTTGCTCACGAACCTCGCCCGCTGTGCCCTGAGGGTCGGCGCCGACGTCGACATTCACGCCATCGCCTCGACGTGGAGTCCGCTGTTGCTCATGCCTCGACTCACCAGCGCCACCACGCCGACCGGCGTCGACAAGTGGGCGACCGAGTTCTTCGCTCGTGGCGATCGGTCGCGGCTCGTCTTCGTCGACGACGCCGATCGGCTCGAGGGCGCCGTGTTCGAACGACTGGCGAGCTCGGACGACCCACGCCTCGTTGTCATCGTCGCCGGCCGCACCCGCGTGCTCGAGCTTCCATCGCACTGGACGGCGCCACTGCGTCGCTCGCGCACCGCGGTGATCCTGCGTCCACTGTCCGCTGACGGGGCGATGTTCGGGCTCAACCTCCGAGTCACCTCCGCCCATCCCGGTCTCGGGCGCGGACTGCTCGTCAACGACGACACGGTGACCCCGGTGATCCTGGCCGGTCCCTCCGACGACCCAGAGGGAACCACGTCATGATGCGCCGAGGCGATGGCATCGGCATCGAGGTGCTCCCCGACGTATTGCGCGGCGTCCGGCTGCAACAAGATGCACCGGGCCGCGTCGCCAAGGTGGCGGGCGTCGCCTGCGACACCAACAACGACCTGTTGCTGCTCGATGGCCTCACTCGCCTGAGAAGCCTCCTCGACGAAGACGGGCACCCGACGCGGGCGTGCTTGTGGAGTCACAACTGCCACATCCAGTCGCTCGACATCACCGGGTGGAGCACCACCGAGCTGAACCTCCATCGATCGAAGCTCGTCGACGTATCCGCGACGATCGAGATGTCGTCGAGCGCACGGCGATTGCTCGCCCACCTGCAGACCGACATGATCCGTCATCGACGAGTCGAGCGATTCATCCGTCAGGCCGGTTTCGACCTCGACTCCATCGAGCCGACACCAATGGCCGTCGCCCGCCTCGTCCCCGCCTACACCATGCGGCTGATCGGCAGCCGCGCTGATGCACAGCCGTGGCTCGCCGTGGTCCACGACCGCGTCATCCTTGCTGCTGCGCCGGCAGTCGACATCGGCGACCTGACACGCACGGAACTGATGGCCGCCAGTTGGTCGACATCGATCGAGGATCTTCGCGAGCGCCTGCTCACCCCGGCCGAGCTCTCGGCGGTGATCAACCAACCGGCGGGCATCGCTGTCTCGCTGGGGTTGAGCCTCGTGGGCGACACCTACCCGGAGTTCCCCGACACGCATCCGGCCTGGGGCCCGCGCTTGGCCGGGGCGCTCGGTTCAGCCGTTGCTGCAGCCGGGCTGGCCGGCCGAGTGCACCAGGTGCAACCGCTCGTCGCCCCGCACGCGTTCAGCGACGATGGTGGCGTTTGGGTGATCGAACGAATCGGTGATGTGGCTCCGGCGATCGTCACATCCACGCCCAGGCGGCGGTGGGGTCGATCGTCGACCAGCGTGATGCGTTGACCAACTAGCCGTTGGTGCTGACGGCCTCGGCAACGATCTCGTGCACCAGGTCGCCGGTGAGCTCGTCGTGCTGGCACAACGCGTCGGCCACGGCGAGCAACGCGCCACGATGCTCCAACAGCATGCAGGCCGACTTGTCAGCCGCTTTGTGCATGATCTCGTCGGCCTGTTCGCGCGACCGGCGGTCGGCCAGGACCTTGGCCGCGAGGTTGCCGGCCAGTTGTATGTCGGCAGCTTCCAGGCTCAGCAAGCTCTCGCCCGCTCCGACCATGCCGATCAGTTGCGCGGCAATGCCTGTGGCTGCCGCGAGATCGCTGGCGATGCCGGTAGATGCCTCGCCGTACTCCTGCAGTTCTGCGGCCCTGCCGGCTAGAGCGACCACGATGAGATCGTGCAACTCGGACGGGGTGCGCAGATGCCGTTCCTCGCCGTCGTCGTGGGCCACGAGACCGAGCGAGGCGGAGCGACGCAGGATCGAAGCCACGCGGACATCGCGACCGACCAGCACGGCGGTGACCGCGTGACCTGCTTCGTGGATTGCGATGCGGCGGCGCTCTTCAGGCTGGTAGCCGACGTCCTGGGCGAGCCCGACCTCGGTGATGAGCTGTGCTTCCACCAGATCCTCGACGCTGAGCGCCTTGCGGCCATCGCGCAAGGCGATGATCAACGCTTCGTCGAAGAGCTTCTCGATGCGAACCGGGCTGTAGCCGGCGGTGCGGTCGGCGACCATCACCGCATTCACGGCGGGCTCGTGCGACTTCTTCGCCAAGTAGTAGGCGGCGATGGCTATGCGGTCCGATCGCGGCGGAAGATCGAAGTGGATGGTGCGATCGAAACGGCCGGGACGCATCAACGCCGGGTCGAGCCCATCGGCGCGGTTCGTTGCGGCGAACACCAAGACGTTGGCCGGCACCGTCGTGGGCCGGGAGACGGCCCTGCCCGGCGGGAGCAACAGGTTGACTCGATCGATCAGCTTGCTGGCGAACTTGTCCCATCCCGTCGGAAGATCGAAGCTCTGCATCTGGACGAGCAGTTCGTTGACGATGCCCGCGGCGCCCTCGCGCATGCCGCCGGCTCCCATTCCGGATCGGGCCATGCCGATCGCGTCGAACTCCTCGATGAACCCGATGGCCCCGCCCTCGGCGCGTGCTGCTTTGCGAAGCGCCTTGAAGTACTGGCGGATCTTGCGGTTGGTCATCCCGTAGAAGTGCGACTGGAACTCGCTGGCCGACACGAACAGGAACGGAACCTCAGCCTCGGCGGCGATCGCTTTGGCCAAGTAGGTCTTGCCGGTACCGGGAGCCCCCTCGAACAGCACACCGCGGCGCGGCGTGCCCCCCATCTCCTCGGCGAAGGTCTCGTGGTTGAGGAACAAGTTGAGCGTGTCGATCGCCTCTCGACACGTGGCCTCGGCCCCGACGACGTCGGCGAGCCGGATGGTGGAATCCGATGGCCGCAACATCGTGTGCGGAGACCTGCTCGACGCCATCAGCGGGACCAACATCATGGCGCTGATCATCACCAGCATCACACCCAAGAAGACCAGCTGCGGGTTTTCCGTGATGATCGGGGGAAGGCCGGGATGAAGCGGATTGCCGGTGAGCCAGCGGTACCAGAACCAGGCCAGCGGCACCCCGAGGACGATCAGCAGGCGCAGGAGCCGACGTTGCCGCCTGCGCTCACGGTTGGCGCTGGCGTCGATGTGGCGTCCCCGCAACACCGCCCCGTGCTGCATCTGCGTGATATCCATCTGAGCGACCCCCCGGTCCAGTTGGGAAACAGTATCCACATGGACGCAGAGTGTGCAAGTCGACTCACTCTACGTGGTTGGGGTGTGAACGCTGGGCACTCCCGGTTGACGACTTCTTGACAGTCACACAGCGCCTTGATACTGCTCTGACCAGCCATTATTCCTCCGCCGGAGGCAGCTTTCTGGCCCGCTTGAGTTCGCCGGCACGGCGCTTCGAATCCAAGCGACGGCGAACAGCCGAAGCCGACGGTCTGGTGGCTCGCCGCGGCCGCGGCGGAGGCTTGGCGGCCTCGTCGAGACGCTCCATCGCCCCGGCCCAAGCCATCGCCCGGTTCCGGTACTGCGAACGCGAACCGGCCGACGACGCAGTGATCGTCGGTCCTGCGCTGGCCACAACCCGGTCGCGCACGGGTGCCGGCAGGCCGGCCCGATCAACGTCGATCGTGACCGTGACAGCGGTATCGGATGTGTTCGCGTGCTGGCCGCCGGGCCCTCCCGAGCGAGTGGCCACCCACGACACAGCATCCGCAGCGATCGCCAAGCCCCGCGGAGTTCGGTACAGACCGTCGGTGGGTTCCACCGCATCATTGTGACGCGACTCGTATTAGCGTTTCGCATGTGAACCCCTGGGAACAGTTGCTCGAAGGAATCGAACTTCCCTTCCATCCCGATCTCTCCGTACCAACCCTCACCGAAGTGCTGCTGCCCATCCCGCAGCCCGACGCCGTGGCCGATGTCGAAGGGCGCGCCCACGGCCAAGTCGTGGCGCAGCTCGGCGCCTCGGTGACCAACGGGATGACGGTCGCTGTGGGGGCCGGCAGCCGCGGGCTCGTGGAACGCGTCGCGCTGCTGCGCGGCGCCATCAGCGGCCTGCGCAGCCTCGGCGCCGAACCGTTCGTCGTGCCGGCCATGGGTAGCCACGGCGGCGCGACGGCCGAAGGTCAACGGGGCATGCTGGAGGCACTGGGGATGTCCGAAGAAGCCATCGGTTGTGAGATTCGGGCGACGATGGAAACGGTCGAGGTGGCCCGCACTGCTGACGGCATGCCGCTGTACCTCGACCGCCATGCCGCGGGCGCCGACCGGATCATGCCGGTCAACCGCATCAAGCCGCACACGTGCTTCAAGGGTCCGATCGAAAGCGGTCTCACCAAGATGGCCGTGGTCGGGTTCGGCAAGCAACCAGGGGCGGCGCAGATCCACGCCTGCGGGCCACAGGAGATGCGCAACAGGCTGCTCAACGGGATCGCCGCGCTGAAGGCGACGGGACGCCTGTTGGGTGGTGTCGGGTCGCTCGAGTCAGCCGGCGGCAAGGTCGTCGAGGTGCGGGCCTTGACCGCCGAAGAGATCGGAACCGATGTCGAGATCGGCCTCACCGACACGGCGCGCAACCTGGTTCCACCACTCCCGTTCCCGGTCATCGACGTGTTGATCATCGAACAGGGTGGCAAGGACATCAGCGGCACCACCTTGGATCCCAACGTCACCGGACGGTTCTGGGTGCACGGCCTCGACGACTCCGAGTCGCCGCGTGTCAGCACCATCGTCTTGCTCGGGATCACCGAGGCGTCGGGCGGCAACGTGCTGGGTATTGGTTTCGCCGACTTCATCCCGGCTTCGGTGGCCGCCGGGATCAACTGGCAGAAGACGTACGTCAACTGCTTCACCGCAGGTCCGTCCGGCGTTCGTCGCAGTCGCATGCCGATGGTCCTGCCTACCGAGCAAGACTGCATCAAGGCAGCGCTCAGCATGTGCGGAAAGGCGGTCGACGAGCCGAAGCGCGTCGTGCGCATCCGCAGCACGCTGCACCTCACACGTTGTTGGGTCAGCGACGCGTTGTTGTCCGAGCTGCCCGCCGGCGCCCGCGCCATCGCCTGACAACCCCCCATGGTGCGATCGACAGTTCGGGGTCGCCAGCGTCATACCAGCAGTTCTGGTGAGCACATGAAGCGGCTGCACGTTCTTGCACTCACGGGAACCGCTGGACCGCGGCACGTCGCCTCGATGCGGGCGCCGGAACGGGCGTCGGCGGCCCGAATCGGCGCCCACGTGGGCCAGTGGAGAGCCACCCGGATTTCCCCTATCCACGTCACGTTGCTGCGGAGCTCACCGTCGCCTGACAACCCGTTCAGGGCTGGTGGGCCTCGGCGGCATCGAGGTCGGCTCGGGTCAGCAACGCCGTCATCGTGAGGCCTTCCTCCGTGAGGGCTGCACCGTGGTCGGGGCTGCGATCGATGACGCAGACCACGTGGTCGACGATCGCGCCGAGAGCCCGCAGCTCCTTCGTCGAGATCACGACTTGGCCGCCGGTGGTGATCACGTCTTCGATCACGGTCACTCGCCGGCCGACGATCTCGGCGCCCTCGGCGAGGCGCGCCGTACCGTACGCCTTGGCCTCCTTGCGCACGAAGGCCGCTGGCAGGCCCGAGCGCAGAGAGATCGCGGTGGCGATGGGCACCCCGCCGAGTTCCAAGCCCGCCAGAACCTCCGTGTCCGGCGGGAGCAGGGGTATCATCGCCGCGGCGACGTCGGCGAGCAGCACCGGATCGGCCTCGAAGCGGTACTTGTCGAAGTACTCGGTGGCTGTCTGGCCCGAGCGAAGTGTGAACGTTCCGGTCAACCGGGCAATCGAGTTGACCCGCTGGGCAAGTGAATCAAGAGTCATCGAAGACAGTCTGTGCGCGGCGACTTCCGCGGATCAACACTTCCTGAGCAACGGTCGCCACGTGCGAGCCGTCGGACGCGAAGATGTGTCCGATCGTCAACCCTCGTCCACCGCCGAAGCTGTGGCAACTGAAATCGTGGAGGTGCCAGGCGTCGGCACGCACCCGGCGATGGAACCACATCGTGTGATCGAGGCTGGCAGCGAACCTGCTGCCGTCGTCGAAGCCGCAGGCAACTTGCACCGAGTCAGCCGGAAGGTCGTCGGAGAGATAGGCGAGCCAGCAACGCTGCAGCAGTTGATCATCCCCCAATGGAGCATTGACCTTCATCCAGGCCAAGGTGCGGGCGGTGCCGAGGCGCGATCCCGGCGCCGACCACGCTCGCGGAACGAAGCGGCGCTCGAACGACGTCGACCACGAGTCGGAAACGAGCGATTCGGGCCCGGGCACGTCAGCATCCATGGCAACCGCTTGCAGGTCCATCGAAGGTTCGGGTCGCTGAAACGAAGCCTCGAAGTTGAGGATGGCCCCGACGGCCTGGCGAGCGATCACACTTCGGGTCGAAAAGCTGCGTCCGTTGCGAATCCGGTCGACTTCGAACCTGATCGGTTCCGTGTGATCACCGCGGCGGATGAAATAGGCCCGCAACGAATGAACTTCGAGGTCGGCCTCGACGGTACTGGCCGAAGCTCGTAGGGATTGAGCCACGATCTGGCCTCCATACAAACCTCCCCACGGGTATTGCGGCCCAATTCCTACGAAGGTATCCGCTCCATGAGGCTCGAGATCGAACAGTCGGCTGAGATCCATCGAGGCAAGGGTAATTATAGAATCGGCCGAATACGAAACTATGATGATTGGTATGGCAAAGCGAGGGCCCAAAGGGCCGATGACCGATGAACACAAAGCAGCACTGGCAACCGGTCGCAACGAAGGGAATGCGGTGCGCAGCTATCTCGAAGCATTGCGCAACAACAAGCCCAAGCGCGGCCGGCGCCGAACGCGGGAATCGATCAGCTCCCGACTGGCGGCTATCGATACCGAGTTGGCCGCTGCCGATCCGATGAACGAACTGCGCCTGCGTCAAGAACGCCGCGACCTCCAGGCGGAAGTGACGTCGATGGGCGAAAAGGTCGACATCAGCGCTCTGGAGAACGGATTCGTCTCCGTCGCCAAGTCGTACAGCTCCCGCCAGGGCATTTCCTACGCGACGTGGCGGGAGATCGGCGTCGATGCGGCAGTTCTCAAGCGCGCCGGCATCTCCCGCGGCGCGTAGGCGCCCCAAGAATCTGCAGAGTCGCTACGGCACCTCGATCTCGTCGAGTGCCTTGAAGACCGCTCCGGAATGGCGCAGTGAGCGATGCAGATCGAACGCTTCGTCGAGCAGCTCGGCAGGCACGACAACACGCGAATCAGCCTCCAGTAGTTCGCGGAACGATCGCTTCTCACTCCACGATCTGGCTGCATTGTCCTGCACGATCTTGTACGCCTCATCGCGATCGAGCCCGCCCTGAACCAACGCCAGCAAGACCGGCTGGCTGAACACCAAACCGAAGCTGGAATCGAGATTGGAACGCATCCGATCGGCAAACACCTGTAACCCGGCGAGCAATCGCTGCATCCGCCGCATTCCGTAATACGCCAGCAACGAACTGTCGGGGAGAATGATCCGCTCGACGGAACTGTGCGAGATATCCCGCTCGTGCCACAAAGCGACGTCTTGCATTCCGGCTTGCAAGTTGCCGCGCAACACCCGCGACAGGCCGCTGATCGTCTCGGCGCTGATGGGGTTGCGTTTGTGGGGCATCGCGCTGGAACCCTTCTGGCCGGGCTTGAACCCCTCCTGCACCTCGCCGACCTCAGTGCGCTGGAGGTGCCGCAGTTCGACGGCGATCATCTCCAACGTCGTACCGATCGACGCGGAGCTCCACAGGTACTCGGCGTGTCGATCGCGAGCGATCACCTGGGTTGCAGGAACGGGGACGAGCCCGAGCCGCTGGCCGACGAACGCCTCGACCGACGGATCGATGTTGGAGTAGGTGCCGACGGCGCCGCTGAGCTTGCAGACGGCGATTGCCCGGCGAGCGGCACGAAGACGGTCGCGATCACGACTGATCTGCAGAGCCCACAACGCCACCTTGGCGCCGAAGGTGGTCGGCTCGGCGTGGATGCCGTGCGTGCGCCCGATCATCACCGTGTCTCGATGCGAACGAGCCAGATCGACGACGGTTCGCAGTAGCGCCGAGGATGCTTCGATCAACAGATCGGCAGCATCACGCAGTGCCCAGCACCAGGCGGTGTCGACGATGTCGGTCGATGTGAGCCCGAAGTGGATCCATGCCCCTGCCGGTTGGCCGATCGCCGCTTGAACGACATCGACGAACGCGGCGACGTCGTGATCGGTGATGGCTTCGCGATCGCTGACTGCTCGGACGAACGCGTCATCAGTGATAGGAGCGCGCGACCGACACGCGGCCGCGTCGCCGGCAGGCACGATGCCGAGCGCGACGTGGGCCTCGGTGGCCAGCAGTTCGATCTCCAGGTAGCGGCCGAAGCGGGTGGTATCGGAGAACATTGCTGCCATCTCCGGCAGCGAATACCGATCGATCACTGCCACTCCAGCACGGCGTCTCGCGACGGGCCTGTGCCGACGATCCGTACGGGCACGCCGACCTGGCCCTCGACGAGCGCCACGAGGGCAGCGGCGTTGGTGGGAAGTTCAGCACGAGTGCGTACGGCCGAGATGTCGCACAGCCAACCGTCGAGCACCGCGTAGATGGGACGCCCGTCTTGGTCGTACTCGGTGCACACCTTGATCTCCGGGAACGTGTCGAGCACGTCGAGCTTCGTGAGAGCGATCTCGCTGAGCGAGTTGATGCGCACTGCCTTGCGCAACATCACGCAGTCGAGCCAGCCCGTGCGCCGTCGCCGACCCGTGACCGTGCCGAATTCGTGGCCGATCTCGACCAGCTTGTCGCCGATGTCGTCGAGCAGCTCCGTCGGGAACGGGCCACTGCCCACTCGTGTCGTGTATGCCTTGGTGATACCGACGATGCGTGTGAGGTAACGCGGGCCGATGCCGGTACCGACGCAGGCGCCTCCGGCGGTGGGGTTCGACGAGGTGACGAAGGGGTACGTGCCGTGGTCGAGATCGAGGAACGTCGCCTGCGCACCCTCCAGCAGGAGTTGGTCGTCGCGGTCAAGGGCGTCGTGCAACAACTTCACGGTGTCGGTGACGTATGGCGCCAATCGACGTCCGAACTCGACGAACCGAGCTACGACCTCGTCGACGTCGAGCGGTTCGCCGCCGAGTGCCACGATCTCGTGGTTGTGACTGACCGCGCGCTCTTCGACAGCCGCGGCGAAGCCGACGAGGTCGAGCACCTCGCCCGCACGAACACCTTCTCGACGAGCCTTGTCGGCGTACGCGGGGCCGATACCTTTCAGCGTCGTGCCGATCCGGGCATCGCCACGACCTGCTTCGTACAGCGCATCGAGCGCTTGATGCCAGGGGAAGATCAGGTGAGCTTGGCTGCTGACGACCAGCTTGGCGCAACTCACGCCGCGCCCTTCCAGTGTGTCGATCTCCTTGAACAACGTCGGCATGTCGATGACCACGCCGTTGCCGATCACCGGGATGATGTGCGGGTACAGCACACCCGACGGAACCAGCTGCAGCGCATACCGCTCGGTGCCGACGACCACCGTGTGACCGGCGTTGTGCCCGCCTTGGTAGCGCACGACGTGGGTGTGCTCGCTGGCCAGCAGATCGATGACCTTGGCTTTGCCCTCATCGCCCCATTGGGCTCCAACGACGACGGTGACGGGCATGGGCGAGACGCTCCTAGCGGCTTCAGGCGGAACGTGCGTAGATCCTACCCGATACCCTCGTCGCTCATGTCGGTGCTCCGTTCGATGACCTGGTCGACGATGGATGAAGATGCCCGCCGAACGCTGTGCGCGAGAGGCCTCGAGGCCATCTTCGATTCCGACCTGAAGGCCTCTATCGGCCGGATCATCGACGACGTTCACGCCAACGGCGACGAAGCCGTGTGCCGTGCTCTGCGCGACTTCGATCACGTCGTGGTCGAACCCGGTCAGTTGAAGGCGACCGCCGACGAGATCGCCGGTGCAGAGGCATCCGCCGACGTCGACGCGGCCATCGACGACGCCATCACCCATCTGCGCGCCTTCAACACCCAGCTGATGCGACGCACGGTGGATTGGACCTTCGAGAGCGAGCCCGGGCTCACGGTGGGCGAGAAGATCACACCCATCAGCTCCGCTGGTCTGTTCGTCCCCAGTGGCAAGGCCAGCTATCCGAGCGTCGCCTACCAGTTGGGGGTGCCGGCCACCGTGGCCCGAGTGCCCCAACTCGCCCTCGTCGTTCCCCCGATGCCGGGCGGTGGCGCCCGCATCGACCCGGCCGTTCTGGTGGTCTGCCGCAAGCTCGGCATCGACAACGTGTTCCGTGTCAATGGTCCTGCGGGTGTGGCAGCGCTTGGCTTCGGTACCGAATCGATTCCACAGGTACGCAAGATCGTCGGCCCCGGGAGCCCACCGGTGGCCTGCGCCCAGGTCGAGATGCAGCGCTACGGGGTGGCAACCATGATGATCCTCGGCCCGACCGAGAGCCTGGTGATCGCCGATGGCACGGCGGACGCTCGTTATCTGGCGGCCGATCTCCTCAACGAGGCTGAGCACGGCACGGATTCTGCCGTCGTGCTGGTCACCACATCGTCGTTGCTGCTTGCCGATGTCGATGTCGAGCTCCAACGTCAACTCGCCATGCTGCCCTCGGCACGTGCCGACGCTGCCCGTGCCGCGTTGGGCATCAACGGCGGGTGTGTCATCGTCGCCGATCTGGGCGTGGCCGCCGAGGTTGCCAATCGTTGGGCGCCGGAGCACCTGCAGGTGGCCGTCGACCCTGCGCTCGAGGCAGAACTGGTCGATCGCCTGGTCAATGCCGGCGAGATCCTCGTCGGTCAGAACACCCTGTTCGCTGCCGCCAACTTCGTCATCGGATGTCCGGCGAGCCTGCCGACGGGCGGTTTTGCACACGTCTCCAGTGGCATCACCGCCGACGCGTTCCTCAAGCGCACGGCAGTCGCCCACGCCGACGAGCGAGCACGGGCGCGCATGACACCGACCATCGTGGCAATGAGCGAGCACGAAGGTTTTACGGCACACGCCAATGCTGCACTCATCAGGCGTACCTGATTCCGACCGTCGCCCGGGCAAGTCGCCTACGGTTCTGCTCATGCGTCCGTCGCAAACCGTGGATCGGGTCGATCGATGACCGAGTTGCCGACGCCACCGTCACCACCGACGTGGTCGGTCTGGTCGAGCGCCGGACAACCGTTGCCTGCACCCCCGCCACCCGCTCCGCTCGGTGAGGTCGTGACGGTTGCTCACACCAAAGGTGGTGCCGGCAAGACGTCGTTGACGTTCAACCTCGCCTATGCCCTGTCGACGTGCGGAGCACGAGTCCTGGTGGTCGATCTCGACCAGCAGACCGGTCAGTCGGCTTTCCTCGGTGAGTCGGCCAGGCGCCGCCTCGACCAGAACCACGAGGTTGCCGACGTCGGCGCGGTGCTGCTCGGCCGAGCCGCATTCGAAGACGCATTGGTGCGCGACGTTCACCCGAACCTCGATGTCCTGCCCGCCGACGAAGCATCGATGGGCCAAGCGGCGCGCCAGCTCAGCGATCCGTGGGTTCGGAGTCGCCTGATCGACGTGCTCGACGCAGCACGGGCCGACTGGGACGTCACTCTCGTCGATACCCCAGGGCATCATTCGGCAGTCGTCACTGCCGCTCTTGGCGGCTCGTCCGGTGCCATCGTGCCGATGGTTCCCGAGGCCGGCCCTGTGAACGAGCTGCCAACCATCCTCAACACCATTCGCAAGACGACCGACGCCAACGGGCGACCCGAGGTCTACGGCATCATCAAGATGCGCGTGTGGGGCAACAGTGCCTACAGACGCCGAGCCGAAGACGAGATCCGCGTGGTCGCCGATCGCTACGAGGTTCCACTGTTCCGTAACAAGATCCCGGAGGATGCCAAGTTCGGCGAGGCTCACCTCCTCGGTCTTCCGGTCGGCGCCTACCTCAACAGCGCGCGTTCGGCGACCGCCTATCGCCACGTTGCCTACGAACTGATCCAACGACGCAGCTGGCGCTTCACCGTGCCCGACTTCGTCTGAGCGACCTCGGGCAGCGGACGCCGCTGGATGCTGCAAGATCTGGGCGCCACATCAATCTCACCGATGCACGGCGGTCGCTCCGTCTGGCACCCAGATCCTCGAGCCGATCGGGGAGCTAGGCCCCTACGCCGGCGCGAGTTCCGCCCGCTGAGCTCGTGACATTCGCAACAGCAGCAGGTCGTAGATGATCTTCAACGAGCCGGCGATGATCAGCGGCCAGCCGAAGTTCGAGCGGTCGAGCATCCAGCCTGCTGCGAGCGGCGGCAGCGCCGATGCCAGGCTGCGCGGCACGTTGGTGACGCTCGCGGCAGCGGCACGTTCAGCCGGCGTCACCACCGACATCACGTAGGCGTTGCGCACGGGCACGTCCATGCTCGACAGCAAGCTGCGGCCGATCAGACAGGCGACAGCTAGCGGAGCAGTGGGCATCAAGGCGGCGGCGATCAACAGGATCTGCCCGGGCAGGTGAGTGAGGGCCATGGTGCGCAGTGGGCCGAGCTTGCGCTCGATTCGCACGGCCACGTAGCCCGACGCGGCCGACAGGATCTGCATGACGGCCAGCACCGCCCCTGCCTTGCCCACGGAGAAGTGATGACGCCGCAACAACCACAGCACCAGGAGTGACTGGACGGCGAAGCCGCCGCCGAACGAGTCGAGACTGAACAGCGCCGCCAGCCGAAACACCACGATCTTCGAAGGGCCGAGTGGGGTCGGCGTGGTCGCCTGTGCCGCCGCTTCGACTTGTGGCGACATCGACGCGTACACACCGAGCATCAGCGCACCCACGCACGCGTAGACGATGAACACCGAATCCGGTTGCCAATGAAGGCGGGCCGGCAGCCCCGCCGACAACGCGCCCAGCGCCGCCAGCGATCCACCGAAGAACGTGTAACGGGCGAAGATCCGCGAGCGGTGCTGTTCGGCGGTGGTGAGCGGGAGCAGCGACTGCTCGATCGGCTGCACCACGTTGACGTCACTGCCACTCGGGTTCATGGTGCCGATGACCCCCAGCGCCAACAACACGGTGAACGTCGTGGAGGTGGCGAAGACCACTCCGGTGATGATCATCAAGACGCCACCGACGCGCAGCAGCAATCGGCGTTCGAACCGCCATCCCCAGGCACCGGTGAACATCGTCAGCACCGCCGAGCCCAGCAGCATTCCGGTGACGATCACACCGATGCGGGTGGCGCTGTAGCCGAGGGTGTCGCCGAGGTAGCCGGCCAGGGAGGCCGCGATCAGTCCATCGGCATATCCGCGCAAACCGCGCGTTGCGATCAGGCGCCGGCCGTCAGGGGTGACCATTGCACCCCTCTCTACTCGATGGCCCCGGTCGTCAGGTACTAACGGCGAGATGCCCGCCGATGGAATCGACGGTGATCGTGTCGCCCTCGACCGCCTTGCCCTCGAGGATCAGCAGTGCCGCCGCATCGCTGATCTCGCGCTGGATCACCCGCTTCAGCGGCCGCGCTCCGAATGACGGGTCGTAGCCGTCGTGGGCCAGTTGTGCCAGGGCAGCATCGGTGACGACGAGGTTGAGCCGACGATCGGCCATCCTCTTGCGCAGGTGTTCGAGTTGGATCTTGACGATGTGGGTGAGGTCTTCTTCGGTCAACGCACGGAACCTGATGATGTCGTCGACACGGTTGATGAACTCCGGCTTGAAGAACGACGACGGGTCGCCTGGAAGGTTGCTGGTCATGACGAGCACGACGTTGGTGAAGTCGACCGTGCGACCCTGGCCGTCGGTGAGCCGCCCGTCGTCGAGGACCTGCAACAGCACGTTGAAGACATCCGGGTGGGCCTTCTCGATCTCGTCGAGCAGGACCACGCTGTATGGCCTCCGCCTGACTGCTTCGGTGAGCTGGCCACCCTCGTCGTAACCGACGTATCCAGGAGGCGCCCCGATCAGGCGGCTGACGGAGAACTTCTCCATGTACTCACCCATGTCGATCCGCACCATCGCGTGGTCGTCGTCGAAGAGATACTCGGCCACAGAGCGAGCGAGCTCGGTCTTGCCGACGCCAGTGGGGCCGAGGAACATGAACGAACCGATCGGCCGGTTCGGGTCGCTGAGACCGGCACGTGAACGCCTGATTGCATTTGCAACAGCCGCGACAGCGTCGTCCTGACCGATGACGCGCTGATGGAGCATCTCTTCGAGGTGCACCAGCTTGGTCATCTCACCTTCCATGAGGCGGCTGACGGGCACGCCCGTCCACTTGCTGACGACCTCGGCGATGTCTTCAGCATCGACCTCTTCTTTCAGCATTCGCTGGCCGGACTGCAGCTCGTCGAGGTGCTTCGTCGCGTCGGCGATGCGCCGCTCGAGCTCGGGCATGCGCCCGTATCGGATCTCGGCGGCAACAGCCAGATCGGTCTCACGCTCCAGCTGCTGGCCGAGCTGGCCCAGCTCTTCCTTCAAGGAGCGGATCGCGTCGATCGCCTGCTTCTCACCCTCCCAGTGCTGCTTCATCTCGTGGACCTGGGCGTTGAGGGTGGCGAGCTCGTCGACGAGCGCCTCGAGACGCTCCTTCGAGGCAGTGTCGGTTTCCTTCTCCAACGCCAGTTGCTCGATCTCCAGTTGCAGGATGCGTCGCTGCACGACATCGATCTCGGTGGGCAGCGAGTCGATCTCGATGCGCAGCTTGCTGGCGGCCTCGTCGATCAGGTCGATGGCCTTGTCGGGCAGGAACCGATTGGTGAGGTAGCGGTTCGACAGCACTGCCGCGCTGACCAGCGCAGAGTCTTGGATGCGCACCCCGTGATGCACCTCGTAGCGCTCCTTCAGGCCGCGCAAGATGCCGATCGTGTCTTCCACGCTCGGCTCACCGACGTACACCTGCTGGAAGCGCCGCTCGAGCGCCGGATCCTTCTCGATGTGCTTGCGGTACTCGTCGAGCGTGGTCGCGCCGATCATCTTCAGTTCGCCGCGCGCCAGCATCGGCTTGATCATGTTGCCGGCGTCCATCGCGCCTTCGGCTGCGCCGGCGCCGACGATGGTGTGGAGCTCGTCGACGAACGTGATCACCTCGCCGGCTGCGTCGGTGATCTCTTTCAGCACCGCCTTCAGCCGCTCCTCGAACTCGCCGCGGTACTTCGCCCCGGCGAGCATCGAACCGATGTCGAGTGAGATCAGTCGCTTGCTCTTCAAACCCTCCGGCACATCTCCGTCGGCGATGCGCTGGGCCAGGCCATCGACGATGGCGGTCTTGCCGACACCCGGCTCGCCGATCAGCACAGGGTTGTTCTTGGTGCGCCGGCTGAGCACCTGGATGACTCGGCGGATCTCGTCGTCGCGACCGATGACCGGATCGATCTTGCCGTCGCGGGCCCGCTGGGTGAGGTCTTGGCCGTACTTCTCGAGGGCGGCGAAGTTCTCCTCCGGGTTCTGGCTCGTAACCCGATGGCTGCCACGCACTTCCTTCAAGGCCTGCAGGAGCTCTTCGCTGCCGACGCCGAGTCGCTGGTTCATGGCCAGCAGAAGGTGCTCGACCGACAAGAAGTCGTCCTTCAGATCCTTCTGGTACTGCTCGGCGTTCTGGACGACGTTGTTGAGCTCGCGATTCACGTGGGGCTCTGCCCCGCCGTATGCCTTGGGCAGCTTTTGCACGGCTTCGTCAGCCTTGTTGCGCACCATCAGCGGAGCGAGGCCGAGCTTGGCCAGCACGGGCGGAACGATGGTGTCGTCCTGGCGCAGCATCGCCGCCAACAGATGGTCGGGGGTCAGCTCCGGGTTGCTCAACGCCTTGGCCTGATCGATGGCGGCAGCGAACGCCTCGTTGGTCTTCAAGGTCCACTTCTTCGGATCGAACGCCACGACCGCGTCTCCCTCACTCGCTTGTCTCAGTTACCCTTCAACAGAAAGGTTGAGTCATATTCTATCAACTTTAGAGATGGAGCAAACCTCGGGACCGACGGCCCGACTCACGGCCGGCGTTGCGGCCTCCCTTACCGAGGACATGACCATGAGGCCAGCTCAGCCCCGGTGAGATCACGAATCGACCCGCCCGTCGTGTTCGCCGTGGTTCGCCGGATGAACAACTCGAACGGCGCCGCTCCGGTCATCTCGACGACACCGTCGACCCGCAACTCACCGCGTGACTGCGGATCGCGGGAACCATCGGGCCGGAACGTCACGCCGAACTCCAGCGTCACCACCGTCGCCGACGCCGGATTGTCGTCAGCGGCAACCGCGACCAGCCGGTAGTAGACCTGGTCGTCGCTGTAGGTCGCCGAAACGACGAGATCGGGCACGCCGTCGCCGACCAGGTCGACGAGCACTGCGCTGCCACGCTGGGGTGGCGGGGCCGGCTGCACCCCGTTGTTGGTGGTGATCAGTTGCACCACGGCCGCGACCGTCGGATCGCTCAGAGCAACCGGCGTGAACGACGCCGGTTGGAGCTGCCACGTGGGCGCCTCCACCCACAAACCGAGCGGATCGGCGTTGTCGGCAGCCCGCGGCTGCACGGCGATCGGGCAGGTGGGAGAGATCTCCGATGGGTCGAGGGGTCGAATCTGCACGTTGAGCTGCGATCCGACGAAGTTGACGACCGACGAGACCTCGATGGAACCCTGACGCAACTGTGGCACCGGGTCGCCCTGGTAGACCGCAAATCCCGTTGGCGAGATGTGGCCGATCGGGTAGCCGTCGGCGAACACCATGTGATCGCCGACCACAGGCGCCGAGGTGGTGGTGGGGGCGACGGTCGTGGTCGTTGTAGGTGCGATCGTCGTCGTGGTCGTCGTGGTCGTCGTGCTGGTGGTGGTCGACGTCGTGGAACTCGTCGTCGATGCGGTGGATGGCAGGACGGCGGTTTCGGCTCGCGAGTCCTGCCACTGGGAGAGCACGTACGACACCGCGCCGCCCGCTATCAGCGCCGTCACGACGAGGAGCACGATGCCCACGCTGCGATTCGCACGGCCGGCGTAGAAGGCGTTGCGATCTAGGTCCGGATCGGGAGGATCCCACGGATGCGACATGTTCGGCACAGTCTTGCGCACGACAGCCCCAGGATCGACGCACACCCCACTCGTACACTCGACATGTGTCGATGAGATCCAAGACCACGGCGACGCCGGGCCTGCAGCTGACCTGGCTGGATGGCGAGGTGGTCGCGTGGCAGCCGGGCCGCGGCGTCTACGGCGGGAACCTGCAGGCCACGGTCAGTGCGACGTTCGGTCGACCCCCGGCGGCCCAGCCGAGCTCGATGCGCGTCGTGCGCATGGCGCTGCCCGATGGTGAGCAGCAGGTCATGTGCCAGCGCCTGACCGTTGCCTCGTTGGCCGCTCTCGGCCAGCTCGACGCGCTGGGCAGCGACGCAGGCGCATCGGTCGGTTGGCTCGGTGCTGCCTACTCGGTTGCAGTCCGGCTCGTCACGGCCGGGCGGGTCATGCCCCAACTCACGGACACCGGTCTCGGATGGTGGGTGGCGCGATGGCGCGCGTTGCGGTCTGATCTCGCCGGTCCCGTCGCCGAGCTCGCCGCCGCGTTGCCCCCTGTCGTCGCCGTGGCAAGTCCCGGGTTCACGCCCGACGAACTGACCACGGTCATCATCGATTCGTTCGTCGATCAGACCACGCGGCTGCTCCTGGCCGGTGCCGGCTGGCATGCGCCCATCACCGACACGCGCCGCATCGCTGCTCGAGCCACGCGGGCCGTCGCCCGAGCGCTTGGCTCGCCCGTCGGCGAGTTCCGCGCCGACTCCGAGCTCACCGAGGCACTCGACGACCTGGCGGTCATGTTCGATCAGGCGATTCGCCGAGGTGAAGGAGAACCGGTCGTACGCGCCCGGTTGCGACTCGCACTGCCCGACGACCCCACCAGCGATTGGCCGTTGTCGTTGGAGCTCGTCGACCCCGACGATCGCGGCCGCTGGTGCACCGCCGCCGACGTTGCCCAAGGCGCTCCGGCGGCACTCGACCTGGCCGGTGAGCAGCGGTTCCTGGCGATGCTCGGCGAATGTCTCAGCACCACAAAGGTCGACATCGAGATGCTCGCCCCGTGGTTGTCGCCGTGGCTTGCCGAGCCGGCAAGGGGCATCGATCTGGAAGCAGCGGCGGCAACCCTCGAGGCTGTCGACGCGCTGGCGGCCGTCGACATCGAGCTGCTCACGCCGGAACGGCTCACCCGCCGGTCGGCGAGCACCCGCGGGGTCGCCCAACCGAAGGACGCGGCGGGAAGCGGCAGGTTCAACACGGCTGCAATCGTCGATTGGACGGTGGTCGTCGACGACACGCCCATCGACGAAGCGTTGCTCGAACGAGCGGCGGCTTCGGGCGCCGGCCTCATCAACGTCAATGGACGCTGGGTGCGGCTCGAGCGCGACGAGGCTCGACGAGCTCTGGCCAATCTTGCCGAACACCGGCGCGATCACAGCGAACTGTCCGCGCTCGAACTGCTCCGGCTGGCCGCCGAGCTCGAGGCCGAGGCGGCGGCGGGCGAGCAGGCGGCAACAGCCGACGAAGCCTCCGGCACCATGCCGGCAATTGCGGCCACCGGCTGGCTCGGCGATCTCTTGCAAGGTCTTCCCGACGCTTCCCTCGCCGAAGGTGTCGAGCCGCCAGGCTTCATGGCCACGTTGCGGCCCTATCAGCGGCGCGGTCTCGGCTGGCTGCAGTTCCTTCATCGAGTCGGTCTCGGCGGTTGCCTCGCCGACGACATGGGGCTCGGCAAGACCCCTACCACGCTCGCCCACCTCACTGCGCTCCCGGGCCCGCACCTGGTGATCTGCCCCTTGTCGGTCGTGCGCAACTGGGAGTCCGAGGCGGCCCGGTTCACGCCGTTCATGCGCGTCGCCGTGCACCACGGAACCGGTCGAAGCGACGTTTCCACGTTCGCCAACGTCGTCGCCGAACACGACCTGATCATCACCACTTATCACGTCGCTGCTCGCGACATCGACATTCTGAAGACCGTCGACTGGGCAACAGTGGTGCTCGACGAAGCGCAGGCGGTGAAGAACCCCGAGACGCGTGCTGCCAAGGCCTTGCGCATCCTTCCCGCAGGGCAGCACATCGCGCTCACCGGCACGCCGGTCGAGAACCGTCTGAGTGAGCTGTGGTCGATCATGTCGATGGTCACGCCTGGGTTGCTCGGCAACCTCAACCAGTTCCGGCATCGATTCGCCACGCCCATCGAGCGCAACCACGATGTCGTTGCCGCCGCGGCGTTGCGCCAACTCACGTCACCGTTCCTGCTGCGCCGCACGAAGGCCGACAAGTCCTTGGTACCGGATCTTCCCGACAAGGTCGAACAGCTGGCGTGGGCGTCGCTCACGCGTGAGCAGGCCGGCATGTACCAAGGCGTCGTCGATCAGTTGCTCGCCGACGCGCAGCAGGCCACGGGCATGCGGCGCCGCGGCTTGGTGCTGGCCGCGCTCACTCGCCTCAAGCAGATCTGCAACCACCCTGCCCATGCCCTGGGCGATGGGTCGCGGCTCGGCGGTAGGTCCGGCAAGCTCCTGCGCTTCGACGAACTGATCACCGACCTGCTCGACGCTGGTGAGCAGGCCTTGGTGTTCACCCAGTTCCGCGAGATGGGGCTGTTGTTGCAACGCCATCTTCATGAGCGCTTGTCGCTCACCACACCGTTTCTCCACGGCGGTGTGTCGAAGGCCGGACGCGATCGAATGGTCGACGAGTTCCAGGCAGGCACAGGCTCGCCATTGCTGCTCGTCTCGTTGAAAGCGGGCGGCACCGGCCTCAACCTCACTGCCGCATCACGCGTGGTTCACTACGACCGGTGGTGGAATCCTGCGGTCGAAGACCAGGCCACCGATCGGGCCTGGCGGATCGGGCAGCACCGGTCGGTGTTCGTGCACAAGCTCGTCTGCCAAGGAACGATCGAAGAACGGGTCGACTCGATGATCAACGACAAGCGGGCGCTCGCCGACGCCGTGGTGGGAACCACCGGCGAGACGTGGCTCAGCGAGTTGTCGACCGATCAACTGCGCGACCTGATCGTGCTCGATCACCACGCGGTTCGTGGCGGATGAGCATCGTCATCACTCCCGGTCCTCCGCCGATGCGGCTCGAGCCCACGCCGGCGGGCCGCCTCGCCGCGTCGTTGCTCTCCGTCACCGTCGCCGGCATGGCCGACCCGCAGCGTTTCCGACGGGGCAAGTCCTACCTCGTCGACCACGCTGTCACCCGCCTCGAGCTGTCCGAGGGAGTGCTGCTGGCCACCGTCGTCGGTGGCCGGCCGGAGCCGTATCACGTGACGATCACGGTCGAGACGGTGCAACGGCCCGACGACCTCGTGCAGGTGCCGGAACGAGCCCACGTCGCTCGTCTGATCCCCCGTGGCGAGGAACTGTTGTGCACCTGTACGTGCCCCGACTGGGACGATCCGTGCAAGCACGCTGTCGCTGCTCTGCTCGCCCTTGCAGCCGAGCTCGGTCCCCATCCCGAACTGCTGATCGCCTGGCGGTGCGAGCATGACGACCTGCGGCCGCAGACCCGAGTGGGCTCGCGGGCCCGCAGCGATCGTCACCTGCGGCTCGTTCCACCGGCACCGCCCCAATCCCCGTTCGAGAGCCGCGAGTGGCACGAGTTCATCGGCGACGACCTGCGGATCCCGACCTGCACCGTCGCCAAGGAATCCCTGAAACTGCCGTCGATGCAACTCGATCGCACCGATGTCGCCGAAGTGATCCGTTCGGCGTGGCAGACGCTCGTGCGGTACGGCGTCGAGGGCGATTCCGCAATGTGATCGTCGCAGCCGGGCGCGCGAAACGAGCCCAACCCGTCAGGATCGGGCTCGCTCGTTTGCTGTAGACGCTCGACGTGAGGCCGAATCAGCCTGCCGTCGTCGTTGCCGGCTGGTCGGTGGGAGCCTCGCCACTTGGCGGCGGGCCCTGGTGCCGGCCGCCGTCCTGCGGTCCACCGGCGGGCATGTCCTCGATGCCGGTCACGGCGAAGCTGGCGTCGACCTTGACCACGACCTGCGTTCCGTCGGCCTTGCTCACGTGTGCCTCGTACGGCGAGCCGGCCGAATCGGTCTCGACCCGAAGGATCGTCCCGTCGGGCACAGCTGCCTGCGCCGCCGCTGTCACGCTTGCGGCAGTGTCGCCTTCGAGCGCGGTCTCACCGGCACCGGGTCCGCCACCGTGGCCTCCGGGGCCACCTTGGGGCTGATCGATCGTCGCCGTCGCGGTGTAGTCGGCACCGATCTGAACGATCACATGTGTGCCGTCGGACTTGGTGACGTGAGCCTCGTAGACGCCGTCGTTGTCGGTCTCGACACGGTCGATCGTCCCGTCCGGCACGGCCGCCTGAGCCGCGGCGGTGACCTGAGTGGCAACGTCACCCTCGAGTGGTGTCTCCGGATTGGCCCGGGGTCGGGTGGGAGCCGCGGCATCCGTGGTGGTTGCGTCGGTACTGGTGGAGTCGTCGATGGCTGCGACCACAGCGACGCTCTTCGAAGCAGCGGACGAAACGCCCGGAGCTCCGAGTACGGAGCCGGCAAGCAGCCCGCCGCCCAGGGCCAGGGCGAACACCGTGGCTCCAACTTTCATGTTCTTACCAATCATCACAAATCCTTTCGAAGGGTTGGGGGGTGATGCACGACTGACGATCGCATCGCATCCTGGGACGATCCTCCGAGTCGACGAAGATGTCCCGCAGAGTCCAGCGACACACCCACGGATGCAGATCGATGCTCTGGCGCGCCGTGGTCGGCCGCCGCACGATCGACCCGCATGGGCGCGAATCCGGAAGTGCGAGTTCCGCTTCCAGGCCCAAGCAAGCTCGATGGGTGCGAGTTCAGAACTGCGCCTTCCACTGTCGCGCCCAAGGAGGCTGGATCGCGACCGCGCCGAGCGGCCCGCGGGTCGGCGGACGCGAAGAGGGCCCGGCCACTCCGAGACGAAGGGGGAGGAAGTCTCGGGGCCGGGCCCTGATCGGGCTTGGGACCATGGCGGAATCGGCGAACGCGTCAACTGCCTTTGGTGCTCGTGCTGGCAACTGCGGCCGGCGTCGCAGCGGTTGCGGCGGTGGTTGTCACGGTTGTCGACGCCGTGGTGCTGACCGTCTTGGCTGCCGTCGCGGTCGCGCTGGAGGACGTCGTCGCGACAGTTGCCGCCGAGGCGGCATCGGCCGAGGCAGAGACCGAGGCTGACGTGGCCGAGGCGCCACTCGATGCGCCGGCCGCCATGCAACCAGTGAGGACTGCTGCGACGGCAATTCCGGCGACTCCAGCGGCGCGCCGAGCACGGCGAGCGGGGTGCGGGCGACGCCGGCGGGTCGTCGTTGGGGTGGGTGTGGTTGTCGAGGTCATGTCACACATGATCGAGCAGTTGTCTGGGACGATCCTCAGAACGGTCTCCGTTGTTGCGCTGACTTCTGGAGACTGCTGGTGAGGTCAGCAAATCGTGATGGTCAGACTTGTTGACCCGGATGAACGTCAGCGCCGTGACCAACGCGCACACCACGGCCACGCCTGCCCGCAGGAGGAACGTCGAGCGGTCGGTGCCGGCGGTCAGGGCATGCACGGTCGTCAGGAAGAACAACGGAAAGCTGAGGTAGTGCGTCATTCGCCACAGTCGCTTGGATATCCGCTTGCGAAGCAGCGACGTCAGCTCCACGGCGACGAGGAGGTACAAACCGATCACTCCCCACGCAACTGCCGCCGGGTGCCAGTTCCCGGTGAACGGCACGAGCACCTCGACGAGACCGAAGTGCACGTACGAGTCTGCGATCAGCGACACGACGTGGATGCCGGTGAACAGCAGCGCCAGTCCACCGAGAAAGCGGTGCAGATCGAGGATCCAATTCGGCCTTGGCCGGCCGCGCAGCACCTTCGTCGACAACGCCAGGCCCCACAGCACGCTGGCGGCCAGCAATGCCCAGGCCACGATGCCGCCGCTGCGGGCGACGTACCACCACAGCTGACTGTTCACGGTTGCTCCTCGATTGCTGGAAGGTCGTCGAGATCGGTGGGCAGGGTGGCTGTGCCGGCGAACTGCTGGAAGCCGGGGGTGATCCGAATCACGCCGCCGGCATCGACAGTCAGCGCCTGCACGCTCGAGTCGATGATGTCGAAGGCCCGTCGCGACCCGCGCAGCAGCACCGCCTTCGCCAACACCTCGGCGATCCAGGCCTCGCCGGCGATCACGGTGCTCAGCTCGAGGTCGCTGTCGGACGGCTGCCCGGTGGCAGGGTCGATCAGGTGATGGCGGGGGCTCCCGCCGACGTTCCATCGACGGCGCAGCGTGGTGGACGTGGCGACCGCACCAGCGCCGACGCCGACGAGGGCGACGGGCTCGCGGCGCGCCGGATGCTCGATCGCGATCGTCCAGGCTCCGCCCTGCGGACTGTCGCCGGCCACACGCAGGTCGCCTCCAAGGTTCACGCAGGCGCCGACAGCACCGCCACCCAGAACTTCGGCGATCACGATGTCGGCGGCCAGGCCCTTGCCAATGCCACCCGCATCGAAGCCGACACCTGCAGGTAGCCGCACGGTTCGCCCCTCGATCTCGATGTCGGTGCAACCGGTCAGCAGAGAGCTCGACGACGGGACCTTCTCGTCGGGCATCGTGTCGAAGCTCACGTCGTATCCGGCGCGCAGCACATCGCCGAGCACGGTCGGGTCGAACCCGCCACCGGTCAGCCGCCATGCCTCGATCGCCCGCCCGACGAGCAATGCCGTTTCGCTCGACACCTCGACGTCGCTGCCGGCGCGGCGGTTCAGCTCGCAGACCTCACTGGAATCGATGAACCGGCTCCAGAGACGCTCGAGCTGCTCGATCCTGCCCACCGCGTCATCGAGTAGACGATCGGGTCCACCGACGATCAGGAGATGAACGTCGGACCCCATCGCTCGAAATCGTCGCTCGGCGACGGTCGACATCTCAGCTTCCGTGACTCGACGAGTGGGGCCGCTGTCGTGGCAGCTGAACGTTGGGTTGGGCCGCGGTGGGTGCGACAGGTCGCGCCGTTGGAGCGGTAGCCGGGGTGGTTGTGACCACCGACTGCGTCGATGGCTGTTGCGCGTCGGCCGTTACCATGTAACCGATGATCGCCGCTGCGGAGGCGAGGGTTGCCCAACCGGCGAGCCGACGAGCCTGTGCTGCAGGATGACGCCGGCCACCTGACGTGAGGCGATCCCGTTGGGGGATCTGTCCAGACGTGATCGGCTTGCCACTGGGAGGCGCCCACACGGGGCGGTCGGGAGGCGGGGTGGAGGATTCCATGGTCGATCCTTTCGGGGCGCACCCGGAGGTGCTCCACCATCTTCGGACTCGAACCTCAGAACTTGCTTGGAACCGTCTCCGGCTTTGGTAAGAACTCCGCTACCGGGGCAACCGCAGGCTGTACCCGACACCTCGCACGGTGTGGATCAACGGTGGATCCACGTCGTCGACCTTGTGCCTGAGGTAGCTGATGTAGGTCTCCAGCACGCTCGCATTGCCGGCAAACGTGTAGTCCCACACCGCTTCGAGGATCTGGTCACGAGTCAGCACGCGCTTGGCATTGGCCAGCAGGTAGTGAAGCAGCTTGTACTCGGTCGGGGTGAGATCGATGAACTTGCCGCCACGCCACACGTCGCGCGTCTCTTCGTCGAGTGCGAGGTCGTGGAACGTGAGGGTGTGCGTGCGATTGGCGGTGCCTCCGGTTCGGCGAAGCACCGCCTTCACCCGCTCGACGAGCTCCTCGACGGAGAACGGCTTGGTCACGTAGTCGTCGACGCCCAGCCGCAGACCCTCGACCTTGTCGGTGGTCGCGTCGCGCGCCGTGAGAAAGATGATCGGGATGCGAGTGGCCGCGCCTTCGCTCTGGCGGAGCCGCTTGGCGACTTCGAACCCGTCGAGATCAGGCAGCATCACGTCGAGGAGGACGAGGTCGGGTCGGCGCGCTTCGATCGCGGCGAGGGCGGCCCGACCGGTAGCGACGCGCTCGACCTCGAACCCGTGGATTCCGAGTGCCATCGCCACGAGTTCGGTGATGTGCTCCTCGTCGTCGACGGCTAAGACGTGAGGTTTCGGCAATGTCGAGTCCGACAAGCGGAGGTGCTCCTTGGTCGAGTCGCGGTGGTTGGCACCATAGCGGTGCTCTCGTCCGGGCCGGTCCACTTGGACCAGATCCACAGCACCTTCCCAGTCTGCTCGGAGGATCGCGCGGCATGATGGTCCCGTGCCGCAACCAGGTGTCCACGCATGAACCTGCGGACCAAGTTGGTGATCGCCCTCGGCGTCTTGCTGGCGCTCGGTCTGCTGGCCTTCGGAATCGGCACCTACAACCGCTATTCCACTGCCGAGTACCGGCGACTCGACGAGCGACTCAGCGGCTCGAAACTCTCGGCGGAGAGCGAGCTGCACGAACGCCACCCCCTGGGCGACCCAGGCGGCCCAGGCGGCCCAGGCGGCGACGATGGTGGTCGTGGGCCCGGCGGTCCCAACCTCGGCTTCGGTTCGTACGCGGAGCTGCGCCAGCCGGATGGTACGAAGGTTGCCCAGTTCCCCACCGACACCGCGAGCGCCGCACCCGAAGTTCCGACCAACATCACCGCGCTCGATCGACCGTTCACCGTCGGCTCGGCAGTCGGCTCCGGTGAGTGGCGCGTGCTGGCCACTGCAGATCCGGATCAGAGGTACCAGGGCTACGTCGTCATCGTGGCGACACCACTCGGAGATGTCGCCGACTCCTTGCACGGACTGATCGCCATCGAGGCCATCGCCGGGATCGCGCTGCTCGCCCTCCTCACCGCCGGCTCGTGGCTGATCCTGCGCCGCGGCCTGCGCCCGCTCGAAGGGATGGCAGTCGCCGCAGGCTCGATCCACGAGGGAGACATGTCGATTCGGGTCACACCAGGAGACGGCCGCGGTGAGGTCGGTCAACTCGGGCTCGCCCTGAACGAGATGCTCGACAACCTGCAAGACGCCTTCGCTGCCCGACAGCAATCGGAGAACCGGCTGCGCCAGTTCCTCGCCGACGCCTCCCACGAGCTGCGCACCCCGCTCACGTCGATCCAGGGATTCGCCGAGATGTTCCGCCTCGGTGTCGCCAACGAGCACGTCGATCAGGAAGTGATCATGCGACGCATCGAGGAGGAATCTCAGCGCATGCGCATCCTCGTCGACGATCTGTTGCTCCTGGCCCGTCTCGACGAGCGACGCGATGTGGAACCCACCACGTTCGACCTTGCCGTGCTGGCGGCCGATGCGTGCAGCGACGCCGTGGCGGCTGACCCAGGCCGGCCGATCACTCTCGATGCTCCTGAATCAGTGATGGTCGACGGAGTGCAGGACCATGTGCGCCAGGCAATCGCCAACCTCGTTGCCAACGCCTTGACCCACACTCCGACGGGCACGCCGATCGATGTGTCGGCCCATGCGGCGAACGGTCGCGCCGTGGTGACGGTCCGCGATCACGGCCAGGGGCTCAGCGATGAAGCGCTGCACCACGCCTTTGACCGGTTCTGGAGAGGGGACCCGTCGCGGCTCGGGCCCAAGGCTGGGCTCGGGTTGTCGATCGTGGCGGCCATCGCCGAGTCGCATCACGGCAAGGCAACGGCAGCGAATCACCCAGATGGTGGGGCGATCTTCACCATCGATCTGCCGGCAGCGTCAGGTCGAACGACCGAGACGTGACCCGCCGAACACCGAGACTTCCTGGCGCAACGGAACGAGATCGCGCCTGGGAGGCCGACGATCCGCCTCGGCCAGCGCTGACGACACCAGCTGACGGAGCTCGGCGTTCTCGTCGCGCAGCCGTTGGTTCTCGGTTTCGAGCTGCATCACCCTGCGGATCCCCTCGAGGTTCATCCCCTCGGCAGCAAGCTCGCTGATTCGCCGCAGGCACTCGATGTCGCCATCGCTGTACCGGCGGTTGCCGCCTTGGGTGCGCGCCGGCTGCACCAGCCCGCGCCGCTCGTAGATGCGAAGTGTTTGCGGATGCATGCCGGCCAGCTCGGCCGCAACCGAGATGACGTAGACGGCGTGATCGTGAGATCTCATGTTGATGACTCCAATCGAGACCGCGGCGAAACGGTGGTTGCCTCGGCGAACGCTTCGAGGGCGGCGCGCTGCTGTTCGTTGAGGTGATGAGGTACTTGCACATCGACGGTGACGATGAGATCACCAGTCGACTTCTTGCTGACGATGCCCTTGCTCTTGACGCGGTGCCGCGAGCCCGACTGTGTGCCAGGCCGCAGCCGCAACACCACCGATGGGCCGTCGAGGGTTGGCACGTCGATGTCGCCGCCGAGCGCGGCCTCGGCGAACGTGACGGGAACCTTGACCGTGAGGTTGTGACCGTCGCGTCCGAACAGGGGATGCGGCGCCACGTGGCATTCGACGTAGAGGTCGCCCGCTGGGCCCCCGTTGCGACCAGGCGCGCCGCGGCCTTTGAGGCGGATCTTCTGGCCATCGGCGACGCCGGCGGGAATGCGCGCCTGCACCTCGCGAGCACGCCGCTCGGTTCCGGTGCCGCGGCATGTCGGGCAGGGCTCGGTCACGATCACACCCCGGCCGCCGCACACCCGGCACGGCGACGAGAAGGAGAAGAAGCCCTGGTTGTCGTCGATGACACCCCGCCCGCCGCAGTTCGAGCAGACCTTTGGCTGCGTACCGGGCTTGGCTCCGCTTCCGTGGCATGTGCTGCACTGCGCGTCGCTGGTGAGGTGCAGGGTGGTGGTGAGGCCCTTCACCGCATCGGCGAAGTCGAGGTTGAGGGTTGCCTCGACGTCGGCGCCGCGCTGCGGTCCGGCCGATGCCGATGGGCCACCGCCACGCCGCCCGCGTCCGAACATCTGCCCGAGGATGTCGCCCAGGCCTTCGCTGCCGACGTTGAAGTTGTAGCCGCCGGATCCATCGGGACCAGCACCTTGGAAGCCACCGAGCGGACCGAGCTTGCGTACCTCGTCGTACTCCTTGCGCTTCTCGTCGTCGCCGAGAACGTCGTAGGCGGCGCTGATCTCTTTGAACCGCTCCTCCGACGCATCGTCGCCAGGGTGGGTGTCGGGATGACTCTCGCGGGCGAGCTTCCGATAGGACTTGGTGATGTCTTTGGCCGAAGCATCTTCGTTGACGCCCAAGACCTTGTAATAGTCCTTCTCGTACCACTCACGTTGTGCTGCCACGGATCATCACCTCCTTCGCCAGTTCTCGTCGTCCGCGCCTCGAAGCGGGAAGCGTCAGCCGCGGACCTTCACCATCGCCGGTCGCAACACCTTGCCGTTCCATGTGTAGCCGGATCGAAGAACCTCGCTGACGACCGGTTCGCCCTCACCCTGTTCGTGCACGACGGCATCGGCGAGGTGCGGGTCGAACGGTTGCTCGTACAGGTTCATCGATTCCAGGCCCTGTTTCTTCAACTCGCTCAACATCAGGTTGAACAACGGCTCGACTTCAGCGGGATGCTGCAAGAACGCTGCCTCGCAGGCGTCGAGAACGGGTAGCAGGGCCTCGGCCAGCCGCCCAGTGGCCCGGTCGATGTCGTCGGCGCGCTGAGTAGCCATGCGCCGCCGGAAGTTCTCGAAGTCAGCCGCAATCCGCTGGGCCCGATCCCGCCACTCGTCCCGCTCCGCGGTGAGAGCTTCCAGCGCAGTGAGCTCGCGCGGTTCAGCTTCCCCAGTAGAGGCATCGGAGGATTCAACAGCAGCGGGCGAGGAGTCGGCGGGTGGCGCAGGAGGAAGGCGGGGCCCACGAGCCGTAGGCGAAGTGGGAGGATCTTCTCCTGTGACAGGACCCGTCGACTCCGGGGGCGAGGGGTTGACCGAACTCATGCCTCGTCCACGATCTCCGCATCGACGATGTCGTCGTCACCGCTGGTCGCCCCTCCGGTTTGCCCGGACGCCGACGTACCCGCGGCATTCTCGTCGCGAGCTGCGTTCTCGTACAGCTTCTGGCTGAACGCCTGGCTGGCAGCCATCAGCTTCTCGTGGGCGGCGCGAATCGCATCCATGTCGTTGCCGGCAAGCGCCGTCTTCAGTTCGGCGAGCGGACCGTCGACGGTTGCCTTCTCCTCGGCGTCGACCTTGTCCGCGTTGTCACGCAGGACCTTCTCCATCTGGTACACCAGCGAGTCGGCGTTGTTGCGGATCTCGGCCTCTTCGCGACGCTTGCGATCGTCTTCGGCGTGAGCCTCGGCGTCGCGGATCATCTGGTCGATGTCCTTCTTGTCGAGGGTCGACTGACCGGTGATGGTCATCGACTGCTGTTTGCCCGTGGCGCGATCCTTGGCACTCACATGAACAATGCCGTTGGCGTCGATGTCGAAGGTGACCTCGATCTGCGGGATGCCCCGCGGCGCCGGTGGCAGGTCGACGAGCTGGAACTTGCCGAGCGTCTTGTTGTACCCAGCCATCTCTCGCTCGCCTTGCAGCACGTGGATCTCCACGCTCGGCTGCATGTCGTCGGCAGTCGTGAACACTTCGGTGCGCTTGGTGGGGATCGTGGTGTTGCGTTCGATCAACTTGGTCATCACGCCACCTTTGGTCTCGATGCCGAGGCTCAGCGGGGTGACGTCGAGCAGCAGCACGTCCTTGACGTCGCCGCGCAGAACGCCGGCCTGAACGGCGGCGCCGACTGCAACCACCTCGTCGGGGTTGACGCTCTTGTTCGGCTCTTTGCCGGTGAGGTTCACCACCAGATCGACCACTGCGGGCATCCGGGTGGAACCACCGACCAGGAGAACGTGGTTGAGCTCGCCCTTGCTGATGCCTGCGTCCTTCAAGGCCTGCTCGAACGGGACGCGGCAACGCTCGATGAGATCCGCCGTCATCTCCTGGAACTTGGCGCGGGTGAGCGACTCGTCGAGGTGCAACGGGCCCTCGGCCGTGGCGGTGATGAATGGCAGGTTGATCTGTGTCTGCTGCACCTGGCTGAGCTCGATCTTCGCCTTCTCGGCCGCTTCCTTGAGCCGCTGACCGGCCATGCGATCGGCAGCCAGGTCGACACCGTGAGCTGCCTTGAACTGCTGCACGAGCCAGTCGATGATCCGCTGGTCCCAGTCGTCACCACCGAGGTGGGTGTCGCCATGCGTGCTCTTGACTTCGAACACGCCGTCGCCGATCTCGAGCACCGACACGTCGAACGTGCCGCCGCCGAGGTCGAACACCAACACCTTCTCGTCCTCGCGCGCTCTTGTCGAGGCCATAGGCCAGGGCGGCGGCGGTGGGCTCGTTGATGATTCGCAGCACTTCGAGACCGGCGATCGCGCCCGCCTCTTTCGTCGCGGTGCGCTGAGCATCGTCGAAGTACGCGGGCACGGTGATGACTGCCTGAGTGACCGTGTCGCCGAGGTACGCCTCGGCATCCCGCTTCAGCTTCATCAACGTCCGCGCGCTGATCTCCTGCGGTGTGTACTGCTTCCCGTCGATGTCGGGGCTCTTCCACGACTCGCCCATGTGGCGCTTGATGCTGCGGAAGGTGCGATCGGAGTTGGTGATGGCCTGCCGCTTGGCAACCTCGCCGACGAGCACTTCGCCGGCCTTGGAGAAAGCGACGACGGAGGGCGTGGTTCGGGCACCCTCGGAATTCGGTATGACGACGGGATCTCCGCCTTCGAGTACTGCGACGACCGAGTTGGTGGTGCCGAGGTCGATTCCGACTGCCTTGGCCATGGGGTTGCTCCTTGTTCGAGGGGGTGTTGAGGTTCGGGGGTTGAGGTGGAGAATTTCACGTCCAGAGGTTTGAGCCACCGGGCCCAAACTTGAGTGGATGTAACGCAAGTTTAGGCACTGCAAGGGTGAGGGTGCAACATATCCCTGAGAAATCTTGAGTCGATACCACTCAAGATCGGCGGAATGAGAGCCGGGGCGGCAGACGACCTCGTGGCACGCCACAATGGGCTGGTGCTGAGCGAGGAACAACTCCAGCGATTCCATGACGACGGCTTCGTGCTGGTGCCCGACGTGCTCAGCCCCCCCGAAGCGGAAACCATGCTCGATGCGGCTTGGGAGCAGTTCCCGTCACCGGCGCAGTACTTCGCCGATCCCGAGTCGTTCGCTCATCTCACCGGCACGCCGTTCTCCGGCCTGGCCAACTTTCCGTGGACATCGCCGGTGCTGAACCGGCTGGTGGCCAACCCGCGCATCTTGTCGATCGTGCGCCAGATCCTCGGTGTCAACGACATCCGGTTGTACAAGGGCGAACTGTGGGCCAAGTACGCCGGCAACACCGACTACGACCAGCATCACCATCGCGACTTCGGCAACCACACGCTCGTGGTTCCGACTCTCGAGCGGCGATGGATGCAGGTCACCACGTTCACCTACCTGTGTGACATCGACGAGCACAACGGAGCCACGGCGGCTGTACCGAAGAAGCTCACGAGCGACATACCTCTCGGCCGGCGTCGAACCGAGCCGGGTGAGCTCCGCGACCTCGAGGTTCTGGCCAGCGGGCGAGCCGGGACGACGCTGTTCTATTCGACCGAGGTCTTCCACCGGGCAACCTCGCTGAAGGCGCCCGGTGCTTCGCGGTTCACGATCCTGGCCGACTACAAGGCCGCCGACGCGACGTGGACGAACAAGCACTCGTTCGGCCACCTCGGGCAACGCCCCGAGATGATCGAGTTCGTCACCAACGTCGATGCCGCGACTCGCACCCTGCTCGACATTCCCGCGCCAGGGCACGCGTATTGGACCGATCAAACGATCACCGACATGGAGATCCGCTATCCCGGCATCGACATGACGCCGTATCGAGCCGCCCAACAGTGACGTTCAGTTGAGCTGAGTTCGCGCCGCCCGACCCTCACCTCGGACGCCGGTAGTCGTATCGTCCTCGACGATGACCTCACTGCGGACGGATGGCGACGCGGCCGACGTCGGAATGTCGGGCGAGCGCCTGGCGCGGCTCGACGCTCATTTCCGCAGATACGTCGACGATGGGCGGCTGCCGGGCTGGCTGATCACCGTCAGCCGCCGCGGCAAGCTCGTCCACGTCTCGACGTACGGGCACCGAGATGTCGAGGCGTCGCTCCCGGTCGAGACCGACACGATCTGGCGCATCTTCTCGATGACCAAGCCGCTCACCGCGGTGCTCGCCCTGCAGTTGTGGGAGGAGGGTGCGTTCGAACTGAACGACCCCGTGCATCACTACATTCCGGCGTTCGCCGGGCAGAAGGTGTGGCGCGCTGGTAGCACGCGGGCGCCGCTGTTCGATCCCGTCGTCGAGAAGATGCGGTTGTGGCATCTGTTCTCCCACACCAGCGGTCTCACCTACGGCTTCATGTATGCACACCCGGTCGACGAGATGTACCGCCAGGCCGGCTTCGAATGGGGCGTGCCTCGCGATCTCGATCTCGAAGGGATCGTCGACAAGTGGGCCGCGCTCCCACTGCTGTTCCAGCCCGGGACCGAGTGGAACTACTCGGTCGGTCTCGATGTTCTCGGTCGTGTGCTCGAAGTCGTCACCGGTCAGCGACTTGACGAGTTGATGCGCACGCGACTTCTCGAGCCGCTGGGAATGTCGGACACCGGCTGGTTCGTCGACGACGCTCACGCACCGCGCCTCGCCGCTCTCTACGGAGCGCATCCCGAGACACGCAAAGCCGTTCGTCTCGAGGCCATGGACCGCGGCGCGCGGCACGAACCCAAGGCCCACCTCGGTGGTGGTGGCCTGGTGAGCACCGCCCACGACTACCACCGGTTCACGCAGATGCTGGTCCGCGGCGGCGAGCTCGACGGCGTGCGCGTGCTGGCCCCGGGCACGGTGAACTACATGGCCAGCAACCACCTGCCGGGCGGTGTCGACCTACGCTCGTTCGGCCGTCCGTTGTTCGCCGAAACTGCGTTCGATGGCGTAGGCTTCGGGCTCGGCGTGAGCGTGACGATCGATCCTGTCAAGGCCCGCGTTCCCGGCAGCGTCGGCGACTACGCATGGGGTGGCGCGGCCAGCACCGCGTTCTGGGTCGATCCCGCCGAAGACCTCACGGTGCAGTTCTTCACACAGCTGCTCCCCAGCAGCACCCACCCGATCCGCCCACAGCTCAAGCAACTCGTGTACCAAGCGATCCTCGCCTGAGCCGAAGGCGTCGCGACGGGTACTGTCCCGGATATGCAGCTGACTGACCTGTGCATCTTCACCGAGCCCCAGCAGGGCGCTTCCTACGACACTCTGCTGGCGGTCGCCAAACGCACCGAATCCCTAGGCTTCGGTGGGTTCTTCCGCAGCGACCACTACTTGAAGATGGGCGGCGTCACCGGCCTGCCCGGATCGACCGACGCGTGGGTGACCCTGGGAGGCCTGGCTCGCGAAACGTCGCGGATCCGACTGGGCACGCTGGTTTCGCCGGTGACGTTCCGTGGGCCTGGGTTGCTGGCGATCAGTGTCGCCCAGGTCGACCAGATGAGTGGCGGGCGAATCGAACTGGGCATCGGGGCCGGCTGGTACGAAGCCGAGCACCTCGCTTACGGCTTCGACTTCCCTGACGCACCGAGGCGCTTCGACGACCTCAGCGATCAGCTGGCGATCCTCGACGGGTTGTGGAACACACCGATTGGCGAAACTTTCAGCTACGAGGGCACCGTGCACAGCGTGACCAACTCGCCCGGCCTCCCCAAACCGGTACAACGACCGCTACCGATCATCATCGGCGGAAGCGGCCGCTCGCGCACACCTGCTCTCGCTGCTCGATACGCGACCGAGTACAACGTCGCCTTCGCCTCTATCGGCGCCTTCAACCAACGCAAGCAGCTCGTCGAGGCGGCGTGCGCAGCCATCGAACGCGACCACCCGATCCGCTACTCGGCCGCCCTGGTGGTGTGCGCCGCCGGAACCGAGGCCGACGTCGTCCGTCGCGCCACGGCGATCGGCCGGACACCGGATGAGCTCCGACGCGATGGTGCCGCCGGCTCAGCGGAGGAAACTGCCGCGACGATCCGGCAGTACATCGCTGCCGGGGCGCAACGCGTGTACCTGCAGGTGCTCGACCTGTCAGACCTCGACCATCTCGACTTCATCGCCGGAGAGGTCGCCCCGCTGCTCGCTTGAGTCCGTCGGCACCACGAACGCCGACCACGCTCGATTGGTCGAGCTTGTTGCATCCGCATAGGTCACGCGCGCACCAAGCCCGAGCCCGTCGAGCACTTCGAGTGTTGCCACGCCGCGCACCATCACGGCCTTCGTCCAAACCTCGGCCCACGCCGCTGTACCTGCCACCACAGTGACCGCGACGATCTCGCGAGCGTGGTGCACCGGCCTGCCGGTCGCCGGGTCGAGCAGGTGATGGACCGGGGCACCAGCGTCGTCACGCCAGTGGCGCCGGAGCGTTCCCGAGGTGGCCACGCCACCTTCGACCATCATCAGCTGACCAGCCTCGGCATCGCCCTCACCGGGGATCATGGGATCGGCGACGCCGATGATCCACCCTTCGGCCTGCGGAGCAACCCCTCGCACCGCGAGGTCGCCACCGATCGAAACCGACGCCCCCTGCGCTCCGGCGTCGAGGAGGTAGCCGACGACCAGGTCTGCGGCGAGGCCCTTGCCGATTCCCCCGGGGTCGAGACACATGCCCCGAGGAGCGGAGGCGGCAGAGCGCGGCCGATCGATGAGGAGTTGATCGAGGTCACCTCGTCTGAGCGCGCCGTGCGGCAGTGACGTGACAGTCTCCGGGTCATCCCAGCTCGCGGCGTAGCCGAGCCCGACCAGGGGCGCAAGCAACGTGGGATCGAATGCTCCGGCAGTCGCCTGCCATCCGTCGATCATCGCCTGCAGGAGAACCATCGTCGCCGGGTCGATGTGAACGGTCGACCCGGCGGCGTGGTTGAGGCGACTGATGTCGCTATCGGGAAGGAAGCGACTCCAGTGCCGTTCGTGGTGATCGATCGACGACTTGGCCACATCGATCAACTCTGATCGACCGCCGACGACAACCACCTCGACCGAGCTGCCCATGGCCCGCCACCTGGCGCAGTGGACATCGTTCGACACGACTCAGCCCGATGTCTTGGTCGTGGTGTTCGACTTGTGCTTCGTGGTCTTCTTCACCGGGACAGTGACGGGGACTGCCTTGGGAACGACCACCGGCGCTGCCGTCACCACCGGAACGATGGCCACAGGAACCACGGCGGCAGGAACTGTGGCAACGGTCGGAGCAACAGGCGGAAGCGTGGCCGTCGCAGTTGTGGTCGGTGCTGTGGGCGCAACCACTTCGACCGCCGGTGGCACGGTCGGCGGATCGTTCGGAACGGAGGCGTCGGACGCCCCGGCACTGGTCTGCCAGCCCATGGCCGCGACCATCGTGAACAGCGCCGTCGCCGAGGCACCCGCCGTGATGATCTTCGAGATCTTCGCGGGCTTGGCGCGCTTGCGTTTCTGCTTCTGGGGAACGTTTGGCGCGGCTCGGCGCGCGGGTGGCGACAGGAGCGGGTCAATCATCGCCGCCACCGCCGTCGTCGCCGCCACCTTGACGCCCGCCGTCTCCGCTCTGATGATCGTCGAATCCGCTGTTGCCACCGACTGAGCTGTTCGTCGTCGACAGATCGTGTGATTCGACCGAGGTCCTCACGACTCCGTAGACGAGGTTGGCGTGGAACTCGACCGCGATGGTGCCCGACTGGAACTTGACCTGGGCATCGCTCGGATCGTCGGTCCCCGCTTGGGTGACGGTCCACCCGGCTGACGGCACAACGGCGACGATCGTCAGCGCGTCACCGGCGGTGTCGAGCGTCACGGTGCCCGACTCGCCGATCGAATAGGTCGCCTGGGTCGGCGAGGCCGCGCCGACCGTGGCAGGAACTTCCGCTGTAGGCGTCGTCGCCGATGCAGCCGCGGCACCACCAGGAGCCTGCAGCACCGCTGGCGCCGCCGCGGAGACACCGCCACTGGCGCCGCCATTGAGCACGCGGGTGTTGACCAGCGCCGCGGCCGTGCCTGCCGCGAGCACTCCGGCCAGGGAGAGCGCCATGGCCACCTTGGTCCTCATCATCGCTCGACTCGATTCGTCATCACCTCGAAGGTACGAGGGTCATTGCCAAGAGATGGGCCACGAACATCCAAGATTTGTCCAAGATGACGTCGATGCTGCTGATGGCCTTGTCACAATGACGCCGTGAAGCTGCTGCTCGTCGAGGACGACAAGGCCATTGCCGACTCGCTCGTCGAGGGGCTCACGGCAGCCGGCCACACCGTGGTGCACGTCACCACGGGGGCACGAGCCCTCGCCGAGCGCGGCCACGAATTGATCCTTCTCGACCTCGGTCTTCCCGACATGGACGGTCGCGATGTGTGCCGCGAGCTGCTCCAGCGCTCGACCACGCCGATCATCATGCTTACCGCACGCAGCGAGGAGTTCGACCGGGTGCTCGGGTTGGAGCTCGGCGCCGACGACTACGTGACCAAACCGTTCAGCCTGCGCGAGCTGGTCGCCAGAATCCGCGCCGTCGGCCGGCGAACCATCGAAGGGGGGACATCCGGCGACGACGCCGATCAAGCCGGTCCTCAGCTGATCGGGACCATGGAGCTCGATCGACGAACGCGCCGCGTGCGTGTCGATGGAGAAGAGGTGGTGCTGACCGCCAAGGAGTTCGACCTGCTTGCGTTCCTCGCCAACGATGTCGGCGCGGTGAACACACGTACGGAGATCCTCGAGAACGTCTGGGACGCGCACTGGTACGGACCGACCAAGACCGTCGACGCCCACGTCGCTTCACTGCGCAAGAAGCTCGGAGACCACGGATGGATCGAGGCTGTCCGCGGCGTTGGTTTCCGCTTGGAACCTCCACAGTGAGATGGCGACTGATCGCCGCCTTCGTCGGAGTCACGATCGTCATCCTCGCGGCGCAGAACATCCCACTGGCGCGATACCTGAGGACCGTCGAGACCGAACGCATGGTGGCGGGGATCGAGCGCGATGCATTCATCCTCGGCGGAGCCTCGGAAGACGCTCTTTCCGCCGACGATCAGCAGGCCCAGGACGACCTGCAGACGAGCGTGGACGTGTACCGGGTCAAGACCGGGGCGAGGGTGGTGGTGACCGACGGCGAGGGCGTGGCAGTCGCAGTATCGGGTGACGAGGCTCGCCGCGGCGGGCCCTACGACAGCCGACCGGAGATCGCCGCGGCATTGGCGGGCAATCCCACGTCGGGTCGCCGAGCGTCGTCCACGCTCGGCGGCGACATCGTCTACGTCGCAGTGCCCGTGCTATCGGGAACGCGCACCGTGGGTGTGGTTCGCCTCACCTACTCGGCATCGACGATCGACGATCGTGTGTCCGAGAAGGTTCATGGCATTCTCGTCGTCGGGCTCATCTCACTGGTCGCCGCCGCACTCGCGGCGATACTCATCGCTTCCACGATCGTTCGTCCGCTGCGCCGGTTGGAACGTGCTACCGAGCAGTTCGCTGCTGGCGACCTGGAAAGCCGGGCGGCCACCGACGAGGGCCCGCCGGAGATTCGCGGGCTTGCAGCTTCGTTCAACTCCATGACCGAGAAGATCTCCAACATGATGCAACGGCAACGATCGTTCGCCGGCGACGCATCGCACCAACTGCGCACGCCGCTCACTGCGCTACGTCTGCAGCTCGAACGGGCAGCGGTCAACATCGATACGGATCCAGTCGCCGCGCGTCACGACATCGAAGCGGCCGGAGAAGAGACCGAGCGGCTGCAACGTCTCGTCGAAGGCTTGCTGATGTTGGCCCGCGCCGATCAGGGGACCTTGGAGATCGAAATCATCGACGTCGCCGCGATCGTCACCGAACGAGCCGCGATCTGGGCCCCGCTCGCCGACGAACGCGGTGTCGAGCTCGTGGCCGACAGCGTGGCCGGAATCAGAGCCCGGGCGGTGCCCGGTGCGCTCGAGCAGATCGTCGACAACTACATCGACAACGCGCTCAACGCCGGAGACGCCGGGAACGAGATCACCGTCTCAGTCGCGGCCGAGAAGGGCTGGGCGGCGGTTCATGTGACTGATCGAGGACCGGGTATGCCGGTCGACCAGCTGCAGCACGCCTTCGATCGGTTCTGGCGGGCGTCGAGTGCCTCGTCCGACGGCTCCGGCTTGGGGTTGGCCATCGTCAGGCAGCTCGCCGAAGCAAGCGGCGGCGAGGTCGGGCTGGCGAATCGACCGGATGGCGGGCTCGACGCCGGCGTGCGCCTACCGCTTGCGTAGCGTCACGAAGCGGTTCAACACCGCGTCGAGATGCCCCCACGTGATGCAGTAGTTGCGGTCGTAGTCGCCGGAGTGGTGCACCGAATGGTGCTGCTTCGACAACACGATGCCACGCCGCTGGGCGATGGCCACCACGCGCGGCACGGCGGGCATGTGCGCCCACTTGTGCAGTTGGTTGGTCATGATCACGCCTGCGACGAGCCCGACGATGAAGATGCCCGCGTACGGATATCGGCCGGTGTCGAGGAAGAAGAATGTGGGGATGATCACCGGCAAGCACACGAACACGTTGTCGGCGTTGACCGCGATGAAGTCGCCTCGGGTCATCGCCATCGGGTCGGTGTGATGGTCGCGGAACGGCTTGACGAACTTCTGCCCGATCACCGGCGTGTCGGGCGAGCCGAAGTTGTCGAGGAGGAAGTGGACGATGCCCGACGCAAGGTCGGCGACGGCGTAGGCAGCGAGCACGAGAGCGGCGATGAGGGCACCAGTGGGCCAGGAAACGCGACCGACCGCCTCGAGGATCACCCGCCACGTCAGTGCACCAGCGAATCCCAGGAACGTGCCGACCGAGATGAACTCGAACACACGGTGGCTGGTGGGGTAGTCGTAAGTGCCGAGCACCCTCCGATCATTACCACCGCGTCGACCGGTTCGCTACCCGAGCAGGGTTGAGGCCGAGGCAAGCCACCAGTGGGCGGCGAGCAGTTCGGCGACGATCACCTCGGTGAGCAGGGCGACGATCGGATCGTCGTCACCGGGGAAATGCACGGCCGCGTTCGCTCCCTCGGGCCCTGCGCCAATCGTCACGACATGGCTGTGGCGGTCGCGCATCCACTTCAGTGCGTCGTGGTCGAACCGTGAGCCGCTGAAGATCACAGCCCGATAGTCGAGGGTCTTCGTGAGATACACGTCGACGTGGGTCCAGTCGCCCGTCTCGCAACCGTCGGCGGCTCGGCGCGGGCCCTCGCGCACCATGAGCGCGCCTTGCAGAGCGTTTCCCAACCGTTCCGCGGGCGCCAGCATCCACAACCCCTCAGTTCCGTCGATCGCCTCGAGCACCGGCGGCATCCACCCGTGGCGACGATCCAGCAAGTACGCGATCGCAGTGGCAGCGCGACGCACACGCTCGTCGAGGCGAAGGTCCATCCCGCTCAGGGCTTCCTCCAAGGCGAGAAGGACGACGAGAGAGTGCAGGTACGTGCGACAGGCGACGCCGCCGTTCTCGGCGCCGGCATGCATGAACACGAGTTCATCGGCGGGAAGCGATGACGATGAATCGTTGGTGAGAGCGATCGTGCGGCTGACCCCCTGGTGTGCTTCGAGAAGACCGACGGTTTCGGAGCTCCGACCTGACGCGGTGATCCCGATCACGGTGACGTCCGGCGACGGCGGGAACGTGGATTCGACCGAGGCCAGATCTGCGACTGCAATGATGCCGTGACGCCGCAACCGCCGGGCAGCGACGTCGGCGGCAAACCACGACGAGCCCATCCCGGCCAGCAGGATCGGGCCGCTCCCGATTTCCGGCCATCGTTGCTGCTGTTCGAGGAGTGTGAGCAATGCCGCCGGCTTGGCCTGGAGATCGGCGATGAAGGCCGCCGGGTCCATCGCCAGAAGCTACAGCGGTGATCCATCCCCTCCGGCGCACCGAATGATCGACGATACGAGGCAAAGGGGTTTGATTCATGGAACACAGCGATCACGACATCCTCATCGTCGGAGGTGGCATCGGTGGCTCGGGGCTTGCCGCGCTGCTGGCTGCGGAGGGACTGCAAGTCACCGTCCTCGAGCGCACGCGCACGTTTCCCGATCGGGTACGCGGCGAGATGTACACCCCTTGGGGCGTGAACATCGCCAGCCAACTCGGCTTGCTGCAACCGCTGCTAGACGCCGGCGCGACGTTCACGACTGACTGGGTCTTCTACGACCCAGCCTTTCCGCCGGAGGTCGCCGAGTCGATGGCCGTCGATGCGTCGGCGATCCTGGAAGGTGTGCCGGGCATCCTCAACTTCGCCCATCCGTCGGCATGCCAGGCCTTGTTCGACAACGCCGAGTCGAAGGGTACGACGATGGTTCGTGGGGTGGACGACGTCGACGTCGATCTGTCAGGTTCCACGCCCGTGGCGCGTTGGAAGCTCGACGACGGATCGAGTCACGAGGCAGCGCCGACGCTCGTCGTCGGCGCCGACGGACGGTTCTCGACGGTTCGGCGAGCGGCCGGCATCGAGCTGCACAGTGCACCCGTACGCCAGTACATCACCGGCGGTTTGATCGAAGCACCGCGTCCCCTGTTGTCGCACATCGACAGCTACGGCACCGGTGACGACGTCAACTGGTACAGCTTCCCGCAGGGGCCATCTCGGTGCCGCGTCTATCTCTGCCACTTCGACGTGCATCGCTACGCCGGTGCGGGTGGTACCGAGCACTTCCTCGCGGACCTGGCGCAGTGCGCCTCGCCCGACGTCGCCTCGCTGTCGAGGGGACGAGCGATCACCCCTGTGGCTACGCATGCGTCGGTGGATACGTGGACCGACGAGCCCTACGCCGACGGGGTGCTACTGGTCGGCGACGCAGCGGGATACAACGATCCGATAATCGGCCAGGGTCTGTCGCTGACAATGGCCGACGTGCGCGACACGTCGAAGGTGATCCTCGCCGGCGGACGTAAGCCGACCGACTTCGCCGACTACGCCGTGGCGCGCGCCGATCGTTTCGCCAAGCTTCGCCTTGCCTCGCAGACGATGGCCGAGATGATGTGCTCGTTCGGCTCCGAAGCGGCAGGCAGGCGGTTGCGCGGCCTGCCCATGCTCGGCATCGACGAGGTCGTCGGCACGCTCGCCGCAGCCATGTTCGCCGGTCCCGAAGTGCTGCCCCCCGGCACCGACCTGCTCGGACTCGCCAGCCAGCGCATGCTCGCCGCGTAAGAATCTCCCCGTGTGGAGTGCTTCAAGGCACCCGGGTGAGGTGGAAACACTCCACATGACGGGTGTGGAGTGTTTCGGCGCGGCCGGGTGGGCGCGAAACACTCCACGGGGACTCAGCGGAGGGCGAGCAGGCGCGGCAGGGAGTCGTCGGCGACGTAGCGCCAGTGAGGTAGGTGGTGAATCGAGTAGGCGTACTCGTGCAGTTCTTGGGCGACCTGAAACGCCAGCAGGAGCTGCAGATCGACCAAGTGCGTCTCGCGGTAGGCGTCCAGTGCCGCACCCGTCGCCTCGGCGGTGAACCGGTCGACATCGCCGGCTCGGTCGGGATGCCGGCGCTTCACCACGATGGAGCCGACGTGGGCGATCGACTGGAGCATCGAGGCGAGGTCGCGTAGCGGGGATTGTGGTTGCGCCCGCTCGAGCGCGACGCGCAGCGGGTTGCCATCGAAGTCGGTGACCATCATCCGCCCTTCGGAGCGCAGGAACTGACCGGCGTGCAGATCGCCGTGTATCCGATGACCCGCTGCGTGCTTCGCGTCGAACAACGGCTGGACCGCAGAACCGACAACCGACCGATCGAGCCATTCGAGCCCATCGAGGCGTTCCATCACGAACACCAGGTCGCTCATCGCCTGATCGCCGACTCGCGAGAGCTCGACGGCCGAGGACTGCAAGTTCGCCAAGGCGCTGTGCATTCGCGCGGTGATCGTCCCCATCCGACGGGCGGACACGAGCAGCTCCGCAAACATCGCCTCGCCGGCCAGCCATGCGTCGACATCATCGACGTACCAGTCCCATCCGTCGAGGGCGCCTGGCACGTAGGCAGTGACCACCGCGCGCACCACGCCATCGCGTTCGTCGGACCCCACGAACGCCGGCATCTCGTCGAATCCTGCTGCCGCCAGATGGCGGATCAGCTCCACCCCAGGGTGTGGCGCGGGGACGGGCGGACGCAGCCACTTGACGACCACCGACTCGTCGACGACCACGCTCTCGTTCGTCTGGTCGACCGTGACGGGCCGCTCGACGTGGCATGGTCGACCGAGCAACCGCTGAGCCAGTTCGATCGACGCGCCCGCCATCACGCTAGAACGGTAGCCATGGCCACCTTCTTGTTCATGCCGGAGAGCGCCTACGGGCCTACGAACAACTGCATAGGTATCGGCAACCTGCTGCGCAACCACGGCCATCGGGTGGTGTTCGCCGCCGAAGCCTCGTGGGCGGGTCGCCTCGAGCCGCTCGGGTTCGTCGAGGACCTCGTCGACCTCGCCCCGCCACCCCCTCCCGATGCACCCGAACAGGCGGCCGGTCAGTTCTGGACCGACTTCATCCGCGACACCAAGCCGGTCTTCCGAACGTCGACGTTCGAACAGCTCAGCGGATTCATGCAACCGACGTGGCAGGCGTTGATCGACGGAGCGATGTACTGCGAGCCGCAGTTGAAGCAGATCATCGAACGCCAGAGGCCCGACGTGATCATCGAGGACAACGTCAACTGCTTCCCCGCGCTGACTACCGCAGGCGTGCCGTTCGTGCGGATGGTCAGCTGCCAGCCACTGGAGATTAAGGGGCCTCGCGTGCCGCCGGCCTACAGCGGGCTGCCGGCAGAGGACCCTGGTGAGTGGAACGCCTTTCGAGCGGAGTACGACCGCACCCACCGATCGATGTGGCAGACGTACGACGACTGGGTGCAGTCGTGCGCGGCACGCCCGCTGGCCGACCTCGAGTTCGTCCACGAGAGCGAGTACCTCAACCTCTACACCTACCCCGAGGTCATCGACTACACCGACCGTCGCCCCCTGGGCGCCAACTGGCATCGCCTCGATTCCTCCGTGCGCGCCACGGATTCGCCGTTCGAAGTGCCGGCCGAGTTGGGCACCGACGGTGCGCTCGTCTACCTGTCGTTGGGTTCGCTGGGGTCCGCCGATGTCGAGTTGATGCAGCGACTGATCGAAGTGCTCAGTCACACCACACACCGCTACATCGTTTCGAAGGGGCCGCTGCACGACACGTTCGATCTGCCCGCCAACATGTGGGGCGCTCAGCAAGTACCGCAGACCAATGTGTTGCCGCACGTTGATCTCGTGATCACCCATGGAGGCAACAACACGACCACCGAGTGCTTCCACTTCGGCAAGCCGATGGTCGTTCTTCCGCTCTTCTGGGATCAGTACGACAATGCCCAGCGTGTGCACGAAACCGGCTACGGCGTGCGGTTGCCGACCTATGCCTTCGACGACGCGGAGCTCACCGGAGCCGTCGATCGACTTCTTGCGGATGAAGCCCTTCACACGCGCATGGCCGCGAACGCCGCGGTGATCCGCTCTCGCAACGGCACACAGCGCGCCGCTGATCTGATCGAGGACCTTGCGCGGTAGAATCATCTTCTCTCTTGCCGGTCCCCAGCGACGTCCGACATCGGATGTCCACCCAACCCGAAGGATCGCCATGCCCACTCCCTCCCGCAAGCCAGCAACCAAGCGCACCAAGGCAGCGGCAGCCGCCGCAGCCGCGCTTGCTCAGGATCTCACTACCAGTGAGGGAGTTGCTCACGCAATCCGCACCGAGTCGATCGACCTCACCCCATCGGTGAATCGAATCATGAATGCAGGCCTCCACGAAGCAGCGTGCTTCCGGGCGATCACGCTGTTCCGCGACTCGCTGGGCGTGCCGGGCGACCCCAATCGCTATCCCGACAACGCCATCGAGGCCGGCCGCCTCGTGCCGGAAGTCGCCTCCGTCAGCTAGTCGGCCGCCCGCGGTCAGCCGTGCTGCAGGTACTGCAGCACGGCCAAGACCCTGCGATGCTCAGTGTCGGACGTTGCCAACCCGAGTTTGGCAAAGATCGAAGAGATGTGCTTCTCGACGGCGCCGTCGGACACCACGAGATGCCGAGCAATCCCAACATTGGATCGACCCTCGGCCATCAACCCGAGCACCTCGCGCTCGCGCGGCGTGAGATCGTCGAACGGTCCGCGACGACGCCTGGCCAACAGCTGGGCGACGACTTCGGGATCCAGCACCGTGCCACCCGCCGCCACCCGTTCGCAGGCATCGACGAAGTCGCCGACATCGGCGACGCGTTCCTTCAACAGGTAGCCGATGCCTTGGCTGTCGTTGGCCAGGAGCTCGGTCGCATAGCGCTCCTCGACGTATTGTGACAGCACCAGGATCGGCTGCGCAGGCGACGCGACTCGTACCTGCACCGCGGCGCGGATGCCCTCGTCGGTGAAGGTCGGCGGCAACCGCACGTCGAGCACGATCAGGTCGGGATGGAGCTCGGCGACAGCAGCGACCAGGTCTCCGGCGTCGACGAGCTGGCCGACGACGTCGTGTCCCGACTCGCCGAGGAGCCGGGCGATCCCCTCGCGCAACAACACCGAGTCCTCGACGATGACGATGCGCATCATCGGGATCTTCTCACGATGTCGTAGGCCGCGGTGGCGGCCACGCCGAACCCGCGGGCATCGGCAACTCGGCGAGCACCGTGGTCGGTCCGCCGACCGGACTGGCGACCCGCAGACGGCCCTCGACCGCGGCGAGGCGCGACGCCAACCCGGCGAGCCCGCCGCCGTGCTCGATGTCGGCGCCACCCCGGCCATCGTCGGTGATCTCGACGCGCAGCCGTTCGTCGGCGATGCGCACGTCGACGCGCAGCAACGAGGCCTCGCTGTGCTTGGCCGAGTTGGTGAGCGCCTCGGCGATGACGAAGTAGGCGGCAGACTCGACCGTGGCGGGGGGCCGTGACGGCAGCGAGATGTTGACCTCGACGGGTATCGGGCTTCGCGCCGCCAACGCCGAGACGGCAGCATCGAGACCGCGGTCGGTGAGCACCGCCGGATGGATGCCGCGCACGAGGTTGCGCAGTTCGGAGACGGCGCGCTTGGAGTCGTCGTGGGCCCGCTCGACCAACGCCAGCACTGCCGGGTCGGCGTCGTCGCCGGCCTCCAACTTCTGACGGGCCATGCCCAGGTCCATCGCCAGCGTGACGAGTTGCGCCTGCACCCCATCGTGCAGATCACGCTCGATCCGCCGTCGTTCCGACTCGGCGATGTCGACCGAGGCGTCACGGCTGACGGTGAGCGATTCGACGCGCTGGCGCAGTTCGGCGGTTGGTGAGCCGCCGAGCAACCCCTTGATCAAGCCGCGATCGGAAGCAGCGAGACCTCTGATGATGCGTGGCGTGACGATCAGCACGAGCACCCCGACGATGAACGCGCCGGAGATGAACCCAGCCTTCAGCCAACCGTGAACCTCGTGGTCGTACCAGTCGTTCTGCGGAACCGCCCAGCCCCATGTCGGGTAGACGACACCGGCGAAGGCGACCGACCACAGCGTGACGACGACCGTGAAGTTGACGATCCCCATCGGCAGCATGATCAATCCGTAGCCGAGGCCCTTCCACCCTGGCCCGTCGCAGAGTGCCGCTTTGATCCGCCGCCACGCGCCTTGTTCCGCCCGCCACCGAGAAGGTGACGGTGGCTGGACATCGACGCCCAGCAGGGCCCTGGCCCTCGCTCGTTCGACGATGCCGATCAGGCGACCGGTGAGGATCGTGGCCACCAAGATGACGAGGCCGACGAGAGCGACCACCACCAGGCCGGCACCCAGCGAGAGCCCGACTACGACGATGGTGAACCAGGCGATGCCGAAGGGCAGATCGAGCAACAGGTGCAGCGATTCCGACCACGTGCGGGCCCGGAAAAGGGGGGCAAAGAGGCGCTTCATCTCAGCCCGGCCCGACGTTGACGGTGGGCAGTGCACGCTGCAATCTTCGGGGCAGCCACCAGTTCCAGCGACCGAGCAGTTCCATGGTTGCCGGGACCATCACGAGTCTCACGATCGTCGCATCGATGAAGACGGCGGCAGCAAGACCGAAGCCGATCAACTTGATCGAACGGAGGTCGGCGACCATGAAGCTGGCGAACACGCACACCATGATCGCAGCCGCGGCCGTGATCACCCGCGCTGTGGTCGACAAACCGTCGAGCACTGCACCGTGGTTGTCGCGTGTCTGGTCGTAGCGCTCCTTGATTGCAGAAAGAAGGAACACTTCGTAGTCCATCGAGAGACCGAACACGATGGCGAAGAGCATCATCGGCGCCCAGGGCTCGATCGGCGCCGGTTCGATGTTGAACACCGACGCAAGCCAGCCCCACTGGAAGACAGCGACCATCGCGCCGTAGGCAGCGGAGATCGAGACGAGGTTGAGAACCACTGCCTTCAGCGGCACGAGCAAGCTACGGAACACGGCCAGAAGGAGCAGGAAGCTCACCAGCAGGACAGCGGCGATGAACCACGGGAGTCGTTCGCCCATGAAGGCCGAGAAGTCGATGCCTGACGCGGTCTGCCCGCCGATGTGCACGCCCTGGGGAAGTTCGGCTCGTAGGGCGCGCACCAGGTGGTCAGTGGCCGAGGACTGTGGCGACGTGGTCGGGTAGGCGGCGAACACACTGATCGCGCCATCAGGGCTGGTTTGGGGTTTGCCGACGAAGGCCACGCCGGCGGTCGCTCGAACCGTGTCGGCGACCGAAGCAACGGTCTCCGGGTTCTCGGCGACGACCAGCAACGGGCCGTTGAAGCCGGGCCCGAAGCCCTCTGCCAGACGGTCGTAGGCGATGCGGGTGGTGGAGCCGGACGGGTCGTTACCGGAATCGGAGACCGCCAACCGCATCCCGAACACCGGCAGCGCAGCAAGCAGCAACACCGCGCCGCCGCTGATCACTGCGGTCACGGGGTGGTGTTGGATGACTCGCGCCCACCGGCGGCCGAAGTTGTCGTGGCCAGCGGCACCACGCCGGCGGCGATGAATGCTCAGGCGGTCGATCCGCCGGCCGATGATGGCGAGCAGAGCCGGCACGAGCGAGACGGCTGCGGCAACGGCGATGGCCACCGTCAACGAACTGGCGACGGCGAAGCCCTTCAGGAAGTCCATACCGATCAACAGGAGGCCCAGCAGCGAGACGACGACGGTTCCGCCGGCGAAGACGATGGCCCGTCCACTCGTGCCAACCGCAGCGGCGATGGCTTCCTTCACGTCGCGACCGACGGCCAGTTCGGCTCGGTAACGGGTGACCATGAAGAGGGCGTAGTCGATGCCGACGCCGAGGCCGATCATCGCGGCCACGGTTGAGGTGAAGTCTGCGGTGGGCAACAGGGCCGAGACCACTGGGATGAGGCTGAGTGACAACCCGATGCCGATCAGTGCGCTCACGATCGGCAGGCCCATGGCGACGACGGACCCAAAGGCGATCAGCAGGATCACAACAGCCGCTGCAAGACCGATGCCTTCGGTTGCGGGCACGTCGCCCTTGATGAACGGGTCGCCCCCGAGTGCAATCTGCAGATCATCGGATCGATGCGCGTCGGCGATCCGTTCGATCGCCGCCGCGGTGTCTTCGATCGTTGGTGGGCCGGTTCGCGAGAACGACACTGCTGCAAACGAGATGCCGCCCGGCCCGACCTGATCGGGATGGTCGATCGGGCTGTCGACATGGTCGATGCGGGGTAGAGCACGGACCTCTTCGACCACCGCCCCGGTCGAACCGAGGTCGTTGGTCTTGAAGACGATCGATGCGCTGAAACCCGCCACCGACGGCAGGTGGGCAGCGGCGAGGTCGTAGGCGCGCTGCGAGTCCGAGCCGTCGAGGCGGTCGTTGATGTCGGCGGTGGATGTGATCGCCCCACCGAGGACGATCACGCCGACGAGCGCGGCGAGCCAGACGATCAGGGTGCGGTAGCGGTGATTTACGGAAGCTGAGGCAAGACGTTCGATCATGGCTTCCACTGTGAGCCGAGAGCGGCGGCGACGGAATCCGGCAGCCCGGCGTCTGTGGCCGGGGGATATCCCTACCCATAGCGGCTCCACCTACCATGTGGCAGTGATCGGCATCCTGGTGATCCTCCGCCACGGCGAAAGCACGTGGAACCAGCTCAACTTGTTCACCGGTTGGCACGATGTGCCGCTGAACGAGAAGGGCCTGGCCGAGGGCTTGGCCGCTGGCCGCACGATGGCCGAGGCAGGGTTGAGGTTCGATGTCTCTCACACATCGGTGCTGGCCAGGGCCGTCGTCACCCATCATCTGGCACTCCAGGAGATGGACCAGGTGTGGCTACCCGTTCAGCGCCATTGGAGGCTCAACGAGCGTCACTACGGCGCGCTGCAGGGCCTCGACAAGAAAGAGACCACCGAGCGGCACGGCGCCGAACAGACCAAGCTGTGGCGGCGCAGCTACGACGTGCCGCCGCCACCGGTCGATGTCGACAGCCCCGAACACCCGATCAACGACCCGCGATACCGGCTGCTGCCACCCGACGTGCTGCCGGCCGGCGAGTGCCTCAAAGACGTCGTCGCGCGCGTGTTGCCCTACTGGCACGATGTCGTCGCACCCCAGCTCCTCGCCGGGCAGAACGTGTTGATCACCGCCCATGGCAATTCGTTGCGCGCGCTGGTGATGCATCTCGAAGGCGTGTCGACGGCCGACATCGCCGAACTCAACATCCCGACGGGCGCGCCCCGCCACTACGCGTTCGGCGATGACCTGCGCGTGACCTCGGCCGAGTACCTCGGCGACGCCGACGCGATCGCGGCCGCAGCCGCGAAGGTAGCTGCCCAAGCGGGAGGCTGACCGCAGTTCGGGCGCCAACGCACCAGCGGCACACGCAGCATGTCTACACTCTGCGCATGGCTAGCAAAAAGGCGTACCTCGACCACCTTCGCAAGGTTTCACTGTTCTCTGCCTGTTCCCAGAGGGACCTCGAAAAGATCGCCAGGGCAGGCGACGAGGTGGTCATGCCGGCCGGCTCTCTGATCGTCGACCAGGGCCAAACCGGACGCGAGGCGTTCGTCGTGCTCGAAGGTTCGGTCATGGTGAAGCGCAACGGCAAGAAGGTAGCGTCACTCGGCCCGGGCACGGTCGTGGGTGAGCTCTCTCTGCTCGACCACGGCCCGCGCACGGCAACGGTGATCTGCGAGTCTGACTGCACGCTGCTGTTGCTCAGCCAGCGCCACTTCATGGCCGTGCTCGACGACGTTCCCTCGATGGCTCACAAGCTGTTGGCGTCGCTGGCCGGACGCATCCGCGATCTCGACCGGCAGTACTACGGCTGATACCGACACCTACTCAGTCGACGAGCGTGTAGTGGTGTTCCAGCTCGCGACGTAAGACCGGGGTCACGACGTGGCTCCGGTGAACCTTCGGTGCCCGCAGTACGTCCTCCTTGTCGTAGGGAACGACCACTTCACCGGCCTCGGAGACGTACACCGGGGGAGCAAGCGGGATGTAGTGCCGGGCGTGCATGAGACCCGGCGACACGACGCCCCAAGTGGGCTTCTCGGAGACCTCGTCGTAGACCACATCTGTGATCGTTCCGACTTCGGTGCCATGTCGATCGATAACCGGGTGGCCACTGAACTGTGGCAGTTCGTCGTTCATCTGTCCTCCTCAGGGGCTGTTCGCCCGCAGTTGGATGTCCGACCGCGCTGTACTTGCCTCCACCGTACCCCATGCCGATCATTCTCAAACCACAACAGCGTGCTACTAGGGTCTGACCTGCCATGACCACGCACTCGGACCCCTCATCACCCTCCTCCGACGCCGACCGCAAGCGAATCAAGCCCCACCAACTCGTCATCGGCATCGGTTGCTTCATGGGCTTGTTCACACTGGTTTCGGGGATCTTGCCGCAGTTCACCAAGTGGCGCGAGAAGAAGTCGCCATCACGCGAAGTGTTCTCCGGCATTCCGGGCGCGCTGCAGGTGGCCTTCTACACGGTGATCCCCGTCATGTTGGTGTGGGGCGCGATCACCTTCGCCGATCGGGTCCGCAACTGGGAACGCGGAGCACCCGATCGTCGCCGCACCACCACCAAGAACGTCAAGCGTCGTCTTGCCGACTTCCGCGCCGGCGTGTACATGCGCACCCTGCTGCGCGACTCGGCCGCGGGATTGATGCACTCGATGATCTACTTCGGGTTCCTCGCCCTGCTCGGAGTCACCACGGTGCTCGAGGTCGACCACCAGATGCCCGAGCGCGCCAAGTTCCTCCACGGCAAGACCTACCTGGCCTACTCGATGTTCGGCGACCTTGCGGGCGTGGTGTTCCTCATCGGGATCGTGTGGGCCATCGTGCGCCGCTACGTTCACCGCCCATATCGCATTCGCATCAAGACCAAGCCGGAGCACGCCGCCATCCTCGGCACCTTCTTGTTGATCGGCGTATCGGGGTTCTTCGCCGAAGCGTTCCGAATCGCCGAGATCCAACGGCCCGGCTACGAGAAGTGGAGCTTCGTCGGCTACCCGCTGAGCCGAGCATTCGACGGCCTAGCTGTCGACACCCTCACTCGCTGGCACCAGATCATGTGGTCGTTGCACGTCGTCGGGTTCGTCGTGTTCCTCGCGCTGCTGCCCATCACGATGCTCCGGCACATGTTCACCTCGCCGCTCAACATGTACCTGCGCGACCGTGATCGCCCGAAGGGTGCGATGAGGGCGATGCCGAACCTCACCGAGACCTCGTTGGAGACATTCGGAGCATCGGTCGTCGAGGACTTCACATGGAAGCAACTGCTCGACACCGACGCATGCACGATGTGCGGCCGCTGCACCAGCGTGTGCCCGGCCCATGCCACGGGCAAGCCGCTCGACCCGCGCGAGATCGTGTTGAAGACGGGTGAGGTCATGGCGGCCACGGCGGCACATGGTCACGTCAGCCCGCCCCTCGGCATCGACCGCGACATCACCATCTCCTCGAACTCGCTGTTCGAGCGGATCACCGCAGAAGAAGTGTGGAGCTGCACGAGTTGCCGGGCCTGCGACGAGGTCTGCCCGGTCAACATCGAGATCCTCGACAAGATCCTCGACATGCGCCGCTACCTGTCGCTGATGGAGAGCAACTTCCCAGCCGAGCTCGGCAACGCCTATCGGGCCATGGAGAACCAGGGCAACCCCTGGGGCATGAACCAGGGCGAGCGCGGCGACTGGGCCAAAGACATCGACGGCGTCACGGTCGTCGATCCCGGTGAACCGATCACCGCCGAGTACCTCTACTGGGTTGGTTGTGCCGGTTCGTTCGACGACAAGAACAAGAAGGTCACGCAGGCGATGGCCAAGTTGCTACGCCGCGCCGGCATCGACGTCGCCATCCTCGGGCCCAGCGAGATGTGCACCGGCGACTCGGCTCGCCGCAGTGGCAACGAGTACCTCTTCCAGATGCTGGCGATGCCCAACGTCGAGATGCTCAACGGCATGGGCGTGCGCAAGATCATCGCCCAATGCCCGCACTGCTTCAACACGCTGAAGAACGAGTACCCGCAACTCGGCGGCAACTACGAGGTGGTGCATCACAGTCAGTTGCTCGAGTCGCTGATCGAATCAGGCAAGCTCGACGTCTCCCAGGCCACGCTCGAGGAGCGGATCACTTACCACGACTCGTGCTACCTCGGTCGCCACAACGACGTGTACCTGGCACCGCGCAAGGTCGTCGGCTCGATCAAGGGCATCGAAGTCGTCGAGATGCCCCGCAACGGCACCACCGGCATGTGCTGCGGCGCCGGTGGAGCGCGGATGTGGATGGAGGAGACGATCGGCACGAAGGTCAACGACGAGCGCGCCCGCGAGGCCATCTCCACCGGCGCCTCGCGGGTGGCGACTGCATGCCCGTTCTGCTACATCATGCTCGACGACGGAGTGAAGGCTGCAGGAGTCGAAGAGACCGAGGTCAAGGTCGCCGACATCGCCATCCACCTCCTCGACGCCATCGAGGCCGGTGATCGCAACTTGCACCATCCGAGCACGCCGCTCAGTTCGTTCAGCTGACCCGTTGGTCGAAGCATCCCGGGGCGCCATGAACCAGAGCGCCACGGTCGCCTAATCTCGGCCGATGGGTGGCCGCGCAGCCAGCGTGTTGATCGTGGCGCTGGCGGTTCTCGGCCCGATTGTTCGTTCGCCGACGATCGTTCACGCCGAGACGAGCACCGAATGCGCGGCAGGAACCGACACGGCCCATCTCAACTCGTTCATCGCCAACGAGATGAGCGATCTCGTCGGATTCGACACCCCGCGCGTGATTGCTCTGCCCGACGGTCGCAACGTGTGGACGGTTCAGGATGCGTTCGTCTCCCCGAGCCCGGGTACGAGATCGTCGACGTTGCGACCGCCCACCGGCTTTGCTCACAACGCGTTGGTCGTGCAGGAAGGCAAGTGCTTCACGACGCTGCACGGGCCGATCACGCCCGGCGAGCATTGCGCCGTCAGCGACGCGTCGTACGTCGCCTCCGACATGACGGCCACGTGCAGCCATTGGTTCTGGCCGCTGAGCGGAGGCCTCGACCAACTCGGCCGGCTCGCCGTGTTCTACGTCGAGATGGGCAACGACAGCGGGGCTGGTGCTGCAACAGGTGCCCACCCCATCGCCGTGTGGCTGGCACGCTTCGACTCGGCAACATTCGACCTCGTGTCGTTCGCCCCGGCGCCTGCTTCCGCGGGTGATGTGATCTACGGCGCGGCGGTCGAATCCGACTCGTCGTTCAGCTACCTGTTCGGCTGGTCGTACGACCAGTTCAACCTTCCCGACCCCACGTCGCCACCGCCCTCCCAACTGTTCGTGGGCCGTGTACCGCTCGGACGTTTCGATCTTCAACCGACGTACTGGAACGGCGGCGGCTGGGTCGCCACTCGTTCCGCCGCGGTCCCCATCGACACCGCACCGGTCGGCGCAACCAATCCGATGCAGCCGCGACTGCTCGACGGCATGTGGCTCTCGGTGGTGAAGCCCGACGATTGGAACGGCAGCACGGTGCGGGTCGATGTGGCCGCCGCGCCGCAGGGCCCGTGGACCACGTGGCAGACCGTCACCGTCCCGACGCGAACCCTCGACGGTCGCACCAACACCTACGGAGCGTCGCTCATGCCGTGGCGTTCCGAGAACGGGAACCTCGTGGTGGCGATCTCCAACAACGCCTGGCAGATGGACCCCCTGGCTTTCGACAACCCGACGTTGTACCAACCACGCTTGTTCGAAGTCGCGGCACCGCCCGGCTTGCCAGTGCCGCAGGTCGAAGCGTCGACGGATCCACTCGGTTTCGTGCCGTCGAATCCCCCGATCCGGGCCGTCGATACACGACTCGGCGCGCGACTGGCTGCCGGTCGCGTGCTTCACGTCGCCCTCGCGGGGATGGTGGGCGACGACGCTCGCGCTGCAGTGATCGACCTTGCCGCGGTCGACCCGGTGGGCGCCGGCTACTTGACTGCCTGGTCGTGCGATGAGCCGATGCCGGCGACGTCGAACCTCAACTACCTCGCCAGTGTCACCGCGCGCTGCTCACGCCGTGGTGACGCTGGCCGCCGACGCTTCTATCTGCGTGTTCACCATGTCAGACACCGACGTCATCGTCGATGTCACCGGGACATACTCGACCGATCCATCGGCGTTGCGATTCCACCCACAGGCTGCGACGCGGATCTACGACTCACGGGTGATCGGTGGTGCGTGGCGAGCCGGTGAGACACGGGCCATCGCCGTGCCGCCGGGTGCCGCCGCAGTGGCTGTCAACGTGACGATCACCGAGCCGGTGGCTGCCGGATTTGTCACGGTGTTTCCCTGTCAGTCGACGCTGCCCGTGGTGTCGAACATCAACTACCGGGCCGGCGAGGTGGTGGCCAACCTGGTGGAGTCGGGCACGTCGAACGGGGCGATCTGCGTGCACACCATGGTGCGCACCCACGTGGTGATCGATCTCGAAGGCACCTACGACGCGGCGCCAGACGGATTGCAGTACCAGGCCGTTGCACCAGTCCGCCTCGTCGACACTCGCAGTGGCCTCGGGTCGGTCTACGGGCGAGTGGCTCTCGATGCCGGACCGTTGGGCGTGTGGCCGGCGAACGCGCCTGTTCGCGACCACGGCGGTACCCGCCGAAGTCCAGGCATTGATGGTGTCGATGATCGCGGTGACGCCGCGCAACGCCGGCTGGGCGGAGATCGGGCTCTGCGTCGAGCCGGCCTACACAACTCCGTACAACTCTTCGACGCTCAACTTCGTCGCCGGCGACGTGGTGGCCAACCAGGCGATCACGCCGACGCGGGCGGCAACCGGCGCCGACATCTGCACCTTCGCCACCTCACCCGCCTACCACGTGGTCGATCTCACCGGCTGGTTCATCTAGCTCACTCACGCGCCAGGCGGCGGCGGCGTCGCGTTGCGTTGCTGGGCTGCCAAGTTGCTTGGGCGCGACAACTGAAACTGCACTTCCACCTTCGCGCCCACTCAATCTCCATGGGCGGAACAACAGACCTGCCAGTTCTGAGGACGCGCCCATGCAAACCCTGCCGGGCCCGCTGGTCAGCTTTGGAAGTTCTCGAAGTACTTGCTCGGCGTCGGACCACGTTGGCCCTGGTACTTCGAGCCACGCGCGCCGGTGCCGTACGGGTTGTCGGCCGGAGTGGTCATCTGCATGAAGCTGACCTGGCCGATCTTCATCCCCGGGTACAGCGTGATGGGGAGCGTGGCGATGTTGGTGAGCTCGAGCGTGATGTGCCCGTCGAAGCCGGCGTCGATGAACCCAGCGGTCGAGTGGATGATCAGGCCCAGCCGGCCAAGGCTCGACTTGCCCTCGATACGACCGACCAGATCATCGGGCACGCCGATGCGTTCGAGCGTGCTGCCGAGCACGAACTCGCCAGGGTGCAGCATGAACACGCCGTCGTCGGCGAGCTCTATCGGCTCCGTGAGCGTGGTCATGTCGTGCTTCACGTCGATCACTCGTGCCGTGTAGTTGCGGAACACTCGGAACAGGTTGCTGATGCGCACATCGATCGACGATGGCTGCACGGAATGCTCGTCGAACGGCTCGATGACGATGCGGCTGCTGGCGATCTGTTCGCGCAGAGTCCGGTCGGAAAGGATCACGGCCCGACGCTAACCTCTGTCCCACCTTCGCGGGTGTAGTTCAGAGGCAGAACATCAGCTTCCCAAGCTGAGAACGCGGGTTCGATTCCCGTCACCCGCTCTCATCTCCACGAGCGCTGAAACCATCAGTCGCGACCCGTCAGGGCACTGACGAGATCGCGACGTCATACGACCACAGCTCGGCCTGTATGGGCAACGGCGGCGGCGCAGCAGGGGCGTCGCCAGCACGATCGCCGCCCGCGCCGGACGGCTCGGGGCGATGACCTTGACCGAACGACGATGACGTTCTCCACGCCTCGAACGACTCGGGGTCGCGCCAGCGGGTGACCACCAACCAGGTGGTGCGTTCGTCGGTGGGTCGCAGCAGTTCAAATCCCTCGAAGCCGTCGTGGCCATCGACTGCTCCTGCCCTCGCAGCAAACCTCTTGGCGACTTCGTCGCCCATCTCGGCGGGTACGGTCAGAGCGTTGATCTTGATCACGGTCATGGGTCGATGATGCCAGACTCGTCTGATGCCGCAAGCTTTCGTGACCCCCGCTCGCCCGCGATGACGAGGGCTCGATCGAGGGTCGCGTCGACCGTCAAGCCCGGCGAGGTCGTGGGTAGGGAGTTGCCGAAACTGGCCAGCGGACGTGGTAGCCGGGTGGTCGATGTGTCGGGCAAGGAGTACCTCGATGGTTCCGGCGGTCCGGCAGTGTTCTGCCTCGGCCACTCGCATCCCGAGGTCAACGAGGCCATTCGCACCCAGCTCGACCTGGTCGCCCACGCCTACCGCTACAACTTCAGCAGTGATCCGCTGGAGGAACTGACCGAGATCGTGGGTCGCCGCGCAGGATCCGATCTGCACCACATGGTGTTCACGTCCGGCGGCTCCGAGGCGGTCGAGTCGGCATTGAAGATCGCTCTGCACTTCCACTGGGCGAACGCCGAACCGACCAGAAGCCGCTTCATCGCGCGTCGCAGATCGTGGCACGGCAACACGCTGGGGGCGTTGTCGGTCTCGGACGTCAGCGATCGACAGGCGCCGTACCGCGGCTCGATGCTGCCCGTGTCGCACATCTCCCCCGCCAACGCCTTCCGACCGCCCGATGGAGTCGACACCGCCGATGTCGCGACATGGTGTGCGGCGGAACTGGAGGCCGAGATCGTCCGCCTCGGCCCGACGAACGTCGCCGCGTTCATCTTCGAGCCGGTCGTCGGCGCAGCTGGGGGTGTCGTGCCGGCACCACACGGCTATGCGCAGTTGGTCCGCGAGGTGTGCGACCGCCATGGGGTGTTGATGATCGCCGATGAGGTCATGTGCGGTGCCGGTCGATGCGGCATGTGGCGCGCCCTGGAACACGATGGGGTGGTGCCGGACATCATGGCCGTCGCCAAGGGCCTGGGCGGGGGCTACGTGCCATTGGGTGCCACGCTGTACCACCGCCGAATCGCCGAGGTGCTCGACGCGGTCTCGGGTGGCCCGATGACCGGGCACACGTTCACCGGGCACACACTCGCCTGCGCAGCCGGCGCAGCAGTGCAGCGCATCGTCGAGCGCGACGGCCTGGTCGAGCGCGTCCACCGGAACGGCCCAGCGCTGCAGCAGTCGCTGCGTGACGCATTGGGTGCCATCGATGCAGTCGCACAATCGGTTGGTGACATTCGTGGCCGCGGCTTCTTCATCGGCATCGAGTTCGTCGCCGACCGGGCGACGAACGAACCCTTCGACCCGTCACTCGCGCTGCACCTCCGTATCCGCCGGCAATCACTCGACCACGGACTGATCTGTTACCCGATGGGCGGCAACGTCGACGGGACGCGCGGCGACACCGTCATCATCGCCCCGCCGTACAACGCCTCGGCTGAGGACCTCGACGAGATCGTCCAGCGGTTCGCCGACTCGGTGCGGGGCGCCCTGGCCGAAGTCGGCCGATCCTGACATCGGCCATGTCGCTCTAGCGACTCAGCGTTTGACGGCTGAGGCCCCGCATAGGGGCGCCAGTTCACAAACGCAGCTAGGCGACCGCGCGACGATCGCTGAACGCTCCGGTTTGACCCGGGTACCCGGGCGAGTCGTCTACGTTGTGCCAAACATGCGATTCGGCCACTTTGATGACTCCGCTCGGGAGTACGTGATCACGACACCCGAGACCCCGTACCCGTGGATCAACTACCTGGGGACCGATGAGTTCTTCGGCCTGATCTCGCACCTCGGCGGTGGATACTGCTTCTACCGCGATGCGCGGATGCGCCGCCTCACCCGCTATCGGTACAACAACGTGCCGACCGACGTCGGCGGCCGCTACTTCTTCATCAATGACAGCGGAGACGTGTGGACGCCGACCTGGCAGCCGGTGCAAGCCGACCTCGATCGATTCGAGGCGCGGCACGGGCTCTCTACTCGGTCATCACCGGCGAGCGCAACGGTGTGCGGGCGGAAGCGCTGTTCCTGGTGCCGTTGGCGACCACAGCAGAGGTCCACCGGGTGAGGTTGACCAACACCGGCATCACGGCGAAGTCGCTGCGGCTGTTCTCGTTCGTCGAGTTCAACCTCTGGAACGCGCTCGACGACCAGACCAACTACCAGCGCAACCTGTCGCTGGCGGAGGTCGAAGTGGTCGGCTCCGACATCTTCCACACCACCGAGTACCGCGAGCGGCGCAACCACTACGCCGTTCACTCGGTGAACGCCCCCGTCGCCGGCTTCGACACCGATCGGGAGACCTTCGTCGGTCTCTACGACGGGTGGAACGCTCCGAGGGCGGTCGTCGAGGGTCGCTGCCGCAACTCGATCGCCAGCGGTTGGGCCCCGATCGGTTCGCATCAGCTCGACGTCGAGCTGGCACCGGGTGAACAGCGCGACTTCGTGTTCGTGCTCGGGTACGTGGAGAACGACATCGACGCGAAGTGGGAGAGCCAGGGCGTTGTGAACAAGGCGCCTGCTCGGGCGCTGCTGGATCGCTTCCGAACCAGCGCCCAGGTCGATGCGGCGATGTCTGACCTGCGTGCCCATTGGGACGGGTTGCTGTCGACGTACACCGTTCGCAGCGGTGACCCACGCGTCGACCGCATGGTCAACATCTGGAATCCGTACCAGTGCATGGTCACGTTCAACATGTCGCGCAGCGCGTCGTACTTCGAGACCGGGATCGGCAGAGGCATGGGGTTCCGCGACTCGAACCAAGATCTGCTCGGTTTCGTTCACCTGGTACCCGAGCGAGCCCGTCAGCGCATCCTCGACATCACCGCCACGCAGTTCCCCGACGGCAGCGCCTACCACCAGTACCAACCGCTCACCAAGCGCGGCAACAACGAGATCGGCTCGGGGTTCAACGACGACCCGCTGTGGCTGATCGAGGGTGTTGCCGCGTATGTGAAGGAGACCGGCGACTACTCGATCCTCGACGTAGCGTCGCCGTTCGACAACGACCCCGACGACGTCGGCACGGTGTTCGAGCATCTGCGCCGCTCGTTCCACCACGTGCTCGAGCACCGCGGCCCACACGGCTTGCCACTCATCGGCCGAGCCGACTGGAACGACTGCCTCAACCTCAACTGCTTCTCGGAGACACCCGGCGAGTCGTTCCAGACCACCGAGAACCGATCCGGTGGAGTGGCCGAGTCGGTGTTCATCGCCGGCCTGTTCGTGCACTGCGCTCCCGACTACGCCGCGTTCGCCGAGGCCGTCGGTGACACGAAGGAGGCGTCGCTCGCCCGTACTGCCACGGCCGAGATGACCGACGTCGTGCTGACTCACGGCTGGGACGGCGACTGGTTCGTGCGCGCCTACGACTACTTCGGGAACAGGGTGGGCTCGCGGGAGTGCGACGAAGGGAAGATCTTCATCGAGCCGCAGGGCTATTGCGTGATGGCGGGGATCGGTGTCGACACCGGCGAGGCGCGGCTGGCATTGGATTCGGTCGGCGAGTTCCTCGACTCCGACCACGGCGTCGTGCTGTTGCAGCCCGCGTACACCAGGTATCACGTCGAGCTCGGCGAGATCAGCACCTATCCGCCCGGTTACAAGGAGAACGCCGGCGTGTTCTGCCACAACAACCCGTGGGTGATGATCGCCGAGACCCGCGTCGGTCGTGGCGACCGCGCCTTCGCCTACTGGAAGAAGATTGCGCCGTCGTTCCGGGAGGAGATCTCCGACGTCCATCGCTTGGAGCCGTACGTCTACGCACAGATGATCGCCGGCAAGGATGCGATCCGCCACGGTGAGGCCAAGAACTCGTGGCTCACGGGCACCGCGGCCTGGAACTTCGTGGCGATCTCGCAGCACATCTTCGGGATCAGACCGGAGCTCGATGGTTTGCGCATCGAGCCGTGTTTGCCGGCCGAGCTGGGCTCGTTGTCGATCACACGACGGTGTCGAGGGGCCGACTACCGGATCTCGGTGACGAACAGCGGATCAGGTGAATCGCCGCGGCTGACCGTCGACGGCGCCGCGTTCGATGGATGCGTGCTGCCCTACGCCGCCATCGGCTCGGTCGTCGAGGTCACGGTCGAGATCTAGCGGGCAAGATCCGGCGAAGTCCAGAACCCGGGTTGCGGGTTTGCGGTGGATCCACCCTTGGCGTAGAGCCTGAGCCGTTCAAGGCCCGCTTCGGACAACAGGTCGATGGCGTCGAAGAAGGCGTCGGGTCCGGCGGCGCGCAACGCCGTGTCGCCCTCGCTCGGTTGCCGAGGCAGATGGCTGGTCAAGAAGACGAGAGGAACATCGCCACGTGCCGCCTTCAGCGCTGAGGCGCGACCCAACGACTTCCAAACCGCATCGGTACGAAGCAGGCCACCGCGATGGCTGGTGAAGGCTCCACACACGTCGAAGTACCACGTCGCTCCTTCGGCATCGACGGCGACGAAGTCGATGCTGACGCCTGTCTTGCGAACTCGTCGGTTGCGGTCGACGATCGTGAAGCCGGCGCTATCGAGCACCTGTGCGGCGAGCTTCTGAGCGGCCTTTCCTTCCGCCGCTGCTCCGTTCCCACGGTGGCCCTCCGAACCACGCTGCAACACCTCGGCGACCCGATGGCGCGACGTCTCCACGTAGCTCTTGTCCAAGTCGTAGCCGGCGTAGCGACGTCCGAGACGCGCCGCGGCAACCAGCGCTGATCCGCTGCCCATGAATGGATCGAGCACGAGATCGTTCTTGAAGGTGTACAGGCGAATGAGCTGCTCGGGAAGCTCGACGGGGAACGGTGCAGGATGGCCGACCCGCCTGGCGCTCTCCGGCGGGATCGACCACACATCGAGGGTCAGCGCCATGAAGTCGTCGGCCATCAACGTGTTCTCGTACGGGAGGCCTTCGGCCTCGCGCTGCTTCGCCGACCGAGCGCGATCGAAGCGTCCCTTGCTGGCAACGATGACGCGCTCACTGATGTCGCGCAGTACGGGGTTCGCCGCGCTGCGGAACGATCCCCACGCGCACGAGCCACTGGCGCCCTCGCCCTTCTGCCAGATGAGCTCGCCGCGGAGAAGCAGGCCGAGGTCGTGCTCGAGGATGCGAATGACATCGGCCGACAGACTGCGATACGGCTTGCGGCCCAAGTTGGCGACGTTGACCGCGATTCGCCCGCCGGGCTCGAGCTTGCGAACGCATTCGGCGAACACGTCGGTGAGCATTTGCAGATATTCGAGGTACGACGACGGAACGCCTTCGCGCTCCAACTCTTCCTCGTACTGCTTGCCGGCGAAGTACGGCGGTGACGTGACCACCAATGCGACCGAACCGTCGGCGATCTCGTCCATGTGGCGAGCATCGCCGTGGATGAATGGCTCATTGACTGTGTCCGGCGATCGCACCGTGTCGTCGTCGGAGAGATCGGGTGGGCGAAAACGATCGTAGAAAGGCGACGCGTCGTGACTCTCCCGCGTGCTGACGCCGAAGTTGGAGGTCGTGGTCTTGCGTCGTTCCCTCAACACCCTCCCTTGCAGGCCGGCCGAAGTCTAACCTTCCGACGTCGAACACACGCGCGAGGTCTCGGCGTTGTGACGAGACCTCAGACGCGGCGGCCCGGGCGGTGGCGGACCAGCCATCCGATCACCAGGCCGGCAGCCGCAGCGGCGATGATCACCATCCAGATCGGCGCCTGGGCGTCACCGATGGCGTAGCCGACACGCACGTCGTCACGGTTGTCCATCGCCACCACGACCATCACCGCGACGATCGCGGCGATGAAGAGCCAGCGGAACAGCTGAGCCAGGTCGTGTCTGTGCACTGCACCCGCGTGTTCATTGATTTCGTCGCTCATCGGTCGTACCTCCGTGTACCTACGTCCCGATGTGTACCCAACCTGGTCGACGCTCAATCGCCCGAACGTCGCAAGTGAACGTTCCGTAATGGCATGGTGAACACCGAAGATGCGCCAGTCGGTGCTGGTTGCCTCGTACTCGCGCTTGCCGATGACCGACAGATTGGGACCGACACGAGCTTTACCTCCGCACAACGTTGGCGCAACCAGCTCCTGAGGCGACCGCGATCACAATCCCGCATGTCGACGAGTCGGAAGGATGGGGATGTCAGCATCGCAGCGAGGTTGGTGGTCGCCGGGGAAGATCCTGCGATCGGTCACGATGGTCGCGCTCGCCGTAGTGAGCTTGGTGTGGGTCGATCCGGTGGGCCATGCCCAGGCGGCAGACCTGATCATGTCGACGCCGTATCCATCGGTGGTGGCCACACCCGGATCGACAGTGAAGTTCGACCTCCAGGTGACGGCACCAGCGGTGGCCGTCGCCCAGTTGAAGGTCGCAGACCTGCCGTCGGGTTGGACGACGACCCTGCCGCGGCGGGGGCTTCGTGGTGAACGCCGTGACCGCTACCCCCGACACGCCAGGCAAGGTCACCGCGGAGATCGTCGTTCCTCCCGATGCCGCGGCCAACACCTACTCCCTACAGGTGATCGCGTCCGACAGCAGCGGTGACGCCGCGGTGACCCTTGCCGTACAGGTTCAGGCGACGGTTGACTCCGGAGTCGGCGTGAAGGCCGACTTCCCGTCGTTGCGCGGCGATCCCGGCACGCCCTTCAGCTACACGCTGACGGTCACCAACAACACGCCCACCTCGCAGACCTTCACGTTCACCGCCGAGGGGCCGCAAGGATGGACAGTGACAGCTGCGCCCGACGCATCCGCCAACGCGAACACCGTGTCAGTCGACGCCGATGGCACGACGACCGTGAAGGTGACGGCAACGCCACCGACGGGAGTCGAGGAGGGGACGTACCCGATCTCCGTCACGATCACCTCCGACACCGGTGGGTCCGGCTCGATGCAGCTCTCGGCCGAGGTCACCGGGTCGCCGAAGCTCGACGTGAGCACCGCTGATCAGCTGCTCAACGTCAGCGGCAAGGCGAACAGTGAGAAGCGGGTGACACTGGTTGTCGGGAACTCCGGCACCGCTGCCCTCGACTCCGTGCAGTTCGCGGCCACTCCCCCGTCGGGATGGACGGTGACGTTCGATCCGCCGCAGGTCGCCGAAGTGAAGCCCAACGAGACAACTCAGGTCGTCGCTATCATCAAGCCGACGAAGAACGCCCTCGCCGGCGACTATGCGCTGAGCGTGCGGGCCAGCGCCGGCAGCGAGTCGACCAGCCTCGATCTGCGCTACGGCGTCAAGGGTTCGTCGACCTTGGGGATCGTCGCGATCGTGATCATCGCGATCACCTTCCTCGGGTTGGCGTGGTTGTTCCGCCGCCTCGGGCGTCGGTGACGCCGATGCCCACGGCGACACCGGTCGCCTCGGCGGCGAGCAAGCCTCCCGTCGCGGACGACGACACCGCACTCGAAACTCGCCAGTTGACCAAGCACTACGGCGAGCGGACGGCAGTCGATTCGCTGAGCCTGAAGATCCGCCGCGGTGAGATCTTCGGGTTGCTCGGCCCGAACGGCGCCGGCAAGACGACCACCATCTTGATGCTGCTCGGTCTGACCGAACCGTCGAGCGGTGATGCACGAGTCGATGGTCTCGATCCGCGACGTGATCCACTGGCAGTCAAACGTCGAGTCGGTTACCTGCCCGACGACGTCGGGTTCTACGACGAGCTGACCGCACGCGAGAACCTCGAGTACACCGCCCGGCTCAATCGGATGCGTGAGTCGGATGCGACCGAGCGAATCGAGTTCCTGCTCGAACAGGTCGGGCTCACGTCGGTGATCGATCGACGAGTTCGCACCTTCTCCCGCGGCATGCGCCAACGACTCGGATTGGCCGATGCACTGATCAAGCGGCCGACGATCCTCATCCTCGACGAACCAACCGTGAACATCGATCCGGAGGGCGTGCGCGAGATGTTGAAGTTCGTCAGCGATCTGCGAACCGATGAAGGCCTCACCGTGCTGCTGTCATCCCACCTGCTGCACCAGGTCGAACAGGTCTGCGATCGAATCGGGATCTTCGTCAGCGGACAGCTCGTCGGCCTCGGCACCGTCGCCCAACTCGCCAGCCAGCTCCAAGATCGCTGGATCTTCGAACTCGGTGTCGATTCCGGACCGGCGTCGGCGAATCTCGCCAAGCTGGTCGGTGCGATCTCCGGAGTGCACCATGTCGAGGTGGACGGCCCTGGCCGTTGGATGATCAATGCCAGCCGCGATGTGCACATCGACCTGCTGGCCACAGTTTCGGCGGCAGGGTGCACCATCGATCACTTCGTTCGCCGTGGGGCCGACCTCGACGCGATCTACCACCGCTACTTCACGGGGAGGACTGATGACAGCGAGCATCGTCGCGGAGCCTGATGCCCGCATCGAGCCAGAGGAGCCGGTCGTCGAGCGGCTCCATGGAGGATGGCGGATCGTGGCGCGCAAGGAGTTCGCCGACCACATCCACTCGATTCGATTTGTGATCCTCGTCGTACTCGTTGCCCTCGCCGGGCTCGCCTCGGTGCATTCGGCGAGCGGTCCGATTCGCGACGCCGCCGACCAGGCGACGGCTGTTCCCTCGATCTTCCTCTACCTGTTCACGCTGGCTCCCGATCGAGTACCGGCCTTCCACGAGTTCCTCGCCATCCTCGGCCCACTGCTCGGCATCGCCTTCGGCTTCGACGCAGTCAACGGCGAGCGATCGCAGCGGACGCTGCCACGCCTGGTCGCTCAGCCGATCCATCGTGACGAAGTGATCAACGGCAAGTTCGTCGCCGGACTCGGCGCCATCGCGCTTGCGCTTGCAGCCGTGATGGCCGTGGTCGTCTCGTACGGAATGCTGCGCCTCGGCGTCGGACCGACGACCAACGACGTCGTACGGATGCTGGCGTTCTTCGTCGTCGCGGTCGTCTACATCGCGCTCTGGCTGGCACTGGCCATCGTACTGTCAGTGGTCACACGCCGAGCCGCTACTGCCGCGCTCGCAGGTATCGCCATCTGGCTGGTGTTCACGCTGTTCGGCGGTCTGATCGCCGGCTTGGTAGCCGACACGGTTCACCCGGTGCCCAGCGCGAACCCGACCACCGAACAAGAACTGGCCAACGCCCGACTCGAGCTCACGGTGCGCCGCTTCTCACCGTCAGAGCTCTACCAGGAGGCGACGGGCGTGCTGTTGAACCCGGCGCGTCAGTCAACGGGCTTGTTGGTGGAAGACACCACTTCTCAGGCCCTGCCAAGCACGCTTTCGCTTTCCGAGAGCCTCGTCCTCGCGTGGTGGCAGGTTGCCGCCTTGGTTGGCGGCGTCGTCGTGATGTTCGCCGGTGCCTACGCGACGTTCATGCGGCAAGAGGTGCGGGCCTGACGCCCTCCCCGCGTCAGGCCCGCACCGCTGATCGGGCAATCGAATGACGAAAGTCGTCGGTGCCGTCGAAACCAGCTCGACGCGGCCGCCGTCGGCACGCAGCAGCGTCGTCGCCAGAAGGAGGCCGAGGCCGTGGCTACGCTGATCGCGCCCCGCCGCGCGGCCGTTCGTACTGGTCGTGTCGAGGTGTCCCTGGTCGCGAACCGCGATCTCCACCGCATTGGCGTCGTCGATCGACACGCTCACGTCGACGTCACCACGTCCGTGAACCAAGGCGTTGTCGAGCAGGATCTCGAGGCTCTGGGTCAGCGCGCTGGCCGTGACGTCGGCCTCGGCGGCCGGCGGGGCGACGACGCTCAACTTCCGACCAGCGCGATGGAACTGCGGAGCGACGGCGTGAGCGTGGCGGGTCACCAGAGCGGCAACGTCTGTGCGCGACGGCGCCGCCACGCGACCGGTGCGGGCGAGCTTGAGGAGCTCGTTGATGCGGTCGTCGAGGCCGGCGACCTGGGTGAGTGCTTCGGCAGCCTCTCGCCGAACGGCCGGGTCGGCGGTGTCGGCGATCAGTTCGAGGCTGATGGCAATGGCGGTGAGCGGCGACCGCAGTTGATGGCTGGCGTTGGCACTGAACTGCCGCTCGGCTGTCACCAGTTCGGCGACACGTCGACCGCTGTCCTCCAGGGCCTCGGCGATCGCGTCGACCTCCACCAGGCCGCTACGTGGTGCCACAACCCCGGAGTCGCCGGCACCGATCTGCACGGCGGCGCGGGCGAGTCGGTCGAGAGGCCGGCTGAGCTGTCGGGCCTGCAGCAACGCGGCAACAGCAGCAAGCGCGGCGATTGCCGCGGCGATTCCAGCGATCAGTTTCCACGCCCGACGAACACGGAGCTCGACTGGCGCCTTGTCGGCCGACACCGTCGCCGAGAGCTCTCCCGGTCCTTGCACCTCGACCGACATGACTTCTTCGGCGAGAACTGGTCCGGTGCGGGCCACCACCACTCCAGTCGAATCCATCAGCACCACTTCCGTGCCTGGTGGCGCAAGCCGCTCGACATCGGCGGTGGTGAGCTCGCCCTGTTCGATCCCCCGGTCGGTGAGGGAGATGATCATCGTCTCGGCCTGCCCGGTGAGACGCAAACGCGCATCGGCACGGACCTCGTTGGCGAACAAGACACCGCTGGTGATGCCGGCGATGACAAGTATGGAGAGCACCAGCGCCAACCCCGATCGCACCATGCGACTGCGCACCCTCGTTGCCATCGGCCTAGATTCGCGCGTCCAGCGCGGAAAGGGTGAGCGGATGGCACAGCTGCTCTTGGTCGAAGACGATGCCGCGATCGCCGGACCGCTGATGCGTGCTCTCGAAAAGGCCGGCCACTCGACGCGCTGGGTCACGACCGGCGGCGACGCCGAAGTTGCCGTGTTCGAGAATCAACCGGAGCTCGTCGTGCTCGATCTGGGCCTTCCTGACATCGATGGCATCGAGGTGTGCCGGCGCCTTCGCAGTGCACACGAACGTCTTCCGATCATCGTGCTCACGGCACGTCGCGAGGAGCTCGACATCGTCGAAGGGTTCGAAGCGGGTGCTGACGACTACCTGACCAAGCCGTTCCGCCTCAGCGAGCTGCTGGCGCGCATGCGCGCCCGTCTGCGGGCAGTCACCGCGACGCGCCTCGAAGCCGAGGACATCACCGTCGATGTCGCTGCACGTCGCGCCTGGCAAGCCGACCGCGAGCTCGGCCTGTCGACGAAGGAGTTCGATCTCCTCGTCGAACTGATCCGGGGGGCGGGCATCGTCGTTACTCGTGAGCAGCTGTTGGACAAGGTTTGGGGCAGTGACTTCACGGGAAGTGGCAAGACGCTCGACGTGCACGTCGCCTGGTTGCGTCGCAAGATCGGCGACGATGCGTCGGCGCCTCGGTACATCAGCACCGTGCGCGGTTTCGGCTACCGCTTCGAAGGCGACACATCGAGCCGATAGCCGAGGCCGGGTACCGCTGCGATCGTGGGGGTCCCGACGTGGGCGCTTCGCAACTTGGCTCTGAGGGCGCTGATGTGCACGGCCAGGGTGTGCGTCGACTTCGACCAGTGCGCATCCCACACGGTCGACATCAGTTCCTTCCGGCTGACCGTCTCGCCGGGCCGTCCGGCAAGAACCGAGAGAAGGTCGAACTCGCGAGCCGTCAACTCCACAGGCTCACCCGCGAGCGTTGCTCTTCGGGCGCGGCGGTCGACTCTGAGCGGCCCGACGACGGCAACCATCGACGAGCGGTCGAGGTGGCGACGGATGCGAACCGTCAACACCGCGAGCGAGAATGGCTTGGTGATGTAGTCGTCGGCTCCTGCGTCGAGCGCGTCGACCACATCGAGCTCGTCGTCACGACCGGTCACGACGATGATCGGACGCGCCGGGAATCGAGCCCGCAGCTCCTTGCACAGCTCGACACCGTCGCCGTCGGGGAGACCGAGATCCACCAGGGCGATGTCGTGGTCGTCGATCTGCAGGGCCTCTGCGCAGGCCGACGCCGTAGTGGTATCGAATCCGCTACGCGCCAGCCCGCGCTCGAGGGCCTGGCGAACGCCGACTTCGTCCTCGACGATCAACACCTTCGGCCACGCGCTCGACACCGGCCTCAGTCTGCCTCACATCGCCGACGATCAAGCCGTCAGTCCTTGTCGACCTTGTCCCTGACGCGGTCGATCACGTCGTTGGCCTTGTCCCGCACGCTACCGACTGCCTGCTTGGCCTTCCCGGCAGCTTCGTCAGCCTTGCCTTCTCGTTTCAGATCGCGGTCGTCGGTGAGATCCCCGACAGCTTGCTTGATCCTGCCCTTGGCCTGATCGGCGTTGGTGCTCATGGTGGGCTCCTTGTTGGTGAGGGGTACGTTCCGCGGTTACCCGACCTAGGAAGCCTTCAAACCGCCAGAGGTGTCGATCACTCGGTGTCGATCAGTCGGATGGGTCACAGGTTTCCGTTTCAACCGGTCAATTGTCGGGTAGCCAGACCTCATGTTGATTGCATCTGGTATTTACATCGGTGGCGGCTTCATCGGGCTCGTCCTTCTCATCGTCATCATCGTGTTGCTGCTCCGCTGACGAGAGCCGGCCGGGTTGAGAACACGGCGGAGCCCGACCACAATGGCGGACGATGCCGAGTCGCCGCCGCCCAAAGTCCCCGCCTCCCACCCCGCTCACCGATCTCGAACGATTCGCCCAGGCGGTGCGCGAATCCGAGGAGGCCGAGCGCCGCGCCAAGCAGGCAGCGGCCGACCGCAAGGCCGCCATCGAACAACGCAAGCTCGAGGCACTCGAGTTGGCGGCACGCCTCGAACAGGCACGAGATGCCCACAAACGAGCCGTTGAACTGGTCAAGGAAGCCAAGCGCAGCGGTAAGGGTGCGGCCGCAGCCGACCTCGCCTGGCGAGAAGCCAAGGCTCACCTGATCGAGCTGGAGACCGGCGAGCGCCCGTCGTGGGCCGCGCCGGTCGACTGATCGCGACTACAACAACCGGCGATCCGCTGCCCATGCGGTGAGCTCGTGGCGGTTGGAGAGCTGCAGCTTGCGGAGCACCGACGACACGTGTGTTTCGACGGTCTTCACCGAAACATGGATACGAGTGGCAACTTCCTTGTAGGTGTAGCCGCGGGCGATCAGACGAAGGACTTCTTGCTCGCGCTGTGTGAGCCGATCCATTTCAGGATCAGAGGTAACGGGTGCCGAGCCGGCAAACGCATCGAGCACGAACCCGGCGAGCCGCGGCGAGAACACGGCGTCGCCGGCATGAACGCGGCGGATCGCATCGAGCAGTTCCTCTCGAGTGATCGTCTTGGTGACGTAGCCACGGGCACCGGCGCGGATGACTCCGATCACATCCTCGGCAGCGTCCGACACCGACAGCGCGAGACACTTCGTATCTGGCAACGCGTCGGCGAGGCCCTCGAGAATTGCTCGCCCGCCACCATTGGGAAGGTGCACGTCGAGCAGCACGACGTCGGGTTTGGCGACCCGGATCTCAGCGATCGCCTCGTCGACGGTGCCGACGTCGCCGACTATCTCCACGGCGTCACCGATCTCTGCTTTCACACCTGATCGAAACAAGGCGTGATCGTCGACCACGAACACGCGAACCTTGGCGTGGCCCGACCGGTCGGTCATCTCGGCACCGACAGTTCCCATTCGGTACCTGCCCCGGGGGCAGAATCCAGCACAGCTCGGCCTCCGGCACGTTCGAGGCGATCACGGATAGACAGTGCAATTCCGCGGCGGTCATCGCCGATGTCCGAAGGCGCGAATCCGACTCCCTTGTCGCGAACGAACGCCGTGACGGAGGTCGGTTCGACCTCGACGTAGATGCTGACGAGATCCGCGTCGGCGTGCTTGGCGGCATTGACTGTTGCTTCGCGGACGGCGAGCAGCAACGCATCGACGGCCGGCGTCACCTCGACATCGCCGACGACGACCAGATCGACCGGAAGCCCGTGGTCGAGCTCGACATCAGCGGCGATCACTTCGGCTCGAGCAGTCAAGGAGCCGGCTGCAGCGCTGGCCCTGACGTCGTACAACCAACTTCGCAGCTCGCGCTCCTGACGCCGGGCGAGCATCACCATCCGCCTCGGATCCGCCGCGGCGCGTTGCATCAGCGCCAGGGTCTGCAAGACAGAGTCGTGGAGGTGGGCGGCCATGTCGTTGCGCTCTTGATCGCGTATGCGAGCACGTTCCTCGTCGCGCAGCTCGGTGGTGAGCCGAACGATGTACGGGCCCACCAACACGGCGGCCCCCGCCAGCGCCATCGCCAAGGCGGCAAGCGCCGCGGGGAGTTGCCGGACATGAACACCACCGGCCACGAGGGCAACGAGCCCGGACAGGGCGAGTGCGACGCCGCCAAGCGCGCGCACGGGGGTCGTGCGGCCCTGGAGCACCCGCTCCAGCGGATCTCCCTCGGGGTGCAGCTCGCGGCCGCGATACCAGAGCAGCGCCGATCCGGTGGCCACGACGACCGCCGGCACCATGATGCCGTCTCCGGGCCACAGGCCGAGGTTGCGAGCGGTCATCAGCACTCCGCCCGTTGCTGCGGCCACGGCTCCTGACCGCGCCGACAGCGTTCCCGGCTCCACCGATGAATGTGACTTGGCGTCGTCGGGTGGCGTGCTGATCGCCCAACCGACCAAGTAGACGACTACTCCCAGCCCTCCGGTGAGCGTCAGCAACAAAATGGCGATGCGAACGACGTAGGTGTCGATTCCGTAGCGCCGGGCGACTCCGCTGCACACACCGAGCAACACCCGGTCGGTCGAAGAGCGGCTGAACTCGATCCGGTGATCGGCGCTACGCGCTGCTGACCGGGCTGGTTCCATCCCTCTATCGTGCCATCGAACGCGTTGTGGCACATCAGGTGCACACCCTGATCCTCGCCGACTCGACTCAGGGATCAACCAGGGTCGTCCCCTATGGTGCGAACGCGGCGCCACCCGTACCGTTCGATGCATGACGAACCTCGAAACGGAGCCGAGCCCGCTGCCACCCCCAAGTCCGGCTCCCATCGAGCCCACCGAGCGACGCTGGGCGCGATCCGACGACCGGGTCGTGCTCGGCGTCGCCGGTGGTCTGGCCCGCGCCCTCGCCATCGATCCGCTGTTCGTCCGAATCGGCTTCGTGGTGATGGCGTTGTTCAGCGGGGTCGGCGTCCTGCTGTACGTGGCGGGCCTGTTGTTGCTCGCCGATTCACCGATCGCGCGGCCGCCGTCAGTCGTTCGGCGAGTGATCGGAGGCATTGCCGTCCTGATCGCCGCTCGATGGCTGTTCGGCGGCGACGCACACCTGCCCGCCGCCGGCTGGGTGATCGCCATCGGTCTGCTCGGCGTGGCCATTGCGCTGTGGCGAGGCCGCGGCCCAGTAAGCACGCTCCCGCCTCCGACAACCGAGACCGAGGCGGCCGATCACGGTGGTTCGACCATTGACCGGTGGTCGTCATGGACCGCTCAACGACGAGAACGACCGCGGCCACCACGTTCGGTCCTTGGGCTGTTGACCATCGGTGCGGCAGCCGTGATCGGCGCCATGGTGTGGCTCTTCAACGATGGCGCCGGCAACCGCGGCACGCTGGCATTCGGATGGGCCACGATCGTGCTCGGGGCAGGATTGCTGATCGGCGCCGTCGTCGGGCGCGCCCGCTGGCTGATCATTCCCGCCCTGGCCACCGCCGCCGCCGCGGTGATGGCTGCGGGACTGAGCTTTGCCGGCGTCGGTCTGACCAACCGTTCCGGCGGCGGCAGCTACGGCTTCGGACCCGACAGCACCGTTGCGGCCGAGTACCGCACCGGCATCGGTGACATCGACCTGTGGTTGGTGAACTACCCGAGGGACCTGTCGACATCGGTGGAGATCGGTGCCGGAGATCTCCGGATCGTCGTGCCCGACGATGCACAGGTCCAGATCGACGCTCGGATCGGTATCGGCCGAATCGACGCGCTCGGCTCGTCGCGCAGTGGGTATCGGCGCAGCTTGACCCTCGACACCAAGCAAGGCAAGCAGATGATCAAGTTGAGGCTCCGTGTGGGGGCCGGATCGATCACGGTCGAACGGCAGTCGAACAACGAAGGTCTGCCCATCTTCGTGCCCGCAACGGTCACCACACCGGACGTCCCGGTTTCACAAATCTTCGGAGACGGGACGTACGTGTTCTCCGACGGGTCCATCCAGTTCGGCGACGGATCGCGGATCGCGGCGAACGGCACGTACCAGGCACCCATCGTCGCGCAGAACCCCGATGGATCCGTGCAGCTCGACAACGGTGCAATCGTCCGCGGCGACGGAACGGTGGTGACACCGGGCGGGTTCGTGATCCCCCCGATCGGCGCCAGACCACCGGGTCCGGCGACGACAACCACGATCGGCGAGCTGCAGCCGCCCTCACCCGTCACCGTCACCGCGGCGGCCACGACCACCACGGAGGTACAGCCATGAAGGCCCACCGAGTCGATTTCGTCTCGCTCGTGCTCGGCATCATCACGGTCGTTGCCGGATTCGCGGCGATCAGGGCCCGCCTGGGAAACCTGATCAACGATCGACCCGATGCGCTCGTCCCACTCGTCGTGCTGGGCGTCGGACTGGTCGCAGTAGCCGTCGCCACACGCCGGATCGTCCATGAGGATGGCGGGAGTGCTGCGCCCGACGACCAAACGATCTAGCTCTGCAAGATGTTGACGGCCCTGGCGATCACCAGCACCACGGTGCCCAGCGACACGACCGACTGCAGCATCATGGTCATCTTCGCCCAACGTGCCAACGGCAAGGTGTCGGTCGGGCTGAACGCAGCAGCGTTCGTGAACGACAGGTAGATGTAGTCGAAGAACTGCGGGCGCCAATCGGGGGGCGACAACTCGGGAGCGGTCATCTGCGGGAAGAGAAAGTCCGGATACGACTTCAGCGCTTGAGCCCGGGCCGCTGGTCCGCCGCGGTCCAGGTTCCAGTACCACATGCCGAACACGATCACGTTGGTCAGCCAGATCGCGCCACCAGTGAGCAGCAATGTGGTCGCGCCTTCGTGAGCCCGGCCTTGGAGCAGGGCCGTGATCAGGCGGGCCGCCGAGCCCGCGTTGGCCAGCGTGATGACGGCGATCAGCATGATGCTGACCACCCGAAGCTGCGGCGAGTGCTTTCTGATGCGGCGCGGATGCGCTACCGACAACCCCACGCCGAGCAGCGCGCCGATGGTCGGCAGCAGCCATGTCGGTGGGATCTCGTACCGATTGGGCAGCGCCACCTGCAACGCCGTGGCGGCGACCACCGCGATGCGCACGGGCCACGTGGACTCGCCGTCCGTCAACCGTCGCCAGGCAGGAACGATGACCGAGGTCGGGATGTGCTTGGCGCGGAACGCCAGCATGCTCTCGAGGTCGTCGCGGACGCCCCTCGTCGGTTCACCCGCTCGGTCCCCGGGTTCGGTCACCGGCAAAGTCTCCCACGGCGGCCGAACCGCCGGCACTCATTCGCTGAGCGGGCTGAACGCGTCGACCTCGATCTCGATCAGATGATCGGGGTCGATCAACCTGGAGACTTCCACCATCGTCGACACCGGGCGGATGTCGGCGAACACCTCGCCGTGCGCGACGCCCACCGCTTCCCAGTCGGCGATGTCGAGCAGGTAGATCCGCGATCGCACGACCTGCTCGAACGTGGCGCCTGCCTTGGCCAAGGCCTCACCGATGATCCGCAGAGCTACTCGCGCTTGCTCGCCGACGTCACCGCGGCCGACCACTTGACCGTCAACGGTCGCTGTGGTGCCGGCGACGTGTACGTAGTCGCCACACCGCACCACCCTGCTGTACCCGACGACGCCTTCCCATGGTCCGCCCGAGCCCCATCGTTCGATCGTGTTGTCCATTCCCGCAGCCTCGCACATGCCCCGGGCCGCGCGAACTTTACTAAACCTTGCGAGTTCGAAGGCCGATAGAAAGTCGATGAGGACCGTTAGGGAAACGTACCTGGCCACTGCGGGGGCTTCGGCGACACCGGATCGAACGATCCTGTTCGCACTCACAACCATCGGGCTGCTCGCGGCGATTGGTGCATTCGTGGGTCTGGTCGCGGTTGTGCGCACCAATCGACATCGGAGGGCTGAAATGGCGGAGATGAGTGATGAACTGACTGGGGTGGGCAATCGGCGGCGACTGGACCGAGACCTGGCCATCGAGGCTGCGACTGCCGACACACCTGTCGCGGTGATCAAGATCGACGTCGACCACTTCGAGCGGATCAACGCAGAGCACGGGCGCGACGCCGGTGACGTGGTGCTCCGACAACTGGCCGACGTTCTTCGCGCCCAGGTGCGCACCGGCGACGTCGTCTACCGATGCGAAGACGAGGAGTTCTGCGTACTGCTGGCCCAAACGACCACGTCCGAGGCCGGCCAGGTGGCCGAACGGATGCGCTTCGCCGTGTCCCGCATGGTGCTGGCGGTCGACGAGCCGCTCACGGTGTCGATCGGGGTTGCCCTTGGCAAGAGTGAGCACGTCGCCGACACGATGACCCGCGCCGATGAGGCCTTGTCGAAGTCGAAAGGTGGAGGGCGAGATCGAGTGACACTCGCCGCGCAACCGCTGCTGGGGCCGCTGGCCGTCAAGCACGCCGACTGAGTCGGCCTGCGGCGCTACGTTGGGCTTGATCATTCGCCCAACGGAGCATTCATGACAGCAACCCATTCCGTCGGAAGGCCACGCCCTGCCGTCGATATGATGCCCGCCTACCGCCCCGGAAAGGGTGCTGCTCAGGCCGAGGCCGAGCACGGCATCACCAACGCCATCAAGCTGGCATCCAACGAGAACCCTCTGCCCCCGATCCCTTCGATCGTCGATGCTGTGGCCGCAGCTGCGGCCGGTGCCAATCGCTATGCCGATCATCGAGCCACCGCAGTGCGTGAACGCTTGTCGGCGTGGCTGGGCGTCGACGTCGACTCGGTGACGGTGGGCGCGGGATCCGTCGGGTTGCTCCAGCAGCTCTTCCTGACCTACGTCGATCCCGGCGACGAGGTCGTGTACCCATGGCGCTCGTTCGAGGTCTATCCCGTCTACACGCAGATGATGGCCGGCACGGCGATCACCACACCGCTCGATGCTGCTCACGCGTTCGATCTCGGTGCAGTCGCCGCTGCAGTTACCGCACGCACGAAGCTGTTGCTGCTGGCAACGCCGAACAATCCGACCGGTACTGCCTTGTCGACAGCCGACGTGGCGAGCCTGCTCGACGGCATCTCGCCGGCAACGATCGTGGTGATCGACGAGGCGTACCGTGAGTTCCTCGATCCATCGCTGGGCGACCCGGTGTGCGACCTCGTCCCTCGCTATCGGAACGTTGTCGTCACCCGCACGTTCTCGAAGGCGCAGGGATTGGCGGGCATACGCGTCGGCTACGCGATCGGCGACCCGGAGGTGATCACGGCGGTCGACAAGACCTTGTTCCCGTTCGCCGTCAACGCGCTGGCCCAGGCGGCAGCGATCGCAGCCATAGACGCCGCCGACGAGATCGCCGTGCGCGTCAGCGACATCCTCAGCGAGCGGGCCCGAGTCATCGCCGAACTGACCGAGGCCGGATGGCAACTGCCCGACGCCCAAGCGAACTTCGTGTACCTTCCGATTGGTCAACGTACGGATGAGGTCTACGTCGGTCTCGAGCGACGTGGCGTGGTCACGAGACCATTCAGCAACGAGGGGATCCGTGTGACGATCTCGACACCCGAGGAGAACGATCGCTTCCTGCAGACCCTCGCCGAAGTGATGGCCCCCGACAACCGTCAACTGATCAACTGATCAACGAGGCCAACGCCCACACCGCGGCAACCAGGCCGATCGCGCCCATCAACACGCTGCGACCGACCGGTGCCTTGGGGAGATCGCCCTCCTGCGGCGGGGGCGGCTTGACCAACGCCATCACGTTGCCGGCAAACAGTGCGCCACCGAGCGCGAGCACCAGGTAAGCCAGGAGGTCGTCGCCGAGGAACACGTCCTCAAGTCTGGCGTCCGGTCGCCCGTTCTTGTGCGCGAATCCTGCAGTGTCGCTGCCGCTTTCCCGCCCAAGTGAGCCGGATGGGTGCAAAAACCGAAGGTCGCCTTCCGAAAGCGCGCCCATGCAATCCAGCAAACTGGCGGCTGGTCACACGCTGCGAGCGGCATTGCCGAACTTGGTGTACTGGCCACGGAAGACCAAGCGCACCGTGCCCGTCGGGCCCGAGCGGTGCTTGGCGATGATCACCTCGGCCATCGCCTTGTCGGTCGACTCCTTGTTGTAGACCTCGTCGCGGTACAAGAACATCACCACGTCGGCGTCCTGTTCCAGACTGCCCGACTCTCTCAGGTCGGACAGCATGGGTCGCTTGTCGCCGCGGGTCTCCAGGTTTCGGCTCAACTGGCTGAGGGCGATGATCGGCACTTCGAGCTCGCGGGCGAGGATCTTGAGACCTCGGCTGATCTCACTCACTTCCAACTGGCGGTTCTCGGGGTTGGTTCCACCGCTCATCAGCTGGAGGTAGTCGATGACGATCAACGCCAGCCCGGATCGTGCCTTCATCCGTCGCGCCTTGGCGCGGATCTCCATAACGGTGACGCGGGGGTTGTCGTCGAGGTACATCGGGACGTCGAGCCGGTTGATGGCACGCCCAATCTTTGTCCAGTCGGCCTCGACCAGTCGGCCGGTGCGCAACTTCTGTGAATCGACCTCGGCCTCGCTCGACAGGATGCGTTGGGTCAGTTCGGCGTGACCCATCTCCAACGAGAAGATCAGTACCGGTCGCCGTGCCGTCTGGGCAACGTACGCGGCGATTCCCAGACCCAAGCTCGTCTTGCCCATCGCCGGTCGAGCGCCGATGATGTTGAGCGTCGACGGTTGCAGCCCGGAGAGGATCTCGTCGAGATCGTGGAACCCGGTGGCGGTACCCGTGATGATGTCGCCGCGTTCGAACGTCTCTTGCAGCTTGTCCATTGCCAGGGGAAGCAGGTCGCTGAGCGATCGGATGGTGGTGAGGTTGACGCGCTCCTCGGCGACTTCGAAGACCTTGGTCTCGGCTTCGTCGAGCGCCTTGGTGACGTCATCGGGTTCGAGGTAGGCGATCTCGGCGATGTCGCTGGCCACGCTGATGAGCTTGCGCAACATCGCCGTGTCTTGCACGATCTTGGCGTAGCGCGAAGCGTTGGAGATGGCGGGCGTCGCGTTCTGCAGCTCGAGCAGCGTCTGCGGCCCGCCGATCTCGTCGAGCAGTCCATTGCGACGCAACTCGTCGGCAACCGTCACCGCGTCGACCGGTTGACCCGTTGCGATCAGGCCACGGATGGCCGCGTAGATGTGTTGGTGGCTCGGCTTGTAGAAGTGATCGACATCGATGCCGAGCTCGCCGACGAGATCGACGACGTCGCGCGACAGCAGCAACGCGCCCAGCAAGCTCTCCTCTGCATTGAGGTTGTGAGGAGGAACTCGACCGTCGGAGCGGCGCGAGGTGCGGTCGCGGCCGGAGTCGCGGGAGTAATCAGTCATGGCTGACCTACCTTGCCTGATCGAGCCTGTGAAGCGTAAGGGCAACAACTTGTGAGTTCGCCTGTGAGGCGCGTGTGGACAAGTTCATGGGTTCAGGAACGCCGCAGCCCCGGGCACAGCCCTGCTGAAGGCGCGCCGGGGCTGTGGACAACCCTGTGGAGATAGTTGGACGGGTGGGGCTACTTGCTGACGACTTCGACCGTGATCGGGAACTCGACATCGCTGTGCAGCTTGGCGGTGACCGTATGGGTGCCGAGCGCTTTGATGGGTTCCATATGCAGTTGCTTGCGATCGAGAACGACCTTGGTCTGCTCTTCGACCGCGTGCGCGACGTCGGCAAGCGTGACCGAGCCGTACAGCTTTCCTTCAGGGCCTGACTTGGCGGAGATCGTGATGATCTTGGGAACCAGCGCAGAAGCGATGGTCTGCGCGCTCTCGCGATCTTGCGCGTCGCGCAGGTCGCGCGACCGGCGCATCGACGCCGCTTGGGTGACGGCGCCGTCGGAAGCAAGAAGGGCATGGCCATGGGGCAGCAGGAAGTTGCGGGCGTGACCGTCGGAGACCTCGACGATGTCGCCGCGCTTGCCGAGACCGCGGCGGTCGGAGCGGAGGATGACTCGCATGCTCAGGCCTCCACCGTCGCGTCGTCGACCTCGGTAGCGACGTCGTCGACCTGGACTTCCAACTCGGCAACGACAGCGTCGGCCTTGAACGAATCACGACGACCTTCACCGTCGCCACGACCGCCACGACCGCCACCATCTTCGTCGCGGTCGCGTGGTGGGCGACCGGCCCGGGTTTGCGACACGCGGTTGGTGTACGGCAACAGCGCCATTTCGCGGGCGTTCTTGACAGCGTTGGCGATGTCACGTTGCTGCTGCACCGTATTACCCGTGACGCGCCGGTTGCGGATCTTGGAACGATCGCTCACGAAGCGGTTCAACAAGTTGACGTCTTTGTAGTCGACGAAGTCGACCTTGTCGGTGACGAGCACGCTCGTCTTCTTCTTGAACTTCTTGTTGATCTCTTTGGGCGCTCTGGCCCGGTTCTTCTTGCTGGTCATCGTGGATTCTTTCTCGAAACGATTCGTTGCGGGCTAGAACGGCTCCTCGTCGCCGTAGACAGGATCGCTGGGACGGCCGCCACCGCTCGGTGCAGCGCTCGACCGGGCAGTGCCCGCCGGTGTACCGTCGGGTCCGGTGCGTTGCGTGCGCTCGACCTCGGCGCGTGCCCACCGCAGGCTGGGACCGAGCTCGTCGGCGACGATCTCGACCACGTTGCGCTTCTCGCCTGCAGTGGTCTCGTACTCGCGCTGTTCGAGGCGACCCGTGACCATGATTCGAGTTCCCTTGGTGAGCGACGCCGCGGCGTTCTCGCCCAGGCTGTCCCATGCAGTGACGTTGAAGAACGACACCTTCTCTTGCCATTCGCCGTTCACCTGGTAACGGCGATTGACGGCCACGCCAAAACTGGCGACGCCCTTGCCGCCGGCGGTGAACCGCAGCTCGGGATCGCGGGTGAGGTTTCCAACAATCGTGACAGTGCTATCGGCCATGACAACTCCTACCTTTTTGGCTTCTCGACGAGCGGCCGATCAGGCCGCTGGCTCCGACAGTCCGCGGCGCTCGGCCTCGGAATCGGGAAGACGGATGAGCTTGTGGCGGACGATGTCGTCAGCGATGCGGAACGACCGCTCGAGGTCGTCGAGGGCTCCACCCGGAGCAAGAAGTTGGTACACGACGTAGTAGCCGTATTCCTTCTTGTTGATCGGATAGGCATATTGGCGGCGGCCCCACCAGTCGGGCTTGCCGTGAACCGCCCCGCCGGCTTTGGTGATCGAGTCGGTGATCGACTTCACCTGTGCCTGGGCAGCGGTGTCTTCGAGGTCACCATCGATGATGACCATGAGTTCGTAAGCACGCATCATGCGTGTGAGACCTCCCTTCGGACCCGGGGGGTACCCGGGGCCCCTCCATGGGGCAGGGCCAATATGACTGGGCGAGTGTAGCGGTGATTGACGACGTCCACGCCAGGCATCATGACAAGGGGGTGTCACACGGTTCGGCGAACCGGAACCGGCAAGGGTGGCCGCCGGCTGTCGCTACACAGACCGGCAACCTCGCCCACCAGCTCGGGACGGGTGAACTGGTGGGCGTGGCGCCACACGAGCCGGTGCCGAAGCGCCGGCTAGTGGTTGTGTACACGGAGGCTCGTTGCTTCGTGCTCACCGCCGTGAAATCTTGTCCGCCGGACAGGCTATGACCCGACAGACATACTTTAGGACTACGTTCACCACGTGGATGTGCATACCTGGATCGCCAACGACCTGGAGAGCCTACGCGCCAAGTTGGCCGACTCCGTACTGAACGTGGTGCCTGTCGCACGATGGGCCGAACAAGTCGACAACGGGGGCTCGTCGATCGCCCATCTGGTGCTGCACGTCGCCCGTCATCACGATCTGGCGATCACCACGGCAATACGCAACCATCGACCGATCTTCGAAGCGCATCGTGAATCTCTCGCCCTCGACGACTCCGCAGCCTCGGTCGGTCTCGCCGAGCGGGAGAACCCGGCCGTGAGCGCCGTGGTGCCACCCGACGCCTTGCTGGACTACTTCGCAGCTGTGTTCGACACCACCACGGCGTGGCTCGCCGATGTTGGCACGATGATGCTCGACACGGTGCCCGACACCAGCCACCGGCTGACGTCCCAGGCCATGTTGAGCGTCGGCGAGGTCGACTGGCTCCACCGCATGTGGGCCGACAAGCCGGTGTGGTGGCTGGTTCAGTGGCCGGTCGTCGGACATGGCCACGCCCATGTCGGCGAAGCGATATCGGTGCGCAACCGGATGGGGCTCAGCCCGTTCTAGCGACGCCGCCACCGATCGGCAGCACCCGAAGCAGATGGTGCCACCGGCATCCGGTACAAGCCTCGACGACATAAGCCGTCAACGGGTCGGTGCGGGTGTTGAGCTTGGCCAGCTCGGCTGCGGTCGACACACAGCGACCGTGGGACGGGAGACGTGAGCCGAACACGTAGGTGACCAGGAACAACCGAGCCTCTCGACAGATCGGGCAAGCCATCGATGCCGGAGTGCCCACGTTGGTGGCAGCGCGTATCAATTCGGGATGAGCGTCGCACACCTGGTCTTGCCGCAGACGACCGCGGTGGAACTCGTTGATGAGATGGCGCCGCGCCAATCGATGGTCGACGATCGCCCGAGCTCCGCGCAGTGAGTCGATCCCAAAGACCATTGGAGCAAGGCTAGCGAGTTGCACATCCGCCAACGCCGCGACGTGACACGGCACACTGTTGTCCTATGAACATCTGGTATGGCGACAACGTCGCCGACGACGGCGAGCTGCGCTTGTGCGGTGACATCGGCGGGAAACGGGTGCTCGAGCTGGGTGTCGCGTCGACGTCCAACGCCATCGCAGCGGCCACCGCGGGAGCAAAGGCGATCGCACTCGATCCGTCGGCCGACAAGATCGCTCGCCTCCGCAGCGCGGCCGAGGCCGCAGAGGTGAAGGTCGAGTGCCATCACGGCGAGCTCGCCGATCTGGGCATGGCAACCAGTGGCTCGATCGACCTGGTCATCGCCGCACATTCGCTGGCCAACGTCGACGACGTGCCCCGATTGCTGCGTCAGGTGCATCGCGTCTTGAAACCGAGTGGGCCGTTCGTCGTCGCCATGCATCACCCGGTGGCGGCGATGTTCGACGGCGCCGACCCCACGGCGCGCCGGGCGTACGGCGCTGACAGCGTCACCTTCAGCGAGCTGTACATGGCGTTCGAGCGCACCAACTTCCACGTCGACGCGATGTACGAGCTCACTGCCCGGCACGTTCGCGACGCCCTCGCACCTTCGGTGCTCGTCCTACGAGCGCGCAAACAAGGCAACTGACCGGCGGCGCGGCGGGATCACACCAGCGCGTATTCGGTCTCGACCAGTTCGGCCGGTCGCGGCCGGCCGAAGACGTAACCCTGCCCGTGATCGCACCCGATCTCACGCAGTCTGGCCAGCTGCAGAGGCGTCTCGACACCCTCGGCAACCACCACCAATCCGAGCGAGTGGCCGAGCTTCACGACTGCTTCGACGATGGTGGTGTCTTCCTGGTCGATCCCCAGGCCGCTGACGAACGACCGATCGACCTTGATCGCCTCGACCGGGAAGCGCTTCAGGTAGGTCAGCGATGAATAACCGGTTCCGAAATCGTCGACGGCGAGGTGCAAGCCGAGGTTGCGCAGCTCGCGCAGCGCGACGGTGGCGGCTTTGACGTCGCTCATCAACGCCGTCTCGGTGATCTCCAACCACAGAGCATCAGCAGTGAGGCCACTTTCGCCGAGTGCCTCGGCGACGGTGCCGTGGAACGAGGCGCTCATCAACTGACGGCCGCTGACGTTGACAGCGACCGTGAGTCCGGCGAAGCGCGGCAAGTGGCTGCGCCATCGACCGAGTTGCGACAGCGACGATCGCAGCACCGCAGCACCGACCTCGCCGATCAAGCCGGTCTCTTCGGCCATCGGCAGGAACTGTTCGGGCCCGAGCAGTCCCCGGTCGGGGTGCCGCCATCGAGCAAGCACTTCGAAGCCGACGAGGTGCCCCGAATCCAACCTGACGATGGGCTGGTAGTAGGGAACGATCTCGTGGCGTTCCAGACCGCGGCGCAACTCGTTGGTCGTCCGCAGCGTCAGAACGGTCGCGTCGTGGGTGCCGGGCGAGAACACCTCGACACAATCCCGCCCACGGGCCTTGGCTCGGTACATGGCCGCGTCGGCATCGCGGAGCAGTTCGGTGGTCGACACACCTGGGCGGTCGGCGACGGCGATGCCGATGCTGGCGGTGACGTACAGCTCGGCGCCGTCGACCGTCAACGGCTGGGCGATCTCGGCCCGCAGTCGCTCGGCGATCTCGACCGGCGATACGGCGGCACCGACGTCGCGCAACATCACGATGAACTCGTCGCCACCGAACCTGCTCAACATGTCGCGGTCGCGCACGACCGCCCGCAGTCGCTCGCTCATCCCCCGCAGCAACTCGTCGCCGACACCATGCCCCAAGCTGTCGTTGATGACCTTGAAGTTGTCGAGGTCGATGAACATCACCGCCACGGCGCCGGGCTGGCTCGTCTCGAGGAACCGGGCGAGTTGATCGAGGAAGCGGAAGCGGTTCGGCAGGCGAGTGAGCTCGTCGTGGGTGGCCGCCCACTCGAGCCGTTCGGCGCTGTGTCGCTGTTCCGTGATGTCTTCGATGTGTGTGATCGCCAGATTGCTGCCATCCCCGACGTCCATCACGGTCACCCAGGTCCGCGCCCACAACACGCTCTGGTCACGGCGGATGTATCGACGCTCCATGTGATAGGCGTCAGCGGCGATGCCGGTGGTGTGCATCTCGCCGCGCTCCCAATCGTCGGGATGAGTGATCGATTGCATACCGCGGCCGATCAGCTCGTCACGCGTGAATCCGAGCATGGTCGCCAGCGATGCGTTGACGTCGATCAGGATGCCGTTGTCGGCCAGCGACAACGCCATCCCGGTCGGCGCACCATGAAAAGCCAACCGGAAACGCTCCTGGGCGAGATCGAGGTCGTGTGCCTCGCGCAGACGAAGCGTGACGTCGCGCAACGTCACGACCACTCGGTCGGGATCACGCAGCGGGAGGTGCACGTTCGCTTCCAGCAGGATCTCGTGGCCGTCGGGGTGGTCGAACGGGAAAACTGGGCTGTTGATGCCCTCCCCGGCGCGCAGCTTGGCCCACACCTGGGCGAGCACCAACTGATCGGCGGGTCGGACCAGCGACGTGAACGTCTTGTTGAGGACGTCAGAGTGCGAACGACCGGTGATCTCCGTCGCCAGCTTGTTGGCCTCGACGATGCGCCCCTGGCCGTCGAGGACCACCACGGAATCGGGCAGATCGTCGAGCAAGGCGCGCAACTCTGCCTCGGTGTGCCGCAGGTTGCTGATGTTGTCCTCGAGCCGCACCGACAGCGTGGACGCGTGGTACCAGGTCGCCGTCTGCACGACGATGATCATGAAGCCCGTCAGCAGACCGATCGCGATGGTGACGGACGTCGCGTCGGTGGGGTGGATCATGTACCGCCACGCGGCAAGCCACACTGCCGCGGTTGCCGGCAGGTGCACGACCAGGAGTCGACGCAATGTCGGCCGGGTGTAGCGCGCCGTTCCACCGCGCGGCATGCCGGCCGCCATCCCGATCACGACGAAGCCCAACGCCCACGTAGGGAACGACACGGCATAGGAGACGTTCGATGTCGAGCCGACCGTCGACGAGTAGGCGATGTCGGCGATCGTCAACAGCGACGCACCGACGAAGAGACACACTCGGGCAGGCGATCGCCCGATCAACAACAGCAGGCCGAGCATCGAGGCGATGGCTATGTCGGTGAGCGGGTAGACCAACATGGCAATCTGGGCAGGCAACGAGAACCGCGCCGGGTCGCCGACACCCGAGCGGATGATCGTCTCCCAGGCGATGAAGCTCAGGGCGACGGCCAGCACCGCCGAATCGACGACGAAGACGATGCGAGTGGAGCGCTCGAATGGACGGGTGTGCACGAACACTGCGGCGAAGGCGGCAATCGGCCACAACATGTAGCCGACATCGGGGAACGAGGGCCATGCGGTCGAGCCGGTCAGGGTGATCTGGATGCTGTACAGCAGTTGGCCGGTGGCCCAGCCGAGCACGCCGATGCCGATGAGTAGCCATTCGAGGCGGCGGTCGACGCGATATCGATGCAGCAGCAAGAGTCCGCTCCACGTGGAGACCAGCATCAGTGTGAGGCTGGATACGGCCCCCCACTTCTCGACGTTCAAGCCGTGCAGACCGATCTCGATCAAGGTCGTGAACACGATCAGGCCAAGTCCGCCCAGCCCGTACCTGACGGCCGCCGCACGGGACGGCGTCAACAACCCACGTCGTTGGTGACGTACTTCGTCCCGGTTGTCGGCCACCTCGTTCACTGCGTTCCCATCCCTCCGGGCAGGAATCGTATCACCGCGCTTCGTGGTCAAGCCGCCACTGATCGAGCCTGTGGCGGATCTCGGCATCACCGACCGGACCCTCTTCCAGACGGATCTCCAGGAGAAATGCGAGTGCCTTGCCCACCAGCGGCCCGGGCCCGATGCCCAGGTGCTGCATCACCTGCGTTCCATCGAGCTCCGGACGAATCGAGGCCAGTTCCTCGCGTTGCTCGAGGTCGGCGATCCGCTCCTCCAGCTCATCCATGCGCTGCGCCAGCGTCGCGGCCTTGCGCTCGTTGCGGGTGGTGCAGTCACAGCGCGTCAGGACGTTCAGCTCCGCGAGCAACGGTCCGGCGTCGCGCACGTATCGACGCACCGCGGAGTCGGTCCAGCCCATCTGGTAGGTGTGGAACCGGAGATGCAGCGCGACGAGTTCGGTGATGGCTTCGGTGTCGCCGTTCGAGTAACGCAACGCGGTGAGACGCTTGCGCGTCATGCGCGCCCCGACGGCGTCGTGATGGTGAAAGGTGACGCCCTTTCCTTTCTGCACACCTCGAGTGAGTGGCTTGCCGACGTCATGGAACAACGCGGCCAGTCGGGTACGGCGGAAGTCGAACTCCGGATGCAGGTCGCGGCGAACGTTCTCGACGACGGCCAGGGTGTGGGTCAACACATCCTTGTGACGGTGGATCGGATCCTGCTCGAGGCGCATGGCCGGCAGCTCCGGGAGGAAGTCTTCGGCGAGACCGGTCTCGATGACGAACCACAGCCCGGCGGACGGGTGGTCAACGGTGATGAGCTTGTCGAGCTCGTCGCGAATGCGTTCGGCCGAGACGATCGAAAGACGAGCGTGCATCGCCATCACGGCCTCGGTCAGTTCGACGACGGGCGACAACTCGTACCGTGAGATGAACCGTGCGGCGCGCAACATGCGCAGGGGGTCGTCACTGAACGACACCTCCGGTGACAACGGAGTGCGCAGGATGCGTTCCACCAAGTCGCCGGCGCCGCCGAACGGATCGACGAGCTTCGGCGCCGGAGCCGTCAGTTCGAGGGCCATTGCGTTGATCGTGAAATCGCGGCGCGACAGGTCGACGTCGATCTCGTCGGAGAACTCGACGTTCGGCTTGCGTGAGTCGTCGTTGTAGGCCTCGGCACGATGCGTCGTGATCTCGTAGGTGCGCCCATCTTTCTTTGCTCCGATCGTGCCGAAGCGCTCGCCCTGGGTCCAGATCGCATCAGCCCAACCCTCGAGGCAGGCCTTGATCTCCGCAGGACGAGCCGTCGTCGTCGCGTCGAAGTCGTAATCGTCGTAGTCGTCACCGATCAACAGATCGCGCACCGTGCCGCCCACGAGGTACAGGCGGTGACCGCCCGCCGCGAAGCGCTCCGTGAGTGGGGATAGCTCGTCGAGGACCGGACGGAAGCGGTCCGGGATCACAACCAGCCCTGCTGCTGCCAGTGGCCGGCCACCGCATCGACAGCGTTGGAACCGGGCCCGGACGAGGTCGGGCCCTCCACGTCGCCGGCAGCCCGGCCCCGAGACGCCCACGACCCTGGGACTCCGGCGAGCTGGCACATGACCTCACTCGAGCAGCTCGTCAAGGCGTCGAGGTCGTAACCGCCTTCGAGCATGGCCAGGCGCCGGCCGGCAGGCACCAGCGACAGGGCGCGGGCAGTCAACGGCCCGTAATCGCCGGCCGCCAGCCCCATGTCGGTCAGCGGATCATCGCGGTGCGCGTCGAAGCCCGCCGACACGATCACCCACGTGGGCGCGAATCGTTCGGCGACCGGAGCAACGATCTCGTCGAAGGCACGCAGGTACACGTCGCCCGTCGTGCCTGCCGGCAGCGGGATGTTGAGCGTGGTTCCGGCGCCGGCAGGACCGCCGGTCTCGACGATCCTGCCCGTGCCCGGGTACAGCGGCCACTGGTGATAGCTGACGAACAACACGCGCGGATCGTCGTAGAAAACGGCCTGGGTACCGTTGCCGTGGTGAGCGTCGTAGTCGAGCACCATCACCCGCTCGCCCTCGTCGGCCAGCGACGCAGCTACGACCGCCACGTTGGAGATCATGCAGAAGCCCATCGACTCGGTCGCCGAAGCGTGATGGCCGGGCGGCCTCACGGCGCAGAACGCGGCGTCGCCCTGGCCGGCGCGCAGCGCAGCGACCGCCGTCAACCCGGCACCGGCGGCAAGCCGCGCGGCCTCGAAGCTCCCCGGACTCGCGTACGTGTCGGGGTCGAGTCGCCCGCCTCCGCCTGCGCACATCGTCTCCATCCGCTCGAGGTACCAAGCGGGGTGCACTCGCTCGAGATCGATCCGCTCGGCGGGCCGTGGCTCGAGCGGCGACAGGGCGTCGCCGAGGTCTGCGCGGCGAACACCTTCGAGCACGGCTCCGAGTCGCTCTGGGCGCTCGGGATGGCGCGGGCCGGCCAGGTGTTCGAGGTATGCCGAGTGAGTGGCGAACAGCACGGTCACGCCGATCGACGCTACCTCCCTGGCGTCGACTCGGGGCTACCGTTTCGTCCGTGAAGCCAGCGATGCAGCACCTCCCGGCCGCGCCGCTCATCCTTCGCGCCGGTGGCGTAGTCGCCCGAGTACGGCCCTGGGCATTCGAACCCAACGTCGCCCATCTGGTGCTCTACAACCAGGCCCGCCTGCCTGCGCCGTCCGACATCGTCACCTGGATCCGAGAGCTGCGGCTCGCGGGGTACGACTCGATCCGCACGGGCGCGCTCGGAGCGCAAGCCGGGGCTCGCTTCGAGCGCCTCGGATTCGAGTCGGTGCAGAGCTTGGTGCTGCTGGAACAAACCTCGATCGGTTCGGCGGTTGTCAACTCCTCTGGAACGGTCCGCCTGGCAGTCGACGACGACGACGCAGCAAGCCGCGTCGACGTCGCCGCGTTTGGTGCTGGATGGTGCATCGATCGAGTCGGCATCGGTGACGTGCGTTCGGCGACGCCCCGGCACAGGGCCCGCGCCATTCGTGACGGCACTGCAGTCGTTGGCTACGCGATCTCCGGCCGCGACGGGAGGAACGCATACATCCAGCGGTTGGCCGTGTCGCCGGCACACCAGCACCAAGGTCACGGTACAGCGCTGGTGAACGACGCCCTGCGTTGGATGGCACGGTGGCGCGTGCAGCGCGCTTTGGTCAACACCCACGTGGGCAATGACGCTGCCCTCGCTCTCTACCACCGCTTCGGCTTCACCGATCTCGGCGACCGACTGCACGTCTTCGAACGGCGGATCGAGTGACACCACGCCGGGGACTTCTCGCCCTGCTCGCCCTCATCGGCACAACGCTCATCGTCCTGCAGCCCTCGCCCGTTCAGGCCGCGCCGAGCGATCTGCAACTCATCACCCAGAACTTCAACATCGCCGCCGACGGTTCGCTCGTGGCGACGTTGGCCCTTCCGGCGAACCTCGCCGGCATCGATCTCTCGACCACCGCCATCGTCGTCACCCTCTACGGGCGGATAGACAGCCGAGCAGACCTCACACACGTCATCACCGGCGCGTCGGCCCCTCGACTCGACGACACGGTCACGCTCCCGCCAGGTTGCTGCGTCGGGCCGCAACCCGATCAGTTCACCGTGTCGATCCCGCTGGAGACCTCAGAAGTTCGGCCCGATGCGTTGAGCATTCCCCGAGCGGGCCTCTACCCGGTGACGATTGCTCTGCAAGTAGACGGCGCTGAGGTCACCGACGTCCTCACGTTCATCAATCGGTTGCCGGCCACCGGCGAAGGGGTGGACTCCGACGCGATGTCGGTGGCGGTGGCGATCGGCACCCACAGCGCCGTGCACCTCGACAGCGAGGCAACCGTGAGCCTCGACCAGTCGACGGTCGCCGAACTGAGCAAGCTCGCTGATGCTCTCGACGGTCTCGACGCCAACAACTTCCCGGCAACGGTGCGGATCGCTCCTGCGGTGCTCAACGGGCTCCGGCAGTTGAACCCTTCGGTGTTCGATCGATTGATCGCATCCCTGCAACGGCACAAGGTCGTTGCCGAGCCTCAATGGCCGATCGACCCATCGGCCGCGGCGATCGCCAAGCAGGACCGGTTGTACACATCGTGGCGGCGAGATGGTCAGCAGAGCTTCGCCGACCTCGGACTGGGCGGAGCGGTGGTGAGCACGTCGACGATCCTCGTCGACCAACCGATCGGCGCCGAGGGTGCCGCGCTGCGCTGGCGCGACGGTGCCCGATTGATGGTCGTGAGTCCGACGATCTACGACGGGCTCCACGGATCCATCAAGAAGTTCAGCGACTACACAGGGGGGCTGGTCGCCGCCGAGCTCCCCAACGACGTCACGCTCGACGTGGCCGTCGTCGATCACGCAATCGCCGAGCTGCTCTCCCATCCGCTGTCGACGCCGGAGCAGACCACGATCTATGCGGTGGCCGGTCTGCTGTCCCTACGACAAGGCATCGAGATCTCCGGAGCAAGCGTTCAGCACTATGCCGTCGTGATCGGCGCCGACGACCTCGGCGTGCCGGATCCGGCACTCCTCGGTTCGATCACGGCGCTCATCTCCCAAACGCCTCAACTCGCGGCGACGTCTCTCGACGACGTCGCGTTGCACACCGATCGGCTGATCGCCGAGGGCCAGGAGCGGCCGGTGACCCTGCCATCAGGCAACGCGGATGTGCTGAACACGCGGCTGTTCACCCAGGGCGTCTTGAACGGCGAGATCGACGCGGTCGCCTCGATGCTGCCCGACGACAGCGACAAACCCAAGGGTTGGCATGACCTCGCCGACCTGCTTCCGACGACTGCACTCGACGACCCCGCCGCCGAAGGACTGGTCACGGGCGTCCGTGCCGAGCTCGACGAGTTGCGTGGCGCGGTGCAGCTGCCGACGCCGTACACCGTGAACCTTCCTGGCAAGCGCAGCACCGTTCGCGTCCGCTTCGTCAACAACTCCGATGTTCCCCTGAAGATCAAGGTTCGCCTGTCATCACCGCCCGGCAAGCTGGTCTTCCACAACAACGATCAGCCGATCGTGCTCGAGCCGGGCGTGCCAGTGGGAATTCCGATCGACGTCGAGGCGCGTTCGAACGGAACCTCCGGGGTGTCGCTCGATGTCTTCACTCCGAACGACGTCCAGCTCGGCACGACCGTGCCCCTCGAGTTCCGCGTCAATGCCCTCGGGGTCGGCAACGTGATGACTGCCGTGTTGTTCGGCTTGGTGTTGCTGTGGTGGTTGGAACACTTCCGAGCAACCAGGAAAAAGCGCCGAGATCGTCCGGCAGCTACCCTGCCTGAATCGTGAGCATCAATCGCGTCCGCATCGTCACCGACTCGGCGTGCGATCTTCCCCAATCCGTTGCCGACGAGTTGGGGATCGAAATCGTTCCGCTGACCATCCGCATCGATGGAAAGGAGTACGTCGATCGTCGCGACCTCAGCGTCGCCGACTTCTGGTCGAAGTGCTCGGCCTCGCCAACGCTGCCCGAAACCGCTGCTCCCTCTCCCGGGCAGTTCGAGCAGACCTACCGTCGGCTGCAGGCCGACGGAGCGAGCAGCATCGTGACGATCTCGTTGAGTGGCGCCTTGTCCGCCACCTTGCAATCCGCTGAGCTTGCGGCGCGTTCCGTCAACGATCAGATTCGCGTCACCGTGATCGACAGTCGCTCGGTCACGCTCGGGTTGGGCGCCATCGTCGCCGGCTGCGCTGAGCTCGCAGCCACCGGGGCGACGCACGACGATGTCACCTCGCATGCCCTCGACCTGGCCGGACGAACCCGCGTTTGGGGCGCGCTCGACACGCTCGAGAACCTGAAGAAGGGCGGCCGAATCGGTGGCGCCAAGGCGCTGCTCGCCTCGGCGTTGGCGATCAAGCCGATCATCGAGGTCCGCGACGGCAAGGTCGAGCAGGGCGGCAAGCAGCGCACGCGCAGCAAGGCCTTGGCGTTCCTCGTCGAGAAGGTGGCCGCCGTCAACGGCCTCGACAGTCTGTACGTCTTGCACGCCAACTGCCGCGACGTCGATCAGTTCGTCGAGATGTTGCGCCCGCACGTCGACGGCCGCATCATCGTCGGCGACATCGGGCCTGTCGTTGGTTCGCACGCCGGACCTGGCACCATCGGGGTCGCGTTCTTCGTTCCGCAATGACGCCTCGCGGTGTGCTCCGCACCCATTGCCCGGTTTCCAACGCCCAGCACCACTAGCGTTCGAGGGCGGACATGTCAGCAACCATCCCCGGCGCGGCCAGCCCGCCACCGATCTCCGCCACGATTCTTGCCCAGCGCTACCAGCTGGAGCGTCGACTCGCGCAAGGCGGCATGGCCGAGGTGTGGTTGGCCACCGACCTGGCGCTCACCCGACAGGTGGCCGTCAAGCTCTTGAAGCCGGCCTTGGCGGCCGACCCTGTGGTCGCCGAACGGTTCCGCAGGGAAGCGGTCGCTGTCGCCCAGCTGAGCCACCCGAACATCGTCGCCGTGTACGACGCAATCGAAGACACCGCCGGGAGCAGCGTCCGTCTCGCTGTCGTGATGCAACTCGTCAACGGCAAGAGCTTGCGCCAACTGCTCGACGAGCAGCGCCGGCTGAGCCCCGATCTCACGATTCACATCGGTTCCTGCATGGCGGCGGCCCTCGACGCCGCGCACCGCGCCGGTCTCGTGCACCGCGATGTCAAACCGGGCAACATCCTGATCACGCCCGACGGCCGGGTGCTGCTCACCGACTTCGGTATCGCCAAGGGCCTCGGTGCCACCGGCGACGACCTCACCAGCGCGAACGTCATGATGGGTACAGCGAAGTACCTGTCACCGGAACAGGTTCGTGGCAAGAAGCTCGACGGTCGAGCCGACCTCTACTCACTCGGCCTCGTTCTCTACGAGTGCCTGGCCGGACGAGTCCCCTTTCTCGGCGAGACCGACACCGACACTGCGTTGGCGCGCCTCAATCGCGATCCCACCGACCTGGCGCGGTTGCGCCCCACCCTGCCGTACGGTCTCGCCGAACTGATCCATCGACTCCTCGCTCGACGCCCGATGGACCGCTTCGCTACGGGTGCGGAGTTGCGAGCGGCGCTCACCGTGATAGCCAACCGACCGGCCAATCCGAACGACGCGACGAATCCCGCAACCGACGCAGCCTCTCCTCGCAGGACGGGAGGGACCGCTGCCGTCACCGAAGATGAACCGAGTACGGTCGGCGGCTATCGACCGGTCTCGCGGAGCGGCCGACCAGTCGGTCCGCCGCATCGCGGCGATCGCACGCCGACAAGCACCAGCAGGCCTCGGCAACACCCCAATCGAACCTTCGAGCAGCGCCGCGGGCCGTCATTGATCCTCGTCGGAGGTCTGCTGGCGGCGGCGTTGGTTCTCGGTGGTTTGCTGTGGACCACACTGCACGACAACCCGTCGGGTAGTCACTTCACCGCTCCACCCTCTGTCGTGCCGGTCACCACCACCTCGGTTCCCGAAGCGGCCGCTGTCACGAAGATCGTCAAGGTCACGACCTACGATCCCGATGGCGACGACGGCCAGGAGAACGACAACCTCGTGTCGCTGGCGATCGACGGCAACCCGGCCACGATGTGGTCGACGGTGTGCTACGGGTCAAAGTCGCTAGGCGGCAAGCAGGGCGTTGGTGTGGTCGCCGACCTCGGCAAGGCAGCCACCGGGACGTTCACGGTCTCGATCGCCAGTGCCCCCTACCAGATCCAGATCCTCACCGCCATCGACGGCGCGATTCCTGCCCAGATCGCCGACTGGGGATCTCCGCTGAAGCGGGCAACCGGTGCGAATCCGGAAGCGGTCACGGTGTCGATCAGCAAGCCGAGTCGTTACGTGCTCGTGCTCTTCAAGCAACTGGCCAAGACCCCGGAGTGCACGAAGAACCCGTACCGAGGCGACATCTCCGAGATGACCTTCGTCGCCAACTGAGGGCGTGCGATGATCGATCGGCAACCGCCGACATGTCAGCGAGCGTCGATGGCGCGGCGGTAGTCTCGCCGCCATCGCAACACAGCTCACCGACCACGAGCTGGTGACTGCAGCCCAGGGGGGAGACCGTGGGGCGCTCGACCAGCTGCTCCGTCGTCACTACGACCGCGTGCACGCGGTGTGCAGACGCATCACGGGGCACGAGGCCGATGCCGCCGACGCTGCGCAAGAGGCAATGATCGCGATCGTTCGCAGCCTCGCCCGCTTCGACGGGCGTTCGTCGTTCGGCACGTGGGCATATCGGATCGCCACCAACTCGAGCCTCGACGAGCTCCGTCGTCGCAAGCGCCGAGGCGTGGTCGGCACCAACACCTTCGACGACGACCGCGTCGCTGCCGAACGAGCCGACCCTGCCGGAGGTCAACGAATCGATGCCATAGGCGATCACCTGGCCCTCGACGCGGCCCTTCGCTCGCTCAGTGAGGACTACCGCCTGCCGGTGGTACTTCGCGACGTTGCCGACCTCGACTATGCCGAGATCGCGGCCGTGCTCGACTTGCCCGCCGGCACGGTTCGCAGCCGGATCGCCAGAGGCCGTGCTGCCCTGGCAAGGGCTCTCTCGGCCGAGCCGGGGAACCAACCAACCGATCCTGAACGTCCAAGTAGGGCACCATGAACGACGACGACGCACCCGAACGCGCCGAGGCTGCCAGTGCCTACCTCGACGGGGAGATCGACTCCGGCGAGCGCGCCTCGGTGTCTGCCGACCCCGACACCATGGCCCTCGTCGACACGTTCGCCAGGATCCGCGACGTGCTGGGTGCGGTCGGGCCGGTCCACGACACGGTCAAGGCCGATGCGTTGGCCGCAGCGCTCGCCGAGTTCGATGTGCGCCAGCGCATCGAGGCCACCTCGCCCAGCCCAGTCGTCCTGAGGCCACGCTGGCGGCGCACCTACCCGATCCTCCGGGGCGCGGCTGCAGCTGCCGTCATCGCTGTTGTCGTGTTCGCTGTGGCCAACGCCTCGAAAGGGACCGACAGCAAGTCGTCGTCGGCAACCACTCCTCCTGCTGCTGCAACGCAGCAGCGCACCCAGGCAGCCACGGGCCTCGCGCCGGCCGGCACCTCCGCGCCCGCGGCAGCCACAGCGGCCGGCGCGGCCGACAGCTCCACGGAGAAGATGGCTGCCTCGGTTCCGGTCGTCAACAGCCCAGACGACCTGGCTCGCTACGCGGCGACCTTCGATTTGACCACCTCCGCATCGTCGGGGCCTTCGACCAACGCCGGAGCCAACCCCGCGGCCACCGAACTGGTGCCGGTGCCGGCAACTCCGCCGGCGACGTGCCTCACACCAACCGACACCTTCCTCGGCACGGTCAGCGTGCTCGGTTCTCCTGCCTTCGCCGTGCGCGACAACTCCACGGGCATCGTGCGGGCGGTCAACTCCGACGATTGCCGCGTGTTGTTCTCCGTCCCGGCTCCGTAACGCCGTCCACCGGCGGGCATCCGGCGCAATCGCAGTAGGCTCGATCCCATGCCGGGTAATCCGTTGACCGATCCAAACTGGGCGAAGCAAACCGTCGACACCATCGACCGCTACGTCGAGAAGGTGCGCACCACCGTCACCGATCGCTTGGTGTTTGCCGTGCGCGCGCTCGTGTTCGGCATCGTCATCGCCGTCGCCGCGCCAGTCACCTTCATCCTGCTGGTGATCGTGTCCACCAAGTTCCTGCAGCGCCTCATCGCACTTGCCACCGACCACGATTCGTCGATCTGGATCTCGTACGCCGTCATGGGTGGGATCCTCGTCCTGGCAGGCTCGTTGATCATGCGCACGAGGTTCGCCGGTGACGACGCATGAGCCATCATCACGTCGTCATCATCGGATCCGGCCCGGCCGGCCTCACTGCCGCCATCTACGCGGCGCGGGCCAACCTTCATCCGTTGGTCATCGAGGGTGAGCCATCGAGCACGTCCGATCAACCCGGCGGGCAGCTCATGCTCACCACCGACGTGGAGAACTTCCCGGGCTTCCCGGAAGGGATCATGGGCCCTGACCTGATGATGAAGTTCCGTGAGCAGGCACAGCGCTTCGGCGCCGAGTTCGTCACCGACAAGGTCACCGCGGTCGACTTCAGCGAACGCCCGTTCCGCATCAGCATTCGAGACCGTCACCTCACGAGCGATGCTGTGATCGTCTCCACCGGTGCACAGAGCCTCATGCTCGGCATCGAGGCGGAATCAAGGCTGCTGGGCTACGGCCTGTCGACCTGTGCCACCTGCGATGGCTTCTTCTTCCGCGGGCAGCAGATCGCCGTCGTCGGAGGTGGTGACAGCGCGGTGGAAGAGGCTGTCTTCCTCACCAAGTTCGCTTCGAAGGTCACCATGCTCCATCGCCGCGACACGTTGCGGGCCTCGAAGATCATGCAGGACCGCGCCTTCGACAACCCGAAGATCGAGATGATGTGGAACACAGTCGTCGAGGATCTCGTCGGCGAAACCAAGTTGGAGGGTGCCGTCGTGCGCGATGTCGTCACCAACAAGGTCGCCACGCTGCCAGTCACCGGGTTGTTCGTGGCGATCGGTCACCGGCCCAACACGGATCTGTTCAAGGGTGTGCTGGAGATGGAGGACAACGGCTACCTCGTCACCCGCCCAGGGTCCTCGTACACCAACGTCCCTGGCGTGTTTGCCTGCGGCGATGTGCAGGACCACACCTATCGACAAGCGATCACTGCTGCCGGATCGGGCTGCATGGCGGCAATCGACTGCGAGCGGTGGCTGGAGTCTGGCCACTGAGCCCGTGCCGACCGTCACCCGCGCCCAGGGAATGCTTGTCGCTGAGCGTTCGTTGGTGGCGGGTAGCATCACGATTCCAATCGAAAGGATCCCGCCATGACCGCTGGCATCGTCACTCTCACCACTTCCACGTTCGACGAGACCGTTGCCGGGGCAGACAAGCCGGTGCTTGTCGATTTCTGGGCGGAGTGGTGCGGTCCGTGCAAGATGATTGCTCCGATTCTTCAAGAGATTGCCTCTGAGCAGGGCGATCACCTCACCATTGCCAAGCTCAACGTCGACGAGAATCCCGAAATCGCCATGCGCTTCAACGTCATGAGCATCCCGACACTGCTGATCTTCAGCGGCGGTGAGGTGCGCAAGCGCCTGGTGGGCGCAAAGGGCAAGGGTCAGCTGCTTCAGGAGCTCAACGAATTTCTGCCTACTTCCCGCTGACACCCGGTCAGCGCGGCGAGGCCATCCGCGATCTGCAGCGCCGGCTCGGCGCCGCCGGATTCCCACCCGCCGCAGGTGCCGAGAGCGCAATCTATTGTCGTGCCACCGAAGACGCAGTCCGTGCCTTCCAGAGCGGGCGGGGTCTTCGGTCCGACGGTCGCTGTGACGAACAGACCTGGACCGCGCTGGTCGAAGCGAGCTGGAAGCTCGGCGACCGACTGCTCTACTTGACCTCGCCGAACCTTCGTGGCGATGACGTCGCCGAACTGCAGTCGCGTCTGGCCCGTCTCGGCTTCGACTGCGGCAGGGTCGATGGCATCCTCGGGCCGCGTACGGCCCGCGCCCTGGAGGACCTGCAGTCGAACTGCGGCACGAGGGTCGACGGGGTGTGCGGGCCCGACACGGTACGAACGTTGACGGTCATCGGCTCACAAAGTGGCGCTGGCCCGGGTATCGCCGCTGTTCGAGAGCGGGAGCGGATGCGCACCGGCCTCGGTTCGGTGGCCCAATGCCGCATCGTGGTCGGCCAATACGGCGGGCTCAGCGCCCTGACCAGGACTCTTGCCCGCGAACTGCGGCTGCGCGGCGCCACGGTGATGTCGCTCGACGAGCCCGACGCCGCCGCCCAGGCCACGGCGGCCAACCACTTTGCGGCCGACGCCTATCTCGGATTCGAGACCCAGACCGAGCCCAGCGCTTTGGTGCAGTTCTACAGCGTTCCGACGTTCGAATCCGCCGGCGGACGCTCACTCGCAGAGTTCATTGCCGGGCAACTCGCTTGCATCGATGAGTTGGCCCCCGAGGTCCGTGGAATGCGGCTGCCGATGCTCCGGGAAACCAGGATGCCGGCCGTGCAGTGCGTGTTCGGACCGGTGCGGATTGCCATCGATGCTGGTCCAGCCATCGCCAACGCCATGGTGATGGCGCTCGAGCAATGGGTCTCACGGTCTAGCTGAGAGTTTATCCACAGCGTTGTCCACCTGCTGTGTGCAACCCTCAACTTGACATTCCGTTGACAATTACCACTTAGAGTGGGAATTTGGAGTCTGACAGCGACCAATCAGGCAATGGAGTCTGGTGGGTTGGTCATCACATGGTAGATGCGTTCCAGATCCTCGAGGTCGGCGAAGTCGATGACCACCCTGCCTCGCTTGGAGCCCATCGTCACACCCACCCGGGTCTGCAGATGTTCGGCGAGTAGCTCCTCCAGTTCCAAGAGCCCCGGCGCTCGTAATCGGGTCGCAGGTGTCAGCCCGGCGCCATCGGCAACACGAACTGGCAGGCGCGTCACGGTCGATGTCGGCTCGCCACGCTCGCGCACCATCTCCTCGAGCATTCGCACCGACCAGTTCTCCGCGGCCGCCTGTCGCGCCAATTGCTCCTGGAGCGTGCGATCGGGCGTGCCGAGCAAAGCCCGGGCGTGCCCGGCACTGAGTCGGCCGTCGGCAAGAAGATGCTGGATGCCGGGCGGCAACGACATCAGCCGCAAGGTGTTGGTGATCGCTGATCGGCTCTTGCCGACACGGTTGGCCACCTGCTCGTGGGTCAACTCGAAGTCTTCGATCAGCTGTTGATAAGCGGCCGCCTCCTCCAACGGAGTGAGGTCCTGGCGATGCAAGTTCTCCACCAAGGCCCGCTCCACCAGACCGAGATCATCGGTGTTGCGAACGATCGCCGGGATCACGGCAATGCCGGCCCGTCGGGCCGCCCGCCAGCGGCGCTCGCCGGCAACCAGTTCGTAGGCCGCGTCTCCGATCGGTCTGACCAACACGGGCTGGAGCACACCGATCTCGCGGATCGAGGCGGCCAGTTCGGCGAGCGATTCTTCGTCGAAATGCACTCGAGGTTGATGCTGATTGGCGATGATGCTGTCGATTGGTAGATCGACGAGCCGCGGCACATCGCCTTCCACACTGCCGGCCTCCGACGGGATCAGCGCTCCGAGTCCTTTACCGAGACCGCCGAGTCGAGCCATGACTGACCTCCTTTGCCACACTGCGATAGGCCGCGGCACCCCGCGACGTCGAGTCGAACGTGATGATCGGTTGGCCGAACGACGGCGCCTCGGAGAGGCGGACCGTACGCGGCACGACCGTTCGGCAGACCTTGTCGCCGAAGTGCTCGCGGACCTCGTGAACCACTTGATCGGCGAGCTTGGTGCGGGCGTCGTACATCACGCACACGATCGTCGTCACCTCGAGGGTCGGGTTGAGATTACGTTTGACGAGATCCACGTTGCGGAGCAACTGGCCGAGGCCCTCCAAGGCGTAGTACTCGCACTGGATGGGCACCAGCACCTCGTCGGCTGCGTTGAGACCGTTCACCGTCAGCAGCCCGAGCGACGGTGGGCAGTCGATCAGGATGAAGTCGTAGTCATCGAGCACCGCATGGATGGCCTTTCGCAGCCGGTTCTCGCGGCTGAATGCCGGCACCAGTTCGATCTCGGCCCCGGCCAGATCGAGGCTTGCCGGGGCGACAAAGAGGTTCTTGACCGACGACGGTTCGATGCAGTTCTCCAGTGGAACCTCGTGCATGATGACGTGATACATCGAGGTCTCGATTCCCCGATTCTCGATTCCGAGACCCGTCGAGGCGTTGCCCTGCGGGTCGAGGTCGATGATCAAGGTACGAAACCCGAGCTCGGCGAGACATGCTCCCAAGTTGACGGCGGTCGTGGTTTTGCCGACGCCACCCTTCTGGTTGGCAACGGCAATCACCCTGGGCAGCGGGCGGCCCTCGGCTGGTTCGGTTGCGGTCATGGAGGAACAACTCCTGTTCACGCGGTTTCTACGTCGGGTCGACGGCACCGCATGGTAGCGGAGTGTTCCACCCGACAGGCGGATGCCCGGCGCCGATGTTTCACGTGAAACGTCGGCGAAAGAATCCCCCGGTGGCGGTCGCCCAATGTTTCACGTGAAACAATTCGACTCAGGCTGGTGCACGGCGCAAACGACGAATGCCCTGGTGGACGCCGTCGTCAACGAGTGACGAATAACGCCGGAGGCTGGAGGTCCACACGCCGGAGCGATCCATCGGAGGTTCGCTGACGAGGCCGACGCCTCCCGGCGCGAGGAGCGCGTCGATGAACCGGACCGTCGTCGGCACATCGGCGAAGCTACGCGCCGTGACCACGTCGAAGCGCTCGTCGGTGTCTTTGCACACGGCACGGACGTCGGCCGTCACCACCATGGCGCGCTCCCCCAGCCGCAGTGAGGCGACGGCACGACGCAGCAGATCAGCGCGAGCCGCCCGCCGCTCGACCATCACCACGGTGAGATCCGGTCGGCGAAAGCAGACCACCAACGCCGGCAGTCCCCCACCGGATCCGAGGTCGATCACCGATCGCCGGCCTTCCGGGATCAGCTCGACGAATCGATCTGCATGATCGATGGCGTCGACCAACGATTTCTCGCCGATCGCACCCCGCTGTTGGATGACGCTCAGCGCGGCGACGAGCTCGGTGTCATCCAGCATTGTCCGGCGTGATGACGACGCGCCGATATGGGTCGTCACCTTCCGACCGAGTGCCGATGCCCTCGACTCCACTCAGCGCGTCGTGCACGATCTTGCGGTCGGCAGACGACATCGGCTCCAACACTCTGGCGACTCCGGACTCCTTGACCTCCTCGGCCATCTGCAGCGCGAACCGATCGAGTGCTTCCTTGCGACGCTGCCGATAGCCGCCGATGTCAACACGCAGGCGCGTGTCGTGGTCGCCCAGTCGGCGTTGCGACGCGACGCGGGCGAGATCTTGAACCGCTTGCAGTGTCGTGCCCCGAGGACCGACCAACAGGCCGAGATTGTCTCCGTGGACGCGGATCTCGAGGTCGTCGCCGTCCTCGATCAACTCCGTCGTCCCCGTGAAGGCGAACGCGGCCACCAACTCGTCGATGAACTTGCGGGCCTCGTCGCCAACCTGTCGGGCATTCACGTCTTGCTGCTCCTTTGATCGTTGCGGGGCTGCCGGCTCGATGTCGGCCGTCGCCGCGGCGTCGACCGGACCCGCCGCAGCCACGTGTGGACGTGGTTTGGGTTGCGGCTTCGGGCCGGCGTGGACCTTTGCCTTGGCGGGCTTGGGGGCGCTGGCGTCTCCGGCTTCAGCCTTGCGCGGCCGGCGCTCACGCCGATCGACCTTCTGGCGTGCCTGAGCCGGGCGAACCCGGGCCCGCACCCTGGCTTCGCCGCGCAGCCTGCCGAACAGTCCGGGCTTTGGTTCGGCCAAGACCTCGAACTCGGCATCGTCAGCGGCGACGCCCAACTGATCCAATGCCAGATCCTTGGCCTCTTCGAGTGTGCGTGCGGTGAATTCGACCCATTCCATAGGTGCCTACTTCTTCTTGGGGCGAGCGTCGCGGGGCCGCACGGTCTTACCGGTGGAGGCCGGACGAGCGCTGCTGCCCGACGGCGTCGGACGATTCTTCGGGGGAGTGACTCGCTTGCTGGTGGTCGGGCTGACAACGGTCTTGTCGGCCTGCTTGTCGTTGGTCTTCGCCGCGCTGAGCTCTCGCTTGGCCTGGGCGAACAGGCCCCCACCGCCGCCGTCTTTCTTGGCGATCTCGCGAGCCCGCTCGCCGGCCGCCTGAGCCTGCCGGCCGAGCGAGTGCTCACCCTTGTAGAACCTGTGGGTGATGTAGTACTGCAAGCCGATTCGGAAGATGGCCTGGGCCATGTAGTAGATGACCAGGCCAGTGAGGTAGAAGACCAGGAAGAGGGCAAAGACGACTGGCAGGTACTGCATCATCTTGGCTTGCGTCTCCGACATGTTCGGAGCCATCTGGGCGCGGGCGGCGACCATCCGTTGCTGCACGAAGTACAGAACACCGAGTGTCACGACGATGACGGCATAGGGGAGACCCTTGCCGAACGACTGGGTGATCGCTTGCGACGGACGCAGGGCCAGATCGAGGCCCCAGGTGAGCATCTCGTGCTTGCCCTTCAGTGATTCGTACATCTTCGAGCTGGTGGAGATGTATTGCGGCGTGAAGCCGGTTGCCTCGCCGCCGTGGCTCAGACCGCGTAGCACGCGGTACATGATGATGAACACCGGCATCTGCAACAGCAGCGGGAAGCACGAGGCCAGGGGATTGACCTTGTGCTGCTGGTACAGCTTCATCATCTCTTCGTTGAGCTTCTGGCGGTCGCCGCGATGCTCTTGTTGCAACTTGCGCATCTCCGGCTGCAACTTCTGCATCTCCAACATGCCTTTGGTGCTCTTCAACACCAGCGGAGCCGTGATGATCATCACCACGAGGGCGATCATCGAGATGGCGAGGATGTAGTTGTGGGTGAGGTCGTAGAACTTGGCCAGGAGGGCCGCAGGCGGTTCGAAGAGGCCGGCAATCATGAGGTGGATCTCTTTCCTTCAGGTACAGGGTCGTACCCGGACGGGCCGAACGGTCGGCAACGAACAAAACGGCGCAGCGTGAGCCATAAACCACGGAAAGCGCCATGATCTTCGAGAGCTTGGCGCGCGTACGACGAGCAAGATGGCGTGAACCGGCACGGCGACGGACGGCCCTCGAACGCCCGCTGATAGGCAACGACCAGGGCAATCAAGCGCGCACGGAGCCAACCAGGCGATCCAGATCGAACGCCAGTTCGTTTGCGGATCGCTGTGCTGCGTCGGGCTGGGCGCCGATCAGATACAGACCCGGCGGCAACGAAACCTCGGCGAGCAGCGCCCGCAACCGTCGCCGCAGTCGATTGCGGACGACAGCTGGTCCGATGGCGCGACCGAGCGCGTAGGCCACCCTCGGGGGCGAGGCAGATGGATCGGGAATGTACGTGCACCAGAGCACTCCGGCCCGGGTTCGCCGGCCCTCGCGGGCCAAGCGCGTGAACGCGCCGCGCTCCCGGATGCGCCAGATCAAGCCGACAGGCTGTGCCGGCCCTTGGCGCGACGTGCTCTCAGCACGGCTTGCCCGGCGCGGGTGCTCATCCGGTGGCGGAAGCCGTGCTTCTTGGCGCGGCGGCGATTGTTCGGTTGGTAGGTGCGCTTCACGCAACCCTCCTCGGCCACGCACCAACGGTGGGCAGCACTTCGATGGCAAATGAGAATCTGGAAAGGCGCGCCGCAACTTCTCGGCTAGACCCGGCCAAACGACAAGGCTAGGGCGACGTGCGGTCGCATAGCAACCGAGACCCAGACCGGCAGGGTTCTACGGCCGTCGTGCCACCCCCGTCGTCGGTTCGAGACCCGTTTCGAGCCCGTTACCAGCCTGGTCCTGAGCCTGCTAGCGTGCCTCTCTTCCGCAAATTTGAATTGTCCACATCATGTGGACAATTGTGTGGACAACGATCGACGCCATGAATCGAGGTGCAGGTGAGCGACCATGACCAGTTGTGGACAGCTGTGGCGCAACTACTACGTGCACAGGTTTCCGAAGCTGTGTGGTTCTCAACCTTCCAAGATGTGACCGCGCTCGACAGCGATCCGTCGATGCTGCGCGTGGGTGCGCCGAACGGCCACATCCGCGAACGGATCCTGTCGCGGTACCTGCCGCTCGTGCGCGATGCGTTGGAAGAGATCGGCGCCGCCAACCTGCAGTTCGTCGTCGAAGTGCAAGTCGCCGACGCGGCCGTTCAAGAGTTCGTCGAGCAGGTCCCCGACCCAACGACCGAACAGAACAACACCGGCAGAAGCGGCTCGGCAACTCTCATCAACAGCGCCGGGATGAACCCGCGCTACACGTTCGAAGCGTTCGTCAAAGGAGCGTCGAACCAGTTCGCTCTCGCCGCCGCGTTACGCGTGGCCGAGACACCAGGACGGTCGTACAACCCGTTGTTCATCTACGGGTCCGCCGGTCTCGGCAAGACCCACTTGCTGCACGCCATCGGTCACTACGTGCACAGCCACTACCAGCACGACATCGTTCGATACGTGAGCACCGAGACGTTCCTCAACGAGTACGTCGACGGCATCCGCACCAACACCATCGCCAACTTCAAACGTCGATACCGCGACATCGACGTGCTGCTCATCGACGACATCCAATTCATGGAAGGCAAGGAAGGACTGCAAGAAGAGTTCTTCCACACGTTCAACTCACTGCACGGCGCGAACAAGCAGATCGTCATCTCCAGCGACCGCATGCCCGACGCGATCCCGACGCTCGAGGAGCGCCTGCGTGGACGGTTCAAGTGGGGCCTCATCACCGACATCCAACCTCCCGATCTCGAAACACGCTTGGCCATCTTGCGCAACAAGGCCGAGCGCGATCACAGCCCGGTTCCGTCGGAGACGCTCGAACTGATCGCCTCGCGCATCACCACCAACATTCGTGAGCTCGAGGGTGCACTCATCCGCGTCACCGCCTACGCCAGTCTCAATCACGTTCCCATCAGCACGCACCTCGCCGAGCAACTGCTCAGCGATCTCATGAGCGACACGTACGTGAAGCCACGCACCGACGACGAACTGCTCAGCGAGATGGCAGTCATCCTCGGCCACAGCGTCGAAGCGCTCCGCGGCAAGAGCCGGCAGCGACCTCTGGTAACGGCGCGGCAGATGGCGATGTACGTCTTCCGTGAGCTCACCGATCTCAGCTATCCGGCGATTGCCCGGCTGTTCGGCGGCCGCGACCACACCACTGTGATCCACGCCGTCGACAAGATCCAGCGGCTCATGAAAGAGCGCAAGCAGATCTACGATCAAGTCACCGATCTCGTCCAGCGGTTGAAGAAAGCGTGACTGTGCGCGTCATGTGGACGACGGCAGGCGATAGAGGGGACAAGATGAACCTGTCCACCGAAGCACACGCGTGTCGTTTCCGAGCTGTGCACGGCCGGGGATACCAATGTGGACGCACTTCCGGCCTCTACGCTGGGCTATTCAGGACTTATGCACAGTCCACAGCCCTTATTACTGTTACTACCTGTACACATCACCTCTTGGTGAGAAAGGTCTCCCTGTGAAGTTCCGTTGTGAACGTGAAGCGCTCGCCGAAGCGCTCTCCACTGCCGGACGTGCGGCTACCGGTCGCACGGGAGCCCTCCCGGTGCTGTCGGGGTTGCGTCTCGAACTGGTCGGCGATCGGTTGAGCATCACCGGTACCGACCTCGACTTGACGATCCAGTTGACACTCGCTGTCGGCGGTGAAGGCGATGGTGGTGTCGTCCTGCCGGCTCGACTGGCGGCAGACATCGTTCGATCGATGGGCGCGGGCAAGGTCGAAGTAGCGGTCGACGGCGAGGAGGTGAGCATCACCGGCGGTCGGTCACAGTTCAGTGTGCGACCGTTGTCGTTCGACGACTACCCGAAGCTCTCGACGCCCACCACCTCTTCCGTCACGCTGCCCGCCGCGGCTTTTGGCGAGGCCCTGCGTCAGGTGGTGCGTGCCGCGAGCACCGATGAGGCCCGACCGATTCTCACCGGTGTTCTGTTGACGGCGGAGAACGGTGGACTGCGCATGGTGGCCACCGACTCGTATCGCCTTGCGGTTCGTGACCTCGCCGAGCACGAGGTGCTCGGGGCCGACCAGAAGGTGCTCGTTCCCGGTCGAGCACTCAGCGAACTGCAACGGTTGGTCGGTGCGGGTGACGAGGTCACCATGCGCCTCGGTGATCGCGACGCAACCTTCGAAGTCGGCGACACCCGTCTGTCCACTCGGTTGATCGAAGGCGAGTTCCCGAACTACCGCCAACTGATCCCGAGCAGTCATCCCAACACGCTCACGGTCGAGCGCGAGCCGTTGCTCGAAGCCATACGGCGCGTGAAGATCCTTGCCAAAGACGCGACTCCGGTGCGGCTGCAGATGGGTGGTGACACGCTGCGGTTGACGGCGATCACCCAAGACGTCGGCAACGCGTCGGAAGAGCTCGACGCGGCCTACGAAGGCACTGATCTCACGGTTGCGTTCAACCCCGAGTACTTCGCATCCGGTGTGGAAGCGTGCTCCTCCGACTCGATCACGTTGTCGACCCTCGATTCACTCAAGCCGGCGGTCGTGCGCGGTGTCGGCAATGACGCCTACCTGTACTTGCTGATGCCAGTCCGCGTGCCGTAATGATTGCGGGCTCCTCGTCCGCAACGCTTTCTCCACTCGCGCATTGCATCTCCTGATGATCGTTACTCGGCTCGAGCTCATCGACTTTCGGAACTACGCCAACGCGACCTTCGACTTCGATCCGGGTACCACTGCCGTCATCGGCAGCAACGGTCAGGGCAAGACCAACCTGGCCGAAGCGATGGCGTACCTCGCCACCCTCGAGAGCTTTCGCGGTGCCCCGCTCGACGCCTTGATCCGCGTCGGCGCCGAGTCGGGTGTCGTACGAGCGACGGTTGTGCACGACGACGGCCGCGAGGTGCTTGTCGAACTCGAGCTGAGCCGGAACGGTCGCAACCGCGTGCTGATCAATCGTCAGCGACTCGGACGATCACGCGATCTGTTGGGGGTCATGCGCGTGACAGTGTTCTCGCCCGACGACTTGGCCGTGGTCAAGGAAGGTCCGGGCGGGCGTCGTCGGTTCCTTGATGACGTGTTGGTAAGCCTGGCGCTGAAGTACGACGCGCTGCGATTGGAGCTCGATCGAATCGTGAAGCAACGCAACATGTTGCTCAAGCAGCTTGGTGGACGGCTCACCGACGATGCGGTCCTGACCCTCGACGTGTGGGATTCGAAGATGGCCGATGTTGGCGACCAGTTCGGGCACGCCAGAGCCGTGTTGATCACCCGTTTGGCCCCTCTGGTGACCGAGGCGTACGAGCAACTCGCTGATCGGCCCACGAGCATCGAACTGCGGTACGAGCCGGCTTGGCGCCAACGTGGGCTGGCGGTGGGTCTTGCCCAAGGTCGCGGCGAGGATGTGCGCCGCGGGGTGTCGACGATCGGGCCTCACCGCGACGACGTCGAGCTGTTCATCAATGGCATGCCGGCCCGCACGCATGCCTCGCAAGGCGAACAACGCACGCTCGCGCTCGCGTTGCGGCTCGGCGCACATCGCCTCGTCACCGACCACGTGGGCAGCGCTCCCGTGCTGGTGCTCGACGACGTGCTGAGCGAGCTCGACCCGGGGCGGTGCGCGGCGCTGCTACGACACCTGCCGCCGGGTCAGGTCGTGCTGACCACGGCCGGCGTTCTGCCAGAAGCAGCGCATCCCGACGCCATCTTGCGGATCGAAGCTGGCATGGTGGTGTCGTGACACGCGAGCCTGTGCCGATCAGCGACAGTCTCGGCGCGGTCATCCGGTCACTTCGCAGCGATTCCTCCGACACGGTGTCGTCCGGTCAAGTGGCCGGAATGGCCAGTCAGATGGGTGGGGTGTTCGGCAGGTGGACCGAGGCGGTGGGCGATGCAATCGCGGCTCATGTCACGCCGGTCAAGCTCGACGGCACGAAGCTCGTGGTCGAGGTCGACGACCCGGCGTGGGCCACCCAACTGCGGTTCCTGGAGGCCACGTTGAAGCAACGGTTGCTCGAGGTCGCCGGAGCAACGATCGAGAGCGTCGAGGTGCGAGTCAAGGGTCGCTGAGCGCTGCTTCGGCACGGCCGCCGGAACGACGGTGACCCGCTCGTTTCGGGCCGCTTTTTCGTGGTCGGGATGTGCCCGATTGCCGCCTTTGTGAGGCACCCTTCCGGTAGGATGAAAAGCGATTGCGACAGCAGCTGAGGCGCAGGGAGCCAGCCAGTTTGGTCGCCAACAGAACCGCAGGTCAAGCATGCTTTTCTTGCCGATAGATTGAGGTGCGCGTGTCGCTCGACACCAACAAGCCAACGGCCGATTACGGCGCAAAAGACATCCAGGTTTTGGAAGGTCTCGATCCGGTCAGGAAACGGCCGGGAATGTACATCGGATCCACCGGTCTCGCGGGTCTCCACCACCTCATCTGGGAGGTCGTCGACAACGCTGTCGACGAAGCGATGGCGGGGTTCTGCACCAAGATCGCGGTCACCTTGTTGCCCGACGGCGGGTGCCGTGTCGACGACAACGGCCGCGGCGTTCCGGTCGATCCGTACCCATCCGGTCCGCACAAGGGCAAGAGCGCTGCCGAAGTCGTTCTCACCGTGTTGCACGCCGGCGGCAAGTTCGGCGGCGCCGGCTACAAGGTCTCGGGTGGTCTCCACGGTGTGGGTGTCAGCGTCGTCAACGCCCTCAGCGAGCGGCTGGTGATCGAGGTCGACAAAGATGGCAAGCGCTATCACCAGGAGTACGCGAAGGGCGGCAAGCCCCAGGGCAAGCTCGCCGTCGTCGGCGAGACGCCAACTCGCGGCTCGTTCGTTCGCAAGTCCGGCACGTCGGTCACGTTCTGGCCGGATCCCACGGTGTTCCTCGCCGAGGGCACCGAGTTCCTCAGCCGCACGGTTCTCGAGCGACTGCAGACCATGGCGTTCCTCAACAAGGGCCTCGAGATCATCTTCCGCGACGAGCGTCCCGATCGGCAGCTCGAACAGACCTTTCAGTACAAAGGTGGCATCGTCGATTTCGTCAAGCACCTCAACGCCTCCAGGGAAGCGTTGTTCTCCAAGGTTGCCCACTTCGAGGACGAAGACGAGACCGACAGCCAGACACTCGACATCGCCATTCAGTGGAACACCGGTTACTACGAAGGCATTCACGGCTACGCCAACGGCATCTCCACCATCGAAGGCGGCATGCACGTCGAGGGCTTCAAGACGGCGCTCACCGGCGTGGTCAACAAGTACGCACGAGCGAAGAACCTGCTGAAGGAAAAGGACGAGAACCTGCTCGGCGAAGACATCCGCGAAGGCCTCACGGCAATCGTGTCGGTGAAGCTTCGCGACCCTCAGTTCGAGGGGCAGACGAAGGCCAAGCTCGGCAACGTGCCGATGCGTTCGTTCGTGCAGAAGGCCACCAACGAACGGCTGGCCGAGTGGCTGGAAGAGAACCCGCCCGAGGCGAACCGCTTGGTGAAGAAGGCGCTGTCTGCTGCACAGGCTCGACTCGCCGCCAAGAACGCCCGCAACGCCATCCGCCGCAAGACGGCGCTCACCGGTGCGGGCATGCCCGACAAGTTGAAGGACTGCAGCAGCGGCAATCCCGACGAGAGCGAACTGTTCATCGTCGAGGGCGACTCCGCAGGTGGTTCGGCGCTCAACGCTCGTGATCCGCGAACTCAGGCGCTGCTGCCCATCCGCGGAAAGATCCTCAACGTCGAGCGTGCTCGCCTCGACAAGATGTTGAAGAACAACGAAGTGCAAAGCCTCATCACCGCCATCGGCGGCGGTGTCGGCGACGAGTTCGACGCCGCCAAGGCTCGTTACCACAAGGTGATCCTGCTGGCCGACGCCGATGTCGATGGCAGCCACATCCGTACGTTGCTGCTCACGTTCTTCTATCGCCAGATGCGTCCGCTGGTCGAGGCCGGTTACGTGTACATCGCCCAGCCGCCGCTCTACTCGACGGTCGTTGGCAAAGAGAAGGTGTATCTCAAAGACGACCTGGCCAAGGCCACGTGGCTCGAGACGCACCCGAACCACAAGAAAGAGTTCCAGCGACTGAAGGGTCTCGGTGAGATGGACTGGGAGGAGCTGAAGCCGACCACGATGGACGCCTCCACGCGTACGTTGCTGCAGGTGGAAGTGGAAGAGGCCGCGCTGGCCGACGAGATGATGAGCGTGTTGATGGGCGACGACGTCGAGTCGCGCAAGAACTTCATCGTCACCAACGCCCGCGACGTACGAAACCTGGACTTCTAGATGAGCGACACCCCGATTCCCCCCACCAACGGCGACGATGCCGGCGACACCAACGACGATCCTTCGTTGTCGGTGCAACCAGTTGCCCTGCAAGACGAGATGGAGCGCAGCTTCCTCGACTACGCCATGTCGGTCATCATGGCTCGCGCCCTGCCCGACGTTCGCGACGGTCTCAAGCCTGTGCATCGCCGAATCATCTGGGACATGGAAGAGCAGGGGTTCCGCCCCGATCGGCCGTTCGTGAAGTCGGCTCGCGTCACCGGCGACACCATGGCCAGGTACCACCCGCACGGCGACTCGGCCATCTACGACGCCTTGGTGCGCATGGCCCAGCCGTTCTCGCTACGCCACGCCCTGATCGACTTCCACGGAAACTATGGGTCCCCGGATTTCGGACCGGCTGCTGCGCGCTACACCGAATGCCGGTTGCATCCGTTGGCGATGCAACTGCTCGCCGACATCGACGAAGAGACCGTTGACATGCAGCCGACCTACGACGGCAGCCGCGAAGAGCCCACGGTGCTCCCGTCGCGGTTCCCGAACCTGTTGGTCAACGGCAGCCAGGGCATCGCTGTGGGCATGGCCACCAACATCCCGCCGCACAACCTGGGCGAGGTCATCGACGCTACTCTGCATCTGCTGGCCCATCCGGAGGCCACGGCCGACGACCTCATGCAGTTCGTCAAGGGTCCCGACTTCCCTACCGGAGGCAGCATCCTCGGGCGCGCCGGCATCATGGATGCCTACCGAACCGGGCGTGGCAGCATCAAGATGCGCGCCACCGCGGCGATCGAGGAGGGCAAGCGCGGCCAGATGCAGATCGTTGTCACCGAGTTGCCGTATCAAACGAGCTGCTCGTCGATTGCGGGACGCATCCAGGAACTGGTCGACGCCGGCGATCTCGAGGGCATCGCCGACGTCAACGATGGCTCGGCCGGCGGCAAGACCAGTCTCGTGGTGCACCTGAAGCGCGACGCCAACGCCAACGTCGTGCTCAACAACCTGTACAAGCTCACCCAGTTGCAGACCAGCTTCGGGGTCAACATGGTCGCCTTGGTCGACGGCGTGCCGCGCACGCTCAACCTGGTCACCGCGTTGCAGGGCTACCTGCGGCACCAGGTCGACGTGATCACTCGCCGTTCCGAGTTCCGGCTGAAGGAAGCTCGCAAGCGCGAGCACCTCCTCGAGGGTCGTCTCAAGGCGCTCAACGTCATCGACCAGGTCATCGCTCTCATCCGCGGCAGCGACAATCCGGCGGCGGCCAAGGCCGGACTCATGGCGGAGCCGTTCGAGTTCACCGAGGTGCAAGCGCAAGACATCATGGAGATGCGCTTGGGCCAACTCACTCGGCTCAGTCGCATCGACATCGAGACCGAGCTCGTCGACGTGCAGGCCCGCATCGTCGAGCTCGAGGCCATCCTCGCCGATCCCGTCGTGCGCAACGAGGTCATCCGCTCGGAGATGACGGCGATCAAGGAAGAGTTCGCCACCCCGCGGGTCTGCTCGATCGGTCTCGACGACGGTGAGATGACCGACCTCGATCTCGTCGAGGACAAAGAGCTCGTCATCGTGATGACCGAGGCTCAGTACGTCAAGGCCGTCACCGCCGACAGCTTCAAGACGCAGGGCCGCGGCGGCCGTGGCGTGAGTGGCGCGAAGTTGAAGACCGACGACATCGTTCGTCACGTCATCTTCACCACCGCTCACGCGTTCCTGCTGTTCTTCAGCAACCGTGGCCGCGTCTACCGCCTGCGGGCGATGGACATCCCCGAGCGCGAACGCACCGCCAAGGGCATGCCGATCGTCAACTTGTTGCCGCTGCAGGCGGGCGAGACCATTCAGGCCATAATCGACACCCGCGACTTCGCCGGCGAACGCAACCTGTTCTTCGCGACCCGGCTCGGTGTGGTCAAGAAGACCTCGTTCCACGAGTACGACAACGGTCGCCGCGACGGTCTGATCGCGCTGAACCTGCGCGACGGCGACGAGTTGGTGCGTGTCATCGAGACCGCCGGCAACGACGACATCTTCATGGTCAGTCGCAAGGGCCTGACGATCCGCTTCGACGAAGAGGAAGTGCGCGCCATGGGGCGTGCCGCCTCGGGTGTTCGCGGCATGAAGCTCAAGCCGGGTGACGAGGTCGTCTCCGTCGACGTAGCCCGCGACGACACCGCCATCTTGATCCTCACGTCGCACGGCTACGGCAAGCGCACCCAGCTCGACAAGTTCAACGTGCAAGGACGTGGTGGCCAGGGCGTGATCGGTATCCGGCTCACGGGCAAGAAGGGCCAAGTAGTCGCCGCGTTCATGGTCGGCCTCGACGACGAGATCGTCGCCGTCTCCAGTGGTGGTGTCGCCATTCGCATGGGCGTGCGCGACATCTCCTCGCAAGGCCGCGACGCAACGGGAGTTCGGGTGATGAACGTCGACGACGGCCAGCACGTCGCTTCCGTCGCCTTGATCATCGGCAGCGACGAGGAGTAGCCACCGCCTCTCGTCCCGACGAGATCGTTATCGAGCATTCCGCTCCAAATCGGCCTTCGTGCCCGGTGCTGCGTCCGACGCGGAGGTCTGTGATGTGTGTGATCGGCAGAGATCGAGGTCAAGCCGTGGTCCTGCTCCTGGCCGTGGTCGTGATGGCGGCGACGGCCGTCCTCGCGATTGGAGCGTTCAGCGAGCGAATCATTGATCGTGGGCGAGCTCAGACGGCCGCCGACGCGGCTGCGCTGGCAGCAACCGTCGGAGGACAGCTTGCCGCGCAGCGCTTGGCCAGCAGCAATGGCGGGCACCTGGTGAGCTACAGCGAAGCCGGTGACGCTGTGGTCGTCGTGGTCGAGGTCGGCGGCGAGCGCGCCACCGCCCGGGCAACCGACGGGCCCTGAAGGTCAGGCCCTCAACATCGGGAAAGGCTCAACCCAAGGGTGCTGAGCAGCCCCGGTCGTGTCGCGGCGCCTAGACTGCTGCGGGTGGATAGCGGTGTGCCCCAGACTTCCAAGCGGGCAGGATCGCGCGTCGCCGGGCCCAAGCCAGTCGGCGCGAAGGCCAAGCCGGCAGAGGCCAAGGGCGCTGCGGCCCGGCTCAATGGCTCATCACGGCAGGGCCCTGTCGATCCGCGCACCGAAGACCCGAGCTCACCGGCCGGCTTAGCGCGCGTCGGCAAGACGCTGTGGCGTCGTCCAGGGTCGCTGCTCCCGCGAGCCGACAAGCTTGGCGACGGTGTGCACCTCGACGCGCCGATCGACTTCTCCGTGGCCCTGCCGCTGTCACCGGCTCCGGTCGATGCCCCGGTAGCCCGAGCGGGCGAACCAGCTTCTGATCCCGTGGTCTGGGCACCGGCCGAGCCGGTGGCCCTGGCTCCCACGGTGGAGGCACCCGTCGAGGCCCCGGCCGCGCTGGTGCCCACCGAATTGGTATCGGCGCCAGTTCTGCCCGACGCCGGCGTCACCCTCGCCACGCCGATTCTCTACGACCAGGCTGCGACCATCGACGACGTCACCCAGATCGGCCCGGTGCTCGACTCGCGACCACTTCGCCGGCCGATCCAGTTCCGTCGCGCTCCCAAGCCACGTGTTCGACGAGTGACGCGTGTGGTCCGCCACGTCGACACCTGGAGCGTTTTCAAGGTTGCGATGGTGTTCAGCGTGTTCTTCTACGCGGTCACCATGGTGGCGGGTGTGCTCCTCTGGCAGGTTGCCTACGCCACAGGAACCATCGACAACGTCGAGAAGTTCTTCGAAGGCTTTGGCTGGGAGACGTTCAAGTTCAACGGCGGCCAGATCTACCACAACGCCTGGATCGCCGGATTGTTCATCGCCGTGGGTCTCACCGGTCTGGTGGTGCTGATGGCCACACTGTTCAACCTCATCACCGACCTGGTCGGCGGTGTCCGCTTCAGCGTCCTCGAAGAGGAAGTGCGCAGCCGAGTCGAGCGCGGGACCGCGCCGGTCGAAGGTGCGCCGGAGATGACCGTGCCCGAATCCGCCTCCGACGTCGTTGCCCTCGATGGAGAAGCTGCCGACCTGATGGATGACACGATCGCGGTTGAGTCGAGCTGAGGCCGCCCGATAGCCTGGCGCTCCGTCGATGACGGGGCTATAGCTCAGTTGGTTAGAGCGTCACACTGATAATGTGAAGGTCGCTGGTTCGATTCCAGCTAGCCCCACAGTGAAAGCGTTGCGTCGAGCCTTCGTAGCCCTCTCTCTGGCTGGCGCAGTTGCCGGTGTGCTGCGTGTGCGCGGCAAGGGTGGCATCCCGCCGCAAGAGGGTGGTTGGCGCGAGCTCAAACTGCCCCCGTCATGACCTCGCCCGAGGCCGAGTCGCCGATCGTCGGTCTGGTCGGTCATGGAGTCACCGGCAGGCGGATTGCGGCAACGTTGCTCGACAATCGCGTGCGTGTCGCGGTGTTCGATCCGGCAGTGTCGGGATCCGTGCGCGGCGCCGTGGTGGTGGGCGATTCCGCAGACCTGGCCGTCACCGATGTCGTTGCCCTGTGCCACCCACACCCGCATGCACGCCTGGCCGAGCAGTATCTCGGCGCAGGGGTCTCGGTCGTGTCGATGTCGGCCGACATCGACGACGTGCACGCCCTTGTCGACCTCGATGACTTCGCCAGGCAGCATGGTGCAGCCCTCGTGGTGGGTGCGGCGATGAGTCCGGGTTTGACCGGCTTGTTGGCCGACCACCTGTGGCACCAGCTTCATGTCGCCGAGGAGATACACGTCGCCACCCACGGCACCGCGGGGCCGGCGTGCGCGGTGCAGCACCACGATGCCTTCGGGGAAACGGCCATCGGCTGGCACGATGGCGATTGGATCGAACGTCCTGGTGGGAGCGGTCGCGAGCTCGACTGGTTCCCCGAACCGATCGGTGCCAAGGACTGCTACCGAGCCGCCCTGCCAGATCCCATCCTGCTCCACAGGATCTTTCCCACAGCGGCGCGGATCAGCGCTCGGGCTTCGGGCACTCGACGCGACCGGCTCACGGCGCGGCTGCCGATGCTCACGCCACCGCACAGAGCCGGCGGCCTCGGGGCCGTGCGTGTCGAGGTGCGCGGCGCAGCCGAAGACGGGGCACGTGTCACGGTGATCGCCGGTGCATCGGGACCCACGAGTGACCTTGCTGCGGCAGTCACGGTTGCCTGCCTCGAGGCCTGCCTCACCCGTGACCTCGCGTCGGGCCTGCACGTCGTCGGCGGCGCGTCGCTCGACCCGCCGACGCTTCTACGACGCGCCGTCGAACTGGGCGTGCGCCTCCAGGAGTTCACCGGAGTCGCCCGATCGTCTGCCTGGTGACGATCCCGCGCCGGTACCGTCACCAGTGTGAGTGAGATGCCGAGCGATCCAACCCTGCCGTGGCTACCCGAGGGTCACACCTTGATCGTGCCTGGTCGCGGTGAGCTGTTCTACCGGATCCACCGACATCCCGATCCGGAGGCGCCGACCATTCTGCTGTTGCACGGTTGGACGGCGAGCGCTGATCTGCAGTTCTTCACGGCTTACGAGGCGCTGGCAACTCGCTTCTCGTTCGTCACCATCGACCACCGCGGCCACGGTCGCGGCCTGAGGTCCGATCGACGCTTCGAGTTGGAAGATGTGGCCGACGATGCTGCAGCTCTGGTCGAAGCGCTCGGCGTGGCTCCGGTGATCACCGTCGGCTACTCGATGGGCGGGCCTGTCAGCATGCTCTTGGCCCACCGCCATCCCGACCTCGTACGCGGCATCGTGGTTCAAGCCACGGCTCTGGAATGGTGCTCCACGCGGTTCGAACGCCTGCGCTGGCGAACTGCGCACCTCCTCGGGCCGCTGCTGAGGTCGTTCGCCTACCAACGGTGGATCAGCAAGGGCCTGCGCCGGTTGCTCGGGCCTGGCAGCCCTCTGCAGGTGTACGTGCCGTGGCTCAGCGGTGAGCTGCGCCGCAACGACCCACAGAGCATCGTGCAGGCCGGTCAGTCGCTGAGTCGGTACGACGCTCGGCCATGGGCGGGAGATCTTGACAAGCCGGCCGGGTCGTTGATCACCACTCGCGACCGTCTGGTGCGGCCACGCAAGCAACGTGCTTTGGCCAAGGCCATCGGAGCGGAGGTGCGTGAGGTCGTCGCCGACCATCTGTGTGCCTGGGAGCAGCCGAACGACTTCGCCGATGCCACCGTCGAGCTCGTCGAACTGGTCGCTGCCGTCTCGTCCAACGTGTCGATGGGAGTCAGCCGCCCGTAGTTCCTTGCGTGTGCGCCTCGAGCGCGCCGAGGCGGTCAGCGAGGCGTTCGATCGCCCGGCTGACCCGCTCGAGGTGATCCTCGAGCTCACTGGAACTGGCAACATCGGAGAGCCCGAGACGCACCGCCGCGAGTTCGCGAGCGAGGAACTCGGTGTCGGCCTGTGTGCGTTCGGCGACGCGGCGGTCGATCTCCGTTTGTATGCGGTCGCGCTGCTCCTGACGGTTTTGGGCCAACAAGATGAGCGGCGCGGCGTAGGCGGCCTGCGTGCTGAACGCGAGGTTGAGCAGAATGAATGGGTACGGGTCGAATCCGCCATGGCGGATGTCGCCGATGTTGAAGCCATAGGCAAGGTTGATCGAGATCCAGATTGCGACCACGATGGTCTGGGAGACGAGGAAGCGAGCCGTACCCAGCGTGCGTGCAATCGTCTCGCTGAACCGGCCGAAGGCTTCGGGGTCGTAGTGCACGCCCAAACCCCGGCGCAGTTGCCGAGGCGTGCTGAGGTCTTCCCGGCGCTTCATCGCGGAACCGAACCTGTGCTCACCCGCCTGCGCTGGCGCCAACCGGTCGGCAGCGTGCGGTCGAGCACGTCGTCGACTGTGATCGCGCCGAGCAGCCGCCCGGCCTCGTCAGTGACACCTACGGCAAGCATGTTGTAGCTCGCCAGCCGCTCGGCGACATCGCGCTCCGGAAGATTGGGCGTGATCGTGGGCTCTTCTTCGATGCACCGCCCGAGCTCCATGCTGGGTGGTTCGCGCAGCAGCCGTTGGAAGTGGACGACACCGACATACGTTCCGGTCGGCGGCTTGTACGGCGGCTGGACGATGAACACCTGGGCGGCGATCGACACCAACCAGTCCGGGTTGCGCAGCTCGGCGAGGGCTTCGGCCACCGTCGACGTCGGACCGAGGATGATGATGTCGGGCGTCATCAACGCTCCGGCCGTGCCTTCGTCGTAGCTCAGCAGGCGCCGCACGAGGTCGGCGTCTTCGGCATCCATCGCCTCGAGCACCCGCGTGCGCTGCTCGCCGGGCATCTCGGCCAAGAGGTCGGCGAGGTCGTCGTACTCCATCTCATCGAGCACGTTGACGAGGCGCTCGAGGTCGAGGCCTTCGATGATGCGCAGCTGCTCGGCTTCTGGCAACTCTTCCAACAAGTCGGCGAGGCGCTCGTCCTCCATCGCCTCGGCCAACTGCTTGCGTTGGTTCAGCGGCATCGCCCGCACGATCGCGGCGACATCGCTGGGGTGCATGTCGCGCAACCGGGCTACCTCGGCGGCGACCTCTGAGCCGGTCGTGTGGAACAGCTCGGGCAGCTCGGCGACATCGACCAATCGATAGCTCGGCCGGCGGCGCAACGCGCTGCGCCGCGCCAGGCGGACCTTGGCGAGTTGCCACCACGTCTGGCGCCCATCGCCGCCCTCGCGCATGGCCACGTCGCTGACGGTCTCCTCACCGATGCGCCGATCGATGATGTCGCGCCCGATGAGCACTTCACCCGGCTTCGGCTTGAACGGATTGAGGTCGACGTCCCAGCTGCGCAGGCGAACGCCGTCGCTGTCGATCCCCGCCAAGCGGCCGGCGTTGACGAAGATCCGCCGACGTTGGCTGGTAGCGACGAAACCGAGGACTCGGGGGGGCACCCCGGGACGGCCAGGAATGACGACGATGTCGTCGAGGCGGCCGATCGGCGCACCGCCGGCATCCAGCAGCGGCAGGCGCATGACTCGAAACGCGTAGATCAGATCGCCTGCCATGTCGCAAGGCTACCCCCGCGTGCCTGCTCAGGGCGGATGGGTTGTTGCGATCAGTGAGCGCTGATTTCGACCAGTGTGTCGTAGAAGGCAACGCCGCCGCCCCACTCGGTGAGCGTGTCGTTGGTGAGTGAGTTGGCGACCATGCCATCCGGGTGATGACGGCTCCACCAGCCCCATGGGATCGATACGACGCCTGGTCGAAGTCGTTCGCTGATGCGCGCAGGAACCTCGATCGACGCCCGGTCGTTGAACACGCGGACGCATTGACCGTCGATGATGCCGCGGTTGGCAGCGTCGACGGCGCACAGCTCGAGGAACGGACCTTCCTCGCGTCCGCCGTGACCCGCCAGATGCGAGTAGCTGCCGTTGAGGAAGCGCGTGTGCTGCTTGGGGGTCATCAATTGCAGCGGATAGCGCTCGGCCAGCGCCGTGCCAGGCCCCTCGTTCGGTGGGACGAACGTCGGCAAAGCGGGTTGACCCATGGCAACGAGCGCCTCGCTGACGAACTCGACCTTGCCACTGGCCGTCGGGAAGACACCCTCACCGAAGGGACGCCCATCTTCGGGATAGGGCACGCGGACGTGTCCGGTTCGGCGTAGTTCGTCGACATCGACGGTGGGCAACGACTCACGGATCACTGTCATGTCGTCGTCGAAGAGCTCGGGCTCGGTGTAGCCCATTGCACGGGCGAGCCTGCGGAACAACTCGCTGTTGCTGACCGCCTCACCACAAGGCTCGATCGCAGCCTCGTTCCAGCTCAACCACAGGTGTCCCCATGACGGGACGACGTCGGTGGCCTCGATCTGAGTGGTGGCCGGCAGGACGATGTCGGCGTAGCGGGCCGTGTCGGTGATGAACTGCTCGTGCACGACGGTGAACAGATCGTCGCTCGCCACCCCGGCGCGAATCTTCTCGACGTTGGGGGTGATCACCAACGGATTGCAGTTCCACACCAGCAGACCTCGGATCGGTGGGTCCTCGGTATCGGACAGGATCTCGGCGAGACGGCTCATGTTGACCCAGCGCGGCTGACGCCCGTCAAGCAGGTTGGGCCGTTGCAGCACATCGCCCTCGACCACTGATCCCGACCACACGCCGACTGATCTGGCCAGTCCTCCGCCGCGGTCCTTCCACGCGCCGACGAGGGCCGGCAGGCAGGCCATCGTACGGAAGAACATCGCCCCGTTCTCGTGATGCTCGGCGCCGACCAACGTGCGAATGACCGCCGGCCGGATCGTGCCGTACATGTGTGCCAACCGCTCGATGTCGGCCGCGGCTACTCCACACGCCGCGGAAGCACGTTCGGGAGTCCAATTGGCGACGTGCGTGGCGAGCTCATCGAAACCGAGTGTGTGCTCGGCGACCCACTGCTCGTCGGTCAGGCCGTCGCGGATCAACACGTGCATGACAGCGAGCATCAGCGCGATGTCGGTGCCGGGAAGCGGTTGGATGAACCAGTCGGCGTCGTCGGCCGTCATCGTTCGGATCGGGTCGACGACGATGACCTGAGCCCCATCTTTCCGTGCCGCGTCGATGGTGGGCCAGAGATGTCGGTTGGTGAGCTTGGTGTTGGTGCCCCACAGGATGATGAGCTGTGAGTGGCGGATCTCCAGCGGGTCGAGACCCTTGGTGGTGCCGTTGGTCATCTTCACTCCGGCACCCACCGTCGGGCCACAAATTGCCCTCACCACTCGCGTGGCGCCGACGCGGTTCCAGAACCGCTCGGGGAACCCCATGGACAACAGGCTCTGGTTGCCGGCATCGCTGTAGGGCATGAGGGCTTCGGCGCCATCGCGGGCGATGATCTCGTGGAATCGCGATGCGATCTCGCTGAGAGCCTCGTCCCACGTGATCTGCTCGAAACGTCCTTCGCCCTTGGCCCCGACGCGACGCAAGGGGTGGAGCACGCGCTCGTCGCTGTACACGCGATCGAGGAACTTGTTGACCTTTGGGCACAGCTCGCCCTTGCTGTACGGGTGGTCGGGGTTGCCGCGCATCTGCAGAGCCACTGGCGTCGGCCCGCTGCGGTCGACGGTGACGTGCCAACCGCAGGTGTCAGGACAGTCGTGGTGGCAACTGCCGATGACGATCTCCGACGTGGTTCGTGAGGCCGTGCTCATGGACCTACGTTAGACGCGTGTCGACGATCCAGTTCCAGCAAGTTGTCGTGGCCGAAGGAGTCATCGACCTCGGTGTCGGACAGCCGAACAACGCGATCCTGCCGCTCGACTACGTGCGCCGCGCCGCGGCGCTGCAGTTCTCCGATTCTTCGGAGTTCTTGCAGTACGGCGCCGAATGGGGCGATGGTCACCACCGCATCGCCCTGGGTGAGTTTCTCTCCGACGCATACGGCACACCGGTGGAGCCGGAGGAGCTGTTCTCGACCAACGGCAACTCGCAGGCCTTGGAGATGCTGTGCACGGTGATGACCGAACCCGGCGACGTCGTGATCGTCGAAGAGCCCACCTACTTCCTCGCGTTCCAGATGTTCCGCGATCACGGGCTGGAGCTCCGCGGCGTGCCGCTCGACGGCGAGGGCCTCGTCGTCGACGCTCTGATCGAGGCCGTCAGCGCAGTGCGTGCGGAGGGCAAGCGAGTCGCGTTCGCGTACACGATCCCCGCATTCCAGAACCCCACCGGCATCACCATGTCGGCGCAACGCCGAGTCGACCTGGTGGCTGCCTCCGCCGAGCACGATGTACTGATCGTCGCCGACGAGGTGTACCACCTGCTGCGATTTGCGCCTGGCGCGATGCCGCCGCCGATGTCGGCGTACGTCGACGAGGGCCCAATTCTGTCGATTGGAACGTTTTCCAAGATCCTCGCTCCCGGGATGCGTCTCGGCTGGATCCACGGCTCGACAGAACGCCTTGGCGCGTTGGCGAATTCGGGATTGATCCTGAGCGGTGGTGGTCTCAACCCGGTCACCTCGACCCTGGCCACGGCGATGATGCGGAGGGGCTGGCAACAGGAGTACCTCGAGTGGTTGCGGGCGACGTTCGCCCGACGTGCTGCTGTGATGGTGGCCGCGTTGCGTGAGCACATGCCACCGTGGGTCGACTACGACATCCCCACCGGCGGGTACTTCGTATGGCTGCGGCTGCCTACTGACGCCGATGGCAGAGCGTTGCGTGTGCTGGCCAACAGCCATGGTGTCGATGTGCGCCACGGGGCCCAGTTCTCGCCGACCGGTGCGCTGGGTAATCACCTGCGATTGAGCTATTCGTTCTACGACGACGAGGACATCGCCGAAGGTGTCGCCCGACTGGGCCGCGCCCTGCACAGCAGCTGAAGTTCGTTGACGACCGCACTGCGAACCAGGTCGGCCACTGAGTGTTCACGGAACTGAAACCGTCTCGAAATCGACTGGCGGCGAGCGGACCGCTACCGTGTCTTTCTCGGCTTGTCAGGAGCCGTAACGACGGGGGCACGAGTGGGGACGTTCGACATGCTCATCCGCGGTGGAACGGTGGTTGACGGCACCGGTTCATCCGCTCGAAGCGCTGATGTGGCGATCATCAACGACCGCGTCGTCGACGTTGCTCCCAACATCGTCGGCTCGGCAACAACAGTGATCGACGCCACCGACCGGGTGGTCACGCCCGGATTCGTCGACATTCACACGCATCTCGACGCCCAACTGGCGTGGGATCCCATCGGCTCGAGCAGCTGCTATCACGGGATCACCAGTGTGGTGATGGGCAACTGCGGGGTCACGTTCGCACCGTGCAAGCCCGAAGACCGCGAGGTTCTGGCGGCGATGATGGAGAGCGTCGAAGACATCCCCAGCGCGGCCATCCTCGATGGGTTGGCATGGGACTGGGTGACCTACGGCGAGTACCTGGCCAGCATGAGCCGATTGCCGAAAGGCCTCAACGTCGGTGGAATGGTCGGGCACTGTGCCTTGCGCCAATACGCGATGGGCGCCCGCGGGATCGAGCACGAGCCACCGACCGACGAAGACATGGCCATCATGACCTGCCTGCTGGGCGAGGCCATGCGCGGTGGAGCGCTCGGTTTCAGCACCAGCCGTACCTTCCTCCACAAGGTTCCTGACGGCCGCCACGTACCGGGTACCTATGCGGCTCCCGAAGAGCTGCTGATGTTCGCCGAGGTGCTCGGCCGCCACGGCTCAGGCGTGTTCGAGAGTGCCAGCCGAATCGGCGAGGGTGATCGCGACAACTCCGACATCCCCGGCACCCGCGCCGAGCTCGCCTGGATGGGTGAGGTCAGCCGGCGCAGCGGGCGCCCCGTCAGTTTCGGACTGTTGCAACACGACAGCAGGCCCGACCTCCACTCGCGAGTCATCGAGCTGGCCAAGCACGAGAACACCACAGGTGCCAACCTTCGGCCACAGACCACGGCACGCAGCGTCGGGATTCTGTTCAGCCTCGACACGCGCAGCCCCTTCGACCGCGCCGACGCCTGGCGCGATCTGAAGATCATGCACAACGGCAAGAAGCTCGTGGCGCTGCGCGACCCGGCGACGCGGACGCGGTTGATCGAAGCGGCCGACGCAAACCCGCCTGGTCTCGATCTCGCCCGGCTCTTCGTCGTCAACCCTGCGGACAGTGGGCACGGTCGGGCACGCTACGACCTCGATCCGTCGACGTCACTCGCAGCCATTGCTCACCATCGTGGCATCAGCGCCGCTGCTGCTTACATCGAACTTCAACTGGAGAGCGATGGTGCCCTGGTTTGCAGCTTCCCGTTCCTGAATCAGCAGATGTCGGCAGTGGAGGAGATGCTCGACGAGCCGCTTGTCACGCTCGGGCTTGCCGATGCCGGAGCCCACGTCGGTCAGATACTCGATGCCAGCCAGCCCACGTTCCTGCTCTCGTACTGGATTCGCGAGCGGCAACGGTGGAGCCTGGAGGAGGGCGTCCGCCGACTCACCAGCGATACCGCCGACCTGTTCGGGTTGACGGGGCGGGGTCGTCTCGTCAGCGGTGCGTTTGCCGATGTCAACGTGATCGATCTCGACGCGCTGGAGATGCCGGCTCCGTCGTACGTCTACGACTTTCCTCACGGAGCCGGTCGATATGTGCAACGCTCGAGGGGATATGACTACACAGTTGTCAACGGTCGTGTGTCGATGGACCACGGCGAGCACACCGGCGTGTTCGCCGGAACGATGCTGAAGAACTCGTCTGCTGGCCAGTGAGCGACTCGGTTTCGTTCGCTTGCCCTCGCTGCGGCGCCACGGTTGGCGAGCGGTTCTACGGGCCGTGCCAATCGTGTCGTACGGCGTTGCGCGCCAAGTACCTCGGCGAGGGCCGAATCGTCGAGGTCGCCGAGTACGAACCGAAGATGAACGTCACCCCGAACGCGGTGGCGACGAAGGACGATTGAGGGGGCTCGGCACAACCGAACCGACGGGGCCGACTTGGGGACCGCCGGCTACGGTGAGCACGCCCTGCGACACCGTGCCGGTGTAGTCGATCGGGGTGACGGACGTGCGATTGTCGTCGATCGGTAGCACGCCTGCGTCGATCGTCAGACAGTCATCGCCGCCGGCGGCCGAGTCGCACAACTGCACCGATCCGCCGGAGGCACCGATGATGATGCCGCGTACGGAGACCGCCGTGCCGTCCGGGCAACTCAGAGCGCGATGAACGCTGATCGGCAACTTTCCCGGATCGGTGTGGACGCACAGACGGCCAAGGTCGATCGGGTTGCCGCCGGCGTCGGTGTCGACCGGAACCGCCTTGGCGACGGTCGTCGCCGTGCCTGCACGCGACTCGCTGGTGCAGGCGCTGACCACCGTTACTGCGGCGATCATCAGGAGCGTGCCGATTCTCATCGGGAGTTGGACGAACCTGGAGCTGATTCGGTTCCGCGTTACTTCGGATTCGGCAGGCCAGGGCCTGGCCGAAACGTGGGGTCGTTGGCCGGGCCTGTTGCTCTGGCCTTGCGTGCCGCAGCTCGCTCGGCCATCTGGCTCATCGTCGTGGCCATCGCCGCCGCGGCACCTTCATGCGCCATGATCTTGTTGAGCACGGCCGCGGAGGCTCCACCGATCAACTCGGCCTTGTTGGCCTCGACGTAGTCGGCAGATGCCTGCATCGGTTGTAGCGAGCCGTTGAGCGCCGGGATCACGTAGCGGGCGACCATGTCCCACGAACGGCGGGTGTTCTCGCGGTTTGCCCAGTCGTGAGCGAAGCCGAGGACGACGCCGAAGCCGCCGGTGACCTGCTGCAGCTGTTCGATAGCGGCGATCAGATCGTCGGGGGTTCCGATCACGGCTGCGCCGCCGCCTTCGGCCCCGCTCTCGGCGACCTGATCGAGCAACTCCCATGCATCGTCCACATGCGTCGCGCCCGGGCGGCCGAGCACACGCACGTTGTATTCGTTGTGCCAGCGATGCAGACCCTGCACAGCCTCGCGACGCGCCTGCTCCTTGGTCTCGGCGATGTGCCAGCTCATCAGCACGCGCCAATCACGTCGATCGACAGTTGTGCCATGGGCCGAGGCTGCCTCTTCCGCGAACCCCCACTGAGTCGGCAGCGCCTGGAGGCCCTCGAGGCTGGTGGAAGCGATGGAGAGCACACCGATGCCGTACTTGCCGGCCAACTGCATCCCGCTCGGGCTGATGCTCGAGGCAGTGGCCATCGGCAGGTGTTCCTGAATCGGCAGGATCTGCAACGCCGCCTCGTGAAGTGTGAACCAATCGCAGTCGTACGAGAACCGTTCGTCACCGTTCAGCAGCCGAATGATGATGCCCATCGCCTCGTCCTGCCGATCGCGCAGCAACATCGGGCTGATGCCCATCGTGCGGGCATCGCTCGGTAGCGCGCCGGGTCCGCTGCCGAACATCGCCCGTCCCTTGGTCATGTGATCGAGCTGAACGATCCGCTGGGCGACGTTGAACGGGTGATGGTACGGCAGCGACACCACGCCCGTACCGAGCTTGATCGTGTGGGTCACCTGCCCCGCGGCTGCCAGGAACATCTCCGGCGAGGCGATCATCTCCCAGCCGCTGGAGTGGTGTTCGCCGCACCAGAACTCGTCGTATCCGAGGTGGTCGAGGTGGGTGGCTAGCCCGAGATCGCTCTGGAACTGCAACGTCGGGTTCTCGCCGAGCGGGTGGTGAGGTGCCAGGAACGTGCCGAACCGAAGACGTGGAGACCGCATGCGGCAACACTAGAGATCGGAGCCTCCACACCCCGGCCCGGCGCGGCGGTAGGGGGTCAATGGCGCTGCGAATCCGGGGCACCCGGCGCTATCCTGAGCGCTCCCTTCGGGGACGTAGCTCAGTTGGCAGAGCGCTACCTTTGCAAGGTAGATGTCAGGGGTTCGATTCCCCTCGTCTCCACCAGAGAAGCTCCTGGTCAGAGCGCTGCAGCCGACAGGGCGGCCATCAGATCAGGGCTCCAGGTGCACACCAGGTGCACAGGACACGGCGACATTCTGCAGCATGGTGTGGACGTGGACGAACGAGCTGGACTCGTGGGCTGGGTTGGTCAGCAGGCGCGGTCTAGTTGGCCGGTCGCTTCGTGGGCCGGCGGGAACCGGGTCGTAGTCGACCCCGATTTCTCGCCGAACCTTGTTGCGAATTGGGGGCGTGTGGTGTCTTGGTGGGTGTGGAGGAAGCGATGACCGGACCAGTTGCGGTGCCTCCGGTGCAGCCTTCTCGAGATGCTGGAGTAACGGATCAGGAGATCTTCGGTCAGCTCTATCCAGCGTTGCGTCGTTTCGCCGCTGTCGTCGGCGCAGTCGAGATGGATCCGGATGACTTGGTGCAAGACGCCGTTGCTCATGCGCTTGTCGGCGGGTCGTTGTCTCGGTTCGATTCGCCCGGTGCCTATCTTCGTCAGGCGATCGTGAACGCGGCGTCGAACGACCGGCGTCGAGTTGGTCGACGCCGACGGGCATTGACGCGACTCGGCGGTGGATTGACGGAGGCGCAACCTTCTGCGTACCCGTCAGACGTCGCCCAACTTGATCGGTTCTCGCCGAATGTTCGCGCGCTGATCTATCTACGCGTGATCGACGGCCTCGCCTATGACGAGATCGCTTCGATGCTGGGCATCAGCGCCTCATCCGCCCGGATGAAGCTCTCACGAGCGCTGCGTTCAATTCGATCATCGGCCCTCGACCCTCCGTCCGCAAAGGGATCACCATGAATGAACTCATCGAAGTACTTGATCGTCTCGCGGCCAGAGGAACGCCGCGCGGCGTCGACTCGGTGTTTGACGCCGCAGTTCGCGCCTCCGGCCAGACAACAGCGACCGGTTCGTTGCCAGATGTTGGATCGGGTCCGGCCAGCTCCTCGATTGAACTTGTCGAGGTAAACGAGCTGCGGAGGTCTCGGACCCGCGGTCGAGTGAGACTCGTGTCAGTCGCGGCGCTGGTAACGGCTGCCGCAGCCTTGGCCACGATCCTCGTCGTTCGATTGCCGGGACCGGACCAGCATCCGTCGCAGTCTTCAGGTGCGTCGGCGCCGGGAACGTCATTGTTGGGCACGACATCGCCGGACAGCCCCCCGCTCGTCGGCGTGCCGGCTCTGTCATCGTCGATCGCCGACAGCAAGCCAACTGCAAGCGCTGCCGCGTTCGGCTCTGTTGTCGCCGCTGTTCTTTCAGCACGTGACGGCTCGACGCCTGATCTTCGTGAGACGGCGACGCGGACGACGGATCAGGGCCAGAGCGTGAACTATGCATACTTTGCTGAAACCGACCGCCGCTTGTTCGTTCTCTCTGGCGGACGTGACCTGATCTCATCGGTGCCCGGGCTAGCCGATCAACTCGATCCCGGCCCTCATACGGCGACGGGCGTCGTGCTGGTGTGGCCCGAAGAGTCGTGGATACGAACTGTTGCGCTGAGCACGGTGGACTCGATGACCATCATCAGCAGCGAAGCCATCAACCAGACGGGCGCAGCACGATCGGTCGACGACCTCGTTGATCTCGCGATCAAAGTCTCGTCCCATGACACAACCGTTGTCGACGCGTTCGCGGCAGCCACGCCCGGTGCCGCGAAATGCTCACCACCGTCGCCCATCATCGGCAACGAGTTTCGAGGGACATCCGGCAATGGCCAACTTTCCGGGCTGATCTTCGCCACCAAGTCTTCGATGCACCTCGGCGACGACATCAAACTCGTGGTCCGCATGACCGGATCCGGTCCACTGACGATCACGGCTACTGCACCGGACGGAACGTCGATGACCTTGCCACCGACCCCACACACCGGTTCAAGCTTCGACCGCCCAGGAGACGAATGGGACACGGGGATCACCTATCAACAAGCAGGTTGCTGGCAGATCCACTTCGAACGTAGTGACAGCAGTGCCGATGTCTGGTTCCAAGTCGCCAGCTAGGGCGGGAGGTCAATGGTCATTGGAGCGGCTAGGTCCCACGACGTTCCCACGGGACCCACTACGACACTGACCCTGTTCTCCAGCGACACAACACCGTGACCACAGCCCGGATCGGAAGCCCATAGCTCCGCCCGAACCCCCACTGTGCAGAGGCTTCGTTCTGGGCGGCTGGCTCGTCAGGGTTTCGGTGGGACGGTGCCACAGCTTGAAGTCTGCGCATTCCACGTCGCCGACCCCCTGCACACCTTTGTGGATGTCGATGAACATGAAGCCGTCGACACGGCGATGAGAGCAATCGTTACCACGATCGAGATGCGAGATCGCGATGTCGACACGACCGCATCATGCCCGATCCTCGGCTTTCTCTCCACCACGCCTATCGGCAGATTCGGACGGATTCTGGTCAGCTGGCATCGAGAAGTTGCTGGATGCGCTGGTGCGAGAGTCCGAGGATCTCTGCTGTGTCACGCCGACTGAGGCCCGACTGCGTGAGGGCATTCACGGCGTCGACGGTCTGCTGTTGCGCCTTCGCCTCTGCCCGTTCGGCGGCGGTGCGCGCCCGCACTGCCTCGTCGGCGACGCTCGCCAGAGGCTCAGGGAAGCGATGGCGAATGGTGAGGGTGGACGGGTCCTGATCGAGCCATGCGGCGAGTGCTTCGCGAATCCGGCTTTGAGCCTGGCGGACGCTACGACCATACGTCTGGCAACCAGAGAGCCCCTTGACATGCACGTTCCAGGACCCATCGGTGGAGTCGCGCTCGTAGACGGCCGTGTACGTTCGGTTCTTCGTCTTGGTTGTGGTCATCGCAGCCATCCTTTGCCGAGACATCGTTCGAGGGCACGTTCGATCGCTCGCAAGGTGCCCGCCGGGATGTCCTGCCCTCGATGGACAGGGATCACGCTCTGGCAGCCTCCCGGGCAGCGAACGATGACATGGGAACCGCGCTGGCGAAGTTGAACGCAACCTCCGCGTTCGACGATTCGCAGCACGTCTCTGCCAGTCATGTGTCTAGTGTACTAGCCAGATCGGAGCCTCAACAGAAAGTACACAACGCACTATGGAGCGGCTTCGCCGCCACAAGAGGAAGAGCGGCGTGGTGGGTTTGGGTGGCGAGTTCGGGCATGTTGGTATCGAACGGGCTGTGGATATCAGCTCTGGGGCGTTTGTAGCGGTCGGTACCACGGGAGTTGATGAGCTCAAGCTACGGGCGAAGACCACACAGCCCGACGGCCTGGTCTTCGCTGACCGACGGACTGGCGTTAGTTCGCGGCGAGGTCTTCGTCGAGGAGGTTGCCGATGTCGGCTCCGTAGCCGTTGATCAGTGGACCGGCCTCGCGAACTCCGTTCGACAGGGACGGACAGTTGGCGTAGTCCTCGTACCAGACATCGACATCGCTGCGTCCCGGGATGGAGAACGCGACCGCGGTATATGCGGGGCCGTCAAGGTCGGCTGTGCACGTCGAGACAAAAGGTGCGGGCGCCGTGTCGTTGAACGTGCTTGCAAGCTGGACGGCTCCGTCGGCGTCGAGCCGGGCGTGTTGACGCAGGGCACCACCAACGTAGGCGGTGGCGCCGAGGGCCGTCAGCGTCGTTTCGACATCGCCGTATCGGCAGATGATGGCGGCGGTGGGTCGCCCTGGTATGAGCGTGTCGGCCAAACCGGTCGGGTCTGGGTTCGCGAACGGTGTCTCGAGTTCCGCTGATGCAGCATTCGCAATTGAGGTCGGGCAACCCGAGTTGACTTCGATGCGAGTCGGTGCTGGCACATCGTCCCACCGCATCGAGTCCCCGAACGTTCCCGGCTCCACGCGTTGCACTGCTTCTGCAACTCGCCCCGAGATGAAGACTCGCCCGTCAGCAGCGACCAGCCGAACCGCGGACGCTAGGGGGCTGGTCGCCGACAACATCGACGAACCAACGAGCTCGCCGCTGCTCGTGTCGACGACGGACACCCCGTTGGCGCTGGCGACCCACAGGAACTGGCCGGAGAAGTCAAGTCCCGTACCCCCGCTTCCCGGCAGGTACCGGCGCGGCAGCGAATTTCCTGCTGTTCCGAAGCCGAGCAGCGTGCTGACGCCATCGTCGGATCGCTCCGACACCCATACGCCGGCGTCGTCTGCAACCACGGCCTCGGGTCGCCCGGCGAGCGCGTACGTTGTGACCGTGGTGCCTAGGTTGGGCTCGATCTGGCGCAGCTGGGCCTGCCCAGAACCGCCTTCGATGACCCAGACGGCTTCGTTGGTCGCGGCCACTCCCAATCCGTGATCGACTTGGACCGTGCCGATCAGATCGCCCTGCGGTCCGAGCTCGACGAGCTTGTCGTCGCTCACGATCCACAGCGCCCCCGCACCGACAGCGATCCCGGTGCAGCCATAAGGGTACGACGCGCTGATCGCAGCGCTCACCGTGCCAATCTCGACGGTCTGTTCCGGCGAGCACGCGGCCAGCCGGGGCGGATCGGCCGACGTCGTCGCAATGTTCGTGTCGAGCGTCATCGCCACGATGCCTGGCACGGCCACCCGGGCAGAGGTCGTTCCGGATGCCGGATCGATCGCGACGATGTCGCCGGCCGAGGCGATCCATAGCCGCCTCGACCCGGTCGCCATCGCCGTCGGGGCGGCATCGACGGCGATCGTGTCCTCGACCGACGGTGGCACGCTCGTATCCACCGCCACTTGAGGCGTCGTCACCGAACTCGATGATGGAGATCCGCCTTCCGGTTCGGTCGTGACGATCGTCGTGCCCGTGGATGTCGCGAGATCCGCTGACGTCGACGTCGACGGACTTGTGGTTGGTGACGTGGACGGACTCGCGGTTGGCGATCTTGCCGAGTCCGCGCCGCACGCCGTCACTCCAATCAGCAGAAAAGCGACCAGCCAACGCACGGGCGTTGGACGTTCCCCATACCGACTCGGGTTCCCATACTTGGTCGACCGCGGCCTCACAACGGCTGACGCATCGTTGCCAGCCACACCAAGTTGCGTCAAACACGCGCCGCGGCTCACCTCAACGACGTCCGTTCTCCCAGATGGTCGTTGCCGTTTGGTGTTGCATCAGCCGTTTGGTTCGCCTCGCAGCAGATGAGGTCTTGAATATCGATGAACTGACGATTGTCGATCGCACCCCGCCGACTACTGGCCATCGCCACGCTCAACCATGCAGTGGGGAGGAGTGTCTGTCCTTCTGTATCCGTTTGTATTACAATCGGACTGATGGCTGAGCTGTTCGATCTCGATCAACTCGACGATAACGACCCGTTCGAGATCGACAGGCAAGCAGCCCACCTGTTCAAACACGCCGGACTGGGAATCGACGACATTCAAGACGTGTGGCAATCCGACCCGCTCTTCTACCCAGCCAAATCGCCAGCACATTGGTTGATGGTGGCCGAAGTCCATGGCGAGATCCTGGTGGTCCCGCTCGCCCCATCCAACTCGAATGATCCGACCCGCTGCCGCCCGATTGGCTGCTAGGTCGCTGCCAAGCACCTCGCCGACCGATACCTGGAGGACCGATGACCAAGAAGATGACTCGAACCGAAGAACACGACTTCTACGCCGACCCTGAGAACCAAACTCCCCAAGGTCCGGCCCGACGCCGCGCTTCGAAACTCACCGAGCTCGTGCCGGTGCGCTTCCCACCCGAAACCCTCGACAGGATCCGCAACGCCGCCGGTGCTGACGATCGGTCGATCTCATCGTGGATTCGCCGAGCCGTCGAACACGAACTCGAGCACAACGCCTCTTGACATCGCCCGGAGTCGCGGTCACACCGACTAACGCGTATCTGTCCGGCGCTGACGCGTGCGTTGCGCGGGTCTCGGTTCGGGCGTTGGCTGCGTCGCTCAGTCTGGCGAAAGACACCGTAGGCCGGGCGATCCGCCGGCTTCGCCATGCCGGTCTGGTGACCGTTGGACAGCAGCGAACCGTCGGTGGCATCTTTGACACCGGCACCTACCGCATCGCTGTTCCCGACTGCATCACTCTCAACGCGTCAGCCCAATCCTCTCGACCGTCACGCGCTCGAGTCGAGCGCGGCCACTTCTCACAACTCTCGCTCGCGATCGAGTCCTGAGAACCATCCGTGATGACTTCCCGACTGAGACTGGATTGTCGTCGATGGGATCCACGGGCGGAACGCCACTGCGCATCTGCCGCTCAGCGATCCGTTGGTTACGCCGATCCCAGCGTTCGAGCGAGCTCATCGTCGCAGTTTCACATACGAATCAGGCAGCGCCGAGCGGCAGTTCTGGCGCGTCGATCTCTCTGTGTCAGCTCATTGACTGACGGTCGTTCGGTGAGCTGACACAGACGACGCTCACTCGATCAGATCGACGGCAGTTATGCGCTTGAGCGCCCTGCAACGCGACGCATGAATCGGTGGGACTCATCAACGAGCCCTACGAGCTTCTCGACGCCTTCTTGTCGCGCATAGCAAACGGGATGGATGATGACGAACGGCGACCATCCGTGGATGTCTTCGTCAACGGGTACCCATCGCTCGGACTTGGGTTTGTCAGGATCATGTGGGTCCGTCGGGCCGACGTTGATGAAGGATGCACCAAAGGCAACTTGTTGGCCACAGACGCTGCAGACCCCGATGCCAGACATGACAGTCAGCATGTCACCTCAGGCGATCAACAACACCGATCGGCAGTTACGAGCGGCGCTGGTGCTCTGATCCGGTGTCGAAGATCGCGGTCAGGTACTCGTCGTCGGCGAGGTCACTGTCCGAATCAACGAATAGATCTCCGCACCGATCCGCGGTTCGTCGGACATCTCAAACGACTGAGCTAGACCGAGATACCGACCGATCCCATCGGCGTACTTCGTCGCTTCACCTTCAGCGAGCGCGATCGCATCGTCGGCCGACGCCGCCTGCCAGACCGTGATTCGCTCTTCAAACATTCCGTCGCCAACAGCGAACACGCATCGCACCGAGTACCAGCCCATTGCGTCATCCTGACACTCGATGCGCTAGCGCAGAGCAGTTCTGGCGTCAGTCCAGAGCTAGCTCTCCACATACCTCGCGGTGGTTGTCTGGCTCCACGAGAGCTGCGCAGATCAGATACCGACCGGGTGGAAGTCCGGGGGCGCTGTACCGGTCAGGGGCCGGAGCAGTGTTCGCCCCGTCAAGGACGGCGACCTCGTCCTCGACGGCGGTCGTCAGCGTCCCAGTGGTGTCGGCGTTCTCGGTCCTGAGAATCCCGTAGTACCTCCACACGCCGTCAGACCAAATCAGAACCCTTGCGTACATCGATCGGAATGGTTGGCCGAGTCGAGCAAAGGACAACTCGACCGTGCCCTCTGAGTACGACGCATCGATGCTGCGGTCATCGGAAACAGCGATGGTCGGGACTGGTTGGCTGGTTGTAGATGTGGTCGACGCGATACTCGGGGCAGGTTGGCTGGTGATCGCGTTGGTCGACGAATCGCTCGTGCAGGCCGCCACCGACCAGGCGCTCACCAGCAACAACGGCCTGAGCCGGTGGTTCGTCACCTGAGCAGACTGCCCGCTCCGGACCGCCGGCGCAAGAGCGACGGTGAGCACGGAACAACGTGCGCGAGATCGGCAGTTAGGCGCTAGACGACGACTCACGCAGGTGGCGCTCGGCACCGGCTGGATCACAGAGGTCAGAGTCACAAGAAGAAGAAGTCAAACAACACAAACACAGCCGTAACGCATGCGGCTACAGCGGCCGCAATGAAGGCGCCCTGAACGCGAAAGAACCAAGAGAAGATCATCGTCGGTATGGCCAAGGCGAGGCCGAACCACGTAAACCAGCCGCTCATACTCAGGTAGAACGCGAAAACCGCCAAAATCCACGCGACGGCGCTGACGCCGCGGTGGTTCGTGCCCTGATCTGTCCGCGCTACCACGAGCTGGGACCGCGACACGCTATGCGCAGGTCGGACACCCGTGCAGAATGCCCGGTATCGGGAGCGTTGTCCAGCGTGCCGATCGGCAGATCGGAGCGGCATGCGCGTCCGGTGGGATGATGATGACTGTGACGCCTGCAGGGTCGGATGCGTGAACTTCTTCAGATGGTTTTTCGGTGACCAAAGGTACCGGTTCAACATCGCGGTGGTCGGTGGCGTCGCGGCGGCGACCTTCAGTCCCGACGGGTTCCCATACGGCGTCGTGTTCTTCGTTCTTCTCGTGATCTGGTTGAGAGTGCGGTACAGAAAATGGGCGCGTTCGGTTCTTCCGGTCACAACCAGCGAAGACAACAAGGTCGACGGCTCACCGGGCTCGTACCGGTCACTCGCTCATACCCAAGCAGCGTTCTTCGATGTTGCGAGCCGAGCGGCAGATATGGCGCGATCTGTCAGGCGACGAACTCGTCGCGTGAGCCGGTCACGCGCCATCCATCGGGGCCGCTCCGTTCGAGGAGGTATGTGCTCCCCTCGCCGCACACATTGCCGCACCACAACGCGGTTCCCACCTCGGCCGTAGTGCCGTTGATCGTCGGAGATGTGATTGTCAGAACCACGCCAACGTCTTGCGCCGACAACGCTCCGTTGTCAGTGACCGAGTCAACGCTGTCGACCCAGGTCACAACGCCGGGCGCCACGGCACGTTCGACCGCAAGCCGCGTCTGATGATCGATCAGTTCACCGGCGCTATCCGGCACAACGAGACCGCCGGCGATGAACCGGCCGAACCGTTCTACGACACTGATTGGCGACTTGGTGACCCCTGCGCTGCCCGAACGAAGCCGCTCGGAGGCCGCAACGGCGACGATGGCTGACCTGTCCTTGGCTGCGGGGTCGGCGACCACCGAAGTCGCCAGCGTCGGCACGACGCTCGACGACTCGCCGGAGGGTTTGGCTGTCGGGCTGCACGCCGCGCCCATGAGTACGAGAACCACCAACAACGGTGCGCGCATACACCTTTGACGGCCGAACTCTGGCGACGGTTCCACAACGGCGCATAGTGCCCGACGCGGCGACAGCGGGCAACGCCGAACGGCAGCTCTGCGTGGCTCGTCAGCTTGTCGATGGGACGGTGCCACACTCTGACGTCTGCTCGTTGTACTTCACCGACCCCCTGCACTCCTTTGATGACGAGCAAGAGCTGAGTGGGAGAACGGTGACGACAATTGCAGCCAACAGCACGAGATCTGCGGTCGGTCGGCACCCGAGCACAATGCCCGGTCCGGGCGCTTGAGCGCAAGGGTCGAAGGGGTGCTAGACGACTAGCGCGGATCGGCAGATATGCACCCCCGGAACAGGGACAGCGCCGCAAATTAGCGAGAGTTCGGTGGGAACTCCGGAAGGGACGCGGAATCTGTACACGCACGGAGCGCGAGCCCGGCGGAAGAATTGGTTGCAATTTTGACCGCAACATCACCGAGTCGCATCGTGCCAATCCAACGGCGTTCACCTACGACGCGCATTCCGTGCATCGTGCGCATCTCGCCGTCGACGGTCACCGTTCGATCGTCCGCTTCGATGACGACCGAGAATGGCAGGGTCAAGTCAGCGTCACGATCCAGGGCGTGGCGCGAGAGCAGGTTCGCGATCGTGACCCGGCGGAGGAGAGCCTCTGGCAGCGCGCGATCGGGTCGAGAGCTCTCCACCGATACTTCGTCTCCATCGACAATCGCAATAACTTCCAATTGGCTTCCATCGGAGGCAAATCCGCCAGCCCATCGTGAACCGCCGTTGCTCGGCTCGTAGAAAACAAATGACGCGAGCGCAGCCGCGTCGTGCCAACGAGCCTGGGACTCATGGTGATCGAACATCGCGCCAGACTGCCCGATCTCGGGTGTCCTGTCCACCACTCCGATCGGCAGATCGGAGCGGCCCGCCGTCCCCTTGGACTGTGCCGTCGTAGACTCCCCGCATGCTTGGGGAGCGCCAGTTCGTTGGGTTCTTGCTGATCTCGGACACGGCTCGCGCGAAGGAGTTCTACTGCGACGTGCTGGGCCTGCCGCTGCGCCACGAGGATGGCTACGCGCTCGTTGTTGATGCGGGCGGCACGCCGCTTCGGCTCTCGATCGTGGCGGAGGTGCCGGAACCGGGGGGTACGAACGCCGGGTGGCTCGTCGACGATGTCAACGCCTCTGTGCGTGCGCTCGCTGCGGCAGGTGTCACGTTCGAACGATTCCCCGGCATGGGCCAGGACTCGGACGGAGTTTGGCGACCATCTCGTGAAGGAGGCGGTATTGCGTGGTTCAGAGACCCCGATGGCAACAGGCTCTCGCTGTCGAACAGGTTCTGAGCACCGTTTCACCCCCTTCTGGACGTGTTACACGGTGATCGCGAAATGCCCGATCACAGGCGCGACGTCCACCACGCCGATCGGCAGTATGGCGCGTGTCAGCTCGGTGCGACAGCGGCGCAAGCCGCCTCGTCTGCGATCTTGCCGTTACGGGTTCCCGACGCCTTGACCCACCAAGCGATCGCATCGTCCTGCACAGCGGCTACCGCAAGGCAGTACCCGTCTCCCGAGGCTGCGGCGCGGAGCGTGGTCCACAGAGTGCCGGACCAGTACGTCAACGAGACTTCGATCTTGTCCCCGGCGAGGGTCTCCAGCGAAGTGCGGCCCGCACCGGCATCCCAGGCATGCCAGGGCTGGAGAACACTCTGCGACGCAGCCAACTTCCCGGCAAGACCGGTCTGATCGAGCTTGGCTCCCAGGTCTGCGGCGAGGCGTTCGGCTGCCTTGACCGGGCTAGCGACCTCTGGAGAATTTGAACAGGAGACCAGGGTCAAACTGATCACGAACGCCGTCCCCGGTCGCCACCGCATGGCGCATATTGCCCAGTGATGGATCGGGTTGGCAAGCCTCGGTTGTCGATGGTGGTGTGTGCGACGATGCCTGTTGTGAAGCGAACTACAGCTATGGCACGGCTTGGGGATGTCGGCTAGGGACTCGAGCGATCCAAGCACTGGCCGGGGGCGAAGGTGCTCGCCGCCTTCGTGTGGGGCGAGTTCTTGGACGTATCGATCGACGTCGAGCGGGTCCAGTTGGTCTTCGTTGTTGATCTTCCTGCGGCGGAGGTGCCTTGGATGAGCCGTCCGGCGCAGTGCGAAGCTCTCGTCTCGTTCTTGCGCTTGGACAAGTTGCCGCTGTCGTGGCGTTGGAGGCCGGCGGAATGGCCCGTGTGGAATCACGAGATCACCCGAGCCGTCCGGTTCTGGACGATCGACGAAGGAGTCGATCGCGACGCGTTGGCAGCGCTGGCCTCGGGCGACGTCGACTCGTTGGTGGTGTCGGAACCGGATCGAACGCGGTTAGTGGAACAACTGCAAGTCGAGCGCGATACCGCGTGGTCGCATCTTGTCGAGGTCACCGATCGGTTCCACGATGCACAGTGGCGGCGCACACATCGTGGTGACGGTGTCTATCCCGAGGACCACCTGTGGCAAGCGTCGGCTGGATACGTCGACCTCCAACGAGCCATCGAGAACACCGAGATCTGAGACGGCTTCGCGCCCGCGGCGACGCAACGTCTCGCCAACAGCGGCGGCGAAGCGGACCAACGCAGGCACATTTCGCTGGCGCCCCCGATCCATATCGGGCAATATGCGTGGTCGCGGCGAACAGGCGAGGCAATGTATTCGGAAGTCTTGAAAGACGATCCAACGCGGCCAGTGGTTCGTGTTGGGAACACGGTTCGGCGTGCCGTTGGTTGGTGGACACCAGCCGTCCATCGGTTGCTGGCTGGCTTGGAGGGAATTGGTTTTGCGGCGTCGCCTCGTGTTCTCGACATTGACGAACAGGGGCGCGAGGTGCTTTCGTACATCGACGGCGAGAGTGGCGTCGCTGGATGGGCGAAGATCACGCCCGATGACGGTCTGCGACGTTTCGCTCGGCTGTTGCGCGATTATCACGACGCGACACGCGACGTGTCGATAGGCGACGACGCGCGTTGGGCGCTCGTAGATGGCGCACCAAAGCGCGACGAGGTGATTTGTCACACGGACTTCGCGCCTTGGAACATCGTCTGGCGAGATGCGACCCCAGTCGGAATCCTTGATTGGGACTTTGCGGGTCCCGCACCTCCGATGAATGACGTTGCGTATGCGCTCGACTACGCGATTCCGTTCCGTGATGACGAAACGTGCGTCAGATGGCATGGCTTCGAGGAGGCCCCTGATCGGAAGCGTCGTATCGCGATCTTCGCAGACGCCTATGGACTGGACTCCACGACGGGACTCGTTGATGCTGTGATTGAGCGGCTCCGACTCGATGATCTCTACGTCCGCAGACTCGCGGCGAGGCACCTCGAACCCCAGGCAACTTGGGTGCGTACGGGTCAGGTCACCGAGAGCATCGACCGAATCCCGTGGATCGAACAGAACCGCTACCTTCTCGAATAGCCGCCCATAACTGTTCGATCTGGTCGGAGTGGTCGAAGTTGCTGGGTTGCATCGTTCCCGGTTTGATAGCATAATGCAAGCATGCCGAATGTCTTGGTACGCGATCTTCCAGATGCAGTCCACGCAAGCCTCCAGCGCCGCGCCGAGGAAGCAGGGCAGTCTCTCCAGCAGTATCTCGCCACCGAGCTCACACGGCTCGCATCGACACCGACGATGGATGACGTGCTCGCACGCATCTCCCGTCGACACGGAGGTCGGGTCGGCCTCGACAGAGCCGTCGCCGACCTGGACGAGGAGCGCGGCCCGCGTTGATCGTCATCGACGCGTCCGTACTGGCCAACGTCGTCGGCGATGACGGGCCCGCCGGGCGCGCCGCACGAAATCGAATCGCCGCCAGCACGCGATGGTCCGCGCCAGATCTCGTCGATGTAGAAACAGTCTCCGTCCTTCGGAGACGCTGGCGCGCTGGTGACCTCACCGCTCGACGGTTTCGATCTGCCGTCGTCGACCTTGTATCGCTCCCGATCGTCCGCTTCCCGACCGGCCCGCTGATGGTCCGGGCCTACGAACTCCGCTCGAACCTGACCCCATACGACGCCACCTACGTAGCGCTCGCCGAGGGCCTTTCGTGCGCGCTCGTCTCGGCCGACGCCCGACTGGCGCGTGCACCCGGCATTCACTGCCACGTCGACATCCTGGTGTTCTGACCGCTCGACGTGACCGCCCAGATCTGCCGATCTCGCGCACTCCCGAGCCCGCTGCCCTTTCGTGTTCTGCGGTCTCGCCCGGCTTGCAGCCTCACGCGCCGGACGAGTCGGCGACATGACTGCCAGTGATATGGGGCGGCTTCGCAACCACAAGAGGGGAGCGGCGCGCCGGGTTTTCCGGCGGCGGGTTCGGGCATGTTGGTTTCGACCGGGCTGTGAATATCGGCTGTGGGGCCCTTGTGGCGGTCGGTATCAACGGGAGTTGACCAGATCACGCTTGCGATCAGTCTCCAGTATCGAATTGCCGGTCTCAGCGTCGCCGTCGTTCCAGCCTGAGGATCAGGTCATCGTCGTGCGCAGGATAGAGATGGCCGTAGCGGTCGAGGACGACAGACACAGATGAATGGCCGGCGAGAGCGGCGACCTGCTTCGGGTGTGCGCCGTCAGCGATCCACAACGAGACGGCGGTATGTCGAAGATCGTGGATTCTCAGTGGAGCGAGGCCTGCGCGCCGGACGGCAGGCTCCCAGAACCTGCGGCGGAACAACGCCGGCCGAATCGGGTGGCCCTCTGGTGACTGGAAGACGAGGTCGTCCGGATCCACGTCACTTGCCTTGAGCGCGGCAAGGGCTTCGCATACGAATGACGGCACAGGTACTGACCGGATGCTTGCTCTCGTCTTCGGCGGTCCGAAATGGATGCGTCCTTCAACGTCGACAAGTGTCTCGGTGACCCGGATGCGTTGGTCCTGCAGGTCGACTCGTGCCCATCGAAGTCCGAGGAGCTCTCCCAAGCGAAGACCGCCGAATCCGCCGACGAGCACGAACGCTCGATAGCGAGGGTCTATTGAATCAGCGAGCTGCCACAGCTCGTCCGAGCTGAGGAAGCGCATCTCCTTGTGCTCGATCTTCGGCAGCGGCAGCTTCGCAACGGGGTTGTGTGGGATCAACCGATCCTCGAGCGCGGCGTTGATGGTCTTGTTGAGGACCTGCACGACCTTGTGGATGGTGGCCGGCGCGAGATCGCTGCCGTTCGGCGACCCGAGCACGCGCGAGCCACGAACGCAACGATGTACGGTCGAGCTTGCCAAGTGGTGTGTCGGCGAACACCGGGCGGATGTGCGACTTGTAGAACTGAGCGTCACGAGCGCGGGTGCTGGCGCGGAGGTTGGTCACCGTGGGCCACCATTGATCCCACCACTCGCCGACGGTGATGCGACCGAGCCTCGGGTCGATGAGAGCACCGCTCATCCGGTCCACCTCGACAAGGCTCACGTACCCGTCGGCCTCACGCTTGCGTTTGAACTGCTTCGATCGCTGGTGGCCATCGGCAGTGCGAAATCTCACGAGATACGCCCTCGAACCATCGCTTAATCGCTTCTCCACGATCGACGCCACGACCACAGATTATCGAGCCAGGTGCACACCAGGTGCACAGACCCATCAACACGGACCGGACGGAGGCGGATCGGGTGGACGGAAAAGCCCTGGTCAAATACCATGCCGAAGGGAAGAGGGTCGCTGACCGAGGGTCCGATTCGCCTTTGCAAGGTAGATGTCAGGGGTTCGATTCCCCTCGTCTCCACCCTGGCTATTGGGCGCGGAACTGGAAACGAGGCAGCGGTTTGCCCGCCCAATGAGGATCAATGGGCGCAAAATCCGAAGCGCGCATTCCGAAGTCGCGCCCAATTCGGCCGCAGATCGCGACCAGCTGGAGCGTTCGTCGATTCAGCGTTGCGACGCAGATGTCAGGGGTTCGATTCCCCTCGTCTCGACGTGCCGCTTGGCCCGCTTGGCGTTGTACATGGCTTCGTCGGCGGCGGTCAGCAGCGCGTCGCGGTTGTAGCCCGTGGTGCGTGTGTCGGCAACGCCGATGCTGGCCGGGCAGGTGACGACGGTGGTTGGTGTGATGTGGATCGGCGCCGATAGCGCTCGGTTGATGCGCTGGACGAGGTTCCGAGAGCTCGCCTCGTTGGGCTCGTACACGATCACGAACTCGTCGCCACCGATCCTCGCGACCGTGTCGGCGCCTCGGACGATCGTCATCAGCCGGTTGGCGGTCTCGCACAACACGAGGTCGCCGGCGATGTGGCCGTGCGTGTCGTTGACGTTCTTGAAAGCGTCGAGGTCGAGAAACGCGATCGCCAGCGGCAGGGCGCTGCGTTGTGTACGGGCAAGGGCAGAGTCGAGCAGCTCCTCGAGCAGGCGACGGTTGGCCAAACCTGTCAGCGGATCACGGAGGGCAAGCGCCGCCGTGTCGGCTTGCAGCTTGCGCAGCTCGGTCACGTCTCGGCTGACGCCCTGCAAGCCACCCTCGATGACACTCGTTTGCGTCTCGCCCATCACGATCGAACCGTTGGCGTGACGGAACCGGAAGTCGAACCGCTCGAGCGCTCGATCACCGCGGAGACCGCCCTCGACGGAGCGCCGGCCGGCGTCGTCGAGAATGTCGAGCATCCGCGTGAAGTCCTCGAGGAAGTACGACGGCGGGTAGCCGAGCACGCTTTCCACCGACGGGCTCATGTAGTCGAAGTGAGGAGTCGGCTCCGTCATGAAGCGCCAGACGACGTCGGCGGACTTGTCAGCGAGATCGCGGAACAGCGTCTCGCTCTCGGCCAACCGTCTCTCGGCCTCGTGACGTTCAGTGACGTCGCGACCGATCGACAGGATCTCTGGTCCATCGGGGCCGTCGAGGTAGCGATCGACCCATTGCAGCCACTGCCCTGGAGCATCAGGGACGGCGCGTGCAAGCTTGTCGACCAGGATGGGGTTGTCGGGACCGAGGAGGGCGAGCTGTGCGTGCAAACCTTCCAGCTCGTCCTCGGAGAGGAACTCGTCCAAGGGACGGCCGATGGCTTCGACGGTGCCTACCTTGTACTGGGCAGCCCACGCTGCATTGCAGTAGCTGATGGCGTGGTCGCTCACGCGGTAACGGCTGACGCGTTCCGGCAAGGCATCGAGCATCGACGCGGTGTCCTCGAGCGCCACCTGCCGATCGCGAAGTGCGAGGGCGAGGTGTCGGGCATCGGCGACCAAGCCGTGCAAGGTGATACCCATCCCTGCGCCACAGACGACGAACACAGCGGTGGTGGCGAAACCCCGCGCCGAGGAGTCGGCGGTTCCGCTCGGCCCCAGCCAGAGCGTCAATCCGGCCAACGAGGCGGCCGCGAGCACCGCAGTGCGGTTCTCGTAGAGCGCCAACCACATGACTGGCAGGACAACGAGGGTGAGAAAGGGTGACCCGGTCCCGGCTCGGCTGGCGCACACCAACAGCAGCGTCGCCACGAGGAACGCGAACGCCGGGATGAGCTGCGCGGCACGGGCGGCGCGGATCCACGGAACGACGAGTGCCATGACGATCGTGACGATGGCAAGAGCCGATCCGGCAACGCCGTAGGCGGGTCGTGCCCACGAGGTCGACGGTATCGCGATCGCCAGGCTGATGGTCGCGGTGAGCGCAAAGGGCATCATCCTGCGGAACCGTCCGTCGCCGATGAGAGGGCCCTTCGTAGCGTCGACGATGTGCACGGCCCGCGGCGACGACTTGGTCATCGTGTCACCACCGCATCAATGATCGACGTCACTTCAACTCCTTGCACCGCGTCTCGTTGGGCGACGATGGGTGCGCCGCCACCAACCACCGTTTGCCTTTAGTCAACTATCGGCGCAAGTGTCGCCCTTTCGGAGGGGCAAAAGTCCTCAGGGACCAGGATTTCCTCTTCTGGGGCTGGTCGCTCGGCTCCGCTGTGGTCCGGTAAGCCCAGCAAGCAAGGACATCCGGACTCACAACGTCTCGTCGCGGACGTGTTGTTCGTGGCGGTCATCAGACATCAGCCGAATGAGCCGAATGACCTACGCGAACAGCCCGTCTCGCCGGGATGGTCGCCACTAGCCTGTGTACACGTTGTGACCAGCCACCCCTTCCTGCCACTACGCCACCGAGCGGTGCGGCTGTTGTGGGGTGCTGCCGTAGTCAGCGACGTCGGCACGTGGGTGCAGTTGATCGTTGTCGGCAGCCTCGTTGCTGCCAGCACCGGCTCCGCAATCCAGACCGGATTGGTGGCGCTGGCCACGTTCACACCCCAGGCACTGGCTTCACCCGTCGGTGGACTCCTGGCCGATCGCTTCGATCGGCGAATGGTCTTTGCCACCGCGTTGATCGTGCAGGCGTTCGTCACCGCTGTCCTCGCCGTCACGCTCGGTCTCGGCATCCGAGCTCCGGCAGTGCTGATCGTGTTGATCCTCCTCGCCAGTGCGGCCGGCGCCACAGGTGCGCCGGCTTACGCCGCCATGCTTCCCGACCTCGTGCCGCCGGATGAGTTCCTGGCGATGGTTTCCCTTGGCGTCTACTCGTGGAACAGCGGGCGCATCATCGGCCCACTGCTGGGAACCGCGCTGGCGCTGACCGTTGGGCCGGCGTGGACGATCGGGTTCAACGCAGCCTCGTTCGTAGTGCTCGCCGCTGCCGTTGCGCTGGTTCGCCGCGCCTTCCCGCCGGCTCGAAGTGACGGCACGATCATCGACCGATTGGTCGGTGGCTTTCGGACGGCCCGTTTCACGCCGGGCTGCTGGCACGGCATCACGCTGTTGGTGCTGTTCAACCTCACCATTGTTCCGTTCATGGGCCTGATCCCCATCTACGCCCGATCGGAGTACGGCGGAGGTACGGGGTTGGCCGGAGTGGTTGCATCGGCTCAGGGTTTCGGCGCCATCGTCGGCGGCGTCACGATCACGGTGCTTGCCCATCGTCACCCACGGTCGTTCCTCATCGGTCGGCTCGTGATGATGTCGGCGCTCGGTTTGGGGCTCTACGCGTCTGCGCCGAACGCGGTGTGGGTCGCGTGTGCGTCGGCGCTGCTCGGCGGCGCCGCCGCAGGGTTGTACATCTCGGCGTCTACGATCGTCCAGCGGGACTCACCTGCCGGCAGCCGCGGTCGAGTGATGTCGATCATGCAGTCGGCGCAGGGCGTGTCGTACGGCGTTGGACTGCTGGTCATCGGTTCGCTCGGCGACGCCACAAACCTGCACCTCGCCTTCGGGGTGGGAGCTGTGTTGCTGCTGAGCGGTTTCGGGCTGATCACCCTGCGTTCGCGCCACTGGCGAGCGGCGGTGGATGGCCAAGGAGCTGTTCGCCGCCCCACCATCGCCCCGGCCTGATCCCCCGATCGGAGGAGCGAATAGGGCGTCGCGACGACGATGTGTTCTAATGACGCCCTTCAGGGGCGGGGGAAAATGATGTCCGATCATCGTGGGCTGTCGCGGGTGCTTGCGGTCGCTGTTCTGGCGGCGACCGTGGCGGTGATGCCGGCTGGCCAGATCGACGAAGCTGGTGCCGCTGTCACAACGACGAGTTCGTACGTCGCGGTCTCGCCGACGCGAGTTCTCGACACCCGCATCGGACTAGGTGTGCCGGGAAGGCTTGCATCCGGCGCCTCGTTCGTGCTCGACGTCGGTGGGGTCGCCCCGGTACCGGCGGGTGCCAGCGCGGTCGTGCTCAACCTGACCGCTACGAACCCGATCGGCCCCGGCTTCGTGTCGGCGTGGCCAGCCGACAAGGCGCGACCGACGACGTCGGTCATCAACTTCGAGTCGCCCGGGCAGACCATCGCCAATCTCGTCACGGTCCCGATGGATGCCGCCGGCGGTGTGGCGTTCTTCGCACTGACGGCTACCGACCTGATCGCCGATGTGCAGGGCTACTACGTCCCTGCCTCGTCGAGCACCAGCGGCCGATTCAAGCCGATGACACCGAACCGTGTTCTCGACACGCGCCTACCCAACTCAATCCACGCGGGCCTGGTCCTGCCCGGACAGAGCGTCGATGTCGACTTCCGACCCTCGGGTGTTTCCGCTGACGCGGTGGCCGTCGTTCTCAACGTGACCGTCACCTCCGCGACCGGGGCGGGGTATTGGACGGTCTTCGCAGCCGGCGCGCCGCGGCCGGTGGCCAGCAACCTCAACGTCACCACGGTCGGCCAGACGATCGCCAATCAGGTGATCTCGCCGGTTGCGGCTGGGGCAGCGACCATCTTCTCGCAGAGCGGCGGGCAACTGATCGTCGACATCGCCGGCTACTACACCGGTGCGTCGACTGCTTCCGCGAGTGACGGGTTGTTCGTACCCGTCAGTCCGTACCGGCTCGTCGATACCCGCGATCCGTCCAACGGAGGACCGTACAAGCCGTCGGCAGGCTCGCAGATCACCGTGCCCGTCCGTGGTCGGGCCGGAATCCCCCTCACCGGAGTCGCCGCTGTCGTCGTCAACGCCACCGTGACCAACACCAACAACGCCGGTTTCTTCACGTTGTGGCCGAGCGGAACAATCCGGCCAGTCGTGTCGAACCTCAACGGCGAGCACGCCAGCCAGACCATCGCCAACCACGCGACGTTGCCGGTGACCGAGGCGGGGTTCGACTTCTACACACAGACCGGCGCGGATCTGCTGGCCGATGTGACGGGGTGGTTCACGGCGACACCGCCCGCACCGATCCCGGTCCCACCACCGGTGCCGGTGCCCGGTCCCAGCGGGCCTCCGGACGTCGGCGGGTACATCATCAAATGGGCCTCGGGCCCCGGCGCGAGCGTCCCGTTCGATCAAGCCGATCCCCAGTACACGCCGTTCCACTGGAACCCCTGCAAGCCGATCCGATACGTGATCAACATGAACGGCTACGACCAGAGCTATCGCGCCGTCATTACCGAGGACATCGGTCGCGTCGCCACGGCGACGGGCTTCCAGTTCAACTACGTGGGCGATTCCACGATCATCCCGGTCGAGGCAGACCCGTGGGGGTACCCGACCAACGATTTCTTCCACGGCACGGCCCCGTACGACATCATCATCAGCCTGGCCAACGAAACGATCACCGACCTGGTCCCTTACTCGCTCGCCGGGCTGACCTGGCCCAACTGGGTCCACTACCCCGACAAGGACGGGCGATTCTTCGTCGCCTCGATCACGCTGGACATGGGCGACCTGTTCGGCCGTCCGACCTGGGCAGGCGACGGATTCGGTCCGGTCCTCCTCCATGAGCTGGGCCACGCGATGGGGCTCGACCATGTGAGCGACCCCACGCAAGTGATGCACGACGGCTCGCTGCCGACGAGTCCGAACACCTACGGCCCTGGCGACCTGCGCGGGCTCTGGCTCTCCGGGGCCGTGCGTGGCTGCACCAACTTCGGTCTCGGGCTACCGGCCTCGTAGCACTCCGAGACCTACCAGCAATCAACGAACAGCGGCGGGCGCGTGGGGCGGTTCCACGCCACACAGAGCCATCGCGCATAAGCTCAGGAGGTGCGCGGTCGGGTCGGGGCGGTAGTTGTGATAGGCGTCGCCCTGGTGGCGTGCTCCAACAGCAAGAGTGCATCGCCGGTGACGACACTGGCGACACTCGTCACCAGCACAACGGCAGAGCCCACCACGTTGCCCGCGGTCACGGCGATCTCGACCACCGAGCTACCGACGACGACTCTGCCGCCGCCTCCGCAGGTTCCCGCCGGCATGCAGTTCACCTCGCCGCCGGTTGCGATCCCGGCGGATGCGCTCACGCTGCTCGGCGACGGCAGCACGGTGATCGTCACTGGCACCGCTCCTTCGACGGTGCCGGTTTGCCCCCGCGGTTCTCGCGGGTGCACACGGGTCGCCGACAATCCAGTCGTGCACGTCGGGACGGCGGCGGGTGGGTTCAGCACCGTGGCAGTCGACGACATCGCCACGTATCCATTGCCGTCCGGTTATCGCCAGCCGAACAATGGCTTGCGACCCGCGGCGATCGCCAAAGGCGCAGCGGGTTATGTGATGATAGGCAACGCGAACGTGTGGGACTCCGATCTGTTCCACCGGGTGGCGTCGAGGTCGGTGCTGTGGTTCTCGCCCGACGCGGCAACCTGGCAGCGCATCGATCTCCGCGACGTCGTCGGTGACACCAACATGCTCATGCACGACGTCGTCGCAACCGACAGCGGCTTTGTCGCGGTGGGTGAGATCACCGGCGCGGCCGATCTGTCGCAGCCGAGCACCGGCCTGGTGCTCACATCCACCGATGGAGTCAACTGGACACGGGGGCCAGACCTCACCCTGTCGTGGTCGGTGACGCTGCTCGGCCTCGTGGCCCACGGCAACCAAGTGTTGCTCAGCGGCCAGGAGTACGAGTGCAGCACCGACTCCGGTGCCATGAACGATTTCTCCGTTGGCGGTCAAGACCGGCTGTGGGGTTCCGTTGACGGTGGTGTCACGTTCACCGCCATCGATCTCGCGGCCACCGGCGTGGCCGGCGACGTGCCCGCACCCCCAACTGATCCATCGCAATGCGGCGGCCTTCAAGCCAATTCGAACTACTCGTGGAGCCTTGGCTTCGGCGATGAAGCGGGCGGTACGTTCGTGCTCGGATCGACAGATGGATCGATGGTGTCGTCGAGCACGGACCTGTCGACCTGGACGACTGCGCCGCTGCCCGGCGGAGCACCGACCGCGCCGGGCAGCGGCGTGAAGGTGCCGACCCGCCGAATCGTCACGTCGAGCGCCGACGGTCTTGTCGTGCTTTCCCTGGAAGCCCGACGCGGCGACGACGGTGTGCCGTCGAGTTTCGGCTTGCAGGTTCTCGGCTGGAAGAGCATGGACGCCGGCCACACCTTCGAAGCCCTGCCGATCACCAAGCCGTTGAAAGAATCACTGCGAGGCCTGATCAAGCTGGGCGACTCGGTCGGGTTGGTGGCAACGAGTCGTGATCCCGCGTCTGGCGTGAGCGGTCCCGCGCTGTTCCTGTCGACGGCCGGTCCGCTCGTCGCCTGGGACACCTGCATGCCGGCTGCCAACGCCGATTGTTCGTTCGCCTCGCTCGGAGCGTCGGTGTCGTTCTCCGGCGGCGATTTCTCGGGCATCGATCTCTCGGGCACATCGCTCGACGGAACGAAGTTTGACGGGGCCAACCTGACATCGGCGACCTTCACAGGCGCCAACCTCGCCGGCGCAAGCTTCAAGGGCGCGAACCTGACCGGCGCGTCGATGACGGGCCTCTTCCTCAGCAACAGCGACTTCACCGGTGCGTCACTGCAACAGACCGACTTCACCAACTCGACACTTCCCGCAGCCATGCTGCAGGGCGGCGCGCTGCGCGAGGCCGTGCTCAGCGGCACGCAGTTCATCCTCGATGCTGCAGTCCCCCTCAACGACGTCGACCTGTCCGGCATGAACCTCCCGCTGGTGTCGTTCTCGGGTGATTTCGGAACAGTCGGCATGATGCAACGAGCAAACTTCGCCGGAGCCAACCTTGCGCGAGCGTCGTTCAGCAGGGTCGATCTCTCCGGAGCGAACTTCGCCGGGGCGACGCTCATCGACGAGCACGGCGTCAATGCCTTCTTCTCCAGTGATGTCATCTGCCCAGACGGCGCCCCGCCCGATGCGAGCAAGGTTGGCGGAGCGGCCTGCCGGTTGTAACCGCTGACCGCAAGACCGTGTCGAGGTTTGCGGTGAGCAATGCTGTGCACCGTGGCAAGCCTTGGTTCGATGTTCGGTGCCGGTGACTCCGGCACGTTTCTCGGTCTACCGTCGGCGACGTTCGATGATCTCGCCGGCGCCGACATCGTGGTGATCGGGGCACCGTGCGCCACGCCATACAGGTCGGTGGGGCCTTACTGCAAGGAGGCACCGGCCGCGATCCGGGCTGCGTCGTCCGCGTACTCACACACGCTGGCCCACCACAACTTCGACCTGGGTGGGCCGATCCTTGCCAACGGAACGAGTGCGGTCGACAGCGGCGACGTTCCGTGGGACGAATCGGCGTTCGAGATCAATCGCGCTGCCATCCGCCACACCTGCGAGCAAGTCTTGGCGACCGGTGCCGTGCCGCTGGTGCTTGGCGGCGACGATTCGATTCCGATCCCGGTGTTGCAGGCGTACGCCGATCACGGCCCGCTGACGATCGTGCAGATCGACGCCCACATCGACTGGCGCGACGAGGTTCAGGGTGAGCGCTGGGGCCTGTCGTCGCCGATGCGCCGCGCTTCGGAGATGGCTCACGTCGGCGAGATGATCCAGGTCGGCCAGCGCGGTGTGGGGTCGGCACGTCCCGAGGACTTGTCGGCGGCGCAAGCGCGGGGAGTTCATCTCTTCTCGGCCGGCGCGGTGCATCGAGACGGGGTTCAGCAGGTGATCGATCGGATCCCGCGCGGCGGCAACGTGCTCATCACCATCGACGTCGACGGTCTCGATCCGTCAGTGGTGCCAGGTGTGCTCGCGCCCGAACCTGGCGGGCTGACGTACTTCCAGGTGATCACGATCATCGACGCGGTCGCCGACCGCGCCACGATCGCCGGCTTCGACGCCGTCGAGCTGGTGCCCGACCGCGATGTCAACGGCCTCGGTGCCCTGACCACGTTCCGTCTGGCCGCTCATGCCATGGGGCGCATCTCTCGTCAGCGGGCCAGCGCCACTGCGACGGCGTGACCGACGTTCAGCGAGTCCACGCCGTTGCGCATGGGAATGCGGACGTTGATGCAACGTGCCAACGTCTTGCCGCTCAAACCAGGGCCTTCGGCACCAACGATCACCGCCCAGCGGGGCGGGGTCTTCAACTCGAAGATGTCGAGAGCGGTCGGCGATGGCGTCAAGGCCCAGATCTCGAATCCGGCCTCGATCACCTCGTCGAGTGCCGCGGTCCAATCGCCGCAGCGCACGATCGGCAGGTGCAAGAGCTCGCCCATCGACACGCGCACGCTGCGCCGGTAGAACGGGTCGGCGCACGTCGGATCGAGCAGCAGCGCATCGACGCCGAGCGCGCGGGCCGTACGGGCGATCGCGCCCAGGTTCTCGTGGTCGTTGATCCCTTCGAGCATCACGATCCGCTTCGCCGACCCCAGCGTCGAAGCCAGTGAAGGCGATGGCAACCTGCCGGCTGATGCCACAGCCCCGCGGTGCAGGTTGACGCCCGCCACGGACGACATCGCTTCTTCGGGCATCACGTACACGGTCGCGGCCCCGAGCTGATGGGCAAGGCGAGCGTGCGTCGCGGGCGTGAGCAGCACCGATCGCACCGGATAGTTCGATGTCAACAGGCGCTCGATCGTCGTGAGGCCCTCGACGATGAAGTACTCGTCGCTCTCCTTGCCGCGCTCGCGCAGGCCGCGGTAGTCGGCGAGCCGCGGGTCGAGCGGGTCCTCGATCTCGATCACCACGCCCGCACTGTACGGCGCGAGTGTGCCGAGATCGGCGAAGTGTGGCCGCTCGGGCCCACCATGGTGCCGTGGGGCAACACTTCGGCTGGATTCGAGCAGATGGCGGCTTGCGAACGTGCGTTCGATTCGCGAGGATGAGGGGATGCATCAACTCGCCGACTCGGACCTGATCTGGCAGCAGTGCCTGTTCGCCTTCGACGAACCGTCGGTCGATGCCGACTTCGCCACGGTCACGCGCACCTGGCTCGACGAACACTCGTGGGTCGACCATGCGCCGCGGTGGTTGCACGGCGCCGATCTCGTGTTCGCCGAACTGATCGCCCTGTTGCCGTGGCGCCGAGCGCGAGGTGACCATGTATCACCGCCGCCTGCCCGAGCCGCGACTCACTGCGTGGTGGTCCACGTCGTCGCCCGAGGCCGAGGTGTTGCCGGTGCTGGCCGATGCTCGCGCCGCCTGCACTCTCAGGTACTCACGACCGTTCGATTCGATCGGGTTCAACCTGTACCGCGACGGCACCGACTCCGTTGCCTGGCACAGTGATCGCGAGCGCTTCGAGCTCGAAGACCCGACGGTGGTGATCGTCAGCACCGGCCAGCCGCGTCCGTTTCACGTTCGCCCCCGTGGCGGCGGCGCGTCGCGCTCGTGGCAACTGGGCCATGGTGATCTGCTCGTGATGGGTGGTTCGTGCCAGCACGACTGGGAGCACTGCGTGCCGAAAGTTGCCGCCGCCGGACCGCGCTTGTCGATCATGTTCCGCCACAACATGGCCGAGTAGGAGCTGCGAGACTGCGGGGGTGAATGACGCCCGGTATCACTTCGCGCCCAACAAGGGCGAACCTCCCACCATCATCGGCGGCGAGGGCTGCTGGCTGCACACTGCCGACGGTCGCCGCATCCTCGACGGTGCCGGGGGAGCCGTCGTCGGCAACATCGGCTGGGGCCGCGCCGAAGTGGCCGATGCCACCCGAGCGGCCATGGTGCATGGGGCGTACGCCGTGCCGATCTGGCCGAGCGAGCAGCGACTGCTGCTGCGCGACCGCCTTGTCGAGCGCTGGCTCCCAGAGGGTTTCACCAAGGTGTTCTTCACCAGTGGTGGCAGCGAAAGCACCGATTCAGCACTGCGCTTGGCCCGCAACTACCAGCTCGGCAAGGGCAGGCCTGATCGCTGGAAGGTAGTTGGTCGGCATCCCAGTTACCACGGCATGACCCTCGGCACCATTGCCGTTGCCAGCCACTCCACCCGTCAGATCGGCTTCGAGCCGCTGCTGCTGCCGTTCCCGAAGGTTCCTTGGAACGACCCCGAAGCGATGGTCGAGGTGATCGAACGGGAAGATCCGGAGACGATCGCCGGGTTCATCGCCGAGCCGATCACGGGCGCCGCAGGCGCGTGTCTCACGGCCAGCGACGAGTACTGGCGGGCGGTCACCGACATCTGCCATCGCTACGACATCTTGCTGATCACCGACGAAGTGATGTGCGGGTTCGGCCGCACTGGCTTGAACTTCGGCTTCCAGCACTTCCCGTTCGAGCCCGACGTGATCGTTGGTGGCAAAGGTCTTGGCGGCGGCTACGTGCCCATGGGCGCCGTGTCGGCGCGCGCCGAGGTGGCCGACGTGCTGGCCGAAACCGGGCTCATGTACTTCACGTTCGGAGGAAACGACGCGGCCTGCGCGGCCAGCGTCGCCGTGCTCGACATCATGGAGCGCGAAGGCCTGGTCGAACGCGCTGCCAAGATGGGGGCGGTGCTGGGCGATCGATTGCACGCCGAGCTCGACGGCCACCCGGCCGTGGTCGAGGTGCGCGGTCGGGGGATGTTCTACGGCATCGAGCTCAACATCCCGCAGCCCGATGTCATCGCCGAAGCGTTGTCGCGCTACGTGTGGATCTACCCAGCCGGCTCGGGCCCGGTGCCGAGCGCTGTGATGGTGGCCCCGCCATTTGTCATATCCGACGACGAGCTCGAACTGCTGGTCACCACCGTGCGATCGTCGCTCGATGCCGTAGTCGCCCGGTGAGGCGCGCCGCGGCGATCGCGCTGGCCCTGTTGGGGGTGATCGCAGCCTGTTCCGATTCGTCGTCCGGCTCACCGACATCGCCGGCGGCTGTCGCCACCACAACGCCGATCGAAGCAGCGGGCACCTCGGCGTCGCCACCCACGACCGACGCAACGACCACCCTGTCACCAACGACCGAGGCCGCAACGACCACCGCTGTGCCCGCCGCATCGTGGCAGCAGGTCACTGCCCCGAGTCAGTGCATGTGCGCCGACGGAAGCCCATACAGCTACTGGATCCATCACGGCGATCCCACCAAGGTCGTCTTCTTCCTTCAGGGCGGCGGCGCGTGCTTCGACGCGGCCACCTGCGCGTTCGACAGCAACACGTACCGGGTGAAGCTGGGTGCCGCCGATGATCCCGACACGTTCAAGAGCGGCGTCTTCGACTTCAGTGATCCGCGTAATCCGCTGGGTGACTACTCGTTCGTGTTCGCTCCGTACTGCACGGGTGACGTGCACCTCGGCACGGCCACGCATGTCTATGGGCCGCAGCTCACGGTGCAACACAAAGGATCGATCAACGCGACCACCGCACTCGACGACCTGGCTGCACAGTTCCCGAACGCCACACAGATCGTGGTGGCGGGCGAGAGCGCCGGCTCGGCGCCGACCCCGCTGTACGCCGGCCTCGCCCACGACCTGCTGCCGAACGCCGACATCACGGCGCTCGCCGACGGGTCCGGTGCGTACCCCGATGTGCCAGCCGTCAATGGGCTGATCGGGCAGCTGTGGGGCGTGGCCGATGCCATCCCGCCGTGGCCGGAGAACAGCGGGCTGACCGCCGGCGACTTCAGCTTGCCCGGGCTGTACGTTCAGGCAAACACGCATGACCCCGACATCATCTTCGGCCGGCACGACTACGCATTCGACGCCGTGCAGAAGCTGTTCGCCGGGCTGGCCGGCTTTCCTGCCGACGACCTCGTGTCGCTCATCGACGCCAACGGGACCGAGATCGAAAAGGGGGAGTCGACCTGCACAGCTACATCTCTCCCGGCCAATCACACACTGTGTTGAGCAAGCCCGAGTTCTACACCGAGACGGTCGAGGGAGTGCCCCTGGTCGATTGGGTGAGCGATCTCATCCGCCGGCACCCCGACCTCGATGTGCATTGCACCGACTGCACCTAGCTACACGTCGTAGACCTCAGGATGATCGAGGGGGTAGTTGAGCCAGGCGATCATCTGCCGCAGCTTGTCATAGGCGGCCAGCCGGCCGCCGTCGGAGCCGTCCTCTTCGGCCTCGGTGCACACCTTCTGCAGCCGCCTCGACATGGTCGGCCCGAGCTCCAACAAGCCTGAGGCACCCTCGCTCGCCCAGCGCGCCAGCACGTAATGGACGATGGCGCCCACCGGTACGTCGATGGATTCCGAAAGCCCGCGTACGGTACGCAACGGGTCGACCGGGGAGTACAGGGCGATATCAGCTTTGAGGTTGGCATCTTTGTCGTCGTCGGGCCACGGGCCCTTCCAGCTCTCCAGTGTGATTGTTTCGCGCATCGTCGCGATCGTACGGCCCTGCGCGAAACTGACTCCGATGGAACGCATCGTCGTCGTTGGTGCTTCGTTGGCCGGCTTGCGCGCCTGCGAGTCGCTGCGCACCGCTGGCTATGCGGGAACGATCACCGTGATCGGCGCCGAGCAACAGATGTTCTACGACCGGCCGCCTCTGAGCAAGACGTTGCTGAAAGGCGACTGGGAGCCCGACAGGATCCAACTGCGCCACGCGACCGAGATCGAAGGACTTGCCCTCGACACGCGGTCGGGTGTCGCGGCGACGGCGCTCGATGTGGCCCGCCGCGAGGTGACGCTCGACAACGGCCAAACCGTGGCCGGCGACGGAGTGGTCATCGCCACCGGCAGCGAGCCTCGTCGACTGCCCAACCAGCCCGACCTCGACGGAGTCACGGTTCTGCGCACGCTCGACGATTCGTTGGCGTTGCGCCGACGGCTCGAGGATCGGCCGCGGCTCGTCGTGATCGGGGCCGGCTTCATCGGTCTCGAAGTAGCAGCCACGGCGGCAGAACGAGGTTGCACGGTGACCATCCTGGAGGGCGCTCCAGTCCCGTTGATCCGCGCCCTCGGCGCCGAGATGGGCGAGGTGGTTGCCAGGGTGCAGGGCCGAAACGGGGTCGACGTGCGATGCGGGGTGCGGGTCGACGGCATCGAAGACGATGGTGGTGGCCGGGTCTCGGGTGTGCGGCTCGGTGACGGTGAGCTCGTTCCCGCCGACGTGGTGGTCGTCGGCATCGGGGTGGATCCGGCGACTCGATGGCTCGAGAGCTCCGGTTTGACGCTCCGCGACGGAGTCGTGTGCGACGAGACGTTGCGCGCCGCCCCCGGCGTCTATGCGGCGGGAGACTGTGCCCGGTGGGTCAACAGCCTGTTCGGCGAGGCCGGCGAGGAGATGCGCGTCGAACACTGGACCAACGCCGCGGAACAGGGCGCCGCGGCTGGCTCGAACCTCCTCGCCGAACTGGCGGGCGAGCCGGCCACACCGTATTCGCCGGTGCCGTTCTTCTGGAGCGACCAGTTCGACAGTCGCATCCAGTTCATCGGGCGAGCCCACGGAGATGACGAGGTCCGGCTGGTGGCCGGTGATCCCGACGGGCCGTTCGTGGCGCTGTATGGCCACGCGGGGCGTCTGCGCGGCGTTCTCGGGGTCAACCTGCCGAAATTGGTCATGCCGTATCGCAGATTGCTGGCGGCGCGGGCCTCGTGGGACGAGGCTCTGGCCCATGCGGCAAGCGCCGCGCAGAAATCCTGAGCGGTAGCAACTCAAGTTTCCTGTCGTTACCCTCTCCAGGTATGACAGATCTCGAGACGCGACGGCTCACCCTCCCAGTCCTGGCGGTTCCGGCGGTGGTGCTGCCGGGCACCGTGTTCACCCTCACCCTGTCGTCCGATGCCTCGCGCGCCGCGGTGCAGGCGGCCGCCGCCGGGGATGGTCGCCTGGTGCTTCACAACGAGGCGGCCGGCGACATCGGCGTCGTCGCCAGGGTGCCCAATGCGGGTGCGATGCCGAACGGGGAGATGGCTGCAATCGTGCAGGCCGAGGTGCGGGCTCAGATCATCGCCCGGCACCCGAGTGAGCGGGGCAGCGATCACGCCGACCTCGTGCTGCTCAACGATGGCCGGCCCACTCCGCGGGTCGAATCCGTGGTGCGTGAGCTCCGCGTGGTGCTGGAAGAGATCGCCAAGCTGCGTGGCAGCCGCAGGCTGCCCGAGATCCTGCGCAGCGTCGCCGATCCCGGCCCGCTCGTCGATGCCGTCACCACGTGGAGCGAGGCCGACCCTGCGCACCAGGCCGCGGTGCTCGCCGCGATCGATGTCGGCGAGCGTGTCGATCTCGTCATGGGCTGGGCCAAGGATCATCTCGCCGAGCTACAAGTCACCGCCCAGATCCGCGCCGACGTCACCGAGGGTGTCGACAAGCAACAGCGCGAGTATCTGCTGCGTCAGCAGATGGCGGCCATCCGCAAGGAGTTGGGAGAAGACGACGACGACGTCGTCGGCGAGTACCGCGCCAAGGTCGCCGCTCTGGCCCTCCCCGAGAAGGTGTCGAACGCTGTCAACAAAGAGATCGACCGTCTGGAACGCACCGGGCAGCAATCACCCGAGCATTCGTGGATCCGCACGTGGCTCGACCGCATCTTCGAGCTGCCGTGGAACACGCGCACCGACGATCAACTCGATCTCGCCGCCGCCCGGCAAGTGCTCGACGCCGACCACTACGGCCTCGATGAGGTCAAGGATCGCATCGTCGAGTTCCTCGCCGTGCGCAAGCTGCGACTGACTCGCGCCGTCAGCACAAGCGCCGAGGAAAGAGCCAGCGACGAGGCGCACGGAGGGAGCAGCCGAAGCGAGGCACAGCCGAGCGGCGGCCAGTCCCGACGATCTGGAGCGGTCATGACGCTGGTCGGCCCTCCAGGGGTGGGCAAGACCAGCCTCGGCGAATCTGTCGCTCGCGCCATGGGTCGCAAGTTCGTGCGCGTCTCCCTCGGAGGCGTGCGCGACGAAGCCGAGATCCGCGGCCACCGGCGAACCTACGTGGGCAGCCAACCCGGCCGCATTGCCCGGGCCATCATCGAGGCGGGCACCATGAACCCGGTCGTGCTGCTCGACGAGGTCGACAAGCTGAGCCCTGGAGGCTGGAGCGGCGACCCGACGGCCGCCCTGTTGGAAGTGCTCGATCCGGCGCAGAACCACACGTTCCGCGATCACTACCTCGAGGTCGAGCTCGATCTCAGCAACGTGGTGTTCATCGCCACAGCCAACGTCACCGACACCATCCCGGTGCCGTTGCTCGACCGGATGGAGTTCATCCGCCTCGACGGCTACACCGACGACGAGAAGGTGTTCATCGCCCAGCGATATCTGCTGCCGCGCCAGATCCAGCAAGCGGGCCTGCACGTCGACGAGGTCGCGGTGACCGAGGCAGCGCTGCGGGCAACGATCAGTGGCTACACCCGTGAGGCCGGCGTGCGCTCCTTGGAGCGAGAGCTCGGCAAGCTCACCCGCAAGATCGCGGCCAAGGTGGCCATCGGCCAGGGGTCGACACCGCTCGAAGTCGACGTCGGCGATGTGCGTACGTGGCTCGGCAGGGTCAAGGTCGACGACGAGGTTCCCGAGCGCACCGATGTTCCCGGCGTGGCCACGGGTTTGGCAGTCACCGGTATGGGCGGCGACGTCCTGTTCATCGAGACGACGGCCTTTCCGCTGGCTGTCGACGGCGAGCCATCGTTGACGCTCACCGGACAACTCGGCGACGTCATGAAGGAGAGCGCCCAGATCGCTCTCAGCTACGTCCGCTCGCACGCCGAACAACTCGGCGTCGATGTGGCGTCGATGAACAAGCGAGTGCACGTTCACGTGCCCGCGGGTGCCGTTCCGAAGGATGGGCCGTCCGCGGGTGTCACGATGACCACCGCGCTCGGTTTCGCTGCTCACCGGACGACCCGTCAAGCCGACGGTCGGCATGACGGGTGAGATCACGCTGCAGGGCAAGGTCTTGCCGATCGGCGGGGTGAAGCAGAAGGTCCTCGCGGCGCACAGGGCCGGTCTCACCGAGGTGATCCTGCCGAAGCGCAACGGACCGGATCTCGAGGACGTACCCGAGAAGGTCCGCGCTGCGATGACCTTCCATCTCGCCGACACGTACGCCGACGTACTGGCCGCAGCATTCGACCGCTGAACCCGGCGATGCCTCTCGACCGGGTGACAGCTGGGGCGTAGCATTGCCGCATGGCAACCGATTCTCATCTGTCGAACGTGTGGTTCTCGGTCACTCCGCTGCAGGTCGCCAGCGGCAAAGGATGCTGGGTGACCACCACCGATGGGGAGGAGTACCTCGACTTCGCCGCGGGAATTGCCGTCAACTCGACCGGCCATGCCCATCCACACGTAGCCAAGGCAATCGGCGAGCAGGCGCAACGCTTCATCCACGCCCAAGTCAACGTCTACAAGCACGATCTGCTCGAGCCGCTGGCCGCCAAGCTCGCTGAGCTGTCACCCGGTGCGATCGATACGTTCTTCTTCGCCAACTCGGGTGCCGAGATCACCGAGGCCGCCATCAAGCTGGCCAAGCAGGTCACCAAGCGTCCTCACACGATCGTGTTCAGCGGCAGCTTCCACGGCCGCACCCACATGGCGATGGCCATGACGACGTCGAAGACCGGTTATCGGTCCGGCCACTTCGCGCTGCCCTCCGGCGTGTTCGTGGCCCCGTACCCCGACCCACTCGCCCCCGATCAGGACGCCGCGGTGGCCGAGGCGTTGAAGGGGTTCGATCACCTGTTGAAGTCGATGACCGCGCCCGACGAGACGGCAGCTGTCATTCTCGAGCCCGTGCTCGGTGAGGGTGGCTACATCCCCGCGCCGCACGCGTTCATCACCGGCCTGGTCGAGCGGTGTCGCCAGCACGGCATCATGTTCGTCGCCGACGAGGTGCAGAGCGGCTTCGGGCGTACCGGCAAGATGTTCGCTGTCGAGCACTACGGAATCGAGCCCGACATCATCTGCATGGCCAAGGGCATCGCCAGCGGATTCCCGTTCAGTGCTCTCGGCACTCGCCGCGAGCTCGACGACAAGTGGCCGACAGGCAGCCATGGCGGCACCTACGGTGGCAACGCCATCGGTTGTGCCGCAGCACTGGCGACGATCGAAGTGATGAGCGAGCCCGGCTTCTTGGAGAACGTCGTGGCTCGCGGCGAACAGTTGCAGGCCGGCATTCGTGAGTTGCAGCAAGAGCACGACGTCATCGCCCAGGTTCGCGGGCTCGGTCTCATGGTCGGAACCGAGTTCCACGATGCCGCCCGGGTGGCCGCCATCCAGAAGCACTGCCTCGAAGAGGGCCACATGATCGTGATGAACGCCGGCACCTACGGAAAGTGCCTGCGGTGGATGCCGCCACTCGTGGTCAGCGAACGAGAGATCGACCTCGGTCTTGCGGCGTTCGCTGCCGCACTCAAAGCCACTGGTTGATTCGTGCCGCGCCTCGACGCCGATCGGGTCGCAACATGGCGCCTCCTCGGTGTTGTCGTCGCCGATGTTCAACGCAAGGTCGAAGGGGGATTGGTCGACGACTACGAACTGGCCTTGGCGTGGTTCGAAGTGCTGGCAGCGCTACAAGCCGCCGGTGGGGCCATGCGTGTCGGCGAGCTCTGCGACGCACTGCATGAACTACCGTCGAGTTTGTCGCGTCGCCTCGACCGGCTCGAGGAACACGGCTTCGTCAGCCGCGCCTCGACACCGACCCCCGACGACAAGCGCGCAGTCACGGTCAGGCTCACTGGAGATGGTCGAGCCGAATGGCGCGACGCCAACATCACCTACCGCCGCATGGTGCAGCAGCACTTCGCCAGCGTTCTCTCCGACAACGACATCGGCGCTCTGCAACGAATCCTGGGCAAGCTCGGGGCCTAATCGAGGTCGGCGTACATCGCTTCGATCTCGGCCGCGAAATGCGCCATGACGCCTCGACGTTTGAGCTTTGAAGTAGGCGTGAGCATGTCGCTGTCGGGCAGCCACTCCTCGCCGACCAGCGTGAACCTCTTGATCTGCTCCACCTGGGCAAACTGCGCATTGACCTCGTCGACGCCTTCTTGCACCTCGGACCGCACTGCCGGATCAGCCGCCAGCTCGACGACCGATTCCGACTCCCTGCCGTGCGATCGTGCCCACACAGTGGCCGATTCCGGATCGAGCACAAGGATCGCCGTGCAGAATTTGCGGTTGTCGCCGATGGCCGCGGCCTGACCGATCAACGGGATGGTCTTCAACGCAGCCTCGAGGTTTGCCGGGCTGATGTTCTTGCCGCCGGACGTTATGATCAGCTCTTTCTTGCGGTCGACGATGCGCAGGTAACCATCGTCGTCGAGCTCGCCGATGTCGCCGGAGCGCAGCCAGCCATCCACGAGCGTCGCTGCAGTCTGCGCCGGCTGCTTGAAGTATCCGGTGAACACGTTTCCGCCTCGACACCACACCTCGTTGTCGTTGCCGAGCACCACCTCGCAACCCGGGATGGCTTGGCCGACGTACCCCGGCCGGTTTGCCTGCGGGCTCCACGTCAGCGGGCCGCTCGACTCGCTCATCCCGTAGATCTCGCTGAGGGGTACACCGATCGCGTTGAACCACTCGAGGATCGAGCGCGGGATGGCCGCGGCCCCGGAGACTGCGGTGACGATGGCATCGAGGCCTGTCAGCGCGCGGACGTTGGCGAAGGCAACAGCGTCGAGGAACGCCCACGTCTCGAGCTGCTTCGCCGTGGCGGTTCCGGAGCGTTCTGCTGCTTTGACTGCGAGTGCCGCGGCAACGCCCTCGTCGAACTTGGCCTTGTTGGCGGGGTCGATGGCGAGTGCCGCGTTGACCCCGTTGTAGATCTTCTCCCACACACGCGGCACCCCGAACAGGATCTCCGGATGCACCTCTTTGAGGTACGACGACAGCTGGTTCGCGTCGGGGCAGCAGAACACGGCGTAGCCGAGGATGACGGCCTGGTAGTGGCTCATCATCCGTTCGGCGATGTGTGCCATCGGCAGGTAGCTGACGACCCGCCGGCCGACGAAGCTGTCGAGGCCGAAGCACTGGCGCAACGCCTCCACGGTGTACACCACGTTGTAGTGGGTGACGATCACACCCTTCGGCGGGCCGGTGGTACCGCTGGTGTAGATCAGGGTGGCGATGTCGTCGGGCTCGATCTCGCCGGCGAGCGCGGCCAGGTCGGCCGAGCCCTTGTCCATCAACACTGATGCCGGTTGCACGCCGACGGGACAGTCGGTGCTCGGAGGGTCGATCACGTAGATCTGCTCGAGCATCGGCAGCTGGTCGCGCACGCCCAGCAGTCGCGCGAGGTATCCGCTGTCTTCGACGATCGCGATCCGTGCCTCGGCGTGTTCGGCGAGGTACTGCACCTCCTCGGCTGAGGACGAGTTGTAGATGCTCACGGGCGTGGCCCGCAGGAACTGGGCGGCGAGGTCGAACCAGTGAAAGTCCGGTCGATTGCGCATCATCAGCAGCACCCGCTCGTTCGGCCCGAGGCCGGCCGCCTGCAGTCCGGCCGCAGCCCTGGCCGTGGCGTCGGCGTAGTCGTGCAGCGTCCACACGCTCCACGAGCCGGGGGCGTCCGTCCGCATCGAATGCAGGGCCGGCAGGTCGGGGCGTTCAGCAGCCAACTTCAGGAACATCTGCGGCGCCGTCGTGCCGACGACGGCGTTGTGGACCGCTTCGATCGAGGCGTGGACCATGGATGCAGTCTCTCACGTCGGGCCGTTTCGGTTTGAGGTTCGGCGCCGGCGCGCTGCAGACTGCAACCGTCCACCCACCAAAGGGGTCCGCCATGTCCACTGCAGTAATCGTCGACGCAATTCGCACACCACTTGGACGCCGCAACGGACGGCTCAAGGACTGGCACCCGGTCGACCTGGCCGCAGAGACGTTGCGGGCCTTGATCGATCGCACGGGCATCGACCCGGAGATCATCGACGACGTCGTGATGGGCTGCGTGATGCAGGTCGGCGAGCAAGCCGTCAACGTCGGCCGCAACGCAGTGCTGGCTGCCGGCTGGCCGGAATCGGTGCCTGGCACCACGATCGACCGTCAATGCGGGTCGAGCCAGCAGGCCGCCCACTTCGCCGCCCAGGGTGTGATCGCCGGAGCCTACGACGTGGTGGTCGCGGCCGGCGTCGAGGTGATGACCCGAGTGCCGATGGGAGCTTCGATGGTCGACGGCAAGTTCGGGTTCCCCTTTGGCCCGAAGGTGGGGGCCCGATACGCACCCAGTGGGGGCCTTGTCCCGCAAGGCATCTCAGCCGAGCTGATCGCCGACAAGTGGGGCCTGTCGCGAGAAGAGCTCGATGCGTTCGGGGTGCGCTCGCAGCAGTACGCGGCGCGGGCGACGGCCGAAGGCCGGTTCCAGGGGGAGATCCTGCCGGTGCTCGGCACCGACGGGGCGATGATGTCGATCGACGAGGGGTTGCGGGAAACGACCATGGAGTCGCTGGCCAAGTTGAAGCCCGTCTTCCGCACCGAGGAGGAAGGTGGCAGAGTCACGGCCGGCAACTCCTCGCAGATCACCGACGGCGCCTCGGCGATGTTGATCATGAGCGAGGAGAAAGCTGCTTCGCTCGGGCTCAGGCCGCGTGCACGCTTCGTCAACTTCTCACTGGCCGGTGCCGATCCGCGGATCATGCTGACGGCTCCGATTCCAGCCACCGAGAAGGTGCTGGCCCGCGCCGGTCTGTCGATCGCAGACATCGATCTGATCGAGATCAACGAGGCCTTCGCATCGGTGGTGCTGGCTTGGGAGAAAGAGCTCCACCCCGACATGAGCAAGGTCAACGTCAACGGTGGAGCGATCGCGCTCGGTCACCCGCTCGGTGCCTCCGGGGCGCGACTCATGATCACGCTGCTCAACGAGTTGGAACGCACGGGCGGTCGCTACGGTCTGCAAACGATGTGCGAAGGCGGTGGTATGGCCAACGCCACAATCATCGAACGCCTCGGCTGAACGCGGCGGCATTTCACTTGGGCGCGCTCGCAGAACTCGTGGTTCGGGATTCGCGCCCAGTCAGGTTGCTTGTGCGCGGCAGCGGAATCGGTAGTTCCTGAATCGCGCCCAACTCGGTCACTTCGGGTCGCGCAGTGGGCGAACGACCCTCATGGATAGCCTGAGGATGATGCCGGCTCTGTCGACGATCCTGTGGGTGATGGGCGGCATCGCCATTGGGGTCGTCCTGTGGAAAAGCGGTATTGGCCTGCTGAGGAGCTTCAACACCCCGATGCCCGCACCTCCACCTGCGGGTGAGCTGCGCAAGGTGAACGTCAGGTACCGCTGCAGCGTCTGCGGCCTGGAAATCAGGCTCACGCTGGCCCCCGACGAGGACCCACCGCCGCCGCGACACTGCCTGGAAGACATGGACATCGTCGCCCCGCTGCACGACTGATCTCTCCACAGCCTGTGGATAAGTATGTGCGGAAACTACAAGTGTGTGAGTTGAGTCAACGCCACTTCGTCGCCACCCACAGCCCGGCCAACAGGAACGCCAGACCCACCAGCACGGGTGTGTTGGTGGTATCCCAGATGACGTAGCGCGAAAGGATCGCCAGCACGCCGATGGCCAACAGGGTGAGCATCAGGACCGGAACCCATCGCGGGCTCTCGTAGAACTCCTTCGGATTGGGGGGTGTGTAGCGCGACGACGCCGAGACGCCGGCGGCCGACGTTGCGACGTGCTCGCGGGTCGTGGTCACCTGACCGGGTCGCGTGCCCTTCGGGGTCACACGACCGGATGACTTGCGTTTCGGGGGAGCCACGGCGGGAGAGCATAGGCCAAACAACACATTCGACACGACCGGCGGTGCTGAGGCAGGCTGATGCGGTGGTGGCACAGCGCGTCTTGGTGATCGACAGCTACGACAGCTTCGTCTACAACCTCGTGCAGTACCTCGGAGAACTCGGCGCAGATCCCATCGTCGTGCGCAACGATCAACTGACGGTCGACGAAGCACTGGCCGTGCAACCCGATGCCGTGTTGTTGTCACCGGGGCCGGGCAGACCGGAAGACGCAGGCATCATCTGCGCCGTCGTTCCGGCGTTCGCCGAGCGCGGGGTGCCGATACTCGGCGTGTGCCTCGGTCATCAAGCGATCGGTCACGTCTACGGCGGGTCGATCGTGCAGGCGCCATGGTTGATGCACGGCAAGACCTCACCGATCGAACATCGTGGGCTCGGCGTCTTCCACGACTTGCCATCGCCGTTGACCGCGACGCGCTACCACAGCTTGGTGATCGATCCGGCGACCATGCCGGCGTGCCTCGAAGTGACGGCGACCTCGGGAGATGTCGTGATGGGTGTCCGCCATCGCGATCTACCAATACAAGGAGTGCAGTTCCATCCGGAGAGCATCCTGACTGGTTGCGGCCACGACCTGTTGCGCAACTTCTTGTACGACCCTCGCTGACGCGGTTGGTCAGACGACCGAGACCGGTCCGTCGTCCTGGCTGTTGTTGGAAGTTGTCGGATCCGACACAGCGCTGGCGATGGTTGCGTGGTTCGTGAGGTTCGTCCCCGACGTGACGGTGACCATGAAGATCACCGAGCCATCCTTCGGCAGATCCACCGTCGTGCTGATGTTGCCGGTGTGGGGGTCGCCCAGCGGCGGACAGTTGGCGCTGCCGGTCGACAAGCAGGTCCAGGTGATGCCGCCCGCGCCGCCCGAGGTGGTATCGGTGAAGGTCGCCGAGGTAACGCCCGATGGGCCCGCGTTGGTAACGGTGATCTTGAACGTCACCGCGCCTGATGTCGTGGTGTGGGTGATCGGAGCGATCGCCAGATCTGCGGAAGGCGGTGGCGGGGGAGGCGTCGTCGTCGGCGCGATGGTCGTGGTGGTTGTCGACGTGGTGGTGCTCGGCTCGGGAGCGGCCTTGCCCACCTGCAATCGGATGGTCGTTCCGGGGAGCACGGTCTCCGTCGACGGGATGCTCTGCGAGATGACGATGCCGTCCTGCACGGAGCCAGTGGCGACCGTGACGTACACGACATTGGCGACGAGACCACGCTGCGTCAGTTGGTTGCGCGCTGACGCCTCGGTGAGGCCCTCGACCGGTGGCACCCTGACCTTGGCCGGCCCGGCCGACACGATGACGTTGATCTTCGAGCCCTTGGCGACCGGCGTGTTGACTGCCGGGTCGGTACGCAGCACCGAGTTGGCAGCGATGTCGGCGTTGGGCTCACTGGTGACCGTGACGTCGAACGCGTACGGCTCGGCGGCAAGGAAGGCCTTCGCCGCGTCGCCGGTTTGGCCGGTGACGTCGGGAACGCTCACCTGATCCGGTGCCTTCGACACCGTGAGGATGATCGCGGTGCCTTGCTTGGCCGATTGACCGAACGGGGGGTTGGTGCTCAACACGGTGTTCGGTGGTTGCTCGGATACGACGAACACGGTGTCGGGCGACACGCTGAAACCGGCGGCAGACAATGCGGCCGTGGCCTGATCGACCGTCATGCCCTGCACCTGTGGGATGGCCACCGGCGCCTTGATCGGGTTGTAGACGATCGTGATCTCTTGCCCCTTCCTCACCAGGGTCTGTGCCGGGGGATCGGTGCTGATGACGGCACCCTCGACCACGCCGTCAGTGGGTTGCTCCTGCAGTTTGAGGATCAGGCCGTTGTCGTCTTGCAGGATCTTGCTGGCGGCGTCGAGCTGCATGCCGGTGACCTCAGGCAGGGCGAACGACTCTGCGTTGGCCTTGTCCTTCTTCGTCAGCTGGCTGTAGAGGATGATCCCGCCGGCGACGAGGAGCAACAGGGCGATGAACGCGGCGATGCCGTACCAGTTGTTGCGCGGCGGCTCGGCACGCATCTGCTGCGGCACGGTCGTTGTGCGCGCCATCACCGAAGTCGCCTGCGCCGGGTTGGTGGTGGTTCGCGGCATCGACCGGGTGACGTTGGCCGCTGCGCCGGTGTCGCCCGAGCGGGCTGCGGGAAGCGCGGCGGAGGCGCCGGCGACCGATGCCAATGCCATCACCGGCTCGCCGGTGCGGTAGCGACGAAGATCTTCTCGCAACGCTTCGGCATTGGCGTAGCGCATGTTGGGGTCTTTGGCCAGCAGCTTGGCGACGATCGCCTCGAACGGTCGGGGCACATCGGCGACCAGCTGGTTGAGCGGTTGCGGAAGATCGTGCACCTGTTTGTAGGCGATGCTGACGGGGTTCTCGCCGCCGAATGGTGGCTTGCCGGCGACCATCTCGTACAGCACGATCCCGAGTGAGTAGAGGTCGCTGCGCGGATCAGGTTGGGCACCCTGCGCCTGCTCCGGCGAGAAGTACGTCGCCGTGCCCATGACCGAGCCGACCTGGGTGAGGTTGTTCTCGCTGGGGGCGTTCATTGCTCGAGCGATGCCGAAGTCGGCAACCTTCACCTGACCGTTGGCCCCGATCAGGATGTTGGCGGGCTTGATGTCGCGGTGCACCACACCACTGGCGTGGGCGTTGCCGAGTGCGGCCGCGACCTCGTTGGCGATCTCGGCGGCCTGCACGCTGTTGACGTGACCGTTGGCGCGCAGGATGTCGGCGAGCGTGCGCCCCTGCACGTACTCCATGGCCATGAAGTAGGTGTTGGCGTACTGGCCCCAGTCGTACACGGCGACGATGTTGGGGTGGGTGAGGTTGGCGGCGGCTTGAGCTTCGCGACGGAACCGTTCGACGAAGTTGGGATCGGTGGCGAACTCGGGGAAGAGCACCTTGATGGCGACCAGACGATCGAGCAACAGGTCGCGCGCCAAGAAGACGTCGGCCATTCCACCGCGCCCAATGCGTTGCTGGATTTCGTAGCGGTCGTTGAGGATCGTCCGCTCGCCGTTGCTAGTCACGTGCTGCCTACGCTGCTTTCTTGCGCGTCAAACGCGCCACGAGGTTACCTACGAGTAGATGCTGATCCGGCGTCACTGTCCGTCACCCGCCACTCGGCACCGGATGGGCGAACAGGTAGTCGAGCACCGCTTTGGCGATCGGCCCGGCAAGTTTTCCGCCGGTGCCGGCGCTGATGGCGTCGTCAGGACCGCCTTTCAACACCACCGCAATCGCATATTGCGGAGCGGTCGCCGGCGCGAAACCGATGATCCAGGCATTGGAGCGTTCGGGGCCGGTGGTGTTCAACTGGGCGGTCCCCGTCTTGCCCGCTGCTTGAATTCCGTTGGCGAGTTGCATGGGTCTGCCAGTGCCCTGGTTGACGACACCGATCATCAGGGTGGTCAAGGTGTCGGCAGTGCCCGGCAGGATGGGGGTCTTCCACACGGCAGGTGTCGTGCGGGTGAGCACCCTGTTGTCGTGATCGAGTGTGGCATCGATGACGTGCGGCTTCATCATCACCCCGCCGTTGGCGACGGTGCTTGCAACCATCGCCATGTGCAGCGGCACCATCGTGGTGCTGCCCTGACCGAAGCCGCCGATGGCCAGCAGCGGGAGTTGATCGGTGAAGTCCGAGACCTCGCCGAAGCTGCTCGCCGCAGGTGCCGGGAGATCGATGGGGATCTTCTCGCCGATGCCCCACTTCTTCGTTCCCTCGACCATCCTCTCGGGACCCAGTTCGGTGGACAGTTGGGCGAAGGGGATGTTGCAGCTGCGGTAGAAGACCTCGACCATGGTGCCGCCGCACACCGTGCCGCCGTAGTTCTGGATGGGGTCGGTGGTCTGGGGTGGTACCCACGACTTCGTGTTGGGAAAGACTCGATCGAGTGATGTGACGCCATCCTCGAAAGCAATCGACGTGGTGATGACCTTGAAGGCCGACCCGGGCATGTACCGCTCCTGGTACGCGTTGGCCAGCAGCGGCTTGCCCGGCTGGGCATTGAGGTAGGTCAACACGTCGCCGGCCTTCTTCGAGTCGTGGACGGCGACGTCGGCAGGGTTGTAGCGCGGGTTGCTGACCATGGCGATGATCGCGCCGGTGTGGGGATCCATGACCACGACCGAGCCCTCACGGGTGCCGAGAGCATCGGCAGCGACCTGCTGCACATCGGGACGCATCGTCAGCACGACGCTGCCGGTGGCGTCGGAGCCGCGGAACAGGCCGCCGATGGAGCGCAGCCTCTGCTCGGTCGTGTCACCCATCAGCACGTCGTTCTGCGTGCGCTCGAGCTGCGTCGAGCCGTAGCTGAAGGTGTAGTAGCCGGTGACGTTGCCGAAGAGATCGCCGAGCGGGTACTCGCGCTGGTAGTCGAACTCGTCACCCCGCGGCGTCGGCACGCTGCGCGCCAGCACCGTACCGTCGGCGGCCAGGATCGAGCCGCGCGGCCGGTTGAAGTCGCGTTCGGTCTGGCGGTTGTTGCGTGGATCGGCATTGAGCTCCTGCTGGCGGCCGACCGCAAGCACGTTCAACTGCACGAACAGCACGAGGTAGCAAGCCAGCAGCGCAACGGCGAGACGGCGGATCTGCTTGTTCACTTGCTGGCTCTCGCAACTTCTCGTCGTCGCCGGTACGCCTGCAGCCGCTCTTGCGGACTCAGTTCGTTCGGCGTCTCACCCAGGTGGCGGGCGCTGGAATCGCTCACGCGCACCAGCAAAGCCAACAGCACGTAGTTGGCCAGCAGGCTCGAGCCGCCGTAGCTGACGAATGGGAGGGCGATGCCGGTGAGCGGCACCACGCGGGTGACGCCGCCGATGATGATGAACGCCTGCATGCCGACGATCGTCGTGAGGCCGGTGGCCAACAACTTCTCGAACGGCCGCTCGGAGCGCACGGCGATGCGCAGCCCACCGCCGATCATCAACAAGAAGCCGATCAGGATCGCGGTGGTCCCGAGCAGGCCGAGCTCTTCACCGATGGCGGCGAAGATGAAGTCGGTCTTGGCCACAGGGATCTTGTTGGGGCTACCGAGACCGAGCCCGGTGCCGCCCGTGCCGCCGTTGGCGAAGGCGAACATCGCCTGCACGATCTGATAGCCCTTGCCCTCGTACTGCGGCCACGGGTTGCGCCAGATCGCCACCCGAACCTTGACGTGATCGAACAGTCGCCAGGCGACGTACGCCGCGGCGGAGAACAGCAGCAGCCCGATCACCAGGTAGCTGGCCCGCTCGGTGGACACCCACATCATCACCACGAACAGCGTGAAGAACAGCAGCGACGAGCCGAGGTCCTTCTCGGCGACCATCACCACGACCGCGAATCCCCAGGCGAGGGCGATCGGCATGAGCTGGCGGAGCTCGGGAAGATGCAGCGGCCCCACTCGCCAGGCACCGGAGGCGATCAGCTCGCGATGGTCGGCGAGGTAGCCGGCGAAGAACAGGGCGAGGGCGATCTTGGCGAACTCACCCGGCTGGAAGTTGATCGGCCCGAGGCTGACCCAGATCCTGGCCCCGGCCTTCGCGGTGCCAACTCCCGGCACCAGTGGCAACAGCAGGAGTGCTGCGCCGATGGCCAGGAAGCTCCACTGATACCTGGCCAGATCGGCGGCGCGTTGGATGACGATCAAGGTGGCGACGTAAGCGACGATGGCGACGAACGTCCACGTCGTCTGCAACCCGGCCGAACGTTCGCTGAGCCTGGCGATGATGACGTAGCCGATGCCGTTCAACAGCGCCGCCAGCGGGAGGATCGTGCCGTCGGCGCCCTTGGCGAGCACCCGATTGGCCACGTGGGCGACCACGAGCAGCCCGAGCAGAACGAGCAGGAACGGCACCAGGATCGGTGGGATCTCGGCGTTCTGGCCGAGCGATGCCAACGTGTAAGCAGCGGCCGTGATGGTGGCCGCCATCACGATGAGGCCGAGTTCGGTGCGCCGTCTGGCCGCGGCGATCGGTGACGAGCTCATGGCCCCGAGGTGTTCGCGCCCACGCTCGTGTTGGTGGGGCTCGAAGTGGAAGTCGTGCTGCTGGTCGAGCTCGTCGAGCGCGTCGCCGAGGTGGACGGGACCGTGGCGGGCGCGGTCACTGCAACTGTCGTTGTCGGAGAGAGCTTGTTTCCGTCACCGTTGTGCACGGCGACGGCGATCAGCGTGACGATGACGGTGAGCACCGCTGCCGCACCGAGCAGCTTGAGGAAGCGCTTCTTGCCCCAGCCACCCGAGGGAGCCGGATCGCCCTTCGCGGCAAGGATCGCGGCCTCTGTCGCCCCAACGTTGACGGGCGTGAGGAAGCTGTCGGCGTCGGCGTCGATCATGGTCGACGTCGAGTCGGATCCCGGCCATCCAGGCTCGGATTCGAGACCGGTGTCGGCCGTGGTCGGCTCGACGCCCTGCAACACGTCGACCACCACCACCGTGGTGTTGTCGCGCCCGCCGTTGGCGTTGGCCTTGGCAACGAGCTGGTTGGCGACCACCTGCGGGTCGGCCGAGGAAAGCGCGATCTCGGCGATGTCGTCGTCGTGGACCTCGTCGACCAATCCGTCGCTGCACAGGATGAAGCGATCGCCGTGAACCATCGGCACGAGCCAGGTGTCGACCCGCACCGTGGGCTCGATGCCCAGGGCGCGAGTGACGATGTTGCGACGTGGATGGGTGCGGGCCTCGTCTTCACTGATGTGGCCGGTGTTGACCAGTTCCTGCACGTAGCTGTGGTCGACTGTCGCGCGGTGCAGCACGTTGTTGCGCAGGAGATAGGTGCGCGAGTCGCCGACGTTGACCAGTGCGAACCGGGCGACGTTGGATTCGTCGGCGCGTAGCACCACGAGCGCCGTCAACGTGGTGCCCATCCCATGGTGGTCGGCGCTGGCGTGCGCCGCTTGGTAGATCGACGCGTTTGCTTCGACGACCGAGGCGACGACCACCCCGACGTTGCTGGCGCCGGTGCCCAGTCGGTCGCGGATGATTCGTGCCGCGATCGAGCTGGCGACCTCACCGGCCTGGTGGCCGCCCATCCCGTCGGCAACTCCGAAGACCATCGGCTCGCAGACGTACGAGTCTTCGTTCCCGCCGCGCACCAACCCGACGTCAGTGGCAGCACCCCAGCGGACAGCGGGTTGATCGGTGAACGCGACGTGGTCGCTCATCACTCGACCTCGAACACGGTGCTGCCGATCTGCACACGGTCGCCCTTCGTGACTTGTTCCGGTTTCGTCAGTCGCTTGCCGTTCACGTACGTGCCGTTGGTCGAGCCGAGGTCCTCGATCATCGCCAGACCGGCTTCGCGAAACACGCGGGCATGCAGTTGCGATACGAACGAGTCGTCGGGCATTCCGATCGTGCAGGTCGCGGCACGCCCGATGGTGAGCTCCTCGTTGATGGCGAACGCCGACCCACGGGCCGACTTCGGTTCCGTGATCACGAACCGGCCGACGCTGCCGCGTTTACCTCGCGGCGCACGAATGGCGCGTCTGCCCTGGCTGATCGACGCGGCATCGGGCGCGGGTGCCGCGACGGTGGGGTCGCTGGGTGCAGGCCGACCGCGTGCGGGTTGCGGCACGGTGACGCCGCCACGCGGACCGCGGACCTCGCTCCACACAGCCCACAACACCCTGGCGAAGAACAGGTACAGCAGCCCCAGCAGTACGTACTTGAGAACCTCCAGGAGTGGCTCGGTTGCGGCTGAGATCACGACGCCTCGAAGCGCAGGTGCGTGCTCCCCACGCTCACGATGTCGCCGTCGGCGAGCGTCCTATCACCCTCGATGCGTACGCCGTTGACCTTGGTGCCGTTGGTTGACCCGAGGTCGAGAATGACGAACGCCTGGCCGCTGGGGTGGATCTCGGTGTGCTTGCGGCTGACGTTGGCGTCCGGGAGGGCAATCGTGCAGTCGGGCAGTCGCCCGATGGTCACGACGCGGTCGCTGAGCGTGACCCGCTCGCCCGACGGCAGGATCAGCGAAGCCAGACCTCCGCCGCCGGCCTCGCGAAGGCGCGAGGAGACCGTGAACCGACCGGGCTTGAGGCTGTTGTCGACCGTCATCGTCACCTTCACCGCCCCCATGAAGTGGAAGCCTTCGGCTCGGGCGTATTCGCGAGCGGTCTCGCACAACTCGTTGTTCAGCGCCTCGTCGATGTCGGCGAACCCGGCGTGGTCCTTGGCACTCAGCTGGAAGCTGAAGTCGTTGGGCACGATGCGACGCCCCTTGACGTCGACGCTGCGGTTGTCGTCCATTTCGCGTAACAGTCGCCGGCCGAGCTCGACCGGACGAATGCTGGAGTGAGAACCACGTGAGAACACGCCCTCGACCATACGCTCTAGCGACCGCTCGAACGATTGCAATCCCATAACGTGGCGAAAGGGTAGTGGCGCCGAGCAGGTGTTCGCGTTCGCTCACCCCGTCCAGCCGCAGCGGCGCTCGAGCCACCGCCAGCTCGCATGGGCGCGATTCCAGAACCGAGGCTTCCACCGCCTCGCCCATTGGACTTGCTCGGGCGCCGCTTCGGAACTGGTGGTTCCGGTTTCGCGCCCATGCAATCGGTGTTGGGGGTGAGGGTGGGGATTGCTAGCGTTGGACGTCTACTCGGGCGAGTGGCGAAATGGCAGACGCGCTAGCTTCAGGTGCTAGTATTCGAAAGGATGTGGGGGTTCAAGTCCCCCCTCGCCCACCGCAAAGCCCCTGCTCAGTGGGGGCAACCGCCTTGTCGCCGTCCGGGCGTGTGGTCACGGCTGGATGAGGAGCCCGAAGAGATCGACGACGATGTGGGTGCGGCCCGGTCCGCCGACGCTCACCGTGATCCCTCTCGTCCCGATCGCTGGCACGATCGCCAGATTGGCCAGGGTCAGACCCGTCGCGCTCCAGTTCAGGTTCGATGTCGGGTTGGGAGCTGTGGCGTTGTCGGCGGTGGCGACGAGGAACCCCGATCCCTCGGTGTCGGTCACGGTGAGGTTGACCACCGCGCCGACGACTCCCTCGCCGATGAGCCCGTCGACGAACGTGTCGAGCGGGTGACCGGCAGAGATCTTGCCGGGTCCGTCGGTGCGGGTGTCGACCAGCCGGAGCGGAGGCGCCACCAGCGACACGGTCGCGCCCGCCGGCGCAGCTGTTGCCGATCGGACGGGGAGTTGGAGGGCTGCGGTGGCAGCCGCGGCTCCTCCGAGTCCGGTGAACAGCGATCGACGCGACAACAGGCCCATACAGCCACCCCCTGAACCGAGCCGGCGCCGGTGTGCCGCCGACTTCGCCGACGGTAGCGGCTCGCCTGGCCCTTCGCCAATCACCCGGCGACGGGCAGTCTCGGCCGTTCGGAGGTCAAGTTCGTGCACGTGGACAGGCTTCTCGAGCCCCAAAAGCATAGTGACCTGACCGAACTCCGATGGCAGGCCGCCGTAGGATTGATCAATCCCCGTGTTGCTCGGGCACCCTGATCCCGTTCCCGAGCTAGTTCACAACTATTTTCTGCAGGTTGTTACCCGTGTTGCCCCCATCTCTTCCCCAACTGTCGACACGCCGACAAGTTCTGCGCGCGGGGATCACCGCCGCGATCGGGTCGTGGGCCGCGCTGGAACTTCTGGGCGCCGGCCGGGCGAACGCGGCTCCGGGGCCGGTCACGACCCTTCCACGTATCTCGATGGTCGGCGATTCGTTGACCGTGGGCACGTTGCCGTTCCAGGCAGATGACCTCGCCGTTGCCGGGTGGTCGCATTCGGCAATCGACGCGTTCGGCAGCCGCGGTGTGCGCACGAAGGTCAGGGCCGATCAGCACACGGGCCTGACCGCGGTCGACGCCATCCGTGCCGCGTCGGGAGACACCCCCGCGTGGATCGTTGCGCTCGGCACCAACGATGCGGTGATCTACTCGCGGGCGAAGCAGGCCGACGTGATTCGGCAGATGATGGACCACATCGGTTACGGCCACACGGTGATGTGGATCAACGTGTACCTGCCCGAGGCTCGACCTCTGCAAGTGGCTTGGAACTCGGCGCTCGCCGCTGCGGCCGACGAACGTGCCGGCGAGATGCTCGTGTACGACTGGGCGTCGTTTGCCGAAGAGAACCAACGCTGGATGGCCCACGACCACGTCCACTACTCCCGCGTCGGCTACAGGTACCGGTCGACGGCAATCGGGATCGCCTCACGCGGTCTGCTCCGTGCCGAATCTGAATTGCACGTTCCACCGAAGTGGCAATCGCAGCGAATGAAGACACTGGCCGGATGACGCGGCAGCTCCGCTAATCGAGCCGGGCCAACAACTGGTCCTTCGCCGCCTCGAGCCGTGAGGGATCGTCGTGCAGTCTGGCCACGAGCATCGCCCCTTCCAGCGTGCTGATGACGACACGCGCTGCCTCGCCCGTTGATCCACGCGGTCGCACGGTGCCGGCGCGCTGCCCATCGTCGAGCACACGTTCCAACCACCTCTCGTTGATGTCGAAGAACTGCACGACCGCGTCACGCATGGCCGCTGGCAACGTCTGGTACTCGGCCGCCAACATGCCGCACAAGCACATGCGTTGCTGCTGCAGCACGCCGACGTAGATCTCGGCGTACGCGGAGATCTTCGACGGCGCATCGCCCAATTGCTGATCGATCTCGGCGAGTGCGGCCTCGAAGCGAGTCGTGTATCGATTGATCAGCGCCTGGCCGAGATCGGCCTTGCTGGCGAAGTGGTAGTGCAGCGCGGCCTTGGTGATGCCGAGTTCGGCGGCGATGTCGGCGTAGCTGACACCGTTGAAGCCTCTGACCTGCACGAGGTGCTCGGCGACATCGAGCACCTTCTCGGCGGTGTCGACGGCCACTCCCTTTTCGCTGCTCACGATCACCCCTTGACCAACTTACTTACTGATAGGTAAGGTATCCCAGCGAGTGCGGAGCAGTCAACCGAACGAGCAAGGGGGCTCGATGTGAAGGATGAAGCCGATACCGCCTCGGTGGTCGCCGCCTTCGGCGCCGCTTGGGGCGCGCACGACCTCGAGACAGCGCTTTCGATGATCACCGACGATTGCGTGTTCGAAGCCACGGGCCCGGCGCCCGACGGCGTGCAACACAAAGGTCGCGACGAGATCCGGCTCGCCTGGCAACCGATCTTCGGCGACACCGACAGTCACTTCGAGGTCGAGGATTCGATCGTGTGCGGCGACCGCGTGATCGAGCGTTGGTGCTACAGCTGGAACGGCGGCCACATTCGCGGCGTCGATCTGTTCCGAGTCCGCGACGGACTGGTGGCCGAAAAGGTCGCCTACGTCAAGGGGTGACGATGAGCACCCCCGACATCGCCGCGCTCCATCGGCAAGCCTTGGACAACACCCGTCGTTACGTCGCCGCGATCAGCGACGCGCAGTGGGGTTCACCGACTCCGTGCGAGGGCTGGACGGTTCGCGAGCTCCTCAATCACATCGTCGCCGGCAATCTGTGGGCGGCCGAGCTCGGCAGCGGTCGCACGATCGCCGATGTCGGGACGGCACTCGACGGCGACATCCTCAGTGCCGATCCGCTCGCTGCCTACGACCGCTCGTCCGAAGCCGCGGCGGCGACGTTCGAGGCGTCCGGCGCACTCGACCGCCCGTGCGCGGTGTCGTACGGGCCGGTGCCCGGGTCGATCTACGCCGGCCACCGTTTCCTCGACGTGTTGATCCACGGCTGGGATCTGGCCACCGCCACGGGCCAGTCGACCGACCTCGATCCGCAACTCGTCGACGCCTGCTGGGAGGTGTTGCGGCCGCAGCTGGAACCGATGCAAGCGAGCGGTGCATTCGGCGTGGCACGAGCTGCCCAGCCCGGCGACGGCGCACAAGCAAGTCTGCTCGCGGCATTGGGGCGTTCTGCCTGACCCGCTAGGTTCGCGCCGTGCCCAACCTCTCCGACTCCGACGTCGCCACCGCAGCTCAGGCGCTCTACCAGGCCGAGCTCGACAACATCCCGATCACGCCGATCTCCGAGACGTACGCCAACGCCGACATCGAAGACGCGTACCGCATCTCGCAGGCAGTCACCGCTCTCAAAGTTGCCGATGGACGAGTGATCAAGGGCCACAAGATCGGCCTCACGTCGAAGGCGATGCGGACGCTCACCAACGCCACCGAGCCCGACTACGGCACGATGTTCGACAACTGGTTCATCATGGAAGGCAGCGTCATCCCGCGCAGCACGATGAACCGCCCGCTGGTCGAAGTAGAGCTTGCGTTCGTACTCAAGGAGCCGCTCCAGGGGCCGGCCATCACCATCGCCGACGTCATCAGGGCCACCGACTTCGTACTGCCGAGCATCGAGATCGTCGACACGCGCCAAAAGGGTCGCGGGCCCAACACGCTGATCGACAGCATCTCCGACGCGGCAGCCTGTGGTCTCGTGATCCTTGGCGCCAACCCGACCAAGTTGAACGACATCGACGTTCGCAACGTCGGTGCAACCTTGTCGATCAATGGCGACATCGAAGAGAGCGGCATGGCCCGTGCCGTGATGGGTAACCCGATCAACGCCGTCGCCTGGCTGGCCAACAAGCTCCACGAGTACGGCGTCACCCCGCAGGCCGGTCACGTGATCCTGTCGGGTTCCTTCATCAAGGCAATCCCGTTCCAGGTCGGCGACAACGTCGAGGCCTTGTTCAACGGTCTCGGCGAGGTCACGTTCCGCGCCCGCTGAGCACGAAAACGATCAATCGTCGATGTAGGCGATGAACTCGCAGCTGGCGATCTTCGAACCGGCGATCACCTGCGTGTGCCGCGCCGGACGCGAGTCGGCGTCGGGGAAGTACCGAACCCAGACGGGGTTGCAGGCGTCGCGGAAGGCGATGTCGGGAACGAAGAAGGTGATGCGGGCGACGTGGCGCCAATCGGCACCGGCCGCGGTGAGGCACTGGCCGATGTGATGGAACAGGTTGACGTACTGTGCCTCGGCGGACTCGGGAACGGTGCTGGCGCCCGGGTCGCGCCCGGCAATCACGCTGGAGACCAGCAGCGGCCCGATGCGCGCAGCACCCGGAATCGGGTTCGCGTGGGTGAAGCTGGGGATGTCGATCGACTGGCGTGCCATCGTCACTGACCGTTCCCTTGGCGGGCTGCATTCCAAGCCTCGAACTCGGCGCGCCGATCCTTCGACACCGGGAACACACCGATCGTGCTCTCGCCGGCATCGACGCGTTCCAGTGCCCAGGTCTCTTCGGCCTCTTGCTGAACCGACGCCGCGGCGAGCTCGACCACGAGCAAGGGAGGGATGACGACTGCGCCCTCGCCATCGCCGACGATGATGTCGCCCGGCATCACGAACACACCCGCGCAGGCGATGGGAACCTGATGCTCGAGCGGCATGTGCATGCGACCAAAGGTCGATGCGTGAGAGGCGAGGTGGTACACGGGTATGTCGAGAGCGGCGACCGCCGGCGTGTCGCGCACCGCGCCATCGGTGATGATGCCCGTTGCCCCGCGGCGCAGCGAACGGAGTGCGAACACATCGCCGAACGTGCCGGCGTCGGGCACGCCGCGCGCCTCCATCACCAACACCTCCTCCGGAGCCATGCTCTCGATTGCCCGCCGTTGTGCGTTCTGCCCGGACGTGTAGTGCGAGTTGAGGTCTTCGCGCAGCGGCACATAGCGCAGCGTGTGTGCGTAGCCGAGCATGCGTTGGCCCGGCTTGATCGGCTTCAACCCGCTGAGGAACGTCGAGCGGATGCCCTTGCGCTGCAGCTGCCCGGTGAGGGTCGCAGTCGACACCGAGTTGAGCTGCGCGCGCAACTCGTCGGTCAGGAGAACAGGACGCGGCGGCTCTTCGAATGACATCGGCCTAGTCAAGCATGACGGACCGGTGCGTTTGCAATGCGGTGCCCGAGCCCGTCAGCCCGTGAGCGCTTGGGCCACGAGGCCGTCGATCTCGGTCTCGGCCAACTCTCCCGACGATCGCAGTTTCACCTTGCCGTCGGAGCCAACGATCGTGAACGTGGGGAAGCCGGCCACGCCGTACGCCCTCGCTGCGTCGTTGTTGGAGCTGTCGGCCATGATCGGGTACTTCCATCCCTTGGCCACGATCCACTTGCTCGGCGGATAGTTGTCGCGATCGGCGCTCACCGACGTGGACACACCGATGATGTCGAGATTCGGCGGCACCCCGCCGCTCGCGGCCCAACGCAGGATCACGGGGATCTCGTTGTTGCAGTGCGGACACCAGTGGGCCAAGAAGACGACCATCTTGGCCCGCCCGTCGTCGGGGGTGATGTCGATCGGCGAACCGTCGAACGTGAAGCCGTGAAGGGTCGGCGCGGTGAGACCGATGGCTGTGTCGGCCCCCGATTCGGGCGGTGGCGGCAGCGCGGTGCCGACCATGGTGACCGGTTGAGTCTCGGCGGGCGTGCTGATGGAGTTGCCCGTGACGACGGATCCCTCTGTGACCTTCTTGTCGTTACCGGTGGTCGACCACACGGCGATTCCGAGTGCGAGGGCGATGATGGCGACCACGCCGGCCCACAACCACAACGGCTTCTTCGCAGGGGGCGGCGGAGCCTTGCGGGCCGGCGAACTGCCCTTCTTGCCGGGGGACGCTTTGCCAGCCGGCGATTTGCGAGTAGCGGGGGATTGCTTGGTCATGAGTCCTCATCGGATACGTCGGGGGGTTGCTCCGCATTCTCGCCGATGGTTAGCAGTGAAATGATCGCGGCGAATCCGCAGAGTGCCATCAGCGACAACGAGATGAAACCGAACTGGCGGAACCATGGCACGGTGCACGGGGCGGTGATCTCGCAAGTGCCGGAGCCGAGCGAAGGATTCCATTCGATGATGTAGTGGTAGGTGGAGATGATCGCGCCAACCGCCGCGAGGGGTATGGCGTAGAGGCGGATCCCGTGGTCTCGTCGCACCGCCGCGATCAGCAACAGCAACGCCAGGGGATACATGGCGATGCGCTGGAACCAGCACAACTTGCACGGCGTGAAGTCGGCACTTTCGCTGAAGTACAAGCTGCCGAGCATCGCCACGGTGGCGACCAGCCAGGCCAGCCACAACCGGAACGGTCGCACGATGTCGATGAGTTGGGCGCCGGTGGGCAGCAGGCGGGCGACGACGAGCGCTATCGCTCCGCCCCCGGCAATGATCGCCAGCAGCGCGCAGAACCGCTCCATCATCACGACTGAGACACCGACCATCGATGCAAAGGTACTGACAGGAGATGACGCACGGAAGGCACCAAGGTCCCGACTGGGCCCCGAACTCACCGCACCGGCTCAGCCCAGTTCGCGTGTGTTCCAGGTCGGAAGCGTGTCGGATGCCTGCACGTACTGCTCGGCAAGGCGGCCGAGAAGAAAGTTCTCGAAGCCGTCCTCCGGCAGCGCTGCGGCATAGAGATGGCCTTGCTGGCGCACGCAACCGAGAGCGATCAGGGCATCGGCCTGAGCTCCGGACTCCACGCCGTCGGCGGTCACCTCGAGTCCGATCTCACGGGCCAGGGCGATGATCGATCGAACGATGGCCCGATCGTGCGGATGAGTGGTGATGGTGTCGATGGAGATGCGATCGATGCGTACTTCGTCGAGCGGCAAGCGACGCAACATGCTGAGCGACGAGACGCCCTGGGCGAAGTCGTCGAGGCACACGCGGCCTCCTCTGGCGCGGAACGCGGCCAGATTCGAAGCGGCCGACGCGAGATCAGCAGTGACGAACGATTCGCGGATGTCGACCGTCAACAGGTTGGGGTCGATGCCGCTGACGAGCTCATCGATCGGGTTGTCGCGCCATCGTCGCTCGGTCGAATGTGGCGCCAGGTTGACGCGGAACCGGAAGCCTTCCGGCAGGCCGAGCACCGCCAGCCGGCGGATCTGCCGGCGAGCGCCGCCGAGCACGCGCTCGGTGACCCGATCGAGCAGCCCGGCCTTGACGGCGAGATCCATGAAGTCGTGTGCCGGCACGACGCTGCCGTTGGGCTGCACCCACCGAGCGAGAAGCTCGGCGCCGACGATCATGCCGGTGCTGGCGTCGAGCTCCGGCTGGAAGAACGGGACGATGTCACCGTCGTCGATCGCCCGCCGCAGCCGCAGTTCGAGATCGATGCGCACCCTGTTCTCGTCGGCCAGATCGGTGTCGAAGTGAGCAGTCCTGCTCCGGCCGTCCGTCTTGGCCCGGTAGAGAGCGACGTTGGCGTTGGCCAACAACTCGCTCACGTTGGTGCCGTGGGTGGGCGCGTGCGCGATACCGATGCTCACCGAAGACGGCAGTTCGCGTCCGGCCGCGTGGATCGCATTGCCCAGCGCGCTCTGGAGCTGGCGGCCAACGTCGATCGTCTTGCGCTCGTCGGCACCGGGCAGGGCGATGATGAACTCGTCGCCGCCGATTCGCCCGGCGATGCCTTCTCCCTTGATGCACCGGTCGATTCGATCGGCCACGATCCGCAGGAAGTGGTCGCCGCCGCGATGCCCGAGCGTGTCGTTGACCGCCTTGAAGCGGTCGAGATCGAGGAACAGGACACCGACCGGTTGCTCCGCCGACGCAGCGGTGACGAGCGATTCCAACGTCTCGAACACACCTCGTCGGTTGAGCAGCCCGGTGAGGGCGTCGTGTGTGGCCTGGTGCGTCAACTGTTCGATGGTGCTGGCCAGTTGAGCATTGGTCTCGGTCAACTTGGCCTGGTCGTCGGCGATCTCGGCGAGCAGGTCTTCGGTGGTCTTCTGCATCAGGATCGCCGTGCGCACCGTCTTCGACAGTCTCGAATGGATGCTGGTCAGCGCGCCCGCGTAGAAGACCCACAACAGGCCCAGGCCACGCAGGCGGATGTCGCTCTCCTTCGCCAGGCTGACGGCTGCCAAGGCCGCCATGGGAATGATCACGCTGGCATACATGTCGCGCCGACCCGCGGTGAGGATCGCGGCGATTGCACTCGCCGTCGTGGGGAACACGGCGAAGAGCATGACCATCTCGATCGGAGCGCGGCCGGCCACCCAGGCGGTCATTCCGAAGACGGCACCTCCCGACACCAAGCCTGCTCGCAACGACAGCACGACCCAGCGGGGTGTCGGTCCACCCGCCTGCCTGCGGAACGCGGCGACTGCAACGACGATGACGATCGTTGCGGCCAACGAACATCCGATCCAGATCTGCAATCGGAGCGAGTCGTTCTGGGCCCTGGTGAGCAGGCTGACCAACACCGTGAACGGAACCAGCCACAACGGGGCGATCGCCAGGTTGGTGACGACGGGGGCCAGGGCTCGCTCGCGGAGACTACGCTCCTGTTCCCCGGTCGTTGGCGCTGCCGCCTCCGTCACTGCCCTCTCCTAGCGTCTAGGTCTGGTGCGCTTCGAAGTTGTATCGGCCGGTGAGCAGCCAGTCCTGAGCCCTAATGTCGAGCGCCGGCCGTTGTATGCAGCAGATGAGGGGCGAGAATGGCCTGCGTGCGTGGTCGATTCGCTCCGTCTCCAACCGGGGCCCTGCACCTCGGCAACCTCCGCACGGCTCTCGTCGCCTGGCTGATGGCGCGCCGCGGTGGTGGCGAGTTCATCGTCCGCATGGAGGACCTCGATCGAGTGACCTCGTCGCCCGCCCACGAGGTGGCCCAGCTTGCTGCTCTGCACAGCATCGGGCTGGATTGGGATGGTGAGGTCGTCCGTCAATCGGAGCGTTTCGACCTCTACCGAGCAGCCGTTGAACGGCTTCGAGCCGCAGGCCTCGTCTACGAGTGCTACTGCACGCGCCGCGAGATCCGTCAGGCCGCAGCCGCGCCGCAGGGCGCCGATCCGGAAGGTACCTATCCGGGGACGTGTCGACACCTGAGCAAGGAGGAGCGGCTGGCAATGAAGGCCACGGGGCGGCGAGCCGCGTTACGGCTGCGCAGCGACGGACGAGTCGTGTCGTTCCACGATCTGTTCGCCGGCACCCAGACCGGTCGCGTCGACGACGTGGTGTTGCAACGCAACGACGGAGTGCCCGCGTACAACCTGGCCGTGGTGGTCGACGACGCCGATCAGGGCGTCACCGATGTGGTTCGTGGTGACGACTTGCTGGCAACAACGGCGAGGCAGATCGAACTGCACCGGCTGCTCGGCCTGGCCGTGCCGCGATACGGTCACGTTCCGCTCGCGCTCGCCCCTGATGGCACGCGGTTGGCCAAGCGTCACGGCGCGGTGACCCTCGACGACCTCGCCGCACGCGGTTGCTCGCCCGGCGATGTCTGCGCCCGCCTGGCGGCCAGCATCGGGATCGACACCGGTGGTCGAGCCGTGATGGCCGCAGATCTCCTCGACCGTTTCGATCCGGAACTGGTGCCGCGGACGCCATGGCGGCTCACCACCGGCGATCTCTGACACGATCGCGGCGATGTTCGACGATCTGCAGCAGCTGTTCGGCTACCAGGGCGCAATCGACGATCGCGACGGGGTGACCGAAGTAGGCCCTGATCTGCTGGTCGTGCCGTGCTGGACTCCGTCGTTCTGCGCGACGCTGGTACGCGCCGCCGAGGCGCTGGGAGCGTTCGAACCTCAGCCGGATGATCCCGTCCCTGGTCACGAGGTGTCACTGGCTGTGATCAGCCCTCGATTGTTCGAGGTGGTGCAGGAGGACTTCGGGATGCGCATCTGGCCGAAGCTGCGAACCGTGTGGCCGTATGTCGACTACTACGGCCTGCGCGATGCGTTCGTCATCCGCTACGCCACCGGCGAGCAGGAGTCGCTCCGCATCCATCACGATGTCGCCCAGGTCTCCGGCTCGATCAAGCTCAACACCGGTTACACCGGTGCCGAGCTGGTGTTTCCCCGGCAGGATTTCGACAACTCGGCGGTAGGCGTCGGGGAGATGCTGGTGTGGCCGTCGTTGGTCACTCATCCGCACGAAACGGCCCGGCTCGTCGATGGCGTGAAGTACGCCCTCACGGTGTGGTTCGAGTTGCCGTCGTTCTAACGCTTGGATCGGTTAAATTGGTGGCGCGATGAATCGGCGAGCTGCACCCCAATCCGTGCTGCTCCTTCTTCCCGTGGCCGCGCTCGCACTCTCTTCGTGTTCGCACCACTCATCTGCAGCAGCCCAGACGATCCCGCCACCGATCACACTGTCGGGCCTTCCCGCACCGTCGTCGCAAGAATCCTCGACCACCACTGACGTGACGACCACGACCGAGGCTGCAACGACCACGACCGAAGCACCCACCACGACGACGACCGAAGCACCCACCACCACGACGACCGAAGCACCCACCACCACGACGGAGCCGCTGCCGCCCAACGTCGAAGTCGTCGGCCCGGCCGAGCAGCCGCTCGCCGCAGTGGGCGGGCACAGCGGCGCGGCCACCGCAGTCGTACAGGCCAGGTTGCTGCAGCTCGGGTTCTGGAACAGTGGAACCGACGGCACGTACGGCTTCACCACCAGGCAGGCGGTGATGGCGTTCCAGAAGTACATCGGTCTGTCGCCAAGCGGTCTCGTCGATCAGGCCACCGCCGACTACATGACCAACTTCGTCGAAAAGGCGCACGCCTCCGCCGATACCGGCACCCTCGTCGAGGTCGACAAGGCCAAGCAGTTGTTGTTCATCGTGCAAGGTGGCAAGACGATCTGGACCTTCAACACCTCCACCGGTAGCGGCATCCCCTATGAGACGGCCAACAAGAACGATCCGACCAAGATCGAAACGGGAGACGCCGTCACCCCAGACGGTTTGTTCAAGACCACCCGCGAACGACCCGAGGGTTGGTGGGAGGGTGACCTCGGCCAGATCTACCGGCCGAAGTACTTCGTCGGCGGCATCGCCGTGCACGGCATGACCAGCGTGCCGAACCATCCGGCATCACACGGCTGCGTGCGTGTCAGCACCGCGGCGATGGACTTCATCTGGGATCAGAACCTGATGCCACTCCACATCACCGTGTGGGTTCATCACTGACAGGGGTTCAGCCGACCAGTTCGCGAAGATGACGGTCGAGATCGATCGTCGATGCTGGTAGCTCGTCGGCCCACACCATGGGTTCGACGGCCCGGGTGATGGGGGCATCACGCAGCGCTCGGGCCAGCACGGCGGCGCGGTGACGGGTCGATTCCGACTTGCTGGCGAGCACGATCACCCGACCGCGGTGGCGGATCAGGGTCTCGCCCTTGTGGAACACGTCGGCCACGAGTCCGGCGGTCGTCACCATCACGGCGTCGCGTTCGAACGGGGCGAGGTCCTCGGTGTCGCAATCGACGACGATGAAGCAGTACGCATCAGTGGGCGTGATGTGGAACGCGCGGCAGTGCTGGTACACCTCCTTGAGGCGCATGCGCAGCACCGTTGGTGTGCCGAGACCCGTGACGTCGTCGAAGCAGACACCGGCGTGAACGCCGCGTACATATCTTTCCGCCCAACCCTCGGTGAGGGCGGCGACCGACTCGAACGAACGCAACTCGGCGCGACGCGAACGATTCGTGAGGGCTGACAGCGCGGCGAGCCACGCGTTGAGGTGCTCGAGCGGCCAGCCGAGATCGCCGAGGGTGTTGCCCAATCGGCGCAGTGCACCGCGCAGCCCACGCCGGCGACGGTGCAACGTCTCCACGACCTCGGCGGCAGCGTCCACGATCCTCAGGTCCAACTGCTGGTCAGCCTCTATGGCAACCAGGGCGAGCCACCTGTCGAGCACCGTGTGCCAATCGGTGGTCGCCATGAGCTGGCGCAATCTTGCCATGTCGACATATCGGCACGGGCGGGCGCGAGCTTGAGCCCGGCTTTCGGGTCAGTCGGTTGCCCGCCGGATCCGCAGCTTGCGGTCGTCGGCCGTGAAGCAGCGACCCGTCTCCAGGTCGAACCGCCAGCCGTGCAGCGTGCACACGAACTGGTCGTCGTCGATCTCGCCGAAGACGCTCAGATCGGCCAGGCGATGTGGGCACAGCCGTTGGACGATGTAGTCGCCTACTCGGATCTCCTCGCTGGCCAGCTCGTCACGGTTCGGGTCGAGACGTCGCATCGCCTCCGCTTCGGCGCGACGCATGCGCTCGGGCGACAGCGACTTGAAGAAGTTGTAGAGGTACTCGTTGAACGATCCGGCGCGCCACGCTCGGAACCGGCACGACAGGAGCAGCGCGTTGCTCCAGTCGACAGCCCGCTGGGCAACGACCGTTTCGACCAGTTCTCGCTGGATCTCGAAGCGGAAGCCGTAGTCCTCGCCGATGTACTCGCGCACTTCGCCGAAGGGGAAGTCGATGATCACGTCGAGATCGCCGGCGCGGAGCAGGCAGCGATCGCCTACGGCGTTGCGGAGGGTCGGTGCTATCGCCAGCAAGGGCTCCCACCATGCCTTCAGTGTCGCCAGCAGATCGGTACTCGGCTGCTTCCAGCTGCGATGCATGTCGGCGAGCCACGGCATCCAGTCGGCCTGGTAGTGACGGAGGTACTCGGCCTTGTGCTCGAAGATGTCGGCGACCGCTTGGTCGGGCATCGGGTGCGTGACGTTGATCGAGTCGGCGGTGACGTCGATGGCCGTGCCGGGTATGGCCAGTATCCCCGTGTGTCCGGCGGCGGCCAGGCGGCTGAGAAAGCTGCGCTGATCGGGGAAGATGCTCAGCTCCTCGCCGGTGATCACGTTGAGGCGGAAGAGCTCGGGATCGAGAAACGCCGGCGGGCCGGCGCTGGGAACCACCGCTCTGGCGCCGATCGTTTCGACGTAGCGCATGGCCCTGGCGAACTGGCTGGTGACCTTGGCGTCGACGAGCTCACGCATTCGCGAAAAGGGCTCGTCGTAGACCATCGGATACCAGATCGCACCGCTGTACTGCAGCCAGTGGAGGTCCACCGGGCCATGGGCTCGGAGTGCGTCGAGGTCGTCGGTGCGGCAATCGTTCTGATTGACGAAACGTGCCGTGCCGTCGCTGACGACCAGCGCCGAGTCGCCCCCGGGGCCGTCGGTGATGCTCGTCTCGACGTGGATGGCGATGCGCAGGTTGGGGCCGAGGGCGAGCTCCTCACCGTCGTCGGTGCGGATGACGTTCTCGAAGCCGAGTGAGCGGATCTTGCGCTCCAACTCGCGAGTCGGATAGCCGGGGATCAGCACACACGTGCTGCGATCGAGATGTTCGGTGAGCCAAGGCTCGTCGAGGTGGTCGCCGTGGAGATGCGAGACGTAGAGGTACGTGGGATGCTCGATGCGCTGCATCAACTCGGCGGGGAGTTGGTCGTTGCGCGGGAAGACGAACCACGACCCGAAGAAGGCGGGCACGAACCACGGGTCGCAAAGGATCGAGCCGTCGACGGTGTCGATCAGGATCCCGGCGTGGCCGACGGATGTTGCGCGCATTCGATTCGAGGTTAGTGAGGGTTCGCCGACGATCAGCTGTGACGGTCAACCACCGGCAGGTGGTAGCCGGGGACCAGTGGGGTCAGGCGACGGGGGGATCAGTGAACTGCTGGCCAGCTCTGGACACGTGCTCGGTCCATGTCGTGCCGTCCCAGTAACGCAGTTCGAATCGTCCTGCAGGATCGGCGTACCAGCCGGCGGGCACGGCAGGCGTCGGTGCCGCAGGAGCCGTGCTCGCGGCCGGAGCTGCGGCGGCTGCCGGGTTGACCGCCGAGGTGCCCATCGCCGAAGGAGTGGTGGCGGCCGTTGGGGTGATCGAGGGCTGGTAGCTCGGTACGGCAGCTGCCGCAGGAACCGATGGCTCTGATGCAGGTGAGGCCGGTTCGGGGGCAATTGCCCAGCCCGACGGCTCGCTGACTTCTGACTTCGACTCCGCTTCGATCTTCACCGGCTCGGGCTCGGGCGTGGGCTCGTCGGCAGCGATGGTCTCCACCGCTGCCGCTTCCTTGTCGACCGCTTCTACGGCCTTCTTCGGTTCCGCAGCGGCGTCGCTCTCGCGGGAGATGTAGGCAGTGACATCGCCGCCTGTGGGGACGATGGCAACGACCTTCCACCCCTCGGCTGCCTTGGCGGTGAGCTTGGTGGCGAGAGCCGACGGGTCGTAGGACGAGGCGCTGATCGATTCGAATTCCTGCATGGAGCGAGAGCGTAGTGTTCGCGACGCCCCGTGCGAATCACGCAGGCGATGGCTCGACGCGACTTTTCTCGATTGCGCCTCAGCTCGGCAAGACGAGGGAGTGCACGTCGGTGTCGGCGGGGGCACCGTCGTAGACCAGTTCGCCGTCGCGTAGCGCCAGCAATCGGCCGACCACCTTGACGAAGGGCAAGTCGTGTGTGGCGATCACCAGCGTGGCCCCGCGCCGAGATGCCGACTCGAACAAGGCAAGAAGCGCCTGCTTGCCGGGTTCGTCGAGGCCCACGAACGGCTCGTCGACCAGCATCAGGTTGAACGGGCGGATGAACGCCAGGGTGATCGCGGCCTTCTGGCGCAGGCCGCGGCTGAAGGTGGTAGGGATGTCGTCGCGCCGTGCGCTGAGCCCGACCTCGTCGAGCAGTTCTCCTGCACGCTTCTGCCAGTCGACGACGCCGTGGAGTCGGGCGACGAACTCGAGGTGCTCCCACAGGGAAAGATCGTCGTAGAACGTCGGCGAATCGCTGAGCCACGACAACAACCGTCGAGCCTGCTGGCTGCCGGCGTCGTGCCGGCCGATCTTCACGGACCCGTCGGTCGGGTCGAGCAGGCCGGCGGCCATCTTCATCAGCGTCGTCTTGCCGCTGCCGTTGTGACCGACGAGAGCAACCTTGTCCCCGCTGTCGATCTTGAGGGTCAACGGTTCGAGCGCCGGTCGATCGCCGTAGGTCTTGGTGAGTTGGCGAAACGCCAGTTCGGTCATGCGGTGCTCCGCTGCTTGGTGTAGGACTGGCCGTCGGAAAGGAACTGGCGGAACTTGCGCCGCCAGCGATCACGCCGGAGAACCCAGAAGGCGATGAAGGAGACCAGGAGGCTGGCGCCGACCGCGCCGCGTATGGCCCCGCCGACGATCGAGGTGTGCAACGTTGCGGCATGCCGCACGAGAAGCACGGTGCACGCCGCCAGCGCACTGACGAGGATGGGCAAGCCGACGCGGAAGGCGCTCGATATCCCGGCCATCTCCGGCGGAACGAATGCCTGCGTGCTCTTGGTGGGATCGGGCGTGTCGCGCACGATGCTGACGACACCCCCGCCCGCGCCGGCGAGCACGGTCGGCAGCGCCAGGATGGCGGCAGGTTCCAAGGCGCGCGTGCCCAGGACCGCCACCGCGGCGGCAGCGGTGACGGCAGCGAACGGGATCAAAGCGATCGCCGGCGCGATGAGATGGCGTGCCATCAGCTCACCGCGTTCGATCGGCAGGCTGTCGGTGCGGTCGGGCTGGTCGACTTCCTGCGAGAGGGGTTCCATCGCCTCGAGACCGAGCAGGAAGAGCATGAGCGCCGTGCCGATCAGCGCCGGCGTGGTGCCGCGCACGACCATTGCCTGGAACACGCCGGCCATCGCCGTGAAGGCCGTCATGCGCACCAACCTGGTGGCTGGGAAGCGCGTCATGCTGGCCAGGCCGCGACGAGGGATCGTCGGTTTGACCCACCCGGGAACCGCGATCCATGGCGTGCCGCGGGTTGTTTCCTGGTTCAGCTGGCGGCGCAGAAGGATGACGGTACGCAGGTCCTGCATGGTGACGGCGAAACGCAGCTGGGCGACCAGGCTGCTGCGCCGAGCCAGCGCGTCGAGTGATGTCAGTTGCAGCAGGCTCACGCCGCAGATCAGCACGATGACCGCAACCAGCGACGCGGCGAGGTCGATCGGGTGCTGCCGCCATCCCCACATGGCCAGGCTGCCGGCCGAGTTGGCCGGACCGGGGATGTGCCAGGCGAGCGCGGCACCTTGCCATGCAACGCCGGCCAGACCGATCGATGTCGCGATCCACAGCGGCAATCGAATGGCGTGCGCCACGAGCGCTGTGCCGGCCCACAACAGGGCCGTGGTGATCCCGAACAGCGCGCCACTTGCTGCCCAGGCAACGGGTGAACCGGGCAGCCGTCTCCCTGCCAGCTGACCGACGATGGCCCCGAACGTGGCGGCCAGGTATGCGGCGCTGCGCACGCGTTGGGTGACCGGCCGCAGCAACGCCTTCGTGCGATCGACGGGCGAGAGCATGACGTAGGCGACGTCGGGTGCCTCGAGGGCGAGTGGGCCGCCCTGCGCTCCGCTGCGCAGCGCAGCGAGGAACGCCAGGGCTGTGATCATGCCGAGCAGGGCGGGGCCGTTCCTTGCCACGTCGGCAACGGCCGAGTCCGACACCGTCGAGTCGCGGATGGAACTGCTGATCCACAGCACAGTGCCGCCGCCGAAGAGGGCGACGAGGTACACGCGGTAGGCGGCGTCGAACCACTCGATGTCGCCGAGGCGGCGGCGTTTGCGTCGCTTGCGCAGTTCGTGCAGAACGTCGAGCGCTTCGTCGGCTTGATCGGGTGCTTCGTCGAGCGACTGATCAGTCACCGGTTGCGGCCTCACGGTTCGGATCGGCGGACCAACCCGACCAACTGGCCACGTACAGCCGTGGGGTCCCGAGGCCCGCGTGTTCCATCGCCAGGACGTTCATGCACGCGCTGATTCCGGAGCCGCAATAGGCCACCGCGTCGTTGCCGTCGTCGACGCCGAGCTCGCGGAAGTGATCGCGGAGCTCGCCGACCGATCGGGGCATGCCATTGGAGTCGAGCACGTCCGCCCAGTATGCACAGCGCGCCCCGGGGATGTGACCGGCACGCTTGTCGATCTGGGCAACCTGTCCGATGAAGCGCTGGTACGAGCGGGCATCGAGCACTGCACCGCCGTCGTCGGCAACTCGTTGAGCGTCGTCGGCGTCGGCGAGCCGATCGCTCGGCCACGGCTTGGCACTGAACACGGCGGGCGTCGGTACGCGGCCGGGCCCCGTCTCGATCGGACCGTCCCACGCGTCGAGGCCTCCGGCAAGCACGGTCGCGTCGTGTCCGAGCATCCGCAGCATCACGGCCAGTCTTCCAGCAGTGAGCCCGCCGGTGTCGTCGTAGGCGATCACCAGAGTGTCGTCGGCGATGCCGAGCGATCCCATCGCCGCCGCGAAGGTCTGGGGAGCCGGCAGTGGGTGGCGGCCCTCCGTTGCCGGACGATTCGCAGCGGCCAGCTGATGGTCGAGATCGACCCACAGCGCGCCCGGCAAGTGGCCGGCCTCGAACGCAGCCCGGCCATCGCGGCCGTCGAGGTACCAGCGGACGTCGGTGAGCACGGCGTCGGGGTGCTGATGGAGGAATCCGATGTCGACGAACGGGGGGATCATTGGACGGCTCGTTCTGCCAACGCGGTGGCTTCGGCGAGCACCTCGCGCAGGGGACGGCCGAGTTCGGCAGCGGCTGCAGAGGCATCGTCGTACTCGATCTTCACCCGGCCGAGCGCGACCTTGGCACGGAGGATGTGACCGTCGATCACGACTTCACGTTCGGTGCGCTGCTGCGGCCAGCGTCGCAACTCGGAGCCGCGCAACCCGAGCGAGCCGGTCTCGCGCAGCAGCAGTGCGCCGATCAAGGGGGCAATCGAAGGGTCGCACAGGGCATGCACGGTGTACGCCGGGCGTCCCTTCTTCATCACGATCGGCGTCGCCCATGCGTCATTGGCGCCGGCGGCGATCAGTGCCGCGATGGTGTGGGCGATCACTTCACCGGTTGCGTCGTCGACGTTGGTCTCCAGGAGCTGCACGGGCTGGCCGGGCTCTGGCGTCGTGCTGGGTGTCGCCGTGTCGCCGATCACGACCTGCACCACGTTGGGACGGCCGGCGATGTCGGCAGTGCCCGCGCCGTAGCCCACCGAGGTGATGTTCATCGCCGGCATCGGGCCGAACTCGTCGGCGAGCGCGCACATCAGCGCCACCCCCGTGGGAGTGGCCAGTTCCTTGCGATCGTCGACGCCACGGCTGGGGGCGTTGCGTCGCGCCAGCAGCTCGGTGACAGCGGGCGCCGGGTTGGGGAGGATGCCGTGGGCGGCAAGCACAGTGCCCTCGCCAACGGTGATCGAGCTGCACACGATGCGATTCACGCCCAGCGACTCCAACGCAGCACAGCTTCCGACGATATCGACGATGGCGTCGACCGAGCCGACTTCGTGGAACTCGACATCGTCGGCGGGAACGTTATGCATGGCTCCCTCGACATCGGCGAGCATCCGGAAGGTGCGCTGGGCGCGGTCGCTGATTCGTTCCGGTAGCCCGGCGGCGTCGATCAGGTCGCGGATGGCGCTGTACGCACGATGATGGTCCCTTGGATGGTGGTCGTCGTCGAGCACGACCACGTGCGCCTGAATCGAGGCAATGCCGCAGCGAGTGACGCGATCGAACGTGAGGGCATAGCCATCGAGATCGAGCTTGCCGATGACCTCGGCGATCATCATCGGGTCGGCACCGGCATCGACCAGCGAGGCCATCGTCATGTCGCCGGCAGTTCCGGCGAAGCAGTGGAACCAAGCGGTTCGAGTCACTGCATCATTCTGGCGATTGCGCACGCCGCTCCAAACCCGTTGTCGATTCCGACCACCGTCACACCGCTCGCACACGAGGCGTGCATCGCCAACAGGGCGGTGATGCCATCGAAGCTCGACCCGTAACCGACGCTGGTCGGCACGGCGACGACCGGCCCGCTGACGAGGCCACCGATCACGCTGGCGAGAGCGCCCTCCATCCCCGCAACGACGACCACCGCGTCGGCGGAAGTGATTCGGTCGAGATGAGCGAGCAAGCGGTGCAGGCCGGAAACGCCGATGTCGCTCAGGCGGTCGGGCTCGAAGCCGTAGGCACGCAGGGTGAGCACGCATTCGTCGACGACCGGCGAGTCACTGGTGCCGGCACTCGCCACCAGAACGTTGGCGGCGCGATGAGCGTCGGGCCGCCGCCAGAGCACGGCGCTAGTGACCTGTTCGCCGGGGCCGTGTGCGGCGCCGACGGCTGCGAGTTGTGCCTCGTCGGCTCGCGTCAACAGCACCGGACCGACACCATTGGTGAGCAGCTCGCCGACGATTGCCACGCACTGCTCGACGGTTTTGCCGCGGCCGTAGATGGCTTCGGGCATCCCCTGGCGCAGGGCGCGATGATGATCCACCAACGTGTCGCCGACCTCGGCGAACGGGAGACGGCGCAGTCGCTCTACTGCCGCGTCGGGGTCGACGCTGCCGTTGCGGACGTTGTCGATCAGTTGGCGCAGCGCAGCTTCGTCCACCGGACCATTGTGGCGGCGTTCAGCTCCAGGTTCCCAACGCTTCGAGAAAAGCCTCGCCGGGGATGCGCAGCACAAGACCGGTTGTCGAGCAGTGAACGGTGGCGGTGCGAGGCACGTCGTACAGCACGCCGAGCTCGCCGAACGAATCGCCGGTGCGCAGGGTGCGGATGAAGCCGGGCTCCTCGCCGAAGTGGCTGATCATCACGTCGAAGGTTCCCTCGAGGATGAGGAACACGTCGTCGCTGTGCTGGCCCTGTCGGATGATCGACTGCCCGGCCTCGACCGCCTCGCTCCGCGTGGTTTCGGCCAACGTGTGCAGGCCGGCCGGAGTGACGAAGCGCAACGAGGGAATGGTGCCGAGCAACGCGACGACCGGTTGCGATGCGCCCTGCAACGAGGGATGGGTGTCAGGCATGAGCGCGACGCGCGGCCTGCCGAATCCCGTTCGGGCTCCGCTGAACGAAGGCCGGGTGGTGCGTCGTGTGTCGTTACCGGTGACGTTCATCGTCATGGGATCCCTGCTGCTGCTCATATCGGTTGCTCGAGGAGAGCCGCCGGCCCCATCGCCTGATACCTCGTGGAGTGTTTCACGGCACCCAAGTGGGCGGGAAGCACTCCACTATCGGAGGTCGAGGAGCAGTGACTGGTTCGACCGGCCGATCCGCCCGTGAACGTCGAAGAGCGCTGTGTCGGACATGCCTACACCGACCGGCCCGTGATGCGTGGTGCTGGCCATGCCCACCCACTCGCCTCGCATCGGGTGAAAGAGGTGGATGGTGAGGTCCGGGTTCACGAACAGGTGGGACTCGAAGGGCAGGACGTGAGAGATGCCGTTGGCGAAGTCAGCGGCACCGGCGATGCGTTGCAGCGACGTGAGCGGCAGGTCGGGCAACACCGGAACGATCATCCGAATCCAGTCGAACACCGCACCGTTCGCCCTTCCCGGTGTGTCGATGAACCGGTGCTCGACCGCCCCGTTGTGGAACGCCACGTAGTCGACCGACTCGATCTCGTCGTCGGTTCCGTGCTCCGGCCCGAGTGGCGCGTTCTGGCGCGCAAGCAATGGACCGAGGTCGGCCTCGTCGTGAGGCAGTGCGACGTCAGCCGCACGGATCCGCACTGCCCTGGCGCGGGCGAGGACGGTGCCGGTGGCGACGAGCCTGACCGTGACCTCGACCACGGAGACCCTTCGCCCGGGCCGGGTGACCTCGACGCCGACCGTGAGCGGTTCCACCGGTACCGGCCGTTCGAGCTCGACGGTGAGGCGGGAGACGAACCAGTCGATGCCGTCGTCTGGCAGCTGTTCGATCGCTTGGGCGATGAGCGCGGCCACCGGGCCACCGTGGAGGGACCGCGGATCCCACGGACCGCGGGCGAGGTCGGTGGGCACCACGATGTCGCCGTCGAGCCGTTCGAACAACGACGCTGCGCCTCCCGTCGTGCCTGACACGTCATCGACTCTAGGGGCTCGGCCGTCATATCATCCGGCTGAATCGGGTCCGTCCGAATAGCCTGTGCTGCGTGATCGGTCCCTCCACACGTATCGGCTTCCTCGGGCCGCTCGGTACGTTCACGGAGCAGGCGTTGAAGTCGCAGCCCGACCTCGCGGTGGCCGAGCACCTGTTGTACCGAACGATGCCCGATGTGCTCGACGCCGTCGAAGCCGGCGACGTCGACTTCGGATTCGTGGCCATCGAGAACTCGATCGAGGGTACCGTCAACCTCACGCAGGACGAACTGGCGTTCAGCCACGACCTCTTCATCCAGCGCGAAGTGGTGCTCGACATCGAGCACTGCCTGCTGGCCAAGCCGGGCACGGCGCTGGCCGATGTGAAGACCGTGTTGTCGATCCCTGTCGCGACCGCGCAGTGCCATTCCTACGTGCGAGCGGCGTTCCCTCAGGCCGAGTTGCGCGCCGCCAACTCGACAGCCGAGGCAGCGCGAACCGTCAGCGAGGAAGCTGGATCGGGTTCGGCAGCGATTGCGCCGCGCATCGCCGGCGACGTGTACGGGTTGGCTGTGCTGGCCGACGACATCGCCGATCATCCCGGCAACCAGACGCGGTTCGTACTGGTCGCTCGCCACGGTGTCCCCGCGCCGACCGGCCATGACCGCACCGCACTGGTGATCTACCAGCGGGCCGACGAGCCCGGCAGCTTGATCTCGATCCTCCAGGAGTTCGCTGCCCGGCGGATCAACCTGTCGAACCTGTTGTCACGGCCCACCAAGGACGGCGGGCTCGGTGACTACTGCTTCGTGATCTACGCCGACGGCCACATCGCCGACGAGTTGATGGCCGATGCCGTGCGGTCGCTGCATGCCAAGCAGGGCAAGGTGAAGTTCCTCGGTTCGTACCCTGCCGTTGGCGAGCACGCCCACACCGCCCGAGAACATGCCGACGCCAGATGGCGTGAAGCCGACGACTGGGTCGAGTCCCTCCGCCACCAGATCACCTGACGCTCCCCTGTGGAGTGTTTCGACGCACCCACTTGGTCGCGTAACACCCCACACCTCGCCTGTGGAGTGTTACGTGGTACCCAGGTCGGCGCGTAACACTCCACCCGGGTTGGGATCGGTAGCCTCGATGCCGGAACGGTGGCAGAGCGGACAAATGCACCCGCCTTGAAAGCGGGAGGCTCACAAGGCCCGGGGGTTCGAATCCCTCCCGTTCCGCCAGTAGGTCTTTTGACGTCTATGGACGTTCACCAACGTTCACGGAAATGCAAGGTGAGCAGGGATGATGTTCAAGGGTGCTCTTGCGCGTCCACTGACGTTTCTGTAGCGTTACTCCCGCGGTTACTCCCGCGGCGGCCGCCAACCGCTTGGATTCGAGGGAGGTCGAGATGCCCAGAGGCCCGAAGGGCAAGCGGGTCGCCACCGCCGCTGGCGGCTACTCGGTCGTCAGCAAGAACTCCAACCGCGACGGGTCGGTGTATTTCGATGCTCCCTCGACCCGCGCCGACGGCACCGTGGTGAAGGGTCGCTGGCGAGCGACCTATGTCGATCTCGACGGCAAGATCAAGCGAGTGTCGGGCGCAACCCGAGCGTTGGCCGAGGCACGACGCAATGAACTGCTCGCCACGCTCGAGCAGCGCCGGCCTTTGAGGTCGTCGCGATTCTCGATCACCACGACCGTTCAGGAACTTGCCGACTGGTGGCTCGACTCGGTCGCTCGACACCAGGTGCGCGAGTCGTCGCTCGGCACGTACCGCAAGGCGCTCGCCTATCTCGCCGCCGACCTCGGCCACGTCCCCGTCATCGACGTCGGGGCAGAGATGCTCACGGTGTGGCAGTCGAACCTGCTCGACCGCTTCGCTCCGTATACGGTGCTCAGTTGCCGCAAGGCGTGCCGGCAGATCTTCACCGAGGCCGTCAAGCTCGGTCTGCTCGCCTCGAACCCGTTCGATCTCGTCAAGGCTCCACGCGCCCGCGGGATCAAGGAGGGACGAGCGCTCAGCTCCGCGGAGGCACGCCAGCTCGTGGCCGCTGCGGAACACGTTCGCCTCGGCGCGGCCGTCACGTTGCTGTTCTGCCAAGGCTGGCGCGTCAGCGAAGTGCTCGGCCTGGCGTGGGAGGACCTCGACCTCGACGCCGGCACCGCCCGAATCCAACGCGCTGCGACGCACGCGGCATCGACTGGCGTGACCCTCGGCGCAACCAAGACCAGCGGAGCACAGGGCGTCCACCACCTCGCCCCGATCGCAGTCGCGCAGTTGCGTTCGCGACGCGCGGAGCAAGCCGCCGAACGGTTGGCGTTGGGGGGTGACTGGCCGAAGCACACGTACCAGGGCAAGCCGATATCACCGGTGTTCACCAATACGACCGGCGGACTCGTGAACCGGCAGGCGATCACGAAGGTCATCGAGCGAACGGCGCGACGGGCGGGACTCGACCCGACCGGCCTCGCCACCCACGCCGGCCGTCGGACCGTGATCACCGCCCTCTACGCAGACGGCGGGCTCGACCTCGCCGACGTCGCCCGCCACGTCGGTCACTCCAACCCGTCAACGACAGCCGCCTACGTCAAGTCCCTCGGCCAGCGACCGACCGCGACCGCCCGCCGCGCAGCCGAACTGCTCGACCCAACTGTGACCGCGGGTTGAATCGCGAATCTGCTCAAACCACCTCCGATGGAGCGGAGCTACCCGCGCGTGCCCGTAGCGGCGTGTCGGCCGGGCAGGTAGGTATCGATCGGGTTGTGATATCGCCTCTGAGGCGATTGTGTCGGTCGACCAATGACGTCATTCGCACCCCAACCAAATATCGCGAACCAGCAGCCGCCCACGGTCAATCCCAGCACGCTTCCTCGAACCGACGCACCCCGGGTACCACCGCCCTGTTACACGCACCTTCCTGGCCCACGTTCCCTACGCCATCCCGACTTCCCGCCCCCAAACGCCAATCTCAATGCACAGATTATTACCCAGGGTGGACGGGTTTCGTCGCGTTTCGTTACGGTGTTGCCAATGACGGTTCCCGGCAAGGGCGGCAGACCCCGAAAGTGGCGCTCAGACGCCGATCGGGTGCGCGCATATCGGGCGCGTCAACAGGGCGTCGAGGAGCCGCCAGTGCTTTCAATCGCGCTCGACGACGGTGACGATCTCGCCCGCGCCTGGGACAACATCCGGCAGCTTCAGACACAACTCGCTGGGGAGAATGAAGTCCGACAACGGTTGCAAAGGGAGCTCAATGTCGCCCGGCGTCAACTCGATCAGCAGCAGGAACGGTTCGGGTGGATCGAGAAGGCGCGCACCGTATTGCAAGGCGAGCGCGACGCCCTTGTGGCCGAACGCGGCGAACTTCGGGCCGAACTCAACACGTTGCGCCAGCGAATCGATGCCGCCGACGACCGCCCAGCGGCCAGCAGCTTGGCGCCATCGGGAACGACTGCGCGGTCCTTGTCAAGGGCCGAGCGACGTCGGCTCGAACGTGAACAACAGCGCCAAGAGCGAAAGCAATGACCGGTGTGCCGTGCCTGATGTGAGATCTCCGCTCGAGCGGCTTCAGCGCGTCAATCGCCGGGAGGACAGTCGTTGACCCCGGCAACTGAGCCGCGCATTCGACACGCGCCGATCCCAGCCGACGCGCTGCTCGTCGTACGGGGCGACGACCTCGACCCTGAGACTGCCCGTGCCCAAGCCCTGGGCTTCCGGCGGCGGTTCCCGGACTGGCAGCGGTGGGGTCTGTCGGCCTACTACGCGCGTTCCGAAGCCGAGATCGAGGATCTTGCCGCCGATCAACTGGAGCGGTTTCCGGTGCTCGTCGTACTTCGGATAGATGAGTTGTTGGCCGCAGGCTTCGAGGTTGTGCCGACGTTCCGCACGCCGCACGTCACGATTGCCTTCCAAGGAGACCTCGACTCTTCGCTGGCCGACCTCATCACCCTCGGTATCGACCAACGCCCGAACCTCTATCATGATCGTGAGCCCAAGTGACGGAGGGAGGCTCGGTGAATGACCAACCTGAACTCGATCTGATCGTCGATCTGAACACGATGGACGACTCGGGTCTGCCGTGGGCCTTCATCTCGGATGCGCCGCACCCCGAGCGAGTAGTTCCCGGAGCCTTCGTCGTTGCCGGATCCGGCGCCGCCAGGGCCGTGGCCCGCATCGTCGATCTCGTCGACGGCATTGTGCACGTCCAGCCCTTGCGTGGTTCAGTTGCGAGCAACGCGGCTCTCCTGACGTCTCGTCAGCTTGCATCCTGACGACACGGGCGTCCCACGGTTACTCCCGTGGGCGCTGCGGTGGCGCGTGGCGGCGTTCCACACACGCAGGTTAAGTCGGTCGGGTCCGCGCGAGCACAAGGGCAGGTGCAACTATTTCCGATCTCCGGCAGTTGTGCGCACCCTGATTCACAATCGCACACTCCCTAGTCTGGGGAGTGCGCCGAGATCTCACTGGCAGTTATGCACTAGCGCCCCGAGCGGGCGTGCCGCTGGTCATGCGCCACCGACTGGCGACGATCGTGGTGGCATGTTTGGCAACAAGGGACCAAGGGAGTCAGGTGGTCGTTGCGGCATTTCCGCTCGTTGACCGGACTGTGATTCGTGGTGCTGAGCTGTCGGTGATGCTGTGGTGCCAGATGTTGTTCGTCGGTGTGAGGACGGTGCCGTCGATCTCGATGCTGGAGACTTCGTCGGGGACGATGCCGACGAGCTCGATTGGTCCGTCGCCGTCTTTGAACGCGCCGTAGGCGAGACCCGTGGCGAGGAGGCTACGGCCGACACATCCGTCGGCTGTCGCGCCCGGAACGTTGATCACGAAGCAGACGCCGGGCATATCAACACCGTCGCTCGTCTGCGATTCGCGCAGGGTCACGGTTACTGTGTCGTCTTGGTAGGCGACGGAGGAGCCTGGTTTGGCTGCTGCGTTTACCGCGGCGTTGACGCCTTCGGGTTGGTCCCAGCGTGTGGCGGTCGGGAATGCGACCATGGCGGCTTGCTGGTCGCCGCTTGCCACGGTGCTCTGCGCTGTTCCCGGTCCTGCTTTGTCGGTCTGATCGGTTCGCCGGGCGCACCGCGGTAGTTCGGTTTCTCGGTGGACGTCGCGCATGTCGTTACCGCTGCAGGTCGTGGTTCGGCGAGGTCGATGAACACGCACAGCGTTCCTGAGTAGGCGTGCGACGCAGCGGTCGGTGAGTCGAGCCGAAGGATCTTGGTTCCGTACCCACTGTCGCACTGACTCATGCCGTATCCGTTGGTCGTGGCCGGGGGATCGCTTCCACTCACCGAGGGCCACATCGGGAGCGGACGGACCGTGCCGGAGTAGTCGAGCGGCCCGAGCGTGTCGGTAGGCGCTTGAGCGACAACCGTGGTGGCGGGCAGCAGGCCGTTCTCGGCGGTCGTCGCCGGCACCGTTGTTGGAGTGTCGTTGGCGAACTGTCCACCGGTGACGCTGACCGCATTGCCGTCTACGTCGTGACCGACGACCAACACGCTGACGAGTTGCCCGAGCGTGATCGACGGGATCTCGACACTGTTCGACCTGGCGGTCACGTCGACGGTGGTGCCATTGGACAGGCGAACCGTGACCGAACTGGAAGTCACCGACGTCGGCCGTGGAAACTCGACGATCACCTTGCCGTCAGCGGTCGTCGCATTGAGTCCGGCTCCGACCTGCACGAACCCCCAGCCATCCGATGACGGCACAGCGATCGCCGCCACGTTCGCGCCGATGGTCGGGTTGATCAGGTTGAACGACTGCGGCTGGGACTCGTTGCTGATGCTGCCGTCGACGTTGAACGATGTCCAGTCGAGCACCTCGGTGGTGAACGCTGCGATGAGCTCGTGCAGCGTGGCGTACCCGCGAGGCGGAGCTGGCCAGACAAACTGTCCGAGCGCGACAGGTGGTGCCGGCGCGACGGTCGCCGGTGGAGTGGACGGTGCGCTGACCGAGCCAGGACCGTCGCGGTCGATGAACACCAGCGCAGCGACCAGGCCCACAACCAGGGCGACCGCGGCGGCAACCACCCCGAGCCGTGGCCAGGTCTGGCTGGTCCGTTGCGATGGCTCTAATCGGAGCAGTGCGAGTTCGCCACTGGCCGCACGTCTTTCCACATGCCCGACGATCTCGTCGACGGTCACGTCGTCGACAAGCGCGTCGAACGCGCCCGCCAGCTGTCGGATCTGCTCACGCACGTCGGCTGGCATCGGTGACCTCCAATTCGCGTCGTAACCGGTCGATCGCCCGGTTCAAGTAGTCACGGACAGTGGACGAGTTGATCTCCAACAACCTCGCCACCTCGGCCTGACGCCACCCGTAGCCGTACACCAACACGACCACGATCCGTTGCTGCTTCGGCAGCCGTGACAGCGCCGGCAACAACTGAGGCTCGATCTCCGGGAAATCGGCAACGACGACGGCGAGCAGCCGTGCCGGCAGCGGCTTGGGCAAGAAGTGGCGAGTCGCAGACTGCCCCACCCGATAGAGGTAGCCCACCGGGTGCTCGACCTCGGCGAGACGGTCCCAGTGCTCCCATGCCCAGCTCAGGGCGTCGACGCAGGCTTCACGCCCGTCGGCTGGCCCATAGGTCGCAACCAACGCCTGCAACAGCCGCGGCTTTACCCTCACAACGAACGCCTCGAAGACATCACGCTCAGGCGATCGCCGCACCACTTCCATCAACCATACGACCACCCACAACCACGAACCCGCGGCAACAACCAGAATTCAGAGCCCGCCGCTTGTTCCACTGGCCATCGTGGCGGCCCGGATCGGCAGATATGGCGCGCTTGCGGGGCGGGCAAGGTCACCTGTCTCGCGTGCACGGGAGGTGCATGACCAGGCAACTGTCGCCGTCAAACTCGCGTTGCCCAACGTGCTCGAAGCCGAGCCGTTCGTAGAACGCGATCGCCCGCCGATTGTTGAGCTTCGGGTCGATCACTATCTCGTCGGCGCCGTGCTGCTTGAAGACTCGGGCAATTGCCGCCCGCATCGCCTGTGCCCCGAGGCCGCGACCCCTGTCCCCTGGCGACCCGATCCAGATGTCCAGCGCCCACGTCCCGGGATCCACGTCACCCCAATAGTGCGATTCTTCCTTGCCAGCGTCGGTGAGCTGCACGAAACCGATCGGGCGGCCGTCCTCCTCAGCGATGAGGAACTCACGCCAAGGTACGTTCCGCTCCAGTTCGGCCGGCCAGTCGTACCAGTCCGCGCCGCGCCCACCCAAAGACGCCGCAACATCAGGGTCGTCGTCCCATCGAGCGAGCAAACCGACATCATCGACCCGCATCAACCGCAACTCGACCACGTACTGACAATATGCGCGCCGCCTGGGAAACGGCTGCAGTTGGCATGGCGTGCTGGACACAGGGCGCTCGTATCTGCCTGAGACCGATCGGCAGAAATGCGCTAGCTGGAAAGTTAGGCGACCGCCCCCGCCGGAGTGTGGCACCAGGGCCGCCATCAAGATAAGTTGACAACGTGGATCCGGTGATCATCGCCAGCGCACGAAAGCACGGCATTCACGACGACGACATTCTCCACGCCTACCACCAACCCATCCGCGTCCTGCAACTCGACAATCTCACCATGCTCATCGGACCGAGTCGGACCGGACAGTTCCTCGAGATCGGCGTGAGCACCGCCGACGGAATCGACTTCATCATCCACGCCATGCCCGCCAGGGCCAAATTCATCAGGTGACCACCATGCCCCGATCGATCCAAGACATCCTCGACCACGCCGACGAACTCGCCAAGCGATTCGAAGACTTCGACCCTGAACACGCCAAGGAGATCCCCACCGCCGAGTACCTCCTCCAGCGCGCCGTCGTCGCTCGCGCCCGCAGCGAACAGCAACTGCTCGACAACGTGATCGCTGCCCGAGCCGCCGGCGTGTCATGGCAGAAGATCGGTGCCCTCCTCGGCACCTCAGCCCAAGCCGCCCAGCAACGCTACGGAACCGTGGTCGAAGCCTCCTGACCACCCCGCGCCGATCGGCAGATCTGCGTGCGGTGGTGCGCGGCCGGGGTCTACTTCCTGCCCTTCTTGAACCCCGCACGAGGCGAGGACAACCCGTGCCGCCCCTTACCGACAGGCCGAGGGACTGTCAGATTGTTTGTGTAACTGGTCGTGATGGTCATGGTTAGTCGGACGTTCGGCACGTCGAGGTCGGCGGCGCCGCGATACTTGGCCGATGGAGATGTCCTCGGTCACCGTGCGTGTGTTGGGCGGGGTCGAGATGGTCGATGCCTCTGGGGAGGTTCGTGGGGTGCCGGGCCGTCGACTGCAGACCTTGCTCGCCCGCCTCGTGTCGCAGCAGGGCCAGGTGGTCTCCGCCGAAGCACTCGTCGATGCCGTGTGGCCCGACGGGCTCCCCGCGTCCCCGGATGCGGCGTTGCAGACCCAGGTGTTCCGGCTGCGTCAGCGGCTTCGCTTTGCAGGGGCTCCTACCGTCGTCACGCGTGCCCCGGGCTATGCGCTCGAGTTGGGCTCTGCGAGCGTCGACGCGATCGAATTCGAGCGAGCGGTTCGGGGCGCGATCGGGGCAGAGCCGTCGATCGCCCGCTCCCTCTTGCACGACGCGTTGTCCCTGTGGCGGGGTACGCCGTACGCCGGCTTCGAGGATGTCGAGCCATTGCGTGCTGAGCAGATCCGGTTGGAGGAGTTTCATCTCCAAGCGATCGAGGCACACGCCGAAGCGCTGCTGGGCTGCGGTGAGCCGAACCTTGCCATCACCGAGCTGGAAGCGTTCGTGGTGGATCATCCGTTACGCGCCGACGCACAAGCGACCTTGATGCGCGCCCTCGCCGCCACTGGGCGCGATGCCGAGGCGCTTCGCGTGTTCCAGGCTCACCGACACCACTTGGTCGAAGAGCTGGGTTTGGAGCCCACCTCCCGACTCCGACGATTGGAAGCTGCGATCCTGCGCGGTGACGTAGACCCCGTCACCGAATCGGTTGCCTCGGTTGGCGAGCGCGGCGGACAGCAGCCGTCCATCGACGGCTTGTCGCTGAAACGCCTGACCGGTGAGGACATCGATCTCGCATGGGGTGAACTGGGAGCCGGGTTGCCGGTGGTCGTGGTCCCGGCCTGGCTCTCCAACCTGGCGGTGATCGCCGAGGGGCGCGATCCCCGCTCGTCGCTGATCGAGCACCTCGCACGAGGTCAACGGGCGATCACCTACGACCGGCGCGGCACGGGGTTGTCGGGGGGGACGGTCCGCGATTTCGGCCTCGACGCCGCGGTCGCCGAGCTCGAGGCGATGCTGGAACATCTCGGTGAACCGGCTGCGCTCTTCGCGATGTCCGGAGCGGGGCCAATCGCGCTGGCGTGCGCGGCCCGCAGACCCGATCTGGTGTCTCACCTCGTGCTGTTCGGCACGTACGCGAGCGGGCCCAAGACGTTCGACGACATCGGTCGGCCGATCCTCGACCTGCTGCGTCAGCGCCCGAACATCGCGACCGAGCTGTTGGCCGGTCTGTACCGCCCTGGAGCGTCGCGTGCGGCGACACTGCAGTTCGGACGCATCCTGCGCGACAGCGCTGCGACGGAGGTGGCTGCGGGCTACCTCGAGGCGATCTACAACACCGATGTCTCCGATCTCGTCGACAAGGTTCGAGTGCCGGCACTGGTGTTGCATTACCGCGGTGATCGCGTGATCCCATTCGCGGGTGGAGAGGCCCTCGCCGCCGCGCTGCCGTCGGCCCGCTTCGTCGCCAAGGACGGCGCCTGGCATCTGCCTGACGCTCGCGACGTCGACGACATCATCGGCGCCGTCGAGGAGCTGCTCAGCTCGTGACGTCCACGCGAGCGTGACGCGAGCGGTCTTCGCGATGTTGTGTCGACAACAAGATCCATGGAGCCATGAAATGACCGACACAACAACACATCTCGCCCGACCCGAAGTCGTGCGTCGCCGCCAGCAATTCATCGCCTGGGCCAACGCCAAGTTCTTCGAGTCGATCGACTGGTACCTCCACCGACGCCTCGGGGCCCGCAAGCAGATCCTCTTTGCAGACCTACCTCCACTCGTCGTCGAGCTTGGTTCCGGAGCCGGTGCTTCGATGCGCTACCTCGCGCCCGGCAGCCGCCTTCTCGCCATCGAACCGAACCCCCACGCGCACGCGGCGCTGCGCCGGAAAGCAGCCCGCTACGGGATCGACCTCGAGATTCGTGATGAACGTGCCGAGTCGACCGGTCTGGCAAGCGCCAGCGTCGACGCGGTGATCTGCACACTCGTGCTGTGCACGGTGGAGGACCAAGCAGCTGCCCTTGCGGAGGTGCACCGCATCCTGCGCCCCGGAGGACGTTTCGTGTTCATCGAGCACGTCGAGTCCGGTCCGGGCCCGATCCGAGCACTGCAGCGGCTGCTGCATCGCCCGTGGCGGTACGTCTTCGACGGTTGCTGCCTCGACCGCGACACCGTGGCCACGATCGCGACTGCAGGTTTTGCACACGTCCAGATCGAGCACTTTCGACTCGGTGGCGTGTTCCTGCCGGTCTGGCCCCAGATCAGCGGGGTGGCCGTCGCATGAGAACGATCTCTGTCGGTATGGCCGCGCTCACCCCGGACGCGACGCATGCCTCATCGACCCGTGCGATCGCCGCGGCCGGCCTCGATCATGTCGTGTGCGGCGACCACGTCAGCTTCATCGTCGGAGCCGGCTTCGACGGGCTCATCGGAGCGACCCACGAGCTCGCAACCGCACCCACACTTCGAGCGTTCGTGGCGGTCTATCTGCTGCCCCTTCGTCATCCGGTGCTGGTGGCCCGTCAACTCTCATCCGTGTCGGAGCGGTACCCCGGCCGGCTCATCTTCGGCGTTGGTGCCGGTGGCGAGGACCCGCACGAGTTCGAGATCTGCGGTATCGATCCACGGACCCGGGGACGCCGTATGGACGAATCGTTGGGAGTTCTTCGGGCGTTGCTCACGGGAGCGCCGGTGACCCACCATGGCGAGTTCTTCGACCTGGACGAAGCCTTGATCCTGCCCGCGCCGCAACCACCCGTCCCGATCATCGTCGGAGGTCGCTCCGACTTCGCGCTACGTCGCGCCGGACGCCTCGCCGACGGATGGATCGGCATCTGGAACTCGGCGCGGCGGTTCGAGGAAGCGACCGCCATCATTGACGAGCACGCCGCCGCCGCTGGCCGGCGGAACGTCGAATGGCAACACGCGATGCAAGTCTGGTGCGGCATCGGAAGCGATCCGGCGACGGGACGCGCATCACTCGCTCCGACCATGGAAGGCATGTACAACCTCCCGTTCGAACGATTCGAGCGCTACAGCCCGTGCGGTACTCCCGACACCATCGCCGAGTTCCTGGCGCCGTACGTCTCGGCCGGTTGCCGTACGTTCAACCTTCTTGCGTGCGCCGCTGACCTGGACACAGCGGTTGATGGCGTTTCCGAGATCCGCCGCCATCTCAATGCCATCACCTTGCTTCACAGCTGACGAGAACCGGCTCCTGGGCTCAGTAAGCCCTGAGTCGTGGTCATCTCGGTGCCGGAGGGGCCCAGCGTCACTCGCCAGTATCATCCTCATCGTCGTCATCGGACTTTCTCCGCGCTGATGACACCTCCGAGCTGACAGGGGTCCACGACGATGAACGACGAGCGACAATCGGGGGTGGGGTTCTTCCGTGGCCTGCTGGCGGTTCTGCGCGGAATCGCCCATGCAATCGGCACGCTGCTCAGCCTGTTCGGTCGCGGCCTGGCTGCGGTCACACGTCGTTCACGACACAAGACGGGCGACGGAAGTCAGGAGAACTGACGAGGTCGGCGCGATAGAACCTGACCGTGTCGATGCCGCTCGATGTCCCGGAGCTCGTTCGGCAGCGGGCGATGTCGAATGGTAGGGCCGGGCGGCGATGGCTCGATGAGCTGCCAGGGGTCATGGAAGGGCTCGCCGAGCAGTGGGGACTCGAGATCGGGCCTGCGTTTCGCGGTGGAAGCGCGGCCTTAGTGGCCGGCGCGACCGACGCATCGGGGCGGGCGTGCGTCGTGAAGGTGGCGATGCCGTTGGAGATGGATGAAGCCGACACGTTCCGCCGCAGCGTGCTCGTGCACCAACTCGCGGGTGGCCGCGGCTGTGCCGAGTTGTACGACCACGACGACTCCGTACCGGCGATGTTGCTGGAGCGTCTCGGTCCGAACCTCGACGATCTCGGGTTGCCGCTGCCACAACTGCTCGACGCGATCGCGACGACGTTGCGCACGTTCTGGCGACCAGTAGCCGACGACTGCGACTTGCCGAGCGGAGCCGAGAAGGCGGCCTGGCTGGCTCGCTACATCGAGACGTCGTGGGCCGAGCTGGCCGAGCCGTGTGGGCGCGACGTGGTCGACCGGGCGCTCGACTACTGCAGCGAACGAGCCGCGGCCTTCGATCCGGCCACCGCGGTGCTCGTGCACGGCGATGCTCATGGTTGGAACACGCTTGCCGCAGGTGCGGGGGCGTACAAGTTCGTCGATCCGGAAGGTGTGCGATCGGAGCGCGCCCACGATCTGAGCGTGCCGATGCGCGAGTACAACGCACCGCTCCTCGCCGGCGATACGAAGCGGCTCGTTTGCGAGCGGGCGGAGTGGTTGGCTTCGTCGTGCGACGTCGATCCGGAGGCCGTCTGGCAATGGGGTTTCATCGAGCGAGTGTCGACCGGACTCGCAAACGTGCGCGAATTCGAAGGCGACGACGGCCTCGTCTTCCTCGAGGTAGCCCGGCGGTGCCTCTAGCGAACGCCGATTGGTGCGTCGAAGTCGACGGTCGCGGTGTCGACCACGCTCGCGGTACGGCCAGGGGCGGCCTGCCACGTCCAGTACATGTTGGTGTGGGCGATCACCTTGTCGGCGGGCGGCAGGCCGTATTCGGTGAAATCCTCCGTGGTGTGTGCGTCGCTGACGAGCGTGGTGTCGTAGCCGCGGACGAACGCGCCGTGGAGCGTCTCACGGACGCACGCGTCGGTCTGTGCACCGCTGACGACGAGCCGACCAACGCCACGATCGGCGAGCTCGGACTCGAGGATGGTGTCCTCGAACGAGTCGCCGTAGTGCTTCTGCACGAGGGGCTCTGACTCCAGCCGCTTCAACTCGGGCACGTACTGCCAACCGTCGGTGCCCTCGGGAAGGTTGTCGTCCGAGTGCTGCACCCAGATCACCGGCACGTGCTTGGCACGGGCCTTGTCGACGAGGGTGCTGATGTTGGCGATCACCTGGTCGCGCTCGTGGGCGTTGGCCACCACGTTCTTCTGCACGTCGATCACCAAGAGGGCGGTGTTCGGGCGGTCGCGAAGGCTGGTCATGCTGGTCTCCTCTCGATCTCTCCAAACTAATCCACGAGGTGACCGCTGAAGATGCGGCCGCGAGCTCCCTCAGTAACTGAACGTCGTGGCGGCCTCGTCGCCGATCCAGTCCCACATGGGCACGGTACCTCCGACCGTTGCACCCTCGATGAGCGTCGCCTCGTCGAGCCGCTTGGCGTTGAAGCAGATCGGGCAGGCGAGGTATCGCCCACCGGCGGCGACGTAGCGAGCCTGCAGGTCGGCGATCGGTGGACAGCCCTCACACGCCGTGCCGATTCCCACGCCTCGTGTGCAGAGTCGCACCGCCTCCTTGGTGAGGAACATCAACGTCGGGCGGCCGGACTCGGCGGCACCGACGGCGACGAGAAAGGCGACGGTCACCTTCTCGGTGTCCTCGAGGCCAGTTGAAAGACTGACAACGGCTTTGTTGCTCACGGGTCCTCCTCGGTTGGATTGGTGATGCCCATGGTCTTCCCCGTGCCTGCCGTCGACAAGTACAGAATCTGAAGTACGGGCCGCGTCGCAGTGGGACTAAGTTCAGGCCGTGGTTGGGTACGGCCAGTTCTGTCCGGTTGCCAAGACGTCGGAGCTGTTGTGCGAACGATGGGTGCCGTTGATCGTTCGCGAGCTCTTGTGCGGGAGCCGTCGCTTCGGCGAGATACAGCGCGGTGTGCCGCTGATCTCGCCGGCCCTGCTCTCCAAGCGACTCCGGCAGCTGGAGGCGGCAGGCGTGATCGAGCGGGTCGCCGCGGGGCACGGGTCGAACTACTTGCTGACCGAGGCCGGCTGGGAGCTGTACCCGATCATCGAGGCAATGGGCATGTGGGGCCAGCGATGGGCACGGAGCCGCTACACGGCAGATGACCTCGACCCTGCACTGTTGATGTGGGACATGCGTCGCATGCTGCAACCGGTGGGACTCGCGCCGCAGCGAACCGTCGTCGAGTTCCGCTTCACCGGCGCGCCCGTGGGCAAGTCGACCTACTGGCTCGTCGTCGACGAGGGCATCGACCTGTGTCTCGTCGACCCAGGCCACCCGGTCGATCTCTGGGTTCGGGCCGAACTCCGCTGCCTGACCGAGGTGTGGATGGGAGACCGAACCATGCTCGATGCGATCGATTCCGGGACGATCGCGCTCGACGGCGCGCGTCCGCTGGTTCGACGTTTCCCCGACTGGCTCGGACAGCACCCGGTACTGGCGAAAGTCGGTCCGGCGCACCGTTCCATCGCATCGGCGGACTGAGCATGGTGAACGTGCAGTCGGAGCGAACACTGGTCGAGCGCGGAGAAGCCCTTGCCGAGCTGCACGCCTCGCTCGCCAGGGCGCGGGCGGGGCGCGGCGAGGTCGCCATCGTCACCGGTGAAGCCGGCGCCGGCAAGACCTCGGTGATCGGCGAGTTCGTCCGCCACGCGGCCGGCCGGCCGATGGTGCTGCGCGGCGCGTGCGACCCGTTGTCGACTCCGCGGCCATTGGGCCCGTTGATCGACGCCGCCGGAGATCTCGACCGTGAGCTCGCTCGACGGCTGGCGGTGGGCATGCCCAGGGTGGAAGCGTTCGCCTCCGCACTCACGTTGGTCGACGGGAGCCGGAGCGACGGCCGGGCAACAATCTTCGTCGTCGAGGATGCACACTGGGCCGACGAAGCCACTCTCGACCTCTTGACCTTCCTCGGGCGACGGATCGCCGGCTGGCCGACCCTGCTCGTCGTCAGTTACCGCGACGACGACGTCGGCCTGTTGCACCCGCTTCGGGCGCGACTCGGCGAGCTCTCCTCGGCGATTCGATGCAGAGTGCACCTCACGCCACTGTCGCCGGCTGCCGTAGCGGAACTGGCAGAGGACACGACCGTCGAGGCCAACACGCTGCACCGGATGACCGGTGGCAACGCCTTCTACGTGACGGAGGTGCTTGCCACCGGAACCGAGTCGGTCCCCGAGTCGATCCGCGACGCAGTGCTGGCCCGCGCTGCCAGCCTTCCCGACGACGCTCGCGCCGTGCTCGACGCGGCCGCGGTCGCGCCCGGCCGGGTCGAACAGTGGCTGCTCGAAGCGATCGCCGGCGATGTCGACGGACGGGCCGGCCTCGAGACCTGTGCCGAGCGGGGGTTGCTGCAGCTCGGGGCGGGACGAACGGTCGCCTTCCGGCACGAGCTTGCTCGCCTGGCGATCCTCGACGCCCAACCGGCCGGGCGTCGCCGAGACTTCCACCGGCGAGCCCTCGCCGCGCTCGAGGGATCAGCCGGATCCCGCGGTGCTGGCCTTCCACGCCGCCGAAGCCGACGATGCCGAAGCGGTGCTCCAGTACGCACCGATCGCCGCCACGGAAGCGGCAGCAATCGGCGCACACCGTGAAGCGGCGCGACATCTGGAGATCGCGCTCCACTACCGGCAACGCCTCGAACCGGTGGAAGCCGCGCGCCTGCTCATGCGATTGGGGGATGAGCTGACGACGATCGGTCAGCCCGAGGCTGCGGTCGGCGCGTTCGACGACGCGGCTGCGACGTTCGCCACGATCGCCGACGTCGAGGGCCAGGCCGAGGCCATGGTCCGGTGCGATCGTCCGCTGGTTGCTCTCGGCCGGCAGTTCCATGGTCGAGAAGGCTTCGCCGAGGTGACGCAACTTCTCGCAGGTCGCGGCCCGAGCCGTGCCGCAGCGCTGATTTCGACATCGCTGGCGGCGGCGCACATGCTGGCTCGTCAGTTCGACGAAGCCGAACGCGATGGGCAGCGGGCGATCTCGTTGGCCGAGCAGATCGGTGACGATCGCGTGCTCGCCGAGGCCCTGATACAGAGCGGCATTGCCAGTGCCATGAGCGGAGATTGCGCGGGACTGGCGCGGGTCCGAAGCGGGATCGAGCTCGCCACTCGGATCGATGCCGACAACCTCGTGACACTCGGTTTCATTCAGATCGGTTCTGGCCACGGTGAGCTCCGTCGCTACGAGATCGCCGTGCCTGCCCTGCGGGACGGAATTGCCTTCGCCTCAGCCCGCGAGTTCGTCAGCTCGACGCAATACGCGAGTGCTTGGCTCGGCCGATGTGAGCTCGAGCTCGGCCATTGGGACGAGGCAACCGCCATTGCCGGCGGGCTTGCTGCCAACCCGCGTTGCGTCGGGATCAATCGCTTCGTCGCGCTGCTCACGCTTGGTTGGTTGCGGGGGCGGCGTGGCGACCCCGCCGTTGCGCCGTTGCTCGACGAGGCGCTGGAGTTCGCCAGAGCGACGCGGCATCTGCAACGGCTGTGGCCCGTTGCCGCATGCCGTGCGGAGATCGCCTGGCTCGAGAATCGCCTCGATGACGAGGTCGGGCTGCTGACCGAGGCATCGTCCGTGGCTGAAGAGCTGAAGTATCAACCGGCGATCGAGGAGCTCGCCCACTGGCTGCGCATCAGCGACGGCAACCCACGTGGCGACATCGAGCATGCCCGCACGCCGTTCGGCGCGAGTGCTGCTGGGCGTTCCGATCTCGCTGCCGTCCAATGGGCCGAGATCGGGTGTCCCTACGAACAGGCCATGGCCTTGTTCTTGTCGGGCCCGGTCGATGACCTGACCGCCGCCCACCGGATCTTCGAGGCGCTCGTTGCTACGCCGATGCGCATCCGAACAGCCGGCGCCCTCCGCGCCGCCGGCGCACCTGTTCCCCGCGGCCCCGCAGCCTCCACGCGGGAGAACCCCTACGGGCTCACGGACCGCGAACTCGACGTGCTCGTCCTCGTGGCCACCGGACGAACCGATCGCCAGATTGCCGGCGAGCTCGGTATCAGCTCCAAGACCGTCGGACACCACGTGTCGCATCTGCTGGCCAAGTTGGACGCCCGTTCCCGATCGGAGGCCGCCGTGGTCGCAGAGCGGCTCGGCCTCGCGCCGTCGGACCAGCGCTAGATCGCCCACGAAGTCGACGAGTACCACGCGTTGACATCGACCACCAGGTGAGCGTCGGCGGACGAGTAGAAGCAGACCTCACCGTCACTCGATACCGGTGCGAGCACAGCGTTGGGAACGATCTGGCCGGCCGTGTAGTTGAGGCTGGATGTGAGCGGACGATCGCCGCACGCGTACACCGTGACGAAGCCCGCTGCCACCGGATCGACGACGGTTACGTTGAGTGAGACCGCCTCGACATTGCCCAACGGCACGCCACCTTCACCGGTGACCTGCACCCGGAGATACCCGTACTTCTGCTTGGCGACGACCACCGCGCCCTGAGGCTCGGCTGGACGGGTGTCGAAGACTCGGGCCGAGTGGCAGTGCGGCAAACCCTGCGCCGGTGGCGAACCACCCGTTGATGTCGGCGACGAGATCCGCGCCCGACGACGAGTGAATGCAGATCGCGCCGTCGGCCGACACGGGTGCGATCACTGCGTTCGGGATGATCTGGCCGGCCGTGTAGTTGAGGCTGGATGTGAGCGGACGATCACCGCACGCGTACACCGTGACGAAGCCCGCGGCCACCGGATCGATCACGGTGACGTTCAGCGAGACGGCACTCACCCCGTCCATCGGCACTCCTGCCGCGCCGGCGAGCTTCACCAGCAGGTCTCCGTACGGCTGCTTCAGGACCGACACAGCCCCTTGAGGCTCGTCCGGCCGGGTGTCGAGGAGTCGTGTCGGTGCGAGCGTGGCAAACCCCGCTCCAGTGGCGAACCACCCGTTGATGTCGGCGACCAGATCAGCGCCGACCGACGAGTAGAAGCAGATCTCGCCATCGGCTGACAGCGGTGAGATCACAGCGTTCGGAACGATCTCTCCGGCGGTGAAGTTGAGGCTGGATGTCAGTGGTCGTTCACCACATGGGTACACCGTCACGAACCCCGCGCCGATCGGATCGATGACGGTGACGTTCAACGACACTGCGCTCACGCCCGTGGCCGGTACGCCTGCAACCCCGGCGATCCTGGCCACCAACTCGTGTGACCCGCCGTACCGTGACTGGTCCACCGGCACAGCACCTTGGGCTTGGTCGGGTCGGGTGTCGAAGAGCCGGGCGGGCCCGAGCGCGGCGAACCCGGCGACCGAGTGCGATACGTCCGGGTCCGTCGGAACAGACGGATCGAGGTGCAACAGCTTGTTGGGGTCGCCACCGATGGTTCCATCGAGTGAGCCGGTCGTGGACGCGGAATCGAGTTGTGCTGCCACCTCGGCGGGTGATGACGATGGAGTGGTCTGCAGCATCCTGGCGACGACGCCGGTCACATGGGGCGCCGCCATCGAGGTCCCACTCATCATCGCTGTCGCGGTATCGGTGGTGTCCCAGGCCGACGTGATCGAAGAGCCAGGGGCGAACAGGTCGTTGCACGGCCCGTGGTTGGAGTAATCGGCGATCCGGTCGTCGCTCTCCATCGCCCCGACGGTGATCGCCGACGGAACGTGTGCCGGGCTGTACTTGCACGCGTTCTTGCCGTCGTTTCCAGCGGCGACCACGACAGTGACCCCATCGGCGATCACCGCGTTCACCGCCGCGTCGAGTGCACCGGATGCATCGCCGCCGATGCTCATGTTGGCGACAGCGGGAACACCGGCGGCATGGTTGTCGACGATCCAGTCGAGACCGGCGACGACCGTGGACACCGAGGTGCCACCGCTGCACGGAAGGATCTTCACGGGAACCAACGACACTTCCTTGGCGACTCCGTAGGTCGTGCCACCGATGATTCCGGCGACGTGTGTGCCGTGACCGTTGCAGTCGTTGGCACCGGTACCGTCGTGGAAGTCGGCGTACCAACCGGGCAGGATGCGCCCGGCGAACTCGCTGTGCGTGGTGCGTATGCCGGAGTCGACGATGTAGGCCGTGACGCCCTTGCCGGTCGAGCCGTAGGAGTAGCTGCTGTCGAGCGGGAGATCGGGTTGATCGATCCGGTCGAGACCCCACGGCGGGTTGGGCTCGTCCGTCGCGGCCTCGACGATCGAATCGCGCTCGACGCCGACCACATCGGGATCGCTCTGCAGTCGGGAGACTTCGTCGGCCGGCATGATCGCGACGAATCCGTTCATCGCATGGCTGAACACCTTGCCAACACGTGTTCCGTTCCTCGTCTCAGTGGCGACTGTGTTGTCGAGCGCCTTCTTCGTCGTGAACCGAACGATGTACCCCTGGCCACTTCCCGGCGCAACGGCACCGCCTGATGCATCGGCGTTCCTGGCAGTAGGCCTCGCCGCGTCTGCCCGTGCCGGACCGGCGGAGACGGCGCAGAGGCAGACGACAGCGGTGAGGATGAAGCCTCGGTGACCATGTTCCACGGTCGTCCACTTCCTCTCGTCCGCCGGCATCGCGTGGATCCCGTAGACGATCATGATGGGCACACCTGGCCGCGCCCGGCCGGAGTCGTTCGGCACTAACTTCCACGGCCGGAATCCCCTGTTCAGCGGGTTGTTCGGCCGGACGCCTCACTTCAGCTCATGAGTCCGATCCTGCGGGTGGTCTCCAGATACAGGTCGGCGAGATCGTGCCGTCCGTCGCTCGTGAAGTGAGAGACGAACTGATAGGTCAGTTCCATCGCGGCTGCTCGCTGTGCCAGGGCAGCGTCCGACGCCGGTTTGGCGAGGACATCGGGCAAGTCGAGTGCCGAGCTCGCGGCGCGCAACGATTGGCCCCCGAGGATGTCGAGCAGCACCTCGGCGATGATCGCGTGAAGGGCTGCGTTCGCGGTGTCTCCGTCGGCCGCAAGAGCAGCCGACCAACGGACGTGATACGCGAGTTGACCGAGCTGTCCATCGTCGATGCTGACGGCCCCGGTCACGGCACGGTCCGTCGGTGTCTTCAAGGTGTTGTGCTCCATGAAGACATCACACATGACGCAGTGGTGCGATTCCCAGGGCCGAACGTCCCCGGGCATGCGGCAAAGAGCCCGGGACCGACCGTTCGGGCCTCGACCCGTAGTGTCTCGTTCATGTCGTACGTTGCCGATCCTGTTCGATACGAGTCGATGGCCTACCGGCGCTGCGGCCGCAGCGGGGTGCTGCTACCGGCCATCTCGCTCGGGCTGTGGCACAACTTCGGTGACGACCGATCGTGGGAGACTCAGCGGGCGATCTGCCGCCGGGCCTTCGATCTCGGCGTGACGCACTTCGATCTGGCCAACAACTACGGCCCGCCGTACGGGGCGGCCGAGTCGAACTTCGGGCGGATCCTGGCCGCCGACCTCGCCGGCCATCGCGACGAGCTGTTCATCTCCACCAAGGCGGGGTACGACATGTGGCCGGGGCCGTACGGCGATCTTGGCTCGCGCAAGTACCTGCTGGCCTCGCTCGACCAGTCACTGACGCGGATGGGCCTCGACTACGTCGACGTCTTCTACTCGCACCGAGTCGACCCCGACACACCGCTGGAAGAGACGATGGGTGCGCTGGCATCGGTCGTGACCCAGGGCAAGGCGCTGTACGTCGGCATCTCCTCGTACTCGTCGGAGCGAACTCGCTCGGCTGCGCAACTGCTGGCCGAGCACAAGGTGCCGCTGTTGATCCATCAGCCGTCGTACTCGATGTTCAACCGCTGGACCGAGGCCGATCACCTGCTCGACACGCTCGAAGAGGTGGGCGCCGGATGCATCGGCTTCTCCCCACTGGCCCAGGGCCTGCTCACCGACCGATATCTGCATGGGATTCCAGCCGACTCGCGTGCGGCCACGGGAGGCGCGTTGCAGGCCGACTCGATCACGGAGGAACGTCTGGCCCGCGTCCGGGCGCTCAACGAGATCGCGGCGCGCCGCGGCCAGTCGCTCGCCGAGCTGGCACTCGTGTGGGCCCTGCGCGACCCGCGGATGACATCTCTGGTGATCGGCGCCAGCAGCGTGCGGCAACTCGAGGACAATGTCGCGGCCCTGGAGAACATGTCGCTGTCCGACACCGAGCTGGCCGAGATCGATCAGTACGCCATCGATGCCGGGATCAATCTGTGGAAGCGCTCCAGCGATCAGTGATGCCACAGGTGGCGCCCAACTCGGCGGCGGCACCGCCGTTGGTGAAGTGTTGATGCCATGCCGAACGACGTTCCCGCCACGATGCGACAGCTCCGATCACTGGTCACCGGCGACGGCCGACTGGAGTTGTCGCTTGCCTCGGTAGAGGTACCCGAGCCGCTTCCACACGAGGTGCTGGTGCAGATCGAGGCCGCGCCGATCAACCCGTCCGACCTCGGGCTGCTGTTGGCCTCGGCCGATCTCGATACGGTGACCTCGAGTGGTTCGGCAGACGACCCCGTCGTGACGGCGACGATCCCGCCTCAAACCATGCCGCGGTCTTGCGGCACGCGCCGGCAACTCGATGCCGGTCGGCAACGAGGGTGCCGGCACAGTTGTCGCAGCCGGCTCGTCGCCCGAGTCGCAGGAACTGCTCGGCCGAACGGTGGCGATCATCGGCGGCGCGACCTACTCCGAGTTCCGCTGTCTCCCAGCGGCAATGTGCCTGCTGCTGCCCGAAGGTACCGACCCGGCCGATGCGGCATCGTGCTTCGTCAACCCGCTCACCGCCCTGGGGATGGTCGAGACGATGAGGATGGAGGGTCACACCGGCTTGGTGCACACGGCGGCCGCGTCGAACCTGGGCCAGATGCTGCAGAAGATCTGCCTGGCCGACGGCGTGCCCCTCGTCAACATCGTGCGCCGGCCCGAACAAGCCGAACTGCTCTTCGGCATCGGTGCAACCCATGTGTGCAACTCCAGTGCGGATTCGTTCATGGACGATCTCACCAACGCTCTCGTCGACACGGGCGCAACGATCGCTTTCGATGCGATCGGCGGCGGCCGCCAGGCGGGCCAGATCCTGGCGTGCATGGAGGCGGCGATCAACGCCAATGCCACTGAGTACAGCCGCTACGGGTCGAACGTACACAAGCAGGTGTACATCTATGGCGGGCTCGATCGAGGGCCGACCGAGTTCAACCGCAACTTCGGCCTGGTCTGGGGCATCGGCGGCTGGTTGCTCACCCCGTTCCTCGGCAGGCTCGGCGCGGCGGGCGTCGACCGCTTGCGCAACCGGGTGGTGGCCGAACTGACGACGACCTTCGCCAGCCACTACACCGACGAGGTCTCGCTGGCCGGCGCGCTCGGTCTCGAGTCCATCAAGACGTACGCCCGGCAGGCGACCGGGCAGAAGTTCCTCATCCGCCCGTCGCGGCGGTAGCTGCATAGAAGTCGCGCATCAGCGCGACCTCGGCGAGGTGATGGATGAGCTCGCGGTTGGTCCAGCGAACGATCCCGATGAAGGGGATCTCCGGGTCGAGGCCATAGGGGTAGGCGCCGAAGCCCGGGACGTCGAGTTGCTCATCGGTCATCGACTCGACGGACGCGGCCCACCGATCGACCCATCCCCAGAGGCTGTTCAAGGCGACGTCGGGATCGGGGGAGAACTCGACCACCAGCTTCGGATCGATGGTGCGCCCGCCGAACGTCCACTCCCAACGTCCGGCGAATCCGGACAGGAGGTGGCCAACCCGCCAGGCAATGGTGCTCAACGGCCCGGCATCGAACGGGCTGATCGACGTGTCGAGGTCGAGCACCCAGTCACCGGGGCCGAAGGCGTTCGGGGTGGTCGCCTCGGCGCGCCGGCGAACGGACCACATGCCGCCGTACGGCTCCCAGAGGTACTCGTCGGCTGTGAGGCCGCCAAGACGTTCGGCCGACAGGTTCTTCGAGTCGACGAGCTGGTCGACCAGCACACCTACCCGATCCGTGCGTATCTCCATGACGGCATTCTCGTCACGCCTCGGAGACCTTCTTCAATCCTTCGAGAACCCCTTGCCAGTTCCGCTCGTAGTCGTCGCGGCTCTTCTTGTCGGCGTCGGTGACCTTGCCGTTGAGGTTCGACTGTTCGAGCGTCACCCTGGTGCCGTCTGCGGAGTCGTCGAGCGCGATGTGAACGACGTGGTAGTTGTCGGGTGTGTCGTCGGTTCCGCTCAGCGGGCTCCAGTGCGAGTAGCTCATCGCTTTCTGGGGGTCGAAGGTGAGGATCTCACCTTTGTCCTCGAACGGCTTGTCCTTCCACATTCCCTTGAACGTGATCGGATGCCCGACCTGCCAATCACTGGCAACCTCGGCGCCCATGAAGTACTCGCGGACGAGCTCCGGATCCGTGAGTGCTTCCCACACGCGTTGACGCGGCGCATCGATCACCACGGACGCGCTGGCGGTGACTGCAGTCATGTTTCTGCCTCCTGGGTTCGGATGATTCAACCGCAACTCAGTACCCGACCGACCAGGTTCGCCAAACCTGCGCATGACAGGCTTCAGCGGTGGAGATCACCGAGCTCTCAGCCGCAGATCTGTCGGAGTCGATCCATCGCCGCGACGTGTCGTGCCGCGAGGTGATGGCTGCCTATCTCGATCGCATCGACCAGGAGAATCCGGCGATCAATGCCATCGTGAGCAGACGCGACCGCGATGATCTCCTGGGGGAAGCGGCACAGCGCGACGAGGAGATAGCTGGAGGCGTCTCGTGCGGCTGGATGCACGGTATCCCGCAGGCCATCAAGGATCTCGCGCCGGTCAAGGGCTTGCCCATGACGATGGGATCGCGCCTGCTCGAACACTTCATTCCCGACTTCGATTGCTTGATGGTGAGCAGGATGAAAGATGCCGGATGCATCGTCATCGGCAAGACCAACGTTCCCGAGTTCGGTCTTGGCTCCCACACGTTCAACGACGTGTTCGGCACCACGCGCAATCCGTTCGATCTGTCGCGTACTGCAGGCGGCAGCAGTGGTGGCGCTGCCGTCGGGCTGGCCAAGCACCTGTTGCCCGTGGCAGACGGCAGTGACTACATGGGTTCACTGCGCAACCCGGCGGCATGGAACAACGTGTTCGGGTTCCGGCCGAGCCAGGGGCGGGTGCCCAACTTGCCCGAGCGCGATGCGTACCTCGCTCAACTCGGCACCGAGGGCCCGATGGGTCGCACGGTGTTGGACATCGCTCTGCTGCTCGGCACGCAAGCCGGCTATCATCCCGGCTCGCCGCTGTCGCTGTCGGGCCATATCGACGAATTCGCGACCGTTGCCGATGCCCGGCAGACACTGCACGACGAACCGATTGGAACGCGCGTGGGCTGGCTCGGTGACCTCGACGGCCACCTGGCCATGGAACCCGGCATCCTCGATTGCTGCAACGCCGCGTTGCAGAGGATGGAAGCGAGCGGCTGCTCCGTAGAGCCGACTTCGTTCTCGATGTCTGCCGAGCGAGTGTGGGACGCGTGGATCGTGTGGCGTCATGTCCTGGTCGCGGCCGCCCTGTCGCCGCTGATCACCGATCCCACCCGTCGCGACCTGATCAAACCGGAAGCGCTCTGGGAGATCGACAACGGATCGCGCGTCACCGGTGCGCAGCTCAGCCGGGCATCGGTCGATCGCACCCTGTTCTTCGCCAGCATCACGGCCCTGTTCGACCGTTTCGATGTGCTGGCACTTCCCACCGCCCAGGTGTGGCCGTTCGAGGTTGGCGAGCGATGGCCGCAACGGATCGGCAACCGCGAGATGGACACCTACCACCGGTGGATGGAGGTCACGTCGTACGCGACGTTCGCCGGCTTGCCGGCGATCAGCGTGCCGGTGGGATTCGACCAACGTGGCTTGCCGATGGGCATGCAGCTGATCGGTCGTCCACGCGGTGACATCGAACTGCTGCGCGTTGCCCAGGCCTACGAGACGACGCTCGACCGATGATCGACCCAACCGTCCAGCAACTGGTCGACCACCTGGGCATGACGCCGTTGCCCGTCGAGGCGACGTTGTTCGTCAGCACGTATCGCAGTACGGCCGAGACCGCGACCGGCGGACCGGTCGGTACGGCGATGATCGGTCTCTACAGCGTCGATCCACCGAGTCGCTCCCTGTTCCACCGGCTGACCTTCGACGAGGTCTGGCACTTCTACCGCGGTGACCCGATGCGCCTGATCCTGCTGCATCCTGACGGCTCGTCCGAAGAAGTGATCATGGGCTCGGATCTGCTCGCCGGGCAACGCGTGCAACTCGTGATCCCTGCCGGTGTCTGGCAGGCCGGCGAACTGGTTTACGGGGGTCGCTGGGCGCTGTTCGGATGCACCATGGGGCCCGGCTTCACCGGCACGTGCTTCGAGGGCGGCAGGGCCGACGATCTGCTTGCCGCGTACCCGGATCGGGCCACCGACATCCGCCGTCTCGGCATCTCCGAAGGTCATGAAACGAGCATGCCGGGCGGGTTCGCTACCTGACCGCGCGCTGCTAGGGTCGGCCTTCGATACCGCTTTGAGGAGGGCTCCATGCCCAGCAAGACACCACAGAAGTCCTCGCCCAAGAAGGCCGGAAAGACACTCAAGGAAAAGCGCGAGGCCAAGCGCGAGAAGAAGGACAAGCGCCCACCGCTCGGTTAGTCGGCAGGCTGCCGCGTTGACGCGCCACTACCTGCTACCAGATTCGCCGATCGAAAGCGTCGACGAGTACCTCGCCGACAGTGGCGGGCGTGGGCTCGAACACTCCCTCCGCATCGGCGACGTGGCGACGATCGACGTCATCACCGCGGCCGGCCTGCGCGGCCGTGGTGGCGCGGGCTTCCCGACCGGGCGCAAGTGGGCGTCGGTTCGTGACGGTGGAACCGGTTTGCGATTCGTCGTCGCCAACGCTGCCGAGGGTGAGCCGGCGACGTTCAAAGACCGCACGTTGATCCGTGCCGACCCATATCGCATCGTCGAAGGAGCGGCCATCGCCGCGCTGGCGGTTGGTGCAGGCACCGTGTACCTGGCGACGAAGCGCTCGTACCAGCGCGAAGTGCAGGCGCTGACGCGGGCAGCTGTCGAGCTCAGTCGAACCGGCTTGCTGCAAGAGCTCAGCGTCAACATCGTCGAGGGCCCCGACGACTACCTCTACGGCGAAGAGAAGGCACTCCTCGAGGTCATCGAAGGCCGCGACCCGCTGCCGCGACTTCTGCCTCCGTACGAACTCGGGTTGTTCGCCACCGACTCGGCGATCGGGTGGGAGGCCGGCTCCCGTCCTGTGTCGGCCCGCGGTGACTCCAACCCGACGGCGGTCAACAACGTCGAAACGCTGGCGTCGGCCGCACACATCATGGCCAATGGCGTCGAGTGGTACCGATCCGTGGGCACCAGCGCTTCCCCCGGCACCGTCGTTGCCACCGTCGTCGGCGATGTCGTCCGCCCCGGTGTGCACGAGGTGGAGATGGGCACGCCGTTCTCGACGGTGCTGGAGCTGTGCGGCGGGCCGCTGCCGGGCCGGCACTTCAAGGCAGCGTTCTCGGGCGTGTCGAACTCCGTACTTCCCGCCGACGCATTCGACACTCCTCTGACCTACGAGGACTTCGCAGCACGAGGATCAGGACTGGGCGCCGCTGGCTTCGCCGTGTACGACGATTCGGTCAACATGGGTGTGGTCGCCCATGAGCTCTCGCGGTTTCTTGCAGTCGAGTCGTGCGGCCAGTGCCCGCCGTGCAAGCAGGGCTCACTGGCGATCACAGCGGATCTCGCGGCAATCTGCAACGGCCAATCCGGCGACGAGGTGCTCGGCAGCATCGCCAACCGGCTGCGTTCGGTGACCGACGCCAATCGATGCTTCTTGGGTACCGAGGAGCAACTGGTGGTGTCGAGCATCCTGCGCCTGTTCCCTGAAGACATCGCCGAGCTCCTCGAAGGTCGCGTCTCGTCGACACGCTCGGTGGATGTTCCATTGATCAAGAACATCGCTGCCGACGGCACCGTCGAATACGACCGGAGGAGCTAGAGACGTACCAGCCGTCGGCGTCGACGATCCTGCGCGATCGCGCTGACGATTGGGGTCTTGACAACCTCTGGGCCGTACCGCATAATCAACTATCTAGTTGAACAACTAGAATGTTGAATAAGCACCTAGAACCCAAGAAATTGCCCGTGGAAACAGACCAGCTCAGCTTGACCTTCGCCGCTCTTGCCGATCCGACCCGTCGGGCGATCCTCGCCCGATTAGCCACTCGGGAGGCCACGGTCAACGAGCTGGCCGAGCCGTTTCAGATGACGCTGCAGGCAGTGTCGAAGCATCTCAAAGTGCTCGAGCGCGCCGGGCTGATCAGTCGCGGACGAGATGCGCAATACCGACCATGCCGTCTCGAAGCGGCGCAGCTCGACAACGCGATCGACTGGATCGACCAACACCGACGCGTGTGGGCCGATCGCTTCGGTCGACTCGAAGAACATCTTCGCAACATCCAGAAGAGCCAGCAGACAACGAACAAGGAGAACCAACCGTGAACGAGACGAACACACAGATCGGCGAGGTCACCTTCACTCGCACCTTTGACGCGCCGCGCCAACTCGTCTTCGAGTGCATGATCACTCCAGAACACCTCACCCACTTCTGGGGACCGATCGGCGTCAGTACGCCGATCGAGAACATCACCGTCGACCCGAAGCCGGGTGGTGCCTTCGAGACGATCATGGTGAACGACTCCGACGGGGCCGAATACCCGATGCGCGCCGTGTTCGTCGAAATCGATCCGCCACACAAGATCGTCTGGAGCGAACCTGAAGTCGAAGGGGGCATGACCACGTCGGTCACGTTCGCCGATCTGGACAACGGGGGAACCGAGGTGACCATCCGCCAGACCAACGTGCCCGAGATGTATCGCACCCCCGAGGCACAGGCCGGGATGCAGAGCAGCTTCGATCGCTTCGACGCCTACCTCCGCACGATCTGAAACCCCCGACCTCAGCCGACAGGCGACGGCACGATCGGCGCTGGTAGCCGACCGATGCCGCCGTCCTGCAGCAGCATTCCCGTCATCGTGCGATCCAGGTTTCGCGATCGCCAGCTCAACATCTCGGCAGCCTCGGAGAGAACGATTGATGGGTCGTCGACTTCGGTCTGCCAGGTCGGATCGGCCGCCAGATCGAAGCATCGCCACGATCCGTCGCCGAAGTGCACGAACGCGCGATCACGGCTGCGGCGCACCGCCAGGTTCTGTCGTTCGAGTCGGCGGTCCCACGGCCACGGGTGGTCACCACGCGGTATGAACACGTCGCGCCAGTCCCACTCGTAGTACGCCGCATCTCGCCATGCGCTCGGCCGTTCTCCTCGGAGAAATGACGTGAGAGGAAAACCGTCGCACTGTGCCGGCACGTCGATGCTCATGGCCTCGCACAACGTCGGCATGATGTCGACGTTCTCGGTGAACTCGTCGACGACACCGACAGCGCCGAACCGAGGATCGCGGACGATCGCCGGTATTGCGTAGCTCGCCTCGAAGTACCCGGCCTTCTGCAGCAGCCCCTGATCACCGAGCTGCTCGCCGTGATCCGACGTGACGACGATGACCGTGCTGTCCCAGTCGCCTCTGTCCGCCAACGCCGCCCACACGCGTCCCAGTTGCGCATCGACCTCGCTGATCATCCCGTAGTACTGGGCACCCACGCGGGCGACGTCTTCCGGGTCCGAAGGCGCAGCTGCAGGGCTGTTGAGCAAGCCCTCGAACAAACGGTGGCGGTTGGCGGGAACAGGCATCGGCGGCGGGCAGTCGTGCGGGTCGTACATCGTCGAGAACTCACCAGCCGCGCTGTACGGAGGATGCGGTCGCAGGTACGAGAGATGAGCGAACCACGGCTCATGTTGCCCACCCAGCCAGCCGATGAACGCGTTGGTGAGGAACGTGGAGGTCGACAACTCGGCTGGTCGCTCGTGTTCGAGGTGAAGCGCCGCGATCGGGTCAGCGAAGTCGAAACCCTGACTGTTGAGCCACGTCATCCAGGGGAGTTGCCAGCCACCCATGTCGAGCACAGGATCGAAGCCGGGCAGCACTCCCTCGTAGGTCGACAGTCGTGGGTCGGAGGGATCGTCGACGAAGCGCGGGTCGACGCCCTGGTCGGTGTATCCGAGCAAGGCGGGCACGTAGCCCGCACGCCGAGCAGCGCGGGCGATGTTGTCGAACCGTGTATCGAGCGGCGTGCCATTGGCGACGACGCGGTTGTTCATCTGGTACGTGCCGGTGTACAGGGCAGCGCGCCCGGGCGAGCACGGCGCCGCTTGCGAGTAGTGGCGAGTGAAGCGAATCGCCTGCGACGCCAACTGGTCGAGCGCCGGCGTGCGCACGATCGGGTGGCCGGCGCACGACAGGCAATCGGCCCGGAACTGATCAAGGGTGATCAGCAGGATGTTCGGGGATGCGGCGTTGTCGCGAGCCATTCCCGGCAGAATACGTGGGTGAAGTTGCGGCGTGGGGCTCTGACGCTCGTTCTGGCGACGCTGTTGGTGGGTGTCGGTACCACCCAAACCTCGTCGAGCGCGCAGGCCGATGTGCCCGAGCTGGCGTGGTGCACCAGCGATGCCGGGCTGGTGATCGGCTCGACCGGTTCGAGTGTCGCCTGCCTGCAGTTCACGCTTGCCGCGTTGGGCCTGTACCACGCCACGCTCACTCAGAAGTACGACAAACCGACCGCCGAGGCGATGGCCATCTTCCAGTCCAACAACCCGCCACTTCGAGTCGACGGCGTGGCCAGCCCGCTGGCGCTCACCCAGATGGGCATCTACTCGGGGGTCGACTCCGCGCCGCCACCGCTGTGCCTGGCCGACGCGCGCCTCGGTGAAGGTTCGGCGGGCCCTTCGGTGAAGTGCCTGCAGGACAGGTTGGGCAAAGACGGCTACCTGCCGGCCTCAGGTGCCACCGGAAAGTTCGACAAGCCGACGGCCGACGCCGTCCGCGCGTTCCAGATCGCAACGCCGCCGCTGCCCACCGACGGCATTGCCGGCCCGTCGACGCTCGCTGCCATGGGCATCTGGAGCGGCAAGACGACGGTTCCAGGGGGAGGCCAGGTCCCCAAGACAGCGGGAAGCGGCCCCTGGCCGGCGGGGCGCGAGCCGTTCCCCAATTGGAACCTCACCGCCGAAGGCATTCCCTACTTCGGTAACCACGTCGCCTGCACGAGGGCCAACGCCGACATCATCGCCGCCGAGTTCGCGAAGGACGGCGCCGACGATGCGACGCAGCAATGGGCCGTCTACATCGCGTCACGCGAGGGCGGTTGCCGGTACAACGCCGTCAATCTCAACCTGGCAACTCGCGACGACTCGCATTGCTCGTTCCAGCTGAATGCCCTGGCGGGGATGTTCGAGCCGCACGGCGAGCTCGGCCGGCGTGGCTGGACGGTCGATACCGTCAAGGAGTCGATGCAGAACTGCGCCGACGCGGCGAGCGACTTGTGGGTCTACTGCGGGCGCGGTCCGTGGACTCCGCCGTATGCGTGCGCGCCGCCGTGGGCCGGCGATCTCGGGTTCGGCGACGCTTGACGCGTCGACAGTCGGTGGGCTGAGTCAGCGCCAATCGGCAGGCCGGTCGAGGTGGTCGGTCACGGTGCAGTCGTCGTTGAAGACGACGAACCGGTCGAAGCTGCGCAGGAACCATCGATCGTGAGTGACCGCGATGACGGTGCCCTGGAACTCGGCCAGCCCGGCCTCGAGGGCTTCGGCGGAGACGAGGTCGAGGTTGTCGGTCGGCTCGTCGAGCAGCAGCAGCGTTGCACCACTCAACTCCAGCAGGAGGATCTGGAATCGTGCCTGCTGGCCACCGCTGAGCGTGTTGAACGTCTGGTCAGCGCATCCCTGCATCTCGTAGCGACGAAGCATGCCCATGGCCGGACCGCGCACCACGTCGTTGCGATGCAGGATCTGCAGGAGCGTGTGCCCGGTCCACTCCGGGTGCTCGTGGGTCTGGTTGAACAGGCCCGGGACGACTCCCGCGCCGAGGCGTACATCGCCGGAGTGCGCCACGGATGGATCACCGCCGAGCACTCGCAGGAAGTGGCTCTTCCCCGCGCCGTTCCCACCCAGCACCGCGACGCGCTCGCCGTACCACAGCTCCAGATCGAACTCATCGGTCAGCCCGTCGAGCTCCAGTCGCCTCACCGCCAAGGCCCGCTTCCCCGTGCGCGCCCCGCCGAGGCGCATGTCGATGCGCTGCTCGCGCACCAACTCGGGAGCATCGGTGCGCTCCAGGAATTGACGCAGGCGACTCTCGGCGGCTTTGAGCCGCGGCGCGAACTTCTCGCTGATCTTGGCCCGCCGGCGCATCTCGATCACCAGCTCCTCGAGCCGCTTGCGCTCGTCCTCGAACACCGCCAGCGCATGCTCGCGGTTCTCGAGCCGTGCCTGACGAGCAGCGTGGTAGTCGGCGAACCCGCTGCCGTGCGTCCAGGCGCCGCTGGCTTCGACCGTGACGATCTTGGTCGCGCTCGCCGACAGCAGTTCTCGATCGTGGCTGACGAACAGCATGGTCTTGCGGCTGGCGCGCAACTCGGCTTCCAGCCAACGCTTGCCCGGCACGTCGAGGAAGTTGTCGGGCTCGTCGAGCAGCAGCACGTCATAGTCGCTGCGCAGGAGTGCTTCGAGCACGAGCCGCTTCTGCTCACCGCCGCTGAAGGTGCGCAGGAGCCGCCGCTCGAGCTCGGCAAAGGGTTCGCCGATCGCCTTGGTGCAACAGGCGTCCCAGAAGACCTCGACGTCGTATCCGCCGGCGTCACCCCACTCGGCGAGCGCCGCGGCATACCGCATCGGGTCGTCGTTGGCACTTGCCTCGGCGCGCGCGAGGCGCGCCGCGGCTTCCTGCAGACGCTGAGGTGCCAGCGAGACGAGGAGATCGCGCACGGTCTGCTCGTTGTCGCCCACGAGTTGTCTCATCACTCCGAGGCGGCCATCGATGGTGATCGTTCCGCTGGTGGCTGCGGCCTCGCCGGCGATGAGTCGAAGCAGCGTGCTCTTGCCCACGCCGTTGGCGCCGACCAGGGCAACGCGGTCGCCGTTGCCGACGGCGAAGCTGACGTCACGCAGCAGCTCGGCGCCCCCTGGGCGCCGCCATCCCACGTGGCTGACCTGGATCGATCCCATAGAGATCGCTCACGCTATTCCAAGGCGACGGTCGAGCCCCGCCCGGTTTCCGCAGGGATCGCCTGGTTCGGACGCGGGTACACTGGAGTCCGATGCTGCAGAAGATCGCACCACCCTCCACGTTGCCGCAGGCCAACGATCCGTGCTGGTGCGGCAGCGGTCGCAAGTACAAGCGCTGCCACAAACCACTCGAGGGCCGCGTCGTGCAGGGTGTCGTCAGTCCGCGGCGGAGCGTTCCCGATCACATCGTTCGCCCTCCCTACGTCGCGACCGGCGTTCCCGTCCGGTGGGCCGAGTCGAGGGTCAAGTCGGCCGACATCGTGGAGCGCATGCGTCATGCCGGGATCGTCGCCGCCGAGGTGCTCCGTCTCGCTGGCGAGATGGTTGCTCCCGGCGTCACCACCGACGCGATCGACGTGTACGTGCACGATCTTTGCATCGAGCGCAACTCGTATCCGAGCCCGCTCAACTACAACCACTTTCCCAAGAGCGTGTGCACCAGTGTCAACGAAGTGATCTGCCACGGCATCCCCGACTCGCGACCGTTGCAAGACGGCGACATCGTCAACATCGATGTCACGACGTTCGTCGGTGGCGTGCACGGCGACACCAACGCCACGTTCCTGGTGGGCTCCGTCGATCCCGCCAGCCAGCAGCTCGTGCGGGTCACCGAGGAATGCATGTGGCACGGCATCGAAGCCGTGCGACCCGGTAGGCCCATCAGCGACATCGGCAGGGCGATCGAGACCCACGCCAAGAAGTACCGCTACGGAGTCGTACGGGCATTCATCGGCCACGGGATCGGGGAGCAGTTCCACAGCGACATCCAGATCCTGCACTACTACGACGAACGGGCCAGCATGATCATGCGCCCCGGCATGACCTTCACCATCGAACCGATGATCACGATGGGCGCGTGGCAGCACAAGATGGTCTTCGACGACAACTGGACCGCGGTCACCACCGATGGTCGACGCACCGCGCAGTTCGAACACACCATCCTCGTCACCGACGACGGCTTCGATGTGCTCACCGCGCCCGGTGCCGTGTCGCCGTCCGCTCCCTGGCACCGCTGACCACCCTGGTCCCGCGCCACGCTTCCCGTGGAGTGTTTCGCGGTGCCCGGCTGAGCGCCAAAGACTCCACAGGAGAGTGAGCGCCTAGTCTCGTGGGGATGCAGCCGTCGACGCTCAGCGCCCGCCGCGAGCTCGATCGGCAGATCATTGCGCTGGCGATTCCTGCCCTCGGAACCCTGGCCATCGAGCCGCTCTACGTGCTGGTCGACACCGCCATCGTCGGTCGATTGGGCACCCCACAACTGGGTGGATTGGCGATCGCGTCCACCATCTTGCTCACCGTCATCTCACTGACCGCCTCACTGGAGTACGGCGTCACGCCCGACGTCGCCTTCGCCCACGGCGCCGGGCAGTCGCCCGAAGCCCGCGACGTTGCCACCGCGGCGTTGCGACTGGCGCTGATGATCGGCGTGCCGATGGGGTGCGCAGTGGCCGCTGCCGCCCATCCGCTGGCGTGGCTGCTCGGCGGGCGCGGCGACGTGCTCCGCTATGCAGTCACGTACTTGCGCATCAGTTGCGTCGGTCTGCCCTTCGTGTTGATCACCTACGTCGGGCACGGCGTGATGCGCGGAGTCAACGATCTGCGCAAGCCGTTGCAGATCGTCCTGTTGGCCAACGTCGCCAACGTCATCTTGGAGATCGTGGCCGTCTACTGGCTCGACCTCGGAGTGGCCGGGTCGGCGCTGAGCACGGTGTGCGTGCAGATCGTTGCCGCAGGACTGTTCTTCCGGGTGCTCAAGCCGCACCGAGGCGGCAAGCATCCGAGCAGGCAACGGATCAACAAGCTGTTGCGCAGCGGCGTGCACTTCGCCGTGCGGTCGCTGGCCATGTTCGCGGTGTGGAACACGGCGACGGCTGTCGCCGCCCACGTCGACACCCCGACGCTCGCCGCGCACCAGGTGCTGACGCAGCTCTTCATGTTCCTGGCTCTCATGCTCGACGCTCTCGCCATACCGGCGCAGTCCCTGGTGGCAGGCGCGCTGGGCGCTTCCGACACCGAGCGGGCGCTGCTCGTCGGTCGCACCAGCAACCGCCTGTCGCTGTGGTGTGCCGTCGTCTTGGCTGTCGTGCTCGCCGGACTGAGCCCGGTCCTACCTCATGTGTTCAGCAGCGATCCCGCCGTGCACTCCAGGCTGTTGGCCGGCCTGCTGATCCTGGCCGTGATGCAGTTTCCCGGAGCCATTGCCTTCGCCTTCGACGGCGCCCTCATCGGCGCGCACGACGAGCGCTGGCTGGCGCGACAGGCCGTGATCAACCTGGTCGGCTTCGCCCCGCTGGCGATCGCCACGCTGTTGGTACCGCGCCTCGGGCTCGCCGGCCTGTGGGGCGCGCAACTGTCGTGGATGACGTTGCGAGCCTTCGTCAACTGGCGACGCTGGGAGTCACGACCATGGCAGCGGGCACTGGGATCGATGCCAGCAACCGCGCGGTGAGCCGCACCGATGTCGCGCTGAGACCACTCCCAGCGGCGTGATACCGCACCCATTCGGTGGCCGCGTCGGAATGGAGCACGCTCGACACGTCGTCGAGCCGGCCGGTGGTGCACGTGATCACCGGGACGCTCGGCAGCCAGGCGCCGTCACGGTCGATGACCGCTTCGATGCGGCGGGTCTGGTTGGCGATGAGGATCTTTGGTACCAGCCGCTGAGACGCCCATCGTCGCAACGCCGGTGACAGCGAGGCCAGCTCGACGCGCGGCGCGGCGTACTTCTGCTTGGCGAAGCGAACCGGTCGGCGACCCCACCAACACTCGTTGGGTTCGATCAGTCCGCTCGTGATCAGCGGCGGTCCGTTGGACGAATCGCTGACGGCGCCGACAAGCCCGTAGTACTGATCGCGAAAGTCGGCGGTGAACAGGGCGAGGTCGCCGAGTACCGGGCCATCGTGCCGTGCGGCGGCGGTGTCGGCAATGAGACCCGACCATCGATCGGGCATTGCCATCGCCGGCAGCGGCTCGAACTCCGGTCCAAAAGCTCTGTGCACGTCTCCCTGGACGCCGCCCACTTCCCACACGCCGGCCCAGACGCGCACGTTGGCGTCGAACATGTGGGTCGGTGACCACCACATCCAGCGCAGCGCGGCGCATCGGGAGACATCGTCGCGGATGGCCGCGGCGTCGCGTGTGGACAACAGCGACAACGGCAGCACCAGCCCGACACGTCCGCCCGGTCGTGCCAACCGTACGGCGAGAGCGAGGAACTCGGCAGCGCTGTCGGCGTACGGCCCTCCGCCGAACTTCGAGCGACCGTGACGGGAGGTCGATGTGGCCAGCTGGTTGAGGAAGGGAGGGTTCCCCACAACGGCGTCGAATCGTCGATCGTGCCAATCGATCGCCAGCGAATCTCCGTGGGTGAACGTCGTCGCCGGGTCGATGTCGACGCCGGTGACGCTCGCCGTTGCTGCAAACGGAGCCAGAAAGCGTCCATCGCCGCACGCCGGGTCGAGAACCGTGTGCGGCTCGAAGTCGCGCAACACCTCGGTGGCGACAGCATCGACCAACCGCTGCGGCGTGTACCACGCACCGAGCAGCTTTCGTTGGGACACCGGCATCACCCGAGCGTAGGGTGCCAGCACGTGACGGACGTGACAGGCCGCTACCTGAGGTTCGGGCGTGAAGAATGGGCGGGTCTGCGCGCCACCACCGCGTTGACATTGAGCGAAGCCGATCTCGACTCGCTGCGCGGCATCAACGAGAGCATCGACCTCGACGAGGTCACCGCGGTCTACCTGCCCCTCACCCGTCTGCTCAACCTCTACGTCTCGGCAACGCAACAACTGCACCGGGTGTCGGGCGAGTTCCTCGGCACGTCGTCGGCACCGAAGGTGCCGTACATCATCGGCATCGCCGGCAGCGTTGCCGTCGGCAAGAGCACGTTCGCCCGCATCCTGCAGGCACTGCTGGCGCGCTGGCCCGATCATCCGACGGTCGACCTGGTCACGACCGATGGGTTCCTCTACCCCAACAAGGTCCTCGACGGGCGCGGCATCATGAACCGCAAGGGCTTCCCCGAGAGCTACGACACGAGGCGGCTCCTGCAGTTCCTCCGCGAGTTGAAGAGCGGCGCCGAAACTGCCAGTGCGCCCGTGTACAGCCATGTCGTCTACGACGTCGTCGAGGGGCAGACCGTCGATGTGAGCCGACCCGACATCGTCATCCTCGAGGGTCTCAACGTGTTGCAGGTCGGGCCACCCGGTGTCGCCACCGAGTTCGTGAGCGACTACTTCGACTTCAGCATCTACATCGACGCCGAGGAGGTGCACATCGAAGAGTGGTACGTGCAGCGTTTCATGAAGTTGCGCGACACCGTCTTCCAGAACCCCGACAGCTTCTTTCGTCACTTCGCCGATCTCTCCCACGACCAAGCCGTCGACGTGGCCAGGTCCATCTGGCGCGATATCAACGGCAAGAACCTCCGCGAGAACATCGACCCGACCAAGTCGCGAGCGGCTTTGCTGCTGCGCAAGGGGCGCGATCACCGCGTGACCGAAGTGTCGCTGCGGCGGTTGTAGCCAGCGAGCGGCTGTCAGCGCTCGGCGAGATATTCGGCGCGACGCCTGTAGAACTCGTCGATCGGGCCGAACTCCGGCTCCGAGGAGAAGTGATCATGGGTGAACTCGACGATCTCGTCGTTCGACTTGTCGAGATCGAGTGGCTCGCCTTGCGGCTGGCGTACATGCCATGGCGTGTCGATGAACACCTCGACACCGTTGAACTCCGGGTCACGGAAGTACACCGACCACGCGTTGCCGTGAGTGAGCGGCATGATCCCCGTGACCCGGGCGTTTGCGTCGAGCACCTTCTTCAGCGCCTTCAGGTCGTCGAGCGTGCCGGCTGAGCGGAACGCCACGTGGTGCACGCTGTTCGACGGGTCGGGGCGGTCGCGTCCGGTGATGAACGCCACCTGATGATGATCATTGGCGTTCTGTGAGAGGAACACGATCTCGTCGGGGCCGAGCGGCCCGCGATCGGTCACTTCGAAGCCGAGTGTGTCCGAGTAGAACTCGATCATGTCGTCGACGTTGTGCACGTAGATCACGGCATGGGCGACCTCGAGCCGAAGGCCTGTTGTCATGTGCCAATGGTAATCGCGTCTTGCGTCGGGTGATCTCTCGGAGGTGATCGATCTTGCGTCGCCGGCCGTGGTCAAGCTGGCACGCCTGTCGGTCGACTACTGCTGTGCTCCTCGAAGACCGTTGAGCCACGCCGGCAGGTCGGCAAGCGACTGGAGCTCCACGAAGTGCTCGTCGTGCTCGACATGTTCGAGGTCCCACAGGATCGGATAGGGAACATGCACGCCGTGGCCTCCGAGTGAGAGCACCGGCAAGATGTCGCTGCGCACGCTGTTGCCGACCATGCAGAACCGGTTGGGGTCGATGCCGTGGCGCGATAGCAGATTGGCGTAGGTCTCCGGATCCTTCTCCAACACGATCTCCACGTGTTCGAAGTGATGGGCCAGCCCGCTCGTGGTGACCTTGTGGGATTGGTGGATGAGGTCGCCCTTGGTGATCAGGATCATCCGATGGGTGGCGCCCACGGCGGACAGCACCTCGGGAACGTGATCGAGCAGCCGCACGGGCTCCTCCAACTGAGCCCTCGCCATCTCGACCATCTCGGCGACGACGGTCGAAGGAACTCGTCCACCGCTGATGGTGACCGCTGCCTCGACCATCGACAGACCGAACGACTTCACGCCATAGCCGAACGCGCCGAGGTTCTTGCGTTCCGTGGCCGTGAGCGCCGCCTTCACCCCGACGCCCTCAGGCGCATACGGGGTGATCAGCTCGACGAATCGTTCTTCGTTGACTCGAAAGCCGTCCTCGCTGTGCCACAGCGTGTCGTCGGCGTCGAAGCCGATCACATCGAACATGTTCATCGTCGGTTCAGCCTCGCGATCTCGTCGAGCTCGTCCGGCCTCAGACCGGCGCGCTCGAGAATGCGCCGAACAACAGGGGTCTTGCCGTCGAGGTAGACATCGATGTCGTCGGTTTCGGCGGCCAGCCGTTGCTTGGTCGCGGAGTACTCGTCGCGAAGCGCGGCATCGTTGCGCAACACCTCGCGCAGGCCGAGGTGGTTGCGCAGCGACAGGCAACCCTCGACGGTGACGTAGACGTTCTGGCGAGGCGCCCCCGGCGGGGCCTTCAACGCGTACCGGTCGGGGATGCCCAGGTCGCCGAGCGGCTCATAGCCGACCAATTGGAGCGCGTCGATGGCGCGACTGACGAACTGCCGCCGCACAACAACGTCGACATCGACGATCGGCTTGGCAGCGAGGCCCGGCACCGATGTCGACCCGACGTGTTCTATTGCAACCACCGGGATCTCTGTGAGCGCGACAACCAACGCGTCGCGAATGTCTGTGAACACCTCCGGCCAGTGCGGGTCGTAGTCGACCACCGTGATCGGCTGGTTCATCGGTGAAGTGCGTTGAGGTAGTTGTAGACGGTGATCCGGCTGACTCCCATTGCATCCGCGACGTCTTCGACTGCTCGCCGCAGCGTGAATGCACCGCGCTCGTCGAGCAGTCGGATCGCTCGCTGCTTGTCCTCTCGCGACAGCGAGGGCAGCGACGCACCGACCTCACGTTCCACGCCATCGATGAGACGATCGAGCGCCCCGTGCAGCGGCGCCATTCGTACCCCGGCAATGATCGATCCTTCCCATCGCAACGGCAGGTCGCCGGGCTCGCGCTCGTCGGCCGGTACCAGCGTGGCACCGAGTGCCTCGACGATCGGTTTCACCGCCAACACGAATGGATGCCGCGGCAGACCGCTCACGAGGCCTCCGGCAGGCGCTCGGCATGGAGGCTCACATGGGTTGCGCCGTTGGCGAACGCGGCATCTAGCACAGCCCTGGCCACGTCCGCGGCCCGATCGGCCGGCACGCTGCAGCTCGAACCGAACGGGCCGAAGTCGATCTCGTAGCCGAATGATTGCGCCGCTTCGATCGCCGAGAGAACGTGAGGCCCAGGATGGCCTTCGACGAACGGTTCGATGGTGAACTCCAGTAGCAGCACGCTTGAGCACTGTAGCCAACGATGCAGCGGCGCCGGCCCGGGGAGGGTGGGGTTGGCCGGGCCGGCGCGCTGTGATCGTCAGCGGGCGCCCATCACCCGCTGCAACTCGGCGCTGCGGTTGATGCAGTCGCCGCCGGCCACCTCGAACGCCTCGTTGAGGCGGTTGAGCGCGCTCTTGAACGTGGTGTTCCACTCACCCTCGAAGCGTTGCCGCGCCGGACCTTCCCACACCGTTCCGGCGAGTGCGCCGCCGACCGCGCTGATGACCCCGTCGATCATCGTCCTCTGCTGCTTCATCGATCGGCCGAGGCCGCTCAGTTGCTCGGGAATGGCGCCGTACATGCTCATGGTGTCTCCTCTACGTGAGCCGATTGCTCACCACAAAGAGGCACGGAGCGCGGTCGAAAACGGAAATGCCATCCCAACCGACGAACGTTGTCCGGAGCGGTGGTGGATGTCACAGCAGGGGCAGGAGCAAGGCGATGCTGTCGGGGAGGAAGCGGTGAGTCGTGCGCATCACGTCGAGCTCGGCAAGCGTCACCCAGCGAGCTTCGACGATCTCACCATCGTCGAACGTGAACGGCCCGTCGTGCACGACGCGGTACCCCCGGCACAACGCGGCCAACTCATCGTCGACATACCGAGCCCGACCGAGGTACTCGAGCTCGACTCCGGCGATGCCGAGCTCCTCGGCGAGCTCACGTCGAGCGGCCTCTTCGTAGGTCTCACCTGCCGTGACGACACCGCCCGCGGCGATGTCCCACCATCCGGGCCAGATGTCCTTTGCCGGACTACGCCGGTGCACCAGCAAGTGGCCGTCGCTCGCCAGCACGGCAACACCCACGGAACGGTGCTGCAACCGCCGAGCGCGCATCTCGGCGCGGGTGACCGTGGCGATCACCTCGTCGTCATCGTCGACGATGTCGACGAGCTCATCCGTCATCGACCCAGGTCTACCATTCGCCCATGGAACTCGACACCCTGCGTGATGCGTCGCGCGATCTTCTCGACGACATGGTCACCCTGCGGCGCACACTCCACGAATGGCCAGAGATCGGCAACGACCTGCCGATCACGCGAGAGAACGTGCTCGAAGCCCTCGACGGGTTGCCACTCGACGTCACGCTGCACGAGACCACCAGCGGGATAGCCGCGCTGCTCGATGGTGGCAAGCCGGGGCCGACGGTGCTGCTTCGCGGCGACATGGACGCCCTGCCGCTGCACGAAGACACTGGGCTCGATTTCACCTCGCGAAGCTGAGGGGTGCATGCATGCGTGCGGCCACGACACCCACACCGCCATGCTGGTCGGCGCAGCGAAGTTGCTGAGCGCGCGACGCAGCGACATCCCCGGGCGTGTGCTGTTCATGTTCCAGCCCGGCGAGGAAGGGAACCACGGCGCCAGGTTCATGCTCGAAGAGGGTCTGCTCGACCTTTCCCCACGCACCGACGGTTCGGCTTCGCCGGTCACCGGTGCCTTCGCGTTGCACATCACGTCGTCGTTGCCAACCGGTTGGTTGAGCTGCCGCGGCGGCTCGATCATGGCCTCTGCCGACACGCTGTACATCACGGTCAAGGGTCGCGGCGGACACGCCAGCGAGCCGTACCGTGCCCTCGATCCCATACCCATCGCCTGCGAGATCGTGCAGTCGCTGCAGACCATGGTCACGCGCCGCATCGATGTGTTCGACCCCGCAGTGGTCACCGTCGGCAAGATCGTTGCCGGCACGGTCAACAACATCATCCCCGAGACTGCGCAGATCGAGGGCACCATCCGCGCGGTCAGCGAGCGAACGCGGCGGGCAGTGCACGACGGCATTCGGCGGGTGGCCGAGGGCATCGCCGCGGCACACGACGCCGAGGTGATCGTGACGCTCGAAGATGGCTATCCGGTGACGATCAACGACAAGACCCAGGCCGACGTCGTGCTCGACCTGGCGAGTGGGCTCGTCGGAGCCGACAAGACCCTTCGCCTGCCCAATCCCATCATGGGTGCGGAGGATTTCAGCTACGTCCTCAAGGAGATTCCCGGGGCGATGGTGTTCCTCGGCGGTACGCCCGGCGATCGCAATCTGGCCGAGGCTGCACCGAACCACTCGAACCGGGTGCTGTTCGACGAGCAGGCCATGGTAACGGGCACCGCCATGTACGCGGCCATGGCGCTCAACCACCTACGCGGGTGAGGTCGCCTGGATGTCGCGGCTCAGTCGCAGGGTGACGAGTTCGAACGGTCGCAGGCAGAGAGCGACGATCCCGTCGCTGCACTCGATGCCATCGAGCGGCTCCTCCAGCAGGTTGCAGCGGAATGCCGCGCCGATCGGCCAGGGTGTGTGCACGGTAAGGCTCGTGCGGTCGCCGCACGCCTCGTAGAGGCGAACGATCAGATCGCCATGGCCGTCGTCGGAGTGCTTGACGCTGCTGATCAGCACGCCCGGTTGGTCGACCGACACGACAGGCTGCGACGGGACAGTGGCCCGACCGGTAACGACTCGCAGCGGCATGTTCAGCGCCTCGGCTTCGTGCAGTACTTCGTGCAAGCCGGCGCCATGGGGCATCACGCTGATCGTGACGGAATGACGTCCGTGGTCGGCGTCGGGATCGGGATACTTCGGTGCGCGCAGCAGCGAAACGCGCACTCCGCCATCTTGAACGCCGTGGCCGAAGCGACCGTCGTTCAACACCGCGACTCCGAACGACGGTTCACTGAAGTCGACGAAGCGATGTGCGCAGACCTCGAACTTGGCCGCATCCCACGAGTTGCTGGCATGCGTCGGTCGGCGCACGTGCCCGAACTGCACGTCGCAAACGGCATCGCGGACCTTCACGTCGAGCGGGACCATCAGCGACAGCAGCTTCTCGTCCTCGTGCCAGTCGATGTCCAGCGCGATGTCGAGTCGCGGAGTGCCGGCGCGCATCGTGTACCTCTGGGTGAGATTGGAACTGCCGAACGTGCGGCGGACGACGACCTCGGCACGCAATGGATGGGCGGCATCGAACTCCACCGAACTCGTGGTGATGATCGGCGAACCGAGGAACCGGGTCCATGATTCGAGATCCCAGGCGTCGTACTCGACGGGGTGGTCGGGGGCCAGCTCGAGGGTGATCCGACGGCCCGCGGGCATCAACTGCCGGCTGCGCACGACGTCGATGATCGAAGTGATCTCCCCGTCGAGGTTCCAGGTCACGGCGATCAGGCCGTTGTCCATCGAATGTTCCGTCACCACCACGCGGTCGTGTTCGTGCGCAGCCACCGCAGCACCGATGCCCGAACCCGGAGCCTCGATCATCGTCGGCTCGCCGTCGACCACGACGACTTCACGGCGCGCATGCGTCGCGGCGTTCGCGATCGATGGCGATGCGGGAGCGACCGCTGACAATGCGTCGGCGATGATCTCCTCGAGGCGATCGGCGATCCGTGCGTGTGCAGCAGCGGCGTCGGCGGCAACCCAGGCAATCGACGACCCGGGAAGGATGTCGTGAAACTGCTGCAGCAGCACGTCCTTCCACAACGCGCCGATCTCCTCGACGATCTCCGGTGTGGCACCACCGGCCGCCGCCGACCACAGCTCCGCCTCGCGCAGCAGTCGCTCACACCGGCGGTTGCCCACTTTCGTCGCCGACTGCGAGGTCAACGTGCCGCGGTGCATCTCGAAGTAGAGCTCTCCCGACCACACAGGTACTCGCGCTCCTGCCTCGGCCTCGGTCTCGACGTGGCCGAAGAACTGTTCCGGCGTGCCGACCGAAACCCGCGACACGCCGTCGAGATCTGCCATTCGCCTGGCTCGCTCCATCATCTCCCGAGTCGGCCCGCCACCCCCGTTGCCGTGGCCGAACGGCATCAGCGACCAGTTGCTCCAGCCATGTTCTTTGAAGTTGGCATCGGCGTAGTGCACCTCCGCTGCGGTGATCTCGGCGTTGTACGTGTCGACCGGTGGGAAGTGGGTGAGGACTCGCGAGCCATCGAGGCCCTCCCACCAGAACGTCGAGTGAGGGAACACGTTCTGTTTGTTCCAACTCAGCTTCTGCGTGACAAACCTCGAACAACCCGCTTGCTGGAAGATCTGTGGCAGTGTCGCCGGGTAGCCGAACACGTCGGGGATCCAGACCACCGAGCTTCGCGTGCCGAACCTCGACTCGAAGTAGCGCTGACCGATCACCAGCTGACGCACCAGGCTCTCGCCGCTGGGCAGGTTCATGTCGGGCTCGACCCACATACCGCCCACCGGATGCCATTGGCCGGCCGCGACCTTGTCGCGGATCTTCTGGAAGAGCACTGGTTGACCGCGCTCGATCCAGTCGTACTGCGCGGCCTGCGAACAGCTGAAGTGGTAGTCGGGATAGTCGTCCATCAACCGCACCGCCGACGCGAACGTGCGGACGCACTTCCGTTGTGTTTCGCGAATCGGCCACAGCCAGGCCGAGTCGATGTGGGCGTGCCCGACAGCGATCACACGATGGGCGCCGGCGCGCGCCTGAAGACCGAGTGCCGGTTGCAGCTTGCGTCGTGCATCGGCCGCGGTGAATCCGACATCGCCGAGATCGAGCACGTTGAACGCAGCTTCGAGCTGGCGCATCACCCGGATCCGGCGGCCGTCGTTGGCAGCGAGCGAGTCGGCCAGACCGAGCAGCACGTCGACATCGAGCAGCAGTTGGAAGGCGACGTCGTCGCGTGTGCAGAGCGAAGCGTGAGCCAGCTTGTACAGCGACCGATCACCTGCCGTGGTCAGCGAGCCGAGTGCCGATCGGGCAAACCCGGGAAACGCTGGATTGGAGGCAGCCTCGACGTAGAAGGTGAACGCGCCGGGACCCACGTGGGGCAATGGCAGCCCGCGGCGGCGTGGATGGATTCCCTGAACGGGTTGGCCGTCGATCCACACCAGGCCTTCCGACTGGAACCCGGCTGCGTCCGGGTGGAATCCGAGATCGATGACCGCTTCCAGCTGCGGCCCGGCGAACGACTTGGGTACGTCGACGGAGCATCGAAACCACGTCGTCCCCCACGGCCGGCTCCATCGATCGCCGACCTCGAAGTGTCGGTACTCGCCGGCCACGGCCTCGGCGTAGGGCACCGGTTCGCCTGGGGCATCCCACGCCTCGACGACCAGTGGAATGGAAGCGCTGTACACCGCTGGGAGCACGCGCTCGGTCAGCTCTCGCCGGATTCGAGCCTCGACGAGCTGAAGATCGTTGTGCACGATGCGAGGCTAGTGATCGCGGCAATTACCCTGGCCTCCATGACGCACCGGCCCCTCGACGGCATTCGCGTGCTCGATTTCACGAGAGTGCTCAGCGGGCCGCACGCCACCCGGATGCTCTGCGATCTCGGCGCCGAGGTCATCAAGGTCGAGCCTCCCGATGGCGACATCACGCGGATGACCAACCCTCGTGTCAACGGTCTGGCCACCTACTTCGTGCAACAGAACGTGGGCAAGCGCAACATCAGCGTCGACTCCGACAAGGCAGGGGCGGCCGACCTGTTGCTCCGCCTCGCCGACCGATGCGATGTGCTCATCGAGAACTTTCGACCGGGGGTGATGGACCGGATAGGACTCTCTTACGACATCGTCGCTGCCCGCAACCCGCGCATCATCTATGCGTCGATCAACGGCTACGGCTCCACGGGCGCCTGGCGGTCGCGGCGGGCCTATGCGCCGACCGTCGGCGCCGAGACCGGGATCACCAAGGCCCAGGGCGACGCTCGAGGCGGAGAATACGCCAATGACCAGTTCAGTCACGCCGATGTCTACACGGCGATAGAGACCGCGACCGCCATCTCGGTGTCGTTGTTCAACCGCGAGCGCACCGGGCGTGGCGATCGCATCGAGGTGTCGATGGCCGAGACCATGCTGTACGTCAACGAGCATGCACACGATCAGTTGTGGGACGGCGACGTTCAACCGGACTGGATCCGTAGCTTCGGGCCCGACACGTATCCCGTCCTCACAGCGGCCAACGGCGAGAGCGTGGTGGTCAGTGCCCATCCCGCGCAGCAGGGGATCTTTGACCGGTACATGATCGTCGCCGGCAGGCCGGACTTGATCGATGATCCGCGGTTCGCCGACGTGCCGGCGCGGCAGGCTCACCTTGCCGATGTCATCGAGATCCTCAGCAACTGGGCGGCGACCATCGCAACGCCGTGGGCCATCGAGGAAGCCATGGGCGCGCATGGGTTGGCCACCGGCACGTTGCGATCGATGCGCGAGGTGTGTACCACTGAGTGGGCGCAGGATCGCGGCGTCGTCGTCGAAGTCAGCGATCGCGGCGGCGGGACGCTGCGTCTTCCCAACTCGCCGTGGCACTTCGCCAGCGGCGATGTGAGCGTGCGCGGCGAGCCGCGATATCGCGGCGAAGACAATCGAGCCGTGCTCACCGAACTGCTCGGCCTCGATGATTCCGAGCTCGACCGTCTCGAGGTCGAGGGTGTGCTGTCCGCCAGGTTGCCGCGTCGATGACGTTGCGCTATCCCGTCGAGCCGATGAAGGCAGGGATCGGCACCCTGCCTCCCGACGACGAGAGCTGGGCGTACGAGATCAAGTGGGATGGGTATCGCACGCTGGCCTTCGTCGACGGCGGCCGAACACGTTGGCAGAGCAGCAATCTCATCGACGTCACGGCCAAGTATCCCGAGCTCGTCGAATTCGCAGGTTCGGTGAACGCCGGTTCGGCGATCGTCGACGGTGAGTTGGTGGTGCTCGACGAGGAAGGTCGCCCACGGTTCGAACTGATGCAGCAGCATGCCACGCAGGTTGCCTTCTACGCCTTCGACGTGCTGTCGGCCGACGGTCACGACACGATCTCTCAGCCGTACGAGCGTCGCCGCGAGCTGCTGTCGGGACTGTTGGAACCGGGGCAGAACTGGATGGTGCCGGCTCATCGGATCGGCGACGGCGCCGCGCTCGTCGCGGCGACCATCGAGCGCGGCCTCGAGGGCGTGATGGCCAAACGGCTCGGCAGCCTGTACCTGCCCGGCAAACGATCACCGAACTGGCGCAAGGTGAAGAACCGGCATCCGGTGGAGGTCGTCATCGGCGGCTACAAGCCGGGCTCCGGCAACCGCGAGACCACCTTCGGGTCGCTCCTCGTGGGTGTCGCCGAGGACGAGGGACTGCGCTTCGCCGGTGGTGTCGGCACCGGCTTCAACCAGCGCACGTTGCGCGACCTTTCAGCAATGCTCACACGCCTGCGCACCGAGAGCTGCCCGTTCCTCACGCTTCCACCGCGCGAGTACACGCGTGAGGCGATCTGGGTTCGGCCCGAGTTGCGAGCCAAGGTGGAGATCACCGAGTTCACCAACGAGGGCTACGTGCGCCACTCCAGCTTCATCAGCCTGGTCGTGTAGCACGTGGTGACTCGCGACGATGCTCGTGTGCTCGATGACGCCGACCCATTGTCGAACTGGCGCGACGAGTTCGTGATCGCCGATCCCGCGCTGGTGTACCTCGACGGCAACTCGCTGGGGATGATGCCGAAGCGAACGGTCGATCGTCTCGACCTTGTCCTGCGCGACGAGTGGGCGACTGGATTGGTTCGATCCTGGGACCACTGGGTCGACATGCCCCAGCGGGTCGGCGACCGCTTGGCGCCGGTCGTGGGTGCGCGGCCGGGCGAGGTCGTCGTCCACGACTCGACGACCGTCAACCTCTACCAGCTCGTCGATGCTGCGTGCGCGCTGAACCCGGAGCGTCGCGTGATCGCGATCGGGGCCGCCGACTTCCCGACGGATCGTTATGTGGTCGACGGCATAGCCGCTGCTCGGGGACTGCAGGTGCGTGGTGGCTTCGAACGCCTCGACGATGTTGCCGTCATGGTTCGCTCGGTCGTCGACTACCGCACGGCAGAGGTTGCAGACGTGGTCGGGGAAACGGCGCGGGCGGGCGCGGCGGGCGCGATCGCTTTGTGGGATCTCTCGCACGCCGCCGGCGTGGTGCCTGTCGATCTCGGCGGAGCAGGTGTGCAACTCGCGGTTGGCTGCACGTACAAGTACCTCAACGGTGGGCCCGGTTCGCCGGCCTTCAGCTACGTCGCCCACGAACTGCAGTCGACGCTTCCCCAGCCGATATGGGGTTGGTTCGCCCAGACCGAGCAGTTCGAGATGGGCCCGACCTTCCAACCGCAGTCCGACATCCGTCGGGTGCTGCTCGGCACACCTTCCATCCTCGCCCTCGCCGCGGCCGAGGAGGGCATCGCCGTGACGGTCGACGCCGGGATCGATGCGGTCGCTGTGAAGGCGCGTGCGCTGACGGGTTTTGCGCTGCAGCTGTGCGACCAACTCGGCCTGACCTCCCCCACCCCTCGCGACCCGAGCCGGCGTGGTGGGCACGTTGCCGTACATCACCCGAGTGCAGAACAGTTAGTGGCCAAGCTCGCCGAACGAGGCGTGATCACCGACTTCCGCGACCCCGACATCGTCCGCATCGGATGTTCTCCACTGACAACCCGCTTCGTCGACGTGTTCGACGGCTTGACCCGATTGCACGAACTCCTCGTCAAACGCGGGGTCGGGGGTTGAGCGCAACACTTGTTCCGCGGACGTAGTCGTCGATCGCTGCAGCGATGTTCTTGCCGTCGGCCATGGCGAGTATGACGGTCGCCGAGCCGCGGACGATGTCACCGCCGGCGAACACGCCTGGCAGATTTGTCATGCCATGCTCGTCGGCCATGAGATAGCCGCGAGTGGAGAGGGCGAGGTCGGGGGACGACGAGGTCAAGAGCGGATTGGCGCGTGTGCCCACGGCGACGACGACGGTGTCGCAGGGGATCACGCGCTCCGAGCCCTCGATCGGAGTGGGTGTCCGCCGACCCGACGCGTCGGGCTCGCCGAGCTGGGTGTCGACACAGCGCAAGCCGGTGACCCAGCGATCCTCGTTGCCCTCGATGGCGAGCGGGCTCACCAGGAACTCGAAGGCCACGCCTTCTTCTTCGGCGTGGTGGATCTCTTCTTCTCGCGCCGGCATCTCGGAGCGGCTGCGCCGGTAGACGATGCTCGCTCGATGCGCGCCGAGGCGTCGGGCCGTGCGCACGGCGTCGACGGCCACGTTGCCCCCACCGATCACCACGACCCGGTCGCCATGCAGCACCGGGGTGTCGGAGTCGGGAAACGCGTACGCTTGCATCAGGTTCACTCGAGTCAGGTACTCGTTCGCCGAGTACACGCCCTTCAATCCTTCGCCGGGCACTCCGAGGAACAGCGGCAGGCCGGCGCCGACCGAGACGAAGACGGCGTCGAACTGTTCACGAAGCTCGTCGAGCGTGTAGGTACGACCGATCACCACATTGCATTCGATGTGCACCCCGAGTGCCTCGAGGCGGCCCACCTCGTGCTGCACGATGTCGTTGGGCAGGCGGAACTCGGGGATGCCGTACGACAGGACGCCACCCGGCAAGTGCAGCGCTTCGTAGATCGTCACGTCATGCCCACATCGAGCCAGTTCGCCTGCCGCGGTCAGCCCGCCCGGACCTGCGCCGATGATCGCAATGCGCTTGCCGGATGGCTCGATGACGGTGGGTTCCTCGGTCAGGTGACCGCGCGCCCAATCGGCGACGAACCGTTCGAGATGACCGATGGCAACGGGCGCGCCCTTGCGCCCTCGAACGCACACCGCCTCGCACTGGTGCTCTTGCGGGCACACCCGCCCCGTGATTGCCGGAAGGGTGTTGTCGCCGAACAGCGTGTGCGCAGCTGCGGCCAGGTCACGTTCTTCGACCTGGCGGACGAACGTCGGGATGTCGACACTGACGGGGCAACCCTCCACGCACGTGGCCCGCTTGCACGCGAGGCAGCGCTGGGCCTCGAGCAGTGCGAGATGCTCCGTGAAGCCCAGGTTCACCTCGTCGAACGTTCCCGATCGCGCGCTCGGGTCGCGAGTCGGCATCGTCTGGCGATCGATCGCCAGACGTTCGCGCTTCGAGAGCGGCTCGCCGACGATTCCAGTCATCCGCCGGTCCCCCGGCAGACATGGCTGGACGCAGTGAGCTCCGATTCGCGGTAGGTGCCGAGACGGTCGGCCAGCTCGGCGAAGTCGACGCCGTGGCCGTCGAACTCCGGGCCATCGACGCAGGCGAAGCGCATCGTTCCGTTGACTGTGACGCGACATCCGCCGCACATGCCGGTGCCGTCGACCATGATCGGGTTGAGCGACACGATGGTGCGGACGCCGACAGGCTCGGTGACCGCGGCGACGGCGCGCATCATCGGCACCGGCCCGGCCGCGTACACGACATCGATCGATCGTTCGGCGACGAGATCCGTGAGCGCATCAGTGACCAAACCGCGGCGCCCCGTGCTGCCGTCGTCGGTGCACACGATGAGCTCGGAAAAGGAGGCGAACCGGTCGGCGAAGAGCACGCTCTCGGCCGTGCGGGCACCGAGAACGGTGACGACCTCGACGCCGAGCTCGGCCAGCCGGCGGGCGATCGGGAAGATCACCGCTGCGCCCACTCCGCCGGCGACGCAAACAGCGATGCCAGTCGTGATCAGATCGGATGGCCGTCCGAGCGGACCGACGACGTCGTCGATGTGTTCGCCGGGGGTGATCGCGACGAGATCCCGCGTGCTCTTCCCGACGGCCTGGATGGCGACGACGATCGTTCCCTCGTCAGGATCGCTTTCGACGATCGTCAACGGAATTCGTTCAGCACCCGCACCCAGACGAACGATGACGAACTGACCAGGCTGACGCACAGCGGCAACACGGGGCGCGCGGATCACGAGTTGATGCACGTCCGCCGACAACGTCGTGTTCGCGACGACCTGGTAGCCGGCGGTGCTCGTTGCGCTGACGTGTCGGTCTTCGGTCATCGAAGGGCTCCTTTTGGCCTCGTCGTGATGGTAAGCCGACGGACTCGGCGCTGTATCGGGACTTCCGGCCCTGATCTGGGAGCACTCGGTCGGGCCAACGCGAGGCACGGACTTTCGGCACTGTCGCCGCCGACCGGACGGAGGCGACAATGGATGGCAAGCCTCAGGCTGTCCGCGCCGAAGAAAGGATCCGACGATGGCCCAACAAATCGACGTCATCGAGCTACTGGAACGTGACCACCGTCTGATCAACGAGCTCGTCGAGCAGCTCGATGAGACCGAGGACGCGGCCGAGATCCGCCGCTTGTACCTGCGAATCGTCGAGGAGCTGTCGGCGCACGAGGCTGTCGAGCAGCAGATCGTGTTTCCGGCCTTCCACGCTGCGTTCGCCGCCGACGCAGACGACACCCTCGCTCACCGTATGGGCGAGCACGAAGAGATGAACGAGATGCTCACGGAGATGCGCGGCCTCGCCCCGGACGGGTATGCGTTCATCAAGCGCGGCAGTGCCCTGCTGCTCGAGATCAAAGGTCACTTCCTGATCGAAGAAGAAACGGTCTTCGCTCGCATGCGCGACACCTTCGCCGCCGACGAGCTCGTCGAGCTGGCCAACCAGGCAATCCTCACCAAGCGGCACTCCCCGGCGTTCCCCGACGAGCACCCGCATCTCGCCTCGGGGCGCTGACCCGAGCGGCTGGCGCTCGGCAGTGCCCGTCGCACGAAACCCGATTCAATGGTGTCATGGATCTCTTGACTGTGCTCGCCCCGCGAAGCCGGCGAGGTCATCGGGTGATCCCCGCCTCGGCGAGGATCTCGCCGGTGTGCTCGCCGAGTCGAGGCGGACGGGTGCGGATTCCCGTGTAGCTCCTGGTCATCTTGATGGCTTGGCCGGCGAGCGTCACGGAGCGGCTGCCGTCGGGTTGGTCGACCTCCACGAGCATGCGTCGCGCCACCACGTGAGGATCGGTGTAGATCGCAGCCATGTCGTTGACAGGCCCGACAGGTATGTCCCCACCCAGCAGGTCGACGATCTCCCTGGTGCTCTTCGAGGTCGTCCACCGCACGAGCACCTCGTTGAGCTGAGCTCGGTTGGCCAGACGATCGCCGGGGCCTCGAAAGCGCTCGTCATCGGCGAGCTCGGGTAACCCGATGCGGTCGCAGAGGGCGGCGAAGACCTTGTTCGTCGGGGTGCCGATCGCGCAATGGCCGTCGCTGGTCGGGAAGACGTCGAACGGAGCGATCGTCGGATGCCCGTTGCCAGTTGGTCGCCGCGCCTGTCCGGTGTAGGAGTACGAGTAGGCAGCGCCCTCGCACAGGCTGAGCATCGCGTCGTACATGGCGACGTCGACGAACTGTCCCACTCCGGTGGAACGAGCGTGAATGACGGCGGCGAGGAGACCGACGGCGTTGAGCGTTCCGGCGAAGATGTCGCCGACGCTCGGACCGCACTTCATCACCGTGCCGTCGAGCGCGCCGGTGATGCTCACCACGCCGCCCATCGCCTGGGCCACGATGTCGTACGACGGCCAGGCGGCATATGGGCTCGCGCCCGTACGCGGGTCGCCGAAGCCGCGGACCGCGGCGTAGACGAGCCTGTTGTTCGCTGCGGCGAGGGCCTCGTAACCGAGGCCGAGCCGTTCCATGACACCTGCCCGGCTGTTCTCGACGAGCACATCGGCCCGTGCAGCCAGCTGGCGGACGACGTCGCGATCAGCGTCCTGCTTGAGGTCGAGAACGATCGATCGCTTGCCGCGATTGATGCTGGCGAAGTAGCCGCCGTACGGCCGCTCGGTGTCTTCCGACGTGTACGGGCCGACGAACCGAGTCATGTCACCGGCAGGTGGCTCGACCTTGACGACGTCGGCGCCGAGGTCGGCGAGCAGCATGGTGCAGAACGGTCCTGCCAACGCTTGTGTGAGATCGACGACACGCAGTCCTGCAAGCGGGCCGGGCTCGGTGGCGGTAGGGATCGGCGCGACGATCCCGCATCGTAGGTCAGCGTGCGGGGAGGTGGCCGCTCATCCAGGTGTGTTCGTGATCGACCGCTCGCCGCGTGTCGCCGGCAACGAAGTTGGCGATCTTTCCGCCGAGCAACGGGATCTTGCACTCGACGATCACGTCCGTTGTGTTGGTGCACCGCCGAGCGCCATTCGGGGCCAGGTGCATCGTGCCGCGCACCTGAACCGGGGTGCCCTTCGCGACCGCTGCGAACGACCCAGTACGTACACCGTGAGCATCGGCTGCCGACCAGGTGTCGGTCTGCACGACGGTCTGTCGAGGCGAGAGCACCCTCTTGGCGAACCCGGGAAGCTCGAGCGGGACGACCCGGCGGGTGACGAGAGTGACACCGCCGTCGTCGTCTTCGTCGCGGCTGACCAGTTCGACGTCGCTTTGGCCGAGCGCCTCGTACTTGTCGCGCACGTGGTCGAAGTCGGTGAGCAGCGCGAAGATCGCCGTCGCCGGTCGCTGGTAGATGTGGGTGGCGCTGAACTCCATGGCATCGCTCCTGATCCCTCGGTGTCGGTTCAGTGTGCGCGCCCAGCGGCGGCCCCTGGCAGAGTCCAACGTCCCCTTTCGTCCCATGTCGTTGAGGAAACCCGCAGACGCCGGGCACGACCCGTCGACATCGGTTGGAAGGTGGTGCTGATCCGCGGGTGAGGCCGGCCACCCACACACCGATCTCGGAGTGCAGCGTCTCGTGTTGCTGGACGAAGTCGTGGGTCATCGTGGCGTACAGCAGGTCGTCGTGACCGACCGTGGCGCAAACTGCGGTCGTGGCAGTTGCAACCACGACCCGACCGCCGCCTGTGGCGACGCGACGCATCAGCACGGCGCTGAGATAGGACTCGTCGTCGGGGTGTGCGCACACGCCGAGCAGCGTGCCGGGCAGCGGCAGGCGGTGGTCTGTGGTGCGCGGTGAGTGTTGACCGGCGTTGCAGGGGCCTCGAGGTGAGGCTGGGTGATGGGGGTGGGTGACTCAGGTCGATCTGCCTCTTGGAACCGCACGACGTTTGAGGCGAGCAGGTTCTACGTCCCTAGGCCTACCTAGGTGAGCAGAGCACCTACCGAGGTCCGACGGGTGCTGACCGGCGGTACGGTGTGCAAATGGCCATTCAACGAAATGCGACGCGGCCGGTGGGCATCACCAATGCGGCCGGGCAACCGGAGATCGTGCTCGAGATCGAAGGGCTCACCATCTCGATGGCGCCTCCGCGCCGAGAAGAGGCCGTCGCGCCGAACGACGGTGGTCAACCGCCGGCGGATGACGACGAAGGCTGACGCCGGATCAGGCTTCGCCTGTATCGATCACGCAGAAGCGGTTGCCTTCAGGATCGGCCAGGACGACGAAGTCGGGGTTCTTCGGGTATCGATCCCAGTCGACGCGTGTGGCGCCCAGGCCGACGAGCCTCTCTATCTCCAACGCCTGATCGGCAGCATCGCCGGCGTAGAGATCCAGGTGAACTCGAGGATGCTGTTGCACGGGCGACTCGCTGACATCCAGCGCCAGGTGGGCTCCGTGACCTGCCCTGGGAACGAGGATGGCAAAGTCGTCGCCGGCCTTGATCTCGCGTTCGGGGGAGTAGTTCAGCGCCTGCGTCCAGAAGGTGACCGCTCGGTGGAGATCATCCACTCCGATCACCACGGTTCCGACGCTCAGCATGTCAGGCGAACCCGACCCATCGCGGGTACGCCGGGTCGCCGTGCTCGTAATCCACCCCCACCTCGGAACCGACGGCGCGAGGTTCCGTGTGTACCGGACATCGTCGGATGGCATGGCCCATGCCGGTGATGAATCGACATCTGGAACCGGTTGTCATCGGCCAATCATCGCGCGGATGACACCGGCCGTCTCCGCCAGAACTACATCTGGTCGGGGACTTGCGTCCCTGGTCGCGCATTGGTTCCCGGCCGTACCATCGGGGTGTGCGGCGCACGTTTGCTCCCGTCAGTGTTGCCCTCGTGCTGCTGGTTGCCGGCTGCGGAGCTGCGGCGCGTCGAGCGGAGCCGACGACGACTGCATCGACGAATGGCACCATGGTGACACCGACAACCGCCACGTCGACGACTCTGCCAACTTCCACATCCACGACGTCCGCAACGACTTCGAGCAGCCCAACGACAACGGCACCACCGCCGTTGGGGAACGTCTGCGACGAAGTGGTTGCCGACGGCACCAAGGCTGCGGCAGCGTACGTCGAGACCGCTTTCGACCGGTTCGGTCCGCTGGAGACGGCGCCGTCGCTGACCATCAAGTTCAACCACGGCGGCGCCGGCGATCCCGTCGGGGTGCGGGCGACTCGAATCGAAGGCGGCTTGCTGGTGAGCGCCAGCCGATCCCCGACTCTGCCGTCTGAACCGAACGATCGCTTGCCGGTGGCCGTCGTCGACCACGACGGCGCTGTCCGCTGGAGCCGATGCCTGGACGGAAACAGCGAGATCCAGACGGCCGTTGCCGCACCCGAGCATCAGCCGTCGAACGCATTGATGGTCGTGTTGATCGCCAACCAGCCGAGCTATCGCTCTCGCATCGTGCAGTTGTCGCTCGCCACTGGCGCCGAGCAGCCCACCTTCGCGGCCGCGATGTCGGCGGTTGGTGTCGACGCGAACGAGCTCGCCCGCATGGGCATCGCCGACGTCACCGACCGCTTCGCACTGCTCGTCGACGACGTCGCCACACTCGGCGGCACGTACGAGCGGTTGGTGCGCTACGACCTCGTCGCCGATGTTGCCGTCGATGTCGGCGTGCCGCCTGAGCTCTCGCAGGCTCTACCCGCCGGGGCGTGTAGTGCCGGACCGCGGCCGATGCTCACCGCGTCGGGCGATGTGCTCATCGCCGATGCCACCACCGACGTAGTCGCTCGCGCCATCGGTTCCGTCGACCCCGGCCGGGTGGTCGCCCTCTGGCACAACGGCGCATGGAGCCGCGAACCGGCGGTTCTCGCCGGTTCTGTCGGTGTGCGCCCCGCGTTCGCCTGCGACGACAACCTCGCGGCGCGTGTTCTGCAGGGTGTCGACGCTCTTGGCGATCCGCGCTGGACCGATCCGGAGCTCACCCACCCAGGCGCCGATGACATCGGGTGGTACCTGGATGGCGACGTCGCGATCGGCCAGGTGTGCTCACGACGAACCGGCGAAGACTGCACCGCGGCGGAGTTGGTTGGTGTCGACCCAGTCACCGGTGCGGTCCGCTGGACTCAACCCGGCTTGCGGCTCGTCGCGGGCGATCCGGAAAACGGTTACGTGCTGGTGTGGGCCGAGCCCACAGGTGACGTACTCGAGCCTCCCGGCTGGGTACTTCTCGATGACCGCACCGGTCGCGAGGTGCCCGGCCAGCGATGGGACGACCCGGAGCTGTTCACACTTCATCCTTCGCGGGAGGCCGCAGGGTTCAATCGCACCGTGCGCGCAGGAGGCCTGGTGCTGGTCGTCAAGGATGATGAGGTGCAGATCTGGTACCCGATCGGTACCGGTGGTGAACCCCGTCAAGTGCTGCTCCCGTGATGCTGGTGGTCTAGCGGGTTCCAGTTCGCATGGGCGCGATTCCAGTGGCATGGATTCGGTCGTCTCGCCCATGCGGCACCGTTGTGCGCGATCTCGGCAGTCCCACGAGTGTTCCCGCGCCCAAGGAGACGAAGGGCGAGCCTTGACCGGACTGGCTACCGGGCCGAGACTGGGGCGATGCCTGCTGACGAGATCGATGCGTATCTGGCGACGCTCGACGAGCCAAAACAATCGACATTGCGTGAATTGCGTCGAACCATTCTTGGCATCGTTCCGGACGCTGAACAGTGCATCTCGTACGGCATGCCGGCCTTCAGACTGCGGGGCAAAGTGGTTGCCGGATTTGCAGCGTTCAAGAATCACCTGAGCTACTTCCCGCACAGTGGATCCGTGCTCGCTGCGCTGAAAGACGACACTTCCGACTACATCACGTCGGGTGGAGCCCTTCGATTTCCGATCGATGCACCACTGCCGGCAGAACTCGTGACGAAGCTCCTCGCCGTTCGAATCGAGCAGGCGTTCGATGATTGAGGCTGCGAAGGGCCTACCCCGGACCGTCTGCTGAATCGAATGGCACCGAGACGACCATGTCGACCTAGCCTGGCGCGTGGTCGGGTCAGCTTCTCGAGCGCCTCGCCCCTCTAGCTCAACGGTAGAGCAGCGGACTTTTAATCCGTTGGTTCGGGGTTCGAGACCCCGGGGGGGCACCGAATCATCCCAGCTCAGGCCAAGTTCTTCTTGACTGCTTGAGACGGCGGTCAGAACTCGGGCGAGACTTGGCCTGTGCCAAAGAATGTGCCAAAGAACGATCGGATGCTCCTCGCCAGTTTCATCATCGATCGGTGGGCGGCCACATCAACTGCTCGCTCCGAACAGGAGCCCAGTGCGGCAACCGAGGGAGTGTGACGATGGGAATATCGCCAACCCGTGTCGTGATCGTCGGTGGCGGTATCGGAGGCCTGTTCGCCGCTAATGCCTTCATCGCGTCCGGCCTCGAGGTATCGGTGTACGAGCAGGCCCCGGTGCTCGGCGAGGTTGGCGCCGGCGTGTTCATCACGCCGAACAGCGTGAGGCACCTCGAGCGGGTCGGCCTCGGCCCAGCGGTTGAGAGATGGGGCGCTCGCGTCGGCCCGGAGTCGCACTACTTCCGCCACGACGGCACACCGATCGCCCCGGTGCAGGTGACTGATGCGGCCGGCTGGAACGCGACGTTCGGCATGCACCGCGCCGATCTCGTCGACTTCCTGGCCGCAGCCCTGCCCGCAGGCGTCATTCACTGTGGCCATCGTGGCGTCGGCTTCGAGCAGGTGGGCGACATCGCCCGCGTGACGTTCGCCAACGGCGCCACCGTCGAGGCCGACGTCGTCGTCGCCGCCGACGGGATCCACTCCGAGCTTCGACCCTACGTCTTTCCACCGTCTAAGCCCGTCTTCCACGGCACCATTTGCTACCGCGGCCTTGTCTCGGGCGAGCGCCTGCCGAACTGGCCGATGGACCGCTGGCAGATGTGGGCCGGCCCGTCGAGGCACTTCCTGGTCTTCCCGGTGCGCCACGGCCAGATGGTCAACTACGTCGGCTTCGTGCCCGCCGACCAAGAGATGAAGGAATCGTGGTCGGCTCCCGGTGACCCCGATGTGCTGCGCCGCGAGTTCGAGGGCTGGGATGAACACATCGGCTCGGTGCTGAAACAGGTCGACACGACCTTCCGCTGGGCGCTCTACGACCGCGAGCCGCTGCCGACTTGGACCCACGGGCGGCTGACCCTCCTCGGCGACGCCGCCCACCCGATGCTGCCGCATCTCGGCCAGGGCGCGAATCAGGCGATCGAGGACGGCATGGCGCTGGCGACGATCCTCGCCGAGGTCGACAACGCGACCGTTCCCGCGGCGCTACTCGCCTACGAACGACTACGCCGGGAAAGAGTCGCACAGGTCCAGCTCGGCGCCCGGCAGAACGGGTTACGGGTTGATTCTGCCGACTCCGATCTTGCTGCCCGCGACGCCGAACTCGCCGCGCACGCCAACTTCCGCAAGCACCTCTACACCTACGACGTCGTGCCGAGCGCGGCAGCCGCGGCACGAGAACTAGAAGGCCCGGGTTGCTGACCGTGATCGGCTCGACACCTCTGGATCGAAGAGCTCGTCGCCGCCTACGGCCTGCTCGGCCATGCAGACGTTCGAGCGGTGCTCGACACCCCGATCGCGTCCGGCGACACCGAGTACACCCGGTTCGGGATGCAGGCAATGATCGATGCCGCGATCGGCCGAGGTGTTGATGCCCGATCTGCAACGGATCGGCGGTTGCACCGAGTTCCGTCGAGTCGCCGCCGCAGCAGCGTCGGACAACCTGCCCGTGTCGAGCCACTTCTTCGCCGAACACAGTCTTGCCCTCGCCGGCTCGCTGCCGAACTGCGTTTCAGCCGAACACGTCGACTGGTTCGCGCCGCTGTTCGAGGAAGCCATCGAGCTTCGGAACGGAAAACTCGTCCTGCCCGAACGCCCCGGCACCGGATCCACCTTCGATCCGGCTGCCGTCACCAAGTACTCGTTGGGCTGACCAACGATTGAGGAGGTCCAAGAAACGCGTCCACGGGGCCGGCTACAGCTCATCGGGCTGGTAGCTCTCATCTCGCTCGAGGAGGCCGAGGCGGTCGAGGAGCGGCTTGAACGTCAAGCCCTGGGCGATGAGCGAGACAAGCACGACCGCGAAGACGAGCGCGACGATGTTCAGTTCGGCGACTCTCGTCACTTCGAGCCCTAGAACGAGCGCTATGGGGATTCCGCCTCGTAGACCACCCCAGAAGATCGCACCGCGCCAGGCGGACGGTATGCGGCTGCCCAGGCGCTCGGTGTGGTGGCGATCGGACGCCCGGAACGGAGAGAGCACGCCCCAGGCGATGACGGCCCGTCCGACGAACATTGCGCCGACGGCAACGGCTGCGGCTACCGCGGTGCGTCGCTCGAACAGTCTCCCGACTTTGAACTCGAGACCGATGAGCAGGAACAGCGCAGAGTTGGCAATGAAGGCGACGACCTCCCAGAACTGCAGCATGATCACCCGTGACGTCGGCATCATCGATCGGTGAGTGCCATAGTTGCCGATCATCAGGCCGGCCGTGATGGTGGCCAGGACACCTGAGCCGCCGAGCCGGTCGGCGGCCAAATAGGTGCCGTACGCGGTGGCGGTTGACAGCATGATCTCCACGAGGTGGTCGTCGAGGGTCGACATGAGCCAGTGCGCTGCCAGCCCGAGCGCCAGCCCGACCAGCGTGCCGATGCCGACCTCCTTCGCGAGCTCGAGGACGGCGGATGCGACGGTCACGTGATGCGATTTGGGAAATGCCACTTCGACCGCGACTACGTACAAGACGATGGCGAATGCGTCGTTGAAGATCGCTTCTCCCTCCAAAAGGGTACGCAACCCTGCGTCCACTGGGTGGTCTTTGAACGTGGCGAGCACGCTGACCGGATCGGTCGGCGCCAGGATGACCGCCACGAGCATGGCGACAGTGGCGGCGACCCCAGGGACGAAGATCAGAGGGACAGCGATGAAAGCGGCGGTGACGAGGGTTCCGATGATCGCCAGCGCAGTGATCTGGAGGCGTCGACGATTCAGTTCGGCGAGGTCGAGGTTGAGTGCTCCCTCGAACAACAGCGGTGGAAGAAACACCAACAAGATGATGTCCGTGGTGAGGCGGACCTCCACGACACTGGTGAATCCCATCGCCAGTCCGACAAGCACCAACGCGACCGAGTACGGAACGCGTACGCGGCGGGCGGCAATTGCGACGAGTGATGCAATGACCAGCAGACCGATGGCGGTCGCCTCGGTCACGCGGATGTCGGCAGTCATCATGGTTGCGGCGATGTGGAGGGCGCATCTCCCGTCGCGACCGGCACGGTCACCGAGGACGGTGCTACCGAGGTCGTCGTTGGTCCAGACGTTGACGGAAGGGTCGTACTCGGCGCAGCGGCCGGAAACAGCCGCACGCGTTGCACGAACAGGACTTCGATCTCTACGGGGTGATCGAGCACCGCTTGCAGCTGCGAAACCAAGGCGTCCGAGTCGGGCGGGCGGGGTGCCATGACCACGACTGTGAGGACCTTGTCGGTGAGTTGCACCGACGCGATCTCCGTCAAGCTTTGGAGCTCTGCCCAAGACGCGGCGACCGCCCGCGCGCGCCCCACGGCGTCGGTCGCTGTTTGTGACTCGACGACATGCCGCTGAGTCCAGCGGACCGTGACCGTTGTCGGTCTACCGGCTATCGCAGACGCGGCGGCGGTCAGCGGATCGATTACCGGCGGTGATTGCGAACCCACGATGTCAACGGTCAGTTCGCTCCCTTTCAAGCCGATGTCGACCACCTCGAAGTCGGACGCCGGCTGTGCAGTGGCGAGCCAAGAACGTACCGCCTTGTCGAGCTCGTCCTGGACTCGCGTCGTATCGCTAGCCGCCGTCGCAATGGTGGTCGAGGGCGTGGCCTGCGCCGGCACGGTACTGCGTTGCGTCCACCGGACGTCGACGCTCACCGGATGCCCGAAGGACGCGGCAAGGAGCGACGACAGCAGCTCGGTTGGCGGCGGCTGTTCCGGCCCGGCGACGTCGATTCGCACCACGCCCTTCACGACGGCCGTGGCGGTGATATCGAGCGCTCTGCCGTCGAGCCACTTCTCCGAGGCCTGGCTGATCTGCCGCGTCGCGGGCGCGAGCCACCGCGGCGCCCGTTTGGGAGATGAGCGGCACCGCCACCGCGATGAGTGCCGCGGACACGACGATCGCACCCGCTGCGATGCGTCCGCGCGTCTGAGTGAAACGATAGGCCGGAACGAACCCGGTAGCCACGAACACCGCCAGGCCGGCGAGGATGATGGCGAGCAGATTCGTGGAGTAGAGCAGCAACGCGCCCGCTGCCAGGTCCGAGCGCCCGTTCTCCAGCGTGATGCCGACCGTGGCGACGGGTGGCACCAACGCGACCGCGACGGCCACACCGGGCAACGAGCTCGACACCTCCGTTCGCACGGTCGCATACGCACCCGCGGCTCCGGCCGCAAGGGCCACGAGAAGATCAGCCAAACCTGGGCTCGTTCGCGCCAATTCCTCCACCGTCAAGCCACTGCTCGGCACCCACCGGGCCAGTAGCCACGCTAGAACGATTGCCCCGATTGTGGCGCCCATGACCGTGGCGGCGGATCGGAGGCCGAGCCTGAACCAGCCCATCGCCAAGCAGGCCGACAAACCCAGCACGGGTGTCATCAGCGGTGCTACCAGCATGGCGCCAATGACGACAGCGGCTGAGTTGGCTATCAGACCCATCACCGCGATCACCACCGAAAGGCCGAGCATGATCACGAAGCGTCTCAGCCAATGGTCACGCTGCCGGACGGCGAGAGCGTCAAGCACCCGACGTCGCTCCGGCCCCGACTGCCGACTGCTAGCCCACCGCCGTGGACGAGTGTCGAGGCCCTCGACCTCGGATGTCGTGGGCGTAGCGTCCATTGCCTCCCAGACTACGTTCCGTGGCGAACTGGCCCTCGAGGATGTCGAGGTCGCGGTTGACGAGTGCGCGCCGGCGTAGCCGACCAGCGAGGAGGAGGAGCTGTTACCGAACGGCAACACGATTCGATCCGGGCTGTTACTTTGCTACCCCAGAATGGGTTCACAGAGTTCGCGGCGACCCGTGAGCGAGTCTCGTCGTGGTCGCCACGAACTCGCCAATCGGTCAGGGTTCCGGGGCGATCGATCGCAGCCCTTGGTGTGGGTACGATCCGCTGCGGCGTCAACGGCCGTCAACCAGATGGGAGTGTTGGTGAGGGAGTTCGCACACGGCAGGGCTGAATCGAAGCGGCCGTCGGCTGAGGCAAATCCTGTGGTCGCTGTGTTGAAGCGTGCCAGACGGGAGTTGACGAAGGCGGCGATCCGGCATGGTCGACGTCTTGCCCGGGAGCGCAAGGTGGCGTTGAGCGCGGCGAGGAACGTGGTGAAATGACTGGTCGATCGGTTGGCGTCCTCTGCGGATTTGTTCGCGATCGGCGAGGTGTCGGACACAGGAATGCGCGGGGTGGGGCAGCGTGAGGGTGCTTGTCGCGCTCGACGGCTCGCAGACGTCGCTTCGGGCGGGGCGCGAGGCTGCGCGGTTGTTCGCTGGTGCTGAGTTCTTGATGGTGAAGGTCACCGAGGTGAGCATGCCCTGGGTTGCCGGTGCCGAGTTCGGCTCGTTCGGGATGGTGTACCCGGCGACGGTAGCGGAACTCGCGATGGAGCACCCCGACCCCGCGGAGCTGTCCGCTCTAGCTCAGACGGTGGGTCTTGACGATGCTGCGCTGCTGAACCCGACTGGCGATCCGGCCTCGGCGATCTGCGCTGCTGCAGAGGCTCACGATGTTGACGTGGTGGTCGTCGGCTCGCATGACAGAGGTGTGCTTCGACGGCTGATCGACCCGTCCGTTGCCCAGGCTGTCGTGCAGGGAACGTATCGTCCGGTGCTGGTCGTCAGTGGCGAGCCACCCTCGCCGACCGAGAGCTCGAGTTGACCGACAGATGAGCATGCATCCAGATCTGTCACTCCTTGTCGACTCTGCGGACTGGTTCTTCACCGCCTCAATCCCGGCACCGAGCTACTTCGATGACTCCGCTCATCGATTCGAAGTCGAGTGGAAGAATGCCCGCCGGCTGCTCTCGGATCGCTGGAGCGACGATGAGCTCGGGGCGATCGATGAACTCGTCGACGGACTTTCCCACGACGCCGGTCCGGCGTTGGTGATCGTCCACGGCCAGGGCGGTGTAACAGTGGCAGAGTCCCTCGACGAGCCTGTCCGTCGGATGACGGTCCACGAGGGTCGGCTGCCGCGCCTGTCGACGATCATCGAGGCCAGGCAGCGGGCGATCCCCCACGTGGTCGTCGAGACCGATCGGGCAGGTGCCGATCTGACCGCTTTCTACGGCAGTGACGTGCTGTCGGTAGATCAGGTGCAAGGCGACACCGTCTACATCCACCGCGGTGCGGCCGGGGGATGGTCGCAGAAGCGATTTCAACAACGTGCCGAGAACACGTGGGAGCGCAACGGCAACGAGGTCGCTGAAGCTGTCATCGACCTTGCCCGCAGCGTCGATGCACGGTTGATCGCGGTCGCGGGAGACGTCCGCGCCCAAGGTTTCGTCGTCGCAGCCTTGCCGAGCGATCTCGCTGGCATCACGGTCAAGATCGACGAGGGGTCACCAGACGGTATCGCCGACCACGTCGTGCGGCTGGTGGCGAGCCAGGTGGCCTCTCATATCACTGAACTCGCCGAACAACTCGGTGCCGGGATCGGCAAGAGCACCGCAACGGTCGACCTTGACGAAACACTCAAAGCCCTTGCCACTGGGCGAGTCGACACGCTGCTTGTTCACGACGACGACAACGACGAGCCCGTGACCGTTCAATCTGTTGCTGGTCTTCCCTCAAGAATTCGGGTCATCGATGCGGCGATCGTCGCCGCATTGCGCAGCGACGCCCAGATCTGCATCGTCCCGAATCTGTCGGTCCTCAACGGCCCGGTCGCCGCGCTGCTTCGTTGGTGAACGAGTAGATTCCCGGCACGACATGTGCCCAACAGAACTCACGCGAGGGATTGTTGACGAGTACGGCTCGACGGAGTGACCTCAACGGTGGATGTACAGGTTGTAGCGGTCGACTCGGCTGGTCCCCGCGATACTTCCGCGCCGGACACAGACACCAGCGTGTCGGCCGCGTGCCCGCCGCTCGCCCTCGATGGCGGGAGCCAGACCCACATCAAGTGGTGGCGTCGAGCGCGCGAGATCAGGGAATTCGCAGCCGGCCACCGCGAATTCTGCCGCGAAACTCGGCAACACAGCCCATCACCAGATGTACGATGCGGACAACCGGACCTGCACTGAGCAGGTCAAACAACACAAGGCAGCACAGGCCAACACCGGGTTCGGGCGACTCTTGATCCATTGGTTCGGGGCTCGAGACCCCGCGGGGCACCGACAGGGGGCCACGGTGGCGCTCGACCGCGTGAGGCAATGATCGCAATGGTGTCGAATTCTCTGACGAGCGGGGTCGTTGAGGGTGAGGAGCGACGATCGCGTCGCCGAGAAAGGAATGCATGATGAACTTCTTGTTCGTGATCTGGGAGGGTGGTCAAGGGGCCGAGGCATCGGACCGAAACGACGTGATGCAGGAAATGGGCACCTACGTCTTCGACCTGTTGGGCAAGGAGCAGTTGACCGGTGGAGGGCCGTTGTTTCCGGCAGCCGAGGGTCGAACGGTTCGCAAGCGAGGCGGCAAGGTCACGACGATCAACGGCCCGTACACGGAGACGAAAGAAGTCATCGGCGGGTTCTTCTTGGTGCAGGCCGACGACCTCGACCAGGCGTCCGAGATTGCAGCTGCGTGTCCTGCCGCGGCATACGGCGGCGTCGAGGTTCGCGCGATCATGCCGATGGGCTGATGGCGGAGTTCGTTCTGCTGCTGGGCGGCAACGCCGGTTGGGACGCCTCGGCGGCAGAGCTCGGTGTGCGCACCGGACGATTGGCGACGTGGGTCACCGAGCTCAAGGCGACGGGCGTCGCCACCGAGGTCGGCACGATCGACGGCCCGGCGCTGCGGGTGCATGTCGACGAACAGCGCACCGTCACTCTCGAGATTCCCGACGACGTCGGCGAGTCTCTGCGGTGCTGGGTGCTGCTCAGGGTGCCCGACCTCGAGACGGCGGTGGCAGTTGTCGCCTCGTGTCCAGAGACACCGTTCGCCGACACGCGATTGGTGGCCATCGAACACGCCGGGCGCAGCGATGGATGAGCTGCACACCGTTCTCGAGGAGTGCTTCCGGCAGGAGTGGCCTCGACTGGTCGCGGCGGCAAGCCGCATCGTCGGCGACGTCGCTGCCGGCGAGGAACTCGCCCAGGAGGTGTTGATCACCGCGCTTGCCCGTTGGCCGTTCGCCGGTGTCCCCGAGCGGCCCGGCGCATGGTTGCTGACAGCGGTCCGCAACAAGGCGAAGAACCGGGTGCGCGACCTGGCCAGAGAACGGAGCCGTCTGATTTCGCTCGGGCGATTGATCGAGCACGACACATCCTGCGGCGATCTCCAAGACACGACTGACGATGCGCTCATCGGTGATGAACGCCTGCGACTGATGGTCGCATGCTGCGACCCGCAGCTCCCGCTACAAGCCCAGACCGCGCTGACACTTCGGCTCGTCGCCGGGTTGTCGACTCGGCAGATCGCCGCCGGGTTCGTCGAGCCGGAAGCGTCGACTTCTCAACGACTGGTCAGGGCCAAGCGACGATTGCGCAGCTCCACCACTGGATTTGGCGCGACGACAGCCGAGGAACTGCAAACGCGGATCCCGAGCGTGGTCGCCGCGATCTATTCGATGTTCGCCGAAGCACACAGCGCGACCTCGGGCAATGGGCTCGTCGTTCCGACGCTGTGTAGCGAGGCGATCCGCTTGGCGCGCCTGCTGTGCGATGTCGCGCCGGCAGAGCCGGAGGTGTGGGCATTGGCGGCGCTGTTGACGTATCAATCATCACGTCTGGCCACCAGGGTCGACGCAGCCGGCGACCTGGTGCCGCTAGCCGATCAGGATCGGACGTGTTGGGATCATCGCCTGATCGATGAGGGTGATGCATCGCTGGCTCGATCGATCGAACTGGGCGGACCGGGCCCGCTCGCCCTGCAGGCGATGATCGCCGCAGTGCACGCCCATAGTCCGACGTGGGAGCTCACCCACTGGGAAGCAATCGTCGCCGCGTACGACCGTTTGGTGACGATCGACGCCGACCCGATCGTCGCCCTCAACCGGGCAGCGGCGATCTCCTACTCGAACGGACCCGACGCCGGCCTCACCGCGCTGGATGCGCTGGTCGAAGCCGGAACGCTCGGGGACTACCACCTGCTCTGGGCAACCCGAGCCGATCTGAACCGCCGCGCCGGACGGTTCAACGAAGCGGCAACGGACTACGACCGCGCCCTGCGCGCCGTCGCCAACAAGACCGAACGACGATATCTCGAGCGCCGACACCACGAATGTCTCGCCGCCATGTCCCCCACGTCAACCCGATGGTCACCACCATGAACAGGAGAAACAAACCATGGCCAGCGCCGAACACACCGTCACGATCAGCCGGCCGATCGAGGACGTCTTCGCTTTCTTCAGCGACGGCACCAACAACCCTCGCTGGCGCCCGGGCGTTGTCGAGATCAGTGCGGCAAGTAACACCGTCGGCGCCGGAGCGGCATTCAGTCAAACACTAAAAGGGCCTGGTGGGCGGCACATTCCCGGAGACTACCGAGTGACAACTTACGAGCCGCCGACACGGCTCGAATTCGAGGTCACGGCCGGACCCGCCCGACCCACCGGAACGTTCGTACTCGCGCCAAACAGCGATCAATCGACGACCGTCACCTTCGTCCTCGCACTGCGGCCGCGAGGTTTGATGAAACTGATGAGCCGGATGATCACCAAACAGATGCGCAACGAAGTCGCCTGTCTCGACAACGCCAAGCGGCTCCTCGAGAGCCGGTGATCTGGGACGGCCGATCCGTTGGTTCGGAGTTCGAGACCCGGGGCATCACTCAAGCGTGGTCGGCGACCGGTCGATCGACGCGTGCGGCGAAACAGCCTCGCGGCTCGTTGTGCACGTGCAGATGATCGACTGCAGTGTTCTGGAGCAAGCGTTCAACCGTCGGCGCCAGTTCGCGACCGTCGATGAGCGCGGCGTCGACCATCATGTCCGACGTGTCGAAGGCCCGTACCGACAGGCGTCGGCAGGCCAGTTGCTCGGGGACCTCGGCCACGTCCGGCGGAGCACAGGGCCACCGGTGAAGGAAGATCGGGCTGGCCGATCGGTATGGCGACGACGACGACTCGTCGAACGGGTCATGCGACACGAGGATCATCTCCTCGCCGATCTCGGCATCGCGCAGACACTGACGACATGGGAAACCTGGATGCTCGTCGGCGACGTAGCGGATGCCGCCGCCGGCGCGCAGCGTGTCGGCGACAGACGGGTCGAGCCCGGCAATGAGGTACGAGGTGGTGTTGGTCATGGCCTCATTGTGAGACCGCGAGCGGTCACCATCTAGCGGAAAACAGACAAGGCATCCGATAACGGATTCGGAGGTACTCTGCAACGATGGCGATTCAACTCCACGTCACCGGCCTCGACCACGTGGTGGTCTGTTGCTCCGATGTCGAGCGTTCCTTGATCTTCTACTGCGAGACGCTGGGCCTCGAACCGGACCGCCTCGATGAGTGGCGGCGCGGCGAGGTTCCGTTCCCTTCGGTGCGGATCTCGCCGACCACCGTCATCGACCTCTTCGAGAAGACGCCCGACGGCGTGAACATGGATCACGTCTGTCTCGTCGTCGAACAGATCGACCTCGACGAGGTGGCTGCGGCGTTTCCCGGCTCGACCCGCGCCGACGGCCTCTACGGTGCGCAGGGCTACGCGTCGAGCGTCTACATCTCCGATCCTGATGGCAACACGATCGAGCTTCGTTGCTATCCGTCGTGAGCGCACCGGACTCCCAGTGTTTTCCCAGGAGCCCCTGAGTCGCCACAGAGCCGGCCCCACGATGCTCGCTTCCAACACCTGTCACAACGGCGAACAGGCAGTCCAAGAGGAGAGTCATGGATGAGGAACTTCGCGATCACGATCGCGGTCTCGGCTTCGATCTGTCGACCTTGATCGCACGGCGCCGGCTGTTCACGATGTTCGCCGGCGCTGGGCTGGCCGCAGTGATCGCCAGTTGCGGGTCCGACAGCAAGTCGTCGGCGACAACGAGTGCCGCAGCCCAAACGACGCCGGGAACCGTTGCGCCAGTTGCTGCGACGTCCCCGGCGGGCACGACCGCCGCGGCACAGACCCTGCCCGCCGCGGCCTTGCAGACGATCCCCGAGGAGACCGCGGGTCCTTACCCAGGCGACGGATCCAATGGCGTCGACGTGTTGTCCGAGAGCGGCATCGTGCGCAGCGACATACGCTCCAGCTTCGGTTCCAGTACGACGGTGGCGAAGGGCGTCCCGGCGACGATCAAGCTCACGCTCGTCGACGTCAACGGTGGCTCACCCCTGGCGGGTGCGGCGGTGTACATCTGGCACTGCGATGCCGACGGCCAGTACTCCATGTACTCGCCAGGCGTGACCGGCGAGAACTACTTGCGTGGCGTCCAAGAGGCAGATGCAAACGGCGTCGTGACCTTCACGAGCGTCTATCCGGCGTGCTACTCCGGCCGCTGGCCGCACATCCACTTCGAGGTCTACCCGAGCATTGCCGACGCCACCTCGGCCTCGAATCGGTTGGCGACATCGCAGTTGGCACTTACCGCAGAGGCAAGTTCTGCTGTCTACGCAACCGATGGCTACCCCAACAGCACTCAGAACCTGAGCCAGGTCAGTTTGGCCACCGACATGGTGTTCAGCGACGGCGCCGAACTGGAGACTCCAACGATCACAGGCAGCGTCACCGACGGGTACACGATCGCCATGAGCGCAGCGATCAACACCTGAAATTCGTGGCACACTGGGTGGGTGAGCTACCAGCATGTGATCGTCGACTGTGACGGGCCCTTCGCCACGGTCACCCTCAATCGACCGGAGAAGCGCAACGCACTGGCCCTCGACGTGATGCTCGAGGTGACCGAGGCCTTCCGAGCGGTCGGATCCAGCAACTCCGTCGGTGCGATCCTCGCCGCCAGAGGTCCGGTGTTCTCGGCAGGACACAACTTCGCCGACATGGCCGGGTCCGACCTCGAGCACATCACTCACCTCTTCGAGGTGTGCACCGAGATGATGAACACGATCCAGTCGATACCGCAGCCCGTCGTCGCCAAGGTTCACGCCCTTGCCACGGCCGCCGGCTGCCAGTTGGTGGCCTCGTGCGATCTGGCCATTGCGGCCGAAAGCGCGGCATTCGCGATCCCGGGTGGACGCGGTGGCCTGTTCTGTCACACGCCGCTGGTCGCGGTCGCCCGCAACGTCGGGCGCAAGCGGGCGATGGAGATGGCGCTCACCGGCGACCAGATCGATGCGGCCACGGCGGCGTCGTGGGGCTTGATCAACTACGCCGTGCCCGACGAGCAGCTCGAGAGCGCGGTGAACGACCTGTTGTCGCGAGCGACGCGGGGAAGCATCGCCTCGAAGGCCGCCGGCAAGCGGGGCTTCTATGCCCAGACAGAGCTCGGTCAATCCGACGCGTACGCCTACGCGGTCGCCGTGATGTCGCAGGCAGCCACCACCCACGATGCGCAGGAAGGCATCGCCGCCTTCCTCGAGAAGCGCAAGCCGAGCTTCACCGACCGACCCTGACCGGGGTTGTCTCTCATACCCCAGGGGGGTATCCTGGCTGCGTGGATGGCCGCCCCGGTTACTCGGATGACAAGCAACAACTGGTGGCGCGCTTGCGCCGTATCGAGGGCCAGGTCCGCGGGCTGGCCCGCATGATCGAAGACGACACCTACTGCATCGATGTGCTCACCCAGGTTGCGGCGGTCAGCAAGGCGTTGCAGGTCGTCGGCGTCAAGTTGCTCGACGAGCACCTCCAGCACTGCGTTGCCGGCGCGGCGGCGAGCGGCGACCACGACCGCACCGAGCATCTCGTCCACGAGGCGTCCAAGGCCGTCGAACGAATGCTGCGGGCATAGGCGCGCGTTGATGAGTCCCTCGACCACCGCCGAACACGTCGATCTGGCGCTGACGGGCATGACTTGTGCGGGATGCGCAGCGCGGATCGAGTCGACCCTCAACCACCTCGACGGGGTGAAAGCAACTGTCAACTTCGCGACCGAGAAGGCTGCCGTTGACTTCGACCCGACGGTCGTTTCGACCGACCAGCTGCAGACTGCCGTGGAGTCGATCGGATATCGCGCCGACCCGGTTCGTGCCGGAGCGGTGGCCGTCGACGACGACGAAGACGATCGCCGGCGCCGGTACCTGCTGCGCCGCCTTGTCGGGGCAGCCGTGCTCGGACTGCCGGTGCTGGTGATGTCGATGGTTCCCGCCGCTCAGTTCCGCAACTGGCAATGGGTCGCGTTCGTGATGGCCACACCGGTGGCGTTGTGGTCCGCCGCTCCGTTCCATCGCGTCGCGTGGAAGAACGCCCGGCACGGCGAGGCATCGATGGACACGCTTGTCTCTGTCGGCGTGCTCGCGGCATACGGGTGGAGCACCTATGCCCTGTTCTTCACAACCGCAGGCGACGCCGGGATGAAGGTGGCGATGTCGCTGGTGCCGACTCGAGGGGACACGCACCACCTCTACTTCGAGGTCGCCTCCGCGACGGTTGCCCTGATCCTGCTCGGCAGGTACTTCGAGGCGCGTGCCAAGCGGCGGGCCGGTGGGGCGTTGCGCGCCCTGCTGCAACTCGGTTCCACCACGGCGACAGTCGTGCTCGCGACCGGAGAACAGGTCGAGCAGTCGATCGACGACCTGCGCGTCGGCGATCGCTTCGTCGTCATGCCCGGCGAGCGGATCGCCACCGACGGCGTGGTCGAAGACGGCGCCTCGGCCGTCGATACGTCGTTGTTGACCGGCGAGAGCGTGCCGGTCGATGTGGCCGCCGGAAGTGCTGTGACGGGAGCGACGATCAACATCTCCGGCCGCCTCATCGTGCGTGCGACGCGCGTCGGATCAGAGACGTCACTGGCGCAGATGGCCAGGCTCGTCGAGGAAGCACAAACCGGCAAGGCGCCGGTGCAGCGCCTAGCCGATCGGGTCGCCGCTGTGTTCGTGCCGATCGTCATCGCCATCGCCATCGGCACGCTCGTGTTCTGGGTGGTGCGCACCGGGAGCTGGAGCGAGGCCTTCACCCCGGCGGTGTCGGTGTTGATCATCGCCTGCCCGTGTGCGCTCGGGCTCGCCACGCCGACCGCATTGCTGGTCGGTACCGGCCGGGGCGCGCAACTCGGACTGTTGATCAAGGGCCCGGAGGTGTTGGAGAACACGCGCACCGTCGACACCGTGGTGCTCGACAAGACCGGCACCGTGACGACCGGCCGGATGAGCGTCGTCGAGGTGGTCGCCGCCTCCGGATTCGACAGCGACGAAGTGCTGCGGTTGGCGGCCGCGGTCGAGGCGGGCAGCGAGCATCCGATCGCCGCGGCCATCCTGCGCAGCGCCGCCGATCGGCTCGGCGCGGTGGCTCCGGCCTCCTCGCTCTCCACTCAGGCGGGGGTAGGCGCCACGGGCTTGGTCGATGGTGTCGTCGTTGGGGTCGGGAGGAGAGATCCCGGCGGTCTCGCCGACGACAAGGTGCGACAGGAATCCTTCGGGCGCACTGTCATCACCGTTGCCGTCGCCGACCGTTGCGCGGGCTTGATCGTGCTGGCCGACACCGTGAAGCCCACCAGCGCCGCTGGCGTTGCCGCGCTTCGCGCCCTTGGTCTGCACCCCGTGCTGCTCACGGGAGACAGTCGTGCGACCGCACTCGCCGTCGCCGAACAGGTAGGCATTGATGCGGTCGACGTGATCGCCGAAGTGTTGCCGGCCGAGAAGGTGGCAACGATCAAACGGCTGCAGTCGGAGGGTCGTGTCGTGGCGATGGTGGGCGACGGAGTGAACGACGCGCCCGCGCTGGCTCAAGCCGATCTCGGCATTGCCATGGGCACCGGAACCGACGTGGCCATCGAGGCCGGCGATCTCACCTTGATGCGGCCCGACCTCCGCGCCGCGGCAGATGCCATCCGACTCAGCCGGCGCACGCTGGCGGTGATCAAGGGGAATCTGGTGTGGGCATTCGCATACAACGTCGCTGCCATCCCGCTGGCGATGTCGTGGATGTTGTCGCCGATCGTGGCCAGCGCGGCGATGGCGTCGTCGAGCGTGTTCGTCGTCAGCAACAGCCTGCGGTTGCGAAGGTTCACCCCGAACGGTTGAATCTTCACGGTATGCCCCAACCTCTACGCGTGTTGTTCGTGTGCTTGGGGAACCACTGCCGCTCCCCGGCGGCACAGTCCGTGGCGACACAGGTGGCACGCCTGCGAGGTACTCGGCACGTAGCGTTCGACTCGGCAGCAACCGGACGCGAACACGTCGGCGATCTCCCACACCCTCTCGCCGCCCACGAAGGTGGACTGCGTGGTTATCACGTGAGCCACGTCGGTCGACAGATCCATCCTGACGACTTCATCAGTGCCGACCTGATCATCGCGATGGATCGTGACAATGCGTCGGACCTCGAGCGGTTGCGTGGGGGCGAGGAAGGACGCCTCGGCTTCTACCGGTCCGTGGAGCCGGTGCAGATCCAACTGCTGCGCCGTTGGGATCCTTTCGCCATGCCCGGCGACGAAGACCTGCCCGACCCATGGGGCAAACCGCCGCGGGCCTACATGGAGATGTTCGATGTGATCGAGCGCACCATTCCTCCACTGGTCGAACATCTGGAGTTGTTGGTCAGCGAGAGCGGCTGACGAATCAGGCAACTGTCGCCAACGCCTGGAGCTGGCGGACGACTGCCTGCCGTCGATTGCGCACGGTTCGATCGGTCACGGCAAGCGCGGCGGCGGCCTGCTTCACCGTCGATGTGTTGAGCAACGTGGTGACCAGCGTGAGATCTGCATCGCTCATTCCCGCAAGGCGTGCCCGACCGAGCAACTCGACGATCGTGGCCAGCGGCTCGACGGCCGGCTCGTGTGTCGCGATGGTCAGCTCGAAGTCGGAGGGATCCGTGAGCTCGTGAACCAGCAAACGACGGCGTGCCTTGAGGAACGCCCGATACTCGCAGTCGCGGAGCAGGTTCTTGATGACGTAACGACTGCGCCGTTCGATCGGGAACGACCGGATCACCGCCCACGCCTCCGACAACAACTCGTCGAGAGCGTCGAGCTGGGAGTCGAAGTTCGACGAGTTGCGTTTGGCGCAGGCGCTGAGGCCCGGGAGCATGCGCTGCAACACCACCCGTGCCGCCAGATCGTCGTGGCGCGCCAGTTCCACCAAGCGGCGCATGGCCTCATCGCTCGAACCGTCGGCGGGGTCGGCGCCGAGGCCGGTGAGCACGAGCACCTCGTCGAGCGAGCCGAGCACTCGCGGTGTCAGCTTCCAGGCGCTTGCTCGGCGCAGCACCGAGCCGCGGCGGCTCATCATGTTCCATTCGCGTTGGAGTCTGGACAGGAGGTATCGGTGGTGGGGAAGCGTTGTCATGGCCGCAGCGTGCAGGGGACCTCTCATCGCCGGTCTCACCGCACCTCTCACCGGGATGCCTGAACCCGCGAATTCTTCGGTGGTTCGACCACTGGCGTTCCGTTTCCCGGCCACGACCATTGCTCATTGGGGCATGACAGACGTCTGGACGCTCATCTGGGTGGCCGGCCCCGACGCCGGTGGAACGGCGTTGCTCGGTTCCGGGAGCCATCTGGTCGGTCGCGCCGCGGGAGCCTCTGTTCGCTGCGACGACGGCGCCCTCGAGCCCCATCACCTGTTGATCCAGATCTCGACAGCCGGCATGTCGTTGCGGCAGCTCACCGGGCGCATCCCGGTGCGTCTCGACGGCGAGCCGTTGGCGGAAACGAGCAGGATCGACGCGCCTGCCCGTCTGGAGATCGGGCACAGCGTGATCGCCCTGTGCCCCTGGGATCTCACAGCACCTGCTCAGCGAGCAGATCGCGCCAACATTGCGGTCACGCCGGTTGGCCGGGTGCTGATGCGCTCGCCACGAGTGGCGAACGCGTGGAGCCCGGAGCCGGTGACGGCGCTCTCCGACAGCGCCTCGCCGAGCGATGCCGGCGGCGGACTGCTGCCGGCGATGCTTGCCCTCGGTGGCTCCGGCCTTCTGGCGTTGTTGATGCATCAGCCGATGTTCCTGCTGTTCGGCGCTGTCGGCGCGATCGCCGCGTTCGGCACGTGGGGTGGTCAGCGGATCCATGTGTTCCGCCGCAGACGGCGCAACGCCGCCAAGCTCGAAGCGGAACTCGCTCGATTCGAACGTTCCGTCGCCGGCCAACGTGACGGCTTCATCCGGCATCACCTGGCGAACGCGTCGACCCCGGTGTCGGCCAGACGAGCGATCGAGATCGGCACGGCGGACCTATGGGCCCGTCGCGGAACTCATCCGGACGGATTTGTGGTGTCGGTGGGCGAGGGAGGCATTGCTTGGGTCCCCGTCATCGCCGATACGGGCAGGAGCGCCGATCCAGCAACGGGTGGTCTCGGCCTGATGTCGATGATCGCAGACCTACCGATCACGACCGACATCGGTCCGGCGTGCCGTCTGGCGGTGCGCGGAAACGCCGTGTCGACATCAGCCATCACCCGCTCGATCGTCATGCAACTCGCCGCCAACTGCGGACCCGCCGATGTACGTGTAGTCGTCGTCACCCATGAACCGGCGCGGTGGCGGTGGTTGCACCGGTTGCCGCACGCCACGACGGCTTCGGGTCTGGTGGCGATCGTGGCCGAGGCCGACCTGCTGGACACCATCGGCGAATTCGACATGGCACCTCAACCTCATCTGGTGGTCGTCACCGATGCTCCGGATCTACTGACCGCACGGACCAGCCCGCTGCGGCGCGTTGTCATGGCTGATCGCTCGACGGCGCTCATCGTGCTGGTCGGTGACGAGGACGGCGTGCCCCATGTGTGCACGTCGTTGCTCGAACTGTGCGGTCAGATGCACGCGAGGTGGCACGCCGGGGCGGCGTTCGACTCGTTGCCGGTTCACGTCCGCTGGTCGGGGCTCAGTGAGCGGAGCGCAGCATCGCTGGCCGGGTCGATCACCGGGTTGATCGATCCCGAGGATCCGCTCAGCGGCATCGGTGGGATTCCGAGGGACGTCTCCCTGCTGTCCTTGATCGCGTCACCAGATCCGGCAGCAATCGCCGCGGGTTGGGTCGCAGCGGGCGCCGACCCGCCTCTGCGCTCCGTGATCGGTGCGGCGGGAGACGGTGTTGTCGACATCGATCTGGTGCGCGATGGGCCACATGCGCTCTTGGCCGGCACTACCGGCGCGGGCAAGAGCGAACTGTTGCGCAGCCTCGTCGTCGGGTTGGCCCTCGGATCGAGTCCGGATCACCTCACGTTCGTGCTGGTCGACTACAAGGGTGGTTCGACGTTCGACGCGTGCGCGGACCTTCCCCACGTGGTCGGTGTGGTGACCGATCTCGACGAGCATCTCGCCGATAGGGCGCTGCGTTCGCTGCACGCCGAGTTGCGCCGGCGCGAGCAGTTGTTGCGCTCGGTCGGTGCCGGCGACCTCGTTGCCTATCGGCGATCCAGGGCGGATCAAGCGCTGCCTCGTCTGGTCGTGGTCATCGACGAGTTCGCCACCCTCGTCGGTGAACAGCCCGACTTCCTCCATGCCTTGGTGGGCATCGCTCAACGTGGCCGCAGTCTTGGTGTGCATCTGATCCTGGCAACGCAGCGCCCGAGCGGAGTCATCAGCGACGACATCCGGGCCAACACCAACCTGAGGTTGGCGCTGCGACTGCATGACAGCGCCGACGCGCTCGACGTGGTCGGCGATCTCGCACCGGCAGCGATCCCCCGTGGTCTCGCCGGACGTGCGGTGATGCGCCTCGGGCCCGGGGAAGTTCTCAGCTTCCAGACGGCGCGGTGCACCGCACCATTGCCCAACGGCGAGACCGAGCTCGATGTACTCGTAGCCGCGGTTCGTGCCGCGGCAGCGCTGTTGGGCGTCGGGCCGGCGGTGTCACCCTGGCTCGCTCCGTTGCCGGAGCGGCTGCCGGTGGACCTCCGCTCGGTTGCCGGCGGCATCGTCGGGTTGGTCGACGATCCCGATGCTCAACGCGTCGTGCCGCTGAGGTGGGATCGGCGCGACGGGCACCTTCTCCTCGTCGGTTCCTCCGGCAGCTGCGTCACGTCGGCGCTGGTGCTGGTCGGCACGTCCGCCCTCACCAATGGCAGCGATTGTCACCTCTACGTCATCGACGGTCGCGGCGGTCACCCACTGCAAGCGCTCGACCGTTCGCGAGGGTGCGCCGGCGTGGTGAGAATCCACGAGCGAGAGCGGCTGATCCGGATGATCACCAGGTTGGCCGGAGAGATGCATCTCCGGATCTCCGACCCGGCCGCGCCCCACCAGCCGATCGTCGTGCTGGTCGACGGACTGGACGCGATTCGCAACTCGCTCGACGAACTGGAGACCGACGCCGAGCTGGAGATGCTCGACTCCATCGTCGCTCTCGGTGGCGCACATGACATCGTCATGGTTTGCGGATTCGATCGTGTCACGACGATTCCATCGAGCGTCGTGGCGCGGTGCGCGACACGTTGGATCTTCCATCTCACCGACCCGCTCGACGCAACGGTGTTGGGCATCGCCGCTGCCGAGGTACCTGGCCCACAACCCGGGCGCATCGTGGTGGCGGCCACGCATCTGCAGGCGCAGTTGATGGTCGGACCGCTGCCGCTGGCGGTCTGCTCGGATCGCCCGGCACCTGCTCCGATCGAATGCTTGCCCGCCGTGCTCGATTCTCGCGATCTGCCGCCCGGCGAGCGGCGGGGCGAGGACTCGCTGTTGCCCATCGGGCTGCGGTTCGACGACGGTCGGGTTTGCACGATCGATGTGGCCGACGGCGAGCACCTCCTGATCGTCGGCCCGGCCCGATCGGGTCGGAGCACGGCGCTGCGCCGGATCGTCCGAGCCTGGCGCGAGGCACATCCCGATGGTTGGTCCCGGATCGTCACGCCGCGGCGTAGTTTCTTCGACGACGAGGGCGACCACCGATCGTTCGCCGACATCGTCGACGCCGTGCCGACCGACGGGCGTGTCCTCATCGCCATCGACGATGCCGAACTGGTCGACGACGTCGGCGGGACCCTCGCCGCGCTGGCTGCGTCGCGCCGTCAGGGTTTGCTGATCGTGGCGACCGGCAAGCCCGACTCGCTGCGGCACGGCTACGGGCACTGGACCGGCGTTGTGCGTCGCAGCCGGCTCGGCATCGTCACGACTGCGGCCAACGATCTCGACGGCGATCTCCTGGGTGCGACGCTGCCCCGGCGAACACCGATCCCGGCACGCCCGGGCCTCGCCTGGCTCGTCAGGGACGGCATCGTCGTCCTGACGCAACTGGCGATCGATCCCGCCGTGGACCGCGCCGGCGTCTTGCGGCCCGCCTCCACCCACTGACAAGGTCCTGTGGAGTGTTTGCCGCCTACCTGGGTGCCTCGAAGAACTCCACACCCAGGCTGTGGGGTGTTTCCGGCCTACCTGGGTGCCTCGAAACGCTCCACCCTGGGAGTCGGGGTGGGGGCGGGTCGGGCGTCGTGCTTTGAAATGTCGGTGGACTTTGACAAAATGTAAACCGTGACCATCGAGTTCAACCTCAATGGCAAGCCGGTGAGCGTCCGTGACGACCATCCGCACCTTCTTGCCGCACTCCGCGAGGAGCTCGACGTCACCTCACCGAAGGACGGTTGCTCACCGTCCGGTCAGTGCGGGTGCTGCACGGTGCATGTGGATGGCAAGGCCATCGTCAGCTGTCAACAGTCGCTCGCCAAGACGGCCGGTCGCTCGGTGATCACGTTGGAGGGAGTCGCAGCATCGGAGCGCGCCGCGTTTGCCGATGCGTTCGCTGCCTGCGGCGGGTTGCAGTGCGGGTTCTGCATCCCCGGCATCGTGATGCGTGCCAAGGCACAGATCGACAAGAAGGGTGCCGACCTGCAGCCCGCCGACATGGCCCGTCACCTGGGCGCCCATCTCTGCCGCTGCACGGGCTACGTCAAGATCCTCGAAGCGATCGATGCCGTCGCCAAGGGCAAGCAGTTCGAGCCCGCGTTGGCGGCAACCATTGGCGGTTCCGGATCGAAGTACGAAGCGGGGGAACTGACGCTCGGCGATCGGGACTACATCGACGACATGCGCGTCCCCGGCATGCTGCATGCGGCGTTGCATCTCACGGCCCATGCGCGAGCCGAGATCTTGTCGTTCGACACTTCGGCCGCGGCAGCCGCACCCGGCGTCGTCGCGGTGTTCACGGCAGCCGACATCCCCGGTGAACTTCGCGTCGGGATCATCCACAAGGACTGGCCGGTGATGATCCCGGTGGGTGGCCACACGAGCTACGCCGGTGACGTGCTGGCCATCGTGGTTGCCGAGACCCGCCAGCAGGCTCGTGACGCGGCGACATTGGTGAAGGTCGGCTACCGCGTGATGGAGACGGTGACCGACCCGCGGGCAGCGCTGGCAGATGGTGCGCCGATCGCTGTGTGGGGCACCTCCGACAACGTCCTCGGTGTCAGCGAATACGTGCGTGGCGATGTCGATGGGGGCCTGGCTGATGCCGCCCACACGGTGCACGAGGTGTTCCAAACGCAACGGATCGAGCAGGCGTTCCTGGAGCCGGAGAGCACCCTGGCGGTACCGAGTTCCGTCGACGGCGCGCGCCACCTGCACGTCTACTCGGGCGGTCAAGGGGTTTGGGACGATCGCAACGACATCGCCCGCGTGCTCGCCGTCGGCAACGACCAGGTGACCGTGACGCTCGTATCGAACGGCGGAGCGTTCGGCGGCAAGGAAGACATGAGCAATCAGGCTCACGCTGCACTCGCCGCATGGATGTCGGACAGGCCGGTGAAGTGCACGCTGTCGCGCGAAGAAAGCCTGCTGATCCACGCCAAACGACACCCGATCCGCCTCGAGTACTGGGCAGGCTGCGACTCCGATGGTCACCTCACGGCACTGCGAGTGCGCGGCGTCGGTGACAGTGGTGCCTACGCGAGCGTCGGCATGAAGGTGCTCGAGCGCGCCGCCGGCCACGCGAGTGGGCCCTATCGCCTGCCGGCCATCGACGTACGCACCGTCGCGGCGCGCACCAACAATCCGATCTGCGGTGCGTTCCGAGGATTCGGTGCCAACCAGGCCCAGTTCGCCATGGAAGGTGTGCTCGATCGCTTGGCGGAGAAGGTGGGAATCAGCGGTTGGGAGATCCGCAAGCGCAACGTGATCCACCCCCGTGAGGTGTGGGGTCCTGGGCAGATCATGGACGACGGGTGCCGCGGTGCCGAGGTGTGCCTCGACGCGATCAAGCCGATGTACGACTCCGCCCACGCCGACGGCCAAGCGGTCGGTCTCGGTCTCAGTCTGAAGAACTCCGGCCTGGGCAACGGCTTTCGTGAGTTGTGCCGGGCGGTCGTGCGCTTTCGCAGCGACGGCGTGGTCGAGGTGCGCCATGGCTGGACCGAGATGGGTCAGGGTGTGCACACCGTTGCGTTACAGGTGGCGGCGCAGGAGCTGGGCATCGACCCGAAGCGCATCGAAGTGATCGTCGACACCACACGCGCGCTCGGGTTCGGGCAGACCACTGGATCACGCGGCACCTTGATGGCAGCTGGTTCTGTGCGCAACGCGTGCGTGGCGGCGGTCGCCGGCGGGTGTCGACCAGATGTCGACTACGAAGGCGAGCACGTCGTCGACTGGACGCAGCACCTCGGCGATCCCGGCCATCCCAACCCGACGATCCACTCGGCGTTCGGCTACGCGGCCCAACTCGTGGTCATCGATCGCCAAACCGGTGAGGTGGAGCGCGTAGTGGCGATCCACGACGTCGGCAAGGCAGTGAACCCTGTGCTGTGCGAGGGCCAGATCGAAGGCAGCGTGCACATGGGTCTCGGGTACGCCCTCACCGAGGACTTCCCGTCGGATCCGGCCACCGGCTTTCCGACCAACATGACGCTGCGCTCACTGGGCATCCTGCGCGCCAAGGACGTACCGCCGATCGAGGTGCGACTGGTGGAGGTGCCGCAACCACGATCGCCTTACGGAATCAAAGGCGTCGGCGAGATCGGGCTCGTGCCAACGGCGCCGGCCGTCGCTGCCGCGTTGCACGACTTCGACGGTCAGTGGCGGTCGTCGCTGCCGATGCGCCCGAAGTTCGCCGCCGACTGAAACCGCCGCCCTCGTCTACGTCCCGCGGCCATCGAGCCGGATCGTCCACGCGTCGACGCTGTCGACCACGAGGTGCGTCCCGCTCCATGGATCGCCGGCCAGCGTGGCCCGCACCTCATCCGCAGAGTCGGCCTCGACGGCGAGGACCACTCGATCTTCGTCGCCGAGCGGGCCGCCGAGCACGACGAAACCCGAATCGACCAGGGCATCCATGAACGAGGCATGCGCAGTCCAAGCCGACTGATGCTCGAGCGGCTGCGACGAATCCCACTGCGGACCATGACGACGGAGCACCACGAAGAACATCACCCGATTCTGCCGGATCAGTGCAGAAGCGGGCGGTTCGCGCGTGAAGGCGAGCGCAACTCCAAGGTCGGACCGAGGAAGATGAACCCGGCGACAACAGCGGCAGCCTGAATAGCGCCCCACGCCAGTTCGCCCGACGCGGTGGTCTCGGCATGCGGCATCGCGGTAACGGCCGCGACGACCGCCACGGTCGTGCACCACGTTCGCGGCCGCCCGCTCAACCATTCGAGGGCCCTCTCTGCGACCCCGAGCGTTGAGCCAGATGGAATCGATTGCACGTCGTCCGGCGGCGCGAGACGCCCCGTGGATGTCGACCACACCACCAAAGCGGCGACCACCATCACGGCGCAGCCGAGGATGCAGCGAAGAGGTGCTTGGCCGGCGGTGGCGAGCGCGACCGACCAGGCAAGGGCTGTCGCAGTCAACCCGGATGAGAACACGAACCCGGCACGGCGCACGAGCCGATGATCTGCAGCTGTCGGCGTCGTGTGCCATCGGGCGGCGACTCGTGCCAGCGCACGCACTCCCGCCACGAGGGCAACTTGCATTCCCAGCACCCCGGAGAAGAAGGCGACCTGTTGGAGCACACTGGCAGAAGTGAGCGTTCGCGCTGAAGGGCTGACGGCTGCGAACACGAACGCGACAGCTACAGCCACGCCGGATGCCGCCATCACCAGCGGTATCCGGCGTAACACTCCGATGGCGACCAGGGTGTTGAACTGACTCGCCAGGTCGGGCGGCGACCCGAACGCACTTGTTGCTCGCGCCTGCGCGGTGTCGATGTCGTTGCCAAGTGCGACGAATTCCGCAACGGCGTCGTCGAGATGATCGCGAACTTCCGCGACGATTCGGGCCCGTCGCCTGGCGGGCATGACGAGGCGGCGATTGATCTCGTCGACGTACTCGTCGATCATGCCGGACTGGGCCTGAGGATGTCGGTCACTGCCGAAGAGAATTGAATCCAGTCGCGACGGCTCGTCTTCAGCGCGGCACGGCCCGGCCGGGCCAGGCGATACACGCGGCGGACGCGACCGTCCACGCTGGCTCGTGTGCTCGTGATTGCACCGCCGCGCTCCAAGCGGTACAGCGCTGGGTACACCGTTCCTTCGGGAAGGTCGAATGTCTCGTTGCTGCGCCGGCGCAACTGCTCGATGACGGCGTACCCATGTAGCGGGCCGTCTTCCAGCAGCGCCAGCACCAGCGAATCCAAGTGTCCCTTGAGCAACTCCGAACGCATACCTAGGGACTCTATGCATTGAACGCCCGGATGTCAACGCGCTCTAGTGAGGCTCCTGCACGGTGCAATGGCATCACGACGGCCTACGCTCTTGCGTCGTGCGTGCCTCGAAGTCCATCAAGCTCTTCACTGCCGTCATCGTTCTTCTCACCGCGTGTGGAGACTCGAAGTCGTCGTCCGGAGCAACTGTTCCTGTGAAGCCGAAGATCGTCATCAGTTCGACGACCGACCCCACCAGCGTGATGCTGGCCGAGATCTATGGGCAGGCACTGGAGAAGGCCGAGTTCCGCGTGGCCCGCAAGAAGGCGTACGACACGCCAGAAGCGCTGTACGCAGACATGGAAGCCGGGGTGGTTCAGGTGACCGGGGCGACCACCCAGGCCGTGTACACGTGGATGCAGTCGAAGTCGGGATCAACCGATCCGCTTCCGCAGACGACCACACTGCAGGCCGACGCCATCACGAAGGGCCTGCCGGCCACCTTGAAGATCGGGGCGACGTCGACAGCGGAAGACATCGCGGCCATCTTTTGCTCGGCCACCTTCACGCAGGCCAACACCATCGCGACGCTCACCGACCTCGGAGCCAAGCCTGACCTGGCCACACTGGCCGCACCCGACGGGTTCGACACCGCCACGCCATTGGGATCCGGCACGTTGAAGGACACGTACCAGATCTCGTTCAAGGCAGTTGTTCCGACGGCAAGCGACAAGATCATCGACGCGGTCACGGCCGGCACCGCGGATTGCGGCGTCGGTACAACCGCAGATCCGGCTCTGGCTGCTGCCACGTTCACGGTGCTTCAGGACGACAAAGCAGTGGTGCCCAACAACGTGGTGCTGCCACTCGTCAACGCCGCTGCGGGCACCCTCGATGTGACCTCGGTGCTCGACGCGACCAGCGCTCAGCTGACGACCGCCGAGCTGCGCACGCTGATGCAACGGCTGAAAGACGGCGCGTCCCCCGAGCTCGCCGCCAACGAGTTCACCGGAAACGTCGGTTCGTGATCACGGTGCTCGACCTGTCGAAGCGGTTCGGCCGCACGACAGCGGTCGATCACCTCAGCTTCCAGGTCAAGCCCGGAACCGTCACCGGCTTTCTCGGCCCAAACGGGTCGGGGAAGAGCACGACGATGCGCTGCATGCTCGGCCTCGATCGACCCGACACGGGTGGCGCCTCGTTCGGAACACGGGCCTACCGTCAGTTGTCGTCACCGCTGCACGAGGTCGGCGCTCTGCTCGACGCCGGCTACGTGCATCCGGGTCGGAGCGGTCGCAACCACCTGCGATGGCTGGCTGCGTCGAACGGCCTCTCCCGATCGCGAGTGGACGAAGTGCTCGACCTCGTTGGTCTCGACTCGGTCGCGGGACGCCGGGTCAAGACCTATTCGCTGGGCATGCGGCAACGGCTCGGTCTGGCAGGTGTGCTGCTCGGCGACCCGCACACCGTCGTGCTCGACGAGCCCGCCAACGGGCTCGATCCTGAAGGCATCCGCTGGATCCGCGATGTGCTGGTCCATCTCGCCTCGCAGGGTCGCACCGTGCTGGTCAGCAGCCATCTGTTGTCGGAGATGGCGCAGATGGCCAACGATCTGGTCGTGATCGGCCAAGGTCGGCTCATCGAGCAGTGCACCGTTGCGCAGTTCGTCGAACGCCACGCCGATCGTTGGGTTCGGGTCAAGAGCCCAGCCGTCGACGTGCTGGCCGGGGCGGCGATTGCCCAGGGCGCCACCGCCAGCAGGGTCGACGCGACGACAGCCGACCTGCGCGGCATCACAGCGATCGAGGTCGGTGGGATGGCGGCCCGGAACGGCATCGTGCTGCACGAGTTGTCACCGCAGACCGGCTCGCTGGAAGACGCCTTCCTTCAGGCCACGGCGGCCGCCCAGGAGTTCGCGTCACAGCCGATGAGCAGCCTGTCGTGATCAACACCATTCGCAGCGAATGGATCAAGTTGCGTACGGTGCGGATGAACCTGATCCTGTTCATCATCGCCGTCGCCTTTCCGGTGATCGTTTGCGTGCTCGTTGCTTCCCTCGGCGACATCACCGACCTGCACGTCTCCGACGTCGCCGGACTGGTCGCAGGTTCTTCGGTCATCACCGCGCTGCTGCTGGGCGTCGTTGGTGCGGTTTCGATCAGCGCCGAGTTCGCGTACGGCACGATTCGACCCACCTTTGCGGCCACACCCCGACGCATGCGAGTGCTGGTCGCCAAGGCTGTTGTCATTGCAGTGTTCGCCTTCGTTGCCGAGGCGTTGGTCGTCGTCAGTTGCTACTTGTTGTCGTCGGCCATTGCGACGTCACGGGGCGCCTCGCTGTCGTTGAACAGCGACATCCAGGCGCGGTCGGCACTCATCGGCATCGTCGTGTTTGCCATCATCGTCAGCCTGCTCGGCCTCGGACTCGGCATGGTGATACGCAACACACCGGCAGCCGTGGCCGTCCTCATCCTGTGGCCGCTGGTGGCCGAGAACATCATTCGAGTGGTGCTCTCCGCGGCGGGGGTCGACCGTCCGGCTCGGTTCCTGCCCTACACGTCGGGCTTCGGGCTGGCCACCACCGATGTATCGGCTCACGAGGGGCTCGGTCGGATCGCCGGGGGCGTGTACTTCGCCGTCGCCACCCTCGCCGTAGCGGCCGTCGGCGCAGTCATCACCTCCCGCCGCGACGCCTGACGGCGACAGGGTGAACGCCGGCTAGCGGGCGCGGATGTCGAGGCTGTCGCGTTTCAAGATGGTGTACTTGCGCTCGTGCTGATCGATCCAGCCGAGGCGGATGAAGCTGGCAATCGCTTTGTTGACCCGCTCGCGTGACGCGCCGACCATGCCTGCCAGTTCTTCCTGGGTGACCGGCAGGATGAAGTCGTCGACACCTTCCGACAGCTCCAGCAGCCGCTTCGCTGTCCGCCCGGTGACGTCGAGGAACACGCTGTCGGCGAGGGCTTCGTCGGCCACACGCAAGCGCTGTGCGAGCAGGCGGATCACGCCCCACAACAGCCGGGGATCACTGCGAAATGCATCCATCACCGGCTCGAAGGGGATCGTCAGAACTGCCGACGGCTCCAATGCCCTGGCCATCGCCGATCGGGGACCGCCGTCGAGCATGGCCATCTCGCCGAGCAGGTCGCCCGGCTCCATCAGGGCGACAACCGTTTCGCGGTGGTCGATCGGGTTGGCGATGGCGATCGCCATGCGACCGCGCAGAACCAGGTACAACGAATCGGCCAGGTCACCTTCGTGGAACAACACGTCGCCGCGTATCAGGTGCTGTTCGTGCCCCGCCCCAGCGATCGACGCCAGCACAGGCTGCGGCGCGTCGGCGAAGAATTCGGTCTGGGCTAGAAGATCTTCGTGAGCCATGTTCGTCGAACGGTACTACCCTCGCCGGTCGTGTCGCTTGACGCAGCAGAGATTGTGTGGACCATCGTGGTCGCCGGTGGTACCGGTGCCAGGTTCGGTCGCGCCAAGCAGTTCGAACTGGTGGGAACACGTCGGATCGTCGATCAGGCCGCCGCCGTCGCCAGGGCCGCCAGCGATGGAGTAGTGATCGTCGTGCCGCCCGACGCTGTTGCCGCGGAGGGTGGAGTGGCCGGCGGTACCACGCGCAGCGAATCGGTGCGCGCCGGTTTGGCCGCTGTACCCGCCGAAGCGACGGTCATCTGTGTCCACGACGCGGCGCGGCCCTTCGCTTCGGCCGATCTGTTCGCGGCAGTGATCCGAACCGTCACCGAAGGTGCCGACGGAGCTGTCCCCGGCGTCCCCGTGACCGACACGATCAAGCGGATCGATGTCGACAACGTGGTCGTCGACACGCCACCACGTGAGACACTCGTAGCCGTCCAGACTCCTCAGGCGTTTCGCGCCTCGGTGCTGCGCGCCGCGCACGCCGGCGGCAGCGAGGCCACCGACGACGCAACACTTGTCGAGTTGTGCGGCGGTCGCGTCGTTGTCGTCACCGGCGAGCCGACGAACCGCAAGATCACGAATCTCGACGATCTCACGTGGGCCCGCGAGCACGCCGACGCGGCGGGGCTGTGACCGAAGTTCGTGTCGGCCAGGGTTTCGACATCCACCGCTTCAGCGACGATCCGGCGCGGCGGTTGGTTCTCGGCGGCGTGGTTTTCGAGGGCGCTCGCGGTTTGCACGGCCACAGCGATGCCGATGCCATCGCCCATGCCACGGCTGATGCTCTACTCGGCGCTGCCGGGCTGGGTGACATCGGCGAGCACTTCCCCGACACCGACGCGCGCTGGAAAGATGCCGACTCTGTGTCGATGCTCGATCACGTCGTTGCGCTCGTGCGGAACGACGGTTGGACCATCGGCAACATCGATTGTTCGGTCGTGTGCGAGGCACCGAAGCTGGCGCCACGCCGCGCCGAGATGCAGGCCAGGTTGAGCGAGGCGTGCGGTGCTCCCGTTACCGTCAAGGGGCGACGCGCCGAAGGCCTTGGGGCTCTCGGCCGCGGAGAAGGCATTGCCTGCTGGGCGGTTGCCGTGATCACGAAGGAGCACCTCTGATGGCAGCACGACAACCGGGTGGCGCGGGCGGCCGCAGGGGCGCTCAACCGCGCCAAGCTGCCGCAAAGGGTCGTAGCTCGCCGGTGGCGAAGGGACGCGGCTCATCGTCGGCGAAGGGCCGCGCCGCGCCGGTGCGTTCATCGCGCCAATTCGCCTCACGCGGTGCCGGGCGCACCGGGCGCATCACAGCGCCCGGTGAGGAACGACGGAAGCCGGAGAAGACTCTGGGCGGCGAACAGGTCGAAGGCCGTCAAGCCGTTCGTGAGCTGCTCATCGCCGGAAAGCGCAAGGTTCGCGAAGTGTGGGTGGCCACCGAGCTGCTCGAGGGAGAATCGGCCAGCGACATCGTCACCGACATCGTCGAGATCGCCCGCAGCGTGCGCGCCCCGGTGCAAGAGGTCAACCGCAAGCGATTGGACGCGACGGCCCGCAGCGAGGCACCGCAGGGCGTCATTGCCTTTGCGGCTCCGCTCGTCGAGACCGAGTTCGCCGAGCTGATCAAACGTCGCCCGGGTCGCGCCCCGTTCCTGGTGGCCGTCGACGGCGTCACGGACCCCGGCAACCTCGGCGCCATCCTGCGCTGCTGCGACGGAGCAGGGGTCGGTGGCGTGGTGTTGCCCCGTCACCGTGCCGTGCACATCACACCGACCGTCGCCAAGGCTGCCGCAGGCGCCGTCGAGCACATCCCCATCGCGCTCGTCGGTGGGCTGCCGGCGGCGCTCGCTCGCGTGAAGGAATCCGGGATCTGGGTGGTCGGCCTCGACGACGGTGCCGACAAGGATCTCTTCGACATCGGCGACCTGGCCCTCGAAGGTGTGTGCCTCGTGCTCGGAGCAGAGGGGGCCGGGCTGTCGCGACTGGTCCGTGAACGTTGTGATCTGGTCGTCAGCATCCCCATGCTCGGACGGCTGAGCTCGCTGAACGTCAGTGCCGCGGCCGCACTGGCGACCTACGAGATCGCCCGCCAGCGTCGCCGCTAGCCGCTGGTTGTCGCCGGCGGGGCGCTCTCAGGGGCGACGCTCTCCGGCGGCACGTCGACCGGTGCGCCTTCCTCCGGGATCACCGAGGTGTCGATCGGGATGAGCACCGGCGGAAGCAGAGTCGTCGTGGTCGGCGATGTCGTGGTGGAGCTCTCGGGTTCTTCGAGGCATGTCACCTTGGTGATCGCCTGCTGTTCGAAGCTGAACGTCGCTGTGCTCAAGCTTCCACCATATTGGTGGACGAAGGCGTCGAGGCCGCTCGTATCGCAGTTCCGTTCGACGACGTCGCTGCGTGCCACCTCCCAACCGTTCGACAGCAGCACCCAGTTGTCCTTGTGAACCTCGGTGACGCCCGGCAGCACGAGGCTCGCTCGTTGTGGGTTGGGAATCAACGAGAACCACACCACGCCGTCGCCGAGAAGATCAGCGGCGACGATGCATTGGTTGATCTCGGCAAGCCTGCTGCACGAGACCTGCCCCGGCGTACCCGCCTTCACCACCATCGTGCGGGTGGCGTCGAGGGCCAGTTGCATGTCGCCGTTGGCCACACCGTCGACCATCGCGAAATCGGGCGTGGCGCTGATGCTGTAGACGGGTTGCAACAGGTTGATCCGATGTTGGGTGACCTCGGTCCGCGTCGGCTTGCCGATCACGGCGACGCTGTCGTCCCGGCGAACCAGCACGTACCACAGGCCGAAGGTCAGACCGATCAGGACAGCGATCGTGAGCCAGAAGCGGAAGGAGACGAACTGCCGCATCGCCGCCGAGGCTAGGTCAGCCGAGGCGCTCCGCGGTGGCGGCAGCCGCGCGACCCGCAGCTTCGCCGATTGCATCGAGCACGTCGTCGGTGTGGGCGAGGCCCACGAACAAGGCCTCGTAGGCCCCAGGCGCGAGGGCGATTCCTTCGGCCAGCATTGCGTGGAAGAAGGTTCGGTAGACCTGCTCATCGGTCGTCTTGGCTTCGAGGAAGTTGGTGGGAGCGGCGCCGTCACCGAAGTACATGCCCACGAGCGTTCCGACCACCGGGAAGCGGGCGGCGATCCCGGCCGCAGTGCAAGCCGCGCCGAGCACCGACGCCAGCCGAGCCGCCCTGGCACCGAGCTCGGCGTAGACCTCGTCGGTCAGCTCGTGAAGTGCAGCACGGCCCGCGGCGGTGGCCAGCGGGTTGCCGGCCAACGTGCCGGCGTGGAACACCGGACCCAGCGGCGACAGCGTCTCCATGATCTCGCGTCCACCGCCGACGGCGCCAATGGGCAGGCCGCCACCGATGACCTTGCCGAACGTGGTGAGGTCTGGCGTCACCGCGTACTCGGCTTGGGCGCCGCCGGAGCCGAGGCGGAACCCGGTGATGACTTCGTCGAACACCAGCAACGCGCCCACGCGGTTGCACTCGGCGCGCAGCCCTTCGAGAAATCCCGCGGATGGCGCCACGACACCCATGTTGGCGGCGACCGGTTCGACGATGACGGCGGCGACCTGTTCGTCGAGCTGAGGCACGACGTTGTACGGCACCACCATGGTGTTGGCCACTGCGCTGGCCGGCACGCCGGCAGTTCCCGGCAGGCCCAACGTGGCGACACCACTTCCACCGGCCGCCAGCAGTGCGTCGGTGGCTCCGTGAAAGTTGCCATGGAAGATCACCAGCAGGTCGCGGCCGGTGTACCCGCGGGCCAGCCGCACGGCTGTGCTCGTGGCCTCGGTACCGGAGTTCATCAGCCGCACCATGTCGCAGCTGGCCACACGCTGCGTCATCGCCTCCGCCAGCAGCATCTCGCCCGGCGTCGGCGCACCGTACGACGTGCCGTTGGCGGCAGCGGCACATACTGCTGCCGTGATCGCCGGATGAGCGTGACCGAGGATGATGGCGCCGTAGCTCTGCACCAGGTCGATGTACCGGCGACCCTCGACGTCCCACACGTACGGCCCTTCGGCGCGTTCGACGAGGTACGGCGTGCCGCCAACAGCCTTGAACGCCCTGATGCTGGAGTTGACTCCGCCGGGGATGACCCGGCAGCTGCGCTCGAACAGTTCGGCGTTGGAGCTCATTGTTGCGTTTGGGCGAACCAGCGCGCCAGATACGTGAGGATCACGTCGGCTCCGGCGCGCTTGATTGCGGTGAGGTGCTCGAGTGCAACCAGATCGTGATCGATCCAACCGTTCGCCGCGGCCGCCTCGAGCATCGCGTACTCACCGCTGACGTGGTAGGCGGCGACGGGGACGTTGACGTGGGCCCGAACGGCGGCGATGACGTCGAGGTACGACAGCGCCGGCTTGACCATCACCATGTCGGCACCTTCGGCCAGATCTGCGTCGATCTCGACGAGCGCCTCGCGGGCGTTGCGGAAGTCTTGCTGGTAGGCCTTGCGGTTGCCGCCGCCGGCGATCTGCACATCGACCGCGTCGCGGAACGGGCCGTAGAGGCCGCTGGCGTACTTGGCCGAGTAGGCCAGGATCGACGTGTTGATGAAGCCGGCCGAGTCGAGCGCGGCACGGATGGCCCCGACTTGGCCGTCCATCATCCCGCTCGGAGCCACCACGTGGGCCCCGGCCGTGGCCTGGGCCACAGCGACGCGGCCGTAGATCTCCAACGTGGCGTCGTTGTCGACCGAAGTGTGCGGATCACCGGCTGGCCCGTCGAGCACGCCGCAGTGGCCGTGGTCGGTGTACTCGTCGACGCACAGATCGGCCATAAGCACCATCCGATCACCGACTTCGGCGGCAAGATCGGCGAGGCACAATTGCACAATTCCCTCAGGGTCGAAGGCTTGCGAGCCGATGGAGTCTTTGGTGGAAGGTACTCCGAACAGGATGACGGCCCCGATGCCGAGGTCGGCGAGTTCCTTCACTTCGGCGCGCACGCTGTCGCGGGTGTGCTGCACGACTCCTGGGAGTGAGACGATCGGTTGCGGTCGATCGATGCCTTCCCGTACGAACAGTGGAGCGACGAGGTTGGTGACGTCGAGGCGAGTCTCGGCGACGAGGTTCCTCATGGCAGCCGACGTACGCAGTCGTCGAGGGCGTGAAACAGGAAATTGGCCGGCCACGAACCGGAATCGTAGGCCGTTCGCAGTGGGATTCACCCGGTGAGCGGAGAACCTTCTCTTCACGCGATGCCGCTGAGTGATGCCCACCTGCTCGCCGAGGTCATGCCGTGCCTCGAACAGCTTCCTCTTGATCGGTCGGCCTTTCCGTTGATCAACGACCTGGCGATGTCCTGTGAACGATCCGGATTCGTCGAGTCGTCGCTGGTGCTCTACGACAGGTGCCTGCGACTTTCCCTCAGCGACGATGATCTGCAGTCCACGTATGCCAACTTGAGCGCCGCCTACCACGCTGCGGCCGCGAGCGAGCCGGATCCCGCGAAACGGAACCGGCACCTCCACGACGGTTTGTATGCAGCGACCGCTGCACTCGACCCCGAAGGTGGCACCCAGGCGCGACCAACGTGCACAGCCCTGGCCCACCGCTCGGTGATGTTCGCCGACATCGGTCACCACAAGTCGGCCCTTGCGGATGCCCGGCGCGCCCGGCCACTGGCCATCGAACAGGGCATGGTCCGTGAACAAGTGGTGGCCGCGATCGGTGAGGTGATCGCCCGCTGGCACTCCGACCTCGACACGACCGTCTTGACGCTGATCGACGAGATCAACACGCTCGCCAAGGATCTCGATGTCGACAACCTGCTGCGGCCGGTGACCAGGATCGAAGTTGACGTCCTGTGGAGCATGGGTCGATGCGACGAAGCACGCGACATCCTGCGGCACGAGAACGAGCAGCTGTACGCCAAGCTGCACCATCGCGTCCCCGATCTCCTGGAGTCGGTGCGGGCCAGCATCGACCGCATTCGTCAGGCGTCGGACCTCGAGGCCGACCCGCTGACCGGGCTTCCCAATCGGCAGTTCCTCGGCAGGTGGCTGCCAGAGGTGCTCGCTGAAGACGTCCCGGTGTGCATCGCCGCGGTCAACCTCGACGGCTTCAGGTTCCTGAGCCAGGGATTCGGCCAAGACGCCGGCGACGGCGTGTTGCAGGAACTGGCCGGGATGCTCGAGCGAGTGTGTCGTCGCGGCGACTCCGTGACACGAACGGGTGGCGACGAGTTCGTGTTGGTTCTGCGTGATGCCTCGCCGGGTGACGCCAGGATCGTGCTGGAGAGGGTTCGACAACTGGTTGCTGCGAGATCGTGGTCGGCGTTGCCGCCCGACGTGCACCTGCAAGCCTCGATCGGGGCGACCGTCGGCAGCGGTGCCACGAACTCGGGCGTGTTGCAAGCGATGGCCCGCGATGCTCTGCGCCAATCCAAATCGGCCGGCGGAAACCAGATCAACTTCCGCTGAGTCGCCCGGCGACGGCGTGCCGCCGGGTCGTCCGCCACTCTTCGATTGACGCCGTCTGCCGAGCGACCGCCAGTAGCGTTGCGAGCGATGGCTGCTCAGGCATGGTTCTCACGAAGCGACATAGAGGTCGTGCCCGGCACCTCGGCGGTCTTCCAGTTGACGATCGTCAACCTCGGCGATACCACCGAGTCGTTCTCGTTGGCCCCGGTAGGCCTGGCCGCGGGGTGGACGACCATCCGTCCCGGCTCGGTCACCCTGTTCGGCGGCTCGCAGGAAGTCGTCGATGTCGAGGTGCATCCGCCGCTACTGCCGTCCACCACTGCCGGTCCGACAGCGCTCACGGTACGGATCGTGCCGCAGAGCGACCCCGACGACGTCGGTTCGTCGGAAACCACCTTGCAGGTCGGAGCCACCTTCACCCGCCGATTGCACATGCTGCAGCCCGCACTTCGTGCCCGGCGCACGGCGGTGTACGAGATGATGCTCGAGAACCAGGGCAACACCCAGGCCTCGTGCCGGTTGCATCTGCTCGATCCCACCGGGCGAGTCGACGGAGATTTCGATCCGCCCGCTGTCGGTGTCGAGCCTGGTGCCAGTTCCCTGGTGCGTCTCAAGCTGCATGCCAATCGATTGCAGTGGCAGCGCCGTTCGCGCACCGTGCAGTTCTCGATCGACGCCGACCAACCCGGCTGTCCCACCGCCAGCGCGCCGGTCACGTTCGTGCAGGCCTCGATGGTCCCGGAACGCTTGTTCAGCAGGCTGGTGGGTTTGCTGGTCGTCGCCGCCGCCTTGGGGCTGGTGTGGGTCGGCTTGGTCCGCCCGGCGATCCGCAATGCAGCCGACGACGCCGTGGCGAAGCAGCTGCCCGAGGCCATGTCGTCGACCACGGTGGCCGCGGTCACACCGGTTGTTTCCAACGATTCGGTGCCGGTCACGACGGTCGCCGCTGCACCGGTCGTCGACGAGGGCACGCTGTACAGCAAGCTCCTCGCCCCGGCGACTCCCGCGGGGCAGACGGCCTCCGTCACGGTCGATGTGCCCGTCGGCTCGACGTTCCAGCTCACCGACTTGGCGCTGCAGAACCCCGACAAGGACGCCGGCGTGGCGGTTCTGATGAACGCCACGAACGAGATCTACAGGTTCTCGCTCGGCGACGTGCAACTCGGCGACAAGCGGGTCTCGCTGGTATCGCCGATCGAGGTGACGGGCGGAACCTCACTCGTGTTCGAGGTCATCTGCAGCGGCGCCAACGATCCTTCCGGCAACTGCACCACCACGATGTTGGTGTCCGGCCGAATGGTCCCGGCCACCCCCACGGCCCCCGCCGGCTGACCGCGCCCGGGCCGCCGACTCCACCGCTGGCGGCGATTCGGTCCGCCGGCGCCCGATTCGCCTCCAGCGATGCTAAGCCGCCAGAGCCAGTGCTTCACGCACCCGGGCAATCACCCACATGGGCCTGTCGCGGACGTCCTCATACGTGAACGTCACGACGTGCAGCCCGCGCAACGTCAGTTCGGTGTGCCGTTGTGCGTCGATCTGACGTTGGCGGCGCGACGCGTGCGTGCCGTGCCCGGCGAGCTCGACGACGAGCCCTCCGGAGAAGTGGGCGTCGACCCGGGCGATGGTCCGAGTGCCATCGCGGTACGTCTTCTGCAGCATCGGTCTGGCGATCCCGGCCTGGCGAACGATGCTGAGAAACCAACGCTCCAACCGGCTTTCGCCCCCAGTGTCGACCATCGCGTCGAGCAGGTTTCGACTGCCGTTGACGCCGGCGCAATGCTCGCGGATCACTCGGGTGCGCAGACGTTGCTCGGCGACCAGTCGGAGTCGGATCGCCGAGTCGATTGCGTTCTCGGTCTCTGCGCGGCTGAACCTGAAGAGTGGTGACTCGAGGATCAGCCGCTCGGCAGTGAGGCAGCGAAACCCGTCGACCCAGACCGTATCTCCCCTGCTGAGCGGTCGACTCGTGGAACATACGAGTCCCGAGGTGGAGTAGTCGCGCCGTGATCGTGGAAGCAGGAACTCGGTGGCATCGCCAGAGAAGCTGTCGAGCCCGAGCAACCGTGCTCCGGCACGACCGGCCACGATCCCGAAGCCACCCAGGTCGGCGACACCGGCAGCGACAGCTCGACCAAACGTCGGTTCCGAGCCGGCGATGGCAAACGAGCGCGGCCCGAGCCGGTTGATGAGACCGCGCTTCTGCCACTTCGCACAAGCCGACGAGTTGATCCCGTGGGCGCGCAGTTGCTCGGTGGAGACGACGCTGTGCTGGGTGGCGGCCAGTGCCGCAATGTGGCGAAACCGTTCGTCCATCGTCGGAGTGTGCGCCAGCGATGTCACACGGATCCGCTCGGCCCAGCGCTGGCGGCGATTCGGTCCGCCGGCGCCCGTTTCGCCTCCAGCGATGGCTCAGCCGCAGCTGCGTCAGCCGCCGGGCCAGTCAGGGGACGAGGCGTCGAGATCTTCGACCGGTTGGGCGATGATCCGCAGCACCAGCGAGGCCGGGTCGGAGCCGGTGCCCGGTGTCTGGGCGACCAGGATGCGATCGCCGGGTCGCTCGTTGCCGGCGACCTTCATCGAGATCAGGAAGCCGCCGGCGTTGTCGGTCTGCACGGTGGTGCGTTCGCCGGCGCCGTCGGCCCACAGCAAGGTGATGGTCGCCTTGGGCGCGAAGCCCGAGCCACCGACTCCCACTTCGTTGCCGGCCACCACGTCGGTGGCGCCCGCTTGGATCGTGGGTGTGTAGTGCGCGTCACCGTCGACCAGGAAGCTGGTGTACTGGCCGGTGTCGGTGGATACGACGACGATGGCCGACAGATGGCCTGCGTCTTTCGGTGCGAACGCGACATCGACTGTGCAACCTGCGGCGATGTCGAGCGTGGCCCCCCGGCACTTCGTGCGCGCGATCCTGAAGTCCTTGGGATCGGCTCCACCGATCGAGACGTTGGTGACCCACGCCGGGACGAGGCTGACGTTCGAGATCGTGAACGTGTTCGCCGCGCTCACCTCGCCAACTTTGAGCGTGTCGAAGTGGTGGTAGCTCTGCTGGTCGGCCATCAGGGCGGGCAGGCCGCCGGCGCCGGTGATCCGGGATTGAACGGTGAGTGCACCGAAACCGGCCTCCGAGATCTTGATGTTGCCACCGATGCGCCCCTCGGCCATCGGGGTGAGGATGACCGCGAGCGCGCACGACTGGCCAGGTGGAACGGCGTAGCCCTCGATGCAGTCGCCGAAGGTGATGCCGAAGTCGGGGTTCGTCGATTGAACCTTGGCGGGCACGAACGAGCCGGGCCCGGCGTTGTAGAGCCGTACGAACCACTCGGAACCAGGAAGACCGACCATGCCGGTGCCGACGTCGATGTCGGCAATCGACAGCTGAGGTTGTTGAGTGATGCCCACCACCTGGCGAATGGAGTCAGGCACGTGGTCGGCCAACGGGCTGTACGCGGTGCCCGCCAAGGTGTCGAAGACGACCACCCGACCAGTGGCGGAGAGCTTGGGATGCGCGTTGGCGGCGGGAGCCGGGGTGACGCCGTCGGGCATGACCGAAGCGCGGTGGAGCTCAGCCTGGTCGACGTCGCTCACGAGCACGTCTCCGTCGGTGGCCGCGCCCCCGACCCCGGGTCTCGTGGTGAGCAGGTTGGTCGAACGGGTGACGAATGCGACCTGGCTGCCGTCGCTGCTGATCGCCGGTTGGGTGGCGCCGAGGTCGCTGCCGATGATCGGTGTGCTGACGCTTGCCGGCACGCGGCTGACGAGCACGATGGTGCCGTCGGCGCGGTTGTAGCGATACACCTGTGGCGGGCAGCTGTTGATGCACGGCGGCAGCGAGGCGCCGATCACCAGGTTGACCGCAGTGGATGTGAAGGCGACGTAGGTTCCGTCGGCGGAGATCGCCGGCGACGAAGCATCACCGTTGGCTACCGAATCGGGCCCAAGCGATGCCCGTTTCACAGCGGTGTTCGGATCGGGGTTGAGACGATCCCAGACGAACACCTGCGAGCTGGCGTAGTCGCCGGGGATCTGTCCGGAGTTCCAGTCGGGCGTCGGCTTCGAAGAATTGGCATCGGACGTGAACGCCACGAACTGCCCGTCATCGGAGACCGACGGCTCGCGTAGCCCGACGTAGCGGTACGGCGTGTTGGGTGACGTGGTCGGTGTGCCGTCGACTGGGAGGGCATGTCCGGGCTGGCCGATCGGCACCGTGAGATCGACAACGATCACCCCAAGCAGGTCGGGCTGCGACGCGTCGAACCTGTGCGTGTAGGCGATCACGGAACCTGCACCGGAGATCGCGGGAGGGAACCGGGGGTCGACATCGTCGGCGGCCGCGGCATCTCCGCCCCGGAAGGCGGTGGTCGAGATCAGCTCCCAGTCGTTGGGGGCGCCGCCGCAGTTCGGCAGCTTCATCCGGTACACGTCCCACCGATCGCCGGTGTCGTCGTCGCGGAACAGGTCGAACGGCATTTCCGTGAGAACTGCCGCATAGCAGCCGTCACCGCTGATGACGGGGAAGACGCTGTTGCCGCCCTTGACGCCGGGTATCGGCTGAGTCAACTCGACCTCGCCGCCGTTCGAGCGATCGCGCAACCACACCGTGCTGGTGCGCTCGTCGGTAGCGGTCGGCGGAGGACCGGCATAGACCACGAATCGGCCGTCGCCGGACACCGACGGGTTGCCGCCGGCCTGCGATTCGACACCCACGGTCGGGCCCTGCGTGAGACTGGTCGGCACGCGGCCGATTGCGGCGGCGTGGGTGATGCCAAGCGCGACAACCATGGAACTCGCCGCCGCTGCGGCTATCCAGCGGCCAAAGGCCCCACTACCTCTCATCCTTCTTGTGCGCTCCCGTCGACACCGACGTCTCTAGATCCTAGTTGGCGTCGGCAAAATACCTGCTCAACGCGCTCAACATGCCGTACATCGAATGATCGGCGGAAACGACCGTGACCTTGAGCCCAGCGGCTCTGGCGACTGCAGAAGTTTGCTCACCGATGGCCACGACGACCGCCGGAGTGTGGCCGCCGAACGCCTCGGCCCACGCCTTGGCTGCCGATCCGCTGGCGAAGAGGACTGCGTCGGCTGCGAGCGCGGCCTCCCGGATGTGCGCGGCCGGAGTGAGCGATCGCGTTCGGTATGGGCTGATCGAGGTGACCTCCCAGGCCTTTTGACGAAGGCCCTGCACCAGTGTCGGAGCGGCCGTAATCGCCTGCACGACCACCACTCGCCCTGGCCCAGCAGGGATGACCTCCAGCAATCCTTCGGCACTCTGGGTCTCGGCCACCAGATCACACCGGGGCAGCGCTGCCATCGTGGCAGTACCGACGGCCGCGATCTTCGGGACGGTCGCCCCAGCCTCGAGTAGGACAGCCGCTCGCTCGGCGCCATTGGGCGACGTCACCACGAGCCAGTCGGTGCCGGCGAGATCGAGGTCTGCGAGTTCGGACATGCCCGTCGGTTCGTCGACGATCTCGATCATCGGCACGAGCAGTGGCGTGGCTCCGTTCGACGTCAGCAGTTCGACGGCTTCTGCAGCCTGGTCAGCGGCGCGGGTGACGACGACCGTGCGACCGGCGAGCGACTTCACGGCAACGCATCACGCATCGCGCGGGCCAGTTCGGCGCTACGTGCAAGGGCGACGTCGTGCTCGTGGGGAAGGGTGATCGTCTCGATGGTGTGCTGATGGTGATCGCCGGTCGCCAGGAAGGCGGTGAGCATTCGGCCGGTTGCGTGGGCGCCGACGGGCAACGAGCAGCCGCTGCCGAGCTCGGCGAGGAAGGCACGCTCGATTTCGACCGCCTGCCGGGTCGGCTGATCATCGATGCCGGCCAGCGTCTCGATCATCTCGCTGTCGTCGGCGCGGCACTCGACGGCGACGCAACCCTGGCCGGGGCTGGGCACGAACGTCTCCGGCGGCAGGTAGTCGGTAATATCTCCCAGCAGACCGAGGATCTCCAGTGCTGCCGCGGCCATCACGATCGCACCGCCGGCGGGCACCTTGTCCAAGCGCGTGTGGATGTTGCCGCGGAGCTCGACGAAGTGGAGGTCGGGTCGGGCCACGCTGAGTTGCGCACGGCGGCGCACCGACCCCGTGGCGACGGTTGCGCCGCGTGGTAGCCCGGCGAGCGTTGCGCCGATCAGCGCGTCGCGTGCGTCGTGTCGCTCACACAGCGCACCGAGGTGCAAGCCCTCGGCCACGGTGGACGGGAGATCCTTCGCCGAGTGCACGGCCAGGTCGGCGTCGCCGCGGAGCACGGCCTGCTCGATCTCTTTGACGAACACACCGAGACCGCCGATCGTGTGCAGCGGTATCTCGGCTTGTTGCGTTCGATCACCCAGCGTCTCGACGAACACGAGCTCGACGATGAGGTCGGGGTTTGCTGCCATCATCGCCTCGGCGACGGAGCGGGCCTGTGTTCTTGCCTGAGCGCTGCTTCGAGTGGCCAGACGCAGCGGCCGGTCGCCGTGCATCGTGGTCAGCCGAGGTCGAACAGATCGCGCACAGTGGCGGCGTTGCGCTCGCCCTGGGGCGTGCCGGCGTCGTCTTTGAGCTTCACCGACGGGTTGTGCAACAGCTTGGCGACGATTCCCTTGGTGACCGCCTCGAGCGCGGCACGTTGGGTGTCGTCGAGCGATGCGAACCGTGTGGCGAATCGTTCGATCTCGGCTTGGCGAATTGCTTCGGCTCGTTGGTGGAGCAGGGCGACGAGTGGCGCAGCCTGTCGGGCGGTCGATTCCAGTGTGAATCGTTCGACTTCCTCGGAAACGATCTCGTTGACGCGGTGGGCTTCCTCCGCACGCAGCAGCAATGCCCGGCCCGCCCAGTCGCGAAGGTCGTCGAGGTTGAGCAAGGTCACGTTCGGCATCGTCGTGACCTCGGCAGCCACGTCGCGCGGCACGGCGATGTCGACGATCAGCAGCGGTGACGTGGATCGGCCGCGTGAAGCTGACACCAGTTCGAAGTCGATGAGCGTGCCACCCGCCCCCGTGCACGTGACCAAGACGTCGGTGAGGGAGAGCGCGGCCGGCAGTTCGGAGAACGGCACGACGCTGCCACCGATGCGTTCGGCGAGGTTCGCAGCGCGCTCGGGCGTCCGGTTGGTGACTGCTATGTCGTTGGCCCCTGCGTGCACCAGCGCCGCGGCAACGCCCTCGCCCATGTCTCCTGCCCCGACCACCAACACTCGGCGCCCGGAGAGCGAACCGAGCCGTTCGGTCGCCATCTCGACTGCGGCGTGACTGACCGACGCTGTGCCGCGGCCGATCGAGGTCTCGGTGCGGGCCCGCTTGCCGGTTTCGATGGCGTGACGGAACAGCAGGTTGAGCGTGGCCTTGGCGCTTCCTTCGTGCTGGGCAACTTCCCAAGCCGAACGGACCTGGCCGAGTATCTCGCTCTCACCGAGCACCGCGGAGTCGAGACCGGCGGACACCTCGAACAGGTGAGTGACCGCGGCGTCGTCGTGCTGGCTGTAGAGATGAGGATGAAGTTCGTCGGCATCGAGGCCGCCGACATCGCAGAAGAAATCGCGGATGTCGGCGAAGGCTCCGTGGAACCGCTCGGCCACCGCGTAGATCTCGGTGCGGTTGCACGTGCTCAACACGACGGCCTCGCGGATGCTCTGGCGCGAGACCAGACTGGTGAGCGCCTTGCGATGCGCGTCGGTGCCGATCGACAGGCGCTCGAGCAACGCCAGAGAACCGGTGCGATGGTTGACACCGATCACCACGATCGACACGACAGCGACCTACACGCTCGCCGGTCGGTTGCCGACCGCGTGGATGGCGCCACCGGCTCGGCGCTGCTCGTGATAGCTCAGGATCTGCAACTCGACGGCGAGGTCGACCTTGCGCACCTCGATGGCGCGCGGCACGGCGAGAACGACCGGTGCGAAGTTCAAGATGCTCGTGACGCCGGCGCGCACCAGGCGATCGGCTGCATCTTGCGCAGCACCGGCCGGTGTGGCGACCACGCCGATGCTGACCCGCTTGGTCTGGACGATCTGCGGCAACTCGTCGATATGACGAACCCTGACGCCGCTGAGCACCGTGCCGATCTTGGAATCGTCGATGTCGACGATCCCGGCGACCGGAAAGCCCCGCTCGCCGAACCCGCCGTATCCGGCGAGTGCTTGACCGAGGTTGCCGGCGCCGACGATCACCACCGGCCAGTCGTGGGTGAGCCCGAGCTCGCGCCTGATCTGGTAGACGAGGTAGGCAACTTCGTACCCCACGCCTCGTGTGCCGTAGCTACCGAGGTAGCTGAGATCTTTGCGAACCTTTGCCGCGTTCACACCGCCCAACTCGGCGAGCCGCTCGGACGAGATGCTGTCGATACCCTCGTCGCCTTGCTCGGTGAGGATCCGCAAGTACACGGGAAGCCGGGCAACCGTGGCATCGGGGATTCGTCGGCGAGTGCGTTCAGGGGGCATACGTGAATCAAACGTTAGGCATTCGTGCGCACGTTCACAAAGCAGCCCAGCGTTGGGCCTTGATTTCGGACACTCGCCGCGATCACCACTACCGTCATGCGGGTGAACGCTGCCCTGGCCGCCGCTGCCGCGCTGGTGGCCGTCGGCTTCGCGCTCAGCACGCTGGATCGCTGGTTGCGGCGGCGCCGAGCCCATGAGTTGGCCTGGACCGTGTCGCTGGGGTTGTTCGCCGGTGGAGCCGGGGCGATGTGGTGGGCCGAAACCAGGGGTTGGAGCCTGGCCAGCTTCCGGCTCTTCTACCTCTGTGGCGCCGTGTTGAACGTGCCCTGGCTGGCGCTCGGCACGGTGTACTTGTTGGCCGGCAAGCGCGCTGGCGACACCGTGCGCTGGTGGCTCGTCCTCTTCAGCGGCCTCAGCACCGGCATCGTGTTGTTCGCTCCCACTCGAACGGGCGTCACCGGCAAGGACCTGCCGACGGGCAAGGAGGTCTTCGGCGTCGCCCCACGCGTGCTTGCCGCCGCCGGCTCCGGCATCGCCGCCTTGGTGATCATCGCCGGGGCGCTGTGGAGCGTCTACCGACTGGTGCGGCACCGGCAGCCCGCGCTTGCTGGAGTGCGCCGGCACACACCATCACCAGCGCACCTAGTGACGGGAAATCTGCTGATTGCCGGCGGCACGCTCGTACTCTCGGCGAGCGGCACCGTGGCCGGTCGCCTCGGCAAAGACACCGCGTTCGCTGTGACGCTTCTGGTCGGGATCTCGATCCTGTTCGTCGGGTTCTTGGTGGCGTCGACGACGCCGAGGTCGTCGCTCGTCGGCCTACGACAGCGAGCGGCGTAGCAGCTTGCCGCTGACGTTGCGCGGCAACTGATCGACGAACAGGACCTTCGATGGGCACTTGTAGCGCGCCAGCCGCTCGTTGCACCACGCGACCAGTGTGTCTTCGTCGAGGTTCATGCCCTGGCGTACGACGACCCAAGCCCTCACTGCTTCACCGGTGTGCGGGTGGGCCACCCCGACCACACCGACTTCGGCAACCGCCGGGTGTTCGGCGATCACTTCCTCGACCTCGGCTGGATACACGTTGAACCCGCTAACGATGATGAGGTCCTTCGCCCTGTCGACCAGATAGAGGTAGCCATCGTCGTCGGTCACGGCGATGTCGCCGGTGCGCAACCAGCCGTCGGGCGTGAGCACTCGTGCGGTCTGCTGGGGATCGTCGAGGTAACCCTGGAAGACGTTTGGTCCGTTGACCCAGATCTCGCCGGCGTCACCCCGCAACACATCGTCCCCCGCTTCGTCGACGAGTCTCACCGTGATGCCATCGAGCACCTTTCCGACCGAACCCACCTTCATCGGCAGGCCCGCGGAACTGGTGACCACCGGCGATGCCTCGGTGAGCCCATAGCCCTCGGCGAGCTGCACTCCGAATCGCCGTTGGAGCCGACGCGTTGCAACCTCGGGCATCTTCGCCGCACCCGTGAGAGCGAGTCGCACGCTCGCGAAGCTGTCGGCGGGGGCATCGTCGCAGTGGCTGAACTCGATCCACAGCGGTGGTGCACCGGGCACGACGGTGACCCTTCGCCGGCGGATGGTGTCGAGCGCGGTCGACGGGTCGAAGCGTCGCACGAGGACGACGGCGGCACCGTTGGCCAGGCTCAGGCCGAGCACCACGTTGAGGCCGAAGATGTGGAACATCGGCAGCACGCCGTAGACGACGTCGTCGGAGTTGATCCGCGCTGCGGCCGACTGTCCTTGCTGGATGTTGGCCAGCAGGTTGCCGTGGCTGAGCATCGCCGCCCGGGGCGAACCGGCAGTGCCGCTCGTGAAGATCAGAGCCGCCAGCGCGTCGGCCTCGACCTCGACGATGTCGGTTGGCTCGGCGGCAAGGAGCGTCTCGAAGTGCGGCGCGCCGGCATCGGCCCCGGGTGGTTCGGTGGTGATGACGTGGCGCACGGCTTGGATCACTTGGGCATCGACCCCGGCCCACGCCGCGGCTGCTGCCGGTTCGACTATCACGAACGTGGCGCCGACCGCGGCGATCTCGCGCTGGATCTCGGGCGCAGGGCTCTGCGGGTTCAACGGCACGACGACCGCGCCGAGCCCGAGGATGGCGAGGTAGGCCTCGACGAAGTGGCGCCCGTTTCCGCACAGCAGGGCTACTCGATCACCTTCGCCGACACCCAGGCCGGCAAGGCCTCCTCGAACTCTGGCCACCTCGTCGCGAAGCTGCCCGTACGTGGTTTCGACATCGCCGCTGACGAGCGCAATGTGGTCGGCCGGATGGCCGTCGATGATGTGTGCGAGGTTCACTCGGCCTGCGCTACAACCGCAGCAGCGAGATGACGCCGGCCGTGAGGATCAACAGCAGCAGCAGGGCCAGGGTGAGCGTGGTCGCCGGGCGCATGGGGGTCAACTTAGCGGGCACGCAGCGTGACCGGGCTCGTCGCGCCCGCTGTCTGCCCATCCGGTACCGGAGCCAAGGTGACCTGGGCACCCGCGCTGAGGCCCAACTCGGCGGCGGCCGAACGTTGGTCCTGTACCAAGGCCAACATTCCGCAGCTGTCGACCACGAGGCCGATGGCACCGACACCCACATCGGCGAACGTGTGTTGCCGCGTCGCTACCCGCTGCGACTCACCGAACGACACTTGCACCAGAGCACCCCATTCGGCGATGTCCTCCGGCCCGATGTTGAGCTGGCAGTTGCCGAAGTGGTCGATCCACAGCACCTCGCCGATGAGTTCGTGGCCTTCCTCGCGCGGCAGAGGAACCATGCCGGGCAGCAGTTCGTCGGCATCGATCAGCTCACCGAGCTCGGCGAGGTCGACCCCGTTGCAGAGGTGTCCGGCGACGGGGGCGAATATGTCGCGACCGGCAAACGTCGCGCCGTGCGATTGAAGGTGGTACTCGGTGTTGGTTAGCGTCACGGCTCGACCGCTGCCGCCGGCCATCGCCACCGCCGGAGCCAGCAGACCGTTGTCGGGCCCCACGAGTACGCCCTCTCCGTCGGCCACCTCGACGGCAATGGCCTTGCGCGCACTTCCCACGCCGGGGTCGACCACGGCGACGATGACTCCACTCGGCACGTAGGAGATGCAGCGGGCCAGAGCCAGGCTGCCGGCGCGCACGTCGAACGCGGGGACCTGGTGGGTGAGATCGATCATGTGCGCATGTGGAGCTATGTCGCGGATGACGGCCTTGACGACCCCGACGAACTCGTCGACCAGGCCGTAGTCGGTCAGCAGCGAGACGGTGTCGTAGCGACGGCCCATTGCCGACAACATTGCCACGACCGCCGGAGCGGTCCGCAATTGGTACAGCAGCGGACCTGGGCTGCAAAAATCGACAAGGGCCGATGCCAACCCCCCGATGGCACCAGCCCTGTCGGCGCATCCTTGCGGATGCGACTCCCGTGTGAGATTCACGCGGCGGTCGATTGACCTGGGACAAAGGTTAGACACACGGGGGTGGCTGAGAAAAGAGTCACATCAAGAAAATTGGCATTCGTGTGATCTCTTGAGCGCTCTTCGTGAGATCGCTCAGTGTGACTTGCCCAGCTCTTGACTGCGTTGTGTCGCCGCCACCACAGCCTCGAGGAACGCGGAGCGCAGCCCGTGCTCCTCGAGCACCCGTACACCGGCCGCTGTCGTGCCTGCGGGAGACGTGACCATTGCCCGCAGCGCCACGGGATCGCCCTGCTCAGCCAGCATGGCTGCCGACCCGATGAACAGTTGGCGGACCAACCCATCGGCGATGGGCCGGGTCAATCCGGCAAGGACTCCGGCATCGATCAGAGCTTCGGCCACGAGGAAGAGGTAGGCCGGCCCACTGCCCGTCAGCCCAGTGACCGCATCGAGCAAGTTCTCGGAAACGCGAACGACGGTCCCCACCGAAGCGAGGATGGTCTCGGCCCACGCGAGATCTTCACCAGTGGCGAACGGGCCACCGCACATTGCCGCGGCACCCTTGCCGAGCAACGCGGGCGTGTTGGGGATGGAACGTATGACAGCGAGATCCGCACCACAGGCCTTCTGCAGCACGTCGACCGACACGCCCGCAGCGATCGACAGGATACGACGCGCCCCTGCCCCTGCCGCAGCCGCGACTGCCGCCGGTGCGTCGTAGGGCTTGACGGCGATGACCGCGGCCTGTGAAGGCGGCACCGTCGCAGCATTGGAGACGGTAGGGAACATCTCGCTCAACGAATCGCGCCGACTCGCGGCCACCTCGACCACGACGATGTCGGTTCCAGGCCAACCACCGCCGAGCAAACCTCCGACCAGTGCGGCGCCCATGTTGCCCCCGCCGATGACGGCCAATCGGTACTCGGTCATGGCCGCAGGCTAATCAACAGAGCTGCGCGTGGAGCCGGACGGATGGCGCTGCGACATTCCCCGAAGAGCGACATCCGTCCGGCAGGTACAGAGATCGACGGCGAGGTCGCCGATGCGGAAGGCAATGCTCGACTAGGCCTCGGCGAAGCGGCTGGCGAACCCGAGCCGTATCAAGGTGGGGAAGCTCTGTTCGGCGTACGCATAGATCGACCCGACGACGCGATCAACCTCGTCGGCACAGACCGCGGCGACGGGCAACTCACCGCGCAGGAACAACGCATCTTCGACCCCGATGGCGAAGTGCGCGCCAACCAGCTTCTGGTTGCGGCGCAATGCCATCTCGTAGACCTTGGCGATGTTCTCCTCCGGCGCCGGCATGACGTACGCCTCGTAGCGCAACGTTCGCTGGCCGAGCGTGAGCCACACCGTGATGTGCTCCTTCTCGTCGCCGCGCAACCGCACGTACCATCGGTGCGCGTCGTCCTCGGCGTGGTCGACGGCTTCTACCGCCGGGTTCACTGTGGCGAGCTGGGCGAGCCATTCGTCGATCTGCGCGGCGAGCTGTGACAACTGGGCGTCGTCGTGCGCATCGCTCACGCGCAGGCCACCAACTCGCGGACGGCGACATCGGCGTACACGCGTCGCAACCGTGCCGCGGCGAACCCCCACGTGTATCGCGTGGCCCTTGCAGCACCGCGCTGACCCATCAACCTGGCCTGCTCGGGATCTTCGAGGATGTGAGAGATGTACTCGGCGTAGAGGCGAGGATCGCGTTCGGGCACGAGGAAGCCGCTGTCGCCGTGATCGACGAGGGTGAGCAGACCCCCGACCCCGCCGGCGACCACGGGTATGCCACACGCCGACGCCTCGAGTGCGACGAGTCCGAAGCTCTCGCTGCGACTCGGCACGATCACCACATCGGCAGCGCGGTAGTAGGTGCTCAGGATGTGGTGGGGCTGGGGCTCGACGAACCGCACCTGACCCTCGACACCGAGTTCGGTGATCAGCGACTGCAGGAGCTGCATCTCTTCATCACCCTCCAGCCCGCTTGCGCCGCCGACGAGGAGCAGTAGAGCGTCGGGCCGCTTCAGCTCGGCGAGAGCGCGCACAGCGACGTCGGGCCCCTTCAGCGGTTGGATGCGGCCGACGAACAACAGCACCGGGCACTCGGCCGGCAGTTCGAGCGCTTTGCGGGCGCCGCCGCGGTCGCCGGGCGCGAAGAACGCGTGCTCGACCCCGGGGGCGATGATCTCGATCTTGCCGGCCGGGTCGCCATAGAGGCGACGGAACTGTCGTTCCTCCTCGGTGCAGCTCACGCAGATCGCATCGGCACATCCGATGATCTCGGCCTCGGCACGATCGCGCCACTCCGGCTCGAGGTCGCCGCCTTCCGCCTTCACCTTGGCAAGCGTGTGGAAGGTGCTGACGAACGGCAGGTCGAGCTCGTGCTTGATCCGGTGGGCGACGAGCCCGCTGAGCCAGTAGTTGGCATGCAACACGTCGGCCGGCGAGTCGTTCTTGATGTGGTCGACCACGGCATCGCCGAACTCGGTGAGCACCGACGGCAGCTGCTCCTTGGTGAGATCGAACGGCCCCGCGGGCACGTGCACCACCCGGTGCCCGGGTTCTACTTGGACCACTTCCGGAAGCCCCGGCCGGGAAGCCCTCGTGTACGTCGTGCACTCCACACCGGCCTGGGCGAGGGCAGAGACCAGCTCGCGCACGTACACGTTCATGCCGCCACTGTCGCCCGAGCCCGGCTGGGCCAGGGGGGATGTGTGAAGGGAAAGGACGGCGACTCGTTGCACGGCGATCTAAAACGCTATCGAACAGATCAACATTCCGAGAACGCAGAGGTTTCGCCGACGCGAACAGCTCAATGCTTGCCCGCCAGGAAGCTCTCGTACACGTTCAGCAACGCCTGGCGCTGCTCTCGGTTCAGGTGCTTGTCGGCAGCGATTGCCTCGCGAACACCGACTCGAGGCTTGTCGGTTGGCGGCAGGAAGCCAGCTCGCTCGTACAGCGACTCGGCGCTGATCTGCAGCGCTCTGGCGATCTGTTGGAGGATTTCGGCGGAGGGCTTTCGCAGACCACGTTCGATCTGCGACAGATACGGATTGCTGACGCCGGCCAGTTCGGCCAACCGGCGCACGCTCATCTTGGCGACCTCGCGCTGCGACTTGATGAGCTCGCCGACATCGGCAAGCCGCTTGTCGAGGTCTTCGCGCATCGACGGCACGTGATGGCCTACAGGTCGTCGGCAGCGAGCAGGCCATCGACGTCGGCTTCACCGTCGCGATAGCGGCGCACCAGTTCGGCGCTGAGTTGGTCGATGCGTGCGAACAGGTCGCGCCGCTCCTGCGAGCGCGCCTGCTCGAACTCGAACAACGCATCCGCATAGCGTGAGATCTCTTCAGTGCTGAGCGAAGTGAGGTCGTGATCACCCGATCGATTCGCCAGCGCGTCGAACTGTTCGGCGAGCGGGTGGCTGCTGAAGTCTTCAGCGGGGCGCGGGGGCCGCGGTGCGCCACCGGTGAGATGCGTCGACAGGATGGTCGACAACTCGTCGGACAAGTTGTGCGGCTCGCCGCCGTCGACTCGGCGGCGCTTCTCGGCCTGAACGAGGTCGAGGCGAGCCTGCGCCAACCGGCGCACGTACGACACGGCGTCGTCGTCGTTCTGCAGCTTGGCGCGTAGGGCACGGAGCTCGACCAGCGAAAGTTGCCGGGGGTCAAGGTTCGCAGCCATCAGCATCCTCCACTCACGGGCGGTAAGACCGCCACTTCGTCAGCCGCGCCGACCGGGTCGGCCGCGTCGGCGGCCTCTCCGTTGACCCACACTCTGCACGATGGCAACACGCGGGCAAAGCCTTCACCGAACGACGTGACAGCCGCGGCCAGCACATCGCCGACCGTTGCACCAGCGAACTCCGCCTGACCGGTGCCGGCAGCTTCGCGCGCCGATGCGAACATTCGCAGGGTTGCCATTGATCTCAGCGTACCGGTCGATGCGCACCGAGTCGGTTTCTGTGAAGCGCAGACGCCGGGCGATACCCTCCGGGAACCGTGAGCGCCGCCGCCCATCTCCCCGGTCTTGGCCCCGACGAGGAAGCCATCGTCGAGCCGGCGGCCGAACCGTTCCGAGTCGAGGTCACCCGATCGAAGAAACGACGCAAGACAGTCGGCGCCCACCTCGTCGGTGGCGTCTTGCGGATCGCGCTCCCGTCGTGGATGAGCAGGGCCGAGGAGGCCCATTGGGTCAGCGTGATGAGCGCGCGCTTCCGGCGCAAGATGTCGGCCGATCGTCTGCGCCTCGCCGACCGTGCCACGACGCTGGCCCGCCGCCACGATCTGCCGCAGCCGGGCAGCATCCGATGGGCCGACGACATGCGCTCGAGGTGGGGTTCGTGCACCCCGTCGTTGGGCACAGTGCGCATCTCCACACGGCTGGCGCCGTTTCCCGATTGGGTGGTCGACTACGTGATCGTTCATGAACTGGCCCATCTCGAGGTGCTCGAACACTCCGACGAGTTCTGGCGGCTGGTGTACCGCTATCCGAAGGCCGAGCGAGCGATCGGCTATCTGATCGCCAAATCGGGCGACGGCGACGAGGTCGATTGATCCACCGCCCACGGGGCCCGGCGTGGACGCGCCGAGCCGGCCAGCACACCGGCGGCGATCAGGATCGACACGGCCGATACGAGCCAGGCGACGACGGTGCCGTCACCCGGCTGGGCGCTGACGACGGCGCCGGCGATGGCCATCAACGAGATCGACCGCAGTGCCAGACGGCGGCCGTCCAACACTGGTCGCGACACGGCCTCGATCGAAGGATCCGGGTCGTCGGTGGGAATGCGCGGTGGGACGCCGAGGCGTTGTCTGGCCGGTTCGACCATGCACGACTCGATCAAGGGGTTGAGAGCCTGCGGTTGGGCGTCGCCGAACTCGACGCCGACCCTCCACCGTTCTTCCGACACGCTGCGGACGTTGCGGACGATGATGGGGAGCGTCACGTCCTCGCAACCGCGTGCCGTCGTGATCATGGCGGTGAAGGTCAGTTGTTGTTTGGCGGACAGCTCCTGGTTCGTCTCGAAGCCGGCGCCGAGAGGCGTGATGTCGAACACCGCGACAGGGTTTTCGTCGACCTCCGCCGGGATCGAGGCAACCACGCGTGCGGCTCGGCGAAGCTGGTTGCGCCTGCCGATCATCCGCAACACGTCGAGTGCCATTGCCAGTGACCACAGGGCCACGGCGATGAGACCGGCGAGCCACTGATACGGCATGCGCCCGAGGGCGTGGGTCCACTTCTCGCTGAGGCCGCGCATCATCATCACCGCGCTCAGCATGACCACCGATGCCACCAGCGCGCCGCCGTGCTGCAAGGCGTGCGGTGTCATGATCGGTGCACGCCGTTGCTCGAAGGCCAGCGGATGGCGGAGACCCTGCCACGAGGCGCCGAGGTTGCGCAGCGACCACCTAGCTCTGTCGCCCGGTCGCAGGGTCCAGCCACTCGCCATCCCGAGGCCCGCCGACGTCAGCAGCCACCCCGGTGCCCACAGGGCGGCCAGGATGGCGACGTTGGGGCGCATCGGTAGAGCGCCTGTCAGCAACGAGCCGACGACGGCCGCGATGAAGCCTGCGCGGCGAAGACCCGACAGTGGACGGACCGCCGACGCAGCGATGGCCACGCGCTGACCGATGCCCAGCGAATTCATGCGCAGGATCCCCCCGGGCCCGAAGATCATGTTGCGAGCAACCCGGGCGTGCATCACCCGCTGCTCGTACACCGTGTCCTGCGATTGGATCACTTGCCGCACGAGCACCGGGCTGCCCGAGGCGGCGACGACCTTCCAACCTTGCTCCATCAACGACATCGACCACAGGGCCTGCGCTTCGATGGGCTGTTCGTCACCCACTTCCACACTCTCCACGGCCGCGCGCCGGATCAGCGCGCCCGATTCGCTCAGGATCGCCGCGCCGCGCGCACCGAGCGCCGGATTGAGGCTCAGCCGATCGAACGCCAATTCGTGGACACCATTCGGACCATGCTCGGCGGAGTCGTCGTCGGCCATCACCGACTGACCGATCGCGATTGCGACGCGGTCGTCGTCCATCAGCGGCAGCAGCGTGCTGATGGCCCCGGCGCTCGGAATGTCGCCGGCGTCGAGCAGCAAGAACACCGACGAAGCACACGCCGCACCACACGTCTTCAGTCCGTTGTGATCGTCGACGTCCGGTGCCGCATAGGCCGTCCCGAACTCGGCGGCGAGCGCGACGACTTCCAGCCTCGCGCCGAGGTCGACGATGACATGCCGACCCGCGCTCATCGATTGCATGGCCAAGAGGGTGGCGCGCACGTGATGAATCGGCTGGTGATCGACGCGGACGATGACATCGACGAGCCGGGGCTCGACGAACGCATCGTCAGGCACTGCCGCGGCCGGCAGCCACAGGGCCCAGGTCAACAGGATCGATCCGAGCAATCCAACGAGCTCGACGGCGAGTGCGAGAGCCACCAACCAGGCCGGTGACCGGCCGGGCAAGGTCGCCATGCGCCATCCGAGGTACGCGCTGGTCGACAGCAGGCCCACGCACGCCAGCCAGCGTCCGATGCCGTGTGCCCGTCGATTCATGCTGCGCTCTCACTTGGTCGTAGTTGTCGCAGTGACCCCCGGCTGCTCACCTACCGAATCGGCACGAGCGTGCGGCGACTTGAGCGACCAAGGTCCCGTCGATCGATGGCGACGTGCAAGCCGTGTTGGCCGGGCAGCCCGCTAGCCTGCCGTGTTCGTGGGAACCCCGAAGCGTGAACGTCAAAAAGCCAATCGCCAGCTGCGGTTGGAGGAGCTGGCCCGGCAGGCACGAGCAGGCAAGCGCAAGCGAACGGGCATGTACCTCCTGTTGATCCCGCTGGCGGCGATCGCCATCACCGGCGTGGCAGTGTTGACCAAGGGCGATGGCGGCAGCACTGCGGCAACCACGACCACGGTCAGCCCGTCGACCACCATCACGACCACGCCGTTGCCCAGCACGATCCCTGGGGCGACGCTCACCGGCGACACGCCATGCCCGGCCGCGGACGGCAGCTCGGCTCGCACGATCACCTTCGCCAAGGCGCCACCCACGTGCATCGACCCCACCAAGACCTACACGGCCGTCATCACCACCAACATGGGCGCCTACACCGTTGCGCTCGACGCCACCACTTCGCCGATCACCGTCAACAACTTCGTCGTCCTCGCCCTGTATCACTTCTTCGACAACACCGTGTGCCATCGGGCCATCCCGGCGTTCGTGGTGCAATGTGGCGACCCGACTGCGACTGGCAACGGCGGACCTGGTTACACGATCCCCGACGAACTGCCGGCCGCCGGCTCGTACAAGGTCGGGTCGTTGGCCATGGCCAACACCGGCGCGGCCAACACCGGCAGCAGCCAGTTCTTCGTGATCACCGGCGCTGACGGTGTGGCTCTCCCTGCTACGTATTCGTTGTTCGGCCAGGTCACCGACGGTCTCGACACCACGGTGAAAGCCCTCGACGCTGCCGGCAACCCAGATCCCGCCGCTAAGGGCGTGCCAACGCTCAAGCAGATCGTCATCCAGTCGGTCACCATCACCGAGACCTGAGTCACCGACGTCGTGGAGTGTTTCGAGGTACCCACGTGGGCGTCAACAACTCCACAGGACCACTACGGCAAGTCGCCGTGCACGGTCACGTCACCGAACCGTTCCCAGCCGGCGTCGGTGCGTACCAGCGCCGCGCCGCTCGGCAGCTCCACCAGCGGTGTGTTGGCCAGCTTCAGCGTGCGGTGCAAACGGTCGGCCGACCAGGTCTCGGCCTCGGTCACCAGCGCCAGACCGAGTGCCAGCCCGAGGCCCAGGGTGAAGGCGCCACCTCGCGGATCGACCATCGGGTCGCACATCGCCGCAGCGCTTCCACCGGTGGCTGCCACCAAGCCGCCACCTTCGAGAACCTGAGCGATCGCCTCCCACAACGGCGTGGCCTTCAACACCGATCGCAGGTGCAGTGGCTGGTCGCCCACCAGATAGACGGCCCGTGCACCGTGGAGCACACCGACGGCGCTCTTGTCCATGGCTTCGCTGCGACGCATCACCATGAGCGCCTCGACCTCGATGCCGAGCCGTTCACCCCAGTGCATGGCCGCGGCCACCAGTCGTTCGGGATGTTCGTAGGCGTCGGCAGTCGGCAGCACGATGGCTCTGCTGGCACCCACCGCGTCGATCAGCCGGTGATCGAGGTCATCGTTGGCGACGAACGGGCCGCCGCCTTGGAGAGCGAGGATGCCGTTCATCGCGGCGAGCGTACGCGCGATCAGGCGAGCAGCACCGATTCCAACCGTGCCAGCGTTGCGTCGCTGACACCGATCGACTTCACGTAGTTGCGGATCGAGCCATGTTCGGCGGAGAGCTCTTCGACGATGAGTCGCATGGCCTCGGGCAGCGCGGCCGTGAACGCCGGGGGCATCGTGGCCATTCGCTCGAACCACTCCGGCCATTCGCGGGCAGCCCAGGCGCGAAAGCGTGCCATCCCTTCGACGGTGAGCGCGTAGTCGGCGACGATGTCGTCGTGCGACACGCCGAGCGCGCCGAGCAGGAGCGCCGCCAGAAGGCCAGTGCGATCCTTGCCGGCGGCACAGTGGAACACGGCAGGTAGCGCATCGGGCTCGGCGAGAACATCGAACGCAATGGCGAAGCGAGGCGCGCCCACGCTCAGCATCTCGTGGTACGCCCAGATGAGGAAGTCTTCGTCACGATCGTGGTCGGGTCGATCGGCGACTGCCCATGTGGCGTCGATGATTGGGAGGTGATGGAACACCACGGGATGAACGTCGACCGGGAAACGGCCGCGCTCGGCCAGCTCCGGTGCGCTTCGCAGGTCGATGACCGTACGCAGCCCGAGCGGCTCGAGCGCGGCGACGTCGGCCGGAGTGAGGCGATACAGGCCATCGGCTCGGAACAGCGTGCGCCAAACGGTGTGCCGGCCATCGGCCGTCGCATAGCCACCGAGATCACGGAAGTTGTGCACGGCCTCGAGGGCCACCAGCCTCGCCGGTTCGGCCTCGGGGATGGAAAGCAGGTCAGACGTCACGGTTCCAGGGTACCGATGCCTTGCTCAGGAGGTCCCCGGAGGCCGGTGAACGGTCGATGAACTGTGTCACGCCGGATCGACGTGGCCCGCGCCGGTGGCCGCATCGAGCTGGGCGAGCACGGTGGTCCACACCTCGGGCAGCGACTGCTCGATGTGCACGCCGTTGCGGGCAACGACCTGCGAGCGTGTGATGCCGTGTTCTCGCCAGGTCGACGCCCCCTCGGCCAGGTTCAGCATCATCGGCGCCAATCGGTCGATCGCCATCACGAAGCGGGCCTCGGCGGTGTCACCGCGTTCGTACTCGTCCCACAGGTCGCGGAACCGCTGACCGGTCTCGGCGGGGAGCAGGCCGAACAATCGATCGGCCGCGGCCACCTCCCGGTCTCGTTTCGTTGCCGCGCCCTCCGCCACGTCGTAGGCGAACGTGTCGCCGGCATCGATCTCGACGATGTCGTGCACCAGGGCCATCGCCACGGCCGTCGCCACATCGACCGGCTCGCTCGCAAACGGGGCCAACACCAGTGCGGCGATCCCGAGATGCCAGGAGTGCTCGGCCGTGTTCTCCCGGCGACTGCCGTCGGCCAGGCGGTTCCGCCGCTCGACACCTTTCAGGCGGTCGGCTTCCATGAAGAAGTTGAGAGCCGCCCCAAGGGGGTCTGATCCGAGGTCGGATCGACGGTTGCGTTCCATGGTTCCGACCGTAGCCGGATTGCTAAGTTACCCACGGGTAGCTAGAGTCGATGTATGGCACGGGTGATACGGACTGTCGGGATCGTCGGCTCAGGAATCATGGGCTGCGGCCTTGCCGAGGTCGCCGCCCGTTCGGGATACGACGTGATCGTGGCATCGCGGTCGCAGGCATCTGCACGGGGCGTCGTGACGACGATCGGCTGCTCGATCGACAGGGCCGTGGCTCGCGGCAAGAGCACCGCCGAGGAACGGGATCAGGTGCTGGCCCGGATCTCCGCAGGGGAAGGTCTCGGATCACTCGGCGAGTGCGACCTCGTCATCGAGTCCGTGGTCGAAGACATCGATGTGAAGTTGGCTCTGTTCGCCGAGCTCGACCATGCCACGAAGCCCGAGGCGATCCTGGCCACCAACACCTCGACGCTGCCGGTCATCGATCTCGCCTTGGCCACCTCACGGCCCGAGCAGGTCTGCGGCATCCACTTCTTCAACCCGGCCACCCTCATGGCGCTCGTCGAAGTGGTGCGTCCGCTCACTGCACGCGACGAAACGATCTCGGCCGCGATCGACTTCGTGTCATCGTGTGGCAAGGAACCGGTCGAGGTGCAAGACCACGCCGGGTTCATCGTCAACGCATTGCTCTTCCCGTACCTCAACAACGCGGTGCGCATGCTCGAGCGTGGCACCGCGCCGATCGAGTCGATCGATGCCGCGATGAAGGGTGGGTGCAACTTTCCCATGGGCCCCTTCGCCCTGCTCGATCTCGTCGGTCTCGACACCTCCGTGGCGATCCTCGAGAGCATCCATGCCTCGTTCGGCAACCCATGCGATGCACCGGCACAGACGTTGCGCGAGAAGGTCGCGGCAGGACACCTCGGTCGCAAGACCAAGCAGGGCTTCTACACGTACTGATGCTGCGTCACCTGTTCCTGAACCGGTCCTTGCCGACGCGACGGTCAGACTGGGGACATGCAGACGCGGCGATCACCGATCGAGCCGCCGGCCAACCGTTGGCGGTTGCCGCGCCCGGAGTTCGCCGACGAGAACGGGCTGTGCGGGATCGGCGCCGATCTGGCACCCGGCACGTTGCTTGCCGCATACCGCACCGGGATCTTCCCGATGCCGGTACGCCGCAAGACACTCGGATGGTGGTCGCCCGATCCGCGTGGCGTCATACCACTCGGCGGCCTGATCGTCTCCCGATCGCTGCGGCGGAGTTGCCGCAGGTTCGAGGTGCGATTCGACACGCGGTTTCGCGACGTCGTGGAGCGGTGCGGTGATCCCAGTCGACCCCACGGATGGATCACGCCACAGATCATCGATGCCTACGACGAGCTCCACCGGCTCGGATGGGCACACAGCGTCGAGATGTATCTCGACGATCGGCTGGTCGGGGGACTGTATGGAGTACGGATCGGCGGATTGTTCGCCGGCGAGTCGATGTTCAGCGAGGCGACCGACGCTTCGAAGGTCGCCCTCGTACGGTTGGTCGACTGGCTCGTCGAGTCGGGTGCATCGTTGCTCGACGTGCAGTGGACGACGCCACATCTCGTGTCGATGGGAGCCGTCGATGTGCCCAGGGGTGCGTACTTGGAACTGCTTGCCGGTGCCATCCGCGCCCGTTAGAGCCCGACCAAGCATGGAACGGTGCTGCGGTGCCGGTGAGTCTCCTCACCGGCACCGGCGCCCAACCGCTGTGTCCGGGGTTCGCCGCCGTGCCCCGACACCACCGATTGACTCCGCCCGCAGGAAGGTTCCGCCGAATCCTTCGCACCGTGCGAGCTATCTATCGGAACGCAGCGTGGGCGACTTGAGAACTTCTTGCAGAAATGTTCGTCGTACCGGCGGAACTGGCGTTTGCGCTCAGGAAACGAGCACACTTTGACGATGCCGGAGGGAGTCGACCGATCGAGCCGCGACCAGCCGTGGCTGATGCGGACCTACTCGGGACACTCGACGGCCCGGGCTTCGAACGATCTGTACCGCGGCAACCTGGCCAAAGGTCAGACCGGTCTCTCGATCGCATTCGATCTGCCGACGCAGACCGGCTACGACCCCGACGACCCCCTGGCTCGTGGCGAGGTGGGCAAGGTCGGCGTTCCCGTCGCCCATCTCGGGCACATGACGACGCTTCTCGAGGGCATCCCGCCCGCCGAGATGAACACATCGATGACGATCAACGCCACTGCGGCTTGGCTCCTCGCGCTCTACGTGGCCAACGCCGAAACGCAGGGCGTGTTGCCCGACCAGCTGCGCGGCACTACCCAGAACGACATCATCAAGGAGTACCTGTCGCGCGGCACGTACATCTTCCCGCCGACGGCGTCCCGCAGGCTGATCGTCGACATGGTCGCCTGGTGCGCCAACCATGCACCGAAGTGGAACCCCATCAACGTCTGCAGCTACCACCTCCAAGAGGCGGGCGCGACGCCGGTTCAGGAGATCGCCTACTCGTTGGCAACGGCGATCGGCGTGCTCGACGCCGTGCGCGATTCAGGCCAAGTCGCTCCCGAGCAGTTCGCCCAGGTGTACGGCTCGATCTCGTTCTTCGTCAACGCCGGCATTCGCTTCGTGGAGGAGATCTGCAAGCTCCGCGCCTTCACCGAGTTGTGGGATCGCATCGGAGTCGAACGCTATGGGGTCAGTGACGAACGAGCTCGGCGTTTCCGGTACGGCGTGCAGGTCAACTCGTTGGGGCTCACCGAGGCGCAGCCGGAGAACAACGTTCAGCGCATCGTGTTGGAGATGCTCGCGGTCACGCTGTCGAAGCGAGCCCGGGCGCGTTCGATCCAACTTCCTGCGTGGAACGAGGCCCTCGGCCTGCCCCGACCGTGGGATCAGCAGTGGTCGTTGCGAATGCAACAGGTGCTGGCGTTCGAGACCGACCTGTTGGAGTACGACGACCTGTTCGACGGCTCCAAGGTCATCGAAGGTCGCACGCACGAACTGCGCGACGCCGCCTGGACGGAGTTGAACGACGTGCTCGATCTCGGTGGCGTCTTCGAGGCCATCGACGAGTTGAAGGGGAGGCTGGTGCGCTCGATGGTCGAACGCACGCGTCGCATCGAATCCGGCCAGCAGCAGGTCGTCGGGGTGAACGTCTTCACCGACACGGCGGATTCCCCGCTCGGTGAACCGGGCCACTTCCTCACCGTCGACCCGACGGTCGAAGCGGCGACCGTCGCGGACGTGTGCGCTTGGCGCGCTCATCGCGATCAGCGAGCCGTCGACGACGCGCTCGCCGTGCTGACCAAGGCCGCGATCGACGGCAGCAACATCATGAACCCGTCGATCGAGCTGGCCAGGGCGGGCGGAACCACCGGTGAATGGGCGACGGCATTGCGCGGCGTGTTCGGCGAGTACCGCGCCCCCACCGGTGTGTCCGCCGCCGTCGGCCGCAGCAGCGGCGAGTTGTCGGCGGTCGCCGAACGGGTGAAGTCGATGCCGGGGGGCCCGCCGCGGTTCTTGGTTGCCAAGCCGGGTCTCGACGGTCATTCCAACGGCGCCGAGCAGATCGCTGTAGCTGCGCGTGATGCGGGCATGGAGGTCGTGTACTCCGGCATTCGCCTCACGCCCGAACAGATCGTCGCCTCGGCGCGTGATGAGGATCCCGATGTCATCGGGCTCTCGATACTCAGCGGCTCACACCTCGCGCTGGTGCCGTCGATCGTCCGCTCGTTGCGCGAGGAAGGCGTCGATGCCCCAGTGATCGTTGGTGGAATCATCCCGGAGGACGATCGCCCGACGCTGATTGCTGCCGGAGTCGCGGCCGTCTACACCCCGAAGGACTTCCAGCTGGCCAAGATCATGGCCGACGTCGCCGACCTGGCCTCCGCCCACCGCCGCGCCTGACGCCCCGTGATCGCGCCGACCTCGAGCCGCCTCGCCATCAGCTTGCATGGGCGCGGGTTCGGATGGGCGACTTCGGTTTTCTCGCCCAAGAGGCCTCAACGGGTGCGATTTCCGATGTGCCTCTGCGGGTTTCGCGCCCATTCACACGGTTGGTGCCTGAGCCGGGCGTCAGCGTGTAGCTGGTACCGGCAGGTTGGAATCGACCCAGTGTTGCAGGATGGGGCCCGATTCGAAGCTGGTGATCAGCGCGTAACGCGGCGCGGTTCCGTTGTGCACCACGACATGCCACAATCGCTGCGTGTCGACAACGAACCGTGCGCCGCGGTGTAGCGGCACGCGTAGCTCGGTGGCCGGATCAGGCAGACCGTCGGGGCCGTTGTCCATCAGCAGCATGTAGCTGTCGGGATTGTCGGTGAGCTCCATCCAGGAGCGCACCACCCAGCCTTCGTCTTCGGGGTTGAAGCGGTTGTTGTCGTCGCGATGGATCGACCGAATCGCCTCCTCGCGGCCTTGCGGTTCGAGCTTGATGACCCGCACGCGGCCGAAGTTGGCCCCAGTTCCGTCGACATACGACTTCAGGGTGGGTGAGATGGCCGCATTCGACGTCCACAAGGCGTCCTTGTCGGTCTTGCCCTTGTCCCAGAACCCGCGGCAGTCGAGCTCGCCGTCGGCCGATGCCAGCGGTGCGAAGTTGGTGTCGCCACCGCTCTTCCAATCCATGTACTCGAGCGCCAGCCACTCGTCGGGGGGCACGTCGAAGTCGGCGTCGGTGAGGGCGACGAAGCCCGTGTCGTGGAGCACCGGCAGGCGCTGATGCCCGGTCTCGAGTGGGATCTGCACGCTCCAATGATCTTGCGTGGGCCAGAAGCTCATGCCCGAAGCCTACGTGGTGGAGGGTGTCGTAACAGGTGTGGGCAGTGTGTCGTACACCACCGCGCCAGTAGGGATCCGCAGCTCTTGACCGGCTTGGATGTCGTCGGCGTTGGTGATGCCGTTGATGGCCATGATGTCGGCGAGGCGCACCTGGAACGCCTTGGCGATCTTGCCCAAGGTGTCGCCCTTCTTGACGATGTAGTACGCCTTGATCGTGGTGGTGGTGACATAGATCGTCGTCGTCGTGGAGACCGTGACGATCGGCGGGAGCGTGCCTTCGGCCTGGCCGTCGCCGCCGCATGCGTTCGCAGTCACCGGCAGCGCGATAGCCACCCCAACCAACACCGCCAGCCGCACCCCGTTCACGGGCGGTGATGTTATGCGGGTTCGGGCTCGACTTCCACGACGCCATACGCTGACCCCATGTCGGTCGGCGGGTTTCCAGGCGCGATGGCGCCCGAGCGACAGCACCGGATCGACGTCGGTGGGCTCAGCGTGTCGGTCAACGAATGGGGCAACGAGGCTGCTCAGCCTCTGTTCTTGGTGCACGGCGGGTTCGATTTCAGTCGAACGTACGAGGTGTTCGCGCCGAAGCTTGCCGCTGCCGGATGGCGCGTGGTTGCCTGGGACCAACGCGGGCACGGCGACAGCGATCATGCCCCGCTCTACGGCTGGGATGCCGACATCCGCGACGCGATGGCGGTGATGGACGCCATCACCCAAGACCCGGCACCTGTGATCGGTCACTCCAAGGGCGGGTCGTTGATGATCCAGCTCGCCGACGCACAGCCGTACCGCTTCAGCCACCTCGTCAACCTCGACGGGGTTCCGTCCAAGCGTCGGATCCCTGATGTCGCCGAGCACGAGCGCAGCCGAATGATCGCCGGCGAGATCTCCGGCTGGCTCGACCATCGGCGTCGCGCCGCCCAACTGGAGCGGCACCCCGGCACCATCGAAGAGCTTGCCCGCCGTCGCGGGCGGATGAACCCGCGGCTCTCCTTCGAGTGGCTCTGTCATCTCGTCACTGTCGGGGCACGCCTCGATCCTGACGGTTGGCGATGGAAGATCGACGCCTCCATGCGCTTCGGTGGGTTCGGTCCTTGGCGCCCGGAGTGGACGATCACGCGGTTGCCGGGCCTGGGCATGCCGTTCCTCGGGATCCTGGGTGGCGAGTTGGAGGAGATGGGTTGGGGCACGTTGCCGCATCACGTCACGCCCTATCTGCCCGACGGTGGTCGCGTCGAACTGCTGGAAGGCGTCGGCCATTTCGTGCACATCGAGGAGCCCGATCTCGTCGCTGCGATGGTGCTCGACTTCCTGGGGTCTGCATGAGCATCACGATGTTGCGGCACAACAAGGTCGACCTGGCGCTGCACCGGCTTCGCGAGGGCGAGGGCACGCCCCTGCTCCTGCTGCACGCTCTGGGCGAGTCGTCGCCGGCGCGGGTCCCCGACTGGGCGAACGGTTGGGCGGGGCCCGTGGCCGCCCTCGACTTCACCGGCCACGGGCGTTCGACCGTTCCCCCAGGTGGCGGCTACAGCGCCGAGATCGTGCTCGCCGACGCCGACGTGGCCCTTGCCGAGCTGGGTACGGCCACGATCGTCGGCCGCGGGCTTGGCGCATATGTAGCCCTGATGCTCGCCGGTGCCCGGCCGCAGCAGGTGCGCGGTGCCGTGTTGTGCGACGGTCCCGGTTTGGCCGGGGGAGCAATCGGGCCGACGTCGCAGAGCTTCGTCACACTGGCTCCCAGCCCACACCCTCCCGATCCGTACGCCCTCTTCGAACTGTCCCGCGACCTGCGCCCGCCCGATTACGCAACCTTGTTCGTCCGCATGGCGGTCGAGTCGTCCGGTCTCGAGGAGCCCATTGCTGTTGCCGCAGTGGTGCGTCCGCCCTGGCTGGCTGCGGTCGTCGACGAGCTCGGCGTAACGACCTGTTCGGTGCGCGAAGCCCTCACCCTGTATGCCCACACCACCGCGTGACACCTATCTGGGACAATGAACGCACCGAGGTGATCACCGTGAGTTCAACAACCGCTTTGCATCCAGCTCCCGAGCACCACAACGGTCGCTAGATGGCCGTGCGTTGGGTGCGACCAGGGCGAGCCGTCGCTGTGGCGACGGCAGCGGCGATCGATGAGCTGCAGGCCGGTGATCGGCTCGGCGAAGTCATCGTGGTGGTGCCGCCCGGGCCGACCGCCGCCACCCTCCGACGCCTGCTGCCGCGGGTGTCGGGCGGGGTGGCGGGCATTCGCTTCCTCACCCCGATCGACCTCGCCGTCGAGCTGGTCGACTCGTCGATCAGCACGATGCGCGCCGTCACCACCCAATTGCAGTTGGCTGCGATCACGTCGGTGTTGAGCAGCGACGAGTGCCCGCTCGTGCTGCGCGATGTGCGCGACCACCCTGCCACAGTCGACGCGTTGGTCGAGATGGCCATGGCGTTGCGAGCCGCGCACGTCGCTCCCGGTGCGCTGGAAGCCCTGGTGGGCAGTCCCAGTTCGGTGCGCGCCGCATTGGTCGATGTCGTCGTCAGGGCTCGTCGACGGCTCGTCGCTGTAGGCGTACGCGACGAGAGCGCCACGTTGGCGGCGCTCGACGACGTCGATGATCGTGCCCTGTCGGGCATGCGTGTCGTTCTGGTCGTCACCGACTCCTTCCATCCGGCACAGGTTCCATTCCTGCGGCGCCTCACCGGGCAGCCGTCGTGCCGCCTCGTCGCCGTCGTCCCGTCAGCCGACGACCGAGCGCGGGCCGATCAACTGCGGGCGTTCGGGTGCGACAGCGTGCCGGCACCCGAACCAGCCGATGTTCCTCGTGTGGTCTCCTGCCCCGACCCCGACGAAGAGGTTCGCTACGCAGTCCGGAAATGTGCGTCGCTGCTCGACAACGGCGTGCCGGCCGACGATGTCGCCATCGTCTGCGCGGCACCGCAGTACCGGCGCCCCGTCCGCGACGAGTTGCAGCGCGGCGGCATCGCCTGGACGGGTGGCGCGGTCGAGCGCCTTCGCGGCTCGGTTGCCGGTCAGGTGTTGCGTCACCTGCTCGACGGTGTGGTCGAGGGATGGGATCGTCCGAACGTGTTCAGGTTGCTCTCCGTCGCGCCGCTGCACCCCGTCGGCGAGCTCGGCGCCCCGCGGCGCGTCGGGCAGTGGACGACGTTGTGCCGCCGGCTCGGTCTGGTCACGGTCGATGACTGGAGCCGGGCCGCCGAGGCGTTGGCAGAGGCCAACCGAGCTCGGCGGCAACGATGGTCGCAGGGTGACGTAGATGCGCCCGCCACACGCCGTGAGCAGGCCGACGACGATGCTCTGCGGCGCTTGCTCGCACTGGTCGAGCGGCTGCGTTCGCAGTCGCGGCGTGTGCAGCGAGCCACGTCGTGGGAGGCCGCCTCCAAAGCGCTCGGCGCCCTCCTGGTCGACCACATCGGTGCAGCCACGTGGCGCGAGCGAGCATGGGCCGACGCTCCGGCCTGGCAACGCAACGCCGGCGACCACGTCGAACGCATCTGTGCCGGGTTGGCCGAGCTCGACCACGACGGCGTAGCCGTGCCGTTCACCCCTATCGCCATGCACCGGATCGTCGCCACCCTGCTCGACACGCCGGTACGCCGGCGCGGCGATGCAGCCGGCGCCGTGTCGATCCTCGACATCGCCGGCGCGCTGTGCATCAGTGCCACGCACGTGTTCATCGTCGGTCTCAACGAGGGGCTGCTGCCGGTGTCGACCGTCGACGACCTGCTGCTCGGCCGCGACCTGCCCGACGCCTCGGCGGCGGTCATCGAGGGTCCGCGGGCGTTCGCGTCCCGCGCCGAGCGCGCCTGGCTGGCGCTCCTCCACAGCAACGCCTCTGTCACGGCCACGTTGGCACGCACCGACCTGCGCCGGGGCGGCGAGATGTACGCGTCACCGTTGTTGGTCGGCATGCCCGTAGAGAAGTTCGAGTCTCATGCCGCCGGCTTGCTCGACGGCCCGGTGCTCACGGCTTCCGAGCAGCTCGCCCGATCCGACGATTCGCATACCCGGTCGCCGCGGCTGGCGCGCCGCGCCAACGCCCTACGGGCCCGGCTCGATCCACGGCCGACGGAGTTCGACGGAGTGGTCGGCCCTCACCCGGCCCTGGCTCCCATCGACAAGCAGTGGGCCATCACTGCGCTCGAACGTCAGGCCGATTGCGGTCTGGCGTACTTCGGCCAGTACGTCCTGCACGTCAGTGAAGAGACCGATGCGGCTTCGATCGTCTCGATCGAGCCGACCGATCGCGGCGTGCTCGTGCACAAGGTGTTCGAGCAGCTGGCCGGCGAATGGTTGCGTCTCGAACCTCACGAGCGGCCACCTTGGTTGCGCGACGAACACGTGCCGGCCATGCATCGCCGGGCAGTCGAGATCCTCGACTCGCTCGCCACCGACATCGACGTTCGGCACCGGCTCGGTCATGCCAGCGCGTGGGGTGCGGAGCGCGCCCACATCCTGCGATCGATCGCCGCCACCATCGATGCCGAGGCGGCGGAAGGGTCGCAACCCGTTGCCTGCGAGTACAGCTTCTCCGGCGTGCCAGTGGCCGGCGCGCAGTTTCGGGGCAACATCGATCGCATCGATCTCATGGCCGGCGGCGGTTTGCGCGTCACCGACTTCAAGACCGGCGCCAAGTCGACCTTGAAAGACGTGCTCGATGGTGGTCGCAAGCTCCAGCTGCCGCTGTACGCCCGTGCCGCTGATCACGATCGCGCCCTGCTCGTCGACGACGATGCGGTCGATGCCCCGGCCGCCACGGCGCGCTATCTCTACGTTCGCGAAGCGAAGGCCGAAGCGCGCCAGGTTCCGATCGACGCGACGTTGATCGCCGAGTTCGAGTCGTACGTCGCTCGCTGGTTGGGCGAGATCGCCGGGGGGCAGTTCGCGCCCCGGCCTCATCCCACGAACGGGCGATGCCTGATGTGCTGCGTCGACTCGTTGGGCGTCGAGGACCTCGCCGAGCGGGCACGGCTCTTCGACCCTGCCGGCGCACAGTCAGCCGCAACGGGCACGGAGCTCGACGGATGACTCACGACGCGGCCGAGCCAAGCTCGATCGACCTGCCGGCGTGGGTCGAGGCTGATCCGGGTTCGTCGCTCGCCGTCTCGGCGGGCGCCGGCAGTGGAAAGACAACCAGCCTCGTCGGCAGGGTCGCCGCTCTCGTCGGCGCGCCCGGCGTGCAGATCGGCGAGTTGGTCGTCATCACGTTCACGGAGAAGGCAGCGCGCGAGGTCTCGCACCGCCTTCGGGAAGCTCTCGGCGAAGCAGCGCAACTCGACGAGGCCTTCATCGGCACGATCCATGGCTTCTGCCAATCACTGCTGCGACGGTTCCCCATCGAGGCCGGGCTGCCGCCCAAGTTCACCACCGCCGACGAGCTCACGTCCGGGGCGATGGCCGACGAGCGTGCCGAACAGGCCGTTCAGGCGCTCTACAACGTTGCCCTCAAGAACCCCGCGCTCGAAGAGGCGTTGATGGTGGTTGCCTCGTTCAACGCCTTGCAGTTCCTGCCCGACCTCGTCAGGGCGATCGACAACGACTGGCTGCGCTTGTCGGCTACGCCGACCGCGGCGCCGATGTCGATCGCTGTGGCTCAAGCGGGCCTCATGCGCATGCTCGATGCAGTCCACTCCGACCATCGCTATCTCGAAGGCAGCGCAACCATGCGTGCAAGGGTCCACGATGCCGTGGTCGAGGCAGGGACGACGCTCGAGCTCATGCAGTCGGTGCCGGCGCTTGCCGCGGCTGCCTGGGCGCTTCACGAGAGCCGCCGGGGCGGAACCGCACCGTGGGAGCCCTTCCGGTTGGCGATGCGCTTCGCCACCTTCGAGCCGGCGCTGAGCCGGTTGATGTCGGCGCTCACACCGATCGTGGTCGAGACCGCGAGCAAACGCGTGGGCAGAGGCGAGTTGTCGTTCGACGACCTCCTGGTGCTCACCCGTCGGCTCCTGCAAAACAATCCTGAGGTTCGCGGCGAGATCCGGGCTCGGCATCGATACCTGTTCGTCGACGAGTTCCAAGACACCGATCAGGTGCAGTTCGACATCCTCACCGAGCTGACGGCTCCTGATCCAGCCGGCGCGCCGGCGTCGATGTTCGCCGTCGGCGATCCGAAGCAATCGATCTACGGCTTCCGCAACGCTGACGTGGCGCTGTTCTCCAGCTTGCTCGCCGCCGACGGCTCGAACCGCCAACTCACCGTCAATCGCCGTACTCGCGCCGACGTCTGCGGTTGGATCAACGCGGTGCTCGGGCTCCGCTTCGCCTACGGCGACACCGACTCCGCAGATCACGTCCCATACGCGCCACTGGACCCCAACCGAGCCCCCAACTCCTCCGACAGCGGGCCGGGCGTCGTGGTGCTGGGCATGCCCGGCTGGGTCAAGCTCGATCACGACTCGGCCGACGACACAGCGCGGGCCGAAGCCGCCGACATCGCCGCGTTGGTCCAACAGGCGGTGCGTGGCGCCACGCCGTGGAAGGTCGGCGACGGCGTCGATCGGCCCGACCGACCGGCCAACTATCGCGACATCACCGTGCTCGTGCGCAGTCGTACCCGCCTCGGCGTGCTGGAACACACGCTGCGTCAGGCCGGGGTTCCGTATCGGGTCGAGGGCGGCACGTTGATCTACGGCTCACGTGAGGTCTACGAGCTGCTGCGAGTTCTGCGCGCTATCGATGACCCCACGAATCAGCTGAAGGTGGTCACTGCGTTGCGTACCTCGATCTTCGGCCTCGATGATCGCCAGTTGATGGAATATCGCTTCGGGCCGGCCAGCGCCCAGACGCCCTACCCGTCCGACTTCCGTGTCTTCACCACGAAGCCTGGTGCCGTCGGCGATGCGCTGCGCGTGCTCGACCAGTTCGGAAGGCGCAAGCACGAGCGCACACCTGCCGAACTGATCGCCGAGCTGTACGACGGTTGGCGCGGTGTCGCAGCAGCGTTGTCGGAAGGCCGGCAGGTCGCCCGCGAGACATGGCGCCGGGTTCGATACGTCATCGACGAGGCTCGCGCCTGGAGCGATGCGACGGGCGGCACGCTCGCCGAGTACCTCGCCTGGGTCGACCGGCGCATAGACGACGTCGATCGAGTCGAACTCAGCACCGACGAAGGCGAAGATTCGCTGCGAATCATGACGATTCACGCGGCAAAGGGCCTCGAGTTCCCCATCACGATCGTCGCCGGTCTCGGCGGCGGCGACGCCACGGATTCGTCGACCGGCCTCCATTGGCACAACGGCAAACCACTCATTCGCCTCGGCAGGCTCACCAGCGCGGGTCTGGCCGACATGTCATCGGCCGAGAGGCGGCGTGCCAAGGCCGAAGAAGCGCGTTTGCTGTACGTCGCGTTCACGCGAGCCGAGGATCACCTCGTCGTCTCGATGCACCACAAGAACGCAGGCTGTGCGGCCGGCCGCCTGGTCGAGGCAGTCACGTCTGCCGACGCCGTCACCTCTGCGGTGTGCCCCGAGCCGGCACTGCCCGTGGCACATCCACCCGACCACACCCGTCCCGACCTCGACGACCTCCTCGATGGCGCCGTCGACGAACCGGTCGAGCTCGATCGCACGGCGAGTCAGGTTCGCCGGATCTGGACGCCCAGCGGGATCGCCAAGGCGCTCGGCGATGCCGCCGGGCCCACGAGTGATGTCGAGCTCGTGCAGGGCTTGCTGTTCGCCGACGACGACGAAACCGACGACGACGTCGTCGCCCCCGGCGAGCGCTTCGGTGAGGCCGTCGGGCGCCACCAACCCGACACCGACGACCACGAAGCCACCGACCCAGGCAACCGCAAGGAACCGGGGCCAAACGACCGGCCCAGCCGGCGCGGTGGCCGGTTCGGTACCGCCAAAGGCAGCGCGGTGCATGCGGTCATGCAGCAGGTCGCCCTCGACGACCCGACGCTCGGCCTCCCCAAGCTCGTCGAAGTTGCTGCCGAGGCCGAGGGTGTGCTCGATCGACGACGCGACATCGAGGCCATGGTCAACTCGTTGCTCAGGGGCAACCTGTTCGCCCGAATGCAGGCATCGTCCAACTGCCGCCGGGAGATGTACGTCGGCGCTCAGTTCGGCGACGTCACGGTGTGGGGTTATGTCGATGCCGTGTTCGTCAATCCGGACGGCACGCTCACACTCGTCGACTTCAAGACCGACACCTTGGTCACTTCACCTGCCGAACTGGCACGCCGCTACCAACCACAGATGTCGGGCTACGTCGCTGCACTTCAGCAAGCCACCGGCATGGTGGTCGGCGAGGCGTGGCTGGCAGTCGCCCAACCCGATGGAGCGGCCGCGGTCGAGATCCCCATCGACGTGCTCGATGCGCCATCGTTGCTCGCCGCCCTCGGCGCGCCGGCGACCGGTCAGACGTTGCGCCAGCTCACGTAGTGGGCGAGGGCGACGAGCTCGGCTCTGCTCGGCTCCGTGATCGGCGCCGTTTCGATCGATGCGACCGCCCGTTCGGTGAGCGAAGCGATCTGGGCCTCCAACGCGGCAAGAGCGCCGGTGTCGATGATCACCTGTTGCATCGCGGCGATGTCACCGTCACCGAGGTCTGCCGCGCCGACGCGATCGAGCACCGCGCGTTGCGCGGGAGTTGCCGCGGCGACCGCGCGGGCCAGAAGTGGCGTCGGCTTGCCCTCGCGGAGGTCACCGCCGACAGGCTTTCCGGTGACCCCTTCGTCACCGAAAGCCCCCATCACGTCGTCGCGCATCTGGAACGCGTCGCCCAACGGAAGCCCGTAGGCGCTCAGCGCCGGGAGCAACTCCTCGACTCGATCCGGTGCGGCCAGCACAGCACCGAGGTGCAGCGGTCGCTCGACCGTGTACTTGCCGCTCTTGTACCGGCAGATCCGCTCGGCCTTGTCGAGGCGTCGATCGCCGCGCACGCTGCCGAGGATGTCGAGCAGCTGCCCGATGTTGAGCTCGGTGCGTAACTCGTTCCAGATCGCCCAGGCGTCGCTGGGTGCGTCGACCAGCAGGGCGTCGGCCATCACGAAGGCCAGATCACCCACCAGGATCGCGACACCTTCGCCGAATCGTCGCGGCTCACCGGCCCAGCCGGAAGCGGCGTGGATGCCGGCGAACACAGTGTGCGTGGTCGGTGTGCCTCGCCGGCTCACCGCGTCGTCCATGACATCGTCGTGAAACAGGGCGAAGGCGTGCATCAACTCCAACGCCGCGCCCGCGTCGACGATTCGCGGGTCGTCGGGCCGCCCGCCGGCGCCGACGAAGCCCCAGTGGCAGAACGATGGGCGCAGTCGCTTCCCGCCGCCCAGCACCAGTCGCCCGATCTGTTCGAGCGGGGCGCGCAGGTCCTCGTCGAAGGCTGCCCATCGTGCCGTTTCGGTATCGAGAACCGTTCGCAGTCGAGCCTCGACGGCGGCGGCTATGTCCGCGAGCGACGGGGGCGGAGCGACGACGGGCACTCCGGCAGGCTAGGCGTGAAGTGAGCTCGCTGTACCGTCGACCACCCGCAGTACCGCGGCGAACTGGGTGGCTGCTTTCGGCGCTTCTTTCAGCCACTGCGCTGCTGTGTGCTCGGCGATGGCATCGCTGACCCGGATGAGCGGCTGGCCCGTCGACTGGGCGAGCACCTGCACTTGGCTGGCCCGTTCGAAGAAGTACAGCTTCTGCCAAGCGTCGGCCACGTCGGTGCCGATCACCATCACGCCGTGGTTCTCGAGCATCACGACGGTGATCTCGTCACCGATCACCTCACCGAACCGGCATCCCTCCTCGGCTGCGTCGACGAGGCCGCCGTAGGGCAGGTCGGCGATTCGGCCGTGGAACAACATGGCGTTCTGGCTGAGCTTGGTGTCGAACCCGCCCACGGTCATCGACAACGCCGTGGCGTAAGGCATGTGGGTGTGGAACACGGCGCGGGCCGATGGCCGGGCCTGATGGCAACCGCGGTGGATGAGGAACGCAGACGTCTCCCAGTCGCCTTCACCATCGACGACTCGACCGTCGAAGTCGATCGTCAGGATGTCGGCTTCGGTGATCTCGGACCAATGCGGGCCATAGCGGTTGAGCAGGAAGAGGTCGTCGCTACCGGGCACGGCGAACGAGAAGTGATTGTCGATCCCCTCGTTGAAGCCGTGGTAGGCCGCGGCGCGGAACGCTGCAGCGAGCTGACGTTTGGCAGCGAGCACGACGTCGCTGGAGATCGAAGTTGTTGCCGACATGACCACAAAAGTATCACGCAGCGATGTCGTTGAGACCGGCCAGACCCTGGTCAGCCGGTGTCGTCGCCGAGGTCGGCGACCACCTGCTCGATGTGCAACTTGGCGCTGCCGATGCGATCACGGCAGAACCCGATCAGCTCGGCGGCGCGCTTCACCTGAGTGGCGAGCACATCGACGTCGACGTCGGCACGCTCCAGTTCGCCGAGGATCGTCTCCAGCTCGGCAAGCGCGGCGGCGTACCCGCTGGCGACTGGTTCGGTCATGTGTTGGTCTCCTCGACGCGGCTACGGGCGGTGCCCTTGGCGAATGTGGTCGTGATCGTTGCCCCCGGCGCGAGATCGCCGGAGTCGCGCACGATGGCACCTTCGGCCGTGCGGGTGATGCTCCAGCCGCGGGCCATGGTGTGCACCGGGTCGAGCGACCGCACCCGGGCTGCCACCGCGTCGATGTGACGCAGCTCCGGCTCGAGCCGGGCCGGTACCCGACCGAGGGCGGCGCGGGCGGTGATGAGGCGATCGGCGGAGCGCTCCAAGGCGCGGTCGGCCGTTGCTGCAAGACGATGGCGGCGATGGCCGAGGCGATCGTCGCTGCGCTCGACTGCCGATACCGTGGCCCGGCGAACGCGGTGGGCGATCGTGGCCAGCGAGGTGTTCGCCTCGCGAACAGCGCGGTTGGCGTGACGGTCGATGGCCGACCAGACGTGTTCGACTTCGGTCTGGAAGGCGTTGACGCGCTCTACCAGCGCCGCGGCACATGCTGTGGGCGTCTTCAGCGAGCTGTGCGCCACTTCGTCGGCGACGCTGCGGTCGATCTCGTGACCGAGTCCGGTGAACACCGGCAGGGGCGAGCCGGCGATGGCCATGGCGATGGCCATCTGGTCGAAGGCTGCCAGGTCGGTCTTCGACCCACCGCCGCGGATCAGTACGACCACATCGAGATCCTCGTGGCAGGTGAGAGTTCGCAGCGCCGCCGAGACCATCTCGACAGCAGACTCGCCCTGCACACGAACGTCGATCACCCGCAACCGAAAAGCCAGCCCGCTGCGCTGCAGCTCGTGGGTGAAGTCGGCCCATGCCGCGCTCGGCGGTGCTGGTGACCACGCCCACGCGCAGAGGAGCGGACGACACGATGGTTCGCCTGTTGGCGTCGAACAGACCGTTGGCCACCAGCCGACGAACGACGTCATCACGCTCCAACGCCATCTCGCCGAGCGTGAATCGCGGATCGAGGCCGCTCATCTTCAGCCCGAGCTGCCCGGACGGGGCGAAGAAGTCGAGATGGCCGAAGATGCGTACCTTCAGGCCGTCGCCAAGCCGCAAGCGATGCTTGGTGAGGATCGGCCGCAGCCGCATGCGGGCGTTGGCGAAGAACTGCACGTTGATCGCCGCCTTGCCGTCGTCGCTGTCTTCGACGAGACGGAAGTAGGCGTGTGCACCGCGCTCGCTGAACCCCTGGATCTCGCCACGAACCCAGACGCCGTCGGTGAACCGCCGACGAAGCGCCGAGTTGATGGCCTCGGCGAGCTCGCCCACGGTGTACGTGGGCACACCGCCGTCGTCGAGGTCGAAGTCGAACGCCACCTGACTCATCGGCGACAGGCTATGCCGCGTCGGTGCATCGAGGGGTCAGGCGCCGAGCTCGCGAACGTTGTCGATGTCGTCGCCGTCGTCGACCTCGAACAGCTGACCGTCGATCGGCAGGCACTGCTTGCGGCGCAGATCTTCGATGGCGTTGAGTGGCCGCTCGAGTGCCCGCCGGCGGGTAGTGGCCAGCTCGTCGAACGAGCGGTTCAACGAGTCGAACCCGCGCTTCACCTTGTCGACCGACTCGGTGTACTTCGACCATTGCTGACCGAACTTGCCCAGAAGTTGCAGGATCTCCTGACTGGTCTCCTCGATCACGAAGTTGTCGAACGCCTGACGGATGACACCGAGAAAGGCGAACAAGGTGAGCGGCGAGCAGATGACGATGTTGGAGGCCATCGCCTCTTCGATCAGGCCGACGTCGCTCTCGTGGATGAACGCACTGACCGTTTCGTTGGGTACGAACAACAAGACGTTGTCGATGGCCGAACGGTCGTCGGTAGCCGCGTATTCGCGGCGGGCCAGCTCGCGAACCCGGGCGCGTACGTCGCGCACGAACGCAGCCCGGTGCGCCGATCGCTCGGCTTCGGTACCTGCCTCGAGGTACTTGAGGTATGCGGCCATGGGGAACTTGACGTCCATGAACAGCACGTGCCCCTTCGGCAGGAGGAACGTGAAGTCGGGGATGCCCCGCCCCTCGCCCTCCACGGCCGTGCGCTTGTGGTAGTTCACGCCTTCGTGGAACCCGGCCAGGCGAAGCACGTCTTCCGCCATGCGTTCGCCCCACTGCCCGCGAGCGTTGGAGCTGGCCAACGCCTCGCGCAGGCTGTTGGTGGTGGACGACAGCATCTGGGTGATCTCGGAGTGCACCTGCAACGACCGATCGACCTGACCGAACCGCTCGGACGTTGCCTGCCCGAGTTGTTGCACGAGCTGCGACAACCGGTCGATGTCGGTGCGCACACCGGTTTGCACCTCGCCGAGGCGCTGGTCGATGAGCTGCTGGCGACCGGCGAGTGCCGCATCGCTGGCCTGCGTGTGGGCGCCCAGCTGCTCGCGACTCATCGTGATCGCCTGCTCGACGGCGAGCATGGCTGCCTGGCTGATGACATCGGCCGACACCGGAGTCTCCACGGGCACGGCCACAGGCGCGGAGCTGCGACGAGCGATCAGCCACGTGAGCGCGGCGACGGCGGCCACGAGGCAGATGATGAGTGCGATCTCCATGCCCACCATCATGACGAGGGGGTGTCACAAGGATCGCGGATGGGCGCGACTAACCAGGTAACAGCGTGTTTTCGCCGGCACGCACCTGCGCCGCATACAGGCCGTCGAGCGCCATGAGACTTTCGTGGGTGCCTTCTTCGACGATTCGCCCGTCGTCGAGCACCACGATGCGATCAGCATCACGGATGGTCGACAGCCGGTGGGCGATCACCAGGGCGGTGCGCCCGCGCAGCGCCTCGTCGAACGCTGCTTGTACGTGGGCCTCGTTCTCGTTGTCGAGATGACTCGTCGCTTCATCGAGGATCATCACCACAGGGTTCTTGAGCAGCAGGCGGGCGATGGCCAACCGCTGCTTCTCGCCGCCGCTCAACCGGTAGCCGCGTTCGCCGACCATCGTGTCGTACCCGTCGGGCAACGCCGCCACCATGTCGTAGATCCGCGCGCCGCGGCACGCGGCGTCGAGCTCGGCATCGGTGGCATCGGGCTTGGCGTAACGAAGGTTGTCGCCGATCGACTCGTGGAACAAGTGCGGATCCTGGCTGACCACCCCGATCGCGGCGCGCAGCGTCTGCTGCGTGAGATCGCGCACGTCGTGGCCGTCGACGTTGACGCTGCCGCGGGTGACGTCGTAGAGCCTGGGGATCAACCCGGCCAGAGTCGTCTTGCCCGAGCCGGAAGCCCCGACCAGCGCCACGGTTTCGCCAGGTCGCAACGTGAGGCTCAATCCGCTCAGCACATCGCGGTCGGGGTCGTGGCCGATCAACGCGCTGGGCGCTTCGAGGGACTTCACGGTGACTTCGGCCGCCGTCGGATACCGGAACGTGACGTCGTCGAACTGCACCAATCCCCTCGGGGCGACGAGATCGATTGCGCCCGGACGATCGGTGATGCTCTCCGGCGCATCGAGCACCTCGAACACCCGCTCGAAGCTGACCATCGCCGTCATCAGGTCGACGCGTGCGTTGGTGAGACCGGTGAGCGGCTGGTAGACCCGGGTGACGAGCGCTGCGAGGGCCACCAGCGTACCGGGCTTGATGTTGCCGCTGACCACGAGGTTGGCGCCGATGCCGTAGATCGCCGCGGCGCCCAGTGCACCGACCAGCCCGAGGGCGACGAAGAAGACGCGTCCGTACATCGCCGATTTGATGCCGATGTCGCGCACCTTGGCGGCCCTGGTGGAGAACAGCGCGGTCTCGTCGTCGGATCGACCGAACAGCTTCACCAATTGGGCGCCGGCGACGTTGAACCGCTCGGCCATCTGCGAGTTCATCTCCGCGTTGGTGTTCATCTGCTGTCGAGCGAGTGCTTGGAACCGTTTGCCCACCCGCTTGGCGGGGACGATGAAGAGTGGCAGCACGACCAGCGCCAGCAGCGTGAGGCGCCACTCCAGGAAGACCATCGCCGACAGGGTGGTGATCAACACGACCACGTTGCTGACCACACTGCCGAGTGTGCTGGTGACGGCGCTCTGCGCGCCGACCACGTCGTTGTTCAAGCGGCTGCTGAGCGCCCCCGTCTGGGTGCGGGTGAAGAAGGCGATCGGCATGCGCTGGACCTTGCCGAACAGAGCGACGCGCAAGTCGCAGATCAACCCTTCTCCGATGCGTGCCGAGCACCACCGTTGCACGATGGCCAGCAGGGCGTCGACGATCGCCGCGCCGACCACTATCGCGGCCAGCACGTTGATCATCGACCGGTTGTTCTTCGGAATGGCGTCGTCGAGGATCGATCGGAAGGCGAACGGTGGTACCAGTTCCAGCACCGCGCTCACCACGATGGTGACGAGGAAGAAGATGATGATCGCTCGGTACGGGCGGGCGAACCCCCACGCGCGCCGCACGGCGCTGCCCTGGAGTCGCGCCCCCTTGACGGCTTCGTTGTCGCTCCCCAACATCATGTGTGGGCCCATTCGCATGGGTTCGAGGATACGGGTGCCGCCGAGCGACGAGGCTTGCTGCGCCATACGCTGCGCGGTTGATGCGGCGCGTGCTTTCCATGATCTGCGGTCTCGTGTTGCTGACCGGCTGTGCGATCGACGCGTCAGTCAGAGCGACGCAAGCCGACCACTCCGACGTCACCTTCGACCCGAGCGCCGACCCGTTCGGCTGGACGCCGACCGATGGCTCCGGGAACGTCGAGGTCGGCTCCTTCACCGTGCCCGTGGACTACAACGATCCGTCGAAGGGAACGTTCGACCTGAACATCGCTCGGCACCTCGCCTCGAAGCCCAGCGAACGCATCGGCAGTCTGCTGGTCAACCCCGGAGGCCCGGGTGCCGGCGGTACTGATTTCGCCCTGTTTGCCGAGCTGAACTTCGGCCAAGCCCTGCTCGACCACTTCGACATCGTCGCCTGGGATCCTCGCGGCACGGGCAAGAGCACGCCGGCAATCGACTGCACAGACGACTACGACCACTTCTTCGCCTCGGGCGACATCACTCCCGACGATGCACAGGAGCGTCAACAGCTCGTCGATCTGTCCAAGGAGTTCGCCACCGATTGCGTCGACAAGAACGGCGCTTTCTACCGCTACGTGGGCACCAACAACTCGGCGCGCGACATGGACGCCATCCGCGCCGCCCTGGGTGAAGCGACGATCAGCTATCTGGGGTTCAGCTACGGCAGCGAGTTGGGCGCCACCTGGGCGACGTTGTTCCCGTCGACGGTGCGCGCCGCGGTGCTCGACGGTGCCGTCGACCCGACCGCCGGGGAGACCGAACAGAACCTGCAGCAGATCAAGGGCTTCGAGGACAGCTTGACGACGTTCCTCGCCCAGTGCAGTGCCGACAGCGGTTGCGCGTTCCACAACGGCGGCGATAGCGAGGACGCCTACGACCAATTGATGAAATCCATCGACGATTCGCCCCTTCCGAGCAAGTCAGGTCGTCCGCCAGTGTCACTCGAAGTCGCCGTGAGCGGAGTTGGGCAGGCGATGTACAACAGTGCCGATTGGCCGCGACTCGCGCAGGCGCTCGCCGACGCGCAGAGAGGTGACGGCGCGGGGCTCCTCGCCCTGTACGACGATTACTACGAACGCCAACCCGACGGCACCTACGACAACCTGATCGAGGCGTTCGAGGTGATCACCTGCATGGATTCGACCGAACGACCGACGGTCGAGGAAGCCGATGCAACGGTTCCCGAGTTCAAGGCGGTCGCGCCGCGCATGGAGGCCGGCACCGTTGGCGACTACACGTGCACGTTCTTCCCACCCTCGATCGACCCGCGGATCCCCATCACCGGCAAGGGCGCCGGTCCCATCGTGGTGCTCGGCACCACCGGCGACCCGGCGACACCGCTGGACGGCGCACGCAAGATGGCTGCCGCCCTCGAACAGGGCCGCCTGGTGACCGTCGTCGGCAACCGCCACACCGGTTACGGCGTCAACGCCTGCTCATCGGCCGCTGTGGAGGACTACCTGGTCGACCCGGTCGGCCATCTCCCCGCGGAAGGTTTGCGGTGCGGGTGACCCGCGGTGCTGGGAGTGGTTTCTGGCGGAAGGAGTGGGATTCGAACCCACGGAGACCCATAAGACCTCAACGGTGTTCGAGACCGTCCCATTCGTCCACTCTGGCATCCTTCCGGGTGGCAGGTTAGCGGCCCGCACGGGGCCCCACCTCGGGCGTTCCGATCGGCAATGTTCCCTCAAGATTGCTGGACGGGCTGCCGATGAAGGTCTGTGCCTGGTACCAACCTGTTTCCGGACGAGACTGACTTCACCCCTCGGCCTGCCTGGCAGGTGATCGAGGCGGCTCGCCGTCAGTACCTCACCGGTGAGCTGACCCTGCACACGGCACCGACAACCCGTGTCTACATGCGCGACGGCATGGTGTACTACGCAGAGCGAAGCACCGATGGAACGTTGGCGGTGCGCCTGATGATGGAAGGCGTGATCACCCGCGAGCAGATGCAGCGAGGCACCGTGATCGTCAACGGCATCGAGCACGTCGGGCGGATGTTCGACGCCGATCCAACGATCGACCGGCCATCGGTCGAGCTGTGCGCCGAGCTGTTCGCCGACGACGTGATGGTCGATGTCTCCAACCGGCTGGTCAAGGGCTACGAGCTGGTTCTGTACAAGCGTCATCCCAGTGGGATCGATCGTTGGTATGCGCACACGGTTCCGGTCGTCGGCCGTCACAACGAGCCAATTTCCGAGCCCGACACGATCAGCGCACCGGAGCCGATCAGCGAGCCGATCAGCGCGCCCGAGCCGATCGCCGCGCGAGAGGTGGTTGCCGAGGTGGTCCCGGCCGAGCGGCCAATTCCTGAGGTGCACCACGAGGCGGCAGCGGTGAGCGTTCCCGAGGCGCGCACCGAACCGGAGCCGACAAGCGAGCCGAAGAACAGGCTCAATGCCCCGCCGATCACGCTTGCCGTCCCGGTGACGCGCGCCGTCGGCATCGGTTCACCCCCTCCACCAATGGCGACGCAGCCGATACCGGTGACGCCGCTGGTGACCATGCAGTTGCCTGTCGTCACCCAGGCAACCACGCCGCCGCCGCAGCAGGTGTCAACGCCGCCGGCAGCTCCGGCGTCCGACGATGTCGATGCCTCGACGATCGCCGACGAGGTCGCCGAGGCGATCAAGCGTGCGTTCGCCGGGATGGGTGCGGGTCACTAGAACCCGCTAGCTGCGGCGTTCGGCGAAGAAGCCGCGCAGCAACTCGCCGGCCTCGTCGGCGTGCAAGCCGGCCACGATCGGCAGCCGGTGGTTGAGCCGCGGATCGCTGCACAGCTCGTAGAGACTGGCCACGGCACCTGCCTTGGGGTCGGTCGCGGCGTAGACCAGCCGGGCCACCCGAGCGTTGACGATCGCCCCGGCGCACATCGCGCACGGCTCGAGCGTGACGTACAACGTGCAGTCGAGCAATCGCCAGTGGCCCACCACGTGTGCCGCGTCGCGTATTGCCAGGACCTCGGCATGCGCGGTGGGGTCGCCGCTCCGCTCACGTTCGTTGTGCCTGGCGGCGATCGCGGCGCCGTCGCGCACCACAACGGCACCGATCGGCACGTCGCCGTGGGCCATCGCCGCCGCGGCTTCTTCCAGTGCGAGTCGCATCGCCTGGTCGTCGGTGAACGGTGGCGTCACAGCGGAGGGGGTGGGATTCGAACCCACGGAGGGTTGCCCCTCACACGCTTTCCAAGCGTGCCGATTCGGCCGCTCTCGCACCCCTCCCGGGGAGCGCAAGGGTAGCGGTGACCGCTAGGCTTGCACCACTGAACCGTGGCACCCGCCCGGTGAGGTGACGGTCGGGCCCTGTGCGACGGGCGTCCGGGAATCAGGTCAGGACCGGGAGGTAGCAGCCTTCAACGGTAGCGCTTGTGTGCCGCAGACAGCCTGGCCGTCACCTCACTCGGCGGGTGCTCGCCGTTGGGCCAGCCGTGCCGCACGCTCGGCCAGTTGCGGCGTATCCAGGCGGGCGGCGAACGCGGCGAAACCGGCCGTCGGGCCGCGCCACAGCCAGTCGTCGACACTGCCCACGGGCACGTCGGTCTCGATGGTGGCGATCCTGCGGAAGAGCAAGGCGAGCTCAAGATTGTCGCGGAGGGTCACGGCCAACTTCTCGGCACCGCGCAGTGCCGGAAGCCCCCAGTCGCGCGACGACGTGGGGATCTCGGTGATGGAGCCGAACTTGGCGAGCACGGTGGACGCGCTCTTGGCACCCCACCCGGCGATGCCCGGGTAGCCATCAGCGTGGTCGCCGACGAGCGCGAGGTAGTCGGCTATCGACTGCGGGCCGACGCCGAACTTGAGCCTGACGGCATCCTCGTCGATGATCTCGCCCTTGCGCCGGTCGTACTGCACGATGCGAGTGCCGCGCACGCACTGGCCGAGATCCTTGTCGGGGGTGACGATCATCGCCTGCGTGACGCGAGGGTCGGCCTCGGCAACGGCGGCCGCTGCGCCCAGCGCATCGTCAGCTTCGTGCTCGACCATCGCCCAGGTGGTGAAACCAGCGCTGACCAGCGCTTCCTCCATCACCGGGATCTGTGCCAGCAGTTCGGGTGCCATCCCGGCGCTGGTCTTGTAGCCGGGCCACATGTCGTTGCGGAAGCTCTCGATCACGTGATCGCTGGCGACTCCGAGATGGGTAGCACCATCGCTGACGAGTTGCAGCGTCGAGGCGACAACACCGACGGTCGCGGCGAACGGCCCGACGTCGGTGTGGCGGGCAACTTGGCCGAAATGCTGGCGGAACAACTCGTAGGTTCCGTCGATCAGATGGACGCGCATGATGCCACGGTAGTGGCCAAAGATGTCTCAAGATTGGGGCAAGTTCGGCCGATGCAATGTCCGTGGCGAACGAACAACCGACTACTCCGGCATGGGCGCTGGCGGCACCCACTGAGCCACCCACGTCCCCACCGGCGACCGCGGCACCCTCCTCGACGGAGATCCTCGCCGCGACCATCGGTAGCGCCGTCGAACGCCAGCTGACGCAGTCGGTCACGGCGATGACCCAGCAGGTCGAAGCGGCGCGCCAGGAGATGCGTGCGGAGTTCACCAAGCAACTGCAGGCGTTGACCGATCGCGTCGACGCCAACCAGGAGACGACCGACCGCTACCAGTCCGCCCTTCAGGCAGCGTTGGAGGAGCGTCTCGCCGAGTTCGCCAACCACCAACACCAGACGCTGACCACGATCAACAACAAGTTGGCCGGTCTCCCTTCGCTCGTGCAGTTCGCTGCAGTCAGTGAAGGCCTGCGCGACTACCTCGAGCGCAAGACAGCGGCGGTCGAGACCCAGATCGACGAGCTGCACAAGTCGAGCCGCCGGTTCGACGAACAGGCAGCAATAATCGTTGCCTCGATCAACGAGACAGTTGCCGCGCTGTCGAAGCGCATGGACGACGGCGATCAGGTCGTATCGAAGATGATCGACCAGCGCATCGGTGACGTGCGGGTGCTCGTCGATCAATCGAGCGCGGACCTGGCTCGTCAGCTCGCCGAGCACAGCCAGATCCTGTCGCAGCGAGTCGACACGATCGACATGAAGATGGTCGATCGGGCCCTGGCCATGGAAGAACGGATCAACGAGCACAACGGTGTGAAGCTGGCCAACCTCGAGGCGTCACTCGGTCGGCTCGGCGGCGGGTTCGACGACGCGATGGGCGCGCTCTCGAAGCGGATCGTCGACCTCGAGGCGTCGTTGCTCGAGTCCGGCGAGCGAATGGACATCATGGCTGCCGACATCGCCAAGGTCGACGAAGAGGCGATCAACGCAGTCAAAGAGCAACTGTCGAGCGCCGTCGGCGAAGCGATGCTGGTTCGTATCGAAGTCGATCGCTTCATCGCTGCCCAGGAAGAGAAGTTCGACGCGACCTCGCTGCGCATGACGGAGATCGAAGCCCAGCTGACCGACACCATGGACGTCAGCGAGGCCATTCAGCTCGAGCGGCTCGAAGAGATCGAGCGGGCGCTGCTCGAACTCGATCCCAATCAGTTCGTCCGCAAGGTCGAATCGGCATCGGGCGGCGGGTTCCCGTCTCCGAGCACAACCCCCACGCTGCCGTCCAGCAGCAACGACAACTCATCGGAGCACAGCTACTCGTCGTACTGACGTGTAGCTGTCTACGCCCCCACTCGGCGGGAGACGGGCACAATGGCACTATTCACGAAGAAGATCGAACCTACAGCGGCACCAGCGTTCTCGCCGCCGGCGCCACCGACGCCGGCAGTCGCGGCTGTCGGTGAGGCCGCGGCCGAATGCATGCGCGTCGGTCAGCTGTTGGTCGACGGTGAGCAGCTCGCGGTCGAGAACCTGGCGATCGCCCTATCGGCCGCCAACGGTGACCTGCTGCAGTTCGCCGACATCGTGCTCGGCCGCTTCGGTGTCGGTCGTGCCGAGCTGACGACGGCAATTGCCGAGGTCACTGGGGTCGACGAGCTCGATTCGAAGTCGATCACGCTGCCCGAGAACTCCAAAGGACTCCTCGACGAAAAGATCGTTCGAGCTCATTGTGTGATTCCGATCGCGGATGAGGATGGAGTACTCGTCGTCATTGGCGCCGATCCGAGCCCGGCTCGCCGCGCGGCAGTGGAGGCTGCGGCTGGACGGCCCGTACGCTGGAACGTGGCCGACCCGGCGACGATTCGAACGTTCATCGACCGCACCTACCGCGCCAACGACGAGATCGAACGCTTGGTCAAGAACTTCGAGGTCGGTGACGATCAGAGCAAGGTTGCCGCGGCCGCGGCCGAGGTGAGCCTCGACGATCAGGCTCCGATCATCCAGTTGGTCAGCCGCATCGTCAGTCAGGCGCTTCGCGACCGGACGTCCGACATCCACGTCGAACCGCTCGACGAGAGGCTGCGCATCCGCTTCCGAATCGACGGTCACCTCGTCGAAGCGTTCAGCCTGCCGATCAGCGTGCACCCCGCGCTCAGCAGTCGCCTGAAGATCATGAGCGGCATGAACATCGTCGAGAAGCGCAAGCCGCAAGACGGACAGTTCTCCACCGTCGTCGACGGAAAAGAAGTCGACGTCCGCGTCGCCAGCGTGGCGACCGTGTTCGGCGAGAAGATCGTCATGCGAATCCTCGACAAGAGTCGTTCGATGATCGGGTTGTCAGAGCTCGGCTTCCCTCGCGAGACCTACCTGCACTACTCGAAGATGATCCACTCGCCGTTCGGCATGGTGATCTGCGCCGGCCCGACTGGTGCCGGTAAGACCACCACGCTGTACGCGTCACTGCTCGAGGTCAACTCGACGGGTACCAACGTGACCACGGTCGAGGATCCGGTCGAGTACGTGTTCCCGGGGATCAACCAGATCCAGACCAACGAGCAGGCGGGGCTCACGTTCGCCACAGGCCTCAAGGCAATTCTTCGTCAAGACCCTGACGTGATCCTTGTAGGTGAGATCAGAGATGCCGATACAGCGCGTATCGCCGTTCAGTCTGCTCTCACCGGTCACTTCGTGTTGTCGTCGTTGCACGGCACCGACAGCGTCGCCGCGCTCCACCGCTTCCTCGACATGGGCATCGAGGCCTTCCTCATCGCCTCGGCCGTGGTCGGCGTGATCGGCCAGCGTCTGCTGCGCCGGATCTGCGACTCCTGCAAAGAGCCGTACACGCCGGGCGCCGACGAGCTCGCCGCATTCCGGCAGCACAGTGGTGGCAGCGACAAGTCGCAGTTCTTCCACGGCGCCGGGTGCAACTACTGCGCCGGCACCGGCTATCGGGACCGCATCGGTGTGTACGAGCTGTTGCGCATCACTCCCGAGCTCCGCCGCCTGATCGTCGGCTGGGCCACCACAGAAGAGCTCCGTCGGCTCGCCGTCGCCCAAGGCATGCGCACGATGTTGCGTGAAGGCATGGCGTTGGTCGAGAACGACGTCACCACCGTTCCAGAAGTCATCAAGACCCTCTACGCCAGCTAGCTAGGAGCCACGAAATGCCAAGGTTTGCATACGCAGCCATCGACGCCAGCGGTACTTCGGTCGAAGGAGTCACGAAAGCTGACACCATCGGCGACGCGCGCGCCTCCTTGCTCGATCAGAACCTGTACCCGGTGAAGATCCAGGAGAAGCGCGGCGCGCTCGACTTCGAGCTGACGAAGGAGAAGGTCAAGAAGAAGGAGCTGATGCACTTCACACGCCAGCTCGCAGTGTTCGTCAAGGCCGGCATTCCGATCACCGAGGCGATGGAGATCATCGGCGACGAGACCGAGGACGTCGCGTTGCAGCGCACGATCACGATGATGGTCGACGACCTGAGGAACGGCGGCACCCTCTCGGAGGTTGCCGGCAAGCACCCCGAGGCGTTCCCGAACTACTACATCGGCATCATGCAGTCGGCCGAGCTCACCGGCAACCTCGACGGAACCCTGGAGAGTCTGGCGGGGTACCTCGAGCGCGAACTGGAGACTCGATCGAAGGTCGTGTCGGCACTTTCCTATCCGGGCGTCGTCATGTCGATGGCGATGGTCACGGTCGTGATCCTGGCGGGCTACGTGCTGCCCCAGTTCAAGCCGTTGTTCGCCGAGTTGAACGCCGACCTGCCGCTGACAACTCGCAGCCTGCTCTTCATCGCCACCCTCTTCAGCACCCTGTGGTACATCCCGTTCAGCTGCTTCTGCTCATTCATGGGAGTGATGTACTGGTTGTTCAAGACCGACAGCGGACGACTTGTCAAAGACAGGTTGGTGCTACGAATCCCGGTCGTGAAGGGCATCGTCGAGTACGCCATCCTCGAGCGGTTCTGCCGCATCCTGGGGGCCATGGTCAAAGCAGGGGTGCCCCTCCCTGATGGCATGAAGACCACCACCGAGTCGACGAGCAACTCGGTGTTCCGTGAGCGGCTCGAGCTTGCTCAGGTCGAGATGGTCGAAGGTGGCGGGTTCGCCAAGCCGTTGGCCGCGACCGAGCTGTTCCCCGGAGCTGCCAAGCAGATGTTCAAGGTGGGCGAAGAGACAGGAACGCTCGACCAGCAGTTGGAGGTCGCCAGCTTGTACTTCGACCGTGAGCTCGAAAGCCGGATCAAGAAGTTCACGACGATGTTCGAGCCGATCATGATCATCTTCGTCGGCCTCATCGTCGGATTCGTTGCGGTCGCCCTCGTCCAAGCGATGTACGGAGTCCTCGACGGAGCGAAGGGCGCGACCTGACAGGCACCCTTGTCGGTCAGCGGCGCATGAAGACGTCGATGCACCGCTGACCGATGAACACGGCGACGATCGTTCCGAGCGCGAGGAACGGTCCGAACGGCACGGCGGTCTTGCGGCCGGCGCGGCCGGCGGCCATCATCGCCACACCGACGACCGCGCCGGCGAAGAAACCGAGGAACAGACCGACGCCCACGAAGCCCGGGTTGAGCCACCCGAGGTAGGCGCCGAGCAAGGGCGACAGGCGAACGTCGCCGTCGCCCATGCCACCACGACTGGCCACGTAGACGATGCCCATGAACGCCAGCGCGATCCCGGCGCCGAGAAGCATCATCCACATCCGGCGCGGCTCGTGACGCACGAGCGCGGCAAGGCACAGCAATGGAACACCGATGGCCGCTGTCACATAGATGATCTGGCGGGGCAGCCGCTTGGTGCGCAGGTCGATCCAGCTGAGACCGACCAGGCCGACACCGAGCGCACAGAACGCCGGAAGCGCCCAATCGAGCCCGAACTTCCAAGCGAACAATCCGAAGAGCAGGCTGGTTACCAACTCAAGGATCAGCGGTTCGATGCCGATACTCGTATGACACCGGCGGCATCTGCCTCGCAATGCGAGCCAGCTGAACACTGGAACCAGATCTCGGAAGCCAAGGCGCAGGCCGCAGTTTCCGCATGCCGAACCAGGAGACACGATCGATGCGCCGCGGGGCACACGATCGACAACCACGGTGAGGAACGAACCCAGCAACAAGCCGTACGCGGCGGAGATAGCAATCGTCATAAGTAGTAGAGCCACTCCTCGGGGCGGCGGGCAACACGGGAGGCTAGTCCGATGTTCAATCCAGACCAGATGTTGGTCACATTGCTGCAAGCGACAGTCGCGGCCGGGGCAAGTGACTTGCACCTCTCCGTCGGCCGTCCGCCGACAGCGCGCCGAGACGGCGTGTTGGTGCCCTTCGAGGGCGTGCACGTCCTCACGCCGACCGAAACCGAGCGCATCGTGCACTCACTGCTCGAGGACTTCCAGCGCAAGGAGCTCGACGAGGTGCAACAGGTCGACTTCTCGTTCGGCATCGAGGGCATCGGGCGGTTCCGTGCCAACGCCTTCAAGCAGCGCAACACGTATGCACTGGCCATGCGCGTCGTGCCCTACCGAGTTCGTTCGCTCGAAGAGCTGGGCGCCCCCACCGCGGCCACCGATCTGCTGAACAAGCCCTACGGCCTGGTACTCGTCGTGGGCCCCACGGGCTCCGGCAAGAGCACCACGTTGGCGGCGATGATCGACCGGATCAATGCCACCAAGCCGTTGCACATCCTCACCATCGAAGATCCCGTCGAGTACCTCCACAGTCACAAGATGTCGATGGTGAACCAGCGCGAGGTCGGTACCGACGTGCAGAGCTTCACCGATGGCTTGCGTAGCGCACTGCGTGAGGACCCCGACGTCATCCTCCTCGGTGAAATGCGCGATCTCGACTCGATCGCCATCACACTGACGCTCGCCGAGACCGGTCACCTGGTGTTCGCCACGTTGCACACCAACGACGCCTCACAGGCTCTCGACCGTATCGTCGACGTGTTCCCCTCCGAGCGCCGCGACCAGATCCAGATGATGCTCGCCGGCTCGCTGCAAGGCGTGGTCAGTCAGCGACTGCTGCCCGCAGAGGGCGGGGGCCGAGTCGCCGCCTACGAGGTTCTGGTGGCCAACGACGCCGTGCGCAACCTGCTGCGTGAAGGCAAGAGCCGTCAGCTGCGCAACACGATGATCTCCGGCCAGCAAGAGGGCATGCAGACGATCGAGATGGACCTCGCCCGCCTCGTGGCCAGCGGAATCATCAGCTTCGACGTAGCTGCCAGCGTGAGCGCCTTTCCCAAGGAGATCATGGCGCAGGCAGCGACGCAACGTTCGCAGCTGCAAGCGCAGGCGACGGTCGCCGCCGGCCAAGCAGCGTCGACGGGTTCCGGGCAGCTCGTCGGCGTCTGACGAGCGACGCCGATGGTTGCCTCCAAACTTCCGTACAAGACCCTTGGTGGCATCGTGCCGTGTCCGGGCGGCTGGCTGATCGTGCCGGCGCGTCTAGCCGGCGTGACGGTCAATGCCGAGGAGCCGGAAGTCGTCCGCACCCTGTTGGACGCTCTCGAGTACAAGCCGAAGTTCGAGGCAGCGGCCATCTATGCCCCAGTCGGTTTCTACGAGTTCCCTCACGGTCCGTACCGGCCGTGCGAGATCGAGGCTCGCGAGATGGTTGGCTGGCCTCGCATCGTGGGCATCAAGCCGATGCCTTCGCGTGCGGCCCTAAGGGCCAAGACCAGGGACGAAGCACGCCAGATCGAGCCATGGTTGACCGGCGACGACTTCCGCCGGTTCCGGTGGTGGCGAGAAGCCGAGCGCGACTTCCAGCCGTTCCACCAGCGAACGTTCTTCGCGGCACACCCGGATCTCAGCTTCACGAACCTCAATGGTGACGTTCCCTTGACCACGTCGCCGTATCACCAAGAGGGCGTCGTCGAACGGATGCACCTCATCCGCGACAAGCTCCCCGGCGTCGAAGACGTCATCATGCGAGTGCCCCCGGCGGGTGCGGGCCAGGTGCATCTCATGCAGGCCTGCGCGCTGGTGTGGACTGCGCGTCGTGCCGCCGGCCGGGCCATGAGTCGCCTGCCGGCCGACCCGACGTGGGACGACATGGGCATGCGCATGGAGCTGGTGCGCTAGCTAGGTCACCGGTGCGGTCTCGAGCCGGTCCGGCGCGGCTGCCGGCGCTCTGACGAACGCGACGACGACGACCAACGCTGTCACCGCGAGACGCATCAACCCCCGAGCGGTCTCCGAAGGCACCAGCCAGGTCGGCGCCAAGCCGACGGCGACGGCCATGGTGAACCAAGGGAACCGGCGCCGATCGAGCAGGTCCCAAACCAGTACACCGACCACTAGCCCCGGCGTGTAGTAGCTCCACGTGGCTGGGTCGGTAGCGATGCGCACGGCGATTGCCGCTGCGATGGCCGACTCCGGTTTGTGGCTGAGCACCAGGATCGAGGCAACCGCGAGGCAGGCCAGCAGTTGGGCAACTCGTAGCCATCCGGGCATCGAATCGTTCGTCAGGCCGAACACGGCAAGCACCGAATCGGGTGCGAGCTCGACGGTGGGGCGTAGCGCCTTCAGCGAATCGGGTGCGCCGACGATGAAGGGCAGCCACGCTGTGGCAGCGACAAGAGCGGTGACAAGCGGTGCCCGGAGGTCCCTCGGTCTTGTCGCCAGCGTGAGTGGCAGAAAGATGATTCCCCATGGCTTTGCAGCGATGCCGATTCCTATCGCCAGAGCTGCGACGCGCGAGCGGCCGGCACGTATCTCGCAGAGGGCCACGACCGCGGCCGTGAGCGTGATGGCGTCGTCGAGGTGTCCATAGCCGCCGAGCTTGGCCCAGGTGAAAGCGGTCAGGCATCCACCGACCAACACCATGATCTCGAATGGGATCACACCGCGCCGCGTCCGGGTCGACAGCTCCTGCAGCCGAACGACGACGACCCCCAGGGCTGCGCTGATCACCGCGGCGACGACGAAACCGTCGCGCGGTGTGTGCGCGAAGAGCCAGGCGAGGAACAGCGACAGTGGGCCGGTCTGCACGTCGTGATGGAGGACGTAGACGTGCAGCCCTGCCGAACCGAACATCGCCCTGCCGGCGTCGACGAACTGGTCCCAGTCGCCCCTGCCACCCGAGACGATCCCAGCTTCGATCGAGACGAAGATGATGATGGCGTAGCGCCACTGGACGACGCGCTCCAGAGGGTGGTCCAGTTGCACGCCGCGGTCCTATCGCGGGTTGTGGCTTCCCGGCAAAACGCGAGGGAGCCGGGCCCGAAGGCCCGGCTCCTCAGACTGTGACTGATCCGAGGATCAGAACGTCATGCCTTCGCAATCGCCACCGACGACGCCAGAAAGCTGGTAGCTGGCGATGGTTCCGCTGCCACCCGTGAGGGCGATCGTGAACTTGGTCGATGCCGCGTGCAGCAGGCCGGCGCCGACGAGATCCGACTGGGTGGCGGTGTACACGCCGTTGTTGGCGCTGTACGCCTCTTCGGCCGTCTGGATGGTCTTGGCATCGGACTGGCAAGCGCTGGTCTTGCCCTTGTTGGTGATGCCGGTCACCGCGAACACCGTGACGGTGGCCAAGATGCCCAGGATGACGATGACGATCAGCAGTTCAACGAGCGTGAAGCCCTTGTCTTGCTTGCTCTCTTCGATGTGGTTTTCCATAGTTGCGTTCCTCCCGCTCTCAGGGTGTCAATCCACGTTGTGAACGCCTTTGGATCATCCCGCAAGCGCAACTAGATGATCGGAGCGACCAACGGGCTCCTTGAGCGGAATATTCGCAAGCCTTTCTCAAGCCCATCGGGCTTCAACAGTCAAGTCGGACCTCGGGTGTACCGATAGGTGATGTAGATCCCCGTGTGGATACCCATGGCGAAGAAGGATGACGATGCGACGCAACGACAAGAGCTGGACGGTACTGGATGAGCTGCTGGAGCCCTTCCTGCCGGAGGAGCACGCGGAGACGGGTACCGCTGTAGCAGTCGAGTTTCGCAACCGCCTCGTCAAGCTCGAGCAGCAGGTTCTGTCGCAGTACACCTCGATGGCTGCGTATGCGACGATCGCCAAGCAGGATTCGGAGGCCGTCAAGGTGGAGGCTCGCGCCGACCTCGACCGTTCGCAGTCGACCGTGATAGGTCTGGCAGAGAAGCTGCGCAACGAGGTCAACACTCGACTCGACGCTCTCGAGCGCCGCTCCGGCGACGGCGACCTGTCGGCCGACGATTCGTCGCGATTGGCCAAGGTCGAGCGCGACCTCGTTTCGGCGCTGGCCGCTTTGCACCAATGCCTCCAGGAGAATCAGGAGCTGCGCTCGCAGCTGGCCGTTCTCGTCGAGCATCGGATGCAAGAGCAGGGTTGGCTGGTGAGCAGCGGCACGCCCGAGGCGCTGTCGATGCGCTGAGGGTTCGCCCGGCGGGTCTACTCCTGCACGAGCTCGACCAGCGTGCCCAAGTTGCCCTTCGGGTGCACGAAGGCAACCGTGGTGCCACGACTGCCGCGACGCGGTGCCTGGTCGATCGCCGTCGCGCCAGCGGCCACCATCGCCGCCAGCGCTGCAGCGCAATCGTCGACGCGATAGCCGATGTGGTGAAGTCCCTCGCCGCGCTTCTCGATCGCCTTGGCGATCGGCGAATCGGGTCGGGTGGCCGCGGTGAGCTGGATGTAGCTGTCGGCGACCTTGATCAGTGCCTCCTCGACGCCGTCGCTGTCGACGATCTCGCGATGATCCACCGTCGCTCCAAAGGCTCTCGCGTAGTAGTCGATTGCCGCGTCGAGGTCGCGGACGGCAATGGCGATGTGGTCGATCTCGGTGAGCATCATGTCGTCAGTGATAACAGATCAACGGCGGAAGCGGTGCAGGTTGTCGCCCAGCTGCTCGCGGAGCTCCTGATCGGTGACACCGAGGCCCTCGTAAGGCGCCAGGCAGAGCACGCCGATCTTTCCCTCGTGCAGGTTGTGGTGCACCTGGTAAGCGGCCTCGCCCGTGCCTTCGAGCGGGAACGTCTGCGACAACACGGGATGGATCATGCCCTTGGAGATGAGCCGGTTGGCTTCCCACGCCTCCTTGTAGTTGGCGAAGTGGCTTCCGATGAGCCGCTTCAGCCGCATCCAGAAGTGGCGGTTGTCGAACTCGAGCATGAACCCACTCGTCGCCGCGCACGACACGATGGTGCCACCGCGCTTGGCGACGTACATCGACGCGGCGAACGTCGAACGACCAGGGTGCTCGAACACGATGTCGGGATCCTCGCCGACGAGATCGCGGATGTCTTTGCCGAAGCGGCGCCACTCGCTCTCGTCGTGGACGTGTTCGTCCTTCCAGAAGTGGTAGCCGGCAGCGCGCCGATCGATGATGGCCTCGACGCCCATGGCCTTCAGGATCTCAGCCTTGTCGGGTGACGACACCACGCAGACGGGGATGCCGCCGCCGTTGAGCACGTACTGGGTGGCGTAGGCACCGATCCCGCCGGTGGCCCCCCAGATCAACACGACGTCTCCCTGCTTCATGGCCGCGCCGTTCCTCGATACCAGCATGCGGTAGCTCGTCGAGTTGCACAGGGCGTTGACCGCCGCCTCCTCCCAGGTGAGGTGAGCGGGCTTGGGCAGCAACTGGTTGACCTTCACCACGGTGAGGTCGGCGAGGCCACCGAAGTTGGTCTCGTATCCCCAGATCCGTTGGTTGCTGGCCATCATCGAATCGTCGTGCGAGGTCTGGTCCTGATCGTCGACGTAGTTGCAATGCACCGTGACGCGATCGCCCGGCTTCCAGTTGCGGACTGCTGCGCCAACGCGCAGCACCACACCGGCGGCGTCGCTGCCGACCACCTGATACGGCTGATCGTGACGCCGCGCCCACTCGCTCTCGCGGGCCAGGCGGGCCAGCGGGCCGAACGTGCTGACCGGCTCGAAGATGCTGCTCCACACGGTGTTGAAGTTGATGCTGCTGGCCATCACGGCTACGTACGCCTCGTCGGGCGCAAGCTGCGGTGTCGGCACGGATCCGACGTGCAAACTGCGACGCGGATCCTTGTCGGCGGAGGCGACGCCCGCCCACATGTCCTGCTCGGCCTTCAGGACGTGCGCGGCGCGATATTCCTGGGGGATCGGGAGATGGGCGAGGTCTTCGCCCGACGCACCGTTCTCGATGGCCTCGACGATCTGTTGCATGCGCCGATGTTACCGATCGGTAGCTAGGCATGGCCAAACACGCCGGTCGCGCGACCTCCCGAGGTGTGGGCGGGTAGCCTTTCTCAGTGGCCAAGGAACGCAGAAGCGGCTTCTGGCGCGCCACGTTCCTTGCCTCGGCGATGATCGTGCTCAGCGCATGTCTGAATCCAACGCGTTTCGTCAGTGGTTGGGTTCCGTACTGGAACGCGCCGGAGGGTCGTCTCGGGTTCACCCAGGCATCGACGATGTTCACCGACATCTCGCCGTTCTTCTACAGCGCCCAGCCCGACGGCACGATCGCGATCGTCGGCTCGCAGAGCCAACTCAACACCACAGCACACGAGGCCTTCATTCGGGGGATCAAGGTGCTGCCGACGATCACCGACGGCAGCGGCAAGCTGGTGATGGCCGCGATCCTGGCCGACCCAGCCCTCCGTGCACAGCACATCGCCAACATCGTCTCGATCACGACGAGCGCGGAGATCGCCGGCGTCGATCTCGACTACGAGGGCTTCGCCTTCACCGACGGTCGCGACTCGTGGGCGTCGACACAGCCGGTGTGGCGAGCATTCGTCACCGAGTTGGCCGCGGCCCTGCACGCCAACGGCAAGCTGTTGTCGATCACGATCCCTCCGACCTGGATCGCCAGCGGTGGAGTGACGGGCTACCCCGTGTACGACGAGGCTTCGATGGCCGCCGTCGCAGATCGCGTCAAGCTGATGGTCTACGACTGGAGCGTCGGCTCCCCGGGCCCGATCTCGCCGATGTCGTGGCTCGCTCAGGTCATCAACTACGCCAACGCCAACATCACCGACCCAGCCAGCCGAGCGAAGCTGCAGCTCGGCGTGCCCTCGTACGGTCGCGACTGGGGCCGTCAACTGAAGTCGACCGAGATCTGTCCCGACGGTGCACTCAGCACCAAGAGCATCGAGCTGCAGAACATGCAGGCGCTCGTCGATGCGCGTGGTGCCTCGCCGACGCGTCTCGATCCCTCCATCGGCGAGATGTACTTCACCTACGACACGGTCGCCACCGGATACAGCACCAAGCCGATCGCACCACCGCCGTACGTGCTCCCCACGCAGCAGGCGCCGACCATCCCCGGTGCAGCCGCCGGACCGTCGACCGGGCTGCACCCGGCCGTGCGCCTGATGCCGCCGGCCACGCAGCTGTCGTGCAGCGTTCGCCACTTCGTCTACTACCCCGACGCGACGAGCATCCAACAGCACGCTCAGGCCGCCATCGACGCCGGATGGTCAGGTGTGGTGATCTGGGCCCTCGGCTACGAGACACGGGACGTGTACGAGGCCCTGGGCAACACCACGCCGCACGGCTAGTACCACACCGACGCTGTCGCCTGTACCCTCGCAGGTGAGTCACAAGAGAATGGAGCCAGCAATGGCAGGGTCGTACATCGTGGCCGGAGCACGCACGCCCATCGGCAAGATGAGCGGTGCACTTGCGTCGTTGAGCGCGGCGGATCTCGGCGGCACCGCCATCAGGGCCGCGCTGGAGCGCGCCGGCGTCTTGCCCGACGAGGTCGAGCACGTGTTGATGGGCCAGGTGTTGATGGCCGGTCAGGGGCAGGTCCCTTCGCGCCAGGCGGCTGTCAACGGGGGGATACCGATGAGCGTTCCCAGCGTCAACATCAACAAGGTGTGCCTGTCGGGGCTCAACACCATCTACCTCGCCGATCAGATGATCGCCGCGGGCGATGCCGACATCGTGATCGCCGGAGGCATGGAGAGCATGACGAACGCTCCGTACCTCGCCATGGGTGCGCGCGGAGGCTTTCGCTACGGCAACACCGAGCTCTCCGATTCGATCATCAAGGACGGTCTGTGGTGCGCATTCGACGCGTGCCTGATGGGTCTCGGCACCGAGCGATACAACTCCGGGGGCATCACCCGCGAGCAACAGGACGAAGTTGCCATGAAGTCGAACGAACGCGCCGCGAACGCCATCAAGGATGGTCGCTTCGCCGACGAGATCATTGCGGTCGCCATCCCGCAACGACGCGGTGAACCGATCCTGATCGACACCGACGAGGGTGTGCGGCCCGGCACGACCATGGAGTCTCTCGCCGCGTTGCGACCGGCGTTCGACAGCGAAGGCACGATCACAGCGGCCAACGCGTCGCAGATCAGTGATGGCGGCTGCGCGTTGGTGATGATGAGCGAACGTGCTGTCAACGCGCGCGGCGTTTCTCCACTCGGCCAGGTTGTGGGTTACGGCATGGTGGCCGGGCCCGACAGTGCGTCGCTTCTGCATCAGCCGAGCCGGGCAATTCGCGCCGCTGTCGAGCGCGCGGGTACAACGGTGAACGCCATTGATCTGTTCGAGATCAACGAAGCGTTCGCGGCAGTGGGCATCGCCTCGATGAGCGACCTCGGCGTGACCGATGAGGTCGTCAACGTCAACGGAGGCGCGATCGCCCTCGGGCATCCGATCGGCATGAGCGGGAACCGCCTCGCGCTGACCATTCTGCACGAGTTGCGGCGGCGTGGCGGGGGGTTGGGAGCAGCCGCCCTGTGCGGCGGAGGCGGTCAGGGCGACGCGTTACTTGTTCGTAGCGTTTGACCTCGAAGTTCAGCAACCAGTAGTGGGTCCTTCACTATTCGTAGAAGATACTTGACATCTGGTCGGGTATCCCGTAATATAACCGTCACATACCGTTCGTGTCCGTCATTGGTCACTGACGCAAGTTCTGGGGTACCGCCTCTGGAGCTGGCCCGTCCGCCCGCTACCAGGTCCAGGAGTGGTACCCCAGCCTTCTTTTACCCTTCGGTTGAGCGACGAGGGTTGGGCGACGAGGGTTCAGGCGATGAGTTCGCGGCGGCCCTCGAGGGCCCGGCCGAGCGTCAGCTCGTCGGCGTACTCCAGATCGCCGCCGACCGGAAGGCCGCTGGCGATGCGCGTGACTCGAATGCCGAAGGGACGCAGCATGCGGGCCAGGTACATCGCCGTGACCTCACCTTCAGTGTTGGGATTGGTGCAAACGATCACCTCTTGCACGCCTTCGGGTTCGAGTCGGGCGAACAGCTCTTTCATCTTCAACTGCTCGGGCCCCACACCGTCGAGCGGGCTCATCGCCCCGAGCAGCACGTGGTAGCGCCCACGGAACTCCCCGGTCTTCTCGATCGAGACGATGTCGCGTGATTCTTCGACGACGCACAGGGTTGTCGCGTCGCGTCGGTCGTCGAGACAGATTGGGCACAGCTCGCCGTCGGCGAAGTTCCAGCAGCGCGTGCAGAAGCGCACGCGCGCCTTGGCATCGGTGATCGACATCGCCAACCGCGTGACATCTTCAGCCGGCAGCTTGAGGAGATGGAATGCGATCCGTTGGGCCGACTTCGGACCGATTCCGGGCAACCGGCCGAGCTCGTCGATGAGGGCTTGCACCGGTTGGGTGTAAACGGCCATCAGGTGCGCTCCTCGATGATCTCGGAACCCGGAAACGCCTGTGCCAACCGGTCGATCGGCGAGATCACGGCGTCGGGCGGGACGTCGACCAGGTCGCCGGTGTCGACATCTTCGTCGGCCGCCGGCTGTGGCGAGCGTTTCAGTTGCACGACGTTGTCGTCGTGCGCCGTCGCCTGATCGACCACCAACGAGAGGGGGACTGGGCGACCCGCCGCGGTGGTGAGCGCCCGCTCGACCTCGTGGCGATACTCCTCGGCGCGGACCCGATGCGGCTCGCCGGCGAAGACGATGCGCAGCACGCCATCCGACATGGCGCCCACCTGAGCACCCATGTAGATCGCCTTGGCCATGCCACGCAGTGCCGGACGCACCTGGGTCTCGAACAACGCCGGGATGCCGGCGTCGTCGATCTCGGACGACGGACTCGATGCGGCCGGCTTCGGGGCGCCCGCCTGTGAGGGATGTCGGTCGCTCGACATCGACGGCGGGGTGGACGCAGACGATGACGCTGGCGTGCTGGGAGTGGCCTCGCGCCTGGCCCGGCCGCCGATCGTCGCTCGACCGCTGGGATCAGTGGGGACTCTGGTGTCGGCCGGAGCAGCGACGCCTTGGGCCACGGTCTGCTCGAGGCGTTCTAGACGCGACATCAGGCTGTGCAGATCCGACCCCGCGGCATCGTGCGTGAGCTGCACCAAGGCGACTTCGAGCAACAAGCGCGGGTCCGGGGCGTGGCGCATTTCGACCAGCATCTCACCGAGGCGTTCCATCGATCGCACGATCGCTGCGGCACCGAGGCGAGTTGCTTGTGACGACACCTCCCGCTCGCGATCGGCGGAGAGCTGAACCAGCTCGGGCGCCATCAGCGCGAGGAAGCAGTCACGAAGGTGGCGGATGATCTCCTCGGTCAGCGTTCTCGGGTCGCTGCCTTGCAGCACGGCATGGGCCACGACGGCAAGGGCTCGGCCGGGGTCGTGCTCGATGAACGCCTCGACGAATTCGTCGAGCGGGGTGACCTCGGGCGTCTCACCCCCGCTGTTGGCCACCAGCTCGAGCGCCGAGATCGTGTCGCGTGCCGACCCGCCGCCTTGTCGCAGGACACCTTGCAACGCCGCGTCGCTGAGCTCGATCTCGGCATCGGCAGCCAACCAGCGGATGTGCTTCTCGAGAACATCCATGGGCAGGAGATGGAACTGCAGGTGCTGCGTGCGACTGCGGATCGTTTCGCTGACCTTCTGCGGATCGGTGGTGGCCAGTACGAACACGACGTGCGGTGGTGGCTCTTCGAGGGTCTTCAGCAGCGCCGCCTCGGCGGCCTTGGAGAGCATGTGCACCTCGTCGAGGATGTACACCTTGTGCCGACCGGGGGTGCCGAGTGACGCCTTCTCGATCAGATCGCGCATCGCATCGACGCCGTTGTTGCTGGCGGCATCGAGCTCGTGCACGTCGTAGCTGGTGCCGCGTTCGACGGCAAGACATGAATCGCATTCGCAACAGGGTTCGCCGTCGACAGGGCGCTCGCAGTTGAGCACCTTGGCCAGAATCCGTGCCGACGACGTCTTGCCGGTGCCTCGCGGCCCGGAGAAGAGGTAGGCCTGCCCTTCGCGCTCGTTCATGACCGCATTGCGCAAGGCGCGCACCACGTGCTCTTGTCCGCGAAGCTCGCTGAAACGGCGCGGACGGTACCGCCGGTAGAGCGACTGGGTAGCCATCGGGTCGAGCCTACTCAGGGGGTGCGACATTGGTTTCGCTCCCGAGCGGTCTTGGAGGACGATCGTTGCCCGGGGGAGGTGGCGTGGGCAGCTCGCGCCCATCCTCTAGCGTTGAGCTACCAGCATGAACAGCTCATCGACGTCCGACCGCGCCCCGCGCCGCGCCCTCATGTTCGGTCTTGGCGTGGTGTGTGCCGGTGTTGTCGTTCTCGGCGCGATCGCCGTGCGGCCCGTCGACGCAGCCGACAACTCACTGGTGTCGTCGTCGCCCGCAGGTGGCACGACGGTGGACACCTCGCCCCCATCGCTGCTGCTCACGTTCGCCAACGCGTTGGGCGCTGCAAACAACGTTCAAGTGGTCTGCAACGGCTCCCCATTCGCTGTCGGCACGCCTCAGGTCGGCCTTGATGGTGTCTCGCTCACGGTCCCGGTCCCGAATCCGCTGCCAAAAGGCGATTGCGTGGTGTCGTGGCTGGTGAGTCAGCTCGACGGCCAAGGTGGTGGCAGCTCGACGTTCTCGTTCACGATCGCCAACGACACGGTCGGTACGGTTGCTTCCACGGCCACCACACCAGCCGGCGGATCGACAGCGCCTCCTGGTTCCACGTTGCCACCGAACACCATCACGCCCACCCACGACACCGTGGTGCCCGAATCCGGGTCCGGTGGTCCGCTCGGCCTGTCGAGGTTGTTGATCTCGCTCGGCGTCGCCGTGCTGTTCGGGTCGCTGGTGCTGATCGCCACCGCATGGCCGGAGGGTGTCGAATACATCCTGACGGTCCGCTTTCTCCGGTCCGCATGGTTGCTCACCCTCGCTGTTGCCGTCTTCAACGCGGCGTGCGTCGCCGCGCGCATCAGCGGCAAGGGGGTTGGCAGCTCCCTGTCGCCCACGTCGTGGAGCGGCCTCACCGACACGACACCCGGCATCGCTGCGCTGGCGAGAGTGATCTTCGTCTTCCTCTCCGGGTGGGTGGTGATGCGCCCAGAACGGGTCATCGATCCCACCACGCAGCTTCCCGCCCTGGCTCTCCCCGGCCTTGCCGTGGCCACGCTCGGCTTCAGTCGCAGCGGTGGTCAGCTGGCGTTCCTCGGTTACGCCGCCGGGATTGGTCATGCCCTGGCCATGGCGGTGTGGTTGGGTGGACTGATCCTCTTGGCCCGCGTCGTGCTGGCCGGTCCCGGCGAGGAAGATCTCGTCCACGCCGTTCGCGGTTTCGCCCGCATCTCGACCCCAGCACTCACCATCACGATCCTGACGGGGTTCATCCAGATGTACCGCCTCGACTGGGGCGAGATCTTCACCAGCAGTCACGGCAGGGTGCTGTTCTTGAAATCGATCGCTGTCGGGGCGATGGTGTTCCTCGGGGTCGCCGCCCGGCAGTTCATCAAGGAACGAGTTGCGCGCGTCGATGCCATGACCGGTCAGTTGGCGGTGAGGCTGCGCCGCGCCGTGGGCATCGAGGCCATGTGTGGCGTGATCGTGTTGGCCCTCACCGCGTGGATGCTCTCGTTGGCGCCCCCGAAGGTGGCTGCCACATCCGACACCACCAACGGCCTCGCCGCGAAGCTGCACATCACCAGCGACGCGGCCGACGTCACCGTGCGCTTCAGCGCGGTGATCGGTCCCAACGCAGTGCGGGTGGAAGTCGTCAAACCGACGACCGGAATCGCCGGGTTGGCGGTCGATTTCACCCCGCCTGTGGGAGCCGCCGTCGCCGGTGTCACTCTCAACGTGCCCCTCACCGCTGCAGGCGTGGCGATGTTGCCGGTCGAGCAGGGATTGCCGCTCGGCTCGCCGGGTGTGTGGACCGTCTCCGTTCGATTCGGCGACGAGCAGGTCGGTTCGAAAACCGTGCTGCTCACCGATGCCGCAGGCGTAACAGCAACGTCGTCACCCTGACCGCGACGCGGGTGTGTCAGGTCGCTCGACCGACCACCGAAGCGAACGCAACGGGATCGGCCACTTCGAGCTGGCTGTAGCGGCACGATTGCGGCTCGCGATCCGGCCGCCAGCGCAAGAACTGCGAGCCGTGACGAAAGCGCCCTTCTTGCAGCTGACCGAACGTCACCTCGGCGACCCGCTCGATCCGAAGCGGAACCCAGCTGAGATCCTTGCCGGCGTTCCACCGGCTGCCACCACCGGGCATTCGGGTGCCGGACTCTTCCGCTCGCGACATCCATTCCGCCCAGTCCTTCCACGGGTGGTTCTCGAGCGCGCCGTGGGTCAGCGGCTCGAGCTCGGCCAGCAACTCGGCGCGACGCTTGACGGTGAAGGACGCAACGACGCCCACGTGGTGAAGATCGCCACTGTCGTCGTAGAGGCCGAGGAGCAGCGAGCCGACCCCATTGCCGTCTTTGTGTATTCGGTACCCGGCGATCACACAATCGGCCGTGCGCTGATGCTTCACCTTGACGAGCGTGCGCTTGTCGGGCGTGTACGGGTCGCTCAAGCGCTTGGCAACCACGCCATCGAGACCGGCACCTTCGAACTCGGTGAACCAGTGTTGGGCGACCGCTGCGTCGTTCGTCGACGGACACAGGTACACGGGCGGCTCGGCCGTGGCCAGTTGCCCGGCCAGACGAGCGTGGCGTTCCGCCAGAGGGCGATCCAACAGTGATTCATCGCCGAGCGCGAGCAGGTCGAAGGCCACGAAGGAGGCTGGCGTTTCGATCGACAAGCGGCGCACGCGCGACTCGGCAGGATGTATGCGTTGCAGCAACGCGTCGAAGTCGAGGCCGCGGTCGTCGGCAGCCGGCACGACGATCTCTCCGTCGACGACGCAACGGTGCGGCAGACTGTCGAGGAGCGGAGTCAGCAACTCAGGGAAGTAGCGGGTGAACGGACGCTCGTTGCGACTGGCCAGTTCGATGCTGTCGCCATCTCGGAAGACGATGCAGCGAAAGCCGTCCCACTTGGGCTCGTAGAGCCATCCCTCACCGGTGGGGATCCCGGTGGCGGCCTTGGCGAGCATGGGCGACAGCGGCGGCGAGATCGGCAAGGTCATCGTCGCAAGCTTGCCAGGAACCTCCTGATCCAGGGAACCAGGCGTCTTGCCCGCACCGTCCAACGTAGTGAGTGCCCACCCCGTGGGCTGGTCGAAGGAGTTGTGATGAACACACGTTGGGTGGGAGCGATCATCGGTGGGTCGGTGATCGGAATGCTGGCCGTTGCCGCTACGGCGTTCGTGGGGCGCGATGATCCCAAGGTGTCCATCGCCTCCCCGCAATCATCGGTCCCCGCCGCTGGATCACTCGTCAGGTCGATCACCGTCAACGGCGAAGGCAGGATGAAGGTCAAGCCCGACACCGCGTCGCTGAACGTCGGTGTGCAAGCGACTGCAGCGACCGCGACCGAAGCGTTGTCGCACGCGAACACGAGCGGTGCTGCGTTGATCACCGCGCTCAAGGCCGCTGGCATCAGCAGCGACGACATCGCCACGTCGGGCTTGTCGATCTATCCGCAGTACGGCTCGAGCGGAAGCACCATCACGGGCTATCAGGCATCGAACAACGTGACCGTCACGGTGCGCGACATCACGCAGACCGGCCCGACGATCGACGCCGCCGCTGCCGCAGCCGGTGACAACATCACGATCGGCGGCGTGTCGTTCTACGTCGACGACACCGAAGCGTTGATCGGTGCTGCTCGCGCCGACGCGATCAGCAACGCCAAGAAGCGAGCCACCGAGTACGCCCAAGCGGCCGGGGTCACGGTCGGTGGCGTCGTCCAGATCAGCGAGGTATCGGTCAGCAACCCGGTCCCCATGCTGTTTGCCGCTGCCGCCGACTCGTCGTCTCGAAGCCTGGCCTCACCGACTCCCATCGAGACGGGTACGCAGGACATGACCGTGTCGGTGACGGTGGTCTACGAATTGACCTGACGCCCGGCCGGCCCGGCGGATGAGGCCATGCGTATGAAGGCAGCTCAACCGTCGAAGTAGCGTGTCCGGCAATGAGCAATCCGATGGACGCCAAGCTCGAGGATCTGCGACAGCGCCGGGAGCAGGCCTACAACGCCGGTTCACAACGTTCCGTCGAACGTCAGCACGAGAAGGGCAAGATGCTGGCCCGCGAACGCCTCGACTGCTTTCTCGACCCCGGCAGCTTTCACGAGCTCGATCTCTTGGCCCGCCACCGCGCCCTCGCCTCGGGACTCGACGAGCGCCCCTACACCGACGGCGTCGTCACCGGCTGGGGCACCGTCGACGGCCGCAAGGTCTTCGTCTTCAGCCAGGACTTCACAGTGTTCGGTGGAGCCCTGGGCGAGGTGTTTGCCGAGAAGATCCACAAGATGATGGATCTGGCCTTGAAGGTCGGCGCTCCGGTGATCGGTCTCAACGACGGGGCCGGGGCGCGCATCCAGGAAGGCGTCGTTTCGCTGGCCAGTTACGGCGGCATCTTCTATCGCAACGTGTTGTCGAGCGGTGTGGTTCCCCAGATCTCGGTGATCCTCGGGCCGTGCGCAGGCGGCGCCGTGTACAGCCCGGCGATGACCGATTTCATCTTCATGGTCCGCGAGTCGAGCCACATGTTCATCACCGGCCCCGACGTCGTCAAGACGGTCACCGGTGAGGAAGTGACGCTCGAAGAGCTCGGCGGTGCCATGAGCCATGCCTCGAAGAGCGGTGTCGCCACCTTCGTGTCGCCCGACGAGAAGTCATGTCTCGAGGACGTGCGCTTCCTGCTCGGCTTTCTTCCCTCGAACAACCTCGAAGAACCGCCGTGCGTCGATACCGGCGACGACCCCGACCGGTTGTGCCCTGCTCTCAACGACCTCCTGCCGCCCAGCCCGAACCAGCCGTATGACATGAAGGCGATCATCCGCGAGGTGGTCGACAACGGCGAGTTCTTCGAGTACTTCCCGCACTGGGCGCGCAGCATCGTGTGCGGGTTCAGTCGCGTCGAGGGTCACCCCGTCGGGATCGTCGGCAATCAGCCGCTCATGCTTGCCGGAGTTCTCGACATCGAGAGCTCGGAGAAGGCAGCGCGATTCGTGCGTACTTGCGATGCGTTCAACATCCCACTGTTGACGTTCGTCGACGTGCCTGGCTTTCTGCCCGGCGTCGATCAGGAGTACGGCGGCATCATCCGCCACGGCGCCAAGCTGCTCTACGCATACTGCGAAGCAACGGTGCCGCGGATCCAGATCATCACTCGGAAGGCCTATGGCGGCGCATACGTCGTGATGAACTCGAAGTCGATCGGTGCCGATCTGGCGTACGCCTGGCCGACTGCCGAGCTCGCCGTGATGGGACCTCAAGGTGCCGTCGAGATCGTGTACCGGCGCGAGCTGCAACAGGCGGCCGACCCGGCGCTGCGTCGCGCCGAGCTCGTGGCGGAGTACACCGAGAAGTACGCCAATCCATACAACGCTGCCGAGCGTGGCTACGTCGACGATGTGATCGACCCCGCCGAGACCCGCCAGAAGATCGTTGCCGGCCTGCGCATGCTGCGCACCAAGCGCGAAGAGCTGCCCCGCCGCAAGCACGGCAACGTGCCGCTCTGATGTGCTCGCTCGCCTCCGCTCCGTTCGGTCGCTTTGGCTCCTCGCACTGTGTCGGCGGCTCCCTGGCGGTCGCTCGCCGACCTGATGTGCTCGCTCGCCTCCGCTCCCTTCGGTCGCTTTGGCTCCTCGCACTGTGTCGGCGGCTCCCTGGCGGTAGCTCGCCGACCTCGTTCGAACCGTTCATCAGCGCCTCTTGTTCATGAACGTTGACGTGTCGTCGGCGGCTAGTGCGGAGGAGGTGGCCGCGATCGTTGCCGCGATCGAGGCCCTGTGGCCGAAACCGACGGTGCCGGAGCCGCCCGCCACTCGGCGGGTGCCGACCTGGCGCTTCAGCAACCGGTGGTGGGTCACGCCCTTGCCCACCCGCCGCGAGCGCCCGCGGCGCTAGACGACTACCCTCGACGAGGTGGATATGACCACGGTCGCCGATGACCTGATCGTCGCTCATCGGGCCGGAGCCGACGGCGAGGTTGTGCGACTCGAAGGGCTGCACCCCGAATCGCTCTACCACGTCGGCAACGATGAGGTGCAGACGTTGTCGCGTCCACCGGGCGAACTGCTGTGCAGGGTCGGCACGGTCAACGATCTTCATCTCGGCGAGGTCGAGTGCGGCAAGATCGACGACGATCCCCGCGGGCCTATCCAGCGCGTCGAGCCGGGCGAGCCGCTTCATCCGATCACGATGAACCGTGCCGCCGCCGCAGAGATGGCCGCTGCAGGCCTTGCCGCGGTCGTCGTGAAGGGCGATCTCACGTGCGATGGCGCTGACGACGAGTTCGACGCGTTCGAGGATTGCTACCGCGACACGTTCGGCGACCGCCTTCACGTCGTTCGAGGCAACCACGACTCGTATCACGCCCAGCAGCGGTACACCGGCGACCAGTGGATCGATCTTGCCGGCGTGTCGATCGCATTGCTCGACACCGTGCTCCCCGAGCGGACGACCGGCGCGATCTCGGAAGAGCAGTTGCGATGGCTCGAGGATCACGTCGTCACCGCCGATCGGCCAGTGTTGGTGATGGGGCACCACCAGCAGTGGATCTCCGGCAAGCGTCACGACGGGTACTTCGGGCTGAACCCCGAGAGCAGCGATGGGCTTGCCGCCGTCGTGGCTCGCCAGAGCCGGATCGTTGCCTACACGGCGGGGCACACGCACCGTCATCGCGTTCGGCGAATGTCGTGCGGTGCTCCCTCGATCGAGGTCGGCTGCGTGAAGGACTTCCCGGGTACCTGGGCGGAGTATCGGGTCTACGAGGGTGGCATCACCCAGGTGGTGCACCGCATGTCGTCGCCGGAGGCGCTCGAGTGGAGCGAGCGCTGCCGCCATCTCCTGTCGGATTTCGGGATCGACTACGAGACCTACGCACTCGGCAACCTGGAGGATCGGTGCTTCAACATCCCGCTGCGGTGAGGGCAGCCTTCGACGACGCGGCGACTTCGCTGTTGGCCACGATCGAGCTCGTCCAACCCCACCAATGGGACCTTCCCGGCCTCGGGGTGTGGACCGTGCGCGAGCTGACGGCTCACGCGCTCCGTGGGTTCACCACGGTCGAGCGCTACTTGGCCGCCGACTCGCACGTCGACCGAATCATCGTCGACGCGGCCGATTACTACCGCACCGTCTTGTCCGACCCCAACGTTCACGCCGGGGTCGCCGAGCGAGGTCGAGCGGCCGGAGCCCAGCTCACCGATCCGCTCGGCGAAGGCGAGGCGACCGCACAGCGAGTGCTTGCGCTCGTCGCGTCGACTGACGACGACGAGGTGGTCAACACGTTCGTCGGCCAGATGACGTTCATCGAGTACCTCGCCACTCGGGTTGCGGAAGTGGCGCTGCACACGCTCGATCTGCAGCGCGCCTGCGGTCAGCCCACTTCTCTCGCGTCCTCCACGTCGTCGGTGGTGGTCGCGCTGATGGCCGAGCTTGCCGATCCCGTCACGCTGCTTCTGGCGCTGACTGGTCGGGGGAGCCTGCCAGTGGACTACAACGTTCTGCAGTAACCGTGGTTCGATAGCGGCATGGCCCCAGCCCCATTGCACGGATTGCGTGTACTCGACATGTCAGCCGTGCTCGCCGGCCCCAACTGTGCGCGGTACCTCGCCGACTTCGGTGCCGACGTGATCAAGGTCGAGCGCCCCGATGGCGGCGACAGTTTGCGCAACCTGGCGTGGCGCGACCCCCGCGATGGCGAGAGCCTGTGGTGGAAGCTGGTCAACCGCAACAAACGCAACATCGCCCTCGATCTGAAAGTCGAGACTGACGTTGCCGTGTTGAAGCGGCTGGTCACCGATGCCAACGTGCTGATCGAGAACTTCCGCCCCGGTGCGCTCGAGCGGCTCGGTCTCGGTCCTGATGTGCTCCACAGCCTCAATCCCGCACTCGTCATCACCCGCGTCACGGGCTTTGGCCAGACCGGCCCCTACCGCAGTCGGGCCGGCTTCGCCACGATCGCCGAATCGATGTCGGGCCTCGCGGCGATCTCCGGTGAGCCGGGGGGCCAGCCGCTGTTGCCGGCCATCGCCCTCACCGACGAGGTCACCGGGTTGGTAGCGGCGTTCGCCACCATGGTCGCGCTGCGCAGTGGCGTGGGCCAGGTGGTCGACGTGAGCCTGCTGGAGAGCCTGTTCCAGCTGATGGGTCCGCTGATCTCGCTGTACGAACTGACCGGTGAGATGCAGGAGCGCCTCGGCTCGGGGTTGCCCTACTCAGTTCCTCGCGGTACGTATCAGTGCAAGGACGGCGCATGGGTGGGCGTTTCCACATCCAGCGACTCGGTGGCGAGACGTGTGCTGAAGCTCCTCGACGTCGGCGACGATCCGAGGTTCACGACCTTCGCCGACCGAATGGCAAACCGCGAGGCGCTGGAAGCGGTGATGGTGGCGTGGTGCGCCAAACGTACTCAGGCCGAGGTCGTCGAGGCGTTCACCGTTGCCGAGGCCGCGATCGGCCCCGTGATGTCGATGGCCGACATCTCCACCGACCCCCACTACGCCGAACGTCAGGCCATCGTCGAGGTCGACGGCACACCCATGCAGGGACTGGTCGCCAAGCTCAGCGCGACCCCCGGGGCCGTTCGCTGGCAGGGCCGGCCGATCGACGCGGATGGCGACGAGATCCGTGCGAATGGCTGGGACGGCGATTGGAGCCGATCGTGAAGGTGTACGTCGCCGGGCCGTTGTTCGACGAGGGCGAGAGGTGGTGGATCGAGACAGTCGAGAAGGTGGTCGTCGACGCAGGCTTCACGACCTTCCTGCCGCACCGCGACAACCCGACCAAGAACGCCGAGAACGTTGCCGAGATCTTCGCCAACGACCGGCGAGGGATCGACGAATGCGATTTCGTCGTGGCCAGCCTCAACGGACTCACGACCGACGACGGCACGGCCTGGGAGCTCGGCTACGCGTTCGCACTCGGCAAGCCGATCGTGGGCCTGTACACCGACTGGCGACGCCGGTTCGATGATGAGGTCGTCAACCTCATGATCGAGTGCTCGTTGACGGATCTCGTGCGGTCGCTCGACGACCTGCCCGGCGCCCTGCAATCGGTGTCGGCCGATAGAGCCGCCGCGCAGTGAGACCGATCGGACGGCTCCGGGCTCGGCTCGATACCGTTCGGACCGTGAACATTCGCGAAACCGTCGTCGATGATCTGCACCATGCGCTCACGCTCAACAACGGCAGCGTTCCCCACATCAACGAGCTCGCCCGGCCCGAGCTCGACCGATTGTTCGGCATGGCAGCACTTGCCCTGACCGCCGAGGTCGACGGTGATTTCGCCGGCTTCTGCGTCACCTTTCCACCCGGTGTCGACTACGCCAGCCTCAACTACGGGTGGTTCAGCAGGAACTACGACGACTTCGTGTACCTCGACCGCATCGCGATCGATCCCGCCTATCGCCGCCTCGGCATCGGTCGCGCCTTCTACTCGCACGTCGTCGATCGATTCACCGGCGTGTTCGGTCACCTCCTGTGCGAAGTCAACGTTCGGCCTCGCAACGATGCCTCGCTGGCGTTCCACCACTCGATCGGCTTTCGCGAGGTCGGCCAGCAAGACACCGACGGTGGAAAGAAGACCGTCAGCCTTCTTGCCCTCCCGCTGGTCGCGGGCTAGGCCTCGACGACGACCGCGTCGACCTCGACGAGCTGTCCGACGTAGCCGAGGAACGTCACACCGAGGAGCGTGGCAGGAGGCACGTTCATTTCGAAGCAGGAAACGACTTCGGTCCAGGCATCGAGCAGGTTCTGGTGCGGGCCGGCGACGTAGATCGTGAGCTGGCGGATGTCGGTCCTCGACAGCCCGTGGTGCTCGACGAGCGTGAAGAGGTTCTGCAGACACTGCCTTGCCTGCGCTGCGGGATCACCCTCACCCACCAGCGTTGCCGTGCCGTCGCGCGGTACCTGCCCGGCGACGAACAACCGATTGCCGACGCGGTCGGCATATCGGTAGTTCGGTGTCTGTGCCAGGCCGGCCTCGATCTCACCCTCGTTCATCGTCGCTCCCTCATGCGAGCGGCGACGCTACTGCGCTGCAATTCTCGAAGGCGTGCGCATTACGACGATCAACACGACGGGTAGAGCGGCGAACAGGGCGAGGCCACCGATGCTCACCATCGCGTCACCGACCGAGATGGAGTCGGTGTTGAAGATGTGATACGTGAGATGAGGGAGTCCGTAGGCCAGCGAGGCGATCGAGGCCGTGACGATCATCGGCCGCGACATGGTGATGATCGCCGCGATGAGCACTGCGGCAAGATAGCTCATCGAAGCTCCTTCCACTGTTCGACGCAGTTGATCAACGGCGCCCATCCGGTTGCGTCGCGCAGGAGCACAGAGGAGATCCTGTGCGATCGGGCCAGGCCGTTTGCGGCGTCGTCCCCAGCCGGCTCGACGAGGGGCCTTCCGACGAACGCAGCCAGCGCGTCTCGGTGCTGCTGTCGACGCGCTGGTTGTGGCTCGGCCACGTTGTAGGTGCCTGCCGGGGCTCGGAGCGCCGCGACCACTGCGGTGGCCGCGTCGTCGACGTGGATGAACGAGACGTAGTTCTGCGGATCGCCGACGACCGTGAACCGTCCATCTCGCGCCGCATTGACAAATCCCTGCGTGTGGGCGCTATCGGGGGCCATGAAGAGCGCGAATCGAAGAACCACACCTACCCCACCAGCGGCAGTGACGCCGGCTGCCGCGGCCTCAGCGGTCGCCGTCGACTGGTTGCCCGCGAAGTAGATGCGCGCGCGTGACGCTCGTCGATCCATTCGTCACCGCCATCACTGTACGGGAAGGTGATCGACTCCTGGATGAACCGCCCGACGCCGGCATCGACAGCCGCGGCGGCAATCGTCGGCGCCGCGACCCCTCGAAGTCGATCGTTGGTTTCCCATGCCGACCGCTGCGCGGCGGCCGGACCGGAGGGGATGTGCGTCGCCAGCTGGACGATGGAGTCGTGGCCGTCGACGGTCTCGCGAAGCCGGTCTCGATCGAACAGGTCGACCTCGATCGGTGAGGCTCCTGCGGCGCGCACGAAACTGGCCTTCGCCGGCGAACGGACCACAGCGGTCACCCTGTGACCGGCATCGACCAACAAGGGCACGACTCGGCGCCCGAGCACACCGGTTGCCCCTGTGACGAACACGCGCTGACCCATGCCGAGACCTCCACCGGCCAGCTTAGGAAGCGAGGCCGGGATGCCAGTGGTGGATGACGGAGATGGGAGTTCTCGGTGGCTCGGGGGGCATGTTGTCGCCGAAGATCTCGCTCAGGAGCTCGTGCACAACCGGGTGGAGTCGATCCTCGGCGAAGCGATTGCAATCCTCTTCCGATTCCCACATGTCCAGATACCGGAGCCCACCTTCCGGGCGCTCGATGGCGAGATGAACGATGAGTCCTTTCGGTGGTTCGTCACCGAGGCCATCGGTGATGCGCTTGTAGAAGGCGGCGTCGATGGGCACGTCCTGTGTGAACGCGTAGGTCATGGTTGCTCCTCGTCGATCGTCGGTTGATTTGATCCGAATATCTATCGGATGAAATACTGTCAGGCGATGAACGAAGCTGTCAAGCGGCGCCGGCAGTACGACGCGACGACCCGCCGGATGCAGTCGGCAGCAACCCGGCAGCGGATCATCGACGCAGCCAGCGAACTGATCCTGGACCGCGGCTACCGGGCAACGACGATCGCAGCCATCGCGGCGCGCGCCGGCGTCAACAGCGACAGCGTGTACGCGCTCGTCGGGCGCAAGCCAGTGGTGTTGCGTGAGCTGATCGAACAGGCGCTGTCCGGCACCGATCACGCAGTTGCGGGCGAGGATCGAGCTCACATCAAGGCGATGCGGGAGGAGAAGGATCCGGCGCGGAAGTTGGCGATCTATGCGCGCGGCTTGTGCCAGGTCCATCAGCGCCTGGCGCCGCTGTTCCTCGCCTTGCGCGATGCGTCGTCGACCGAGCCCGAGGCACGAGAGGTGTGGCAGGAGATCAGCCACCGGCGGGCGGCGAACATGCGCAAGCTGGTCACGGATCTTCGTGACAGCGGCGGGCTTCGTCCGGGCCTGTCGATCGACGAAGGCGCCGACATCGTGTGGGCGACCAACAGTCCCGAGTTGTACGTGCTGCTCGTCGTCGAACGTGGCTGGCCGGTCGATCGGTTCGAGCATTGGCTTGCCGAGAGTTGGTGCCGCCTGCTGCTGTTGTGATCGGTACTGTTTCTGCGTGCAGGCGCTGCAGGACGAGGTCGATCGGATCGCCCTGGAGACGGGCTTCTCCGGCGTGGTGCGCATCGATCGCGGTGACGAACTGGAACTGGCCAAGGCGTACGGATTGGCGCATCGCGCCCTGCAGGTGCCCAACATCTTGGATACCCAGTTTGGAATTGCCAGTGGCGTGAAGGGCCTCACTGCTCTGGCGGTGATCAGCCTCGTCGAGAACGGCTTGCTGCAGTTGTCGACGACAGCGCGGTCGGTGCTCGGTGGTGACCTACCGATGATCGACGGTGCCGTGACGGTCGAGCATCTGCTGGAGCAGCGATCGGGGATCGGCGACTACCTCGACGAGGACTCCGATCTCAGCATCGACGACTACCCGATGACGGTGCCAGTGCAACAGCTGGCGACGACCGAGCAGTACCTCGCTGTGCTCGGGGGGTATCCCACCAAGTTCTCCCCGGGCGAGCGCTTCTCGTACTGCAACGGCGGATTCGTGGTACTCGCGCTGATCGCCGAACGCGTCAGCGGCATCCCGTTCCACGACCTCGTCGATCAGCGAGTGTGTGGGCCCGCGGGAATGGTTGACTCTGCGTTCTTGCGTTCCGACGAACTGCCGGGGCGCGCTGCGCTCGGGTACGTGGTGATCGACGGTGTCTGGCGCACCAACGTCTTCCACCTCCCCGTTCGCGGCAACGGCGACGGGGGCATCTACACGACAGTGGCCGATTTCCGGGCGTTCTGGTCGGCACTCTTCGCCGGCCGGATCGTAGGGCGAGATTGGGTCGCCGAGATGGTTCGTCCGCGCAGCCAGACGTCCTCATCGGAGTCGTTCCGTTACGGCCTCGGGTTCTGGCTCGACGGTGCCGGCGACGCGGTGATGTTGGAAGGCTGCGATGCCGGAGTGTCGTTCCGCAGCTGGCACCATCCAGCGTCACTCGTCACTCACACCGTCATCTCCAACACCGCCGCCGGAGCCTGGCCCTTGACGCGCCGTCTTCACGAACGCCTGACATCCGTGGCGAGCTAACCCCTGTGGAGCGTTTCCAGGTGCCCAGGCAGGCGCGAAACACTCCACAGGACCGAGACGCCGCGGCCTGAGCGAGGTTACGGAGCGGGGAGGAAGTCGATGAGCAGTGCCGAGACTTGGTCGGGAACCTCGAGCTGCATCCAGTGACCGGCACCTTCGATCCGCTCGTACCTCCACGACCCGTCGACGTAGCGCTGTGAACCGGTCATCCCCGACTCGTCGAGGGCGAAGTCACCGGAGCTCCACACGCCCATCGTCGGCGCGGCGATCTGCGGGAACACGAGCGGGGGCTCGATCCAGGTCCGCGGGTGGACGTTGGCGCGGTACCAGTTGAGCGCGGCGGTGAGCGCGCCGGGACGGGCGAGATCGACGGCCACCTGGTCCATGTCGGGATGTTGCGCCCAGGCGCGCATGTTGGCGAAATCGTTGGCCGACAGCCATTGCTCGGCGATCCCTTCGAACTGGAAGAACAGCATGTACCACGACTTCTCCCGTTGCACGAAGCCAACGTCGCGAAATGCCGAAGGGTGCCCGACCGACAGCGCGACGAGATGATCGACGCGATCCGGCACGAAGGCTGCCATCGCCCAGGCAAGGGCGGCACCCCAGTCGTGCCCGACGATGTGCGCATGTTGCACGTCGAGCGAGTCGAGGATGCCGAGCACGTCGCCGACGAGGTCGAGCACACCGTAGCGCTCGACCTCGGCCGGCTTCGACGACTCGCCGAAGCCGCGCAGGTCGGGCGCGATCACGCGATAGCCGGCAGCGACCAGCGCTCCCACCTGGTGCGTCCACAGGGAGTGCGAATCGGGGAAGCCGTGCAGCAGCGCGACGGCGGGCCCCTCGCCTTCGTCCTGCACGGCAAAGGTCAGATCGCCGAGCGTGATGGTCTTCATGATGTTGTGTTCCCTCCGTCAGGCGCCGACGAGGCTGAGCAACTCGGAACGGTCGGGGCCGGGCGGCGGCGTCGGGTCGGCCAGGGTGATCGCCTTCTCGGCGGCACCCGGCCGCGACAACACATCCACGCCGCGTTCCAGCAACGACACGATCCCGAGAAAGCCGCGGAACAGATCGGGGTCTTTCATGATCGATGCCTCGAGCGCCTTGCCGAGCAGCCAGGCGGGATCCTCCGTCTCGTACGGCCGCCCGTCGATCACCGCCTCGATCTCGGCGAGGCGGTGGCGATCGAAGCCCAGGGTGTCGGAGAACAACGGCTCGACTCGTTCGGTGGTGAGCTCGTCCCAACGCATGGCCAGCCCGCGCGGGTCGCCGAGCGGGTCTTCGCGAAGCAGCTGCCTCAGCGCTGTCGCGTGGATCATGCCGATGGAGATGCCGCGCCCGAGCGAGGGGTTGGTGCACGCCCAGGCATCGGCGATCGGAACAACACCGGTTGCCACGGGCTTGCCGTCGACGACGTAGGTGCGCTGCCGGTCTTCGATCTTGGCCATCACCTGCACGTCGGTGATCGGCTCGGAATCGATCCAGTGGGCGATCAGCGGATAGCCGCGCACGACCTTCTCCCAGGTGCTGGTGTCCTTGAGCGGCCGCAGCGCAGCGTCCTTGGAGCTGGTGATCACGCCCACGCCCCAGGTTCCGTTGTCAGCGGGAAGCGTCAGTATCGAAATCGACCCGTAGGGCTGCAGGAGCCCACCGAGCGCCGGCGGCACCGACCCGTCGGCGGAGCGGAAGTGGCGGCCGTAGTAGACGAAGCCACAGTCCTCGATCATCTCGTCGGGGCCAGGCGACCCCGCAGCGCGCAGCCACTCGGGCATCGACGAGCGGCGGCCTCCGGCGTCGACCACGAGATCGGCGGTCAACGCTTCGCCGTCGTCGGTGCGCACTCCGCTGACGTGAACGATTCCGTCGACACCGGGAGCCGTCAGCAGACCCGACACGGCGACCCCGCGGCGGATCGTCACACCTGATGTCTTCGTGGCAACGTCGGCGACGACCGACTCGGCAACCGGACGCCTGGCAGTGACCGTCTCGAAGCGTTCATCGCCTGCACGCCAACCGCCGGTGATCTCGTCGGGCACGCCGACGAGCGGGTTCAAACGCAGTGCCCCGGCAGCGACCATCGCGTCGGTCAGGCCGGGCAGCTCGGTGTCGGCCACCTCGCGGAACTTGGGGAGCAAGAAGTGCAACAGCCGGAACTGGTTGACGCCCCGGCGATCCCACTCGTCCCAGGCGGTGAAGGGTGAGGGAGGTGGGCTGGGATCACGCTCCAGTACGGTCACGTCGTGACCGTCGTTGGCGAGCATCATCGCCGCACACGTTCCGACCACGCCACCGCCGATGAAGACCACTCGTGCCATTGCGTTTCCCCTCTCCGCGAATCTTCGTCACCCTAACCGGCGTGGATCAGTAGATCGTCTGGCGAACACGCTCCGGGTAGGCGGCATCGTGGGCCTTGCCGTCGAAGGCGCCGGCGGTGATTGCTTCCATGATCTCACCCACCGTCGGGAGCTCGGTCGGATCGCGATGGCAGGAGACATCCCAGAGACTCGACCGGATCAGTGCCTTCGGGCATTGGGTGTAGACCGCTGTGGTGGTGACGACGATGACGGTGGTCGGCAGCTTGCCGTTGATCACGAAGGACTCTCGTAGGGCGGCGTCGGTCGACAGTTCGGCGGTGCCGTTGACCCGAAGTGTCACCCCGATGCCGGGAACGAGGAACAGCAGCCCGATCCGCGGGTCGACCACGAGGTTGCGCAAGGTGTCGAGCCGGTTGTTGCCACGTCGATCCGGCATCATCAGCGTGCGCTCGTCGACGACGCGCACGAAGCCTGGCGGGTCGCCGCGTGGGGAACAGTCGAGTCCTCCCGGACCGGACGTAGCCACCAGGACGAACGGCGACGCCTCGATGTACGCTCGGTGCTGATCGGTGAGGTGATCGATCTCTTTGGTGATCGACGTGGGCACCGGGGTGTCGTACAACGCCTCGAGTTCGGCCACCGTGCGAATCGTTGACATGCGTTCGAGATTAACTGCCGGATCAGCCGGAAGGCGTCTCGATTCGGAAGCGATGACCATCGGGATCCTGGATCACCATCACCCGCGTTCCCCAATGGGTTTCGTGGAACGGGCTGACCACCTCGACGCCGTCAGGGGCGACGAAGTCGGCGCCTGCGGCAAAGTAGACCTCCGTGGCCAGCGGATCTTCGATCGATTGCTCGGCGACGAAGATGGTCGGCCCGCCCGATGGGTGGCGGAGCATCCCTGATCCGTGGCCGGTGTCGAACTCCACTTCGTAACCGAGCCGTTGCCAGAACTCCACTGCCTTGCCCCAGCTGTGCGTCTCGACGTAGAGGTGGCCAATTCCGGTCGTGCTCATCATCACTCCTTCACGTTGGACTGAGATGCTACGACTCACCGCCGAGGGCCCTGGCGATGTAACGGTCGAAGTCGTACACGTTCCGTTCGAGGTACGAGAGCGGCCCGCGCTTCACGCCGCCACGTTGCACCCCCCGGAACACGCCCTCGACGATCGGCCGATCCTCGGCGTTCACGAGGCTCAACAACTCGACCAACCGCTTCGTGTAGAGGGCGGCATCGTTTTGATCGACGAGCACCTCTGGCGCCACTGAGACATCCCATCGAATGCGCACCCGATCGACGCCGAGCGGGCTGAGTTGCAGGTACCACAACCAATCCGGTTGCAGCTGCATCACATGAGTGGGGAACGCCGCGCCGAGGACGAGGGTGTGGCGCCAGTCGCCCTCCAGCGAGGTATTGCTGGGATGCGCAACTCCCGATGCAGCGTCGGCGTCGTGCCCGACGAGGTGATACGCGAAGTCGTCGGTACCGGGGTGCATGGTGGTCTTCAACGTGTTGTCGCCGTTCTTGGCGAACGTGTTCTTGTGCACCTTGAAGACGTGATAGGCGTCCATGAAGTTCTCGAACAACAGCTTCCAGTTGGTGTCCCAGACGTCGACCTGACGGTGAACGGGCACGTAAGCAGCCATCTGGTAGCGACCCACGATCTCGCGGAGTCCGGCCAACCGTGGGCCGAGCTCGGTCGCGTCGGGTTGCTGGTTGACGAACAGGAACCCTTCCCACTCCTCGATCCGAACCGCGCTGAGATGATGATCGGACGGGTCGAACGGCTTGCCGTCGACATCGATGGTTCGGTTCATGTACGGCGCGCCGATCAGCTGCCCATCGAGTCGGTAGACCCACCCGTGGTAGGGGCACGTGATGCGCGACTCGGCTCCACAGCCGGCGAGCAGTTCCGAGCCGCGGTGCACGCAGACGTTGTCGAACGCCCGGATCGTGCCGTCGTCGCCGCGCACCACGATGATCGACCGATGCCCGCCGAGTTGGGCTGGGTCGTCGGTCGGAATCTCGGCGGTGAGGTAGTCGCCACGGCGAGGCAGGTCGACGGATCGCCCGACGCACGACCATTCCCGGGCGAAGATGCAGCGGTGCTCCTCTGCAAGCACCGCCGGAGACGTGTACGCGGCGGACGGCAGCATGCGCGCAGCATCGAATGGCAGCAGTGCGTGTTCAGCCAGCTCATCGAAGATCGACATCGAGTACCTCGCCCTCCCTCCACGGCAGCGTCGATGCGGTGATCGACCATCCGCAGCCGTCTCGACGGGCCACGCTGAACTCGCAGTCGAGCAGTGCTTCGATCAACGGGCGATCGAGCTCGTGGTCGTCGAGCAGATCGACCAGACGCGCTGGCCGCGGAATCTGAACAACGCGATCACGAACGAACACGGCGACGTCGCCGGCTCGATACAAGACGTGATCATCGAAGTTGTCGACGGAGAGCCCGTCGCGGCTACCTGGGACGAGCTCCCACTGCTCGACGTACGCCCCGCTGGGCGCGCGTTCCACCATCACCGTGCCGTCGTCGCTCCAGCTCATCAGACCCGGCTCGGGGAACGCGGAGATCGGCTGGAAGTTCACGCCGTGGCCACGCGTGTGCCAACGAGCCGTCGCCGTGCGCCGTCCGTCGTTGCCCACCGAGACCGGCCCGCATTCGGTGAACCCGCTGCTCGCGTCGCTGCCGGCGATGGCACGCAGTTCGCCCGACGAGCACTCGGGCAATGCGCGACGACCCGACAGGTCGGGCCGATCGGCGGGGATGCGCACGTCGACCATCGACGAAGGAGTCTGCAACCAGACGACCCGGCTGGAGTCGTCGATCGAGCCGTCGGAGAACTGGATCCACGCTCGTGTCCAGCACCCCTGCATCAGCATCGGCACGGTCGCGGCGGTCACGGCGGCACGCTACTCGGCAGCCGGTGTGGCCCCTATCGGCGATCCTGCAGGAACCGGAACCGGTCGCGGACCTCGGCCACCCGTTCGGCGCTGATGTCGGCCAGCAGGATGCTCTCGGTCTGTGCCGCCGCGGCGAGCACCTCGCCCAGCGGGTCGATGATTCGCGAGTCTCCGCTGTACGGCAACCCGTTGCCGTTGCCCACTCGGTTGCACCCGATCACGTACGCCTGGTTCTCGATGGCGCGGGCCTGCAGCAGAGCCGTCCACGGCAAGCGGCGCGCCTCCGGCCAGTTGGCCGGCACGAGGTATACGTCGGTGTCGTCGGCGAGCTGCCAGAACTCGTCGGCGAAGCGGAGGTCGTAGCACACGAACAGAGTGACGCGCAGACCTTCGACGTCGACCGTGACGAGCTGATCGCCGGCACGGAAGTGCTTGGTCTCTCCGCCATAGGTGAACGGATGGATCTTGCGATAGCGATGCTCGGTTCCGTCGGGTGCCGCGAGCACCAGGGTGTTGTGCGGACGCTGATCGTCGGCGGGGGAGTCGGCAGCGATCTCGGGGCAGGAACCACCGATCCACACGCTGTGCCGGCGAGCTTGTTCGACGAGGAACTGCGATGAAGGCCCGCCTTCGGGCTCACCGAGATCGTCGCGGTCGGTCGCGAAGCCGGTGGAGAAGGTCTCGGTGAGCAGGATCAGTCGGGCGCCGGTGGCGGCCGCGCCGGCGATCATCGGCGCGAGATGAGAGAAGTTGGCCTCGCGATCGCACCAGACGATGTCGTGTTGGATGGCGGCAACGCGCATCGGCGCAGATTACCCCGTGGCGAGTTTGGCGAGCCGCTCGGCAGCTTCGTCGAGCACCTCGAGCCGTTTGCAGAACGCGAAGCGAACGAGGTGCCGCCCCTCGTGCCGGTTTGCGTAGAACACCTCGTTCGGGATGGCCACAACACCGCACCGGCCGGGCAGGGATCGGCAGAACGCCATGCCATCGCCGTCGGGCTGAACCGGTCGGATGTCGACGGTGACGAAGTACGTGCCGAACGTCGGGTACACATCGAAGCCGGCGGCGTGCAGGCCGGGGAGCAAGCGGTCTCGCTTGGCCTGCATGTCGGCGGCGAACTCCGTGAAGAACGAGTCGGGCAACCCGAGGCCGACGGCGATCGCCGGTTGGAACGGTGCACCGGAGACGTAGGTGAGGAACTGCTTGGCGGTTCGTGCTGCTGCGATCAATGGAGGCGGGCCGCAGATCCAGCCGATCTTCCAGCCGGTCGTGTTGAAGGTCTTGCCGCCGCTGGAGATGACCAAGGTGCGGTCGCGCATGCCCGGCAGCGTTGCCAAGGAGATGTGCTCGGCGTCGTCGAACACGATGTGCTCGTACACCTCGTCGGTGACGACGATCAGGTCGTGCTCGATGGCGAGGCTGGCGATCAGCTGCAATTCGTCGAGGCCGAGCACGTGGCCGGTGGGGTTGTGCGGTGTGTTGATCAGCATCAACTTGGTCTTCGGGGTGATGGCAGCGCGCAACTCGTCGGGATCGAAGCGATACGTCGGTGGCCGCAGGGTGACCGGTTTGGTAACGGCGCCGGCCAGCGAGATGCACGCTTGGTAGCTGTCGTACATCGGTTCGAAGAGGACGACCTCGTCACCGGTGTCGAGCAAGCCCATCAACGTGCCGGCGAGCGCCTCGGTTGCGCCGGTGGTGACGAACACCTCGGAGCCGGCGTCGTAGCGCAGGCCGTAGAACCGCTGCTGATGGGCGGCGATCGCCTCGCGCAGCACGGCCATCCCCGGACCCGGCGGGTACTGGTTGACGCCTTCGTTGATAGCCGCGATCGCGGCATCGAGCACCTCACGGGGCCCAGCGGTGTCGGGGAAGCCCTGACCGAGGTTGACGCTGCCCGTTGACATGGCGAGGGCGCTCATCTCGGCGAAGATCGTGGTGCCGAAGCCCTGCAGCTTGGCGGTGAGGTACGGCAGGCGTGCTGATGACACGCCGCTCAGCGTAGGCCGATCAGGTGACGGTGATCGTGCCGTGCATCGAGGCGTGGATCTCGCAGTGGATCTTGTAGGTGCCGGCCTTCGGAATCGTCAGCGTCTCGGTGCCACCACCGGGTACTCGCACGCTGAACGTGCCTCCGTCATCGGTGACGGTATGAGTGACCCCGTCCTTGTTGGAGATCGTGAACGCTGTTCCGGCCGTTACCGATGCGGCCGAGAACGACAAGCTCTGGATCGTCAGCGCCACGGGAGCGGCACCGCCCGAACTGCTCTTGCTGTCGCTGCTGCACGCTGTGATCGCGACGGCCAGCAAACATGCAGTGGCGAAGGCCAGCCTCTTGCGCGTGTCGTTCATGGTTGCTCCATTCCAGTGTTTCCTATCGTCGAAATTCGACGAGGTGATCGGGCCCGAACGAGTTCGGTAGCAGACCGTCGAGCGTGAAGGTTGCTCGCACGCCGTCGGGCCCGGCGGCGTAGATCGGTGTGTCGCTCTTGGCAAACTCACGGATGCGTTGGCGGCAACCGCCACAACACGTTCCGATGGCTTCGCCGTCACAGATGGTGAGCACGGCAACGATCTCCCGCTCGCCTGCTGCGACCATCGCCGAGATGGCTCCAGCTTCGGCGCACGACCCTTGCGGATATGCGGCGTTCTCGACGTTGCAGCCGGAGAAGACCCGACCGCTGGCGGTTCGTATGGCTGCTCCGACTCGGAAGTTCGAGTACGGGGCATGGGCGTTGGCCTGCACCGCCCTTGCCGCTGCAAGCAGTTCGTCGACATCGGGCGCCATCAGGCACTCACAGTAGGCGCGTCGTCAACTCGATGTGCCGTCGCTCGCCACTCGTCACCGATCGCGATGCTCCAGCCGTGGCTCGTCAAGGTCTCGCCGGGCGAGAGCAGGTCGTCGTACGGCGGCCGGCCGACGAGTGGTGTCTGGGTCCGCGTCGCACCACTTCCGTCGATGAGGTGCACTGCGATCCCACTGGACGGCAGGTGGGAGTCGAACCCCTCGGCCATCAGCAACTCGATCGTGAGGAACCGGTGATCGTCGAGTGCGATCACGGCCAGCCTCGTGCCCGAGGATCCATTCGAAGGTGCAAGTGCAACAGTTCCGCCGTTCGTCGGTATGACCTGCACTGCCGCCATCGGCAACCATCCAGCCGTCAGGCGGTTGATGGCCAGTGTGCCCGGGGCGTCTCGTCGCTCGGGATCGACCGCTCGTGGCGCGGCGCTGTTGCTCATCACATCGAGAGCACTGCGCAACGGCTCGCCGGCCGTCTCGTCGAAGCCGCTGTGCGGCCAGCCGAGAGCGTGGCCGATCTCGTGTTCGATGAGGTCCATCGGCGGCCGGTCACCCCAGTCCGTGCTGAAGTCCGCGGCGCCGACGTACGCCGAACGTCTGGTGACCGAGGCGTTGCACGGAGGCCGTGCGCACGCGCCGCCTGGGTTGCCGAACCCCCCTGGCTCGGTGGAGTTGTGTTCGGCATCGGCGACGACGATCACACCATGAGCCGTGTCGCTTGCCGATTGGAGCGCCTCGTCGACGCAAGCCTGGGGCTCGTCGTCGGCAGCGATGGTCACCTCGCCCCCTGCGCTGAAGCTCGGCCGATAGGCGCCGTTCGACAACGCCACGAAGTAGCCGACCACGGTCGCCTCGAGCAGCGTCGTGACCCTCTCCGGTGTCAGTGCCAACCGCAGAGGCAGACCGGCGTAGACGGGTGACTTCGAGTCATGCGGTACATGGCATACGAAGACATCCCACGGATCGGGGCCATTCGTCATCCATTGCGTCTGACGGCCGAAGTCGACGACGGCCTGAACAGCGGGCGGCACTGTCGACGGCTGATCGCCGCATGCGACCATCACCAGAACGCCGACCAACCACGTGCGCCGCACGGCGAGAGGCTATGTGCGAATCGTCCGCCATCCGTGGCACGATGTGCCGATGCGCGCCCGTTCCGTCCGCCATCGCGTGCTCGGCAATCCCGTGGTGCGCACCGTGTTGTCGGTGTGGGCCTGGTTGGTGCTCGGCGTCGTCGTTGTCGTGTGGGTTCCGCTGGTGGGCATCGTCCTGCTCGTCACTGCGCCGTTCGACAGGGGCCGATACGCCGCCGGTTACCTGTTCCGCAAGCTGACCGTCGTTCACCAGGTGCTCAACCCGTTGTGGCGGTTTCGAACCTCGGGGATGAAGATCAGCGATCCACGCCGGCCGTACATCGTCGTGGCCAATCACCAGAGCTTCGTCGACATCCTTCTGATCTCACACCTGCCGTGGGAGATGAAGTGGCTGTCGAAGGAAGACTTCTTCAAGTACCCGCTGGTCGGCTGGCTGATGCGCATGGCCGGTGACGTCAAGCTCGTCCGCGGTGACCGCGACTCGATCGCCGCGGCAATGGATTCGTGTCGCGACCGGTTGTCGAAGCGGGTCAGCGTGATGATCTTCCCGGAAGGCACCCGCAGCAGGGACGGGGAGCTGCAGGAGTTCAAGAGCGGCGCCTTCCGCTTGGCGATCGAGACGGGAACGCCCATCCTCCCTCTGGCTCTCGATGGCACGCGCACCGCGTTGAAGAAGGGCGACTGGCGATTCGGGGTCACCGATGCCGAGGTGCGGGTGCTGGAACCCATCGAAACCGTCGGGCTCACCCTCGACGATGTTTCGACCCTGCGCGATCGAGTTCATACGGTGATCGCCGGCGAACTGGCGCTGATGAAGGCCGGCTGATGCCGCTCTTGTTCGCCAGCGACGACGATCGCGACCTGGTACGCGCCGAACGAGACGTAGGCGCCGCGTTCAAGGACCTCGACCTCGACCTGCGATCGTTGGCAGCGGTCTCCAACATCTTCCGGGCTGCGACGGCCGTGCGCAACCACATGGAGAATGGTGTCCTGGCGCAGCACGAGTTGTCGTGGAGTGCGTTCACGACACTTTTCGTGCTCCGCGTGTGGGGCGACATGGACGCCCGCTCGCTGGCGGCCGAAGCGGGAGTGACGGCGGCGACTCTCACCGGGGTGATGAAGACCTTGGAGGGACGAGGTCTGCTGCGCCGCAAATCGGATCGCGCCGATGGCCGGCGAATCCTCGTGTCGTTGACCCCGCGCGGTCGCAGCGTCGTCGGCGATGTGATGCCGGCGTTCAACCGTCACGAGTCGCTCGTCACCCAAGCCCTCACCGAATCGGAGCGCGACGACCTGGCCCGCTTCCTGCGCACCATCTTGCGCACGATCGAGGCCATCGACCTCTAGGCAATCGTCAAGCGGAGAAGCGGCGGGCTTCGTCGACCAGCCAGGCGAACGCGGGGTCGGGCTGCTCGGCGAGCATCTCCGGGTGCCATTGCACGGCGAGCACTTCCGGTCTTCCCTCGAGCTCGAAACCCTCGACCACGCCGTCGTCGGCCCGGCCGGTGATGACGATCCCTTTGCCGGGTCGGCCGACTGCCTGGTGATGCAGGCTGTTGGTGGCGATGGTGTCGCCGTACAACGCCGCCAATCGGCTGCCCGCACTTACGCTCACCAGGTGGCAACGATCGCTGCGTGGCGTGGTCCACAAGGCGTGCGTGTCGGCTTCGTCGAGATGTTGCACCAGCGTCCCGCCAAGAGCGATGTTGAGCAGCTGAGCGCCACGGCACACGCACAACATCGGCAGGCGGCGCTCGAGCGCGGCGCCGATGAGGGCGAGCTCCCACTCGTCGCGGTCGGGTTCGGTCTCGCCGAGCTCGGGATGGGGTTCCTCGCCGTAGAGGGTGGGATCCGGGTCGGCGCCGCCGGTCATCACCAGACCATCGAGGCGGCCTACCATGTCGACCGGGTCGGCGTCGCGGGTGAGTTGCACAGGCAGACCGCCGACCGCGGCGATTCCCTTGGGGTACTCACTGAGGTGCAGATCGATCTCCTCGCCCTGCAAGGCTCCTTGCGGCAGGTGCGGCACTCGTTCGACCGGCCAGCGGCGTCCGGAGAGACCGATCAGCGGTCGGCGGCTCATGCTCGGGACACCGCAATGGGCAGCCGCTTGATGCCGCTGATGAAGTTGGAGCGCAGCCGTTCGACCGGCCCGTCCGAGCGCACGTCGCTGATCCTCGGCAGCAGCTCCTCGAGGAGGACCCGGATCTCCATTCGTGCCAGTTGAGCACCGAGACACAGGTGCGGACTCATCCGGCCGAAGGCGACGTGCTCGTTGGGGGATCGATGGATGTCGAAGCGGTAGGGATCGGGGAACTGGCGCTCGTCGAAGTCGGCGGCGACGAACCAGATCACGACCTTGTCGCCCTCTCTGATCAATCGATCATGCAACGTGACGTCGGTCGTGGCAGTACGGCGGAAGTGCATGGTGACCGTGCCCCATCGCAGGATCTCTTCGACTGCGGAGTCGACCAGGGCGGTCTCGCCGGCGATCACTGAGCTGCGTAGCTCGTCGAGTTGCTCCGGATGCTCGATCAGCGCCTTCATCCCGGCGGCCATGGTGTACCGCGTCGTGTCGTTGCCGGCGCTGACGAGGAGCACGAAGAAGTTCTTGAACTCGCGTTCGCTCAGCCGGTCGCCGTCGATCGTCGGGGCCAGGATGTCGGTGATGACGTCGTCGGTCGGATTCGTTCGCCGCTGTTCGGCCTGGCGTTCTGCGTACCGATAGAGGTCGAGGGCGGCCGGTGATCGGAATGGAATCGACTTGAACTCGTCCGTGTCGGTCAGCCCAACCGGATGAGCGGTGAACTCCGGGTCGAAGTTGCCGAGCAGGGCATCGCCGCGTTCGACCAGCCAGCTGCCGTCGCCATCGGGCACTCCCAGCAAGCGACCGAGCATGCGCATCGGCAACTGCTTGGCGACCCGCTCGACGAAGTCGAACGTCGAGCCGCCGCCCAGCGCCTCTTCGACAACGCTGCGGGCAAGTGTGCGTATGGCGTTCTCGTAGGCGTACACCTCGCGACGGCTGAACGGCTTCGACACGAGACGGCGGAATCGGGTGTGTTCCGGCGGGTCGTACTCCAGCATGTTCCTTCTGGACTCGAAGTCGTCGTCGTCCATCTCCTCGAGCGTGATGCCTTGTGCGCTGGAGAAGGTATCGACGTTGCGACTGACGTGCAGCAGATCGTCGTAGCGAGTGATCGCCCAGAACCCCTTGCCGCCGTCGTGTTCCTCCCACCAGCTCACCGGGTCGGTGTCGCGCAGCCGCTGGAAGGTTGCGTACGGCACACCGGCGGCGTAGGCATCAGGATCGGTGATGTCGGCGTCGGCCCGGCCCAGATCGAGGAGGGACGAACTCATTCCGCCCATGCTAATTCGGTCCCTAATGAGTCAAGATGGTGCCCATGGACTTCGTGGATCGAGTTGCGATCGTCACCGGTGGAGCGTCTGGCATGGGCGCAGCGACGAGTCGCCGTCTGGCGGCTGGCGGTGCCCACGTCGTGATCGTCGACCGCGATGGCGATCGTGCCCGAGCCGTGGCCGACGAAGTAGCCGGTACACCGATGGTCGGCGACGTTTCCGATTCGGCCTTCTGTGATGTTGCGATCGCTCGCACGGTGAACGTGCACGGCCGTCTCGACGTCGTCGTCAACGCCGCCGGGGTGATCGTGCGAGCCAGCGGCGAGGACACCACCGACGAGCAGTGGGCCAGGATCATGGGCGTCAACGTCAGCGGCACGTTCTTCATCTGTCGCGCCGCTCTTCGTGTGATGAAGGTCGCCGGGCGAGGCTCGATCGTCAACTTCGGGTCGATCTGGGGCGATCTCGGCTCGGCCGGCGTTGCTGCCTACTGCGCATCGAAGGGCGCGGTGCACAACCTCACGAGAGCGCTGGCGATGGATCACGCCTCCGACGGGATACGGGTGAACGCTGTCTGCCCAGGCGAGGTCAACACTCCCATGTTGCAGTCCGAGCGAGCCGAGCCGGTGACCGAGCAGTTGTTGGCCCAGATCGCCGCAACCGTGCCCATGGGCCGGCTCGCCGATCCCGACGAGATAGCTCGCGTCGTCTGCTTCCTCGCCTCTGACGAAGCCAGCTACATGACCGGAGCGCTGGTGAGCGTCGACGCCGGTTACGGAGCAAGGTGAACCAGACGTGAGCATGGAACTTCGAATGCTCGGCCGCACGGGCGCACGCGTGGCCCCGCTGGCTCTCGGAACCGACAACATCTTGAACCCGACACCGGAGGACGAGTCGAGTCGCATGATCATCCGCGCCCTCGACGCCGGGATCAACCTCATCGACACGTCGAACAGCTACCAGGCAGGCGAAGCCGAGCGGGTGATCGGACGCGTGCTGGCCGAGAGTGGACGCCGTGACGAGGCAGTGATCGCCACCAAGGTCCACTACCCAACTGGTCCCGGGCCCAACGATCGCGGCAACTCCCGGCTGCACATCATGCGCGCCTGCGAGGACTCGCTTCGCCGTCTGCAGACCGACCGGATCGATCTCTACCAGTTGCATCGTCCCGATTTCGACGTCCCGATCGACGAGACCCTCGGCGCGTTGACCGATCTCGTCCGTCAGGGGAAGGTTCGCTACATCGGCAGTTCGACGGCGCCGGCTTGGAAGGTTCTGGAGGGTGTGTTGGTTGCCGAGCTGAAGGGCCTCGCCCAGTTCGTGACCGAGCAACCTCCTTACAACCTGCTCGATCGTCGGGTGGAGAACGAGTTGGTCCCGATGGCCCTGCAGTACGGGCTCGGCCTGCTTCCGTGGTCTCCACTGGCAATGGGTGTCTTGGCCGGTCGCTACGCAGACGACGACATCCGCCCGACCGGATCTCGTGCCTCACTTCGCGGTGGAATCTATGCCGACCGAGTCAGTCAGGCGGCGGTGGAGGCCGGTAACCGGTTCGTTCGCCTTGCTCGCGACGCCGGCATCGATCCGGCGCGCCTGGCGATCAACTGGGTGATGAACCAACCAGCGGTCACTGCGCCGATCATCGGGCCGCGGACCGTCGAGCAACTCGAGCACCTGCTGCCGGTGATGGCGATGGCGGTACCCGCGGAGGTCGTCGCAGCGTGCGACGAGATCTGCGCGCCGGGTAGCGCTGTGGCCAACTTCCACAACTCGGCGCCCTGGATGAAGATGCGCATCGGCTGAGGACCACAGGGACCTTTGTCCCTGTGCACGTGCAACCTCCCGGCTGATAATCATCGCATGACGATGAAGATCATTGTTGGCGCCGATGGGTCAGAGCCTTCGTTCCAGGCATTGCGATGGGCTGTCCACGAGGCACGCCGTCATCACGCTGAAGTGCAAGTCGTTTCCTGCTACCTGGTTCCCGGCTACGCCGGTTTCGACGGAACTGCCATCTATCCGAGTGCCGTGGATGTGGAAACGTTGAAGGAGGCAGCAGCCCAAGTCGTCGGTCGTGCGGCCGACATTGCGGCCGGGATCGATCCGGCCTTGGTCGTGGATCGAGCCACACCGATGTCGTCGCCCGTCGTCGGCATCACCGACGCTGCCACAGTCGGAGACGAGATCGTCGTCGGTGCCACCGGGCACTCGGGGTTGGTCGCCGGACTCCTCGGGTCGGTTGCCGCTGGAGTCACACACCGAGCCCACGTGCCGGTGATCGTCGTTCCGGCGAAGTCGTCGGTCGACTTCGGCGATTCGATGAAGAAGATCGTCGTCGGTGTCGACGGCTCGCCGGAGTCGTTGGTTGCCCTCGAATGGGCGTTCAACGCAGCGCTGCTGAGTGGCGCCGAGCTCAGCGTCGTGCACGCGTGGCTGTATCCGTACCCCGTATCGGAGTCTTCACCTCGCGAGGTTCGCCTGCCGATGGAGGCTGACGCAGAGAACGAGTTGCAGTCGAGCCTCGACTCGCTTGGTTCCCGGTTGACCGACGGCTCCGTCGTGATTCACCCCGAGCTGCGCGAAGACTCAGCGGTCGATGCGTTGCTGAAGGAGAGCGATGGCGCTGATCTGGTGGTTGTCGGTTCCCGAGGTCGCGGCGGCTTCCGCGCTCGACTGCTCGGTTCCGTCAGCCGAACCCTCGTACAGCATGCCAGCTGCCCGGTAGCCGTGATCCGACACCTCGAGAGCTGACGCCAGTGGTCATTGCCGTCCGCATGGGGTAGAACTGGCCCCGTGGAGGACGCGGCCAACAATCCCTGGACCCTGTACGAGAGCATTCCGGAGCTCGTCGTCGTGGTCGATCTCTTCGGGGCAATCATCTACTCCAACTGTCACAGTCTCGACCTCTTGGGCTGGCCGCCGTCAGAGTTGATCGGACAGAAGGTCGAGGTGCTCGTACCGCAGAGGCTGCACCTCGTGCATAGTGCCCATCGCAAGACCTACACCCATGCGCCAACCGTGCGATCGATGGGCAGTGGACTGCTGCTGACCGCGCTCCACCGCGACGGCCGCGAGATCCCGGTCGAAGTCGCCCTCAGTCCACTTGGCGGCGAGCTCGCGGCAACCGTGGCAACGGTGCGCGATGTGACAGAGCGGCTGGAGACCTCTGCGCAGCTCCAAGAGGCCCGAACGCGGATCGAGGTTCTCGACGACCGCGACCGGATCGCCCGCGAGCTGCACGACAGCGTGATCCAGAGGCTGTTCGCCGCTGGCCTCCACCTGCAGGCTTCGACGGGTCGGGCCGACAACAGCGCGCGGATCTCCGCGGTCGTCGACGAGATCGACGACGCGATCCGTGAGATCCGCGGCGTGATCTTCACGTTGCAGCGCCCGTCTCATCTCGAGAGCGGGCTGGCCGAGGCATTGCGTGTGAGCCTCAGCGAGGCCACCCGACTACTCGGTCACCGACCGACCTTGAGGGTCATCGGCATCCTCAGCAGCGTTCCGGAGGACCTCGCTTCCGAGCTGCTGTCCGTGCTGAGGGAGTCGTTGATGAACGTGGCCAAGCACGCTCGTGCCACGAAGACCGAGGTGACGCTCGATGTCGGCTCGGAGGTGGTCACGCTCGTCGTCAACGACGACGGAGTGGGCTTCCCGCTCGGTGGTGCCGACGGGAGCGGCGGGCTCGGTGTGCACAACATCAGCGAGCGGGCAGCGCGCCTCGGCGGACACGCCACGTTCTCCGACGGTGAGTCTCGTGGAACCGAGGTGCGCTGGACGGTGCCGCGGATCAGTCGCCCGCCGGGTCGGTGAGCTCTGAGCGGGTCAGTGATCAGTCTTCGTGCGAACGGCAAAGACAGCAGCTTCGGTTCGCCGCGTCATGCCCAGCTTCATCAGGATCGATGACATGTAGTTCTTCACGGTCTTCTCGGCGCGGTTGACCTTCGAGGCGATCTGCCGATTGGTGAGACCTTCGGCGACGTAGTCGAGGATGACACGCTCGAGGTCGGTCAAGGCCGCCAGTCGTGGATCCTGGTCTTGGTGCGGATTGCGCAGCCGATCGAGGAGCTGGCCCGTGACGGCCGGGTCGATCAACGATTCTCCGCGGGCGACACGATGCACTGCCGAGACCAGATCGTTGCCACGAATCTGCTTCAACACGTAACCGGCGGCCCCTGCCATCACACTTTGGAACAGTGCTTCTTCGTCGGAGAACGAGGTCAGCATCAAGCAGACGAGATCGGGACGGAGGCTGCGCACGTCGCGGCACACCTCGACGCCGCTGCCATCGGGCAGCTGCACGTCGAGCACTGCAACCTGCGGTCGGGTTGCGCGAATTCGGGCGACAGCGTCTGCACAGGTGCCGGCCTCGCCGACCACTTCGATCGTTCCGTCGGCTTCGAGCAACTGCCGTACACCCTCGCGAACCAGCTCATGGTCGTCGAGGAGAAAGACGGTGATCTTCTCGGATGCTTCGTCCATCCCCCAATGGGATCACATCTCGAGTCGATAACCAAGGACCTAAGTCCCATGTCGCATCGCATGACGCTCGAGGTGGGCCATCGCCGGCCGGGCCGCTGCCGAACGATGGGCCCCAGACTTGGGACATCCGCCGCCGGAGGGGTGGCCCGACCGGGACGTAATCCTCTACCGATTGCTGTCAAAATCGGGTGATCTTGTTGCGCAGCCTTCTTTCTGCGAATAGTCGAAGGAGCAAGGGGCACCAGAGATGGAACGCCAAGACATGATCGACGTACTTGTGGTCGATAATCACCACATCGTGGCGCAGGGCCTGGCCTTGGTCGTCAACAGCGAGCCGACGATGCGCGTCGTGGGCACCGCCGGAAACATCAAGGATGCAGTCGATGTCTGCACGGCGCTCACTCCCGACGTGGTGCTGATGGACCTGGGTCTGCCCGACGGCGACGCGACGGCGGCGATCTCGAGGATTCGCTCGGTGTCTCCGACCTCGAAGATCGTCATGGTCACAGGCGCGCCCGATGACAACGCTCTGGCAATCGCAGTCGACAGCGGCTGCGCCGGCTACGTGCACAAGACAGCGAGCACCGAAGAGCTGCTCAGCGCTGTCTCCACCGTCGCGGCTGGCCGCGCCTACTTCCCGACAGCCGCACTGGCCCGCCTGCTCTTCGAGCGCAGGTCCGCGCCACATGGCGCTCATGCAGTGTCGGATCGCGAGCGCGAGGTGCTCCAGTTCCTTGCGGATGGCCACACGGTCGCAGACATCGCTGTCAGCATGGGCCTCTCGGCACATACGGTGCGCAACCACATCCGCCGGGCGATGAAGCATCTCGGTGTGCACAGCCGACTCGATGCAGTCGTTGCCGCAGCACGTGCCGGCATTCTGTCCGTCGAGAACTACAAGTCCAGGGGATCGATCTCGATCTGATCGGTGGTGTCAGTCGATGATCGTCGGGGGGCTCGCCTCGTCGAAGGCGTGCGGAAACAGCAGCTGGGCGGCAAGGCCCTGTGTGGCGTCGCCGAGCTGATTGGTGAGGACCACGACCAGATCGTCGAGCGAGAGCAACCCGGCGACACGTCCCTGATCGACGATCGGCAGGCGTCGCACGGCATGGACGCTGAACGCCCGCAGCGCGTCACGAACGTCCGCGCCGGCGTCCAGAGCGATGACGTTCATGCTCATCACGTCGTCGACCCGGGTGTCGGCCGCAAGGTTGCGAGCCAACACCCTCAACACGAGATCTCGATCGGTGACGATGCCGACGAGATGGTCGCCTTCTGTGATGATCAACGACCCGACGGCGTTTGCGGCCATGAGGCGGGCTGCTTCGGAGACGGTCGTGGCCGGTGAGGCGGTGACCGGCGGTCGCATCGTGATGTCTTCGATCTTCATGCCGGTTCCCTTCGTTGTTCGTCGAGATGTTCGATCACCGCGTCGGTGCCGGGGAACAGCAACGTCGTATGGCCGCTCTCGTCCCAGCGGACGAGAAATGGCCCCGACGAGTCCGGCCCGCGAACATCGAGAACTTCACCTTTGCGGTCCGGCTCCCCGATCCTGCGGCCCCTCACGACGACCTGGTCTCCCTTGTGTGCCTTCATGACGACGCACCTCCGTGGTTACCTTGAGCTCAGTGTGCGCCGAACGGATCGGCGCGACCAGGGCATGAAGGTCCCTGGGGTGCACAGCTGGTCCGTGGCGCCAGGCCATTGGGCCCTCGAGGGCGGTCGACCCGATGCTCACCTTCTTCGCGCATCGGTTGATGACCGGTGCTCGGGTCTCGGTCCTTCAGTACCGCAACACCGCAGCGACGCGGACATCGTTGGGAAGGAAGTGATCGTCAACGATGTGGATCGTCGCTTTGTGGCGAAGTGATTCGTTCACGGCGGCGACGAGAGCTGGTCGCATTTCGGCCCCCAGTGGCCGCGCGTCGTCGTCACCAACGACGGAGCGGGCGACGAGCAACTCACTGACCAACCCGTTCTGGCTGGCGGTCACCAACTCGGCCGGGTCGGTTGCCGTCTTGCCGGTGCCGGCGAACTCGTCGAGCCGTTTCACGGCTTCGATGGCCCCTCGGGAACGCGATTCGACGAGCTCCCACGCACGACGGTGCAGATCGGTGTCGGACATCGATTCCGTGCTGCCCGGTACCGTCACATCGATCGTGTGTCGATAGTGGGTGTGGTTGATGAACATCGACGCCTCGTACTCGACGCCGATCACCACGAGCGGAGCGTTCGCGCCACTGAGAACCGGCGTGATCGCCTTGTCGATCAGATGGATGTACTGGCGCAAGTCGTCCTTGCGGAGCTCCTGACCGCCGCTGGCGCCGTGCGACACTCCGGCGACCTGACGGTTGCGGATCGGTTCGCGGCGGATGTACCACAGCGCTTCGTCCATCGAATCAGGCATGTCCGCAACGGCCACTGCTTCGAACTCGAAGCGGCTACCACGGAACAGCCGGGCACCTCTCTTGGCGATCGTCAACGCGTAGAAGTCGACGTCGTCAACCACCGCCGGCAGGAGCCGGAGCACGTCGAGACGGTCACCGATCTCGACGGCTGGACCAACCGTGATCGGTAGCCCGAAGTGCATCTCGCGGTCGGCCGACAGGAACACAGCCAACCCGCGTGACGTCTCCGCAACTCCATCGATGATCGATTCGTTCAGCAACGGCTCCACGAACGACGCCGTGGCGGACGAGCCCAACCCGAACTCGTCGATCAACCTCGCGGTGGCGATCTGAGCGAGCCGGCGAAGCGCCCTGAAGGTTGGCTCGGTCGGCTGCGGACGGGAGAAATCGACGGGAACGAAGGTGCTGACCAGGAGTGGAGCCTCCCAATCAACCAGCGTGGACAGGATCTGATCGTTCAATCTGACAGCAGTGGTCATAGCCTCAGGGAACTTCGTTTGAGGGGCCCGGTCACGGGCCGGATGTCCTGGCGGCCACGGGACCAATGGACCCTCGGCTGCTCTGCACCGCCTCGATGATCTCGTCGATCTTCTGGAGTGCCTTCGCCATTCGCTCTGTGAGGAGCGCCTCGTCCGATGCCCCCGCCGCCATCGACATGCCGAGACCGAAGAGACGCTGGATGACGAGGTCGAGAGACGCCCGAAGTTGATCCGCCTCGGCGCGCACCCGGGCGAGGTCGAGCCGGTCGAGGGCACATCTCGCGGCTATGTCCCGTTGCGCTGTCATGTCACGAACCGTGGCGACGATGAGTGATGATCCGGGCAGGGCGCTCAACTGAATGTCCACCGGAATCTTGGATCCGTCGGCATGTTGACCTTCGATATCGAGATCGTCGCGGCCCATCGGGCGATGCCTTGGCGCGTCGACGTACCGTTCGACCTTGTGACGGTGCTCGCGTCGCTGATCCTCGGGCATGAGGATCTCGATCGGTTCACCAACCAGGTCCCCGGCTTCGTACCCGAACAGCTTGAGCAGCGGCGTGTTGGCGTGAACGATCGTCCCAGAGCGGTCGGCGAGCAGGATCCCGTCGGTCGTTGCGTCGAGCACGATCGACAGGAGAGACGTCGAATCCAGATCGCCGTCGGCATCCACTCCGCCCTGGTGTTCGCGACAGTCCGAGCTCATCTCTCAAGTATCAGCACATATCGGCTCTGCCGCCCACGGTCCTACGTCCCGACCCGTCGTGGCGATGGGTTGCTCGGGCGTTGAGGCGAGCAGGCCGATTCCCTGACCTCCTATTCGGTGATTCGCGATGCGATCACCGGACCGGGCTCGGCCCCGGCATCGCCGATGGTGAAGGCGGCGCGCAACGCATCTGCGACGATCCGCGCCTCGGACTCGTTGCGGGAATGGATCACCGCGATCGGTCGTTCCCGGTCGACCAACTCACCGATGCCGGCCACGTCGGCGAGGCCCACCGCATGGTCGACTGCGTCTTCCACTCGCGTGCGGCCGCCTCCCAGGGCAACGACAGCCAGACCCACGGCGCGGGTATCGACCGATCGCACGTGCCCTTCCTCTGTCGGTTCGACACGCAGGCTGAACGGCGCTGCCCGGAGGTGTGTTTGCGGACTTTGCACCACGTCGGGCGGACCGTCGAGCGCCGACACCATGGCTTGGAACCGTTCTGCGGCCGCCCCCGTGCTTCGCGCCGCCGTCAGCCGGGTGATTGCCGTATCGATGTCGGCAGCGAGCCCGCTGATCACCAACATCTCGGCGCCGACAGCGAACACAACCTCGGTAAGCCGCGGCTCGTCTCTCGATCCGGTGAGCCAGTCGATCGCCTCGCGCACCTCCAGGGCGTTGCCAGCGGTACGACCGAGCACCTGGTTCATGTCGGTGAGGATCGCACTGGTCAACAGCCCAGCGCTGCGAGCGACGGTGACGATGCTGTGGGCCAGTTCCTCGGCCCGGGTGAGGTCGCTCATGAACGCACCGTTGCCGAAGGTGACGTCCATCACCAGCGCGTCGAGACCGCCGGCCAGCTTCTTGGAGAGGATCGATGCCGTGATCAACGGGATCGACTCAACAGTAGCGGTGACATCTCGGATGGCGTAGAGACGCCCGTCGGCAGGCGCTAGATTCGATGTCTGACCGATGATGGCGCAGCCGACTTCGGCAACGACCTTGTGGAACAGATCGTTGTCGGGCCGGGCCTGGTAGCCAGGAATGCTCTCCAACTTGTCGAGCGTGCCACCGGTGTGCCCCAGACCGCGGCCGGAGATCATCGGCACGTGGGCGCCGCACGCGGCGACGAGTGGAGCGAGCATCAGGCTGACCTTGTCGCCGACGCCTCCTGTCGAGTGCTTGTCGACGACCGGCCCGTGGAGCTGGGCTCGATCCCAGCGCATGCTGGCCCCCGATTGCGACATCGCTCGGGTCAGGGCGACCCGCTCGGCGATGTCCATACCGTTGAAGAAGATCGCCATGGCCAATGCCGCGGCCTGACCGTCGCCGACGCTTCCATCGGTGAGACCAGCGACGAACTGCTCGATCTCGGCGTCACTCAGTCGTGACCCGTCACGCTTCGCGCGGATGGTCTCCTGCGGCAGGAAGACACCCATCAGTAGTCCGACGACATCTGTGCGTCGTGCGCGCTGCCGAGCACAGCGACGATGTCGTTCAGCAGGCCGCTCGCGCCGAAGCGGAAGTTGCTCGGAACAGCATGATCGGGCTGCAGATAACGATCGGCGAGATCGAGATAGCCGGCCGCCTCGGCGACGGTTTTCACTCCACCGGCCACCTTGAGGCCGAGCGGCCTGGCGCCGCGGGCGGCGACGATCACTTCGAGCAGGGCCTGCGCCGACGCGGGGGTCGCGGCAGGCTCGAGCTTGCCGGTCGATGTCTTCAGGAAGTCCGCTCCGTTGTCGACGGCGATCCGCGCCGCGTCCTTGATCGTCGATTCGTCGTGGAGCACTCCGGTTTCCAGGATCACCTTCAGAAGCGCCGTGTGTGCGTGGCAGATCACGCCGACCCGACTCACGAGCTCGGCCCCGGCGCCGTGGTCGCCGGCCAGGTACGCGCGGAAGGGAAACACGACATCGATCTCGTCTGCGCCGTCGGCCAACGCCTGCTCGACCTCGTCGACCACTTCGTCTGCAGATGCCGTGCCAAGCGGAAAGTTGGCCACTGCGGCAACCGCAATTCCGGCGCCGTGCACGCGGGTGCCCGCCTGCCCGACGAATCGGGGATAGATGCAGACGGCGGCCGGGTGGATGTCGATGCCGGGTGCAGGAACCAGTGCACGATCACACAGCGCGTCGATGCGCTCCGGCGTGTCGTCGAGGTTCAGGCTGGTCAGGTCGAGGCAGGCAAGAGCCCGTACTGCCTGTTGGTGCCGACTTGTCGAAGTCAACTCGCTCATTGCAGAATCCTGACGCATCTGAGTCACGCGCGACAGGGCCAAAGTTCCTGACGGGCCACTTCCAAGTGCTCTGTCGTTCGAGTCGTGGTTCGCCGACACTTCGAGAATGACCACCAGTCGAATTCCACACGACCTCAGCGAGTACGACCGGCAGCTGATCGAGCACCTCGAGGAGCATGTCGCTTCTGAACAAGAGGTCATCGATCTCTACGACGCGCTCTCCAACGACGACCACCCGTACGTGGCGTTCATCGCCGAGTTGATCGGCGAGGACGAGGCTCGGCACCACCGGCTGTTCACCGAATGGATCGAGACGATCAAGGCGCTGGCCGAGCTACGCGACGCGCCTGACGGGATCCCCCACGTCGACTATCACCCAGTCGATCCGGAGACGATCCACCTGGTCGACAAGCTCCTGAAGTTCGAGGAAGCGGACCTGGCAGCGGCCAGAAAGCTTCGGCACGAGATCCGCAACGTGCGCACAGCGACTTTGTGGAGCATGTTGATGGAACTGGTCATCGCCGACACGAAGAAGCACATCAAGGTACTGAAGTTCCTTCGTGATCGTCTTGCTGAGCGCGGCGTCGCCGCGGCCGGCGCCCCCGGCTGATCAGTCGCTGCGCACCACGGTGACCGTGACGGTTGCACGGCTCACCAATGACAGCGCGGTCGAGCCGATGTCGGAACCTGTGGCGCCTACGCCTCGGTGCCCGACGACGACGTGATTGGAGCCGGTGCGCTCGGCCACACGCATCAGGGTCTCGATCGGAGAACCCGGTTCGACCAACGAGGTCACCCCTACCCCGAGCTCCTGGCCGGACAGTGTGCGGTCGATGAGATCGACGACATCGACGCGGGGAACGTACGCGCCCTCTTCGAGCAGGCCTTCGGCATGGACGGCGAGCAGTTGGGCGCCTGTGTGCGCCGCGAGACGGGCGGCCCAGTGCAGCGCAGCGATCGATTCCGGTGACGTGTCGACGCCGACCACGATGGTGTCGGTCATCGCAGTCTCCGCACCGACCGCTCGGGATGCGCCACGTAGGGCATGACGCGAATTCGTAGGTCGACCACGTTCAGACCGCTGGGTGTGGCGATGATCGGGTTAAGGTCGATCTCCAGGATCTCCGGGATGGCGTCGGTCAGTTGGCCGAGGCGGACGAGCAGCGCTTCGATCGGCGCGTGGTCGATCTTCGGAACTCCGCGGTAGCCGTCGAGCAGTGGCGAGATTCGCAATCCCCGAACCATCTGTCCAGAATCCGCGGTGGTCAGCGGGGCTGGCCGCACGATGCGGTCTCGGAGGAGCTCAGCCGCCGTGCCGCCGGCCCCGAAGATGACCAGCGGTCCAAAGGCTGGATCGGTGGTGACACCTGCCAGCAACTCGAGACCTCCGGAAGCCATGCTCTGAACGACATATCCCTCCAGCTGATCCCCGAGCTTCTCGCGCATCTCCGAGCCCGCCTGGAACACTGCCCGCTCATCGACGAGGGAGAGCTTGACCGCGCCGAGATCGGTCTTGTGCACGATCGACACACCGGCGCCCTTCAACACCACCGGGAAGCCGAGCCGTGTGGCCGCTGCAACTGCTTCGTCCAGCGTGGCCACGACTGCGGTTTCGACGAGCGGCAGCGAGGCTGCCGTCGCCACAGCGACCGCCGAAGCCATGTCGAGCCAGCCTCCCTCGGGCATGACACGGAGGAAGTCGGTGACTAGCTGGCGAGCTCGTGGCTCGTCGATCAATCGGTCTGGCACCATGGTGTCGACGGTTCGCAACCAGTCGGAGTAGCTGGCCATGTGAGCGAGCGCCCGCACGGCCGACTCGGGAAAGCGATAGGTGGGCACAGTCAGTCCATCGTGTTGGACGGTCTCGTTGCCTGCCAGCACGGTTGCCAACATGGTCTTCTCCGGATGTGTGGCGGCTGCTCGGGCGATCGCATCGAGCATCGAGCGATCGCGATCGGGAAGTGGTGGTACGTAGAGCGCCAGCACGGCGTCGATGTCGGAGTCGTCGAGCACGGCGCACAGCGCCTGCTCCAACGCCGCCGGCGATCCCGCGGCAACGATGTCGACCGGGTTGCCGGTAGCGGCAGCCGCGGGCAGGAAACTTGCCAGTCGGGCCCGCGTTTCTGCGCACAGCTCGGGGACCAGCAGCCCGTTGGCGGTTGCGGCGTCGGCCGCCAGGATGGCCGGCCCGCCGGCATTGCCCACGATGGCCACCCTGCGGCCTCGGGGTGCCGGCTGACTGGCGAAAGCCTGCGTGGTGTCGAACAGCTCCTCCAGCGTGTCGACTCGGGTGACCCCGGCACGTGACAGGACGAGTTCGGCGACGTCGTCGGATGTGGCCAGTGCCGCGGAGTGCGACGATGCGCCGCGCGCCCGGCCGGGCTGCGGCCGGATTTCACGGCGATGATCGGCTTCTGCTTGGCGACTCGCGACGCAATTCGCACGAACTTGCGCGGGTTGCCGAATGACTCGAGATACAACGCGATGACGGACGTCGAGTCGTCAGCTTCCCAGTACCGCAACAGGTCGTTACCGGAGACGTCGGCCTTGTTGCCGACCGACACGAAGCTGGAGATGCCGATGCCTCGCCTGGTGCTCTCGTCGATCAACGAGATGCCAAGGGCACCAGATTGGGTCATGAACGCCACGTTGCCAGGCTTGGGCTCGACCGGAGCGAAGATCGCGTTCATGCGCACCGCGGGGTCGGTGTTGGCGACCCCCATGCAGTTCGGACCGACCATCCGCATGCCGTAGCCCCTGGCAGCCTTCGTCAGCGAGGCCTCGATGGCCCGGCCGTCGGGGCCGAGCTCGGCGAACCCGGCACTGATGATCACCAGGCCGCCGACGTGGGCGGCTCCGCACTCGTCGATCACGCCGGCGACGGCCGATGCGGGGACTGAGACGATTGCGAGGTCAGGACACACAGGGATGTCGCCGATGGTTGCGTAGGCGTGGATGCCGCCAACCGAACCTGCCTTCGGGTTGACAGGGAACACCGAGCCGGTGAAGCCACCGCGCACCAGGTTGTGGACCAGTTCGAAGCCAATCGTTCCCGGGGTGCGGCTGGCGCCGATGACGGCGATCGACGTCGGGTTGAGGATTCGTCGGATAGAGGCCACGACCGCGGCTCGATCGCGATCCTCGATGTGCTGATCGAGCTCCGCTGACGGGCCCAGTGGGAAGCTGACATCGATGACGCCGCCGTCGAAATGGCTGGTGACGTTGAAGCCGGCGTGCCGGAACACATCCATCATCGCCCGATTGTCGGGCAGCGTCTCCGCCTGGAAACGCTCGATGCCGTTGCTTCGCGCCACGGCAGCCAGGTGTTCCAGCATCACGGTGGCCAGACCTCGGCCCTGGTGATGGTCTTCGACGACGAAGGCGACCTCGGCGGCCTTGTTGTCCTCGAGTCTGTCGTAGCGGGCCACTGCGACGACGAGCCCGTCCAACTCGGCGACGAGTGCGAATCGGTCTCGGTAGTCGACCTCGACCAGACGATGCAGTTGTGCTTCGGGCAGCTTCGGAAGAGGCGAGAAGAATCGGAAGTAGATCGACTCCGGTGAGAGCCGACCGTGCAGGGCGCGGATCAGCTCGATGTCGCCGGCGCGGATCGGGCGGATGTGCGCTGTGCCGCCGTCCATCAGGACAACGTCGGATTCCCACTGGCTCGGATAAGCAGCCGGAGGCTGGCTTGCAGTTTCGATGGTCACAGGTTGTTTGCTTCCTCTGGAGAGTCCAATTCGGTGATCACGGTGATCGCTCGGCCAATGGCCTCGCCCCATTCTCGGGCTCGTTCGATTTCGCCGAACGCCAGCGGGCCCGTTGTGCCCCTCACCCGGAAGCTCTCGGAATCGCCGAAGATCGAGAAGCCGGCGGCAAGAAGACCCCGCTCTATTGCTCCGACGGCCGAACCGGTGAACAGCTTCGGCCTGTCGAGCCTCGTGTCGAAGGCCGCGCTGCGGCAGGTGCCCTCGAGCTTCAGCCCTCGCAACCAGTCGCGGACACCGGTGGCGACGCCGACGTCCTTGATACCGAGCTCGGCCCGCTTGACAGCTTCTGCCGCTGCCGACTCGCGGGTGCGCCGGCGACTGAGGCTCCACGCGTGGGTCGGCGCGCCGACGGCCACGAACTGCACGTCGTCGACGCCGAGGAACTCGGCGTCACTGACCGGAACCACCCGAACCTCCAAAGAGAGTGCAAGGCCCTCGCCGACCGCCTGGGCGATGTGTCTGGTGTTCCCGTACATCGATTCGTATACGACGAGCGCTTTCATGGCTTGTCTCCTTCTGCCCAGCGTCAACCGTAAATTGCCGAGCTTCTGGTTCGACAGAGTCGCCGGGCCGAAGGCCTTGGGACCTAAGACCCGAGGACTTGCTCCGTTGGCCGGGAGCTTGGTCCGGGGCACGGTACGGTGGTGTCAGGCCTTCAGCCAGGGATAGCGGGCTGTGTCCTTGCCGGCGTAGTCGGGATCGAGGTAGATGAACACTCGCTGGATCCGCCAGTCGCGGATCTCGAAGACGTCGCACCACCGTCCGGCACCCGATTCTGGCACCCCGGCGCGCCATGGGCCATCTTGATGCTCGCCATGGCTCGTGCCTTCGGCGACGATCGTGTCGCTACCTGAGAAGACCCAGTTGAAGTGGGAGAAGTGATGAGTGATCCCCTTCAAGGTGGCGCCGACGTCGCCGAACAGCTTGCCGATGTCGTCCTTGCCGTTGGCCAGACCCCACTTCGGGAAGTAGACCTGGGCGTCGTCGGCGAACAAAGCCAGGATCGAGTCGCCGGTCGACGTGACGCCTCCGTTGTCAAAGGCTTTCAGGTACTCGATCGCAACGGACTTGCGTTGCTCGTCGGTCATCGTCTGGGTGGTCAGTGCCACGTGGGCCTCCTCGTCGAAGTTGGAGATTGAGGGTTCGATGTGAGAGCCGAAGGCTACGTCACTACCGAGAATGGCTCGCAACGGGAACCGCAGTCGGCGAGCCGGGACGGAGGTTGAAGACGGCGAGCCCGTCGACCGACGCGCTCGCGCGTGTACCGGTTGCGCAGCAGTGAGGAGACCGGGCCGCCCGGATTGCAGGTGCCGGCGTTCTGGTACTCGACGACGACGGTCGGCGGGTTGCTGCCTGCGAAGAGTTCGACGAGCTTGCTTTGCGCCTTCCTGCCGTTCAGCACACCGTCCTCCCACAAGTAGGGATACGGCGGGATGGCATCGGCCTCTGCGTACAACGCTGCGCTGGCGCACATCACGTAGAGCGTCGAGCCCGGTGTTCGGTGTTGGTCATACCAGTCGGCCACGCGCTCGTCGATGAGCAACCGAGGGTCGTCGCTGGCGAGCATGGTGGCCGCGGCTCGATCCAAGACGATCACGTGCATCGTGCTGATCAACGACGGGACGACCGCCAGGCAGGCGATGAGCGTCATCACGACGCGGCTCCTGATGTGTGCCACGGCCACAGCGGCCGCAGCGGCGAACGGGAACGTGAGGGTGACCCAGTAGTGGCGATGGAAGAGGCCCCCGGCCAGGAACGTGATGACGGCGAAGCAGATCCAAGCCGGCAACAGCAGGTTCGCACGCTTCAGTCGCCGGCTTCGTGCGCCCCACGCCACGACGCCGACGACCGCAAGGGCTGCGAGGGGCAACATCGTCGGCGCGGCGAGACGCGCCGTCGTTCCGAAGCGGTGCCAGTCTGCCCTCGACGTCGCGTTGATGCCTTCCAGTCGGTAGCCCACCAACGCGTACCACCAGGCGGCGAGGCCGACGAAGAGTCCGTGGAGAAAGAGCAGGGCGAGCACCGATGCCACACCGGCGAGAAAGACACCGCACTCGTCGACGGCCTCGCGCCAGGTGCGCTCCCTGGTGATGCCCCCCGCGGCGAGACAGAGCAGCACGGCGAGGAGACCGTCGCAACCCGATTGCTTGAGGGAGACGGCAACGCCGGCAACCACTCCACCCGTGAACAACCACGATCGGCCGTGGCCTCGAAACAGGTAGCCGCAGGCGATGGCGACGGCCGCTGCGCCCGCGCCACCGGCCAACAACTCGCCGTTGGCGATGAACCCCTCGATGCGCGCGTTCGCCGACGCGATTGCGACGAGGAACGCGGCGACGCCCGCTGCTCTCGGCCCGGCGATGGCCAACGCCGTGTAGGCGACTCCCACGACGGCGACGCAGCCGAACGCCATGGCCATGACTCGCAGCGCCGGGCCCGACCCGCCGGTGAGATCGTCCCACACCCGGAACAGCACCACCAGGCCCTGCGGTCGATCCACCCAAGCGTCGGTGTAGAGCTGGCTACCCGAAGCCCACGCACGAGCGACTGCGAGGTAGCCGCCTTCGTCGGAGGTGATCGGTGTGTTGACGAATCGGGCCCTGAGTGCGATCGAGGTGACCATCGCTGCCAGCACGACACCGAGTGGAAGTCGCTGCTGGCTCGACGGCGGACCAGCGACGTCGGGCTCGCTCGCCTCCTGAGGAGCGCGGAACGCGAGGGTCACCGATGATTCCTACCCCACCGGGACGGAAAATGATCATCGCCCTGTGGAGTGCTTCGTCACCACCTGGGCGCCTTGAAGCACTCCACAGGGGTTGGGTCAAGCGGTGATCGTGACGGAAGCGGTGACGGGAGCGCCTGTGGGTTCGACGGGAGTCCACGTCAGCGTTGCCGGACCGGTCGATGCATCGGCGGGAATCGCCAGCTCGATGTGGAACCGAACTGATTCACCGGTGGTGATGAGCGTCCCCTCGTCACTGTTGCAGTTCAACAGGAACTCGCCCGTCGCCGCGCCCAAACTCTCCGTGTAGATCGGGCAGGCATCGATCAGCACCACCGGGCCGGACTTTGCGGTGACGATGACGTCGTAGTGGAGGATGTCGCCGGCCTTCACGGTTGAAGGCGTGTCGAGGGCGAAGTCGAGGTTGTCGAGCGGGTTTGGTAGGTCGGTGTTGGCCTGCACGGGCTCGAACGGCTGAGCCTCGAGTGCCCCGGCGACGGGCACCTGGACGTTCGACGGATCGCATTGTTGGGGTTGAAGCGGTCCACCGACGGCCAACGCAACGACGGTCGACTTCCCATCGATGGTCAGGCGGAACTGCGACGACTCGTTCCCTCCGCAGACGTTGCTGGCGATGGCGCCGATCAGCGCGGTGGCCCAACTGTCGTGCTCGAGCACGATCGTGGCAGCGCCCTGTGACTGGCCGAGCAGGGCGGGGTCGGTGCTCTGCACGATGTTGCCGGCGTCGTCGAGGAAGGCCACGTCGGGCACACCACTCACCTGGCACGGTTGGGCCGACTTGTTGCGGACGTTCAGGACGCCATACGTCGTGCCCATCGCCCCTTCGGCAGTCGGCACCGCTTCCAGAGCGTCGATCGTGCATGGTGGGGCCGTGGTCAGGGCGGTGGGGAGCGTGGCCGCGAACTCGACTCGTTCGTGCGGCGCGGCCGGCTGGTCGAGGAAGTCGATGCGTTGCGGTGGATCGAGGCGGGCCAGCTCCACGGTGCTGCCGTTCAGGCGCATGAGGATGGTGCCGTCGAGATCGCTGGCCGCCACCTGCCATCCGTCGGTCAGCGAGTACCAGGTGCCGGTGCCGTCGGCGGCAAGCACGGCGATCACTGGCACGGTCGGCGATGGAACGTCTGCCGACGGGTTGTCGGGTGGGCCGACCGCCGTCCACGCGACCGCCCCGCCGTGCGACGAAGCCGCGACCGGCGCTTCACCGGTGTGCCAACTTGGATACGTCGGGTCGCGTGTGATGGCCAGGTGCCAGTCGTGGGCGCCGTCCGGATCGTGCACGACAAGGTCTCCGCTATCCACGCTGCCGGCCGTGATCGTGACATCGTGGGCCGGCCGGGCGAGCGAGGTGGGCACACCGGTCTGGTCGACGTAGCCGAGCAGCAACTCGCCGGTGCGTCGATCGATGATCCCTTCGGTTCCATGCCCGAGCACACCGCTCGGCGCCTCCGCAAACGCCGCGGCAGGGATCGGCGCCGAGGCGATGACTTGTCCAGCACGGTCGCCGGACAGGGCGAATGCATCCAGCGACATCAGCGGGTCGGTGCCCTGCACAACGCCGTACAAAACGTCGCCCGGGCCCGCGGCGATGTAGCCCGTGGGTGGGGCGTCGAGGAGAATCGGCTTCGGAGGATTGTCGGGCGAGGTGGGGGAGAAGGGGTCGATCAACGTCGCCGTCGATCCGTCGACCGTGACGATCCGGGTGTCGCCGATCGCGACCAGCGGCAGATGGCTCTGATCCGTGAGTCCGAGGAACGACTTGGCCGGGTATGCGGGCGGAAGCGCATCGTGCGAGACAGCGATGGCGTCGTCAGGCACCACGGCAGGTGCCTCGGTGGTGCTGGGCACATCCGTCGACGCGGTCCTTGTGGTCGCGACCCCGGTCGACCCTGTCGTCACCTGTGTGGTCGATCCGCCAGGGACGACGCGGCGATCGGCGCTCTCGTTGGCGTTGACGACCAACGCAACGATCGCCGCGGCGATCAAGGCTGCGGCGGTGCCCAGCGTGATCCATCGGCGAGGATCGATTCCTCGACGTGGTGGCGACACGACCGGGCTCCCATCGGTTCGCAGCCTTTCGAGACCGGACTCCACGCGGGCAGCAGCGACGTGGGCAGCGTCGGCGCGAGCCGCGGCGGCCGCCTGCCGGCCCAGTTCGTCAATCGTTGTCATCGAGAACCTCCTCGGCACCGAGGGAGACCGCCAGCGAACGGCGGGCCATGAACAGAGTCGTCTTCACCGTGCCGGACGCGACGCCGAGGATGTCGGCGATCTCGCCGATCGACAGGTCTTCGACGTAGTAGAGGGCGACGGCGACCCGCTGCCGCTCTGGCAGGGCGCGTACCGCTGCCCAGAAGGTTTCACCGATGGCTTCGACAGGCGCTGCGATCGGGTGCGGGTCGAGACGGGCGAGGGCCAGCGTCTCGCGCTCGCGCCGGCGATGAGCGTCGATCGCGAGGTTGATCAGCACTCGGCGAACCCACGCCCCCGGACGTTCCAGCGAGCCAACCGTCCGCCAGTCACGATACGCCCGAGCCAACGCTTCGTGGGCGAGGTCGGCGCCGACGTCGCGGCTGCCCGTCATCGTCGTCGCCAGGGCGGTCAGCGCAGACAACTCCTGCCGGTACAACCTCTCGAAGTTCGCCGCACCCGTCGACGGGTCGGCTTGGCGCGCCATGGTCACATTGGAACACACGTCCAGAGCTACTCGACGGTTGATGCCTTTTCAGCGATCCAGTAGTCGGCCGGCGGCAACGTGTCGTACGGATTGGGAAGGATGTCGTCGGTGACGTAGACGTACCCAGCGCCCCTCGTGTTGCTCAGCTCGACCACTTGATTCATCTTGGAGACGTCCGACGCTCCGTAGACGATGTGCCAGATCTCCTTCGGATCTGCCGGTTTCCAGCCGAGCGGTTCATACGGGTTGGCCGCTCCCGGGTCGTCGACGTACGACTCGTAGCTCCCCTCGAACGTGACGATCACATCGGCCGCATCCTCGTAGCACTGGGACGCGCCGATGCCAGGGTTCACGACGGTGAGCGCTCCCGGATGCAGACGTTTGACGCCGTCGCCGAGCTGCCGGTAGCGATCGGTCCAGTCGTTCGAGCCGGGTGTCGGCCCGCACGCGTTCTGCACCTGGTCGAAGAAGATGCCCGCGACGCTCGATCCGAAGAACTGGTACCACGCGGCGATGTCACCCTGGATCTGCGCCATCCAGTCGGCAGGATCGGTCGAGCCGAGACGCGTGGGCTCACCGGTCGTTCCGAGGTACCCCGTGTCGACGTAGCCGACGAGTCTCACCCCGCTCGCACTTGCCTGCTGTACGGCACTTGTCGCCTCGGACGACGGTGTGTGGTCGGCAGCATTGATGACGTTGACCACGGCGAAACCGAGGCTGCCGGAATCCGTTGTTGCCAGTCGCTGCCAGGTGCCCGGGTCGACCAATGGGTTGGCGTACGCCGGCACAGCGATCTGTTGGTCGATCTTGGGCGGGCGCGCTGCCCTGGTGAGATCGACCGTGTCGGCGACCACCGCCATCGATGCCAGCGCCGCCGCAAAGGCCAAAGCGGTGCTTGCCTTCCGGGACTGCCGGAACTTCATGTTGGACTCTTTCTACTTCTACAATTGAGGTTCAGGGGCCGGTTGCCTGGCAACCGACGGCAACCTCGGAGTACTCACGGCTGCCCGGTGCGCTGACGTGGAAGGCAGCGTCGGCATCCGCGTCTTGACCGACGCCGATCACGTCGGCTTCGAGGCACCAACGCGACCGACCGTTCATGTCCTCGAAGATCACTTGGCCGGCCGGTGTCCAGGTCCAATCGGTGCCCGTACCCGAATAGGCGTAGAGACGATTGTTCTCGATCAGCCAATCGGCGGCGATCTGGGGTGAGCTCCCCGTCCACCACCGCGGCACGTCCTGTCGACGGCTGGCGAGGAACACGCGTTGGCAGAACGACGACGGCACCACGAAGTCGGCACTGGCCTCGATCGTGTCGTGATCGCGCACGAGTCGCGGGTTGCTGATCAGCTCGCGGTCGCGATCGACCATCATCAGCGAAGGAGAAGATGGAGCGGAGGTCGCGCCGGGCTTGCGGTGCTTGCGTCGCAGCCTGGCTGGCGGGATTGGCAGTGACCCCGCGTTCGAACTGGTCGTTGCCAAGATCTCGGGCGACGGAAGTGTCGAGTAGGGGTTGTCGCTGCCACGATCGGTCACGAACAGCAGACCAGCGCCGCGACTACGGCTCACCGAAACGACCTCGGCCACGCGTGCTGCGTCAGGGGTGTGGTGAACGATGTGCCAGATCAACTGTCCGGGTGGGGGGGTCCATGTCAACGGTTCGTACGCATCAGCGCCCTGCTCTGCGAGGTACGCATCGCACGGGCCTTCGAACGTGACGAGGATGTCGGCGATGCCGGCAAACGAAGGGGGTACCGATGCTCCAGCGTTCAACACCGTGAGGGCGTTCGGATCGAGTCGCTGTACGCGCTCGCGGAGTCGGCGCAGGATGGGCACGATCGACGAGCCATCCTCCGACTCGGCAACCTGATCGAAGAAGATCCCAGTCAGCAGGTCGTCGTACATCCTGTACCAGCTGTCGATGTCGTGCAGGATCTGTTCGATCCAGGCATCGATGAAGGTCGAGCCGAGACGCGTGCGCTGTCCGGTGAGACCCAGATATCCGGTGTCGACGTAGCCGACGATGTGCGAACCGGCGGCACGCACCTCGCGTAGGGCGAGTGCCCACGGCTTCTCGCGAAACAGGCCGGGCCCGTCGGCGACGTTGGCCACGACGAGCGCGACCCCGGTGCCGGCGAGGCGCGTCCATTCAGCGGCATCGCATGCCGGATGGAAATAGGCCGGCACCCCTTGACGCTGTTGCGGATTATCGTTCACGTGTTCACTCCCTCTGCTCACCGCTCACGCTGATCCCGCTCCACAGTTCACCGAGCGCTTCGTCGATGCTGTACTCGGCCGCCAAACCGAGATGGTCCTTCATTGCCTGAACATCGGCACACAACCAGTCGACGCTCGCTGATCGCAACGACCGCGCCTCGCTCTCCACGATCTCGCCGTCGTATCCGGCGATCCTGGCGAGCGTCTTGACCAGATGCAGGCTCTCTACTGCTTCACCGCGTCCCACGTTCAGAACGCGGCTGCACTCCGGCAAGTTGACTGCCGCAGCGACTGCTGCTCGGGCGATGTCACGCGTGTCGACGTAGTCGCGCCACGAGCCCAGGGCGCCGAGGTTGATCGCCGGCGCGCCCGATTGCAAGGCGACCGCTATCTTTCGAGCGGCGTTGCCGGGCAGCGTCGTCTCCGGCGAGAACCGACCCACCGGGTTGAACACCCTGAGCACCGTGACCGAGATGCGGTCGTCTGCGGCTGCCTGCATCAGGTGCTCGGTGGCCCTGAGCTTGGTGTGGCCGTAGGCGCTCTGCGGCATCGCAGGCATGGTTTCCGACACGGGGACGTTGTGCTCCGGCATGCCGTACTCGGCAGCCGACCCGAGATGCACCAGATGCACTCTCTTGCACTTCTCGAGCTCGGCAATCAATCGCAGAACCACGACGACGTTCGCCGCCGTCATGTGATCCAGATCGCCGACTGCCGAGCCAGTGCAGTTGATGACCGCGTCGGGAGCGACCTCGTCGATCATCTCCGCGATGGCTCCGGGTTCGCAGGTCAGCAGATCGAGCGCGCGCGTGACTCGATCCCGTCGCTCGAGCCGGCACGATCAGCGTCGCCGCGCGAATGGAGGACGAGGTCCATGTCGCCAGTGGCGGCGATGTGATGCGCGATGGAGCGTCCGAGGAAGCCACCTGCGCCTAGCACGAGCAGTCGTGGTGCCATCACAGATCTCTGAGCAAGCTGGACTTCATCGTCTCGAATTCGAGGTTGGCCCTGTCGTAGTCGTCGGGTCGCCCGATGTCGAGCCAGTACCCATCGAACGCGTAGCTCGCCGGACGCTGATCGTTGCGCAGCATGTCTTCGATGAGCGTGTCGAAGCCCAGCGACGCGCCTGGCGCGTAGGTGGTGAGGGCGCTACGGGCGACGGCGTACACACCCATGCTCACCGCGTAGGTCATGGTCGGCTTCTCGCGGAAGCTGGTGACCTCGGCTCCACTCACACCGAGCACACCGAATTCGATGCGCGTCTCGCGTTCATACGTCGCGATCGTCAATGGCGACTTCGCCTTGATGTGGGTCTGCAGGAGATCCGCGTAGTCGATGTTGGTGATGATGTCGCCATTCATCACGAGGAAGTTGTCGGGGCACTGGTCGAGAAACATCAGGGCGGGCCCGATGGTTCCGAGCGGCGATGTCTCCTGGAAGTACTCGACCTCGAGGCCCCACTGGGAGCCGTCGCCGACATAGGCGCGAATGAGGTTGCCGAGGTGACCGATCGCGAGGATGACCCGCTCGAAACCTTGCTCGGCCAGCTGCCGCATGACGATCTCCAGGATCGAATGATCCTCTCCGATCGGCACGAGCGGCTTCGGGATGAGCGTGGTGTACGGCCGCAGGCGTATGCCCTTTCCTCCGGCGACGATGATCGCCTGGAGCGCTGCTTTCTGCCGCGGCTTGCGCCCGCGGTGCGGACGCTCCAGGGTGAGTGTGCCGGAGGTGGCTGCCGCCCCGTTGAGGGCGCCATTGCCGTTGACTGCGCCGTTGACCTGGCCACTGGCGGCAAGAGTTCCGTTCGGCGGGTGCCCGTCGTATCTGGTGAGCGGATCTGTGAACATTTGGCCCGTCCTTAGATGTTGTAACGGTCGTGGTGGTAAGCGGCGAGGTTGACCGGGTTGCAGAACCAGCTGGCGGTCTGGGCGAGGCCCTCCTCGAGGGTGTACTGCGGCTTCCAGGAAGTAGCGGCCTGCAATGCGGTCGAGTCGCAGACGAGACGCATGACCTCCGACCCCGGCGGTCGCACGCGGCTCGGGTCGAGCGTCACCTCGACCTCGGTATCCATCACCGCGGCGATGAGCTTGACGAAGTCGCCGATGGAGATCTCACGACCGGACCCCGTGTTGAACGTCTTGCCGACGACCGAGTCGTCTGCTTCCAGGAGCGACACGAATGCGTTGACAGTGTCGAGCACGAAGTTGAAGTCGCGCGTCGGGTCAAGTGCCCCCAGCAGGATCTCTCGCTTGCCGGCGGCGATCTGCGAGATGGTCGCCGGGATGACGGCCCGAGCCGACTGACGAGGCCCGTAGGTGTTGAACGGTCGAAGCGTCACCACCGGCAGGTTGAAGCTCAGGTGGTAGCTCTCGGCGAACTTGTCGGCGGCGATCTTCGAAGCCGAGTACGGAGACTGGGCCTGAAGGGGGTGTGTCTCGGGGATCGGCACCATCAGTGCCGAGCCGTAGACCTCGCTCGTCGAGGTGTGGATCATTCGCGGCGTGCCGTGAGCCCGGACGGCCTCGAGGATGTTCAGGGTTCCGCCCGCGTTGGTGGCCAGGTACGACTCGGGAGCCTGGTACGAGTAGGGGATGGCGATGAGAGCCGCCAGATGGCAGATGGCATCGACGCCCTCGGTGAGGTTCATGACCGATCTGTGGTCACGGACGTCACCCATGAAGATCTCGACGTGGTCGAGTATTTCGTCCGGCAGTTTGTCCAGCCAACCCGCCGAAGAGAACGAGTTGTACTGGACCATTGCTCGTACGGAGTACCCGCGCTCGACAAGGACCTCCACGAGGTGCGAGGCGATGAATCCCTCGGATCCGGTGATTGCGATGGTGGTCATGTTCTTTCTGAACCTTTCGTATCAATTGCAAAGATGGGGGGCGATGCGGGGTGGGTGGTCAATGGTTCATGGCGGCCGATACCACCTCGCGGCTGTAGAAGAGGAGTGAGCCGACCACGACGGCAACCATCACGGCTGCCGCTGGATAGAGCATCGAGCCCAGGTCTCTGACCGTGATTGCGGACAGTGCCCACAGGGCAGCGAGCCCGGCGGCGACGCCTGCGAGCCACGAGCGAAGCGCGAGGTCGAGGCGGTCGAGCAGCACCATGATCAGGTCGACGAAGTACACCGCGCCGAGCCCGCACTCGACAACGAGCGCTTCGACCAGGAGATCTCCACCGTGGATGCCGATGGCGACCGTCACGCCGATTGCCGGCGTGACGATGGCCACGACGCAGATGATGAACGAGCGATAGAAGACTCGTCGCGCCATTGCAGGGAACTGCTCGATGCTGCCCAGCGAATGGATCAGTCGGGCCATGCGGGCGCGGAAGGTGTGAAGTTGCCATTCCATGGCTCCGAGAGAAGCAAGGAGAGGAATCGGTAGCAGTAGATGGCCGAACTTGTTCGCTGCCGACGGGTGACCGCGTTGGATCACGATGAGCGACACGGCGACACCGCAGATCACACCATGCAGCAGATGCTTCGACGCGATGGCAACGTCACGGTTGGCGAACCTGCTGCCACCCGAATTGCGCAGGCTCACTTGGCGGATCGCCCTGCAGAGCACCGCGAGGAACGAGCCGCCAATGACGACGACCGCGACGGTGCGGGAGAACACGGTTCCGTCGGAACGAGCGAGCACGTAGGCGGAGGCAACCGCACCCGGCAGCAGCAACACAGCCAGCCACTGCTCTTCGGAGCGCACGAGCAAGATGGCGCTGGCGACCATGTACGTGACGAGTGCGGTGGTGGCGGCTACATCGGCGCCACCGCCACCGCCGATGATCGTCGCCACCGTGGCAACGATCCACGTGGAGAGCGTGGTTCCGACGACGACTCTGATCATGATCTTCGATTCGTACGGCAGGCCGGCACCTTGGATGCGGTAGCCGGCAAACGCGGCGACCTGACCGAGGCCCCAGCCCCAACTGATCGCTACCGGGAGCACCCATCTCGCCAGTTCGAGGCCGAGTGCCTTCGTCATTGCCAGGAGCATGACGGCCGGCAGGATGTAGAGAACCCCGCGGGCAAGATCTCGCCAGTCGCCCGGCCTTGGCAGCGTTGGCGGCTTGGCGAGCACAGGACGCTGTGGGATCCGGCTCCACAGCGTCCTGGCAAGAGCGAACACGTCGGCACGGTTGTACCGGTTGGTGGCGACGGCGTGGCTGATCCCGGCGACTTCGAGAGCGACGGCGATCTCCAGAGGATCGACCGCCGATGAGCAGACCGCGGCCAGCGGCGACGAACCGAGCTCGGAAACGCCGATGCCGTTGTTGATCCGCTCGAGCCAGTCGTGCACGTCGACGGCGCTGTTGTCCGACTCGGTCATGGTGCCAGGCATCCGTGCGCTCATGGCCGTGAGCCCGTCGAGCCGCTGGCGGCGTCGACCAGATCGTCGTACAGCTCGCCGTAGCGTTCGTTGCTCAGCTCGACCATGAATCGCGAACGCACTCGTTCACGCCCGCCGTTGGCGAGGGTTGCGCGGAGCTCGGGATTGCCGAGGAGCTTGATGCACGCGTCGGCAAGCCGAACCTCGTCCTGCGGTGGCACGAGAATGCCCGTGTCGTCGATCGCTTCGGAGACCCCACCGACATCGGTGGCGATCATCGCTCGCCCGGAAGCCATCGCTTCGAGCACTGCATACGGAAAGCCCTCGGAGATGCTGGTGGCGACGACCACATCGCCGCTCAGATAGGCGTCGGCAATCGAACGGACTCGCCCTTCGAACGCAACGCTCTCCTCCAAACCGAGCTTGTCTCGCAGATCGAGGCAGTCGTTGAGGTAACCCTCGTTGCCCAGCGGCGTGCCGCCGTAGATCCTCAGCCGCGCATTCGGGATCGCCAGGCGAACTCGCACGAACGCGCGCAGCAGTGTCTTCACGTCTTTCAACGGGTCGATTCGACCGACCCACACCAGGGTCGGGTGCTCCGTGTTGGCGGCGGTCGATGCGAACTCGTTCACGTCGATCCCGTTGTGGATCGGTTGGATCTTGTGGACCGCTGCACCGTTGGCCTGCAGCCAGCGGCGGTTGTAGTCGCTTCCCGGAGCGATGGCGTCGGCCATCTGGTAGGCGGCAAGGGCCAGCCGCTTGTAGAAGCCCAACAGGAACGAGCGTTGGGCCTGCGGGGTCTTCCCCGGCGGGTACTCCATGTACCGCTCGCGGAGGTAGACCCCGTGTTCGGTCAGCAGGAACGGCGTACCGTGCTCCCACTTCGCAGCCATCGCGATCAGAGCACTGAGCCCGTTCGACGAGGCGTGGCACAAGTCGACGTCGGGTGGAACGACGGCGAGCGGCCTGAGGAAGTGTTCGAGGAACGTGAGGACGGTGCTTGCGTCGGCGATGGTCGGAGCCGGCGGAGCGGCGTCGAACTGGCGCAAGACATGCGTCGCTCGACGCTTGGCGGAGATCAGCGACCAACGGGGGAATCGCATGGCGTCGATCGCCAGCTCGATCGCCGCGTTGCTGCAGAGCGCCTCGGAGAGGAGACCCTCGCGAGCGAACCCGGCGAGCGACCGAAGGCTTGGGAGGAACAAGCCGTCGGCGTCGCCGTTGTTGATCGACATCAAGAATGGTGACAGCACGTCTCGAAGGGACTTGTCGATGCGCATTGCTGGACGAATTCGATCGGTGCGGCCCCAGAGCGGGATTCGACGAACCCCCGCTACGTTCTCGGGGAACTGCCAGCACAGCTTGTCGTCGGTACCGGCGGTGATTGCTTCGATGTGGAACCGGTCCGGGGCCAGGCCCCGCACCATCTGGTCGCACCAGACGCTGACGCCGCCGTCGTGGAACGGGTAGGTGCCTTCTGTGATGAGGGCGACATCCAAGGAACGCTGGTCGGACCGCACGTGGAACGAGCGCGGTGCCTCCACCTTGGGGTAGATCATGCGTGGCGGCGCGGGGTGGCTCTCTTCGACGGGCGTTGCAAGTGTGCCGATCATCTTCGTTCCACCTCCTCCGCCGTTGTTCGCGTCGCCGCCAGGAGATCGCGGTTGCGACCCCGAGTTCGATGGTACGGAGAGTCGCCGTCCAGCGCAGCCCGAGTCTTTGGGTGCGCGTACCCCGGTGCGAAAAGGTGTCCACCCCAACAACAACTAGGGGTGACCCTGACTATTGCCGCACGCCCAGAATCGGGGTAGTTGCCAACGGAGTCCACTCCTACCATCGCCTCGCCGGTCGTGTTTCCTGACCGACGCTTCGAAAGTGAGGAAGCCCACCGTGTGTGGCTCCGATCGTCCTTCAAACATGCATCAAACCCCCATGTCATTCCGGCGTTCGTTCGCTGTCGTCGTGCTTGCCGCGTCGACCGTTGTGGCGATCTCGAGCGTCGCTCCGGCGGCTGCGGTGACCTCGCCGTACCGCGTAGATCTCCGCGTCCTGCTCCTCGACGACAACTCGCCATGGGTCGACGCGATCGAGTCCGAGATGGTGGTGGAGGGCGTCCCCTACACCGCGGTCACGCTCGGCTCGCCGACACGTGCGGCCCTCACCGACGCCTACCTGTCATCCGGCAACGAGGCCTTCTTCCAAGCCGTGGTCGGACCCGACTACCTGATGACCGGCCTCACGCCAGCAGAGCTCACGACCCTCCGGGCATACGAAGCAAAGTTCGGCGTTCGTGAGGTCGATGCCTACAACTGGGCAAACCCAGCGGTCGGCCTCAACTTTGCCGGTGTCACTGGTGACATCAACGGAACCGTCGCCACCGTGACCGCGGCAGGTCGCGCCGATGGCTTCGGATACCTGAACGGTCCGGTGCCGTTCTCGGCGGGCAGCTGGAGCTACATCGCCGCACCGCTGGCGACGGCATCGTTGCCGGCGGGAGCGAGCTACACAACCCTGGTCAGCGCGCCGCTGCCCAATGCGGTGACCGGCTCGCTGATCGGTGTCTACGCCAATGCGGGTGTCGAGCAGATGGTGATCACTGCGGCGTTCAGCTTCTCGCTTCCCCAGTACAAGTACGTCGCCCACGGCATCGTCTCCTGGGCAACCCGTGGAGTCCATTTCGGGTACGACCGCAACAACCTCACCTTCCACGTCGACGACGCGTTCTCCGCAGTCTCGATCTGGAACAGCGATCTCAACTGCACCCCGGGCGAGGACTGCACGGGTCCGGACGCGTCGGTGCGAATGACACCCGACGACGTCGCCTACGCGGTGGCGTGGGAACAAGCGAACAACTACCAGTTCACGCTGGCCTTCAACGGTTACTACGCCGATGCGGCAGCCGATCCCTTGACCCAGTCGCTGGTTGCCAACAAGGCCGCGTTCCGCTGGCTCAACCACGGCTTCGAGCACCTCTACCAGGGGTGCATCCAGAACTTCTCCGTCGTCCCGTGGCAGTGCACGCTCGACGCCAACGGGCAGATGGTGTGGCTGCCACAGCAGGACATCTACAACGAGATCACCAACAACATCGCTCTCGGCAACGCGCTCGGCTTGACCTTCGATCCCACCGAGTACCTCAGTGGCGAGCACTCCGGGCTCTTCATCCTGCCGCAGCAACCGACCGACAACCCCAACTTCGCGGCGGCGCTGACGCAGGCCGGCATCTTGCACATCGGCTCCGATGCATCGCGTGACAACGGGGCCCGCCAGGTGGGGTCGGCGACGACGATCCCTCGACACCCGACAGCGCTCTACTACAACACCGCCACTCGAGCGCAGGCAGTCGATGAGTACAACTGGCTGTACACGAGCCGAGCCAACGGCGGCAGCGGTTACTGCGAAGACAACCCGGCCACCGCGACATGCATCGCACCGCTCAACGCCGCGACAGGGTTCACGTCCTACATCGTGCCGACCGACGCGGCATTCGACCTGAGCTTCATCCTCAGCAACGACCCGCGGCCGTTCTACGCCCACACGTCGAACATGACGGGCGATCGGTTGATCTACAACTTGCTCGACTCGATCCTCGGCACCTACCGGTCGGTCTTCACCGCGGCGACACCGCTGCAGAACCTGACCCTTACCGAGGCCTCCACCCAGCTCGACCGCCAGGCACGTTGGGCCGCATCCGGCACGAGCTCGGTCACCGGTTACGTCCAGAACGGTTTGATCACCATCAGCAATCCGGCAGGAGTTGCCGTGCCGTTCACCGCACCGACCGGCACCACGATCAACGGAACGACGCTCCAGCCCTACGGCGCCGAGGTTTCGGCCTGGCTCGCTCCCGCGTCGACCACGGGTGCGCTGCCCGGCACGGTCGCTCCGGTTGCACCGGTCATCACCGTCACCGGTAGCCCGGCATTCGTGGTCAGCACCGCCGGCTCGATCAGCATCGCCGCCACCGGCGTTCCCACTCCCACTGTGTCGCTTGCCGGAGCGCTGCCTGCCGGCGTGACCTTCTCGGCAACGCCTGGCGCGGCAACCATCACTGGTACCCCAGTGGCTGGTACCTCCGGCTCGTACCCGCTCACGATCACGGCAATTGGTGGTACCTCGAGCACCACAAAGCAACTGGTGCTCACCGTGTCGCAACGACCGCAGTTCACCACTGCCACCTCGGCCACCACGGCGGTGAGCGTTCCGTTCTCCTTCGCGATCGCCACCAGCGGGTCGCCTGCGGCGACGATCACCCGGTCGGGCACGTTGCCGGCCGGTGTCGCCTTCACGGCAGGTGCCAACGGCACGGCGACCCTCGCGGGCACGCCGGCAGCAGCCACGGCCGGTCACAGCTATCCGCTGATCTTCACGGCGACCAACTCGGCCGGCGCGGTCGCGCAGGCGTTCACACTCGTCATCAGTCAACCGGTCACCCAGGCCCCGAAGTTCACCAGCGCCGCTTCGGCAACCGCGGCTGTGGGCCAGGCGTTGTCCTTCACCGTCACGGCCAGCGGCCTGCCGGCACCCACGATCACGCGATCGGGCACGTTGCCGACCGGTGTGACGTTCACGGCCGGCACGGGTGGCACGGCGAGGCTCACCGGCACACCGTCGTCATCGATGGCCGGTCGCACCTTCACCATCACCTTCACGGCCACGAGCTCGGCCGGCACCGCCAAACAGACGTTCACCTTGACCGTCGGCCAGGCGCCGACGATCACGAGTGGCACGTCGGCCACGGCAATGAGCCGTCAGTCGTTCAGCTACACGGTGCAGACCACCGGTAGCCCGACAGCCGCGATCACCATGACCGGCTCCCTGCCGTCCGGCCTCACGTTCGTCGACAACCACAACGGCACGGCCCGGATCTCTGGCACTCCGGGTCGGCGTACGTCAGGCACGTACACGCTCGTCTTCACCGCCAAGAACATCTATGGAACGGCAACGCGGACGCTCACATTGAGGGTCTTCTAACAATGAAAGCAGGTCAGGCACAATGAACGGTCCGCATCGCATCGATGGTCGGTCACCTCACAAACGACGACTGTTCGGACGGGCACTCGTTGCCTCAGCGCTCGTTGCCTCCGGTGTGGGGATGTCGAGCGTCGCCTCGGTCTCGGCCGCGGCGCAGCCCTATCGCATCGATCTCAAGGTGCTGGTGCTCGACGACGCCTCGGTGACGGTCGGGGCGATCAAGGCGCAGATGGACTTCGAGGGGGTGCCGTACACGGCTGTACCCATTGCCACGCCCCTCACCGCGGCGCTTCTCGCGTCCGGCAACGAAGCGAAGTTCCAGGCAGTGGTTCTGCCGAGCTACGCGCCGATCGATCTGGACGCCGGCGAGATGACGACACTGCGGGCCTACGAGGCCAAGTTCGGAGTACGCGAGGTCGACGCCTACAACTACCCGGCCGCCGCAATCGGTATGAACACGCCGGTCTTCGCCGGCGACCTCAACGGGGTGACCGCCACGGTGAATGCGGCCGGCAAGGCCGGCGGATTCGCCTACCTCAACGGTCCCGTGCCGTTCTCGGTCGGCAGCTACACGTACCTCGCCACGCCACTCGCGCCGGCGTCGCTGCCTGCGGGCGCCAGCTTCACCCCGCTGGTCGAGGCACCTGGTGGCGGGATCACTGGATCGGTGGTCGGCGTGTACGCCAGCGCCGGCGTCGAGCAGATGGTGATCACCGCCGCGTTCGCCTCCACGTTTCCGCAGTTCAAGTACCTCGGTCACGGGATCATCACCTGGATGACCCGAGGCGTGCACTTCGGTTACAACCGCAACAACTTCACGTTCCACTTCGACGATGCGTTCGGCTCGGACGCGAGTTGGGACACGACCCTCAACTGCACGCCCGGTGAGGATTGCACCACCGGTACCGAGACGTCGATTCAGATGACGCCCGCCGACGTGACCGCAGCGGTCGCCTGGATGGCGGCCAACAACTATCAGCTCACGTTGCCGTTCAACGGCTACTACTCCAACACCACAGCGTCCAACCCGGCCGATCCCGACCACGCCTCCTACCTCCTGACCCAGGCACTCGTCACCAACAAGGCGGCGTTCCGTTGGCTGAACCACGGGTTCCAGCACATCTACCAAGGGTGCGTCCAGAACTCCGTGACACTTCCATGGGTGTGCACGGTCGACGGGCTTCTCAACATCGTGTGGAACACACAATCGGACATCTACAACGAGATCCACGACAACATCGTCAAGGGTCAACAACTCGGGTTGCAGTTCGATGCCACCGAGTACCTCAGCGGCGAGCACTCCGGTCTCACGTACAGCTCGGCGGTGGTTGGACAGAACCAGCCCGACAACCCCAACTTCGGCCTCGCGCTGACGCAGGCGGGCATCAAATCCATCGGCGCCGACGCCTCGCGTGAGACAGGTACTCGCGTGGTCGGGGGCGCGAACACCGTTCCCCGTCACCCCACGGCGTTGTACTACAACACCTCGACCAGGGCTCAGGCAATCGATGAGTACAACTGGTTCTACGCCGCGGCTCCGGACGGCAGCGGGATTTGCGGAACCACAGTCCCGCCCTGCATCACGCCACTCACGGTTCCAGCCGATTTCGACAACTTCATCGTCCCGACCGACGCAGCATTCGATCTCGGCTTCATCCTCAGCAACGATCCGCGGCCGTTCTACGCTCACGTGACGAATCTCGCCGGTGACCGGCTGGCGTATCCCCTCCTCGACAAGATCCTCGGCACGTACCGCGCCGCGTTCACGGCGGCCACACCAGTGGTCAACCTCACGCTGACGCAGGCGGCCGATCAACTTGTGAAGCAACAGCAGTGGGCCATCGACAAGGCCACCGTCAGCGGCTACGTGCAGAACGGTGTCATCTCCATCACCAACGCACCAAACCACGCCGTACCATTCACCGCTCCCGTAGGGTCGACGATCGTCGGCACGACGCTCCAGCCCTACGGGGGCGAAGTCTCCGCCTGGCTCAATGCGGCAACGACTGCCACGGGCACGGTGCCCGACAACGCACTCGTCGTCACCGGGCCGGTGTTCCAGCCAGGCCTGGCCCACACGATGACCATTGTTGCCTCGGGCATGCCGACGGCGACCTTGGCGATGTCCGGCGCACTTCCCGCCGGTCTCGTGGCTACCACCAACCCGGGCACCGGCACGATCACGATCACCGGAACCGCGGCCCTCGCCAGTGTCGGCAACTACCCGCTCAGTGTCACCGTGATCGGTGCCGCCAGCTATCGGACCGACACGGTCACGCTCTCGGTGTCGACGGCCCCGGTGTTCACCAGTGCCACCTCGGCCGCGGCGGTGACCGGCAGCCCGTTCTTGTTCACCATCACCACTACCGGCACGCCGGCTGCGGTGATCTCGATGACGGGCGCGTTGCCATCCGGCATCACCTTCACGCCCGGCGCCAACGGCACAGCGACTTTGTCCGGTAGCGCAGCGGCTGCCACGGCCGGTCACACCTACCCGCTCACTTTCACGGCGACGAGTACCGGTGGAGTGACCACTCAGGCCTTCACCCTCTCGGCCACCCATGCTCCGCAGTTCACCAGCGCGGCGTCGGCCTCGGCTACCCCGGGCACACCGTTCTCGTTCACCGTGACGACGGTTGGTTCGCCGACACCGGCGATCACCCGATCGGGCACGTTGCCGACCGGCATCACCTTCACCGATCTCGGAAACGGGACGGCAACGTTGGCCGGAACTGCTGTGAACGCCCAGGCGGGCCAATCGTTCCCGCTCACGTTCACGGCGAGCAACTCAGGTGGAACGACGCCGCAGCCCTTCACGTTGTCGGTCGTGGCCGACGATCACGCGCTGCTGTCGCTCACACCGGCTCGTCTTGCCGACACGCGGCCCGGCTATACGACCGTCGACGGTCAGTTCGCCGGTCAGGGCGCGCGGTCTGCGGGCTCCACACTGGAGCTCACGGTCGCAGGTCGCGGTGGTGTCCCCGCCGACGCCGCTGCAGTTGCTCTCAACGTGACCGTTGCCGAGCCGATCGGTAGTGGCTTCGTCACGGTCTTTCCATGTGGTTCCTCGCAGCCACTGGCCTCGAACCTCAACTTCACAGCGGGTGATGTCGTCCCCAATGCCGTGATCGCGAAGGTCGGCGCCGCCGGCAAGGTGTGTCTGTTCGTCTCGAACGGTACGCAGCTCGTCGTCGACGTCAACGGTTACTTCCCGAGCTCCTCCAGCTTCCACTCGATGAATCCGGCACGTGTGCTCGACACCCGCGCCGGACAAGCCACCATCGACGGTTTGCAGCAGGGTGAAGGAATGCGTTCGTCCGGCTCGATCACTCAGCTGCAGATCACCGGCCGTGCGTCGGTGCCAGCTGATGCGACCGCCGCCGTTCTGAACGTCACCGTCACCGAGGCTCAGGGTGCGGGCTTCGTCACCGTGTATCCATGCGGCACGGCGATCCCCACGGCGTCGAACATCAACTACGTCGCCGGCTCCACCGTCGCCAACCTCGTTGTCGCGAAGATCGGTGCCGGCGGGGCTGTTTGCCTCTTCAGCAACCAGGCGACGCATCTGGTTGTCGACGTCAACGGTTACTTCCCCGGTGCCACGTCGTATCACCCGCTCGACCCGGCCCGTCTCTTGGAGACCCGTCCCGGGCTGCCCACCATCGACACGCAGTCCATCGGCGCCGGTCTGCTTCCGGCCGGTACAGTCACCGAGCTCACCGTCGACGGTCGTGGTGGCGTGCCGACCAATGCGGCGACCGCCGTGCTCAACGTGACGGTCACGGGAACCGTGGCTCCTGGGTTCATCACGGTCTACCCATGCGGCATTCCCACGCCGCTGGCGTCCAACCTCAACTACGGCATTGGCACGACGGTCGCAATCGCCACCATCGTCCAGGTCGGAAGTAATGGCAAGGTCTGTCTGTTCAACTCGGGGGCGACGCAGCTCGTCGTCGATGTGAACGGCTACCTCGCATAGTTCGCCGGGGGACGGCGGCCCGGTCGCCGTCGGACTCAGCTCGGCCCCTAGTGTCTTGCATGTGACACGATGGAGCTCAGCAGAGTCTGACGGCGTGCCGGTGACCGGTCCCGTATGACGGCAGCCGTCGGCGTGGTAGTCGATTTCGCCGGGCCATCGTTCGAGGCGGCGATGCGGCAGCCGCTGTCGCTGGCGAGTCCCGGCACGCCGGTGGCGGTGGCGATACCGGCGTGGTTCACGATGGCTGATCGACATCAGCTGCTCACCCACCTCGACCCTGATGGCGTTCGGCCGGTGGGTCTGGTGTCGTCATCGCTCTCCTCCGCGTTCAGCCGGTATGCGAGCCGCAGCCGACGGGCAAGATCCCCAGTTCTGGTTCTCGACGTTCGGGTCGGTTGGTCAGCAGGACTCATCCACTTCCCAGCAGATGGACCCACGGAGGTCGCCGCGTGGGGTGTGGCACCGCACGACGTCGCCGGTCGCCTCGACGACGATGCCGTTTGCCCGTGGTTCATCGACCACGTGTTCTCCGCCGCCTCGGCCGTTCCCGGCACACGTTCGATTCGTGCCGTGCTCGTGATCGACGATGTCGGCGAGCGCACCGATCTCATCCGTCATGCCTTGCGGCGGTGCCCCCACCCGTTGGCGCGGTCCTCGGTCAGTGTTGGCAAGGGCAAGGAAGTGCTTGCCGGAGGAGCAAAGCTGTTGGCCCGCGCCGACGGCACGCCACACGCGGTCGGTGCGTTGGCCAACGCCCTCACCGTGAGAGCCGACGGGGATCCCGAGCGGTTGGCGATGTGTGTCGTGGCTGTCGAGCACGCTCAGTTCCCGTCGACGAGTCGTCAACTGTTCGAACTCGGGCCGGATGATGGTGCGCCGCTCCACTTCGACATCTACGAGCAGCATCGCAGCGCTCCGGGCGTAGGCACGGTTGACCACCGGCTGGTCGTGCGCGCTCATCTGGTGCGCGAGCGGGGCTACGACCAGAACCTGATGGTCACGTTCGAGCTCGGCCCGAACGGTGTGCTTTCGGTCGGACCGGTCAACGCCTGGAGCCTCGATTGGCAGCCGGGTACGTTGGATCTCGAGCGCTGGCGATGATCAATCGAGCCGGCAGGCCACACGTGGCAGTGCGGCAAGCGAATCGCTCGCGTCCTTCAGCAACCCGTCGAAGTTGGCGGCGTTGTCCTGTGGACAGAAGTCTTCCGGCCGTGTTCCATTCGGATCCATGTACTCAACCTGGAACACCGCTCGGTTCTGGTCGATGAAGGCCGTGTAGCCGGCGCACTCGTCGTACGTGTTGCACTCCTCGTTGAGGGCCCAGTCGGTGAACTCGGACATCGCTCGCTCGAACGAACCGTCGGGCGTAGCGCCGTTCTTGAGGCCGATGGACAGACCCCGTTGGTGTGCGGCATCGGCAATCGCTCGGTTGAAGGCCAGTTGATCGGCCATGGTCAGCGGGAATCCGGTCGTGTAACCGTCGTACGTATCGTCGAGATCGGGCTCTATCCCGTCGCACCCTTTCGACACGGCAAGATCGAGTCGCGCCGCGAGGATCGGTAGCAGGGTGTCGATCTGGCGTACATCGACGAAGCGCTCCTCGGGATAGCCCTCGACGGCGGCACCGAGTATCGCGTCGGGGTAGAGCGCGGCGTCGGGACGGTAGCTCTCCCAGGCACCGGTCTCCATGTAGCAGATGACGGTGATGTTCTTGGCGTGCAACCGGTCGATCACCGATGCGTCGCTGGTGAACAGGTCGATGTCGTACATCTTCTTCGGGTTGTCGACCTTGTCGAGAACGGTCTCGTTGACGGTGCCGCCCCCGAGCTGCCATTGCCAGCTCGTGCCGGGCGTGAGTGGCACTCGCGACGCCCACGGAGGCAGAGGAGTCGTGCCGCTCGACGAAGTCGTGGCCGGTCCGACGGACTGGGCGGTGACCGGTGTGTCGGACGGAGTGGTGGACGACGCGGTCGACGACGTCGCGGCCGAATCGGTCGTCGGCACAGCAGAACTGGACACCGGTGCGGCTGATGACGGCGTAGCGGCCGGCGACGAGGAACATCCCGCTACTGCGAGTAGCAGACAACCGAGCGTCGCGAGCCTGCCGGCGCCGCAGGCAGTCACCGCCACCGAGCTAGCCCGCTTCTGAGATGTCGAGCGCGTCGACGTCGCTCGATTCGCGCGAATCGAGGGCAGCCTTGAGGTCGGCACGATCGCCGATTCCGAGCTTCCGGTAGGCACGGGTGAGGTGGCTCTCGACGGTCTTCAAGTTGATGAACAGCGACGTGGCGATCGCACCGTTGGTCTGCCCGTCGGCGGCCAACTTGACGACTCGGAGCTCGGCCGGCGTCAGGGACTTCAGCCCCGACGTCTGCAGCCTCCGCGGCCGTGCGCCGCAAGCGAGCAGTCCGCGGCCGGCAACGCCGGCCAGGCGAGTGACACCGAGTCGGGTGGCGTGATCCGCCCCGTCGCGAAACGCCGTACGGGCAGCGGCCGCATCACCGGCAGAGTGTCTGGCGAACCCGAGGTCGATCAGCAGGTTGCACCGCAGCAACTCGGCCTGAGTGCCGGCGACCAGAGCGACGGCTTCGTTGAGCAGCTCGACTTGTGCGTTGGCAGGCTGGAAACGGGCGACGCAGGCGAGTGCCTCGGCGACGGTGACTTGAGATCCGAACGCCCGTGCCAGCTGCAGGTTCTCGCCGGCCAAGCTGGCACCCTCCTTCTTCTTGCCGAGGCTGCCGAGCGCTGTCGATCGGCCGGCGCGCCACGGCGCGAACGATGGGTTGCTCACGCGGGCGTGCTCGGCCGCGGCGCGGAGTCGTTCGAAGGTGGTGAGTGCGCTCGTCGGATCACCTTCGAGCAGCTGAACCCGCGCCGTGGTCTCGGCGAGGATCATCGCCGTGGACGCGCCCAGTTCGGCGAGTCCCGGGGTGAGTGATGTGGGGGGCATCGTGATCACGATCGGGTCGTGGCAACCACGCTCGCGCAACGCAGCGAAGAACCGCCCCTGCATCGCCGCGCACTGAGCGATGATGTCGTCCTTCCCGATGGTCATGGCCAAGAGCGCCTGCTCGGCGGCGAGGACTCGACCTTGCATGGCCAGCGATTCGGCGAGCACGAGCGTGTACACGGCACCATCTCGTCGCCTGCCGGCAAGTTGCGCCTCGGTCATGGCGGACCGGATCAGTGGATCGGCGATCGGGAAGGCACCGATCCTGACGAGGGCGCCGAGGGAGGCTGCGATCACCGCCGTCTGAACGAGACCACCGCCGCGTAGGAGGTCGGGCGTGAGCAGCGATCGCATCGTGTCGACCAGTTGCTCGTGGGTGCATTCCAGCCGAGCTGCGGCACGCAAAGCCTGTTGGGCGGTGAGAAGACGCGCTGCGGGAGATGAGGCCAGCTCACCATCGATGTCGGGCGCCGGATCGTCCACGACGCGAACAGGCCCCGGAAGCAGGACGCTTTCCGCCAACTGCAGTCGAAGGGCCAGCAACGGATGCTGCTCGACGAGTTGGCCACGCGCCGGCTGCACCATCTCGAGAATGGCAATGCACGCAGAGTGGTCGCGCTGATTGTCGAGCAGATCGAGCGCAGTCTCGGCCAGCGAAACGGGGTCGAGGCCGAGCCGCGCCGCCCGGCCGAGGTGGTCGATGGCTGTCGGTCGCCCGAGGCGACCGTCGACCTGGGCACGGAACCGGACGACCTCGGCATGAAGAGGGTTCTCCGGTGCTTCGCGATCGGCCCGCTCCAACAACTGCGCAGCGCGCAGCACGTCGCCTGACTCGAGGTGCGTTCGAGCGGATTCGACGAGCACCGAGGTCGTCCACTCGTCGCCGCTCGGCTCGCTCTCCAGCAGGTGAGAGGCGATCGTGCTCGCCTCTGCTCCGAGACCGTCCAGAACCTTCGCGGCACGCGTGTGCAACCGCGCCCGGCGGGCCGGCTTGACGGAGGCGTACACGCTGCGCCGCTCGAACGTGTGGACGAAAGCGAGGGGTCGTCCCCATCCGAGAAGACCGACATCCGCCAACACGTCGGCCAATCGGCCGGCGTCGTCGTTGTCGAGTTGGGAAACCGCTGCCGCAACGCGCAGATCGCCTTCCCCGAGCACGGCCGTGGCTTCGAGGAGCTCGAGAGAGCCCGCCGGCAGCGTCGAGATCAACGACATGACCGATCGAGCGACAACCGGTGAGGCCAGGGTTTCGATCTGATCGACGGTGATGTCGACGCCACCAAGTTCGTCAAGGGCCGTGAGCATGCGAGCGACCAGGAGCGGGTTCCCACCGGTGACCTGCTGTGCCCGGGCGGCCGCGTCCGGGGCCACCTCCGTCGCGAAGTGTTGGACGATCATGGCCGTCGTCGATTCGATCGCCAGCGGGTGCATGACGAACCGCCGTGTCGACGCGTCGGACACGAGTGGGTCGGTGGCGGTTGCCCGCCCGGCTCGCCGAACGCGTGTGGTCATCACCAGGTGGACCGACGACGTGGTGAGTCGTCTGGCGAGGAACTGCAGAAACTCCGCCGATGCCGGGTCGGCCCAGTGCACGTCGTCGACGCCCAGAAGAACCTGCTCGTCGCCGGTCGACTCCAAGAGGAGCAGGAGGCTGTGATAGGCGTCGATCGGGTCGTCGGTCGCGCTCAAGCCGCCACGGAGCAGGCGACGGGCGAGATCGGTGCCGTCGTTCATCGGTTCATCGGGCATCGTCTGCTGACGGAACATCGACGAGAAGAGTTGCCGGACCACGCCGAACGAGGCCGTCGATTCGGCGGCGTCGCATCGCGCCCGGCCGATCCGCAAACCCAGGTCGCGACCAATTTCGAGAGAGGCGTTGAGCAGTGCCGTCTTGCCGGTACCGGCGAGGCCTTCGATCACGATCGGGCACTTCGGGTACTCCCAGGTGCCGCCGAGCAGGTGACGTACCTCGCCGAGCTCCTCGCTCCGCTCGTGCAGCCTCAGCCCGTCGGCGTTCAGCCGGTTCGCCCCACCTGGACGGGAGCGAGGGTCACCAGGATGCGTAGGGACGAACGCCGGGGATGGGCGCGGCAAGGCAACCCTCGCCTCATCGACCGCCCGGCCGGCCCTCACTGGTCTACCTCCGACTCTCTGGTTCGAGTGAAACCACCGCGGTGGAGCCCACCATGGGTCGGAGGTCCTCGGCGACAGCACAGGAGACCTGTTTCGGTGCTCTCTCATCGATTGTCTGCGCGGCAAGAGCCACGTCAATCGCGATGCCTACATCCACAAGTCATAATCCGTCCCTGAACACCCGAAGTGGCGGTGTCCCAAAACTGTACGAGCGGGTCGCGGCCCTGCCAATGAGTCGTTCGGCCTAATAATGTTCAGGAAACTTGATGAAACCTAGACAATCTCAGCCATTGCGGCAGGCGGTCCGCGGCTTGGCGGCCAGCGATGCGCTAGAGAGCTTCAAGATGCCGTCGAAGTTCGCGGCGTTGTCGGCCGGGCAGATCTGGGCGACCGTTGCACCCGACGCCGTGTACTCGACCTGGAAGACCGCCTTGTTGGCGGCGATGTACACGTTGTAGCCACCACATTCGCCGAACTGGTTGCACTCCTCGTTGAGCGCCCAATCGGTGAACTGCACCATTGCCTTCTCGAAGACGCCGCCCGACGATGCGCCGTTCTTCAACCCGATCGACAGGCCGCGGGCATGTGCGAGGTCAGCCACTGCCTTGTTGAACGTCAACTGGTCTTGCATCGTCAATGGGAACCCGCTGTTGTATCCGTTGTAGGTGTCGTCGAGGTCGGGTTCGATCCCGTCGCACCCCTTCGACTTGGCAAGGTCGAGGCGCGCCGCCATGATCGGTTGCAGGATCGAGATCTGGCGGATGTCGACGAGGCGTTCGTTCGGATAGCCCGCCAGCGCGTTGCCGAGCACGCTCTGGGGGTATGACGAGGCATCCGGCCGGAAGTTCTCCAAGCTCCCGGTCTCGATGTAGCACACGACGTAGATGCCCTTGGCATGGAGTCGTTGAATGGTGCCGGCATCGGTCGCGAAGAGATCGATGTCGTACATCTTCTTGGGGTTGCTCACCGCGTCGAGGATCGTCTCGTCGATGGTCTTCCCGTCGATCTGCCACTGCCACGAGGTGCCCGGGGTGAGCGGTGAGGCTGAATCGCGGCGCGTGTCCATCAACCGCGCAGGTATGACTCCGCTGAAGGAGCCGGTGGCTGGAAACCACCCGAGCACGTCGATCACCACGTCGGCGTTCGTCGGAGTGAACAGCGAGATCTTCCCGTTCGTGCCGAGCTTGACGAGGACCGAGTTTGCCACCGTCTGGCCGGCCGCGAAGTTGAGGTTGGAGGCCAGTGGCCGGCCGCCGCCGCTCGGCCACACCGTGAGGAACGACGCCGAAGCGGGATTGGTGACGGTTACGTTCAAGACGACTGAGGTCGCGCCCGACGGCGGCCCACCGGGCAGGCCGGAGATCTGGACGTCGCGAGTGACGGCACCGACCACCGACCCTGTGTTGCGAGTGTCGAGCAGACGCACCGGCATCAACGGGGTGAACGCGCTTCCGGACGGGAAGTAACCCAGGACGTCGATGACCACGTCGACCCTGCCGGTGTTGTTGAAGATCGAGACCTGGCCTCCGTCGCCGACCTTGGCGATCACCATGTTGGGCACCGTTTGACCGCTGACGAAGTTGAGGTTGGAGGCTGTCGGTCGGCTGCCACCGGTGGGCCACACCGTGATGAACGACGAGCCGATCGGGTCGGCCGCAGTGACGTTCAACGCGACCGCGCCCACACCGGAAGCCGGAACGTTGCCGCGGCCGAGCACCTTGATGTTTGCCACACCACCTTGTCCGAGCGCGCCGGTGTTGGAGAACTGGCGATCGACGGTCGGGAGGTTGCGGGTGTCGGCAAGCCGCGCCGGTGTGAGCCCGACGTATGACTGGTCGTCAGGGAACCAACCGACCACATCGACGATGACGTCGACTGCGCCGCCGTTGTTGTAGATCGAGATCTTGCCACCGGTGCCCACCTTGGTGAGCACCGAGTTGGCCACTGTCTGGCCGGGCACGAAGTTGAGGTTCGAGGCAAGTGGGCGCGGCGAACCGGTGGGCCACACTGTGAGGAAGGAACCCAGAGTCGGGTTGGTGACCGTGACGTTCAGGGCGACGGTGCCAACACCGGTTTCGGGCACGTTGCCGCGACCGAGGACGGTCATGGTCGTCTCGACGCCTTGGCCGACCGGACCCGTTCCGGCGTACTGGCCGTCGATCGTGGCCGAGCCGGCAGCCTTGGCGATGGTGGGTGAGCCGGTGGGGACTACCACAACAACCGCGAGTGCGATCGCCGCCAGGACTCCGCGCATTCGATTCACTTGAATTCTCCAGGATTCGCAGCAACAGATGATCAGTTGATCACCCTCGTGAATCCGCCCGGATTTGCTCAGTATGGCGTGCGAATTTCCCATTCATCAAGTCATTGGTCGCCAGCGCGCACCTTAACCACACAGCGCAACATCGCCGCCGCTGCCTGGAGGTTTTGGCGGGCACAGCCCTGCTTGACAACGCCGCAGGCGCTTGGTAACAACGATCATCCGCAGGTGGCTCGTCTTCGTGTTTCTCGTCGGCGGAGTTGTCGCGCTGGCGATCGGCTTCAGTCCGCGCGACTCGACCTCGTCGGTGAGCGTCGTTTCCGGCCCAGCGGCCTCGGGCACGCTGTTCCCCGTTTCTCAAGCCGGGCCCGAACGATTGCCGGCCGCCGAGGAGGCTGCGGTCGAAGCCCTGGGCAACACCGGTGCCGGGCCGCCGGCAACGCATGAGGGCCATTCGAGCGTCGATCCGGTGGCGGCGGTGCCGTTGAGCGCAGCCGACCAGGCGGTGTTCGACCGCCAATGGGCGGCCGCCCAACAGGCCATCGCCCAACGCGACACGCTGGAGAAGGCCGCGGCGCTCGGATACGTGCGCGCCGCCGCCCCGGCCGGCGGCATCGGCACTCACTGGGTGCTGTGGTCACAGATCGCCAAGCCATTCGACCCGGCGACGCCGTCGATGCTCTTGTTCGACGAACGCCGCAGCCCGGCTGTGCTCGTCGGCTACTCGTACGCGTTGCAGACACCGACCCGGCCCGAGGGCTTCGCCGGGCCCAACGACCACTGGCACCAGCACATCGGACTGTGCGTCGACAACGGCTGGGTGGTGCGTGAGCAGACCTCTGGGCCCGATGCGTGCAGCGGCACCTACATCGCCGGCGGTGACTTCTGGATGCTCCACGCCTGGGTGGTGCCCGGCTGGGACAACCGCAAGGGGCAGTTCGCTCCGTTCAATCCGAAGCTGTGTCCTCCGATCGTCGGCACGCCCGACGTCAACCGCTGCCCCGACTGAGGGATCAGTGCGGGTCGTGCCCGTGAGGATGCTCGCCGATGATGAAGTCGTTGTGGCTGCCGTGCTCGATGCCCTGCAAGGTGATCCCGAAGGTTTCCAGCAACCGCTCTGCCTTCAGCACCTCACTCGGCGGGCCTTGGGCGACGATGCGCCGGTTCAACAGCAGCACGTGATCGCACGCAGCCGCCTCACCGATGTCGTGAGTGGCGGTCACCACGGCGGCACCACGCGCTCGGGCCGAATCGAGCAGCATCCGGTACCGCTCCTGTCCGGCCATGTCGAGTCCCGCGGCGGGCTCGTCGAGCACCAGGAGATCGGCCTCGTGGGCGAGCACCTGGGCGAGATCGACGCGCTGTTGCTGGCCGCCCGACATCGACTGCAGCGGTTGATCGGCAAGGTCGGTTATCTCCATGTGCTTCATGGCGTCGACCACGAGTTGGCGATCGTGAGCAGACCGCCGGCCCATCAGGCCAAGGGAAGCAAAGCGGCCCATTCGGACGATCTCGACGGCGCGAATGGGCACCACGAAACGCGCACCGTGCGACTGACGAAGGTAGGCGATCTGCTTGGGGCGCGAGCCGGGAGCAGCCTGCAGCACCTCGAGCGACCCGTCCACCGGAGGGATGAGTCCGAGGATCGTCTTCAACAGGGTCGACTTGCCGGAGCCATTCGTGCCGACCAGCGCTAGCGCCTCTCCCGGCATCAGTGAGAGCGTGATGCCCTCGACGACTCGTTCGTTGCCGTAGCCGACGACGAGGTCGGTGGCCCGGATCACGGGCGCGGCATTCACGCGGCGCTCGATGGTACGACGCGTCGAGTGACCCGGCTACCGCGCCCGACTTGGATGATGAGCACGACGAAGAAGGCGCAAACCGTCACGAACACAACGGTCGCCCCGGCGGAGAAGTCGTAGTGATAGCTCAGCAACAGGCCGACGTACACCGACCCCGAGCCGATGCCGATCGCCCAGGCGATCATGGCGCCGACCCGGCGGGCGAGCAGCGCACCGGCCCCGGCGGGAGCGATGAGCATCCCGAACACCAGCAGCGTGCCCACGGCCTGGAAGCTCACCACCACGGTGGTGGCCACCATTGCCAGCATCACCGCGTGATAGCGACGCGACGGAAAGCCCGACACGTCGGCCTGCTCGGGGTCGAACGACAGCAGCAGGAACGGGCGGTAGAGCACGGCGACGCCGCCGATTACGACGACGGTTGCGATCGCCAGGAGCACGATGTTCGCGGGACGGATTCCCAGGATCTCGCCGAAGAGGATGCGGACGATGTCGCCGTTGAACGAGTCGGAACGGGAGACGATGATGACGCCGAGCGCGAGCATGCCGACGAAGAGCAGCCCGATGGCAGTGTCGGACGACAGCCCCGAGCGGTTGGTCACGAAGCTCACCCCGACGATCATCACCGCTGACCCGACGGCCGCGCCGATGATGCCCGGCGCTCCCAACAACAGGGCCCCGGCGACGCCGGGCAGCACGCCGTGGGCCAACGCGTCGCCGATGAACGCCAGACCGCGTAGCACCACGAAGGTGCCGGCGACGGCGCACAGCACCGCCACCAGGATTCCTGCCAGCAACGAGAGTCGCATGAACTCGTTGTCGGTGAACGGGGCGATGAACCACGACATGCGAGGTGCGTGGCGGCCTAGGCGAGGGCCGCCGCGACCTTTCTGGCGATGTCGGTGAGGAACGTCGAGTACTTGCCGTCAGCCGGAAGGTTGTGAGTGGCCAACTCGACCACCTCGACTCCGGTCTCCTTGCCGATCGATTCGGCGACCTGCGGTGGTGTCCCGAGCTCGGTGAACACTGCCTTCACTCCCTCCGCTTCGATCTTGTCGGCAAGTTGTGAGAGTGCCTTGGCGGAGACGCCGGCCTGCGTCGTGAGACTGGGGATGAGAGCGCCGATCAGCGTGAACCCGTAGCGCTTGGCGAAGTAGCCGAGTGACTCGTGGCCGGTGACGAGTTTGCGATTTGCAGCGGGCACGCTCGCCAGAATTGTCGTCACCTCGTCGTTGAGCCGGTCGAGGCCCGCGTTGACACTCGCGATTCCGGTCGAGGCATCGATTCCTTGCGCGGTGAGGACCGGGCCGAGCGCGGTGATCGCCTCTTTGAGGGTCAGCGGGTCCATCCACAGATGCGGATCCTTGGCGCCCACCGCCTGGTCGGGATCTCCCGTCGGCAGGCCCTCGCCTTCGCCGACGGTGCGCACGGTGATGTGGTCCGAGGCGACGAACGTGGCCACGCCGTGTTCCGCGGCGCGATCGAGAGCGTCTTTCATCCCGCCCTCGAGGTCGAGACCGTTGCGCACGATGAGGTCGGCGTTGTTCAGTTGGGCGATGTCTTTCGCCGACGGCTCCCACTCGTGGGGGTCGGCGCCATTGGGCATCATCACCACCACATCGGCGCGATCACCGACCGCATCTTTCACCAGTGATCCGAGTATCGAGTACGTCACCACGATCGTCTTTCCTTCCTTCGACCCTGTCGACGAAGTGCTGTCGGCGCATCCCGCCACGAGCGCGGCCGCTACAACGACCGCTGCCAGTCTGGGAATAGGAAGCATTCCTAAACTCTACGTGACTTGCTCGCAATCGGTGCAAGTTCCGTAGATCTCGATGTCGTGGTGCCGCGGTCGGAGGCCGGCGTCGCGCGGCGGCCTGGACGAAAGCGGTATCGAGTGAGCGCTCCAAGCGCTTGTCGAGCGTGAAGTCGCGAATCATCCCGCACTGCGTGCAGATGACGTGGTGGTGGTGGCCGGTGAGGTCTTCGGCGAGCTCGTATCGGGCATGGTCGGCGCCGCGGACGAGCCGCCTCACCACGCCCGCGTCTTCCATCATCGCCAGGTTGCGATAGGCAGAGCTCTGCGTGAGCGCCGGAGCACTTTCCAACAGCTCGGGGATGGTCACGGGAGATCCGCGATCGACCAGCGTCTGCACGATCACGCGCCGGCTGCGCGTGTACAGCTGGTCGATCTTGTGCAGCCGATCACCGACCTGACGATGGAGTCGCTCATCTGCGGCCATGACACCTCACCTTACTGAGGCGTACCGCGAACGCGGCTCGTGACCACGGTCTGAGAATGGTTTGCATCCGCCAGCGTTGGAGACTCGACGAGAAGAATGGCGAGATGCGTCACTCTCACGCTCAACACCGTCCGGGCGCCGACGCGGCGTCGGACTCGACCGACTTCGTAGGATCCCGACGAATTGCGAAGGTGATATGGGCGGCTGTCGCGCTGGCCGCAGTGGTGACGCTGGCCGGTCTGGTCGTGTTCTGGCCGCATGGGAGCGGCGCCCCGAGCAGTGACGACTCGGACCTGTACGAGGCTCCGTTGAAGGCCGAGGTGCTCGATGTCACGACCGGTCCGTGCACCGGCACTACCAAGGCCGACAACGTTGCGTGCAACTTCATCCGGCTGCATCTCGACGGCCACGCCCTTCCCGAAACCGTTGTGCCACGCGGCGGTGGTGAGCCGGTGACCCAGCCTGGGCCGGCGATCGAGCAACCGGCGTCCGCAGTCGGCGGTCTTCATCCCGGTGACGACATTCTCGTGAACATGACCGTCAATGCCGATGGCACCGCATCGTTCGCGTTCTACGACTACCAGCGCGCCACACCGATGTGGGTTCTCACGCTCGTCTTCATCGGTGCCGTGGTCGTGCTCGGTCGCTGGCGAGGGCTGGGTGCGATCGCCGGTCTCGCGGCGAGCCTGGTGGTGATCGTCAAGTTCTTGCTGCCTTCGATACTCGACGGCAACAGTCCTGTGATGGTGGCGATCGTCGCCTCGTCGTTGATCGCGTTCATCGCGCTCTACCTCGCTCACGGTGTCGACATCCCAACGTCGGTTGCGCTCCTGGGAACGTTCGCCAGCCTGGCGGTCACAGCCTTGTTGTCGTTGCTCTTCGTCGGCTGGAGCCACTTGACGGGTCTCTCCGACGAGAGCGCGCTCTTCCTCACGTCACTCGGCGTCAAGGTGGACCTCCAGGGCATCGTGCTCGCCGGCTTCGTGGTCGGCGCTCTCGGGGTGCTCGACGACGTCACCGTCACCCAGGTCTCGGCGGTTTCCGAGCTGCATGCCGCTCAGCCCGCCCTCGGCCCGGTTCAGCTCTACCGATCGGCCGTGACCATCGGCCGCGACCACATCTCCGCGACGGTCAACACGCTGTTCCTCGCCTACGCCGGGGCTGCGCTGCCTCTGCTGCTGTTGTTCACCCAGGCCAATCAGTCCGTCGGGTCGCTCGCCGGCCGTGAAGTCGTCGCCACCGAGATCATTCGTTCGCTGGTCGGCTCGATCGGCCTGGTTTCGGCAGTTCCGATCACCACGTGGCTTGCCGTGAAGGCGGTCCACGCCGGCTCCGTCCCGTTCGTCCGGGATGACTCCGACCTCCAACTCTCACCTTGAGACGATCCCTTCACCAGAACGGCCAGGTCGCACTAGGGGTCGGTAACTGGTTTCAAGGCTCCCTCGACCACCACGATCCCAGGTCCGTACTTGTCGTCGAACGCGGCCTGGATCGATGGAGTCGCGACGGGGACGAAGACGCGGATGGTGTCTGTCGAGTAGTCCACGTTCGCACTGCTGCGCATCACCGGGTCCACGCTGTCGGCGCCTTGCTCGTCCTGAGAGATCTTTGCCGCCAACGCCTCGATCTTGGTGGAGGCCATCGCCGACGGAGCGACGCACAACGCTCCCGGCCAGATCGCTCGCAGATCGGCTTCGTGCCGATCGAGATCACCGGTGAAAAGCTCGATCAGGATGACCTGCTCCGGGTGACTGGCGATGTCGATCGGCGCCTCGCCGAAGTCGACCCACACCCCGCCCCAATCAGCAGCGGCTGACGTGTAACCGTCGACTCGTTCGATGTACTGGTTGTAGTCGGAGCCAGGCGGAAAGCGTGCACCTTCGGCTGCCCATCCGTCGGCTGGTTCCGAGCACGGTATCGGCCCATTGGTGTGATCGAAGGCAGCGGAGAACTCGGCGTCGGTCGCCACTCGCGGAGGTTCAGTGAGCGTCAGTGACGACCCGTCGTAGGTACCGGTGACGACGGCCCGTTCCATCCAGGTCACATCTCCGATGTGGAGTTCCCCCGACACAGCGGTCCAGTCCAAGCCGACCACCGGTACGTCACCACAGATCGGTGGCGCCGAATCCAGTTGACCACCGAGACACAGCATCGGACCCTTCTCCGGTCGGTCGATCACGGTGGTGACGGTCGTGAACCGCTGAGTCGACGCGTTCGCCGTGCCGACGCTCGTCGCAACCGACGTCTCGGCGCGCCCGGGCTCTGTGGCCGCGGTTGGGGATGTTGCACGTGGCGCCTCTGAACTTGCCTGTTGGTCGACCATCGACGCAGTCGCAGAGACGTCCGGGTCGGTCACGCCGACACCCACCGGGGGCTGCGCGCCACATCCCAGCAAGAGAACAGGTGCGATCAGCAAGGCCAGCGTCGTCGCTCTAGTGGGCGGCGGAACCCTCCTGGAACAGCTCACCCGCGTCATCTTTCATGAGACCGGCGCGCAGCACAAGCAGCGCGTCGCGTTCGGATCGTCGAACAGGGCCATCTCTTCGAACGTCGGTGGATGAAACGAGTTCAGACCACCGTGTAGATCTGCACGATCATTGCGAATGGGCGGGACCGGCCTGCCCGCCGAGCGCCCTCCTGCGGTCGTCGGGCTTGGTCGCTACCGTTCGAGGACGTAGCTGCCTTCGACCGCCAGCACTTCGGGTTGGCGAGGGATAGGTTCCTGGTCGGATGGATCGCCGGTGGGCGGGCTCCAACCCACTTCGTCGAGCCACGGTGACCGGTGTCGCCGAGGTCGAATGCTTCGAGGGTCGTCGGTCGTCTCCGGGCGAAGGCTCACTTCTTGGCGCTGGTGATCTCGATTGTGGTGCCCTTGGCCGACCACTTCTTGGACGTCGGCGCCCGCGTCTCCGCGACCCTCCGTCCACTGGCAAGCGTGCGTCGTGGTCGTTCTCGGGTGCCAGCGAGCGCGGTGGAGATTCGTTGAACCGTCGACCACCGGGCGTCGAGCCGGCCGTTCTCGATGCGAGAAATGTCGGCCTGTGGGATGCAGCTGCGCTCGGCGAGTTCCGCTTGTGTCCAGCCGAGCTCGATTCGGCGTTCGCGGATGGAGTCACCAGGATGGGAGAGGTCGGCGAGTGCGGACCAGGAGGGCATGCGAACCATCGTATGTGGCTTAACACATACCCGCAACGGAGTCCCGACAACGCCGTGGCTGGCACGTGGCCGGGTTACTTCGTCGTCGTCAGGGCACCAAGGGTTCGGCGAGGTGTGCCGGCCGAGGTCCGCGACTGGACTACAGACTCGCTCGAGTTGCCGTGCTGGTGGCCGCGTTGCAGACCATCGGGACCTCCACGAACCCGATGTTGAGCCGAACAAACAACGAGAAATACATCGCGCGTCCCACCGCTCTCGCCGATCGGATGACCTCATGGAGTCGTGAGGCTCAGCACACGGCCCTTCAACGATTCAGGGATCGACGATCCAGCTCTCGGACATGTCGACGCGGTACCGACACCAGGCACCGGTGACGATGCTTCGGCTCAGGTGATCGGCAAGCTGTGGCATTGGTTGCTCCAGGTGCCGTACTGCGTCCTTGATCCGGGCGCTGACCGCCTTGCGAGCCCGCTCGGCGGCCTGTCCACCGGTCAATCGCGGAGCCGCCAAGGCCGGTCACAGCGCGCAACTCGTTCACCAGTGCCTCGCGCTCGGACTCGGCGCGGGCGAGCCGCCCGGTGTCGTTGTTGTGTTCCGCTTCAGCAATGTCGTCGTCGAGGTCGACCAATCGCTGCCGATAGTGGGCGATTGCCGTTCGATCCACCATCTCGAGTGGAGCGTCACCGTCGATCGCCGTGCCGGACAGTTCGAGCACATGCACATCGACTCCGGGGCGGCTGAGAAGGACGACGAGGTCTCGAACTCCTTTGCTGTCGGGGACGGTGGCTGTCTCGGTGCGGTAGGTGATCTCCCACGCGGCGCGGCGCCGTCGTAGCGTCGGTCGGCGTCCGACCGTCGCCTCAAGTGCCGCTCGGCTGGCGGCCTCCCATGTGACCGCCTTCAGCCGCTGGTGAACCTCGACAGCGTGTTGAAGATAGTCGACCGCTTCCTCGATCCGCCCAAGCGAGACGGCTACCAACCCGGCGAAGTGAGCGTGGCTCCCGGCAAACGCGACGACGGCCCCATTCACTCCACAACTCGATGCGACAGGCCGCAGCTCGTCGAGGATCTCGGTGCACAACTCGGCGTCGCCGAGAGCGATTGCGGCATCGGCGAGGTTGCCGCGCACCGTCGATGCCATGTACGAACGGTCGGCCTGCCATGACCCGAGCGCAAGGGCGGTGTTGACGTGGTGTCGGGCGTCGTTCAGGTCGCCGGCGCGAGCGAGGAAGCCAGCAGCCACGGCATGCGCGAACCCGGGCATGCCCACCCACCATCTGACGGCCTCAGCGGCGAAGGCGCGTTGCTCCTCTGGGTCGCCGCGGGCTCGTATCAACTCGAGCAGTTGCGATCTCTGGACGTTGCCTGTGTCCGGTTCTCTAATGTTCTCCCCGAACGCGGCGGCCCTGTCGATCAACTCAGCGGCAGCATCGAGCCGCCCGTCGAGTAGGGCGAGCGCGGCCCGTCTCGTCATGGCCAGATAGCGATGTCGAGGCTGTCCGAGCGCTTCGATCGCAGTGAGGTAGCCGTCAAGCGCCGGGCGGAAAGCCTCTGACCCGGACTCGAGATGGGCGTTGGCGAGCAGGAGAAGACCCTCGACACGTTGCTCCTCATCGCCGACCGTCGTCGCCAAGGACACGATCTCTTGGGCAACGGAGCGTCGCTCGACCGCCGAGCCGGCCGTCCACAGCACGTCGTGGCGAGCCAACAAGCACACCGCGAGGGTGGCCGCATCCCCTGTATGGCGTGCGAGTTCAAGCGCTTCCGAGCTGAGCCGCGGCGCCTCGGACCGGTCCCCGGCGACGGAATGCTGTAGCTCTCGCGCCATCGCCGCGGTCAGCCGGGCAGCTAATGCCGAGTCGTCGGCAACGTTGTCGCGCGCCTCCGCAAGGATGGCGACGATGTCAGGACGGGGCATGCCGAAACGTGCTCCCAGACGTTGCACGCCAAAGGCCACAGCGGCCAGATGTTCACCGTCATGGCAGCGCCGGGCATGAAGGCGCGCCTGGGCAAGCAACTGCTTCGCGCCAGCAGGGTCACCGGCGCGCGAGAGCGCGTCCGCTTCAGCGACGAGTATGTCGGTCCAGGTCGCCTCCGGTACGGCTAGATCCCCTTCGGCCAACGCTCGTCGAAGACGAGAAATGAGTGCGGCGGCTTCATTGAATGCCAATGCAGCACATTCCGCCGTGGCAGCCCTCAGGGCCCACTCCACCGCACGTTCGGCACCGGCACTCGGGAGGGCGGCAATAAAGTGACGTGCCAGCTCGCCCGGGGAGACATCGCCATAGCGTTCAGCGCGGGCGTCCAGCGCAACCGCCACTCGGTGGTGCAGTGTCGTCTTCTTACTCAATGGCAGATCGTAATAGACCGACTCGCGGAAGAGGTCGTGAGCGAATCGATCGGGCCGGCCATGCCCTGCCGGCAGCAGGACACCCAAGGCCACGGCGCCGTCGATTGCCCGCTCGACCTGATCCGCTGTCAGGTCGAGCACTGAGCCGAGAAGCTCCGACGCCAGTTCCTGGCCGATCACCGCCGCGGCCTGAAGGAGGCTCTGGGTCGATGCATCAGCCCGTGCAAGGCGCCGGGCGATCGCGTCTCGGACCATTGCGGGGACGGCCGTTGGTTCGGCACCGGCAGCATCACCGAGCGAAGCGAGCTCGCGCACGAAGAGTGGGTGCCCACCGCTTCGGCGATGGATCTCGCCACCACGTCCCGACGCCACCTCTGGTCCGGCCAAGTCAGCGACTAGGGAACACACCTCAGACAGGCTGAGACCCTCGAGGCGAATGTGGTCACCGCGGGCCGCGACGCCCCCCAGCAACACCTGTGAGGCTACATCGAGTTCGTCGTGGCGGTGAGCGCCGACGATCAGCAGCGGTGCCGAGTACACCGACCTCGACACGAAGTCGAGCAGCTCCAGGGACGACAGATCGGCCCAATGGAGGTCGTCAAGCACGAGCACCGTCGGCCGGACAGCCGCCACGCGGCACAACCATCTGGAGACGGCGTCGAACAATGCGAAGCGGGCGTGCCCGGAATCTCCGATGTCGTATCGGTCGCCTCGCCTCAACCCGGGCAGGATCGACGTCAGCAGGTCTGCATCGTCCAACGCCAACGACAGGGCGCGCTCCGAGCCGATGGAATCGACAACGGCGCCCAACGCCTGAGTCCAAGGCCAGTACCCGGGCACGACACCGCCGTCCCAGCACGTTCCCCAGCCGATCATCGCGTCGCGCTTGGCCGCCGCTGTGATCGACCTGATCAGCGTCGTTTTGCCGATCCCTGCCTCACCGGTAACCATCACCAACCGGGTGCTACCGACCAGTGCCAAGTCCAGAGCCGCGACCAGCCGACGACGAGGCCCCTTCCGGCCCACGAGCCCACCGTGTCGACGTTCGCCCTCCACAGCGAAAATGATCCCACAACGTGCAACTTGCGAACTGCTAGACGTCGATCTAGCGAATCTGGCGGCGTTCTAGCGCCTTCAAGGTGACACCGAATGCTGAGGAGGAGCCTTGATGAACGGATCCCGGACACGTATCGACGAGCGCACCGGACGGTTGCGACGATGGGCCGTCTTGCTCTTGATCGCACCGATCCTGGCCTCCTCTGCTCCCACATCAGCGTCCCTGAGCATTGGCAGTTGCGCTGTAGCGAGTGCTGACTCGACAAAGACCCATGTCAATCAGCGATCGTCTACCGTGCTCAGCAACGGCATCCGACTCACCAACGGCATCCGACTCACCAACGGCATCCGACTCACCAACGGCATCCGACTCACCAACGGCATCCGACTCACTAACGGCATCCGACTCACTAACGGCATCCGACTCAACGACACGGCGGCAGCGGGCAACGGCCTGACGCGAACGAACGGTCTGGATCTGGCGAACGGTGTTCAATCCGACCCTGCGATTGGGACCATCGACCTGAGCGGGCGCTCAGGAGCAGGATGCGCCCAGCGGATTATCGCACCCGCTCACAGCGTTCTTGAAGCGTGGATCGATCGCGATCCGCACGATGCCACACTCTTTCTCGCGGACATGGTGGAATCCGCGCTGCCACCGCAGTCTCACGTCGTGCTCACCTATCGGGGCACCACTAGCCTGCTGGCGTCGGGGCTCGCCAATCTCGGCCCAAGCCTCCGAACCGGCCGCCTGTCGGTCGACGAGCAGGAGAAAGTCTCATCATGCCTGCTGGCGCGGGTGAACTGGACCGGCAACCGTGTCGAGCTCGATCTGCTCGGCAAGTATCCGGGATTCGAGAAGCCGGCCGACCCGACCAAGTTCAACGTCCGCGAGGCGGCCTACTTCGGAAACCTGTTTGCGACGCCGATCGAGGCCTATCTGTGGCTACCGGGTGCAACGCTGCCACGGGCGTGCACGTCATCCGGCGACTGCGGTCTGATTCGCCCAGTGGGCCAGGTTGCTGCTGCGATGTTCGGGACTACCGTGCAGATAGACGACCGGAAGGCCGACTGCTTCGTCACCGGGCACGAGGCCCCCGGAATACCGCGTCCCGGCGAGGCGCGAGCCGGGCGGGATGACCTGATTGCGCTGAACTACTGCGTCGACGCACATGGCCGGACATATCGAAACGTGGTGACAGTCTTGATCCATTGACGAACCACCGAGGCCCGATCGCCACCCGTTGTGGGGCGGCGCCGCAACGAATGAAGCCGCACTGGTATGTCACATCGATGCTCCAGCGCAGAGACTCCCCTTGATGTCGGGTAGCTGCGAATGGGATGCCGCATCAGCAAGTGTCCAGAGAAATGGTCAATGTGGAACAGAAGAATGACGACTGCGGCGATCCCGCGCACTGCCTTGAGGTTCGCGATGTAGCGAAGTGACTTGGGCGCTTAGCCCGACGACGAAAGAGCAATCACACGATCGCGCACATCCTGGGCTGTCGGATCGAGTTCGAGCGCTCGGTTGTACGCGACGATTGCCAGTTCGTTTCGGCCGCTCTCTTCGTAGATCTCGCCAAGCAGGCTCCAGGTGTCCACAATCCCTTCGTCGTGGGTGATGGCGAGCTCCAGCTCGGCTTCGGCATCGTCGAGTTGTCCGGCGTCGCGGAGCACCAAGGCGAGCTCTGTGTGCAGCCGTTCACTCTGCGGCTGAATGTCGAGCGCGTGCCGGTATGCATCAACAGCCGCTTCAGGCGTGCCCACGCGTGCCTGCAACGACCCAAGGTTCCGCCAAGCCAGTGCAGTGTTCACATCGCGATCGTGGAATCGGAGCGGGTGAAACGCAACGAAACCGAGTGAGATGAACGCCAGAGCGCCGAGCACCGCCGATCGGCGCACCGTCGGCGTGCTCACTTGACGAACCGCCCAGCGCAACCCCAAAGCGGCCATCACCGCCACCAATGGCATGATGGTCAGCCGAAACCGTCCGACGACGAAGAAGGCGACAATCGACGCGAGGTAACTCCCGACGAGAACCACGAGCAGACGCGCCGGACGTTCTCGCCAACTCGCCACGGCCCCGATGACAGAAAACGGCAGCAGGACTCCGAAACTGAGCGGGAGCCACCGCAACACCGGCGAGAACTTGGCCATGAGGTAGAAGTCCTGGTTGTCGGGTACCTCGTAGTCGTTCAGGACCAGCTCGACCTTGTGCTCGATCGCCGTTGCGGCGAACCACGGGTCATTGCGTATGTGAGCCCAAGCCTGCCCCAACCAGTAATCGGACACCTCACTCGGTGCCAGCGACCGACCCACACGTCGCTCAGCTTCCGCCCGAAAATCCGTCTCCTCGTATTCGGGAGTAGCCCGCACGAACGGAAGCTGACCGTAGCTACCGCCGGTGTTGAACTCGTTGTTGCCCTGGTAGAAGTTCTGCCCGACAGAAGAGGTCAGCGTCCATCCGCCATCCGTTGCATGGTTGTGCAGGAACACTGGGGCCACGACGATCGACATTCCGGCCAGGAACACGGCTGCGACCTTCGGTCGCCATTTGTGGTTCTCGCGCCCGAGGTACCAGACGATCGGAACCACCAGAAGGGCGACATTGCCGCGACACAGCGCGCTCGAGCCCCAGGAGGCTCCCGGCGGCGGCCACCGTCCAAAGGTGGCGTTGTTGGATGGCCAGCGTCACGGCTGCAGCGAGAAAGAAGGTGGCCAGAGCCGTCTTCTCGATCTCCATCTCGGCGAAAATCGCGGGGGCGAAGAGCGCCTGGATCATCGCAGCCACGTTGCCGACAGCGCGATTCGCGATTTGGCGGCCGATTACTGCAACGAGGGCAACGGTGCCAACGCCGGCCGCAACCTGCAGGAGACGCACGATCACAAGGGTGTGTCCGAAAATGACGTAGACCGTTCCCAAGAAGTAGGGGTACAACGCGTCGACGAAGTATGGGCGCGAACTGGTCCACTGTCCCGACGCGATCCGCCTACCCAACTCGTCGAAGTACGCCGGATCGAGATCGAGGTGATCAGACCACACCGTCGAATCCAGCGCCAGGAGGTGCCAGAGCCGAAGACTGAATGCGACCAGCAACACGACCGGAACGCACCAGCGCTGCTCACACACCCGCTTGCCTAGCGAGATCCAACGCCGCAGATATACACCGACGAGATCGAGTGTCGCCGATGCTTCCATTGGACCAAGGCTTTCACAGCTTTGACGACGGACCTGGGTTAGTTCCCCGACGAAAACCAGGTAGCGATCGACCAGCGGGTCACCCAACGCAAACCTGGTCTCACCCGAGGCGAAACGGATCGAACACAATGAGGAAAGCTCCTCATCCGCGCATGCTCACAGCACACACCTCGCAGGACCCGAACTATCACCCGTGTACTTGGCGACTGCTCGGTTTCGAGATCGGTCTCATCGACGGAATCCGGACGAACAGATGACGCGTCAGGTTCTTCGCATTCGCAATGGCAACGGCCTGGAGCCTTCACCTCGGGGCGCCCGACATCGTGACAGTGTTGTTCTTCTTTCCGCTCGTGCTGTCGGCTGCGCTGGGCGGCCGCTTCCTTGATTCACTCCTCGGTGCCAGCCCACGCAGCGACTGGGAGACGGGTCGTACTCGGTCTACATGATCCACATTCCGCTGATGCAGGCGATGCAGTAGCTGGTGAAGCTCCGCGCGATCCCTGAACCTGAGACGGAGCAGGGCCTGTGGGTACTTTTCGGTGCCTTCTTCGCCGCCACACTGTTGCTTTCATGGCTCGTACATGCCGCGATCGAGGTGCCGCTCAGAGCCACAGTGAAGACCTGGTTGAGCCCCAGCACCGCGTGACAAAAGAATCGCCCTGAGCGCGCCCACTTTGACGAGCGTGGCACCTCATCAACACCTCGAAGCGAATCCGCAACCACCGCGGTCAGACGCTTCAGATTGACCATGTCATAGGACTCGTCTGGCGGTGTAGCGGAACCATCGCGGTGCCGGGTGCGACCTCCCCTAGACGCCCGAGGACTCCGCCGCTGAGCGGAGCCCGCGTTGATTATCACACCAGCTAGATCGCCAGATATTTCGAGCGCGCCCGGGATGACTCGAACATCCAACCTTTTGATCCGTAGTCAAATGCTCTATCCATTGAGCTACGGGCGCCTGTGCAGGCGGGCAGTGTAACTGCTCGGTGGCTAGACCGAAACAGTCGTGGTGGTGGTCGCGGGCAAGGCCCACGGCGCCCAGCCGCTCTTGTTGTAGAGCGTCAGCGCGGCCGAGGCATTGACCTGCGGGTCGTACAGTTGGGCCGGGCTGGTGATGCCGATGCCGGCGAGCCACGACTTGTTCGCATTGAAGTAGATCTGGAACAGCCCGTAGCAGCAGGAGTTGTGGGCCGTCGGGATGAGGTTGCTCTCACGCGTGGCGATGGCGATCGCCTGATCCTCGAGGTTGTCGGGCCACACGTCGCGGATGATCTGGGCGACCTGCGCCTTGCTGTAGACGTTGGCTGGCGGCGGTGGTTGCGTGGTGGCCGGAACCGTCGTGGCCGCGGGGGGCTGGGTGGTGGCCGGGTGAGTGGTCGCCGGCACGGTGGCCTTCGGTTGTGTGGTTGCCGGCTGCGTCGTCGACGGAGGCTTCGTCGTCGGCGGGCCCGGATCGACTGCGCCCTGCGGAAGGCAGATGCTCTTGCCGGGCAGCAGCAGCGTCTGGGTGGTTGCGCCGTTGGCGGCGAGCAAGCTGGTCATCGACACCTTGGCCCGTGCCGCGATCGTCGACCACGAGTCTCCGGCTGCGACGGTGTAGGTCTGGCTGCACACCGCCTTGGCCGCCGTCTGTGTGGAGGCGGGAGTCGGTGGAGGCGTGGTGGTGGTCTTCGGTGTGGCCTTCTTGACCACCTTCGCCGCGGTCGTAGTCGGTGGATCGGTCGGCGCAACCGTCGTTGGTGCGACCTCGATCCGCGCTGCCGTCGTGGGTGCAGCGGTGGTGGCGGCGATGGTCGTCGGCGCCTCGGTGCCGGGGGCGAGCGTTTCGTCCGTGGGCGCCGGCGGCATCCTGCCGATGACGACCGTGGCGACCGGCTTCAACTCCGCGGCGCGCACCTCCTGCTTGTCGGACCGCAGGCTCAGGGCCACCGGCACGAGCAACAAACCCACTCCCAACATCACGCAGACTCGGGTCATCAACGGGTTGCGCTGGTGGGGCGGCTCGGGCACCGCCTTGGTCGGCTCGCGGCGCACCACCGGGATCATCCGGGTCTCGCCGTGGGCGCGGGAGCCGGTGTGCACGCGGTTCAACGGCCGCGTGGGTTCGTCGTTCCAGAACCCCCAGGGATCGTCCGAGTTGTCGTGCTGCATGGTTGTTGTCAGCTCTCTGGGGAGCTGCCTTCACTTCATGAGTCGGCCAGAAAGGTCTTGTCTAGTCCGGTTGTCACACAATTGCAACATTGGACGGTCCGCGACGACGTCAAACGGGCCGGCGGTCGACCCACCGGCCCGTCGTATGGCGGAGAGGGTGGGATTTGAACCCACGGACCGCTTGAAGGCGGTCCCCGCATTAGCAGTGCGGTCCATTCGACCTGGCTCTGGCACCTCTCCTGGCGAACGCTGAGGCTATCGCAGCCACCGGTGGGGTCCCCACTGCGATTCGCCGGACGATTCGCCCGACCCGACCTTCCGGTTCCGGATGCGAACTATGCATCGATGGAAGTGGGAGGAGAAACCAATGAAAGGCTGGCGCATTTCGGCCGCATTTGACGGACCTGGGTCGAATCGGTCATCTTGTCGGCGCAAGGGTGCACTTGGGCGAAGTGGCGGGCTTCTATGAATACAACGCGGGCTGTAGTTTCGCGTGCGGCGAGCGGATGGCAACGAACCGGGTTCCGACCTTCGTCGCGCTCGCGTGCTCGCCTTGCGATCGGAACGATGTTGTCGTTGGTCGCCGTGGGCGTGGTGCTGTTCGTCTTCTCGACCACCGACAAGCGCGTTGCTGTGCTGCAGGTCGTGCGCGACATCCCTGCGGGATCTCAGCTGAGTGCGGCAGACGTCCGGCCGATCGAACTTTCCACCGATCCGTCGTTGGCTGTCGTCAAGGCGTCCGATCTTGCCGCTGTCGTGGGTCGTTACGCCAAGGTGCGCATCGTCACCGGCGGGCTGCTGGCGACGACGCTTCTGCAGGCCGCACCCCTCGTGACGCCCGGCGCCGCGGTGGTGGCCGTCACCGTCCCGGCCGGCGAACTGCCTGCAGGCCTCCGCGAGCGATCGAGGGTTCAGGTGGTCATTCCCCCGACGGGCGACGAGGTGCCGTCTGCCCCGATCGTTGGTCGTGTCGTCGGGTTGCCGGCCGCGACGGACTCCATCACCGGGCAGTTGTCGGTCTCACTCGAGGTGGCGGAGGCCGACGCCGTCGTCGTTGCCGGCGCAGGCAAGGTGCGTGTCGTGCTGCTGGATCCAGGCGTCGACCCCGCGGTGCACACGCCGTGAGCCTCGTTGGTGTTGTCGGCGATGGTTGCACGACCACGGCTCTGGGAATTGCCGCGGCTTGGACCTCGGACGAGCCGTGCCTGCTGGCCGAGCTCGATCCGGCAGGCGGCTGCCTGGCGGCGTGGCTCGACCTGCCTCGGTCTCCGGGACTCGCCGAAGTTGTCGCCTCGTCGGCCCCTGGGTCGTGGCCGGCGATCCAGACGTCGGTGCAGCGCTCCACGTCTGGCGTCGATGTCCTGCTCGCTCCGACTAGGGCGGTCGAAGCCGTCGCCGTGATCCACGCTGCCAACACGTCGGTGCTGCCGGTGCTCGCCGCGGTCGATTCGACCGTTGTCATCGCTGACGGGGGTCGTCTGCGTGGCGCATTGTCGGTGCTGGCGATCCGCAGCGACATCGTCGTCGTCGCCCATCGGCAGCATCCCGGTTCGGCAGCGGCAGCGACGCTCGGCCTCGAACGAGTGGCCGAGCTCACGTCGCTCCTCGCGTCCCGTTCGATTCCTGCCGTCGTCGCCCTGATCGGTGATCGGCCCTACAGCAGTGCCGAGGTGGCCGACTTCGTGGAAGCCGACGCGGTCGTCTCCCTCGCCTACGATCCATGGGCTGCGGCGGTTCTCGCCGGGCGTGCGGGCTCGGCGGTCCGTCTGCGGCGGTCGCCACTGATGCGTTCGTTCGCCGAGCTGGCCGGCGTGATCTCGTCCAGACTGCGTCACGTCCACCTTGACGCTCTCCCTCCGTCGTTGTACGACGAGCGATTGGTCGAAGAGCTGAGATGAGCGTCGACCGAACCATCGTGCGCGACCTCACGGCGCGCCTGTCGAGCCGCCTGGTGGAGGCGATCGAATCCGACACGGACTCGCGCAGCCATGCGGGGCTCGGGGCGTCCGACGGCCACCGTCGTGTCGGGCTGCGCGAAGACCGAGCTCGCCTGGAGTTGCTGATGGGTCGATGGATGGCCGAGGAGATCGCCAGGCTCAACCAGATCCGCTTGCAACGAGGCGACGGACTGCTCGACGAGTACACCGAACGCTCACTTCGTGCCGCTGCCTACGCAGAGACCGTGGGTGCCGGCCCCCTCGAGCCGTACATGAGCGATCCAGACGTCGAAGAGATCGACGTCAACTCGCACTGCGTGACCTGGGTCTCATATTCCGACGGTCGCAAGGAACATGTCGGCCAGCTGTGGGATTCCGCCGACGACCTCCACGCGTTTCAACGCAGACTGACCCTGTCGATGGGTGTTGCCGAGTCGCGGCTCGACGAGCAATCTCCGATGGTCACGCTGCAGGCTCCCGACGGCTCCCGCGTGGTCATGGTTCTCGGTGGACGGGGCCGCAGCGGTGTGTCGTCGGAACCGCGCATCGCCATACGTCGATTCACGGTCAAACAGGTCGGTCTCGACGGCCTGGCAAAGCGCGGGTTGTTCCCGCTCTGGCTCGTCCCGCAGCTGGAAGCTCTCGTCCGCGCGGGCATGACGATCCTCGTCTCCGGTGGGCCCGGTGCCGGCAAGACCACGTTGTTGAAGGAGCTGCTCGGGGCCGTGTCGCCGTTGGAGCGCATCGTGACGGTGGAGAAGGGACTGCTGGAGCTTCGACTCGAAAGCGATCCGCGGCATCCCGATGCACCGGCACTGTTCACGCGGCAGGCGAACACCGAGGGCCGCGGCGCCGTGTCGGCGCGCGAGCTGGTCGAGCTCAGCCGCCGTCTCAATCCTGACCGCGTGGTTGTCGGTGAGTTGGTCGAGGACGAGGCGTTGGAGATGCTCGACGTTGCGTCGATGTGCAAGAACGGCTCGATGGCGACGATTCATGCGCACACGGTCGAGGCGGTGATCAGTCGACTCGCGTTCTACGTGGCCAAGAGCAACACGAAGTTGCCCGAGTACGCGGTGTGGAGTCTCATCGCCGAGACGATCGATTTCGTGATCCACATCGACATGGTGCGCAACGGCGACGTCACCGCGCCGCAGCGCTGCGTCACGTCGATCCTCGAGGTCGGTGGCCGCAGCGAGAACGGTGGCGTGCGATCCACCGAGACCTGGGGAATGAGCGAGTTCGGCCAGTTCGAGCAGCGCAACCCGTTGTCGGAGCGTCACTTGCGCCGGCTCCGGTTGGCCGGCGCGTCGGATGGATTGTTCGTACCGAACGACCGGATGTTGGCCTGATGAATCGTGACGAACTGCTTCTTGCAGCGTCCGCCGTCGCTTTCGTCATCGGCGCTGCTGTTGCGTGGTCGGGCTGGAACCCTCGGCCTGAGCCCAAACGCGTGCAGCGAGTGCCGCGGCTGTCGCTCGCCACGGCTCTGGTCGCGGCAGCGCTCGTCGCCCTGGTTTCAGGCTGGATCCTCCCGTCGCTGGTGATCGGGGCGATCACCGGGTGGCTGGCGGGCGCTCTTCGGCGCCGACAGGCGGGGGACGAAGCAGGTGTCGAACGCACCGAAGCGCTGGCCTCGTGGGTCGAGAACGTACGCGACGTTCTCCAGTCGGGCAACCAGCCGATCGGAGCGATCGGGGCGACGACGGATACGTGTCCGCGATCGATTCGACCTCAGGTCCTCTCGCTGTTCGCCCGGCTGTCGGCGGGACAACCGATCGACCTGACGTTCAGGCGATTCGCCGACGAGATGGACGAACCTCTTGCCGACCTCGTCGCAGTCGGTCTGCTGATCGCCGTGTCGCGAGGAGCCGAGACCGAGGAGGTGTTGTCCGCGCTGGCATCGCAGGCTCGTCACCAGGCTGACCGACGGCGCGTCGTCGAGGCAGAGCGTGCGCCCATGCGGCGCGAGGTGTGGATGGTCTCACTGGTGATGTGCGCCCTGTTGGGTGCTGTGTTCCTGTTCGCACGGAACTCGTATCTCAGGGCGTACGACGACCTGTCCGGCCAACTCTTCCTCACGTTCATTCTGATCGGTTACGGAACCTTGCTGCTCTGGGTCGCTCGCCTGGCGACGTTCCCGCAACCTTCGCGATTCCTCACCCTTCGTCCGGCCGAGACGTGACCGCCACCACGCGACTGATCATCGCCACGTTGCTCGGTGCCGGCGGGATCTGGTTGCTGACCTCCGGCCTGGCGCAGCGGCGCCCCGCGCTGTCGAAGATGTCGGCCTATCTGTCGCGGTCCCCGATGGTGTTGGCCGACGGCCCGCTCGACGGCTGGGCCCGCATCGGTCAACCGCTGGCTCGACGCTGGCGTGTGCCGTCGGAAGTTCTCGCCGACCTCCGTCTCGTTCGCCGCACGGCCGAGGCGCACGCGGCGTACCTAGTGGCCGCAGCAACTGCGGGACTGTTCGGCCCGACCCTGGTCATTGCGATCGGCCAGACCCTCGGAGTGGTGTCCATCGGCTTGCTCGTGCCGCTGATCGTCGCCTTGGGCGCCATGCTCGCCGCGCCGGTGCTCGTACACGTCTCGATGCGATCGGCGGCGGCCGAGCAGCGGAACGACCTTCGCTACCAACTGTCTTCGTACCTCGACGTGGTCACGATGCTGCTCGCCGGCAACGTGGGCAACGAGGGAGCGTTGCGACAGGCTGCGCAGGCAGGCGACGGACGGTTGTTCGTCGAGTTGCGCACGCGAATCCTTGTCGCGGAGACCTCCAACCGCTCGTTGGTCGCCGCGCTCGCCCAGTTGGGCGACGACCTCGAACTGGTCGAGTTGCAGCAGATCTCAGCATCGGCGTCGCTGGCCGCATCGGCCGGCGCGCCCGTTGCCAAGAGCCTGGCTGCCAAATGCGCGACCCTGCGCAACGCGTTGTCGGCCGAGCAGGAGGCCGACGCCAGGGTGCGCACCGGAAAGATCACCGTGCCGCTCGTCGGCATGTCGATCCTCATCATGGCCTCCGTCATCTATCCAGCCCTCAACTTCTCTAGATAGGGAGCAACCATGAACATCGAACTGACGCTGACCGCCATCGTCCACACCGTGTACGGCCAATTGCGGCGCCTCGCGCCGACCGACGGTGACCGAGACCGAGGCGCAGTCTCCTTGGAGCAGGTGTTGTGGTTCGTTGCTGCGGGAGTGGCGGTGGCCGTCATCGCCGGCATCTTGTGGGGGAAGATCAAGACGGAGGCCGACAAGTCCATCCAGGCACCCTCCGCACCCTGAGTCGACGCCGTGAACCATGTCGATGACCGCGACCGCGACCACGGCGCTGCCTCGCTGACAATCATCTTGCTTTCACCGATCCTGGTGATCTTGATGTTCGCCGGCTTTCAGGCCGCGATGTGGAACCACAGGCGCACGGAGGCACGTGTCATCGCTCGCGAGACGGCAGCCCTCGTTGCCCGCGATCGCGTTCCGGCGGCGCAGGCCGAGGCAGCGGCGTCGCTCTCGCTCGCCAACGACAGCGTGCTGACCGCAACCAACGTATCGATCAGCACCACGGCAACGGTTGTGATCGTGACCATCACGGGTGTGGCGCCCGGTGTGCTGCGCGGCATGTCGTCTCCGGTTCGGGTCACCGTCGTCGTGCCGCTCGAAGGCTGGGTTCCGCTGTGAGTCGCGGTCGCGACCGCGGCGAAGCGAACGCCTTGGGATTGGTGTTGATCGCTCCGGCAGCCATCGCACTGGCACTGCTGATCCTGTGGATCGGACGCCAGGTCGATGCCGATGCTCAGGTGCAAGCGGCCGGCGCGGCCGCTGCCCAGGCAGCCGTGCTGCAGCGCACGCCTGCCGCCGCCGGCACCGCGGCACGGGCTACGGCGATGGCGATGCTCACCGACGTCAAAGCGTGTGCCGGTGGGCCCTCCGTCTCGATCGACACTAAGGAATTCCGACCCGGTGGAGAGGTCACCGTGGTGGTCAGTTGCTCGCCGGAACGATCCGATCTCTCCCTCGTCAGACCGCACGCGGTGCGGTTTGTCGCCACTGCCACGGCAACGATCGACGCGTATCGCTCGACGGGCTTGCCATGAGAAGGCGCGTGGATCGCGACGTCGGTTCGGCGACGGTGCTGATGATCACCTTGTGCTTCACGTTTCTGGCCGGCTCGCTCTTGTGGCTTTCACGCATCGTTGATCAGTCGCTCCACGATCGCACCAATGCGGCGGCGGTCGCATTCCAGGCGGCCCGCGCCGGTGCCCAGGCACTTGATTCCGGCTCGGCCCGCGCCGGATCGCTCACCATCGATCCCGATGCTGCGCGGGCCGCCGTCATCTCGAAGATCGAAAGCCTGCTGACCGCCAACGGAGACACGGGTTCTCTCACCGCGCTCTCGATCGAGAACAACCGGGTGACGGTGTCAGTCACGATCACCACGACCGGACGACCAGCGACGGGCACCGGGTCGGCCACAGCGGTCGCAGGCGTCGACGAACCGCAGCCGTGAGGAGCCACATGTCCAACCATTCACACGTTTCTCCGGGCGCCCGACTGCTCGGTGCGCTGGCGGCGCTCGTCGCCGTCGTCGCCGGGCTACCGGCCCTGTTGGTCGTTGCTGCGGAGCGACGCTTCGGTCACGTGTCTCCATTGCACGGTGTCAAAGCGCCGTGGCACTGGTCGGTCGACGACCTCCATTCGTGGGCGCGCCGGCTCACAGCGGGCCTCGACTCGTCGGCGCAGTTGGTCGACGTGTTCTTTCGTGTGGCGTTGGTCGCCGGCTGGGTCTGTGCAGCCATCCTGATCTACACGGTTCTCGATGAGCTGTCGTTCCAGATTCGCCACGGAATGCCTTCGGCACATCACCGAAGTTTCATCGGCCTGGGCAGGGTCGGTCGCAACCTGGCCACTGCCTTGGTGGCGCTGCTCCCGGTGTCCGCGGCTGCGACAGCGCCGGCCCTCGCCATCTCGCTCTCCAGGCCGGCGACGACCATCGTCCAGCAGTCGTTGCCCGAACGCGACGACCCCGTGGCGTCGGTGCCGATGGCGCCTACGTCTGCAGTTCCGCCAGAGACCGCAGTGGTGGACCAGCCGACGGGCTGGTCCCTGGTGCAGGTTCAGCGCGGCGATTCCGTCTGGTCGATCGCGGCGCGCCTGGCCGACGGCCGAGATGTCGCCGCGGTCGCCCAGCAGATTGCCGCTGCCAATCTTGGGACCATCATGGGCGACGGTCATCGGTTCTCGACGCCGGCGTTGATCGAACCGGGATGGGTGTTGAGCGTTCCTACTTCCGGCGCAGCGGCAGACACTGCGCCGAAAGTCGTGGCGGCCCCTTCCGACGGGTACATCGTCCAAGCCGGTGACTCGTACTGGCACATCGCCGAGAGTCACCTCGATCAAGCGGCCACAGGAGGCGAGATCGTGGCCTACACCGAGCAGTTGATGGCGCTCAACGCGCCGTCGCTCGGGTACTCCGATGCCCGCCTGATCCGGCCCGGCGACATCGTTCAGCTCGGTGCGCGGGTGACCGCAGAGGTTGTCTTTCCAGCGCCGACGACAGCCGCGGTGCAGGTTGCACCTATTCCGGATCCCGCGATCGTGGTCCACGAACCCGTGTCTACGGATCCGTCTCCTTCCATCGACGTGACGACGAGCGTCGCCGCAGTGCCCGCAGCGCCCGTGGCAACCACCTCGGTTCCCTCGGAGACTTCGTCGAGCGATGTTGGCACTTCGATCGATCCGCGTCTGTCGGCGATCACCGGCGACTGGTCCGACGATGGCGTCGGTGTGGCGACGGGATTGGCGGCCTCCGTCGTACTGGCGGGTGGGGCTATCGCCGCGCTCGGAAGCCGTCGCCGCCAACAGCTGCGCGGTGCACAAGTCGGCGCCCGTCTGGTGGCGCCCACCGAACGAGCGGTGGCGACCGAGATGGTGCTGCGCTCGTTGAGCGCTGCCGATCAGTTGGCCCGCATCGACCTGGCCTTGCGATGCGCCGGGCAACAGTTGGTCGCTGAGCACGCTCGCCCGCTGGCCGTCGAGATCGACGAGGCCGGTGAGATCCGCCTGTACACCGACCGTCCGGCGACGGCCGTGCCGGCTCGTTGGCTGCTCGACCTCGAGTCGGGTGCCTGGCGTCTGCCTGCCGATGTGCCACTCGTCGACCTTGCCGGCGACGCCCGTCGATCGAACCAGCCTTGTCCGGCGATCGTTCACCTCGGCGAATCTGCGGGAGGTCGGCTGTTCGTCGACCTCGAGGCGCTCGGCTCGTTGGCCATCGACGCCCCACCGGCCGTGGCCGCGTCGATCGTGCGCTGTGCCGCAGCGTCACTGGCGGTATCACCGTTTGCCGAATCCAGCCGCATCTTCACGGTCGGCCTCGAAGCCGAGTCGCATCTCGGCGGCTTCAACGTCGAGCCGCTGGGCTCGCTCTCCAGCGCCGTCACAGCGCTGCAATCCACGGTCGAAAGCACAGCTCCTGCAATCGGCGACTCGTCGAGCACGTTCGCGTTGCGAGCGGCGGCCGCGGGTGGCGAGGCGTGGGAGCCATCGTTGTTGCTGTCTGTCGGAGCAAGCGATGCGGCAGACCTCGATGCGTTGGTGTCGATCGCTGGGCGCGGCGGCCGCGGTGTCGGTGTGATGATCGACCGGCAGGTTCGCGGTGCGGGTGCTGTGCTGCGCGCCACCGACATCGACTTCGTGCTCGAGCCGCTGGGTCGCCGAGTCAGTCCCGTCGGTTTGTCGGCAGCCGACGTCGCCGCTGTCCACGAGTTGTTCCGCTGTGCCGAGACGTTGTTGGAGACCACTTCCGACATCGTCGACGATGCGCCAACCGTGCCGGCAGAGTTCGCGGTTCGGCCACATGCGTTGGTGGTGCACGTGCTGGGCCAGGTGGCGGTCGAGTCGGCCGACGGAGCGCCGGTTGCGTTCGATCGATCCAAGGCGGAGGAGCTCGTGGTGTGGTTGAGTCAACATCGCTCCCGTCCGACACGGACTGCGGCTCGTACGGCGCTGTGGGATCTCGCAGTGCGCGACGCCACGTTCTCCAACGTCGTCAGTGACGCTCGCCGGGCAATGGCCAGGGTGGTGCCTCCGCCTGCTGGATCCGAATGGGTGGGGCGCACGATGAACGAGGATCTGCCGCTGCACGACCTCGTCGTCAGCGATGCCGAACTGCTGGCCGATCGCGTCGCCGCAGCCCGTCATCTCGACACCTCCGCCGCGATCGCTGTGTTGCACCCCGGAGTTGCGTTGATACAAGGTATGCCGTTCGCAGGCACGTCGTACCTGTGGCCCGATGCGGAGGGAACAACCTCCGCTCTCGTTCTGCTGGCCACCACGGCGGCCGCCGAACTCGCCGCTCACTACCTCTCGATCGACGAGGTCGACGGAGTGTTCTGGGCCACCGGGCAGGGCCTCAAGGTCCTGGCCGGTCACGAGGAGCTGATCGCCCTGCGAATGCGGGCATACGCCCATCGGGGTGATCTCGCCGGCGTGCGCAGCGAGTGGGAGAGCTACGAACGTGCGCTGGTGGCCGACACCTGGGCCGCGGCCGAACCATCGCCGAAACTCGTCCATCTGCGCCGTGAGTTGCTGTCGCCGCTGCTGGCGTCGTGACGAGGCTGGAGATGAGGCTGGAGACGAGGATGGAGCCGGGTGTGGGAATCGAACCCACGACATCTTCATTACAAGTGAAGTGCTCTGCCGACTGAGCTAACCCGGCGGGTTCGAGAATCGTAGAGGAACGCGCCGCGAGATAGGGCGCCGACGTCAATCATCGAGGACGTTCACCTCTTGTCGCATGACCCGCGTGCCGCTACCAATGGAGCCGAAGGTGCGTGAGCCTGGGGACGGGCTCGCCAGACGACGGGCCCACACCAGCGCGAAGCCGGTTCGGTAAAACACCGAATCGAATTGGATCGGAGTCGTCATGAGCGTCCGTCGTCACGGTCGGGTCGGAACACTCGCCGCGTTGGCGGCAGCCATCTTGATGTCGGTGACGGTGTTCGGCGACCCACGCGGACCGGCGAAGGCCGTTGCCGATGGTGAACCGGTCGCAGGGTTCGGTGTCGACGGCGTGATGATCGACCGCAGCTTCAGCGCCGGCAGTTCCGTCGACACGCGCCAGGTCTTTCAGCTGGCGACGGGGATGTGGGTCGTCACCGGATACCTCCGTGATGCCCAGGGCGGCCTGAAGCTGTTCATCGCCAGATATCTGGCCGACGGGAAGCCGGACACCTCGTTCGGCAGCGGAGGGGTGCTGTACCCGACGCTCAACCTCGGTGAGATGGTCGCCCTCGCCGATGGCCGACTCGCCGCGGTCGCTCATTCCGACGGGAATGGCATCGCATTCATCGACCTCGACGGTTCGATCTCGGTGAATCATGTGCAGTGGTCGTTTCCGCTGAAATTGATGGCTAGACCCGATGGCGGCGTCATCCTCGTCTTCTACGGGTACGGGCCGACCGCCCCGAATCGCCTGACGGTGGCCATGAACCCCGACGGTACCTTCGATCGCGCCTACGGCGGCGACATCACGGCGGTGCTACCGGCCGGAGGGCGTCTCGGCGGTTACGTACCCACGGCGACGTTCCTGGCGGACGGGCGCCTCGCGGTCGGCTTCTCGTTCACCGCACCCAATGCCTTGGACCCTCTCTGCGGTGTGGTCGCTCTGGGCAGCGACGGACGGCCGGATCCGACGTTCGGCGACCATGGTCTGGCGGCCCTCGCAACGCAGCCTCATGCCTGCAGCATCGACCGGTTCGCCGGCGACACCATCAGAGTGCTGTCCTGGCAGCAGCACGGGCCCACCGTCCTGCTCGCCGCCGACGGCACGCAGCTCGGCACGCTCGCCGCGCCCTTCGACATCGCCCCGGTCGCGGTCGAAGGCACCGGCTACCTCTACACACGAGGCGACGCCGGCAAGATCCTCGGCTACGACCCGCAAGGCGAACCCGACCCGACGTTCGGAGTCGACGGTTTGGCCACCGTGCCCGGCGTCGACATCACCGGTTTCGAGCTCGTCGACTCCGGCGACATCGTCGTGTGGGGCACTGCGACCGGTGATCCAACGGCGTTGGCGCTCGGCCTGATCGACGGCTCGTACGGCACCGCGCCGCAACCGCCACTGCTCGACACGACGGCGTTCGTGCCGGTGACGCCGACGCGGGTCCTCGACACGCGCAACGGAACCGGCGCTCCACTCGGCACGATCGCGGCGGGCGGCACCGTCGACGTCTCGATCTCCGACGCCGTAGGCGTCGCGGTAGACGATGTGTCGGCGGTTGTCTTGAACATCACGGCGACCGAGTCGGCGCAAGCTGGATACGTCACCGCCTATCCGTCGGGTAGCGGACGTCCATGGGCGTCGAACCTCAACGTCAACGGCGCCGGTCAGCCGGTGGCCAACCTCGTCACCGTCGCCGTCGGCGGCAACGGCAAGGTCACCTTGTTCTCGTCGACAACGACACATCTCGTCGCCGACATCGCCGGCTACTACACCCCTGCGCTGTGGGCCACCGATGGCCGGCTGCAGACGGCGCCGCCGGCACGCATCCTCGACACACGCGTCGGCGTCGGCGCGCCGCAGGCCAAGATACCCAGCGGCGGGCAGATCGATCTGCAAGTGACCGGCGCCGGGCCAGTGCCCACCAGCGGGGTCGAAGCGGTCGTGCTCAACGTGACCGGTGACGATGCCACCCTCGACGGTTACGTCACCATCTGGCCGGCAGGCACGCCGCGGCCACTGGCCTCGAACCTCAACCTGACGACCGGTGGCACGCGGGCCAACCTCGTCATCGCTCCGCTGAGCGCCGACGGAAGGGTCTCGCTGTTCACCTCTGGCGGGGCGGACCTGATCGGCGACGTCGCCGGCTGGTTCACGAGTGCCTCGGCCGAGCCCGACAGCGTCGGCCTGTTCGTTCCGATCACCCCCACCCGTGTGCTCGACACCCGAAACGAGCACGTCGCCCCGACGGCACCGCAGAGCTCGCTCACACGTCGCATCGGGTCGACGATCGTCGTCCCACCAGACGCGAGCATCGCCGTCGCTGCGAACATCACTGCCACCGCAACCTCAGGTGCGGGCTACATCACGGTCTGGCCGGCGCACACCGACCGGCCGATCGTGTCGAACATCAACGCCGCCGCAGCGGGTCAGACCATTGCCAACGCGGTGATCGTGCCCCTCGGGCAGAACGACGTGTCTGTGTTCACCCAAAGCGGTACGCACATCGTCATCGACATCGAAGGCTGGTACACCAACTTCTGACCAGCGCGCTGGGGTTCGGCTCGTATGAGACCGCCTGGGCATGGATGCACAAGCTGCGCCGGGCAACGTCTGGATGCGGTCGTCGATCAGTTCGACGAAGTACATCACCTCGTATCGCTGCTCGCTGACGTCGACCCCGCCGTCTCGTGCATGTCGGCGCGCAACCAGAGTGAGCTGCTCTGCGGACGGTCCGTCACCCTCGTCGGGCTGCGGCAACGGCTCGCCGTCGACCACGAACAGAGCGGCGTCGGGCAACAGCAAGAACCCGGCTCCACCGGCGTCGACGACACCCGCATCTTTCAGCACCGCGAGCAACTCAGGGGTGTTGTCGAGCGCCTTCTGCCCAGCGGCGCGAGCGGCATGCAGCATGCCGACGAGGCTGACCCCCGCGGCTGCGGCTGCTGCTGCGGCATCGGCGGACTCGCGCACGACCGTGAGGATCGTGCCCTCGATCGGCTTGAGCACCGCCAGGTATGCGGCCGCCGATGCTGCCTTCAACGCTTCGGCAACCTTGGTCGCCGTGAGGTCGGTGGCGTCCTTCAATGTTCCGACCAGGCCGCGCAGGATCTGGCTGAGGATCACCCCACTGTTGCCCCGTGCCCCCATCAGGCTGCCGTGGCTGATCGCATTGCAGGTCGGCTCGAGTCCTGCACCCGCCAGATCGAGCTCGGCAACCACGGCATCGAGGGTGCTGGCCATGTTGGTGCCGGTGTCGCCATCGGGGACGGGATAGACGTTGAGCCGGTTGATTCCCGGGGCGTGCAGCTTCAAGGTGTCGCGGAAGGTGATGACCGTGCTGCGCAGCGCTTCCGGGCTGAACCGCTCCAATGTGGGCACGCCGACACACTAGGGGCAACACGAGTTCCGGCGATCGGTGCGCCCATCCCAGAGCTGGTCCGTTTGCTGTGCCTACCATCTTCGAACGCCGATCTGGGGGGAATCGATATGAACGACCGTGCACTTCGGGCAGTGCGTACACGTTGGGCAGCGATTGGGGCAGCGATCGCCGTGTCGATCGGTGGCGGCGGTATGGCGATCACGCATGCCGCTGTCAGTAGCGGCGAACGCGATGTGTTCGTTCCGATCGCCCCCTGCCGAGTTTTCGACACACGGTCCGGCGCCAGCAACGTCGGTCTGCGCAGCACACCAATAGGCGCCGGTGAGACATACACCGAACAGATCACCGGGGCCAACGGTATGTGCACGACTCCGATTCCCGCCGGGGCCACTGGGGTCGCGATGAACGTCACGGTGGTCGACGGCACCGCTGCCGCATTCCTCACCATCTGGCCCAGCGATGTGACCCCGCGCCCGACTGTGTCCAGCCTCAACTGGACGGCAGGGGCCCCGCCCACGCCGAACAAGGTCGATACCAAGCTCTCGCCAACAGGGCAGATCAACCTGTTCAATAGCGCCGGCACGGTCAACGTGCTGGCCGACATCGTCGGCTACTACACCGACCACAACCACGACGATCGCTACTTCACCAAGACCGAGGTGGCCGCAGCTCCGTACAGCCACATCCTCGCAGCGGGCTTCGTGCTCTCGAGCGGCACGCTCGTCGCGAGTCGGTCGTTCGGCAACGTCACCGCGGCGAGAACCGCGACGGGCGTCTTCACCATCACACTCCCGGCATACGACCCCGGCTGCACGTTCACCCTCGGCGTCTTCGCGACGGCCACGCTGGTCGACACGGCTGGCAGTATCAGCTCCAGCAACAGCACCGGCTGCGTGGCGGGCGGAGACACCAGCCTGACGATTCGAACGTTCAACACCGCCGGAAGCCTCACCGACATCGGCTTCATCTTCACCATCATGAAGGACGGCTGACCACGTCCGAGAAGTGTTGACCTCACCCTTCCGCTGGTAGCAGCTCCAAGCTCGTTTGATCTCGTCGAGGAAAGAACCCGTCATGGCAGCAGTATGCGAAGTGTGTGGCAAAGGCCCCAGCTGGGGTATGAACGTGTCGCACTCCCACCGACGCACCAAGCGTCGTTGGAACCCGAACATCCAGCGTGTCAAGGCCCTCGTCGGTGGCGCGCCGAAGCGGCTCTACGTCTGCACCGGCTGCATCAAGAGCGGCAAGATCGTCAAGGCCGGCTGAGGCCTGGCGTGCAAGGCGTCATCAAGAGCTACGACCCCGAGACCGGCGATGGCAGCGTCGTCAGCGATTCCACGCTCGCCGAGTTCGACCTCGCGGTCGATGCGCTCGAGGGCTCGATCTTTCGCATGCTGCGGCAGGGTCAGCGCGTCGTGTTCAACCTCGATGACGAGGGTCGAGCAACCAGGCTTCGTCTCGGCTCTGAAGCAGATATGACCACGCCGGGCGCCTGACGGTACCCTTTTGTCGTGTGATCCGGCGCAGCGGTGCGACCGGTTCCAAGGAGTCGATCTTTCGATGAGTGCTTCCACGACAACGAACGCTTGAACGCCTGGGTCAATGAGTGGGAGGCCATCCTCCAGCCAGACTCGGTCACGTGGTGCGACGGCTCGGCCGACGAGTACGAACAACTCTGCGGCTAGCTCGTCGCCACCGGCACCTTCACCCAACTCAACGAGGCGAAACGGCCCAACAGCTACTGGGCGCACAGCGACCCCGCCGACGTGGCCCGGGTCGAGGACCGCACCTTCATCTGCTCGGCGGATCCCTCCGATGCCGGGCCGACCAACAACTGGCGCGACCCATCGGAGATGCGAGCCGAACTGACGGCATTGTTCACCGGCGCGATGCGCGGCCGCACGATGTACGTGGTGCCGTTCAGCGTGGGCCCGCTCGGTTCGCCGATCGCCCACATCGGCGTGCAACTCACCGATAGTGCCTATGTGGCGGTCAGCATGCGAATCATGACCCGCATGGGGCAAGCGGCACTCGACGCCCTGGGCGACTGCGAATGGGTGCCATGCGTTCACTCAGTCGGGGCGCCGCTCGCACCAGGTGAAGCCACCAATGCGTGGCCGTGCGATCCCAAGAACAAGTACATCGTCCACTTTCCCGAGTCTCGCGAGATCATGTCGTACGGGTCGGGGTACGGCGGCAACGCCTTGCTCGGCAAGAAGTGCTTCGCATTGCGCATCGCTTCGGTCATGGCCCGCGACGACGGGTGGCTGGCCGAGCACATGTTGATCCTCAAGCTCACCAACCCGGCCGGCGAGTCGAAGTACATCGCCGCGGCCTTCCCGTCGGCTTGTGGCAAGACGAACCCACGACTCCCGGTCTGGACGGCCCGGATGGCCCGAGCACCCAGAATCAGAAGGCTGATGCTCCGTTCAACACGTCGAATGCGGCCGGCAGCATGAGCGGCAGCCTGTCGAACGACCTCACCGTGTCCACCGATCACTCGCTGGTGACCGCCGACCTGACGCGTTCGCTGCAGGGAGCGTTCTCGGGCCCGACGGAATCGTCCTCCCTGTCGGTCACGATCCACAACGTCGAGTCTGTCGACTTCTGTCCCGACGCGTCAGGCGCCGTCCCCGTCGACATCCAATCGGACTACTCGATGTCGGCCGGCACAACCACATCACCGAATCGTTGAATGCGGTCCTCAAGGATGTCCAGGATCTGTGGCAGAACAGCTCGTGCGTCACCGTGCAGATCCCCGACTTCAGCACCTTTGCCTCGCAAGCACCGCCGAGCGACGTCGACTTCATTCGTGACGTCGACCCTGGGAGCACCAAGGAGTTCACGACCCAGGTGCACCATCGCTTCTTGCACACCAACGTCAACGCGCCGGTCACGCAGACACTGTCGACCGAAGTCCGCCTCGATCCACCCACGTTGTCGAGCACGCCGGGCAAGTCGACCTACGAAGCTCCGAACAAGGTCGGGCAGGGCAACAATGCAACGTTCGAAAGCCGATCCCGCCGCGGGCGCTCAGTGCTGAAGGGCCGGTTCTACGTCGACGAGAAACCACCGACGATCGGGATAACGGGCATGATCACCAGTACCGCGGCGGCCGTCACGTTGACCGGGCAGATGACCATGGCGCCGATTGCGTTTGCAGACCAGTCGATAGCCGACGACGGGCAGACGACTCTCTACTCGGTCGATGCGCCGGTGAGCGCGATGATCACGGGTTCGATGGCCGGTGCTGCCTTTCCCTGTGCGTCATACGGCACCGAGCAGGGAACGATGCATCTCGTCGCCCACTCCGAGCCCCGCGGCGATCATGATCGGGTGTGGGTGATCCATCCCGACCCGGCGCTGAGTCACTTCGACGCCACGACGACTTGTCTGATCAGCGTCGGCAAGGCGTTTTCAAATGGAGGCGGGATCTCTGCCAAGTTCTTCGCAGCGTTGGGCGACTTCGAGATCCCAATCGCGCCAGGCACGACCCCGCTCGACAAGCAACGCGCCCTTCCTTTCGGCTCGGATCACTCGCAGGCAAGCGTCACGTTGCTGCCACCTCCGCCCTAGTCGTGGTGGATGTCGTGCTCAGTGCATGAGCATCGCGACGAGTCGGCTCATCGCGAGGTGATGACGCCACAGGCGATGCGGTCGCCGGCGTTGCCGGTCTTCGCGGTTGCCGCGGTGGCATCGGCCGAGTTGGCGGTGTACTGCGTGAGTCCGGTGCCCAACGGGATGTTGCCGAAGTTGTCGGCGCCTGCGTGGAGGATCACGACCTTGCCAGCGAGGTCCCTGGGATCGATCTTGTCGATCGTGAAGCGAGTCTCGACGCTTCCGTCAGCGTTGACGTACACGACCGGCATGTCACCGACGTGATGCGAGTGACCCTCGCCGGTCGGGTTGTAGTGGCCGTCGGCCGAGACGAACCACGTCGAAGGCGCGGCCGCTGGATCTGCGATGCATCCGTCGCCGTTCGTGGTCACGTCGTTGGCATGGATGTGAAAGCCGTGGAACGCGTCGAGACCGGGTGCACCTGAGAGTCGCACCCGAACCGTCGTGTGGCCATGATCAGCTTTGAACTCCACCGTGCCGATCTTGGCGCCGTCAGCGGTTGCCAGGTTGGCCTTGGTCGATCGTCCATGAGCATCGGCGCCGGTCGAAGTGACCAACCCCGCGGCGAGCGCTGCAGTCGATGTGATCACGATCAGTGCCTTCTTCATGAGATGCCTCCTCGATAGGTCGTTGCCAGAAACAGACGCCTACGAACCGCCGACGGGTGACGACCCCGGAGAAGTTCGGCACTCTTGTCGAAAATTCGGCTCGGTGTGTCACCCGCTCGCGAATCGCGTTCGTCAGTCTCCACATGGTGGCGAATGCGACGGCGGCGCCGGTTTGGTCGAGCGGCACGAGCCGTGGTGGCAGGCTTGTGGGCGTGGGGGCTCGTGGACGTTCAAGCCGTCGGCACGGGAACGGCTGAGCTCGAATGCACTTGGTCGTCGTCCCAGCGCGTGAGTTGCTCCCTCCGCCCTTCCTGGTAGCGATCGCTGCAGCGCGGCTGCAGGGAGAGACGATCAGCGCCGAGGTCGAAGCACTGGTGGTTCGGCTGTTCCAAACGGAAGGTCGCTCCCTCGTCCGGTTGGCGCGCTTGTTCGTCGACGACCGCGACGCCGCTGAGGACATCGTCCAGGAAGCGTTTCTCCGCCTCGCCCGTCACGGAGGCAGGATCGACTCGATCGAACGGGCCCCGGCGTACCTGCGCTCGATCGTTCTGAACCTGGCGCGCGACCACAACCGTCGCGGCCTGGTCTCGCTGCGCCACCATGCCACGAGCGGCCGGGAGATCGACGTGGTCGATGATGTCGTCGACCAGCTCGTGCGGTCCGAGGAGCACCGGCGCATCCTCGAAGCCGTTCGCGGGCTGCCCGCACGACAGCGTGATTGCATCACGCTCCGCTACTTCGAGGAGCTCCCGATCGACCGCATCGCCTCCACGTTGAAGGTGTCGGTCAACTCGGTGAAGACCCACCTGCAACGGGCAATGGCCGCGCTCGACCGGTCGTTGGGCGAGACATGAGCGAGCTCGGTCTCGAACGGCGCCTGATCGAGGCGTTCGCCGATGCCCGCGCATCGGTCGAAGAGAACCCCGATCTCTTCGCACGAGTCACCCGCACGCTCGACGATGCACGGGCGCGCCGACGATTCAGGTTTCTGCTCGCCGGCGGGATCGTTGCGTTTGTCGCAGCCAACTCGGCGTTGGCTCTCGCTCTTTCGGACTTTGACAACAGGAGGTTGAACATGCCCTGGTGGGTCATCGAACTGATCACCAACATCGTGCTCGTCGCGCTCGCGATCGGGCTCGGTCCTTTCATCAAGCGCTTCGGCCGCTCGTACGCAGCTGACGTGTTCCGAGCAAACCCCCGAACCGGCAAGAGCTACCTGGTGCTGACCGACGTCGCCTACTACCTGATCTTCACGTCGTTCGTGCTGTTCACGGTGAGCTTCGTGGAGCACAGCGACTGGCGGGGATCCACCGGAACGCAACTCAAGGCGGAGGTCGCCCGCGTCGGTGGCATTCTGTTGATCATGGGGGTCCTGCATGCCGCCAACGTTGTCGCCCTGCCGATCATCGGTGGCCTGCTCTCCAACAACAAGAGACTGGAGGAAGCACGAGCCGAGCCGGCGACCATCGCGCCTTCGTCGGTCTCTATGCCACCCCTCGGGCCGGGCACGTGGATCCTGCGAATCGAACCTTCCCCAGACCCAGGCGGTTCGCCTCCTGAGCCGTGAGGCACGGCATGCTCAGCTGATGCCGCCGCCGATGAGGGGGAACAAGAACAGGAGGCCGAGAGAAACGCAGATCACGACCGTCGCCCACCGGGGCAAGCGCCATCCGTCGAACTGCTGGGCGAACGTCGACCGTGTTGCTCGAATGATCGTGCCGTAGACGGCGAGCATCCCCACGAATCCCGCGGCAGCGTGAATGGAACAACCGAACTTGTCGACGAGGTCACTTCCGACGAAGACCACTGGAGCGGAGGCGACGAGCAGACAGAGCGAGCGAGTGATTCGGGTCCATCTCTCCCGAGCGAAGGCGAGTCCACCTCCGAGGACGGTTGGAAGCATCACCCCTCCGGCGCCGACGAACAACGGGAGCATGCCCACGGTCCCGATCGTTCGCATGACCGTCAGCGTCCAGCGCCGCCAGGCGCGGCGGCGGGCCACTGCGGCGATCGATTGCGCAAAGCCGAAGATCGCGAAGCCGAACACGATGAACAACGTCCCGTTCCATGTGAAGTCCGGATCGTCGGCGATCAGGCGCATCCACAAGCGGGCGGCGATGCCGAGGCAGAGCCCGCCGACGATCCCGGTCGCCAGCATTGCCACCGGTCGCCGTTGTGGGGTGAGCGACGCGCTGGTCGTTGTCGCTGTCAGGTTGGTCATGACGGTACAGACGTCGGCCATGCCTGATCGGGTGACACCCTGTCGCTACGAGGCGGTCAGTGCTCCACTGCGGGCAGGTTGAACGACTTGACCCAGTCGGGATGAATGCGGATCACCTGACGGGCGAAGCCGTCTGAGGGTGGCTCGACATCGGAGAGCGCTTCGGCGGTGCCGCGGATCTCGAGGTAGATCGGGTGCCAGCCCTCGCTCGTGTCGACAACGTCGACGACAAAGGCGACTCGCGATCCGCTCTGCACGTTGCGGAACTTCTTGGTTTCGCCCATGCGCAATCCACCGATGTCGATCGTGTCGTCGGCGCGTAGGAAGAAGGTGACAGGCGCATTGCCGACGACACCGCTGGGCGACACAGTTGCCAAGCGTCCCAGCTTCTGGCTCATCAGCCACGCCCGCTCATCGGAGTTGAACCCAGTGAATGTCATGTCGCACCTGCTCTCTGGTCGTTGGATCGACGGTACCGCGTGCGAGATCCCGAATCCGGGCGGCGCTGCGCCCCGAAACGCGGCGAAGTGTTGTCCCACGGCACCGTTGTGGTGCCCCGCGGCAACACTTCGAGGGCAGCGGGGCGGTTAGGTGAGCCGGATCAGCTCGCGGACCCGGGCCAGCAGCACGTCGAAGGCCGCAGGGTTGCGGCCGCCCTGCTGGACAACGAGGTCGGCGTGGTGCCTGCTCGGCTCGATGTACTGCTCGTGGCCGGGCCGTACGGTGGTGAGATACTGGCTGACGATGCTGTCGGTGGTACGACCGCGTTCACCGACATCGCGCTTGAGCCGGCGGATGAACCGCAGGTCGGAGTCGGTGTCGATGTAGACCTTGAGGTCGAAGCGTTCGCGCAGCGCCGGCTCCCACAGCACCAGGATGCCCTCGACGATGATGACGGGCGCCGGCGCGATCCAACGGACGATCTCGCTGCGGTTGTGGACCGTGAAGTCGTAGGTCGGCGCGTGGACCCCCTGGCCGGCAGCCAACATGGCCAGATGGTGGTTGAGCAGCGTCCAATCGTAGGCGTCGGGATGGTCGTAGTTCGCGGCGACCCGCTCTTCCCAATCCTGGTGGCTGCGGTCGATCTGGTACATGTCGAGCCGGATCAGGGCCACGTGACCCGTACCGGCCAGTTCGGCCATGCGCTCGCACAGGACGGTCTTCCCGGCACAGGTACCGCCCGCGACCCCGATCAGGAACGGACGGCTCGATACGGGCATCGGCGGAGACATTAGTAGGGGGGTGCTTGTAATGACCCTGCTCCACCGGCAAGGCTTGAGCTGTGACCGACGGATCTCCCACCCTCTCTGAGCGCGACAAAGCGATCATCAGCTTCGAGTCCTCGTGGTTCACACTCGACGAGCCGCGGTATGCGGCGATCAGAGCGCGTTTTGCCTGCTCCGTGGAGGAATACAATCTCGAGGTGAACCGGGTAATCGATCACCCGGCGGCATTGGGGTTCGATCCGCTCACCGTGCGCCGCCTGCGGCGTCATCGTGAACGGCGCCGCCGGGAGATGATCGAAGGCGCGGCAAGTGGGGACTAGATCGAGGGGACTGAGGGAGACACATGAGTAACGAACAGCCGAGTCGTCCGCGCAAATCGGGCAGCAGCGCTTCACCGATGGGCTCGACGCTGGCCATCGTCATCGCCATCGCGGCGGTGGTGGTGGGGTTCTTGATCCTGAAGAACATCAACAGCGACGACAACAAGGGCTCCACGGCCACGACGACGAGCACGACGGTCGACCTGTCGCAAACCACTACGTCGCAGCCGACAGTCTTCACCGAGCCGCAGAGCACCGTGTTCACGCCGATCACCACGGGAGCCACGGTCATCGTGGCCAACTCGTCGCACCAGAACGGTGTTGCCAAGACACTGAGCACAGCGCTGCAGGGGCAGCAGTTCACCTTGGCGGCGCCGACCAACGGCTCCACGAAGGAAGCGCTCACCAAGATCCAGTACAAAGACGGCGACACGGCGGCCCTGGCTGTGGCCCAGTCAGTCGCTCAACTGATGGGTGTGGCCACCATCGACGTGATGCCCACACCGGTTGCCCTCGCCGACCCGACGACACTCGCCGACGCAACGGTGCTGATCCTGCTCGGCGACGACAAGGCCGGCAAGACGCTGGCGCAGATGACCGGCGCCGCCACCGCCGACACCACTGGGGCCGGCACCAGTTCTACGGCTGCGCCGTAAGCCGCTCCAGCAGCGTGGCCGCTGCCCGCTCGATGCACCACAACGGTTCGTTCATCGCCCGCTCCTCGCCGTAGGCGTCGACCAGGGTCACGTGCTCGATGCGCGCCGCCGCTTCGGGCGCCGCATCGCCGACGACGGCCCCCACTGGCTTGCCCGCTGCGGCCGCCCATGCCTGCACACCGCCGACCACCTTGCCCTCGAAGCTCTGCTCGTCGAGGTAGCCCTCGCCGGTGATCACCACGTCGGAGGCGACGATGGCGTCGTGCAGGTCGAGCTCGTCGGCGACGAGGTCGAAACCGGGCAGCAATCGGCCGCCGAGAGCGACGAGGGCGCCGGCGATTCCGCCGGCTGCGCCGGCGCCGTCGATCTCGCGCGACGTCGACGCCGTAGTCCTGCTGGTAGATCTGGGCGAGGCGCTGCAACCGACCGGTGAGCAGCTTGACCTGCGCCGGCGACGCGCCCTTCTGCGGGCCGAACACCTTTGCTGCGTCGAGGAAGCGGGTGCGCACGTCACAGGCCACGAGCAGCTTGACGCCGCGGAGGCGATGGGGAGCGTGGATGGCACGTACCGCGCCGTAGCCGCCGTCTGTGGTTGCCGAACCGCCGAGGCAGACGATGATCTTCTTCGCCCCGGCGTCGAGGGCCATGTCGATCAGTTCGCCCGTGCCGATCGTCGAAGCGGCCATGGCGTCGTTCTTCGTCGCGCCACCGACGAGCGTGAGACCCGAGGCGCGGGCCATCTCGATCACGGCCGTGCCGCGGTTCAATCGCCATTCGGCGCGCACCGGATCACCCAGCGGGCCTGTCACCGTCGAGGTGCGATTGGCTCCGCCGAGCGCCTCGAGCGTGCCCTCACCTCCGTCGGCGACCGGCAGTTCGACGCAGTCGTGGCCGAGCTCCCAGCACGCCGAGCCGACGGCCGCGGCGACCTCCGCCGCCTGTGGCGGTGCCCTTGAACTTGTCGACCGCTGCCAGCACGCGCACCGGCGCAGCCTAGGGTTCGACCTCATGGGAATTGCCAACGATCTCGCCGCGCTCGATGCCACGTCACAGGCCGAACTGGTGCGCCGCGGCGAGGCCTCGGCTGCTGAACTGGTCGACGCATCCATCCAAGCCGCGGCAGCGGCTCAACCCGCAGATCAACGCGATCATCCATCCCCGCTACGAGGCTGCCATGGCCGAGGCCGCGGAGGTCGACAGCACCTCGGCAGGCGGTGGGCCGTTCGCCGGCGTGCCCATCGTGATCAAGGATCTGGGCTGCGTGATGAAGGGCGAACCGCATCACTTCGGCAACCGCGCGTTGAAGGCAATCGGCTACCGCTCGCCGGTCGACTCCGCCCTGTACCGCCGCTTCCGGGCCGCTGGGTTCGTGGCCATCGGACGGACCAATGCGCCGGAGATGGGCAGCACCATCACCACCGAGCCGCTCGCCTACGGCCCGGCGCGCAACCCGTGGAACCTCGATCATTCGACAGGTGGCTCGTCGGGCGGTTCCGCTGCCGCTGTGGCCGCGGGCGTCGTTGCCGTCGGTCATGCCAACGATGGCGGTGGCTCCATCCGCGTTCCTGCATCCGAGTGCGGTCTGGTGGGCCTGAAGCCCAGCAGGGGTCGGGTCAGCCAAGCACCGCTGATCGGCGAGGCCTGGGCCGGATCCACCATCGACGGGTGTGTCAGCCGCAGCGTGCGCGACACGGCCGCAGTGCTCGACGCCATCTCCGGCTACGAACCGGGCGACCCGTACATCGCACCGCCCTTCGCTCGCCCGCTGGCCAGCGAGGTCGGGGCCGATCCCGGACGGCTGCGCATCGGCGTGCTCGACCGCTCGCCCGACGTGCCGTCGCATCCTGATTGCGAAGCAGCGGTCGCCGCCGCTGCAGAGCTGCTCGCCTCGCTCGGGCACGACGTCGACAACTCGTCACCTCCGGCGTTCCACGACCCGGGCTTCCAGGACCGTTTCGTCACCGTCGTCAGCGCTGCCACCGCGGCGGATCTGCGGGTGCTCGAGGGAATTCTCGGCCGTGCACTCGCCGACGGGGATCTCGAGCCCGACAATGTGTTCTTCGGGGAGCTCGGCAACTCGGTGTCGGCGGCCGACTATCTGCTCACCCTGTCGGCTCAGCACGTGTGGTGCAGGGAGATGCTGTCGTGGTGGCACCCTGCCGATGGCGTGGTCGGTCACGATCTGTTGCTCACCCCTGTGATCGCCGCGCCCCCGCCGCCGATCGGTTACCTGTCGGGCCCCGAAGGTGGGATGCGCGTGCGAGAGCTGCTGCAGTTCACTGCGCAGTTCAACGTCACCGGCCAGCCAGCGATCAGCCTGCCCTTGTACTGGACTGCCGGTGGGCTGCCTGTCGGTGTGCAACTCGTTGCCGGATTCGGCCGCGAGGATGTTCTGGTGCGAGTTGCCGCGCAGCTCGAGGCCGCACAGCCGTGGGCGTCGCGGCGGCCACCAGTCACGGCCTGATGGAAGCCAGCCTGGCGCGCGCCGCGTATTGCGAGGCGGCCGTCTTCGGCGACGAACAGCGACTGGCGATGGCCACCTCATGGGTGTGCGTCGGTCGATGCGACTCGATAGGGCCCGAAGCTGGGTCCTACCGATTGGCGTTGGTTGCCGGGGAACGAGTGCTGATCGTTCGCGACGGCGACTCGGCCCTGCGTGCGTTTGCAAATCGCTGCATGCACCGTGGCACCGAGTTGGTCGACTCGACGCAGGCCGAACCCCTCACCTGTTTCGACAGGGTCATCCGCTGCCCGTACCACTTCTGGGCGTACGGGTTGGATGGAACGCTGCGAGCCTCGCCGTGGGTCGACGACATCGAGCCGGCGGACTTCTCCTTGCATCGTTACGGCCTGTCCCAGTGGGGTGGCTTCGTTTTCGTACGACTCGCCACCGAGGGTCCCGAGCTCCTCGACGACCTGGGCGCGATCGCCGAGCGGGTCAGGCACTTCCCGCTCGCCGATCTCGTCGTCGGCAGGACGATCAGCTACGAGGTGGCCGCCAACTGGAAGGTGATCGCCGAGAACTACAACGAGTGCTATCACTGCGGCCCCGTGCATCCTGAGCTGTGCGATCTGGTGCCCTCGTTCCGTGTCCGCGGCGGGGCTGCCCTCGACTGGGAGCGTGGCATACCGCACCGACCGGGCGCCGACACGTACACCGCCACCGGCACGAGCAAGCGCGCCTCGTTCCCCGGACTCGATGACGACGAGCGGGTCAACCACTTCGGCGAGCTGATCTACCCGAACCTCATGCTGTCGTTGTCGCGCGACCACGTCGCCGCGTTCATCCTCCAGCCGATCGCGGCCGGCCACACGATGATCGAGTGCCAGCTGCTGTTCCATCCCGACGAGGTCGGCAAGCCCGACTTCGACGGGTCGGATGCCTTCGACTTCTGGCACATGGTCAACCTGCAGGACTGGGCGATCTGCGAGCGAGTGCAGCGGGGCATGAGCAGCCGCACCTTCCTCCACGGTTGGTACGCCCCGATGGAGGACCCGAGCCTCGACATCCGCCGTTGGTGGACCGCCAAGATGCAGGGCTGACTGCCCCAGGCGGCTACACCAGCCAGTTGGCTTCCCACGCCGGATCGGTCAACGCTGGCCGACCGAGGCGGAACGGGGTGAGGTCGCAGCCCGGGTTGTCGCCGCTGGCGAGACCTGCGAGCGTGCGACCGAACCAGGCGACGAACTTGAAGCCGTGGCCGGCGCCGAGGGCCACGTGCACGTTCGGATGTTCCGGCAGCGAGTCGACCACGAAGTCGCGATCGGGCGTCAGCGTGTAGAGGCAGGTCGTGGTCGACAGCGGCACGCCGAGCCGGCCACCGAACGCCTCTGCCGCAAACGCATCGGTGCGCGCCAGGATCGCCGGGTCTGGTTTGAAGTCGCGGGCGTCGGGATCCACTGCCATTCCGCCGCAGTCCTGAGCGATCTTCACCCCTGGGCGGCCGAACGTCGGGAAGCCGTAGAACGACGGGTCGTCCATCCAGATCCACACCGGGAACACGGCACGATCGAAGTCGAGCGGTTGCTGCGTGTCGTAGTAGGTGACCTGTTCCTTCGTCACGACGAGAGGCAGTGCGGTGCCGAGCGGTTCGACGAGCGGCGCGGTCCACGCATCGGCGGCGAGCACCACCTGCGCGGCAACGACAGTCGTGCCGTCGGCAAGTTGGATCGTGATGTGCTCGCCATCGGGTTCGATCGCCGTCACCGTGCAGTCGCCGCGCAGCACGGCCCCACGCTCGCTCGCCATGCGCTGCAACAACGGCACTGTCTCGGTCGGGGAGACGATGCCTGTGTTGGATTGGTAGAGCACATCGGTGTCGGACGGAAGTCGCCATGCGGGCCAGCGCGTCGTCGCTTCCGTACCTGTCAGTTCGTCGAATGCCACTCCGGCGGCGCGCATCGAATCGCGATACGTGTCGATTCCGATCGCCGCGTCGCGTGGGAACAGATCGATGCCGCCCGTTGTGTGGATGCACGTCTCGCCGCTCTCGATTTCAACGTCTCGCCATGCGTCGTACGCAAATCGGGTGAGATTCACGTAGTGCTCGGTGTGGTAGCTGTGGCGGATGATCCGGCTGTGGTCATGGGAAGCGCCGTGGTGGTGGCCGCCCAACGTGAACCGTTCCAAGCCGATCACCGACCGGCGGCCGTGTGCTGCAAACCACGCAGTCGCGCTGCCGATGCCACCGAGCCCGATGACGGCGATGTCGTAGTGGTCCACAGGGTCGCCACCGTAGGCGGTCGTTGTACGCTCGGCCCATGACGGAGGACCGGTCGGAGCAGCGTCCTCGTCCTCGTGACTGCGGCATCGTCGTCGGGCTGCTCCCGACGGGGCAGCACAACGCCATCACCGACGTGCCCGGCGTACGCGTCGGTCACGCCACGATTGCCGAGCACTGCACAGGTGTGACAGCGATCGTGCCCGACTCGTTGCCGTCGCTGTTCCATCGACCGATGGCTGCCGGCACCGCGGTGCTCAATGGAGCCGGCGAGCTCACCGGATCGTTGACGATTCGTGAATGGGGAACTCTGGAAACGCCCGTCGTGCTGACGGCGACGATGAGCATCGGACTGGCCTATCAGGGTGTGGTCGAAGCCACCCTCCGCGCCGTGCCCGATGCGGCCGACGACGTCGTCGCCCCCGTCGTCGGTGAGTGCGACGACTCGTGGCTCAGCGATCCGTCGATGATGGCCGTGCAGCCGCATCACGTGGCCCAAGCACTGGCCGATGCCAGCGACGGATCCTTCTCTGCAGGCGCGATCGGCGCCGGCGCGGGCATGACCTGCCTCGGTTGGAAGGGCGGCATCGGCACGGCGTCGCGGGTGGTCGACGATTTCGTGGTCGGGGCTCTTGTGCTGACCAACTTCGGTGCACTCGAGCGGCTGTGCGTCAATGGCGCGCCGGTCGGGCAGCGATTTGCCGAACTCGGGCGATCCGGTGAGCGCGATGCGCCGGAGGGGAGTTGCATCGTGGTGATCGCCACCGACGCGCCGATCCTGCCGGCGCAGTGCGAGCGTGTGGCCCGTCGCGCCGGTCTCGGTCTGGCGCGCACCGGCTCGGTGGCCACGCATGGCAGCGGTGAGATCTTCGTGGCGTTCAGCACCGGGTGCCGCTTCGGGCGCGGCGCGCGTGGACTGGTGAACCACGGCGTGCTGTCGGACCGAGACCTCGACTCGTTGTTCGCTGCCGCGGTCGAGGCGACGGAGGAAGCGGTACTCGACAGCATCTTCAGAGCCACGACCACCAGCGGAAGAAATGGCCGCATCGCCGAGGCTCTGCCGATCGACGAGTTGCTGGCTCTGATGTGACCGACCATGCCGCGCCAGCGTTGGCGATGCCCGTGGTGGTCGCGCCCGACCACGTTCATCACGACGTCGCCACCGGCGTGTGGTGCGGAGCAACGGAGGCCAGCGACGAACTTCCGGTGCGTGCCGAGATCATCGCCACGGCCTGTGCCGCTGCGGGCGCAACGATGATCGCGGCTGCCGATCATGGTCGCCAGGCCTTGCTGCGCGTGCACGACGAACGCTTCCTCGACGTGATGGAATCGGCACATCGACGTTGGATCGCCGACGGTCACCTCGAGTCTCCCGGCATCCCGTACGTCACGCCGTACTTCTTTCCGCCCGTCGCCGGGCTGCACGGCGGCGCTCGCCTTCGCGGCGCGGCGACGATCCGCGCCGAGATCGGCTTCTACGCGATGGACACGATGACGTGCATCGGTGCCGGGACGTGGACCGGCGCCAAGGCCGCCGCCGATGCCGCGGCAACCGCCGCCGATCTGGTGACCGCCGGCGAGCGAGTTGCCTACGCCGTTTGCCGTCCACCGGGACACCATGCCGGCCCGGCCTTCTTCGGCGGCAGCTGCTACCTCAACAACGCCGCGGTCGCCGCCTCGCAGCTCCGCGCCGCGGGCGTGGGCCGCGTTGCGGTTGTCGACATCGATGCTCATCACGGCAACGGCACCCAGGCGATCTTCTGGAACGATCCGGCGGTCTTCTACGGATCGGTGCACGTCGACCCTGCCGCGGGTTGGTTTCCTCACACCGTCGGTCACGCCGACGAGATCGATGACACCGGCACGAACTGCAACATGCCGGTGCACGCCATGGCCGACGACGGTGACTGGCTCAACGCCTGCACCTCCTTGGTCACTGCCGTTCGCCGATTCGAACCCGAGGCGATCGTCGTGTCTCTCGGCGTCGATGCAGCCGTCGATGATCCCAACAGTCCGTTGCTTGTCACCGATCGGGCCTTCGCCGCCGCCGGCCGGCTCATCGCCCGGCTCGATCGCCCCACGGTCTTCGTTCACGAGGGCGGCTACGTGCTGCCGACCCTGGCCGAGCACACACTGGCCGTGTTGACTGGTTTCGAATCCTGACTGGCTTGGTAGTCTTTTGTTCATGGCAGTGACTGTTCGAATCCCCACCACGATGCGTCCTATCTCCGGCGGTGCTTCGACCGTGCAGGTCGACGGTGTCACGCTGGCCGATGTGCTCGACAACCTCGACTCGGCCCATCCCGGCTTTCGCGAGCGGCTGTTCGACGACAGCGGTGAGCTGCGCAAGTTCGTCAACGTGTTCGTCGCCGACGACGATGTTCGCTACCTCGATGGTGTCGACACCAAGGTGCCCGACGGCGAGACCGTCAGCATCATCCCCGCTGTAGCCGGCGGCTGAAAAATTCAACAGCGTTTGTGAACTGACGCCCCGTAACGGGGCCTGAGTCCACAAACGCTGCGTGGTTTCGAGGCGTGGGTGGGGACTAGAAGTCCTCCATGCCTCCGCCGCCCATGCCGCCACCGTTGTCCTTCTCCGGCTTGTCGGCGACGACAGCTTCGGTGGTGAGGAACAGGGCAGCGATCGAAGCTGCGTTCTGCAGTGCCGAGCGGGTGACCTTGGCGGCGTCGATGACGCCGATCTTGACCAGGTCTTCGTACACGCCAGTGGCGGCGTTGAGGCCTTCGGCGCCACTGAGGTTCTTGACCTTGTCGACGGCAACGCCGCCTTCCATGCCGGCGTTCTCGGCGATCTGCTTCAGCGGAGCCTCGAGGCACTTGGCCACGATGCGAGCACCAGTTGCTTCGTCACCGGTGAGGCTGTCGGCGATTGCGTTGACCGCAGCCTGGGCACGCAGCAGAGCGACTCCGCCGCCGGGCACGACGCCCTCTTCGATCGCGGCCTTGGTGGTCGACACGGCATCTTCGATGCGGTGCTTCTTCTCCTTGAGCTCGACCTCGGTGGCTGCGCCGACCTTCAGGACGGCGACGCCGCCACTGAGCTTGGCGAGACGCTCTTGCAGCTTCTCACGGTCGTAGTCGCTGTCGGTGTTGTCGATCTCGGCCTTGATCTGGTTGATGCGGCCCTTGATGTCGTCTTCGCTGCCGCCACCTTCGACGATGGTGGTCTCGTCCTTGGTGATGATGATCTTCTTGGCATGGCCGAGCAGATCGAGGGTGGTGTTCTCCAGCTTGAGGCCGACTTCCTCGCTGATGACCTGACCACCGGTGAGGATGGCCATGTCTTGCAGCATCGCCTTGCGGCGCTCGCCGAAACCGGGGGCCTTGACGGCTGCCGACTTGAACGTGCCGCGGATCTTGTTGACGACGAGCGTGGCCAGAGCCTCGCCCTCGACGTCTTCGGCGATGATCACCAACGGGCGGCCGCCCTGCATGACCTTCTCGAGCACCGGCAGCATGTCGCGCACCGATGAGATCTTCGAGGACACGAGCAGAACGTACGGATCGTCGAGCGACGCTTCCATGCGCTCCATGTCGGTGGCGAAGTACGGCGAGATGTAGCCCTTGTCGAAGCGCATGCCCTCGACGAGATCCATCTCCATGCCGAAGGTCTGGCTCTCCTCGACGGTGATGACGCCGTCCTTGCCGACCTTGTCGATGGCCTCGGAGATCATCTGACCGATCTCGTTGTCGGCTGCCGAGATCGAGGCGACCTGAGCGATCTGATCCTTGGAATCGACTTCCTTGGCGAGCTCCTTGATCGAGGCGACAGCTGCGTCGACGGCGGCCTCGATGCCCTTCTTCAGGGTCATCGGGTTGGCGCCGGCGGCAACGTTGCGAAGGCCTTCGTGGACCATCGACCAGGCCAGCACGGTGGCGGTGGTGGTGCCGTCACCGGCGACGTCGTCGGTCTTCTTGGCGACCTCTTTGACCAGCTCTGCGCCGATCTTCTCGTAGGGATCCTCGAGGTCGATCTCCTTGGCGATCGACACACCGTCGTTGGTGATGGTGGGCGCGCCCCACTTCTTCTCCAACACGACGTTGCGGCCTTTTGGTCCGAGGGTGACACGCACTGCATCGGCCAGCTTGTTCATGCCGGTTTCCAGTGCGCGACGAGCCTGCTCGTCGAATGCGATCATTTTCGCCATTGCTTTGTGCCTCCACGATGAGGGGTTGATGTCGTTCGCACTCGAAGTGCGCGAGTGCTAGCACTCTAGACCTTCGAGTGCTAATCCGGCAACCCGGTCTGGTGGCGCGCCCGCCCGTTATTCTCGACTCGTGGAAGTGGCGGTCGTCGGAGGAGGAGTCGCCGGCCTCGGTGCAGCAGTCGCCCTGGCTCGGCGTGGTCACAGTGTGACGGTGTTCGAGCGCGACGACACGCCGATGCCGCAATCGGCCGACGAGGCGTTCGACTGGGATCGTCGTGGCGCGCCCCAGGTCCGGCACAGCCACGCGTTTCTCGCCCGCCTGGTGGGGTTGTTGAAGTCCGAGTACGCCGACATTTATCAGCAGCTCCTCGACGAGGGGGCAACGGAGATGCCGTTCGGCGTCGACCTGCCGCCGACGATGGCCGACTTCGAGAGCCAGCCCTCCGACGAGGAGCTGGCGATGCTGGCCTGCCGGCGCACCACGTTCGAATGGGTGCTGCGCCGAGCTGCGCTCGCCGAGGGGCGAGTCGAGTTCCGCACCGGGACGGCGGTCGTCGGCCTCGGCGCCGAGCCCGGTCCCGGCGGGCCGCACATCACGGGCGTGCAGCTTGCCGACGGCAGCACCACGCCCTGCGACCTGGTCGTCGTCGCCTCCGGTCGGCGGAGTGCCCTGCCCGACTGGTTGCGTTCCGTCGGTTGCACCCCGCCCGACGACGAGGCCGACGACACCGGGATCGTCTACTTCAGCCGTTTCTACCGGCTGCTCGACGGGGCCGGCTACCCACCGCGCACGGGTCCCATCGGCGGCGATCTCGGGTACCTCAAGTACGGGGTCTTCGTCGGTGACAACAGGACGTTCTCGATCACTCTGGCGACTCCCACCGGCGATGCCGAGCTGCGCGCGAAGCTGACCGAACCCGCTGCGTTCGATGCGTGTGCGCGCCAGCTCGTGGCCACCGCGCCTTGGCTCGATGGGCGAGCTCGACCGATCACCCACTCGGTCCACGTGATGGCAGGGTTGATCAATCGGTGGCGACCGCACGTCGTCGACGGCCAGCCGCTGGCCACCGGGGTGATCCCCATCGGCGACGCCGTGTTGTGCACCAACCCGTTGTACGGCCGCGGTTGCGCGACCGCCTTCTGGGGTGCGCACCTGATGGTCGCGGCGCTCGACGACCACCCGTTCGACCAACGACAGATGCTCATCGCCTACGACGCCGCGCTGCGCGCCGAGATCCACCCGTGGTATCGCGCCAGCGTCCAGCAAGATGCCGAGGGCCGCCGCGTCGCCGCCGCCTTGATGGCCGGCGAGGATCCGGATGGCGATACCTCCGACGCACGCGGATTCATGCGAGCCGTCTTCCGCGACGGCCTGCTGCCGGCGCTGCGGCGCGACCAGGTGGTGCTGCGCGCCTTCTTCCGCAGTCTCAACCTGTTGAATCCGCCGGATGCGATGATCAAGGACCCCGATGTCGGCGCGCGCGTTCTCGCCGTGTGGCAGGACCGTGAGAACCGCGGTCCGGAGCCTGCGCTCGGCCCCAAACGGCGCGCCGACCTTCTCGCCTTGATCGGTTAGGGCGCGTCCCCGTGTCTTTGGGCGCGAATGCGGAAATGCTGCTTCCGAGAGAGCACCCAATGAGCCTGCTCGGGTGTGGAATCGGAAGTTGCACTTCCAGAATCGCGCCCATGCGAGTCGATCACTCAGCGGCCGGGGTCAGTCGCCGATCTCGTCGATGCCTTTCGAGATCGTGCCCAACACGTCGCGCAGTTCCGAGGCGCCTGGCAGTTCGACCAGGTCGGTGTCTTCGAGACGGGTCTCGTCGAGCATCAGCCAGATGATGACGCCGGCCAGTGCGCCGATCATCGGGAAGAGGACGAATGCCCACAGCTGTTGCAAGGCCTCGGTGTGCGTATCGGCGAACAGCGCGGTGCCGAGGCTGCGCGCCGGGTTGACCGACGTGTTGTCGACCGGGATGGAGATCAGGTGGATCAACATGAGCGTGAGGCCGATCACCAATCCACCCATGCCGGGTGCGAACTTCTTCGTCGTGGTGAACAGCATCACCATCACCAGCAAGCCGGTCAGCAGCACCTCCACCACGATCGCCGACCCGAGGCCGTAGTACTTGCCCGACCACAGGTTGGCGTCGAACTGACCACGTTGGAAACCATCACGCCCGCTGGCGATCCCGTAGATGATCGCCGCGCCGCTGATGGCACCGACGACTTGGCCGATCCACGCGTAGACCGCGTGGGCTGTGCTCACCTTGCGGGCGAGCAACATGCCGAGCGTGACCGCAGGGTTGATGTGGCAGCCGGATATCGGTCCGATCACGTAGAACATGATCAGCAGCGACAAGCCGAAGCCGAGGGCGACCATGAGGATCGTCAGCAACCCTGCACCGGTGGAGGCATCGCCCTCCGGTAGCAGTCCGAGCGCAGGCAACAAGATGGCGACACCCGGCCCACCGAGCATCAGCACGAGCGTGCCCACCAGTTCGGCAGCAAGAATTCGGCCGTTGTCGGTTGGTTCCATGATGCGAACCATATTCCGTTCCGGGTCAACGAACGCTTGATCCCCGGGGTACCTTCCTGTGCTATGGCTCGTCGCCGAAGTGAGTCGCTCCTCGTCACCGTGTACGAAGACGGTGCGGTGCGCCGCAGCCCCGACGAGTTGATCGTCGAAGAGCCGATGACGATCCAGCTCGACGGGACGGTCGTCAGCACGACGATGCGCACTCCGGGCAACGACTACGAGCTCGCCACGGGGTTCTGCTTCAGCGACGGGTTGCTCGGTGGCGCTGGCGTCACTGGTGTGCGCTACTGCTTCGACGGGCCAGCCGGCGACAGCGAGTACAACGTGGTGACGGTGGAAACCGGGGGAAGGGCGCCGACACCAACACCACGACTCGGCACCACCACCAGCAGCTGCGGATTGTGCGGCAACGACGCCATCGACGCATTGTGCGACCGCCTCGAACGACTCGCCGACACGCCGGCGATTCCGCTCGACGTTCTGACCGCGATGCCGACAGCAGTGCTCACCGGTCAAGGTCTGTTCTCGACCACCGGTGCCGTCCACGCCGCCGCTGCCTTCTCGCCGGGCGGCGAGGTGTTGATGACACGCGAAGATGTCGGCCGGCACAACGCCGTCGACAAGGTCGTTGGGCGGATGTTGCTCGACGGCCAGCTTCCTGCCACCGGTCTCGGCCTGTTCGTCAGCGGTCGCGCCAGCTTCGAACTGGTGCAGAAGGCCTGGGCGGCCGGCTTCGGCACACTGATCGCGGTGAGTGCACCGACTGCCCTGGCGGTGCAGACTGCCCGGCGGGCCGGGCTGACGCTGGCAGGTTTCGTACGCGATCGGCGCCTCAACGTCTATGCGCCCGAGCGGGCACAGCCCTAGCCTGAACGCATGAAGAGCGAACCAGTTTCGCCGTCAACCGGTGTTGGCGTGCTCCATCTGTTCTGCAAGCCGACTCCCCTGTTCGACGGTGAGGCCGTCGTCGCTGCCGTGAAGGCGGCGCAAGACGCCGGCTGCCAGGTCGTGACGATCGCCATGCTCGGCCACAAGTGCGACGTGGCTGTGATGGCCATCCACGAGAACCTGCGTGAGTTGCGCGTGTTGCAGACAGCCGTGCAACACGCCGGCCTCGACGTCGTCGACTCGTACGTCAGCATCACCGAGGTCAGCGAATACGCGGCTCAGATGCCCGAGGAGATGAAGCGGCCGCGGCTGTACCCGACGATCCCACCGAACCACGTCGACTACGCCATGCCCGCGTGGTGCTTCTACCCGATGAGCAAGCGACGCGACGGTGACGCCAATTGGTTCACGCTGCCGTACGAACGCCGCAGCGAGTTGATGCACGAGCACGGCGCAAGCGGTCGCAAGTTCGCCGGTCGTGTTGCTCAGTACATCACCGGCTCGACGGGTCTCGACGACTACGAGTGGGGGGTCACGTTGTTCGCCGTGCATCCCGACGACCTCAAGGAGGTCGTCTACACCATGCGCTTCGACGAGGCCTCCGCGGTCTACGCCCAGTTCGGTCCGTTCTACACCGGCATGGTCACTCCGGTCGAAGAGCTCGTCGCCGGCCTCTAACCGCGTATCGGGCCGACGGTGTCCTTGTTGTAGTCGCGGCCGGTGGAATCGAAACCGAACAACTCGAACATCGCGCTCGACACGTCGCCGTTGGCACCGATCGTCAGGATTCCCCCGGGCCCGTCGTAGTCGATGTTGCTACCGGCCTCGATCCCCGCCTCACAGTCCGGGAACGAGTTGCATGGAGTGCCGCTGTCACTCACCGCTGGGATCTCCGCGGCGATCATTGCCGGCTGCGTCGACTTGGCCGCCGTTGCGGCAAGTGCGATCAAGTTGACGCAGTCGAACGCGTTCGCCGCGTACGGACTCGAGTTGCCTGGGGCCGCGCCGAGTTGAGCAAGGAACTCTGTGTCGGTGCTGAAGGCGATCGGTGAGACCCCGGTGATTCGCGCTGCCAACGAGCCTCCGATCGGCTCTGCCGACGCAGTGGGGCGGCGCATTGCATCGTTGATGACGTAGAACGGTCGGTCGTTGCCAAACGCGGTATCGATCGCCTGCAGCATGACTGGCCCGGACGTCGCGTCTCCGATCACGACGACCACGCCGGCCGCCGTGAGTGCGATGCTCTGGGCAGCGGCCTCGATGGACTGGTTGTCCGACGAGTAGGGCACCGGTTCGTTTTGGGCGATGCCCTTTCGGGTGAGCTCGGTGGTCACGTGCTCGACGAACGTCTGCCCGTAGGCATCGTCGATGTAGGTGACGGTTGCCTTGCTCGCGCCGGTGCGATCGACGGCCTCGGCGATAGCGCTGGCCTGCAGCGAGTCGGAGGGGATCGTTCGGAAGAAGAGGTTGTGGTCGGGGAAGTCGTCGAGCAAGCTGGCCGATGCCGTCGGCGAACACGCCACGACGCCGGCGTTGACGATCTCGCCCAACCCGGCCAGGGCGTTGATCGACGATGCCGGCCCGATGATCGCGTCGACCCCGGCCTCGAGCAGCGTGGCGATGGCGGGATCGACACCCACGCCCGCCACACCTTCGTCGGCCTCGACGAGTACGAGGCCTTGGCCGCCGTAGCCGCCGGCGGCGTTGATCTTCGTCCTCGCCAGTTGAACCGCGCTACGGATTGCCTCGCCGATGTCGGCGTTGGCGCTTCCTTGCGGGTTCAACACGCCGATCGTCAGGATCCCGTCGTCGATGCGGGCCACGGTCGTCGTGGTCACCTCGGAGGTCGACGACGCCGGAGTCGCCGAATCAGAGCTACATCCGGCCACGGGCGTCATCAAGCCGCTCACCGCCACTGCGACGGCCCACATCGATGATGATCGGCGCATGGCCGGATTGTAGGGGGGTTCCTCGTGAGCTGGGCGGCGGTTGGGAGAAGCAGTTGACGGATCAACCTCGATCCGTGGTGCGATTGCCGGCGCCTTCGGCATCGCCCTCGACGTGTGGTGATCAATGGTTTCATGCCGTAGGGTCGCCGTCGTGAGCGACGCTGCGCCCAACGATTTCACTCGCGAACTGGTGCGCTGGAGCGAATCATTGGCGGCCATTGCCCGCACCGGTCTCGGGTTCACCGAGAGCCTCTACGAGCGAGAACGCTTCGAGGAGGTGCTGCACGTCGCCGCCGATATCAAGGCCGCCGCAGACGAGGCGTTGGAGGTGCGCCGCGAACGCGACCACTTCGTCCAGGAGTGGATGGATTCCGTCGGTGAGGGTGTACCCGGCTACGTCACGCCGAAGGTGGCCGTCGGTGCTGTCGTGGGCAACGATGCCGGCGAGATCCTCTTGGTTCAGCGCGCCGATAGCGGTGTGTGGCTGTATCCGACGGGCTGGGCCGATGTCGGCTACTCGCCGTCCGAGGTCGCGGTCAAAGAGGTGTTCGAGGAGACCGGGATCGAGTGCGAGCCCATTCAGCTCCTCGCCGTCATCGACGGTCAGCGCATGGGCTTCACCCGCTTCGCCATGTACCTGCTGTTGTTCCATTGCACCGCGACCGGCGGCGATCTCCTGGCCCACCCGCTGGAGACCGCCAACGTCGGGTGGTTCAAGCGCGACGAGTTGCCGTGGCCGGTAGCCGGAGCGAGCTGGTGGGGCCCGATGGCTTTCGCGGCGATCGATGGTCATCCCGTGACGCCGGCGTTCGAAGCGCCGCGTTCGCCGATGTGGCGCGGCCAGAGCGGGTAGACCCGATCAGGCGCTGTTGCCCTGGTCGCGCAGGAATCGCTCGACCTCGGCCATCAACTCGTCGCTGTTGAGTGGGCTGTCGTCGCCCGCGTGGTCGGCGCCGGCTTCGTCGTCTTCGTCATCGTCGTCGTCGAGCTCGCCGCTGTCGGCCAGCGACTCCAACCGCGACACGTACCCGATGAGATCGTCGTCGTCCCCGACGAAGGCCGAGACTCGGGCGTCGTACTCGCCGGCATCGGCGACCAGGCGACCGGTGGGGGCCGGGCAACCGAGCATCTCGCAGGTGCGCTGGACCAGTGCGAGAGCTGCCTTCGGCGACGGGACCTGCGAGGCATAGGCAGGCACCGCGGCCCACAACGAAGCTGACGGCAGGTCGGTGCGCGACGCCGCGTCGTGCAGGACTCCAACGATGCCCGTGGGACCCTCGTAGCGCGAACGCTGCAGCTCGAAGCGATCGATCATGGTTTGCTCGGTGGCAGTGCCCATCAACTGCACCGGGCGCGAATGGGGAACGTCGGCGAGCAACGCGCCGAGTGTGAGCAGCATCGCTGCTTCGAAGCGGGCGGCCACGGCCATGACCTGTTCACCGAACAGCCGCCACCGCAGCGACGGCTCGGGCCCGAGGAGCAAGATCACGTCGCCGCCGGGTGTCGACGCACTCCACAGGCCGACGGTCGGCCAAACGATCGAACGGGTCATGCCGGCGTCGAGTCGGACATGGGGGCGCACGGTCGCAAAGTCGGTGAACTCCTCGGGATCGATCTCGGCCAGCGGCTGCGCCTTCCATGCCTCGATCAGATGGCGGAGGCTGTTGCTGGCGGCATCACCGGCGTCGTTCCACCCCGTGAACGCGGCGATGATGGTCGGCCGGTGCAATGTGGGTTGGGCCAGCCAGCGAACGTGGTCCATCGCCGACAACACTAGCGATGCGCGCGGTCGAACGATCTTCTACAGCGCGGCGTCGACGCGGGCTCGTCGAAGGCTTCGACGGGCCCTCTTCGCCACGTACATGTCGGCATCGGCCGCAGCGAGCAGGAGCACCGCGTTGCGCGCCACCTCGTTCGTGTCCGCGTGACCGATGCTCGCCGGGCACTGCACCCGTACGGCCTTGCCGATGTCGATGGGTGCCGACAAGGCCGTGTCGAGGCGCAATATCAGCCCGTCGGAACTCGCCAGATCTGGTTCGTAGAGCACCACGAACTCGTCGCCACCTATCCGGGCGACGCTGTCGGCGCTGCGAACCACCGAGAGCAACCGACGGGCCGTCTCCTGCAGCACGATGTCGCCGGCATCGTGACCGAACCTGTCGTTGATCTGCTTGAGGCCGTCGAGGTCGAGGTAGGCGACGGCGAGTGCCTCACCGGCGCGCTCGGTGCGGGCCAGACCCACCTCGAAGAGTTCGTTGAACAGGCGTCGGTTGGCCAATCCGGTCAACGGGTCGCGCAGCGCGAGGGACGTCAGTTCGGCCTGAAGGGCTCTCAGCTCGGTGACGTCGCGGCTCACGCCCTGCAAACCGCGGTGGATGCGGGTTGTGCGCATCTCGCCGATGACGATCGAGCCATTCTTGTGGCGGTAACGAAGTTCGAAACGCTCCGGCGGAAGTTCGCCCAGCAGGGCGCGCTCCATCCACGCCCTGCCCTCGTCATCGAGCAGATCGATGAACTGGGTGAAGTCCTCGAGGAACACCGATGGGGGATACCCGATGATGTGCTCGACCGCCGGGCTCATGTAGTCGAAGTGCGGAGTGGGGTCGAGGACGAAGCGCCACACGACGTCGGCAGAGCTGTCGGCGAGGTTGCGAAAGCGGGCCTCGCTCTCGGCCAGGCTCAATTCGGCGAGGTAGCGGGCAGTGACGTCCCGGCCGACGGCGATCACCTCGGCCCCATCCGCGCTCCACAGGTATCGATCGACCCATTCCACCCATCTGCCGGCTTTGTCAGGAGCGGGCCGGGCGTGGTCGTCGGCGAGAATCGGATTGTCGGGCCCGAGCCGGCCGAGTTGGTAGTCGACACCGACCAGCTCCGCGGCAGAGAGAAACTGATCCAGCCTGTGGCCGATGACCTCGGGTGACGCGACGCCGTGTCCTTCGGCCCACGCCGTGTTGCAGTAGCTGACCAGCAGGCTCGGCACGCTGAACCGGATCACTCGCTCCGGCAACATGTCGAGTACTTCCGCGGCAGCAACGAAGTAGGGCCGCGTGTCGTGGTCGGCGTAAGACCGCATGAATCAATGATCGGTGGGAAGGCCGCCCGTCAGCAGGGCACAAGGTCCCGGATGTGTCAGTACTCGACCCGCTAGTGCCCGCGGCGCCCAGCTTTCCCGCTACAGCTGCGGTGGAACGTACGGCTCCCGAGTGGTGAGGGGTCGCTGGCGCACCGCTGGCGCAGGCCGCAAACTGCCGCTCGGCGGCGTCATCCCGTGGTGCCCGCGCTTCACTTCGTACATCGCCGCGTCGGCCGTGGCAAGCAGCACGGCAGCGTCGTAGCCGACTGCGCGCGTGTCGGCCACACCGATGCTTGCCGGGCAGCGGACGGTGGTGGAGTCGGCGACGTCGAAGGGCGCAGCGAGTGCTGCTTCGAGGCGCTCGATCAACCTGTCGGAGCTGGGGTCGGTGGGTTCGTAGACGATCACGAACTCGTCACCACCGAGGCGGGCAACGACATCGGCGCCGCGCACGACCGAGAGCAACCGCTCGGCCGTCTCGCACAGCACCTTGTCACCGGCATCGTGGCCATAGGAGTCGTTGACGCTCTTGAAGTCGTCGAGATCGAGGTAGGCAACCGCGAGTGGTTGGCCTCCACGCTGCGTGCGGGCCAGGTCTGCCTCGAACAGCTCCCTGAACAGCCGCCGGTTGGCGAGGCCGGTGAGCGGGTCGCGCAGGGCGAGCGCCACCAGACTCTCCTGCAGTTGACGCAGCTCGGTGACATCTCGGACGACTCCTTGCAAGCCCCCCTCGACCTCTTTGAACTGCACCTCGCCGATCACTGTCGAGCCGTTGGCATGCCGGTAGTGGAAGTCGCATTGGTCGGGCATCGTTCCGCCGCTGAGGGCTTGATCGATCAGGGCTCGGTCGGTGTCATCGAGGATCTCGAGGAACCGATCGAAGTCGTCGACCAAGTAGGACGGCGGATATCCGAGAATGGCCTCGACCGACGGACTGATGTAGTCGAGGTGTGGGTACGGGTCGACGACGAAGTGCCACAAGATGTCGGTCGACTTGTCGGCGAGGTCGCGGAAGCGTGCTTCGCTCTCGGCAAGCCTCGTTTCGGCGATGTGCCGCTCCGTGGTGTCGCGGCCGACGGCAAGGACTTCGTCACCCTCGGCGCTGGGCAGGTATCGATCGACCCATTCCACCCACCGTCCCGGTCGGTTCGGGGCAACTCGGGCGATCGGGTCGACGACGAGCGGGTTGTCGGGCCCGAGGACCGCCAGCTGCGAGGCCAGGCCGGCGCGACCGTCCTCGGACAGGAACTCGTCGAGTCTGTGGCCGAGCACCTGCGCAGGTTCGAGGTCGTACCAGGCAGCCCACGAGGTGTTGCAGTAGACGATGGTGAGATCGGGGAGCAGGTATCTGACGACACGTTCGGGCAGCGCGTCGAGCACCTCGGCGATGCCCTTGTAGTACTGATCATCCAACAAGATGTCCAAGCGTCGCCTCAGTTCTGCGTTTCTCCAGATTACCCCGCCCTGGGCGATCAGGTCTCCTGTCCAGATCATCGCACGTGAGAGTGTGTGTTGAGTCACGCCATTGTTCGCAGTGTTGTTGGTGTTCTTCTGGCGACCGGTTGCGTAAGGTGAGCGGGTTGTGACCGCGTTGATCGAAATCGTCGAACATCCCACCGAAGAGATCGTCGAGGCGATGGCCCGCTTGGTTCCGCAGCTGTCGTCGGCCGCACCACCGGATGCTGCATCGTTGACCCGGATGATCTCCGGTGGATCGACCCTGTTCGTGGCTCGCGTCGACGGACGGATCGTCGGCAGTCTCACCCTGGTGTTCTATCGGATCCCGACAGGGTTGAAGGCCTGGATCGAAGACGTGGTCGTCGACGAATCGGCCCGCGGCCTGGGCGTCGGCGAAGCGCTCAACCTGGCTGCGCTCGACGAGGCTCGCCGGCATCACGTGAAGTACGTGAGCTTGAGCAGCCGGCCATCACGCGACGCGGCCAACCGCCTCTACCAGCGGCTCGGATTTGCTGCCCGCGACACCAACGTCTACCGGTACGTCCTCGACGCCGACGACTAGCGCTGCCCGGAGGTCACGCGGGAACGAGCAACTTGGTGCCTTCGCTCACGTCGGCGCCGCGGATCGCGATGTCGCCGCCGCTCACACCGAGCAACTCGACGGTGAGCCACTTCGTCGAGCCATCTGCATCCTGCTCCTCCACCGCGTAGCTGCCGTCGAGTCTCGACACGAGCGCCTCCGCGGGAGCGATCAGCACGTCTGAGTTGTTCGGAAGCGTGAGGGTGACCTTCACGGCGCTTCCGTTTCCGGCGCTTTCGATCGCGGCCGCCGGCGCGATGACGGCCTCGACGATCACCGATCCGTTGCGATCGGCCGACCGCAGCCTGGTGACCGTTCCCTGCACTTGGCCGATCGTCACTGCCAAACCGGGAACGACCTGAGCCTCGTCACCCGTCGGAACGTCGATCAACACCTGCTGCGTCGGCGTTGCCAGGCTCAGCACCGTGTCGCCGTCGCCGACCGCGTCGCCCACCGCTCGGGCGACGCCGCTGACGGTCGTCGAGGCCGGGAGGAACACCACGGACCCGAGCGTCACGGTCCCGGTGGTTTCGACGCCGAGGCCCTTTTGCCACGCTTTCACCATGGTGCGCGTGGCCGAGTCGAAGTGGTTGTCGACGGTGACCTTCTGGCCCGGGTCATAGCCCAGCGCCACGAGACTCGCTTCGAGCTGGGCGACGTCGGGGCCGTCGGTGGAGGAGACCGACATCGATCGCCATGCGGGCAATGCCCCGTCGAGCGCTACGACCGGGGAGCCGTCGACCGTGTAGAGCACATCGCCTTGCTGGATCGCGGTGTTCGTGGCGATGATCGAGGTGATGGTCTGAGTGACTCGTGCGGTCGACCCGCCTCCTCCCGCCGAACTCGAGCCGGAGTTTGACTGCGACGCACCGGTCGACGATCCGCCACTTCGGCGAGCTCCGCCGCCACCGCTTCCGCCGGGTGCGTTGGTGGCGGTCGTCGTTGTTGTTTCCGGCACAGTCGTCGATGGAGGCGGGGTCGTGTCGCACGGCGCGAGGGGAGCAGAGGCAATGGTTGTCGTCGTCGATGTTGTCGTCGAGGTTGTAGTAGTCGTCGACGTCGTGGTGGTCTCGGCCGGCGTCGTGTCGGGTGACGTGTCGGGTGACGTGTCCGGCGACGTATCAGGGGTCGTGTCGGGCACCGTCGTGGTCGTCGACGTCGACGTTGGTGTCGTCGAGTCGGCCGGCCCCGTCGTCGTCGCCGAGCAGTCGAGCAGCGCCGCTGCGTTGTTCACCGGTAGTGGCGTCGACGATCCCGTCGTATTGGCGGAGCTGTTCGACGTGGGCGCACTCGCCGAACTGGACGGCGTGGTGCTCGAGCTGGTCTGGCCTTCGATTCGATGCAGCACCGTCAAGGTCGACGAGAGCTGAACCGTGCCGTCGACGGATTCGGTCGTGGTCAGATCGCCGCGTGTGACCGTTGTCGTCTTGAAGATCGACGCTGCTGCGCCGGCTGTCTTGGCCTTGGGTTTGCGGCCGGCGATTGCAGCCGCGGCGCCTCCCGCGAGGGCTAGGAGGACGATGACCGAGATCACGATGTTGCGCCGGCGGTGACGGTGGGAGGCAGCCATCTCAGTTGCCCCTCAGTGCTTCGGTCGGTGGCAGTCGTGCCGCCCGCGCTGCGGGGTAGAGACCGGCGACGGCACCGATCAAGAGTGCGGCAACCACGCCACCGCCAAGGGCGATGGGTGGCACGACGACCTTCCAGTGCTTGGTCGACGCATAGATGGCCGTCACTGCTGCGCCCAGACCGACACCGACGACTCCACCTGCCCCGGCGAGCAGGATCGCTTCGGTCAGGAACTGCCTGCGCACGTGGGCCCGTGTGGCCCCGAGCGCCCGACGCAGACCAATTTCGCCACGACGTTCGATCACGGCGATCACCATCACGTTGGCGATGCCGATCCCGCCGACCAGCAGAGCGACCGCCCCGAGGCCGAGGAACAGCGACGTGAACGCCGTACTGGCGGCGTCCTCGGCGGCGAGCGCGTCCGATGGTCGCGTCGCCTCGACCTCCTCGGGTGTCTCCGGATTGACGGTTGGCGGAAGCACGCTGCGAACGTCGTCGATGGCGCCTTCTTGGGTGCGGATGTAGATCCGCTCGGGGACGATGTCGGCACCGACGACGTACGTCTGAGCCGCGCCGATCCCGATGATCGCGCCGCGATCGAGACCTTCTGCTGCGGCCACCGGTTTGAGGATTCCGATCACCGCGAACCAGTTGTCACCGATTCGTACGCGCAACTCGTCGGCGACGTTCACGATCCCCAGCTTCTGGGCAGCCACCGCGCCGAGCACGACCGCGGGATAGGTGCTCGTTGCCGAGTCGAGCCACTCGCCATCGGCCAGCTTGGCGTTCAGCGTCGTGAGCAATCCGCTGTCGGCGGCGAACACGGTGATTCCGCTGTTGATGCCGGTGGAGATGGCGTCGGTTCGACGAACGGTTGCATTGGCGACGGTGGTGAGGGAGCTCACTGCGGTGACGGGAGCAATCCTGCTGACCATCTTCACTGCGTCGGCAGGCAGCGTCTGCGTGCCGCGGCCGAAGCCTTGGCCGGCCTGAACCTCGAGCAGGTTCGTGCCGAGTGCTCGGATGCGTGTTTGCAGCTCTTCGCGCGACGACGCCGACAGTCCGAGCACACCGACCATCGCGGCGATTCCGATCGCCACGCCGAGCGTCGACAGGCCCGTTCGCAAGCGACGGGTGCGCAGACCGAGCGCGCCGACTCGCAAGACATCGACGGCGCGCAGGCGCGAGCGATAAGTCGCGGTTGCTGTGCTCATCGCGAGATCCCTGCAGCGAGATCCGACGAGTCCTCCACGGACTCGATCGATCCGTCGCGCATCGACACGCGACGCGGCAGCGACGTGGCCAACTCGCGGTCGTGGGTGATGATCAGGATCGTCCGACCCTCGGCGTGCAGTTCGCGCAGCAGGTCCATCACGGCTCCACCGGATCGTGAGTCGAGGTTGCCGGTCGGCTCGTCGGCCAGCACGATCGACGGGCGGTTGACGATCGCCCGGGCAATCGCCACGCGCTGGCGTTCACCGCCCGACATCTGACTGGGGGTGTGGGTCAGGCGTTGCCCGAGCCCGACTCGACGAAGGGCTTCGGCGGCGGCTTCGCGACGCTCGAGCAACGCCTTGCCTTGATACAGCAACCCGTTGGCGACGTTGTCGATCGCCGTCATCCCTTCCAGGAGGAAGAACGACTGGAACACGAAGCCGATCAGGTGCGAGCGCACGCCCGACAACTGGCGGTCGCTCATCTGCGAGGTGTCGATTCCGGCGACGCGCACGATCCCGCTCGATGGTCGGTCGAGCGTTCCGATGATGTGCAGAAGCGTCGACTTGCCCGAGCCCGACGGGCCGACGATCGCCGTCAGTTCGTTATGGCGCACTTCGAGCGACACGGAATCGAGGGCGCGCACCGGCGGCTCGCCGGCATATTCCTTGACGATGTCGATCAGCTCCAACGCCAAGCCGACGCTCGGCGGGCCGGCGACGTCGAGAGAGCTCAAGCCGGCACTGGTCATGACGGCACGACGACGTCGGTGTCGGCCTTGAGGTTGCCCGTGACCTGGACGAAGCCGTTGGTGAACAACCCGGGGGTCACGCCCACCAGCTTGGTCGCGTTCGTGCCGTCGGCATTCTTGCCGATGATCGTTTCGACTGCGTAGCCGCCCTCCTTCAAGGCGACGAGGGCGCTGACCGGAACGACGATGGCTTGGGGAACGTTGGCCGACACGACGCGCAACGTCACCGGTATCTCGACGAACGAGTCGACGGTCGCGGGGATGTTCTCGACGCTGATGGTGATCGTCACCGTTGGCGTGTCACCGGGGGCCCCGCCGCTGTTCGTGGCGACGTTGCCGACGTCGACGACTGTTCCCGGTTGCACCGATCCGTCCGGGAACTCGACGTCGATGGTCGCGCCGAGCTTGAAGGTCGCGTCGCCGATCGGCGCAGTCGTCGTGACGCGTCGAGACGGTGCGGTCAACGACATCACCACGCTGTCGCCGGCGAGCACGGTGCCGTCGGGTACCAACGCCGTGCCGATCGACAATCCCGCGGGGACGACAGTGAACGAGCCGGCGGGGATGACAAGGCTGGCCGGATCGGCACTAACGCCGAGCGAGGCCAGCCAGGCGGTGGCGGCGGTCGCTGTAGCCGCATCGAAGTGGTCGTCGACCGTCATCGTCGAGTCAGCCGTGAAGCCGCCGGCCGCCAACGCCTGTTCGAAGAGCTTCACGTCGATGCCGTCGGCGACGCCTACCGACAGATCTCTGGTGAGCGCGGGCGTTGCCGCGGCATCACCTTCGATGGCGATCACCGGCAGACCGTTGCTCCAGAAGAGCACAGTGCCTGTGGCGACCTGTCCACCCGCTGCCGCCTGGCGATCGATCGTCGCTCCGGCGAGTCCTGCAACCAAGTACTTCCGTTCTGCCTGGCGTCCGACGACCAGCGGGGAACCTGCGTTCACCGCTCCGCCGACTGTGGCCGACACCGTGTCGACGAGCAAACGGCCGGGAATGAACACCAGCTCACCCTTGGTGATCTTGCCGTCGCCGGTCAGGCCCAGGCTGTTCTCGAAGGCCGTCACAGCGTCTCTGGTGGCGTTGTCGTACGTCTCGTCGATGACGATCTTGTGATCGGGATCGAAGCCCAGTTGCACCAGGTTCAGTTCGAGTTGCCGGATGTCGGCACCCTTCGTCGAGGTCGTCGACAGATCGCGATAGCCGGGGATGTCGCCGATCATCGCCACGACGGGGGCGCCATCGACGGTGGCGACGACTGTGCCGGCGTCGACGGTGTCCCCCCCGGCCACGATGCTCGTGACGGTTCCGGCTACCGGCGACGAGACGGTCGCGGAGGTGGTGAACCCGAGCGTGGCGGTCGTCTCGTCGTAGGTGGTCAGGTCGAGTTGTTGCACCTTGGCGGTGCTCAGCTTCACCGGGGCCTTGGCGACGGTGCTCGAGTCGGCATGTCGCGATCCGATGAGATACCCACCGGCGCCACCTGCGACCAGAGCCACGAGACCGAGCGCCGTTGCCGACGCCCGCCTCACGGCGTTGTCGTCGTGGTCGTGGGCTGGAACGCGGCAGTCATGATCGGCTCACACTTGGTGAGGGCCGCCTTCACCTTCGGATCGGTGTCGTCGAGGCCGAGTTGTTGGATGAGCCGAGCCGTCGGATCGAAACCGGCCCGGCCCGGCCCGCCGTTCGCAGGCGTGCTGCCGTCGGGTGGCGGCCCGCCGAAGCCGCCGCCGAAGCCGCGCCCCTGGCCGGTGCCGCCGGCAGGCGTCGAGCCATCAGGTGCGCCACCGTTGGCTCCACGATTGGCTCCGCCCGCTCCGCGCCCGAAGGTGATGTCGTCGACCTGCAGACCTTCGTCGCGAAGGCATGCCGTGAAATCGTTGAGGCTGTTCTGGATCGCCTCCTGGTTGAGGCCGCGGCCTCGCCCACCCAACGTCACGCCCTGGAGGAGATTGCCGCAAACCTTCTGGGCCGCTTGGAACGCGTCGGAACGCGGGTCGATGCCCGAGTTGCGCCCGAAGCCGCCACCGGTGGGGTTGCCGTCGGCGTCGAACGTCGGGTCGGGCATGTTCACGCCGTTCTCGCGCATGCACGCCGCGTACTTGAGCAACGCATCCTGGGTGTTGACGGGTGATGTCGTTTCTGGTGTGGTCCCTGTGGACGAGCCCAGGGTGGCCACCTGGGCCGAGGCGTTGCTGCCGCTGCCGCATGCGGTGGCGACGAGGGCCAGCGACATCCCGAGGATGGCGATCGTCTGGCGTGGTGGAATACGAGTGTTCACGCGTTGATGCTGAAGCACGGTCGCTAAAGGACTCGTCGGGATATTCCTAGAGTTTGGTGAGAGTTCCCGGGCGGAGTCTTCCGGGCCGAAGCCTTGGAGTCGTCTCAGCTACCGCTGGCGCGCAGCACGTCTTCGGCAGCCTGGCGAACCTGCCAGTCGCGGTCTGTCGAGCGCGGTCTGCAACGCGGAATCGACCTCGGTTCCATCGAACGGCGCCAGCGCCAAGACTGCCCGTCGCCGCACGGCAGGCTTGTCGGTGCATCCGCGGAGGATGGTAGGCAGCCCGCGGGAATCGCCGATGGCACCCAGCGCGGCAGTGCATGCCTCGCGCACCAGCGCGTCGGCGGACGTCGTACCCAGGTCGATGAGAGCGGTGAGTGTGTCGTCGTCGACGTGTTCCTGCTCGCCGCAGGCCCACGCGGCGGCTTCGATCACGGTCGGGTCCGGATCATCGAGGAGGGCGCGTAGCGAGACGTTTGGGCGTTGTCCGGCAATCATCGCCGCCCGTCGGCGCACGGATGGTGCGTCGTCGGCGAGTGCAGCCGAAAGTTCGGCATCGATGAGCATGCCGAGTCGCAACAGCGCGCCGAGCGCGAGCTCGCGGACCACCGGGTCGGCGTCGGCAAGTGCGTCTCGGGCGACGACCGCATCGCCGCTGTGCCCGGCGATCGCGATCTCTCGCCATCGCCTGTTCATGCCGCGGTCACTTCTTCAGCAGGTGCGACAAGGTGATGACGATCCACGAGGCGCCGAATCCGATCAGCGTCGCGGCCACGGCCCCAGTGACCAACGCCATGGTGCTGCCGGCCACGATCGCCCAGGCGCGACGCCACAACGGGGTGCGCCGCTCGATCGGCACCTCTTCCTCGGTGACGAGCAGGCCGACCCGCGCCCGATTCGGTCGCAGGGCGCGTGCCGGATTTGCCGTGGCTCTGGCAGGCTTACGCCAACCTGCCGCAACGAGTGCCACAATGGCGAGGACGGCGATCCAAGCAGTAGCGATGGTGAGTTCCCTGGTCGACACGCAAGAATCAATGGTAATGGAGCCGTCCGACAACGTGCGGTCGCTGAGCAACCGCCACCTGTTTTGGGCGATCCCGCTTGCCGTCGTCGGTTTCCTAGGCATCGCCACCGTCGCACTCGCGGCACTGCTGCCCAGCACCATCGTTGCCAGCAAACGCGACTGCGTCGAGCGCAACGACACCGGGGTGTGCACCAAGAAGGGTCCGTCGGAGGATGTCCAGTTCGCGATCGTGCCTGCCGATGCGCAGGCCGTCGAGCCGCTGCTGACGATCCAGGGGCCCCCCACGTACGAGAGCCACGGTGAGGTGCTGTTCGTCACCGTGCGGTCCCCGGAACTGAACGTGCTCGACTGGTGGGTCGGGCGCAACAACCCGGCGGTCGACCCGAAGAGCTACGACGATCTGTATGCCACCGAGACTCCTCAGCAGCAGACGACCCGGGGTCAACGCGACATGCGCACGGCCAAGGAGACGGCGGAGTTCGTCGCCCTCCAGCGGCTCGGTTTCGACGCCAAGTTGAAGCCGGGCGATGTCATCATCGACGAGCTCGTCTGCCTCAAGGCGAGCGACGACGGCCGCACGTGCACGCAGTTCGCGCCGTCGGATCAGCTGCTCGATCCAGGCGACAAGCTGCTGAAGGTCGACGGCAGCCCCGTTGCGGTCGTCGACGACCTCGCAGCCATCCTCGCCAAGCACAAGGCCGGTGACACCGTGGAGATCGAGTACGAGCGCGATGGCAAGACCGGCAGTGGCACGGTCGAACTGATCGCCGCACCCGACGATCCCGCCCGCACGATCATCGGTTTCATCCCTAGCGACACTGCCACCATCAGCCTTCCCGACGACGTTTCGGTCAAGATCGACACCGAATCGATCGGCGGGCCGTCGGCCGGGCTGGCGTTCACGTTGACGTTGATCGATCAGCTGTCGGACGGCGACCTGCTCGGCGGCAAGCGAGTCGCGGTCACGGGCACGATCAACATTCGCGCCGAGGTCGGCGCGATCGGCGGCCTGTCCTCGAAGGCATCGGCCGTTCTTCAATCGGGTGCCAAGTACTTCCTCGTCCCCACTGCCCAGGGCGACGCCGACATCGCCAAGGCCCGAGAGGTCGTCGGCGACAAGGTGGAGATCATTCCCGTGGCAACTCTCGACGAAGCGTTGGCCGCGTTGCAGCGGATCGGCGGCCAAGCGCTGCCCGCCGAACCGCCGGTGACCACCGATTCGACGGGCGCCACGACTCCCGGCACAACTCCCGGCACGACTCCCGGCACAACTCCTGGTTCCGCTCCGTAGGCGTGCCGCCGCGCGGCGAAGCCGATTGCCACGAATTCGGCGGGCTGCAGACGTACTCTTGTGATTGATGGCACTTTCGTTTTCACGTCCTGATCCGTCGTCGCCCGACGCGGTAGCCGCGGCCTCGTTCTCGACGTCGCGGCGCGGGTACGACCAGAGCGAGGTGCGCGATCTGCTGCGGATGGTCGCCGCCGAGATGGCTCGCCTGCAAGAACGGGAGAAGTTCCTGGAGCGTGAGCTGCGCTCCGCGCAGCGCGGTTCCACCAATGCCGCCGTCGCCCTCGACGAAGAGGTCGTCACCCGCATGCTCGGTGAAGAGGCGGCGAGGATCCTGTCGACGGCCCGTGAGGCGGCATCGCAGATCAAGATCCGCTCCGAGGACGCCGGGGCGCGGATGCTGCGCGAGGCCACCGACGAGGCTCAGCGGCTGCGTGAAGAGGCCGAGGTCGAGGCTGCTCGTCGCCGTCAGGATGCGTCGGCCGACGCCGAGTCCGAACTGATCATGGCCAAGCAGCAAGGCCGGGAGATGGTCAACGAAGCCCGCGCCTACCGCGAGCGCGTGCTCAGCGAGCTGGCTCGGCGCCGCGAGCTCGCTCGTCAGCAGATCGAGCAGTTGATGCACGGGCGCGATCGTCTGTTGCAGGCCTTCGAGCGATCTCGCCTCGTTGCCGTCGATGTCATGGCCGAACTGACGCCGTTGGGTGAGCCGTCGGAATACGTCAACCTGTCGCCCACCACGGGCCCGGTACCCCTCATGGTGCCAAACCAGCGACCGCCCAGAGATGTAGCCGGCGCGGCCGACGTCGCCGAGGTCGCCGAAGAAGCTGCGCCGACGGAATCGCCCGTCTCGGTGACAATGATCGAGACAGGCCCCGACGAAGGCGAGATCGAGGCAGAAGCCGAGGTCGAGGCCGACGTGGTAGCCGAACCGGAGGTCGATGCCGAGCCGCTCAGCACCGTGGTGTTGATGCGCGAGATGCACGAAGTGCACGAACACGACGAACGCGACGATGCCCGCAAGGCCGCGCCGGTTGTCGCCCTGTTCGGCGGCGATGACGACGACGAGACCGACGACTCCGCGGAAGCAGACGACTTCGACAGGTCAGCCGACGGGCCACGCGCCTCCGTCGACGATCTCTTCGCCAGGTTGCGGGCGGCGCGCGCCGATGCCGTGGTCGAGCGTGCCCAGCAAGCCGAGGTCGACGAGAGCGAGACGATCGCCGAGGTCGAGATCGTCGAGATCGTCGAGACCGACACAGCGGCCGATGCCACGATGCTGACGATCGTCGAGGAACTTGCCGTCTTCCAGCCGACGCCCGAGGCGCCACTCGTGGAAGAGGCTCTCGATGACACGCTGTTCGGTCAACGCGATGCCTCGCTGACGCCGATCATCGTGGCCAGCGCCCGCAAGCTGAAGCGCGTGCTGGCCGACGAGCAGAACGAGATCCTGCACACGTTGCGGCGCAACGAGCCGGTGCGCAACATCGACACGATGCTGCCGTGGCAGACCGAACAGGCATCTCGTTATGCCGCGGCCGTGCAGCCCGAGTTGGAGAAGGCTGCGCTCATCGGTGCCGCCAGCATCGACGGCGGCTCGACGAAGGAGCACAAGGCCGACATCAATCGGGCCGGCGCCACGAAGGCTGCAGTCGAGGCGTTGACCGCCACGATCGTCGTGCCACTGCGCGAGCGCCTCGAACGAGCGGTCGGCGAGGCCGAAGGCGACAACTCCGAACTGGCCACGATGGTGCGCAGCATCTATCGCGAGTGGAAGACGCAGCGCATCGACGAGCACCTCGACGACGTTGCCCGCGCCGCGTTCGGTCGTGGCGCCCTCGCGGCAGTGGTGCCCGGCACCCACGTTTGCTGGATGGTCGACCCGAATGGGCCCGCATGCCCCGACGCAGAAGACAACGCTCTCGCTGGTGAGGTTCCTGCAGGTCAGCCCTTCCCCACAGGGCACACCGGCGCGCCGGCCCACGAGGGCTGCCGCTGCATGCTTGCGCTAGCACCCCGCTAGTCTCGCCAGCGTGCGGAACCCGTCCGATCTACCGCCTCGTTCTGCTCCGCCGTCGACGGGTCGTCGATTCTCCGACAAGGGTCGCATAGCGCTCATCGCCGTGGCAGTCATCGTCGTCGGGGTGCTGCTGTTCGGCCGATTCTTCGCCGGCTTCTACACCGACTACTTGTGGTTCGACTCGGTCGGCAGGGCCGGTGTCTTCTCCACCGTGCTTCGCTCCAAGCTGCTGATGTTCTTCTTGTTCGGTGGCACGTTCGTGGCCCTCGCTGTGCTCAACCTGGTGATCGCCGATCGACTGGCACCATCGGCGTTCTCGGCCAACACCCATCCGTTGGTCGAACGGTTCCACGAGTTCTTCGGCCACCGGTTGCGGGCCCTGCGCATCGGCGTTGCTGTGGTCGCCGGCCTGCTCTTCGCTGCACCAGCCGTGAGTCACTGGCAAGACTGGTTGATGTTCCGTAACCAGCAGTCGTTCGGAATCGCCGACGCCCAGTTCGGCCACGACGTGGGCTTCTACATGTTCCGCCTGCCGTTCATCGCCTTCGTCATCGACTGGTTGTTCGCCGCGCTGGTGTTCATCACACTTCTCGTCGTAGCCACCCACGTGCTCAGTGGCGGCATCATCATCCAGCCACCGCGGCCGAAGGTGCGCCGGGCCACGAAGGCGCACGTCGCCGTGCTTCTTGCCGTGCTCGCTGTCGTCAAGGCGGGCGACTACTGGCTGAAGCGGTACGAGCTCACCAACGACTCCCGCGGCTTCGTGCGCGGCCTTCTCTACTCAGCGGCGAAAGCGCAGTTGCCCGCGGTGGTGCTGTTGATGTTGATCGCCTTGTTGGTCGCCGGGCTGTTCCTCAGCACGTTGCGAACCAACTCGTGGCGCATCCCTGTGGTGGCTTCGGCGCTGTGGGCCGTCATCGCCTTGGTCGGCGGCATCATCTACCCGGCGGCCATCCAGGCCCTCGTCGTCAACCCCAACCAGCGTGACAAGGAAGCGCCTTACATCGTCCGCAACATCGACGCCACGAAGCATGCGCTGGGCATCGACAACGTCACGGTCAAACCGGTGTCGTTCAAGGACATCACCACGAGTGCGCTCACCGACGACATCACGCCCTTGCAGAACGTGCGTCTGCTGAAGCCCGAGGCCATGGTCGGCCGCTTTCGTACCGACCAGAGCCAGAAAGCCGGGTTGACGATCAACGATCTCGACCCCGACCGCTACGTGATCAACGGGCGCGAGCAGCAGGTGGCCATCGCCGCCCGCGAGTTGGATCTCTCCACCATCGCCAACAAGTCGTGGCAGGGTCAGCACCTCATCAACACGCACGGATGCGGGATGGTCAGCGCTCCCGCCGGGCAGATCAAGGATCGTCGTCCGGTCTACAGCGAGGTCAGTCTCGAGCGCCCGGAGTTGTACTTCAGCGATCAGATCTCCGGCTACGCCGTGGTCGACACCGGCGTTGCCGAGGAAGCGTGCCCGAACTACCCGGATCCCGGTCAGTACGGCGGCACCGGTGGAATCAAGCTCGACTCGGTGTTCAAGCGGATGGCGTTCGCCCTCAGCTACCTCGACTACAACATGATCGGCTCGGGTGCGATCAACGACAACTCGCGACTGTTGTCGATTCGCAGTGTCGAGGACCGGGTCAAGAAGCTGGCGCCGTTCCTGTCGTACGACAACGACCCCTATCCGGTCGCGCTCAACGGACGCGTCCTGTGGGTCATCGATGCGTACACCACATCCGATCGATACCCGTACGGCCAGAGCGGTGATCGCACCCAACTGAACCCGGGAAGCGGTCTCGACCATCCGTTCAACTACGTGCGCAACAGCATCAAGGCGGTCGTCGATGCCTACGACGGCACGGTGCAGTTCTACATCATCGACAACGTCGACCCGATCGCCAAGGTCTGGCAATCGGCGTTCCCCGGTCTGTTCAAGAACCGCGACCAGTTGCCCCTCGGCCTGGCCGCGCACTTCCGCTACCCCGAGGAACTCTTCCGGGTGCAGACGTCGGCGTATTCGAAGTACCGCCTGAGTCCGGAAGCCTTCTTCGGTCGTACCGGCGCCTGGTCGGTCGCCCAGGCACCGATCGGCCGCCCCAACGGTGGTAGCAGCACGGCCACCAGCAACAGCGTCGCCGACGATTCCGCGGCTGCACAGGCTGATCTGGCCACCGAGTCGGGCACCGAACGATTCGTTCCCTACTACTCGATGTTGCGCGCTCCTGGTGAGACCGAGGCATCGTTCAAGCTGCTACGACCGTTCGTGCCATTTTCGACCGACGACAGTAAACGCAACCTGCAGGCCTTCATGACAGCGAGCAGTGATCCGCAGGACTACGGCTCGCTCGTGGCCTATGAGGTGACTTCGCCAGAGGATGGTCCGTTCACCGTCTCCAACACCATGAACACCGAGGCCACCGTTTCGCAACAGCTCAGTCTGCTCAACATCGAAGGAACCGACGTGGTGTTCGGTGATCTGCAGATGGTGCCGGTGGCCGGCGGCTTGTTGTGGATACGCCCCGTCTACGTGCAGCCGTCCGTGCCCGACACCAAGGAGTCGCAACCGACGATCGAGCTGGTGCTCGTGTCGCAGAACAACAACGCGTCATACGGAAGTTCGCTGGGCTCCGCGTTGGCGCGGTTGTTCCCCGGCTTCGACACCGACATCGGCGATGTTGTCGGCGACACGCCCCCGCCGGTCGACAACGGCGGAGCCAACCCGCCACCGACAACCGACACGACTCCCGCCGATCTGCTCGATCAGGCCGAGACGTTGTTCGCTGACGCCGACAAGGCGTTGGAGGCTCACGACCTCGCGACCTATCAAGCCAAGGTCGATGCAGCGCGAAGTCTTGTGCAACAAGCACTCCAAGCGCTGAGCCAGGGATAGTCGCCCGGCGTCGCGCCGCCGGCTTCATTTCGTTCTTTTGGGTGGGCCGGTGGTCATGGTGTTGCCGTCTGGGTGGGTGATGGTGAGGTTGCGTTGGGTGTCGAGGGCGAGGTGCCAGCCGCCTTCGTGGATGGCGTGGTGGTGTTTGTGGCACAAGGGGAGCAGGTTTTCGATGTCGGTGCGGCCGCCGTGGCGGTACCAGTGCAGGTGGTGGATGTCGCAGTGCTCCCAAGCTGCGGTGCACCCGGGGATGGTGCAACCGCGGTACATCGCTCGTAGGGCGCGGCGTTGGGCACGGTTGGCGACTCGTTGATCGCGGCCGACGTGGAGGGAGATGCCGTCGGCGGCGGTGATGATCGGCACGATCACCTCGGCGCAACAGGCCATCCGTCGTAGGGTCTCGATCGGGAGGTCGACGGGGATCCCGAGGTCGATGATCGAGTGGTCGTGTTCGCCGTGGAGCAGTGTGGCGGCGTCGATCAGGATGTTGATCTCGGTCCGCGCCCGCCCGCTACCTCCACCGTTGCACAACGCGACCAATGCCAAGGCGCGCAGGTGCTGGTGTTTGAGCAGCGCGTCGGTGGGACAGGTGTCGGGTGTGGTGTCGTGGAACATCGTTTCGACCATGGCGCGAAGGCGAGCGTCGAGGGTCAGGCCGGTTTCCGGGTCGAACTCGCCGTGCAGGCACCACATCCCGGTGTCGCGATCGACCCAGGACCGCAACCCGGTCGCCCGTCGTTGCTGCTGCAACCGGTCGATGCCGTCATCGGCACAAACCCGGCGGATCTCGGCTCGCACCGCACGAGCGAACTCGTCACACGGTAACCGTGACGCCGCCAAAGCCAGCACATCGCCACGCTGGGCGAACCGGTCACGTTGCCCAGCAGACAGCGGGCGCATCGCGCGGGTGACGACATCGACATGACCAGCCGACGCCTCACCGGCTTCCAGAACGACCGCCAACTGTGGAATCACCGTTGTCGTCTTGGCCCGATCGAACCCCTTCGACGCCTCTGTCAGCGACACCCGGGCAGCGTCGGCAACGACACGCTCGGGGAACATCGACGGCGACACTGCCGCCAGCTCCGCCAGCCGCCGCGCCGCGACAACCTCGACCGAATCGAGCCAGCCACGAACCCGACGCACATCCACCAACACCGCGGCCACCACCCCGGCATCGGCGACTGCCAGATCGACCGCAGTGATCGATTCGACCAACCCGACAACAACCACGACCACCCCTTCCACAAAACGAACACACGTTGAACACAGCAGGGGAAGTCGCTACCCACAACCCTACAAAAGGGGTCACACACAGTCACCTCGCCAGGAATGACCTGCGCATTAGCATCGGAAGCGATGAGGGACCCCCGAAACGCTCGAGTGTTCTTCGGCGCGACGTCGGTGATCGTGACGTTCGGTCTGGTCCTGCAGCTCATCCTCGCCGTTACGAAGGAGAGCGGTGCAGGGTCGTTCGAATCGACCCCGGCGCGAATCGTCAACTTCTTCAGCTTCTTCACGGTGCAGTCCAACATCCTCGTGGCGGTCACGACCGGATTGCTCGCACAGCGGCTCGATCGACCATCGACGGTGTTCCGTGTTCTTCGTCTCGATGCGATCCTTTGCATCACCGTCACCGGCGTTGTGTTCCATCTCGCCCTGGCCAGCCTCCAGGAGTTGACCGGCTGGGACGCTGTCGCCGACCTCCTCTTGCACACACTGTCGCCGATCCTGTGTCCGGTCGGGTGGCTGCTGTTCGGTCCTCGACGGAAACTCGACAGCCGAATCGTTCGCCTCGCCGTCGTCGCCCCTGTTTGCTGGCTCAGCTATGCGCTGCTCTACGGCGCAATCGTCGAGGACCGACACGGCAACGACTACTACGCCTATCCGTTCATGAACGTCCAAGTGCACGGATACGCCGTCGCCCTGCTGCGATCCGCGATGGTTGCGGCGTTGTTCCTGGGCCTCGCCTTCGCCGCACTGGGCATCGACCGCAAGCTGCCGGCGGCAGAGCTCGCCCCGAGCAGCAGTTAGCCGTTGCCGCGGCGCAGTTGCTCGGCCAGCGCGGCCAGGTCTTGCCGAAAGGCGATCTCGTAGCGCGCCTGCTCGTTGGCGAGTTTCACCTGACCGCCGCGTAGGGCTTCGACGACCTCGTCGCTCACGGAGCCATCGACGATCTCGGGTACTCGCTGGCCGAGCCCGTCGATGTCGCTGCCGAGCTCGCTGATCTGGTTGGCCAGTTCGGTGCCGACGTTGGTGAGGCGCTGGTCGAGAAGGGCCATGTGCTCGCGAACGGCCCGGGCCTCGTTGTCGTTCGAGCTCATCCGCTCGGCCAATTGGCCGATCTGCGACCTGAGCTCCTCGCTGCTCTGCAACCGCTCGCCGATCTCTTGCAGCTGCAGTCGCACGCCGTCGTCGATGCCCTGTGGCGGATCACCGAGTTGCGCAACGCGATCTCGCAACGCCGACAACTGTCCACCGAACTCTGCCTGAGCGGCGACGCGGGCATTGAGCTGCTGCAGTTGAGCAGCGAGCCCGTCGACGCTGGCCAGTCGTTGCTCGACGTCACCGAGCCCGCTGACGCGCTGTTGCAACTGGTCGATCTCGCCGAGGCGCTGCTTGAGAGAATCGACCTCTTCGAGCCGCTGCTGCATCATCGCCAGATGTTGAAGCGTCTCCGGATCGGGACCGACGGCCTGCTGGGTCTCCGTCGTCGCCGCCTCGGCGGTGGCAGCCAACTCGACGCGCATCGACGCCAACTGCGACTCGACCTCGGCGAGCTTGTCGCCGTGGTCCTGCATTCCGAACAGCCGGTTCTGCAATGCGTCGACCTTGGCCGCCAGCTCTTCGTGGGCAGGCCCGACGATCGGGTTGTCGCCGGTGATCGCACCCACACCCGTTCGCTCGGCAAGTTCCTGTTGGAGTTGCACCACCATGCCGGCGACTTCGCTGATGTCGGCGCGCTCTGACGTGAAGGTCGACGCCGCGGCATCGAGGGCACCGAGCCGAGCCTCCACCACGGCGCGCGCCTGCTCGCTCTCGTCGAGCCGGGCTTTCATGTGGATCAGCTCGGTGCGCAGCGCGAGGAAGTCGGCCGGGTCGACACCACCCTTGCGATTCTTCTGCTTCGCCGGCTTGGCGGGTTTGCCTGGCTTGGGCGGAGGTAACTGGTCGACCTTCGGTGCCAGCCTGGGCATCTCCAGAGGCGGCGGCGGGGCGGCGGACTTCGGGGTCGGAGTCGGTGAGGGGGTCGGGGCCGGGGTCGGGGTCGGGGTTGATGTCGACGATGTCGCGATTGGTGTTGGCGTTGCGGTCGCTGCCAAGGTCGGCGTCAATGACGGGCTCATGATCGCCGCCTCGATGTCGGATTTCGGCGACAAGCTGTCGGATTTCGGTGTCTTCACCCCGTCGGGGTTCGGCTTGGCGACCGGCTTGACTGCCGGCTTTTGAACGATGATCGACTTCGGTTTCTTGCTAAACAGTCCCATCGATTGTCTCCACACGTGAGGGGTTGTGATCGAAATGGCTGTTCGCTACCGTACATGCTCTACTCCGACGCGGGGTGGAGCAGTTCGGTAGCTCGTCGGGCTCATAACCCGAAGGTCGCAGGTTCAAATCCTGCCCCCGCCACTGAAAAAGCCCTGGTAGATCGTGAGATCTGCCAGGGCTTCGTTCGTTCCCGGAGAGACGGGCCGGTGCGAATGTACCAACCATGTATGTACCAACCATGTACCAGATTCTTGACCGGTTCGGAGCGTTGCACCTGGTAGACGTACCGCATCGAGATGTGGCCCTATGGTCGCCGATTGGTGGGTGCTGTGCGAAGCGGGTCGGGGGTTGGAGTCCTGCGCAGGTCTACGGTGTTGGATGTGCCGGGGATGTGGCCTGACGTTGAGCTGGATGAGTTGCTCGACGATGTGCTCGTCGACGCGTATGGCGACAGTGAGCAGCTTGGCGCGTGCGAGTTTGTGTTCGCCGAGGCGGGTCCCCCTGCCGCGGCGGAGGCTGTCGGGCTGGCATGCGCGCTGGATCGGGTCGAGTTCGACGGTGATGAGCGCCGGGGGTTGGTCGCTGTCCTCACTCTCGATGGTCGGCGGCAGCAATTGAGCTCGCTCGACGTCGTGATCACCGACGAGTCGCATGAGGCTGCGCGGCTGTTGGCGGCGTTCCGGCGATGGTGGGTGCCGCTGACGTGATGGGTCCGTCGATGGCGGACGAGCTGAGCGCCGCGTTGGCGGAGATCGTGTCGCTGCGTGCCGAGAACGAACGGTTGCGGGGTCTGCTAGGGCTCACTGACGAGCGGCAGCCCGAGCCGCCCGTGGCCTGGGAGCCCACGTTGTTCGCTCCTACCGTTTCCCGGCGCCCCGCGGTGGATCGGCGGTCGTCGCCGGTGGACAAGATCGGACTGTTCCGCTCGCTGTTCGCCGGCCGGGATGACGTGTACGCGTTGCGGTGGCAGAACGATCGGTCGGGGAGATCCGGATGGTCGCCGGCGGTGGTCGGCGGGTGGGCGAACTCGAAGCGTCCTGATCGAGAGTACGAGCAACTTAGTGATTCGGTGATCGAACGTCATCTGGCAGGCGATGTCTCGGCTGGGCTGTACCCGCTGCTGCGCGACGATCGTTGCCGGTTGCTGGCGTGCGACTTCGATGGGGGCTCATGGGCGCTCGACGCGCTCGCCTACCTCGACGCGTGCCGGCAAGCAGGGTTGCCCGCGGTGCTAGAGCGTTCCCGCTCGGGTGATGGTGGGCATGTGTGGGTGTTCTTCTCCGGCCCGGTCCCGGCGGCTGACGCGCGCAAGGTGGGCGCGGCGATGCTGCGACGGGCGATGGCGTCTCGGGTCGAGATCGACTTGTCGAGCTATGACCGATTGTTCCCGTCACAGGACGTGATGCCGAAGGGTTCGTTCGGGAACCTGATCGCACTCCCACTGCAGGGCGGCTGTCGCAAGCGCGGTACCACGCTGTTCCTCGACCCGACCACCCTCGAACCGTATGAGGACCAGTGGGCGTTCCTCTCCGCTGTGCCGCTGGCGAGCCCGGATGCGCTGACCGCCAATGCCGACTCGGTGCGGCCGTTGCCGGTCGGGACCCAAGCGGTCGATTGGGAACAGGCCCGCGACCTTCACCCAGCACCACCGGTGGTACATGCGACGTTGGGCGGGATGCTTTCGATCGAACGGATCGGATTGCCGGCGTGGCTGATCTCCCAGCTGAAGCATCTCGCGTCACTGCACAACCCGAAGTTCTACGAGAACGAACGCCTTCGCCTGTCCAACCATGCGACTCCACGGCTGATCCGCTGCTACGTGGAGGAGCTCGATCGGTTGGGTCTGCCACGCGGGCTGCTCGACGCCGCACGGTGCGTGATCGAAGGGGCCGGAAGCAGCTTCGAGCTCGACGACCGACGCAACGACCCGGCAGCGATCGAGGTTGCGGCGACGTTCACGTTGTCGCCGCCCCAACAGCTCGCTGTCGACAACGTGATCGACCACGACCATGCGGTACTCGTCGCTCCGACCGGAGCTGGCAAGACGGTGATGGCGTGCGCGGTCGTCGCCGCTCATCGGGTGCCGACGTTGATTCTCGTGGATCGCACACCGTTGGTGGAGCAGTGGAAGTCCAGACTGATGGAGCACCTCGGTCTCGGCCGACGCCAGATCGGTCGTGTCGCCGCCACGGCCAAGCCCTCGGGGATCGTCGACATCGCGATGCTGCAAGCGGTCGCCCGTCGCGCAGATGCGTCGGCACTGTTCGACGGGTACGGGCTGGTGATTGTCGACGAGTGCCACCATCTCCCGGCTCGGTCGTTCGAGATCGCCGTCCGCGATGCCCGCTGCCGCCGGTGGCTCGGGTTGACCGCAACCCCGTACCGGCGTGATGGGCTCGAGGCGATCATCACCATGCAGTGCGGTCCAGTCCGTCACGAGATCGCTCTCGCCGAGACGGCGGCCGCCGCACTCACCCGCCGCCTCCACGTTCACGACACCCAGAGCACCGCCGGGACCGGCGAGATCGCCGCGATCCAGGATGTGTTTCGAGCTCTGGTTCAGGATGAGGCCCGTACGCGCCAGATCGCCGCGGACATCGCCGCCGCGGTCCGCGACGGGCGCAATGTCTTGGTGCTCACTCAGTGGACCGACCACCTCGACGCCCTCTCGGTCGAGCTTCAACAACGCGGTGTCGAACCGCTCGTGCTGAAAGGCGGCCTCGGGAAGAAGGCACGGGCGGCCGTGATCGACCAGCTCAACGCTGACCCGGCGCCGACCGGGCAGTTGCTCCTCGCCACTGGTTCCTACCTCGGCGAAGGGTTCGACAGTCCCAGCCTGGACACCTTGTTCCTGGCGTTTCCGCTCGCGTTCAAGGGCCGGGTCGTGCAGTACATCGGACGGATCCTGCGCACCAACGACATCAAGACCGACGTCGAAGTCCACGACTACCTCGACCCTGGCCCAGTGTTCCGCAAGATGCACAGCAAGCGCGTCGCCACCTACACCACGCTCGGCTTCGACGTCCCCTCCCGACGGTGACGACAGTCTGCGCCGCCGGCGCCATACCGCGAGGTCGGTTGCGGCGCGTCGATAGCTTGGGGTGATGTTCGAGCCGCTTGTGCTTCGCGATGAGCTTGTCGCACCCGGCTTGGTCGTGGTCCGCCTCGGCGCGCGCACCCTGGACGACGAGTTGTTGCACCGGTCTGTCGAGGAGTGCCATGAGAGGTGGGGGATCTGGGGTTTCTCGGTGCTCGAAGTCCCTGGCGGCGACTTCGAGCAGCTGGTCCGGATGCGTCCGATCGTTGCGGACCGTCGGCAGTTCCTGGTCGCCGACGGCGAGTCGCTGATCGACGGCGGCTTTCCGCTGCTTCCGACACTCGATTCGCCGCATTGGACAGTTGTGCTGGCCGCTGACACCTCCGGCCAGTTCGAGCGAGTCCGTGGGCACTTTCGGGGCCCGCTGGACAACCCGGCCTACCGATCGGGTCGCCGATGACTAGGCTGAGAGCCGTGAAGACGTCCGGATACGACCTGTGGTACGACGCAACCAGTGTGGGTGCTGACCTTGTTGTCGAGACCTGGATCAGCCACGGTCCCCGAGCGTCGGACACATCGTTCGATCCGCAACCCGGCGACTGGGTGCTCGTCGGAGACGACGAGGAACCGCCATGCCGGGCGCGTGTCACGCGTCGCAACGCCAACCACGTGTGGGTGCAACTCGAACTTGGCCTCGTCACCAGTGCCGGTGCCGGCGCCGCGTCCGAACGACACTGAACAACTCTGCTGAGGAGCTTCATCGTGGTGAACCCGGATGAATCGCCCTACACGGCGACAAGGGCGCACCTCGAACGGTTCGAGGCGGCGGTGTCCAACATCGAGGCCCGACCCGGCGAGCGGACGAGACTGGAGCAGCTCGAGCTCGACGCGGTCCACGCTGTTGCCGAGGACCTCCGTCAGGAACTGGGCCTGCGCCGATGCGAAGCGGAGGACGATGGAGCAGCACTCGGTTCAGGCGAACGTCATCACTCTCCGTGACGAGCGCTGATCACTCGTCATGTACCAAATATGTACCAGCACACCGGTACACCACGGGGAACATCGGGGAGTCACGGGGACGCGGAAACGAGGACTGAGCAGGGTGATCGTGCCCTGAGCAGGTGGTCCGTGCAGAACTGGTTTCGGCCTCATAACCCGAAGGTCGCAGGTTCAAATCCTGCCCCCGCCACCATGAAATAGCAGGTCAGAGGCTCTTTCCGCTTGGCGGAGAGGGCCTCTCTGCATGTCGCTTGTCAACGGTTTGTCAATACGCCGCTGGCGTAGGCGGTCGTCGGCGCCCAGCGACGCTGGTGGGTGCGCTCCTGCTGGCATTGGCTGTCGTCCCACTTGTGGAGCACGTCGTCGACCGGACGGGAACCACCGGGTGCCCACGACCGCCGACGAGAGCCGCCGGCCTGGACATGATGACGAGCTACTGCGGGTCGAGAACCCGAAGGTCACGGCGATTGGTGATTCGGAAGCTCTCGGGACTGCGCGTCGTCCACCGCGGGATCGTCAGGGCTGACGGTCGGCGCCGAAGTTGGGGTGGCGGCTCTGGTGCAGGACCGCCATGACCAGAAGCCGATCATCCTGGATGCGATAGCGAACCGCGTACGGGAAGTCGTTGGCTGGGACCTTGCGCTCGATGATCTCATCGTGGTCGTCACGAAGGACGGGCCTGCCGGCGTTGGGCCAGCGCGACGCCTGGACGACGGTTGTGTGGATTGCGCCGAGGAAACGGTCGCCGAGCCCTACTTCCTGATTCTCGTACCAGGTCCATGCGTTCAAGAGGTCGAGGTCGACGAGGTCGTGGTACTCGACGCGAAGGCTCACGCGCTGCGCTGTGCGCGGCGTTCGGCGAATCGCTGCTGGATTTCGTTCCAGGTGAGTGTGCCTGCGTCGCCGGATTCGAGCATCGCTGCTCGTCGTTGCGTCTCGGCCGACCACAGCTGGTCGATCTCGTCTTCGTCGACGGCTTCGCTGTCGAGGCTGGCGAGCAGGTCTGATGCGATCCGCGCTCTCTCTTGGGCGGGGAGCGCGAGCACCTCCTCGCGCAGGTCGTGGGCGGTCTTGGCCATGTCGACATCGTACCCGAGCTCGCCGCGCCGCTGACGTGCGCTGAGCGTCAGGGCAGACGAGCCCGGTCGAACTCCTGCTGGAGTCGCGGACGCCGCCGGTGGATCTCGCGCAAACCGGCGATGAACGCGTCTACCTCGGATGCTTGCTCGGTACCGGCGGCGAGCTTTCGCATCGTAGCGAGGCGCCGTGCTGCCAGCCGGTAGTGCTGCGCGTCGGTGGTGACCAGTTCATGTTCGACGAGCCGCTGGTGGACCGGGAGCACGGCGAGCGGATCGATCTTCTCGTACGCCTTCGCGAGCTCAATCCAGACGAGGTCGTTGTCGAGCCCGAGCGCGTGCGCCTGCTCCCAGGCGAGGCGAGGATCGTGGAGCGTGCCGATCGAGAAGAGCACGGACTGATCTGGCCTGGTGGCCAGTGTGGCGATGACCTCGTCGTGGAGGTCGGGCCACGAGGTGCCGGTGGCGCGGTGAAGACCGTGTCGCGGTCGTGGCCGATGGCCATCGCTGGAACACCACGTGTCGCGCCGCCAACAGTTCGGACCGGCGGTGTCGTGCGAGCAGGTCGCACCAATACTCGGCCGCCTTCAGCGCCTGGTGGCCGGGCCCGTGGTGGGTTGCCTGACGGGCCCAGTCGATGGCGAGGTCGATCTCGCCGATCTCTTCGAACGCCTGAGCGGTGTCCTGCAGCCACGCGGCCACCTTGCGGTCGCGTGCGTGGGTCCGGACGATGGCGTCGATGTCGCGGTCGAGCACCGCGAGACGTCGGTCGTTCCAGTCCAACACCCAACGCTCGTGACGATCGGGAACCGACCAGCGATCCGACTCCGCTGGTTCCGGCCCGAGGGTGGCACGCACCGCGTCGAGCCGTGTCCGGTACGTCTTCATACCCACATCTCCGAGCGCGGGGGCGTACGCGACGGGATCGATCTCGAAGTAGTCGACGTCCCCGTCGAACTGGAACTTCATCATCCAGTCGACCAACTTGCCCGGAGCGACACCGGCAGACGACGCGACCGTCGGATGCAGCGCGAGCAATCGACGACACGCGCCACCGATGACCCCGCTGGAATCGTCTGCGCGGGCGATCACTTTGACAGCGCTCGCCAACGCGGCATGCACCACCGCATACACCTCAGCCGGGTCCGCCGTACGGAGCGCAGCTTCGAGCACATCGATCGCCTCGTGCATCTGGCGACCATGCTCGTTCGCCGCGCCCCACCGGCTCAGATCCGCCCGAGTCCGGACAAGTGGAAGGACAGTGTCGGCCAACGAAGTCATGAGCGGGAAACGATCGTAATCGCAGCGCTGAACCGGTCCGGTCCACCTTGCCACGACTCTGCTGCGTGACGCAGCAGGCTCGTCTGCACTCGTGGGCGCTGGTGGGTAAGGCCACTCGGACCCTGTCAAAGGTTTGTCAACGCGAATCGCACCCACACTCGCCGACGAGTGCCCACGAGCGCCGACACAGGTTCGACCGGATCGCTGCTTGAGCAGGACGAACGCCGTCGAACGCCGACCAACGCAGACGATGACCGGCGTCCTCATAACCCGAAGGTCGCAGGTTCAAATCCTGCCCCCGCCACCAAAAATCGAGGGTCCGGTCCGAGAGGATCGGGCCTTCGTTCTTTCCCTCTGAGGTGGAGCAAAACCCTCTGCGATCAGGCCAACAATCCGAATGACGTGAGCTCAAATCATCGGGTTGTCGAGTCGCTACGGGGATTTCAGCGCTCGAGCGTCTCGTTGTGCTCGATGATGGCGTGATGGACGACGGGTAAACCGTGAGCGAGGGTGTCCCACAACACGTCGAGATCGACTTCGGGGTAGTCGTGCACCACCTTGTCGCGCATGCCTTTGACGGCTTTCCAAGGGACACCGGGTATCGAATCGAGAAGTGTGTCATCGATACCTTTGGCGGCCTCGCCGATCTCGCTGATGATGTTCTTCGCTGCTCGGATCAGCAACGGGTCAGATACGAACCGTTGATGGCCGGCTTCCACGAGTCGGGCTGCGTCGGTGGTGGCAGTGAGGATGTCGGCAAGGCGTTGCTGGCCTGTTCTCACAGGGGCACAGCTTCGTCGGCGACGTGTGCGAGGCGTCCACGGACGGCGCCCGAGGTGAGCACGTCCACGTCGTGGCCGAGCAACTCGACCAATTCATCATGGAGCGCGGCAACATCGAACAAGGTGCGCCCGGGCTCGAGGTCGACCAGAAGGTCGATGTCGGAATCGTCGCCGGACTCTCCTTTGGCCACCGAGCCGAACACCCTCGGCCGGGTGGCGCCGTGGCGCATGCACGCTGCTTCGATTGCCCGGCGGCGCCGTCGAAGCGAAGCCAACGTGACCTTCGTCGGGTAGCGGACCGGGGCGAATGAGACATCGAGAGCAACACCGGCTGCCTCTGCCAGTCGAGCAAGCGTGGTCAACGACGGCACCTTGCGACCGCTCTCATAGTTGGAAATCGCCGACTGGGCCATCCCGGCGCGAACGGCGAGCTCGTGCTGCGACAGCCCGGCGTTCGATCGAAGCGATCGCACCAACGCTGCTGGATCCGCGTCCTCCATATACAAAAGTATATGCCTATACCATGCTCGTGTCACGCAGGCCCGGCGGGACTCGGCTCGTCGAGCGCGGATGCGTCGCGAGGCCGAGGTGCCTACATGCCGCCGAAGGGGTCCGGTTCCTCCACCAAGCCGGTGTCGCCTTGGGGTCCGGGCAAGGCAGTCAACGCCGGAGGGGTTGCAACCCCTGCACTGGAGATCAGCAGAACGCAGTCGCGTTCGCTAGCTCGCGCCGTCACTAAATCACCCGCTGGGCAGGCGACCGACCGATTGCCAACATGATGCGGGGGTGCTCTTCGTCGACCCTGCGGCCAGCGCAGCGAGTTCCCGGTCGGGGAAGCCGTTCCGCTTTTGGAGCGGACCCATCGGTGTCTGGGCCAGCCGGTCCTCGAGCCAGGCCAGATCTGGTGGTCCACCCTGCCGTGCGTGGACGTGGCTGGCGAGGTGGACGTACTCGTTGAGCACGCCGAGCATGCTGCGGCTCGCCGTCGGCAGGCATACGGCCTCGTGGCGGGATGGCGATGCTGGTGGCAGCGAAACCCGGGTACTGCCAGGTCAGGACCGATATCAGCTGGAGGGGTGGGAGGGGATCGACACCGGACCAACGTCGGTAGGCGTCGAGCAGACGACGCGTTTGGCGGTGCGCTGGTGGGCCCGGTGTGACATCAAGAAGAGACACCACACCACCACCGGCGAGGCTCCCGGCGACTACCCGAGGCCGGCCGGCTCGTTTTCTCGGGTTCGCTGCGGCTGCATGTTTTGACGTCCGCTGGCGCCAGGCGTACTCTTCGGCGAAGCGTCCGTCACCGCATGTGCGAGCGAACGCATGGTGCGTGCTCTGGGGAGCTCGCCCAACAGTCACGGAAGGAGCACGGTCGGTGATCGGAACCGCTCATGTGAGGATGGCCTGTGTCGGGGTCCTCGTCGCCGCGAGTGCACTGGCGATGGCCGGTGGCACGGCGTTCGCCGGGGGATCCGGTGGGCACGCGGCGTACAAGTGCACCGGTGGGACCATCCCCTCGGGAACCTATACCAGCATCACCGTGACCGGCCCGTGCAATGTTGCGGCTGATGCCGTGATCGATGTCACCGGTAGCGTCCGGGTACTCGGCGGAGCGGTGCTCGACGCGCAGAGCGCACCGGCAACCATCACCGTCGGCCGCAACGTCACGGGCGCGCCTGGGTCGATAGTGGGGCTGGGTTGCCAACCACCCGAATACACGAACAACTCTGGACATCCCTGCGAGACGGAGCCCGATGGACACTCCACCATCGTCGTGAACGGCAACGTCACGCTCGTCGGAGCGGTTGGCGTGTTCCTCAACGGGATCGAGGTCGCGGGCAACGTGACCATCCTGGGCGGCGGCTCCGACATTCCGTGGTCGATCAAGAACAACACGATCCACGGCAACCTCACCGTCGCCGGGCAAACCGAGGAGTGGATCGGCATCCTGTTCAACACGATCGATAAGAACGTGACCCTCGCGGCAATCACCTTGACCGGCGGCAACGACGCGACCGGCTCGGGCACCAACTCATTGTTCGTGGTGCGTAACTCGATCGGGCGCAACATCACGTGCTTCGGGCTGAACCCCGGCGTGTTCGGCTACGGAAACACCATCAGCCGCCACGCTCTCGGTCAGTGCGCGTCGTTGGCTTACGGCTAACGGTCGAGGCAGACCCGCACTGCGAGTCTACGCGAGCGAGCAGAGCCGCTGAGCGTTTGAGCGCTCATCACGAAGACGTAGAGGGCCGTCAGGTCTCGGCCAGCGGCAGGCGCCAGTCGAAGAACCCGTTGTGCGCGCTGAGAGGCGACGGGTGCGCGGACTCGATGCCGGTGTGGGCGTGACGTGTCGATCAGCGCCTTCCTCTTGCGGGCGTGCAGGCATCGCAGGAACGGACGGTCGTTCAATCGGAACTGGTACTAGACAGAGTTTGTATACGTCCGCCACGCGTTCTCGTGCACGAAGCTCAACCACGCAAGCGCCCCGATCGGATCGAGTTCACCATCCCAGCACGCGGCGATCCGCATCGTGTTGCTCTCGAGATCAGTGATATAGGAGAGCCTGAGCGAGACTGACGGCAGCGAGACGAGCGATGGTCCGAAGGTTCAGCTCGGCGGTTGTGTTCACGAGTACGGCGAGAACGTGGCCCTGCGCACCGGGGATCACAGCCTCGACGGGATGCACGAAGTCCATGGGCAGACTGTGGCGACAACACTCATAAATGGAACAACTGTTACCAATATGACTGCTATGGCCTCTCGGCCGTCGAGGGCAGCTTCTACCAAGGCGCCGCTCGGCCGTCCGTCGTAGACTCCGGGCATGGAGCAGTCGCCGTCGATCGAAGACGCACGAGGCGTCGATGTCAGCCAGATCCAACGGCAGCTCCGTATGACGGTACCCGAGCGTGTCGAGTCGATGGTCCACGTGGCCAATGTCATGTTGTCGATTCAGAAGACGGCCCAAGCGTCGATGAGACGCCAGACCGCGTGATGTTCGACCCGGTACGGATCTGCCAGATGATGAATGAAGAACGAGTCGAGTACATCGTCGTCGGCGGCTTCGCAGCTGTGATTCATGGATCGTCGCTACCGACGCAGGACATCGATGTGCTACCGGCCCGTTCGATGGACAACCTCGATCGCTTGTCTCGCGCACTGAAGAGGATGAACGCACAGATCCGAACAGCAGGTGATCCTGTCCCCGCGGCCGGATCCGGTGAGACGTCGGGGCACTGCTTCAAGCGGCCACCGAACTGGCCGGGACACGGAGTGTGAACGGCTCCGAGCGACACGTCTCGCGCGGAGCGCTGTAGAACTCGCGATGGCGTGGCCGGCTACGTCCAGGTGTTGCTGAGCCTGGCCTTGGAGTAGATGTCGTCGACCGCATCTCCGTCGATCGCAACCGGCAGGGACTGCAGCCACTTCACGAGTCGGCGCCGGGTAGTGACGTGTACATCCGCTGGCATCTGCTTCACGGTGAAATCGTCGAGGTCGACGAACACGACCGCTGCGACCGCGGCCACAGGCCGTCCGCATGCAGTGGAGAGCAGCCGAGCGGCGCGTTGCGCCTCGAAATGTGAGTTCCTCAGGTAATCGGTCTTCTGGCCGTTGACCATCACCATGCGCTCGCCGACCCACGCCTTTCCGCGAGGGTGGCGCTTGACGTTCAGTGTGATGACGCCGGGCGGCCCGATGACGATGTGGTCGATGTCGCTGCCGCGCTGGCCTACCTCGACGGCATGCAGCACGCGCCAAGCAGGGCTGAGTTTGGTGAGCTCGTTCGCTACCTTCTCCTCGCCCTTGGCTCCGACGCGCCACGTGCGCTCGTCGGTCTTCACTCCGAGCACACGGGCGACGAAGTTCAACACCGGCGCTTGCGCGTTCACCTCGTTTCGCTTCGCGCGAGCTGCCGCACCGGCGACGTTCGCCGCGAGGTCGCGAGCGTCTTCGTCAGTTTCTCGCAGTTCGATGTTCTCCTGCTCCGGCGGCTGCGCCTCGGCCGTTGGCTCTGTCGGCGGCGAGGGGATCGGCGCCTCGGTCTCGGCTTGCTGCCTGGCTGCCTCCGGCGTGCTCGTCCAACGGATGAGGCAATCGTGCAGCTCGGTCTCGTAGTCCGGCGCCTTTGCAACGACGATCCTCGCCACGAGGTCTACGTGGCCGACATCGTCGCCGTCGGCCGTCTTCACGTACACGCGATCTTTGCCGTAGCGCGTCCAGCGGGTCTCGATCAGCTGAGTCACGTACTGTGTATCGGCCGCTTCGTGAACGACTGAACCGATTCGCCCTATGTCGACCCTGCACCTAGGCCGGCGACGTTCATTGTCACGCCGCGATCGTCGGCCGCGTCGAGCGATCCGAGTACGCCATCGACCGGGATGCTCAAGTTGGCTTGAATCTGCGCGTTTCGAGCATTTCGGCCAACAGCGGCTCGTCGCTCAGCAGAGCGGGCTCGACGCTGAAGTCGGCGTCGGTGGTGAACTCAGCGACGACCAGATCGGCCGCACCCGTGTGGAGGTAGATGGCCTGGGCACCGACCAGGATGATCGAATCGAGCTGAGGCGCTAGCGCCTCGGCAGTGTCGAGCAACGCGGCCCGAGCGCGGATGTACTGCTCATCGAGTTCGCCAGGCACTTTCGTTTCCTTTCATCCATGCGAGGAGCTCCTCGCCTTCCGACGGGTCTCGGCCGGGGCCTGTGAGGAGGTCGACGGCAAGCTGGGTCGGACTCACGCAGACGACGCCTTCCCGGCTCGCTGTTCGATCGAAGACGACGTGGTCGTACGGCTCGAGGAGCCAGACGTTGGCGCCGCTGTCGGCGGGTCGCAGGTCGAGCCGTTCCGACCAACCGATGACATCGTTGACGTAGATCGCGGCTAGGCGAGCCGGCGCGACAGGGGAGAAGCGCTGGGCGGCGAAAGCGCCCGTTGTCGCGTATCCGCGTTTCAGCTTGCCGAGCTTGGTGGACAGCGCAGGAAGGCCCCGCGGCTCTAGAAAGGTGTTCACCTGGTTCGTGGAGGTGACGTCGTAGTCCTTGGCCCACCGCCGGATGGCTCCCTCCCAGTCGAGATCGGTGATCGGGCCTCGTCCATTTTTGGTGATCAGTCCATCGCGGTCGAGCAGGTCGACCGTTCGTGACATGGAGCCGAGTGGAGCCAACCCGAAGATCACCATCGCACCGAACTTCACCGCGACCCGTCGTCGCCTACGCCCATAACGGTACATTTGTGATACCCGAACCGCCCGGTCGATTGCGTATTCTGGGATACCCAGGTCGGGAGTTGTTGTGGTCGCGCGCTGTCGAGGGCGATGGAGAGAGCACGTTTGCCACTCTGTGCCGCTGGTTGTCGTGTATACAGCCAATTTGGACTTCGCATCCAGCATGCGAAACGAGTTAGAACGCAATTTGCAACAGGTCAGTTAATTAATTAGGCAATGGCGCAGCTCAACATGCTTTGCAACGGACCATCGCAGCTGAGCAGGCCGACCTTACAGGGTGCTCGCGTGCCCGCCGGTGTGACCGCTGTTGTCTTGCGAACACACGCACACTTGCCGGTAGCCGTCTTTGTCGAAGCTGACCATCGTCGTCCGTGCCTCGATCCCGGCGTCCCTCAGCGCGGATTGACTAACGGGCCTGATCCAATGCTCGCGCTGGCCCACGTCGGTTGTCTCGAGGAGGATTTCATCGTCCCCCAGATCGAAATGCTTGTGCAGAAGCGTTACACCAAATCTATCGAGGCGGTCGTGCCGTTCTAGGACATCGCGAATCTCTTCCAAGCAGACTGAGTCGCTTTCGTCTATTGGCTTGACATCGTCAATGTCCAGAAGGGTACTCCATTGCAATGAATTGATGGTTAGTGGCCTCATATGCGATTACTCCAGTCCCTGATTGATGGCCGCACATCGGGAAATCGGCAGCGTCAGTATGTATTGGACTAGCACAGAAGTCAATCGAGTACTCGTGGGTAACTCAAACACTGTCCGTTGATTGCGTCGTCGCTCGGCGCAGGTTCTCCAGGTCGCTGATGGTGGATCTGGTGTCGGGTGCGTCGGTGCCAAGAACTCGCCCCTGGTCGATCACGAGTTGCTCATATTCGGTCAACGCATCCTCGATACGTCCCGGCGCTTTAGCGAGCCAAAACGCCCGCTCGCGACGTGTCGTCAACGTGTCGGGCGCGTCCGGGCCGAGCACTCGGGTGCGATCTCGTATGAGCTGCTCGAAGGTGGCCAACGCTCGATCGACGTGCCCGGCCCTGCCCTGCCACGACGCCACGTTCCGGCGCGAAGCGAAGGTGTCTGCGGCGTCAGGGCCAAGTACTCGCTCGCGATCGGCGGCAAGTTCCTCGAATTCGGCCAAGGCCCGCTCCACTTGACCTGCTCTCCCGAGCAATGACGCCAGATTGTTCCTGATGTTGAACACGCCAGCGGTGTCGTGGCCGAGCAGCTCTATACGATCTGCTTTGAGCTTCTCGAACTCGGCGACGGCCTCATCCCAACGCCCGGCTTCTCCGAGCCAATACGCGAGATCGTTGCGACTTGTGTGAGTCGCCCGTGCCGTGGCGCCAAGTCTGGCTGTCCTGGCCGTTACGAGGAGCTCGAGTTCCGAAACGGCTGCGTCGGCGCTGACTCCTGTCCCGAGCCATGAGGCGAGCTGTGCGCGAGTCGTCAACGTGTCGGGATCGTCCTCACCGAATCTCTCGGTCTGAGTCGCGATAACCTCCCGCAGACCGGTGATGGCCGCGGCGGCGTCCCCAGCCAACCCGCGCCAGCACGCCAAGTCCGCCTCGGTCGTGAGGGTCGCGCGGGTGGCATGCCCGAGTACCCTTGCCTGTTCGTCCACGAGAAGCTCGAACGCAGCGACGGTTTCGGCGACCATGCCGAGCCGACCGAGCGCCGCCGCACGGAACCGACGAAAGCACGGCAATCTCTCGGCTGCCGGATTGTGGCTGATAGCTAGATCGGCAATGTCGATCAATTCGTGCGCACTGGATGTGTCGGGTTGGCTTTCGAGCCATGTGCAGAGCCGTTCAGCCGCGCTGTACCAAAACTCGTTCGGGACGATGTACCCCTCGGCTCCGAGGCAGACCACCAGCCGTGCCTGGTAGACGGCCCGGTCGTCATCGACGCCTCCGGATAGCACCTGCCCGGCGACACCCGCGAAGAATCCTGCCAATTGTGAGGCGGGATCCTTGAAGAGATTACTAGCCCGATCGTTGGCGATGTGGAACTGCACAGACTCATGGAATGAGCGAAGCCACCGTGACACGCTTCGTACCCACGCGTACGTCGAGCCGGCATCGATCGAAGACCTGCCGAGCCTCTCGAGCTCCTCTTGGAGCCACTCGTCAGCATCGATCCCCGCTGCCAGGAGCTCTTGGTCCCATCGCTTGTCCGCCCGAGCCCCCTTCGAGATCCCAGCCGGCGTAGAGAGGACCGCCAGCGTGCATACCAGTCGGGTGGAGTCGGGGAGATCCCTCCACGCCTGCTCGTACAACTCCCGAACCTCCTGGGGAAGTCGGGTGACGACGTCATGAGGGTTTTCTCCACCACGCAGTGACAACCTGAGCTCTTGCGATGAACACGCCAATTGGAGTGCCAATGGGTTGCGGTAGCGCTCGGCGAGAGCGTCGACGAGCCCGTCTGCGCCCTTCGGAACTAGCTCGTTCGACAGACGTCGAAGATCGGCGTCATCCAACTCGCTTAACGGACCAACGTCATCGTTTGAGTGGCCGCCGTTACCGGATACGGTCGAATACTGCCTTCGTCGATCGGCGGGCACACGGTCAGCCAAGCGGTGCGACGGTCGGGCCTCCTCCTCAACGGACCCTGGCCACGCAGTTGTGATGACGAGAACCCGACTGTTGTTCTCCGAAAGCAAACGGGCCAACAATTCGATGAGGCTGTCGTCGCCGCGATGAAGGTCCTCGACGAAAATGACAATCGGAACGACATTGCGGGCCACCTGACCAATAGCCGGCGCAAGGTCTTGCACCAGGTCGACCCCGCGTGCGGCCGTTGCCTCCGCCGTTGCTACAGCGATGGCTTCTGCCGACTCTCGATCGCGCCACCGGTCCGTGCCCCCCTTGATGATGTGCAAGATGATCCCCAGACCGGGAACCACTACGTCAGCAGAGTCGAGCACCGCACTCACGAGGTCCCCTGCGGCCGCCTCGCCGAGTGCGCCTGCGTCCCCCGAAATGCCTTTCGCCATCCGCCGAACGAGCGATGTTTCCTTCCGCCACCGTGCCTCGAAACCCGGCTTTGCGTGCTCGAACTGTCGAACAGCAAAGGCCAAGGATTGGAGGGAAGAGCCGTAGTGGTCGTCGCAGCTGAAGCCCCACCAAAACCATGCGGGTGTCGATCTGACCACCGGCGACACGACCTCCGGATAGACACGCTTTCGAAAGAAGTCGACATCTGATCTCGACCGGTCAACGACGTGAATGGAGTCGAAGATCAGAAGGGGGCCAATAGGCTCCGTCATCTTGGCGGTCTGCTGCCAAGCTACGGTGGAAAACTCGTGGGCGATACCGATTTGCCCCAACCCGTAGGCGCCACGAGCGAGCACCAGATCGGCGTACGCGTGCTGGTGACCTCGTCGAAGAGCCCCACGAGTCGCTCAACCAACTCCTTCCGCTCAGCACCCACAAACGTGAGCTCGCCGAGGGCATTCGACGCCACCATGGATCGGAGAGTAGCCGACACCGGCTGGTTCGATTCCCTACGCCCCGCGCTTCGTGCTCACTCGGTCCGATGGCCTCACCTGGACGAAACTGAACCCCGCGTTCGATGAGGCGCGCCCACAGACACGCGCAGCACAGAACGACGTGACCGGCTACTGGGGCGACGCGCCAGAACGGCGCTTTCGCATCGGCGCCGATGCACCGTCCCATAAACCCGCTCCCACAGACGCTGGCCAGCCATCCCAGAACGCCTAATACACGTGTGATCCTGACGGCATCCGCGACGGGTTTGAGTGCTCCTGGGAACGTGGCGGGATGAGCTCATTCCCTGTCTTCGTTCGGTCGGTGTCGGCTTCGGGTGAACCCCGTTACTTGTTGGGTGATCCTGTCGTGGATCGCTATCTCGAGTTCGTTGGTGGGCGGTGCCGGGCGAACACGTTGCGGGCGGTGGCTCATGATTTGAAGACGTTCTTCGGTGTCATCGACAAGCCGCCGGTGGAGGTGACGACCGTCGAGGTGTTCGAGTTCCTCGCTCATCAGCGTGGCGATCGATCGGTGATCCGGATCGGTGATCGCGAGTCGGGCCTGTCGGCCAGAACGATCGCCCGACGGCTGTCATCGATCTCGGGGTTCTACGCGTATCTCGTTGCCCGAGGTGACACCCCGGTGCGATCGAACCCGGTGCCGCGGGGCATCCCGACGCGGCGACGGAAGGGCCGACGGCACCAGGTCCCGCTGGTGCGTGTCCCGCAAACGCTGCCGAAGGTGTTGTCACCAGCTGATGTCAACGCGCTGCTCGGCGCGTTGCGTTCCCACCGGGACCGGGCGATGGTCTTGGCGATGGTCCTCGGCGGGCTGCGCCGCTGCGAGGTCCTCGGCCTGCGCATGGTCGACGTTCAGGTGTCGCAGCGTTCGTTGTTCATCGCCGAGGGCAAAGGCGGCCATCACCGTGTCGTGCCGATCTCGAACATGTTCTTCAGCGCCGTCGGCGACTACCTCCGTGAGGAACGACCAGCGAACTCGCCGACGGACCGGGTGTTCGTGACATTGAAGGGACCGACCCGTGGGCAGCCATTGTCGGTCGATGGTGTCGACGCGATCATGCGCGCCGCCCGCCGACCGGGCCGGTCTGCAACGAGCGACATGTCACCAGCTTCGCCACACCTGTCTGACCCGGCTGCGAGAAGCCGGCATGGAACTCGAAGCGGTCCAAGCCCAAGCCGGGCACGCCTCGATCGAATCGACCCGGATCTATCTGCACCTCACCGACGAATGGCTCGCCGGGGAGTATCACCGCGCTGCGCAATTGATCGACGCCGACCATGCCGCCGAGCTGCTCGCTGTGCAGGAGATCAACCAATGAGCACCCCAGCAACTCGACTCGTCGAAGCCCACGTCATCGAGATATGGATTCCAACCACCGCCTCGAACCGGGAATGGGCACAACTCTCGGCCCGATCACCCCAGCTCACCGCCACAATGCGCCGCTACCTGGTGCAACTCTCCACCTTCCTGGCGCCGCAGAGCGTCGAGGTCGCCGACGCCGCGCTGCGCCAGCTGGCCCGCTGGCTGACCACCCACACCGATGTCATCGTCGTCGCTGCGATCACCCGCACCCACATCGAGGACTACAAGCTGTGGCTCGCCACCCAACCCGGCCACAAGTCAACGACGATGGCCAAGAACACCCAACGTCACCGGCTGCGGACCATCAAAATCTTCCTCGAACGACTGATCGAATGGGACTGGCCCGACGCCCCCGGCCGCAACCCGATCCTGCACGGCGACATCCCGCCACGCACCGAACCGCTCCCGAAATTCCTCCAAGACCGCGACGCCGCCAAGTTCATGGCCGCAGCCCGCGCCCACCCGATCCCGCGCTACCGGCTCGTCGCCGAGATCCTCGCCCGCACCGGACTACGCGCCAGCGAACTGTGCGACCTCGCCGCCGACGCCGTCACCCAGATCGGCGACGCCCACTGGCTACGCGTCCCGGTCGGCAAACTCCGCAACGACCGCTTCATCCCACTGCACCCCGACCTCGTCACCCTCCTCACCGAATGGACCGCCAGCAACGCCGACCACATCCGCGCCCAGCGTCGCCTGATCGCCGACCAGCACGCACCAATCGTCCGACGCACCGTGTATCGCATCGTGTCCACCATCGGACGCCAAGCCGGCATCGGACCCGTCCACCCCCATCAGCTCCGTCACACACTCGCCACCCAAGCAATCAACCGCGGGATGCGCCTCGAAGCGATTGCCGCGCTCCTCGGACACCGATCCTTGGAGATGACCCTCGTCTACGCCCGCATCGCCGACCACGTCGTCGCTGACGAATACGCATCCGTGTGCACCCAAATCGACGCCCTCTACAACACCGCCGCGACACCAGGCGCGCTGCCCGCCGAGATCGAAACCGCAGCGATGACCCGCCTCCGCCAACAAGCCCACGCCCGCATGCTCGGCAACGGCCTGTGCACCCGCCCAGTCGAACTCGAATGCCACATGGAATCAGCCTGCGAAACCTGCGCCTACTTCAAGACCGGACCCGAGTTCGTCCCCGTCCTACTCCGCCAACGCAACCACGCCCGAGACCACCACCAACCCGACCGCGCCGCACTCTTCGACACCCTCATCAAGCGAACGAAAGGTTCCTCTTGACAACGATCACACGTATAACGCCGGGTACGGGTGTGCCCAGATGCGCCTACTGCGCGGATCCGAAGTTGACCCAGTCGTTTTCGGTGGGCTGGCATTCGGTGGTCCTGGCGCCTAGGCACTCGATCGCGGCAGCGGCGAAGGCGGAAGCTGGCGAGGACATGCAATCAGCTCCGTGGGGCGAGTCGAGCTGACATTCAGTCGCCGATGAGAACGTTGTGAACACCGCTTCGTCGTTCGACTTCGACCATGCCGGTCCGCATCCACATCGCTGCTCGACGGTCAGGGGACGGTGATGCGGTCAAGCCATGTGACGAGGTCGGCCGTGATCTCGTCGCGGTTCGTCTCGTTGAACACTTCGTGGCGCGCTCCGGGGTAGAGCGAGACGGTCACATCCTTCACCCCGCCCTGGCGGTAGCGGTCGGCGACCAGCTCGATGAGCGCTCCCCCGCCGGCGAGCGGATCGGCATCGCCCGACAGCAGGTAGATCGGCAGGTCCCAGCGGACGCCTGCGATGCGTGCTGCGTCGCTCGTATCGGCAAGCCCTTCGAGCATGCTGGCCGTACTTTGCGGGTTAAGGCCAAAGCCGCACGCCGCGTCAGCGACGTAGGCGTCGACCTCGCTCGGGTCGCGACTCAACCAGTCGTACTCGGTGCGGGCCGGCTCGAACGCCGCGTTGAACGCGCTGAGGTCGACCTCCTGGGTCGGGTCGATGCCTGGCGCGATGACGTCGATCGCCGACGTGCCGGACAGCACCGCTCCGTCCACGTCGGCGCTGTGGTCGAGGAGATAACCCTGCACGGCGAACGAACCCATGCTGTGGCCCACCAGGACGAGCGGGAGGCCAGGGTGCTCCAGGCGAGCGATAGCTCCGAGCTCACCGAGATCGCTCACCAGGCCGACCCAACCACCGCGACCGAGATCGCCATGGTGATCAGCCGATCCGGCAGTAAGGCCGTGACCGCGATGGTCGTTGGCGTATACGACGTATCCGGCGACGGTGAGGGCTTCGGCCAGTCGCCGGTACCGAGCGGCGTGCTCGCCCATGCCGTGCGCGATCTGCACGACCGCCTTCGGTGCCCGGTCTCCGGTCCAACGGTAAACCGCGATGTCCGAGCCGTCGACCGCACCGAATGAGAACGTCGTTTCGTCCATGGCGAAGATGATCACAGATCACGAACCCATTGAGCGAACGGCCGATCGCGCAAGACTCCACGGGATAGCTTCAATGGCCGGGTCCGCGACGTTTCGCGCTCGTCTTTCCAGAGCATGTTTTACCGACGGCATGCTCCGCTGACCGAGCTGTTTCCGGAGACCGGCAGATCTGCGGTGTTCTACTCGCTGGGTACGGGTGGCGTTGCGCGCCGCATGAGAATGGTGTCGAGGTGGCTCATGACTGTCGTTCCGGCTTGGTTGATGAGCGACAACCGTACGGTCACGACGCCTCGATCGGGCTTGGACGTGGAGTCGCGTCGATCCAGCCATTCATAAACCAGGTGCAACGTGTCGTTGGGTCGTACCGGCTCATGGAAACGCACTTCGTCGTAACCGAAGGACGCGATGACGGCGTGATCGGGGAGCTGGTGGATGAGCTGTTGCTTGAGAGCGAGCACGTACAGGCCGGGGGCGGTGAGCCCGCCGGCAACGGCTTGCGCAACCGCCTCGTCGACGTGGATAGGGAGAGGGTCCCAGCGCTTGGCGAACGCCACCATCTCGTCGCGGTCAACGGTGATGGTCGGGCTCGTCATGGTGTCGCCCGGGGTGACATCTTCGTAGAAAATCATCGACCCCCATCTCGTCTCACAAATGCCTCACCCGACGAGATCCTAGATGCGTCGTCCGCCGAGCAGCCCAAAGGCCGGGGTGCCCCATACGGCCGGCCGTGGGACGGATCGGGGTACGCGCCCCGGCCCGCGGCCGGGGGCTGGATGGGGCGCGCGAAGCTTTCTCGCCACGATCGTCCCCGACACGGACCACCAACCGCCGAGCGACCGCCACTTCTTCTTCCACACCACACAGACCCTCGATTACGCCATCGTCCTCGAGGGCGAGATCTGGGCGATGATGGACGAGGGCGAAACGCTGATGAAGAAGGGCGATGTGCTCATCCAACGAGCCACCAACCATTCGTGGTCCAACCGCACCAACCGAGATTGCAAGATGGCATTCGTCCTCATCGACGGCGCCGGAATCAGCCAGCAGTAACGCCGCGCCGAGTCGCGCCGGTGGCCTTTGGCGACTCCGTGCATCCCGGGCGGGTATCCGTCGTCTGCGTTCGTCGGCGCGGGTGGGTACAGCCTCACGGGCCCTGTCAACGGTTTGTCAACGCGAATCTGACTCACGACCGACCGACTCTCCGCCTTCCTCGGCCGATCTGCTCGGAGCTGATGAGCAAACTGACAGGCCTTGCCTGCCCGGTCTCGCCGCGTTCCCTCCGCCGCATCGCAACCAAGTGGCAACCCCGACTCCAACGGCGAGCGTTGACGCTGGAACCATCGATTTGATGACCCGAAGGTCGACCCACGGCGCTTCGTGGAGACGGTCTGCAGTCGTCGAGGGGATTTCGGTGGCGGCGTCAGGTTCCGGTGAGGTGTCGTTGCAGGGCGTCGAGTCGGTCGTCCCATTGGTGGGCGAGCGCGGCGAGGAACTGTTGGGCGAGCTGCACGGGTGCGGAGCGCAGCCGGTAGCGGACCCGGCGGCGCTCGCCCGGTTCGGGAGTTACGAGGCCAGCGTCGGTCATGAGGGCGAGGTGCTTGGCGATCGCCTGGCGGGTGATCGGCAGGCGCGTTGCGAGGTCGCCGACGGTTGCCGGGCCGTCGGCGGCGAGAGCGGCGAGGATGGCGCGGCGGGTCGGGTCGGCCAGGGCGACGAAGACCTGCTCGGCCACGGCCTCGATGTCAGGCGCCATCGAGGTGGTCCGCCAACTCGGCGAGCTCCCGTGACCAGCCCTCGCTGTGCGAGTCGTAGGTGTCGTTGCGAGTGTCGAGGGGCAGTTGGGCGAAACCGGTCTCGACCACGCGCAGCACGGTGCCGGCCTGTTCAGGTTCGAGTGTGAACTCGACGTAGGTGCGACGGGGGTCGTCGTCGGGGAGGTCCGGCAGGCGCCACGTGTAGGCAAACACGTTCGGTTCCTCGACGCGTTCGACGCGCATCTCGACGGTCATGCCGCCGGCGAAGGTCATCGAGGCCGCGCCGCCCGGTCGCAGGTCGATCGTGGCCCGTTCACCGAACCAGGCGCTCAGCCCGTCAGCGGTGGTGAGCGCCGACCACACCTCGCGGGGCGGGCGCTCCAAGCGGATGGTGCGTTCGATGCGATCGGGGAACGTCATTGCCTCCTCCTCGGTATGACGAGTGTGCCATGGGGCGGTCGCGCGGTCCGAGCCGCCCCATGCAGGCGCATGTTCAGGCACCCTCTTCGGCCGCCCGGCGGGCCAGGTCCCGCGGGCTGCGGTTGGGGGCGCCCGGGCCGCCCTCGACGAGTTCGCGCAGGCTGGTGCGCACGAAGTGATCCCAGCTGCGGCTGCACATGTCCTTGCACTCGAGCTCATCGTTCAAGCCGACGTGTTCGAAGGTCAGCTCGCACGCATCCGCGTCGATCGGGGTGATCGTGAAAGTCGGCTGCGTCGCCTCCCAGTCCTTCATGAAGGTGCACTCGACAACCGTCCAGCGGACGGTCGTCGGGCGGCTCGCCTCGTCGACGTGGATGAGCAGCGGTGGCTGTTCCGCCACCATCGGAAAGCGCAGGTCACCACCGGTGAGGCCCAAGCCGGTAACCGGGCTCCACCAGGCAGCGAGCGTCTCGGGGGTGGTGATCGCGTCGAACACGGTCTCGGCGGGGGCGTTGATCCGGATGGTCGTGCGGTAGTTGGTGGTCGTCGTGGTCATGGTCTGAATCCTCTCGTCACGCATCGGGTGATGCAACTGAACAGTTGCCATAATATGGCAACCAGTGAGTTGCGTCAAGTTGGAAGTTCAGGACGAGCCCGGTCGCGGTGATCTTCTCGACGGCGGCGTCATCTGTCACGATGCCGGCGTGGGGCATCCAGACCGTGGGACGTCCAGCGTGAGGCTCTCGGCTCAGGCCTTGTCAACGGTTTGTCAACACCATGTGTCAACACCACAGTTTCCGTAGGCGATGCCATAGGCGCTCGTCGGCGTGCGGCTGCACTCGTCAGCCTTCGTCGGGACATGTTTGTCGTCGGCCCAGTTGAAGGGCATGATGCTCGTACGACGGGATCGGCCAGCGGCTCATCGACGCTGACGAGAACAGCCGGCTCGGAGCGGTGTCGACACGCTGAAGGTCGAGAACCCGATCGTCGACACTGGGCCGGTGCGTGTTCGCCGTGAGCGCGCCCGTTGCCGGGTTGTTAGATGTCGCGTGTGCGGAGCGAGAGGCCTGACAAGACGAGTCCGATCACCACCGATGCGATGAGCACGGTGAATCCGGCCCAAGTGCTGAGGGTGTACGGGAGTTTCAGGCTGGACACGAAGCTGCGGCCGGCCTCGCTGGGGAAGTACTGGGCGATGTCCTTGCCCCAGTTGCCGAGCACGTTGCCGAAGATTCCGGGCAGGACAAGGATGATCGCAAAGTACGTGACGAGTGCGCCGGGGGTGTTGCGGACCAGCCATCCGCAGGCCGCGCCGATGAGACCGATGCACACGAGATAGAGGCCGGTGCCGAGGACGAGGCGCAGGACTCCCGGGTCGCCGAGGGAGTAGCCGGTGCGCGAGTGACTGATGATGGCTTGGCCGCTGACGAACGCGATGACGCAGGCGGGGATGATCGTGACGAATGTGACAGTGACGAAGACGATGGTCTTGGCGATGAGCGCGGGTGTCCGCCGTGGTACTGCGGACATGGTGGAGCGGATCATGCCGGTGCTGTACTCGCCGGACACGAACAGGACGCCCAGCGCTCCGATGAGCAGCTGGCCGAGGTAGTAGCCCAGCAGCACGGCGGAGGAGACGATGTCCTCGGGGTCGAGCGCGGCGCTGATCGTGCGGGTGTTCCAGCCGACGATCATTGCGATGGCGACCATGCCGATGCAGGCGCCGGCGAGCATGAATGCGCTCGACCGAAGGGTGCGGAACTTGACCCATTCGGAGACGACGGCTCGGCGGACGGTCACGGGTTGTGACTCGACGACGCGCTGACGCGTCGGCGGCTTGGGGGCCGTGACGCTCATTGGTGGTCCCGGTCGTGCACGGTGTGGGTGTGGAAATCGACAATTTGTTCGGTGAGCACCATGTAGGCCGCTTCGAGCGACCCGGCCTGGGTGGTCAGCTCGAACAGGGTGACCTGCGCGCCGGCGGCGGCGATACCGATGTCGTCGCTCGTCATGCCCTCGATGTCGAGGACCCCTTCGGCGATCACGTCGATCGTTGTGGCGTGGCGGCGCAGGATGTCGGCGAGGCGCGCGGCTTCCGGTGAGCGTACGCGGACCTTGGTTGCCCCGGCGCTGGCGATGAAGTCGGCCATCGACTGGTCGCGCAGCAGCCGTCCTCGGCCGATGACGATGACGATGACGTGGTCGGCGGTGAGCGCCATCTCGCTCATCAGGTGCGACGACAGGAACACGGTGCGGCCCTCGTCGGCGAAACCGCGGAGCAGGTTGCGGATCCAGCGCACGCCGTCGGGGTCGAGGCCGTTGACGGGTTCGTCGAGGAGCAGCACGTCGGGGTCGGCGAGCAACGCGGATGCGATGCCGAGCCGTTGGCCCATGCCGAGCGAGAACGGCGCGTAACGTCGCGGCCAGCCTCGCCCATCAACCCAGCCATACGGAGTCGTCCCGACCGTGCCGGAGCCCAGTGAGAACCCTCGACCGCACGGCACGGAAACGACGTCCGACCGGCCGCTGTCAAACGTGCGACTTCTCGGCTGGGTTGCGTTCTGGTCGGGCATGGCCCAAGAGATGGTCTACCCGCTGCTGCCGACCTTCCTGGTCGTAGCACTGGCAGCATCTCGGACCAGCCTCGGTGCCATCGAGGGACTCCTCGCGGTCGGCGTAACGATCGCCCGACTGGTCACCGGTCGCCGCGTCGACCGCGGCGACTCGCCCCGGCGACTGACTCGCATCTCCTACGCAATCTCTCTGATCTCGCGCCCGTTGATGGCGGTCGCCACGGCCGTGCCGATGGTCGGAGTCCTCCGCGTCGCCGACGGCTTCGGCAAAGGCGGCAAGGACGCCCCACGCGACTTCCTCGTCGCCGCTGACACCGAGGACACCACAGCTGGCCGCGCGTTCGGATTGCAACGGATGCTCGACACCCTCGGATCCGTCGCCGGGCCGCTCGCCGTTGCCGGCGTGCTGTTCGCCATCGGACACGGAGAGACGGGCCTGCGGATCGCATTCGGTCTGTCGGTCATCCCAGCGATCGGCGCCGCCATGTGCCTGCGACGCGTGCACGACACAGCGCCTGTCGTGCACGATCCCGATCACGCCAAGATCCCTCTGGGCAAGCCGTTCGTCGCCCTGGCCATCGCAGTCGGCGTCTTCGGCCTCGCCAACTCGTCAGACACCCTCCTCCTGCTCCGAGCCCAGTCCGCAGGACTGTCCGCGGGTGAACTCGCGGTCCTATACGCAGGGTTCAACCTCACCTACGCCATGCTGGCGATCCCGCTCGGCGCCTTCGCCGACCGTCACGGGCGACGACCGATGCTGATCGTCGCCTGGATCTCCTACGCACTCGTCTACGCCGGCTTCGCATACGCCGGAGCCGCGTGGCAAGTGATCGTGTTGTTCCTCGCCTACGGCATCTACTACGCCGCGTCCGAAGGCACGCTCAAAGCATGGATCCGCGCACTCGTCCCACCCGAGCGTCGCGGTGGCGCCTACGGACTCCTCGCCGCAACCGGAGGATTCCTCACGCTCCCAGCCAGCGTCGCCGCCGGTTGGCTGTGGGACCACCACGGCCCCGGCCCTGCCTTCGCAATGGGCGCGATCCTCTCCGGCGTCGCCGTCCTCGTCGTCGTACTCTCCCCGCGCTGCGTGGCGCAGACAACGGATCCTGAGCCGCGCAACTGCAACCAGAGTGCAACCCGACCAGTGGATCATGGAGGTCGCTGGCGGTGCATGGTGGTCAGATAGCGTCGGAGATGCTGCCTGTTCTTCGCGAGTTGCTGCCCGCCGACGATCCTGCGCGCCAGATCGGTCCGCGGGATTCGATGGGTAGCCCGACGTCGTCAAATTTTCCTGACCGATGCCGGTTCGTCGACTCCCACTCGGCTCAGGGGATGTGGGCTTCGATGATCGAAATCGGTGTTGGGGTCGCCACGGTGGCGTCGTAGACGAATCCTGCGCCCTCGAAGAGTGCCCGCATCTCGGCGTCGGTCCGCTCTCGTCCGTTCACCATGGCGAGCATGGTGAGGTCGATCATCTTGGACATGTGTGGCCCGTTGCCAGCGGGGATGACGAGCTCGAACGCAAGGACGCGGGCCCCCGGCGCTGCGGCGCAGCGGATGTTGCGGAGCAGCCGGGTTGCGTCGGCGTCGTTCCAGTCGTGGAGGACCATTGACAGGATGTACGTGTCGGCCCCTTCGGGCACTGCGTCGAAGAAGTTGCCGGCCTGCGTGGTGAGGCGCTCGCCGAGCCCGTAGCCCTGAACCGTTGCCGTCGCTTCGGCGACGACGTGGGCGAGGTCGAAGGCGATTCCGGTAGTGCCGGGCGTGGTGGAGATGATGTTGGCGAGCAGGGCGCCGTCGGCGGCCCCGAGATCGACGATCGTGCCAGCGCCGCTGAAGTCGTAGCTGGCGATCGCGCCGACTTTGATTCCGCTGGTCAGGTTTGCCATCGCCCGGCTGAAGCGGTCGACGTGTTCGGGCTGGTCGCCGAGCCAGGCGAAGAATGGCCGCTCGTAGTGTTCGGTGGCAGCGCAGTCGCCGGTGCGTACCGTGCCGAGTAGCCCGGCAAATGGCGCGTAGTGGGTCTCCATCCACATGAGAGCGAGGTCGCGCATGGAGCCCGGCTGGTCGCTGACCAGGGTGCCACCGAGCGGCGTGAGACCGAACGTCTCGGGCGCGGTCTCGGTGAACACGCCCAGCGAGGAGAGCGTTCGGAGCAGGCGCGACAGGGCGAGCGGGTTGGCGTCGACCTTCGATGCGAGCTGGTCGAGCGGCACGGGACCGTCGACCATCACATCGGCGACCTCGAGCTTGGCTGCGACGTACAGCGCCTGGGACATCTGGAACCCAGCGAGCAACTGGACCATCTGGACGGATGGTGGATGAGCTTCCACGGCGGAGCCTCCTCGGATTGGGTCGATCCGGTCGGACCGAGAGCAGAAAGCTACCACAAAAGTAGCTAGAAGTCTAGTTAATTGATATCGAGGTATATTGAGCCCATGGTCGAAGCCGTCCCGATTCGTGTACCCACCGATTTCGAGCGGGAGTTCCCTGGTGCGAGTAGATCGGCGGCCGAGGCTGCGGCCAACCTCGTGCGGACCGCCGACGCGCTGCTCGCCGAAATCGATCGTCGACGACGAGAGGTCGCAGACCTGTCGGCGAGTGCATTCCAGGTACTGGCCATCCTCGACGGAGCAGGCGAGCCGCTCGCCGGTCATGTCATCGCCGGGCGCCTGCTCGTGAGCAGTGCCAGCATGACATCGCTACTCGACACGCTCGAGCGTCGAGGGCTCGTTGAACGTCATTCCCATCCCGTGGATCGCCGGAAGGTCCTGATCCACCTGACCGACGACGCCAGACCAATCGTCGACCAGATGTTGCCCGCCGTTCACGCCGCGGCCGCCGCAGCTTTCGCGCCGCTGTCGGAGCACGACCGCGAAGCACTGATCAACATGTTGGCAGTCGTCCGATCACAGCTAGCGGTTGTCGCGAGCCTGCCGCCCGCAGCTCCAAAGCCGCGTCGGCGGCCTCGGAACTGACCCGTTGACCGGTGGTGCACCGGTGGAAAGAAGCGTCGCTTCGGATGCCGGCTGAGCGACGCGAAGTCTCAGCGATCGACAGGTTGCGGGTGCGCCGGATGTGCCGGCACCGTGCGTTACCGAACAGATCGTTTGACAATCTCGCCACTGCTTAGCATGATACAACTAATCTGTTAGTGGAAGAGTGAGAGTGATCGAGTTTCATCTGGACCCGTCGTCGGGAGTGGCGACCTATCTACAGCTCGTGCAGCAGGTCAACCAAGCCCTCCAACTCGGGCTACTGGAACCGGGAGACCAGCTACCCACCGCCCAGCAAGTCGTGGCGCGCCTAGCGATCAACCCGAACACGGTGTTGAAGGCGTACCGCGATCTCGAGCGGGCCGGGTTGGTGCGGGCCCGGCCAGGCCTGGGCACCTTCGTCGTGGCGACCCTGCCGCGGACCGACCCGGAGGCTCAAGCGAAGTTTCGCAAGTCGATGGTGACGTGGCTGCGGTCGGCGCGGGCTGCCGGGCTGACATCGGACGAGATCGAGGCGATCTACCGAACCGCCGTGCGCGACAGCGTCGCGGAAGGCGCCGCATGACAGCCATGTTGGAAGCCGCCGGGTTGGGCAAGCGCTATGGGCGCCGCTGGGCCCTGTCGGACTGCACGCTGTCGATCCCAACGGGCAAGGTCGTTGGTCTCGTCGGGCCCAACGGCGCCGGCAAGACAACGTTGCTGCACCTGGCCGTCGGGCTGTTGGCACCGAGTGTCGGGACCATCGCCGTGCTCGGCGACCGCCCTGGCTCTGGCCCGGCGGCGCTCGGGCGGGTCGGATTCCTCGCCCAGGACAGCCCGACCTATGCCCGGCTGACCGTCGAGCAGCATCTGCGAATGGGCTGCTGGCTGAACACGGGCTGGGACGCGACGTTCGCACGTGAGCGCCTCGCCGCGCTCGGGCTCGACATGCGCCAGCGTGCCGGGACCCTCTCGGGCGGGCAACAGGCCCAGCTCGCGCTGACGCTGGCTGTGGCCAAACGGCCCGAGTTGCTCCTGCTGGACGAACCGGTCGCCCGCCTTGACCCGCTGGCAACGCGCGAGTTCCTCCAGGGTTTGATGGAAGTGGTCGCCTCACACGGCGTCAGTGTCGTGCTGTCGTCGCATCAGATCGCCGACCTCGAGCGGGTCTGTGACTACCTCGTCGTGCTCGCCGCCGGACGTGTTGCGCTCACCGGCGAGATCGACGCCCTGCTCACGTCACACCGTCGCCTCACCGGACCCCGCCGCGATCGAGTCACCCTGCCGGCGAACCAGACGGTGATCGAGGCGAGCCACCTCGACAAGCAGACGACATTGCTGATTCGCACCGACGGGCCGATTCTCGATCCGGCCTGGACGGTCACACCCATCAGCCTCAACGACATCATCCTCGCCTACATGCGCCAAGCCCGAGATGCGGACGCACCCTCCACCACTCGACTGGCGGTCACCCGATGACCCGATTCGCATGGCTCCAATCGCGTACGCAAACCCTGGCCACCCTCGCCGCGCTCGCAGCGCTGGCGATCGTCGCCGCTATCACCGGCGTTCGCCTGTCACATCAGTACAACAGCCTCGCCGCCGCCTGCTCCGCGGGCAACTGTGGAGTCGCCCCCGTGCGGGTCCTGGCCCAATACTCGTGGCTCCAAGACGGTTTCGAGCTCCTCCTGCGCTTGGCGCCCGCGATCATCGGCATCTTCTGGGGAGCCCCGCTCGTCGCCCGCGAACTCGAGTCCGGCACTTACCGGCTCGCCTGGACCCAAGGCGTCACCCGCTCCCGATGGCTGACCACGAAACTCCTGCTCGTCGGTGCCAGCGCGATTGCCGCCGCCGGCGTGCTGACGCTCACCATCACCTGGTGGTTCAGAGTGCTCGACAAGGTCGGCAGCAACCGATACGACCTGTTCGACAGACGAGACCTCGCACCGGTTGCCTACACGGCGTTCGCCTTCACCCTCGGCGCGTTCCTCGGGACCGTGATCCGCCGAACGCTCCCCGCAATGGCCGCAACACTCGGCATCTTCGCGTTCACCCGCGTCGCCGTCACCGCATGGGTCAGACCACACCTGCTGGCACCGCTCCAACAGTCGATGCCGCTGCTCCCCGCCGATGTTGGCTTCACCCCCTTCACCCCCGTCCGCAACGGGACCCCCGACCTCGTCGCCGGGAGCCCCACCATCCACAACGCCTGGGTGCAATCCAGCCAGCTCGTCACCAGCTCCGGGCAAGCAGCGAGCGCCGCCCAACGCAGCGCCTTCATCAGCCAATACTGCCCGACGATCGCCCACCCGTCGCCGCCAGGTCCGAGCGGAACGTTCCCTGGCGACCAGAGCGCGTTCGACAACTGCCGACAGCAGGCCGCCAGCGTGTTCCATCTCGCTGTGCGCTACCAGCCCGCCGGGCGCTACTGGACGTTCCAATGGCTCGAAGCCGGGACCTACACCGTGCTCGCGCTCGGCACCGCCTTCGGCTGCTACTGGTGGACCACACGACGAGCAACCTGACTGCCCAAGCTAGGGCGATAGTGCGACGCGGTAGAGCTCATTCGTCGAGTTGTACGGGCTCGTCGCCGTCGGCGTCGTCGAGCTGTCGACGATCAGCAGTCCGTCGTCGGACGGTACGGCAACCAGGTTTCGTGATCCCGTCGTCGCTTCTAGCTCCGGACCGTCGTTCTCGGCGACTGTGTTGATGTCGGCATCGAAGACGCGCACGCGAAGGTGGGGACCCGCGCCGGCTTCGAAGGAGGTCTGGTACGGATCGGTGACCCACAGCGTCCCATCCGGCTTCGTCACGGCGCCCGTGGCGGAGATGTCGTAGCTGAGGGCGAACGAGTCCGTCTCGCTCGTTTTGAGGGTCTGTGGATCGACGGCAAGGAACGGTTCCCCGGAGTTCAGGTCGGGAACGATGATCGGATACCCGGGCCCCCGACTCAGGGCGAAGCGCACGTCGTGGGCCAGCGTGACCTGCATGGTGTTCGGGTCGACCTGGATCGCCTTCGACGGTCCCGGCGCCGAGCGCGGCGGCGTGAATGTGGTCAGGATGAACCCGCCGTACGACAGCAGTGGCTCGCCGCCCTGGAAGCCCGCGGGAATCTGATCGCGGCCGTCCGCGACGCGCATCGCCCCACTCGCGGTGTCGATCTCGACGAACACACCATCGTCGGTGACGCCATACAGCTTCGTCCCGATCACGAGGCTGATGAAGGGAGAGATGCATCCGCCGCCGGGTAGGTCGAGGCTCACGACCACACCCAAGGCGGGAGGGTCGGCGACGACAGGGGCGTAACCACATGGATTGGTCATCAAAGCGAAGACGCCGGCCGGCGTGCCGATGAGGCCGGCCAGGATGGGCTCCGACCCGGTGATCGCAGTTGGCTGACCGACGACGGCCTCTCCGTTCGAACCCTTGATCGAGACGAACACGGAATCGCCCGTCGGCGTCATCGCCAACGCGAGGATCGAACCGTCCGGCGCCGACCCGGCTGACTGGATCTGGCCGTCGAACCCGATCGAGCCGACGCGCTCGATCATCAGCGCTCCTGAAGCTTGCGGGGCGACCGTGGTCGGAGCAGCGCCTGTCGTGGACCCACTCGTCGTCGACTCGTCATTCCCGGTGGTCTGATCGGTCGTCGTTGCCGCGCCCGTCGAGGTCATCGTCACGCCGGCGGTCGGATCTTGTGTCGTCGCTGCCGCCGCTGACGTGCTGGTCACTCCGTCGCCTCCGCAGGAACCGCAACACACCATTCCTACGATGGCCACCACGGCCGGCGACACTCGCTTCATTGTTCACCCTCCTGCTGTTGCTTGCGCGAAACCGTAATGCGCGCCGACGAAGCGGTCACCGACCCGGAGGCGGCCTTGGGTGGCGATTCGTCGACGAGAGGGTCGACATAGCGTTGCACGCCGCGCTTGTTCGCGAGCCCGGCGCGATCGCGGACCTCGTCGAGGGTGTCGAACCGGCGCGTTGGCCCGCCGTGATGTGGAACCGTCGCAGCGCGTTCGCGGTGACCGGTTCAATGCTCGGGTCGGTTCGTAGTTGACGAATGAGGTGATCGGCACCGAACCGTGTCAACCGAAGCGAGGAGGTCGGTACTGGAGGTCCGTTCGCTGACGAAGACGGGACCTGCGAGGCGCTTGCCGACGCAGCGTCGCAGGGCGCGAGCGCTGTCCGGGTCGAGGACGATCCGCTTCGATCCCCCGCGCCGCCGCACCGTGATCGTAGTCGAGGCGGCCCTGCCGGACAGATCCTCGATGTCGAGTGCGAGTGCTTCTGCGACCTTGAGACCGTCGCGGACGACGAGTGCGACGAGTGCCTCCAGGCGGGGATCGAGCGCTGCTGCGACGGCTCGATAGCTGGCGACAGCGTCCTCGGAGAGCCGCACGGTTGGGCTGGGATCTCCGGACGCGACCTTGGGTCGATCGACACCGAGCGAGGGATTGCCGGAACGAAGCTGCTGTTCGACGGCGAAGTCGTAGAACGACGACAACGCCGACCATCGGCGGCGGATCGTCGAGTCGCTGTCGCCGGCCGCCTCACGGGCGGTCTGGAAGGCCACGAGTGTCGCCGTGTCTGCCGTCAGCGGGAGAGCTCCCTGGCGTGCGCACCACTCCCCGAACAACCCCAGATCGCAGCGATACGCAGCCCGCGTGTTCGGCCGAGCCCTGCGTGCTCAACCAGCTCTCCAATGCGGACTGTTGGCGAGCCGAGGGCGAAGTTCTCCTTGCGTTCTGGGCCATGGGCAAATGATGACAGGGAGGCCGAGAACTGTCAACATAATCACCTCTTGACTCTCAACATAACCGCCGCTATTATGTTGAGCATTCGGACCCGACCGGTCCCATCGACTCGAGAAGGAGTGTTGACATGTTCATCCAGACAGACCCGTTCCGCGACCTCGACACGCTCTTCAGCCGGCTGGCAAACCGGCAGCAAAACACCAGCGGCGTGATGCCAATGGACGCCTTCCGACGCGGCAGCGACGTGTGGGTCCACATCGACCTGCCCGGTGTCAAGGCCGAGAGCCTCGACATCACCGTAGAGCGCAACGTGCTGACCGTCGCCGCCGAACGCAACTGGCAGCGCCAGGAGACCGACCAGCCGTACTTCGGCGAGCGCTACCGTGGCAGCTTCCGACGCCAGATCCAGCTCGGTGACGGGCTCGACCTCGAGAACCTCGAGGCCGACTTGCACGACGGTGTCCTCACCATTCGCATCCCCGTCGCCGAGCAAGCCAAGCCACGCAAGGTCCAGATCGGACAGAGCGGAACCTCTGCTCCCGAAGCAATCGAGACCACGTCCGCGGACGCCTCGTAAGCCTGGGCCTGGCCCGCAGAGGCCTGAGCGCGATAGCCATCATGCCTGCTCAGGGCCACTGACCGGCAACAGGGTCACGGGTGGACAAGCTGTTGTGGTGCCGTTGCCGGGGCGCTCGTCGATCTATCGAGCACTCATTCGCCACAAGCTGATCGAGCTAGCGCGCCTCTTGCCCGCCGCAGCGGCGACAACAAGCGCGGCCAACGGAAGCACACGCACCGCGACCGATTTCCATTTTACCAAGAAAGTCCTTGCGTTACACGAGGCGCGCATTGTGCAATGAACCGTGTGGTTACACCAGATTCGTCTCATGTGATGTCGGCGCCTCATGCGGCCGAGGTCGCCGAAGTGACCTATCGCCAGCTGGATCATTGGGCCCGTCAGCGCTGGATCAACGCGACGACCATCGAACAGGCGGGCGAGCGACGAGTGCGGCGCTACACAACCGACGACGTCGTCCGACTCGCCGCGCTCCGGCACCTGGCCGTCTCGAGACTCGACATTGCCACGTTCGGGCCACAGATCGGCGCTACCGACATCCCGGTCGGATCGGTCCTCGTTGCCAGTGATGACGGAATCGAAGTGATCCCGGCCACACGATTACGCGCGCGTATCACCCGTCCCGGGCGGTGGACAATTTTCGATCCGCAACCCGTGCGTCAACGATGCGCAGACGACGCACACGCAGCCACACGGGCCGGTTCGTCGCGCACAGTTGACATGAGAAGCGCGTGAGCGCGCTCAGGCTCGTCACCGGCGATCAGCCAGACCGGACGCCACCACTCGAGCACCTCGGCGAGGACAAAGCCGCAGCCGGACAATCCCGGGCACGACGCGAAGCTGACGAATTCGATCTCCTCGCCTTCGACTTCCTCAGAACTTGCGGCGCCTCAGCCACCCCGTTGGATCGCCTCACCGATCAGCGCAGCCATGGCACCGTCTGATCCGCCGGTTCGGCAGTCTCACGTCGATCGGTCATCGGTCCTGTTGCCGGCCGCCACCATCGGACGCGACGAAGAACACGCGATGCTGCTGGCGCTGGTCGGCGAAGGCAGATCCGTGGTGGTCACCGGTGCCTCAGGCGTCGGCAAGACCCACGTCGCGCGCGAGGTGATGCGTGCGGTCGACGCGTCGGGCGCAACCACGGTGTGGGCCGCGGCGACGCGCTCAGGGCGCGATATCCCATTCGGGGCGCTGGCGTCGGTGCTGCCGAGCGAGGTCATCGCCCAGATCTCGGGCAGCAGCACCGCGGAGCTGTACCTGTCGATCCGACGCGAGCTCGAGCGCAACCCGCTGAGCCTGCCCGAGCTGATCTGCATCGACGACGCCCATCTCCTCGACGACGCGTCGGCGACGCTCGTGCATCAACTCGTCACATCCGGGCGGGCGTCGATGCTGCTCGTCGTCACCTCCGACACGCGCGCCCCGGAGGCCATCACCGCGCTGTGGAAGGAGGGCGTGGCAGCCCGCGTCGAGCTGCAACCGTTGTCCAGGCAGGAGACCGACGACCTCGCCGTCGGGCTGCTCGATCGGGCTTGCAGCCCGATCGCCCTCGAACGCATCTGGGCGACGACGCTCGGCAACCCGCTGTACATCGTCGAGCTGCTTCATTCGGCGACAACCAGCGGCTCGCTCACGAACGTGCGCGGCCGCTACGAACTCGCCGCCCAGCACCTGGTCGCCGGGCCGCTGCCCGATGTGCTCGCGGCGCGTGTCGGCCAGGTCAGCCGAGACGTCCGCCGCACGCTCGAACTGGTGGCACTCGCCGCACCGATTCCGATCGCACTTCTCGAACGCCTCTGCGGCGTCGACACGATCGCCGAGGCGGAAGAGCACGGACTGATCCGCATGGAATCGTCGGCCGGACGAACCACGGTGACGTGGCGGCATCCGATGTTCGACGAAGTGGTGCACCAGCTGCTGCCCCGGTCGCGAAAGCGCTCACTCAGTCGCGAACTCGCCGACGCGGTTGAATCCACCGGCATGCATCGCCGGGATGACCTCTTGCGTCTGCTCACGTGGCGCCTCGACGGCGGGCAGACGCCGCCGACGGCGCAGCTGCTGCACGGGTCGTGGCTGGCCGCGGAGGTCTTGGACCTGCGCCTGGCAGCACGGCTTGGCGTCGCAGCGGTGGCCGCCGATCCGAGCAGCAGCAGCTGCCGACTGTCGCTCGCCGACACGTTCTACCGGCAGACGAAGTACGCGCAGGCCCTTGCCGTGCTCGACGCGAGCACGCCGGCAAACGATCGTGAACGCACTGAGATCGCGATCGCGAGAGCCAAGGTGCTGTGGGGCCTCGGCGAACTCGAACGGGCCGACGCAGAAGTGGCGGCGTCGGCCGGAATCGTCACCGACCCCGCGTGCCTCGGCTGGATGCACGCCTTCCGCGCCACGCTCGTTGCCGCGTCCGGACGTCCGCTCGAAGCCGAGGCGCTCGCTCGACCGATTGCGGAGGACGCGTCGGTCGGGACGCGCGCGCTGCTCTCCGCGCTCGGTGGGCTCTCGATATGCCTCGCCTTCATGGGCCGTTCCGCTGACGCCAACGAGGCCGTGGCCCGCGGCACCGATCCGGCGTTGCTGGCCAGCGCGGAATCGCGAACGCTGCTCAGCTGGGCCGCGCAATCGCTGTGGGTCGCCGCCTGGCTGTCCGGCGACATCCCCACTGCGGAGGCGATGGGCGACTCGTACCGCCGCTCGGGCCTGGAGACCAACGACGCCGACCGTCTCGCCAGCGGGTCGATGGCGGTCGGCTGGAGTCTGCTCGCGCGTGGTCATCTCGTGACCGCCGCGACGCGTTTCCGCGAGGCGATCGACGTGTCGCCGGAGACGGACCGCATCGGGGTCACGCTGGCGTCGCTGGCAGGTGTCGCGCTCGCCCACGTGTGGAGCGGCGACCCGCTCAGCGCCGCGGCAGCGTTGGACCGCGCCGAGGCTGCAGGGCACGACGGCACGCGCTGGTTCGCGCCGGTGATCGCGATTGGCCGCGGCTGGGTCGCCGCTACATTCGGTGACAAGCGTGGCGCGCTGCAACTGTGGCGATCGGTCGCCACCGACGCTGCCCAGCGCGGTTTCATGCCGTTCGCGCTCGACGCGCTACACGCCGCGTCGCGCCTCGGCGACCGGCAGCTGACGTTACGGATCGACACGCTGGCCAGCCGCATCCAGGGTCCGCTCGCGCCGATCATCGCCCGCCACGCGCACGCTCTGCACGACGCCGACGCCGCCGAACTGCTCGCGTGCAGCGCCGCCTTCGCCAGCATCGGCCAAACGTTGCTCGCCGCGGAATGCGCAGCTGCGGCCGCGCACCGCATCGCCGCCACCGGTGATCACGCCGCCGCGGAGGCGGCCCGGACCGAATGCGACCGCCTGCTCGCGTCGTGCCAATCGGTGCATGTCGTGACACTCGACGCGCTGCGCACACCATCGGTGCTCACCGGCCGCGAGCACGAGATCGCGTTGCTGGCTGCCAACGGCTCGAGCGCCCGCGACATCGCCGAGCGTCTGTTCGTGTCCGTGCGTACCGTGGACAGCCACCTCGCCCACGTGTACACCAAGCTCGGCGTCAGCGGTCGACAGGGTCTGCGCGCCGCGATGGGCCGGAATCCGTAGCTCGCTACCGATGCGGTTGAGCGGCACCGGCTCCTACCGTCGTGCATGCCGAACGACTCCGAGCACAGAACCGACGGCCCTCCTGCGCTGCTGCGGCTGCCAATCGTGTATGCCTTGGCGCTTGCGCTCCGTGACGCCGGAATGAGCGAAACCGACATCGCCGCGAGGCTTGGGCAGCCGGTCCAGGCGATGCCGGCGCTGCTGCGCCTCGCCGAGGCCAAAGAGGCGGCTCTTCGCCGAAATCCGTAGCCCACTACCGATGCCGGGTCGGCCTGTCGAGTGCACGCTGCGACGGTCAACAACCACTACACCGCAAGGAGAAACTCAATGCGCAGCATTCGTTGCACCCGCGTCATCGTCGGGCTCACGGCATCGGTCATGGTCATCGGCGGATTCGCCGCTTCGGCATCGGCCACGTCCGGTCAGCTCGGCGGCCTCGACCTCGCCGGCTACTGCCAGAGCCTCGGCGACAACGGCACCACAGCGAACGGCCCGGCGATACTCAGCCGGGGTGCCATCACCGGATCGAACTTCGCCTACCAGAACTGGGCCTGCGTGCAGGACAGCGGCGCGCTCGTGCCGATCAATCCCGCCGGTCCTGCGCCGAGCATGCTCGACGCCTGCCGCACCCAATACCCGGGCGTCGCGTCGTACTCGTTCCCGACGAGCGCCGATGATGCGTACACGTGGAACTGCTACAGCCTGCCACCGGCGGCTGGTCCCGGCCATCAGCAGCAACTCGCCGCAGCCACCTCGGCGTTGTTCGGCAACGACGCCGTGCAGGCCGAGATCGCGACGATGCAGGGCCTCATCAGCAGCCGTCACCCGCTGCAGGCATTCGTGAGCGAGGTGACGTTCGTGTCCTCGCGCTCGACAACGGAATTGGTCAGCGACGTGCTCGACGCCTACGGCTTGACTTCACGCGTTGATCAGGCTGCCGTCACCCTGCAACTCGCCGCGGCCATCACCCGAGCTGCGCTGAACCAGCCGTAGGTCCCCGTCGCCGCGTGCGCATCCACGGAGGACGAACAGCGTCGGCGAGCGAAGTCATGGCGGTGGATGATCGTAATCGCCGTGCCGAAACCGGCCCGATCCACCTCGGCCGCGACAGCGCCGACAACCACCGACGACCACCAACCGGAGGTCCACGGAAGCGCTGCTTGAGCAGGACGGATGCTGTCAGGTGCCGGTTGCGGAGGACGATGACCGGCGCCCTCATAACCCGAAGGTCGCAGGTTCGAATCCTGCCCCCGCCACCATGTGATCTCTCAAGAGATCGGAAGCGATCCGAACCCTCAACTGGGTTCGGGTCGTTTCGTTTTGGGGCGGGTTGGTCCTTTGGGTGCCCCGGTGCCTTGGTAGCTGCGGGTCGGGTCGAGGGTGAGGTCTCGGAGTATTTCGCCGGTAGCGCCGTGGATGATGCGGATGTCGAGATCGTCGATGAGCAGGATGACGCGGGTTCCGGTGTGGGTTCGTCCGATGCCGATGTGGTGGAGGCGGCTGTTGACGCGCAGGCTGACGGAGCCGCCTTCGTGGACGCGGTCGTGACGGACGCGGTAGTGGGGGTCGGTGCGGGTGCCGGGTGTTGCTCTGGGTCGGGTGGTGTAGGCGACGGCGGGTGTGGCTTGGTGGGTGAAAGCGGTGTGGGCGTTGGTGGTTGTAGAGCTCGACGAAGGTGTCGAGGAGCGCTTGGAGCTCGGTGATGGTGGATGGTTGGGGTTGTGGTCGTAGCCAGTTCTTGAAGGTCTGCTGGAAGCGTTCGACTTTGCCGTCATCCAGAAGAACTCCCGACCCAACCATCGATACCGGTGGCGAGCCGGTAGTGGGTGAAGTCGGCTGGTGGCGGGTCAGTGTGCGAGCGATGGTCGAGACCGACACGACGATGCGGTAGTGGTGTTGGAGGTGCCAGGCGATGGCGTCGAGACCTTGAGTGACGAGTTGTCGGCGGACCTCGACGATCAAATCGACAGTGGACGGGGCGATCTCGGTCGGTGTGGTCTTGGGTCGACGCGAACGCGGTTCGAACGCCGCATCGCCTTCGACGCGGTAGCGGGCGACGAGTTTGCTGACCCAGCCGTTGGACACCCCCTAGGCGCGGGCAACATCGGCCTGGGAACGGCCCTCGACGATGACAGCAGTGATCACCAGACGCCCTTTGGACATCCGAAACAGTCATCGCCGACACCATCAACTGTGAGCGATGTCTCGCAACATCGACGTTTCCGATGTCTTGAGAGATGGGTTTCCTATGTCCTGACGGAACACACTGCAGGTTGCGCCGACGCACGACGAGGTCGCTGGGGACGATCGTCGATCAGTTCATCGAGTGGTGGTCGACGCTCCCCGACGCACAACGAGAGTCCGTGACCGATCGGGTCGATCTGCTCGCCCTGAGTTGGCATCCTCGCCCGGTCGACCGGCCCGCTGGGCCCGGTGCCAGATCCCGCCTCCTCCGCCGAGGGGCCCGCTCTAGTGTGGGCCGGGATGGTTGACGTGCTCGTCGGCAGGGAAGCAGAGCTCGATGCGCTCAAGCGCGCCCTGCTTCCGCTGATCTCCGACGGCGAGGCCGTGCGCGTCGTGCTGGCCGCCGAGCCCGGCCACGGCAAGACCACTTTCTTCGCGGAGCTCTCCCGGTGGGCGTCCCGCGAGGGCGTGCTCGTCCTCACCGGTCGGGCTCCATCGGTGGGCGGCGCCGTGCTGGCCTTCGCCCCGCTCGCGACAGCGCTGGCCCGGCACCTCGATGCCATCGCCGCCGACGAACGTGCCGAGCTCGTGGCCGGGCTGCCTTCACTGAGCCGCCTCGTCGAGACGCTCCCGCAGGCGGAGATCCTGCCCGCGGACGCTGATACCGAGCGGATGCGTCTGTTCCAGGCCGTGAGCCTCCTGCTCGCCCGGTTGGCCCGCGCTCGGCCCGTGGTCCTGGCGATCGACGACCTGCACTGGGCCGATGCTGCCACGGTGGAGATGCTCGGCTACCTCAACGCCGAGCTGGCCTCGGTGCCCGTTGGTCTGATGGTGGCGCTTCGGCCCGGCGACATCGATCATCGCCACGACGTCCGGCTGGTGATCGGCGAGCTGCTGCGCGGCCGCTACGCCCGCCGTGTTGACCTCGGGCCGTTGGACGACGACTCGATCGTCGAGCTCGTCACACCCATCCTCGGCGGCCGTCCGGAGCCGCGACTCGCCGCCAAGATCCTGGCCCGCAGCGGCGGGTTACCCCTCGCGGCCGAGGCGCTGGCACGCGAGCTGGCAGCCGGTGGCGCGCTCCGGGACGGCGCTGACGGCCTCGACGCCGAGGGCGACGCGCTCTTCCTGCCGGGGTACGTCGTCGACCTGTTCCGCGACCGGATCCAGGCCCTCAGCGACGACGAGCGTGCCGTGCTGGTGGCCGTCGCGACGGCCCACCGTCCGGCGAGGTTCGAGGAGGTCGCACAGGTGTCGGGCGTGGCGGAGGCGAACCGCTCCGCGGTCGACCGCCTGGCCAGGCTCCACCTTGTCACCGTCGACAGTGCTGGCGGGGTGGTGGAGGCGGCGAACCCCATCGTGACCGAAGCCGCGCTCGGCGTGGCTCCGGAGGCGCAGCTCCGAGCGGCACACGCCGGCTGGGTGACGGTGCTCGGTGCCGGCTTGGCACGCGACGACGAGATCGCCCTGCACCTCGTCAACTCGGGTGACGCTGTAGCGGCCGACGAGGCGATCGTCGTGCTCGTGGCCGCCGGACGGGGAGCACTGAGCCAGGGCGCCACAGACGCCGCGGCCCGCTGGCTCGGTGAGGCGGCCGGGCGAGCCCGCGGCGCCACCGGGGCCGGCCGGGAGCGCCTCGGCGAGATCCTCGCCATGCAGGGCGTCGCGTGGCGGAGACTCGGTGAGATCCGCGCCGCGGAGGTGTGCCTTCGTGAGGCGGCCCGTGAGCTCGAAGCCGATCAGCCTGGTCGGGCGGCGGCTCTCACCACCCAAGCCGCCGACCTGGCCTGGGTGCGCGGCGAGCGTGCCGACCTCGACCGCCAGTTCGACGAGGCCCTCACGCTGGCGCGACGGGCCGGGCCGCTCGACGTGGTCCGGGTGCAGGCGGAGCGCTGCCACATGGTGGGAAAGCTCGCCGACGTGGACGCCCTTCCCGCACGGGTCGCCGACTTCGAGGCGGCGCTCGCGGACGCCGGTCCGTCGTTGGTCACCGACCTCGTTCGCTTCAACGTCAACATGCTCGTCTCGTTGATCGAGCACAGTTCGGTGGCTGACACGCTGGAGCTGTTCCCCGACGGGTGGGAGACGAAAGCGGGGGAGCTCCACCAGAACTCGTTCGGCCTCGCGCTGGAGGGCTACTGCCTTCTCGGTCGCTGGCGCGAGGTCGAGGCCCTGCTCGACGCGGTGCGGGGGCTCGACGGGGTGCGGGCGGGTGCTCGGGTGTGGCGCGAGACCGCCGCCCGCTTCGACATGGCCTTCGCCCACGGGCAGTGGGATCGGGCCGCTGATCTCCTGGCCGACGAGGCCGAGCTCCCAATCGAGCGCCTGCGAAGCCGGCGGGGCCTCGAGCAGGCGCACCTCCTGGTGCACCGCGGCGAGTTCGACAAAGCGCGGGAGGTGGCGGCTCGGACCCGCTCCGATTCCCCCGACCAGTCCTTCGGCTCTCACGCTGGACTCGCCGCCGCGGTCGCGGTGGAGTTGGCCGATGCCGAAGGCACACCGATCCCAGCCGCGGCGGAACCGGCGATGTGGTCGTCGGGTCACGTGGCCATGGCCGGGCCCGTGGTCTTCGCCGCCCACGGGTTGTGGCTCGTCCGGTCCGACGCGCTCGACCGGGCTCACCGCCTCGTGTCCGACCTTCGGTCGATGGGCGACGCCGACACCCGCCTCGGAGCCATCGCGACGCGGATCGAGGGCCTGGCCTTCGCGAGGAGCGACCCCGCAGCCGGCCGGAAGGCGCTGCTCGACTCGGCTGAGCGCTTCGAGGCGTTGGCCATGCCGTTCGAGGCGGCCCGGGCCCGGATCGAAGCGTGCGAGGCGGCGAGAGCCGACGGCGACGCGAGGCTGCTCGAAGGCGGCCTGTCGCTCCTGGAAGACCTCGGAGCCGAACCCTGGTCGGAGCGGACCCTCGCCCTGGTCGGACGGAGCCGACGCCGGGCCCGGCACGTGGTCCTCACCCCCCGCGAGGAGGAGGTGGCGACCCTGGTGGCCGAAGGGCTGACCAACGCCCAGATCGCCGAGCGGCTCGTCGTGAGCATCCGCACGGTCACCAGCCACCTCGACCACATCTTCACCAAGCTCGGCGTGGGCTCCCGCACGGCGCTCGCGGCCTACGTGCTCCGGCGAGAGGAAGATACGTAACTTGACCGATGCGTCGCACGGTCCGGCGGGCGAAGCTGGCGACATGCCAGGCGCCTCTGCGTTCACCTCAGCCCACCCGCCTCCCGGCTTCTGGGTGCTCGACGACCACGTGGACGAACCGCGGGGGACCTTCGGCGACGCGCTCTTCAACCAGCCCTTCAGCGACGGGTTCTCCACCGGTTTCGAGCGCTACGGGATGCTGGCCGAGACGATCGAAGGCGCCGTCGTCGACGGCTGGTTCTACACCGGGTTCCGGCCGCTCACCGCTCCCGACCGCCTCCGTGCCCGTGCCACTTTCGCCGCCACACACGACGTCCTCGCCTTGCTCGAAGCCGCGGCGCGGGACCACCTGGACCGGCTCGGCCCGCTCGAGGAGGAGCGCCAGCTGCTCGGTGCCGGCCTCGACGCCCTCAGCGACGCGGCCCTCGCCGGGCGCGTCGAGCGCTGCGCCCATCGGCTCGGCGAGCTGATCCGGGAGCGGTTCGCCGACATCGCGATCGGATCGCTCATCGCCGAATACGTGCTCCGAGCGGGGGAGGTCGCCGGATGGGACGACCGCACCGCGATCAAGGCTCTCGGGTCGGTGCCCGCGTCCGCAGGGGTGGCGAGCACCGTCAGTGCGCTGGCCGCGGCGCTCAAGGCCCACGCGCCCGACCTCGCCGAGGGCCTTGCCACCGGCAAGTCGGTATCGATCGACGAGCTCCTCGACGCCATCGCCGGTTCCGAAGCAGCGGCGATGTACGAGCGCGACCGTGACATCTTGTTCAAGCTCTCGCCCCGCCTGCCCACGCTCGGCGAGCGGCCCGACGTGGTCATCGAACTGGTGCGCACCCACCTCGACGCGCCCACCAAGGTGGTCGAAGTCGACGAGCTGATCGAGGTCTCTGAGCTCGCTGGCGCCGCGGCCGCGGCTCGGCTCGGCCAGACCTGGCGTGACGATTCCAACGCCATGCTGCTGCGATGGATGGGCCTGGCGCGGCGAGTCGCCCTCGAGGCCGGCCGCCGCCTGGTCGCCCGCAGCGCGCTCACCGACCCCCAGCTCGTGTTCGACCTCGAGCCGGCCGAGCTCGCCGGCGCGTTGCGCGACCCGGACACGGCCAGGACCGTCGCCGCCGTCGCGAGGGAACGCTCCGCCACCCGGCGCCGGCAAGCCGAGGCCGTCCCCCCACCGCTTCTGGGTGATCCTCCGACGACGCGACCGGGGCCGCCACCCGGCGTGGAGCTGCCCGCTGCGGCGCGACGGAACATGGCCCGCATCGGCTGGCTCACCGAACGCCTCGGCGGCCCGGCGGGGCCGCCGCAGGTCGGCGCCGACGGCATCCGCGGAGTCGGCGCCTCCGCGGGCACCTACGAGGGCACGGCGCGCGTGCTGCGCGGCCCCGACGACTTCGATCGGTTCGAGGTCGGCGACGTGCTGGTGTGCCGAGCCACCTCGCCCGCGTGGAACGCCGTGATGGCCATCGCCGGAGCGGTCGTCAGCGACTTCGGGGGCCTGGTCGGCCATACCGCGCTCACCGCCAGGGAGCTCGGTGTCCCGGCGGTGGTCGGCACCAAGGTGGCCACCGTCGTGGTGCGCGACGGGCAGCGGGTCGCCGTCGATGGCGGCTCGGGCCTCGTCTCGGTGCTGGACGGATGACGACCGGCCGAGTCCAACCGGTGATGGTGCCGGTCCTCACGGCAGAGCGAAGCATCGCCGCGGCCGGCGCCCTGGACGCCGCCGGCGAGACCGGTGTCCTCGACGCCCTCGCCGAGTCCCCGCACACCGCGACCGAGGTGGCCGACCGATGCGGCCTCGACCGTGATCTCGTGACACTGCTCCTCGACGCCTTGTGCGCCGTCGGCGCGGTCATGCGCGATGACGGCACCCGGTACTCGGCCCGCATCGATGCCAGCCGCGTCGAGCACGCCCACCAGCTCTGGCAGTTCCTCCCGAAGGCCCTGCGCGAGGGCGGCACAGCGTTCGACGTGAGCGACACGGCGGTGGCGGCCACCGGGTACCCGAAGGTGGCCGAGCACATCGCCTCGATCGCCGAGCCGTTGCGCCCCGAAGTGACGCGCGCGCTCGCCGGCACCGGCCCCCGTGTGCTCGACCTCGCCGCCGGCAACGCCCCCTGGACCCGCGCCCTCGCCGCCACCGATCCCCGGCTCCGAGTCACCGCTGTGGTTCTGCCCGACGGCCTCGCCGTAACCGAACGCGTCGTGGAGGCCGACGGCCTCGGCGGACGCTTCGACTTCATCGCCGGCAGCATCTTCGATGTCGACTTGGGCGGCCCCTACGACCTGATCCTGCTCGCAGCCGTGTGCCGCCTGTTCGGTCCCGAGAGGAACGCCCACCTCCTCGCTCGCGCCGCCAGGTCGCTCGACCGAGGGGGCACGATCGCGATCCTCGACGCCATCCCCGACGTCGACCGCGCCGATGGCCAGTCGAACGCGCTGTACGCGCTGAACCTGGCGCTGCGCACCTCCGAGGGCGGCATCCACTCGTTCTCGTCGTACGCCAACTGGCTCTACGCCGCCGGTCTCACCGGCATCGAGCTCAACGTGCTGAGCCTGCCCGAACTCTCGCTCATCCGGGCCACACGACCTGCGTAGGCAACAGCACACCTCACCGGTCGTCCGGGAACACCTAGCCGAGGATCGAGCGCGAAGAACGGACGTAACCGGTCTGCGCACTTTCCGTCCCAGAGCAGCGACGTCGCCCACACCCACGTGGTGGTCGCGGCAGTGCTCGATGAACGTGCGTTTGAACGCGGCGTCGTAACCCCTTGGTGTCCTTGCCCCCTAGTTTGGTCTCGAGATCGAACAGCCCGTCGGCACCGACGAGCCAGCCCCGCACGATGTCGACCCACGTGGTGTCGTCGAGCGCCAGCCGCTCGACGGTCGCCTCCCGGTCCACCTGGATCTCCACCGACTGAGCCTGCGGGACCGAGTGCGTAGTCGGTGCGTAGGCAGCCGCAGCCGCCGCCCTGCTCGCGGTTTACGTAGTCCGACCGACGTTCCCGGCGGCGTCGCCTGTCTGAATGGCGTCAGTTCATCGTGCCGGTAAGGCGCCGGCCACACAACGGGAGGACCCGACATGACCACCACCACGAATCGCGCTCCGGCGGCGACGACCGACGCGACGCTGGGGACGAGCCCCGCCGTCGCCGCTGAACCAGACGTCCGGCGCATCGCCGCGCTCGGAGGGTTCGGCTTTGCCGCCTGCGTGCTCGCCGAGAACGCCCTCCGGGGAGCCGCGCCGATCGGCGGCGCCTCGGCCGCCGAGGTCAGCGACTACTACGGCACCCACCTCATGGGGGTGACGATCGCCTCCGGACTCTTCGTCATCGCGCTGCCGTGCATCCTGGTGTGGTCGGCGGGGCTGCGGCAGGTGTTCCGGGCCCAGCCCATCGGCAAGGCCGGGGTCGGCGGAATCTACGCCATGACAGCCCTCTTCAGCGCCGTCGTGGCCCTCGACGCCACGCTCGCCTCGCTGATCGACGCCGGGCGCCTCACGTCTGACGGCGTCACCATCGTGGCGGGCCTCCACGACGGCGCGTTCGTGCTCAACGAGGCCCTGCTGGGAACGCTCTTCCTGCTGCTCTCGGTGGGCGCCACCCGGCATCCCGAGCTGCCGCGCTGGATCGGGCCGTTCGGCCTGGTCGGGGCCTCGATGCTGCTGGTGGCCGTGATCGGCGTGGTCCCTGTGGTCGGCGGTGCACCCATTGGGCTGCTCGGCGCCGTGGGCTTCTTGTTCTGGCTCGTGTGGGTCGTCGCCGTGTCGATCTCCATGCGACGGGCCTGATCTCAGCCGGCCGGCCTGTCCTGACGCGTCGCGCGCTCAGCGCGGGCGCAGACGAAGCCCGGCCATGCCACCGTCGACTGCCAGCGAGGTGCCTGTGGTCGCCCCGGCGGATGGTCCGGCGAGATACAGGACTGCGGCGGCGACCTCCTCTGCCGAAACGAGGCGACCGGACGGTTGGCGAGCTTCGAGAGCAGCCCGCTCCGCGACCGGACCGGTGGCCTTGCCGAGCAGTCGGGCGATCCACGGTGATCAGCGGGTGGTGTTCGGCGAGATCGAGCAGCTCTTCGGTCTCGGTGATGTCGGCGACGGTTTGCACGACAACCGTGCCGGCGATGTTTCGACTGGCGATCGCCGCAGCGAGGTCGCCGACGTCGAAGTTTCGTCGGAGTGGATCCATCTCCGTTCCGACCATCCACGGTTGACCACGCGCGGCAGGGTCCCACACGTGGTGGTGGGCGTCGATGATGATGGTCATCGACTGGTCATGACCTGCCCGCCCAGGCCGGGCCATCCGGAAAACCGAACTCGGCGATAGAGCTGTCGAGCATCCGCGCCCCCGCTCCTGGGCCGGTTGGGGCGCGGTACCGGCCACCGATCACCGAGACCGGCTCAGTGAAGTGCTCGTGGAGGTGATCGACGTACTCGATCCAACGGTCGTCGGTCGTGCCGCTGATCGCGACGAAATCCAACATCGCCAGATGCTGCACCATCTCGCACAGCCCGACACCACCGGCGTGCGGGCATACGGGCGTACCGAACTGGGCGGCGAGCAGCAGGATCGCCAGGTTCTCGTTGACACCGCCGACGCGGCAGGCGTCGATCTGCAGTACGTCGATCGCCTTGGCCTGCAGCATCTGTTTGAAGATCACGCGGTTCTGTACGTGCTCGCCGGTGGCGACCAGTGTCGGGTGCACGGCTGCCCGGACGGCGGCGTGGCCCAGCACATCGTCGGGCGCCGTCGGCTCCTCGATCCAATACGGTTCGAAGGTGGCGAGATGGCTCATCCAGTCGATGGCAGTGTTCACACCCCACCGCTGGTTGGCGTCGAGGGCGATCCGAATGTTGGATCCTGCCCTTCGAGTAGGTGCGGGCCTTCTTCGTCGGGTCGAGTTCGAACCGTTCGATCAGCTTGTCGCGTCGTTGCTCGTCGACATCGCCGCGCAGCCGGGCAAGGAGATCGATGATCTCACCGCCCGACAGCTTGGGTCACAGACTGACGTCGCCCGGCACGTATGCGAGCCGTCGGTGGAGCTCGACCGCGTCGGCCCACGGGTCGCCACCGAGCAGTCGGATGCTGTCCGAGTCGGCGTGGAGCATGCCCAACAGCACACGGATGGTCGTGGTCTTGTCGGAACCGTTCGGCCCCAGGAACCCGTGGACCTCCCCGAACGCGACGACGAGGTCGAGACCGTCGAGGCACGCATGGCACCGAACGTCTTGACCACGTCGCGTGCCTCGATCGCCGCCGTTCCGCGGCGATCAGCCGACGTACCAAGATGCGCACCACGACTCGACCCTTGCTGGGTGCCCAAGCGCGCAGGGTAGTTGCTGGACATCATGCCGACGGTTCGACGCCCCATGACCTGTTCCAGCGATCGACCATGTGCGCTAGTCTCCAATTCGCTGCGAGCGAGGACTCGCAGGATGGCCAACAGGACGGTGCCATGGGCCCGAACCGGGAACGGCTCCTCGGACGAGAGCAAGAGCTTGCGATGTTGCAGCGCGCGCTCGACGACGCTCGTGCCGGCAAGCCGAAGTTCGCCTTGGTGTCCGGTGAGGCGGGCATCGGCAAGTCGAGACTGCTGGAGGAACTGATCCACGCGGCTCGGAGCGCGGATTGTCTGGCCTTGACGGGACGCGCCGCGGAGTTCGAGCGGGATCTCCCCTTCGCCGTGATCATCGATGCGTTCGATTCCTATCTGCGCACGCTGGACGATCGCGACATCGAACGGTTGTCGATCGATCGACTTGGGGCCCTCGCCGCGGTGTTTCCCGCACTCAGCGGCCTCGGTGACGCAGTCGATGTCCCGGTCAACTCGGCCGAACGATTCCGGGTTCACCGCGCCGTCGGTGATCTGATCGAACGTCTCGCGGCTCGCCAAGCGGTCGTGATCGTGCTCGACGATCTGCAATGGGCAGACCCGGCATCGCTCGAGCTTGCGCATCACCTGGTTCGCAGGCCTCCTGACGCCGCCGTGCTCGTCGCTTTGAGCACGCGGTCAGAACACGTGTCGAACGAGTCGCTGCGGCCACTCGCGAACATCCAACGTACCGAGCACGTCACAAGCGTGCATCTCTCGGCGTTGTCGCGGGACGTCATCGGCAAGCTCGTGGATACGGACGGGGAGACCGCCGACCGGCTTCACGGCCTGACTGGCGGTAACCCGTTCTTCGCACTCCAGTTGGCGCGCTCCGGCGACCTCCCGACGAGCGACAAGATGGGCACAACAGATGTGCCGTTCGCCGTTCTGAGTGCCATCGAGCTGGAACTCGGTTCGCTGCCTTCCGTTGCCCGCGAGGTCGCATCGGCCGCGGCGGTGGTCGGCGATCCGTTCGATCTCGATCTGACGATCGCGGCAAGCGAGCTGTCGGAGGACGAAGTGTTCGAGGGTCTCGACCATCTCGGCCTGCATGGCGTCGTGCGGAGCTCCGAGGTGCCCCGGCGGTTCCAGTTCCGGCACCCGTTGGTGCGCAGCGCCGTCTACCAGTCGACGCTTCCGGGCAGTCGCATCGCGCGTCACCGTCGAATCGCGGCCCATCTCGTCGGGCGGGAGGCGACACCGGTCGAGTTGGCGCGCCATCTGGAGCATTCGGCGCGCCACGGTGACTTGGAGGCGATCGACGTGCTGGAGCGGGCAGCCAAGTCGGTGGCGGCGCAGGCGCCGGCGAGCGCGGCACGGTGGATCTCAACTGCGTTGTCGCTGTTGCCGGCAACCGAGCGCCCGCAACGGCGGATCAACTTGCTCGGGCAACTGGCGATGGCGCACGCCGCGGTCGGCGACCTCCAGAGCGGTCTCGATGCCTTGCATCACAGCCTTTCGATCGTCCCAGCGGGTCACGACCGGGCGAGAACCACGGTGACGATCGCCTGCGCCGAAGGCGAACGGTTGCTCGGCCGGCCCGACGTGGCCGCCGCGAGCCTGCGCCGCGCGTACGACGTCCTGCAGGATCGGGTCTCCGACGTCGCCGTACGGCTGTGCGTCGCCCAGTCGACGAACTCGATGTACCTCGCCGACCACGACGCGATGCTGACGTGGGCTGGCGAAGCCGAACGGATTGCGTCGGAGCTCGGCGACGAGACGCTGATGGCGTTGGCGAACACTGCCCGAACGGCTGGCGCAGCATTCTCGGGGCAGATCGAGTTGGCCTTCGATCTCCATGGTCGAGTTCGGACGCTGGTCGATCGGCTCTCCGATGATGTGGTCGCGAAGCAGCTCGACGTGCTCGGCAGCCTGTCCGGGGCCGAGCTGTACCTCGATCTCTACGGCGATGCGCTTGTCCACGCCCAACGAGGCATCGAGATCGCCCGTCGCTCTGCCCAGTCGCAACTGATGCCGGTCTTCGGGCCGATCGCGGGAACGAGCGCCTGGATGCTGGGGCACATGGAGCTTTCCGGGCAGATCCTCGACGATGCCATCGAATCCAGTCGCCTGACCAACAGCGAATCGTCGTTGGCCTGGCACCTGTTCAATCGGGCGCTGGGTGCCCTGATGGGCGGCGACGTCGACGGGGCGATGCGATTCAGCAACGAGGGTTGGCTGCTCGCGGCGCCGATGGGCGCGGGGCTCATCCCCGCGTTCTCGGCGGCATGCCGGGCGCAGGTGTTGCACGAGGTCGGCCGAACAGACGAGGCCGTGCGCCTGATCGACGAGCGTGCCGGTGGGCCCGATGTGTCGTCCATCGCCGGCGGATGGCGGGGCATCTACTTCGAGCTGCTCACCCGTTGCCATCTGACGCTCGACGACCTGGGCTCGGCCCGCGACGCCGCGGCCCGAGCGCGCAACCATGCCGCGACCACACCGTTGGACATTGCGATCATGGCCGCCGACCGTGCGGCCGCGCTCGTCTCGCTTGCCGACGGTGACCCATGCGGTTCGATCGAGCTGGGCCGGGCGGCGCTGAGTCACGCCGAATCGATGAGCTCGCCGATCCACGTCGCCACATGTCACGGTCTGATCGCTCGCGGGCTTGCCTCGAGCGGGGATTCGCGGGCGGCTGCCGTCGAGTTCCAGCTTGCTGCCGACGGATACGACGCGCTTGGAGCAACGCGCTACCGCGATCAAATCGAAGCCGAGCTGCGACAGATCGGTGAGACGATCCATCGTCGGAGTCCGCCGGGCGACCGCAGTGGTATCGGTGTCGAGGCGCTCACAGGTCGCGAGCTCGAAGTGGCCGAGCTCATCCGCGATCGGCACACCAACCGCGAGATCGCGGACGAGCTGTTCTTGAGTCTCAAGACCGTCGAATCGCACGTTCGCAACATCTTCAACAAGCTCGATGTCTCCTCCCGGGTCGAGGTCGCGCGCACAATTGAGCGGTTCGACCGAGCCTTGCTCTGACCGAGTCGCCAGCCCGTCGAGGAGCTCCGGGTTCTCGCAGGACACGTCGAGGGTGAGTACCATTTGCGGCGACACGAGGACGACCATATGGGCCAAACTGATGACGCTTTCGTGGGACGCGACAGCGAGCTTGCTCAACTCGTCGCTGCGCTGGACGGTATCCAGGGTGGAGCCTGCAATTTCTATGCAGTGACGGGAGAAGCTGGAATCGGAAAGACACGCCTGTTGCGCGAGTTCGCCGATGTCGCATCAGAACGCGATTGCCTCACCGTCGCCGGCCGTGCATCTGAGTTCGAACGGGACTACCCCTTCGGGCTGTTCGTCGACGCGCTCGACTCCTATCTCGCCACGCTCGACGAACGGTTGCTGGAACGCCTCGCGATGGACCGCCTCGGTGCGCTCGCCGCCGTGTTCCCGTCGATGCATTCGATCGACTATGCGGTCGACCGACCCGGGTCGACCACCGAGCGATTCGTCGTTCACCACGCCGTTCGAGACCTGATCGAACGTCTCGCCACCGGTCGCCCGGTCGTGATCGTCCTCGATGACCTTCAGTGGGCCGACGGGGCGTCGCTGGAACTCGTCGCGTCGTTGATACGACGCCCGCCGCAGGCTCCTGCTCTGATCGTCGTCACCTTACGAACCGGACAGGGTGACACGGCCACCCTGCAATGGCTCAGGGCCGTCCAGCAGATGTCCGCTGTGCAGACGATCGAACTCGGTCCGCTCCTCCCGGTGGACCTTGCGAACCTCCTCGCGACTCCAACTCAGATCGATATCGATCGCCTGCATCATCAAAGTGGCGGTAATCCGTTCTATGCGATCCAGTTGGCGCGTTCACCGACCGACGAAGACGGGCCAGGTCGAAAGCTCGACGGCGGTGTGCCCGCGGCCGTGGTGCGGGCGATCACCGCTGAACTCGAGTGGCTGTCGGTCCCTGCACGCGCTTTGGCCGAAGGCGCTGGGGTGGTCGGCGATCCATTCGAGATCGAACTCGCATCTTCGACCGCGCGAATCGACGAACAGCTAGCGCTTGCGCATCTCGACGAATTGATCACCCGCGACCTCGTCCGAGCCACTGGCGTGCCGCGCCGATTCCAGTTCAGGCATCCGCTCGTTCGAGCGGCCGTCTACGAGGCAACTCCACTCGGATCGCGGTTGCGTTACCATCAGGCCGCGGCTCGGGCGCTGACGGCGATGGGACGCGATGCGGCGACCATCGCCCCGCATGTCGAACAATCGGCGCGGATCGGTGACGACGAGGCGATCACGATATTGACCGCTGCGGGAAACCAAGCACTGCATCGAGCACCCGCGACTGCCGCCAGATGGTTTGCCGCCGTCCTTCGACTGCTGCCTGCCGACGCACCGACCGGAGATCGAGTGGGTACGTTGATCCCGATGGCCGGTTCGCTTGCCGCGATCGGTCGGTTCGACGAAGCCCGCGCTGCGCTCGAACTGTGCATCGATCTCACCGACGCGTTTGGCTCTGAGACCTGGGCACAACTGGTCGTCGGATGCGCCGGTCTCGACCAGCTGCTCGGCGAGCACCATCAGTCACGCAACCGACTGCTCGCCGCGTACGGCGGACTGACCGACCCGACATCGTCGGGTGGCGTCGCACTCCTCCTCGCGTTGTCGTCGTCGTGCTTCTTCAGCGGAGACTTCGACGGGGTTTGCGATTGGGCTGAGCGGGCCGTACGGGCGTCGACCGAGCTGGGCGATGACAACCTTCGCGCCGAGTCACTCGCCGCGCAAACGCTCGGAGCCGCGTGGGCGGGCCACATCGCTGTCGCGCGCGAACTCCACGAGAGCTGCATCGCACTCGTCGACCAGATGGACGACGGCCAACTCAGGTTTCGGCTGAACGCGTTGAACCACCTGGCGAGCGCTGAGTTGTATCTCGACCTGTTCGCCGAATCGTGCGCACATGGCGAGCGCTGCCTCGAACTCGCGAGGGCGACAGAACAGACCCAACTCATACCCGCTCTCGTTCCCATTCTCGGAAGCTCGCTGTGGGTCGTCGGAGAACCGGAACGCTCGGCGACACTGCTCGACGAAGCGATTGACGCAGCGCGACTGGTCGGCAACACGCAGGCGATCTCTCTGAGTCTCTTCGATCGATCCTTGTCAGCGCTGATGGCCGGCGATCTCGACATCGCGCTGACATGCGGCCAGGAGAGCGTCGAACTTGCTGAGACATTCGAACGGGGATTGGTCTCGGTGTACGCCGGCGCGATGTACGCGCTTGCCTTGCTCGAGTCTGGCGATTTCGAGGGCGCCTACTCTGCGCTGGTGGCGAGCGGTGGCGGACACGACCTCTCCGCACTCGCCGGGAGCTGGCGATCGATGTTCCTCGAGGCACTTACTCGCTGTTGCCTCGAACTCGATCGACGCGACGAGGCTGTTGCGGCGGCCGATCAGGCGCTCGCGGAAGCGGATGCACTTGACATGATCCTCCCGCGGCTGATGGCGTGCCGGGCGCAGGCCGCGGTCGCATCTGCCAACGGTGAATCCGGACGAGCTTTGGCGCTCGCCCAATCCGCTCTGAGCGCGGCGACCGAACTCGGCTCGCCGATCTTCATCGCCGGCGCCCACGAACTCGCGGGTCGAATGGCAGCCGACGACGATCGTAAAGACGAGGCGGTCGCGCTGCTCACGGTCGCCACCACCGAATTCGACGCTCTCGGCGCAACCCGGTACAAGAGCCAGGTCGAACGGCAACTCAGGCGACTCGGACAGAAGACAACAACGAGACACCGACCCGGCGACGGATCGAGTAGCGGCCTCCTATCGCTGTCGGGTCGCGAACTCGAAGTGGCCGAACTCATCACGAATCGCTACACGAACCGTGAGATCGCCGCGGAGTTGTTCCTCGGAATCAAGACGGTCGAAACCCACATTCGCAACATCTTCAACAAGCTGGGCGTCTCGTCTCGACTCGACATCGCCCGTCTCCGCGAAGGTTCAGCGTTCCCATCGAACGTGACGGTGTGAGAGGAGGAGCCACTCACAGGCCTCGGTGCGCGCGACGTGCCGCCGGGCCGGGGGGCGGCTCGACGGCACGTCGGTTCGGGTAGTGATCGTTGTTGGGCTACACGGTCGACAGGGCGTTGAGCACGTCGAGCCGGGTGGCTCGGCGAGCTGGCGCGATCGCCGCGATTGCACCGGCGACGCAGGCGATGATGGTGATCACCGCGATGTTGCCGAGCGGATAGGTGAAGTGCTCGAATCCCTGAGAGCGGAGGGCTCGCACGCTGGCCCATCCGAAGAACGAACCGACTGCAAGGCCCAGCGTCGTTCCGAACAGGGCGATCATGATCGCTTCCCACCTGATGGTCGTGCGCAGCTGGGATCGGATCATTCCGACCGCTCGGAGCAGTCCGAGTTCACGGGTGCGTTCGAAGATCGACAGCGCCAGGGTGTTGGCGATCCCGAGCAGTGCGATGATCACTGCCAGGGCGAGCAGGGCGTAGATGACGCCGACCATCATGTCGAGCTCACCGGTCACTCGGGCGAGGTACTGGTCGGCGTCGAGCACTTCTGTGCTCGGGTAGCCGCCGGCCAGGTCACGGATCGTGGCGTCGTCACCGATCGCGTAAACCCGGTAGTCGAGTTGGTCCGGCTGAAAGGTGTCGAAGGCACTGATGTCGACGAACTCCTTGCCCAGCCATTCGGCGGCATTGTCGAATGTCGCTCGCACGACGAAGGTCTGCTGACCGCTGGCGAACGTGACCGGCACTTCGGTTCCGATCGTCCAGCCACGCTTGGCGGCGGTGTCGGCGTCGACGGCGAGGCCGTTCGGGCCGAGGTTGGACAGATCGCCCTCGACGGTGCCGAGGTCGAAGATCTGACCGATCGTCGAAGCGGTGAAGCCGGACAGCATTCTTTCTGAACCGTCAACGATGGCGGTACTGACTCGGCTCTCGCTGACGACATCGACCTTCGGATCGGCGTTCATGCCGGATGCGAGCTCGTGGCTGAACCCGCCGCGCCCGTCGGACGCGCCGGAGTCGACGATGTGGCTGCCGGTGAACGTCTCTTTCAGGTTCCCTCCGAACGAGTTCTTCACCGAGGCGACGACGACGGCGATGAAGGCCACCAGTGCGACACCGATCATCAGCGACGACGCAGTTCGGGCGGTGCGCTTCGGGTTGCGGCGGGCGTTGTGGATTGCCATCTCGCCGCTGACGCCGCGCCGCCCGACAACGACGCCGAAGGCGCCGATCACGGGGCGGGCGAGTACCGGTCCGAGAACGGCGACGCCGAGAAATGCCACAAGCGCTCCGAGTCCGACGAGTTGGATTCCGGCGCCACCGAGACCGGCGAGCAACAAGGCGATACCGACGGCGGTCACGCTCGCACCGATGATCGGGCGACGCCTCGACGAACCGGTCCGATCGACCGACAGGTCGCGCAGCGCGGCGACCGGTGGAACCCTGCCGGCACGGCGGGCCGGCAACCATGCCGAGACGACCGTCACCGAGATCCCGACCGCAGCCGAGATGAGCATCGATCCGGGGGAGATGACCATTGGACCCTCGGGCAGCTTGACACCGATCGCGACGAACATCGCCTTCAGACCGGCGGCAACCCCGATGCCGGCCGCGAGCCCAGCGGCGGACCCGGCAACACCGATCGCCACAGCCTCGGTCATCACCGAGCGCAATACCTGGCGGCGGCTCGCGCCGAGGGCCCGCAGCATCGCCAGCTGTTTGGTGCGTTGGGCGACGGTGATCGAGAAGGTGTTGTTGATCATGAACGCCCCCACGAACACCGCGACGAACGCGAACACCAACAAGAAGATCTTGAAGGGTCCAAACGACGCACTGAACGCGGACTGGTCCTCTGACACCAAGGTGGCACCTGTGACGACCTCGAGATCGGGGACGGCAGCGGACAAGCGGGTGACCATCTCCTCCTGCGAGATGCCATCGACTGCTTCGACGGCGACGCCGTCGACCTGGCCGGCCGACGAGAGGTAACGCTGGGCGTCGGCGTCGGTGAAAAGCACCGCGGTCGCACCGCCGGGCGAGTCGGCAGTGCCGAACTTGGCGATCCCCACGATCGTGAGCTCGACGGGTGCCTCCCGTGTCAACACCGTTGCGGTGTCGCCCACGTGGAAGTGGCCCTCGTCGGCCGATCCGCGATCGATGACGATCTCACCCTCGCTCGCCGGGGCGCGTCCAACATCGATGACGAACGGGTTGAGTGCCGCGACGTCGATCCAGTTGAACCCAAACGCCGGCGCCTGTTCTTGATCGCCGACGACGGCACCGTTGGCATCCACGAGCTGCGCGTATCCGGTGACCTGGAGCGCAGCGTCCTTGACTCCATCGACGCCACGGACGGTGCCGATGACATCGGCATCCATCCGGGTGCCGGTCTGCCCATAGGCAACGTCGACATCGGACTTGGCTCGCACCATTGCGTCGATGCCGGCGCGAGCGTCTTCGAGAACGTTGTTGGCGCTGGCGGTGAGCGTGTCGGTGAAAACGAGGGTGCCGGCCATGAGGGTGACACCGAGGAGCACCGCGAACACGGTGCTGAGCAGTCGCATCTTGCGTGCGAATAGCTCCTTGATGGTGAGCGTGAACATGATCAGCCTCCGATGTATCGCATCTGGTTGAGGACGGAGTCCGGGGTCGGGGCGTCGATGTCGGCGACGATCCGCCCATCGGCGAGGAAGACGGCGCGGTCCGCGTACGAGGCGGCCACGGGGTCGTGGGTCACCATCACGATTGTCTGGCCGAACTCGCGCACGGCGTTCTGCATGAACGTCAGCACCTCGCTACCACTGTGGGAGTCGAGGTTGCCGGTCGGCTCGTCGGCGAAGATGATCTGCGGCCGAGCGACCAGGGCCCGAGCGACCGCAACCCGTTGCTGCTGGCCACCCGAGAGCTCCGACGGACGGTGCTTCAACCGGCTTGCGAGACCGACAGTTCCGACCACGTTGTCGAACCAGTCGGCGTCGACCTGACGGCCGGCGAGCCTCGCGGGCAGGGCGATGTTCTCTGCAGCCGTCAGGGTCGGAACGAGGTTGAACGCCTGGAAGATGAACCCGATGCGGTCGCGACGCAGTTCAGTCAGCTTGCGGTCGTTGAGGCTGCCGACGTCGACGTCGCCGATCCGGACGGATCCGGACGTGAGCGTGTCGAGACCTGCGACACATTGCAGCAGCGTCGACTTGCCCGATCCGGATGGGCCCATGATGGCGGTGAACCGGCCCATCTGAAACTCGACGGAAACGTTGTCGAGGGCATGGATCTCCTGGTCGCCGCGCCCGTAGGTCTTGACGGCGCCGACGACCGACGCCGCTGACGTGTCGACCCGGACGGGCGGCCGGCTCTGCCAGTCGGCCGAATGGCTCGACTCGTTGACTGTGTTTGAAATGGTCATGATGTTCGGCTCCTTGTTGGACTGACGATGAGCGTGGCGAGATGCCGAGGGGCGGTGTTCGTCACGGAGCTGATCGTGGGCCATTCACGGTCGATCGACATCGGGGTCGAACCCTGATCGTCACCCTGATCAGCCCAAATCCACGATTGACCAGGATGTTCGCGATGTCCGAAGGTGCGTCATCCGGCAGCCCGGCCCGGCCGGGGCCACAGTTCGAGCGGGCCGACGGGCAGTTCGGGCCGTACCTCGAGTCGTTCTCCGGGTGTCACCGAACAGCTGCCGAGAGACTCAGGGCGGCGAAGTCAGGGTGCGTCCCCGATGTCACCGCGCCGGGTCTGCGAGCACGATTCGACCATGAATCACTACATGCTCTACCACCGGCACGCACCGAGCGATTGCGCCGCGAGCTTCGCCGCCTGGAACGGGTTTTGCAGCGAACTGCGTCGCACGTCTGCACCGTCGACGTGCGCGTTCGGTGGTCACGAGATCTGGTGGTCGGTCACCGCTGCCAGCGACCGCGACGCAACCGCCTTGCTCCCGAACTACGTAGCGGACCGGACACTGACGATTCGCTGCTCCGACATCGAGGTTCCGTGACGGCGCCTCCCAACGAGTTCATCACACCCCTACAAACACGAAAGAGAGAGCATCATGTTCATCGACCCCAAGACTCAGCTGACGATCGCCTACCAGATCAACCGCCGGCGGATCGAACTCGCCGCTCAGCACCGCCTGGCCACCGCAGTGCGCCGATCCGATCGGACCGAACAGCGGCGCCAGAGATACCCGCTGAAGTGCCGCGAGCAGTTAATGGCTCCGTCCTCGGCCGTCCGGTCGTGGATCGGATCCACAGTTCGCGTGATCAGTCGATGAAGGAACTGCGGGCGGCCAGTAGGAGATGTCGTTTCCCGAGCAGGCCTGCTGTCAACGCGGTGACCATGCCGAAGGTCGCCGAACGGCTCGGGGTCGGAACGATGTCGCTCTACCGCCATGTCCGCGTGCCGCGTACATCCAAGCGTGGAACGTCATCGACAGCCTGGACTCGGAGGTCTACCCACAACTCCACGCTCTGCGCCGAACACTGACGACCACCGCGTCGTCCGAACAGTTCGAGTACGGCCTCCGCCACCTCGTCAACTCGCTCCGTGTCACCAATTCGACCTCGTCACAAAACGGCCTCATCGAGCTGGAGTGAGCACGACGCGTGTTCCGATCGCGTGGTTCTCCAATCGTCTGACTGGCTCCGAGCCAGCCACGGTGCCGACTGGCTCGGTTACGTGATCGCCATGTCGGGTTCGGCGATCGGGCTCGGCTTGAAGCCCTTCCACGCCGCATAGATGCCGAGCGACGCCTCCCAAGCGATCTCCGGCAGCGCAAGCAGGCTCGAAGGACCCGAACCATTCTTGTAGGCACCGAACAGGATCAGCACGAAGGACAGGATGAGCATTGGGCCACCGATCAGTCCCAACATCGCCATGCGACGTGGCACGAGGCCCGAGCGGTACATGAGGTAGCCGAGCATCAGTCCGTTGCCGAAGCCAACGACGAGTCCAGGACCGAACAGGAAGGCCCATTCGTAGGCCGACACCAGCGAGTTGCCTTGTACTGCGAGTGCCGTGGCGTCGGCACCACTGGCGGTCAGAGCATTGTTGATGTTGACGACCGAGAGGATGCTCATCAGACCGATCGCGATGAAGACCGATTCCATGATGCGCGCGGTGACGTAGCCGAGCCCGATGGTCGCGCTCTGTCGCCTGACGAGTGGGTAGATGACGACGGCGGTGGCGATGTTGGTGGCTATCACTCCGAACTCGAGGACCGCACCGAGGTGCAGGCTGGAGTTCGAACCGGCCCCGGGGACGAAACGCATGTCCGTCCAGGTCGCACCGGCTCCGTGGACGAACAGGAGCCGAGCAGGGATGCTCGTGACGAAAGTGCCGATGAAGAACCAGCCGAAGATTCGTCCAATTTTCTGAGTGTCCAACTTCAATTTCACCCTCCGATTGTGCGGTTGCGCATCACACTACGTGGGTGAAACAGACCCGATGGACGATCATGCCACTCGCGGCCAGCGGTGTCACCAGCGGGGGCCGGTGGGTTCGATGCCGAGGAGTCCCTCACCAATCGTGAACTGGCCGAGCGGCTCTTCATCAGCGAACGCACGGCGAATCGGCACCTGAGCAACATCTTCGTCAAGCTCGGAGTTCGCAACCGCACCGAAGCCACCCGAATCGCCGTCGCCGCCGGGCTTGCCTGAGCGGCAACGACCGAAGACTGCCGGCGCCATCGTGCTGGTTACTTCGGGTCGCGGTTGAACGTCGCGGTCGACCCGGCTCTCTACGGCGCCTGCCGGGCCAGTCACTCGCTGACTGGACGCGACCGCCGACGAAGGCCCAGGAGGGTCAGGCCGAGGCCGAACACCGCCACAGCGAGGATCGTTATCTGGCCCGACGCATACCCGGTAGCGGGCAGCTGCACAACTGCGGCACTCTGTTGTTCAGCCGCCGATCCAGCCAGGGTCGTTGTCGTTGTCGTCGGCGCCAGCACGGGCGCCTCAGAAGCGAGCAGGGTCGTCGTTGTGGTCGCTGCCTCGACGGTGGTCGTGGTCGCTGCCTCAACGGTTGTCGTGGTCGTTGCCTCGACGGTGGTCGTGGTTGGTGCAATGGTGGTCGTGGTGGTCGTGGTGGTCGGGGGGGCCTGGCATGCCTGCCATGTCCCCGAGAATGATCTGTCGTACGCCGTTGGGTCGCCGGTCGAACGGTTCGCGTCGATAACCACCGACCAGGTGTGCGGCACGGTTTGCGACCAGATGAACGTGTGACTGTACGACGCGCCGAAGTCGGCGACGGTGACGACGCTGTCGATCGTGGTTGTCACCCGGTTGTTCGTGTTCGTGCCTTCGTAGCTGACCAGGGAGATGGCGAGCCCGCTGCAGGACGGGGTGACGTTCGGGGTGTGGGCGAGCGCCGGGGTGGCGAACGCGAGGACGCCGACGATGACGGCGATGGTGGTCAGGGACTTTTTCATGTGTCCGCCTTCCTATGGGGTTGACCGTGTGGCTCGTGGTGGGGGACGCCACCGTTGTCGTCGTAGTCCTGGCATTGTGCCCGGCTACGCACAGTCGCTACGCGACTCGCCTTTGGTTCAAACCAGCCATCCCTTTGTCGAGGTGGTTGAGGAACATACTACTCAGCGCGCGCCGATCTCACTATGAGTCATTCGACCTATTCGAACCAATTCGCCCTTCTCTCTGGGCTTTCGCTGCTCGATGCGCGTCGGGTCGGGCGTACCGTCAAGGCTTGGTCAAGCAAGACGGCCACTGGCCCCCAGCGCTTTTCGGCGCCCACAGGTCAGCAGTACGTCATCGACGCGGCGCGCTCGCCCGACCGAGACGCCATCACTGCTCTCGTCGCGTCGACCGATGGCGACAGTTCGGCGGTGTGGCTCGATGCCTGGTGGCAGCCGCACCAGCGCGCGTTCCGTGCGCTCAGTTCGGGTCACGAAGCGTCGACGAATGGCTGGCGCGACACGTCGAGATCGAAACGACCTGGTCGCAGAACCAGGACCCCCCGTGGAACGGCGCCTCGTCGACCCGGAGCAGCGACGACGGCATGTCGGTCACGAAGTCGGATGCCGAGGATCTCGGCGCACCCACAGGATCGTTGCCCCGCCGATCGCCAGCACGACAAGAGCGGTGAGGCCCGTCGCCTTCGAGGCCGTACCGGTTCGCGGCAGGAACGGAGTCGTGGTGGGCGTCGGCACCGTCGTGGCGATGGTGGTTGTCGCTGCCGGAGCGACGGTCGTGGTCGTGGTTGCCGGCGGGGCAAAGACAGCGCACCCGGTCGGTGCGTTGATCACGTTGGCATCCAATGTGACCGCGCCGTTGCGGGCCAGCAGGCGACCAGTCACTTGTGCCGAGGTCGTAGCCGCGATCGAGGTCAGCGCCATGATGGTGCCCACGAAGGTCGAGCTGGTCCCGAGTGTTGCCGAGCTGGTGACCTGCCAGAAGACGTTGCACGCGCTCGCCCCGTTGGTGAGCGACACGACACTGGTCGAGCCGGTGATCAACGTGCTCGCAGCTTGGAACACCCACGAAGCATTCGGGTCGCCCTGGGCGTCGAGTATGACGGTTCCGGTGAGCGACATCGCCCCGGCGCTGTAGACGCCAGTGGTCAAGGTGAGCCCACTGAGGTCCGGTCCGACCGGAGTGACTGGGGTGCGTCCGGCAGCGTCGAGGTACGCCGCCGTGAGGTCGGATTGCGCCTGGGCGGCCACGGCGTCGGTGATGTGCAACGAGCCGTTGTTTATGACGCCTGGCGGGAAGCCGACCGCCGCGCTTCCCGGGCTGAGGCCGACATCACCGCTGATCACCGAGGACCCCGTGTTGGTGATGGTCTGCCCGGCGAGCACGGCAAAACTGGTGGCCGTGCCGAGCCCGACGGGACCTTCTGCCCGAGCCGGGGACGCGACGGAGAAGACCACCCCGACGGTCGACACGACGAACAGGGCGGATAGACGTGAAATGCGGGTGCTCATGGCGCCTGCCTCCTCTCGATAACGACGTGCCCGAGGTTCAGAGGCCTGCTCGGTGGTCGAGCCACCGCAGTTGGGAATCAAATTGTAGCTAGGGCTCGGGCAACGAGCCAGAGCAGTTGGTCCTGCACGTTGATGCCAGCGAACGGACCGACGCGAAAGCATTTCGTCGAGCATCGGACCCGTCGAGGAAGACCATGGCACCGTGCGCTCGCGCCGGTGCAGCGTGGTGCCCTCACCTGTCAGCGAGTGCCGTGCGCCCCGCGTCGGATGCGTGCGTCGGCCACGGCGACGCCGTGTTCGAGGACGAAGATGGGATTGAGGTCGATCTCGGCGATCTCGGTGACCTCCACGACCAGGGTCGAGATGCGGTGAAGGACGTCGCGGAGGGCGGCGACGTCGAGCGCCGCGGCGCCCCGATAGCCGGTGAGCAGGGGATGGGAACGCAGCGACTCCAGCATCTCGTCGACGTCGTGATCTGTCAACGGGGCGACGCGGACAGCGACATCGTCGAGCACCTCGACAGCGGCGCCTCCCCGGCCGACGACGACGAGCGGGCCGACGAGGGGGTCCCGGTTGACGCCGACGATCATCTCGAGACCCGAGTCGACCTGCTGTTGCACCAGGAGTCTGCGGGCGGCGTCGGGCTGACCCGCCTCGGCAAGGGCGGCGCGGATCGTCAGTACGGCCGCAGCGGCCTCGGCTCCCGTGGCGACGCCAGTACGCACGCCGCCGACGTCGCTCTTGTGGATGGCCGCTGCAGCTTTGACGACGACGGTGCCGCCCAAGGCGACCTGCGCCTGCTCTGCTTCTTCCGGCGTCGACACCACTCGGGTGTGAACCGCGGGGATACCGCAGGCCTCGAGGAGCGCATAGACCGTGACCGTGTCCAGCCAGTCGTCCGCGGTGCTGGGATCCGCGTTCACGATTTTGCGAGCCCGCTGGACATCGAAGGCCGGTCGCGGGATCTGCCCTTCCGGTCGACGCCGGCGGTCGTCCCAAGCGATGGCGTGCGCGAGGGCGCGGGCCGCGTTCTCCGGGGCCGTGAAGGAAGGAATCCCGGCCGCATGCAGCGTTGCAGGAGGTCCCTCGCGGTTCATGAACACACCGACGAGGGCGATGTCGTCCGCCAGCGCGGCGCGAGCGGCGATCAGTTCCTCGGCGACGTCCGCCGACCGGGTGAGCAGCGGCGTGTTGAACAGCACCATGACGGCATCCACGTCTGGCCCGGCGCCGAGGATGCACGTGACCTGCCCGTACAGCGAGGCGGTGGCACTGGCGATCATGTCGACGGGGTTGGATACGCTGGCCTCTGGCGGGAGCAATGATCGCAGCCGCGCCGCGGTCGGCGCTTCCAGCTCGGGGACCTCGAGGCCGTTGGCTTCGCAGGCATCTGCCGCGAGGATCCCCGGTCCACCGCCGTTGGTGACGATCGCTACCCGGCGTCCCCTGCACCGTTGTGTGAAGCTCAACACCGTCGCCACGTCGAGCATCTCCTCGATAGACCCTGCCCGGACGACGCCCGCTTGGTGCAGCAAGGCGTCCACCCCCACATCGCCACCCGACAGGGCTGCCGTGTGCGACGCCGCTCCTCGGCGGCCGGCCACCGTGCGTCCCGCCTTGACGGCGACGATCGGCACGCGCCGGCCGATGCGGCGGGCGATCCGAACGAACGACGCCGGGTCCGGGATCGACTCGAGGTACAGCAAGATCACGTCCGCCGCCGACTCGTCTTCCCAGTACCGCAGGAGGTCGTTGGTCGACACGTCGACGGCGTTTCCGATCGACACGAAGGCTCCGATGCCGAGGCCTCGTGCGTCCGCAGCCTCGAGGACGGCCAGCCCGACCGCACCCGACTGACTCAGCAGGAATGCGCCGCCCGCAGCAGGCAGTGTTCGACTGAAGGTGGCGTTGAACCGCCCGTCGCCGACGCCGCCGAGGACGCCCGTGCAGTTGGGTCCCACCAACCGCACCCCTCGTTCGCTCGCAGTCGCCACGAGGCGGGCCTGACGCGCTGCGCCCTCCGGGCCGACTTCTGCGAACCCGGCCGATATCACGCACACCGCCCCGATGCCGAGATCGCCGGCTTGGGCCACCACTTCGGCCACCGCATCGGCCGGCACGCAGACGACGGCGAGATCGGGCGTGATCGGGCACGAGGCGAGATCTGGAAACGCCGTGATGCCGCGCACCTCCGCATGGCGCGGGTTGACGGGCAGCACGACCCCGCCGAAACCGCTGTCGACCAGATTGGCGAACAGGAGTCCGGCGATGGTCGCGGAGTTGCCACTGGCCCCGACGACTGCGATCGCTTGCGGGGAGCTGAAGCCGTCGAGCGCTGGGCGAACGTCGATCAGCGTTTCCTCCATACCGCCAGTCTCGTCCTTCCCGGCGCAAGAGACCTAAGGCACGAGCGACGGGGCCCGGAGGCCCTAGGCAGGCGGCGGCACCCCCGCCGAAGATCGGGTTACGAAACCACATCGCGGCAGCTCAGGACCGACGTCACCGATCCCCGCCGCTCTGGAGGTGATGCTGTGACCAACATCGTTCAAAGGCCTCTTCCTCTTCTCGTGCCGGAGTACTGCAAGGGCTGCGGGCGCTGCATCGCCTCGTGCATCAAGGACTGCATCTCGCCCGGCACCGAAATACATCCCCTCACGGGCCTCGTCCCGGTCGTCCTCGACCTGACGCGGTGCAACCGCTGCGGGCTGTGCATCGACGCGTGTCCAGAACCGTTCGGTCTGGGTCCGGAGGGCGAGGAGGCGGCGTTCGAGTTGCTCGATCCCGCCCAGCTGGGTGGTCCGCGGCCGTACGACGCACCCACACCCGAGCCAGAGCCCGACGTCACCGTTGCGCTGCCAGAACGCGCCCCCCTCATCGTGAAGGGCACGTACGCTGCGGCGGTGGGCGCTGTCCTGGCTGGCTGCCGGCACGTCTTCGGCTACCCGATCACGCCGTCCACCGAAGGCGCCGAGATGATGGCGAGGGTCCAACCGGCGCTCGACGGGGTGTTCGTCCAAGCGGTCAGTGAGGTCGCGACCGTCAACATGATGTACGGCGCCGGAGGGGCCGGGAAGCGGTGCATCACCTTCACCAGCTCGCCGGGTTTCAGCCTCATGCTGGAGGGGATCTCCTACTTGATCGGAGCGGAGGTGCCTGCCGTCTTCGTGAACCTCATGCGAGGCGGGCCTGGGTTGGGGAACATCGGACCCGAGCAGGCGGACATCAAGCTGGCCTGCCGCGGCCTCGGTCACGGCAACACGCACGCGATCGTCCTGGTCCCTGCCACCCCGCAGGAGATGCTCGACAGCGCGATGCTGTCGTTCGAGCTGGCGTTCAAGTATCGGAACCCGGTGGTGATCCTCGGTGACGGCTATCTCGGCCAGATGACCGGGAAGGTGCGCCTCCCCGATCACATGGTCGTGCCGGGCATCCCGGAGTGGGCCGTCTTCGGCGACCATTCGCACCGGGGCAACCTGATCTGCTCGATCGACCTGTCGGAGGCCGGACTCGAGCGTCACAATCAAGCCCTCGACCAAAAGTACGCGCGGATGGCGGCCGAGGAGCAGCGGGCCGACCTCCACCATTGCGACGACGCCGACGTCGTCCTCGTGGCCTGCAACACGCCGGCCCAACTGGCCAAGGGGGCGGTCAAGGAGTTGCGCGACAAGGGTGTGCGGGCGGGCCTGTTCCGCCCGATCACGTTGTGGCCGTTCCCGATCGCTGCCCTCCTTCCGGTGATCGATCGTGCACGCCGCATCGTCGTGGTCGAGGCCAGCAGCGGGCAGCTGGAGGACGAGGTGCGCTTGGCCCTCAGCCACGCCGAGGTGAGCGCTCCCCCGATCAGCCACGTGCAACGCCAGGGCGGGATCCTTCCCTCCCAAGCCGAGATCGTCGAACACGTGTTGAACCTGCAGGGAGTGCACTGATGCCGTCGTCCGTCTTCTATCGCCAGTTCGAGCGCCACGACCACGCTGAAGGGATCAAGGCGCACACGACCACCTACTGCCCCGGCTGCGGCCACGGGCTCGCTCAGAAGTACCTGGCTGAGGCGATCGACGAGCTCGGCGTCCAGGACCGCACGGTTCTCGTGTCACCCGTCGGGTGCGCTGTGTTCGCCTACTACTACTTCGACGTCGGCAACACGCAGGCCGCTCACGGCCGGGCGCCGGCCGTCGCCATCGGCCACAAGACCGCGAACCCAGACTCGATCGTCGTGTGCTACCAGGGCGATGGCGACCTCGCGTCGATCGGACTGGCCGAGATCATCAGCGCTGCCCAGTTGGGCATGCCGATGACGGTGATCTTCGTCAACAACGCCATCTACGGGATGACGGGCGGCCAGATGGCACCGACAACGCTCCTCGGTCAGCCCACCACGACCTCACCCGGCGGTCGCTCCCTGTTTGCCGGTCAACCGCTGAAGGTGGCGGAGCTGATTGCCGGGCTCGACGGCCCGGTCTTCGTCGAGCGGGTCGCGCTCTACGACAACCGCCACCGGACGCACGCCAAGCGCGCCATCAAGAAGGCCCTCGAGCTCCAAGTCGACGGTACCGGATTCGCGCTGATCGAGGTCCTCTCCGAATGCCCGATCCACCTCAACCTCGAACCCGATGCCGCCGAGGCCTGGGTGCGGGACAGCATGGAGCCTGTCTTTCCGTTGGGGGTGAAGAAGGACGTCACCGAGGGCCTGCGCTTCCCGCCCATCCCGACGCCCACCTTCGATCCCGAACGAACATTGGACGCACTGGGCACGACGACCGACCGCCCCGACCGGTTCGCGACCGCATTCCCGTCGCACCTCGATCCGGAGGACATCGGTCTCAAGCTGGCGGGCGCCGGCGGCGACGGTGCACAGACGGCGGCGATGCTGATCACCCGCGCCGCCATCAGCGAAGGCTTCGACTCGACCCACATCCCGAGCTACGGACCGGAATCCCGCGGTGGCACGTCGTATGCCGACGTCCACCTCGCGCTGAAGGAGGTGCTTTCCCCCGCGGCGCCCCATCCGCATCTCCTGGTGGCGTTCAACGCTCCCAGCCTCGCCAAGTTCGGTCCGACCGTGCGCCCGGGCGGCATCATCATCTACGACAGCTCGGTCATCGGCGCGATGCCGGACACGCTGGCCGACGGAGTCCGCGTGGTCGGCGTGCCGTTCGCCGAGGTGGCCAAGGACATCGGCTCGGTGCTCGTCAAGAACGTGGTCGCCCTCGGCGCCCTCCAGGGTGCTACCCAGATCTTCCCGAAGGCGACGTTCCTCGCTGCAATGCGCACTGCGCTCAGCGGCAAACGAGCTATGGCCGCCCTCAACGAGGAGGCCTTCGAGCGAGGCGCCAACATGGCGACCGAACTCGCCAATCGATAGGCCGGCCGGCAGTCGACCCCTCTGGCGGCGGTTACCTGGCCGTGCGGATCGGGCGCGGCACGCCTGGAGCGAGCCGATCGACAGCTCGGCTCCGGGAGGGTCGCTCGCGGACGGCCCGAGGATCTGGGTGCCACGTTCGTCGGTTCCACGAGCTGAGGATCAAGCAGTGGCACCCGGATCCCGTGGACACGGGGACGAGTGCGCTCAGCCGGGAGATCTGGGTGCCGCTCGATGGACCAACCAGAGCCCCGATGTCGGAGCCTGGCGCCCAGATCCTCTCGGTAGCACCGGCGCTCAAGCCGAACGGGCTTGCCCACTCAACTCTCCTTGCTGTCGAGCTCAGCTCGTCGAATGCTCCGCCAGGAAGCCGGCGATCGCCGCGGACGACATCGTTCGAAGCAGCGAAGCCTGCGCGTCGCGTCGGAGACGACCGCTGAACGGGGTGGAGTTGATGAGTCCGAGCACCGCATGCACGGCGGCGCGCACCTCCTTGGTGTCGAGCACAGCGATGTCTCGGGAAGGGGTGTGTTGGGCAGCGACGATGTCGACCCATATGTCGACGTATGCGCTCTGCAGGTCTTTGACTCGCCGCTGGTCGGCCCTTTGAGCCTGCACGAGGTCACGAAATTGGACGGTGATCAGCGAACGGTTGTCAACGGCAAAGTCGACGTGCATGGCGATGATGGACTCGAGGGCGTCGTCGAGCGAGACGTTGTCGACGATGGTGGTCGCATTGTTGAGCAGTGATTCGCTGATCCGCACGAGCATCTCCCCGAGCAGGCTCTCCTTGCCGTCGAAGTGGTGATACAACGCCGGGCCCGACACACCGACAGCGTTTCCGATCTCGTCGACGGTGACCTTCGCGAAGCCGCGCTGAGCGAACAGATCGGCAGCGACGGACAACAACTCATCGCGCCGCGACAACCGCGGCCGGTTGGGCCGCGTACCCCATGTCTCGATCATTCCGCGAACTCGGGCAATGGGCCGGCTCGGGCGACGCGACTGGGAAGTTCTCGGCCGAGAACCTTGCCGAGCCGACGGCTCACGCCGATCAACGCGGCAAGATCGATTCCAGTGGGCACTCCGATGTCCTCGAGCAGCAACACGAGATCCTCGGTCGCGAGGTTGCCCCCCGCACCCGGAGCGAACGGTGACCCGCCGAGGCCGCCGATTCCGGTGTCGAACCGGCGCACGCCGAACTGGTACGCCGCGAGAGCGTTGGTCAACGCTGTCGCGCGAGTGTCGTGCAAGTGGAGGCCGACATCCGTGCCGGTCTTGGCGAGCACCGACTCGATCCGGCGCGGTGTTGCCGTGCCCGTCGTATCGGCCAGCGTGAGGTGATGGGCGCCGAGCTGACGAAGAGAAGCGCATACTCCGACAACGTCCGCCACAGTGACTCGATCGCCGAACGACGATCCGAACGAGCACGACACCACGGCGTCGATCGTCGCGGTGGGCGCCGCGGCGCGAATCTCTGCTACCTGAGCCAGCGACTCGTCGACGGTCATGTTGACGTTCTTCTCGCTGTAGACGGGGGAAGCCGACACAGTGACCGTGATCCGCGACGCGCCCGCAGCAACGGCCAGCTCGGCGCCGCGGCGGTTCGGCACCAGCACCCACCAGTTGGTTCCGTCATCGGGCAGTTGGGCGACGATCTCTGCGGCTCCGGCCATGGAGGGCACGGCGCGGGGAGAAACGAATGCTGCAACCTCGATGTCGCGAACGCCCGCTGACGCGAGGTCTCGTGCCAGACCCAACCGAACATCGGCATCGAGTGGGGTCTCGCCCTGCAAGCCGTCGCGGGGACCGCAGTCGCGTATTACCACTGCTGGGCTCGGTTCGCTCATCGTTCCTCCGTTCAGGATTGCGGCCTCGGGTCTTTACGCACACCTTAACGCAGACTAGGTTTCTTAACCGTGCCTAGGATGTCTCGGAGCGGAAGAAGCGCAAGTTGATGGCAGTTCCTGTCCTGTCGAGCCGCGTCGACAGGTCCGACGAACGCTTCCTGCAGAACGTCATCGCGTTCGACGCGCTGGTGGCTGATCTGCGCGCCGAGCTCGCTGCGGTGCGGTTGGGTGGCCCCACCGCCTCGAGGGAACGGCATGTTGGGCGCGGCAAGCTGCTGCCGCGCGATCGAGTGGACGCCCTCCTCGATCCGGGATCACCGTTTCTCGAGCTGTCGCCGATGGCGGCACACGGCATGTACGGCGGCGAGGTTCCGGGCGCAGGCATCATCACCGGCATCGGCCGCGTCGCCGGGCAGCCGTGCATGGTCGTGGCCAACGACGCGACGGTGAAGGGCGGCACGTACCATCCGATCACGGTCAAGAAGCATCTTCGTGCGCAGGAGATCGCCCTCGAGAACCGTTTGCCGTGCATCTACCTCGTCGATTCCGGTGGGGCGTTCCTCCCGGAGCAGCACCAGGTGTTCCCCGACCGTGATCACTTCGGTCGGATCTTCTTCAATCAGGCACAGCTCTCGAAGCAGGGGATTGCCCAGATCGCCGCCGTGATGGGTTCGTGCACGGCGGGAGGCGCCTACGTGCCGGCGATGAGCGACGAAGCCGTGATCGTTCGCGGTCAGGGCACGATCTTCTTGGGCGGACCGCCGTTGGTGAAGGCGGCAACCGGTGAGGTCGTGACGGCTGAGGAGCTCGGCGGTGGGGAGATGCATTCCACAGTCTCCGGCGTGACCGATCATCTCGCTGAGGACGATCTACACGCTCTCCAGATCGTGCGCTCGATCGTGTCGACGCTGCCGGTAGCCGATTCGCCCCCATGGGGGGTGCTGGAGCCCGAGGACCCCGCGGTCGACTCGGAGCAGTTGCACGGCGTGATTCCCGCCGACGACCGCACGCCCTATGACGTTCGTGAGGTGATCGCCCGAATCGTCGACGGCAGCAGGTTCCGCGAGTTCAAGCAACTCTACGGCGCGACGCTGGTCACCGGATTCGCCCACATCTGGGGTCATCCAGTCGGCATCGTCGCCAACAACGGGGTGCTGTTCTCCGAGTCGGCGTTGAAGGGCGCACACTTCATCGAGCTGTGCGACCAGCGCAAGATCCCGCTGCTCTTTCTCCAGAACATCACCGGGTTCATGGTCGGTCGGGAGTACGAGGCAGGTGGAATCGCCAAACACGGAGCGAAGATGGTCAACGCCGTCGCCACCGCCCGTGTGCCCAAATTCACGGTGGTCATCGGCGGCTCCTACGGGGCGGGCAACTACAGCATGTGCGGCCGGGCCTACTCGCCACGCTTCTTGTGGATGTGGCCGAACGCGCGCATCTCCGTGATGGGCGGCCAACAGGCCGCCGCCGTGCTGGCCACCGTGCGTCGCGAGCAACTCGAAGGCAATGGCGAACCATGGAGTGAAGCCGACGAAGACGAGTTTCGCCGCCCGATCCGTGAGCAGTACGAGCGAGAGGGCCATCCGTACTTCTCGACCGCGCGGCTGTGGGACGACGGCATCATCGAACCCGGCCAGACCAGAATGGTGCTGGGCCTCGCGCTCGGCCTCGTCGGCCGAGCCCCCCTGGAGCCCGTCGGCTACGGCGTGTTCCGAATGTGAGCGACACCGCGATGTTCGACACGGTGCTCGTCGCCAACCGGGGAGAGATCGCCGTCCGCATCATCCGCACGCTTCGGGCGATGGGGATCCGCTCTGTCGCCGTGTACAGCGACTCCGACGCCAACGCGCGGCACGTCACGGATGCCGATGTTGCGCGGCGCATCGGTCCTGCAGCGGCCGCCTCGAGCTACCTCTCCATCGAGCGGATCATCGACGCGGCGCTCGCCACCGGTGCACAGGCGTTGCACCCCGGCTATGGGTTCCTGGCCGAGAACGGCGCGCTGGCCGCGGCCTGTGCTCACGCCGGGATCGTCTTCGTCGGCCCGCCGGCCGCCGTCATCGAAGCGATGGGCGACAAGATCCGCGGCAAAGGCGACCGTCGAGGCTCGAGGCGTCAAGGTGGTCCCCGGGGTCTCCGGCGTCGGGTTGGACGATGAAGAGCTGGCCGTGCAGGCGCGCAGCGTCGGCTTCCCTGTCCTGATCAAGCCGTCGGCGGGCGGCGGTGGCAAAGGGATGCGTCTCGTCACCGCGGCCGATGACCTTCCCGCAGCGATCGCCTCCGCCAAACGCGAGGCGTTGGGTGCGTTCGGTGACAGCACGCTGCTCATCGAACGCTTCATCGAGCGCCCGCGACACATCGAGGTGCAAGTCCTTGCCGACGCCCACGACAACGTCGTCCACCTCGGTGAGCGTGAGTGCAGCCTGCAACGGCGTCACCAGAAGGTCATCGAGGAGGCGCCATCGGCCTTCTTGTTCGAGGAGCAGCGAGATGCGATAGCGGCCCAAGCAGTAGCCGCGGCAAGGGCGTGCGGCTACGTCAACGCCGGCACCGTCGAGTTCATCGTCTCCGGCAACCATCCTGACGACGCCTTCTTCATGGAGATGAACACGCGCCTCCAGGTCGAACATCCCGTGACGGAGATGGTCTGGGGGCTCGACCTCGTCGAGCAGCAGCTCCGCGTCGCCGCGGGCGAAGCACTCTCCTTCACACAGGCCGACCTCGTGCGTCGCGGTCACTCGATCGAAGCTCGCGTGTACGCGGAGGACGTTCGACGCGACTTCCTGCCAACGGGCGGCCGCGTTCTCGCGCTGCACGAACCTGTCGACATGTCCAATGTGCGCGTGGACTCATCGTTGTTCGTCGGTTCGGAGATCGGTTCCACGTACGATCCGATGCTGTCCAAAGTGATCGCCTGGGGGCCGGATCGGGCCACCGCGAGGCGGACCCTCGATCGGGCTCTCGCGTCCACGGTGGTGCTCGGCGTCGCGACCAACATCGCGTTCTTGCGGATCGTTCTCGCCGACCCGTCCGTCGTCGGTGCGACGATGGACACGTCGCTCGTCGAACGAATCGCCGAGCGGGCACATCCGAGGTCCACCCCTCCACGCATCGCCGCCGCAGCAGCTCTGGTACAACGCTCGCGTCTGCCTGCCGGCCCGACGGCGAGCCCCCCTTGGGACGACCTCGGTGGCTGGCGCACAGGGGAGCGGGCATGGGCGACGTGGCGCGCGGTTTCGGGAGACGGAGAAAATCTCACGGTCCGGCTCCGGGCCCGAAGTACAGCGAACCAATTCGAGGTTGTCGCGGCCGATGGCTCGATCATCGCAGTCACCTTGAGGCTGCACGAGGGTGAGGGTCACATCGAGTTCGGCGGGGAGACCACGCCGTTCCGAGTGGTCACCAGTGGTCCGACGACATGGATCGGCTCGGAAGGTGATGCCTGGAGCTTCACCGCGCACGAACCGACTGCCGCGGGACACACCCAGATCGACCACGGCGCTGCCATCGAGAGCCCGATGCCCGGCACGGTCATCGCTGTGCTGGTTGCCACCGGCGATTCCGTCATCGTCGGCCAGCCGGTGGCTGTCGTCGAGGCGATGAAGATGGAGCACACGCTCCGCGCAAGCACCGACGGGTTCGTCACCGACCTGCTCGTGCAGGTCGGTGATCGCGTTGCTCTCGATCAACTCCTGGCCGTCATCGACCCGGCCCCAACGTCCGAGGAGGATGATGGACTTCGACCTTTCTCCTGAACACGAAGCCTTCCGCAAAGTCGTTCGAGACTTCGCCGAGAGCGAGATCGCCCCGCACGCCGCGCAGTGGGACGAGGAGCACACGTTCCCCCTCGAAACGGTGAAGGCCATGGGTGACCTCGGCCTGTTCGGGCTGGTCTTCCCCGCCGAGTGGGGCGGCCATGACGGCGACTTCGCCTCGCTGTGCATCGCGATCGAAGAGATCGGCAGGATCGACCAGTCGATGGGCATCACGCTTTCCGCTGGCGTTGGGCTGGGCGCAAACCCGATCTTCCGCTTCGGTACCGACGATCAGAAGCACCGATGGCTCCCCGACCTCGTCGCCGGTCGAGCGCTCGGCGCTTTCGGTCTCACTGAACCAGATGCCGGAAGTGACGCCGGCGCCACGCGCACACGGGCCCGGCGAGACGGCGACAACTGGGTCATCGACGGAACGAAGTCCTTCATCACCAACTCTGGCACGCCGATCACCTCGGTCATCACGGTGACCGCACGGACGGACGATGGGGTCTCGACCTTCGTCGTCGAGACCGGAACGCCAGGTCTCACGATCGAACCGCCGTACCGCAAGCTCGGCTGGCGCGCCAGCGACACTCACGGCGTGATCCTCGATGGCTGCAGCGTGCCGGACGATCACCTGCTCGGCGCGCCGGGATCAGGTTTGCGAAACTTTCTGTCGATCCTCGACGACGGCCGCATCGCGATCTCCGCGTTGGCTCTCGGATGTGCGCGGGCGTGCCTTGAAGCCGCCGTCGCCTACGCGAAGGAGCGCACCGCGTTCGGTGGTCCGATCGGCCGCAATCAGGGGATCGCCTTCGCCCTCGCCGATCTCGAGGTGGCGGTGGAGAACGCAGCGAATCTCACCTACAAGGCAGCTTGGCTGAAGGATCAGGGGCGCCCCTTCACCCATGCCGCCGCCATCGCCAAGCTGTACTCCACCGAAGCCGCCGTCACCGCCACCCGCGTTGCCACGCAGGTATTCGGAGGGAGCGGCTTCATCGAAGCGAATCCGATCGCCCGCTTCTACCGCGACGCGAAGATCCTCGAGATCGGCGAGGGCACCAGCGAGATCCAGCGGATCGTCATCGCCCGAGGCCTCGGTCTGCCCGTGTCGTAACGCGCACCGCTGCCAGGCCCAGATTATGCCAGGGAGGGGGGCTTGCCGCAAGGACCCCAGGCGTGCTGACAATGCCCGCTGTGAGCTACGTGCTGGGTTTTCAAGAGATCGACCGGAGCCAGATCGCGGTTGTCGGTGGCAAGGGCGCGAGCCTGGGGGAGCTTTCGCTGATCGAGGGCATCCGTGTGCCGGCCGGTTTCTGCGTGACGACGGACGCGTTCCGGTGGATCATGGCGGAAACGCCGTCGATCGACGCTCAAATCGACCGGCTGTCGCGGCTGGGCCCGGCGGACCGGGAGTCGATCCGCACGCGCAGCGCGGAGATTCGCCGGACCATCGAAGGAATCGCCATTCCGGACGCTGTATCGGCGGAGATCACCGGCGCGCTCGCCCGGCTCGGCGCGCACCTCGCCTATGCCGTCCGATCGAGTGCGACGGCGGAGGACTTGCCGACGGCCTCGTTCGCCGGCCAGCACGACACGTACCTGAACGTCGCGGGTGTGGCGGCGATCCTCGAGCACGTCAGCCGTTGCTGGGCGTCGCTGTTCACCGAGCGGGCTGTGACCTACCGCCTGCGGAACGGCTTCGACCATCGGAAGGTCCAGATGGCCGTGGTCGTTCAGCAGATGATCTTCCCGGACGCGTCCGGGATCCTGTTCACGGCAGACCCGGTCACGTCGAACCGCAAGGTCGCCACGGTGGAGGCCATCTTCGGCCTCGGCGAGGCCCTGGTGTCCGGTCTGGTGAACGCGGACGTCTACAAGGTGCGAGACGGCGAACTCATCGACAAAGCGATTGCCGCCGCGCGGCCGGCGATGAGCGATGCACAGGTCGTGCAGGTCGTGCAGCTAGGACGGCGGATCGAAGCGCACTTCGGCTCCCCCCAGGACATCGAATGGTGCCTGGTGGACGATGGCTTCCACATCGTCCAGAGCCGGTCGATCACCACGTTGTTCCCGATCCCCGAGGTCGCCGACCGCGAGAACCACGTCTACGTCTCCGTCGGCCATCAGCAGATGATGACCGACCCCATGAAACCCCTCGGGCTGTCCTTCTGGCTGCTGACGACGCCGGCGCCGATGTACGAGGCCGGCGGGCGGCTGTTCGTCGATGTCACGATGCGCTTGGCTTCGCCGGCGAGCCGCGCCGCCGTGCTCGATGCTCTCGGGAGATCCGATCCGCTGATCACGGATGCGCTGCAGACGATCCTCGACCGCGGTGATTTCGTGCGGTCGCTCCCGGACGAGGCTCCCGGGAGTTCGCCGGCCGGCGCGGCACCGGTCCCGATCGAGACCGATCCGGCCATCGTCACCGAGCTGATCGGACGCAACCAAGCTTCCATCGCCGCGTTGAAACGCGAGATCCGGACGAAGTCCGGATCGGCTCTGTTCGACTTCATCCTGGCCCACATCCAGGAGCTGAAGCTCATCATGTTCGACCCGCAAAGCCGTCAGGTGTACCTGTCGGCGATGGAGGCCACGTGGTGGCTCAACGAAAAGCTGCAGGCATGGCTGGGCGAGACGAACGCGGCCGACACGCTGACGCAGTCCGTCCCCAACAACGTCACGTCGGAGATGGGGCTGGCACTCCTGGACGTCGCCGACGTCATCCGCCCACATCCGGACGTGGTGGTCTTTCTGCAGCACGTCGAGGACGACGGCTTCCTCGACGAATTGCCAAAGCTGGCGGGCGGTCGACAAGCACGAGACGCCATCCGTCGCTACCTCGACCTGTACGGCATGCGCTGCGTCGGCGAGATCGACATCACGAGGCCGCGGTGGAGCGAGCGGCCGGCAGCGCTGGTGCCGGCAATCCTCGGCAACATCAAGAACTTCGAGCCGGGCGCAGGTGAGCGGCGCTTCGAGCAAGGACGACAGCAGGCGTGGGAAAGAGAAAAGGAGCTGCTGCGGCGCTTGCGGGACTTGCCGGACGGTGAGCAGAAAGCCGAAGAGACCAAGCGGATGATCGACCGCGTTCGGACTTTCATCGGGTACCGGGAGTATCCGAAGTACGGCATGGTCAGCCACTACTTCGTCTACAAGCAAGCCTTGCTGGAAGAGGCCGAGCGCCTCGTGCTGGCCCACGTGCTCGACGAGAGGGACGACATCTTCTATCTCACGTTCCAGGAGCTCCACGACGTCGCCCGCACGCAGGAGGTGGACGACCACCTCATCCGCCAACGCAAGGATGCGTTCAAGTCGTATCACGCGCTCAGTCCGCCGCGGGTGCTCACGTCGGACGGCGAGGCCATCGCCGGAACGTACCGACGCGAGGATCTGCCAATCGGCGCGCTGATCGGCCTGCCGGTGTCCGCCGGAACCGTCGAGGGCAGGGCCCGCGTCATCCTCGACATCGAGGAGGCCGATCTGGAACCGGGCGACATCCTCGTGACTGCCTACACGGATCCCAGCTGGTCGCCCCTGTTCGTCGCGATCAACGGACTGGTGACAGAGGTTGGGGGCCTGATGACCCACGGCGCCGTGATCGCCCGAGAGTACGGCTTGCCGGCCGTCGTGGGCGTGGAGAACGCCACGCAGCTGATCCAGGATGGGCAGCGGATCCGGTTGAACGGAACGCAGGGGTACATCGAGATCCTTCCGGCGACGTGACGACGTCTCGCCGACGGCTGCGGGTGTTACGGGACGGGCTCGGCAGGCGACGGCGGAACGTAGCAAACCATCACCGGAACGATTGCGGTATCGACGAAGGACGACCGGCACGCGGTGTGTTCAACTATCCACCATGACAGATGACAAGACGAATGCTTCGAAGCTGATCGACGAGAGGATCAGCGAGTTGCCCGATTGGCGCGGCAAGACACTCGGCAAGGTACGCGGAATCATCAAGAAGGCGTCGAAGCCTTCACCCACTTCCACTCCTCGGTTGCATCGGGGTCCGCGGGCCATCGACATCAAGGAGAACGAGAAGATCGATGAAGAGGCGATGAAGAACCTCATTCGTGAAGCTGTCGCGATGAACCTCGACGGCAAGAAGTGATCGGTTCGAAGGCGCGGAAGATGGAGCGCGGATGACCTCTCGGCTCGTCTCCCTGTGCTTCGATGCGAACGATCCGCTCCGAATGGCGCGCTTCTGGTCGGACGCTCTGCGCTGGAAGATCGACGACCAGATCGATGATGAGATCGGCCTTGTGCCGACGGATGGCACCAGATTCACGATCCTGTTCGAGCCGGTCTCAGAGAAGAAGGCGGGCAAGAACCGAATCCATCTCGATCTCACGAGCGCGTCCCTCGATGACCAAGAGAAAACGGTCGCGAGGTTGATCGAGCTCGGCGCCCGCCACATCGACATCGGTCAGGACCCAGACGAGAGTCACGTCGTGCTCGCCGACCCGGAGGGCAACGAGTTGTGCGTCATCGAGCCGGAGAACAAGTTCCTCGCCGGCTGCGGGCGTCTGGGATCGATCACGTGCGACGGCACCCGGGAGGTCGGGTACTTCTGGAGCGAAGCGCTCGGATGGCCGTTGGTCTGGGATCAGGACGAAGAGACCGCGATCCGCGCCCCGGACGGCGCGGGCCCGTTCATCACGTGGGGTCCGCCGGTTGCGCCGAAGATCGGGAAGAACAGGCTCCATCTCGACATCGCTCCGCCCAACGACGTCGATCAGCAGGCGGAAGTCGACCGTCTCGTTGCGCTGGGTGCGACTCGAATCGACATCGGCCAGGGCGATGTCAGTTGGGTGGTCATGGCCGATCCCGATGACAACGAGTTCTGTGTGCTGAGCCCTCGCTAGAGCTAGAGCGGTCTAGAACGCCTGGGACCGCAGTGGATAGGCTTTGGCGTTGATATGAACGCGGACCAACCCGACAGCACCGCGGTCCGGGTTGCGCTCTGGCGGGCGATGCACGTCGAGGTCGATGCTGCACCGCACGTGCTCGAAGACCTCGTCGGCCTGCAGCTGGCAGCGCCGGACGGCAACTGGCGCGACCGGCCCGACATGCACCCCATGGGTACCCGCGGGTTCCGCGCCGCGATCGTGGCCCGCGCCCGCTTCATCGAGGATCTGGTCGCTGAGCAGGCCGCCGCCGGCGTCACTCAGTACGTCATCCTCGGTGCCGGTCTCGACACGCTCGCCCAGCGCTCGCCCGAGCTCGGTGCCCGCGTCCGGATCTTCGAGGTCGACCAGCCAGGGACTCAAGCGTGGAAGCGTCGCCGCCTGGTGGAGGCTGGCTTCGGCGTCCCCGACTGGTTGCGGCTGGTGCCGATCGACTTCGAGACGGGGGAGAGTTGGTGGGACGGCTTGTCCGCCGCCGGCTTCGAGCCCGACCGTGCCGCGATCGTCGCCTCCACCGGGGTCAGCATGTACCTCAGCAAGGAGGCCACCGCAGCCACGCTGCGGCAGCTAGCCGCGCTTGCCACGGGCTCCACGCTGGCGATGACGTTCCTGCTGCCGGCCGAGCTGATCGACGAAGCCGACCGCCCCGGGCTCGAGGCCAGCACCCGCGGCGCCCGCGCCTCCGGCACGCCGTTCATCAGCTTCTACTCGCCCGACGAGATCCTCGCGTTGGCTCGCGAAGCCGGCTTCCGCGATGTCCGGCATGTGTCCACCGCAAACCTCACCGAGCGTTACTTCGCCGGCCGCGCAGACGGCCTGCGCCCGTCGACCGGCGAAGGACTGATGGTCGCTCGCACCTAGCCGACGTCCGGCCCGGCGAGGGTCCACACACCCGTGACGTTTACGATGCGCCCGTGAGCGCAGATGAGATCGTCGACTGGGCGTCGTACGAAGCAGTGCTGTTCGATCTCGACGGTGTCGTCACGCCCACCGCTGAGATCCATGAGCAGGCTTGGGCTGAGTTGTTCGCGCCGTGGGACTTCAGCGGCAGCGATTACTTGACCTATGTCGATGGCCGGCCGCGCTACGAGGGGGTGAAGACGTTCCTCGCTTCCCGTGGTGTCGAGCTGCCGTGGGGTGATCCTTCCGATCCGCCGGGTGACGACACGATCTGTGCGCTGGGGAACCGCAAGAACGAGATGTTCAACGCTGTGCTGGCCCGGCAGGGGATCAAGCCGTACCCGGGAACGTTGCGGGTGATGGAAGTGCTCGACCGTGCAGGCGTTCCAAGTGCGATCGTGTCGTCGTCGAAGAACGCCGTCACGGTGCTGCGGGCGGCCGGTATCGCCGAGCGCTTCGCTGCGGTCGTCGATGGCGTCGTGGCGGTCGAGCATCACCTCGCCGGAAAGCCCGAGCCGGCGACGTTCGTCTACGCCGCCGAGTGCCTCGGTGTCACCTCGGCTCAGGCGGTCGTTGTCGAGGACGCCAGCTCGGGCGTCGCAGCTGGGCGAGCTGGCGACTTCGCGTTGGTGATCGGCGTGGACCGCGGCGGCAACCGCGAAGCGCTGGTCGCAGCGGGGGCCGACATCGTCGTCGACGACCTCGAGGAGACGCTGCCATGACGCGCAAGCCCAGCACGGTTACGATCGACCGTGAGCGGTTCCCGATCGACGTCTGGCGGCTGGTGGAGACCGGCCTCGGTGACGACGACGGCGGCCTGACCGGCACCTTGTTCGCGATCGGCAACGGCTATCTCGGGCTGCGCGCCGACTGGGCGCCCGATCCGGAATCGGCGGGCACGTACGTCAACGGCTTCCACGAGACGTTCCCGATCGTGTATCCGGAGACCGCGTTCGCATTGGCTCGCACCGGCCAGTCGATGCTCCACGCGCCAGAGGGCAAGTCGATCGAGGTCACGGTTGGCAACGAGGTGCTGCGCCTGGCGCCGGATCATCTCGAGCGGTCGCGAGTGACGGACTTCCGGCGCGAGATCGACTTCCGCACCGGGGTGCTGCGTTCTGAGCTGATCTGGCACACACGCGCCAGCGGAAGGGTACGGGTCGTCTCGCAGCGGCTCGTCAGCATGGAGCACCGACATCTGGCCGTGCTGCGCCTGTCGCTCGAAGTCCTCGACACGCCGACGGCGGTCACTATCAACTCGCAGCTCGTCAACCGCCAAGACATCGCCATAGGCAGCGCCGGGCGGACCAAGGCCGACCCGCGCGGCGGACGCATCTTCGATCGACGCGTGCTCGAACCGGTGCTGCAGACCCACCCCGACGCCGGCTCGCCGGGTGGAGGTACGGTCACGCTCGGCTACCGCTGTGTGGGGAGTGGGATGACGATCGCTGCCGCCTACCGCCACACGATCGCGGCCGGCAGCGAGGTTACGTTCGCCACCGAGCTCGCCGGCGATCGCGCCGCGACCACGATGCGCCTCGACGCCGCACCGGGCGACACGATCACGCTCACCAAGTACGTCGCCTACCACAGCAGCAGCCAGGTCCCCGAGCCATCCGGCGACGTGTCGGTCGAAGAGCTCGCCGCCCGCTGCCGCAGCACACTCGATGCCGCCGGGGCAGCGGGCTGGGAGAGGGCGCTCGCCGAGCAACAGGCGTGGCTCGGCCGGTTCTGGGCGCGCACCGACATCGCCGTCGACGGCGACGACGCGGCCCAGCAGGCGATCCGCTGGAACCTGTTCCAGATGGCTCAGGCCTCAGCGCAGATCGACGGACGCGGCATCGCCGCCAAGGGGGTCACGGCCAACGGCTACGACGGTCACTACTTCTGGGACACCGAGGTCTACATGGTGCCGCTGCTGGCCTACACCAATCCCGACGCGGCACGCGACCTGCTCCACTTCCGCCACCGCACCCTTGCCTTGGCGCGGCAACGAGCGATCGAGATGTCGCAACGCGGGGCGTTGTTCCCGTGGCGGACGATCAACGGCGAGGAGGCCTCGGCGTACTACCCGGCGGGCACCGCGCAGTACCACATCGACGCCGACGTCGCCTACGCGATCGACCGCTACGTGACCGCCACCGGTGACACCGAGTTCCTCTATGGCGAGGGCGCCGAAATTCTCGTCGAGTTCGCCCGGCTGTTCGCAGACCTCGGGTTCTACGACCACGCCGATCCAGCGGTGTTCCACATCCATGGTGTGACCGGACCCGATGAGTACACCGCGGTCGTCGACGACAACCTCTACACCAACGTGATGGCCCGCTTCACGCTGCGGTTCGCGGCCGACGTCGTGACCCGGCTGCGATCCGAAGATCCCGACGCCCACCGCTCGCTCGTCGCTGCTACCGGTCTCGCCGACGGAGAGGTCGCCGAGTGGACCCGCGCCGCCGACTCGATGTGCGTGCTGTACGACGCCGAGCTCGGCATCAACCCCCAAGACGCCTCCTTCCTCGGCCACGAGGCGTGGGACTGGGAAGGCACGCCCGCCGACAAGTACCCGCTGCTGCTCAACTTCCACCCGCTGGTGATCTATCGCCACCAGGTGCTCAAACAGGCCGACGTGGTCCTGGCGAACTTCCTACGCGGCGACGAGTTCGCCCCCGACGTGCAACGCCGCAACTTCGACTACTACGACCCGATCAGCACGGGCGATTCGTCACTGTCGGCCTGCGTGCAGGCGATCATGGCTGCCGAGGTCGGACACGACGACCTGGCGATGCACTACTTCCGCGAGTCGCTGTACCTCGACATCGCCAACACTCACGGCAACACCGTCGACGGCGCCCACATCGCCAACGTCGGCGGGGTGTGGGCATGCCTGGTGCACGGGTTCGCCGGTGTCCGCGATTCGGGAACTCACTTGCGGGTCGCGCCGCGCCTCCCAGCCGGCTGGAAGGCGATGCGCTTCCACCTCCACCGGCGCGGCGGCGACATCGCCATCGCCGTCGATCCCACCGGCGCCACCGTCACCGTGGAATCGGGCGACCCGGTGCCGATCCTCGCCGACGGCGTGATCACCGAGGTCGCGCCGGGCGGTTCGCTGCGCGTCGCCGGCAGCGCGGCCTGAACTTCGTTCGGACTACTACATCAGAAGGCCCATGCCGGGGTCGGTCGCTGCGGTGGTAGCGACTCGTCATCACGACTCCTGCGAACGCACGAGACGGATGCCGGTAGCGGCGAGGAAGGCGAGCCAGATGACGAACCCGACTCCGGCGAGACCGAACAACGGCATGGCGTCGCCGGCAGCGATGGATGGGCCGGCAAACGTTCCGACCAGGAGCAGGGCCGAGCCGACGGGCGCCAGGCGGCCGAATGCCCGAGGCGTGAGGCCAGCGGCGATTCCGGCCCGCGACAAGCCGAGCAGGGCGATGGCGATGAAGATGTCGAGCACCGTGAAGACGCTGTTGTGCAGAGCCCACAGGGCTTCGATCGCGCCGATGTTCGGCTGGCTGTGGGTGGCCACCACCGACAACGCCTGCTCCGCCCCGACCACCACGCCGAACAGCGCCATGACGCCCGTCGCCCCGACGAACCCGGTCAACGCCCATCCGCGCCGTTCCGTGGCCATCAGGTGCCGCATCGCTCCTCCGAGGAAGAATGCGAGGCCGACACCGCTCAGCACGAACGTGGCGACGAGCACGAAGGTGATCGCGCGGTGGTCGTTGTAGTGGGTGAGCACCTCGGCACTGGTCGCGCCGTTCGCCGGCGCAGAGCCGCCGCGGATGATGTTCTGCAGGAGCACGATGCCTGCGAACGCAAGACCGCCGATGCCCGCGAGTTTGGCACTGATGTCGCCGACCGCTCGCCGCGGCGGGTGTGCTGTCGTGCCGATTGCCCCGTTGGTGACCTCTGCTGCTCGAAACATCTCTGCTCCTGTTCTGTTGTTTGAGTAGACGTTGTGTCTAGTGGCTTGAACGACTATAAGATAGATTGATCAATTGTCAAGTGATAGACAGAGGAACATGCCGGAAAAGCGACCCAGCCTGCGGGAACGTCAGGCACAGCTGACCAAGGACGAGATCCTGAAGGCTGCGCGCCGGCTGTTTGCCGAGCGCGGCTACACCCGCACGAGTGTGCGTGACATCGCCGAGGCGGCGGCAGTCTCGGCCCAGACGGTCTACGACAGCATCGGTTCGAAACAGGCACTGGTGGCACGGCTGAACGACCTCATCGATGCCGAGGCCGGCATTGCGGCCATCGCCCGCGCCGCCGCGCAGTCGGCTGATCCGGCGTTCGTGGCGGCAACGTCAGCCAAGATCACCCGCTCGATCCTCGAACACTGTGGAGACATCATTCACGCTCTGGTAACCGGTGCAGCGGCTGAACCTGACCTGGCGACCGCACTCACCGAGGGTCACCGCCGCCACGTCGCGGGTGCCGGCTCGGTTGTCGGGTTGCTCCGGCAGCTCGAAGCGCTCAACGACTCCATCGACGCCGGGACAGCGATAGAGACCCTCGCGGCAATTTCCGATACGCAGTTCGCGCTGCTCCTTCGCGACAGCTACGGCTGGTCGCTCGACCGAATCGAATCGTGGATCGCGGCCACCAGCCAAGCGTTGTTGCTGCGGCCCGCCCCGACCCGCCGCCGAAAGTAGGCCGAGTCCGGCGGAACGCCGGCGGAGTCAGTCGCGCAACAGCTGGGCGAGGTAGTTGTGCTCGCCGACCTGGCGGATCAGTTCGAGCTGCGCTTCGAGCCAATCAGCGTGCTCCTTTTCGGACACGAGAAATCGCTTCGAGCAACGCCCGCGACGTGTTGTCGCCGACCGCTACGCAGACCGCGATGCCGTCGTTCAATCGGCTTCACCGCGGCGTACTCGAGCTGGAGGTCGACCTGGCAGATCTTGGCGTGGATGAAGTTCTGAAGGCGATGAGTTCACGCACCATTGCAGCGAGTGCCCAGGTAGAGACGCGGTCTCCGTCGACCCCTGTTCTACCCGCCTCGCTCCACAGGATCGGGACTTTGGCCCCTCCCAATCGAAGCGGTGGCGGCGCACGCTGATTGGTGAGGAGGTGGCTGTGCGATCGATCGAACCCCGCCGGCCTCTGGCCGCGCTGGCAATGGTCAACGCCGTCGCCGCGTTCGGTGGTGCGATTGGCCTCGCGACCGGCGCACTTGCTCTCGGCGGCAACCTCGACGATCGGCTTCCCTTCGCCAGCCCGGTCGCCGGCGGCGTTGCGCTGGCCGTGATCGTGGGTCTGCCCCTCACGAGGGTCGCAGTCCTGGCCTGGCGCGGCGACGAACGTGCAGACGTGGCCGCGGTGACGACGGGCGTGGTGCTCATCGGGTGGATCGTCGTGCAGTTGGCCTTCCTGCGTACTCTCAGCTTCTTCCACTTCTTCTATGTGGCCATCGGCGCCCTGTTCGTGTGGCTCGGACGGAGAGCGACCACGCGGTTCACCACCCACATCGCCCAGCTCGGAGATGTGATCCACGACATGCCTGCCTTTCTCACAGCGCCGACCTATCGGCGTTGGCACCTCCATTGGGGCGCGTTGCCGGCGGAGGTCGGCGCGTCGATGCCGGGCGACGAGCAGCTGCCTCACGCCCAGTTCCGGGCGACAAGAGCGATCACGATCGACGCTCCACCCGATGCCGTGTGGCCGTGGCTCGTGCAGGTCGGAGCCGGGCGCGCCGGGTGGTACAGCAACGATCTTCTCGACAACCTCGGCCGCCCGAGTGCCACCACGATCGTGCCCGACCTCCAGCACCTCGAGATCGGTCAGTGGGTGCCAATGTCTCCGTGGGGCCCGCCGTCTGACGCCGACGCCTTCAAGGTCGACTCATTCGAACCCGAACAGTGGATGTTGTGGACGAAGCCCGACAGCACCTGGGCGTGGCGTTTGGCACCGGCCGGCCACAACGGCACCCGCCTGACGACCCGCGTACACGCCGTGTACGACTGGCGTCATCCGCTCACCGCTGTGCTCGGCGTGGTGCTCATGGAGTTCGGCGACTTCGCCATGCAACGAAGGATGCTGCGCGGGATCAAGTCACGCGCCGAAGCTCTCGCCCGGCAGGTCCGGCTCGGCTGAGCTGGTCCCGCGACAGGCGACCCGCGAGGCCGTGACAAACTTCGATGGCGGGAACCGGACGCGCCCGGGCAAACGTCCAAGACGGGACCTGATGCTGCAAGGGGGAGCCGATGGCAGAGGTGACGTTCACGCTCAACGGGGACGAGCAGTCCGTCGACGTGGAGAAAGACATGCCCGCGCTGTGGGTGTTGCGCGACGTGGTGGGTGCCACCGGCACGAAGTTCTCGTGCGGGATCGGTGCTTGCGGCGCGTGCCCAAGGTCGATGTGCACATCGTGCCCGGCAGCGGTCACCCGACGGGTGTCGGTGAGATGGCGGTTCCTGTCGTGATCCCAGCCGTTCTGAATGCCGTGTACTCGGCGAGCCGGATCCGCTTCCGCAGCCTGCCGCTCGTCTGGCCGTGAAGTAGGGCCGTACGCGGGCACCATCGACTTGTGCGGCCGTACTTCCCTGCTCCGGGGTGAGTCCTTCGGGCTTGCGTCTGGTAAGCCCACGACGTGAACGAAGTTGACGATCCGCCTCGTCCGCCGCAAGTAGGACGATTCGAGGGTCGGATCGGGCGCGTGTTGGCCGACTCCGAGCCTTGGTTCGAAGAGCCTCCGCATCCGGGCGAGGCGGTGCCGAACATCCTCGTGGTGTTGCTCGACGACACCGGGTTCGCCCAACTCGGGTGCTACGGGTCGACGATCGATACTCCCAACATCGACTCGCTCGCGGCCGCCGGGCTGCAGTTCACCAACTTCCACGTCACGCCGCTGTGCTCGCCGACACGAGCATCGTTGCTCACCGGGAGATCGCAGCACGCGGTGGGGATGCGCTCGGTGTCGAACTTCCGCACCGGTTTCCCGCATCAACTCGGCCACATCTCCAACCACGCGGCAACGGTGGCCGAGGTGCTGAAGGCCGAGGGCTACACCACCTTCTGCGCCGGCAAGTGGCACCTTGCGCCGATGGAGCAGTGCTCGGCGGCGGGTCCTTTCGAACAGTGGCCACTGGCCCGCGGCTTCGATCGGTTCTACGGCTTCCTCGAGGGCGAGACCGACCAGTTCCATCCCGACCTGGCCTGTGACAACCATTCGATCGAGCCACCCGCGCGTCCTGAGGACGGCTATCACCTCAGCGAGGACTTGGTCGATCAGTTGCTGCGGATGATTGCCGACGCCAAGGGCGTGCGGCCCGATCGCCCGTTCTTCGCCTACCTGTCGTTCGGCGCCACGCACGCACCGCACCAGGCACCTGCTGCGTATCTGGCGAAGTATCGCGGCGCGTTCGACGAAGGCTGGGACGTCGTGCGTCAGCGCTGGTACGAACGTCAGCTCGCGTCAGGGGTCATCCCCCAGGGAACGCAGCTGGCCCCGCGCAACCCGGGCGTGGAGCCGTGGGACTCGCTGCCCGAGAACCAACAGCGCCTCGCAGCGCGTCTGCAAGAGGCGTTCGCCGCATTCCTCGACCACACCGACGTCCAGATCGGTCGGCTCATCGATGGCCTGCGAAGCGCCGGTCAGCTCGACAACACGCTGCTCATCGTGATGGCCGACAACGGCGCTTCGCAGGAGGGCGGACCGTTCGGTGTGATGCACGAGATGAAGTTCTTCAACGGCATCCTGGAAACGCCTGACCAGGCAATCGGTCGGATCGAGGACATCGGCGGCCCGCACAGCCACACCAACTATCCCTGGGGTTGGGCGCAGTGCGGCAACGCGCCGTTCAAGTGGTACAAGCAGAACACCCACGAAGGCGGTGTTCACGTGCCGATGATCGTGCACTGGCCAAGTGGCATCGCGCCGCAACAACGGGGGACTCAGCGCAACCAGTTCGTCAACGTGTCCGACGTCGTGCCCACCATCTACGAGGTTCTTGGCGTCACCGCACCAACCGTCTTCAAGGGGTTCGAGCAGCTCCCGATCACCGGGCGTTCGTTCGCGTCCGTGCTCACCGATCCTGACACACCGGCCACGAACACGTTGCAGTACTTCGAGATGATGGGCAGCCGCGCCCTCGTTGCCCGCCACGAGACTCGCTGGTGGAAGGCCGTCTGCAGGCACATCAAGGACGCCGACTTCGACAAGGAACCGTGGGAGCTCTACGACCTGAGCGCTGACGCGTCGGAGTGCAACGACCTCGCCGCGGCTCAACCCGAACTCCTGCAGGAACTGATCGGTATGTGGTGGAAGGAAGCGGAACGGCACAACGTGCTGCCGCTCGACGATCGCGGCATCGAGCTGTTCGGTGCCCGCTTTCGCGAACGGTCACCGCACCCGTCCGACCGTCGATACGTGTACCGGCCGCCGATGTCGCCCATCCCCGGTCAGGCAGCGGCCGCGATCGGCGGGCGCAACTTCGACCTCACGGCCCGCGTCACTCGCAACACCGGTGACGACGGCGTGCTGTGGGCCACGGGCACCGAGAACTCGGGCATCTCCGTGTTCATCCAGAACGACAAGTTGGTCGTCGACTACAACGCGTTCGACGCTCACACGGTCGTCGAGTCAGGCATCGACGTGCCTGCCGGCGCCTCGACGCTCCGTGCCCGGTTCTGCCGCGGCGACGGAGAGGCGGGGTGGATCGAGCTGGCCATCGACGGAGTGGACTGTGGTCGAGGTGACACAGCGCTGTTCATGCGGATGATCTCCTCGGTCGGCTCGAGCATCGGTTACGACCACGGCTCGGCAGTGTCACCCAACTACCACGCGCCGTTCCCGTTCGCGGGAACGCTGCACGAGATCGTGATCGAGGTAGCTCAACCGCGGGCGACCGGTGCGGCCGAGGCGGAAGCTCGTGCCGGGATGAGCCGTCAGTGACGATCGTCATCACGCTGCTGGGCACCGGGAGTCCGATACCGAGCCCCGACCGCGCCGGGCCCGCCACGCTGATCTCGGCGAGTGACGAGCACTACCTCGTCGACACCGGCCGCGGCGTGCTCATGCGCCTGGCCGCGATCGGCCTGGGGGCTCCCAACCTGGCGGCGGTCCTGATCACGCATCTGCACAGCGACCACATCACGGACCTCAACGATGTCATCACCACGCGCTGGGTCATGACGCTCCAGCCGACGCCGCTCACCATCGTCGGGCCGGTCGGCACGAGATCGGTGGTCGATCACATCATGGCCTCGCTCGAACCCGACATCACCTATCGACTCGCCCATCACGACGACCTCACGGAGCCGCCATCCGTCACGGTCATCGAGGTCGAGAACGGCCCGATCGAGTTGCCCGGTCGAATGACGATCCGTTGTGCGCCGACGGACCACAAGCCGGCCGAGCCGAGCGTGGGTTTTCGATTCGACGTGGATGGGGTAGCGGTCGTCGCGGCAGGCGACACCAGGATCGAACTCGGTGACGACCTGCATCGCGTCGAGGTCGCCACCACGAACTCAACACCAGGAGCCTGACGCCATGCACATCGTCCGCACGCCCGATGATCGCTTCGACGGTCTACCCGGGTACCCCTTCGAGCCTCACTACGCAGACATCGCCGACGGCGACGGCGCCACGTTGCGGATGCACTACCTCGACGAGGGGCCGGGCGACGCCGCTCCACTGCTCCTGCTGCACGGCGAGCCGTCGTGGAGCTACCTCTATCGTCACATGATCCCGCCGCTCGTTGCCTCGGGTCACCGTGTGGTCGCTCCCGACCTCGTCGGGTTCGGTCGCAGCGACAAACCGACCGAGCCGACCGACTACAGCTACGCACGCCACATCATGTGGACGTCGTCTCTGGTGTTCGACCATCTCGATCTTCGCGACATCACCTACTTCGGGCAGGACTGGGGCGGGCTCATCGGGCTTCGTCTCGTCGCCGCGCAACCAGAGCGATACGCACGCGTGGTCGTCGCCAACACGGGTCTCCCGACCGGTGACGGCAAGCCCAGTGAGGCCTTCCTGGCATGGCAGAATTTCTCGAGAGAATCGTCCGTCTTCCCGATCGGCAACATCATCAACGCCGGCTGCGCCACCGACCTGTCGCCGGAGATCATCGCCGCCTACGACGCGCCGTTCCCCGACGAGTCGTACAAGGCAGGGGCGCGCATCTTCCCGTCGTTAGTTCCGACATCGACCGACGATCCGGAATCAGCGGCGAACAGGGCAGCCTGGGGGACGCTGTCGCAGTTCGACAAGCCGTTCCTCACCTGCTTCAGCGATCTCGACCCGATCACGAAAGGTGGAGACGCGCCATTCCGCGCCAAGGTGCCCGGCGCGCAGGGTCAGCCGCACACGACGATCGTGGGCGCCAGTCACTTCCTGCAGGAAGACAAGGGTGCCGAACTGGCCGCTCTGATCGTCGGCTTCATCGCCACTCCTCACGAATCGGATTCTTCGATGTCGTGAGGAAGCCCGCTCGGCTCGTCTCGGTCCTGCTCGCCTCCGGGTGTAGAAAGGGTCAGGTCATCCTGAAAGGAACGACGTATGGACGAGATCGAGATCGTTCGCCGGATCGGGGAGCTGGTCGAGGAAGAGCATGCGCTGGAGAAAGCCCACGCCGGGTCCCCTCCGTCCGCCGACGACATCGACCACCGCCAAGCGCTCGAGGTCGCACTCGACCAGTGTTGGGACCTCCTGCGTCAACGGCGCGCTCGTCGTGATGCGGGCCAGAATCCGAACGAAGCCGAGATGCGTCCGGAAAGCATCGTCGAGGGCTATCGACAGTGAGCGGCTTCAGCTGTTGATGAAGGCGGAGGTGAGCCAGGTCTTGTTGGTGTAGTGCCAGTGGACGCTGTCGCCGACCTGGTTGAGGTAGGCGTCGGTGTTGACGTACCAGCGTCCGCTGAACCACAGGCCGACGCAGCCCCACACGTCGCCGGCGGCGTAGGTGCCGTTGTGGTCGACGGTGTTGAGCCAGGTGTACACGCCCTCGTAGCAGGCTCGCCAGGAGGCGTAGGTGTAGTCGAGGTTGTAGGCGGTGGAGTTCTTGGCGTTGACCGTCGAGTACTGGAAGGCGGAGGGGTGCGCGGTGGTGCGTACTTGGGTGATCCCGAACGACTCCCCGTTGTCGCCGACACCAGACTGGTACCAGCCAGACTCCTTGATGGCCTGGGCGCGGACGATGTCTTCGTCGATGCCCCACTTGCAGGCGGCCCATTGGATGATCTGGTCGGTGGTGCCGGCGAAGTCGCCGTCGACTCGGTTGAAGCCCGACCAGTCGCTGCGGGTGTTGGCGTTGGCGCGGCTGCCACGGTTGTTGTTGGCCGCTGCGTTCTCGGGACGGATCTCAGCGGCCGGACGCACACGTGCCGCGCACTGGGCGCCGGTCGGAAGCGTCGCGCCCACTGGCAGCGTCGTGAACCTGCCCGACGGCGGGACGGTGGTCGTCGTGGTCGGCGGCCGCGTGGTGGTGGTTGGTGCAGTGGTCGTTGTCGTGGTCGTCGGTCGAGTCGTGGTGGTTCTTGGTGCAGTGGTCGTTGTCGTGGTCGGAGTCGGTCGAGTGGTGGTCGGTGGCTGGGTGGTGGTGGTCGGTGGTCGAGTGGTCGTCGTCGGTGCAGTCGTCGCGAGCGTGACGGTTGCGGCCTGGTCGTTCCAGTGGATGAACGACGACCATCCGGCGCCGAACACGCCGACCTTCACGCTGTACGTACCTGGCGCGAGACCGCCGGTCGACCAGGAGGTGCTCAACGCACGCGTCTGCCCGGCAGCGAAGGTCTGGTTGTCGGCGTACTTCTGGAACACCTTGCGCGCCGAGCGGTCATAGATCTCGACATCGATCAGCACCGTGCGGGCGGTGTCGGACTTCACCGAGACGTTGATGGCAACCGACTGGCCAATGGTCGCCTGAGGGCGATCGACCTGGGCCGATGTGACGAAACCCGCACTGGCGACCTGCACGGCATCGGCGGTGCCGGTGAGGGCCACGATCGGCGCCCCGATCATCAGGATGATGGCACTGAGCACGACGCCAAAATGGGTCTTGACATGGGATGACGCGGGCACTTGGGTTCCTCTCTGTCAACCGGGCACAGGTGCCACGGTCGGATCTCCTGAGCGTTCGCCTGCAGGAACCGTAATGATTTCGTCATCAATTCGCAACCAATCAGCAAAGATTCGCCCGATCGGGTGACAGTCCCCGTCGGACCCGTGGGTGGAGTGTTTCGGGGCACTCAGGTGCCCTCGAAACACTCCACGGGGACGGGGGTCAGACCCGCTTCGAGTCGCGCCGATAGGCCCAGCCGGCAAGTAGGCCCATCGTGACCGACCAGATGCCGATCACCACCCATCCCTCGAGGCCCCAGCCCGGCGCGCCGATGCCGACGCGGCTGGCCTGCGTCAGCCAGTACGACGGGATGCCCTGCCCGATGATGTGCAGCGCGCCGTGTTCGGGCAGCGGGAACCACTGGCCGCCGAGGAAGCCGAAGAACGCGGAGCCACCGCCGACCGCAGGACCCATGCTTTCGGACGTGAGCAAGTGGCCCACGAGAATGCCCATCGCTACGAACGGGAGGATTCCGACGAGCAGGAGGAACGACATCTCGAACCAGCGCGACACCGGCGAGATGCGCACCCCGTAGGCGAGGCCGGCCAGGAAGAGGAGGGCGATGCTGGTGAGCGCCATCGCGTACGAAGTGATCACCTTGGTCCTGAAGTACGAGCGCACCTTCAGCGGAGTGAGACGTAGCTGACGGTTCCAACCAACGGTGCGTTCGGCGGCAATGCGGGCCCCACCCGATATGGCCGCGATCATCGCTCCATATCCGGCCATGCTGACCATGTAGTACGCGAGGAAGTCGATCCTCACCGGGCCGAGGGCGAGCGTCTGGTTCTTGTTCGTCCCACCGATGACGATGAAGAGGGCCAGCGGGAAGACCAACGAGAAGATGAACGCGCGCTTGTTGCGTACCAATCGCAGGAGCTCGTACCGGGTGTAGGTGGCGTTCACGTGCGCAGCTCCGACGCGGCTTCGGCGTCATGATTGCTCGTCAGTTGTAGGAACGCTTCCTCGAGGCCGGCACCGGTGATCTCCAGATCGCGAATCGTCGGGAACTCTCTCAGCAGTGCGCGAACCGCCGCGTCGGAGTCGGAGCAGGCGAGCGTGATCGAGTCGCCGCGCAGCTCAGCGGCGCGAACACCCGGCAGCTTGCGAAGCCCGTCGACATCGGCGTTGGGCAGCGTGCCGCGGATCTGGCGGCCACCGGTGGCAGCCTTGATCTCCGTTGCCGGGCCATCGGCCACGACCTCGCCGCGCGCCATCAAGATGATGCGGTCGGCATTGGCGTCGGCTTCTTCGAGGTAGTGCGTCGCGAAGAGCACGGTCTTGCCGCGGCTCGTGAACCCGCGCATCGTCTCCCAGAACTGATGACGACCGGCCACGTCCATTGCCACCGTCGGCTCGTCGAGCACGAGCAGATCGGGGTTGCTGACCATTGCAACGGCGAAGCGCACCCGTTGCGTCTGGCCACCTGACAGCTTGTTGGTGCGGCGATCGGCGATGTCGGTGATGCCGGCGAGGTCGAGCACCTCACCGACCGGCATCGGCTTCGGATACAGCGAGCCCATCATGTCGATCAACTCGCGCACGTCGAGCTCGCCGAGGACCGCGCCCGTTTGCAGCATCGCTCCGATCGCGCCCCTGGCGATCGCCTCGGCCGGAGTTGTGCCGAACACGCGGACCGTTCCGGCATCGGGCTTGGAGAGGCCGAGCAACATGTCGATCGTCGTCGACTTGCCGGCGCCGTTCGGGCCGAGCAACGCCACCGTTTCGCCGGCAGCGATCTCGATGTCGATGCCGCGCACCGCCTGCACCACGCCGGCCGAGGTGGCAAACGTCTTGACCAATCCGTGCAAGGACACGGCCGAAGTGGTCGGTTCCGCCGATTTCAACTGCATGGTTCCACTATGCCCCAGCGGTCCGTCGTCCAGACCTTCGAGACGTTATAGTTCGAGTCTCGAACAATTCGAAGTTCGGACGGTTCTCCTCCACAGGCGGGAAAGCACATGACCATCGACGACCCCACCCTCACCATCGCTCGGCTCTGTCGCGTGTTGGAATGCAACGCTACTGCCGATCTCACCTTGCCGCAGTACCGGGTCCTGGGCCTGCTCGCCGGCGGCGACGAGCGCGCCAGCCTGCTGGCCAGCCGCGTCTCGGTGGCCAAGCCGACGCTGACGTCGATCGTCGACAGTCTGTTCGAGCGTGGCTTCGTGGCGCGCGAGATCCCTCACGGTGATCGTCGCTCGGTGAGGCTGTCGATCACGCGGGCGGGCCGCACCGCGTTGGCGAACGCGGCGGCCGAGTTCCGCGAGGTCCTCGACGAGGTGCTCGCGGAATGCGTCGATCCCGACGCGGTGCTCGACGCACTCGAGTCGCTTCGGGATGCGCTCGACGAGCGATGGGCGCAGCGTGCCAGCAGAGATCAGGTGGCTGCCGGTGTCGGTGACCATCGATGAGTCGACGGCACACGGATAGACCACCGCGGCCCGACGCGGCGTTCACCCGGCCGGGGCCGGCAGGTGAGGGCGTGGGTTGGCTGAGGCGACTCGGCCCCTTCATCAGTCGCTACCGCGCCGCCGTGATCGGCACGCTCATCCTGTCGGTCGTCGCCCAGACGCTGATCGGCCTGCTGCCGCTCATCCAGCAGAAGATCGTCGACCACAGCATCCTCACCAAGGAGCGACCGGTGGGTCCGATGCTGGTGGTGTTGGTGTTGACCGGTCTGCTCGGTTTCACGGCCAACTACGGCCGCCGCTACATCGGCGCCAAGGTGAGCGTCGGCATTCAGCACGACCTGCGGCTTGCCATCCATCGCCACTTGTACGAATTGGACTTCTCGCGACACGACGAACTGTCGGTGGGCGATGTGATGTCGCGGGCGACCGCCGACCTGACGTTGATCCAGGTCTTCTTCTTCTCGGTGCCGATGCTCGTGGCCAACCTGACGCTCCTGATCGTGGCGCTCAGCGTGATGGTCGTGCTGTCGCCGATCCTGAGCCTCGTGATCATCGCCTTCGTCCCGATCTTCAGTTGGCTGGCGATCCGCTTTCGCAACCGCATCTTCCCTGCCAGTTGGAACGACCAGCGACTGTCGGGCACGGTCGCCGGCGTGGTCGACGAAGCCGTCACCGGCGTTCGCGTCGTGAAGGCGTTCGCTCAGGAGGATCGTGAGTTCGCCCGCTTGATGGACCGCTCGCACGAGCTCTACCAATCGCGAATGCGCACGGCCCGGCTCAACTCGCGCTACTCGTCGACCCTGCAGTTGCTGCCGATGCTCGGCCAGCTCGGTGTGCTCGGAATCGGTGGATGGCTGGCGCTCGACGGGCACATCACACTCGGTGTGTTCCTCGCCTTCGCCAGCTACATGGTGCAGATCATCACACCGGTGCGCATCCTCTCCGGCGTGCTGGCCACCGCACAGCAGGCCCGCGCCGGTTCGGAGCGCGTCTTCGAGCTGCTCGATCTGCAGCCACGCGTCACCGATGCAGTCGATGCCCGACCCGTGGTCGACCCGGCCGGCGAGGTGCAGCTCGACGGCGTGACGTTCGGTTACGCCAACGGGCCGGCAACGGTTCACGACATCTCGTTGACGATCCGGCCAGGCGAGCGGATCGGGCTCGTCGGTGCATCCGGGTCTGGCAAGACCACTCTCGCCCTGCTCATCGCCCGCTTCTACGACCCGCGAAGTGGAGCCGTGCGGCTCGACGGCACCGACGTTCGCGGGCTCACCTTGTCGTCTTTGCGCAGTGCGGTGAACGTCGTGTTCGAGGAGAGCTTCCTCTTCTCGGCGACCATCAAGGAGAACATCGCCTTTGCCCGCCCCGGTGCGAGCGACGCCGACATCGAGGCTGCGGCGCGCGTGGCGCAGGCGCACGACTTCATCCTCGAGCTCTCCCACGGCTACGACACCATGGTCGGTGAACGAGGGTTCACGTTGTCGGGCGGTCAACGCCAGCGCATCGCCCTCGCTCGTGCGGCGCTCGCCAACCCGGCAGTGCTGGTGCTCGACGACGCAACGTCGGCCATCGACTCGCGCACCGAAGAGGCCATTCATCACTCACTGGAAGAGGATCTCGGTACGCGAACGACAGTCCTGATCGCCCACCGATCATCGACCCTGCGGTTGGCCGACCGGGTGCTCGTACTCGACGAAGGTCGCATCGTCGCCGAGGGCACCAATGCCGAGCTGTGGCACACCTCGCACCTCTACCGCGAGTTGCTCACCGGCCCGGAGCTCGAACTTCCCGACGATCACTCGGAGCCGGTCGAAGTGGCCACTGCTGCGGCCTGGCCGCACTCCGGTGACCGGGCCGACGATGGATCACCGCGTATCGAACTGGCGACGCTGTTGGCAGGGATGTCGGGCGGCGTGATGCACGGAAACCTCGCCGGGCGATCGGGGCTGGTGGCAGCGACGCCTGCACTCCTCGCCCAGGTCGACGCCCTCGCTCCATTGCGCGGCGATCCCGATGTCGACCTCGTCGATGCCGGAAAGCTCGACGGGTCGTCGACCCTGCGGCGCCTGGCCAGACGCTTCCGGATCCCCTTGATCGGCGTCGCCGCGCTGGTGTTGATCGATGCGGCCACCACCCTGGTTGGTCCGCTCCTGATCCGCCACGGTCTCGACAGTGGTGTGGAACGTCACCGCGGCAGCGTCTTGTTGGCGATGTGCATCGTGTTTCTGGGGGTGCAACTGCTGAGTTGGGCGAACCAGATCGTCGAGCTCATGCACACGTCGCACACTGCCGAGCGGATCATGTACTCGCTGCGGGCGCGAACGTTCGGCCATCTCCAGCGCTTGTCGCTCGACTACTACGACAGGGAGATGGGCGGTCGGATCATGACCCGCATGACCACCGACGTCGAAGCGCTCGCCCAGCTGCTGCAGCAGGGCCTGTTGCTTGCCCTCACCAGCGTCGTCAGTTGCGTCGGCGTGGTCGGCATCCTGTTGGTGCTCGACGTTCGCCTGGCGCTCGCTGCGTTCATCGTGCTGCCGTTCCAGGTGCTCGTGACCATCTGGTTCCAGCGTGGCTCGCGTCGCTCGTACCTTCGTTCTCGCGATGCGATCTCGACGGTCAACGCCGAGCTGCAAGAGAGCCTGTCGGGCGTTCGCGTCACCCAATCGCTGGGACGCGAAGACAACAACGCCCCTCGGTTCGCGGCCCGGTCGGCGCGCTACCGCGATGCCCGTCTGAAGTCGATGCAGCTGATGTCGGTCTACTTTGCCAGCAGCCAACTGCTGAGCACCGTCGCCAAGGCGATCACTCTGTGGTACGGCGCTCACCTCATCGGCCAGGGCACGCTGACCTCCGGATTGCTGATCGCCTTTCTGCTCTACCTCGATCAGTTCTTCAACCCGCTGCAACAACTCTCGGGTGTGTTCGATCAGTGGATCCAGTCCCGCGTTTCACTGGGGCGGCTCGAGGAGCTCTTGGCCACTCCGACATCGACTCCGGAGTCGCTCACGGCGATCGACCCGGGTCGCATCGTGGGAAAGGTGCAGTTGCAACATGTTCGCTTCGCCTACTCGCCAGATGCACCCGAGGCGTTGCGCGGGGTCGACCTGGAGATAGAACCCGGCGAGTCGGTCGCGCTCGTCGGCACAACGGGTGCGGGCAAGTCGACGTTCGTCAAGCTCGTCGCCCGCTTCTACGACCCCACCGGTGGGCGAGTGCTCGTCGACGGCAACGACCTGCGCGATCTCGACCTGTACGCCTTCCGCCACCGCATCGGTTACGTGCCCCAGGAGCCGTTCCTGTTCTCGGGGACGATCCGCTCCAACATCGCCTACGGTCGCCCGGAAGCCACCGATGTCGAGATCGAGCGTGCCGCCCGCGCCGTCGGCGCTCACGATCTGGTGGCGTCGCTGCCGGATGGCTATCTCACACCGGTTGCCGAGACCGGCCGCTCACTGTCGGCCGGCCAGCGCCAGCTCCTGTGCCTGGCACGTGCGCAGCTGATCGACCCCAGCATCCTGATCCTCGACGAGGCAACCTCGAACCTCGACCTGGCCACCGAAGCCGAAGTGCAGCGGGCGATGAACCTGGCCTCGAAGGGCCGCACGACCTTGTTGATCGCTCACCGCTTGCAGACCGCTCGCAACGCATCGCGCATCGTCGTCGTCGACGACGGGCACATCGTCGAGGACGGCAGCCACGAGGAACTGGTTGCCGCCGGTGAGCGCTACGCCGACATGTGGAACGCCTTCGATTCGGCGACGGCGCCCGCCCACTGATCCTCGATGGGCGGGACAACCGAAACCCAGCTTCTGGACTCGCGCCCATGTGAGCTGGAAACACGCTCAAGCCGTGCCCTGCAGGCGCCGATGTTCTCGTGTCAGGGAGACCGTCGTGGCGCAGGCACAGACAGATTGGGCAGAGTTCGAGCGCATGGTTGCGCCGCTCCGCGACGTACGCCGGCCGTTGCCCCTCAGTGCTGCCGCTGCCAACATCGCCAACAACCCGTCGAAGGCGCGCATCCGCCGCGTGCGCGGCGCTGCCGGCTGCGGCAAGTCGCTCGGCCTCGCCGCCCGCGCCGCACGGCTCGCCCAAGAGGGCAAGGAAGTGCTGGTGGTGACGTTCAACTCGACGTTGCCGCACTACCTGCGAGATCTCGCTGCCGACCACTGCCACGACCTCGGGGCGCCCCTCACCCGCATCACGTTCGCCCACCTGCACGCGCTCTGTGAGCGAGCGGTCGACGACAGTCGCATCGCCGGTGCCGATGTATCGGCTGCCGTGTTGCCAGGCATGTTGTCGGGCTACGAGGAGCTCATCGACCGGGGCATCGAGGCCTACCGCCTCGGCTACGGCCAGCGGTTCGACGCGGTGCTCGTCGACGAAGGGCAGGACTTCAGTCTGAAGTGGTGGAACTTCCTGCGCCGCCTGGTGTGCCGCCCCGATGGTGAGCTGCTGTTGGTGGCCGACCCGACGCAAGACGTCTACGGACAGCGATCGTGGACCGACGAACTGCGACTGACCGGTGCCGGCTTCAGCGGCCCGTGGACCGAGCTGCGCGGTTCGTACCGCATGCCCCCCGACCTCACACCCGTGGTCGCCGAATTCGCCCAGCTCGCACTCGACGATTGGGACGTGAACCCGTCGGTGCCAGACGATCACCCGTTCAACGTGCTTCCCTTCCAACCGACCGTTCGCCGTTGGGTCAACATCGAGCCGGGGGAGTCGACCGGTCACCGCCTCGGGCGCGAGGTGCTGGCCATGTTGATGACCAACCCCGACCTGGCGCCCAGCGACGTGGTGTTCCTGGCCAACAGCCACGAAGAGGGACTCGATGCGGTGCGAGTGATCGAGATCGCCGGCTTCGACGTGCAGCACATGTTCGGGCGCACGCCCACCGAGAAGCGCGACCGCAAGATGGGTTTCTGGGGTGGAGCAAGCGGGGTGAAGGGCTCGACGTACCAGAGCTTCAAGGGCTGGGAATCGCGAGCCGTCGTCATGTCGGTGGGCGGCAGCGAGCGGCACCATCGCAACGCGTATGTCGGTCTCACACGGGTGAAGGGTGATGTCGCCAACCGGCGCGCCTACGTCACCGTGGTGAACAGCGATTCCTCCCTGCGCACGTTCCAGGAGCGCTTCGAAGGAGCACCTGAGTCGAGGGTGGCTAGCACGACTCGCTAGCTGCTGCTACCAACCTTGGCGGCACCACGGCAGTGGGTCACACTTCTTGACGTGTGGCGCGTTGGCATCTTCCGATTTCGGGCCACGTTCCGGCGCCAATTCGGTGGCTACCTCGGGCTCGTGGTGCTGATCGCATTGATCGGCGGAGTCGCCATGGCAGCGGTGGCCGGGGCGCGGCGCACGCAGTCGTCGTACCCGGCCTTCATCGCCAGTACGAACCCATCGGACCTGACCATCTCCTACTTCGACGGACCTGCGCCTCCCGAGCTGACCGCGGCGATCTCCAAGCTGCCGCACGTGAAGCGGATTGCCAGCATGGCGGCGCTGGCCGGCCTACCCCTGGCGTCGGACGGCGCTCCCCGAATGGAAGCGATCGCCGAGATCGACGACTTCGCCAGCACCGATGGTCTCATGTCGGATGTGGATCGTCCGACGATCGTGAGTGGCCGGATGGCCGATCCGGCAAAGATCGACGAGGTTCTCATGACCGAGGCGGCCGCCGCCGTGCTGGGAGTTCATCTCGGGCAAACCATTCCCTTCGGCTTCTACACGATCGATCAGATCACCTCCCCGGGTTTCGGCTCGGCGAGCGTTGCACCCACGGTGCGCGTCGATGCCAAGTTGGTGGGGATCATGGTGGTCAACAACCAGGTCGTCCAGGACGACGTTGATCGCTACCCGGCCACCGTTCTGTTCACGCCGGCTCTCGCCCGTGCGGCTTCGAATGAAGCGGTGAACACGATCTTCGGGCTCCAACTGAACAATGGCGCCCATGATGTTGCCGCCACCGAGAAAGCGTTCATCGATGCGCTACCAGGCCCCGCGAACTACGACTTCCACGTCACGGCGCGCATCGAGGCGCAGGTCGAGCGCACGGTGAAGCCGGAGGCAATCGCACTTGGCCTGTTCGGTGCCATAGCGGCAGCTGTCGCCCTCCTCGTGGCCGGGCAGGCGATCGGTCGCCGACTCCAATCGGGAGCAGGAGACAGGCTGGTCCTTCGAGCGCTCGGTGCCGGACCCGTGCTGACCGCCAGTGATGGATTGCTCGGAGTCTCGAGCGCCATCGTCCTCGGGTCGGTGCTGGCCGTAGCAATCGCGGTCGGGTTGTCGCCGCTCGCCCCGTTGGGGCCGGTGAGCAAGGTCTACCCGTCGGCCGGGATTGCCTTCGACTGGACCGTGCTGGGCATCGGGCTCGTGGTGCTCATCGTGGGGCTCGGGGCGAGCACCGCGCTCCTCGCGTTCTGGCACAAGCCGCAGCGGGGAGCTCAAATGGACCGGGTCGCCACGCGAACCTCGCGTCTCGGCCGGTTGTCGGCGTCGCCGGGGCTGTCGCCGTCCGCCGTCGTCGGGCTGCGCTTCGCGTTCGACCCGGGTCGGCGGCGCGGCGGCGCGCCGACGCGTTCGGCGCTGGTGAGCTTCGCTCTGGCCACGTTGCTGGTCGTCGCCACGCTCACGTTCGGCGACGGCTTGCACACTCTCGTCTCCCGCCCGTCGCTCTACGGATGGAACTGGAACTACGCGCTGCTTCCGACCGATCGTGTTCCGCCACAAGCCGGGTCGCTGCTGAGCAGCGACCCCGACGTCGAGTCGTGGTCCGGTGTCCTGGTCGCCACCGTCGAGATCGATGGTGAGAGCTTCCCCGCCCTCCTGGCAACGCCGAGGGTCGAACCGTCTCCGCCCGTCCTGACGGGTCACGGCTTGGAAGCCGACGACGAGATCGTCCTGGGTGTTACGACACTGGCGCAGCTACACAAACACGTCGGCGATTCCGTCGTGGTTTCGTACGGAACTCCGCAACAAGCCCCCTACTACGTCCCGCCGACCAAGGTCCTCGTCGTCGGAACGGCCACGATGCCGGCCATCGGGTGGCCGAGTCTCAACGCCGAGCACACATCGATGGGCACCGGCGCCTACCTGTCGCCCGGGCTCGAACCAGCTGCGTTGAAACAGGCAAGGGTCAGCACCGACCCGACCCAGAACGGTCCGGATCTGGTCTTTGTCCGGTTTCGCAAGGACGTAACCGCTGCGGCGGGAATGGCCGACATCCAGCGAATCGTCGCAGCTGCGAACGCTGCGCTCGCCGCTGATCCGCAAGGTGGCCAGGGCAACAGCATTCGGGCGCTGGGCGTGCAGCATCCGGCGGAGATCGTCAACTACCGCTCGATCGGTGCAACGCCGGTGATCCTCGCCGGCGCACTCGCGCTTGGCGCTGTGATCGCGCTCGGTCTTGCCCTCGTCGCGTCCGTACGACGTCGGCGACGAGATCTTGCGCTGTTGAAAGTGATCGGGTTCACCAACCGACAACTCTCGGCGGCGATCGCATGGCAGGCGTCGGTCGCGGCGGTCGGCGGAATCGTCGCCGGTGTGCCGCTGGGCATCGTTGTCGGGAGGCAGTTGTGGATTCGGTTCGCCCGCAGCATCGCCGCGGTGGCCGAGCCCACCGTGCCGGTTGTTGCCACCGTGCTCGTGGCAGTCGGCGCGCTCATCTTCGCCAACCTCGTTGCCGCCCTGCCGGGCCGAAGTGCGGCGCGTACCAAAACGGCAATCCTGCTCAGGTCGGAGTGATCGATCCAGCGTTTGACGGCTGGGGATCCGTGACCGGGCGCCAGTTCACAAACGCAGCGAGTCTGCGCGCAGCGCTCCGGCGTTCGGCCTAGCGGCCGGCGAAGGAGTGGGTGCAGAATGACCACGTGCCGACGTTGGCAATTCGTGGCGGGTCTGAGGACGTCCTCATCGCGGGGGAGCGGATCGTCGCTCCAGCATCCGGTGTAGGTGCCGGGGCTACTCTTGATGCAACTGGTTGTCAGGTGTTCCCAGGGTTTGTTGATCTGCAGTGCAACGGCGGGTTCGGCGTCGACTTCACGACATCACCGGAGGACGCTCATGTAACGGCGGCGCGCCTACCCGAAACCGGCGTCTCGTCCTTCCTGCCGACCATCGTCACGTCGCCGGCGGAGATGATGGTGCGCGCCGTGGAGGAGCTCGACAGACTGCGCCACGGTTCAGATGGCGCGCGATCACTGGGCGTTCACGTCGAGGGACCGTTCATCAACCGGAGTCGCTCCGGCGCCCATCCGCGCCGGCACATCCGGCCGCCCGATGTCGCCGAGGCCGCTCGCTGGGCAGCCGCTGGCGGGGTGGCAATGGTGACACTTGCTCCGGAGCTGGACAGGGCGCTGGATGTCGTCGCCGTCCTCTGCAGCGCGGGCGTCGTCGTGAGCTGCGGCCACTGCGACATGACCGTTGCCGAGCTCGATGAGGCCGTTGCCGCCGGCGTCACCGCAGCGACTCACCTCTACAACGCTATGGGCTCGATGAGCGCCCGCTCGCCGGGGTCTGCGGGCGCAGTGCTGGCGAGTGATTCGCTGACAGCCGGCATCATCGCCGACGGTCTGCACGTTTCCCCGGCAATGGTTGCCGTTGCTTGGCGTACGCTCGGCCCCGACAGGTTGTTCCTGGTGACCGATGCGATCGCCGCCCTAGGCCTTCCGCATGGACCGTTCCGTGTCGGTGACACGGTGGTGCACGTCGACGAAAATGGCCCGCGGACGTCTGAAGGAGTGCTCGCTGGCAGCGTGCTGAGCATGGACGAGGCCATTCGCAACCTGATCGCCTTCACAGGTTGTTCAACGGCCGATGCTGTTGCTGCCGCGACTGAGACTCCAGCTCGCCTGCTCGGCCGCAGCGACGTCGGGGTCATCCATCCCGGCGGATACGGCGACGTGGTGTTGCTCGATGCAGACAACCAGGTCGCCGCCACTGTCGTCGGGGGCCGCGTGTTGTTCGATCCCCAGCAGCGTCTGTCGAACTGAGCCGGCCACCGTTCATTCGGCGAGAAACTCGGCGATCGTGGCCGCGCACCGTTCGGCGTGGTCCAACAGCAGCAGGTGGCCCGCGCCTTCGACGATGTCGAGTCGCGAGTCGGGAATTCGGGCGGCGAGGATGCGGGCGTTGAGCGGCGGTTCACCCCGCGCCGGGTCGAGGGGTGGGTGATCATCGTTACCGCGTGTCGTCGTGGCCGGTTGCCTGTGTCCGGCGTGCTTGCCCAGCCAGGGTGGTCGGTGCCGAGGGGGATCCTGTCGTGCAGGAATCGATGGAATCCGAACGGAACATCGGCTGGACGGGCTCAGTTCAAAGGGAATTCAACTGATCGACGCAAGAGTGACGATCATCTATGCTCCGCGCGCGTTGAGAAACGACCGGCATCGAGCATCCGTGTGATCGGTGCTGCGGCTCTAGCAGTCGAGCCACATGCGTCGGGAGTTTCCAGGAGAGCCGAGGGGGTGCGTGCATGGAGCTGGGTGGGGGTTCGCAGGTCTCACCTCACTACCGCAGGCGACGCGTCCCGGCGTGTCGGCAGAGGCTTGGCGTCCTGGCTGTGCTTGCCGTTGGCGCTGTGATGACCGCGGCATGCGCTCCACCGAACAGCAAGGCGGGGTCGAACGACGGCGGCGTAGCGATCACGAGCGCGGCCTCGTCCTCGACCGGTGCGCCCATCGATGTCGCGCTGTCCGATACCAAGGGCCTCGATGGCCCGATGTCGATCACTCCCTTCGCCACAACTGCGCCCGCCGGCGACGTCACGTTCGTCGTCAAGAACCTGGGCACGATCGAACACGAGATGGTTCTGCTGAAGACCGACACCCCATTCGACAAGATTCCCATCGCCGACTCCGGTGACCCACCGGTCCCCGTCACGAGCGGGGCCGACAAGATCGACGAGGCCGACAACGTCGCTGAAACCGGCGATCCCAACCTCCAACCCGGCGACACACGAACCTTCACTGCTGCCGGGCTTGCGCCGGGCAACTACGTGCTGGTGTGCAACATCGCCAAGCACTACGGCCTCGGCATGCGAGCCGCGTTCACCGTCACTGGTTCCGCGACGGCGGCCGCCCCCACCACAACTGTCGCGCCGGCGACGCCGTCGGCGTCCAGTGCACCCGCCGCGTCCAGTGCACCGGCCGCGGCCGGAGCCGTGTCTGTAGCGATCGGCGACACCAAGGGCCTCAACGGACCCATGACCCTCGTGCCGGCGGTCAAGTCCGCCCCGGCGGGAGACGTCACGTTCGTCGTCAAGAACACCGGCACGATCGAACACGAGATGGTCGTGCTGAAGACCGACACGCCGTTCGACAAGATTCCGATCGCCGATTCCGGTGATCCACCGGTCCCCGTCACGAGCGGGGCCGACAAGATCGACGAGGCCGACAACGTCGGCGAGACCGGCGATCCCAACCTCCAACCCGGCGACACACGAACCTTCACCATCACCGGGTTGGCACCCGGTCATTACGTGCTGGTGTGCAACATCGCCAAGCACTACGGCCTCGGCATGCGAGCCGCGTTCACCGTGACATGAGCGATACCGAACCATCCGGGGACGTTGGGCCGTCGAGCTCCTCCGCGGAGATCGGGTGGCTTCGTGCGATCGGGTCGGGGTTGGCCATCCTTGTCGTCGGTTTCGGTGGTGCCGTGTTCGGGGCTGACCGGATTCTGACCAAGGCGTTGGGTTTGCGGCGCACTCCTCGCGAGTATCTCGCAACGGCGTTGTTCTTCCTCGTGGTGATCGTGCTGGCGTGGGTGCTGCGCCGTCTGCAGGACCGGAAGCTGATCTGAGTGCCCAGTCCGACGGTCCCGGACGCGAAGTGGCTGTGGGACAACGAGCCGTGCCGTGCCGCCTGCCCGGTCCACACCGACGCGGGTGCCTACGTCACGGCGATCGCCGAGGGCCGCCACCGCGACGCCTACCTGATCGCCCGCGCGCCCAACCCGTTCGCCTCGATCTGTGGTCGCGTCTGCGCGGCTCCGTGTGAGACGGCGTGCCGGCGGGGCACGGTCGACGCGCCGATTGCCATCCGGGCCCTGAAGCGGTTCGTGACCGAAACGCTTCGGCGTGGAGAGCTTCGCCGCGAGCACTCTCTGGCACGAGGCCCACGGGCCCGTACCTCCCGCGACCCTCGGCTCGATCGGCGTTGTCGGCGGCGGACCCGCCGGGCTCGAGCGCGGCGTACGAGCTTCGACGTGTCGGTCATCCCGTCACCGTCTACGAGGCCGCAGACCGACTCGGCGGGATGATGGTCCTGGGCATCCCCGAGTACCGCCTAGCCCGAGGGCTCATCTCGCGCGAGATCGATGCGATCCTCGAGCTCGGAATCGATGTCGAGCTGAACTTCCGGGTTGGCCGCGATGCGACGCTCGAGGAGCTGCTGGCGCGCCACGAGTCACTGTTCCTGGCGGTCGGCACCGGCCGGGGGCGGGATCTCGACCTCCCGGGCCACCAGCTCGACGGCGTCCTGCGCGCGGTCGAGTTCCTCCTCAACGTCAACCAGGGCTTCCGTGCCTACATCGGCCAGCGGCTCGTTGTGGTGGGTGGCGGGAACGTCGCATTCGACGCCGCCCGCACCGCCCTGCGCTTGGCCGCCGGCGGGGCGGAGACCGCGCCGGACGCGACACCTCGCACCGGTGGCCGGCACGGCTGATGATGCCCGCCGGGGCATGATCACCACCCTCGATGTCGCACGCGCCGCGGTGCGAGCCGGTGTCCTCGACGTCACCGTCATCGCTCTCGAGTCTCCCGAGGAGATCCCGGCCGATCCCGAGGAGATCGCCGAGGCCGAGGCCGAGGGAATCACCATCCTCTACCGCAAGGGCCCCCACCGCTTCGTCGGCGACGGCGGCCGGGTCACCGGCCTCGAGACCATCGACGTCGAGTCCGTGTTCGATGACGAGCATCGGTTCAACCCGACCTTCAAGCCCGGCACCGAGGCGGTGCTCGCCGCCGACACGGTCATCCTCGCTGTCGGCCAGACGGCCGATCTCGAGGTGCTCGTCGGCACCGACCTCGAGCAGAATCGGGGCGGCATCAAGACCGACCCGGCAACGCTTCGAACATCACACCCACGCATCTGGGCCGGCGGCGATGTCGCCCATGGCCCGCGCAACCTCATCGACGCCATCGCCGACGGGCAGCGCGCTGCGGCCTCGATCCACTCGGGAGCGACTGCTCCTGCCGACCACTCGGTGCGGATCGAGTTGACCCGTCGCGTCGGGTTCCGTCGCCTCTCCACGGGATACGACGCGATCGCCCGCCAGCCGATTCCGGCTACGCCCAGCGATCGCCGGATCGGCTTCACCGAAGTCGAGGTCGGCTACGGGGCGCACGATGCCTGGCTCGAGTCGCTGCGCTGCCTTGCGGTGCTTCGACAACGTCATGCTCGATCCGAGCCTGTGCATCCTGTGCGGGCTGTGTGTCGATGTCTGCCCACCGAACTGCATCACCATCGCTCGCGCCGACCTTGCCGGCCTCGGCACCGAGGCGCAGAGCGTGCTGCTGCTCGACGAAGACACGTGCATTCGCTGCGGGCTCTGCGTCAACCGGTGCCCTCCTGGGGCGTTGTCGATGGCGCACGCGAAGGAGTTGACCAGTGACTGACGTGCAGACGCCTTCGGTTCCCGGCGACGGCTCCGACGGCTCCGAAACCCCAACTCGCGACGCCCTCGAACCCGGCGAGGCCTACGCGCCCGGCACCGGCATCGCGGCGCGAGTCGAGCGCAGCAACGCGTGGCGATCGGTGTTCCGCCACCCCAACATCGACACTCCACGCGGGCGGGCGTTGCAGTCGTTCTCCAACTTCTTCCTCCACCTCTACCCGGTGAAGATCCCGGCGCGAGTGCTGCGACTGCGCTACTCGTTCCGGTTGGGGTTCATCGTCACGGTGCTGTTCTTCATCCTCGTGCTCACCGGCGTGTACTTGATGTTCTTCTACACGCCCGCGGTCGGCTCGGCCTACGGAGACATGCAGCACCTCCGCACCGGCGTCGGCTTCGGGCAGCTCGTGCGCAACGTCCACCGTTGGTCGGCCCATCTCATGGTGCTCGCCGTGTTCCTCCACATGGTGCGCACCTTCTTTGCCGGGGCGTACAAGAAGCCCCGCGAGTTCAACTGGGTGATCGGCGTCGTCCTCCTGCTGTTGACCCTCCTCCTCTCGTTCACCGGTTACCTGCTGCCGTGGGACCAGCTCAGCTACTGGGCGGTCACTGTCGGCACGAACCTCGTGCAGTACGTCCCGTTCCTCGGCCACAGCCTCACGAAGCTGCTGATCGGTGGCGACACGCTCGGCCAACCGACCCTCCTGCGCTTCTACGCCCTCCATGTCGCCGTGCTCCCGTTGCTCGTCGTGCTGACCATCTGCATCCACATCTGGCGGGTGCGCAAGGACGGCTTCGCCGTACCGCGGTTGGCGGTCGGCGAGAGCCACGTCGGCAGGAACCTTCGAAGAGGAAGCGACTGCGGTGCCATCGCGCGTGCCGGCCACTGCGCCCGCCGACCTGTACGGCGCCCGTACCAGGGTGCTGGGCGTCGTCGACCGGGAGTCGATCACCGCCGAGGAACGCGCCGTCGACGACACGGTCTTCACCTGGCCGCACCTGCTCGTTCGCCACGCGGTGGTCGCTCTCGGCGTGTGTGCCACGGTGCTGGTGCTCGGTGTCGCGTTCGTCGCCCCGCTGCGCGGCCTGGCGAACCCGAACTTGACTCCAGAGCCGGCCAAGGCACCGTGGTACTTCGCCGGCCTCCAGGAGTTGCTGTCCCATTTCGACCCGCTCGTTGCCGGGCTGCTCGTCCCCGCCGGCGCGGTGCTGGTGTTGGTGCTCCTTCCCTACATCGACCGCAACCCGTCGACAGTGGCTCGCAACCGCAAAGTGGCGATCGTCGTCTTTTCCAGTCTGATGCTCATCGCGGTCGTGCTCACGGTCATCGGCACGTTCTTCCGGGGTCCGGGCTGGCGATTCGTCGTGCCGTGGACCCATTGGTACGTAGAGCTCTAAAGGAGATTGCCGATGTCCTCGACACGCCGCAGATTCTTGCGATCGGGATGGAAGCTCGGTGGCACCATTCTCACGGCCGCGGCCGGCTGGACCACGTACGAGTCGCTGCGTCCGCTGGTCGGCGACGCCACAGGGAGCCACCGTCGATCTCGGTACCGCGTCGAACTACGCCGCGGAGACTGCGACCTACGTGTCAGCCGCTCGCCTGTTCGTCGCCAACACCGGCAGCTACCTGTACGCCATCTCCCAGAAGTGTCCCCACCTCGGCTGCCGGGTTCCGTTCTGCGAATCGTCGGGTCGGTTCGAATGTCCGTGCCACGGGTCGATCTACGACCTGGGTGGCGAGTGGATCGAAGGCCCCGCGCCGCGTGGCATGGACCGCTACCCCGCTCACGCTCGACAGCCACGACCGGGGCGCTGACGGCCGACACGTCGACGGTCATCGTCGGGCCTCCACGCGGAGCCAAGCAGTTCCTCACACCCGCCAAGGGCCCGTCATGCATCCCGAAGGCTTGAGCCGTGCCCCGCGATCGTCCCACCGCGCCGCCGTTCGAGCCTGACGCGCTCGAGCGCAGTCTCGACCGGTACCTCATCTGGGGCCTCGTCTTCATGGTGCTGCTCGTGGCCGGCTTCATCGTCTACCAGGTGCGCGAGCCCGGCTTGCGCGCCGATGCGGCGAAGGCTCAGGAGTCGTCGTACCGCGACATCGGCACTCAGTTGTTCGCGACCAACTGCTCGTCATGCCACGGCAAGGGTGCCATCGGTGGGAGCGCGCCCGTGCTGAACTCGCAGCAGTTCCTGAAGAGCACCACCGATCTCCAGATCAACAACCTGATCGCCGGAGGCGTGCCCGGCACCGACATGCCGCCGTGGAGCCTCGCCTTCGAGGGCACCCTCACCGACGAGCAGATCCGTCCAGATCACGACCTATCTCCGTTCGCTCGAGCCCGAGCGCTCCCAGCGTGCCGTCCTGGCGCCAGGGCAAGTCGTCGACCAGTCCGACGACGGCCGCCCCGTAAGACAGGTCCCTGTGGAGTGTTTCACGGCACCCAGGTGACCCTGAAGGACTCCACCAAATCGCTTGGCAGGAGGGTGTCGATGCGATCGAAGAACTGCTCGGTGAAGCGGACCTGGCGTTCAGGCACGCAGGCGACGTTGCTGACCGAGCTCTTGAGCGGCGGCCAGCACCTCTGACCGAAACGCCTCCGGCACTTCATCCCAGCTCCGTGCCGTTGCCGCATCGACCGCGTCAGCTCGTTGCTGCGGACTCATCTTGTCCATGTCACGGGCGGTGATGATGGTCTTGGCATTGTCGGCCATACAACGACTCTATTTCGCCGGTGCCGTTTGGTCAGGGTGCGTGACGAAGCGGGGCGGCTCAGTCAGAGCTCGGCGGTGGCGATCGTGGTGCCGTCGGGGGAGAGGAGACGGATCGATCGCAGGTCGTCGGCACCGGTCTTCACTGCCGTGCCCCACCAGCCTTCGCGATCGGCGACCGTGAACTGGCCGGCCTGCACGACGTGCCCGTCTCCGAAGTCGAGCTCGCACGAGTAGGTGCTGCCCGGTTCCGCCGACTTGACCGACATGAACACCCATGCGGGCTCGCCACCCGTCACGTAGACGTCGCCGGCTTCGTCGCCGGTGGTGGCGTGCAGCTGAGCGGTGCGCAGGTGGAGGTCGCCGGTCCGACTGTCGACCTGGTGGACGACGATGCCCGTGGCCGCGGCAGCGAGCACGGCTGCCGCGGCTGCGGTGGCGATCCACCGCCACGGGCGTCGTCGCGGTTGGTCGGCGCCGATTCGGGCCAGGATGCGCAACTCGAAACCGAGTGGCGGCTCGGCCTCGGGTGCAAGCAGCAACAGCGCGTCGGCGGTCTCCGACATCTCCTCGACTAGGTGTTGGCACTCGGGGCAACCGGCGAGGTGGGCGAGCGCCCAGCCCCGTTCGGCGCCGACGAGCACGCCGAGGGCCAGTTCGGGTGCCAGCTCGTGCATCTTGTCGCAGTCGCTAGTCATGCGGGCTCTCCGCGCCGGGCCGTTCGGCGCGCAACTTCAGCATCGCCGAGCGGATTCGAGTCTTGGCCGTGCCCAGCGGCACTCCCTCCGCCTCGCTGATCTCCTTGGCGGTGTAGCCGAAGAACGCGGCCAGCAGCAGAGCGCGCCGTTGTTCGTCGGGCATGCTGCGCATCGTATTGCCGAGATCGGCAACCGAGCGGGAAGTGATCACCGTGTCGTCGAGGGTCGGCCCGGTCGGCAACGGTTGCAGGGCGAGGATGGTCTGCGGGTCGACGAGCTGCGGCCGGCGCATGCGCAGGTTGTCGATGGCCAGGTTTCGGGTGATGGCCAGAAGCCACGTGGTGACCGATCCGTGCCGGGTGTCGTAGGCCTGGGCATGACGCCAGGCGCGCACGAAGGCTTCCTGGGCGATGTCCTCGGCTGCGCCGGAGTCGCCGACCAAGTGGAGCGCCAGCCCGTAGACGCGTCGTTGGAAGCGGCGGACGAACTGCGTGCCGGCAACCGCGTCGCCGACGGCCAGGCCGGCAAGCAGCGACTCGTCGGACGGAGCAGGCAGCACATCGAGGTGTACTGCTGCCGGTGCCTTGGGGGATTGATCCGGGAGGCGAGTTCTCGTGTAGGGATACGAGAACCCGCCTCCCTCCGTCAACATCAATGGCAGGTGGTCCTAGTCGTCGCCGTGTCCGTGATGCATGCGTGGGACGAACGTCAGCACGCCGTACAGGCCGTCGACTTCGTCGTTCGGCCCGGCGGTGAACAGCATGCTGCCGGCCCCCCCGCTGGTGTCGTCGCCGGGCATCAGGGCCCACAGCCCGTCGATCACCAGCTTGTTGCCATTTGCGTCACGCACGGTGCCGTCGTGATCGCCGCTGTGCGGGTCGAACATCTCGATCCGGCCGTTGCCGAACTGGCCGACGAGCAGATCGCCTGCTGCCTTGCCCCAGCTGTCGGGTGCGTAGGCGAGGCCCCATGGGGCGTTCATCGAACTGCCGTCGAAGCGGCGGATGAACTTGCCGTCGGTGGTGAACTCGGCGACGAGGCCGAGCCCTCTGCCGGCAACCTCGTCACCGCTTGCCGGGTCGAGCTTGGCGTAGGCGACGAACACGTGCTGGCGTCCCTTGGGGTCGGTGAGCACCTGCACGTTGAACGGCGAGAACCCCTTGGGGAGATGGCGAACGTGGAAGGCGCCCGCCCAATCCTGCATGGTCCAGGTGTTGTCGAAGACGTCGATGTTGCCGTTGGCGAAGTCGGCGGCATACAGATACGGCGTGGTGTCGACCATTCCCTGGGCGAGTCCCTTGAAGCTGGCGCCGTCGACCATCGCCGTCTGCTCGGCGATCGTGCCGGCAGATTGGTTCCAGGCGAAGAGCCGCCCGTCTTCCGTGGCGAAGATGAACAGAGAGGCGGTCGCGTTGGCAAGGTTGAAGCCAGGTGCACCGTTGGCGACTTGCCCGGTTGGCGGGCCGTCCATCGTGACGGTCAGCGGGGCCTTGATGACGGTCGTCGGGTCGGCGGCAGTGCCGCCCTTGTACAGGGTCGACGTCATGCTGTGGTTATTGCTGACCCACACCGGCGATGCCGGGAACTTCGACATGCCCCATGCGTTTTGGAGATCCGGGTCGACGATGGTTGCCCCGAACCCGTCGCGGTTGGCGACGAGGTTGGTCTGGGTGACCATCGTGTTGCCGTGATCGCGATCGTGGCGGCCGTGGTCGTCGGCGTGAGCCGGCACGGCCGACAGGCCGAGAACCGCACTGACCAACACGGCGCCCCCTGCGGCGCGCCAACCTCTTCGCCTTCTGAGTCCTGTGACTGTGGCTGTTTCCATCGGACGGAGCCTCCTCGTTGAGCATCTGACCGGGGCGCGGTTACCCCCGGGAGAGTGATACGAGAGAGAGCCGTTCAGGGATTGCTCGAAACGCAGAGTTCGTGACGTGGTTCGGCGAGCCGTGAGCTGCGGTTGAATAGCGGCTTTCCGGGGAGTGCGTTTTCGCGGACAGTAGACCGCTGCCTCGCACTATTGGAATCCAATCGTTCGGTCTCACACCCGGACGGTTCACGGTTCAAAGTAGGGCCCTCGGCATCACGCTCGAATCCCGCGGGCCCGCGACATTCAGCTAGCGCGAATCGTCGTTCCGGAAGGGGACGCTCATCGGCTTCCGTCGTGGGGGAACTGGCCGAGCACGCGGAGCACGATGATGCTCACGATGGCGGTGAACAGCGGCCACGCCTGGCTGAAGCTGCCAACGGGGCGAGTCGCCAGGAACACCCCACCGCAACCGCCGAGGAACGCCACCGAGACCATCCGGATTCTTCCCCGTCGCATCGCTCGATCGACGCTGAATGCAAACGGGACGACGTAAACGAGCAACCCCACGCCGAGCAGGATCGGCGAGGCGATGCGGCCGGGGTGCGGCACCGACTCGCGCTGCGCCAGCGCGACGACACCCAGCGACGAGAGGACCGTTGCGGTGACCACCGCTCGCCGTCGTCGATACGTCGCCTCGCCGGCGACCCGAAGTACTGGGCTCATGGGTTGCGGACGAATACGGCAACGAAGTCACGAGTGTCCTCGGTCAGCCACCGGTTGCCGGTGTGCTGCATACCGGTGATCAACCGCTTGCCACTCGTCTTGCCGAGCGAGGTGGTCGAATACGTGTTGAGCTGCACCCACTCCTGGTTGATCTCCAGTTGCATGCCGCGGATCGCCCCGGCGCGGATCAGGGTCTGGGCCAGGGCGTCGATGGTCAGTCCCGGGCCGCCAACCCAGATCAGGTGGCCGTCGGCGGTGATGCCGGCGCCGGAGCGCCAAACCGCGGTCCTGTTCTTCGGTCCGGTGAAGCCCCACTTTCGGTTGGGGTCGGTGAGCAGGTCGGGATTGGCGACCCCGTTGTCCACGATCGGGTCGAGGTTCTGGCGCGCCGAGTCGAGCGGCGCGGAAGCGACGACGTCACGGCCCCAACGGCCGATGTTCACGACGCCGTTCTTGTCGATCGCCATCGTCGCGATCCCGTTCTTCATCGGCTGAAGGACGGCCCCGCCGAGGATCATCCCGCCACCGGAGTCCCTCAAGCGGAAGCCGCCGGAGAACGCGGCGACCAGCGACGGCCGTCGCTGCGGTTCGACGTAGTCCGGGCGATCCCACGGCTTCGGGATCTTGGTCCCCGGGTAGGCGCGGAAGCTGAAGTACTTCGGATCGAAGTTGACGACTTCGTCGATCGACGAGGTGTGCACGTTGTCGGGCCGGATCGACGTGACGTACGCGCCGGCCTTCCCGTCAACCAGCGGGCCCAGGGAAGTCCAGGTGCCCTCACCGGGGATCGGCACGGCGGCCGGCGTCTGTAGGGGCTTGGGTCCTGGGGTCGTGCCGACACTGACCGGCACCGTCGGCAGGACGGACACGGTCGGCGCACCGCCGACTGCGGCCTGATGTCTCGCGTAGTACCAGTTCTCCAATCGATCGACCACGGGCCCGAGGTGGTGATCTCGAGCCCACTCCACCGTGCGGGCCTGCAAGCTGTCGCCTCCCGGCCCGGTGAGGGCGATCGTGTAGGAGTAGAGCACCGGGATGAGCAGCACGGCGAGAGCGAGGGTGATCCGGCCACCGGTGGTGCCGATCCGACTCAGCCGCGCCGCTCCCGACGCGGCCGCGGGCTCGTCGTTCCCAGCGCGCCGGATGCGCGGAGGGTCGGCCGGTTGACCGGTCGTGTCGAGGCGGCACTGCCGATCCAGCAACGGGTCGATCATCGCGCTCATGTGTTGATCCCTCCGAACACCAGAGACTGATGAGGGTTTCTTTCCTCACTGAGAGCACGGCGCTGCGCCCGTTCTGCACAGCACCGCAGCACGGACCTTATCGAGCGACGACGCGCTGCGAGGGCCGTGCTTGGTTAGAACTAGGTAAACGAAGTCACCTCGTTCGGCTGCGCACGTGAGCGAGCATCCAGGTGTAGATGTCTACGTCGTAGGCGTCGCGGGTGGCGTTGGTGAGCCCTGGCGCCATCCCCGACAAGTTGTAGGTCAGGTCCCATGCATTGTGGCCGACGCCCGGATACGTGGTGAGGCGCAGCCGTTCGCTCGGCGCGCAGTTGGCGTTGACGAATCCGACGGTGTTGATCGAGCCTGATACGTTCACACTCTGGTCCGCCTCGCCGTGGAACGCCCACAGCGGAGTGTGTTGCCAATCGGAGCATCGGATGGCCCGGTTGAACCCGCCGGCGATCGGCACCATCGCCGCGAACTCGTTGGTATCGCCGTAGGCGCCGAGGTAGTCGAATACGCCGAAGCCCCCCTGCGACAGCCCCGTCAGGTACAGGCGGTCGCGGTCCACGCCGTACCGCGGCAGCACCTCGTTCAACCACAGCCGCACCCGAGCCGGTGAGTTCGTGGTGTCCGGGTTCTGTGGCGCGAGCACGATGAACCCGGCGGCCACGGCCGGTTCGATGCCGGCTTCGTACAGGCGCGGCAGCCCGTTGACGGCGACGCTGTCGAGCGCCGCGCCGGTGCCGGAGCCGGATTGGCCCGAGCCGTGGAAGAAGACGATGGTCGGCCACGTCCGGCCCGGACTCGACGCGTACCCGGCAGGCAGGTAGGCGAGGTATCCCATCACCAGACCGGAGGTGCGGTCGACGTGCAGTCGTTGCGGTGGCGAGATCGGAGGCGGCTCCGCTGAGCCGGCGAACCATCCCTGCAGGTCGACCACCACGTGCATGGCAGCGCTGCCGATGAGACAGATGGTGCCGCCGGCGCCGAGACGGGTCACCACCAAGTTCGGTCGGGTATCGCCGAGGGTGACGTTGAGGTTGGATGCGAGCGGCGGCGGACCATCACACGGATACACGGTGAGGTAGCCGCTCCCGAGCGAGTCGGTCGCGGTGACGTTGACCACCGCGGTGTCGGCGACCGCTGGGATGCCGCTCACCACCGGAAACGACAGTTCGACGATCTGCCCAGGCAGCAACCGGTCCGCGATCGGCACTCCGATCGGCGAGCGTGTATCGGTCATCCGGACCGGCGAGATCGCCGTGTATCCGCCGCCGACCGGGATGCGCCCCTGTACGTCGACCGCGATGTCGGTCGACGCGCTGGCCACCGCGCAGACGCCGGCGCCGCCCGAACGGGCGATCGCCAGATTCGCCACGACCTCGCCGGCGACGAAGTTGAGATTCGATGTGATCGGCGGGGTGGTGCCGCAGGGATACACGGTGAGATAGCCCGGCGCGTCGGGATCGATCACCGTCACGTTGGCCACGATGGCGTCGCTGGACTGGTCGGCGACGAGGAACGTCTCCACACCGGCGGCGAGCTTGCGCTGCGCGCCGGTCCGGGTATCGAGGACGCGCTCGGGGACCGGCAGCGGATCGTAGGCTCCGATCGGAAACCAACCCTGCAGGTCGACCACGAGGTGCGCGGCAACGCTGGTCACCACGCACACGTGCCCGTCGGTCCCGGGCTTGGCGATCACCAGGTTGGGCACGGTCTGGGCCGCCAGGAAGTTGACGTTCGAGGCCAGAGGCAGCTGTTGTCCGCACGGATACGCCGTCGCGAAACCGTCGCCGGCTGGTTCGGTGACCGTGAGGTTGAGAACGACGGCGGCGACGCCAGATGCAGCGGCCGGCAGAGAGATGGGCGTCGGCACGCCTGGTGTGGTCATTGCGGTGCTCGACGTGCCGAAGGCGATTCTCGTGTCGAGCAAGCGCTGTGGCGTGACGGCGTGATACGACTCGGACGCCGCTCGTGCTGAAAGGCCCGGGCCCAACGCCATGGCGGTCGCTGCCACGATGACGATGACGACGAGGTGCGTGAAAGAGCGGCGAGGCGGCCGAGTGGGACTCACGTGGTCATCCTACGGTCGCCCGAAGGACCAGTCCCCGGCGCGCACCTGCGACGGTTCAGTTGTCACGGGTTGGGTTCGGCCGCTCGTGCGTATCGGCGAAGGATGCGGCGTCCGAGGCTCGTCTTGTGGACTTCGTCGGCGCCGTCGTAGATTCGGGCGGCACGTTCGTGGCGGTACCAGTAGGCCAGGATCGTGTCATCGGTGACACCGAGCGCACCGTGCACTTGGATGGCGGTGTCGACGGCTTTCAGCATGGTGTTGGCGACTTCGAACTTGATGGCCGAGACCTTGTCGCGGGCGGCACTGGCCCCATAGCGGTCGATCATCCATGCCGCGTGCAGCGTCTGCAGTCGTACGCCGCGGCTGATGAGTGTCGTGGTCGTCGACCGTTGGGCGTTCGAGGGGGTCGGCCATGACCTCGGTCTCCGCGCCCTGCTCGGCAACGATGGGTCGGGTGCAGGGGTGGCACTGCTCGCCCAGCATGGCCATACCTTCGACCACACCGCTGTCGGCCGCTGGTTTGTTGCTGCTCGCGTTCGGCGCGACGTTCATGGTCTCCGCTGGTGTGGTCGTGCGGCGCGGTACTGCCACCAACTGATCGATCCTCCCTCCAATCGGCGAGCAGGCGAGCCGTTCGGTCGTTGACCCAGCAGCGCTGGGTCGGCATTCTTGACACATCGTTGACGAACGCTCACATCGAGGTCGTGGATTCTCATGGTTGGTGTTGCTCGTCGGCGTGGTGATCGTCGGACTGGTGGCGACTGTGGTCGTGATCGGCCTCAACCGCGACGAGAAGCCGACGTCGGCAGAGTGCGAGGCTGACCGGGCCGCGTTGCTGCGGGCCGAGCAGGCGTTTCACACCTCGCACGCCCAATACGCAACGGAGGCCGACCTGGTCACCGCGGGGCTGCTCGATCACCCGCTGTTGCTTCAAGACGTGACGCTGGTCGGTGGCTCCTTCGAGGTGATTCCCACCGCAGGATGCGTCGCCGCGGCGACGGGAGGGTCGGCGCCGCTCGCCGACACACATCTCGCCATGAGCCCGGTGCCCGATCAGTTGACGGCGGGCCGCCTCATCGATCCACCGATCACGGTGACGCTCACGGACGACGGCGGAGCAGTGATGGCCGACAGCACCGCAGAAGTGACGATCTCCCTGCAGCCCGACAACGGCGCCAAGTTGTTGGGGACGACCACGGTTCGCGCCGTCGCCGGAGTCGCCACCTTCAACGATCTCGCCATCGACAAGGCGGGGAGCGGCTACTCACTCCTGGCGCAGACCTCGGGAGCAACGGCGCTCTCTTCGTCTCCCGTCACGGTGACCGCTGGTAGTCCCTCTCGGCTTCGCTTCGTGGCCTCGCCTTCTTCGGCGACGCCGGGCGTCGTCTTCGCGGCGCAGCCCGTTGTCGACGTGGAAGACGACATGGGCAATGTGATCGAGAGCGCCACCGACCCGATCGTGTTGGTGATCACCGAACACAGCGGATCCTCGAGCGGGCGGCTGGATTGCGACAGCACCTCCGTCGTCCCGACGGCGGGCGTGGCGACGTTCGGTGGATGCCAGATCAACGCGGCCGGCACGGACTACTCGCTGACAGCGACCGCAGGGGGGCTCGAAGGGCAGAGCGACAGGTTCGCGGTCATCGGTCTGGCGACCAGACTCGTCATCGTCGATCAGCCCACCGAAGCGGTCGCCGGCGACACTTTGTCGCCGATCACCGTCGCTGTCGAGGACTCGGCCGGCAACGTCGTCACCGGGAGCAACCCGACGGTGACCCTGACGGTGAACCAAAACTCGGAATCGCTGACAGGGACCACGTTGGCCACGACGGTCGCCGGCATCGCCACCTTCGCCGACCTCACCATCGCCACATCCGCCACCAACTACACCCTCACGATGAAGGCCGACGGATTGAAGACCGCGACCAGCGCGGCGTTCGACGTGGCCACCGGTCCTGCCGCACAACTCGTGTTCACCCGGCAGCCGAGCGGCGGCAGAGCGACCAAGTCGTGGGGGACCCAACCGATCGTCACCGTCGAGGATGCTTACGGCAACGTCGTGGTCACCAGCGTCGACGAGATCGCACTGCAACTCACCCCTGGCAGCGGCGACTCAGGTGCCGTGCTCTTGTGCGCGGAGAACCTCGTCGCTGCAGTGAACGGCGACGCCAGGTTCTCGAAGTGCAGCATCGACCTGCCGGGCAACGGGTACACCGTGACCGCCACATCCGGGGGTCTCTCTGGGGTGAGCGCTCCGTTCTCGATCACCTAGGCGTCGGACCGCCCCGTCGCCCTCGTCAGCCGTTGACGGGAGTGGGGTCGATCGTGATGAGGAACTTCTTGGGGATCTGCTCGGCAGGCCTGCCGTCAACGTGTTGCTTGCCTGTGGCTGTGAGCTCGAGAGTGACGGTCACCGAACTGGAATTCGAACAGTTCACCGTGAAGCTCGCCGTCTTGCCACCAAACGTTCCGATTCCAGCAGAAGTGGCAGCTCGAGTCGGGGTTGGCGTGATCGACGGCGCGGGCGTGACGTTGAGATCGACCGAGGCGACGTTGACGCCGGACCACTTCTGCTCTGGAATGGTGTACTTCCCGCCGGAACACGTTGGATTCAACACCGGCCCTCCTCCAGGAAGCGTGAGAACAGGGAAGTTCAACTGTGTCGCATCAAAGTCGACCGTGAGGGTGATGTTCGTCGACACCGGCACCTGCGTGCCGGGCTCCTCGCTGGCCTCGACGACGATGTATTTGTAGTGCCCGTCCATCTCCACCTCGGGGAACGGAACAAGGTCACGAGCAATGAGGTCAGCGATTGCTTCAGTCGCCTCGCGCCCCTTCAGCGTGGGTACCGAGCGCAACTCCTGCGGAGGTTGAGTGGCAGTGGTGTGTGGCGGCTGCGTAGGAACCGTCCGCGGTGCCGCCGTAGTAATCGTTGGAACCGTGGTGCCTTCCACGACACTGCTCGTCGTCTCGCTGGGAAGCGAGGTAGACGTACTGCTTCCCGTGGTGGTGGATGTGCCTGCCGTTGTAGGCGCAGAGGAAGGGTCGGCCGAGGCCCAATGAGCGATGAGAAGGCCTATTCCGATCGCCGCGAGAACCGTTGCAAGTAGCGCCAGTGGTCGCCACCGGCGATATCCGAGATCGAAGAGCAGTCGCTTCATCTGCGACTCGTAGTCGGCGCCCGTTGTGAGTTCTCGTGCGTGCAGATCCAAGATCCAGCGCAAGTCGTCGGGCAGTTCACCTGCCGTTGGCAGGGCAGCGCCAGCGACAGGTATGACCTTCTTCCCGAACCTTTCGCTCGTACGCAACTCGTCGGCGACAAAATCACCCACGTTGTGCAAACGGGCGGGGTTCCATGCCGGACCGATCAATGCAAGAACGACATCAGACCCTTCGAGCGCTTTGTATATCCGCGGTCGAAACTTGATGCCCCCGTGTTCACCGGTGATGTCCCAGAACACCCGCGAAGCCCCAAGGCGCCGGACGACCGAGTCGCTCAGGAGCCGGGCGAGAGCGGCGTCCGCGCGGCGATAGCAGATGAACACCCGTGGTCTCCCCAGGAAGTAACCGAAGGATCTGCGGGTCGACAACTCGGGTCTCCTGAAGGCTGGAGCTCACGCGTCAAACATCGTCCTGACGCTTGCGTGCTGTGAATCGTGCCCGTCAGCATCGCGCCTCGTTCGGTCCTGTCAAGACAGTTTCCCCGGCTGGACCCGGGAGGGGACAGTCCTGAGCACGCAACTAGTCTCGTGATCATGCCGATGGACAGCGGTCGCGAGGGACATCGCCGACTGTTCTCGGCGACCGGATGGCTGGGTGCCGTGCTTGTCGTCGCCGGCGCCCTGTTGTTGACAGCCGGATGGTGGGGGATCTCCGGCGAGTCGGTCGTGGCGTTGCAGATGTCGTACCTCGCCTCGGCCTCGATCCCTGGTGCCGCGATGCTGATCGCCGGCGCGGTGCTGCTCTCCGGTGAATCGGCACGGCGCAACGCGGCCGACTCGGCACGGATGATCGCGACGCTCTACGAACTGTTGACCGTCGCGTCAGCGGCGACTCCGGGGACGGAGACAGCCGTCGCCGATGACGGGCAGGCGTTGGTAACGGTGCCGGGCGGCAACCGTTACCACCGAGCCGCTTGCGCCCTCGTCGTAGGAAAGCCCGGGGTCATCACCGTCGACGCGGCGGCCATCGCCGACCAGCAGCTCCAGCCCTGCCCTGTGTGCAATCCGGTCCCGACGGACCCCTGACACGTGGTCCCCGTCGATCTCGCCCTGGCCGGCCTCGGTATCGGCGCGGTGGCGGCGTTGGCCGGGCTCGGGCTGTTCGTCACCTATCGCGCCACCGGCGTGTTCAACATCGCCTTCGGGGCGATCGCCACGCTGGCCGCGTATCTCCTGTGGCAGACGGTGCAGGTCTGGCACTGGCCGTTGGCGATCTCGGCCGTTGTCGTCGTCGGCGTCTTCTGCCCGCTGCTCGGCGTGCTCCTCGACGTCGCCGTGTTCCGCTCGCTGCAGCGTCGCCGCGCATCGGGCGCCGAGTCGCTCGTCGCCACGATCGGAGTGTTCGTGCTGATCGTCGGAGTCACCACGCTCACCTGGGGCCTCGGGGCCCGCACCGACGCACCGTCGCTCGTGCCCACTCGCCCACTGCAACTGCCCGGCGATGTGACGGTGCGGGTGAGCACCGCTGCCGACATCGCTGTCGTTGTCGTCGTGGGAGTGATCATCGCCCTGCTGATCGGATGAGGGTGGGGCGACTCGCTCGCGCAGTGGTCGACGATCGGGAACTTGCCGAGTTGAGCGTCATCAACGTCAACCGTGTATCGGCAACTGCGTGGGCCGTCGGCGCGGGACTAGCCGGATTGAGTGGCGTGCTGCTGGCACCGAGCCTGCGACTGGATCCCTACACGCTGACCCTGGTCGTCCTGGAGACCATGGCGGTGGTCGTGGTTGCTCGCCTCACCTCGCTGTGGATCGTGATCGCCAGCGCGTTGGCCCTCGGCGTGGTGCAGAGCGAGCTGACCCGTGTGCACCTCGCCGGCAGCGCGGGCGTGGTGTTCGAGGCGCTGCGCAGCAACCTGTTCGTCGTCGTTCTGCTCGTCGCTCTGCTCGCCCGCCGCTACCTCGATGAGCCAGGGGGTGCGACTGCCGGATCGGTGGCGCTGCTCGGAACGCGGGGCAGGCTGACGAACCCGCACGCGGCTGGTGGATCCCGGCGATTCTGCTGCTCGGCATCCCGTTGCTGCTCAACGATTCGAACCTGCAGACAGCCCAGCGGATCCCGGCGCTGGCGATCATCTTGGTGTCGATCGTCCTCGTCAGCGGTTACAGCGGTCAGATCTCGCTCGGTCACGCCGGGTTCGCCGGCACGGGCGCGCTGGTGACGGCGAAGTTGACTCACGGCCAGATCCCCGGTGTGCCGGCAATGCCGGCCGTACTGTCCCTTGTGGTGGCCGTGGTCGCGACCGGCGGAGTCGGGTTCCTCATCGCATGGCCGGCCATTCGCCGACGGGGGCTGTTCCTTGCGCTGACGACGTTCGCGATGGCCGCGATACTCGACCGGTTCGTGTTCGCCCAGCCGGTGTTCGTCAGTGATGTGCACATCGGGCCACCAGGGTTCCTCGATGGTCCCGTGGCGTTCTACTCCTTCGAGATGGTTTGCCTGGGCTTGGCCTTGGTGATCGTCCGCGTCCACCACCACGGCCGTTTCGGTCGGGCATTGACGGCCATCCGTGACGACGAAGCCGGGGCGCACGCCTGTGGCGTCGACGCCCATCGAGTGCGCAAGTGGGTCTTCGCCGTGAGCGTCGCCCTTGCGACGCTCGGGGGAGGGCTCCTCGCCCAATCGGCGCGTGCATTCGATGGCAGCGCCTTCGACCCGGTGTTCGGGCTCGTCTGGTTCGCCGCCGTGGTGGTGTTCGGCATCGACAGCGTCAGCGGTGCCGTGCTGGGAGCCGCACTCCTCGTCGCCCTCGACGCGACCGTCACCGAGGGCATCTCCACGATCGTCGTCGGTGCCGGGGCCGTGCTGATGGGACGAACACCTGGCGGCGCACTGTTCACCTTGAGGCGCGCCGGCGTGGCCGCACTCCGCCGCATCGAGCGACCCAACCGGTTCGAGGGCGTGCGCCTGTCCCCGTCGGGCGAGGCACTGGCCGCGAGGTTGCGACGATGACCACAGGTCTGCTCGAGGCACGCGGCATCGTGTTCCACCACGAAGGGGTTCTCGCCGTCGATCACGTCGACCTCGTCGCCCAGCCGGGGTTGGTCACGGCGGTGATCGGTCCGAACGGAGCCGGCAAGACCACGTTGTTCGACTGCCTCAGCGGCGAGCGCGTTCCCTCGGCGGGTCGTGTGCTGCTCGACGGTGCCGACGTGACGCCGTTGAGCACCGACGAACGTGCCCGCCGTGGCATCGCCCGCACCTTCCAACGCTCGTCGGTGTTCCTCAGCATGACCGTGGAGGAGAACCTGCTCGTTGCGGCCGAGAACCGGCGACGACGGATCACGGTCCGCGAGTTCCTCGACGTGCCGATGCACGGCGAGGGAGCGTCGACGGGCGTGGTGCAACGGACGATCGAGCAGATGCGTCTCGGCCACGTGCGCAACGTCGTCACCGGGCAACTGCCCACCGGCACGCTGCGCACCGTGGAGCTGGCGCGGGCGCTGTGCACCTCGCCGATGGCACTCCTGCTCGACGAACCGGCGAGTGGTCTCGACGACGAGGAGACGGCGATGCTGGCCGCGCACCTCGCCGCGCAGGCGGCAGCCGGCCTCACCGTCGTGCTCATCGAGCACGACATCGCCCTGGTTGCCGATTCCGCCCACGTCGTCTACGTCATGAACAGCGGACGGGTGCTGGCCACGGGCACACCGGCCGACATGTTGAACCGCGCCGACGTGCGTGCTGCGGTGTTGGGGTTGGCGTCATGACCCTGGAGTTGCACGGCGTGCGTGCCGGCTACGGCTCGGTGGAGGTGCTGCACGGAGTGGACCTGGCGTTCCCGGCTGGATGCATCGTGGCCATCGTCGGCAGCAACTCGGCGGGGAAGACGACTCTGTTGCGCTGCATCGCCGGCCTGATCGCCGCCCGGACGGGCACCATCCGCTGGGCAGGACGCAACATCACCAACTTCTCGGCGTACGAGCGCGCCGCCCAAGGGATGGTTCTCGTCCCCGACGAACGCAACGTGTTCCCCTCGCTCACGGTGCGCGAGAACCTGGAGCTGTTCGCCGGCGACGCCGACCTCGGTCCGGCGATCGAGACGTTCCCGGCGCTCGAGGCGATGATCGACCGTGGCGTCGCCACGTTGTCGGGTGGCGAGCGCCAGATGGTCGCCCTGGCCCGCGCTGTCATTCGGCCCGGCAGGCTGGTCCTGCTCGACGAGCCCAGCCGCGGTCTGTCACGCGCGGCCAACAGCGGCTTCTACGACAGGCTCATCAGCTCGCGCAGTGCGGAACGCACCTACATCATCGTCGAGCAGTATCTCGAAGACGTGCTGCGGGTGGCGGACATCGTCTACCGGTTGCGGCGCGGCCGGGTCGTGTTCGCGGGTGAGCCCGGCGAGCTGAGCCGGCGGCCTGCCGTTGCCGGAAGCCAGTGAAGGCTTACGGGGTGTAGACGACGTCGGGTACGTCGTAGCAGATGAAGTCGTCGTTCGGGGTCGTCGTCACCCACCCGCCGGTGCCGCCGTAAGCGTCGTCCTCCCACCTCGCCACGCTGAGGCAGTTGTGGGCCGAGCCGCCCAGCTCGTTGCGCGGCACGAAGCCACGCGGCACCAGCAGACCATGGCCGTCGTACGGCTCGGCTCGTTCGAGGTATGCCTCGACGCACGCCCGCGTGAGCGTTGCGCCACACGATGTCGCCGCGTCGGTGAACCACTGTGCCGCAGCCCACCCTTCCTCGGTCCACATCGACAGCTTGTCCTCGCGGTCCGGGTAGTACTGCTTCATGTCGGCGCGGAACTGGCTAACGACGGGGAACTTCACGTCCATGTAGTTGCGGGTGGTGGCCGTGGCGTAGATCGAATTGCGACACTTCGACCCCTTCGCGTACTGCGTGCGAACCGACTCGGCCCAGCCCTGCACCGTGACCACCTTCGCCTTGACGGAGAAGCGAGCGCCATCCATCGCCTCGCAGAGCCTGACGTTGCCGGCGGTGTCCATCGCGTCGAAGACGATGTCGACACCCCGGCTGCGCATGTCGATTGCCGCGGCGTCGAAGTTCGGCACCGAGAAGTCGACCTGCTCGCGAACGACCGTGTAACCCTCCACCTCGAGGGCGGCGGCGGTGAGGTCGGCGAAGCGCTGCGACTCGCTCTGGTTGTAGTAGACGATCCCCGCCGTGCCGGCCCCGAGCTCTTGCTTGAAGTAGCGGTAGACCTCGGTCCCGCCGTCGAGCTTGCCGTTCACGCCCACGACGCCATCTCGTGGCGAGGAGGAGCCGTAAATGTCGAACAGATGCTGGTACTGCTCGTAGACGGTGGAGATGGGTTGCCCGCCGATGTCGGGAACGCCGCTCTCGTTCACGTACGACGCCGCGGAGTAGTCGAAGATCGAGTTGCCGACGAAGGCCATCACCTTGTCGTCCTCGATCAGTTGTCGCGCGCACCGTCGGTTGCCGGCGCCGGTGGCGTTGTCGTCGCACACCGTCACCTTCACCGAGCGGCCGTTGATCCCGCCACGATCGTTGAGCGAGGAGAAGTAGGCCAGCGCGCCATACATGGGTCCGGCGAACGTTTCCGACCCCAGCGGGCTGGTCTTGCTGACGATCAGGCCGAGGCGGATCTCGTTGCCGGTCAGACCCGTCTCGCCGACCTGCCCGCCGGCGGTCGTCGAGGTTGCTGCGGCTTGCGTTCCGAGGACGGAGGTTGTGTCGAACGAGTTGCGATCGAGCCTGCTGCCACACCCTGCGGTGACGGTGAGGCCGATCGCCACCGCCGCGGCGGCCATCCTCACCGGAGCACCTCGTGCCGTTCGATGGTGATGCGGCCCGACACGAACAGGCGGGCGCTGAGGAGCATGGCCGTGCCGTAGAGCGCAGTGAGCAGCAGCGGCCAGGCGATCGCGCCGCTCGCCTGGGCACTGGCGTCGATCAGTCGGCGCGGGCCGTAGAACGGGAGCAGCTGGGCGACGATCGTGTCGGGCTTGGTGGCCAGTTGCATCCCGACCACGCCGATGAGCACCAGCGTCCCTTCCAGCTCGTTGGGAACCGCCGTACCAACCGCCAGGCCGAACAGCACCGCCTGCAGCGCAACCATCGCCACTCCGAACAACAACAGCCACGGCCGCGCCGGATGCGAGACCGCCCACATCAACGTAGTGAACACCGAGGCGATCACGAGGCCGAACGGACCGAGGAACAGCAGCCGGCCGAGCAGCAGTTCGATCGGCCGGTATCCGCCGAGCACCAGCCTCTGGTCGACCTCACGAGACGACAGTACCGAGAAGAGCGTTGCGCCGGCGATGGAGAACGCCATGCCAACACCGCCGGCCACGAACGGCTCGGAGCCGTGTTGGCTGGTCGAGGCGAAGTAGAAGGTGAGCGGCAGGGCCACCAGCATGACGACGGCGATGTGGTGACCGATCAGGTCGCGCCCGTGCATCTCGCACATCGTGAACACGCGCCGCGCTGCCTTCATCGGTGAGCTTTTCGCGACGGGTGAGCGGGCAGGTCGATGACGCGGTCGACTCGGTTCAGCTCGGCCAACATGTGGGTCACCACCACGACTGCCTTGCGTTGCTTCCGCCAGTTCTCGCAATGGTCCCAGAAGTTGACGTAGGTGCCGTGATCGAAACCCTGGTACGGCTCATCGAGCAGCAGGACGCTCGGGTCGGCCAGCAATGCCAGCGCCAGGTTGAGCTTCTGGCGCGTCCCGCCCGACAGGTCGCGGATCGCCAGGCGTTCGTCCAACGGGAAGCCGAACTCTTCGAGGATCGCATGTCCCCGGCGAAGCCCGTCGGCGCGGCTCATGCCCACGCCACGAGCGAACATCACGAGGTGGTCGTCGGCGGTGAGGAGATCGAACAGCCCGCTCGCCTGCGGGCAGTATCCGATGCGGCCGCCCACCTGCACGGTACCTGCGTCGGCGCGCAGTAACCCGGCACAGATCCGCAACAGCGTGGTCTTGCCCGCGCCGTTCTCTCCGGTTAGGGCGACCACTTCGCCTTCGCGCACCTCGAGGTTCACGTGGGCGAGGATGGTCGTGCGCCCAAACTGCTTGGCGATGCCATGGGCCACGAGCTGGTGGCCGGCGTCGGCCGCGTCGGCGTCGCTCATACGAGTCAGTCAAACACTGCCGAGTGTGCGGTGGAAGGGTCGAAAGGCCGCGTTGCGGTCGTTCAGCTGCAGCCGGGGATCGGCTCGGTCGCCCCGAGTGCGATCAACGAGCAGAAGCTCTCGGCGCTCACCTTCCACGTGCCGTTCTGGAGCAGGGCGTTGCCTTCCGCGCCGGGCAACGCCACGGTGCCGCTCAGGCTCACGTCGTAGATCACGTGGGCGTGCGTCGCATCCGTCAGCGTCACGTCGCGCACGGTTGCGCTCGCCTCGGCCTGCAGCGGATCGGTCGCACGAACCGTCAGCGCCTGCTCGTACTTCGCGCCGTCTTCGAGAAGCGCTTCGCGCTCGGCCAGTGGCGTGCCGGCGAGGAAGAACTTCTCCCAGTTCTGGGTGATCTGGGCGATGGCCGTGGCCGAGTCCATGGTGGTGGTTGTCGCCTCAGCCGCCGAAGTCGCCGGTGTCGTGGCGCTGGTCGTGGCGCTGGTCGTGGTGCTCGCGGCACTCGTCGAGGTCTGCGCCGAGGTCGTGGCGGAAGAGCTCGCCACGCTCGCCGCCGCCGTTGTCGTCGTTGTCGTCGTCGTCTCGCTGCTCTTGCTTCGGCTGCCGCACGCAATAGGGCTGACGATGACGCCCAAGATCAACGTGGCGCGGATCAAATTGCGGGTTACAGGCTGCCGTCCGATGTCCCTAGTGTCGCACGACTTTGCGTCGATGGCCCAGGCATGACCTGGATCCTTGGGCGCGAAAGTGGAAGCGGCAGTTCCGAACTCACGCCCATTGAGCCTGCTTGGGCGGGAGATTGGAACCGACGCTGCCGGAATCGCGCCCATTCAGACACGAGGCTCGGAGAGGACGAGACGTAGTTTGGCTCGATGAGCGAGCACGACCACGCGTACCTCGATCCGCTGATTCATGTTGCCCAGCCGGATCACCCGGATCGGATCGCTGAGGCGCGTGCGTCGGCCGGAAAGGCCCTCCGTGACCTCGGGCATGCGATCGTCGGCCACCACGCTCCCGTCCAACTGATCCATCGAGTGTCGAGCACGCTGGATGCACTGACGGCGGAGCTGTCGAACTTGCCGGTGCGTTCGCGCGCCGACGGCCCCCCTCGCGGCGAGTGGGGCGAGCCACCCGCGGACGGCGCGACGCTCACCTCGTACGACGAACGTCCGATCTCGGGTCGGGCGAGCCCGTGGGGCCTCGATCTGCACCTGCGGCGCGACGGAAACGAGGTGGTCGCCTCGTTCACGATGCGCGCCGCACACGAAGGAGCTCCGGGTCGCAGCCACGGTGGCATCGTCGCTGCGCTCTTCGACGATGTCTTCGGCTTCATGCTCACGATCATCGCCGAGCCCGCCTTCACCGGCGAGCTCTCGATTCGCTACGAGGCCGGTGTCCCGATCGGCGTCCCGCTGGAGTGCCGTGTGCGTCTCGCCGAACGCGACGGCCGCAAGCTGTACATGACCGGCGAACTGACCGCCCACGGCGAGGTGGTGGCTCGGTCGAAAGCCACGTTCATCGCCATCGACCGTGAGCAGTTCATGGCAGGTCGCTAGCGGTTGATGCTCCGGCCTGCGAAGGCCATGAGCCGTTCGGTTTCGGTGGCGTCGGTCGGCGGTTCGGTGGCGGCTTTGATGACGCCCATGGCTCGTACGTCGTCGGTGCACACCGCGTTCACGATCGCCGAGATCGACGGCAGCGCGCCCTGCTCGAACTCGATCGCACGGCCCAAACTCGCCGAGAGATCCCAGGCGTGAGCCACGGCGTCGATGGTCGCGAACGTGACCACCACCGAACCGGGCAACTCGCCGAACGGCGTCGCGTGAATCGCCTCCAGCACTCCAGGTGTGTGCCACATCGCCAGCGCCTTCGCGGCGACGTCGTCGGCGACGGGTGCGAGGTCACCCTCGATCGGCACCGCACCCATGGTGTCTTCCACCGTCACGAGGTGCTGACCGGTGACGAGGCCGGCCCACAGCAGTTGATTGTTCAGCGCGTGGCTGGCCAACCGTCGAACGGTCCACGGATCGCAGTTCGTCACGGTGTCCATGTGGGAGTCGTCGAGCGACGCCACCGTGCGTCGCAGCTCTCCCACGGCATACTCGAGCGTCGCCAACTCATCCATCGTGTCCCCCTCTGATCGTTGAACCGCACGCTACTCGGCTCGACGTAGGGCGGTTTCGCGAGCATCCTCCGGCGGAGCCCGAACTATCGTTGCCTTCGTGCCGGCGGATCTCCCAGCTGGGACGGTGACGTTCCTGTTCAGCGACATCGAGGATTCGACGCGGCTGTGGGAAGAGATGCCCGCGGAGATGGCGGTGGCGCTGGAGATCCACGACGGCATCGTGAGGGGAACGATCGAACAGCACGGCGGCTACGTGTTCGCCACCGGCGGCGACGGTTTCTGCGCTGCGTTCTCGACGGCGCCCGATGCTGCTGAGGCAGCCGTGGAGGTCCAGCAGAAGTTGCTCGCCGAGGCGTCCGCCGTCCCCTTCCGAGTGCGGATCGGGCTGCACACCGGCGAGGCGACCGAGCGGAATCGCGACTACTTCGGCCCGGAGGTGAACCGCGCCGCGCGCTTGATGTCGACTGCCCACGGCGGGCAGATCGTCGTGTCTGATACCACCAAGGTGTTGTTGGGCAACCGGATGGCGCTGCGGCCGCTCGGCGAGCATCGTCTCCGCGGTCTCGGTCGGCGGATGACCGTGCATCAGGTCGTCGCCGATGCGCTGCCGTCGGAGTTCCCACCGCTTCGCAGCCTGGGGTCGTTCGCCGGCAACCTGCCGCAGCAACTGAGCTCCTTCGTCGGTCGTGATCAGCTGCTGGCCGATGTTGCCGAACTGGTGCGCGCCAATCGGCTCGTCACCTTGAGCGGAGTGGGCGGTGTCGGCAAGACACGACTCGCTCTCGAGGTCGGTGCCGAGATGGCCGACGAGTTCCCCGACGGTGTCTGGCTGGTGGAGCTCGCACCGGTCGGCGACCCGTCGTCGGTACCTGCTGCACTTGCAACTGCATTGGGCATCACCCCCCAGGGAGACGTCGAACTGATCGACACCGTCGCCGAAGCCCTCTCCGGGCGGCGGCTCCTGCTGGTGGTCGACAACTGCGAGCACGTGCTGGAGGCCGCCGGCGCAGCCATCGGACACATCCTCGGCCGGGCCGGCAACGCCAAGGTGCTGGCCACCTCTCGCGAGTATCTGTGGGTTGCCGGCGAGACGCTGCTGTCGGTCTCGCCGTTGGCGCTCGACGGTGGCATCTCATCCGATGCCGTCACGTTGTTCGTCGAGCGCGCCAGTTCGGCCCGCCCCGGCTTCGGGCTGTACGACTCGCAGACCGCGGCCGCGGTGACAGAGATCTGCGCAACTCTCGACGGGCTTCCCCTCGGCATCGAGCTTGCGGCGGCGCGCATGGCCACCATGAGTGCGGTCGAGGTGAGGGATCGGCTCGGCGATCGCTTCCGACTGCTGAAGGGATCAGACCGCCGGCCGGAGCGCCAGCAGACCCTGCAACTCGCCGTTGGCTGGTCGTACGACCTGCTGAACGACCCGGAGCGGGAACTTCTGCGCAACGCGTCGGTCTTCTCCGGCGGGTTCGACCTGGCCGGCATCGCCTCGGTCGTCGACGGCGCCGATGACGTCGACCTGCTCGAGCGGCTCGACTCGTTGGTGCGCAAATCGCTGGTGGTCGTCAACCACGCCGCCACCCACACGAGATACGGCATGTTCGAGACCATCAGGCAGTTTGCCGAGGCGCAACTACAAGCCACCGGTGGGCTCGAGCAATTGCGCGACCGGCATGCGGCGCGCTTCGCCCACGAAGCAACAGTTCGTTACGAGCACTCGAACGGGCCCGGTTGGCGCGACGCCGTCGACTGGGTGGAGACCGAGCTCGACAACCTTCGTTCGGCGTTTCGCTGGAGCATGCAACGCGGCGACTTGGAGGTGGCCACCGACGTCGCCGCGCATGCCGCGTTGATGGGCTTCTCGGTGCAACTGTTCGAGACGGTGGGTTGGGCCGAAGAGCTGCTGCCGGCAGCGACAGCGGCCGACGTTCGTCGCCTCCCACGCCTCTGCACCGGTGCGGGCTACGCGTGCTTCGTCGGCCGTGCCGAGGCCGCTGCCGCCAACGCCCACCGAGCCACCGAGCTAGAGACTCAATCCCGCTACGAGGCCTGCGAGCCCGGTTACGCCACCTTCATCGAGGCACTCGGCGAGGTCTACTGCGGCCACCTCGATCGTTACGTCGAGCTCACCGGCAAGGTGGCCGCGCTCCCCGGGCCGTCGCAGGGTTACGGCATCGCTGCGTACGTCGACGGTCTCCAGTCGGCCGGTCGCGTCGACGAGGCGCTCGAACTGACCGACGCGGCGGTCTCCGCGGCCCGTGCACTCGGCAACCCCTACTGGATCTCCTACACGCTATGGATCGTCGGGTTGGCGTTCTCCAAGGTGGACAAGAAGCGCGCCCTGCTGGCCTGGGACGAGGGCGTCGAGTTCGTCCGCGAGCACCGCGTCAAGTTCTTCGAGGGCTTCATCGGGCGCGACGCAGCGCGGCTGCACACCTCCGAAGGCGAGCCCGAGGCTGCGCTCGCGCTGATCGGCCCGGCGATCGAGTCGTTCCATCAAGCGGGCAACGTGGCCCAGCTCATCATCACGCTGGCCAGCGTGCCCGCGCTGTTCGAACGCGTCGGCCGCCTCGATGCTGCGGCGACGCTCCTGGGGGCCATCTCCCGCGAGCCGGCAAGCTTCCACCACGTGCCCGAGCTCGCCGACCTCGGTGAGCGCCTCACCTCGCAACTCGGCGACGCGAAGTCGAAGCAACTGTCGGCGGCCGGGGCGTTGCTCGATCTCAACGATGCCGCGAGCTATGCCCGGGAGCAGATCGAGCTCGCACGCCGGGCGCTCATCCGCCAACCGCACCAGGCGAGCCCTGCCGGCCTGACTCGTCGAGAAGTCGACGTGCTGCGACTGATCGCCGAGGGGCGAGCGACGCGCGAGATCGCCGCGCAGTTGTTCATCTCGTCGAAGACAGCGGACAACCACATCCAGCACATCTACACGAAGCTCGCCGTCTCCAACCGCGCCGCGGCCACCCGCTGGGCCATCGAACACGAGCTCGTCCGCAGCACCGTCGCAGGGTAGTCCCAGCGCCTTCGCGGTTTCTCGATGGAAATGAGGAGGTCTCCTCATGCGCCACGACCCGAATCGGCAGAGGATCGAACCTGCGCCAACCAACCGGGCTGGCTCGATCCAAAGGACCAAGACAATGACTGCATCAACTGGCCGACCAGCTCGAGTCGGAATCATCACCGATCAAACAGGGCCGCTCTCCTTCATGGGCATCGCCAACACCAATGTCGCCAAGATGGTGGTCGACGACATCAACGCCGAAGGCGGGCTTCTCGGCCACCCGATCGAGTTGCTCATCGAGGACAGCGCGACGGAAGACGCGGCGGCCGCGGCCGCGGCCACCAAGCTCGTCGAGCAGGAGCACGTCGACGTGGTCCTCGGCGGCATCTACAGCTCCACCCGTCAGGCCATCAAGGGCCCGGCAGTGGACCGGGGCAACACGCTGTACATCTACCCGGAGCAGTACGAGGGCCAGGAGTGCGACCCGCTGATCTTCTGCACCGGTCCCGTGCCTGCGCAGCAGGTCGAGCCGCTCTTCCCGTGGCTGATGCGACACACCGGGGCCAAGACCTTCTACATGCCGTCGGCCGACTACATCTGGCCGCACACCATGAACAAGAAGGTTCGCGAGGTCGTCGGTGCCGAGGGCGGTTCGGTGGTCGGCGAGGAGTACTTCCCGATGGACCACATGGACTACGAAGGCGTCGTCGCCGACATCATGGAGAGTGGCGCCGATGTGGTGTTCAACACCATCGTTCCTCCCGGGCTCACGCCGTTCCTCGACCTCCTGTTCAAGGCCGGGTTCACGAAGCGCGGCGGGCAGATCGTGTGCACGTACTTCGACGAGAACTTCCTCAACTTGGTGCCGGCCGAGCAGGTAGAGGGCTTGTACGGCTGCCTCGACTTCTACCGGTCGGTCAACGATCCGTTCAGCAGGTCGCTGCTGGCGAAGTACGACGAGCGCTTTCCAGGCAGTGCCCAGTTCACTGCCGGCAGCGCGTGCTCGGGGATGTACCGCGGCCTGAAGCTGTGGGAGTCGGCCGTCAACGAAGCCGGCTCGCTGAAGCAGGACGACGTCGTCGAGGCGCTCGACCATGCCGGCATCGCTCAGGGACCGGGAGGGCCTGCCTCGATGGTGCCCGGGCAGCACCACGTGCGCATGAACATGTACATCGCCCAGTCGAAGGGCGGCACGTTCGAGGTGGTCAAGAACCTCGGCGTGATCGACCCCAAGGAGTGCGAAGTCCAGCGATGAGGTGACTCGGTGGTCGCTGTCGGGTCGACCGGCAGCGACACCGCGAATCGGCGAAGTGTAGTCGTACGGGACCATCGTGGTGCTCAGCGACAACACTTCGGCGATCGCGTCGTAGCCTGCGGCCGTGGCCATGACCAGCACCGCGACAGTGGTCGGCGGTGGTCCTGCCGGGCTCATGGCAGCTGAGGTGCTCGCCGCCGGCGGGTTGGCGGTGACAGTGTGCGAGCACATGCCGTCGGTCGGCAGGAAGTTGGTGCTGGCCGGGCGCAGCGGGTTGAACATCACCCACAACGAGCCGATCGACGCTCTGCTCGAGCGTTACGGCCAGGGCGCAGATCACCTCGCGGCCGCGGTGCGCGCCTTCGGCCCGCAGGAGCTGCGGTCGTGGTGTGCGTCACTCGGTGAGCCGACGTTCGTCGGATCGACCGGCCGGGTGTTCCCGGCGTCGCTGCGGGCCACGCCACTGCTGCGCGCCTGGTTGGCCCGCTTGGCATCTTCGGGCGTGACGATCGAGGTCCGCCACCGGTGGCTCGGATGGGCGACGACGCGTGATGGCGCGGTCGACGCACGGAGATCGCTGTTCGGTCGTGCGGACGGCAGCACCGTCGAGGTGGCCGGCGACGTCACCGTGCTGGCGCTCGGCGGGGCAAGTTGGCCGCGGGTCGGCTCGGATGGTGGCTGGGTCGCCGAGCTCCGGCGCGCCGGTGTGGAGGTGAGCGAGCTCCGTGCGGCCAACTGCGGCATCCGGGTCGGCTGGACCTCGCTCTTCGCCGAGCGATTCGCCGGCGTGCCACTGAAGAACATCGCGGTCGGCGTGGCCGGGCTCTCGGTTCGCGGCGATGCGATGGTCACCACCAGTGGACTCGAAGGCAGCCCGATCTACGCCCACACGGCAGTGATCCGAGACACCATCGATCGCGTCGGCAGTTGCACCGTCACCGTCGACCTCCAACCCGACATCACCGTCGACGGCCTTCGTGATCGACTCGAGCGTCGCCGACCGAAGGATTCCCTCGCCACATCGCTTCGTCGCACGATCGGGCTGTCGCCGGTTGCGGTGTCACTGCTCCGTGAGGTCGCACGAAACCGGGTGCCGGTGGACTCGACGGAGCTGGCCGAACTGGCGAAGGCGGTGCCGCTGGTGGTCGAGGCGATCATGCCGATCGAGCGGGCCATCTCGACCGCTGGTGGGATCGCGTTCGCCGAGTTGGACGAGGCGTTCATGCTCCGTCGCCTCCCGGGAACGTTCGTCGCCGGGGAGATGATCGACTGGGAGGCGCCGACCGGCGGCTACCTGCTGCAGGCGTCGTTCAGCACGGCCGTTGCCGCAGCCCAGGGCGCGGTGGCCTGGCTGGCTCGCCAACCGTCAGCGGGCTGCAACCGATAGTCGTTGGAAGGCGTCGGCGAAACCGTCGACGATCTGCTCGTGGTCGGGGACGAGGCCCGCATCGCAAGCGATCCCCACGAACACCTTGCTGTCGTAGGTGTAGATGGTGAACGACATCGGTTGGTTGCCCGACAGCGGCGCCCAGCCGACGATGCCCTCGACCTTCTCGCCGGCGAGGTAGACGGGAGCCGGCGGGCCCGGCACGTTGGTGAGCACACCGATCGCCCGGTTGGCGAGGAGGTTGACCGACGCCTGGTAGATCGCCTTGCTGAACCCGGAGATGACCTCCTGCATGAGGAAGGCGAGAGCCGCTTCGTGTCCGTGCTTGATGCGGCCCATCCTGTGCTGCACCACGTCGAGCACGGCCAACGGGTCGGCGATGTTGGTCGGCAGCTCGAGTTGGACGATGGCGAAGCTGTTGCCCAGCTCTTCGGGCAGTGTCGTGTCGAGTGCCTTGAGGTTTACCGGGATCATCCAGTTGACCGACGCGCAGTAGCTCTCGTGCCGGGTGAGGTACGTGTGCAGGGTTCCGGCGACGCAGGTGACCAGGATGTCGTTCACGGTGGCGTGGTTGGCGCGGGCAACTGCCTTCACGTCGGCCAGAGGCAGGGGAGTCGACCAGGCGACTGCCTTGCGGGCGCCGACCGTACCGGTCCAGCAGGTCGAGTCGTTGCGCGTGCCCAGCAGGATCTTGCGGGCGAAGTCGGCATCGCCGGGCGCGGCCGAGAACAGGTCGACGAGCGGCCCGCTGCCCGGCAACCTCGGGTGCATCATGTCGCGCAGCCACCGGGCGGTCGACCCGGCAGCGTCAGCAGCGATGGTTGCGGCGCTGTGTGCAGCGCCGACGGGATTGGTGACAGCCATTGCGGCGAGGTCGAGCGAGGTGCTGGCGACGGTCGACGCGGCGTGTCCGAGCGCGTTCAGCCGCTCGATGGGTTCGCCAAGCGGATCGTTGACGGCATCTCCGACGCGGCCGGTCACATCGTTCGTCACGTCGGCCAGCTCTTTCGCCACCGCCGTCGCGCCGGCTCGGAGCTGCTTGCCCACGGGCCGGCCCGGCTCATGCGCCGTGGCCGCGTGCAGGTGCACGGCAGGGGCGAGGATCGCCCCGCCCTCTGCGGTGGCATCGAACAGGCTCATCGCCAGTTGAACCATTCGGATTCCGTCGGCGATGGCGTGGTGGGTGCGAACGACGACAGCGCTGCCGCCCTTGAACCCGTCGACGCAGAACATTCGCCAGAGCGGCTCGGCGCGATCGAGGGGCACGGTCCGCTGCGACGCGATCAGGTCCTGCAGCTCGTAATCGCCGCCGGGCGGGGGAAGCACGACGTGGGACAGGTGCGACTCGAAGTCTTGGTCCGGCCGAGCCTCCCAGTACCAGGTGCCGTCCTCGTCGCGCACGACGACGCTGCGAAAGACGCGGTAGCGCTCCCACAGGCGTTCGCGGACGACGGTGTTGAAGCGCTCCCAGTCGATCGGTGTGGCCGTCCAGACCAACGAGTCGACCACCATCAGATTGGTGGGCCGATCCATCTCCAACCAGAACGCATCCTGCACAGCCAGACGTCGACGTTCAACCTTGGCTGTCATTGCGTTCTCCGGTGCTCGAATCTGTTCATCGCACCCATCGTCCACCTGCCGAGCGAGCGACGCCAGGGCCAGACGTCTCATCAAGCCGGTGTGGAGTGTTTCCCGGCACCCAGGCGCGCTCGAGACACTCCACAGGTTGGGTGTGGAGTGTTTCCAGGCACCCAGGCTCGCTCGAGACACTCCACAGGACGACTTGGTCGGTGAGGCGCATGAGAAGATGTGGTGTGACGGCGCGCGAGCTCATCGTGTTGGGAACGGCCAGCGCCGCGCCGACGCGGCACCGCAACCACAACGGCTACCTGCTGCGCTGGGATGGCGAGGGAGTGCTGTTCGACCCGGGCGAGGGCACCCAGCGCCAGTTCACGCTCGCCGGTGTCTCGCCCGCCGCCGTCACCCGCATCTGCATCACCCACTTCCACGGCGATCATTGCCTCGGCCTGCCCGGAATGATCATGCGCATGGCGCTGGATCAGGGCCGGCTCCCCGTTCCGGTGCACTACCCGGCCAGCGGTCAGCAGTACTTCGATCGACTGCGATACGCCTCGGCAGGCCAAGAGAACGTTCCGGTCGATGGCCACCCCGCGACCGGCGCCGCAGTCGTTCACGCCGATGACCGGTTCAGCCTGCGCTGCGTCCCGCTCCAACACCGTGTCGACTCCCTCGGGTGGCGTGTGCAGGAACCTGATGGCCGACGCATGCTCCCTGATCGACTGGCAGCGTTCGGTGTGGCCGGGCCCGACATCAAGCGCCTGCAGACCGCCGGCAGCCTGGTGGTCGACGGGCGCACGGTGGCTCTCGAAGACGTGAGCGAGCCCCGGCCTGGTCAATCGTTCGCCTTCGTGATGGACACGTCGTGGTGTGACGGCGCTCTCGAGCTCGCCGACGGGGTCGACCTGCTGGTGAGTGAGGCCACCTTTCTGTCGAGCGAGCAGCACCTGGCGACGAAGTACGGCCACCTCACCGCCCGAGAAGCCGGTCGGCTCGCGGCGCGCGCCGGTGCCCGGCGACTCGTGCTCACGCACTTCTCGGAACGCTACGCCGACGTCGACGCGTTCGCCGCCGAGGCTCGCGAGGAGTTCGACGATGTCGTCGCCGCCAACGACTTCGACCACATCGCCGTCCCGTCACGCATCGAACCCTGATCGGCGTCGAATCGGCGGCCCGTTATCGACGTACGCTCGGTCCATGACAGACGACTCGCTCGACCCGCACCCCGAACCCGTTGCAGTGGCGTCCTACCCCGATCGCGGCGAAGCCGAGGTCACCAAAGCTCACCTCGCGGCGATGGGTATCGAGGCGTTCATCATCGACGAACTGGAGGGGGGCACGTTGCCGGTCGAGGGCGAGTCGGATGTGACGGTCTTCGTTCATGCGCAAGATGCGAAGGCCGCGCGAGAGGTGCTGGCGCCCGGCAATCCGAGCTGACGGTCGAACCACGCATCGTGGACCTTGGCTGGGACCTGACGTGACTCCTACATTGGCCCGCCTCCGCGTCGCCGCGGGCATGGTGGCGCTCGTGCTGGTCGCCGGCACAATCGGATATTTGGTGCTCGGGCTGTCGGTGATCGATGCGATGTACCAGACGGTCACCACGGTCTCCACAGTCGGATTCCGTGAGGTGCGCGAGTTCAACACGGCACAGAAGATCTTCACCATCGTGCTGATCACTGTCGGCGTCGGAACGGTGTTGTACACGTTCACGCTGGGCGTGCAGATGATCGTCGATGGGCAACTTCGAGAGATCGTCGGGAGGCGAAGGATGGACAGGACCATTTCCGATCTGCGCGGGCATGTCGTGGTGTGCGGGTGGGGCCGAGTCGGTCGGGCAGTCGCGGCCGACCTCGAACGTGAAGGCCGCCGCGTCGTGGTCGTCGACAGTGACCCGACGCGAGTCGCCGAGGTGACGATGCCGACGATCGTCGGCGACGCCACGCTCGACGCCACGCTTCGGGCCGCAGGCATCGAGCAGGCGCACGCGCTGATCGCCGCGCTCGCCGACGACGCCGACAACCTGTTCGTGACCCTGTCGGGCCGGTCACTCAATCCGGCGCTGTTCATCGTGGCGCGCGCCCGGCAGGACGACAGCATCGGCAAGCTCACCCGGGCCGGCGCCGACCGCGTGGTCAACCCGCAAGAACTGGGCGCGGCTCGTATGGCCGGCTTCGTCGTCCGTCCCAACGTCGCCGAGTTCGTCGATGTCGTGATGCACGAGCGGAGCATGGAGTTCCGCATGCAAGAGGTCGAGATCCCGAATGGTTCACGACTCGATGGGCAGACCCTGCGTCAGGCCAGGCTCCGCGACGCCTGCGGCGCGCTCGTGCTGGCTCTGCGCAATGCCGACGGCACGTTCACGACCAATCCCGATCTCGACACGGTGTTGCACACCCATCACATCGTCATCGCGGTCGGCACCGAGGCGGATCTCGTCCGCCTCGTCGAGCTGGTGCGACCCGCCTAGCCCTCGCTCCACGCCGAGGCGCTGCTAACTTCGGCAACTCATGCACGACCATCGCTTGACGGGTGAGGTCGTGGTGACCTGGCCCGGATACGACATCGACGGGCCAACCAGCGGGCGGCTGCTCCGCGAGGCGGGTCTCTCGATCAGGTTGGAACCGAAGCTCGGTGCGCGCACGTCGACGGAGGTGATCGGGTTGCTTCGCGATGCGGTTGCGGTGATCGCCAGCAACGATCCGTTCAGCGCCGACGTGTTCGACGCCTGCCCCGACTTGAAGGTGATCGCACGCACCGGCGTGGGTGTCGATGCCATCGACGTGCCGGCCGCGACCAGGGCTGGTGTGGTCATCGCCACGGCACCGGGAACGAACGAGGAGACGGTCGCCGATCACACCTTGGCGTTGATGCTCGCCCTCGTGCGCCGTCTCGCCGAACACGATCAATCGCTACGCGAACGCCGATGGGATCGGGCCGGCAGCATCACACCGGGCGACCTCGTCGGGGCCACCGTAGGCGTGATCGGGTCGGGCACGATCGGCCGCGGCGTGATCCGTCGAGTGCTGGCATTCGGCTCGAGAGTCCTCGTCAGCGATCCGGCGTTGACCTCGCCGCCCGCTGGAACCGAGCTCGTCACCCTCCACGAGCTTCTGTCGGAGTCGGACGTCGTCACGCTTCACGTACCACTGCTCGATCAGACGCGCGACCTCATCGGCTCCAGGGAGCTGGCCTTGATGCGGCCGACGGCCGTGCTGGTGAACGCGTCACGCGGCGGCGTCGTCGACGAGACGGCGCTTGCCGAGGCTCTGCGCAACGGTCGACTCGCCGCGGCAGGGCTCGATGTGTTCGCCGAGGAGCCGCCGTTCGATTCCGAGCTGCTCGATCTTCCGAACGTGATCGTCACGCCGCACGTCGCCGGCATCAGTCACAGGGCCATCGCCGCCATGAACGAAGTGGCGACCAAGTCGGTGATCGCCGTGTTGCGCGGCGAGATGCCACGGAACGTCGTCAACAAGGATGCGCGCTGACGCGGCCGTCAACCCGCGAACAACGGCTCGGGAAGTCCCTTCACGCCAGGATCGAGCGTGAGCAGGGCACCTGCCCAAGGCTGCCCATCGGCGAGAGGAACCGATCCTCCGGTGCTGATCGACGTGATGTACATGGCGTCGAGGTCGTCGCCGGCGAATGCCGGCATGGTGGGCTTCTCGACCGGGAGCTCGATGATGCGATCGACCTTGCCCTCGGGGGTTGCCCGCAGCATCGCCCAGCCATAGACGCAGGCCACCCAGTAGCAACCGGTCTCGTCGACACATGCCCCGTCGGGTCGGCCGGGCAGGTTGGAGAAGTCGAGGAACACGCGCTCGTTGCTGCGTGTGCCCGAGGCGACGTCGTAGTCGTACGCCCACACCAGATCGCGGGTGGTGTCGGCCCAGTACATCACCAACCCATCGGGGCTGAAGGCGAGCGCGTTCGACACGCCGACCCCGTCTTGAAGCGCCTCGCTGGTACCGCTCGGGTCGACGCGGTAGAGCGTGCCGGCATGGAGGCCGCTGTATGCCGGCTCGTCCATCGAGCCCACCCAGAACCTGCCGGCGGGGTCGGTGCGACCGTCGTTGAGCCGCGTTGGCGAACCATCGGCTTCGAGGGCGCCGCGTGCGTGGATCGCACCTGTCGACCACGTCAGATCGACGAGTTGGTGCTCCATCGAGACCAGCAGACGATCGGCGTCGTGCGTCAACGCGATCGAGCCCGGTCGACCTGAAAGGTGGTGGCTCTCGTTCCGATCGGTGCTGGGTTCGTACCGGTGCACCAGCTGCGAGTCGATGTCGATCCAGTACAGGCAGCGGTCGCGGCCGCTCCAGATCGGGCACTCGCCGAGCTGGGCCCGGATGTCGAGCACGCAGTCGATGTCGGTCACGGTCGCTGTCCTTCGGGCAGGACCGGGATCTTCACGAACGCCTGCCCGAGAGCCTCAGGACCCATGGCCGCGTACCCGCCGTCGACGGCGAGGTCGGTGCCGGTGACGAACGACGCCCGGTCGGACAACAGGTACAGCACGGCGTCGGCGATCTCCTCGGGGTTGGCCAGCCGCCCCAGAGCTTGGAACTCGGCGGCGACCGAATCGGCGCGCTCCCGTGAGCCGTACCGCCGTTCGATGTTGCGGCTCCACGTCCAGCCCGGTGAGACCGAGTTGACGCGGATCGAATGTCGCGCCAGCAGCTGCGCCGAGTTGCGGGTCACGCCGAGCAACGCAGACTTGGTCACCGGGTAGACGAGGCGATCGGGCTGCGATTGCTTGGCAGAGATCGAGGCAATGATCACCACAGCGCCTCCGCCGCGTTGCACCATGTGCGGCACTGCCTTCTCGATGAGCATCGCCGCGGCGATCACGTTGACATCCAGGGCGTGATGCCACTGCTCGCGCGTCGTCTCCATCTGCGCGTCGACGAACACCGCCGCTGCCGACACCACGAGATCGAGTCCGCCGAAGTCGCCGATGGCGGTGTCGACGAGCGCATCGAGATCTTCATCGTGTGACACGTCAGTACGAACAAAGCGCGCTGAGTCGCCTAGCAGCGCGGCAACCTCGCTGCCGACCGATTCGTCGAGATCACCGAGCACAACCCGGGCTCCGCCCCCGACCAGTTGGCTGCAGATCGCCGTGCCGATGAACGACGCGGCGCCCGTGATCACCGCAACCTTGCCAGCGAACTCGTTGGTCTCCACGAAACGTCGAATGTAGTGCGGGTCCTTTTCGAGCCAGTCACCGCACCTCCGCTCCCGGCGGAGAATTGGTGACCTGCTCGACGTGTTCGGGCACTAACGACCCGGCACCCACTCGGTCGGCTCGGCGGCGCCTCGCTCGATGGTCGCGAACTCGTCGGCGTTCACTGTCATCCACGGCCCGGTCTGGCCATCCGGCCATTGGACGCGGACGTCGGCCGTGTCGGCCTCGCCGAGGCCGGCGTGCAGCCAGCCGATCTGCCCACCGGCGTGTCCGCCCCCGACGGTGACCTCGCGAGTGACGGTGCGGTCGCCGATTCGCACGTCGACCCAAGCTCCGATCGCATCGACGTTCGGCGCGGGTTGCTTCAGGCGCAGCTCGATCCAGTGCCCCATCGGTGCCGGTTGCTGGGCATCACCCGAACCCATGTTGCGCCACACGGTCGCGTTGGCCTGGCGGTTGACGACGACGAGATCGAGCAGTCCGTCGAGGTTGAGGTCGACGAGCGCCGCCCCGCGGGCACGGTTGAAGCTGACGATGCCGGCCGCCTCCGCTCCTTCGACGAACGTTCCGTTCGGCTGGCCGAGCAGGAGGTCGTTCGGATCGCGGGTTGCGTAGTCAGGCTCCGCTTCGACGTTTCCCTTCGTGACGAACAGGTCGACGTAGCCGTCGTTGTTGACATCCTCGAACTCCGGATGCCAGGCGGTCGACGGGAGCACATCGCCGCCGACGAAGGGACGCTGGGCGGTGACACCGCGCTTGAGCGCGATGTCTTGATACGTCGGTTGGGCGGTGCCGTCGGCGAGCGTTTGCAACTTGTTGTCGCCCTGGCTGGTGATGAACACCTCGGGATAACCGTCGCCGGTGAGGTCCTGGCTGGCGATGCCCATGCCCCAGATCTGCAGCGGGTTCCATCCGTCGGCCTGGGTGTACAGGCGCGGCGCCTCGCCGGGCACGACACGCCACAGCTGCTCCTCGCCGTCTCGGTAGTAGTTGCGGTCGTTGGCCATTCGCAGATCGCGTTCACCCGATCGATCCCAGTCGCTGAACAAGATCGACAACGTGCAATACCCCGGTGTGAGCGCGATCGGTGAGTCGTACCCACCCCCGGCCGGCAAGGGCCGCACGAGCCGGCTGTCTCCGCAGCCGTCGGCATCGGGCAAGCGGTAGCTGCCGAACGCCAGCGTGGGCAGCGTGTTGGTGCCCTCCCACGTCGCGCTGAACCCAACGGTCCAATCGCTGCCTTCGTCGATACCGAGCGAATGGGTGGCGTCCTCGAACCGACAGTCGCCCATGCCGCGCAGGACGACGTTGCCACCGCGGCGCAGGACAGCGAGGTCGACGCGCCCGTCGCTGTCGATGTCGACTGGATAGGCGCCGGTGACACCGACCAGGTCGGTGACGGGAGATGCAACGCGGGTGAACTGGAGCGCGCCGCCCACCGGGCTCTGGTTCCGGTAGAGCGCCGATGGCTCACTTCCCCCGGCGAAGAACAGCTCGTCGCGCCCGTCGTCGTTGCAGTCGAAGGCGGCCACGCCGCCTCCGACGAAGAACTCCGATCCCCCGGTGTAGGAGTGGTCGATCCCAGCGGCGATCGTCTCGTCCACGAAATGCGGCGATTCCTCGGCGCGTGTGCCCGCGGAGCCGCCGCTGTTGTCTCGTACCGCGAGCAGCACAACCACTCCAGCGCCGACCACCGCCACTGCGATCGCACCGACCAGCAATCGTCGGGCTTGCACATCGGGCACGGAGGGATTGAACCACACTCGCGCCGCGGGTTCCCGGCGGTCGCGCCGGCTCAGGCGCCCAGATGGCTCGGCTCGAAGAACCGTGCCGTAGAATGACACGACCGATGAGGCCGCTGGGAGATGATGTGACCGACCGGACACTCACACTCGGCGAACACACCTATCCCGTCGTTCTACCGAACATCCGCGATTCGCGGTTGCATGTGGCCGCGGTCATCATCACGGTCCACGTGCTCGGCCAGGTTTGGCTGCACTTTCAGGTCAGTGTGCCGCAGATCCTCGCCGCAGCCCTGACCTGCGCGTTCCTCGACGTGATGGTGACGTTCCGCCTGACCCGATCCTTGGTGTGGCCGGCCAGTGCGATGCTGACGGGCAGCGGGGTGGCCCTGATCCTTCGCGTTCCGGGCACGCCGCTGAACGACCACTGGACCACCCACGCGTGGTGGGCCTTCGCCGGCGTCGCCGGCTTCTCGCTCCTCACCAAGTACGCCATCCGATATCGGGGTTCGCACGTGTTCAACCCGTCGAACATCGGGCTCGTCGTTGCGTTCGTCGTGTTCGGCAGCACCCGGCTGGAGCCGCTCGACTTCTGGTGGGCTCCCCTGAAGACCTCGATGATCGTGACCTACGTCGTCATCCTGGTGGGAGGACTGGTGATCACCGCCCGCCTCCGGATGCTCGCCGTGGTGGCAACGTTCTGGGTGGCACTGGCGGCCGGTGTCGGGGTGCTCGCCGCGTCCGGCCACTGCATGACCGCCCGCTGGGCGTTCGCGCCGGTGTGCGGGTTCGACTACTGGCGAGTGATCGTCACCTCTCCGGAGGTGTTCGTCTTCATGTTCTTCATGATCACCGACCCGAAGACCTTGCCGGCGGGGCATGTCGGCCGCGCTGTGTTCGGCCTGCTCGTCGCGGTCGTCAGCACGCTGCTGATGGCGGCACAGACCCAGGAGTTCTGGACGAAGGTCGCTCTGCTCGGCGGCCTGGTGATCGTGTGCGCCGCTCGCCCGATCCTGGAGCGGTTCGCCCCCGAGCCACGTTCGGCCGCCGACAACCTCCGCCGGTTCGCGACCCGCCTGGCGACCGGCGGCGGGGCCGGCGTCGGGATCCTCCGTCGCCTCGTGCGGGTGGGATTGATCGGTTCCGCGGTCCTCGGCGTCGGGGTCGGCATCGTCGCCGCCGGAGCGCCGGCGCGCGGGGTGGTCGTTGCCGATGCGGCCGACGTGCTGGGTCGCGTTCCGCAGTACATCGACCCGGCGACCTTTCCCTCGATCTCGGTCGAGCGGGGGGTGTTGGACTGGAACCACGAGATTGCCGGACCAGTCGTCCAGCAGCTCGTCCTGACCCTTGCCGAGAACCTCGAGTTCGAGAATCAGGCCCTGCTCAAGTCTGATCCGACCGTCCTCGAAGCAGTCGATCACGGTGACCGGCTCGACGAGATGCGGGCTCGGCTCAGCGATTCGGCGGCGACCGGCACGACTGTCATTCAGCACTACCAGATCGATCACGTGAACGTGACCTTGCTGGTGCCGTTCGGCAAGCAGGATGGCTTGAGCCTGGGTCTGCAGTCCCGCGGTACGGTGACCGAAGAGACGTACGACACCGAGGGGCACCTGAAGTCGCGATCGTCATCCCCGTTCGCGAAGACGTTCGCCATTCGCCGAGCGACCGGTGGCCGATGGCTCAACGTCGCCGTGCTACCTCTGGACGCAGGCCCCTAGGGCCGAAAGGCCCTGTTTCCGCCAAAGGTCCCGGTGTAGGGTCCGCGTGGTTGTGCGGTCACACGACTGCAAACTGAACTCGAGGGGAGTCAAATAATGCGAATTGGACGAATTGCTTCGGCCGCGGCCATAGCTTCGTTGGTCATTGCAGCGTGTGGCAGCGACAACAAGGCAAGCAATGCCACGACGGCTGCCACCACTGCCAGCACCACCGCAGGTGGTGCTGCGACCACGGTCGCCAGTAGCGGAGGTGGTTGCACCATCGGCGTGTCCTGGAACAACTACCAGGAAGAGCGTTGGGCGAAGTGGGACGAGCCGGCGATCAAGGCGGCCATCGAGGCCGGTGGCGGCACCTACATCTCCAACGACGCCAAGTCGTCGGCCGAGACCCAGGCCAGCAACGTCGAGAACCTCATCTCGCAGGGCGCCAAGGTCCTGATCGTCCTGGCCCAGGACGGAACGGCCATCAAGCCGGCAGTCGCCGCGGCGACCGCGGCCGGCGTGCCGGTGATCGCCTACGACCGGCTGATCGAAGATCCCAAGGCCCTGTACCTCACCTTCGACAACGTCGAGGTCGGCCGCATGGAGGCCCGCGAGGTGTTCAAGGCCGTGCCGAAGGGCAACTACGTCATCATCAAGGGCAACAAGGCCGACGCCAACGCCGACTTCCTGCGCACCGGCCACGAAGACATCATCGGTGACGCGGTGAAGTCGGGCGACATCAAGATCGTCGGCGAGACCTACACCGACAACTGGGATCCCTCCAAGGCTCAGACCGAGATGGAGCAGTTCCTCACCGCATCGAGCAACAAGGTCGACGCCGTTCTCTCCGAGAACGACGGCATGGCCGGCGGCGTCGTGGCAGCTCTTACCGCCCAGGGTCTGGCCGGCAAGGTGCCGGTGTCGGGGCAGGACGGCGATCAAGCCGCCCTCAACCGCATCGCACTCGGCACGCAGACCGTCGATGTCTGGAAGGACTCGCGGGCGCTCGGCAAGGCCGCCGGCGAAGCAGCCCTTCAACTCTGCAACGTCCCTGACGTGACGAAGGTGGCCGGCACGGCGCCGTTCACCACGCCCGACAATGTCGAACTGACGTCGATCCTGCTGAAGCCGATCCCGATCACGAAGGACAACCTCAGCGTCGTGCTCGACGCCAACTGGATCGACGCTGCGGCGTTGTGCCAGGGCGTCACAGCCGGTTCGGTTGCCGGCTGCTAGTTCGAGCGATCCCGGCCAGTTGGTCACCAGTAGCCCCTCGTCCACGGACGAGGGGCTACTTTTCTGTGTTCACGAAGAATTCTTGATGAGAGGGGCGTCACGATGACCGAGGTACAGACACCGCCGGCGACCGAAGCCACTGCATCGTCGGCTCGGTCGTGGCGTGAACTGGTCGCCTCGACGGAGATCGACACCCGCCTGTTCGGCATGGTGTTGGCCCTTGCGGTCATCTGGGTCGGATTCAACGTCATGTCGCACGGCGACTTCCTGACGTCGCGCAACCTGTGGAACCTGTCGGTCCAGAGCACTTCCATCGCCATCATGGCGACGGGCATGGTGCTCATCATCGTGTCGCGCAACATCGACCTCTCGGTCGGATCGCTGCTCGGCTTTCTCGGCTACACGATGGCGATCGTGCAGACCGACTGGCTTCCCAAGACGCTGGGCGTCGGCCTCGAACGGCCCTACACCTGGCTTGTTGCGCTTGCTGTCGGCATCGTGCTCGGGGCCTTGATCGGGAGCGTGCAGGGCTTCATCGTGGCCTACGGCGGTGTGCCTGCGTTCATCGTCACGCTCGGCGGGTTCCTCGTCTGGCGCGGCCTCATCTTCCGGCTCGGCAAGAAAGGGCAAACGCTCGCCCCTCTCGACCACAACTTCCAGCTCCTCGGTGGCGGGGCACAAGGCTCTCTCGGCGAGTGGAAGAGCTGGGCGTTGGCGATCGTGGCCTGCGTCGCCATCGTTCTCAGCCAGTACACGTCTCGACGCCGTCGCCAGCGTTACGACCTCACGCTCCGCCCGATGGGAATCGAAATCGGCATCGGCGTTCTCGGATGCGCAGCCGTCCTCGGCGCCATCGGTCTGGTCGCCAACCGCTACCAGTCGCCGATCACCCACAAGCCCACCGGTGTTGCCTACCCCGTGGTGATCCTGATCGTCGTGACCTTGGCGATGAGCTATCTGGCCCAACGTCGCCGCTTCGGCCGCTACGTGTACGCCTACGGCGGCAACCCGGAAGCTGCCGAGCTCGGCGGCATCAACACCCGCAAGACCATCATGCTCACCTTCGTCGTCATGGGCATCCTGTGCTCGCTCAGCGCCGCGGTGCAGACGGCACGGCTCAACGCGGCGGTCACCAACCTCGGAGTCCAGAACGAGCTCGACGTCATCGCCGCGGCGGTGATCGGTGGCACGTCGTTCTCGGGCGGAGTCGGGACGATCCCAGGAGCGGTCCTCGGAGCCGTCATCATGCAGTCGCTGCGATCGGGAATGGTCCTGCTCAGGATCGACTCTCCGTCGCAAGACATCGTCGTCGGCGTCGTGCTGGTCACCGCGGTCGCCGTCGATGCCATGCTGCGGTTGCGTCGTAGGACAGGAGTCGCCGGGGCGCTGCTCACGGGCCTCATCATCTCAGCCGTCGTGATCCAGACAGGGCGTGGATCATGAGCGACGTTTCCACCACGGCACAACCGGCCAGCGACGAGCGCGTGCCGCTGGTCGAGCTACGTAACATCCGTGTGTCGTTCGGCGGCCTGCATGCCGTCGATGGAGTCACCGTCGACCTGTACCCGGGTGAGGTCGTCGGCCTCGTCGGCGGGAACGGCGCCGGCAAGTCGACGTTGATGCACACCCTGTCGGGGGCCCACCCCGCCGACTCCGGAGAGATCCGCATCGACGGTGAGGTCGTAACCATCCACAACCCTCGCGACGCGCGACTGCACGGGATCGAGGTGATCTACCAGAAGCTCGCTCTGGCCGACAACATCGACGCGGCCGGCAACGTGTTCCTCGGGCGGGAGCTGCACTCGCGGAGCGGCGCGCTCGACGACTCGGCGATGGCATCGGCAACGCAGAAGCTGATGCAACGATTGAACCCCCGGTTCAAGAACCTCGTGTCGCCGGTGAGGTCGCTGTCGGGCGGGCAGCGACAGTCGGTCGCCATCGCCCGGGCCGTGCACTTCAATGCCAGGATCCTCATCATGGACGAGCCCACGGCGGCACTCGGTCCGGCAGAGACCTCGCAGGTGCGCGACCTCGTCACCCAGCTGAAGGCGGAAGGCATCGGGATCTTCCTCATCAGCCACGACATCCACGATGTGTTCGACCTTGCTGATCGGATCAGCGTGATGCTGCAGGGCAAGCTCGTCGGCACCGTCGACAAGCACGACGTCACGATGGACGAGGTCCTGGCGATGATCATCATGGGCAAGCCGCCCGGCGATGTGTCGATCGAGGAGATGGCCGAGCTCCACGGTGAGCCGGTCGCCGATCAGCGTGAGTGACGATCGATGCCGAGGTACCCGGCAGTAGGGTGCGGCTGTGGTCGGCGACATCGACGTGGCTCCGTTGTGGCTGCGCGATGCCTGCTCGTGCGGCGAGTGCCGCGACCACTTCTCCGGTCAGCGCTTGCGCGGAGTACTGACATTCGACGCTTCGACCGACATCGCCTCGTGGCGCGACGACGGTGATGACATCGAGGTGACGTTCACTCCCGACGGACACGTATCTCGCTTCTCGAAGTCGTGGCTCGCGACCAACGCGCCAGGGAAGGCCGACCTGTTCGACGATCGCAGCGAGCGACACCGCCCGCCGTGGCTCGCCGCCGATCTCGGCGGGCGGCCACCGGAAGTCGCGTGGGACGAACTATTGGGCAGCGATGAACGAACAGCGGCTCTCAGGGCGCTCATGCGCACGGGCATCTTGTTGGTGCGCGGCGTGCCTACCGAGCTCGACATGGTGCTGGAGGTGGCAAGGTCGTTCAGCCACGTGCGCACCACCAACTACGGCGATCTGTTCGACGTGCGAGTCGAGGCGCAACCCGTGAACCTCGCCTTCACGGGCCGGGCGATCGCCCCGCACACCGACAACCCGTATCGCGAGCCGGTGCCGGGGATCCAGCTGTTGCATTGCCTGCAGGCGTCTCCGGGTGGCGGCGACAACCTTTTCATCGACGGTTTCGCCGCTGCGGCAATGGTGCGCGACGACGACCCGTCGGCGTTCGCCACGTTGACGTCGACGCCGCTCACGTTCAAGTACGAGGATGCCGACACCTTGCTACGCGCCAGCGCGCCGATCGTCACTGTCAACTCCTGCGGCGACATCCGCGGCATCCGCTGGAACGACCGCTCGATCCAGCCGCCGGCGGTGGCTCCGCGCGACGTCGCCGAGGTCTACCGAGCGATGCGGGTGTTCGCCGCCACGCTCGACCAGTCCGAACTGCACCTCGGGCTGAAGCTCGAACCCGGCGATTGCATCGTCTTCGACAACACTCGGGTTCTCCACGCGCGCACCGCCTTCGAGGGCGGCAGTGGGGCACGACATCTGCAGGGTTGCTACGCAGACCTCGACGGCCTGGCCTCGACGGTCGCCGTCCTCGAACGCGATGCCCTGGCCAGCATCGAGCGCACCTTCCTCTCTGCCGCGGGCATGGCCTACCTCGGCGAAGGCGTCACCATGATCGAGCACCAGTTGCAGGCGGCCGAGCTGGCGGCTGGGTGCAGCGATGCGCTTGTCGTCGCCGCATTGCTGCACGACATCGGGCACGTGATCGACGGCGACACAGACGCTGCCGAGGCCATGGCCGACGACCGAGACGCGCACCACGATGCCACCGGAGCCCAGTGGCTGTCGCACTGGTTCGGGCCCGACGTCACCGAACCCGTTCGCCTTCACGTCGCCGCGAAGCGGTACCTGGTGGCTACGGAGCCCGGCTATGCGGCCAAGCTCTCCCCGGCATCGCTCCACACGCTGCGACTGCAGGGCGGGCCGATGTCGCTGCAAGAGGCGGGCGACTTCGAGGCGCTGGACTACGCAAACGACGCGATGGCCCTCCGCCGCCTCGACGAAGCTGCCAAAGATGGATCGAGGAATGCACCCGGGTTCGAGACGTACCGGGAGGTGCTGCGCAGCGCAATGAGGCGTTCCTGAGCGACCAGCACGCTGTAACCTCACCGGGGTGTACGGTTGCCAGTGATGGCATTCGGTCAATCCTCGGGCCCACCGGCATCGGGGAAGCAGGTGCGTGAGCTGCTGGAGCTGCTAAGTGCCGCTGGACACGATGGCTTTCGCGACGCTCGCGGCCCGCTGGGGTTCAATCAGCGCCAGGCCGCCGGAAAGTTCTCCCGCGACGAAGCTCAGGCCTTCATCGACCAGCTCGAGGAAGCGGCACACGTGCAGGACTTCGCCTCCCTGCCGCTCCGACGGTCGGCGCAACCAGTGACCGTTCCAAGGCCGACGGCGGCTCGTCTCACTCCAGCGGAGCGAGCGATGCGCAACGTGACGGACGAGGAACTGCTCATCGAGGTGCATCGACGTGGGCTGATCTTCGAACACTGATCACCGCCGATCAGGCGAGGCCGATTCGAGCGGCGAGGGCACGCCTCGCGATCGGCTAGAACATCTCCACCACCACCGAGGGGATGTGGGAACAGTGCGCTGGATAGAAGACAACGTGTACAACCCGAAGTTCGGGTTCTGGAGCCGCGCCAACGTGGGCGAGGTGCTTCCCGATCCACCGAGCCCGCTCGGATGGGACGTGGTCTTCGAGGGTGGCACCGTGCTCGGATGGCGCGACTGCATGGTGAACCGCCTGGGCATCGACGACGCCGAGGTGCACCCCACCCGTCCGGAAGTGATCGGGGTGTTCGGCGGCTACGCCTACCTCGGGATCTCACTGCTGCGGGTGTGGGCCGCCCGCACACCCGGCTTCACGCCCGACATGCTCGACGCCGCCTACTTCGCCGGCCATCCCGACATCCCGTTGTACGTCGCTGAGCCATGGCACCACAACGCGCAGACCACCCAGGTGATGGCGGGCTGGCTGGGTTGGGTGATGGGCGACCGCAACCAGTACGAGCTCGAGGCCGACCACGTCGCCTCCCGCAGGTTGCGAGCCGAGCGGCCCGACCTGTCGACCTTGACCGATCTCGAGCTCTACGAACGCACCATCGCGCTCAAGCCGTTCATCCGCTCGTTGTTCGACCAGCACATCAACCAGTCGGGTGCCGCATCGATCGCCCCCGGCATACTCGGCGCAGTCTGCGCCGCCATCGGCAACCCGACGGCGGCGATGCGCCTGCTTGCCGGCATCGGTGGCGTCGACTCGGCCGAGCCGGCCTTGGCAATGTGGGACCTGTCTCGCACGGTGCGCAGCAGCGCCGGGCTCACGCATCACTTCGAAACGGGTTCCGATGGTCTCACCGAACGGCTGCGTGTTGACCACTCGGCAGAGACCTCTGCCTTCGTCGCCGGATTGGACGACTTCCTGGTGGAGTTCGGTTCGCGTGGACCGAACGAGTGGGACATCCATTCTCACACGTGGGAGACACAACCCGACCTGGTGCTCGCCGCCGTCGACCGCATGCGCCATGCCGACGACTCGGCGGCACCCAGCGGACACCAGGCCGCGGCCGAAGCCGAGAGGCTTCGGCTCGGTGACGAGATCACTGCCATGCTCGCCGGCGATCCCGCCACCCAGGGGCAGTTCCTGGCAGCGTTGGCCTCGGCCTGCACGTTCCTGGCCGGCCGCGAACGCTCCAAGGCAAACATCATTCGCGTCGTCCACGAGGCGCGAGTGAGCGTGTGGGAGATCGGCCGCCGTGCGGTCGAACGCGGCGAGCTCCACGAGGCGCGCGACATCTGCTTGCTGTTCGGCGACGAAGTGGAGGCGCTGGCCTCGGGCACGCTCACCGGCACTCACGAACTTGCGGCCGCGAGGCGCGCTCACCTCTATTGGCTCGGCACCCTCGAGCCGCCGTTCCTGTTCGACTCGTCGCCACCGTCGAACACGACGTGGCCGAAACGCGGCGACCACCGCCCACCCGTTGCCAATGCAGGCGATGTGCTTGCCGGTTTGCCCGGGTGCCCGGGCGTCGCTCGCGGTCGCGCCCGAGTGGTGCTGCACGCCAGCGATCCGTCAGCACTCGAACCGGGTGATGTGTTGATCGCTCCGATCACCGACCCCGCGTGGACGCCACTGTTCGTGCCCGCCGCGGCCGTGGTGGTGGACGTCGGCGCCCCGCTGAGCCACGCCATCATCGTCAGCCGTGAGCTCGGCATCCCGTGCGTGGTCTCGGTGAACGAAGCGACCGACCGCATCCCCGACGGCGCCCTCGTCGAGGTGAACGGCGACACCGGAACCGTGACGGTGCTCGAACTCGCGTAGCAGCGGTGCAACGATCAATCAACAGCGATGAGGAGGACAGAGACATGTTTGTACAGACCATCAAGGGCAAGACGAACAATCCTGCGAAGCTCAAGGAACAAGCAGAGCGTTGGCAGGTCGATGTGCGGCCCGGCGCGGTCGGGTTCCTGGGCGGAACAGGCGGTGTGGCCGACGACGGAACGTTCATCTTCTTCGCGCGCTTCCTCGACGAGGCGTCGGCGCAAGCCAATTCCAGTCGCGCCGAACAGAACGCATGGTGGGAGCAGACGGTCGATTGCTTCGATGGCGAGCCCACGTTCCGTGAATCGAGCGACATCAGGTTCCTCTTCGATGGAGGCTCCGATGATGCCGGGTTCGTACAGGTGATGGAGGGCAGAGCAGTCGATCGGGCGAAGGCTGAGGCATTCGAAACGCCGGAGCTCCTCGAGCAGTTGCGAAAGGCCCGCCCCGACCTGCTGGGCGGAATACGCGTGTGGTTCGACGACGGCGCGTTTGCCGAGGTGGCGTACTTCAGCAGCGAGGAAGGTGCACGCAAGGGCGAGTCGTCGTCCGAGTTCGAGGCGCCCATGCAGGACTACCAAGACCTGTACAAGGACATGACCTTCATCGACCTCCGCGATCCAATCCTCAACAGCCCCTGATCGCGAGGGACGCACTTCGGCGGGTGCTAGGACGACGCCGGCTCGCCGGGGACGGTGAACAGTGGGGTCCAGGCCGAGTCGGGACCGACCGGCAGCAACGTCTGGGGCACCTCGCCCTGGTTCGGCCAACGCGCCGAGTACGGCAGGCCTTCGAGCAGCACCTTGTCGCCCTTCGCGTAGAGCACCTTCGGGCTCCATTCGGGGTACGTACCAGCGGGCAGTGGAGTCGGTGCGAACGGTTTGTCGTCTGGCCGGATCGGTCCGACGAGGGCCCATGGCGTGTCCCACGGGTTGGCGACCGTCATCGAGGGATCCTGACCCTGGGTGTACCACTTCGCCTGGTACACCAGACCGTGACGAACGATCTTGTACCCCTCCGGGTACTGAGCCTCCGACCGCCAGATCGGGTACGGGCTCTTCGCCGGGTCGTCGGTCGCTTGCTCACGCGCCGTGACGGTAACGGCGTCGGTCTGCGTCGAGTCGGAGACTCCACCCGGCAGTGCGGTGAAGACCTTGGCGAAGTCGAGAGGTTGCTGGGTGACGCTGCTGCACGTGTTGGACAGCACCATCACGTCGGCGAACGAAGTGCTGCACGGTGCATCCCGGTTCAACGACCACGTCGACACGCGACCCAACCCTTTGGCCCTCGCAAAGTCGGCCAGGCCCTTGGCGTCGTCGATCGTGAACACCTCGCCGTCGACGTCGTTCTGCCCGATCATCGGAGTCGCACCGAGATGGGCCCAACGCTGCGACTCGTCGAGGGTTGCTCCTTGGCTCGCATAGGCGTCGCCGACCTGTGTGACGGAGGCTTGCAGGGCGGCCTTGGTCGCGGCGAGCATGTCGGTGGTGGGATGGGCGGCGTCGCCGAAGTCCATCGTCATCACGTTGACCCCGGCCAGGTCGACTCCGCCCTTGATGGTTGATCGCACCAGAGCGACGCCGTGGTCGGTGAGTCCGGTGGTCTCGACAGGAAGCGTGATCCACACGGCGAGCGGGTGGCCGGCGGCGGCGCGTTCTTTCTGGATCGTGGCGATCGCACTGGCTCGTCGTTCGATCGAGGGCCCGTCGGAGATGTCTCCGTTCTCGATGTCGAAATCGATGGACTGCACGTCGTAGCGCTCGACGACTGAGCGGTAGGCGGCCGCGAGCTTGGTCTCATCGGTGCAGGCGAACGCCAACTCCTGATTGGCCTGCCCTCCGAGGGATACCATGATGTCGCCGCCGGCTGCTCGCAACTGGGTGATGCGACGATCGAGCTCGAGCTCTTGCTTCGCTTCGTCCAGCGAATACGCCCCGCCCCAACTCGGTTTGCACGAGTCGTCCCGATCGGCCACGACGAACGCCAGCGCGATGTCGCGGGCCGGGTTCGAGTCGGGGTTCTGGAACTCGTAGGTGGGGGTGAGGGTCACATCGACGTAGGGCACGCTCCACGACGGCATCTCCCCTGGAGCGGGGTCGGATGACACCTTGCGCATGGCGAAGGCGCCGGCTGCTGCGAGCACGGCGACGACCGCTACGACCAAGGCGACCCGCAGCCACGAGAGCCGCTGCCGCGGCTCCTCCGAGAGCAACTCGGAGTCCTCGACCGCAGCATCGATGAACGCGCCCTCGATCTTGTCTCGTGTCGAACTCTTCATGATCGCGCTCCCCGCCAACTGCGTTCCGCGCAGTCCAGATCCACCCTCAGTCATCGGTCGATCGCCGCACGAACCTGAGCGTCTCTTGAATTGCCGCTCACGAGTTCTTGCAAATGCGCCGATACCTAGATCGATGGGAGTCAAGCGGGCGGCAACACCAGGAAAGGGCGCGCGACGCCAATGGGGCAGCGATCGTCGTGATCAACCGCTGCCCATGGTGCCCGCGCCCGTTTCCGATCTGCGGATCACGGTCGGCCGAATGGCGATCGTCCTCACGATCTGCGCGTGGTTCGCCTACCTCGTCCTGACGATCATCGAGCAGTTCGTCGAAGGGCAGGCATCGAGCGCCCGACTGGTGATCGAGGCGCTCGTCTACATGGTCGTAGTCACAGCGTTGACCGCCTCGGCGATGGCCTACCTCATCACACGGATCGGGTTCTTCTACCGCAGCCGCGCCCATCACCGCGCCCCTTGCGCGGCGATCGATCACTTCTTCACACAATCGGTCCCTACCGTCACCGTGCTCGTGCCCTCGTACCAAGAGGAGGAGCGCGTCATTCGCACCACCCTTCTTTCGGCGGCGTTGCAGGAACATCCCCACCTGCGCGTCGTGCTGCTCATCGACGATCCCCCCAACCCCTCGTCGGCCGCAGCCCGGAAGCTGCTCGAGACCTCTCGAGCGCTTCCGGCGAAGATCGAATCAGAGCTCGCCGTGCCATTGAAGCGAGTCGTCGATGCACTCGAGAACTTCGAGATGATCCAAGTGGGAGACCGACGACCATCGGTCGATGACATGCGCACTCTGGCGTCGCACTACGAGTTCTCGGCACGCTGGTTGCGCGACCTCGGAGCCCAGCACGAGATCGTCGACCACGCCGACTCGTTCTTCGTCGAGCAGGTCCTCGGAGCGCTGGCCGGCGACCTCGACACGATTGCCGAAGCACTGAACGCAGGGGCGCAGGAGGGCGCGAGTCTCACCACCGATCGTCTGCTCGAGTTGTACCGCCGCCTCGTGGCCACGTTCCGCGCCGAGTTGTCGAGCTTCGAACGCAAGCGGTACGTCTCCTCGTCGCACGCCGCGAACAAGGCGATGAACCTCAACAGCTACATCGCCCTCATGGGCGGGAGCTACCAGGAGATCGCCACCCCGCTCGGTTTGGCATTGGTGCCTTGCACACCCGGTCACGCCGACCTGTCGGTGCCCGATCCCGATTACGTGCTCACCCTCGACGCCGACAGCGTGTTGCTGCCGGAGTACTGCGTCCGCATCCTCTATCTCCTGGAGCAAACCGGGCATGCCAAGGTCGGCGTTGCCCAGACCCCGTACAGCTCGTACCCGGGTTCGGCCACCCGTATCGAACGCATCGCCGGGGCGACCACCGACCTGCAGCACATCGTGCATCAGGGCATGACGCACTACGACGCGACCTTCTGGGTCGGCGCCAACGCCATCCTGCGCAAGAGCGCGCTCGACGACATCGTCGAGATCGACTACGAGGGCAACTGGGAGATCCGTCGCTACATCCAGGACCGCACTGTCATCGAGGACACCGAGTCGACCATCGACCTCGGCATCCACGGTTGGACGCTCCTCAACTACCCCGAGCGGCTGGCCTACAGCGCCACGCCGCCCGACTTCGGTTCGCTCTGCATCCAGCGCCAACGCTGGGCCAACGGTGGATTGCTCATCCTCTCCAAGTTGCGCGAGCAGTCGCGGGCTCGTCGTGCCCGCGGCGACAAGAACCGCTTCGGTGAGGTGTTCCTGCGTGTCAACTACATGGCGTCGATCTTCTGGGCGTCGCTGTGCCTGCTGATCCTGCTGGCGTACCCGTTCAACAGCGGGCTGCTGAAGCCAGTGCTTCCGCTGATCGCTCTGCCGTACTTCTTGATGATGGCGAGCGACTTGCGCTACTGCGGATACAAGCGGCTTGACGTGCTGCGCATCTACGGGTTCAACCTGATCCTGTTGCCCGTGAACCTTTCGGGCACGTTTGCGTCGATCTTGCAACTCGTCACCGGTGAGAAGAGCTCGTTCAAGCGGACTCCGAAGGTGCGCGACCGCACGACGGCTCGGGCCGCCTTCATCCTCGCCCCGTGCCTCCTGATCGCCTTCGCGCTCTTCACCGTCGTCGTCGACGTGCACCTCAGCCACTGGGAGCACCTGTTCTTCGCGACGATGAACTTCTCGCTGGCGTTGTACGCCATGGTGGCGTTCGTCGGGATCGGCAACAGCCTCGTCGACCTGTGGGTGCAGCTGCGCGGTTGGCTCTACCGTCCCGAGCCGGTCCGGACAGGTTCGGTCGCCGGTGGAAGGCCCGTGGCGAGACCTTTGCAAGCGCCTTCGGGTGTCATCGGCGACTGGGCCTCGGTGCTGCACTACGGCACACCGGAATCCGGCACCCGTGTCGTGGCGACCCGATCGCTCGAGCCCACGCACGATCTCCGCCGCGGCGCCGCCGCTTCGGACTCGACCGTCTTCGAGGAGTACACCTTCTTCACGGTCTTCCAGCCGATCATCGACCTGGCCAGCGGAGAGCCCGTCGGGTACGAAGCACTGACGCGATTCGCCGACGGCCAATCGCCCCAGGAAGGGCTCGCCGCCGCTAGCACCGCAGGCATCGGCGTCGAGCTCGATTCGGCTCTCGCCCACGCCGCGCTCGCGTCGGCCCACGCGCTGCCCGCCGGCACGTGGCTGGCCGTGAACGTCTCGCCCGATCTTGCCAATCAGGCCGACGAGCTCGCCGAGATCTTGGCCAAGGCGCCGTGCCCACTGGTGATCGAAATCGGCGACGCACCGGAGACGGTGAACCTCGTCGATGGACCGCTCGGGCAACTTCCGGGTGTGCGCATCGCCATCGATGATGCAGGGGCCGGCTATGAGAGCCTCGCCCGGATCGAGCGGTTGCGACCATCGTTTCTGAAGCTGCACCGCGGCGCAGTCACCGGCATCGAGCACGACGCCGCCCGACGAACGTTCGTCACGACGCTCGTGAACTTCGCCGACCAGCACGGCTGCAAGGTGATCGCCGAGGGGGTCGAGACCGAGGCAGAGCGGGACGCGCTACGCGACGCCGGCGTGCACCTCGGGCAGGGCTACTTCGTCGGTCGCCCCGTGCCGATCGACCGCATGCCGAGCACGGTGTCCAACGCCTGACTCATCTCGAGGTCGACTGCGGTCGGGACGTGATCGCCGACTGATCACGTCGTGCAGTCGAGCGGTGCCTACGGTGACGGGGTGCCCGATTCCCAACGCTTCGACGCGGCCTACTACCGGCGCTTCTACGGCCGACGGCCCGTGCATGATCGACGTCGCATCGCCCAACTCGGCGCGGGGGTGGTGTCGATGGCGGCATGGTGGCGAATCCCCATCCGCTCGGTGCTCGACGTCGGTGCCGGCAAGGGCTACTGGCGCGACTGGTTGGCGACGGATCATCCGCGCCTCGGGTACCGGGGCCTCGATGTCAGTGAGCACGCCTGCCGACGGTATGGCCACGAGCGGGCCGACATCGCTCAGTGGTCTCCCTCTCGCCAGTATGACCTGGTCGTGTGTCAGAGCGTGCTGCAGTACCTCGACGATGCCGCTGCGGCGGCGGCTATCGACACGTTGTCCGCCGCGTGCCGCGGGTTGCTGCTGCTCGAGGTGCCGACCCTCGCCGATCGCGACACGGTGATCGACCCGGCGTTCACCGACCTCGACGTGCACTGGCGCACGGGCAAGTGGTACCGCACGCGGCTGGCTCGCGGCTTCACCGAGATCGGCGCCGGACTGTGGCTCTCGCAGTCGTGCGATGCGGTGTTCTTCGAGCTCGAACACGCTCGCTGACGCCCACAACCACCGCGGCCGAATGGGCGCGACATCGGAAGGCGCGCTGCCAACCTCGCGCCCATGCAGCCTGTGTGGGCGGAGGAGATGAACTGGGGCTTCGGGACACGCGCCCAAGCAAGGGGGATGGGGGGCTCGGTGCTGGAGTAGCGGCGCCCGACCGTGTAGAACTTGCATCGGGAACGTCGGAACTTGGGAGGGACACCATGCAGACATCGACTGTCGACGCGCCACCGGGTCGTGCGCGGCCGAAGGTCCAGGTCGTGCCGCTCGCCGGTCTTCCGGTGGCGGCTGGGCTGTTGACCTTCGTGGTCTACGCCATCGCCTCGAACAAGTTCTGGCCATTGATGCTGTGCCACGTGGCCGGTGGTGCGCTGTGGACGAGTATCGATCTGTTCGTCGGCCTGGCCATCGGGCCCATCATCGGCGGGATGTCGCCGCCGGCCCGCGCCGAGTTCTCTGCCAAGTTCATGCCGAAGATGGTCATCATCATGCCAACGGTCGTCACCATGACCCTGGCCACCGGGTTGCAGATCGCGATCCACCTCGGCGCCCTCGGTCTGCAGGCGCCGACGCGCAACTGGCTCGTGGTCTCGATGGTCGTCGTCGGGATCATGGCGGTCGTTGCCCTCGGAATCCTCGAGCCGGCCAACATCGCCGTGCTGTGGGAGATGAACAAGCCCAAGCCGGATCCGGAGATCATCGCCCGGATGATGAAGCGCTTCGTCTACACCGCCGGCGTCACCGGTGTCATGCAGATCGCCACGTTGATCATCATGACCAGGGTGGCCACGCTGTGAGCGCCGACGGCGAGTTCCCGAAAGCCATCGAGGTCGTCACCGTGTCGCTGGCAGCCGTCGTGGTGGGTGGCGTGTGGTTGGGTTCGCATGCGCCGCGTCGACCTCCGCTCGGGTTGCCCTCGGTGCTGCTCGTCGTTGCCGGAGTGCTCCTGCTGGTGGGCTTTGTCATGATCACGCGGGTTGCCGGGTTCTCATGGAACACGTTCGTTCGCGTCGGCCGATGGGCGCTGCTGGCCTACGTGATCGCCGCCGGGATGATCGAGTTTGCGTTCGTGCGCAATCACACGCGCGGCGTGCCCTTGACGGTGGTCACCGGCATGCTCGTGGTGTTCGCGCTCGACGTGCCGTTCATCATCGCCACCACTGTCGCTCGCTACGACGACTGACCGTTGCTGCTCGAGGCCAAGGTGCGCAACTGCCCCGCCAGCTCCTCGGGAATCACCGGATTGAAGAACTCTTCGCAGGCGACTTCAGCCGCGGCGATGAATCGGGCTACCCCGGCGCTGCGCCACGGCGAAACGATCTCGATGTTGAACCACGACCCGGGCCACTGCTGGCCGTCGGTCGGCCTCTGGTTCAACCACATCATGTAGGGCAGGGCCTGGCCGTAGAGCCGGTCGAGTCGAGCGAAGAGATCGACGAGCATCATGGCCAGGCCATCACGCCCATCGTCGTCGAGCGATGGGAGATCGGGAACCTGTGTCTCGGGGGCGATGGTGATTGCGATCGGAAACGTCGATGCCTCGGGAACGCACGCCATCCACCCGCCGGCGCGCGCCACGATCCGATCCCCGCAGTCGGCTTCCGGCTTCCAGCCCGCGGCAAGCAACGATGCCGGACGACTGGGGACGTGGTCGTACGCGTAGATCTGACCATGCGGGTGGGCGATCGTCGCCCCCACCTCGGCGCCGCGGTTCTCGAAGACGAGGACAAAGTCGACGTCGTCGCGCCGGCCGAGCGCTTCGGTGCGTTGTGCCCACAGATCGATGACCTTGCGCACACCGTCTCGTCCGAGTGACCAGAGCGTGGCGTCGTGTTGCGGTGTGTACAGGACCACCTCGCAGCGATTGCCCTCCATGGCCGGCCACCGGTTCGGGAACCAGTGGACGTCGTATGGAACGGGCGCTTCGAGTCCGCCGACGCAGAACGGGCAGCCGGTCGACGGCAGGTTGGGGCGCGCCTGGCGCGCGCCGACGACGTGCACCACGGTGCCGAGGTACGGGTCGATGCGCTGGTCAGGTCGTACGGGCACAGCCGGTCAGCCTTCGAGCCGGGCACCGCTGGCGGTGTCGAACACGTGCCTGCCCACGACATCGGGCATCAGATGCACGGTCTCGCTGGGACTCGATGCGTTGAGACCATGTGTTCGAGCTACGAGTGTGACCATTGGTTGACCGGTTGGTGTGCAGTAGACGAACGAATCCGAGCCGAGCTCCTCGATGGCAGTGATCGGCAGCGTCACCCCGGCAAACGACAGGCCATCGGGTGTCGCGGTGCACTGCAGCATGTTCATCGCCGGTGAACCGATGAACCCGGCCACGAACGTGTTGGCCGGTTTGGTGAACAACCCGCGCGGCGTTGCGCACTGCTGGAGGATGCCGTCTCTCGGCACCGCAACGCGATCACCCATGGTCATCGCCTCGGAACTCACCGTCGAAGATCTCCAGATCGAGCTCGTTGACCGCCGGCACGGTCGAGCCGGGGTAGACCCTGCTGGCCTTGATGAAGGTCACCGTGACCACAACGCCCTCCTCCTCAACTCCGTCATGCTTGCATCATTGTCGTTGAACAACGGATCGCCAGTGACGACCTGTGATCGAGCGCATGACGTGAGCTCCGACCGGGCTCGTGAGGCAGGTGCGAACTCTGGGTGGATGGTGCTTGCATCGAACGTACACTCTTCGCCTGGCGACGCCGATGCAACCGACCCGACCCGCCCACCCGGTCACCCGGTGCCGCACGTGTCCGCAACCCTCGTGAATCGTCACTGACGATTCACGACGGCTCGGCGGCGGCAGGGCGGCCGGCGCAGCACTTCCGGCAAGGTCCGCTGCGCTCGAGCGGGGACCCACCTCCGGATGTGGAGCGCGCCGGCTCGGCGTTGTTCTCGGGTGACCGACCGATTCAATGGGCGCGCTTGTGGAAGCATGGTTTCGGTCCGCCCGCCCATGCAGCTCCTTTGTGCGCGATCTCGGCAATCCCGTGCGTATTCCCGCGCCCAAGCAGACGGAGCCGGAGCAACCCACGCCGAACCGCGGCGCGGGGCGAACGCCGCCTGTCGTGGCACCTAGGTGGATTCGAACTCCGCTTGGCACCAGATGTGGCCACGTCCGTCGATGAGCGCGGCCGTCTGGATGGCACTCCGATCGATGTCGAGCGTGGCGCTCCACACCGCATCGCTGTCCAACGCGACCGGCAACACACGATCGGCGCCCGTCCGCTCGGTGATGCGCAACGAGTAGGTGTCGCCGACCTGGCCGTAGCGCTGGATCTGGTCGGCCCAACCCGGAAGCGTCATGTGCACCCTGGTCGGCTGGTGATTGTCGAGGAAGATCCACCCGACGACCTGACCATCGGCTGTCTGCATCTTGGCTGCGGCGAGGGCCGGCTTGGTCGACGGGGCGAGCGCAACGAGTAGCCCGACCAACAGCGCCAGGCATGCCGCCACCGCCAGAGCTGCAACAAGGCCGCGTCGCCAGGAGCGACGTGGCTCGACGTGTGCGGGTGGGGCGATGGCTCGAAGCACGCGATCCTCGAACCCCGCCGACGGTTCGACGCTCGGCGCGAACTCGCGAAGCAGCTCATCGGTGACACCCGACAACGACGTGACGAGTTGCCTGCACGAGCTGCACCCGTCGAGATGTTCGAGCGCTTCGGCGCGCTCGCGTCCATGGAGCACACCGAGCGCCAACTCGGGTGCGGCGTCGGCCAGTTGTGCGCAGTCGAAGGTCGTCACAACGGCACCTCCGCGAGCTCGTCGCGGAGCTTGAACAGCGCCAGGCGAAGGCGGGTCTTCACAGTCCCAAGAGGCACGTTCCACGCCTCGCTGATCTCCTTGGTGGTGAACCCGTAGTAGGCCGCCGCCATCAGCGTGTCGCGCTGTTCCTGTGGCAAGGCGCGCACTGCTGCAGCGACGGGTGCGATGGCATCGTGAGGGCTGAGGAGCTGGTCGGCGTCGGCCAGGTCGGGGATGGCGTCGAGTGGCTCGAGAGGGAGGCGTTCCAGTCGCCGCCCACGGGCCCTCACGTAGTCGAGCGAGGTGTTGCGAGCTATCGCCAACAACCAGGCCGCGGCCGAGCCACGGCGGGGATCGAAGCTGGCCGCATACCGCCAAGCTCGCACGAAGGTGTCCTGGGCCACTTCCTCTGCTGCCGAGCGATCGCGGATGATCGACAGGGCCAAGCCGTAGACGCGACCCTGGAAGCGACGTACCAGCACCCGCGCCACATCGGTATCGCCGACGCCGAGGCCGGCGACCAGAGCTTCGTCCGACGCGTTCCACACGCCCTGTACTACTGGTGGCGTGGTCAGAAAGGATTTGTCGCCGATGAATCCGTCGGGCATCGGCATCCAGTACTACCACTCATGAAACGACTTCTGTTGTCCGCCACCATCGCTACTGCTGCTCTTGTGCTCGCCGCTTGCGGGTCGGACGGAGCTGTGGGCAGTTCGTCGACCGGAGCTCCGGCTGCGCATACCGAGACCGTCTCGATCATGGCCTCGGGCGCCATGGGCAACATCCTGGTCGACTCGTCGGGCATGGCGCTCTACTCGCCCGACCAGGAGGCCGACGGCACCGTGCATTGCGTGGGCGGGTGCCTGAAGATCTGGATCCCGCTCGCGCCGGGCGCCAACACTCCCATGGCCGCTCCGGGCGGGCCCACGCTCGGCGTGATCGACCGCCCCGACGGCACCAAGCAGGTCACCGCCGGGGGACGCCCGCTGTACACGTTCTTCCAAGACGCGGCAGGGGAAGGTCACCGGCGACGGGGCCGCCGACACGTTCGATGGTCAGAACTTCACCTGGCACGTCGTGCATGCCGATGGCACGGTGGGTGCCGCCCCGGCAGGATCGACCCCGGCAGTCTCGACACCCGCAACGACCGGCGGTGGCGGGTACGGCTACTAGGACGCTGTCGACCGGTCGCTGGCGGTGATTCGGGCCGCCGGCGCCCATTTCGCCGCCAGCGGATGGTGGGTAGCGACTGCGTAGGCTCCGACATGTGGCAGACGCGATCATCCGGGCGCAAGGGTTGACCAAGATCTATGCGGGCGGAGTCGGAGGAGATGTCGTCGCTGTCGACGAGATCGAGCTCGAGATCAACTCCGGCGAGATCTATGGACTGCTCGGCCCGAACGGCGCCGGCAAGAGCACCACCATCGGCATGCTCACCACCCGAGTCGTGCCCACACGTGGCGCGATCTTGATCGCTGGTGTCGACCTGGTGGCACGGCCGGCGCTGGCCAAGCAGTTGATCGGCGTCGTACCGCAGAGCAACACGCTCGACCGGGCGATGACGGTGTTCGAGAACCTCGAGTTCCACGGCCGCTACTTCGGCATGAGCACCAAGCAGGCCAAGGGTCTGGCCACGGAGCTGCTGCAACGCGTGCGGCTGATCGAGCGATCAGGTGCGCCGGTCATGGCGCTATCGGGTGGCATGGCCCAGCGTCTGATGGTGGCGCGGGCGATCATGCACCGCCCCCAGGTGCTTTTCCTCGACGAACCGACGGCCGGGCTCGATCCGCAGAGTCGGATTGCGTTGTGGGAGATACTCGGCGATCTCCACGACGATGGCCAGACGATCCTGCTGACCACTCACTACATGGAGGAGGCCGACGAGTTCTGCGACCGCGTGGCCATCATGGATCACGGCCGGATCCTCGCCCTCGACACTCCCGAGCAGTTGAAGGCCTCGATCGGTGCCGGTCGCATCGTGATCGTGTCGGCCAGTGGCGATCTGGCGGCGCTCGCCGACGCGCTCGTCGCCGGCGTCGACGGGGCCCGCCAGGCCCGTGTCGTCGATGGCCGCATCCATCTCAGTGTCGACGCGTCCGCCGGGTTGCTGCCCAGGATCATCGATGCCGCCGAAGCAGCGGGCTCGTCGGTGCACGATCTCTCCGTGACCGAGCCCACGCTGGAGTCGGTCTTCATCAACCTCACCGGAAAGGATCTGCGCGAATGAGCACGACTACTCACGAGGTGCACGGTCTTCGCGAGCTGCGCCCAGCGGGCCAGGCGTACCGCTCGGCGTTCGTCGGCCTGTTGGGGCGAGATCTCTACCTGTTGCGGAAGGACGTCAGGGTCTTCCTGATGCGCACGCTCATCCAACCGCTTCTGCTGGTGTTCGTGTTCACGTACGTGTTCCCGAAGACCGGCCAGAGCGTGGGCGGCACATCAGGCGCGGGGAGGTTCTCCACCCAGTTGATCGCAGGGGTCATGGGATTGGCCATCGTGTTCCAAGGCATCCAGGCCGTGGCGCTGCCGCTGGTGCAGGAGTTCGGCGTGTCGCGCGAGATCGAGGACCGCGTGCTGGCGCCGCTGCCCACTTGGATGGTCGGGCTGCAGAAGATCGTCACAGGCTTGTTGCAGGGTCTGTTGGCGGCCTGCCTCGTGTTCCCGATCGCGGCCCTGGTTCCGGCGACGCCGGTGCATCTCAACATCCACTGGCCGGTGCTGCTCACGCTGGCACCGCTCGCCGGTTGGGTGGCCGGGTCGCTGGGGCTGATGCTGGGTACGAAGGTGAAGCCGTTCCAGGTCCCGCTGCTCTTCTCGCTGATCGTCCTGCCACTGACGTTCCTGGGTTGCACGTACTTCCCGTGGCAGGATCTCCAGAGGGTCGAGTGGCTGAAGTGGGCCGTGCTGGCCAACCCGGTCGTGTACATGACCGAAGGGTTCCGCGCCGCGCTGGTGGGCGACATCCCGCACATGTCGTTGTGGGCCATCTACGGCGCGCTGATCGCCTTCGGCGGCTTGTTCACGTGGATCGGCGTGACCGGGTTCGAGAAGCGTGTCGTCAGCTGACGGCGCGACAACAACTGGGTCATCAACAACGGGAAGCGCCAGGGAGATTCACCTTCTGTAGTCAAGCTCGCGCAGAAAGTACCGATTTCTGTCCTAGAACATGCCACACTGCGCGTGTCTAGGAGCGTGACCACCATGCGAGCACTGAGCGAGCCATCCGGCGGACGGGCGGGCGCGGCACTCAGGGTTCTCCCGTCGGTCCCCAGCGATCGGGAAGCCGCCGTGCGAGCGCTGTACGAGGAGCGATACGCCGAACTCGTCCGCTTCGCCACCTTCATCACCGGTGACTCCGACATCGCCGAAGACGTGAGCCAAGAAGCGTTCGTGCGCGTGTACGACGCGTGGGACCGGCTCGATGATCACGATCGCGCCCTCGGGTACCTGCGCGCCACGGTCGTCAACATCAGCCGCGGCAGACACCGTCGTCGGGTTGTGGCCGAGCGCAATCAGCCGCCGCGCCTGGTGTCAGTTCCGTCCGCCGAGGACGACGCGATGGGCCGGGTCGGCCGTAGCGCCGTGCTCGAGGCCGTGTCGTCGCTGCCGAGCCGGCAGCGAGCGTGTGTGGTGATGCGGCATTGGTTGCGAATGACCGAAGGTGAGATCGCCGCGACACTCGATGTGTCGATCGGCTCCGTCCGCACACACAACAAGCGGGGCACCGAAGCCCTGCAGCGCAAGCTGGGAGCTCTCCGATGAACGACTTCGAATCACGCCTCACCGCCCTTCTCGACGATGTCGCCGGGTCGGTGCGCGTGCATCCCGATCCCGACTCCGTGTTCCTCCCCACGGTCACGACGGTTCCCGTCGAGGTGCACCGCTTTCGTCCTCGCTTCGTCGCCGTCGCAGCCGCCGGCATCGTGCTCGTCGGCGGCTCGGCATTCGCCATGGAGCGGATCACCAACGATCCGCCGGCACGGGTGACGCCCGCCGACTCGCCGGTGACGGAGCCCACAGACGAGGCGACCACCACGAGCTTGGAGCAGACCTCGACGTCGATCGCGGTTGTCGTCGAGTCGACGACGCCGGCGAAGGAGCCGACGCGCAGGTCGGTGGTGGTGCCCGATCTGACCGTGCACGCGAGCCGAACCAACCGTGCCGCCGACCGAACCGACCGTGCCGCCGACGGAGCCCACGCTGCCGCCGGTCGTCATCGAGTTCACCGCCAAGCTGGGTGCCGACGGCCGGGCGAAGACACCGATGACCCAGGGCTTCTACGGCAACGCCCAGCCAGGATCGGCGATCCGCGTGGCTTCCCTGTACGGCGTAGCGGAGACCACGGCCAACGGCAACGGCAAGTGGGAAGCCACGCTGACTATGAGCGAGGTTCCGGCAGGAGCCAAGGTTGCGGTGCGGATCACGTCGAGCACCAGTGACAGGGTGCGTGAGTTCACGCTCGAGCGTCCGGTGCCGCAGGCACCCGCCGTGATCGAGTTCACCGCCAACCTCGGGGCCAACGGTCTGGCGAGCTCGCCGATGACTCAGGGCTTCTTCGGCACCGCCCAGCCGGGTTCGGCGATCCGCGTCGGCAGCGACTGGGGTGTTGCCGAGACGACGGCCAACGGTGACGGCAAGTGGGAGACCACGCTGACGATGCCCGAGGTGCCGGCGGGTACGGCGGTGCACGTGCGGATCACCTCGAGCACCACCGACCGGGTGCGCGAGTTCACCTTGCAGCGGCCGGGAACGCCAACCCCGCCGTCGATCGATTTCACCGCACATGCCGGCTGGGCGACCACCGACCACACGCCGCCCACCGATCAGTATTCGGGTACCTCGACTGCCGGCGCGGTGATCACGATCACGTCGGACTACGGTGGCACCCAGGTGGTTTCGAACGGCGACGGCCACTGGGCGGCGACGGTCGAGTTCCCCGGTGCGCCACTTGGCACCACCTTCAACGTGCACATCACGAGCTCCAAGGGCGACGCCGTCTACGACTTCGCACTCTCCGTAGTGGCCCCAGGCTGAGGGATGTAGTACTGATTATTGACTATCTTGGTTCTTGACCATTATGATGAGGTCATGACCGAGCACGGCAACTGGTTCGACGAGATCTCCATACCCGCGCTCCTGCGAGCGGCGAGGTCGACGTATGGCAAGGCGATCCGTGAATCGCTGCAGGTTGCAGGGTTCGACGACATCCCCCGCAACGGTTCGTTCGTGATTGCAGGAGCAGCGCGAACCGGTGCACCTCTCGGCGATGTCGTCAAGGCGCTGGGCATGTCAAAGCAAGCCGCCGGGCAACTCGTCGACACCCTCGTGGCTCGCGGCTATCTCGACCGCACGGTCGATCCCGACGACCGGCGGCGGCTGACCGTGACGCTGACTGATCGCGGGCTCGCTGCCGCGCAGGCGATCCGCACGGCTGTCGACGACATCGACGCCGCGCTACTGGCCGATGTCGGCGCCGAGCACATCGCCCGCACCCGGGCGACGCTCGCCTCGCTGATAACCGCAGGCGATCTCGGTCACGATCGCAGCGATTGAGCCATCAGCCGTCACTTGAACTGGCCGAAGATGCGGATCGCCGCCGGGCCGAGCAGGAGGATGAAGAGCACGGGCAGGATGCAGGCAACCATCGGGAAGAGGATCTTGACCGGGAAGCTTCATCGCCTGCTCTTCGGCCATCTGGCGGCGCTTCACGCGAAGCTCGGCGGCTGCACCTGCAACGTCTGGGCGACGGGCACACCGAGTCGCTCCGCTTGAGCGAGTGCCGAGACGACTGACCGCAGCTCGGGAACGTTCGACGCGTTCCGACAGGCTCGTCAGCGCGACGCCACGGCCGATGCCGACGCGCATGTCCTGCATCACACGCGACAACTCGTCGGCCAGAGGTCCTTCTCCGGAGCGTCGCCGCCCTCGCGATCGCCGCGTCGATGCCGAGACCGGCGCGGACCATGACGGCGAGCTGGTCGACCGTGTCGGACACGGCGCCGCGGATCAAGAGGTTGCGGGCGCTGGCTCGCTGGTCGAGAAGACCGATCGGCAAGAAGTAGCCGAACAACGTGGCGAAGACGAAGAAGATGGCGTTCAACAACGACGGGTCCCACGCGAAGCGGGCGCCGAACAGCAGGCCGAGGATGCCGGCGCACGCAACGCGCATCGCAATCAGTCGCTCGACGGTCCAGCCGGCTGGCGATCCCGCGCCCTGGATTCGCTTGGCCAGTGCAGCGACTCGGGCGGTTGGGGTGACCTTGCGCAGTGATGCGCCGATCCGTTCGAGCAGCGGTTTCACCGTGCGATCAGCCGACGAGCGTTGCAGGATGAGGGCGCGCATGTCGTTGATGCCGTCTTGTCCGAGCCGGAGGATGCGGCCGCCGGTGCCGCGCTCCCCCGACACCGCCCACCACAGGACGATGAACGACGAGCAGACGGCGAAGGCACCGAGGACGAGGACGATGTTCATAGCTGCTCCTACATCTGCGACTTGATGAGTTTGCGCATCCATACCCAGCCCACGACCATGAGCACGCCGGCGATGATGATGAGTGCCGGGCCGGGAGACTTGCTCAACGGGTCGAAGTAGTCAGGATTGGTCAGCTTGATGAAAAGGGCGAGGAGGATGGGCAGCGCGGTGAGGACGTACGCCGAGAGCCTGCCCTCGGCAGTCAACGTGCGCACCTGACGGCTGAGGCGCTGCCGCTCACGCACCGTCTCGGCGACGTTCTCGAGCACCAGAGCGAGCTCGCCGCCGATGTCGCGGTTGATGTCGATGGCTGCAACCACCCAGTTGAAGTCACGGCTCTGCATGCGGTCGGCGACGGCCTGCAACGCTTCGGTGGGATCACGGCCGATGCGCCCCTCCAGGAGCACCCGCTGCAGCTCCGTGCGGACGGGCTCGGCTGCCTGGTTGGCGGCGGAGTCGATGGCCTGCGGCAGGCCATAGCCGCCACGAAGAGAGCTGACCATGTTCTGCATGAGATCGGGAAGCTGTTCGCCGAAGGCACGACGACGGGTGCTGGCCTTCGACGACACGTACGCGCGAGCCAGAAGGGGGGCGGCGATCGTGCCGATCACCATCCCGAGAACGCCGAACAGGGCGAAGAACACCAATGCGAGCACGGCTCCGGCTCCGATGGCGAGCACGAAGAACTCGCCCGGACGAAGGCTGATGCCCGCGACTTCCAGGGCTTCGGCCAATCCTCGACGTCGACCGCGGCGCTCGAGCATCCGCTCCGCAGCGCGGGCGATCCTCGTTCGCAGCGGCTCCGTCCGTGCCGTGCTCTGCGTGTGAGCGACGCCCAGTCGATTTCGGGGGGCATCTCGATTCTTCGTGAACGGCACTGCCAGCAGCGTGAGGACGCTCAGGCCGATGAACTCCGCCACGGTCCCGAGGAGGAGCCTGAGGGTTTGGCCGTCGGACGACGATGATCCGGACGCAGGCGTGATCACGGCTGCGACCGTGTCGGGTGGTGCCGCGGGGACTGCCTCCACGACCGCTGTGGTGGTGGTGGGGGCGTCGGGGCAACCGTGGTCGTGGTCGGAACCGGGGCAAGAGGCAACGACGGCAGGACTGCTTTCACGTTGGCTTCCGCGGGGCCGGTGGAGGTGTCCACAGTCACCGTGTAGTTCACGGCGCCGTGACCTTGGGACTGGAACGACACGCGGTAGCGGTTGACGATGGCGTTCGCCACTCGCTTGTACAGGCCTTGCAGCGCCGCCGGGTCGGTGGCCGAGCCGATCGTGCCACTGCCGGCGGACGACAGCTGCTCGAGCGCCGCGTGGTTGGCCTCGGAGCTGGTCAGCTCGATGACGTTGGTCTTGATCGCCGCAGCGACGGATGTGGCCTGTTCCAGATCGCTGTTGCTCACGGTGTCGCCGCCATCGCTGAGCAGGACGAGTTGCTTGTCGGAGGTGCTCCCCGAGAAGAGCGTCTGCGAGAGCACGACGGCGTCGTACAGAGCGGTTTCGCCTCGGGCACTGAGGTTCTTGATCACCGTGGCAAGGAGAGCGCGATCGAGGGTCAACGGGCTCTCCAGGCGTGTCGTGTCGCCGAACGACACGACACCAACGCTGACCTGTGGAGGTAGGGCATCGAGGAAGCCCAATGCCGCCGACTTGGCCGCGGCGAGCGCTCCGCCCTCTTTCATGCTGCCAGACACGTCGAACAGCATCACGACTTCCAGCCCGTCGGCCGACAGTTGCTCCACCTGGGCCGTCACCGGCCGCCCGTTCTCGACGACCTTCAGCGTCGGTGCGAGATCGGAGTCGCCGGCTACGGCGCCGGGAACACTGACCTCCATCGTGACGGTTGGATATGCCGACGCGTCGACATCCGAGACGTTCACCGGTGCCTGCCCGTCGGTCGCCGCCGCGGCAACCCAATTCAACGGCGCGAGGAGGGCGACGCCCGTCAGCGCGAGAGCCACGAGGGCGGAACGCAACGTCACCATCGTGTGTTCACCGAGGCCAAATGGCTTCCGTACAGCTCTGAAGGCAAGGTGATTCCGGCTTCCTTGAGACGGTCGGTGAAGGTGGGCCGCACGCCGGTGGGTCGAATCCTGCCGGTCGGCGAACCCGCCTCTGGAGCGTGGTCGAAGCGGTAGATGTCGCTACCGGTGACGACTTCGTTCTCCATGCCGAGCACCTCGGTGACCTGGGTGACGCGTCGCGACCCATCGCGGAACCTGTGGAGGTGCACGATCAGGTCGAGAGCCGAAGCGATCTGCTCACGGATGGCTCTGCTGGGCAGATCGACGCCGGCTCATCAACACCATCGTCTCGATCCGGGCGAGCGCGTCGCGCGGGCTGTTGCAGTGCACCGTCGAGATCGAACCCTCGTGGCCGGTGTTCATCGCCTGCAACATGTCGAGCGCCTCGGCGCCGCGCACCTCACCGACGATGATGCGGTCGGGCCGCATGCGCAACGAGTTGCGTACGAGGTCGCGAACCGTCACCTCGCCGCGCCCCTCGGTGTTCGGCGGTCGGCTCTCGAGACGTACGACGTGGCGCTGGTAGAGCTGCAGCTCGACGGCGTCCTCGATGGTGACGATCCGCTCCTCATCGGGGATGAAGCTGGACATCACGTTGAGCATCGTGGTCTTGCCGGTTCCGGTGCCGCCCGACACGATGACGTTGCAGTCCCGACTTCCACGACGGCACGGAGCAGCTTCAGCCAGCTCTTCGGTGACGTTCCGAGTGTCGATCAGGTCGTCGATCTGCAGCGGTTCGGCAGCGAACTTGCGGATCGTCAACGAGGGTCCGTCGACGGCCAGTGGAGGGATGATGGCGTTGACGCGCGAGCCGTCGGGGAGCCGCGCATCGACCATCGGTGACGACTCGTCGATTCGGCGCCCGACTTCGCCGACGATCCTCTCGATCACGCGTCGAAGGTGGTCCTCCGACATGAACCGTGCATCCGTCTCCTCGATGAGCCCGGAGCGCTCGACGTAGATCGGCGACAAGCCGTTGACCATCACCTCGCTCACCGTCGAGTCGGCGAGGAACTTCTCCACCGGCCCGAGCCCCATGACATCGCTGACGATGTCGGTGGTGAGGGCCTGGCGTTCCTGGGTCGTCAACGGCACGGTGACCGTGGCCATGAGATCGGTGATCTCTTGGGCGATGTATGCCTGCAGCTGTGTCGGGCCGACTGTCGAATCGAACAACCTGTTGCCGAGCCGGGCAAAGAGTGCCTGGTGAACCTGTGCCTTGAAGTCGCCCACTGCGTCGATCTCGACGACGCGGCGCGAACTGAACAGCGTGGGCGAGGCTAGCTCGGTCGCCCGGATGCGGTCGGAGAGCTTCACGACCGTCGCCTCCGGGAGAACATGCCCTTGCGTTCGGGCTCATCGCGCGGCGCGCTCTCCGGACGGGGGCTGAACTTGTGTGCCAGGCGGATCAACTCCTTGGCGACGTCCGACTCGGGCTCCTGGCGCACCACGACCTCGCCACTGTTCATCGACAGCGGCACCATGCGCGAGCTGGGAAGGGCAGCGTCGACCTTCATGCCGAGGGCAGCTTCCACCTCGGCAACCTTGAGCCCCACCCTGGTGTCGGCACGGTTGAGCACGAAGTGCCGCGATGCGCCGGTCATGTGCAGCCGGTCGAGGGCGTTCACCTCTTTGGTGAGGTTGCGGATGCTGGCGACGTCCATGCTGGCCAGGAAGATGACGTCGGTGGCGCGTTCGATCGCCGCCAGGGCCCGCTCGTCGAGACCGGCGGCGGTATCCACGACCACGTAGGCGAAGTCGCGGGCGAGGATGTCGATGACCTGTCCGGAGAGTTGCGACGTCACCGCCTCACC
>CAVRGR010000006.1:0-1148627 GCA_963720775.1 Ilumatobacteraceae bacterium | reverse complement strand
TGCGCCCGAAAATACCCTTTGAGCTGGGCTTTTCTCCCATGTCATGAGGGCGTCGGATTCCCCCGCGCAGTCAGGCAAGGCCCTGACCAGGGGATATGCAGCCGGGATGGACGGGGGAATCTGCGGGTACCACGCCCCCAGCAGTCCTCCGCGAAACTCGAAACACCTGGTCTTGGACGGCGGCTGATCGAACAGGGCGGCGAGAGGGCGGATGACCACAAGCGTTTGCAGCACTGTTCGGGTCGCTCGCTTCGGCCTGCCTCATCGTTGCGGTCACCCTGCACGCCCGCTGGTCGAGATCGCAGCACCCATCCGCCGCTTCCAGGGCGGACACACTCGAGGCAAGATCGTCATCACATTCTGAGACAACCGGCCGCGCCCTAACCTCCCCGTGGTTGGGCAGACGGTTTCAGTGGCTACGGGAGCAGAATTGAAGTGCCTGACACTGTTGGCGGCGACGAAGTCTCTGTGCACGGGTCGGGGACGGCACGCTCGCTCCGGTGTGAGCCGATCACGACCGACGCGTCATGACGAGTCGGCTGGGCGCAGCGACAACTTCACGGCGAGGCCGTTCCCAGGTGCATCCGTCAACATGAGATCGCCACCCGAGGCGGTGGCCAACGCGCCTGCAATCGCGAGGCCCAGGCCGGTGCCGGATCCACTCGTCGAGCCACGCCAGAATCGCTGCACGGCGCGCGCTTTGTCGTCGGTGGACAGACCCGGGCCTTGGTCACTGATCGTGAGGACATGCTGGGCGCTGTCCCGCTCGATCGAGACCGTCACGACCGAGCCGGGCGGGGTGGCGTTGATGGCGTTATCGAGCACGTTGTCGAGGATCTGCTCGATCGCGCCGTGGATCGCGGACACGAGCACCGGCTGTTCGGCGCCGGACAGCTGCAGCCGGACATCTTTGGCGTCAGCGACAACGGCCCACATCTCGACGCGGCCGCTGGTGACGGCGGCGAGGTCGGTTTCCTCGACGACGTGTGACTGGTCGGCGCGGGCGAGCTGTAGAAGGTCGTTGACGAGCGCACCGAGGCGCACGGTCTCGTCGATGGCGGCCTCGAGTTCGTCGGCGTTGGCGCTGCTGACGCGAGCCTGGAGGTTCTCTAGACGCAGCCGCATGGCGGTCAGCGGGGTGCGCAATTGGTGCGAAGCATCGGCGACGAACGACCGCTGAGCGGCGAGCAGCTCGGTGAGACGCGCGGCCATCGTCGACATTGCCCGGTCGAGCGCCTGTAGCTCGATGGGGCCGGAGAGAGGATCTTCGCTGACGCTGAGGTCGCCCCTCGCGAATCGAGTGGCGACATCTTGCAGCTTGCGGATCGGCCGAGTCATGGACCGCGCGATGGCGAGCCCGACAAGAGTCATCGCGGCCAGGACGACTGCGGCGACGGCCGCCAACCCGAGCCAGAACCGATGGATCTGGCTGTCGACGTCGTTGGTGTCGAGCGTGACTCGCACCGCTCCGTGAATCGTGCCGCCGGAAGCCACCGGGATCGCGACGTACAGCAGGTCGGCATGCAGTGTCGCGGAAGATCGTGTGCCGACCGCGCGCGATCCGCTGAGCGCGATGATGATCTCGGGCCGGGTCGAGAAGTCGCGCGGGACGCTCTCGGCGGTGTCCACTCTGGCGATCCCGTCGTTGTCCACCACCACCACGCGAGCGCCGGTGCGCGTCGCGTACTGCTCGGCGGCGCCGGCGTCGGGCGGCTGGTCCTTCTCCAGGCTGTCCTCGTAGATGGTGGCGAGCACGCTGGCGTCGCGCTCGACAGCCGTGGTGAACCGCTCTCGCTCGCGCTGGCTGTAGAACACGGCGAGGGGCAGCTCGAGGATGAGGAGCACGATCACGGTGATCGCGAGGTACCCGACGAGGAGTCGTCGCGTCATCGACCGCTCGGTGCGGCGTCGACGATCCGGTAGCCGACCGTGCGGACGGTCTCGATCAACTCTGGGCGCAGCTTCTTGCGCAGCGATGCGACGTGCACGTCCAGCGTCTTGGTCGAACCCCACCAGTTCTCGTCCCACACGTCGTGGATCAGCTGTTCGCGGCTGCGTACCGCACCGGCATCGGCGGCAAGACATACGAGCAGGTCATACTCCTTCGGAGTGAGCACCACCGGCCGGCTCTCGAACGAGACGGCCCGCGTCCGTTGATCGATCGTCAGGCTCCCGACAGTGATGACCGGCGATGGTGCGGCGATGTCGGTGTGGACCCGGCGCAGCACGGCCCGCATCCGGGCGACGAGCTCACGGAACCCGAACGGCTTGACGACGTAGTCATCGGCGCCGAGTTCGAGCAACATCACACGGTCGAACTCGTCACCGCGCGCGGTGACGACGATAATCGGCACAGACCCTCGGGAGCGCAATTCCTGGCAGACCACTCGTCCTTCGAGATCAGGTAGGCCGAGGTCGAGAAGCACGAGATCGACGGCGGGGGCGGTAAGCGCCGCTGCGCCGGTTTCGGCCAGCGTCACATCGAATCCTTCTCGGGTCAGACCCTCGCGGAGTGGAGCCGAGATAGACGGGTCATCTTCTACCAGCAGTACTCGCACCCCTGCAGCCTCGCACCTCGTGGACCCCAGCCGGTCGACTTGGCCGAACCATTACCTTGTCCTGGCCGGGCCCGAGCCGACCTTCCCGTACCGTCATGCTCATGACAACCACCAACCCTCGCGGATGGTTCGGGCGCACAAAGCTCATCACCATCGCATCCATCGCTGCGGTGGCCGCAGCTGGCGCGTTCGCCATCAGCGCCAACGTCGGCATCCTCAACGCCGCCGACAGCAACAAGCTCGGCCAGCTCTCCGCAGCAGGCGCAGCGACGACACCGAACACGCAAGTGGTCGACGTCTACCTCGACGGCCCCGCCACGACCGAGTCCACCGCCATGGTGACCGCCACGACCGCGGGTGATCCCGCGGCTGTGCAGCAGTTCGCCGTGGACGCCGCGGGCACGGTTGCCGTGGTCGCCAAGGGCGGTTCGCTGCGGCTCGACAGCGTCAGCCCGGCCTCCGGCTGGACGTGGAGCCTGGCCCAGACACAACCGACCCAGCTGACCGTCACGTTCACAAACGGCTCGCGCACACTCGAGTTCATCGCCGCGACCGGACCCGACGGCAAGGTCACCGCCAACGTGAACGAACCCACTGCAAACCCCGCGGCCACAGCCGCGCCGTCCAACAGCGGCTCAGGCGACAACGGACATGAGTACGAAGGAGGTGGGGACGATGACTGACACGACCCCCACAGAGGAAATGCAGGCCCGGATCGAACAGCTCCGCGCCAGCCGCGACAAGACCGCCGCTCCGTCCCGCAGGCACTCGGCCAAGGGCGCGCGGATCGCCGCCGCCGGCTTCAGCCTGGCGACGATGCTCGGCCTGGTGGGTGTGATGGGATACGCCGGCCGTTCGACGAGCACCGCGGCCCAGCCGGCACCGTTGCCTGCTCCGGCGCCGCAGATCGTGGTCGTCGTCCACCAGAACCCGGCGACAACAGCGACCGGGGCGTCGACCATCTCGGCGACCAACCCCGCCGCCACGTCCAATGCAGCCACTGCCGCGGCACCGATCCCGCTGACAGCTCGACCGGTCGTGCAGCAAGCACCGGCTACCCAGACCCCGATCGCGAAGACCCATGGCAGCCGTTGAGCACCTCGGTCGGGTGATGGCCAGCGAGCTGCGCATCGTCGCGATCGATCCTCGCCCGGGCCAGATCGACGACGCTCGATCATTCGTCGAGCGGCTCGAACAGCGGTGGAGCAGGTTCTTGCCGACGAGCGACATCTCCCGGCTGAACACGCTCGCCGGCGACCCGGTCGAGGTCGCCCACGACACACTCGTCCTCCTAGCGACGATGATCGAAGCATGGGAGGTCACAGGCGGCCGCCACGACGCCGGCATCCTGCCCACTCTGATCGCCAACGGATACCGCACCAGTGTCGTCGATCCGGCACGTGCGACGGTGCTGCCCGGCACCGCTCGATTCCAGCCGGGAGCGATCCTTGACATCGTCATCGATCAACCCACCGGCCGGGCCACGCTCCCTGCCGGGCTCGCGCTCGATCCGGGCGGAATCGGCAAGGGCCTTGCCGCCGACTTGGCCGTCGCCCGCCTTCTGGCCGGAGGCGCGCGTGGCGCGCTCGTGTCCATCGGCGGTGATCTCGCCATGGCTGGTGAATCCCCCTACCCCGCCGGTTGGATCATCGGTGTCGAAGCCGCCACCCGCGGCGAAGCCGCGCTGTGCACGCTCGCCATCAGTGGTGGCGGCGTTGCGACGTCGAGCACGCGGACTCGCACCTGGGAACTCGACGGAACCGTTCGCCACCACGTGATCGACACGGCAAGCGCCGGACAGGCGGCAACCGACCTGGTCGCCGCGACGGTCGTGGCAGACACCGGTTGGGCAGCGGAGGCTCACGCCACCGCCGCGCTGGTCACCGGCCGGGAGCACGTGCTCGACTACCTCGCCAGCCGCGGTTTGGAGGGCTTAGCAGTCACCGTCGACGGCGTCGTGCTGCAGACACAGGGCATTCGGGCCCTCGATCCTGCCGCCTATCTCGGTCAGGCCGGTCTCGTTCCTGGAATGGGGTCATGATAGCCGCTCAGATCTGGTGGTTCGTGACCCGGGCCCCGGGCATCGTCGCCTGGTTGATGCTCACCACATCGGTGATCACTCATCTCGCCCCGGCCAGAGCCGTCGCGCGATCGAGCCTCCCTGCGTCCGGGCGCGCACACCCTCCACGTCGGCTCGGCGGAGCAGTTTCGACGGATCGTGCTGCGCCCGGAGGAATCCGGGCTCTGTAAGGAGATGACCTCCCTCGTTCGAGCGACCAGCGAACGGCCGCACCATGCACAACACCGCACCACCTCGATCGGACACTCCCACTAGCATCAACGCCAACCGGTAGATCGCCGCCTGCTGCGCCTCGAACAGATCCGAGTACCGGCGGTCGCTCGTCACCGGCGGAACTGATGCGGGAACGATGTTGCTCGCAGGCTGCGTCACACCTCTACATACTCCCGACCCGATGACCTGGTTTCATCCACGCGCCCGCGGGCATCTCAACGGAGGCCAGACGCACCGCACCGATCACCGGTGCCACCGCGGGGTGAGCGACCTCTACCTGCACCACCCTGCTCAGGGTGCAGCCGGGAGCTGGGGGGTGAGAATCGGGCGCGATGGATGGGAACGTGCCACGAGGCGGCGCATGATGGCGTCGACCTGGGCGGAGTCGTGGTGAGACGGGAGAGTCTCGGGCTCGCCTGGGCTCCATCCCGTGGCCACGCTCACCGATCCACCGCCGATCTCGAAGACGCGCCCGGAAACCTGGCGTGCTGCGGGCCCGAGCAGCCAGCAGACGAAGGGCGCCACGTGGGAGACGTCGAGAGGATCCTCGGCGGGATCATCGGTGCCGGAAGCACCCATCCACGCCGTCAGCCGGGTGCGGGCAACAGGTGCAACACCGTTGACGGTGACGCCGAAACGGGCGAACTCATCGGCGGCCACGATCGTGAAGGCTGCCACGGCGGCCTTTGCCGCGCTGTAGGCGGCCTCACCGCGGAAGCCGTAGAGACCCGCTGACGATGTGGTGGTGACAAGTGAAGCCTCAAGGGCTCTGCCGGCAGCGGCGGCTGCCCGCCAGTGTCTACCTGCGGCCTGCGCCAGGAGGAACGTGGCCCTCACGTGAACCCCGAGCACGTGGTCCACGTCCTCGGGGCTCACCTTCAGGATCGAGCCGGAGCGCAGTGCACCGGCGTTCGACACCACTCCGTCCAGGCGACCGGTCGATTCCAGTGCGGCGTCCACCACCGCCCTGGCCCCCGCGGCAGTCGAGACATCGGCCGCGATCGTGGTCACCCCGTCGCCGGCGATCCCGGCCAGCTCATCGGCATCGATGTCGTTGGCGATGACCCGAGCACCCAACCTGATGGCTTCAGCGGTGTAGGCCCGGCCCAGGCCCCGCGCGGCGCCGGTGATGACCACGACCCGGTCGCTCAGCACGAGTGGGTCAGACTCGCCGCTGGGCCAGAACGCGCCGGCACGCCGGCGCGCAACCAGCGCGTCGATCTCGGCGACGATCTCGTCGTCGGGAGCGTATGCACCGAACACGGCATCGATACCGCGGGCGGCGAGCGTGACCCGGTCCGCCTCGGTGAGCACCGACCCGCCGAGTACGACCGCGGTACCCGCCTCGTGGCAGCGCCTCACCAGGTCGTCGACGTGTGCCTCGTACTCCCAGGAGTGCACCGAGACCCCCACCACGTCGGCGTCTTCTGGCACGGCCGCGCTGGCCAGTCCGGCAGGTGTGTTGAAGCGGCCCAGGTACATGACCTCGAAGCCATGGCGGGCGAGCATGCGGCTCACGGCGAGAGCGCCGACCTCGTGTTGGTCGAGGCCCAGGGTGCCGATGATGATCCGGCCCCGCACCCGGCCGCCGGGCGCGCCCGTGGACATCAGGACCGCCCCGGCGACGACGCGCCGGCGAAGGGATCAGCGGGGTGGCCCACACCCACGCGCAGCGCGCCCGTGATCTCTCCGATGCTGGCCTCGGCGGCAAGGGCGGAGCGGATGGGTCCCATCAGATCGTCGCCGCCTGCCGTCGCCGCGCTCACCGCCGCGAGCCTCTGCGCCAGCGCGTCGTTGTCCCGGGTGGCCCGCCAGGCGCGGATGCGTTCCACATGGGCGTGATCGGCGGGGAAGCGCTCCTCGGCCTCGTTGCGCAACAGCCGGTCCTGGGCAGGTGCGATCGTGTGACAGTTCACGCCGACCACCGCCAGTTCGCCCGAATGGACCTGGCGACTGTGCCGGTCCATCCCCGAGTGGAAGATGGCGCGGAAGAAGCCGCTGTCGACGAGGTCGGCGACGTCGCCCCTGGCCTCGATCTGGCGCACCTGCTCGTCGATGCGAGTCTCGAGGTCGTCGGTCAGTGATTCCACGTACCACGAGCCGCCCAGCGGGTCGGCCACCTCCCCGGCGCGTGCTTCGAGGTGGATGATCTGCTGGGTGCGCAGCCCAACCTGGTGGGCCTCGGCGGACGGGGTACGGAAAGGCTCGTCGAAGGTGGAGATCTCCAGGCCCTGCACCCCGGCGAACGCCATGGCGAGGCCCTGGATCGCACCGCGGGCGATGTTGTTGGCCGGCTGGGCGGCGGTGAGGGTGAGACCACTCGTGTGAACCGCGATGTTGGCCGAGCATGACCTCTCGTCGCGTGCACCGAACTCGTCGCGCATCATCCGGGCATACAGCCGCCGGGTGGCACGGATCTTGGCGATCTCCTCGAAGATGTCCATCCGGCAGTTGACGAGCATCGCGATACGCGGAGCGAACGCGTCGACCGGGACCCCGCGTCCGAGAAGCTGCCTCGTGATCTCGCGCAACTGCACGAAGCCCAGGACCATTTCCTCCACGGCGTCGACGCCACCGTCGCTGATGAAGTAGGTGTCCTCGAGGTAGGGATGGAAGCGAGGCATGTGCTGGAGACTGAACATGATGGAGTCCAGCGACAGGCGCATGCGGATGTCGAACGGCAGGAACATCGCGTAGGCGCAGTCCTCGGTGTACAGAGGACCCTGGATCGCTGAGCCTCGCAACACAGAGGGGTCGAAACCCAGTTCGGTGGCCGCCAGGTGCTGGCCGGCGATGGCGAACGCGGCGGGCAACGAGTGGGACAGGGTGATGCGATCCAGGGGGATGCCCTCGAGCAGTTCGACGAAGTCGCGGGCACGGCAGATCGACACTCCGGTGGTGCCCACTGCGGCCTCGCACATCGGATGGTCGGGATCCAGTGCCGACTGGGTGGGGTTGTCGCCGATCACGTCCACACCCAGTGCGCCGTCGGCCAAGAGGCGGTGAAGCTGCCGGTTGGATCGGCGCGGGTCACCTTCCCCGGACAACTCGCGGTGGATCCAACCACTGCCTGCCGCCGCCGACGGGGCGCGTCGGCCACGGGCGTACGGGAACTGGCCCGGATCGCCGAGGTCGCGCTCGTAGTCCACCGTCGTGTCGACAGGGCCGTAGAACGGCTGGCGGCCCGGGGCCTCGCTCACGTGCCCTCACCCACGGCACGGTCGCGCAGCACGTACTTCTGGACCTTGCCGGAGCCGGTGAGCGGCCAGGAATCCACGAACTCCCACCTCACGGGAACCTTGTGGCGGGCGAGACGCTCCTCGCACCAGCCCCTCAACTCTGCTTCCGTGGGGGCTTCACCGGGGTGCAGCATGACGAACGCGGCCACGATCTCTCCCCAGTAAGCGTCCGGCAGTCCGACGACGGCGACGCTGGCGATGCCTGGGTGCGCCATCAGCACGTCCTCGATTTCACGCGGGTAGATGTTCTCGCCACCGCGGATGATCATGTCCTTCAGTCGGCCCTCGACGGTGACGTACCCCCGTTCATCCATCGAGCACAGGTCGCCGGTGTGCAGCCAACCGTCGGCGTCGATGGCGGCCGCCGTCGCCTCGGGATCAGCGTGATACCCGATCATGACGTGGAACCCACGTGTGCAGAACTCGCCGGTGACCCCGACCCCCACGGTCTCCCCCGTGGCGGTGTCGATGACCTTGGCCTCGACGTGGGGAAGGGGGCGCCCGACCGTGGTCGCCTTGTCGAGGACGCTGTCCGCAGGGTCGATCATCGTGGCCACCGGGGAGCATTCCGTCTGGCCGAAGACGTTCGTGAAACCCACGCCCAGCTCCGCTTCGATCCGCTCCACGAGTGGCGCGGGCACGAGCGCCCCACCAGCGACGACACGATCCAGTGTTCCCAGATGCCGCTCGGCACGCGAGGGGTGATCCAGTAACGCGATCAGCATCGTCGGCACTCCGCTGCAGAGGTCGGCTGACTCCGCCTCGACGAGCTCGAGCACCAGCGCCGGGTCGAACTGCACCGGCAGCACGTGGGTCGCCCCGAGCCAGAGAGCGCCCAGCGCGCCGAGCACGCAGCCGCCGGTGTGGAACAGGGGCATCGGGTTCACCCACACCGGGTGCTCCGACTTCACCTGGAGGCGCTGAGTGACGAGTCGAGCATTGCCGACGATGCTCCGGTGGGCGAGCACGGCCCCCTTGGGGAACCCGGTCGTGCCCGACGTGAACTGGATCTGGGCGGGTTGGTGTGGATCCACGGTCGGCAGCTCGCTCGCCGGGTCTACTCCCGCCACGAACTCGTCGCAGCGGTCCAGCTCGACGACCTCGCGCAGATCGGCGAGCTCGCCGCGCAACTGGGCGGCCGTCTGGGCCATCGGGTTCCCGCGGAACTCGCGGAGCAGGAACAACCCGACGGCGTTCGAGCGGCGCAGTACATAGCCGACCTCGTCGGGCTTCAGTGCCGGATTCACCGTCACCAAGACCAGGCCGGCCAGCGCGGCACCGAACTCGAGGAGCAGCCACTCGGGCACGTTGGGCGCCCAGACGGCGAGGCGCTCCCCCGGGGAGAACCGTTGTAGGAGGGCGCGGGCGGTGAGTTCAGCATCGGCGAGGAGCTCGGCGTAGGTCCAGCGTCGCCGGCCGGTCGGGTCGGCGACGCCCTCCACCAGCGCCACCCGGTCGCCGTCCTTGCCGGCGGCGCGCCTCAGGAGTTCGCCGACTGTGAGGTCGGCGACGACCATCGGGTCGGCGGGGAGCCGGTCAGCGGGCCAGTAGGCCTCGGTCAGCGGCTGGTTGTTGGCGTGTGGTGATGGGTTCATGGCACGATCACGTTCCTCGGGTCGGGCTGCTGGTCGGGTGGTGCGTGGCTGTAGTCGCCCCAAGGCCCGTCGCGTTCGGCGAGTACGGCACCAACTCCCTCGCCGGCGAGGCCCACGAAACGATGGGCGTCGGGTGTGTTGCGCATCAGGCCGTCAAGGATCGGGCCGAGTACCTGGGTGGAGTGCAGGCCCTGGTGCTCGAACGACTGGTTCACCACCAGCTTCATCGCTGCAAGCTGGGACGATGGCACTGCCGCGAGTTGGGTGGCCCAGTGGGACACTTCGGCCTCGAGGTCGGCGAACGGTACGGAACGATTGATCAACCCGATCGCCTCGGCGTCCTGGCCCGAGACCGATCGACCGGTGAGGGCGAACTCCTTCGCTCGCGTCAGGCCGAGCCGATAGATCCACATCCCCGAGAGGTGACACCCCCACATCCGGGCGTACGGCGTTCCGAAGCGGGCGTCGTCGCTGGCGATCACCAGGTCGGCACAGAGGGCCATCTCGCTGCCCCCGCCCACACACCATCCGTGAACCTGGGCGATCACCGGTTTCGGCGTCCGCCACATGGACATGAACTGCTGGGTGGGCGACAGGGTGGGAGCGGTGGCGAAGACGAAGTCCTTGCCCGGGTCCCAGGCCCCGTCGGTGTTGATGCGGTCGTCCCAGTGGTGGAACCCACCGGCGAAGTCGTAACCGGCACAGAACGACCGCCCGGCGCCTCTCACGACGATGACCTTGACCGTGTTGTCGAGCGTGGCGCGCCTCACAGCGTTCTCGAACTCCTCGGGCATCGGCGGCACGATCGTGTTGAGGCGGTCGGGCCGGTTGAGGGTGATCGTCGCTGTCGCGCCCTCGACACTGTAGAGCAGGGTCTCGTAGCCGTCCGGCTTCCTTGCCGGCTGGTCCTGGGGCTGGTCGTCTATCTTGTTCGGCACGGTCATTGTTCTCCTTGGGGTGAGGGCACGATGGCGGTGCCGATGGCGCTCACCATCCCCACGATCTCTGCCTGGGGCGGGGGAGTGGGGCGCCCCAGAGCAGCGGCCACCACCTCGCGAAAGGCGCCGAGATAGGCGGCCGCGGCCAGGCCGACGTCGATGTGGGGGTCGACGGACCCTTCGCGCTGGCCGCGCGCCACATTGCGCGCGGCGACGTCGATCTGGGTTGCCAGCCGACGGGCGTCGGCATGGGATGCGGCAGGCTCCTGGAGGCGGCGGGCGATGACGGAACAGGCCAAGGGATGTGAGTACAGGAAGGCCACCTCGCGGACGATCCGCTCGCGCTCACGCACCTGCCAGGTCGAGTCGTGGCCCACGGTCAGAAAGACCGCCGCCTCGTACTCGTCGTAGAACTCGTCGACCACGGCGGCCACGAGCCCGTCCTTGGAGCCGAAGTACCGGTAGAGCAGGGCCGGGGAGGCGTCCAAGCGACGCGCCAGGGCTGCGATCTCCAGCCTCCCGCCAGCCTCCACCAGCTCGTCGCGGGCAGCATCGAGAAGGCGCCTGCGGGTGGTGCGGCCCCGCCGGGTGAGAGTTCGCGCGGGCTGGCCAGCCATGACGCGCAGGGTACACCCGTCTTCGCCTGACGTAAAGTGACTTCACATTTACCCTCTGGTCGTTAGCGTTCGCTCAGCGGGGGCCGGGCATCGGGACGAATGGCCTCGAGCCGATGCCGGTACCTGACGTCGATCGACCCCGCATGGGATCGGCGCCCGCCGACGTCGTACCGGTGCGTCTCGATCCCGAACTTCGCGCCGCCGTCGAAGCACGCGCCAACGCCGACCACACCACCACCAGCGACATCATCCGCGCGCAGTCAGGGTCTGGGGCCCCGAAGCGTTCGTCGGCGGCCACCTCGCATTGGACTTCACCAATACGGTCGGTGGGACCAAGCAGCATCGCGTCGAACGACTCAGGACATATCCGGAGTATCTCGTCTGGGCCCAGGCCGCAGAAGTGCTCGACGGCACCGAGGTCGCGTCCCTGACCGCTCTCGCCGACAGCGACCCAAGCGCTGCGACCCAAGCTCTGACGTCGGCTCGAGATCAACGCGACGCGCTCCACCGGTGGCTTGCCGCAGCGGTGGCGGGTGTCGACGGTGACGAAACCGACCGAGTGCACGTCGCAGACACCATTGCCGACGCGTTCCGCATCGTGCGGATGTCTGAAGATCCCATCACGGCCCCGGCGTTTCTCATCACATGCGACGACGTCGGACTGACCCTTCCAACGCAACGGCTTGCGCTGGCCACAGCCGCTCTGCTCAGCAGCAAGGATCGACGCGGTCTCAGCTTATGCGACCGCTGCTCGTGGCTCTTCCTCGACCCGTCGCCCTCGCGCCGGCGGCGCTGGTGTTCGATGGTCAGCTGCGGAAACCGTGCGAAAGCCGAACGACACTACGCCCGACGGACTACGAACTGAGCCGCCGGACGTCGTCCGGCCTGCGTTCGAAGATCTTGGACTGGACGGTGCCCGTGAGGCTCTCGAATTCCCAGGAGTTGTTGTGCTCCCAGGAACCCAATGGTGTCCACTGTGAAGGCGGGCGGGGCCCTGCATCGCTGGAGTTGAACGAGGTGATCTGACCATGCACGACGGTGTCTACACTTCGTCGACACGCCGAAGCCGCCTCCATGGCACGCTGTCACTCAGTTCTGGCGTATATCTTCAAGAGCTCCCGGTATATACTGACGATCATGACGAAACGATTGATCGACGTCGATGACGACGCGCTCGACGCAGCACGCGCCCAGCTCGGTACCCGCACGATCAAAGACACCGTCAACGAGGCACTGCGAGAAGCTGCTCGACAGCGCAGTACTCAACTCTCCAACGCCTTGTCAGCGTTGGCTGATGCCGACCTCGATGATCGCTCCACGGCTTGGCGTTGATGTTCCTGCTCGATACGAGCGTGCTGACCCGACTTCGCTCTTCCTCGATCATGCGGCGCATCCAAGAACTTGACGCTGCTGGCCTTGCACGCAGCTCGATGACCGACCTCGAGATCGGATTCTCGGCGAGCAACGCGGCCGAGTGGGACCGGCTGCTCGGAGCGTTGAGCACATTTCGGCGAATCGATGTGGAAGCACATCACTTCGACCGCGCATGCCAGGTTCAGCGCGGACTCGCCGAGCGTGGCCTGAAAGGGCGCAAGGTGCCGGATCTCCTCATCGCAGCGGTCGCCGAGGCCGAATCGCTGACGATCCTGCACTACGACTCGGACTTCGGCCACATTGAGTCGTTCACCGGCCAGACCACAGAGTGGATCGTTCCGCGCGGATCCGTCGACTGACCGAAGCACCAACGGCGTCGGTGAACGACGTGCTCCGACGATCCGGGGACGCGCACTTCGGCGACACAGCGGACGGAATTCGGACGGACGGAACGGTAGAAGGACGGGAAACACCGGTCACTTCGGGTCACTCCCGGTCAACAACGGTCATTCGAAAACCGCCGCTGACCAGGAGTGCAACGCTCTGACCAGGGCAGGGGAACATGGATGGATGAGGGTTCGATTCCCCCCAGCTCCACTCACTCACCATCTCCGCCGCCCACCAACCGGCGCGCTGCGGACGAGAAGGGATGTCGTCCTCCGGATCAACCGAGCCCGCCGGCCGGCGGGCGCAGCATCGCCCACACGTCCGGCCCGCCGGAATCGATGGCGAGGTGGTCGACGACACGGAAACCGAGTGTCGTGTACCAGGCGACGTTCGACTCGGAGGATGTCTCCAGAAAGACGTTGACGTGATCACGGTCGGCCGACTCCAGCAGCGGACGGACTGACTTGGTTCCGAGACCGCGGCCCTGCATTCCCGAGGTGGTGCCCACCGTGCCGAGGAAGTAGTACCTGTCCTGAGGTCGTCGGCTGGCCACCTGACGCTCGGCAGCGACAGACGCTTCGTGTCTCGATCCTTCGAGCCGTGCCATTACATCGATGACCGACTCGTCAACAGCGTGGGCCTCGATGCGGGCACTGTCGACCCACGCCGCCACCGACTCGATCACGCCGTCCACAGTCGTCACCCACACCTCGCCACAGGAAAGACCGAAATGCTGTAGCGCGAGGCGTTGCAGCGCCGTGACCCGCGAACGATGGGCGATCGGGTCGATGGTCCAGCGTGTCCAGGCGTAGATCGCGAACGCCTCCGAGAGCACCGACGCACATCGGTCCAGGTCCTCTACCCCGGCCATTCTGGTGACGATCTCCATCCGGCGAGTCTGACGCTCGGATGACGGCCAGGCAACCGCAGTCCCGTACCCCCACGGAGGTATGGGCCACGACCGAACTGCCCCCACGGAGGGAGGCGCAGAACCGTCTTGTGGGGAGACGACGGCGACAGACCTCGTGGTCTTTCATCTCCTCAGCGGCGACGACGGGTCGCCCGAAGAGGAGGAACAACATGAAATTCGCCATCGAAGTCGAACATCTCGTGAAGTCCTACGGCGACTTCACCGCGGTGTCCGACGTGAGCTTCTCCGTACGTCCGGGCGAGGTGTTCTGCCTGCTCGGTCCAAATGGGGCAGGAAAGACCACTACCACCGAGGTCCTCGAGGGATACCGACGGCGGAGTGCCGGCCACGTGTCGGTGCTCGGCTTCGACCCTGGCGAGGGGGCTCGGTCCTTCCGCGAGCGCATCGGGATCGTGCTGCAGGAGTGCGGCGTGCAGGCCGACCTGACCGTCGCAGAAGTGCTCGACATGTACGGCCGCTACTACCCGAAGCGCCTCGCCACGTCCGACGTCATCGAACTCGTCGAGCTGGACGCCAAGGCCACCGATCGAGTCAGCCGGCTCTCTGGGGGGCAGCGGCGCCGCCTCGATGTGGGGCTCGCCCTCATCGGAGATCCGGAGCTGATCTTTCTCGACGAACCGACGACCGGGTTCGACCCGGCAGCCCGCCGGCACAGCTGGTCGACGATCCGCTCGCTGTGCTCCCTCGGAAAGACCGTGCTCCTCACCACCCACTTCATGGACGAGGCACAGGCACTGGCCGACCGGATCGCGGTGGTCGCCGGAGGACGCATCGTCGCCGAAGGCACCCCGGACGACCTCGGAGGCCGGAACCGAGCACGGACCACCGTCGAAGCCACCCTGCCCGCTCACCTCGACGCCGCGCTCCCGAACTTCGGGCCGGCCGACGTGACCGTCGACGGCGACCGCATCCGCATCGTCGCCGAGGACGGGATCGCCATCACCCACCGGCTCACCACGTGGGCCCTCGACAACCGAGTGGAGCTCACCGGCTTCACCGTCACCCAGCCATCCCTCGAGGACATCTACCTCGCCCTGACCAACGACATCACCGACACCCGTATCCCCGCACTCACCAAGGAGAACCACCGATGACCGCTACGACCTACACCAACGCGATGCCTCTGGCATCACCCGCCGCCTACCCGACACACTCGGTCCGGTCCGACCTGGCCCTGGTAGCCCGGCAGGTCCGCTTCGAGCAGCAGGCCTTCTGGCGCAACCGCAGCCGCGCCTTCTTCAGCGTCGGCTTCCCGCTGGTCTTCCTGGTGGTGTTCAACGCGATCAACGGCAGCCACCACCTCGACGAACTCGGCGGCATCTCCTACGCCACCTGGTTCGTCCCCGGGATCCTGGCCTACGGCCTCATCATGGCGACGTTCACCAACCTCGCCGTCACCACAGCGGTCGCTCGCGACACCGGCGTGCTCAAGCGGATCCGGGGCACCGCGCTTGCCGGCGTGGGCATTCACCGCCGGACGTGTCGGCTCGACGCTGGTGACCTCGGCAGTGCTCGTGGCCACCACACTCGGCCTCGGGACCATCGCCTACGACGTGAACGTCCGGATGTCGACGCTTCCGGGGCTGATCGTCACCCTGGTCCTCGGTTCGGTGTGCTTCACCACGCTCGGCCTGGGCGTGACAGCCATCATCCCCAACGCCGACTCCGCAGTGGCGATCACGAACCTGCTGATCATGCCCCTGACCTTCATCTCCGGCATCTGGATGGTGCTCACCGGCGCCCCCGGCTGGCTCGACACGACAGCGAAGATCTTCCCGGTCCGCGCCCTTGCCCACGGCCTGCAGTTTGCCTTCGACCCGGCGACGCACGGCAACGGCATCGTGTGGACCGACGTCATGGTCCTCGGCATCTGGACGCTCGTCGGGCTGCGCATCTGCCAGCGCTGGTTCCGCTGGGAGTCCCGGCGGTGATCACCACCGGCACGGCTCAGACCCGATGAGTTGGACGGATACCGTTGAGCCGATGGACTCGACGCCCCACCTCGAGGCGAGCCGATCGCTCGGCATGGTGGCCCTCGACGTCGCCTCCGCGGTGGTACTGGCGGCAATCGGGGTGAGCGAGCTCCGTTCCGTCGGTGACGACATCTTCTACCACTCCGCCGATGCGATGGGCATGGTCCTGGTGTTCGCCCAGACCATGCCCATCGTCGCGCGCCGTTTCGCACCGGTGACGGCCACGATGCTGATCTGCGTGGCCGCCGCGACCGGACTGTGGCTCGACTACCCGGGCACCAACGCACTGCTGGCAGTGCCCCTGGCGCTGTACTCGGTGGGCGCCAACCGCACCCGGCGGGTGACCGTGATCACGTCGTGCGTCGCCATCGCGATCCTGATCCCAGCCCTGATCTCCAGCCCGTCCGAGTCATCCTCGTCCGTGGTGCTCGCCGCCGCCATCTTCGCCGTCGGCGCGTTCGCCGGCGGCGGAGCCCGGGTCCGACGCCTCTACGCAGAGGCACTCGAGACCGAGGCGGCCCGCGCAGAACAGCAGCGTCGCCTCGAGGCTCGCGAAGCAGTACTGGACGAGCGCACCCGCATCGCCCGCGAACTGCACGACGCCATCGGCCACACGGTGAACGTGATGGTCATGCAGGCCGGCGCAGGGCGAATGGCCGCCGCCGTCGACGCCACCAAGTCCTTCCAAGCGTTGGCCGCGATCGAGGAAGTTGGCCGGGCCACCCTCGGCGACATCGACCGGCTGCTCGGATTGCTGGGCGACGACGACGGCGCCCCCCGATCACCCACACCCACCATCCGCGAACTCCCCGCCATGGTCGAGCGTCTGCGCCGCGTCGGACTCGACGTCGCGTTCGACGTGGACGGCGACCCCACACCGGTGCCCGCACCCGTGGCCGAGGCGACGTACCGGATCGTGCAGGAGGCGCTCACCAACGCGATGAAGTACGCACCGGGCGCGACCGTCCAAGCGGCGGTTCGGATCACGCCCACCGAACTCGCCATCGACGTCCACGACGACGGAACGCGGACGACCACGCAGGTAGCCCATCGCAGACGCGTCGGTGGCGGCCGCGGGCTGATCGGCATGCGCGAACGCGTGCTCTCGCTCAACGGCAACCTGCACGCCAGACCTCGCCCAGGCGGAGGATTCGAGGTGGTCGCCCGACTCCCCATCACCCCAAGAACGGAAAGGAACGACGAACGCCCGTGAACGATCACGACTCGAACCCGATCCGCATCCTGATCGCCGACGACGACGCGTTGGTACGCGCCGGCCTGCGCATGCTGCTCGAGCTGCAACCCGACTTCACCGTCATCGGTGAGGCCGGCGACGGCACCGAGGCAGTGGCACTCGCCGACGCGCTGCAGCCCGACGTCGTGCTCATGGACATCCGCATGCCGCAACTCGACGGCATCGAGGCCACCCGCCGCATCACCGGAGGCGCCGAGTCCGACGACCAGCAAGGACCACGCGTCTTGGTGCTCACCACCTTCGACGTCGACGAGTACGTCTACGACGCGGTGCGAGCCGGCGCGAGCGGATTCCTGCTGAAGCGGTCACCACCCGAGGAGGTGATCGCCGGCGTCCGGGTGGTCGCCTCGGGCGACGCGCTCCTGTCGCCGTCTGTCACCCGTCGCCTACTCGGCGAGTTCGTGCGCACGTCGGGCGAGTCGCCGACCGACCCGTCGGTGAACCTCGATGCCATCACGGCCCGCGAGCGCGAGGTACTCGAGCTCATCGCCCAGGGATTCACCAACGGCGAGATCGCCGAGCGGCTCTTCGTCAGCGAGGGCACGGTCAAGACGCACGTCAAGCGGATCCTCATGAAGCTCCATCTGCGTGACCGCGTCCATGCAGTGGTGTTCGCCTACGAGGCCGGGCTGGTCCGGCCGCGCGGCTGATCGTGGCTCGCCGTGTGACACACCGACGACGCGGTACGCGCATGGTCGCCCTCATCGTCTGCGCCGCCTCGATACCCACCGCGTGCACGTCGCGTCTCACAAGCTCCACCCCGATCATCATTGGCTACGTCGCCGCCCGATCTGGCTTCGGCGCAGTGGGAGACGTCGACGGTGTGGACGGTGCGCGCTACGAAGTCGCCCGGCTCCAGCACGTCGGCATCGACGGACACCCGATCCAGCTGTTGGTCGAGGACATCGGCAACGACCCAGCCGCGTCCGGCCCGGCTGCCCAGCGGTTGATCGACCAAGGCGCGTCGATCCTGCTCGGCCCGCCTTTCCCCGACACCGCGAAGGGCGCGGTGGACGTCGCGGCCGCCGCCGGCATCCCAATCCTCTCGGTCACGTCCACCCAAGCCTCGTTCATCGGCGGTCACGACGGGCTGGCCTTCCTCGGAGCCTTCGGCGACAACGTGCAGGGCGCAGCGAGCGCACAGGAGGCATATGACGAAGGTAAGCGGCAAGCGTTCACCATCACCTCACCCGACGTTGCCGACTACACCGACGCCGTTCCCAGATACTTCGCCGACGCCTTCACGCACCTCGGGGGAAGCATCGTCGGAACTGTCGACATTCACCTCCAACCATCGGACTACCACCGAGCCGCACAAGCCATCGCTGCACTCCCGACACCACCCGACGTCGTATTCACCACCATCTTCCCGCCAGACCTCGCACCGCTCCTCCACGAACTCCGCTCCGCCGGCTACCACGGCGACGTGTTCAGCTCAGATGCATCCGACAACCAACAGGTCTTCGACATCGATCCCGCCGATGCAGAGGGACTCGTCGTCACGACCCACGGGTTCCCGAAGGCCCCCCGCTCCGGACTGCTGTTCGCCCCCAAGACGGCCGGCGGCGGCGTTGCCGCCTTCGAGCGCGGATTCATCCACTTCACCGGCCACCACCCCACCACCGTCGGTATCGCCGCGCTCGGCGCCGACGCCATCGACATCGTGAAGGCGGCCGCAGAGGCCTGCGACTGCATTGATCCCTCAGGTCTCGCCCACGGCATCTCCCAGCTGAAACGCACCCCCGTCACGACCGGGCGCATCACCTACCTCGGCACCCACGGCATCCCCCGAAAAGTCGTCTACCTCGCCCGCGTCGAGCATGGCCGCTTCCGACTCATCCGAACGATCGAACCCCGCTACGTCCCAGCCATCGGCGAGAACGGCTAACCCAGCTTGAGTCGGCCATGGCATTCCTCGTCGCAGAACGTCCACGGAGCGTATGAGTGCGAGAGCACTCGGCCGCGAGTTTCGTCCAGAGCTGACGACAGCGCCCGGTCTCACACGGCTACCACGGTGCCACGTCGTGCCGGTGGGCCGCATCGCGATCAGGGAGCGGGCACCGCCGCGGTACGGAAGGCCTCACCAGCCGCGTAGGTGTCGAAGAACTCCCGGAACCGGGCAATCTTCCCATCCCGGAACGTGAGCACGTGGACGAAGTCCGACGAGTAGGTCCGCCCGGTCGGCTTCGCGAGGCACTCGATATTTCCGACGACGGCGACGTGGTCATCGGAGGCGATCACGTTGCGTAGGTCGAGGACAGTGATGTCCTCGGCATCCCGCCCGATGGCAACCCACTCGAGGAATCCCGTGTGGCCGTGGCGGGTGCCGGCCGCTGGGTTGTACGGGTTCTCCGGCTCACCCCACTCGACGTCATCAGTGAGCAGCGCAAGGATCGCCGGGATGTCACGCCTCCCGAAGGCGTCATACAGGCTGCGAGCAATGTCGGCGTTGGTCATCGAGGTCTGTCCAAGGCAAACGGTCACGGATCGGTGGAGACCGGACCGACGAAATCATAGCCCCGGTCCGATGTCGAGCACTTCTGTCAAGCGCTCCCCCGAACAAGACGGGCGCCCACCCGCCCGGGTCCTGACGCTCGACCAGCCCGCAGTTGGCCCGCTCCGATGAGGATCGTCGGCGCGGTCGCAACCTGGGTCAACGGCTGCGACAACGCGGGACATCGAGATCCCGTGGCACTCCGCCGAGCTGTGAAGCTCCGAACACTGCACGCTGGTTCCGCATCGGCTCGGTGGCAGCTCGATGGCGTCGTCGTGCTTCCCATCGACGACGTGCCGTCGCACATCCGCTACACCGTCAGGGCCGACCGCCGGTGAAACTCGCAGTCAGCCGAGGTTGCCGTACACGGGTCGCGAGCGCCCGACGAATCACCGCGTTCGCCCGGCGGCGCGGCCTCGAGCCCAGACTCGGCGACGAGCTGGCCACCGCCTGCTTGGCGGCCGTCGAGGCGAACATCGTCATCTTGGACGAGGGCATCTACGCCGCACTCGAGGAGGAAGCAGGAGCGCGTTCCTTACGCGATCCCAGAGACTGGCCCGTCGTGGCAAGCGCCCTGCCCCTCGACGCAGCGATCTGGACCAACGACAACGACTTCCTCGGCACCGGCGTCGCCACCTGGACCGCCGACACCCTCCAACGCTGGCTGCAACGCCACCCCCCCCCCAGCGGTAGACCCAAGGGCGGCAAAAGGGCGTCAAATGCAGGTCATTGCAGGTCACTAGCGGTCACTGAAGGACATTCGAAAACACATCCTCGCCAGCGGCGACAGCCCCTGAGCAGGTATGACGTCCGAAGGCGCGGGACGGTTCGATTCCCCCAGCTCCACCGACCGTTGTGATGTCGCGAGACGTCGGAAAGGAGCCGAATCCTCATCGGGGTTCGGGTCCTTTGTTCTTGCGGGGTCCGTTGGGGCGTCTGGGGCCAATTGGCCAACTCCACCGCTTCGACCATCAAGTGCGGTGGAACCTCGAGCCAGACCTGGCGGACCCGACGATCCATCCTCGTGGCGGGTCACCGAAAACGTGACATGGGGCCCTGGCTTCGACCGGCACCCGATGCTTCGCTGTTTGGCGATCCACCAGATCAACCCGCGAGCATAGAGAAGCACTGATCGCGTCACCACAAACCGGCGGGCACGCCGACCACACAAGGAGTGCAACGTGGACACCCTCAACATCGCTCGCTGGCAGTTCGGGATCACGACCGTGTACCACTTCCTCTTCGTCCCGTTGACGATCGGATTGGCGTTCGTAGTCGCCGGCTACCAGACAGCGTGGTACCGCAAGCACGACGAGCGGTACCTGCGCCTGACGAAGTTCTTCGGCAAGCTGTTCCTGATCAACTTCGCGATGGGCGTCGTGACCGGCATCGTCCAGGAGTTCCAGTTCGGGATGAACTGGAGCGACTACTCCCGCTTCGTCGGCGACATCTTCGGAGCCCCGCTGGCCATCGAAGGACTGCTCTCGTTCTTCCTCGAGTCCACCTTCCTCGGGCTGTGGATCTTCGGCTGGGACCGCCTCTCACCCAGGCTGCACCTGATGTCGATCTGGTTGGCCGCGTTCGGCACGATGATCTCCGCGTACTTCATACTCGCCGCGAACTCGTTCATGCAGAACCCGGTCGGCTACAGGGTCAACCCGGCCGCGGGACGCGTCGAGCTCACCGACGTTTGGGCGGTGCTGACCAACAAGGTTGTCCTCGTCACCTTCCCGCACACGATCACGTCGGCGTTCCTCACCGGTGGCGCAATGGTGCTCGGCGTGTCGCTGTGGCAACTGGTCCGCCACCCGGCGCGTGACGCCGCCTCGTTCCGGTCGGCCGCCAAGGCCGGTGCGATTCTGGTCGTGATCGCCGCCCTTGGGGTCGCCATCACCGGTGACCGGCAGGCCAAGGTGATGACGCAGGTCCAGCCGATGAAGATGGCCGCTGCCGAGGCGCTCTACAACACCAAGTCGAGCGCGGGGTTCTCGATCTTCACGGTCGGCACCCTCGAGGGCAGCAATGAAGTCTTCTCGCTGCGCGTGCCCGGTCTGCTGTCCTACCTCGGCAAGGGCGACTTCGACGCCAAGATCGAGGGCATCAACAACATCCAGGTCGCCTATGAGGCCAAGTACGGGCCCGGGAACTACACCCCGAACATCCCGCTCACGTACTGGACCTTCCGCTTGATGATGGGGGTCGGGATGCTCGCTGCCCTCGCGGCGCTCTGGGTGCTCTGGACGTTCCGCAAAGGCCGGCTTCCCAGGGGAAAGTGGTGGCGTCGAGCAGCGATGGTGCTGCCACTGACCCCACTGCTCGGCAACTCCTTCGGCTGGATCTTCACCGAGATGGGACGCCAACCGTGGATCGTGTTCGGCCTGATGCCCACCGCTGCGGGCGTCTCCCCCGGTGTCAGCGCCGCCGAGGTGCTGATCAGCCTGATCGGTTTTACCCTGGTCTACGGGTTCCTCGCGGTGATCGAGGTGCGGCTGCTGCTCAAGACCATTGGCGCCGGTCTTCCCGAGATACCACCCGCGCCAGGCGATGGCGACATCGACGACGAGCAACGCCAACTGGCGTTCGCGTACTGAGAGGCATCGAGATCATGGAACTCACGACCGTCTGGTTCATCCTCATCGCCGTGCTGTGGGTCGGCTACTTCGTCCTCGAAGGGTTCGATTTCGGGGTCGGCATCCTCACCGGCGTGCTCGCCCGCGACGAGACCGAACGACGGGTGTTGATCAACACCATCGGCCCGGTCTGGGACGGCAACGAGGTCTGGGTCCTCGTCGCCGGCGGCGCCACGTTCGCCGCGTTCCCCGAGTGGTACGCGACCCTGTTCTCCGGGTTCTACCTCCCGCTGTTTCTCATCCTCATCTCGCTGATCTTCCGCAACGTCGCGTTCGAGTACCGCAGCAAGCGTGATGAGGCGTCATGGAAGAAGTGGTGGGACCGGGCCATCTTCTTCGGATCCCTCCTGCCGGCCGTGCTTTGGGGCGTCGCGTTCGGCAACATCGTGCGCGGTGTCGACATCGCCAAGAACAAGGAGTACGTCGGAACCTTCTTCGATCTCCTCAACCCCTACGCGATCCTCGGCGGTCTCGTCACCCTGTCGCTGTTCATCACCCACGGTGCCGTGTTCGTCTCCTTGAAGACGACCGGCGACATCCGCACCCGAGCACGATCCCTCGCACTCAAGTCCGGGCTCGCCGCCGCGGCGATCGCTGTCACCTTCCTCGCCTGGACCTACAGCGAGCGCAGCGACGCCGAACACATCAGATGGTTCGTGGCGTTGGCGATGCTCGCAGCTGTCTGCCTGATCGGTGCGCTGTTGGCGATCCGTTCCGGCCGAGAAGGTTGGGCGTTCCTGGGCACCGCAGCGACGATCGCGTTCGCCGTTGCTTCGTTGTTCGTTTCCCTGTTCCCGAACGTGATGCCCTCGTCGCTGGATCCGGCATGGTCATTGACGACGACGAACGCATCCAGCACGCACTACACGCTCAAGATCATGACATGGGTGGCGGCCATCTTCACACCGGTCGTGTTGGCCTACCAGAGCTGGTCGTACATCGTGTTCCGCCGCCGGATCGGGATCCACAACATTCCGCCGACCCCGGCCGCAGCCGCTGAGGCGCCCGCCACAGTCGCACCGTGAAGCCGCTCGACCCTCGACTCCTCCGCTACGCGTGGGCGGCACGAGCCCACCTCATCGTCTGCGTCGTTCTCGGATCGATCACAGCCGTGCTGATCATCATCCAAGCAGAACTGCTCTCGCGGGGCATCTCCCGGATCGTGTTGGACAGTACCCAGCGCGGCGCGCCGACCGCCATCCTGATCGGCCTGGCCGCCGTGATCGGCGGGCGGGTGATCGTTGCCTGGTGCCAGGACAGCGCCGCGCAGCGATCGTCAGCGCTGGTCAAGTCGCAGCTGCGTGGTCAGCTCGTGGCTCATGCCGCGGCGCTCGGACCTGACGCCGACGCGAGCCGCGTCGAAGTGGCCGCGCTCGCCTCCCGCGGCATCGATGCCCTCGACGGCTACTTCGGGCAATACCTACCACAACTTGTCCTGGCCGCGATCGTTCCGTTCGTCGTCCTCGCCCGCCTGCTTTCAGCGGACCTGACCGCGACCATCACCGTCGCCCTGACGCTGCCGCTGATCCCACTGTTCATGATCCTCGTCGGCAAAGCCACCGAAGCGTCGAATGCGAGACGCTGGGACGCCCTCACCAGGCTCTCTCACCACTTCCTCGATGTTGTCGCCGGCCTGCCAACCCTCAAGGTGTTCGGACGAGCGAAAGCCCAGGCCGAATCGGTGCGCCGTACCACGGACAACTATCGCACGACCACGCTCGCGACGCTCCGTGTCGCGTTCTTGTCATCGCTGGTGCTCGAGCTCGTCGCAAACCTCTCCGTGGCCCTCGTCGCAGTCGGGATCGGTCTGCGCCTCGTCGACGGTGGAATCGACCTGCGCACCGGGCTGCTCGTGATCATCCTCGCCCCCGAGGCATACCTCCCGCTGCGCCAGGTCGGCGCCCGATATCACGCCGCCGCCGAGGGACTCGCCGCCGCCGAGCGTGCCTTCACGATCCTCGAGACCACGATGGCGCAGGCGGGGGCCGAGACCGACATCCCCGACCTCCGCAATGACGGAGCCATCGAGATTCGCGGCATGAGCGTGATGCATCCCGGACGTCCGGGTCACGCACCGGAAGCCACCGACCTCATCGCCCGACTCGGCGAGATCGTCGTGATCGTCGGTCCCAGCGGTGCCGGCAAGACCACGCTGCTGTCGGTCCTGCTCGGCTCCCGCCGGCCCGATGCCGGCACCGTGACGGTCGGCGGTGGCGACCGGTGCGCCTCATTGGCCGAACTCGACGTCGATCGCTGGCGGACGCAGATCGCCTGGGTCGACCAATCCCCGTTCCTGTTCGTCGGCACAATCGCCGACAACGTCCGCCTCGCCCGCCCGGACGCGGACGATCCCGAGGTACGCGCCGCGCTCGACGCCGCCGGGCTGCGCTCGATCCACGCGGATCAGCAAGTGGGCGAACGCGGCGGGGCGCTGTCGGCTGGTGAACGGCGGCGAGTCGCCATCGCCCGAGCCGTACTACGCAATGCACCACTGGTCCTCCTCGACGAACCGACCGCAGGCCTGGACGCCGAGACAGAACGCGACGTCCTCGCCACCGTGACCTCGCTCGCGACGAACAGCATCGTGATCATGGCTTCGCACCACCCGCAGGCAATCTCGATCGCAGACCACATCGTCGAGATCGGCACCACGATCGACCACCCACGTGCGGTGTCGACGTGAGTTCGTTGCGTTGGATCCTGCGGCTCGGCCGCTCGGGTCGCGGTCGGCTCGCCCTCGCGATCGTGCTCGGTGCACTCGCCTCGGGTGCAGCCATCGGTCTCGCTGCGACGGCTGCTTGGCTGATCTCGCGTGCGAGCCAGCACCCACCGGTGCTCCACCTCATGGTTGCGATCGTCGCTGTGCGCGCCTTCGGGCTGGCCCGCGGCGTGCTGCGCTACGGCGAACGCCTCACCGGTCACGACGCATCGTTCCGGATCCTTGGTGACCTGCGCGTCGCGACCGTCGAGCGGCTGGAAGACGTGCTGCCCATCCACTCCGACACCAACCAACTGACGACCAGCGCTTTGCTCTCACGGTTCGTGAACGATGTCGACGGCCTCCAGGACCTGTGGGTACGCGTCCTGCTTCCTTACGCATCCTCAGCGGTGGTGGGCGCGGGCACGGTCGCCTTGATCGTCGTCCTTGTTCCGGCTGCCGGCATCGCACTCGGTGTCAGCTTGATCGTCGCCGCTGTGCTCGCGCCGTTGATCTCCGCTCGCGCCGCGAAAGGGGCGGACGCCCAACTGGCCCCGTTGCGTGCCGGCTACGAAGCCGCCGTCCTCGACCTGCTCGACGGCGCCACCGAGCTCTCCGTCTACGGGGCGCTCCCGGCCAGGCTTGCCGATCTCGAACGGCGCGACCGGGCTATGACCCGTACCGAGGCACGATCGGCCATCGCTGCCGGTTCCGGCGCAGCCCTCGCGACACTTGCCGCCGGGTTGGCGATGTGGGCTGGTCTGTGGTTCGGAGCCGAGGCAGTGCACGCCCGCACGCTCGCTGCCGCAAGTCTCGCCGTCGTGGTCCTCGTCCCACTCGCCGTCCACGAGGTCTTCGCCGGTCTGTCACCCGCAGCCGCACAGCTCCCTGCCCTGGCCGGGGCCGCGCAGCGTCTTCGCGACGTCTTCGACCAGCCACCCGCCGCCAGCGAGCCCGCCACCCCCGCCCGACCCCCGCACGGGCCATACGGTCTGCGCGTCTGCGACCTGCACGCTCGCTGGACGCCCTGCGGGCCTGAGATCCTGCGTGGCCTCGATCTCGACATCAGCCCTGGCACGCAAACGCTGATCGTCGGGCAGAGCGGAGCGGGCAAGAGCACACTCGCCGCGGTCCTGCTCCGATTGCTCGACTCGACCAGCGGAAGCATCGACCTGGTCGGCGCCGACGCTGCGATACCCATCGAGCAGATGACCGGTGACGACGTCCGCAAGATCATCGGATGGTGCGCGCAGGACGCCTACATCTTCGACTCGACCATCGAAGCCAACCTCCGGCTCGCTCGACCCGACGCCGGCACCGACGCGATCGACGTGGCGCTCCACCGGGCGCGCCTCGGCGACTGGGTCGAGTCACTTCCCAAGGGCCTCCAGACCATGGTCGGCGAGCACGGCAAGCACCTCTCCGGCGGACAACGCCAACGCCTCGCACTCGCCCGAACGTTGCTCTCCGACCGGCCGATCGTGATCTTCGACGAACCCACCGAACACCTCGCCGAGGCGGCCGCCAGGGCCCTGGCTGCTGACATCGTCGAGGCGACCTTCGGCGCGACGGTCATCATCGTCACCCACCGACCTGAGCTCTTCCCCACCGTCAGCGCCGTGTACCGGCTTGCTGACGGCCGACTCAGCTGTTCAGCGAATCGACACGACAGTACGACATCATCATCGACCGAGTCTTCGGTGGGCTCGGACCCCTCGATGTCACTCGCTGGAGTAGCGTCGGCGGGGTGACCCCAGTTCGTCGCGCGGGCGCCGTTAGGAGCGTGACGTGATCATGCGGGCGAGGGCCCTCCGGTTGTGAAGTCCGTAGCGTCGCCATGACCGTCGACAAGCTTCAGGCCGACGACAAGTTCCTCGATCTGAGCGACTACGGCCGGCCGCTCGCCCGTCGCCTGGTCCGGGTACTGGTGAACACATCGGTCACACCGGTCCAGGTCACCCTGACGTACACGGTCGTCGGGTTCATCGCTGCGCTGCTGTTCGCACGAGGCGGCTTTGTCAACGGCGCCGTCGCCGGGATCCTGCTGCTCGTCAAGTCGACCCTGGACGCGGCGGACGGGTCGCTGGCCCGGGCCCGGAACAGGCCGTCCCGTGTCGGACGCTTCCTCGATTCGATCTGCGACTTCGCCGTCAATGCTGTGGTGTTCTTCGGTTTGGCCGTGAACGGGGGAATGACGATCGGGAAGGCGGTCGTGGCCGTGATCGCCCTCGAGTCGGCGACGTGGCAATGCTCGGCCTTCAGCTACTACTACGTCCACTATCGCAACCTCACCGGCGGTGACACCACCAGTCAGCTGAACGAGGCGGATGCGGAGGGATATCCCTGGGATGATCCCCGCGTCGTGCATGCCCTGCGGCGCATCTACGTGATCATCTTCGGCTGGCAGGATGCGTTGCTGGGACGGCTCGATCGGGCCGTCACACACGACCGAGCGTCGCCGGTCTATCGCAACAAGACGCTCCTGACCGCCTTCACGGTGCTCGGCTTGGGCTTCCAGCTCCTGTTGATCGCGATCTGTGCCTGGTTGAATCGTGCTTCGTGGGTACCCGCCCTGTTCATCGTGGGACTCAACGCGTACTGGGCAATCATCATGCTGATCCGATACGGCATGTCGCGTCGAGCGGTCACGCATTCGAGGCTGATGCGCACGTGAAGGATCAGCTCCACACATGCCTCATTGCTGCGGTCTTCCCGTGACCACCCTCTATGTCCTGAGTGGCCTGCCGGGCGCAGGGAAGAGCACATGGGCGCGCGACAACGCCAATCGTCTTCATGCGGCCGTGGTGTGTTCGGACGACGTACGCTGCGACTTCGAAGCCGACGGACGAGATCCATCGGACGGCGACCTTGTCTTCGCGGAAGTCGAACGGCGCGCGTGGCGTCTGCTCGAGGCCGATCGGTCCGTCATTGTCGACGCCACCCACTTCCAGCGGAAATATCGGACGTACCTCCGCCAGCTGGGGATTGGGAGCGAGGTTCACCGCGTCGCCATCTGGTTCGATGTTCCACTCGAGATCTGCCTTCAGCGCAACGCCGGACGCAGCGGCCTCGCCTTCGGCGACCGGCGGATGACGGATGACTTCGTGCGTGAACTGGCAGATTTGTTCGAACCACCAGCTCGAGACGAGTTCGACGAGATCATCCGAGTGAGCCGATACTCACCGGCGGCCAACACATGCTCGCCGAGCGACGACGAACACACCGGGCTCGCCGCGAGCGTCGTGCTCTCCCGTCGAGACGCGTGACAGATCACCCGGTTCCGCCCGGACGGCCGCAGGCAGAGAGTTCAGTCGGTGACTGCACGGATCATGTCGGCGACGGGTCGTCGGGCGCTGATGCGTGTTGGGATGCAAGTGAGGATGGCGACCAGAATTCCGGTCGAGACGACCATGGCCATGAGTGACAGCGTGGATGGGAGGGTGGTGTGTCCGGGGCCGTTTCTGGCGGCGTCGAAGATGCCGATCCCACCTGCGATGCCGAGCATTGCGCCGAATACGGCTGGTAGAAGCAACGCAAGGGCCGGGCCCCCGGTGATCTGCGCTGGGGTCGCGCCGAGTGCTCGGGCGAGGGTGGTGGGTGCGCGCGTTTCGAGCGCGGTGCTCCAGGCGATGAAGACAGCGTTGACCGCGGCGAGGACGATGAGCATGACCGTGATGATGGAGGTCGCCCGGGCGACTTGGGGACCGAGTGACCATGCTGCGGAACGTTTCTGGACGATCATCACGGCGACGAGTCCGCTTGTTGTGATGGCGACGCTGAACACGCTGAGGACCAGCCGTCGTGGGCGACGAGCGACGAGTCGTACGCCGAGCAGCAGCGTTGGTGGCAGGTGCGTGGACAGGGCGGTCAATGCGACGTTGCGACGTGGCGGCCGGGCGGAGTTGTTGAGCGCGGTCAGTGTGCTTTGGCGTGCGGCGCGAACGGCTGGCACGAGCGTCGCCATGATCGCCACAGCGAGCGAGAGCGCCACAACGACTCCGATGGTCGTTCCAGTCAGCGTTGGAGCGCTTGGTGCGCCGAGCAGTCCCGCGCCTGGCCCGTCGATCAGTGGCGCCAACAGCCAGCCCGTCGTGATCCCGACGCCAGCGGCGCACAGGGCGACGAGGATGTGTTCGATCAGGAGCACACCGGCAACAAACGATGGCGTGCCTCCGACGGCTTTCATCAGGCCAACTCGGCGGGTCTGTTCAGCCATGCGGCCGCCGACGAGTATGGCCACACTGGCGACCGCCAACAGGGCGAGCAGTGTGCTCCCCGTGACGAGCACCTGCTGTGCTTTGGCGATGACCTGCGCGTCGCCGTCGCGGATGACCTGCCAGGGATACAGAGTCGCAGCCGTCGCAGCGGCTTCATCGTCGTTGTTGCGATTCGAAAACGTGATCGCTTGGGCCGGGTCGTTCAATTTCAGGTTCAAGGTGTAGGCCTCGGGTCCGTCGACCCCCGCGATCTGATCGGCGTCGGCCTCGGTGGCCCAGACGAGGCCGGGGTTGTACGAGCCGACTTCGCCTACCAGGAAGCAGCCGATGGGACGGCCGCAGACTGCGGGGTACGCGGGGACCGCAGCCGTGACGGCGATTCCGGTGACAGCGAACGAGTGTTGACCAAGGATCAGTTGATCGCCGACGCGGATGCCCAGCGCGCCGGCGAATGCTGCTTCGACGACCACCGAGCCAGAGTGGACCCAGCTGCCGGTGATCAGCTTTGGCTGATCGACCGCCGAGGGTCCACTGCTTCGTCCTTCGACCTCTGCGCTTCCGATTGTTTGACGGTCGTGGAGTGTGGTCCACGTGACCGGGAACGGTCCGCTGAACGCGGCCACGCCCGGGGCGTGCGCGAATGGGAGGAGCGGGCCTGCGCTGGCGGCCGCAGTGGTGTCTTGGCCGTTCGGATTGGCGGTCTGGGCAGGCGCGTCGAGGTTGGAGCCGCCGGTGAAGGTCGTCGCGACGACGTCTGGTCCATCGGTGATTGACCGGGTCCTCGCGTACGGGTTGTTCGTTGTGCCGTGAAGGGAGAGGCCGAGCGTCAACGTCGCTGCGCTGGCGGCGATCGCAAAGAGCAGCAGAAGGGCCTGGGTCGGCCGGTGACGGAGGTCCTTGACCGCGAGCCGCCAGACCAGGAACAGCCGCCCGATCATTCAGCCCCGCCGATTGCGGCGAGGTCCGCGAGATTCCCCCGGGTGCCGCCAACGAGATGTGTCTCATCGACGAAGGCGCCATCGCGCATCGAGATCAGCCGGTCAGCGGTCGCAGCGATCCGCTCGTCGTGTGTGACGATCACCAACGTGAGCCCAGTCGTGTGGAGGACCTCGAACAGTCGCAGCACTTCCAGCGTGGCTGCACTGTCCAGGTTGCCCGTCGGCTCGTCGGCCAGCACCAGACGCGGTTCATTGGCCAGCGCCCGAGCGATGGCCACGCGCTGGCTCTGACCACCCGACAGTGCCGAGGGCAGATGCTCGGCCCGATCCGCGACTCCTACCTGATCGAGAAGCTGCCGGGCCCGCTGTCGAGCCTCACGCGGCGTCCGTCCAGCGAGCAGCGCGGGCAGCTCGACGTTCTCCTGTGCGGTCAGCTCGTCCATCAGGTGGTACGCCTGGAAGACGAACCCGACCTCGGTGCGGCGAAGGTGAGCCAGTGCCCGCTCGGAGAATCCATCGATGCGTCGTCCCCCCAGCCACAGCTGTCCCGACGTCGGCCGGTCGAGGCCACCGAGCAGGTGCAGCAGGGTCGATTTTCCACAGCCGCTCGGTCCCATGATCGCCAGCCATTCACCCCGGGCAACCTCCACATCCACATCGTCGACGGCGCGTACCAGTCCCTCGCCGCGCCCGTACTCCTTGCTGAGTCCTCGAGCACTCACCAGTGCCTGATCTGATTCGTTCACGACGGTCTCCTTCGATCGGTCCAGTTGCGTTCGCAGGCCTCTAGCCAGCGCAGGTCGGCCTGGAGCCGGAGCGCGATGCCTTCCAGCAGCAAGCCCGCGTCGGAGCGGTCCGGCTGGTCCATGGCCGCCCGCTGCACGTCTCGCAGCCGTCGCAGCAGCTCGCGGCGCTGCATGTCGACAATGCCGATCGGATCGGCCAGCCCAGCCTGCGCTGCGGCGATGAGCTTCAAATGGAACTCGGCCAGGTCGGGTTTGGGCCAACTCACTTCACTCATCCACTCTCCGACGCGCTCTTGGCCGGCCGGGGTCAATTCGTAGACCTTGCGGTCCGCCGTCGCTCCTCCTGACTCGTACGTGATCAGGCCCGCCTTCTCGAGGCGACTCAGCGTGACGTAGATCTGGCCATCGTTCATCGCCTCACCCAGCGGACCGAGCGCTCGATCCAGACGAACGCGGAGCTGATAGCCCTGCGACGGCTCCTTCGCCAACATCGCCAACACGACTTCCTGCCTCACCTGGCCTCCGATCTAACCGTTAGACTACTCTAACGGTTAGATCACGACACATCAAGCGCGGTCGGACCTGGGCGAGGGTGAGTTCGTTGACCAGGTACCTCTAGTCTGCTATGGTGCTAGCACTCTAGATGTCCAGGGAGGCGTTGATGATCGAGTTTCACCTCGATGCCCGGTCCGGCGTGGCGCCGTACTTGCAGCTGGTCCGGCAGGTGCGCCAAGCGCTGCGGCTCGGCATTCTGCTGGAGGGCGACCAGCTGCCCACCGTGAAAGAGGTGGTCGCTCAGATGGCAATCAACCCGAACACGGTGCTGAAGGCATACCGGCAGCTCGAACACGAGGGCCTGGTCGGGGTCCGGCAGGGCGTCGGCACGTTCGTCACTCGCACGCTGGCCGGCGCCTCGCTCGCCGCGCACGGCCCGCTGCGCAACGAACTTCGCCGCTGGCTCGCCAAGGCCCGGCTCGCCGGCCTCGACGACGAGAGCGTCGAGGCCTTGTTCCAGACCACGTTTCGGGGCGCGGCCGAGGAGGACATAGCGTGACCGGCCCGCATAGCGTCACCGCACTTTTTTCGCAGCCGCCCGAGAGCCACCGCGCTACCGCAATCCAGGCGCGTGGCCTGGGCAAGCAGTACCGCAACCGCTGGGCTCTGTCGGAATGCACGCTCGATGTTCCCGCCGGGCACATCGTCGGCCTGGTCGGCCCGAACGGAGCCGGCAAGACCACGCTGCTGCACCTCGCCGTCGGCCTGCTGACTCCGACCACCGGCACGATAGAGGTGCTCGGCGGACACCCGGCCAGCGGCCCCGACCAGCTGCGCAAGGTCGGCTTCGTTGCCCAGGACACGCCCACCTACTCCGGGCTGAGCGTGGCCGATCATCTCAAGCTCGGCGAGAAGCTCAACCCGGGCTGGGATGCTGCTCTCGCCCGGGCTCGGATCGATGAGCTGGGTCTCGACCTGGGCCAGCGAGCGGGCAAGTTGTCCGGCGGACAGCGGGCTCAGCTCGCGCTCACTCTCGCCTCGGCCAAGTGCCCCGACTTGCTGATCCTCGACGAGCCGGTTGCCAGCCTCGACCCGCTGGCGCGCCGCGAGTTCCTGCAGGACCTGATGGCCCACGTCGCGGACAACGGCACCAGCGTGGTGCTCTCCTCGCACCTCGTAGCCGACCTGGAACGAGTCTGCGACTACCTGATCGTGCTGTGCGCCTCCCGGGTCCGCGTCGCCGGCGAGGTCGAGCACCTGCTCGCCACGCACCGTCGTCTCAGCGGCCCCAGGCGGGATCCGCAGAGCTTGCCCGAGCAGCTCCACGTGATCACGGCGACTCATACGCAACGGCAGAGCACCCTCATCGTCCGCACCGAAACGCCCATCCTGGACCCGGCCTGGACCATCGAGGAGCTCGGTCTGGAGGACCTGGTCCTTGCCTACATGAGCGAAGCCGGCGCCTCACAGCGCAGACCACGGCCGAAACTGGAAGCAACGCAATGACGTGGCTGACCTGGCGGCAGTCCCGCACGCAAACGCTGGTGGCACTCGCAGCCCTCGTGGCGATCGCAGTCGTCGTGGGAATCACCGGCCCGCACCTCGCACAACTGTTCCACTCCGAGATTGCCGGCTGCCTCGGACACAGTGGTAACGACGCCTGCACCAACGACACCCTTCACGCATTCACCGACACCTACGGTCTGCTGCAGCACGTCTTCGGCTACGCGCTGATCGCCATACCCGGACTGATCGGAGCCTTCTGGGGCGCGCCGCTCGTGTCCACCGAACTCGAGGCCGGCACCCACCGCCTGATCTGGAACCAGAGCGTCACCCGGACCCGATGGCTGGCGGTCAAGGTTGGCCTGATCGGACTGACCAGCGCGGTGGCGACGGGTCTGTTCAGCCTCATGCTGACCTGGTGGTCCAATCCGCTCGACCAGGTCAACGCCAACCGGATCACCCCGACGGTGTTCGACCAACGCGGGATCGACCCGATCGGCTGGGCGCTCTTCGCATTCGCCCTGGGCGTCACCGCCGGAGTGCTGCTCCGCCGCACACTGCCCGCAATGGGCACCACCCTCGCCGTCTTCACCACCATTCGGATCGTCTGGCCGCTCTACATCCGACAGCACCTGCTCCCGCCGGTACATCAGACCGCCGGGGTCGGCACCGTGCCCTACGACTGGGTGGGCGTCAACGCCGGCCCGAACAGCCCAATGGTCGTGCACGTCTCGATGCCGGGAGCTTGGATCCTCTCCGAACACACCGTCAACGCGGCCGGCCACCAGGTGCCTGGAAGCACGTTCTTTTCACTCTGTCCAGCAGTCAACGATGGCAGCGGTCTCAAGCATCCGCCCGACAGCTGCTTCATCCAACACCTCATCCAACTCGGTTACGACAGAACCGTGCTGACCTACCAGCCGGCAAGCCGGTTCTGGTTGCTGCAGTTCGTGGAGACCGGCATACTCGCCGCCGTCGCGGTACTGCTGGCCGCCTTCTGCTACCGGTGGATCCGCCGCGGCAAGTTGTCCTGACACCGCGGCTGAGCGTCGGACCGCACCGGGTTCGGACCCGGGGTGCGACCGCTGCCTCGCCCCCACGCGCCTACGCTGGCGACCATGAGCAGATCGATGTTGCTACGTCGCCGCGCCATCACTGTCGCCGCGGCGCTCGGATTGCTGGTCAGCGTGGTGCAAGTGTCAGCCCCGACGCCCACAGCCCACGCCGCAGGTTCGGGCTTCGTTCCGCTGGCGACTCCAAAGCGTGTCCTGGACACGCGGCCGGGTAGTCCCACTGCTGACGGGGCGTTCGCCGGCGCAGGTTTGCGACCATTGACATCAACGCTTGCGCTCACCGTCGCCGGGCGTGTCGGTGTTCCGTCGGATGCGACGGCCGTGGTGTTGAACGTGACCGTCACCGAGGCGACCGGCCCCGGATTCATCACGGTCTACCCCTGCGGTGCGGCCCAGCCGACCGCGTCGAGCTTGAACTACACGACCGGCCAGACCGTTGCGAACATGGTGATCGCCAAGATCGGTGCCGCTGGTCAGGTCTGTTTGTTCAACACCAACCCGACACAGCTGGTCGTCGATGTGACCGGATACTTCCCCGGTGTCGACGCGTTCAACGCCCTGTCCGCACCGGCGCGGCTGTTGGACACACGACCAGGCCAGCGCACCATCGACGGCCAGAACGCCGGAGCGGGCATCCGCCCCACGGGCAGCGTGCAAGTCCTCCAAGTGACGGGTCGTGCCGGCATCCCGAGCGGTGTCGCCAGCGTGGTGCTCAACGTGACCGTCGACGGCCCGCAGCTCTCTGGCTTCATCACCGCCTACCCGTGTGGTGCAGCCATTCCAACGGCATCGAACCTCAACTACGTCGCCGGGCAAACGGTGCCGAACGCGGTGATCAGCAAACTCAGCGCAGCGGGTACCGTGTGCCTCTTCGCGTCGGCCGCGACCCACCTGATCGTCGACGTCACCGGCTACTTCGCCACTGCCGGCGTCCTCGTTCCGCTGGGAGCACCCGCACGGCTGCTCGAGACGCGCACCGGGATGACCACCGTCGACGGTCAGTTCAACGGCACCGGGCTGCGACCCGATCAAGGCACCATCCAACTGACGGTGAACGGTCGAGCTGCGATTCCCGCCAACGCCTCGGCGGTCGTGTTGAACGTGACCGTCGACCAAGCTCGAGGCAGCGGATTCCTCACTGTCTATCCCACCGGAGAAGCGCGCCCGCTCACTTCGAATCTCAACTACGTGACGGGGCAGACGGTGCCGAACGCGGTGATCGCACGTCTCGGCGCGGGCGGGGCGCTGTGCATCTACACGCAAGCTGCAGCGCACCTGATCGTCGACGTGGCCGGCTACATCACTGGACCCGCTCCTTCCGCCGCCGGCCCGACCTGCGCCCCCGACCCGACCCCGCCTCCGTCACAGCACTTCGCGACGCTGCCTCCAGGTTCGGCGTTGCCCAGCGGGGCGCAGTGCGCGACGCAGGTGCGTGCCGCGGCTGAGATCCGTGCGGACAACACTGCCGCCAACCACAATCGCGGCAGCCGCGCCAACGCCAACACCAACACCGACTGGTCGGGCTTCAACCGAGTCGACGGCGACTTCGCCGGCACCACCGACGAAATCATCCAATGGGCCGCCTGCAAGTGGGGCATCGACGAAGACATCGTCCGCGCCCAAGCCATCAAAGAGTCCTACTGGCACCAATCCAACATCGGCGACAACGGGGAGTCGTTCGGGATCACCCAAGTACGCACCACCGCGCACCCCTCCGCCTTCCAGTACTCGACGGTCAACGCCAAGAACTCCACCGCCTACAACCTCGACTACACCTACGCCTCCTGGCGAGCCTGCTACGAGGGCGTCTACATGTGGCTGAACACCGTCGACCACAACGGCACCTACGCCGCCGGCGACGTGTGGGGCTGCGTCGGGCTGTGGTTCAGCGGACGCTGGTACGTCAACACCGACGCCTACCTCAACCAGGTCGGCGACAGCGTCCACTGGCACTACACCAACAAGACCTGGCTCACCCCCGCCTTCATCAACGGCTGAGTGGGCAGCACGGTGAGGTTCCAGGGGAAGGCCCCCGTCTTCATCACATGATTGTTCCGATAGTCGTTCGACCGGCGCGCGTCGAGGATGTGCCGGGGATACAGGCGGTCGAGGTCGCGGCCGTAGAACGGTTCCGCGGAATCGAGGATCCGCGCATCGCGCGCAGTGCCGATGCTCCGCCGTACTCGAGGGTCGGGCTGGAGAGGGCCAGCATCGAGCACCGATGCTGGGTGGCTGTCGACGATGACGGATCGATCATCGGGTTCGCGGTGGCGTGGATGGTCGACGGCGAAGGCCACCTCGACGAATTGGCGGTGGCGCCGGCGCACGGCCGTCGTGGTGTCGGACGTGCGCTCGTCGATGAGGTCGTTGCATGGACCGTGGCCCAGGAGCTGCCGTCGATCACCTTGACAACGTTTCGCGACGTGCCGTGGAACGGCCCGTACTACGAGAAGCTCGGCTTCCGTGTCGTGTCGCCGTTGACGCCCGCCCTGCAAGCGTTGGTCGACGAGCAGAAGGCATGGGGACTCGAGCCATCGCTGCGTGTCGTGATGCGTCGATCGCTCCGGCACCAGACGCGGTGAGGTCACGCTCCAGATGGAGTGCTGGTCGCGCCGCTGTTGACAGTCGCGCTATCCATGTGTCAGTCTTCCTGCCATGTTGTCGGAACGGATGACAGTCAGGGAAGAGCAGCTCGAGGTGACCCGCCGGCGCATCCTCGATGCCTGTGCCTTGCTCGCTCTGGGGCACGGGGGGCTCGACGATCCCACGCTGTTCACGTATGCGCGAGTCGCCGAGCTGGCGGGGGTGTCGGAGCGCACGGTGTATCGGGCGTTCCCCACGAAGCAGGCGCTCAGCGCCGCGTTCCTCGACGCGTCGGCACTGACCCAAGGCGAGGCGGCTCCGACCGAGGCGGGCCAGCTCGCCGGCTTCCTTCGGCGCGTCTGTCACGCCTGGAGCGAGAGGTTTCCGACCCTGGAAGCTGATCGTGCGGCCGCGCTGGCAGCACGAGACAACGACGACTGGCGCGACACGCTCGGTGGCCGGTCGACGCGCGACCGCGCCGTCGTGGCCAGCGTGACGGCCGCCCTGCACGAGGTGATGACGGTCGAAGAGCAACGTGGCGTCGCCGGGGTGATCCGTCTGTTGGCATCGCTGCGCTCGGTGGCCCAGACCGCTGCCCGCTTCGATCTCACCCTTGCCCAAGCCGGTGACGCGCACGCCTGGGCCATCGAGACGCTGATCGCATCCCTTCAACGAGATACGGAGGACCGGACGTGCACGAGCACGACGTCGTCGACACCATGAGCGCTGCCGGGTTCGTCACGCTCGACAACCCTGGCGGGCTCGAACTCGCCGAGCTCGGCGCGAAAGCCGCCCGGCTGGTAGCGCTGCGGGCGGAGGGCCGGCCGGTGCCCGACGGAGTCGTTCTTCCGGCATCGCTCGCGGGCACTGCTGACGCCGGTCGGATCGCCGAGATCGCCGCCGCCGTGTGGGCGCACTTCGACGGTCGCCCGCTGGCGGTGCGATCGTCAGCGGTTGCCGAAGATCGAGCGGACGCCTCGTTCGCCGGACTCTACGAGTCCGTCCTCGACGTCACGAACCTGCCGGACCTCATCGATGCCATCGGCCGCGTCGTGGCATCCGCCGATTCGCCTCGGATCGGGACGTACGAACGCGAAGCGTCGGGCGGAGCCATAGCGGTGTTGATCCAGCCCATGGTGGCGGCTTCGGCGGCCGGGGTTGCGTTCGGCGCCGACCCGGTGACGGGCGAGCGAGGCGTGGTCGTGATCTCCGCAGTGACGGGGACCGGAGAGCGGCTGGTGTCGGGCGAGGCAACCGGCGAGGACTGGGTCGTCGACGAGCGCGCTGCCCGTGCGGTAGCCGCCAACCCGACCGTGCTCACCACGGAACAAGCCCGGGCGATCGCCCGTCTCACCACAGAGCTGTCCGGCGCGTCAGGAACGCCACAGGACGTCGAGTGGGCCATCGCCGACGGCGCGCTCTACGTTCTGCAGGCCCGACCGATGACCGCGTTGCCGGACCCCGTCGTGTGGGCGACCACAGCGAAGGCCCCGTTCTGGCGGAGAGACTTTCGGCTCGGCGAGTGGCTGCCCGAGCCGGTCACTCCGCTGTTCGAGTCGTGGTTCCTACCGGAGCACGACCACGGGTTCCTGTCGATCCAGCTCGATGAGTTCGGCGGCGCGTCGGAACCGCCGTATCACGCCGTGGTGAACGGCTGGTGCTACTCGAGCATCGGTCACCCCGGCAAGCGCACCGCCATGGCGTTCGGCAGACATCCTCTGCGCATCGTCAAATGGGGCATCGCCTTCGGCGGAGCGATGAAGGGCCGCAACCCCAGGCGAGCGGAGCGATGGATGGCGGCACCGGCGTGGGAGATCCACGAGAGCCGCACTGACCACGAGTATCGAGCCGCGGTCGATCAGGCGTTGGCGTCGGTCGACACGGCCACCGTGACCGAGCTGCCAGCGCTCGTCACCATGATCGTCCGCCGGTTCGGAGCGCTCGTCTTCCCGATGGTCGAGTGCGCCGGCTTCGCCTGGAAGGCGGAGTTCGCGTTGGCGCGCTTCTACGACGTGCACCTGCGGTCGACGGTGGGCGGCACCCACCAGGAGCTGCTCGCCGGGCTGCGCCCTCCACAGGCGCCAAAGCCCCACGCCGTGACCAGCCTGGATTGGTCGCAGCCGACCCTCGGTGAGCGCGCAGACCCGCCGTTGGCACCATCGCAGGCCCGTTACACCGAGCTCGTCGAACGCCGCACGAACGCCGAGCAACGCTGTCGGAACGCGCTCGGCAGCGGCCGTCGGCGGGAGAAGTTCGAAGAATGCCTCGACATCGCCCAGCGTTACGCGGTGCTGCGCGAGAACTTCGTGGCCGAGATGACATTCGGCTGGCCGGCGATGCGCCGGGCACTGCGCCGCATCGGCGTCCACGGCGTCGCACTCGGGGCCATCGACGATGCAGACGACGTGTTCTGGCTCACGCGGTCCGAGGCCGAAACGATCGTCGCCGGTGATCGCACGAACCACAGCGCTCAGGTGGCGATGCGCAAGCAGCTCTGGGCGCGACGGCGGCGACTCGACCCGCCGGTCGCGCTCGGCAAGGCCGGGCACAGCGCGAGGGTGCACGGCCAACTCGCGGATCGAAGCCGATCCGGCGCTGTCGTCGCGTCAGACACTTGTCTTGTCGGGGTGCCGGCGAGCCCCGGGCGCGCCTCCGGCCCCGTTCGTGTCGTCCGCGGCCCGGAGGACTTCGACTCGGTGTGCCCGGGCGACGTGCTGGTCGCATCCCTCACCGCACCCGCGTGGACCCCGCTCTTCGCCCGCGTCGCGGCCGTCGTCACCGACGGAGGCTCGCTGGCAGCGCACGCGTCGCTGATCGCACGCGAGTACGGAATCCCCGCCGTCGTTGCCACCCACGACGCCACGCACCGGCTGTCCGGTGTCGCGATGGTGCTCGTCGACGGCAGCAGAGGCGTCGTCGAGATCCAGTGAGGCCTCGACGCCGTCCGCTCAGGTGCCGACGTAGGCCGCGAGGTGCTCGCCGGTGAGAGTGGAGCGACTGGCGACGAGGACGGCGGGGGTGCCCTCGAAAACGATCCGGCCGCCCTCGTGGCCGGCGCCCGGGCCGAGGTCGATGATCCAATCGGCACGCGCCATGACCGCCTGATGGTGGGCAATGACGATGACCGACCTGCCGGAGTCGACGAGCCGGTCGAGCAGGCACAGCAGCTGCTCGATGTCGGCGAGGTGGAGGCCGGTGGTCGGCTCGTCGAGGACGTAGACGTCGCCCTTCTCCGCCATCTGGATCGCCAGCTTGAGCCGCTGCCGCTCGCCACCCGACAAGGTGGTGAGCGGTTGCCCGAGACTGAGGTAGCCGAGCCCGACATCGGCGAGGCGGTTGAGGATCTTGTGCGCCGCCGGGTTCGCCGCTTTGCCCGAGCCGAAGAACTCCTCGGCCTCGTCGACCGGCATCGCCAGCACCTCGCTGATGTTCTTCCCCCCGAACTTGTACTTCAACACGTCGGCCTGGAACCGCTTCCCCTCACACTCCTCGCAGACGGTGGCGACGGTGGCCATCATCGCCAGATCGGTGTAGATCACGCCGGCGCCGTTGCATGCGGGGCAGGCGCCCTCGGAGTTGGCACTGAACAACGCCGGCTTCACGCCGTTGGACTTGGCGAACGCCGTGCGGATCGGGTCGAGCAGACCGGTGTACGTCGCCGGGTTGCTGCGCCGTGAACCTTTGATCGCTGCCTGGTCGACCGACACCACCCCGTCTCGGCCTGACACCGAGCCACGAATCAGTGAGCTCTTTCCCGACCCGGCCACGCCCGTGATCACAACAAGCACTCCGAGCGGGATGTCGACGTCGACATCGCGGAAGTTGTGGGTGGTCGCGCCACGCACCTGCAGCGTTCCGGTCGGAGTTCGCACGTTCTCCTTGAGGGAAGCACGGTCGTCGAGATGGTGACCGGTGAGAGTGTTGCTGGCCCGCAGGCCCTCGACAGTGCCCTCGAACACCACCTGGCCACCCTCGGTACCGGCGCGCGGACCGAGGTCGACGACGTGGTCGGCAATCGCAATCACCTCCGGCTTGTGCTCGACGACCAGCACGGTGTTGCCCTTGTCGCGCAGTTGCAGCAGCAGGTCGTTCATCCGTTGGATGTCGTGAGGGTGCAGACCGATCGTCGGCTCGTCGAACACGTAGGTGACGTCGGTCAGCGACGACCCGAGGTGACGGATCATCTTGGTGCGCTGACCCTCGCCGCCCGACAACGTGCCCGACGGCCGGTCGAGCGAGAGGTAGCCCAACCCGATCTCCACGAACGAGTCGAGCGTGTGCCGCAGCGCAGCGAGCAACGGTGCCACGGAGGGCTCGTCGAGACCGCCCACCCATTCGGCCAGATCACTGATCTGCATCGCACAGGCCTCGGCGATGTTGATCCCCTTGATCTTCGACGATCGAGCTGCTGCGTTGAGACGAGTGCCGGCGCATTCGGGACAAGCGGTGAAGGTGATCGCCCGCTCCACGAACGCGCGGATGTGCGGTTGCATCGCCTCGACGTCCTTCGACAGGAACGACTTCTGGATGGTAGGGATGAGTCCCGCATACGTGAGGTTGATGCCCTCGACTTTGATCTTGGTCGGCTCCTTGTGGAGGAGGTCCTGCAACTCCTTCTTCGTGTACTTGCGGATCGGCTTGTCGGGGTCGAAGTAGCCGCAACCGCGGAAGATGCGGCCGTACCATCCGTCCATGCTGTAACCCGGGATGGTGAGCGCGCCCTCGTTGAGCGACTTGCTGTCGTCATAGAGCGCGGAGAGGGCGAAGTCGGTGACCGAACCGGTGCCCTCGCAGCGCGGGCACATGCCACCGGCGCGGCTGAACGTGCGTTTCTCCCGGGTCGTGCCGCCGGCCTTCTCGATCGTGATCGAACCGGCGCCACTGACGGTCGCGGTGTTGAAGGAGAACGCGTTCGGCGAGCCGATGTGCGGCTTGCCGAGCCGGCTGTACAGGATGCGCAGCATCGCGTTGGCGTCGGTCGCAGTGCCGACCGTCGACCGGGGGTTGGAGCCGATTCGTTCCTGATCGACGATGATCGCCGTTGTCAACCCGTCGAGAACGTCGACATCGGGTCGGGCCAGCGTCGGCATGAAGCCCTGCACGAAGGAGCTGTAGGTCTCGTTGATCAGCCGCTGCGACTCGGCTGCGATCGTGCCGAACACCAACGAGCTCTTACCCGAGCCGGAAACGCCGGTGAACACCGTCAGCCGGCGCTTCGGGATCTCGATGCTGATGTCCTTGAGGTTGTTCACGCGCGCCCCGTGCACGCGGATCAGGTCGTGACTGTCGGCGTTACGCAGCACGGACGACCGCGTCGGCGCCCTCCTCGCCGTGCTCATCGACGGTCAGGCCTGGGCAATGCGGACGAGGTTTCCCGAGGGATCGCGGAATGCGCAGTCGCGCGCTCCCCAGGGCTGCGAGGTCGGCTCCTGCAGTACCTCGGCTCCCGACGCCCGAACCTTCTCGAAGGTGGTGTCGAGGTCGTCGGAACGGAAGATCGCGGCCTGCAGCGACCCCTGCGTAACGAGTGTCAGGAGGGCGTCACCCTCGGCCTGCGACCGACCGCCGTGCGGCTGCGACAGGACGATGTCGAGGTCGTGCCCAGGGGCGCCGACGGTGATCCAGCGAAAGCCGTCGGCGGCGACGTCGTTGCGGACCTCGAGGCCGAGCGCGTCGCGGTAGAAGCCGAGTGCGGCCTCGGGGTCGTGGACGGGGATGAACATTGCAGAGACGGTGACTGTCATGCGACGAGCGTACGAGCACGCACCCACTGCTTGCTTCTTCGATCCTGCTCGATGCCAGGACTGCCGGAAGCGCTCAGACGGTGATCGGATTACGACGTGGCCGGGTCGCGATCATGCTCACGCACGAAGGAATGACCTCGCTGTCGCTGTGGTCGCGGGCGCGGTACTGCGACGGCGTCACGCCGACGATCTCGGTGAAGCGCGAGCTGAACGAGCCCAGCGAGGTACAACCGACCGTGACGCAGGCGTCGGTGACCGACATCCCCTGGCGCAGAAGAGCCTTGGCGCGCTCGATGCGCCGGGTCATGAGATACGAGTAGGGAGTCTCGCCATACGCCGTACGGAACTTGCGCGAAAAGTGCGCGGGCGACATCAGCGCAGTGCGCGCCATGGCCGGCACATCGAGAGGCTGGGCATAGTCGCGGTCCATGAGGTCGTGTGCCCGGCGCAGGTGCACGAGGTCGGCGATCTCCTCCGGTGTCATGCCGATCACGGTATCAACGCGGAAGTGCGTACTCCCGATGCAACATCGTGCATCGGGAGTACGCACTTCCAACTGGGCGGGGGCGCTGGATCACGCCGCTACTAGCTCGCGGTCGTCCTCGAGGTCGATGACTTCAGCCTGCTTCGGTGCCGCCTCGAGGTCGAGGTGGGGCAGGATCCTCTCCAGCCATGCGGGCAGCCACCAGTTGGCCCGCCCGAGAAGGCTCATGGTCGCCGGCACGAGCACCATACGAACGAGCGTGGCGTCGAGGAACACGGCGACGGCCAGGCCGACTCCGAACAGCTTGCCGGTGGGATCGTCGCCGAGGACGAAGGCGGCGAACACGCTCATCATGATCAGCGCGGCCGACGTGATCACCCTCGCGGTGCCCGACAGTCCGGTGACCACCGACTTGTGGCTGTCACCGGTCGCCACGTACTCCTCACGGATTCGGGACAAGAGGAACACCTCGTAGTCCATCGACAGTCCGAAGAGGATGGCGAACATCATGAGCGGAGCGAAGGGGTTGATCGGCATGGTGTGTTCCAGCCCGATCAGGTGGTTGCCCCACCCCCACTGGAACACGGCGACGATCACTCCGTATGCCGCGGCGATCGACAGCAGGTTCATGAGTGCGGCCTTCAGGGGAACGAGGATCGACCGGAACACGATCATCAGCAGCACGAACGACATCGCCACGATTGCCGCGATGAACAGTGGCAGGCGGTTCGTGATGCGCTCGGTGAGGTCGGTGATCATCGCTTGGCCCGTCAGCAGCGCGCTTGCGTCGGTGCCGGCCACGGCGACCGGGAGCACGTCGGAGCGCAGGTGATGGACGAGCGCATCGGTGCTCTTGTCCTGGGGAGCCGTGGTGGGGTTGACCGTCAGCATCGCGGTGTCACGTGCGGCGTTGAAGACGGGCGCCGTGACGGCGGCAACTCCGGGATCGGCCTGCAGAGCGTCGAGCACACGACCCACCGCGACCTGATCGGCCGGCGTCGGGATCTCGATGACCACCTGGATCGGGCCGTTGAAACCGGCTCCGAAGCCATCGGCCAGGAGATCGTACGCCTTGCGCTGTGTCGTGTGGCTGCTTGCGTTGCCGTCGTCGGGCGTGCCGATCCGCATGCTCAACGCCGGCGTGGCGATGGCGCACAAGGCAACGAAGCCCAAGAGGGCATAGCGAACCGGATGGCTGCCGACGTGGCTCGCCCACCGACCCGAGAACGTCGCATGTGCGGGCTTGGCCACATGCGTCTTGCGGTGGATCGAGAGCTTGTCGATCTTCGTACCGGCCAGGCCGAGCAGGCCGGGCAGCAGCGTGATGGCAGCAATCATCGCCACCCCTACCACCAATGCGACCGAGATGCCCATCGACGTCATTGCCGGGAGTCCTGCGAGGAAGAGTCCGAGGATCGCGATCACAACGGTCGTGCCGGCGAACAGAACCGCCTGTCCGGCGGTGGCGTTGGCGGTGCCCGCCGAGTCCTCGACGCTCATGCCCTCGTGGAGGTGCTGGCGGTGGCGGGTGACGATGAACAGCGAGTAGTCGATTCCTACGCCGAGACCCACCATCATGCACAGGATCAACGAGAACTCGGGGACGTCCATGAAGGCCGAGAGCAGCCCGACGCCGGCGGCGCCGACGAACAGCCCGATCAGCGCGGTCAGGATGGGGAGGCCCATGGCGACCACCGAACCGAAGGCGATCAACAGCACGATGATTGCGACGCCGACGCCGATGAGCTCGCTGCTGGGATCGTCCTTGGCGAGCTGAGCGAGTGCGCCGGTGAACTCGGTCTGAACGCCCGCGGCGCGGGCACCTCGGGCCGCCGCCGTCGCGTCGTCGAGTTGCGTGACGGTGAGCTTGTCCACCGTGTACGCCACGTCGACGTACGCAGTCTGTCCGTCAGTGCTGAGCGCCGCGGACTGCGGAGCGAATGGATCGGTGACGCCGGTGACTGCATGGCCCGTCGACAGTTGCTGACGCGTCCTGTCGATGGTGGCCTTGTGAGCGGCATCGTCGAGCCGGCCTTCATCGACGTGGAGAACGATGCGAGTTGATTGGCCGCCGTGGCTGGAGAACCGGTCCTTCAAGATGTCGGCCGCTCGCTGTGATTCGACGCCGGGGACCCGGAAGCTGTCGTTGAAGTGTCCGCCGGCGGCTCCTTGGAGCAGAACGATCATGATCGCCGCCACGAGCCAGAGGCCGATCACGCGGAACGGGTGGCGGGCGCTGCTGCGTCCAAGCCGGAAAAGAAGTGCACTCACTGGGTCCTCCTGGGGTTCGCCCGCCAAGTGCGGGATGACGCCACCATCCAGGAACCCGCTGACGTACGACTGCACTTCCGCTGAACTCGACCAGATGGCCGGTCCAGCACCTGGTCAGTCAGGGTTTGAACGTCACGCTGCGGCCGAGCAGGCCATGCCGTCCGAGCTCGAAAGCCGCCCGAAACGCGTCGGGACCGAGCAGCGTGCAGGCCGTCTCACGAGCTCGATCGAGGTCGTCGCGTTGGAACCTGGGCACGGGCGCGTCGGCCTCTTGGCGGAGAGCATCGGCCTGCCCGAGCAGTCGAGCCGCGTGCTCGCCGCGGCCCTCGTCGGCAGCGAGCGCGCCCAGCACCGCGCAGCACACTGCAGCACCGGTGAGAACATCGGCGCGGGCATCGACGCGGTTCGCCATCCGGCGAGGACCGCCGGCGAGGTAGAGGTCGAGCCCTTCGGTCGCGGCAGCCACGGCAGCGTCGTTGCGACCGTTCAGCCGGTGCAGCACGGCCAGCCCGGTGAGGGCAAGAAACCCCACGGGTGTGTTGCTCAGCCGGCGGGCAACCTCCAGGGCGCGGTTGTAGGCCACCTCGGCGCGTGCCGCGTTCCCGTCTTGCAGCAGTGCCCAACCAAGCCGCGCCAGCAGCGAACCGTTGAAGCCACGGAGACCCACCGCATCGTTGATCGCAATGGCCGAGTCGAGATCCTCGATCGCGGCTGCGTAGTCGCCGCGGCGCTCGTCGAAGTCGGCGACCATGCCCAGGCACATCGAGCGCATCATCGGCCTGTCCAGGCGGGAGAAGTTCTCGAGGGCCTCTCGGTAGCAGCGCTCGGCTTGTGTGAGATCGCCGTCCAGAAGTCCGATCTTGGCCCGCGAGTACGCACGCGCTCCGACCACGAATGAGTCGTCCGGCAACCCCAGGTAGAAGTCGAGCACCTCGACGCGGCGCCGGCGGCCTTCGTCGGTGTCACCGCGCGCCGCGGCGATCTCGGCGTAGAACGAGTACGCCATGGCGGTCGATTCCACGTCGCCGCCGTCTTCGAAGATCCTGAGCGCGGTTTCCAGGTCGGCATCAACGCCTGTTGTCATCCCCAACTGGAAGTGGATCAGTCCCCTACCCATCAGCGCCAGCGCTCTGGCACGCTCGCTCGCGTCGCCTGCACACCGAAAGGCGTCGTCGAGCCAGCGCCTGCCCTCGACGGCGGTGCCCGCCAACCAGTGCGGCCAGCTCACCCCGCCGGCGATCGTCAGCGCAGTCTCGGCGTCATCGTTGGCGACCGCCCACTCGAGCGCTCCCCTGATGTTGTCCTGTTCCTGATCGACTGCGGTGAGCCAGGCTCGCTGGCGGTCGCCCACGAAGGCCGCAGCGGAGTCGGCGCACAGCCGCGCGTAGTGCGCTGCCATCGCGTCGCGGATCCGTTCCGAGTCGCCTCGTTCGGCGAGCTTCTCCCGGCCGTACTGGGCGAGCGTTTGCAACTGCATGAAGCGGAGCTCGTCGCCGGCGGGCACGGCGATGACGAGCGACTTGTCGACGAGGGTGTGAATGATGTCGGCAAGGTCTGCGGCACCCAGGGTCTCGTCAGCGCAGACGGCCTCGGCCGTCGCCAGATCGCAGCCGCCCGGAAACACCGACAGCCGCTCGAACACGCGCTGCTCATCGTCGAACAGCAGCTCGTAGCTCCAGTCGACCACCGCCCGCAGGGTCTGCTGGCGCGGTAACGCTGTTCGTGACCCGCCGGTGAGCAAGCGGAATCGATCGTTCAAGCGGGACGAGATCTGCTGGACGGGGAAGGCTCGCGTGCGAGCCGCGGCGAGCTCGATCGCCAGCGGTAGCCCGTCGAGGCGACTGCAGATATCGGCGACCACGGCGCGGAGATCGCGCGAGAGCGCCAACGAGGCACCCGCAGCCTGTGCGCGAGCCACGAACAGCTGGACGGCGTCGTCGGTCGCCAGCGGCGGCACGGGCCAGATGGTTTCGCCACCTACTCGCAGCCCCTCCCGGCTCGTCGCGAGGAGACGCAACTCCGGGCATCGACGCAGCAGTTCCTCGGCAACTTCGGCGGCCGTGGCGATCACGTGCTCGCAGTTGTCGAGCACGATCAGCACATCACGTTTCCCGATCATCTCGCTCAGCCTGCTCGGGTCCGGCAGGTCGAGCGCGGACGCGATGGCGGCAGGCACCCCCGCCGAATCGCCGACGTGGGCCAACTCGACCAGGCACGCACCGTACGTCAGCAGCTCGGATTGGCCGCGGGCCACCTCCAGCGCCAGTCGCGTCTTACCCACACCACCGGGGCCCACGAGCGTGACGAAGCGGGTCTCCGTGAGCAGTCGAGTCAGGTCGCGTAGCTCTTCGTCGCGTCCCACCAATGGCGTCAACGACTCCGGGAGGGTCCATCGGTGCTCGGTCGACGGCGCCGTATCTGCCGCGGCAATGGCCGGCGCGTCGAGCGACGGGTCCTGGGCCAAGATCGCCGCCTCCAGCTGACGCAGTTCGGGCCCGGGGTCGAGCCCGAGCTCTTCACCCAGGATGTGACGACCTTCCTGGAACGTGCGAAGAGCATCGGCCTGCCGGCCGGCTCGATACAGCGCGATCATCAGCAGCCCGCGAGGCCGCTCGCGCAAGGGGTGCGCAGTGACGAGCGCTTCGAGCTCGCCGATCACACCCCGGTGTCGCCCGAGTTGAAGCTCCATGTCGAGCCGCTCCTCGACCGCGGCAAGGCGCAGTTCCGACAACCGACTGGCTTCCACCGACGCGAAGTCCTCATAGGCGAACTCGGCCAGCGCGTCGCCGCGCCACAACGAGTCGGCCTCTGCCAGAAGCTCTATCGCTCTCGCGGCGTCGCCGCCCACTGCCGCCGCACGTCCCGCGCCAACGAGCTGCTGGAAGCGGTGCACGTCGACAGCATCCGGCGGCAGCTCGAGCGCGTAGCCGCCGCCACGCATGGCCACAAGACTCGTCGAGCCGAGCGCACGGCGCAGCTTCGACACGAGGCCCTGAAGTCCGTTTCGCGCCGCCGCCGGCGGTTCCTCCCCCCACAACGCATCGACGAGCTGATCAGCCGGCAGCGCTCGACCCACATGCAGAGCCAACACCGCAAGGAGAGCGCGCAGTTTCGCTCCCGTGATCACGAGGTCGTTCTGGTCGTCGTCGAGAACCTGGAGATCGCCGAGAAGCGCTACCTGCACGAGTCGACAGTATCGGCGGTCAACGCATCACGACGACGAGCGCGTCAAAGGTGCGACGCGCGTAGCTCGGCGAATCGGCGGCGAGCTCGCTCAGACGCCTCCGGGTGCTGGAGGGCCTCACCGATCACGTCGAGGATGTTGTCATCTCGCCCGAAGTGGGCGAAGTGTTCGAACGCAAGATCTATCGCCCGCACGACCGCGCCAGCGCAGCACAGAGCACGGAGTTCGTCGAGTTGTCGTTGTCGGCGGCACATGCAGTGAAGATGCACCCACGCGCTCGACGCACCGCTGTTCTCTGGCTGAGCCGCCCAGATGTTGTCCCCGCGATCAGGCGAGGTCGAAACGATCGAGGTTCATGACCTTGGCCCACGCAGCCACGAAGTCGCTCACGAACTTCTCCGCGGCGTCGCTGCTGGCGTAGACCTCGGCGAGAGCCCGAAGCTCGGAGCTCGACCCGAAGATGAGGTCGACACGGGTGCCTGTCCAACGGAGCTCTCCGGTCACGCGATCGCGACCCTCGAACACGTCCTCCGACTCCGAGGTCGCCTTCCACGCTGTAGCGGAGTCGAGCAGGTTCACGAAGAAGTCGTTGGTCAACACCCCCGGTCGGTGGGTGAAGACCCCGTGCTCGGATTGGCCCGCGTTGGCATTGAGGACGCGCATGCCGCCGAGAAGAGCGGTCATCTCGGGAGCGGACAGCGTGAGCATGAACGCCTTGTCGACCAAGAGGTGCTCCGCAGCGAGCTCGTGACCCTTCTGCAGGTAGTTGCGGAAACCGTCGGCCGTCGGTTCGAGCACGGCGAAGGCGTGCACGTCGGTCTGGGCTTGCGTGGCATCAGTGCGTCCCGGTGAGAACGGGACCTGCACGTCGTGGCCGGCCTGCTTCGCAGCCTGCTCGACCGCGGCACAGCCGCCCAACACGATCAGGTCGGCCAGCGAGACCGCCTTGCCGGATCCGTTGAACTCCTTCTGGATGCCGTCCAGAGTCGTCAACACCCTCGAGACGCCGGACGTCACGTTGACGTCCCACTCGGCCTGCGGCGAGAGGCGGACCCGCGCCCCGTTCGCCCCACCACGCTTGTCGGTGTCGCGGTAGGTCGACGCCGACGCCCACGCGGCGGATACCAGCTGGGAGACGGAGAGACCCGAGTCGAGGATCTTGCCCTTGAGCGCGGCGATGTCGGCATCGTTGATCATCGCGCCCGTGGCCGCGGGAACGGGGTCCTGCCACAGCAGCTCCTCGTCGGGGACCCACGGGCCGAGGTAGCGGGCAACGGGGCCCATGTCGCGGTGCAGCAGCTTGTACCAGGCCCTCGCGAATGCGTCGGCGAGTTGATCAGGGTTCTCGAAGAATCGCTTGGAGATCTCCTTGTAGACGGGATCGGTGATCAACGCGATGTCGGTCGTCGCCATCATCGGTGCGTGGCGCTTCGTCGAATCGTGGGCATCGGGCACGGTGCCTTTCGCCTCTGGGTTCTTGGGAGTCCACTGCTGGGCACCGGCCGGGCTCTTCGTGAGCTCCCATTCGTACGCGAACAGGTTCTCGAAGAAGCCGTTGTCCCAGCGAACCGGGTTGTTGGTCCACGCGCCCTCCAGCCCGCTGGAGATGGTGTCGCCGCCCTTGCCGGAGCCGAAGCTGCCCTTCCAGCCGAGCCCTTGCTGCTCGAGGGGCGCACCCTCGGGCTCCGGGCCCACGTACTTGTCGGGGTCGGCTGCGCCGTGGGTCTTGCCGAACGTGTGTCCACCGGCGATCAGAGCGACCGTCTCCTCGTCGTTCATCGCCATGCGGAGGAACGTTTCGCGGATGTCGCGAGCTGAGGCCATTGGATCCGGATTGCCGTTCGGGCCCTCCGGGTTGACGTAGATCAGGCCCATCTGCACGGCGCCGAGCGGATTCGCCAGATCCCGGTCACCGCTGTATCGCTGATCTTCGAGCCACACCCGCTCGGGTCCCCAGTACACGTCCTCCTCGGCAGCCCAGATGTCCTCTCGACCACCGCCGAAACCGAACGTCTTGAGGCCCATCGTCTCCAGGGCACGGTTCCCCGTGAAGATCAGGAGGTCGGCCCACGAGATCTTCCTGCCGTACTTCTGCTTGATCGGCCAGAGCAACCGACGGGCCTTGTCGAGGTTGACGTTGTCGGGCCAACTGTTGAGCGGGGCGAACCGCTGGGCGCCGCTACCGCCGCCACCGCGGCCGTCGGCGATGCGGTACGTGCCCGCAGCGTGCCACGTCATACGGATGAAGAACGGTCCGTAGTGACCGTAGTCGGCCGGCCACCAGTCCTGCGATTGGGTCATGAGCGCATCGACATCGTTCGCCAAGGCATCGAAGTCGAGGCTGTTGAACTCGGCGGCGTAGTCGAAGTCGCCGCCCATCGGATCGGCCTTGGGGTGGTTCTGGCGGAGCACCCTCAGGTTCAAGCTGTTCGGCCACCAGTGATCGTTGGCCGTGATCCCAACAGCAAGCTGCTGGGCGTTCATCACCGGGCACGTCGCTGTTGACGGCTCGTCGCTGGTGGTGACCGTGCCGTGCTCTTCGTTGCTCATTTCTTCTCCTCGATTGATGATGTGACTGACTTCGAACCGTGACTGCCTGGGACCGAGGCGCCCTCATCTGCCTGCCGACAGGTGGGGCAATGTCCCCAGTAGATGACCTCGGCCTCGTCGATCTCGTAACCGGCGTCGTCGGCCGCAGTCAAGCACGGCGTGGCGCCAACGGCGCAATCCACGTCGACCATGCGGCCGCAGGACCGGCAGATCAGGTGGTGATGGTTGTCTCCGACCCGATCCTCGTATCGCGCTGCAGACCCGGACGGCTGGATGCGGCGCAGCAGACCCATGTCGGCCAGGACGCCGACGGCGTCGTAGACCGCGCGTTGCGAGATTGCACCGATGTCGGCCCTGACGACCTCGACCAGGTCTTCGGCGGTGAGATGAGGCCGGCCCGACACCGCGCGCAGGACAGCCAAGCGCTGCGGCGTGACCTTGAAACCCTGTTGACGAAGGAGCTGAGCCGGGTCGACCGACATGTCTCTACACTATGTGCAAATTTCCACCCGTTGTAAAGTCACTCATCCGCGAGTCAGTCGCCGGTCCAGCAGCCGAGCAGGGCGACGGCGATGCTCTGCGAGGCCTCGGTGGGCGTTTGTGGCGGCGCGCCGAATTGAGCGGGCAGATTGCTGACATCGACGACCAGCACCTTGTTGTCCTTGCGCACGACGGACGTACCGTCGGAGCTCGTGAACCCATCCTGACCGAGAGCAAGTGGTCGAGCGCCCGCGTACTTGGCCTTCAGCGAGGTGAAGTAGTCGATGGTCGAGGCGATGCTCGGGAGCTCTTTGACCGAGAGGGCGAAGGAGCCGCTGGGGTATTGATAGATGCACCCATAGAGGTGGTCGGCCCACGTGGGCGTGGTGACGCGCAACCCGATCACGTTGATCACCGAGCCGACCGCTGCCTGCCCCTCGGGGCCGCAGACCATCTGCGCCGACGCGGTGGGTTGGGCTCCGTACGTGACCACCAGGCTGGTCGTCGGCACGACGGAGCGAGCGTCCCCGCTGCTCGAACACTGCGCAAGCGCCAGCGCCGCAGCGACCGAAACGAGCAACCTCGCCGGCACACGGACGAGATGACCACGCACACCATCGATCCTATGCTGCGTGTTGCAACGTCGCCGGTCGGCTCGCAGAGGCCCGCACCAAGGTCGTCGCGCGAGACTGTGGCGTGCCCCGTCGGAACCGCGTCGATCCGCTCGGCGATCTGCACGCGGTTCCGCAGCGAATGACCTTCACCGGCAATCGCGCGTACCGCTCGTACCGCGATGCGCTCACGGCCGCGCTCGGCCGCGAGAAACCCATTCGCGCGATCGAGATCAACGCCCGACTGAACGCCGAACGGCTGCGCCGTGGACACGGCATCGTTCGAGGGCCACATCGGCGGCTCTGGCAGGCGGTCTTGGACGATCTGCCCGACGGCGCCATCGTTGTCGGCGAGCGTGGTGAGGCACGTCTGGTCCACGGCGAGTGCACGTGGGCGTTCACCTTCGACGGTTGGATGCGGCCACGGCCCCGCACAGGTAGGACCACTGTCGCGGTGATCACGCCTCCTACCTCTGTCGCCGCGTTGCAGCATGGCTTCGTGCCGGTCGTGCAAGTATCTTCCAACGGACACGCCAGTCTGGTTGCTGCAGGACGGGTTCATCAATGAAGGCCATGAAGCTCTACGACCGAGTCGAGCGCATCCACAACGAACTGGCCGTCCTCGACATCGATGACGCTGCGCCGCTGACGGTCGAACAGCTGACGCCATTCGATCAGTACCACTACCTCGGCACCCAAGCGGTCGACGAGGCGATCGCCACCCTTGGACTGGGCCCCGGGATGCGAGTGCTCGACATCGGGTCGGGCATTGGTGGACCAGCCCGATACATCGCGGCCAGTTGTGGGGCACACGTCACCGCGCTCGAGCTGCAACCCGACCTCGACGCGCTGGCAGCAGATCTGACCCAGCGCTGCGGTCTCGCCGATCTGGTCGAGCATCGATGCGGGGACGTCCTCGATGGCCTCGCTGAAACATACGACGCGATCGTCTCGTTCCTGTGCTTCCTGCACATCGCAGATCGCCGGCGGCTTCTGGCCGCGTGCAGGTCAGCGCTCGCGTCGAACGGCTCCATGTACATCGAGGACTTCGCCAAACGCCGCGAGCCCACGCGCGCCGAGGCCGCGGCGCTCGAGGTGAAGGTGCAGTGTCCGCCGCTGCCCTCGCCGGACGACTACGACGCCCAACTCCGTGCCGCGGGTTTCGCCGAGCTCCACATCGAGGATGTCACGTCAGCGTGGAGTGCCTTCACCGCCTCGCGCTTGGAGGAGTTCCGCGCCGCGCGAGCACGCAACATCACCGTCCACGGGCTCGACATCGTCGATGGCCTCGACGACTTCTATGCCACGGTTGCCCGTCTCTTCGGTACCGGTGTCATCGCCGGACTGAAGATCATCGCTCGCGGGTGACTCCAGGCGCTTCCGCGGCAACCATCGTCCGAACCAAACACGGATCGCGACGACGGCGCCGGCGCAGTTGACCGCGACGTACGGCACCCACTCCTCGACGGGCACCCCGCCGATGTGGGCAAGCATCACGTTGTCGCGGCGGTGTGTGAGCCGTGGCGGCGCAACGACACATCGTCCGCGCCCCGCTCGTGGCGCCCGAGTGAGGTCGTCCGGCGGTTCATTGCGGCGCGGCCGGCATCAACATGGGTGGGCACGATCACGTAACCATCATCCAGCAACGCTTCGGCGATCGCAGCCGCGGGAACATCCAGACTGGCGACAGACATGGCTCGACATTAGTGAGTCGTGTCAGGCGCGGGAGGCCTCATAGGCACGGCGGTACGAGGTCGCCAGGCTGTCGATTGTCTCGTGGGCGTTGAGGCCGCTCGGGTTGGGCAGCACCCAGAGCTGCGCACCGGCGAGGCGGTCGTTCTCGCGACCCTGCACAACGTTGGGTCTGGCGAACGCCTGCCGGTACGCCGTGAGGCCAAGCACAGCGACCACCTTCGGCTTCCAACGACGCACCTTTGTCTCGAGTGCTACAGCACCGTCGCGCAGCTCGTCGAGACTCAGCTCGTCGGCACGGGCACTGGCCGTCGGAACGATGTTGGTGATGCCGATCCCGAGGCCGAGCACCAGTTCGCGATCTTGCGCGTCCATGCCATTGCTGACATCGACCAAGCGCGGAGTGATACCGGCCGCGTGCAGCGCCGGCCAGAAGCGGTTGCCACGACGAGCGAAGTGAGCGTTTACGGCAGCCGTCCACAGCCCAGGATTGATCCCGACGAACAGGAGCCGAACGCGATCGTCGATGAGATCGTCCACCGAGGCTCCGTGGAACGCAGCGAGCTCTGCTCGAGTGAACTTCACCTTCGCGCTCCTCCAGCACCCGCGCCCGACACGCTCAGAAGCGTACGTACCTCTGCTGTGTTCGGTTCGTTGCACCCCGCGTTACCTTGAGGGCATGGAAGCGACAGGGAAGCTCACGTCCACGCAGGTCAGCGAGAGCGAGGGGCTGGACGACTGGAGGGTGCTGCTACGCACCCTGCAGTCGTCGTTCACCACGGGCTCGATGGCGAAGGGCCTCGAGTTCGCCGCCCGGATCGGCGCCGCGGCCGACCAGGCGAACCACCATCCCGATCTGACCATCACGTATCCACGCGTGCATGTTCTGCTCACCACTCACGACGCGGATGGGCTCTCCGCCCGCGACGTCGATATGGCGCGGACGATCTCGGCGATCGCCGGCGAGCTCGGGCTCACCTCGGAACCGGCCACCATCACACAGCTCGAGGTCGCGATCGACGCGCTCGACATCCCCGCCGTCAAGCCCTTCTGGGAGGCGGTGCTCGGCTACAAGCCGCATCTCGACAACGACAGCGTCGACCCGTACGGCCGCGCCCCGGCCTTCTGGTTCCAGCAGATGGATGCCCCGCGCCCGCAGCGCAACCGCATCCACATCGACGTCACCGTCCCGCATGACGTCGCCCAACAGCGCATTGCCGCGGCGCTCGCGGCCGGGGGCACGTTGGTGTCCGACCAGGCCGCGCCTGCCTTTTGGATCCTTGCCGACTCCGAGGGCAACGAGGCCTGCATCTGCACCTGGCAGGGCCGCGACTGACGTCACGTCCGCCGACGTGAGCGGTTGGGCGCGACTCCAGCAACCGGACTTCATGTTTCGCGCTCATCGAGGCCGTTTGGGAGCGACACCGGAAGGTGGGCTGCAGGGGGCGCGCCCATGCAACTTTGGTCGATCGGGGACGGGCGTGGGCGCGTGACGCCGTAGTGTGCGGTCCGTGTCCGAGCATGTGACGACCCACACCGACCCGAGCGACATCGTGCCTTCGCTGATGGCACCCGTGAAGCCGCACGTGATCATCCTGTTCGGAGCCACCGGCGATCTCGCTCGCCGCAAACTGCTGCCCGGTCTGTTGCATCTGTCGCTCGCCGGCCTGGTGAGCGACTGCCGCATCGTCGGCACCTCGCTGGATGAGCTCGACAACGAGGCGTTCCGCACGTTCGCCCGCAAGGCGTGTGACGAGTTCTCCAGCCGCACGATCTCCGACGAACAGTGGGCTGCGTTCGCCAGCAAGCTTCGCTACGTGTCGCAGGAGAAGGGTCCGGTCGGCCTGGCGGCGGTCGTCGCCGACGCTGAGAAGGAGCTGGGAGGCGAACCCCGGAGGTTGCACTACCTCAGCGTGCCGCCGTCTGCCGCCAGGGTGGTCGTCAACACATTGGCGGAAGCTCACCTCGTCGAACGATCGTGGATCGTCATGGAGAAGCCATTCGGGACCGATCTGGCATCGGCGCGCACGTTGAACGCATCACTGCACGAGACGTTCAGCGAGGACCAGATCTATCGGATCGACCACTTCCTGGGCAAGGAAGCAGCGCAGAACATTCTCGCGTTCCGCTTCGCGAACGGGTTGTTCGAACCCATTTGGAACCGCGATCACATCGACCACGTGCAGATCGACGTGCCGGAGGCCCTCGCCCTCGAAGAGCGGATCAGGTTCTACGAGTCGACCGGCGCCTACAAGGACATGGTGGTGACGCACCTGTTCCAGGTGCTGGCGTTCATGGCGATGGAGCCGCCGACGGCGCTCGAGCCGCGGGCGATCAGCGAAGAGAAGAACAAGGTCTTTCGGTCGATGCTGCCGATCGAGCCCGGCCATGTCGTGCGCGGGCAGTACATCGGATATCGCGAGGAGATCGGTGTCGCTCACGACTCCGAGACCGACACGTTCATCGCGTTGAAGTGCGAGATCGACAACTGGCGCTGGGCCGGTGTGCCGTTCTTCCTCCGCACGGGCAAGCGGATGGCCGAGGGTGCTCGCATCATCTCAATCGCGTTCCGCGAACCACCGAAGAGCATGTTCCCAGCGGGCTCGGGCATCGGCCAGCACGGGCCCGATCACCTCACCTTCGATCTCGCCGATGCGTCGAAGCTGTCGCTGAGCTTCTACGGCAAGCGACCGGGACCGGGAATGAAGCTCGACAAGCTGAGCCTGCAGTTCGCACTGCACGAGACCGGGCGCGAACGTGACGTGCTGGAGGCGTACGAGCGACTGATCCACGACGCGATGAGCGGCGACCACACCCTGTTCACCACCGCCGAGGGCATCGAGCGCCTCTGGGAACTGTCGGCGCCACTGCTCGAGGCGCCACCACCGGTTCGTGCATACGCGCCAGGTTCATGGGGACCCAATGCGATCCATCAACTGATCGCACCCCATGCCTGGCGCTTGCCATTCGAACGGGCGTGGCGCACCAAGCCGCAGTGATTCCGGTCAGCCGGCCAGCTGCATGATCTGAACCGTGATGTTCGATAGGGGAACGGCGTTGCAGAAGGATCCGACGCCTTGTGACACCTGGATCGTCGCGAAGGGTCCGCCGACCTGGATCGAGCCGACTGCACCCTCTGAAGCTCCAGTGGCCTTGATGCAGTATTGACCCGTCGCCACCTTCGTCAGCGTGTCGGTCACGAGGCTCTGATCGCGAATCGACCCGTCCTCGCGCACCGCCATGTGACCGACCGTGCCACCGGCGAGTGGCCACATGACCGTCCATCGGGCCTCCGCTGGAACCTGCGAGACAACGCCTGTGACCGTGTTCGCCTTGACGAAGTAGCCGGCCAGGTCGGCGACGACGTGCACCGCTCCTCCGTTGGTGAAGAACGACAACTGGCCACTGGCGCCGAGTTGCGCAGTGATCATGTTGGGCGTGTTCTGCCCCGGCGTGATGTTGAGCGACGACGCTGTCGGCCGGTCGGTTCCCGTCGGCCAGACGGTGAGGAATGCTGGAACCGTTCCCTCGGTCACCGTCACGTTGAGCTCCACGGCGACTGCATCTGCGGGTATTCCTTGCACCCCGGTCACCTGCAGCACCATCACGGCGCCGGCCGTGAGAGGCAGCGTCGCCCCGCCCGTGCCGGTGCCTGTGCGGGTGTCGAGGATGCGGACGGGTGCCGCCGGCACGAACATCGTGGCACTGCTTGCCGGCGTCGTCGCCGAGGCAATGTTGTATACCACCACGGTCCCCGCGGCGAGGATCGTGGTGGCAAATCCGGCGATCGCTAGTCGTCGACGAATCGTGCGCGAACGAAATGACACTGACATGGTGCGTGCTCCTTGAGGCTCAGGCCCCACGGATGTCCCTTCCGCGGGCCGACGGATCTGGAAACCATAGGGCAACCGGGGAACCGACTCGAACACGTTGTGGACGCAACCAAAGCTCATCCCGATGGTGCCGTCGTTGAAGTCGATCCCTGCGCTGGCGACGTACGCATCGTCGATTGACCACCTCGGTCACAGCGACGTGTTCATGTCTCCTTGGATCTCAGCAGGTGCGAGGGCACGGTTGTAGATGCGAACGTCATCGATCAGGCCATTGAAGTACTGGCCCCAGTAACCATCGCCACCGATGCCGACCTTGCCGGTCGAGATCTTGATAGGCGCCGTCTGGTTGCGGACGGCGACCTGCACGCCGTTGATGTACAGCTTCAGTGACGTTCCGTCGTAGGTCGCCGCCACGTAGCTCCAGTTGTTGGCGGTCACACTCGAGCCGTACAGCGGCGTGGTGTACGTGCCGCCGGTGGCCGGCACGCCACCACTCGACGAGGCGCCGACCAAGTAGTACTCGTCCTGGCCCTTCATGATGACGTCGCGCCACGCAGGCGTGACAACGGCCGGCTTGATCCAGGCGGACAGGGTCATGCCAGTCGTCAGACGCAGCGAGGCCGAGTTGGCAACATCCACGCGTTGGTTGCTGCCGTTGAACGACAGGGCGGTGCCGTACTTCCCGGCGGTCCACGCGGGACCGTTGATCAACGTGCCCGTGTTGCCGTTGCCCGAGAGGTCTGGCAGAGTCGTGCCCGCACCCTGGTTCATGCTGTACGCCGCCACCAATCCCGAGGGCGTAGCCGGAGTGGTGGCGCTGACCGATGAGGACTGCTGCGAAGTGTTGCCCGACGCGTCGAATGCTGCGACCGTGTAGCTGAAGGTGGTCGAGCCGGCCAATCCGGTGTCACTGATGCTCGTGGCCGTCGTCGTCGCGATGTTCGTGCCGCCGCGGTACACCCTGTACCCGGCCACGGTTCCGGAATCGTCGGTCGACGCGCTCCATGACAGGTCGATCTGTCCCGAAATGGTGCTGCTGGCCGCCACACCGGCCGGAACCGAGGGCGCGACCGTGTCGACGGCCGGTGTCGTGGCCGTGGCCGGCGCCGAAGCGGGCGATTGGTTGTTGGCCGAGTCGACGGCAACGACGGTGTACGTGTATGTGGTCTGCGCGGCCAGCGACGTGTCCTGGTACGACGGGTCGGTCGTTGCGGCGATCTGTGTGCCGTTCCTGAACACCCGATATCCGGCCACACCGCGGTCGTCGGTGGCGGCCGACCACGCCAGGTTGACCTGCGCGGCAGACGCTGCGGAAGCCGTCAAGTTGGTAGGTGTCGTCGGCGCTTGGGTGTCGGCCACTCCGAGGCTGGAGTCGTACACGTACAGCACCGCATCGCCGGCAAACGGGGGCGTGAAGGACTGCGCGGACGAGCCACCGGTGATCGAGGGCGCTGTTGTCTTCACGCCGGTCGCCGGGTTGAGCCATTCGACGCCGAGGCTTCTCGTGGTGTTGGAGAGGTTGACGGTGAACGTGCCACCGCCATCGGAGTAGACGAGATACTCCGAAGCCGTCGCGCTCGGTGTTTGCCAGGACGTTGTGCGTCGAGGATCGCGAGCCCTGCGGCGACATGGCCAGAAGGTTCATCCGATCGGCATAGAGGCGCGTGTACCCGAGGTTGTCGCGCACGTTGTCCCAGCGCGAATCGGGTGCCGAGCAGATGCCGTTGACCGGACTGACGCAGAGGTTGCGGTTTTCGCGTGGGTAGTACACCTCGTACGGATCCATGAACAACACCTGACTGGCGTTGGTGAAGTTGTCCCACACGTAGTTCCGGTTCTGTTGCGGGGTGTCGTTCCACATGCCGAAGTAGCTGTGGTCGGAGTCGTTGATCATCACCTTGCACGACGGTGTGCCACTGCCGCAGTTCGCGCTCGTCGAGATGCGCCCGCCGGGGGCGATCCAGTCGGCGTTCGTGTTGATCATCGTGCTGTCGGCCTCGCTGTTCATGTTGCCGTATCCGACTGGGTGCCGGAAGGGCTTCGACGCCTCGTACGCGTGGATGTGATCGATCTGATGGTTGTTCCACCAGCTCGAGTTGGCCGACGACTCCTCCGAGGTGGCCCACAAGACGTTCGGCATGTCGTTGAGCGTGTCGACGAGCTTCTCGACGTAGGCATCTTGAACCGCGGTCAGAGCATTCGGTGATGTCATCGACAACGCGCCGACACCCCCACCATCGTTGATGCCGTTGACGTTGTTCGTTCCTGTCAACGGGAAGCCGTCACCGTTGCATCGGAAGACGTTCAACCATTCGCCGGTGTAGGCATAGACGCCGGCGTAGATGCCGACGGAGTCGAGTTGCTGAACCTCGGCACGTATCCGATCGAAGAAGCTCTGATCGAACTTCGTGAGATCGAACTTGGGCTTGCCGTCGTTGGCGGTGCCGGGGCCAGTGCGCTGCCACGGCATCTGGGCAACGTCGAAGTTCGTGGTCGCCCCGGTGGGCAGGCTGCAGAAGTTCGGCAGCTCGGTGTTCCACAGCAGCGTGAAGTTCTGGTGCGTTGCCGTGAGCATGTTGACGTAACCGGCGAAGTCGAAGGGATGCGTCGTCCCATTGGCGCTCCAGTCCTGGAAGTCGTTCCAGGTGTGTGAGCCGGTGAGAAGTACGGCCTTGCCGTTGCCGTCGACGAAGTAGTGGGAGTTCTGGGTGGAGGCCTTCAGCGGGGCCGTGATCGGACCTGCTGGTGGCGGGGGTGGAGGCGGCGGATCGTCGGGCGGATCGTCGGGCGAGGGCGCCGGTGTTGCGGCGACGGCGGGTGCCGATGACGCAGAGGTGTTGCCCGCGGCGTCGTAGGCAGAGATCGTGTAGGTGTAGGAAGTGCCTTGCGTCAGGCTGGAATCCTGATAGCTGTTCGACGCCGGAGTGGCGACCTTGGTGCCATTGCGATACACCGAGTACCCGGCCACGCCGATGTTGTCCGTTGACGCGGACCAGGACAGATCGATCTGCGTCGGCGAGACCGCAGTGGCCGACAGGTTCGCAGGCGCCGACGGTGCTTCGGAATCCTGCACCGCGCTGGCAGGCCGGAACGAGACGACCTGGGCCATCGCCTGGTTCGTACCGCTCATGGTCCACGTGGACGAGATCGCGCCCGACCCCACTTGGACCATGTCCTGTGACTGCAACTCCGAACTACGTGGCGAACTCGTCGCGCGCTCCGTGAAGCCGCTGCCACCGGTGGGCGCGAACGTGTTGCTGCCGCTGTCGTTCATCGCCGCGGCGAAGACGTATTCACCACTGACAGCAGTGCTGATGGGGCCCACCGACACCGGTGCGCCGGCTTCGTTGTTGACCACCATCGTCTTGTCGAGTGCGCTGGTGCTGCTGATGCCCGACACTTCGTGGACGATCACACGCACGTACGAAGCGTTGGTCGACGGGGTCGCGGTGAAGGTGTGCGATGCGCCCCCGGCGCCGTTGGCCACATAGAAGATCTGCATCGACTGGTTGTGCCGAGTGTCGACCTGCTTGGTCGTCGCTGCTGAGTAGGCGTTGCCCTTGTTGTCGGTGACGTTCATGTTGATCGTGCCGCCATCCCAACTCACGGCCACGACGAACAGGTCTCCGGAGGCGGTGCCGATCGCGGGCGTGGTCAACGCGTTACCCCCACCGGTTCGGGCGGCGACAGTTGATCGGACAAAGGCCGGGGTTGGCCCGGCCGTCGCCTTGAACCGGGCGGATCCGAGAAGCACCAAGATCGGAATCAACAAACAAGTGGCGACAAGAGGTCCCCATCTCTTCGTGGTGGTGTGGTTCATCCTCGGTGCTTTCTCGCAACAGCGATCGACTCGACACCGTGTTCCCTGTAATCGACTGCGGTAAACGCATCCGACCGGAGCTGCTAGGCGGGATCGGTGTGGCGAGAAGAGCGATGATCGTGATTGGTGACCTATCGGCGCTACCAAGGACCGGAGCAACGCTCCCGGAGTCGGCTCAAAGGATGAACGAACCCAACACGCTCGACGGGAGTTCTCGGCGTGGTGCCGCCACCATACCTGGCCAACGTCGGCCACGTGACCACTCTCGACTGGTTCGGGCACTCGCACTTCGACCATCTGTGGGGCGCGGGAGCGCATCATGGCGAACACTGCTGCCCGTCTGATCGGGAGCTACGAGACCATCAGGGTCACGGAGGCCGCTGGGGTGCCGATCGGTCGGATGATCTGCGCCGCCGGCGGCGAGACGGTCGACCTCGGCAACGGTGTGCATGCCGAGCTCTTGACATTCCTGTCCACGGAGATGTCTCCCGCCGCGGTGGCTCACCTCGTCGCCTCAGCGCAGGGCTACAGTTCTCGGGGCGACGGCGGCGCACTCGTCGCTCTGCTGACCCCACCGGAGGGATCGCTGTTGTTCCAAGACACGTCCGGCCACTGGACAGGCATACTCGGCGGCATTCGACCCGATGTAGCCATCGTCGCCGCGGCGGGCCGCGGCAACATCGACGGCCAGCCGATTCAGGGCCCACTGGCCGAGTTCGTCGCCCGTGAAGCCGAGCTGCTGCAACCGCGGCGGATGCTGCTCTGCCACCACGACGACTGGCTGCCCGGCTTCTCGGTCGCAACCGATATGACACCGATACGCGAGGCGCTGGCTCTGCGTGCCCCTTCGACCGAGCTGATCGAACCCGGGTACCTCGCCGCCACGGAGATCTTCGCCGACCTGCCTCCGTCATTCGCGGCGCAGACGACCGGGCATCATTGACGAAATGAGCGACCACAGCGAGACCATGCCGAGGCGTGTCGCCGGAGTTTTCGCACATCCCGACGACGAGGTCTTCTGCGCAGGCGGAACGATGGCCAAGTGGGCAGCGGAGGGTGCCGAGGTCTTCGTGGTGTGTGCCACTCGAGGTGAGGCCGGCCAGATCAGAGACTCGACCACGGCGGTTCGACGCACACTGGGTCGGGTTCGCGAGGCGGAGCTGCGCGACGCCTGCGGTCGCCTGGGCGTCGAGCAGGTGGTGGTCCTGAACTATCACGACGGGACGCTGCAGAACGTCGACCTCGACGAGCTCGCGGCAGCCATCGGCGAAGTGCTGACCGAGATCGACCCCGACATCGTGATCACGTTCGGTGAGGACGGGGCCTACGGTCATCCTGATCACATCGCGGTCGGAGCCGCGACAACTCTTGCGGTCCGACAGGTTCGCCGGGCCGCCAGCGAATCGGGCGCAACGTGCCCGCAGTTGTTGAAGAGCCACTTTCCGACCAACCGGCTATCGCTCGCCGAGCGCCTCGCCGGCTGGCTGGTCGCGATGGATCAGCGCTTCGGCGGATCGACAGACTACGGACGTGCGCTCACTCTCTTTGCCGAGGAATCCACGACGATGCGATTCGCCAGTGACGAGGTGGAGATCGTCTGGTATCCGCACGGCACGGTCATCGTCGAAGAGGGCGAGCCGGCAACGAGCCTGTGCCTCGTCCTGTCGGGCTCCGTCGAGGTCTTCGTGGAAGAAGGCGATTCACGACGCGTCATTCGGACGCTCACCGACGGCCAGTTCTTCGGCGAGCTCGGCATCGCCGCGCGTCAGCCGCGGTCGGCCAGCGTCGCCGCCGCCGGCAACGTCACCTGCCTGGTGCTGTCACCAGCACAAGCGACGAAGTACGACGGACGCGGCGTGGGATCGCGACAGTTCGGAACGGAGCCCCGCGGTATTGATGCCGAGCCGGAGCTCGACAGCCACACTGATCCGCTCCGGATCGACGTGCGCGAGCACCTCGATCAGAAGCTCGCCGCGTTGGCAGCTCATCGATCTCAGTACCCGATCGACGTCGACGCGTTCCCGCGGTCGATGCTCGAGGAGATGTATGGAGTGGAGTACTTCCTGCGAGTGAACCCCGAAGTACGAGCGAAGGAGCGGCAGTGACTGCGGCACAATCGACCATCTCGGTCGACAACGACGAGATCCGGGTCACGACTTGGACGTTCGGCGCCCATGGCGCGGCAACGGGTCGGCACCGGCACGAGTTCGACTACGTGGTGGTGCCCATCACGGGTGGCATCTTCGTGGTCACAGGTGACGACGGATCGGTTCGCGAAATGAGCCAGGCCGCTGGGGCACCGTACCTCGGATCGGCGGGCACCACTCACGACGTTTCCAGCAGGCCTGGAAGCAAGGTGATCTTCGTGGAGATCGAACTGAAGCGCTGAACCACCACGGCGGTTCAAGTTCTCGCAGTTCAATTCATGCGCGGCCTAGCCTGAGCCGGTGAGCGACACTGCACCTGTGGCTGCTGCCGCCACACCGACGGTGCTCACCCTGTCGCAAGCTGCTCGGCAACCGGTTGCCGAGGTGCTCCAGCAACTACAGACATCGGAGTCCGGGCTCACCACCGTCGAGGCCACTCGTCGCCAGACCGCGTACGGACCGAACGTGTTGTCGTCGCGCACGGTGACCCTGTTCGGGGTTCTCGCGCGCCAGCTACGCAACCCGTTGCTGATCCTTCTGCTCGTCGCGGCAGGCATTTCGGCGGCGACCGGCGACACCACTGACGGCGGGATCATCGCCGCAATCGTGCTGCTCAGCGTCGGGCTCGGGTTCGTCAACGAGTACCGCTCCGAGGTGGCGGTAGCGGCGCTGCACGCCAACATTCGCCACGAGACGCTCACCTGGCGGGACGGAACGGCGCAGCCCATCGATGTCGGTGGTCTCGTCCCGGGCGACGTCGTCACGTTGCGCGTCGGTGACCTGGTCCCCGCCGACGTGCGGTTGATCGAGGCGACCCAGCTCGAGTGCGATGAAGCCGTGTTGACCGGCGAGTCGATGGCCGCGGTGAAGGCCGTCGATCCAGCCGCGACCGACTCGGACGTCGATCTCCCATCGTGCGCGTTCATGGGCACGGTCGTCCGTCAGGGGTCGGGGCGCGCGGTCGTCGTCAGCATCGGCTCGTCGACGGAGTTCGGCAAGATCGCCGTCGGCCTCGGCGAGAAGCAATCGGAGACGGCGTTCCAAACCGGCCTCCGCGGGTTCTCCAAGCTGCTCGTGCGAGTTGCCGCCGTCTTGACGATCTCGATCTTCGTGATCAACGTCGCTTTCTCCCGCCCATTGCTCGACGCGCTGCTGTTCTCCCTCGCAATCGCCATCGGCATCACACCACAGCTGCTTCCGGCGATCGTCAGCGTCAGCCTGTCCACCGGTTCACGGCAACTTGCTCGCAAACGCGTGCTCGTCAAGCGATTGGTGACGATCGAAGACCTCGGCAACATCCAGGTGTTGTTCACCGACAAGACCGGCACCCTCACCGAAGGGGCGATCACGTTCCAGCACAGCCTCGACCCACTCGGTCGGCCCGACGAGGCTGCGCTGCGCTTCGGGTTGGTGTGCAACGAATCGACGCTCACCGCGTCAGGCCCGGTGGGAGGCAACGCACTCGACAACGCCTTGTGGGGTACGCCGGCAGCAGACGATGTCGTCGCAGGTCCAGATCCGCCATCCGGGTACGAACGGCTCGGTCTCCAGCCTTTCGACCACGACCGCCAGCTCTCTTCAGTAGTTGTTCGTGCCACCGACGGACGAACGATCTTGGTTCTGAAGGGAGCCCCCGAAGCACTGTTGGCGCAGTGCGTCGACCTTCCCACGGAGGCGAAGGCGACCTTGCAGGGCTTGTTCGCCGATGGCGCCCGGGTGGTCGCTGTGGCCACTCGCGACGCTGCAGGCCTCACGCAACCCACAACCGATGAGGACCACGACCTCCACCTCGTCGGCTTCCTCACCTTCGTCGACCGACCGAAGGCCGACGCCGGCGAGAGCATCGCCAAGCTCAACCGGATCGGCATCGCGGTCAAGATCATCACGGGCGACAACGGCATCGTCGCTGCAAAGGTCTGCCATGACATCGGCCTCGCGGTCGAGGGAGTGCTGTCGGGCGCCGAGCTCGAAGGCCTCGACGACGATGCGCTCGCTGCGGCCATTCCGCATACCACGGTGTTCGCGCGAGTCAGCCCCGAGCAGAAGTCGCGAATCGTGAAGGTCGCTCGCCGGACCGGCGTCGATGTCGCCTACATGGGCGATGGTGTCAACGACGCGGTCGCCCTTCACGCTGCAGACGTCGGCATCTCGGTCGAATCCGCCACCGACATCGCCAAGGATGCCGCCGACATCGTGCTGCTCGACAAGGACCTCGGTGTCCTCGCCGACGGTGTCATGGAGGGCAGGCGGATCTTCGCCAACACCCTCAAGTACGTCCTCATGGCCACATCGTCGAACTTCGGGAACATGTTCAGCGCGGCGGGCGCGTCGCTCTTCCTCACCTTCCTACCGATGCTTCCGTCGCAGATCCTTCTCAACAACCTGCTCTACGACGTGGGACAACTCGCCATTCCGACCGACCACGTCGACGAGGAGGTGCTGGCTCGACCGGCCGCGTGGGACATCGCCTTCGTCCGCCGGTTCATGAGCGTGTTCGGTCCGATCAGCTCGATCTTCGACTTCGTGACGTTCTTCGTGATGTTGGTCATCCTCGATGCCAGCCACGCCGAGTTTCGCAGCGGCTGGTTCGTCGAATCCCTCGCCACGCAGACGTTGGTCGTGTTCGTCATCCGCACTCGCCGAGTCCCGTTCTTCCGCAGCCGACCGAGCCGCGCGATGATCATCACGCCGGTCGCCTGCGCAATCGTCGGCGCGGCATTGCCGTTCTCTCCCATCGCCGACACACTCGGGTTCACCACGTTGCCGATCAGCTTCTTCCTCATCCTGGTCGGCATGATCATCACCTACCTCGCACTCGTCGAGACGGCCAAGAGCCGCTTCTATGCCACTCAGGCGCACACCCGACGAGCACCGCTCACTCGCGATGAACGACACCTGCGCCACGTTGCCCGACGAGCGGCTCGCTACAGACGCCACACCCTGAAAGCCCGGTCTCGTTCGTAAGCGCTACCGACGACGTTCGAATCGAGGCGTCAGGTAGCGACGCCGTATCCGTCGCGAATCGTCGTGGCTGCCGCGTCGACCACCTTGGTGAACTGGTCGACGTCCACTGTCTGCTCTGCCGCCGTTCGAACTGCTGCCGTGGCGGCGTGCAGGTCGTTGATCTGAGCGGTACCCAACCAGGGTGTTTCGGCGATCAGCGCGTTCAGATCGCCGTCGATGAGGTCGAGGGCGTCGAGCACGCCTCCCTTCACGGTGTCGCCGGTGCCCGTGAGCGCCTGCTCGTACTCGATGGTCAGCGCTTCGAGCCTCGTGCCCAGCGTGTCGGCGCGGGCGCGTACTTCTGTTGCCCGCTCCTCTGCCGTCGTCGCCGAGGAACGCCCGACGACGAACCCGACGATGAGCCCGCCGACCAGCGTCGCGATCGCGATCAGGGCGGCGTTACGACGCCGTCGGGATATTGGGATGTACAGGGCCAATGGAGTACTTTCGTTCAGGTCTTCTTGCCGACGAGTATGACCTCGTTGGGGTCGTGCGGGTCGTGCAATGCGGTGGTGGCCTCGATCATGTCGCCACCCGTCAGCTCGGCGATGCGGCCGGCGTTGATCAGCCAGATGGTGGGTCGTAGGGTCACAGGACCGCGATACCTGGTGAAGCGCTGAACGTTGGCAGCCAACTCGTCGACTTCGCTGCGCTCGCCTTTCAACGTGCACACCGGGTCGCCGAAGCGGTCGAAGATCTCCACCTGGCTGCGACGCGTCAGCAACCAGAACGCTCCGGCCGCGGCTACCTCATCCGGACTCGCCTGCTCCCGATCGATGAGGTGTTCGCGGGTGACCAGTGTCTGCCCGGGCAGAGCACCCGTGCGAAGCCCCACCGTGCCCGTGGCGATGGCGCGCACCGTGCCACGCTCCGGCAGCTCCTCGATGCGCACCTCGACGGTGCCCGGCGCTGCCCCCGCGGCAAGCGCCTCGTTCTCTGCATCTTCCGACAACTGCCGAACCACATCGGCGGTGAGCACGCTCACCGTGCGCTCGCGCTCGGCGCGCACCATCGAGAGCGCATCGCCGATCGACGAGATGATCTCCGCTCCGGCAGGCACTGTGCACCGCAGGTTCATCCGCTGGGCGACGTAGCGGCCGAGGCCACCGGCGGCCCCGCCCACCGCCACGATCGAGGGATCGCGCAGCTTCTGCGTCGAGACGAGCGTGTGCACGAGTTCGCACACCGCATCACTCGCCGCCGTCATGATTCGTCGCGCAACCTCGTCGCCGTCGAGCCCGCACCACGCTCCGGCGGCGGCAAGCGCCGCCGTTGCCGCATCGGCTGCGGTGGGGGTCCAGGCGTGATCGCCCTCAACGGGCACCCTCAGTGCGTTCGCCGCGCACGTGACGGTCACCGCAGCGAGGCTGCCATCGGCGAGACGCAGCACGAGATGGTCGTCTTCGTCGCCGGGTCGTGGGGCGATCACCTCGGCAGTCGCCCCGACCAGCAGCCGTGGCTCGAGGAAACAGGCATACGGCAGACCGGCGATGTGCGCACTCCGCGGGCCCACCGCATGGACTCGATGCCCGTGCACTCGCAGCATCGACCCGCCGGCGACACCGACGACGCGAACGTCGACTGCCCTGAGCGCAGTCGCGTGTGAGGCCACCGTGACATATGACATCAATGGCCGCCCGTCGCGCACGGCCGCGACGTTGGTGGACGTGCCGCCGACTTCGACGATGACGCCGTCGGTGATGGCCCCCGACCGCAGCGCACCGGCGACCGATGCGGCCGGCCCGGAGTAGAGCGTTCGCACCGGAGCCTCGCGGAAACCGGCGAGATCGGTTGCGCCGCCGTCACCGCGCATCACCATCACCATCGCGTCGATGTTCGCCTCGCGCACACCGTCGGCCACATATCCAGCAGTTCTGATGGCGATAGGGAGAATCGACGCGTTGACGGCAGCAGTGACGGCGCGAAGTTCGAGGCCGTACAGTCCCGAGAGGTCGGTGCTCGCGCACGCGGGCAAGCCGGCATCGCGGGCCATCTGCACCACGGCCTGCTCGTTTCGATCGTCGTCGGGCGCGAACGCCTCGGCCACCGAGATGGCACCGACGCCTTGGACGAGTTGTCGAGCGATGGCATCCTTCACGGCTTGGTGATCGAGACCATCGGTGACGTCGAAGAACACGGGCACTGCAGGCAGCCGCTTGCCGGCCGAGAGCTCGACGCCGGCGAGCGCGGTGCGTCGCTTGACCTTGGCAAGGTCGGGCCGGCGACCCAGGCCGAACACTCCCACGGTCGCCACGTCACCTTCGAGCAAGGCGTTCACCGCTTGAGTCGTCGAGTGGGTGACGAGTTCGACGGTACCGGCGCCAACCGCGGCGGCGACGTCGGCAACGCAGGCGACGATGCCTGCTGCAACGCCCTGATCCGCGGCGTGAGTTGTTGCAACCACCGACCGGGCGACCACCGCGCCGGTGGTGTTGTCGACCGCGACCGCCTTGGTGAACGTCCCGCCCACGTCGACACCGATCCTCACACCCATGAACGTGTGCCCACCGACAGCTCAGGCTCCGACCATGACATGCGCTGCACTGCTCGTGCGCCGCCCACGTCGGACCTTGATCACCAGCACGTACAGTGCGCCCGAGATGTAGATCAGCGACAGGACGATCTGGGCGACGACACTCTGCAACGTCGGCCAGTAGCCGGTGACCTGCGACAGGAAGATCGGCAAGTGTGGCCAGTTATCCAGTCGGTGATACGCGATGAGGTCGCCCGCCTGCAGTGCGTTGACGGCGTTGCCGAGAAAGGTGACCGACGTGACCATCACGCAGCCGACGGCGATGTTCATGAAACGCTTCACGGGAACGCGCCGACCAAGTCGGAACATCGCGAACGCGACTCCGGACAGCGCGACGAGACCAGCAGCCAGTCCGGCGAGCACCCACGTTCCCAGCCCGCTGCCGAACGACCACAGCGCTTGGTAGAACAGCGCCGTTTCGAAACCCTCGCGATACACAGCCGTGAACCCGACGAGCATCAATGACGCCGTCGACCCGAGGGACACCGCGCTCCAGAGGCGAGCGCGCACGAACTCCATCCACCGCTTCTGTTCCATCCGGGCGACGAGCCAGAACGACACGTAGAACAGCATCACGGTGGCGACCAGGGCAGTGATCCCCTCGAGCACCTCGACCGAGAACGGCAACGATTCGAAGACGACACGCAGGAGCACGACGGTCAGCACGGTGGCCACCATTGCCAGGCCGATGCCGACCAGGATCGGCTTGATCAACGCGGTGGACCTGGCCGCCTCGAGGTAGCCGAGCAGGATGCTGACGAGCAGCACGACCTCGAACCCCTCGCGGAAGATGATGAGGAAGCTCTGCCCGAAGATCAGGGCCGGCGCTGCCGCGCCCGTCGCCGTGAGCTTGCGTTCGATCGTGTCGAGCGAGGCGCGCAGTTGGATCAGTTCGTCACGAATGCGGTCGACGGGTGCGTGGTCACGAATCAGCTGGCGGATGTCGGCGAAACGCCCCTCTGTCTCGATCGTGAGGTCGTTGTCGATGATGCGCAGCGGTACTTCGACAAGTTCGAAGTGCTTCAGGTACCCGTTCGCTGCTGCGTCGAAGGCTTGATCACTCTTGCCTTGCTTGATCAGGGACAGCGTGAGGTCGACGCTGATGCGAACGTTGCGAATCTCCTCGATCGCGTCGCTGCGGCTCGATTGCGCGGCCACAGGCGATGCCGGCACGACGGCCAGCAGCGTGATGGCGGCGACGAGCCCCACGGCAACCGCGATCAGGCGACGCATCAACCGGGATGCTTCTCGAGATATTCGGTGAAGAGGCCCGACATCGTGGTGGCGGTAGCTGCCGCGGCGGCGGAGTCGCCACCGCCGATCTGACGCTGCAGCGGAGTGAGTTGATCCTCGATCGCCAAGTAGAGCGTGGCATCGGTGTCGCGGACGGTCCCTTCGAAGCTGGCCCACAACTCCTCGATCGCATCGAGCTTCGCCTTCGCATCGGAGGCGCCGATCGCGGCGATTGCGGCCGCAATGGTGGCAGGCATCTGCTCGAGTCCGGCCGCCACCGTGGCGTCATCGACCTTGATGTCTTCAGGCGCCAGCGACCCGGCACTCGCCGTCGTGGAGGAGGACTTGCTGTCGGTCCCGCATGCCGTGATGGCAAGGAGGCCGCCGATGATCGAGGCGGCGAGCGATCGGCGGTGGGTGCGCATCGTGTCGGAATCCTTCGGGCGACTGTTAGGTGGGGTTAACATAGCCGCACGCAGCTGCAACTCCAACTCGGGAGCGGCATCATCCCGGTAGCGTCAGAACCGTTATGGGGGTCTCGTCAGCCGCGGATGTCGACCGCATCCGCACCCGTCGCCGGTTTCCGCGCACAGCGGCCTTGCTGGCCTGCTCGGTCGTGTTGTCGGCCTGCACGTCGTCAGCGAGCTCAACCCCGACCGCGACCGAACCCGAAACGGAATCCCATACCTTGCCACCGGGCGCGGCCCTGCCCTCCGATTCGGAGTGTGCCGCTCGCGTGGTGAAGGCGGCCGAGACTCGTCCGGCCAACGAGCCCTTCAACCAAACTCGTGGGAAGCAGAAGAACATCAACGAGAAGTATCTCGATCGGGTCACCGGTGACTTCACCGGAACCACCGACGAGATCCTGCAGTGGGCGGCATGCAAGTGGGGAATCGATGCAGACATCGTCCGCGCCCAAGCCGCGAAGGAGTCCTACTGGACGATGTCGAACCTCGGTGACTTCGGCAGCGATGCGGCCGCCTGCGTTCCCGGTCACGAGCTGGGCGCCGACGGAAAGGCCGGAGAGTGCCCGCAGAGCGTCGGCATCATGCAGATCCGCTATCCGTATCACGGCCCGCCCGCCGGCCGGCCGACATGGCCGGAGGCCGCGCAGTCAACCGCTTACAACGTCGACTACACCTATGCGATCTGGCGCAGTTGCTTCGAAGGCGGCTTCGACTGGCTGAACACGCTCGACCGGGGCGCGACCTACGCGCCCGGCGATGTGTGGGGCTGCGTCGGGTTGTGGTTCAGCGGACGATGGCATACGCAACCGGCCGACGACTACATCGCCGCGGTGCGCTCCTACTTCGACGAGCGCGTCTGGACGACGGACTCGTTCATCAACTTCTAGGCGGCGTCGGTCAGAGCTCGATGTCGCCGACGGAGATCAGCGACCAGCCGTCACTGGTGATCGGCGAACCAACGTCAGAGGTGTGGTCGGCTGCGGCACCATCCATCAGTTGGAGGACGTACGACTGGTGCAACGCGCAGAGGGGCATGATGCCGACGGTCACGGAGGCAGCTTCATCGCAGCCGATGAAGCGACAGATTGCTGAGCTCACGAAGCCATCCTTTCCGTGTGTGATCGCCTGAGAGATGAGTCGTGGATGAACGACGAAGTCTCAGAGAGATACGTTCTGTAGACGTGGGAAGTTCCCCAAATCTCGGATTGGTAATCGAGACTGTGACAGGTTTCACACACGTGGCAGAGACTACACACAGTGAGCGAGTGTACACGCGGATCGCGCGCGCACGACGGAAATGCCGATCCCGCCGCAGCAGCGTGTGCTACTGCCCGCCGGAGGCGGCGACGGTGTTCGCCTGGTCGGGGACGAGGCTGATGTCGAGGACGTCGACCGACTGGGCGACGCTGGTGCGGTGGGTGCGCAGGCTCTTCAGCATGCGTACCAGCACTTGCTCGACGGTGCCGATGAGGATCATCAGATCCAGGGTGATCGACCAGTTCTCCACATAGAACAGATCGAGCCGGCGGTAGGCCTCGAACGACGGGTTGTCGCGTGCCTCCACTTGCCAGAGCCCGGTGATTCCTGGCATCACCTGCTCGCGCATGCGCAGCTCGGTGGAGAAGTTGACCACCTCGGCAGGCAGGGCCGGCCGAGGCCCGACGAGGCTCATCTGTCCGCGCAACACGTTCCACAGCTGTGGCAGCTCGTCGAGGCTGGAATCACGAAGGAAGCGGCCGACCCGCGTGACTCGCGGATCGTTCTCCATCTTGAACAGCGGACCCTGACGCTCGTTGCCGGCACCGAGTTCGGCGAGCTTGCTCTCGGCGTCGACCATCATGCTGCGAAACTTCAACACACCGAAGATGCGCCCGCCTCTGCCGACTCGCGACTGGCTGAACAAGATCGGAGAACCATCGTCGAGCTTGATGGCGATGGCCACGGCAAGGAACAGCGGGCTCAACACAATGAGGATGAGCGACGAGACGACGATGTCGAAGCATCGCTTGACGACGAGCTGTCCCTTGGCGAGCGACGGCGCCTCGACGTACAGCAGCGGCTCGTGTGCCAGCGGCACGGATCGGAGGCGGCGAACGGCGATTCCCGAGATTCCGGTGGCGAGGTGGATGTGCAGTCCACTGTGATGCAGATCACGAATCAAACCGTTGAGCCGAGTTGACGACATCCCACTCGTCGACGTGACGACACCGGACAGGCCAGGGATGTCGAGGAGCGTCTCGGCATGATCGACGTCGCCGAGCCACAGATCTTCGAGACCGCGCTGGACCGCCTCATCCTTGTCGCCGATGATCCCGACGACCCTCAAACCGAGATCGAGATGGGTTTGGAACAGCTTGATGAGGCGAACCGCCTCTTCGTCGGTGCCGATGATCACGATCCGCCGGCAATGCAGGCCCCGCTCGCGGGCGTTGGCCAGCCACGCCCGGTACACAGATCTGACGATGCACAGCAACACGAAGCTGAAGGTCGAGGCGACGATGGTTTCACGAACGTGCCAGTCGGTGTAGTGGCTGACTCGGTCGCCGAGCAGCACGATGCCTGCGAGCAGGGCGACAGCACGCGCCGTGCGAGTGATCTCGACGACCCTGACGGCGCTGACCCGCGAGAGGTACAGGCCTTGCGAACGCAATGCCCACAGTCCGGCGATCACACAGAAGGCCATGACCACCAACATCCGCGGGAACCCCTGCCGTGTCGTGTAGCCGGTGCCCCACCCACTGAGGCAGTAAGCGAGCATGATCGCGCTCGCGTCACCGACCACCAGCAACGCCTTCAACTTGTGCCGGGCCGCGAACGAGCGTCGGCTCGGGTCGTCCCTTTTAGTGCCCACTGATTTGTTATCCCAGTCACTCATTGCATCGCCCGTCCCAGGTGCGAAGCGAGCTCGTCCGGTAGTGCTCGGCCTATCAGAGTACTAGCTGGTCGCGTCGCACCGAAATAGGCTCATCGGACTATTGCCCGCTGTTAACCATGATTTCATCGTCTCTTCGCCACTCATGTCGGTTGGCCGACCGCGGGCCGTATGACAGGGACGAATCTGGTGGCGTTCAGCAATCCCGGTGGCGTCAGCGGAGTTGTCCGCGGTTGTTGTAAGAGCACCGAAGTTCGCGGGTTGATACATGAGTCACGCGAGGCGTACGGTGCCACCTCTCGAAAGGGCACGTGACGTTTCATGACCGAATCCGAAGTGTTCGACGTTGCCGTTGTCGGCGCAGGCATCGTCGGGTTGGCAACAGCAGTTGCACTCACCGATCGATGGCCCAAGCTGCGCGTCGTCGTGCTCGAGAAGGAGCAATCGCTCGGCGCGCATCAAACCGGACGCAACAGCGGAGTCGTTCATTCCGGCATCTACTACAAGCCAGGCAGCTTCAAGGCGCTGCTGTGTCGAGCCGGCAATGAGTCGATCGTCCGATTCTGCAACGATCACGGTCTTCCGTACGAGCGCTGCGGAAAGCTGATCGTGGCGTCCGACGAAGCCGAGCTCGCCCAGCTGGGCAAGCTCTCCGACAGGGCGAGAGCGAGCGACATCCCTGCTTCCGTCGTCAGTCGCGAAGAGATCGCCGAGCGTGAGCCGGCAGTGGTCGGCGTCGGCGGGCTGTGGATCCCGTCCACGGGGATCACTGATTACACGGCGATTCTCAACGTGCTCGCCCAGCTCACGCGGGATCGTGATGGAACGATCAAGCTCGGCGCCGAGGTCGGCGAGTTCGAGCGCAGCGGCAACGATCACGTCCTGCACACGACCCAGGGCATCGTTCGGAGTCGCTTCCTGGTGACCTGCGCCGGACTGCAGAGCGATCGCGTGGCGACGCGTGCCGGAGCCTCGTTGTCCGCCAGAATCGTTCCGTTCCGGGGTGAGTACTTCGAGCTCGCACCCAATCGTCGGCATCTCGTTCGCGGCCTCGTCTACCCGGTGCCCGATCCGAACTTCCCATTCCTCGGAGTGCACTTCACGCGCATGATCGACGGCTCCGTGCACGCCGGTCCGAATGCGGTGCTGGCGCTCGCCCGCGAGGGCTACCGCAAGCGCGACATCCGGTTGCGCGATGTCGCCGACGTCGTGTCGTTCCCGGGCTTCTGGAGGCTCGCCAGGCGCCACGGTCGAGCCGGCATGGACGAGGTGGCTCGGTCGATGAGCAAGCGATTGTTCCTGAAGAGCCTGCGCCGGTTGATCCCCGAACTCGAGCTCGACGATCTCGTGCCGACCCACTCCGGTGTGCGCGCTCAGTTGTTGGAGCGGTCTGGCGCACTCGTCGACGACTTCCTGATCGTCCGTGGTGACCACGCGGTGCACGTGTGCAATGCGCCTTCACCGGCAGCGACGTCATCGCTGCAGATCGGCCGCAAGGTTGCCGACGAACTGGCCGGTGCGATCGATGAGAGTGAGCTGCCGAAGTGAACAAGCGGGTCGCTATCACAGTCTCGGGCAGTATCCCGCTGGATCTGTCGCGATCGGTCGCCACCGGTCAGCGCCCCCGCGCCGACTATGTCGTCCTCGCCGATCGCCTGGGTGCTGATCTGATCGACTACGCCGCGGCCCGACAACACGCCGGCCCTCTGGGAAAGCTCGTCCGCAAGCTGGCGGGAGACAACGCGTTGCTCGCCTGGGCATGCTTCCGGTCGCGCAAGCGGTACGACGCGATCCTCACCGACGGCGAGCAAGTAGGAATCCCCTACGCCGCGCTCTGCCTGATGGCCAGGCGGTCAGCGCGTCCCGCGCACTCGATGATCGTGCACATCCTGTCGGTTCGCAAGAAGGTGATCCTGTTCAAGGCCCTCGGGTTGCGGCGGCGGATCGACGAGATGTTCGTCTATGCAACGAGCCAACGCGACTTCACGATCACGACCCTCGGCATGCGGCCGGAACAGGTGCACCTGACATCGTTCATGGTCGACACAGCGTTCTTTGCGATGGGGCAGGTGACGCCTCAACCGCGGCGGATGATCTGCGCTGCCGGCCTCGAGTTTCGAGATTACGACACGCTGGTCGAGGCCGTCCGAGGGCTCGACGTCGAGGTGGTGATCGCTGCTGCCAGCCCGTGGTCGAAGCGTGCCAACACGCTGGGCGAGGCGCTGCCCGACAACGTCACCGTCTGCAAGTTCAGTCTGTTCGAGCTCCGTCAACTGTACGCCGATGCCCGATTCGTCGTCGTGCCGCTTCTGGAAACCGACTTCCAAGCCGGCGTCACGACGATCCTCGAGGCCATGGCGATGGCACGAGCCGTCGTGTGCACCAAGACGGCGGGCCAAACCGACGTGATCGTCGACGGTGAGACGGGCGTGTACGTCCGGCCTGCCGATGTCGCCGCGCTACGCGACGCGATTCGCCGCCTGCTCGACGACCCCGACGAGGCGGAACGGCTCGGCCGGGCAGGGCGTCGGTGGGTGGTCGCCAATGCCGACGTCGCGGTCTACGCCGACCGTCTGGCCGCCACGGTGATCGCGGATCGCTGATCGATCAGGAAGTCGTCCCGCCGACGTCGACTGGTGCGAGGTACGACGGCGGGAACGGCGAGACGGCGCCGTCGGCCTGGTCGACCGCAGCTCGCACCCGGGCCGGAACCGGAAAGTTGGAGCAGATCGCCAGCGCCACACCCAGCAGCAGCATGTTGCGCGCATCCCAGGCGATGTCCACGTACGCGAACACGGAATACATGGCAATGAAGATTGCTGCCGTCGACAGCACGATGACATCGGGCCCGTCGCGCACCAGCCGTAGCTTGGACGCACCGACCATCAAGCCGCGCCCCAGCATGAACAACATCGAGACGAAGCCCAAGAAACCCGTCTGCAGCCAGATCCACAGGACCGAGTTGTGCGGGATGTAGTTGCGGAACGCGAACGATGCGTTCAAGTCGGGGAGCTGGAACGGTTGATAGAAGGGATTTCCGAATCCGACTCCGAACACCTTCGTCTGACGGATGGTGAAGTTGAGGTCGTTGTTCTCGATCTGGCGGTAGAGGTCGGAGCTCAGATCTCTCTTGCTCAGCGTGCCCGGGGAGATGACCGACTTGACGGCCTGGGCGGGGAACCCGGCGGCCGACGTCGAGTTCCAGAACGCTCCGAGGTAGGCGAGCACGAGAACCGAGATCACCGGTACGAACTTGAAGAAGGTGCGCGGCTGGCGCCAGAAGACGATCACGGAGAGAAATGCGATGCCGGCCAGAAGACCGACGACCGCCGCCCGCCGGTTCGACAACACGTATACCCAGCCGACCGGCAGAGCCATCGTCAGCAGCACCCAGCGGCTGCGCACCGACGATCCACGGTAGATGCAAGCACCGATGAGCAGCACGAAGAGGGTGTTCATCCCTATGGCCGCGCCGTGCTCTCCGAGGCTTTCGAGGGAGGCCTTCGAGTCGTGCTTGAGGTGGAAGTAGAAGTTCAGCGACAGCAGTGAGTTCAGCAGAATCGCGCCCATGGCCGTCCACAGCAGCCGACGGAAGTGCGTCGCGGTGCGACAGTAGTTCGTAGCGAGGAGGTAGAAGATCGCCAAGTAGAAGAATGGCCGCACCTCGAACACGGCTACCCGAGTGTCGCCTCCGCGCGGTGCCGTACAGGACTCCGAACATGACAAATCCGGTGAAGACCATGAGCGGGCGATACAACGGGCCCTTCACCAACGGCGTCTGAGACGCAATTCTCTGCAGCAACAGGCAGGCCAGCGCGAACCCGAGCGTCACATCGATCGGACTGATCGTGAGTGCGTTGGCAACGAACAGGATCGATTCGTGACTCGAGAAGTTCTTCACCATCGGATACCAGGGTGCGGTGACCGAATCGCCGACCAGCGTGAAGAACAGGGTCATGTTGAGCGCGATGAGCGGGCGCACCGTCCATGTGCCGAGCAGGAAGATGAGCAGTGCCAGAGCGATGGACAACGTGCCCGGGCCACGTCGCCAGGCCAAGAAGGCCAGCATCGCACCGACCATCAACATCACCACGTACGCGAACCGCCAGACCCGACGCTCTCTGTCGATCTGCTCGGAGACGGAGGTGCCGAAGGCGAGTGAGTAACCGGCGCTCACAACACGACTTTCAGGCTGATGAAGCTGACCGTGACGAGTGTGCACACGACGAAGAGAACAAGGGGCTGCTTGATCGAGATTCGCCTAGACGCCGGCAGGCCGCCGACGATGAAGCACACCAGGAGAAATGCGAGAAAGACTTTCACGCCGCGGGTCCGGGGTGTTTCTCGACAGCGCCGTCAGGGCGCGAAGAAGTGCGCCAACCACTTCGGGACGCGGGACTTGTAACGATTGAGCACGACACCGACCGATGGGACGGCCCGCAGTTCGTCGACGGCCGCGCGTACCTGCTGGGTGGTCGTGACGCCGTGACGGACCACGAGGAGGTACGAACCCGTGTGACGAACGAGTCCGAGGCCGGCACTTCCTGCGAGAATCGGCGGCATGTCGAACACGACGCAATCGAACTTCTTCTCGAGGTCGTCGAGCAGTAGTGCCAACAGCGGACTGCGCGCCAGTTCGGGGCGTTGTAGCTCGGGGATGCGCCCGGCGCGAAGGATCACCAATCGCGGGTCATCCGTGCACTGCAGGGCGGCCTCCAGTTCGGTGCGGCCGGTGAGCACCTCGTAGATCCCGTCGTCGCCCTGGAGTTCGGGTGCGTGCGGCGAACGTTGCATCGGCCAGCTGAGATCTACCCAACAAACCCGCACGTCCAAGTCGTTGGCGATCACCGCCGCGAGTGTGCGCGAGATCGTGGTGACTCCTTCGCCATGGAGGGCCGACACGACCGCGAGGCGAGATCTCAGTTCGACGTTCTCTCCGAGTTGGAACCTACTGACGAGATAACGCAGCGACTCAACAAGAGACGGCGGAAACTGGTCGAGGAGGCCGGTGAACTGCAGCGACCTCGGAGCGGGGAACGCGGGCGCGTTCCCATTGACGTGCTTCTGGGGAGACACCCACGACGTGAACAGCCGGTCGACGTCTTTCGACCGGACCTTTGCCGGCGGCTTCGGTCGGGGTGGCTTGTGCTTGTCGCGCTTGGACAGCTCAGCCGAACTCATGGTGCACTCCTATCCGAGCGAACTTGTCAGCGGCGCATGGGCTAGGCGCTGGTGAGACCGGGTTCATTCCGGCTTACCTGCCTTTCGACTCGACGGTTGAGCGCGGCGATGGAAGGAACGGTGGCCACGACGGCAAGCCCGGTGGCCAGGTCGATGTCGTCGGCCGAGCGAACGGCACGGTCGAGGAGGGCCGCGACGAACAACATCAGGATGACCAGAAAAATACCGAGAATCAGATACACCGCCACCGCAAAGATCTGGGCACGGCGCAACGCCTGAGGAGCAGTCGGTACCTCGGCCGGGTCGACCACCTGCAGCCCCTGCGTGGTCTGGTCCGTCGCCTGTTGGGTGTTCAACCTGGCCTCTTCGATCTTCTGACCGGCATTCGTCACCTGCGTTTGCGCCTGACTGACAGCCGTGGTGAGGTACGACAGAGCCAGGGCGTCTTCGGTCGAACGAGCGCCGATCTTCGGCTCGGGGTGCGCGACGATGTAGTCCTCGACCTTCTGCTGCGCGGCGGCAAGGTTTTGGTTGTAGGTGTTGTTCAGATCGGTCCAATACTTCACCGCGGCGCTGCTCTGGCTGGTCTCGACCTCCAGCACGTGGTCGGTGTAGGCCTTGATCACGGAGTTGACCAACTGCGTGGCCGTGTTGCCATCTGACCACGACGCGGAGACGGTGAGCAACCGGTCACCTGCGGAGCCTGCCCCGACGCGGGAGCGCACATCGCCGAGAGTGATCAGATGCTCGTCGAGTGCGGCCTTGAGCCCTGCACCGTCGGCCACGGCCTTGACGAAGACGTCGGTACGAAGCTGCTCGTTGATCATTCGAGTGGTGGCAGTCGCCGGGGTCTCGAACCCGTACACGCTGGTGTTGCCCAGTGGCGTGGTCGAGAGCAAGGGGTTGGTGGCAACGTTGAGAGTGCCCACCGATCGGTACTGTGCCTTGACGTGACGCGCCTGCAGCACCCCAACACCGACGAGCAGCACCAGCGGCAGCAGGTACAGCGGCCAGCGGCGGAAGAAGCCGTCGGCGACCCCGAACCAGAACCGCCTTCCAGACGCCTTCGACCGGTCCGCCCGGGCGGTCACGATGAACTCGTCGTACGCCATATCCGGGGCAGCCTAGTCCCGGGTGGTTTCAGGTTTGTTTCGGAAACGGCAAGATAAGTCGCAAGACCTATCGACCTCAGTTGCTCCTTCATTGAACTGGACAGATGCTGGAGGTCGACGGGAGCGGCTACCCGCCTGGCCACCCGTACGATCCCGACGAGCTCGCACAGAGCATCGATCGACAGTCGAGAAGCACCGGCAGCGTCGATCCGCAGCGGTAGCTGGTTGGCCACTGCATCGACCGCTCCCTGCCACTGCCCGCTGACCTCGCTGCCTGCTCCGACCGTGACCAGCACCTCGGTGCTGCTGACCGCGTAGCGCAGGGAGCCTGCGTGCGCCCGATGACGACGAATCGTCCACAGGTAGCGGGCGAGGCGGGGGAAGAACACCAGGGCGTCGTGGGCATAGCGCCTTCCCAGGCGAACAGGCTCCTGGGCGGCACGGACCACCCATTCGAGGCCGATTCGCTGCACCCACCTCGGCGCCCGTCGACGACCTCCGACGATGAAGTCGAGCGTGCCGCCGACACCGATCATCACCGGTGCATCGAGGCGGGCGCGGTAGGTCTGGATGAACCGCTCCTGCTTCGGGTTGCCGAGCGCAATGCACAAGATGTCTGCGTCGGCGGCAGCCAGCGAGGCCAGCAGGGCTTCGTCGATCTGACCCACATCCTTGATGAACCCCCCACTGTCGCCCGTGATACGAGCGCCCGGATAACGCTCGATCAGCAGTTCCGCGGCACGTTCGGCGGTTCCCGGCGCCGACCCGAACAGATGGATGCGCCAACCCGCAGCAGCAGAGCGCGCCGCGAGGGCCGGTACGAGATCGGCTCCGGCTATTCGCTCGCGCAATGCCATCTGGGCGGCACGTGCTCCCCACACGATCGGGGCTCCGTCGGCCAGGCAGATGTCGGCGTTCTGAAGCAGACGGTGCACGCCCTCATCGGCCAGGGCGTTGACGAGGAAGTCGACGTTGACGGTCGCAATCTGGTGCGAACGGCGGTGACGGCGTCCATCGGCAACGAGGTCGCCGACGGAGGCGACGGTCTCGTCCATGGTGAGGTCGTCGATCGGCACGCCGAACAGCAACGCGGGTGGTCGCGGAGAGAACTCGCCGGTCATGTCGCCTCCACGTTTCGAGTCGTCCTCGTCCAGGTGACTGCGTTCGGCCTCGCCAAGACCCGCGACCAGAGCCTGAGCTTCCAGAGGACCATGCGCGGCGCGTGCAACAGCGCTCTGTAGGTGCTCCGAGGCGCGTCGACCGACCGCAAACCTGCGGTCACGTGGAGGACGATCACCGCCGCCGAGAAAGCGCTCGACAGCAGGTTCAAACGATCGATCCTGCGGCCACGAATCGCCGTCATGCCGGACGCCCCGAGACCGCAGAGCATGTTCGCGGCAATCAGCACTGACAATGGCGGCACGAGATGGTCGCAGATGGCGTCGGCGTACGCGGTGCGCAGTTCGCCGGGACCCGACACCAGCCGCTGCAGCAACGTCGGTACGTAGCGACGTGCCATCTGCTGGCGCCCGCGCTCCCATCGCTCGTTCTGCGACGTCGCCGAACTCAGGTTGTGTGGCATCTCCGCTTCGAGGATGGCGCCGGCCACGTAGGCAACCCGTTGACCGTCGAGGAGCAGATCCATCTGGAACTCCATGTCTTCCGTCAGGTGGCCCGACCACTGACGCCCCTTCATGACCTCTCGATCGAAAGCCATCCCGTTGCCGTACAGCCCGCACGAGGCTCCGATCGCCGCTCGACCGAGTGGGCGCAGGTTGTGGCGGCAGGCCAAGGCGGCCGACCGCAGAGCCGCGGCGGTCGAGCCATCGGGGTCGTGAACGCCGTAGTACGCCTGAGCGGCCCGCGCTCCCCCGTCGAGTGCGGCCGCCATGTGGCGAAGGAAGTCGGCGTGCAACGTGGTGTCCGCGTCGACGATCAGAACGGTGTCGAACGGTGCCCTGTCTCCTTCCAACTGTTCGAGGAGCCAGTTGAGCGCCGGGCCCTTGCCGGGTGAGACCGGGTCGATGCGGTCGTGCGCGGTGAACCCGCAGCGACGCACGACCTCTGCCGTGCCGTCGGTGCAGTTGTCCGCCACTACGTGCACCTGGAACTGATCGTGCGGGTAGTCGAGGAGCCGAAAGCTGTCCAGCGTCCGCTCGATCACGGCCTCTTCGTTGTGGGCAGGTACCAGGATGACGAATCGACGGCTCGACGGAGCAGTGCGCAGGTTGGAAGCTGACCGCTCGCCGCGCTTGGACAATGCCGCGGCCGTGAGCACGGCGAGGTAGCCCGTGAGCGCGCCGACCGTCGACGTGCCCACGGTCAGCAAACCAGAGATCGTCGCCGTGGTCCTTTTGATGAGAGCTCCCGTCCAAGATCGAAGGGCCAGATCGATACGCTACCGTCGCTTGATGACGCGGAGAATCCCACATGTGTGGAACCAGGCACGCGCAGTCGCTCGCGCCCGTTGGTACTTGCGCGACGCCGATGTCCTCGGGCCGAAGGTTCGCCTGCAGGGGAAGCCCCGCGTGATCAACCAGGGGCGGATGATGATCGGCGAGAAGGTGCGGTTGGACTCGACGGCGGCAACACTCGAACTGGTGACCGAGCGCGGCGGAGTGCTCGATGTGGAAGAGCACGTCTTCCTCAACTTCGGTTGCAACATCGCCGCGACGAAACTGATCCGCATCGGCGCGTATTCACTGCTCGGCCCGTACTGCATGCTGATGGACAACTCGTACCACCGCATCGAACCCGAACGCCGGCTCGAACGGCCCGAGTCGCAGCCGATCATCCTCGAGGCCAACGTGTGGCTCGGCGCGCGAACGATCGTCTTGCCGGGCGTCACCGTCGGCGAGGGCGCGTGTGTGGGAGCCGGGAGCGTGGTGACGAAGGACGTCCCGCCGCGCACGTTCGTGGCCGGTGCGCCGGCACGCACGATCAGATCGCTCTGACGACACGCCGAGCGAGTGCTACGGCACGGGGCTGGCGGCGACGAGGATGAGGGAGATGTTGGCGATCGTGGTCGAGCTGTCCGCTGACTTGAAGGTGATGGTGTTCGTACCATCGTGGACCTGATCGACGGGGACCGGGATCGACAGGCTGAACCAGCCGTTGATATCGAAGCCGACCGGCCAGGCGGTGTCGATGTACGGGTTGCCGTTGATGCTGATCGATGGGACGGTCTCGACGAACGAGTAGGTGTTGAGCACGACCTGGGCGCCGGTCGGGGTCTGGTCTCGGCGCACCCCGGGAACGGTGAGCGTCACCGGTCCTTCGCCGATGTTGAAGCCCGCACGACGAGTCGCATCGTCGTGCAACGACGGCTCACCTCGCACGCCGGGCTCGGGTACGTCGAAGCCGAGGTCGCGGTAGGTCTTGGGCCCGTCGAAGCCGAGGTTGTCCCACGTGAAGGTGTGGTTGAACTGCGTGCCGCACTCGCAGGGCTCGATGGCCTTGCGGGCGTTGTAGTGCACGTCGTTGAGCCACACCAGACCCTTTTGAAGGGTCAGTCCCAGGTTGTCGGCGACGGCCAACTGCTTCAGCGTCGTGGAGCCGGCGTCGGTTCCCCAAACCTCGAGATGGTTCTGGCTGATGCGCACCTCGAAGTGGTTCATCGACTTGGCCGAACCCTTCGTGACACACCCCGGCCCGTCGAAGTCGGGTTCGCTGTACACGCCGCCTTTGGTGACGAAGATCCTGCCCACTCCAGTGGAGCCACCCTCGCCGGCGTCGCAGCCATCGAGTGAGAACCCCACCTCGTTGACCGCAGCAGCGGGGATGCCGAAGGAGATGCTGACCCGCGCGCCAGGAACGGGTTTGTCCGTGATCAGGAACTCGGGCCAGGCGCCGTGGCTGCCGTCGCTGTCGGCCGAAACGTCGAAGGTGACCTTGCCGGTGCGATCGGTGAAGTCGAACGGCTGCTTGGGGTAGGTGTCGAGGTTCGCTGCGGTCCCGCCGTCGTTCACGGTTTCGAACATCTGCCCGTCACAGATGCGCACGTCGTCGGGGACGAAGCTCTGCGCAGTGGTACCGCAACCGGTCATCGAGATCTGAGCGATGTCGTTGAACATGTTCTGACCCGGGTTGATGTTGCCGACGCGCGACACGCCCCACAGCACAGGGTCGAGATCGCCGGTACGCGTGCCGCCCCCGGCAGGCGCGTCGAAGGTCTCACAGAATGCTGCGTCGGCGATCCCACACGGCGAGTCACCGTTGGCCGATGGCGATGGCTCCGAGTCGCCGGATGGCTCTGCGTCGGGCCCGCTCGAGATCGTCGGAGCCCCGGTTGCCTCAGTTGCTGGTGTGCTGCTCGGTTCCTCGGTCACGGCGATCGCCGGTGTCGTGTCCGGTCCGGCGGTCGACACCGAGTTCCGATCGAGCACCGACACGTCAGCCGACGAGCTGCACGCCGCGGCGACCAGAAGGCAGGCGGCAACCGCTGCCAAGTGCGCCCGAGCACCGGAACCATGAGTGTGGAACCCACGGCGCCACGGCATTCGAGCCGGTTCCCGATGCGACGGCACGACATCATCTTGGCAGATGCCGGCGCGATGACGTCAGCGGCCAAAGTTTGCGGGATGCCGAACGCGAAGAACCGGAACTGTAAAGTAACGGTCACAAACGTCAAGGTCTTGAAACGTTGACGATCGTTGAAAGGGTCCGCAATGCTCCGATCAAGACTCAGCCTCGTGCTGGTTCCCATGCTCGCCCTCGGCATCTCCGTCACCGACGCGGCCGCCGCGCCCTTGCGCGTCAATGATGTTTCTTCGGTACAACCGTCACGCGTGCTCGACACCAGGATCGGTCTGGGCGCGAAGACCGGGTTTCTCATGCCGGGCGTCGATCTCCCCGTTTCGATACCAGCGGCGGGCGCCGCTACGTCGGTCATGGTCAACATCACGGCAGTGGACGCCGTGGGCAACGGCTGGATCAAGGCCTGGCCATGCGACGAAGCGCGTCCGGCGACGTCGTCGTTGAACTTCACGCCTGGCGTTGCATCCGCCAACGCTGCCATCGTGCGTCTGGCAGCAGGCCGAATCTGCCTGGCGAGCTTGGTGCCCGTGCAAGTCGTCGTCGATGTCACCGGGTGGTACACGGGTACCGACGACATCGCCGCCTCTTCGCCGAATCGTCTGCTCGACACTCGGGTGAGCGGTAACCCGCTGATCGCCGGCCAGGAACGCCGCCTCAAGGTCGCCGGTACGCCGGGGATCAACGCCAGCGCTTCGATGGCCGCCCTGAACATCACCGTAGATGGTCCGGCTCAAGCGGGTTGGGTCGTCGCCTATCCCTGCGGACAACCGACGAACGGCTCCACGGTCAACTTCTCGGCGGGCGAGATCGTCGCCAACTTCACACTCGTCGGCCTCACTTCCGGCGATGTCTGCCTCAAGTCACTACGCGACGTGCAGCTCGTGGTCGACAGCTTCGGCTGGTCGACAGGAGCCGGGCGGTTGAAGGTGCAGTCCCCGCAACGGCTGCTCGACACGCGCGACAACGCGACGTGGGGCCAAGGCCCGTCGAGGGCAGGGGACACACTCAGACTCCGCGTCGCCGGCCGAGGCGGCGTGCCCAACACCGCCGATGCCGCATTGCTCACCGTCACGGTGGCCAACCCGACGGGTAACGGTTTCGTCACGGTGTGGCCGTGCGACCAAACCCTGCCGACTGCCTCGACGATCAACACCTTCCCTGGTGAACTGCGCTCGAACCTGGCCCTCGTCAAGCTGTCGGTCATCGAAGGCGAGGCCTGTCTGCGGTACGCCTCGTCCAACCTCACGCCGACCGATCTCATCGTCGATGCCGTCGGCTGGGTCACCGGGTCGGCCGTTCGCGCCGCCGGCTCGCCTTGTGGGATTGCAGGGGCTGCGTTCTGCGAGACGTTCGACGCGCCTGCCGGGGGCGGTACGCGTACCGGCGATCTCGACCCGGTGCTGTGGGGAGTGTCACGTGTCGGCAACATCAACGTGGGTCAGAACATGTTGAACGACGTCTCCGGGGTCTCCATGACCGGTTGCGGCACCACAGCGGAGAGCTTTGCCCCCAACGACGTGCGGATCTGCGACGGGCAGATGTTCGAGGCGGTCAACGATGGTGGCGGGGTCGCCAACCTCGACACCTATCCCAAGCAGCCGTTCGACTTCAGCAACAATCGTACCGGCAAGGTCACCTTCGACGTCTCGGCCGACAGCGACGGCAGCCACGGGGCCTGGCCCGAGTTCCTGATCACCGACAAGCCCGTTCCCGGGGCGCGGGTACGCATCTCCGGAGGCACCCCGACGGGTGCGGTCAACGAGGTCGGGTTCTCCCTCGACGGCTGCCAGGCGGGTCCCGGTGGTAACACCGGGGTGGGCACGATCTTCGTGATGAAAGGCGGCGTGTACAGCGAGCCCCCGTTCTCGGGCGTGGGGTGCGTCACCAAGGGCTCGGCCAGATCGATGAACCACTTCGAGGTGCGCATCAACGTCAACCACATGGAGGTATGGGGCACTGATGCCGGTTCGGCCAACTTGAAGCAACTGGCGGTTGCCGACAACCTCGGTCTGACCCTCGAAAAAGGCTTGGTGTGGCTCAACGACGTGCACTACAACGCCCGCAAGGCCATCGAGCCCTGCGAGTGCGGCACCCAGTACGACCACACCTTCACGTGGGACAACCTCGGCTTCGACGGGCCGAAGACCTACCGCGACCTCGGCTTCGACGTGCCCGATCCGGGTGTGGCCGGAGTGGCATCCCCGAAGGGTGATCCCACCCGCCGTACAGGCTTCCTCATCGGCCACGGGCCGGTCACTCTCACCACGGCGAGCGTGTTCCGCAATCAGACCCCGACCGGAGCGCAGGTCGTGTTCAACACCTACACGCTGGGACCGACCCAGACGGTGCCGACGATCAGCGTCAACGGCAACACCCCGATCGCCACCGCCTGGCCGGTGGGTTGGGAGACGAACGGCTGGTTCAGCCTGTCGGTGCCCGTCCCGCTCGATCAGGTGCACGATGGCCCGAACACCATCACCTTCACATCCAACGACAGCTCCACCACCGTGTCGAACATCTCCCTCATCCTGGTCGCCGGCGCCGCCGTCCCCTGACGGGGTCGGCGCCCGACGGCGCTGTCAGGCGGGATCGGGATCGGTCAATGCCACCTCGCCGTGCCAACGCGGCCGGTGGAGCTCGCGTTGCTCGACGGCCACCGCCGGCGGGAACAGCCGCTCGCGGACTCGCATCACCGGCACCTCGATGAGTCGAGCCAACAGCACACCCGTGACGATCGATGCGGCGAACCAACCGATCGTGTGGCACACCCAGACGAGCGTCTCCGGTAGCCCGAGCCGACGCGCTGCCCGCTGCGAGTAGTCGTAGCCCCACCAGCCAGTGTCGAAGTGCCAGAGGTAGATGGAATACGAGTACGTGCCGATCCAGGCCGTCGCCCGAGCCGAGCGCGAGTTGATCCAGCGGTTCAGCATCTGCCCGCGGTGCGCCGGGTACATGAACCGGATCAACACGAGTGCGTACCCGACGTACAGGCAGGTGTAGCCGATGATGTCCTTGATGGTCCCGCCGATCAGGGCCGGCACGAAGAGCACACAACTGGCCAGCAGCAGGCCACGAGTCGCAGCGACTCGTTCCAGCACCGCCGCTCGGTACACACGCAGGTAGGCAAGCGTCACGCCGAAGAACAGAGCGTCGATGCACAGGTAGGTCTGGTAGCGGATGTTGATGGTGGTGGTGAGCACCAGGATGGTGCGCAGCACGAAGCATCCGATGACCAGGCCGACGCAGATGCGCGGTATCGAGTGCAGTCGATTCGAGGAGCCCTTGCCCCGAAGCAGCAACCACAGCAGCAACGGCAGCAGCAAGTAGAAGTGCTCCTCGATGGCCAGGCTCCACAGCTGGCCGCGCGGCACGACCTTGAAGTTTTGGATGTTCACCAACCCCGGCCACATGCTGCCGAAGGCAGAACGGAAATGACCGTGGGAATCGATCGACGCACGGATGAAGACCACCGCCAGCAGGCAGTAGTACGCCGGCCAGATGCGCAGCATGCGCCGCATCAGGAAGCGCCCCACGTTCAGCTCACCGTGCTTGCCGATCTCGTTGAAGAGGAGGCCACCGATGAGGAACCCGCTGAGCACGAAGAAGAGATCGACGCCGGTCCAGCCGAATCGATGCATGAACACGTCAAGAGGGCGCAGCACCCCTGCCTGGTGATTGTCTCCGCCTGGGCTGTGGATGGCCAGCACCAACAAGATGGCGGCCCCGCGAAGGATGTCGAGCTCGCGGATGCGTCCGCCCGCTGGGGCGACTGGCGCGTGTTCACCCGGAGATCGCGCGTGCCGGCGTAAAACGCTCCATGCCATCACTTGTCTCCCGTCCTGCTGCCATTCGTCCGAAATGGCGTCCCTCTACTGTACTGCTCCGGTCTACCCCGTGCGCCGCGCCCCGGCAACCACGTTGGCATCTGTGACGCCCGAACGAGCACGCTCGTTCTCGCGATACAGCCGGGTGGAGTGATCCACGTCGTAGCGGGCCCCCATACGCAAGCCCTTGAACAGGTTGCGGCCGTAGGTGCTCATCCCGACAGGTTTGCGATCGCGAACGGAGTCGGTGCCGATCTTGGCAACGACGTACGAGACCTTCTTGAGTAGCAACCACGCCGCCAGTGGGTCGCGGCAGCGGACGTGCTTGCCGTAGAACGCTCCGTCGCCGATGCCGTAGGCCACCAACGTGCCGGGCCATTGAGCTTTGGTGCGGGCTCCGTAGTGGTCGACCTTCACGTCGGGGTCGAGCAGCACCGCAAAGCCGGCGCGGTAGACGCGCAACGCGAAGTCGAAGTCTTGCGACGACCGCAGCGGTGCTCCGCCGCCCAGGATCTCGTCGAAGCCGCCGGTGACGTCCATCACCGAGCGGCGAACGGCCATGTTGGCGCCCATGCCCCAAACCTTGTAGTTGCGGTCGGACTGGTGCAGGCGTTGTCGCTCGGTCCACACGAGCGTGGGCACGACGGTGTTGGGATCGACGGGAAGGAGGCTCGGGGGCACCAACACCTGCCCGTAGAGCAGGCCGATCTGCGGGTCGCCGTCGAACGCTGTGGCGATGTGTGTGAGCCAGTCGGTCGGTACGACGACGTCGTCGTCGGTGCAGGCCACGAGTGGCGCCGCGGTCACCCGGAACCCGGCGTTGTAGGCCCGCGACAACCCGGCTTGCTCGAGATGGTGATAGTGAATCGCGCACTGGTCGGCGAACTTCTCCTTCAAGGCGACGACGACGTCTCGAGTCGAGCTGTCGGTGCTCTGGTCCATCACGTGCAGATCGAAGTCCGGGTACTCGCACCCGGCAACGCTTTCCACGGCCTGGCCGATGAGATCGGCCCTGTCGCGTGTGCAGATCACTACCGAAATCTTCGTAGTCATGAGATCGTCCCTCGAGGTGTCACGCCCCGCCGCCGGTGCGTGCGATCGATGCTATCGACTAGTCAGCCCGGAGGGACCGAGCTGTCGGCCAGTTCCGGGCGCCCACCGCGCTTGAACGGCCCGCCGATCAGCCCCCGCACCTCGCTGATCGAGAACGTGCGCAAGAGCAGGGACGCCAGCACGTACGTGACGGCCCCTGCGCCGATCTGCAACCCAAGTGGAGCAGTCCTGATGAGCAGGACAACCGGGATCATGGTGCAACTGGCCACCACGATCCGCAGCAGACCGCTGACCGTCGGCCAATCGAGCACCCCCTTCGGCCGCAACGTGAGGCCTCCCACCATCAGGATCACCTCCGTCAACACCGTCACCGTCGCAGCGCCGATGGCGCCATTGTCGAACAGGTGTTGCGAACCGGGTATCGCCGCGAAGTTGAGCAGGGGGTTGAAGATCGTCGCGATGAAGCTGACGATGACCCACTGCCGTTGTCGGTCGGCGGCCATGGCCACCGAGCCAAGGATGATGTCCATACTGACGATCGGGATGTGGAGCGAGAGGATCCGCAGCAGTGGAACGGCCTGATGGAACTCGGTGCCGTAGAGCAAGTGCAGGAAAGGGTCGGCGATCAGCGCTATCCCGATGGCAGCCGGTGTGGCCACGAACACACAGATTCGTACGGCTCGGTTGGCCAGTGAGCTGAACGCCGGGGAGAGCGCCACCCCCTCTGCCGACAGGGCGGGGAAGAATGCCGTGCCGACCGTGGCGGCGAGGAACGCCGGCACGCTCACCCATCGATAGGCCAGCGCGTACCAACCGACCTCTTCGCTTCCGGTCATCGCCTGGAGCAGCGGGATGTCGATCGTTCCGTAGACGACGAGGAGAGCAGCGAGTATGAAGAAGGGAAAGCCGCCCCTGAGGATCTCTTTCCAGAACTTCGGCTTGACCTGCTTGCGGGCTCCGAGGTACGGCCACAGCTTGCGAAGGTTCGGGGGTATAGGGATGATGAACGACAGGTTGAACACGATGGCGTACCAAACGACGGAGCCGTGGTTCAACAGGACGGCCACGCTGCCCAGCCCGCCGACGTAGCACTGGACGATGTTCCACCTGGCCAGGCCGGCCATCAGCTGCAGGCCCGACAGGGCCGCCCCGATCGTTGTGCCGATCGAGTTCAGCACCATCCCGATGCAGTAGGCGACGATCAGCACCATCATCGTGTGCGACAGACCCAGCAGTGCGCCGATGATCAGCGCGACGCCGGTGGCCACGGTCGCGATCGTGAACTTCATGGCCACCGCGTTGACGACGTAACGGTCGAGGTTTGCGGTATCGCGGGCAATCGACTTGATGAGGAACGTGTTCGTCCCCATGTTGGCGATCAGGTCGAAGAAGCTGACGTAGACGATGACGAAGCTCAATTGCCCGAACGTCTTGTCGCCGAGCTCCCGCGGGGCAACCAGCAGCAGGGAGATCGACACCACCCAGGTAGCAGCTTGGGCGAAAAGCAGCCAGCCGAGGTTGCGCTTGATGGGATTCATGAAGTCGAAGCAGCCTATAGGGGCCTCGCGCCTGCTTTCCCGGCGGTTCGGAGGCCGACATTTCTTGACGAAACGTTGCGTTGTGGGGGCCTTCTCCGATGGGTACGCTTCCGCGCTGCCCGCCCATGTTCGTGACAAACCGAGATTGAGGATTTCCACCGAAATGGCCGAGTCACAGGAATCTGTTCCGACGGTGAGCGTCGCGCTAGCAGTCTTCAACGGCGAGAACTACCTTGCCACTGCCATCGAGTCGATACTCGACCAGACGTTTCGCGACTTCGAGCTGATCATCTGCGACAACGCATCGACGGATGCCACCGAGGAGATCGCCCGACGCTTCGCAGCCCTCGACGATCGCGTCCGCTACCACCGCAACGAGACCAACATCGGGGGCGCACGGAACCAAGGGCTCACCGTCGACTTGTCGAGAGGTCGGTACATCAAGCTCGCTGCGCACGACGACCGCATCGCCCCGACCTTCCTCGAAGAGTGCCTGAAGGAGCTCGAGAGCAGGCCCGACGCCGTGATCTGCTTCCCCGGCACGATCGTGCTCGACAAGGACGGAAAGCGGGCCGGCGAATACCGTTCGACCCGGGGTACCGGCCCACGACCGTCGAAGCGGTTCGCCGAGCTCGCGTTCCGGACGCACAACTGCGACGCCATCTACGGCGTGATGCGTGGCGACGTCCTGCGCAACGCCACACCGCTCGGCAACTACATCGATGCCGACAAGGTGTTCCTCTGCGGCCTGGCGATGCGAGGACCCTTCATCACCATCGACCGCCCGCTCTTCTACAAGCGGTTCCACCCGAAGAACTACGTGGCCGACTGGCGAGATCGGATGGCCTGGTTCAATCCCGACAAGAAGGGCAAGCCGTCGTTTCCGAACTGGCTCGAGCTCAGCGGCTTCGCCAAGGTGGTCGCTACCGCGAAGATCCCGCTTCGCGACCGGGCAGTCTGCGCCGGCATCACCATCGCTTGGGCGGTGTGGTACTCACCGAAGCTCGCCAAAGACCTGCTCATCGCCGGCCGCGTCGTCTGGTTCCGGGCCCGCCACAGGCAGGCGCCTTCGGGCATCTACAACTGGGAGTGACCCGGTGACGTTCTCAGTGTCACCTGCACGGGGGCATCGACCCGTTCGAGCCAGCATTCGCGGAAGTACGGATAGATCTCCCTGGCGCAGAACCAACGACCGGTGCTGCGATAGCCGGAGCAGTACGCGTTCTCGAGTTTGATGCAATCGCTGCTGAACTGGAGCATCTCCCCCGTCGGTTCGGAGATGATGTGCGTGACACGACCCTTCACCTGCAGAACCTTGCCGCAGAACGCAGCCATCTCTGTGTCGAAGTGCAGGCCGCGATTCGCGCCACCCTTGGTCAAGGTGGCTTCGATCTCCTTGCGCGATTTCACCCGCACCCACTCGCCGACGCGAAGGTTGAGCGGCTCGAACTTCGGCGATCGAACGTGCGGGCCGGTCGGCCAGGGAAGTACGCCGAAGCGGTGCGCCGGCTGCCACACAACCGCCCGCGCCATCACTCGAATGAACCGCCCGAGGGGCACGTTCCCGGAGATGAACTCACGAAACATCGGGCGAGGGTCGGTGTTGGACATCGGCGTCGATCCCTTGGCCATCTCGGTCGCCTGGCATCGATACCGGATCGACCCGTCATCAGTGTTCCGCCGGGTGTTCGACTCGGTGAGCTTGCGCAGGGTGTCGACCGCCGAGCTGTCGCCGGTGCTGACGCGCTGCGGTTCCCCGGGTTCGACCTTGCGCAGCCAGGCTTCCTTCCACAGGCAGCGGCACTCGGCCTCGCACCCTCCGTGAGCCGATCCGTCGCACCGCTCGTCGTCGTCGAGCACGACGGTGTCGGGCAGCCGCCGGCTCTGGAGCGTGGTGTTGACCGTGTCGCACACCTTGTCGGCTCGCCGATCGACCACGAACCGCTTACCCAACTGCGGGATCATTTCCGGCATGAACGGGATCGCCTCGAGCGCGCCGGTCTCGTCGAGCGTCTCGAGGATCTCTGCTGCGCTTCGAACCTCGACGAGATCTCCCTTGACAAGGGCTCCGTCTCTCATCTGATCTTCTCCTGAAACTAGTGTGCGGCTGAGCACGTGTCCGAGGGACGCGTCGCCCACGCTGCAGTTGTCCGTCGCTTGGGCCTTCACCGCATTCCGGCCCGGCGGAAGATTTCACCCGCCGCCTCGGCTGACTCTATCGCCGGGCGCGGTGAACGTTGCCCGTCGCCCAAGTATCATCGGCTTCTCAGGGACGGCGTGAGCGGCGCGGGATTGCAAGGGGCGACATGGACGGCACCAGCCAGGTGGAAGTGTCCGAGGCATCCCGGCTCGTCCGGGCGACAGTGGCATTGGCCTTGGTGTCGCTATCGGCGCTCGGTGTTGTGGCGTGCAGTTCATCGAGCAGCGCACATTGCCCTGATCCGAACCTTGGCGGCGCTGCCTCGGCATCGTCGACCCCCGGCGCCGCCGACACTTCGACGCCGCCCGCGGCCTCCACGGATGCAGCGGCGACTTTCCACTTCCCAGTGGCGGTGAGCTCGAACGGGCGGTACCTCGTCGACCAGGCCGGCGCACCGGTCATGGTCATCGGCGACTCGCCCCAGTGCCTGTCTGCGCATCTCACCACGCAGGACATGGACTTCTTCTTCGCCGATCGGCAGAAGAAGGGCTTCAACGCCGCCTGGGTGAACCTGATCTGCGGTCCGTACACCTTCGGTACGTCCGATGCGCGCACCTGTGACGGGATCAAGCCGTTCCTGAACGACCGCGACCTGTCCACCCCGAACCCCGACTACTTCGCCAGGATGGACACCATGGTGCAGATCGCTGCACGCCACGGCATCACCCTTCTGCTCGATCCGGCTGAGACCGGTAGCTTCCGCGACCTGCTCAAGGACAATGGTGTCGACAACAGCCGCGGCTTCGGCACATTCCTCGGCCAGCGCTACAAGGACGCTCCCAACATCATCTGGATGCTGGGCAACGACTACCAGATCGATCAATGGAACACGTACGACCCCTTCGAGATCGCACTCTCGCAAGGCATCAGAGCGGGTGCGCCACACGCGCTGCAGACCATCGAGCTCAATCCACCGGTGTCGACCTCGTTCGACGATCCCCCGTGGCAGCCACTCATCGACATCGCCTCGGCCTACAGCTACTCGCCCACCTACGACGTCGACCTCAAGGCCTACGACGGCACCCCGACGCAGCCGGTGCTGATGGTCGAGGCCAACTACGAGGACGAGAACAACGACGGCGGGCCGACGACGACCAATCTCACACTGCGACGTCAGGAGTGGTGGACCGCCTTGTCGGGCGCTGCTGGGCAGGTGTACGGCAACCACTACACGTGGGGGTTGAACAACGACAACTGGGTCGACCATCTCGACACCAAGGCCGTTGCAGAGCTCGGTTACGTCGAGCAACTGCTGAAGGACCGGCCGTGGCAGGACCTCGTGCCCGACGAGAAGCACGCCTTCCTCACCGGCGATGTGGGCACCTACACCTCGACCGGCGACGTGCTCGACAACGACTATGCCACTGCCGCGGTGACTGCCGATCGCACACTGGCCATCGCCTACACCCCGACCGAGCGCACGCTCACCGTCGACCAATCCAAGCTTGCATCCGGCGCCACGGCCCAGTGGTTCGATCCCACCGACGGGTCGTTTCGCCCGGCGTCGGCTCCGTTCAAGACGCCGGGCAAGAACGCCGCCGGCGACACGGACTGGGTGTTGATCTTCCAGGCACCAGCCGGATGACCTCGGCTCGGATCCCGATCGTGCACCTATGGTGATGCCGTGACCCTCGAGAAGGACCTCCGCGAAGAGGTGGCCAACTTCGACCTGCGCTTCGTCATCGGACGATTGTTGATCGGCTTCATTCCACCGCTGGTCGGGAATCGCCTGAGGACGAAGATCCTCCGCCTGGCGGGTGTGTCGATCGGACCCGCCACCACGATCGGGGGAACCCTTTCGGTGCACGGTGGAGGGCGACCGGCGCGTCGCATCCGGATCGGCGCCAACTGTTGGATCAACGATTCGTGCGTGCTCGATGCGTCGGCGGCGATCACGATCGGCAACAACGTCGCTTTGGGTCAAGGGGTGATGATCCTGACCAACACCCACGAGCTCGGACCGTCTCGGTACCGCGCCGGGCCCCTCGTAGGTCTGCCGGTCGTAGTCGGCGACGGTGCCTGGATCGGCGCCAGGACAACGGTGCTACCGGGAGTGACCATTGGCCCGGGCGCGATCGTTGCCGCCGGAGCCGTGGTCAACAAGCCGGTAGCCGCCAACACGATGGTGGCCGGCGTGCCGGCTCGTGTGGTGCGCGCCTTGGAGACGAACTAAGGCGCGAACAACAAGGCGCGAAACTCGGCGGGGTCGCCATACTCCGCTCCAGCGCTGCGGTAGTACGTGAGCCCGTAGAGACCGCTCAGGGCCAGGCTGGCGACCTTTGGAACCATCCACTGCGCGCCGCCGACTGCTTTGAGCGAGCGCGATGTGAACGCCGCCAGGCGCGGCCTCGTCATGCACACGCGAACCAGGAACCGGGTGAACATACTGCGCTCCTTGAACTCGGAAGCCAGCGCCGGCAGCAACCAGCGCTGGTCGTGATCGCGTGCGAACATGACATCGTTGCGGCCGTACGCGTCGGCGGCGGCGAGCCACGAGGCGAACGAGCGCTCCGCGAAGTGGTGAGCGATCGCGGTCTCGTCGAAGATGAACGTCGCGCCGAGCTGGTCGAGGCGGTAGGAGAGCTCGATGTCCTCGGCGCGGCGGAACGTGGTGTCGAACCCGCCGGCTTCGAGGAACAACTCCCGCGGCACCGACGCGTTGCCGGTGTAGAACTGGCGAAACGACGCGGCGTACACACCGTCGTGCATCGCTCGATACTGCTTGTAGAGCTTCGCTTGCTCCCAGGCGACCCACGGGGTGTACTTGAACCCGGGTGCGTTCGACATCGGCCCGATGACGACGGTCGACGCCGAGTCGCCGTGAGCACGCAAGTGCTGCTCCACAAGCGTCGGCGTGGCGACCACGTCGTCGTCGATGAAGAGCACCAGGCGAGCTCTCGCGAGTTGCACGCCATGGTTCCTCGCCGCGCCGGGACCGGCGTTGTCCTGGCGAACGTGCACAATGGGCAACGGCGTGGGGCCGGCGAGGAACTCGTCGGTGCCGTCCGTCGAGCCATCGGACACGACGATGACCTCGAACAATCCGTTGTCGAGGCTCTGCTGGGCGAGCGCTTCCAGCACCTGTTTCAGCCGTGGAAGTCGGTTGAACGTGGGAACCACGACGCTGATCGCGGGGATGGCAACCACGGCTCGGGATTCTACGGGTTGGGCCTGCCAATCCGCGGGCTTGTAACCTTGCCAAGGTGCGGGTGGGCAACGACGACAAGCTCGGCGTTCTGTTCATCCACAGCGCTACGCAACCACCCCTGGGCGCCGACACCTTTGTGCAGAGCCAGATAATCGGAGGGCTCGACAAGGGCAGCATCGCCGTGCACGTCGCCTGCGCCTTTGGTCGCGCCGACGCCCCGACTCCCACGTTTGCGGCCGTCCGATCGATCCCTGACATCCACCTCGTCCCCATCGACTTCGGCCGTGAACGGTCGAGCTTCGGGCGGTTCGGGCGGGTTCGCACAGCGTTCTCGGCAGTGCCGTCACTGTTCAGCCTCGTTCGTTTGCTGCTGTACATCCGGCGTCACAACATTGCCGTCATCCACACCACCGATCGGCCGCGCGACGCTTCTGCCAGCGTCGCGCTCGCTCGATACACGCGGGCACGTTGCCTGATCCACGCCCACGTAGGTTTCGACGCGTCGTGGATGAGCGAACGGTTGCAACGGGCGATGAAACGAGCGGACGGGCTCATCGCCATCTCCGAGTACGTCGGCTCCACGCTTCGTTCGGCGGGAATCGACGAGAGCCGGGTTCACGTCGTGGTCAACGCCATCGACACCTCCGAATGGACTCCTCGGCTGGGGCGAGACGATCGGCGGGCGGAGTTCGGCTTCGCCGCAACCGACACCGTTGTGATCACGGTGTGCCGACTCTTTCCCGCGAAAGGCCCGAGCGAGTTGATCCGGGCCGTTGCCGTGGTTCATGAGACGCGCCCCGATGTTCGCCTGCTCGTCGTCGGGCGCGAGTTCGAGCCTGGTTACCTGGCGACGCTGAAGCAGCTCGCTGCCGATCTCGGCATCGCCGACCGCGTGGTGTTCACCGGGCAACGGCCCGACGTGCCCGCGCTGATGGCGGCAGCCGACATCTTTGCCATGCCTTCGCGGTTCGAACCGTTCGGGCTCGTCTACCTGGAAGCCATGTCGATGGAGCTGCCAGTCGTCGCCCTCGACAGTGGCGGCACTCCGGAGGTTGTCGAAAGCGGAAGCGATGGCCTGCTCTCACGACCCGGCGACGACCGCGCCCTGGCCGACAACCTGCTGGCATGCGTCAACGATCCACAGCGCCGCGCCGAGATGGGTCGGCACGGGCGTGAACGAGCCGAAACCTTTACGATCGAACGTATGGCGCGAGGCTGCGAGGCGGTATACAGGCTGTTAGCGTTTTATCGAACCGGGACGGGTGAGAGGTGAACATGGACGGGGTGAAGGTGCTGTCGTCGGCTGATATCGCCGAACTGAGGCGAGGTCTCGACGAGGACGGGTATGCAGTGCTACGCGGTGTCGTGTCGAAAGAGCGCGTTGCCGAGTTCAACGAGACGATCCTCGCCGAGTACGACCGAGCCGAGAAGTTCAGCGGCGGTGGGAGCTACAGCGGTCATCTCAACTGCTTCCCGGGCGAGACGTCACGATTCTTCTACGACGAGATCGCCGCAGCAGGGCTCGTCGAGGTCATCCACGACCTGAGGCCCGGGGTCTCGAACGCCGTACGGGCGACGCTCAACTTCAATCTGCCCAGGAGCCACCCGCAGCACTACCACATGGACGGCTTGTACACCGACGACTTCTTGATCGTCAACATCGCGGTCGTCGACACCGACCTGGTCAACGGGGCCATCGACGTGCTCCCGGGCACACACCGCAGGTTCTACAAGTTCTGGCAGTACGCGCTGCAGCGCAAGTATCGGCTCACCACCCGGCTGCCCCTGCAGCGCGGCGACATCCTGGTACGCAAGTCCATGCTCTGGCACCGCGGCATGCCCAACAAGAGCACCACCCCGCGGGCGATGATGTCGTTGACGTTCGGTGAGAAGAGCGCCCCCGACGGCGATCCGTTCCTCGTGCACGACGGCAAGTTGTTCTTCTACCCGAACTGGTTCAACACCAGTCGCGCCGGAAGGCTCCGCGAACGGGTGTTCGTCGCCGCACCCTTCAGCTACTCGGCGTATCGATTCGTGAAATCGCTCCGAGGAAACAAGGGGTATTCGTCGTTCTAGCAGCGGATGCCCGCTGGCGCCTCGGCGTCGCTGATCCGACGGCTTTCGGCTGGCTGACGATCGCTGCGTACGTCGTGGCGGCAGCGCTCTCGATGCAAGCGTTCCGCGCCGCGGGCGACGGCGAGCGACGCTTCGCCGCCATCAACCATCGTGCCAGCCGCGACCAACGAGCCATGAAGCAGCTGTGGCTGCTGATCGCGGTGACGATGGTGCTCCTCGGCATCGACAAGCTACTCGACCTGCAGACGTTGCTGATCCAGAAGCTGCGCAATCGGGCCTACGCGAACGGGTGGTACTCCGACCGGCGCCGATACCAGCTCGACTTCATCGCAGCAATGTCGTCCGTCGGCCTCCTTGCCACGGCCGGCCTGGTGATCTGGCTGCGCCGCGTGTTCTCGCGCGTCGTCCTCGCGATCGGTGGGTTGGCGATGCTGGTGCTGTTCGTCATGATCAGAGCAGCATCGTTCCACTACGTCGACAAGGTGCTGTCGCTCGGCGGCGAGGTGCGTGTGAACACGGTCATCGAGTTGTCGGGCATCGGTTTGATCATCGCCGGTGCGCTGCAGTGGCTGCAGGTCGAAAGGCGCCAACTGAACTCTGTGGATTTCGTCAAGGTTGTCGCGGAGGGTGTCGGCGCGCCCTGAGCTCGCTAGCTTGGAACAGGTTTCGGCACGGCTTGACGGGAGCGGCACAGGAGCAACATGGCAGAGACTGGATCCCAGGCAGACGTGACGTCGCGCCGCATCGTCATCCTCGGCGCAGGTCCTACGGGCCTCGGCGCCGCGTACCGCCTCGCCGAGCTCGGCCACCAGGACTGGAACGTCTTCGAGCGCACCGACCACGTAGGCGGGTTGGCCTCGAGCGTGGTCGACGCCCATGGGTTCATCTGGGATCACGGTGGTCACGTCATGTTCAGCCACTACGGCTACTTCGACGATCTGGTCGACAAGATGCTGCGCGACGACTTCGACGAGCACATGCGCGAGGCGTGGGTGTGGTTGCACGGTCGCTTTGTGCCCTATCCCTTCCAGAACAACATCCACCGGCTTCCGCCGGACGTGTTCATGGAATGCATCATGGGCATCATCGACGCCCAGCGAACGCCTGGGCCCAAAGACACGTTCGACGCCTACATCACCGCGGTCTTCGGCGAGGGCATCGCCGAGCACTTCATGCGGCCGTACAACTTCAAGGTCTGGGCCCACCCGCTGGAGATGATGGGCACCAGTTGGCAGGGCGACCGAGTGCCCACGGTCGATGTGCGCAGAATCCTGCAGAACCTTCTCGACGACCGCGATGACGTCAGCTGGGGTCCGAACAACAAGTTCAAGTTCCCACTGCTCGGTACCGGAATGCTCTATGAGCGCATCGCCGAATCGCTGCCGAAGCCCATCGACTTCGGCAAGAACGTCGTCTCGGTCGATGTGGACAGCAAGGTCGTCACCTTCTCCGACGGCGAGGCGACGTCGTACGACCAGTTGGTCAGCACCATGCCGCTGACGGAGCTGCTTCCGTTGATTCCGCAGTGCCCCGATCACGTGAAAGCTGCCTTGAGCGGCTTGCACTACACGGCAGGCATGTTCGTGGGGATCGGGGTTGCCGAACCCTGCCCGAGCACCAAGTGCTGGATGTACTTCCCGGAATCCGATTCGCCGTTCTATCGGGTGACCTACCTGTCGAACTACTCGCCGCAGATGACCCCCGGACCGGATCACTTCTCGCTGCTGGCGGAGGTGTCGGTGTCTCCGTACAAGTCCGAGGATCCGGACGACGTCATCGAGCGAACGATCGACGGCATGGTTTCCTGCCAACTGCTCACCCGTGAGCAGGCCGACACCAAGATCGTCAGCCGTCAGCTCCTGCGCGTGCCTTACTCCTACCCCGTTCCCACGCTCGGACGCGACGCCGCACTTGCTGTCATCCAGCCATGGCTCGCCGCGCACGACGTCTTCTCACGCGGCCGGTTCGGAGCGTGGCGCTACGAGATCGGCAACACCGATCACTCGGTGATGATGGGGGTCGAGGTGGTCAACCGCCTGGTCAACGACGAGCCCGAGACCACCTGGGCGCTGCTGCCCGGCGAAGAGGCTCGGGCAGTCATCTCCTGATTACGGAGTGGCGACGTCGAAGTCCAGACGAATGATCGAATCCGTCTTGATCGGATTGTTGGCAAGCGCCTGATCACAGTCGAACTGCCAGATGTACAACGCCTTGCGGAAGGTGGAGTAGGCCATTCCGAACGGGGTGATCGGGATCGCCGGACCTACCGGAACCCAGGAGGCACCGTGATCGGCGGAGACGACCACCTTGGCCGTGCCGAACGATGCGAGATCGCCGTTCGGCAGTTCGACCAGCGACACGGACGTACCCGTCGGCAGCTCCAAGGTCTTCGGGCTGATGAGCTCCCACGTCTGGCCGTTGTCGTGACTGACGATGATCCCGTTGATGCGCTCGAGCATCCAGTACAACGTGCCGTCCGATTGGGCACGCAGCGGGTTCCCATCGACGCCCGCGTCGTAGGCCGTGGCCCAGGTCGCCCCGGCGTCTGTGCTGCGCAACAACCTGGACGCCGTGCTGTTGCTGGTTCCGAGTAGAAACGTCTGTGCATCGATCACCACGGGCCCAGTCGCAAAGCCGATGTCGGCCGGCAGGTCGCTGGAGATGTCTTGCCAGGTCTGACCACCATCGGTCGACCTGAAGGTCTGGTTGCTCTCGTGCTTCGTCGCCAAGAGCGTCTTGCGGAACGGGTCGCTGAAGTCGATGCTCAGCGATTCGATGTGCGAGATGTCGCCCAGCTGGCGGAACGTCACGCCGTTGTCGTCGGTGCGGTAAACGCCACCGCCGTTGTAGATGCCGCTCTCCCAGAAGGTCTTCGGATTCGTCGGGTCGAAGATGATCCTCGTTGCGCGATTGGTGATCGCCGCCGAGCCGCCACCCGTTCCGAGTCTCGACCAGGTGTCGACACCGCCGGTACTCGTCCACAGGCCCTGCTGGGCGACGGCCACGACCATCATGTCCTGATCCGGTCGCGTCACCACCCGAGACAGGTTGCCGCATTCGGAAGCGAGACCGGCGATGCCCTCGGTGGCAGTCGCCCAGGTGCTCCCGGCAGTCACGCCGGCAGGTGGAGGCGGCAGGGTGGTCTCGGTCGGCGAGGAGTCCGCAGTAGGCACGGTAGAAAGCGAACCCACCGGGGGGATCGTGTCGACACCCGGGATCGAGATGCCGGGTTCGGAGAACGTCACCGGGCTTCCTGCAGGGAGGCCGGTTCCTGCTTGCCCGCACGCGACGGCCGAGAAGCACAGCGCCGTCAGCAGAGCAAGACGCCGAGCAGTCGCGGCACGTGACATGGCTCGGCACCATACCGTACGTCCGTCGCAGTTGAACCTATGAAGCACCGTTCCGACTGAAGATCGACCGATCATCGCCGCCCCGATCCCGAGGTCAGCTGGTCGGCGAGGTGATGACCGGCTCGTGCGGCAATGGCCATCGCGGTCAGCGTCGGGTTCTTCTCCGGACCTGTCGTGAAACAACTCGCGTCGCATACCACCACGTTCGGCACGGCGTGCAGCCGGTTCCAGGAATCGAGGATGCCGAACTCCGGGGAGGCGTGCATTCGGATGGTGCCGCCGTAGTGAACCGACGAACCAGGGGTCAGCTCGTGGAACGGCCCACGCGGCTCGGCCGCAACGCCGAGATCCGCGAAGATCTGCCGGAAACGATCCCGCGCCGTTTCCATGTCGCGCACGGCGCTCTCCTCGTACCGAATCGAGATCGCCACGGGTGCATCGAGATCCGAGTCGGCTGTACCGTCGATCGAGACGGTCGAATCCTCGCGCGGGATGATCGTGCCGAAGACCTGAACACCGAAGCTGCCGGTCGTTCCTCCGTACATGGAACGAAGCCGCTCGACTCGGTTGTTCGCGAGACCGATGGTCATGCTGGATCCCTTCAGCGGTTGAGCGGCGTCGTAGGGACCCCGCGAGATGTAGACCGGGTGAGTCAGCGCGGTCAGCTTCCGGGAGACATCAACCGGCCACCACTCACGAGGGTGGTCGTGCAGGTAGTGACCGAGCAGTCCGTGGACGTCGCCCAATCCGTCGGGAAAGTCCACAGACACGGAGCGCAACAGGATCTGCGTCGAATCGAGCGACCCGGCAGCGACAACGATGGCATCCGCCTCGATCGTCTTGGTGTTGCCCGTCGCCGTGTCGACGTATTCCACGGCATCAGCGCGACCGGCGGCCGCGTTCCATCGAATTCGCCGCGCCATCGCTGATCGGATCAAACGAAAGCCGGGCTCACGAAGCAGTTCCTTCACGATGCAGTGGTAGCTGTTGAAGCCTGTGCTGCGCGGGGCCAACATCCATGGCTTGCCGTTGGCCATCGGCATGGCTGACATCCCGATACCCCGAGCAGCGGCCTGATCACACAGGGCCTGCCAGTCGGCGGGTAGTCGTGCGTCATAACGCCGGACGTTGCTGGGCACGTTGACGAAGTCGGTGCCGGACGTGACTACGAGCGCTCGCTCAGCTCGTTCGTAGAACGGAACGAGATCGTCGTAATCGATCGGCCACATGAACCGTTCGTCGACAGCAGCACCGTCGGTGAAGTCCTGCGGGGTGAACCGGGGAACCGCCGACGTCCAGTAGTTCGACAATCCACCCTGCGTGAGGCTGGTCTTCCACTCGGCAGTCGGGTCGCCCACGGCGCGATGGCGATCCGTCCGCAGCAGTTTCGGCTCCGCCCACCTGAAAAGTGTCTTTCCCCTGGCGCGGACGATCACGCCGCGGGCCGCGCGCTTGCCGGCGTCGAGCATCGTCACGTTCAGCCCCCGCCCGACGAGCTCCGTCGCGGCCATGGCCGCACATGGCCCGCTTCCGATCACCACGACATCGGCACCGCTCATTCGCTGCTGCCTTGTCCGGCATGCTCGTCGATGAGCTCGTCGATGCGATCGATGAGACCCGGTTGCGGAAGTGCCGTCGTCGCGTACCTCACCGTGGAACGGAGATGATCGATCGAGTTGATCCCCACGAGCATCGTCGTCACCGACGGTTGGGCCAGCGCCCACCAAACCGCCAATTGATGCGGAGTCGCACCCACGGAATCGGCGAGGGAGCGAAGAGACTGCACGAGGTGGAGCTTGGCGTCGTTCGGATCCGTGCCGCCGGGTGACGGGTTCGCATTGAAGAGCCCGCTACCGAAGATGCCCCGCGCGATCAGCTTCACTCGTGCTCGTTCTGCGTCGGGAAACACCGCGTCGCGAGCCTCGGGGTCGAGGATGCCGAACGGCACCTGCAGCCTGGAGAGCTGCTTCACTTGCATCCACGCCCGAGCGTTGTCCAGCGATTCGAGGCCGACGCCGAACTCTCGGATCTTTCCGACCCGTACGAGCTCGACCATCAGTTCGATCGTGTCGTCCGCGCAGAGGCTCGCCGGGCCATGGAGCTGGTAGATGTCGATGTAGTCGGTTCGTAGACGGCGGAGGCTGCTGTCCACGGCATTGCGGAGGTACGACGGCGTGAAGTCCTGCGCTGCGTATGCCATCCTCGATGTCGACCCTTGGGTCGGCTCGGAGCGCCGGGCCGGCCGGATGGATCTCACTGCGCCCAGAACCGGAGCGATGAACCGCCGAGCAGCTCGCTCGGCGCCCGACCGGTCTCGGAAGATGTAACCACCCTTGGTCGCCACGATCACCCTGCTCCGGTCGGATCCGAGGGACGTCCCGAGGATCCGCTCGCTGGTTCCCGAACCATAAGCATCGGCGGTGTCGAAGAACGTCACACCCGAATGGATCGCCTCACGGACCAGCCGCTTGGCGGCCGTGCCGCTCGCTCCCTGCGACATGCTGCCGAGTTTGACGCAGCCGAAACCAAGCCTTCCGAGTTGCGAGCCGCCTGATTCGCGCTGATCCACCAAGGCGAATAGTTGCACATGACACCGATTCGACTCCAGCGCGCAGTCTGGCGCGCTGCAACAGAGCCTCGATGAAGCTCAGGGCCGGCGGCCTGCGAACGCCACCAGCCGCTCGATGCCTGTCGCCCCCGCCGGTGGCTCGACGGCGGCAGCAAACAAGCCCATCTCACGAAGTCCGGGCTGAAGGAACTGGTGGAAGAAGGGCTCTGTGGAGGCGACGAGCTCGTCGGGCGGTTCGAATCGCTGGCCCGTCGCCCGGGCAAGATCCCACGAGTGCACGAGCAGATCGGCCGCGGCGATGCGCAGGGCTACCTCGGCCGGCATCGAGCCGAAGGGCAGCGTGACCGTTGTCGAGAGGTCGGTGCTCATCGCGAGAGCGGCCGAGAACGCGGCGATTGCCATGTCGAAGGCCTCGACGGGATCTTCGCCCAGCAGGTCGCCAGGAGAGCTTGCCGGATCGACGCTTCCGCCGGTCAGGCAGGTGGCGAACATGTGCCCCCCGCCGACGAGATGGTTGAGCAGATCCCGAACAGCCCACTGTTCGCACGGGGTCGCGTTGCCGAGTTGGCTCTTCGACGTCGCGTGCACGAGTGGGGTCAAGCCGCTCACGACGATCTGTGCTTGATCGGGTGCATCCATTGGTGTTGTCCTCCATCGGTAGGTGAGTGTTCCCGACGCATTCGTCGTCACCACTCGTTCGGATCACACCGCGCTAGGCCCTCGGACGTTCGTTGCCCGGGTCGTACAGGGGTTCGCGAGCGACCGTGGCAGCGACTCGTTTCCCGAAGACCTCGATGCACATCTTGGTGCCTTCGGCCTGAAACGCAGGTCGCACGTAGCCGAGGGCAATGCTCTTGTCGAGCGTGAAGCTCCATCCTCCCGACGTGACGATGCCGACGCGGGCGGCATCGGGACTGTCGCCGTCGAAGATCGACGCGCAGAAAGGCGCGTCGGCATCGCCGGGGTCGTCTAGTACGAGTGGTACGAACCGCCATGCCGACCCGGTTTCCTTCTCGGCCAGCAGCGCGGCCCTGCCCACGAAATCGGGCTTGCTGAGATCCACGAACCGATCGAGCGAGGCGTCGAACGGTGAGAAGCCGATCTCCAGGTCGGCCTTCCACCCGCGATAGCACTTGTCGAGCCGCAAGCTGTCGACCGCGTAGATCCCCAGGTCGCGTATGCCGTGTTGTTCGCCGGCAGACCAGATTGCGTCGTAGAGAGCGACGAGTTGGTGATTGGCGGCGTGCAGCTCCCAGCCGAGCTCGCCGACGTAGCTGACGCGCAGAGCACGCACCGAGCCGCACGCGGTGTCGATGTCGCCCACCGAGAGCCACGGGAACGAGGCGTTGTCGAGCGGCGTGGACGTGATCTTCGACAGGACCTCCCGCGAACGCGGCCCGACGACGATGAGCGATCCGAGATCAGCCGAGACATTGGTGACGGTGACGGTGCCGTCGGACGGCAGCGCCGCCTGCAGCAGGTCGAGGTCGTGCCACTCGGCGGTGGCGGCGCCGACGGCGTAGTAGTGGTCGTCGGCCAGCTTGCTCAGCGTGAGCTCGCTGAGCACCTTGCCATCAGGGAGCAACGCGTAGCACAGTGTGAGTCGTCCGGTGCGCGGCAGCTTGGTGCACAGCAGGTGGTCGAGGTACGCGCCGGCCCCCGGGCCCTTGATCTCGAACTTCGTGAAGCCGGGCAGATCGAGCACGGCGACGCCGTTGCGCGCCGCGGCACACTCCTTGGCCAACTCCGGGCGCCAGCCGTTCGTTCGGTAGAACGACAGAGAGTGATCGGTGACGACCCCGTCGGGATCGAACCAGGTGGGCCGCTCCCAACCACCGCGGGCGCCGAAGTGAGCTCCCTTGGCGGTGAGCGTCGCGTGGAGCGGCGAGACGTACGACGGACGGCCGGCGGGTCGTTCCTCGAACGGAAAGCCCATCGCATACTCGTTCTGGTACACCTCGATCGCCCTGTCGACGGTGTACTGGGTGGTGGCATAGCTCGTGAAGCGGCGACGGTCGACCGACCAGATGTCGAACTCGGGTCGACCATCGATGATCCACTCGGCAATCGCCTTGCCCGCACCACCGCCCTGGGCGATGCCGAAGCTGAACGTGTTGCAGTGCCAGAAGTTGCGCAGGCCATGTTCAGGGCCGAGATATGGATTGCCGTCGGGTGTGTACGGGATCGGGCCGTTCACCACGCGGGCGATGCCCGCTTCGGCCAGGACGGGCACACGTTCGCCGGCGTCGAGGATCTGCGGCTCCAGGCGTTCGAGGTCGTCACTCCACAACATGTTGGCGAACAGATCGGGTATGCCGTCGCGCCACATGGCGGTCGCATTCCATTCGTACGGCCCGAGGATGAAGCTGTTGCGTTCTTGACGTAGGTAGTAGCTGCTGTCGGGATCGCGCAGCAACGGCAGCGGGAAGTCGCGAGCCGCGAGCTCGGGGATCTCGTCGGTGACGAAGTACTGATGCGACATGTGGGCCACGGGCAGATGACGCCCGATCAGCTCCATCACTTCGCTCGCCCGGTACCCGGCCGCGTTGACCACGCTCTCGCAATCGATGCTGTGTTGCTCGCCGTCCGACGTGCGCGACGTCACTGTCCAGCCGCCATGGCCATGCTGCTCGAGCCCGGTCACGCGCTCGAACCGGCGCACCCGAACACCCATCGCCCGAGCTCTCCGCGCCAACGCCTGCGTGATCTGCGACGGGTCGATGTCGCCGTCGAGCGGGTCCCAGAGAGCACCGACGAGATCGTGCGTTTCCGCCAACGGGTAACGCTCGACCAGTTGCTCCGGGCCGAGCATTTCGTAGTCGATGTCCTGAGCGTTGGCCATGCCCCGGACGTGGTGGAACTCGGCCATGCGCTCGTGGCTGTGTGCCAGCCGCACCGAGCCGGTCACGTGGTAGCTGATCGGGAAGTCGTGGTCGGTCGCAAGCCGGCGGTAGAGCGATGCCGAATACGCCTGCATCTTCATCAGGCTCCAGCTCGTGCTGAACGTCGGCACGTTGCCGGCCGCGTGCCATGTCGAACCGGATGTCAGCTCGTCGCGTTCCAACAACAGCACGTCGGTGCAACCCATGTGCGCGAGGTGGTAGATCGTGCTGCAGCCGGCGATACCGCCGCCGATCACCACGATCCTTGCCTGCTCGCTCACTTCACCCCCAGTGTCCGCGTGTGATCGATTGTGTAAAGATAGCCGAAATTACACAGGGTTTGAGAGACTCCGAGAGAGGGAGGAGGCCTTCGCAACATGACCGAACTACCCAGTCACGCACGGGTCGTCATCGTCGGAGGCGGAATCATCGGCTGCAGCGTTGCCTACCACCTTGCCCTGCGCGGCGAGACCGACGTCGTGCTGCTGGAACGCAAGCAGCTGACCTGTGGCACCACCTGGCACGCCGCCGGACTGGTCGGTCAACTCCGCGCCACCCACAACCTCACTCGATTGGCGCAGTACACGACCGACCTGTTCGCCACGCTTGGAGCACGAGACGGGTCAAGCGACTGGCTTTCGTGCCCGTGGCTCGGTCAGTGTGGCGCCGACGGAGGAGCGCTTCGAGGAACTGAAGCGTGGGGCCTCGATGGCGCGTGTGTTCGGGCTGGAGGTCAACATCATCTCCCCGGCCGACGTGCAGGATCTTCTTCCACTGGCCCGCGTCGACGACTTGGTCGGGGGCCGTTCACCTTCCCAACGACGGCATCACCAACCCGATCGACACGACTCAGGCACTGGCCAAGGGCGCTCGAGCCCGCGGGGTGCGCATCATCGAGAACGTCAAGGTCGAGCGCATCGTCGACCGAGCGACGGTCGAGCCGTCGGGGTCGAGTCGACGCGAGCTCGGTGAGATCCGCGCCGATGCGGTCGTCAACGCCGCGGGCATGTGGGCTCGGCAACTGGGTGATCAAGTCGGTGCGGTCGTGCCGCTGCACGCAGCCGAGCACTTCTACATCGTCACCGATGGGATCGACGGCATCTCGCCCGACATGCCGGTGCTGCGCGACCCGGATGGTTGCGGTTACTTCAAAGAGGACGCCGGCAAGCTGCTGGTCGGCTGGTTCGAGCCGGTCGGCAAGCCGTGGGGCATGACCAAACCCGGAAGAGACAGCGGCATTCCCGAGTCGTTCTGCTTCGAGTCACTTCCCGCCGACCTGGAACACATCGCCCCGCTTGATGGAAGCCGCAACCCACCGCATGCCGGTGCTGGGGTCCGCGGGAATCCGTTTGTTCTTCAACGGTCCCGAATCGTTCACGCCCGACGACCGTTACCTGCTCGGCGAATCACCCGATGTCAAAGGCCTGTTCGTGGCGTGCGGGTTCAACTCGATCGGGATCCAGTCGTCGGGTGGAGCCGGCAAGGTTCTCGCCGATTGGATCATCGACGGCCATGCCGCCGATGGACCTGTGGGACGTCGACATCCGCCGGGTGATGCCGTTCCAGCGCAACCCCACCTACTTGCACGATCGCACGGTGGAGGCGCTGGGGCTGCTCTACGCGATGCACTGGCCGTTCCGCCAACCCGAAACTGCACGGGGCGTACGCCGCTCGGCGCTGCACGATCGCCTGGCTGCTTGTGGCGCGTGCTTCGGCGAGGTCGCCGGCTGGGAACGCACGAACTGGTTCGCACCGGAAGGTGTCGAGCCCGCATACCAGTACACCTACGGCAAGCAGAACTGGTTCCCGTACGCCGCGGCCGAGCACCACGCAGTGCGCAACGCCGCCGGCATCTTCGACCAGTCGTCGTTCGGGAAGTTCCAGCTCGAGGGACCCGACGCCGAGACGGTGTTGAACCACATCTGCGCCAACGACGTCGCCGTGCCGGTGGGCAAGATCGTGTACACCCAGTGGCTCAATGCGCAGGGTGGCATCGAAGCCGATCTGACGGTGACCCGGCTGGCGTCCGATCGCTACCTCATCGTCACCGCAGCCGCAACTCAAGTCCGCGACTTCACACATCTCCGCGACCACATCCCGCCCGGCGCACGCGTGGTCGCCACCGACATCACGTCGAGCCATGCGGTGCTCGGCGTGATGGGCCCGAACGCGCGGGCACTGCTGCAGTCGTTGTCGGGCGACGATCTCTCGAACGAGGGCTTTCCCTTCGGCACCTCGCGCCTCATCGATCTCGGCTATGCGCGAGTCCGCGCCAGTCGTGTCACCTACGTGGGCGAGCTCGGCTGGGAGCTGTACGTCCCGACGGAGTTCTCGACGGGAGTGTTCGACGTGCTCGTCGCAGCCGGCGGTGAGTTCGGCCTCCGCCATGCTGGTTACCACGCGCTCGACTCGCTGCGGATGGAGAAGGGCTACCGCCACTGGGGCCACGACATCACGCCCGACATCACACCCCTGGAGGCCGGGCTCGGCTTCGTGGTGGGCTGGGACAAGCCGGGTGGCTTCATCGGCCGCGACGCGTTGCTCGCCGAGAAGAAGGCCGGGTCGAAGACGCGAGTAGTTCAGTTCGCGCTCGCCGACTACGACAAGTTGCTGTACCACAACGAGCCGATCTGGCGCGACGACGTCATCGTCGGCAGCATCACGTCAGGGGCGTTCGGGCACACGATCGACGCGTCGCTGGGAATGGGTTGGGTGTCGGCGCCGGAGGGCTGCGTGGCCGATCGCAAGTGGGTGACGAGTGGCATGTACGAGATCGAGGTAGCCGGCGAGCGGGTGCCGGCACGAGCGTCGCTCGAGCCGTGGTACGACCCGAAGAGCCTGCGAGTGCGTTCATGACGCCGGCCGGGTCGAGGGCATAGGTAGCAACGTGGCGATCAGGGCACTCAGCACGGCCCGCGAGGCGACATCGTCGTCGAGCGACGATCGTTACGACGCGCAGGTGCTGATCGGCGGCCGCATCCGCGAGCTGCGCAGGGCACAGGGCAGAACACTGCAGGATGTTGCTTCTGCGGTCGGGATCTCGGTCAGCTACCTCAGCCAGATCGAACGCGACGTCTCGCGCTTGCCGATCGCCGTGTTGAAGGAGATTGCCGTCGCACTGGGCGTGCACATGAACTGGTTCTTCCCCCCCGGCGAGCGAGGCCCGGAGGAAGAGCGGGACACCATCGTTCGCGCCGGCAACCGCCGCAACCTCACCTTCACGGGCCTGGGCATCACCGAGGAGCTGCTCTCGCCGAACCTCGCCGGGCCACTGGAGATGCTGATCAGCACGCTCCACCCCGGTGCCGACAGCGAGTTCTACTCCCACGACGGCGACGAGGCGGGGCTGGTGCTCCAAGGCACGCTGCAGTTGTGGATCGGCGGGAACCACCTCCAACTGCACAAGGGTGACAGCTTCGCCTTTGCCAGCACCGAGGCACATCGCTGCGCCAACTTAGGCAATCAACCGGTGAAGGTCTTGTGGGTGATCACTCCCCCGCACTACTGATGAGCAGCGACTGCTCCTGGAGGGCGCCCCAGACGCGCTGTGGTGTGTACGGCAGGTCGAGATGCTCGACGCCGAACTCGCGCAGGGCGTCGAGCACTGCATTCTGCAGCGCGGCTGTGGCCATCACCGTGCCCGACTCACCCACGCCCTTCACGCCGAGCGGGTTCCACGGCGACGGCGTCTCCATCTCGTGTGTCTCGAAGCTGGGCAGCTCGGCGGCCGACACCAGCGCGTAGTCGGCGAGGTTTGCCGTGCGCGGCACGCCGTCGTCGCCATACACCATCTCTTCGTAGAGCGCCGCGGCTACGGCCATTGCCAGACCGCCGTGCACCTGGCCCTGAGCAAGTTGCGGTTGCAACAAGGTGCCGGCGTCATCGACTGACACCAGTGAGCGCACCCGCACTGCCCCGGTCTCGATGTCGAGCTCGATCGTCGCCACACACGCGCCGTAGGCGAACGTGCCGGCGCCCCCTTCCGGCTTGAACCGGTGGCCTGCCGACAATGGTCCGAGATCGGTCCAGCCCACGTCGCGCGCCGGAGTTCCGGCCACGTGGAACCGGCCGGTCGTTCGCTCGAACACGATGTCGGCGGCTGAAGCCTCGAGCAGCTCGGCCGCAGCCTCGCGTGCCAGCTCGACCACATCGCGTGCCGCACCAAACGTGGCTGAGCCCCCGAGCTGCGCCGACCGCGAGCCGATGGTGCCGCCACCGAGTGGAGCTACATCGGTGTCGCCGTGCAACACCTGGATCCGGTCGGCGGGAATGCCCAACTCGTCGGCCACGATTGCAGCGAACGTGGTCTCGTGAGCCTGCCCGTGAGGCGACGTGCCGACCACCACGGTCACCGAGCCGTCGGCTTCGACGGTGACCGACGAATGCTCGCCTTCGCCTCCACCGGTGATCTCGACGGTGCAACTCGTGCCGACTCCAAGCCGCGACGTGGTTCCGCGCCGCCGTCGCTCGGCCTGTTCGATGCGCAATGCGTCGTAGCCGGCCGCCTCCACACACCGATCGAGCGCCTCGGCGTAGCGGCCACTGTCGTACGTCGAGCCGACCGCAGTCTTGTACGGGAACGCGTCGGCGGGCACGAGATTGCGCCGGCGCACCTCGACGGGGTCGAGCCCGACGATCGCCGCAAACCGATCGATCGCCCGCTCGATGTCGCAGGCCGCCTCGGGCCGGCCGGCGCCACGAAGCGCCATGGTCGAGGAGGTGTTGGTGACCACCGAGCGGCCACTGACTCGTGCTGTCGCGATGTCGTACACGCCCGTGCCCGAGTTGCGCAGGTTGGTGGTGATGAACGTGCCCATTGCCGGGTAGGCGCCGCTGTCTTGAACTGCTTCCACCTCGTAGGCCTGCACTCGACCATCGCGGCTGCCTCCGATGCGGACGCGGTGGGTCGATGCCCGACCGTGCCCCATGGAAAGCATGGACTCCGAGCGGGTCTCCACCCAACGCACCGGCCTGCCGAGACGGCGCGCCGCCCAGGCCAGTACGACATCCTCCGGTTGGCACCCGTAGCCGCCCTTTGCCCCGAAGCCACCGCCCACATCGGGGGCGATGGCGCGCACGGTTCCGGGTTCGAGGCCGAGCGCGCATTCGATGACGTACTTCGCCCCGGCCGGACGCTGCGAGCAGACCCACACCGTGCAGCGACCGTCAGGCCCCCACACTGCGGCTCCGGCGCGTGGCTCGATCGGGGCTGCATGCAGTCGTGGATGCCGAATCGTGAATTCGTCGACCACCTCGCAGGCCGCGAACGGATCGGTTTCGAACGACGGCGTCGACCACTCGAACGACACGTTGCTCCCGGCGGCTTCGTGTACGAGCACTTCACCCCGAGCCGCGTCGTCGAGATCGATCACCGGCGGCAGGAACTCGGTTTCGACGAGCACTGCCTCCGCCGCGTCGGCGGCCTCGGCAGGCGACTCCGCCAACACGACGGCCAACGGTTCACCGACGAACCGCACCACGTCTTGCGCCATCATCGGGCGCACCATCGACTTGTTGGCCATGGGGAGTCGCGGTGGCAGCACCCACACGTCGGTGAGATCCTGGCCGGTCAACACTGCAGCGACGCCAGGCATCGCCGCCGCCACAGAGATGTCGACCGACACGAGCCGGCCGTGCGGCTCGATCGACCGCACGAACACTGCATGAAGGGCGCCGTCGAGCCCGGCGAGTCGCAGGCCATCGATGAACGTGCCCTGACCTCTCAGCAGAGGGTCGTCCTCGCGGCGATGGGTCCGGCGCATTACTTCCAGAGCTTGGCAGACGCGAGTCGTGCTCCCTCGGCCAGAGCTTTGAACTTCGGCCACACGACCGTTGGGTGCACCTCCGGTGCATAGCTCGCCCGCGACGAAAACCCGCAGTCGGCGCCCGCGATCACGTTCTCCCGCCCGACGATGCTCGCGTAGTTGCAGATGTACTCGGCGATCAGCTCCGGATGTTCGACGTAGTTGTTGGCGTGTCCCAACAAGCCGGGGATGAGGATGGCGCCGTCGGGCACGCCGATCTCTGCGAGCTGGCGCCACTCGTGCATGTGACGGGGGTTCATCACCTCGAACGAGAAGGCACCGGCGTTGATCCGGAACGCGAACTTCATGGCGTCTTTCAAGTCGATGTCGGTGAGACGCGGGCCATGGTTCAGTCCGTAACACGTGTGGTGACGGATCTTCTCGGCCGGGATGCCGCGCAACGCGTGGTTGAGGATCTCCACGTGGGCCGATGCCGCCTTCTCTCGCTCCTCGATGGGCTTGGTCGGGTCCGACAGCGCCCCGATCAACCACGGGTCGTCGATCTGCACGATGAAACCGGCATCGACGATCCCGAGGTACTCCTGGCGCATGGCCTCGGCCACTGCCTGCACGTACTCCTCGCGGTTCGGGTAGTAGCGGTTCTCCCCGAAGCCCGACGGACCGTTGGAGGGCATGAAGATCTCGGTGACATCGAGTCCGGCAACCGCAGCCTTGAGGTTGTCGATGTCGATCTTCAGAAGATCTTGGCCGACGTACGAGATCGGGCCTGTTGCCACGATCGTCTTTCGTTTCGCCACCGTCGACGAGTACTTCTTCATGTAGTCGGCGTAGTACTCGGGAAACATGTCGATCTCCGCCTGCCAGCTGCTCGGAGAGTTCTTCGGCGCGGGGTCCTCCTCGTAGCCGGCCAGGCGATCCTTCACGTAGTCGACGAACATGACCTTGCTCATCTCGCCATCGGTGACCACGTCGATTCCGCACTCGACCTGCTGCCGCACCCGGTCGGCCACTGCCTCCTTCACTTCCCGCGCATAGGCGTCGGTGTCGTACGGCCTGCCGTTCTCTTTTCCTTCATGATGTCGAGCAGCGACACTGGCCGAGCCAGGCTCCCCACGTGCGTCGTCAGGATTCGCTCGGTGCTGCGCTTCATCATGTTCCCCTCTCGGCGCGCGTGTGCACGGCCTGCGCCAGCAACCTAACGGCAGCCCGCCGCAACCCGGAAGCCAGGTGTTAGCCGCCGGCGAACGTCCGGCTTCCGCAGACGTGGCCCGGGACTGTCAGACTGGCGACCGTTGACGGTGGGTGGACACGCCACCTTCCGAGGGGGCAGACGCGCATGGACATCACGCCGGAGATGTACGACGAGCTGAGCTCGGCGGAGGAGATCCGCAACCTTCTCGTCCGCTATGGGCTGTACCTCGACACCAAGAACTTCGAGGGTTACGTCTCGTTGTTCACGGAAGACGGCGTGCTCGATGCGCCGCTCGGATCGGCCTCGGGACCGGAGAACATCCGGGCCATGCTGGGCAACGTGCTCGGGCCCATCAACGCCGGATTCCACGTCTACGCCAACCCACTCATCGAGGTCGATGGCGACAGTGCCACGTCGATGTCGCGATTCTCGTACGTGCAGTCGATCGAGGGCCAGCCCCCCGAGCTGCGCATGGTCGGCCACTACGACGACCTCTTGAAACGCGAGGACGGCCGCTGGAAGTTCGCCCGGCGCAAGATCACCATCGACGCCGGCAAGCCTCCGTACCGCGACTGACGAACTTGCGGCTGAACCAAGCGTTTGACGGCTGAGGCCCCGTATAGGGGCGCCAGCTCACAGACGCAACGGCTGAAGGTCGCGTCGACGAACTCAGCCTTCGGTGATCCCCGAGGGTCCGGGATAGCTCCACTCCTCGTTGCGGAACTTGGCTCGCAGGCGATCCCGGAGCATGACTGTCTCCGACAACACGTCGACCTCGTTCAGCCGCTTCCAAGCGACCCAGATGTACTCGATGGTGATGTACCCGTCGTAGCCCGCAGCGTGCAGGACGTCGACCATGCGCTCGAAGTCGAAAGACGTGTCCTTCAACGGAGCCTGCAATCGATCATTGGCAACACCACGTGTTTGCACGTGGCGAGCCAGCGGTGCGAGCGGCTCGATCTCGTGCTCCGCAACACCTTGTGAGACGAAGTGCGTGTAGTCGAGCGTCAACCGCAGCTCGGGAGCGAGGTCACACAGTGCCAGCACGTCGGCGGGGTCGTGGCACACCGAACCGACGTGGGCCTCGACGGAGAACCCGAGCCCGCGCTGACGGGCTTCGGTTGCCCGCGCCTGCAACTCGTCTGCCGCTCGGGCGAGTGATCGTTGATGATCCTCGTTCGGCCAGTCGACGCCGGGCAGCATCGTGACGCCGGGCGCTCCTACGGCCGACGCGAGGTCGAGCATCGCCCGGAACAGTTCACGGCCGCGGGTCCGCTCCGCGGCGTCCGGATGGTTGGGCGCCATCGTCGTGAAGTCGGTCCACGGCACGCAGAAGACATCGGATGCTTCCAAGCCATTCGCGTCGAAGAGCTCACTGACCTCGGCCGACCATGCGCTGAGGTCGTGCAACACGACTTCGGGCGTGAGACCGGCGCTGTTGCCGTTCAGCACCACGTCGAAGCCGTCGAACTCGAGCAGTCCCGCGAGACGAATCGATTGTTCGACCGACAGCAACGGAAACGCACTGTTGCCACACGACAGTCGCATCGAGGCGAGACTACGACGAGAGCGCCGCTGCTGCGATGATCGCTGCGACAGACGCCGTGACATCGGCGTCGGTCGTTGCGTGGTTGCTGACGGAGATGCGCATCACCGCCATGTTCCGCCACGTCGAGCCGCCCAGCCAACAGGTACCGTCCGCCTGCACACGGGCGATCACCTCCCGCGTGCGCGCGTCGTGGTCTTCGTCGCGACCGGAAGCGGCGAGGAACCGGACGAGGACTTGGTTGAGCACCACCTCGTTGAGCACGACGACGCCAGGCTCGGCGCCGAGCAACTCGGCGAATCGCCGGGCGTGCGCGGCAGGACCGCTCGACGATTGCTTCGATGCCCTCGCGACCGAGCGATGAAAGGGCGGCAAACACCGGGACTCCTCGTGCCCGACGGGAGAACTCAGGGTTCCAATCGACAGGATCGCGATCCGTGCCCGGAGCCGCCTGCACGAGATACGAAGCGGTCACGGTCATCGCCGCGCGGTGAGACTCGGGATGACGGCAGATGACGATGCCGCAGTCGTAGGGGACATTGAGCCACTTGTGGGCGTCGGTTGACCACGAGTCGGCTTCTTCGAGCCCGATGAGCCGGGTCTCCTTGCGGCTCGCCGCCGCCCACAAGCCGATCGCCCCGTCGACGTGCAGCCACGCCCCGTGCGCGTGGGCGATTGCGGCAAGTTGACCAATCGGGTCGAGCGCACCGGTGTTGATGTTGCCGGCCTGGCAGCACACGATGGTCGGCCGTCCGCTGTCTCGAGCCAGCAATCGTTCCAGATCCGACGGCAACATCGCGCCGTTGGCATCGACGTCGACGCGCTCGATCGATCGGCTGCCCAGACCCAGGAACCGAAAAGCGCGGGGAACTGTCGCGTGAACTTCCTCGCCGACCACGAGTCGAATGACCGGCGAGCCGGTCAACCCATCCGCCTCGACGTCCCAGCCGGCCGTGGCGAGCACATGGTGACGTGCTGCCGCAAGCGCTGTGGTGTTGGCCATCTGCCCACCGGTGACGAATGCGAACGACGACTCCGTGGGCAGGCCGAGAAGATCGATCGTCCACCGGCCGGCGATCTCTTCGATCACGGAGGTCGCCGGGCTCGGCGCGAACAAGCCGGTGTTCTGGTCCCAGGCCGTCACGAGCCAATCAGCAGCAAGTGCCGCCGGCACCGACCCACCGATCACGAAGCCGAAGAAACGACCCGAATCCATGCCCATGAGGCCACCCGCTTCGACGATGTCGGCCATCCGATCGATCACCGTTGCCGGATCGGTGGTCTGCTGCGGCGCCGGACCACCAAGTGCCGTGCGGAGGTCGGCGGGCGAGGCGGTAGGCGTGACCTTTGCAGTGCTCAGACCGGCCCGGTAGGCGATAGCTCGTTCGGCAACTGCGCGGAGGAACTCGTCGTCGTCCATCCCGGCCGACCGTAGCGAACTGCAAGGGTGATCAGGAACGGCAGGTGGTCGCTGCCCCGAGCCTCGAGGTTGCGAACCCGCAGTGGCCGTACGCCATCGTTGGCGAGTGCATGGTCGAGGCGCATGACCAGAGTCCATGCGCCGAGAGGAAGCACCGAGCGCAACGAGAACGACGGCTTCCAAGCCTGCCCGAGAGCATCGATGCAATCGGTGAGACCGCTGTCGAGCAGTTCTTGGAACTCCGGTCGAAAGCGGGTCGTGTTCAAGTCGCCGACCACGACCAGCGGGCCAACGACCTCGGGGATGAACGATTCCAACGCCTCGATCTGCGCTCTCCACTCTTCGTAGCCACCGGAATCGAACGGCGCTTCGGGGTTCAACGCGGCAATCGTCGTGAGCACGCCATCGACCTTGATCTCGGCAACAGCAAGGTTGAGTGGACCGATACGACGCATCTTCGAGGCCGCTTCGAGCGGCAGGCGCGATGCAATCGCCACGGCGTAGTCGCTCGTGTCGGTCGGATCGAGTACTCGATGGGGATGCGACTCCTTGCCTCCCGCCGCATCGAAGGTGGCCATGAACGCCGGCGTCGCCTCGGCAATGACGATCAGGTCGGCGCCGCAGCCGACGAGTTGGTGGGCCGCATCTTCTGGTGTGGGGTTGTCGACGTACACGTTCGCCATCGCCAGCCGAAAGCGAGGAGCGTGGCGCGCCCACACCGGGATCCGGTTCGCGATCATGCGTGGCACGACCAGAACGAGTTGGTAAACGGTCAAGACCGTCGCCGCCATCGCGAGAAGGTAATGACCGGCGACGAGCGACGCGATGGCGACGACCGGCGCGGCGAACAGAGCCAGCGGAAGTAGGTCGTAGGCGACCGCGACCATCGGGCCTTCGTCCCCCGCGAACCAGATCTGAAGTTGATGAGCGACGACTACTGCTGCCAGGAGCGCACAGATCAACCAGCCGATCACCGGCAGCACGGGCATGAGGATCGACTCAGAGCAGGTGATGGTGCCGGCGATTGGCGGAGCGATACACGAGCAAGACGATCACGGCCCCGATGATGGATCCGATGACACCGGAGGCCTGGAATGCTCCGGCTTCTGCGTCATGGTGGGTGAGCACGTAGCCGAGAAAGCCGCCGACGAACGAGCCGGCGATACCGAGCAGGATCGTTCCGCCGACCGACATCGGGTCTCTGCCCGGCACCAGCGCCCTGGCGATGAATCCGGCGATGAGACCGATAACGATGAGATACACGATGAACCCAAGCATTGACTGCAACTCCCTTTCGAGCTGGCCCGGAAGATCCGGGGCCACCGATGGCATTGCCCGTTGTCAGCCGAATTCAAACGTCTCGGTAGGAACCAGGGAGCTCGACCACCTGGGATAGTCTCGGCCGATGTCCGACAGTCTGGGAATGGTCGCACCTGCATTCGTCGAGATGGCGCACCGCATCGTTTGGGCGACAGCTGCGACGGTCGACACCGCGGGAGAACCGTCGACGCGGATACTCCACCCCATCTGGCAATGGGACGACTCGACGCTGACGGGTTGGATCGCAACCTCGCCGCTGTCGACGAAGGCGAAGCACCTCGCCCGCGTGCCACGTATGTCGCTCAACTACTGGCATCCCGATCACGACACGTGTTCAGCGCTGTGCGCGACGACGTGGGAGCACTCCGACGATCAACGACAAGCCGGATGGAACCGGTTCGCCGACGCTGATGCTCCCGTCGGCTACGACCCTGCGATCGTTCCCGCTTGGAAGTCGCCCTTGTCGCCCGCCTTCGGGATCCTGCGCGTCGAGCCGATATCGCTTCGGGTCATGGATGGGTCGCGGATGGTCGGTGGCGCGGGGAGGCTGCTGTCGTGGAAGGCGCGCACCGAAGAAATTCCACCGACCCAGGAATAAACAAAGTAATCACTTGCTTTAATGGTCCGTAACGAGCCGCCCGACACGAGCGGCGCCGTGGAAAGGATCATCATGCAGACAGCATTGATCACCGGGGGTTCACGGGGGTTCGGTCTGGCCCTGGCCACGAACCTCGTCGATGAAGGGTGGAACGTCGTGATCGACGGCCGCGACCGGTCCGCACTGGACGACGCGGCGCGCAGGTTGCGCGGTGCGCCAGGAGGCGGAGTGGTGCGAGCCATCGTGGGTGATGTCGCCGACTGGCGACACCGCGCCGCCCTCGTCGAAGCCGTCGCCGAATTGGGCGGGCTCGACCTGCTCGTCAACAACGCCAGCGTCCTCGGGCCGTCGCCGTTGCCGACCCTGGCCGACTATCCACTCGCGGAGTTCGAACGGGTCCTGGATGTCAACGTGGTCGCCCCACTCGCACTCGTGCAGGCGACACTGCCGTTCCTCCGCGACCACCACGGCGTTGTCGTCGACATCACCTCCGACGCCGGGGTGGAGGGCTACCCCGGCTGGGGTGGCTACGGCTCATCGAAGGCCGCACTCGAGCAGTTGTCGAACGTGCTCGCCGCAGAGGAGCCGGATGTCCACGTCTACTGGTTCGATCCAGGCGACATGCGCACAGCAATGCACCAGGCGGCCTTCCCCGGAGAGGACATCTCCGACCGCCCACTTCCGGAAACGGTCGTGCCGGCATTGCGCCGGTTGCTGCGCGAGGCCCCACCGAGCGGCAGGTTCCGGGCCGCTGACCTCATGGCAGCGGAACCGTGAGCGCGGCGCCGTCGTCGACCGCGGCAACACAGGCACCGGACCGACGACTGTCCTTCGAGCTTCCACCTCGCCTCGAAGCCGCCGAGCCACCCGAGGCACGTGGCCTCACCCGTGATGCGGTACGGATGTTGGTCGCCGAACGTGAGAGCGGGCGCTTGGTTCACACGACGTTCGCCACCATCCCCACGTTTCTCCGAGCCGGCGACCTCGTCGTCATCAACACCTCGGCAGTGATGCCGGCGGCGGTGACAGCGTGCGGCGACGACGGAACAGAGCTCGTCGTGCACCTGTCCACCCGTCTCGACGACGGGCGATGGGTGGTCGAACCGCGGCAGATCGATGGCCGCGCCACCCGACGTTGGAATGGCCCGGTACCGCTGCGGATGGCGGTGGGCACGGACGCTTCGATCGCACTCGACGCCCCGTACCTCACCAGCAGCCGCCTATGGGTTGCCCAGCTGCAATTGCCGCAACCCGTGTTCACGTGGCTCGCGGTTCACGGCCAACCGATCCGCTATGGATACGTCGAGCGGCCATGGCCGCTGGCCACGTACCAGAACGTGTATGCCACCGAACCGGGCAGCGCGGAGATGCCCAGCGCGGGTCGACCGTTCACACCAGAGGTGATCACTCGCCTCGTAGCCAAAGGGGTCGGGGTGTCTCCACTGGTGCTGCACACTGGGGTCGCCTCGCTCGAAGCGACCGAATTGCCCTACCCGGAACGCCTCCGTGTTCCACTGACCACCGCCAACCGGGTGAACGAAACCCACCGCGAGGGTGGACGCGTCATCGCTGTCGGCACCACCGTGGTTCGAGCGCTCGAGTCGGCGGGTGACGGCGCCGGCGTCGTGAAGCCGCTGGACGGGTGGACGGATCTCGTGGTCACTGCCGAGCGAGGCGTGCGGGTGGTCGACGGTCTTCTCACCGGATGGCACGAGCCGGAGGCCTCACATCTCATGATGCTCGAAGCCGTCGCCGGGCGGCCACTGCTGGAGGCGTCGTACGAAGCCAGCTTGCAAGAGGGCTACCTCTGGCACGAGTTCGGCGACATGCACTTGATCATGCCCTAGACCACGAAGAGAGCTCCACCGCGTCACCTCCGATTGCGTGCATCGCGCTCGCCAGTGATGCAAGAGAGGTGTCGCGCCGCGCGAAACTCGCCTCGTGAAGAAGCGATCGAGAGCTCGTCGCGACGCCCACGTCGGTACCCGGACGTTCGGCAGTACTGCGGTCGCCGGCAGCGCGGCGACCGCAGGCAGTGTTGCGGTGGCGGGCAGTTCGACAACTGCGGGGAGCGTCGCAGTCGCCGGCAGCGTGGCAACCGCCGGAAGCGTCGCGGTCGCCGGCAGTGCCGCCACCGCCGGCAGCGTCCTGGTGGCGGGCAGTGTGGCGACAGCTGGCAGTGTCGGGGTAGCCGGCAGTGTTCTCACCATCATGAGCGCTGGCATTCGCGGTTGCGTGGCGACGATCGCCTGCTTGCGCTGCCGGCGCTGCATCGCCTGTGTGGCATGCATCGACTGCACCGATTGCATCGGGTGTTTCGGTTGCGTGGGCCTCAGGGGAGCTGTGGGCCGACGGGGTCGGCAGCGACCGGACCGGTGAGCCACTTGTAGAAGATCGTCGTGTCGACGAGGCCGCCGTCCGGCCACAGCGCATACCCGGGTATCGCGCCAACTCGGTGCCAGCCGCGACGTTCGTAGAGGCGCTCGGCCTCGGCACTGGCGGTGTCGAGAACCAGCAGGTCCTTGCCGGCGTCGAGCGCCGCCGCCTCGGCAGCCTGCATCAGTGCGTCCCCTACCCCGCGCCGACGGGCGCGACGGTGCACGAGCATCTTGGAAACCTCGGCGCGGTGCGGCTGGTTCTCGGGCGCCGCGAGAACGACCTGGACGGTGCCAACTACTTCGCCGTCGTCGAGATCGTCGGCCACTAGAAGGATCCGCTCACCGCGCGTCGCGCTTTGCACCGCGCTCGCCCAGTACGCCTCGGCGCGATCCCGGCCGAGAGGCAGCATGAACCCCACGGAGGCCCCGCCCTCGGTGCAGTCGATGAGCACTGCCGCCAACGCTGCAACGAGGCCAGGCGCGGCAACCGCGCGCCGGATCACGAAGTCGCCGCTCAAGCAGTCCTCCGCGAGGGCATCGGTTCGGCAACGATCACCGCGACGAAGCGGTGGGACACGGACACGATTGTCAACGCTAACGGTTGCCCGTCGCCGACCACGGACACGACGCGGCAGTCTGCCTAACGTGACGCGATGAGCTTCGACGTGCCGGATCCAGACCTCACGCCCGACCAGTTGGTGGCACGAGCCGTCGCGCTCCGTTCGCGTCTGCGCGACGACCAAGCGCAGACGGAGGAGAACAGCCGCTACTCGAAGGACATGCACGACACGTTCACCGAAGCCGGCTTCTACCGAATTCTCCAACCGCGCAAGTTCGGGGGGTACGAGTTCGATCCGCGCACCTTCTACCGAACGATCATCGAGATCGCCCGTGGCTGTCCGTCGACGGGTTGGATGCTGTGCCTCGGCGCAGGCCACGCGCTGCAGATCGGCTCGTGCTTCAGCGAAGAGGCACAGGCCGAGATCCTGGGCCCCGATGGGCACTTCGTTGCGCCGTTGAGCGTCGGCAACTTTCCGGGAGCCCGGCCCGCTCGCCACGTCGACGGTGGCTATCGGGTGAGCGGCAAGTGGCGCTATGCATCCGGTGTGCCCTATTCGACTCACTTCATGGGCCTCGCCGATGTCGAAGGGTCGGATCCTGCCGGGTTGTTGGTGGTTGTTCCCCGCGACAGCTACGAGGTGCTCGACGACTGGGGTGAACTGATCGGTCTGAAGGGGTCCGGATCGAACAGTGTCGTGATCGAGGATGCCTTGGTCCCGGATCATCACACGGCTGGCGCTGCTCAGCTTTGGGGTGAATGGCCATTGACCACCGAGTTGCTGCCCGGCGCGGCCATCCACGACAACCCCATGTACACCGGCGGGTTCATGGCCTTCGCCATCTCGGAACTGGCCGTGGTGCAGGTCGGTGCGGCGCGAGGGATGCTCGATGAGTACGAGGAGTTGCTCCGCACCACCGTGACCAACTCGATGAGCGCGAACAGCACAACAAAGCGCTGCGCCGACCCCGACTTCCAGCGCGTCTACGGCATGGCACTCGGATGGGTCGATGCCGCTCACGCCATCATGATGCGTTCCGGCGAGCTGTACATGCAGAACGCGACACGGGCGATGGAGACCGGTCGTCAGGTCTCGACAGAAGATCACTGGCGCGTCTACGGGATGGTGCAGACCGCCGCCCGGCTGTCGTGGGAAGCGGGCGAGTTGCTGTTCCGAACCGCTGGTTCCGGGTCGGCGCTCGACGGCCGGCGCATGCAGCGCTACTGGCGCGATCTCTGCGCGTTCCGGTCGAACACGACACATCAGTTCGACTTCCGATCACGCACCGTCGCACAGGCCCGCTTCGGTCTGCCGATCGAGCGGATCTAGTGCTGCTCATCAACCTCTGCCTGGGTCTCCGACGCCCCTTCGGGTTACAACCCACGATGCAGACCGCCGGATCGGTGATCGCCGATCGCCGATCGGTCGCCGCGCGATCGACTCGCATCGACTCGCATGGGCGCGAATTTGGAAAGGTGACTTCCGGTTTCGCGCCCAAGCAGGTCCAGTGAGCGCGATTTCGGAAGGCGAGCTTCCACATTCGCGCCCAAGGGAGGCCAATTTGCGTGCGCGTCACTCCCCCAGCTGGGTGGTCAGAGCAGCGAGGTCGGCCTCGGCCTTGTGCAGCCGCTTCTCGGCCTTGACGTGACCACCCTCGGCGAGGCGCATCTCCTTTTCCGCCTCGCGCACGGCCTTTCTCGCCGAGTCGACCCGTCGTTCGGCTGCCGCCAAGTCTCGTCTGGCGGCGGCGACATCTTGGCGCGCTCGCTTCGTGTGCTCTGCTCGTTCGGCGCGTGTCGGCGGCGCCGGCGCCTCGGGCTCGGCGATCGCCGTCCGGCCGGCGTCCACTCGCGGCTTGGTCTTCTTCACCCGTGGAGCTTCGGATTCGCTCCCAGCCGTCACCTCCATGTCGGCGAACGCTCCGAACCCCCATGCGTCACCGGGAAGGTCACGCAACGTCGCGTCGATCCAGTCGTCGACGACGTCGGCGTGACGCGAGAGCAGGTCGACGATGCCGCGGATCTCTGCACGTCGAGCCTCGGCGCCGCGCTCCCATCGGGCCAACGCGCTCGACGGCGCGGTCGACCAACGCCTCGAGAATCTTTCGGCGATGCTTCGTCGCCGCCGTCACAGCTGTGGGATCACGTCCTGTCGCTTGGATCCGGCCGAGCGCCTCCGTCGCGCTGACGACGCTGCGCACCGCCTCGGCGTCGCCGGCGGCCGCCAGCACAGCCCACAGCGAAAGGTTGGGGTGCTTGAGGGACTGGTAGAAGGCCGCGCTCGTCCGGTCGCCCTCGGCACGCGCCTGTTTCACCAGGCGCGTTCGTTCGGCAACATACGCGTCAGGGGCCACTTGAAGCAGCAGTCGAGCGTCACCACTGTCGGTCGCCATGCCAACGTAGGTTCGCACACATCGACCCGAGTTCGTCGACAACGACGCGCGATCGCTGCGTGACCTGAGGCCGGTAACCCGCATCTAAGGTGAGCACGGTTCGCGCCATGGCAACAGAGCCGAAGTCAGATAGGACGGTCAAGGAAAGCCCACGATGACGGAGCCGGCAAGCGATCAGGTGCGCTCGGACGTGCTCGCTCGCGCGGCGACGGCCCTGGCAGCCGCGAACGACGTCACCGAGGTCGCCGAAGCCTTGATCCGCGTCCTGTGCCCGGCCGTCGCGGATGGCTGCGAGATCGCCCTGCAGAGTCAGGACGGCGAGATCTGGCGCATCGCCTCCGGCCCCGGCGAGATGACCTCGCGCCTGCGCACGCGGGTTCCACCTGCCGATGATCATCCGTTGCGGAGGGCCGTCGCCGGCGAGTTCCTGGTCATCGACGCCGACAACGATCCGCAGGATCGTCTGTTCGGCCCGGCGGATGAACCCACCAGCGCCCGGGGGCTCGGCCTGCGCTCGGCCGTCATTGCGCCGATGCCGTCGGGCACTGCGATCATCGGCGCCCTCGCCGTCGCAATGAGATCGTCGGAACGGCAGTTCTCCGCCGAGGACCAGGACCTCCTGCGCATCGTCGCCCAGCTCACCGGTCGAACGATCGACAACCTTCAATCCGCCGAGCTGCAACGTCGTGTCGCCGCCCGCTTGCGCACCGCCGGTGCCATCGGTGCTCTGTTCGCCGAAGCCCAGGAAGCCGACGACATCGCCGAAATCCTGATTCGACGTGGTGGCGACGAGCTCGGAGCACGCTCCGGCATGGCGTACCTCCTCGAAGGGGGCGTGTTGCAGCTGGTTGCGCACTTCGGTCATCCAGCCGACCGCATCGAGCGATGGCGATCGGTGTCGACCGAGACCGGCACGCCGCTCGGCGACGTGATGTCAGGAAAGCTCCCGTCGATCTGGTTGGAGAGCCTCGACGACGTGTTGTCGAAGTATCCGTCGGTCGGCGCAGTCGACGGCTCGGCCGAACGATCGCTCGCCGCGGTGCGACTCGCTCACGGGGCAAGCACGGTCGGTGCCGCGTTCTGGACGTTCGACGTCGCTCGCCGATTCAACGATGCCGATCGCGGATTCGTGGAGTTGATCGCTGACCAAGCCGCGGCGGCGATCGGACGGGCACGAGCTACGGCCGCCGCGGCGCGCTCGTTGCAAGAGCTCTTGGCGATCGAGCAGGGTCAACGGGCGATCGCTCGAACACTGCAGGCCAGCCTGCTCCCCCGCACCCTTCCCGAGATCGAAGGCTTCGAGCTGCACGTGGAGTACTGGCCCGCCCTGTCGGACATGGAGGTGGGAGGCGATTTCTACGACGTGTTCCCGATCGACGACCGGCGTTGGGGGCTGGTGATCGGCGATGTCTGCGGCAAGGGTGCCGCGGCCGCAGCCGTCACCGGAACCGCGCGGCATTCTCTGCGAGCGGCGGCCACGCACATCCGTGACGAGGCCAGGATCATCCAATGGGTCCACGACGCGATCGTCGCCCAGGACGACGCGCCGTACATCACGATGGCGTACGCCGTCCTCGACTTCGCCGACGATGCGACGCTGCGCGTCGTGCTCGCCGGACACGACCGCGGTCTTCGAATAAGTGCCGACGGTGAGGTGCGCGATCTCGGCGAGTACGGCACGTTGCTCGGTGTCATGTCCCCGATCGTCGAGGTCGACTCGATCTCGATCGCGCCCGGTGATCTGGTCGTCTTCCACACCGACGGCGTCACCGACGCGCCGCGCGGTGAGGCACTACGTCGCGCCGAACTCATCGAGCTCATCGTCGGGCTCCGGACTGGAACGCTCGAAGAGATCGGTCGGGGCGTGCGCGACGCTCTCGATGCCCGCCGCCCCGACGGCGACCGCGACGACACGGCGCTGCTGTTGCTGCGACGCCTCTGAGTCGTGATCGGTCGTCGTCGACCCGTTGGGAGAGCGAAGGAGCTCCTCCGACGACGTTTGGCGACGGCGAGCGGGCTGAAGGCGGCTACCTAGGATGAGCGCCCGTGGGGCAGGCCAAGGGGGCACTGGGACGTCGGGTCGAGGCTGTCGTGGACGTCATGCGCTCCCACGATCTCCGCCGACTGCAACTCGGCTGGGCTGCGTACTTCCTCGTCGACGGGATCTCGATGGTCGGGCTCTCCGTATGGGCGTTTCGACATGGCGGCACGTCGGCGGTGGGCCTCGTTGGTTTGATGCGCCTGCTTCCAGGTGCCATCGCCTTGCCCTTCGGCGCCTGGGCAGCCGATCGCTTCTCGCGACGTCGCGTAGTTTCGATCGTGTTCCTGGTGATGACGGTCGCGCAGGCGGCCATCGTTTCCGCGCTCGCGTCCGATGCGCCTGCGGCCGTCGTGTACGTCCTCATCGCGCTCAACAGCGTGGCCGGCACGCCGTACCGGCCGGCTCACCTGGCACTCGCACCGCTCGTGGCTCGTTCGCCGGCAGAGCTGGTGGCGATGAACGTCACCGCAGGAACACTCGAAGGCGTGGTCACGTTTCTCGGCCCGGCGCTCGCCGCGTTCCTGCTCTTGAGCGTGGCGCCGTCGTACGTTGTTGCAGCTTCCGCGCTCGCCGCGCTCGGCGGACTGGGCGCGGTCGCCGGGATCAATGTCGGAGTCGATCCATCCAAGGCGATGCGCCGCAGCCGTGATCGTCCAAGAGATGCGCTGATGGGTGGCCTTGTCGAGTTGCGCGACAACATCGACCTGGCGATCATCGTCGGCTGCTTCGTCGCCCAGATCTTCGTGCGCGGCCTGCTCGGCGTGCTCCTCGTCTCGGTGTCGTTCGACCTGATCCACACCGGCGGTAGTGGTGTGGGATGGCTCGCAGCGGCGATGGGCATCGGCGGAATCGCGGGAGCGGGCTACGCCGTGACGCTGACAGGTCAGCGACGCCTCGGCAAACCTTTGACCCTCGCGCTCGTGCTGTGGGGATTGCCCATCGCCGTGATCGGCATGGTCCCCAACACCGCCGTCGCCGTTGCGGCGCTCGTGACCATCGGGCTCGGCAACGCCGTGCTCGACGTTTCCGGGTTCACGCTGATCCAACGCCTCGGCATCGACCGCACCCTTGGGCGTGTGTTCGGCGTCCTCTACACGTTCGGCATCGCCATGGGCGGCCTCGGGTCCGTAGCCGCACCAGCCTTGATCTCGGCGCTCGGGCTGCGAACCGTGTTGATCGTCGTCGGCTCGATCCTGCCCGCGCTCGCGCTCGGTCTGCTGCCGAAGTTCCGTTCCATCGACGACCACTCCGAGCCGCTACCGGAAGTTCTCGCGCTGCTCACCGGCACACCCCTGCTCTCACCGCTCCCACCGACGACGCTCGAGAAGTTGGCCGCCCGATCGACGATCGCCGAGAAGTCGGCCGGAGAAACGATCGTGGTGGAGGGTGATCCCGGCGATCTCTTCTATGTGATCGCCGACGGTGAGGTCGAGGTATCGCGAGGTGGGCGGAACCTCGGCACGCTCGGAGCCGGAGACCAGTTCGGCGAGATCGCGCTCATCCGCGACACCGCCCGCACTGCCACCGTCGTCGCCACACGCGCCACGAGGATGGTCACGATCGACGGACGCGACTTCGTCGACGCATTGTCGAGCTCGGAAGCGGCTCTGTCGATCGGGTGGAGTGTGACCAACGAACTGTTGAGCCGCGGCGAGGTCGACCGACCGCAGATCTGATTGCCCGGCCCAGGAACTGACATCGACATTCCAGCCGTGCACGGAGATGTCGACGTGCTGTATGCCGAAGACGGCAGCGCCTGAGGCCCAACCGGTCCGGACAACGCAAGCGGGCAAGATAGCTTGAGCTGCGTGACCGTTCCGGTTGAAACCCCGTTGCTGCGCAAGATCCGCGAGTCGGTCATCGGCGACGACCAGGTGATGGATGGGCCGTACGGCCCACACCGCATCACGTACGCCGACTACACGGCGTCGGGACGCGCCCTGAGCTTCATCGAGGACTTCATCCGCGACGAGGTGCTTCCCCGCTACGCGAACACCCACACCGAATCGTCCGGAACCGGTCTGCAGACCACTCGCCTGCGAGAGGATGCCCGTCGCATCATCCGCGACGCGGTGGGTGGCGACGACAGCGACTGCGTCATCTTCTGTGGCTCGGGCGCGACTGGCGCGGTCGACAAGTTGATCGGGATCATGAACCTGCGGTTGCCGGCCGACCTCGAAGATCGCTACCACCTCTCCCAGCTCATCCCGCTCGTCGACCGCCCGGTCGTCTTCGTCGGACCGTTCGAACATCACTCGAACGAGCTCCCGTGGCGCGAGTCGATCGCCGACGTCATCACGATCCCCGAAGACGCCGACGGTCATATCGATCTGGCCAGTTTGGAGAAGGAGCTGATCGCTCACGCCGACCGGTCGATGAAGATCGGATCGTTCTCCGCCGCTTCGAACGTCACTGGGATCGTGTCGAACACCTGTGCAATCGCCGATCTGCTGCATCGTCACGGGGCGCTTTCGTTCTGGGACTTCGCCTGCGCTGCGCCATACGTCGACATCGAGATGTACCCGCAGTGTGCCGAGCACCCGCTGGCGCAGAAAGACGCCGTGTTCATCAGCCCGCACAAGTTCGTCGGCGGGCCCGGAACCCCGGGTGTGCTGGTGGTCAAACGCTCGCTGTTGCACAACCGCGTGCCGGACGTGGTCGGGGGCGGGACCGTCGCCTACGTCAACCCCACCGACCACCGGTACATCGACGACCCCGTGCACCGGGAGGAGGGCGGCACGCCGGCGATCATCGAATCGATCCGTGCCGGGATGGTGTTCCAACTGAAGCAAGCCGTTGGTGTCGCCACGATCAAGGAGCACGAGGAGTCCTACTGGCACCGGGCGGTGGCGGCATGGTCGGCCAATCCGGCCATCCAGGTGCTCGGCAACACGCATGCCGACCGGCTCTCGATCCTCTCCTTCCTGGTGAAACGACCCGACGGTCGATTCCTGCATCACAACTTCGTCGTCGCGCTGCTCAGCGACCTGTTCGGGATTCAATCGCGCGGCGGTTGCTCGTGCGCCGGCCCGTACGGCCACCGCCTGCTCGGCATCGACATCGAGCGATCGCACGAGTTCGAACACGAGATCACGCTGGGGTGCGAGGGGATCAAACCCGGCTGGACCCGGATGAGTTTCAACTACTTCATCTCCGAGACCGTGTTCCAGTATCTGGTCGATGCCGTCGACCTGGTCGCCGAACACGGATGGAAGCTGCTCCCCGACTACCGCTTCAATCCTGAGTCAGGGCTGTGGCATCACCACGAGGGCGCTGTCGAGCCCCCGCTGCGACTCTCGCAGCTTTCCTACGATCCGGTCACAGGCGAGTTGCTGCGGCCGTCGGTCGAGTGCGTCCGCGCTCCCGAGAGCGCCCTCACCGGATATCTCGAAGCCGCCAAAGCGATCATGGCCGCTGCTCCGGTCTGGGCCCAGACCGACCCGCAACCCGGTGCCTTGTCCGAAGCGTTCGAGCACCTGCGCTGGTTCGATCTTCCAGCAGGTTCTCTCGTGGCGTCAGCAACCAGCGACCATCACTGAGCGACCGGGCGTGCCGTGTTCGCCAACCGCGTTGATGCCGGTCGGCGGCTGGCCGCGAAGTTGGCGCATCATCGAGGAGAGCCCGTGGTGGTGCTCGGGCTCCCCCGTGGTGGTGTGCCAGTGGCACTCGAGGTCGCCCGCGCCCTCGACGCTCCGCTCGACGTGATCGTGGTGCGCAAGCTGGGGGTGCCGATCCAGCCAGAGCTGGCCATGGGCGCCATCGGCGAGGGAGGGGCACGGGTCATCAACGACGACATCGTCCGGCTGGCTCACGTCTCGTCAGCAGAGGTCGCCGAGGTGGAGTCGCGGGAACGCATCGAGCTGGATCGCCGGGCCAGTCGATTCCGAGGCTATCGACCGCGCCGGCCACTGAGCGGTCGAACCGCAATCATCGTCGACGACGGCATCGCCACCGGCTCGACCGCACGCGCTGCGTGCCAGGTCGCCAGAGCGCAAGGTGCCACCTGGATCGTGCTGGCTGTTCCGGTCGCGCCTCCCGACTGGGCAGATCGGCTCAGGACCGATGCGGACGAACTGGTCTGCGTCGACACTCCCCGATCCTTCCGTGCCGTCGGCGAGTTCTACGCCGACTTCTCACCGACCACGGACGACGAAGTCGTCGAATGTCTCGAAGCACACTCACAACCAGGTCGCTAGCGCCCGTGGCAGTTCCGGCTCGGTGGGGTCTCCTGCCCAGGCGACGTGTCCGTCGGGTCGGATCAGCACGGCCGCGGGAGCGGTGACCTCGCCGAGTATGGGGAGCTCCCACGCACCGGAATGGGTGGCGTCGACCAAGTCCCGTACACGCCGACGAGTGCTCCGCGCAGCTCGTCCATGCTGGGCTCACCGGCATGTTCGACATCTCGTTCCGTGAGCACGAGCCGAACCGGCTCGCCTGCTTGCCTGCGACCAATGGCATGGGTGCCGACGCGGTCGCGACGAAAGCCGAGCTCGGGCTCCTCGTCCATGGCGACCTCGGCGATCATCCAACTGGTCGAGGGATCCAACCCGACGAAGTCGATACCGGCTGCTTTGCGGACCACGCTGCGGCCTCCGTCGCAGCCGACGAGGTACTCCGCTGGCCGCGACGTACCGTCGGACAACTCGACATCGACACCGATGCCGTCTGACGCGAAGCCGAGCACCTCGCGGCCACGAAGGATCGGAACGCCGAGCTCGCCAGCCCAACCGGCCAGGATCCGCTCGAACTGGCTCTGCCACAACGCCAGCACGTAGTTGTGCCGCGTCGGGAAATCGCTGATGTCCAACGACACGCCGGCGAACGCCAAAGCCGGGACGGTGTACCCCGCAGCGATGAATCGCTCAGCGATGCCCCGCTGATCGAGCACCTCGATGGTGCGGGAGTGAAGCCCGCCGGCTCGCGATCCGTCGACCTCCTATTCGTTCGTCGCTCGACGATGACGACGTCGACCCCCGCCAACGCCAGCTCGCCGGCCAGCATCAGCCCGGTCGGTCCTCCTCCGGCGATCGGGAACAGCAGCGGACATTGCCGGCCGGGGCAACGGACGACCCACGCGCCCCGGCTGACGAGCTCGCGCTACGCCTACAGCATCGACGATCTCATCGTGCATGGGCGCGAACGTGGAAGCGTGGTTGCCGGAGTTGCGCCCACCACGCCAGCTTGGGCGCGGACTCGGAAGGCGGGCTTCAGGAAACGCGCCCATGCGACCCGATCGCCGTGGCGGTCTAAGCAAGACCTGCTGGCCGAGTTGATGAGTGACGCGCTGCAACCCCTGATCACGAGCGGGCACGAATTACGTGCCGAGTTCGCCGGTGATCCGAAACGACAACTCTTCGAGGCCGTGCGCAACTTCGTGCTGATCACCCTCGACGATCCGCAACGGGCGATCATCGCCGACGTCGAGTTGCGTTCACTGACCGGGGGAAACGCCGCCAACGCCGTCGCCCTTCGCGACGAGTACGAGGGCATCATCCGGGCCATCGTCGCCGAAGGAGCGGAGTCGGGTGCCTTCCATCCGGGCGACGTCAAGAAGGCGACGTTCGCGGTTCTGGCGATCTCCAACCAACCCGCCTACTGGTTCACCGAACGCGGCGATCTCACGCGCGACGAGGTGGCAATCGCTCAAGCCGAGCTGGCGGTGCGCCTCGTCGGGTAGTGGCCGTCGCCTACGGGGCGTCGCCGACAGCCAACCAGTCGTGTCTGTTGCTCAGCGCTGGCGGTCAGGGTCAATGTGCCGCCGTGTCGAGCAGCTCGGTGATGATCCGTTGTTCGGCCTTCGCCTCGGCTGAACCGGTGCCACCGCGCCCGGTCGCCCAGTGAGCGAGGTCGGACGCGGTCGAGCCCGCATCGTTCGTGAGGCGAGGATCGGCACCGACTCCCAGGAGGGCGTCAACCGCAGCGGAGCATCGGTTGCGCACGGCTCGATGCAGCGGTGTCACCCCGCCAGCGGAACGCGCGTTGGGGTCGGCGCCCACTTCGACGAGATAGAGGACGACAGCCCGCTGGCGTGGCGGGTCCCAGGTGGACGACGCCGGCGAGCCGATCACGGCCGCGTGAAGCGGCTGGGCGCCCCTTCGATTCCTCGCCCGCACGTCCGCACCGCGGCTCACGAGCTCCCGTGCCATCTCCACGTCGTAGCTGAACGCCGCAGCGTGCAGCGCCGTGTCGCCTTCGTACACCTGGGCAAAGCGGTCGGCCAGGAAGAACTCGTCACCGCGGGCGACGCCGGCCGTCGCCAAGGACGGCGTCGCATCGAGGAGGCGCGCCGCCGCGCCGTGGTCGCTCGCGGCGATCACCTCCAGCAGCCGGGTCAAGTCACTCATGCAGCACCCATCAATACAGTCCTGGCACGAGCCGCTTTCGAGTTGCCGCGTAGTTGCGATAGTCGTCGCCCAGCGCACCGAGCAGAACAGCCTCTTCCGACTTCATTCGCCAGATGTACCCGGCAGTCGGAAGAGTGATACCGGCCACCAAGCCCAACCAGTTCGCTTGACCCAGACTGAATCCGAGGAACACGAGCAGCGCGCCTGTGTACGACGGGTGGCGCACCGATGCGTAGAGGCCGGTCGACACCACGCGGTGATCGGCTCGAACTTCGACCTCGCGATTGAAGTACCTGCCGAGCGTCAAGACGGATGAGACGCGGACCACGGTGCCAGCCGCCATGAGCACGAGTGCGGGACCGACGGTCGCCACGTTCGGCCCACCGATGTCGAGGCCCAGCAACCAGCGCGGGGCTCCCAGAGCCAGACCGAGACCCAGGCCTTGCGATGCCTGGATGATCCAGTACGTGAAGTTGTCCTGCTTGCTGCGCGTCCGCAGCCAGGCTCCCGTCGCGGCACGCACGGCGACGACATCCAGGGCGAGGAACACCAGGAGCGCGGCGAACAAGAGGTGGGCCGACAACGGCGACGGTCCGCCGACGACCCCATCAGTGACCCCAACCATCCAGGTCAGAGTACGCGATTCGAGAGAGCGCAGAGGCGCCGTTGATACAGTCCCGCGGATGGAGCGGATCGTCGACCTGTCGCATGTGATCGAGCACGAAATGGTCACGTACCCGGGTCTGCCCGGCCCCCACATCAGCGACCATCTCAGCCGCGAGGCGTCGCGCGCCGTCTACGCGCCGGGCACCGAGTTCCAGATCGGTCGGCTCGACATGGTGGCCAACACCGGCACCTACCTCGACACGCCCAGCCACCGCTATCCCTCAGGCTTCGACCTTGCCGGCTTGCCGATCGAACGCGTCGCCAACGTGCCTGGTATCAGCGTGACGTGTCCAGGACAGGCCGTTGGCACCGATGTGCTCGACGGTCTCGCGTTGCAAGGGCACGCAGTGCTGTTCGCGACCGGCTGGGATCGGCAATGGCGCACGACGCGGTACGGCGCGCCGGAGCACCCGTTCCTCAGCATCGAGGTGGCCGACGCCCTCATTGCTGCCGGCGTCGTCGTCGCCGGCATCGACTCCGTCAACATCGATGACACCAGAACCAACGCTCGTCCCATCCACAGCATGTTGCTCGACGCCGGGATCCTGATCGTCGAGCACATGACCAATCTCGAACAACTGGCCGGGCGGGAGTTCCGCTTCTTCGCCGTGCCACCCAAGGTGAGCGGCCTGGGCACGTTTCCCGTGCGGGCCTTCGCTATCACCGACATCTCATGACGATTCCGGAGATGAGTGCCAGCGCGCTGGTTGCGGACGGCGAGCACGTTGTTGTCGTCGTGACCCACCCCGACGACGAGAGCTTCGGGTGTGCCTCGCTCATTGCGCTCGCGGTTGCCACCGGCGCCACGGTCACCGTGATCTGCGCCACGCGAGGCGAGGCCGGCGAACGGCGCCCGGATGCCACAACCGATCACCTCCCACTCGACGAATTGCGGCTTCGACGGCCATCGCGATCGTCGCCACGTTCGCGCCGCCGATCGATACCAGCGCGTACCTCGGCGTTCGTGAGGCAGCAATCGCGTGCCGCCGCTCGCAGGACTCTCCTTGCGACCGGCTGTCGGATGACCTGCGGCGAGCGTTCTTGTCGACCGACTTCATCGTCGCGGTCCATGACCGCCGACGTCAACGGCCGCGTCGGTGCTGTCGAGCGCTCCGTCGGGCGGCCATTCGGAGGATCGCTTTCGGCGGTTCCATCCGCAGACTGCGCATCAGCGAGCCGACGTCTTCGAGATGCCAGACCTCGACGAACAGGCCGTCGCGAGCGCGAAAGATCTCCTGACCGCTCATCGTGACGGGCCGGCCGGTAGGCGGCAAGCCAAGCAGCTCGAGTGGGCCGGTGTGCGTGCCCGTCATGGTCCATCGCCCTGTGACGAGATCGTCGTGTTCGAACACGACATCGAGCGTGAATCGGAGATCGGGAAAGGCAGTACGAACTGCACGCGCGGCCCACAAGTCTCCGTCACGACCTGATGGCTGGCCGGGTACTGAGTTGTGGTCGACCAGATCCTGGTGCAGCAAGGACGTCGCTGCGGCATAGTCACCCTTCCCCCACACCTCGAACAACCATCGCTGATACATCTCCACGAGCATCGTATCTTTATACTCCTGTTAGGAGTATTGTGCAAGTGTGCGTGCGCGACCGCTGACGACCACCCATTACGCGCTGTTGTGCCTGCTGTCGACGGGGCCGGCAAGTGCGTACGAACTGGTCGCGCGGATGCGCAGAAGCGTCGGCGCTGTCTGGCCTCGCGCCGAGAGCAACCTGTACACCGATCTCAAGCGACTGGCAGCCGACGAGTTGGCCAAGACCAACGTCGAACACGTCGGGCGCAGGCAGCGCACCACCTTTCGCATCACCCCTGCCGGTCGTCGGATCCTCGCCAAGTGGCTCGACCTACCCGGTGCCGCACCCACATTCGAGTGCGAGGCTCTCCTCAAGCTGGCCTTTGCAACGATGACCACGAAGGAAGCTGCCCTGGCCCACGTTGCCGTCATGAAGGACCACGCGGAGGCGCGGCTCGCCATCGGCCGTCGGCTGGCCACTGAATATGTCGAAGGGTCAGGACCTCTGCCGGAGCGACTCCACATCAATGCCGTGATGTGGAGGTACCTGTGGGACATGCACAACGCGACCGCAAGCTGGGCGGCTTGGGCGGCAGAGGAGATCGCGGCGTGGCCCGATACGTCGGACAATCCGAAAGGCCGCAGGCGCGGGCTGGAAACACTCCGCGTGGCTCTCGAAGCGACTCACGCAGCCGAGGCGGCCACGGCGGCTTCACGCACTCATTGAATCGTGGGTTCATGGGCTTCGTGCTGGTTGGTTGTGTGGTTGGCCGGTACGTGTGGTTCCGTCGGGTTGGGTGACTTCCAAGTCGCCGTCGGGGAGGAGTTTGAGGTGCCAGCCGGGTTGGTGGATGAGGTGGTGATGGCGGTTGCACAGCAACACCAGGTTGTCCAACTCGGTCAACCCGAGATGGCGCCAGTAGCGGATGTGGTGACCGTCGCACCAGGCGATCTTGCGGTCGCAGCCAGGGAACCGGCAGCCGCCATCGCGCACGGCAACGGCACGGAACAGATCGGGCGGCACGCTACGAGTGGCCCGCCCGTAGCTGAGCACCGCGTTGCCGGCACGCACAACGCGGTGGATCACGCAATCACACAACAACGCATCGGTGCTCGACGAACCAACGAAGGCGTGATCGGTGGTCCACGCGACCGGCGAACCCGCCAACACTTCCTCGTCGACGAGCAGGTCGACGTGGGGGCGTTGCCGCGGGGTACCGCCACGGTCGTGGTTGGCATTGAAGAACGCACAGACATCGACCAGCGCATTCGCCGAACGACACCGGTTCGAACGGCTGTCACCGCTATCCCAGGTCGAAGCGATGCGGATCGCCTGCTCGAAGTGCAACGCCCCGGCCGGGTCGAGCACGAACTTGCCGACCAACCCATCCGGGGTGCGAGCCATCGACAATTCCCGATCCGGTTCGACAGGTTCCGGTAGGTCGACGAGGGCTTCGGCCCGCTGGCGCCACACCTGCGCGGCGCGTTCGGTGTCGGCAACCGACAACGAGGCGACGATGGCCACCAGTTGCGCTTGTTGGGCTCGCATCACCGGCTCCACCGGCGTCGGGCACGACACCTTCAACGCCGCGACCTGACCCGCCGACAACACACCCGTGCACGCTGCTTCGGCGATCGCGCTGAACGTGTCCAAGAAGCGGCCACGATGCACCAACGCTGCTGCGTCACGGTTGCTCATCCGGCAACGGTGACGCAACCACGCCGCCATCGACACCGACCCATCAGCAGCCCACTCACCGCATCATCTCCAAGCGGCGCGCTGCCAACGCCAAACACGCCGCCTGGCGTTCATGCGCGGCCCACGCGGCGACGAACTCGTCAGCCGACAACACGAAGTCGTCGTACGCCCCCGCAGCGATCACCATAGCCCGGAATCGTACTGGTGTTCGATCAGCCGATCAACCCGCGAACCCATATCCCACATAGCTCTCAGCGATACACGACGCGCCCGCATCAGGTTTGGAGATCAAGGTTGCGGTTGCTGACCGATGCCCTCACGGAACTCGTTGTCGGCTCCGGCGAAGTGATCGCGGAGGCGCACCACCCGGCGGTCGCCGCCATCGATGTGGCGGGTGACGAATTCGCCTCGCTCGGCGCGATCGACCAGTTCGACGAGGCTGTGGTGCTTCAGCAACAGGTATTCGGCTACGTCACCGACGGTTGGAGCCGTCGGCCCGTCGTGACCGCGGATGGCGAGCAGCAGTTGGTGCTGCTGCGCTGTCAGACCAGCCGCAGCGGCCTGCTGGTCGCTCAGTGCAGGAACCTGCGCAGCGCCGTGCGAAACCGGAGCAGGTCGCGATACCGCTCGTCGTCGAGGTTCGGTCCAGCCATCTCAAGGACACTTGCCGGGCGGGCCGGTTCGTCGCAAGACAGTTGGTCCGCCCGTGCTAGATGGAGCCCGGGTTTGACGTAACGTTTCCGGCGAGGACGCCGCAGAGCGTCGGGGGTTCAACTCACGTCATCGAAAGGTTCGTCATGGCAACAGCAGGATCGATCTTGGGGAATGCGGTTCAGCGTCTGGAGGATCCGACCCTCCTCACCGGAGCCGGAAAGTACCTCGACGACATGGCGCCGGCAGGCACATTGCACGTCGCCTTCGTGCGCTCGACACAGGCCTACGCCAAGCTGACCGGCGTCGACATCAGTGCAGCCAAGTCGATGCCTGGGGTGAAGGCCGTGTACCACGCTGCCGGAGACGACCTGGGCATTCCATCGCTCCAGGGCTTCCCGATGATGCCGCCCGAGGTGAACCGGCCGATCTTCGCCAAAGATGTCGTGCGGTTCGTCGGCGACATCGTCGCTGCCGTGGTAGCAACCTCCAAGGCAGCCGCCACCGACGCGGCGGAGTCGGTCATCGTCGAGTACGAGGCACTCCAGGCGATCGTCACCCCGGCGCAAGGCCTCATGCCCGACGCCGCCATCCTGTTCCCGGCCCACGGCTCGAACGTGTGCTTCGGCACCGAGCACGGCGCCGATGTCGACCCGTTCGAAGGCGCCGACGAGATCGCCGAAGTGACCATGATCAGCCAGCGGCTGGCCGGTGCTCCGATGGAATGCAACGGCATCCTCGCCGAGCCCGGCGAGAAGCCCGGACATCTCACCTGCTGGATCTCACACCAAGCACCGCATTCGGCGCACGGTGCGATCGCGGCCATGCTCGGCATGGAACCGACCGACCTCCGCGTCATCTGCCCGTGGGTCGGTGGAGGCTTCGGTCCGAAGGCTGCCGTCTATCCCGAGTACTTGGTTGCCGCCGCTGCGTGCCGCGCTCTCGGCGCACCGGTGAAGTGGGCGGAGAACCGCTCGGAAGACATGGTGTCGCTCGTCCAAGGACGCGATTACGTGATGACCGCAAGGCTCGGCGTGACCAAAGACGGCAAGTTCACCGGTCTGGAAGGTGACGTCACCGCCAACGCCGGCTCCTACCCTGCTATCGGCGCGATCCTGCCGCTGCTGACGCAGATGATGTGCGTCGGCGTGTACGACATCGAGAAGGTGAAGTTCGCGACGAGAAGCGTGATCACCAACACGACCACCGTGGGTGCATATCGCGGAGCGGGCCGACCGGAAGCCACCCAGCTGATCGAGCGGGTCATCGATGTCGCGGCGCGCAAGATCGGCATGGACCCGGCCGAGATCCGTCGTCGCAACTTCATCCAGCCCGGTGCCTTCCCGCTCACCACCAACACCGGTGCCGCCTACGACTCCGGCGAGTACGAGAAGGCGCTCGATGCGGTCTTGAAGGCGTCGGGCTACAAGGAACTGCGTGAAGAGCAGGCGCGGCGCCGCGCCGCCAACGATCCGGTTGCGTTGGGCATCGGGCTGTCTGCCTACGTCGAGGTCACGGCTCCCGTCGGCCTGCACATCGAGTTCGGCGCAGTCGAGGTTCACGACGATGGTACAGCCAGCGTGTTTGCAGGTACGAGCGTTCACGGCCAGGGCCATCACACAGCGTTCGCCATGCTGGCCACCGAAGTGCTCGGGATCCCGATGGACAAGATCAAGCTCGTCAACTCCGACACCGACCGCGTTCCCCGTGGAAGCGGAACGCTCGGTTCCCGGTCGCTGCAAACCGCGGGCTCGGCGATCTACGTGGCGTCCAAGGAGGTGCTCACTCGGGCCCAGAAGATCGCTGCCCATCTGCTCGAGGCGGCGGCCGAAGACATCGTCGCCGAAGGCGGCGTGCTGCACGTGGCCGGAACCCCGTCGAAGTCGATCTCCTGGTCGGAACTGGCGATCGCCTCGAAAGACCCGAACAAGCTCCCCGCTGGGCTCGACCCGGACGTCCTCCGTCACGAGCTCGACTTCGACGGCACCAACTCGACGTTCCCGTTCGGCGCCCACGTGTCGGTCGTGGAGGTCGATACCGAGACCGGCAAGGTCACGCTGCGCCGGCACGTCGCCGTCGACGACTGCGGGCGAATCCTCAATCCACTGCTCGTGTCCGGACAGCAACACGGCGGTATCGCCCAGGGCGCGGCGCAGGCGATCTACGAGTGGGTCCGCTACGACGAAGATGGCAACCCCGTCACCGCAACGTTCCTCGACTACACCGTGCCGTCGGCCGCCGAGCTGCCGAGCTTCGAGACGTCGAACACGCAGACCGACAGCCCGCGGAACCCACTGGGAGCCAAGGGAATCGGCGAGTCAGGCACGATCGGCTCGACCCCGGCCATCCAGAACGCGGTCGTCGACGCACTCTCGCACCTCGGAGTCACGCACATCGACATGCCGTGCACTCCCGAGCGGGTGTGGATGGCACTCAACGCCGTCTGAGCTCACCAGCGAGCAGTCGGCATCCATCACAAATAGGGTCTGAAGCCCCTAATCGCTCCTGGTCTGCTCGCGGATACTGGTCGTGTGCAGACCTCCGAGTCGACGGGCAGGCCACGACTTCCTCCGCGCTGGTTCATCCGGCGCTTCTGGTTCGCCCATCGCCGTTTCTACCGTCTGACGGGAGGTCGATTGGGTCTGTGGCGGCCAAAGCCCAACGGGTGGGGCGCCCTGCGTCTCACCACCATCGGGCGGCGGTCCGGCCGCGAGCGCAGCGTCATGGTCGGCTACTTCGAGGATGGGCCGAACCTCGTCACCATGGCGATGAACGGCTGGGGCGAGGGCGAGCCGGCATGGTGGCTGAACCTGCAGGCCCACCCCGACGCCCGGGTCGACCTTGCCGACGGGACGCGTCTGGTGACGGGCGTGGCCGCCCACGGCGAGGATCGAGAACGGCTGTGGTCGCGGTGGCGAGAGATCGACAAGAACCTCGACGCCTATGCTGCACGCCGCTCGACGGAAACCGCTGTCGTCGTCCTGGAACCGCGCCGGTGAAGTGTTCCAAGCCTTCCGCGTAGCCGCGATTCAGCACGTACCGTTCCGCGGCTGCACCGTCAGACCGAGCTGGCCGCGTTGTCTCACAAGCCAAACGCTTCGGCAAGGCTCGGCGCGGTGGCTGCCTTGCCGAGGCGGGTTGCGACACCGAGCGCGTCTTCGGTGAACGCCAGCAACGAGTAGTGATCGATCTCGGCTGTTGCTCGCGTGGCAGGTGCAAGAGAAGGGGCTATCGCGATGAACGGCATCGTTCCGTCGCCCTGGCTCTCGTCGAACACGATGAACACCGCTGTGTTGCCCTGGCGATACGTCGGCGACGAGGTGATCGCCGGCACCACCGACTGCAACCACAGATCCCCTGTAGCCACCGGGCAATCGTGCATGTCGTTGCAGATGTCGGGAGTGATCAGCGCGAACTCCGGCAACCCATCGGCGAGGTCGGGCAGGAACTCGTCGAAGGCGACGTCATCGCGCTCACATGCAGAGCGATCGTCCTCGCCGACGTAGTAGGCAGCAGGGTTGTGCTTCACCGCGTAGCGACTGGTCGATCGCAAGGTGCAGTTGCCAGGCATCGCCTCCTCGTAGCTCTTTGCCGTCTTCCCGAGCGCGCGCACTTGTCGAAAGATGTTGTCGACGTCCAACGGATGCGAGCTCGGTAACGCATCGTCGTGCACGCTCTGCGTGTCACCCGAGGTCGCGGCGATGTAGTTGGGGAGCGACGGCCTCACGCCGTGATCGACGTACTGCAGGGCCGTCCCACACGACGCGGCGAGGCTGCCCATGAACGGTGCGTGCGTCGAGTCGAGAACTGCGCTCAGGTTCTTGTTCTCCATCCAGATCCAGATCACGTGGTCGTACACGTGGGGTGGCAGGCCTGGCCGTCCGCAGGGCCCGGGCCAGTCGGCTGCCGCTGTCCTCGACGTGGCGACAACCGCCGTCGCCGCCGTCACCGGGGGCGCTGTCAATGCACGTGCGATGGTCGGCGCTGCCGGCACTGTCCCATCGTCGGTGGCCGTGGACGAACCGCCGCCGGCGGCGCACCCAGACAGCAGGAACGCTGCAATGCAGATGGTGGAGAAGCTTCTCAGGGTGCCCAGCCTTGCCGATCCCGACATCGTGAGCGGTTCGCCTCGGTCAGTCGGACGCGCGGCGTGCGATCACTGGTGGTTCGCGACCACCGAGCAGCCAGGCCGCCGCCGCAGCCACCGCGGGCAGACCGATCAGCACGATCAGCAGGTTGCCGAGCGGGATCGGCACGAGCGGACTGAGGTGGTCTTGGTAGCCGGCGACGAGCCCGATGTACGCGCCCAGGAGACCGAGCAGCGCACCTAGCAAGGCCAAGGCCGCAGCGGTCGCCGCAGTGAGCGTTCGGCGCACCGAGCTGGTTGCACCCGTCGCCGTCAACGTCTGCAGGTCGCGGGATGCCTCGCCGCGGATCAAACCGATGGTCATTGCCAGGATGGCGAGGGCCAGGAGCATTCCGGCAGTGGTGGCGACCAACCGGGTGACGAACAACCCGCGCTTGGGGTCCCGAGTTTCGATGGTCAACCCCGACCGAACGGCAAGGTCTCGGGCCTGAGCTCGCTGCGCCGCGGTGATCGCATGGTCGGTCTCGATGAACCAACCGGCTCGCGCCCGCACCCAGCCATGGCTCTGCAGCGCCGATTCGGTGAGCAGAGTCTTGGGCTGATCGGTGAAGCCGGGGTCGTCGATGGTCCGCACCACAGCGGCGGGCATTGCCTCGGGTTCGATGCGCTCTTTGAACATGGCCAAGTTGGTGAGCACGAGATCACCAGTCTCCGTCGTGATCACATCGACCGAGGGATGGACGGTGGCAGCATCGATGCCGAGCCTGGCGAGGAGGTCGGGTGATGCGACGTAGAGCGAGCTCTGGACCGACTGGATCCCATGAGGGACGCGCAAGCCGAGGCCGACGGTGGGGATGCCCTGCCGACCGAACGGATCCAGGTTGAGACCTTCGCCGCTCTCGGCGATCTGTTCAGGCGAGGGAATCGCCGCGTCGAGGGGGTAGATCACCGCTCCCCCGATGCTGGCGGCCAATTGGGCGATCGCTGTGTCGAGCTGGGCAAGCTGTGCCGGAGTCTCGGCGGGGACGATGTCACGGTCACCGAGGCGGATCAGCAGTTGACGGTCTGACAGGTTGCCGCTGCCGGGCCTCGGCGCAGCCGCAGTCGACACGATGATCGCCGTGAAGGCGATGCCGAGCCCGAGGCTGATCGCCGCCAAGGCTGCGGCGGCGCGAGCCTGATATCGCGCCAGGTCACGGAGCGCCAACCGGGGGGCGATCGGCATCCGGCCGGCGAACGCGGCAAGCCCGCGGATCGCGATCGGACAGAGGAACAACATCCCGAGCACGATGGCAATCGGTCCGGCGATGATCGGAACCGCGGCGGCGTTGCCCTTCTTGTCGATGCCGATCACCAAGCACGTCGCACCGATTGCCAGGAACACGAGTGCGGCGAGCGCTGAACGATGGGCGCGCTTCGGACGCGCCGGTCGACCCGATAACGCGGTGACCACCGGAACCCGCGCCGTCGTGCGCGCCGGCCACCACGCGGCGGCGGCGGTCGTGGCAACGGCGAGCAGGATGCTCACGACAACCAGCCACCACGGGATGTCGGCGCGGTTGATCCGATGGTTGGCGAACGACTCGAGGCTCGAGCTGGCCGTGAACCAGGAGACCACGGCGATGCCGGTGCCCAGCGCCGCAGACACGAGACCCGCGAGCAGACCGTGAGCGATCGTCACCAGGCGCATCTGGCGGCGGGTTGCCCCCATCGCCGCGAGCATTCCGAACTGTCGCAAACGGCGCTGGGCGACGACGACGAAGCCGGCGGCCGCGACGAGCGAGACGAGCAGCAGTGCCATCGTGTCGAGCGCCAACGTGCCGATCACCGCAGGGCCGCGTTGGGCAACTCCGCGGCTCTGAGAGAAGCCGTTCACGCCGTCGACGGTCTCGAACGATCGGATCGAGTTCGCAGATCGGCCGAGCTCGGAGTTGTGTCCCCGAATCAACAGGTCCACCGATTCCACCGCCAGTGGATCACCCGGCAGAGTCAGGATGAACTCGTCATCGAGCTGCGCCGGGTCCTCGACCAGCCCGACCACCGTCCACGTGCTGGACTGGATCGACAGCTGATCGCCGATCCCCACCCCGAACGTCGCGGCGACGCCCTTGGTGATGGCCACCTCGCCTTGCCGAACCGGATAGTGCCCATCGGTGACGGCGAGCAACGGCGTGCTGTAGAGCCCAAGCGTGTCCTGGGCCCTCAGGTCGACCGTTTCGACGGAGCCGGGAACCTGCAGGTCGGCATGCCAGATCTGTTCGGTGGGCGTGTACTTGGTAGCCAGGACGGCGACCTCCCCGGCCAACTTGGTGGCGTCGGAGCTGGACAGCGTGATGCGATGATCGGCGGTGCCGAACTTGGCGGAGCCCGATGGTGTGACGTTGTACGCGGCGATGACGGCGAAGATGGCTGCGGCCATGGTGATGGTGAGCAGCGCCAGCACGACGATCTGCTGACGCCATTCACGCCGGAACATGCGCCAGGCCCAACGCGTGACCGCGCGACGGCCGGCGACTCCCCCGCGACCGCTCGATCGTCGCTGAGCGACGGTTGCCTCGAGCACCGTCATGTGGTCGGGCCCGGCACGAGCAACGATTCCGGACCGACGGGCGTCGCGGTTTGGTCGACCATGCGACCGTCTCGGAGGAAGACCACCCGGTCGGCCCACGAGGCGAGTTGAGCGTCGTGGGTGACGATGATGCCGGCGACACCGCGCTCCATGGCCTTGCGCAACAGGCGCATCACGGCCTCACCGTTGGCGGAGTCGAGGGCTCCGGTCGGTTCGTCGGCCAGCAGGACATGGCGATCGCCGACCAGTGCGCGGGCGATCGCCACTCGCTGGCGCTCGCCACCGGAGAGCTCGTCGGGGAAACGGGCAGCGTGCTCGGCCACGCCGAGCGCGGCGAGGGCTTCGAGCCCAAGAACTCGGGCTGCCTTCGAGCTGACACCATCGAGCTCCAGCGGCAAGGTGACGTTCTCTGACGCGGTGAGGCCTGCCAACAGGTTGAAGTCCTGGAAGACGTAGCCGACCGAGCGTCGTCGCATCCGTGCCCGATCATTGTGCGACATGTCCGACAGCGACGCGCCGTCGATGCGCACTTCTCCCGCACTCGGATCTTCCAGGCTGCCGGCGATGGTCAGCAACGTGCTCTTGCCCGAGCCGCTGGGACCCATCACCGCGACGAGCTCGCCCGCCAGCACGGTCAGGTCGACCTCGTTGAGGGCGTGGACCTCGGCAGCACCCTCGCCATAGACCTTCGTCACGCCGCACAGCTCGATCACGGCACTCATGCCCACACCGTCGCTTTCCGTGTAGCCCGTGACGCTCGTCGCGCCACCTCGGCGACGCCCGGCACCGGCAGTGGGCGCCGCTTCAACCGCGCGTCCGTTGCGTCGAGCCATCGCACCACGGCGTCGAGCCGGAAGAGCTCGGCGTCGGCGACGAGTGCCAGCTCCAGGTCGTCATCAGCAGTCTTCGCCTTGATGTGCGTGCAGTGTTGCATCGCCTCGATGAAGTGGCGGCGGTGCACCTGCAGCACTTCGTGGAGATCGACGCCCGGAAGTCGCAGGCTCACCAACACCTTGATGATCAGCTCGTCGCGAGGTGGGAGCTCGGTGTCGGGAGGGGTGTGCAGCCATTGCGACAGTTCGTGCTGGCCATCCGCAGTGATCCGGTAACGCTTCTGTTGGCCGTCGCCATCGCTGTCGTCCGACTCGACCATCCCGTCACGTTCCAACCGGGCCAGGGTCGTGTAGACCTGCCCGACGTTCAGCGGCCAGACCTCACCAGTTCTGGCCTCGAACTCCTGGCGGAGACGGAGACCGAAGGTGGGGCCTTCGCTGAGTAGGGCCAAGAGGGCGTGGGGGACGCTCATCGGAGGTTCTCCAGGTGCGGCATACCCCGTAGTATACCCAGTATTTACACCCCGGCAAGTCGTCCTCGGTCACCCGCTGACGGGCTGGCGGAGGATCGTGCGCATGTTGTCGGGCGCCGATCGGCGGGGATCCGAGAGATAGATCTCGTGGTGATGGCCGCGCAACGCCAAGCCCTGGGCGGCAATGAACTCGTGCAACCGAACCACTGTCGGCCTTCATCCGTATACGGCCCGTTACCGAGTAGCTGAACGCGTACAGCGCACCAACCGCGGCCTCGACATCACGAACTCCTCTCCACGAACTACCTCATGTTGCTCGCGAGTTGGCCAATCGCGAAGGGTCCAAGGTCTCTACCTCCCTACCCGGTTGCGGAGGAACATTGAGTCGGGCCGACGCTGCCCAGCTTCGGCTTGCATCAGTGGAGGTTGGGATGACCATTGTGACTGCAGATCCGATCGCGTTGGTGGAGGTGGCCGCCGGTACGGCCGACGCGACGAAGGTGTACGGGCGGGGCGACAACGCCGTGCGGGCACTCGACGGAGTGACCATCGGATTTCCTCGTGGTCAGTTGACCGCGATCATGGGCCCTTCAGGGTCCGGAAAGTCGACACTCATGCATTGTGTCGCCGGGCTCGACACGCTCACAGGCGGTCGGGCGTTCATCGGTGACATCGACCTCGGCTCGCTGAGCGAACAGGAGCTGACGAGGGTACGTCGCGACCGCATCGGCTTTGTCTTCCAGGCCTACAACCTGGTGCCCACGCTCAACGCCTTGGAGAACATCACACTGCCCGCCAAGCTCGCCAATCGCCGAGTCGACGAGGCACTGCTCGACATGGTGATCGACGCCGTGGGCATGCGGCCCCGACTCGGTCACCGCCCGAGCGAGCTGTCGGGTGGTCAACAGCAACGAGTTGCCGTGGCCAGGGCGCTGGCCGGGCGACCCGACATCATCTTCGCCGACGAGCCCACGGGGAACCTCGACAGCCGTGCGGGCTCCGAGATCCTGGCCTTCATGCGCGACGCCGTTCGCGACTTCGGCCAGACCATCGTGATGGTCACCCACGACCCGGTCGCGGCGTGCTCAGCGGATACCATCGTGTTCCTCGCCGACGGTCGGATCGTCGACCACATGGACAAGCCGACAGTGACCTCGATCCTCGAACACATGAAGCACCTGAGTGGGTGAGCGTCATGTTCCTCCTCAGCATCCGCACGATCTTCAGCCACAAGCGCCGACTGTTCTCGACGGTTCTCTCCGTCGTCCTCGGCGTCGCGTTCCTCACGGGCACGTTCGTGTTCACCGATTCCCTCCAGCGCACCTTCGATGATCTGTTCGCATCCGTCTACGTCAACACCGATGCGGTGGTGCGCTCGACCGAGGTTGTCGACACCGGCCAGGGCGTAACCCAACGAGGGCGGATCGACGACCAGCTGATCGCCAAGGTCGAAGCAGTGCCAGGCGTGGCGGACGTTGCCGCGTCCGTTTCCGGCTACGCGCGGATCCTCGACTCGGCCGGCAAGCCGATCGGTGTCGACCGCGGTTCGCCCAACTTCGGCATGGACATCTCCGATTCACCGATCTCGGTGTGGACGTTGCGTCAGGGCCGAGTGCCGGTCAATGGAACCGAGATGGCAATGGACGCCGGCTCGTTCTCCGAGGGCCACTTCGCGATCGGCGACCAGGTCACCGTTCTCAGTCAGGCAGGTAGCCGCGTCTTCACGCTCGTCGGCTACGTCGGCTTCGGCAAGGCGGATTCCCCAGTCGGTTCACGCGTCGCCTTGTTCGACCTCCAGACCGCTCAGGAGTTCGTCGGCGTACCGGGCCAAGTGGACAGCATCCTGGCCCGAGGCAACGGATCGGTGAGTCAACAGACCCTGGCCGACCGCATCGCCACCGTGATACCCGCTCATACGGAGACGCTCACCGGCAAGGCGATGGCCGCTGACTCGAGCAACCAGATCAAGAAGTCGCTGAGCTTCTTCAACACGCTTCTGCTGGTATTTGCATTCGTCGCCCTGTTCGTCGGCTCATTCATCATCTACAACACCTTCTCGATCATCGTCGCCCAGCGGAGGAAGGAGAATGCTCTGCTGAGGGCGATCGGCGCCAGTCAGGGCCAGGTGCAATCGGCGATGCTCGTCGAGGCCGTGGTGATGGGTGTGCTCGGTTCCGCCCTCGGCTTCGTCGCCGGCTTCGGCATGGCACAACTACTTCGCGGGCTACTCACCGGAGTCGGCATCAAGCTTCCCGCCGGAGGCTTGGTGCTGCTCCCCCGCACCGTGGTTGCCTCGTTCCTCGTCGGCATCGTGATCACCCTCGCCTCCGCCATCCTGCCTTCGCGCCGCGGCGGCAAGGTTCCACCAATTGCGGCCCTCCGCGACGTCGCCATGGAACAACCCTCGTTCTCGACGCGTCGCCTGCTGTCGGGGGTCGGCCTGCTCGTGACATCGGCCGTGCTCGTCGGTATCGGCCTCGCCGGTCAGATCGGGCTGCTCGGTCTCGGCGTTGCCCTCGTGTTCATCTCCCTCTTCGTCCTCGGACCGCTACTCGCCCGCCCGATCTCGCGGGTGCTCGGTGCTCCTCTCGCACGCTGGCGTGGAACCGCCGGCGCGCTTGCTCGGGAGAACGCCATGCGCAACCCGAAGCGAACCGCACGCACGGCCGCATCGCTGATGGTCGGGGTTGCCCTGGTCGCCGCGATCGCCGTGTTTGCGGCATCGGTGAAGGCGTCGATCCGCACGGTGTTCGCCAAGCAGTTCACCGGCGACTACGTCGTGTCCACGCAGACGTTCGGGTTCGGCGGTCTACCGGTGACGCTGGCGCCGGAGATCGGAAAGCTGGATGGTGTGGACGCCGCGACCGGTGTGCAGCTGGGTCTTGCCAAGGTGAACGGAGACAACCGCACCTTCGCAGTCGTCGACCCGGCGACCGTCGGAAAGCTGTTCGACCTCGAAATGGTGGCCGGGACGATCGAGTCGTTGGACGAGCAGAGCGTGCTGATCTCCCACAAGACCGCCGACAGCTCGCACCTGGGCATGGGCGATACCGTCCAGATGACGTTGCTCAATGGTCAGACCTACCCCTTGACCGTGCGCGGCATCTACGACAAGGACGAGCTGGCCGGCCCGTACACCGTGGCCAAGTCGTTCTACGCGAAGGGCGGCGGCGACCAGTACGACTTCAGCGTCTACATCGATCTCGCGCCCGGAGCGGACCAAGCGACCGTGAAGAACGAGCTCGAGCAAGCGGTAGCGCCGTATCCGATCGCCAAACTCGAGAGCAAGTCGGGCTACATCGAATCGCAGGCTGCGCAGATCGACACGTTCGTCAACCTCGTCTACGGCTTGCTCGCGCTCGCGGTGATCATCGCGGTGTTCGGCATCGCCAACACCCTGAGTCTGTCCGTGTACGAGCGGACGCACGAGCTCGGACTGCTTCGCGCCGTTGGCGCCAGCAGGCGACAGATCCGCTCGATCATCCGCATGGAATCGGAGATCACCGCGCTGCTCGGTGCCGTTCAGGGAGTCGTCATCGGAGTCGTGTTGGGCTGGGCGGTCATCTTCGCGCTCCGCGACCAGGGCTTCAGCAAGCTCAGCGTGCCGTTGTTGACGATCGCGGTGGTGCTCGTCATCGCCATCCTGTGCGGCATCCTTGCCGCGGTCCGACCGGCACGTCGGGCCGCTCGGCTCGACGTGCTGTCGGCAATCGCCACCGAATAGACTGACTGCGATCGAAGAGGTGAACCCCGGATGAGCCAAGCCGTTGAGCCCTTACCGGCAGAAACCACGTTCGAGATGTCGTTCAACGCGTTCAACAGGGTTGTGATGACGGCGTTGCTCTGTGGCCCACGCACGTGCCACATCGTGCTGAGCGCCGAACGCCTCCGGGTGTCGATGGGCGTCGGTCGGTGGGCTTTTTCGGCCGCGGTTCCCCGATCGTCATTGGCCGTCGCCACTCGATTCACCGGCCCGGTGATGGGATGGGGCGCACACGGATGGCGAGGACGGTGGCTCGTCAACGGCTCGAGCAGAGGACTGGTTCGCATCCCGATCGATCCGCCGGCCCGTGGTCGCTGTCTGGGGTACCCCCTGAGGCTCAGGGTGCTGGTCCTCAGCCTGGAGGAGCCCGACGAGTTCATTGCTGCGCTCGCCGGTGTATCGACCCGGTCCGGCTGACAGTCGCCTACGAAGCAGTCAGTACGGCCGCTCCGTCGACGCGGTCGTTCCACAAGTCGTCGAGGGCCCGGTCGGCCTCGTCGAGCCGATACTCGGTGGTGTGAACCTTGATCCGCGCCCGGGCCGCCTCCAGCAGGAACCGCTCGCCATCGGAACGGGTGTTGGCGGTGACGCTCCTCACCTGGCGTTCCTGGAAGAGATGCTCCTGATAGTTCAGGGAGGGAATGTCGCTCAAGTGGATGCCGGCGATGGCCAGCACGCCACCCCTGTCGAGCGCGCGTAGGGCGACCGGCACCAACTCCCCCGCCGGAGCGAACAGGATCGCGCCGTCGAGCGGTTCTGGCGGATCGTCCGCGGCGTCGCCGGCAGAAGCACAGCCGATCTCCAGCGCCAGTCGGCGAGCCGCAGCCGATCGAGTGAGCACATGCACCGTCACGCCGCGGGAGATGGCTACCTGCGCAGCGAGATGCGCCGATGCACCGAAGCCGTACAGGCCGAGCCGGCCGCCGGGAGCGACGCCTGCCGAATCGAGCGCACGAAAGCCGATGATCCCTGCGCACAGCAGCGGAGCGGCACTCACGTCGTCGAACGCGTCGGGCAGACGGTAGGCGTAGTCCTGCGGCACGGTGGCGAATTCGGCGTATCCGCCGTCTTCGTCCCAACCGGTGAATCGCGGCTCGACGCACAGGTTCTCGCGGCCACTCCTGCAGAAGCGACACACGCCGCACGTGTGCCGTAACCAGGCAATCCCGATTCGTTCACCGACGGCGAATCGCGACGCCCCATCTCCGGTGCGCACGACGGTGCCGACGACTTCGTGACCGGGAATCACGGGCGAACGATGAGGTGGTAGATCGCCCATCGTCACGTGGAGATCGGTGCGGCACACCCCGCATGTCGACACACGAACGAGAACTTCGCCGGCCGCCGGCTCAGGGATCGGCACACACGATCGCACGACCGGGCCCGATGCGAGGGAACCGGGTCGAACGACGCGCCATGCGTTCATCGTCGCCGACTGGGACTCGGCGGCCATCAATCCCCCTGGAGCCTGTCCTCTTCCACGTCTTCCCGAACGACGGTCTGCTGGTCGACCCAATCAGCAGGGTCAGCTTCGACGGGCAACTTCTTGGCGTCATGAAGCGAAGCAATCGGGTTGTCCGGATCGATGTCGTCCGGCTCGTATTCCTCCTCGATTTCGATGCGCGACTCGTCGGTCATGGCAGTGCTCCGTTCGGTCAGTTTGGCGGATCGATATCCGTTCCTAGTCCACTTCCAACGCCTCGGCCAACAGTGTGACGGCCTCCTTGGAGATGGTGTAGTCGATCCAGCGGCCGCGTCGTGCACCGGTGATCAGACCGGCCTCGCGCAAGACCTTGAGGTGGTGCGACAGGAGAGTCGGCGAGACAGCGACCGCCTGGGCGAGCATTCGAGCGGACCGGGTAGCAATCCGCAATTCGCGCACGATCGCCCATCGCACCGGATCTCCGAGTGCCTTGAACTGTTCAACCGCTCTTGATTCCTCCACAACTGCAGTGTGTGGCAGGTTCGAATCGAGCCTCCAGAGGAGATGGTCAGCCACCCCGGAGCACAAGGTCCCCACGGCCGGCGCCGATGAGTCATCGGACCCGCTCGGACGGGCCGTTCGGCTCTACTGCGCGCGACCGTGACGGCGTTCGATGACCTCGTGAGTCAACGGGTCGTCATCCTTGGTGGCGGTACGGGCGGCACGCTCGTCGCCAATCGACTTCGGCGAATCTTCGATGCCGCCGAGCTGCAAATCGTTGTGGTCGATCAAGACGATCGGCACGTCTATCAGCCCGGACTCTTGTTCGTTCCGTTCGGTCTGACCCATTCGGAGGACATCGTCCGGCCCAGAGCGCGTCAGCTGTTGCACGACATCGAGTTCATCGAGGCGACCGTCGATCGGGTCGACATCCGATCGAACTGCGTGCATCTCACCGGCGGTCAGGTGTTTGGCTACGACGTGCTGGTCGTCGCGTCGGGTGCTGTGCTCGCTCCAGATGAGACCGAAGGTCTGAACGGGCCCGGGTGGATGGAGAAGGTCTTCACCTTCTACTCCCCGGAAGGAGCCGCGGCCCTCGAGACCGCCTTGGCGAAGTTCGACGGCGGGCGACTGGTGGTCAACGTCGTCGACATGCCCATCAAGTGCCCCGTGGCCCCGCTCGAATTCTGCTTCCTGGCGGACTGGTTCTTCCGTGAACGCGGCATCCGCGACCGTGTCGACATCACCTATGTCACGCCGCTCGACGGCGCGTTCACCAAGCATGTTGCCGCACAACACCTCGGCAGCATGCTCGCCGAGAAGGACATCGAACTGATCACAGAGTTCAACACCGGTGAGGTCGACGGCCTTGGAGGTCGCCTGATCGCCTACAACGGTCGTGAGGTTCCTTTCGACCTCGCGGTCGTCGTGCCGTTGCACGGCGGAGCCGAGTACATCGGACGCTCGCCCGGGCTCGGTGACGCCTTGAACTTCGTGCCGACGGATGAGCACACGCTGCAATCCAAGTCGGCGACGAACATCTTCGTCATCGGCGACGCGACCAACGTGCCTGCCTCGAAGGCGGGTTCGGTCACGCACTTCGAGGGGGAGACGGTGGTTGCCAACGTCGGCCACTTCCTGGCCGGAGAGCCGCTCGTCGACAACTTCGACGGTCACACCAACTGCTTCATCGAGACCGGATTCGGAAAGGCCTTGTTGATCGACTTCAACTACGAAACGGAACCGCTGACCGGTCACTTCCCGGGCCGTGTCGGGCTTCCGCTCCTGAAGGAATCGAGGTTGAACCACCTCGGCAAGCTGATGTTCCAGTGGTTCTACTGGCACAGCCTGCTGCCCGGACGAGACATTCCAGGGATGGGATCGGCCATGCCGACCGCCGGGAAGCCGCTCGAAACAACTCATCACCGCTAGCACCAGCAGAAGGGATTGATCAGTGTCGATCACCACCATCGCCGAAACCCCCGTCGAGCTCAACGAGGAGGGGTTCTTCATCCACCCCGAGCAATGGACCGAAGCCATGGCACCTGATCTCGCTCGGCGCGACGGCATCCCCCAGCTGTCCGAAAGGCACTGGAAGGTGCTCAGGTTCATGCGCACCGAGTACTTCGACAAAGGCACCGGGCCAACGGTTCGCGTCCTCGGCAAGACCTCCGGAGTCTCGGTCAAGGAGCTCTACGAGCTGTTTCCGAAGGGCCCGGCCAAGGTCGCAGCGCGCATCGCCGGAATCCCGAAGCCACGCGGCTGCATCTGAGAAGGAGCACGTCATGAATGACACCATCACCAAGGTCTCGATCATCATCTCGAAAGGCTCCTTCGATGGGGTCTACCCTGGGTTGATAATGGCCAACGGCGCCCGTGCCGAAGGGATCGAGGCCGACCTGTTCTTCACCTTCTTCGGCCTCGACGCCATCCACAAGGCTCGCCACGAACACATCAAGATGGCGACCGTCGGCAACCCTGGGTTGCACATGCCCACGATGCTCGGCGGGCTTCCTGGAGTGTCGACAGCTCTCACCGCCTTCATGAACCACAAGATGGAGAAGCTCGACATCCCATCGATTCCCGAGTTCATCGAGATGATCGCCGACACCGGTGCTGGCCTCTACGCCTGCAAGGCATCCGTCGATCTGTTCGGCCTCGAGAAGAACGACCTCATCCCCCAGGTTCAAGACATCATCACCGTCGGCGAGTTCTACGAGAAGGCCGCCGGCGGGCAGATCATCTTCACCTAGTCGCGCGCCGAAACTTGCGGCCCGATGTCTCAGTCGATGACGGGTAGATCTCGCAGGCCGTCGCACAGCTCACGGCGACCGCGCTCGAACGCGGCCCGCGCTGCCGGCACCGCTTGATCCGTCGGGAAGGCGTCGACGATCTCGTCAAACAACGTGCGGATCTCGTCGCGGAACTCACCATGCGACAGAATGTATGGAAGGTTCTCGCGAATGCCGCGCACGACCGCTCGACCGACGTCGATCGGGTCCATCGCTCCCTCCATCGAGTTGAAGAGCACGTCGGGGTCGCCCTCACTCGCCATCGGCTTGGCATCCGCATCCTCGCGATCGGGCGCGTCGAGGATTCGGGTACGGGTGAGACCGGGGCACAGCACCGACACACCGATCCCCTCCGGGGCAAGGCTCAACCGCAGCGATTCGCTGAGCCCGCGCACCGCGAACTTCGCCGTGGTGTAGGCACCCCCTTCGTACGGAAGCGCAGTGATGCCGGCAATCGACGAGGTGTTGACGATGTGGCCGCCACTTTGATGTCCACGGATGAGGGGCACGAAGGTCTTGACCACGTTCACCGCCCCGCCGAGGTTCACTGCCATCGCACGATCCCAATCGGCGAAGCCCGGGTCGGCAACCGCGCCACCTCCGGCAATGCCGGCGTTATTGCACAGCACGTGAACAAATCCGAACGCGGCGACCGTCGCATCGGCGGCGGCAGCAACCGATGCCCGATCGGTGACGTCGCAATCGACGAACGCGACCTTGGCACCGGCCAGTTCCTCACGGGCCGCAGTGATGTACGAGGAGTTGAGATCGCCGATCACCACGTTCATCCCCTCCGACAGCAGCGCCTTGCTGATGCCGAGGCCGATACCGCTGGCTCCCCCGGTGACGAATGCTGTCTTGCCCGCAAAGTTTCGCACGGGCCCACCTTAACTACGCCTCCTCGACCATCCAGAGATCACCCGCCGGCACCGACGCAGCGTCGTCGACCGCGGGTGCCACTGCCGGCGGAGGTCGAGTCGCCAGCCAGCAGCCGGCGAGCACCAGCATGAATCCGATCACTGTGGCCGCCGTGATCACCTCGTCGAGGAACAATGCTCCCAGCGCAACCGCGACTACGGGGTTGGCGAAGGTGATCAGCCCGGCACGTACCGGGCCGACGGCGTCGATCAGCCGGAAGAACACCACGAAGGCGAGCCCGGTGCAGATGAACGCCAGGCCGAGCACGGCCAGGATCACGGTGGCCCGCGGAGCACGACTTGGCAGCGACACGGCGGCAATCGGTGCATAGATGACTGTGACGAAGACCAGCGACACGGCGATCACACCCGAGGACGGCACCTCGGCGAGGCGACGATCGGCGATGAACGGAGCGGTGGCGTAGCACACGCAGACGACGAGCACCTCGGCGACGCTCCACCACGGCGGGGCGTTGTCACTCCCCAAGTCGCGGGCGACGAGCAGAGCGACACCGCCCAAGCCGAGGGCGACGCCGATGAGCCTCACGAGTCGCAGCGCGTGCCGGTCACCGAGGAGGAATGCAGCGATGGTGCCGACGATCGGCACGCAGGCGACGATCAAAGCCGTGATGCCGGAGGCGAGATGCGTCTCGGCCGTCGTGAGCAGGATCCACGGGATGGCCATCTCGATCACGGCGAACGCCAACACGGGTCGCCACCGGCGCAGGGCGGCACGGATCGCGCCCTGCCTGGCCGCCATGATCACCAACACGGTCGCCGCCAACGAGGTGCGACTGAAGACCACGACCGGTGGTTCCAGTTCCTTCACGGCGACGCGGATCATGAAGTAGGGGATGCCCCAGATCACCGCCATAGCGGCGAACAGCACCCAGCCACGTCTCGTCACTTACAGATCCTCGGTCAAGGAGCCACTGCTGAGCAATCGCAATTCCTCATCGAGTCGAGCGAGCCGTGCGATCAACGATCTCTCAACTCGGACCGGTGCCGGTTGATCGATCTCCATCCCAGATCCTGCCGTGAACCGAGCCCTCGACTGTCCACACGACACCGGTGACGCGTCCGACCCTCACCGTGACGATGCTTCCGGTGCATACGCACTCGACCGCGCCCGCCGGCGCGCACTGCGTCCATTCCTCACGAAACCTTCCGGGGGCATCCTCGATCATCAACAACGGATCGTCCGGGGCGAGGAACAAGCCGCCGACGAAGCCGCGATCAACACGCGGGACGGTTCCGTCCGAGTCGAGGTCGACGTGCCATCGCGGCTCGCCCCCTGCCATCTCGAATCTTCCGGCGAATGCTCGCGTCGATGAGTAGGGCAGGTCGTTGTGTTCGTGTCCGGCGCTGACCACTCTGACATCGACGAAGGCCTCGTCGGCTTGCAGCCACCAAGCTTCGCACGGCTCTGTGGGACTACCGCCGGGCACCAGGATGGACCGTCGACGCCAGGCGCCGACGAACCATGGACGTGCAGTCATTCTCGTGGCGTTCCGCCGGCCGCCCCGATCACGCGACGCATCACCCTTCGGTAGAGGATGGCATTCGCATCGGAACGGACATGCAGATCTTCCGTGCCGAGCGGCATGCCCTGCCGGCGAAGTGCTGCCGTGATCCAGACGTCTTCCTTCTGGACGATCTCCTCCTGGGCAAGCAACTCGTCCAGCACCTCAGGGTCGGTCTCCGGAACCCGCACGATGAAGAACAGCCTCGTGAGGAGCTCGTCGATCGGTTGGATGGACTGGAAGAACGACTGCCTGACGCTGCCGAAGGGCTCTTCGCTGCGCAGCAGCACGGTGAACGGCGCGGCCAAGGTGTACTTCAACCACCCCTCGGTGGCGACGCCGTCGTCGGCCAACTTGCGCTGCACCGCCACGAAGCCGAGCTCGTGCTGGTCGACGACCTCGTGTTCGCCCATCAAGGGATTGCGGTCGCTGAGCGAGCCGTGCAGGAACGGAAAGTGACTTGCATCGAGAAGGTTGTCGGTCTGGTACGCGGCCAACACCCCGCTGATGTGTGCGGTGGGACGGAACTCGCCAAGAAGTTCGTCGTCGCCGTCGGGCCACGAGACGATGGGAGCCCGCGGCGGCTCCAGTGCCACCCACACGATGCCGTAGCGCTCGCAGACTCCGGCGGGTTGCGTGAGTCGAGCCCGCGACGGCAGCGGTGCGCCGGCACCGATCGCGGGTACGCAGGTCGCCGCGCCGTCGAAGCCGAATCGCCAGCCGTGATACGCACAGACCAGCTCCTGACCGTCGATGTGCCCCAAGCTCAATGGCGTGCCGCGGTGCGGACACTCGTCGGCGAAGACGGCAACCTCGCCATCAGGACGGCGAACGACGACGAGCGGCTCACCGAGCAGGGTGACAGCGAAAGGCAGCGCGGCGATCTCCCGAGACCACGCGACCGGATGCCAGAAGGCTCGAAACTCGGAGTGGAGGTTGCCTACCAGATCGGTCATCGACCCACGACCGTAGTCGGCCGTGCACGCGCTGGAACTCGGGAGCGGTCAGTAGTTGCGGTCGTTCGAACGCTTCTTTGGTGGGGCTTTGAAGGGGGCTTCGATCAACGTTTCGAACTGGGAGTCGTCGGGTTGCTTGGGCTCGTTGAGCCGCTGCAGGTAGGTCTTCAAGGCGGCTCGTGCGGCGACGACGTGCTCGCCCTTGGCGCCCACCGACCGGGCCAGGGCATCCTTGGCTTTTCCGACTCGAGCTCGCCGAGTTGCCTTTTCCTCCTCGGAGATCACACGCTTGGGTTTGTCAGCCGCCGCTGCGGTACGCCGGGCTTCCATCTCCTGGAGTGGCGTGAGCTTTGGGGTTGGCATCGAACGAGTCCTTCTCTCGGGGTGACTCGACGTTACACCGAACACCCGATGCTGGTGAAGGGCCTCCGAGATACAGCGGCCGATCAGGGTCGGACGAAGCGCTGCACGAAAGCGAGTGCGACGTCGGCGACTTCCCGCCAGCCGTGATCGATGGTCAATGAGTGCCCTCGACCAGGGATCTCGACGATCTCGGTGACCGCCGCGTTGCGCTTCTGCTTCTTGTAGGAGGCGTTGGCGATAGCCCACGGAACGGTGTGGTCCTTTTCCCCGGAGATGATCAGCAGAGGACCGCGATCGGGGTTGCGGGAATCGACCTTCGCATCGGTGCGCGGATTGAAGTTCGCAGTGGCGGCCTGGAAGATGGTGCGCCCCGACCCTGGCACGGCAAACCGCTGGTGCAGCTCCTTGGCTTCGTCTGGTTCGACGGCGTTGGCGAATCCGTACCGGAACTGCGCGTAGTCGAGTGCCACGGCCCGATTTCGGTTGGCCGGATTCCTCAGCACCGGCGACGCTGACCTGAGCGCGGATAGCGGCAGCGGGAGCACGCCGCGGAACGGCGCGGGATCGATGGCCACCGTGGCTTTGGACAGGCCGCGCCCGGCCAGGATCTGCACGAGCAGTCCACCGAACGAGTGACCGATGATGGCCGGCGGCATCGTCAGGCCGGCGATCACGGATTCGAGATGGTCGGCCACTTGCCCCACGGTCTTACCGGCGAACGCGTCGGGTTGTGCGTTGCCTTCCTGCACCGTCTCCGGGTCGTCGGGCCAGCCGGGCGCCAGTGTTGCGTACCCGGCCTCGTCGAACGGCTTGCGCCACGAATCCCAGCTGTTCGCCAACAGCCACAACCCGTGGACGAACACGATCGGTTGCCGCCCTGACGCATTTGCAGCTTCGATCTCGGCGGTCTCGCGCTGGCTGATCTCGGTCATGGCGGGCTCCTTGTCAGATCTCGAGACCTCGCCCCTTGGTCCCGTTCTCTCTCAGGTCGCAACACTGTAGCCCGGAGCGCTCACCACTACGATTTGGCGCATGTTTCTGCGCAACGCCTGGTACGTAGCGGCCTGGGAGCGCGACATCGGTGAATCTCCGTACGCAGCCACGATCCTCGGTGATCACGTGGCCATCTACCGAGGTGCCAGCGGAACGTATGCCGCGCTCGCCGATTCGTGCCCACATCGCAAGGTGCCGTTGTCGATGGGAATGGTGAAGGGGGACGACATCGAGTGCGGCTATCACGGGCTGGTGTTCGACTGCTCGGGAAGTTGCGTGCGAGTACCAGGCGACGTACGCCCGCCGCAAGGCGCCCGCGTGCGGTCATATCCCATCGCACCGCGCTATGGACTGCTGTGGATCTGGATGGGCGACCCCACGTTGGCCGACTCCGCTGACATCTTCGAAGCCGAGCACTGGGGCGACCCCGACTGGGGCACGACCGACGGCGACGACATGGTCTTCGCCTGCAACTACCTGCACATCACCGACAACCTTCTCGACCCGTCGCATGTCGCTTGGGTGCACCCCGGCTCGTTCGCCGGCGACGGATCCGACGAGACCGCGTTACAGGTGACGATCGGCCACAACGGTGTGACCGTGTGGCGTTGGATGCTCGACACCGCGCCGGCGCCGTTCTACGTGCCATACCTGCGCTTTGCAGGCAATTGCGATCGCAAGCAGCAGTACGAAGTGCGCTATCCCAGCAACGCGCTGATCAAAGCGTACGTGTCGCCGGCCGGTACGGGGGGCGAAGACCAGCCGATGCACTCCGACGCGTTCTTGATGGACAGCTTCAACTTCCTCACACCCGTCGACGAGTCGACGACGCGCTACTTCTGGTTTCAGATGCGCAACGTGGCCCCCGGCGATGCCGACGTGTCGAGGCGGTTCGCAGCATCGGTCCGCGGTGCGTTCGAGGAAGACCGAGTGATACTTCAAGCATCGCAGGCGGGCATGGAACGCTCGACGACTCCGAACATCAATCTGCGCACTGACAGCGGCGGCATCCGCTTCCGTCACCGGCTCGCCCAGCTGATCGAAAGCGAAGTGGCAGCCTCGTTCGTTGCCTGACGCGTCAACGGACTCCGCAGCAGGAGGCCTATCACTTGCCGCCGCGCTGCCGTCCGCCCGCAGGTCAAGGCTGTGGAGTTCTTCCCGCCTCCGTGGGTCCCTCGAACCACTCCACAGGTCAGGTGTCGCCAGCCAGTCGGCTGATCAACTGGCGGTGCTCGTCGTCGAGTGGCATGGCATCACCGGCCGAGGCGTTCTCTGTTGCCCGGCTCGACTTCGATGTTGCGGGGATCGACACCGTGGTGGCCGGGTGGCTCAGTCCCCACTGCAGCAACGCCTGTGCCCACGTGTGGACTCCGAAGGGCCGGAGCGGTGCCAGCTCGTCAGCGGTTGGGGCGATACGCATCAGATCCGCCGCGGCAAACGGGCGCATGATCAGCACACCGAGCCCGAGCTCGAGGGCGAGTGGCAACAAGCGGTCCTCGACCTCGCGTTCGCGTGGGTTGTACGGGATCTGAATGGCATCGAGGCGACCAGTGACCATCGCCGCCTCGAGTTCGTCGAAGTTCGCCGCCTTCCAGTGCGTCGCACCAACGAATGTCACTTGACCCGAGTCGCGCAGCTCCTCGATGCGCCGCAGCCGTTCGGGCCAGCGCACCATGTTGTGGATCTGCAACAGCTCGATGTGGCCGCCGTAGAACGACAGCGACGCGGCGATCTGACGTTCCGCGACTGCGTCGTCGTCGGTCCACACCTTCGTAGCGACGACCGCCCCTGAACGACGGCCACCGAGCGCCGTGCCCAACGTGCGTTCCGCCTTGCCGTACATCGGCGACGAATCGAACAACGTGGTGCCAGCGTCGAGCGCTGCGGACACCACTTCACGGGCAAGCACCAGATCGTCGGTGTCCAAGGTCCTCGACGTGCCCATCCCGACGATCGGCACCTTCGGCGCATCGGCATGCTTCGGTGAAAGGGATCGTGTCTCCATGCAGCACATCCTCCCACGGTGATCGTGAGCGCCCCCGTTCCACGTTCTGCGCTCGCTGACACACTTGCGTTGACGAGTCGGAGCGGGCATTGTGCCGCTGGTGAGGAGGATCGCCCTTGCCCTGTTGTTCTCTCGGGTCCGGTTCGCATGGGCGCGATTCCAGAAGCAAGGTTTCGGTCTTCTCGCTCATGCAGCGCCAATGTGCGCGATCTCGGAACCCACGTCTCTACGTTCGCGCCCAATCACCACGAACGACGTCGCCGAGACACGGCGCATCTGTACTGCCCGACAACGCCAGGCCACGATGACGAGTCGGGGCAGCAATCCCAGCACCCGACCCGGTCGACGACGCGATGATCAAAACGGACAGTCGACAGTGCCGTTGGGCCCTGGTCGTGACGGCTGCGAACGCTGAGGCTGGACCCGTGAGGTCGGTGTTGTCGCACGTGGTGATCCATGGTCACAGCGTCAGCTATCGACGGCGTGGCGAGGGCGAGACGGTTCTCCTGCTCCACGGCCTGGCGGGCAGTTCGCGCACCTGGCGTGCCGTGCTGCCCGGTCTCGCCCTCACCCACGACGTCATAGCCCCCGACCTCCTCGGTCACGGAGAGTCGGCCAAACCGATGGGCGACTACTCGCTGGGGGCCTTCGCCAGCGGACTCCGCGACTTCCTCGCTGCGCTCGACGTGCCCCGAGCAACGATCGTCGGGCACTCGTTCGGTGGGGGCGTCGCCATGCAACTGGCCTACCAGCATCCCGAGCTCTGCGACCGTCTCGTGCTGGTGAGCAGCGGAGGGCTCGGTCGCGAAGTGAGTTGGCTCCTGCGGCTACCGACACTTCCCGGAGCCGAACAGCTGATGCCGCTGGTCTTTCCCCGGGTGATCGCCGATCGCGGCGAGGACATCGGCCGGCTGTTCCATCGCGTCGGTCTGCGCTCGCCTCGACTCGCCGAGCTGTGGCGGGCGTATGTGTCGCTGGCCGGTGCGGAGAACCGCAAGGCCTTCGTGCGCACGATCCGCGGCGTCATCGAGCCGGGCGGACAAACGGTCAGCGCCCTCGACCGGCTCTACCTCGCCCAACACCTGCCGACGCTGATCGTGTGGGGCGACCGCGACGAGATCATCCCCGTCGGGCACGCATCCGTGGCCCACGAGGCGATCCGCGGCAGCCGTCTCGAGATCCTCGAAGGAGTCGGCCACTTCCCGCATCTCGAAGCGCCGGAGCAGTTCCTGTCGGTGCTGACAGACTTCCTCGACTCGACGACGGCCGGATCGAGATCACCAGTTCGGCTGCACGATCTGCTGCGATCGAGCCGCCGAGTGGGCTAGCCGCCATCAGCCGCGGATCGCCCGCTGAGTTAACGTCGACGATCGATGAGCCAGCACGCCCGCAGGTTCCGCTTCGGAGCGGAGATGATGGGCCCGTTCTCGGGCATGTCGTGGGCCGAAAGTGCCCGCAGGCTGGAGTCACTTGGGTTTTCGTCGCTGGTCGTGCCCGACCACTTCCACGAGGGTCTTGGTCCGATCACGGCGATGGCCACAGCGGCGACGGCCACGACAAACCTGAAGGTGTCGTCGATGGTGATGAACACCGATCTCAGGCACCCGGCGGTGCTCGCCCGAGAGTTGGCGTCGATCGACATCTTGTCGGCCGGCCGGCTGGAGGTCGGGCTCGGCGCCGGGTACAACCCGCTCGACTACCAGCGCTCGGGAGTCACCATGGATCCGCCGAGCGTTCGGGTCGACCGCCTGATCGAGCACGTTGCGATCCTGAAGGCACTGTGGAGTGAGGGATCGACCACCTTCAAGGGAGAGCACTACGTCATCGACGACCTCGACGGCTCGCCCAAGCCGTTCACCGCCGGCGGACCGCCGCTGCTCATTGCCGGGGGCGGCCAGCGGATGCTGCGCTTCGCGGCACAACAAGCGGACATCATCGGTGTGAACGTTGCGTTGGCGTCGGCGCCGACCGACGCGTCGGCGCGTGACGGGCTGCCTGCCAGCATCGACCGGAAGTTCGATCAACTACGCGCCGACGCGGGGAACCGCTTCGATCAGCTCGAATTCAGCGCGTGGCTCTCCGTCTGCCGGGTCACCGACGATGCATCGACCGTGGGCGAACGGCTGAGCGGGCGATTCGGTGCGCCCGCCGAGGACGTGCTCCGATCACCGTTCATCCTCGCCGGCTCGCGGGAGGAGATCGTCGAGCGCCTCGAAGAGCGTCGTGCCCGATGGGGATACTCGTACTTCGTCATCCAGGAGCCGAGCATCGACGAGTTCGCCCCCATCGTCGCCGCGTTGAGCGGGCGGTGACACGGCGTGGCACACCGTCATCCTCAATCGCAGGGTCAGGCTGCTCGGCTGAAGGTGCTGCTGGTCGGCCCGACGAGTGCGCCCTGGGCATCGATCGAGGCAGGGGTCGAAGCCGACCTTGCCCGACTCGCCCGCCCGGGCGTGGAGCTCTCGTACCGGTGCACCGGCGCAGGCCCCGTGGCGATCCGCAGCGACGAAGATGCGGAATCCGCTGCGCCGTTCGTCGTGCAAGCGGTCGTCGCTGCTGCGGGTGAAGGCTTCGACGCCGTCATCGTCGATTGCACGGCCGACCCCGGTGTGGCCGCGGCGCGAAGATTGGTGGGGATTCCAGTGGTGGGCGCCGGCGAGGCGTTGCAGTCGGCGATCACCTCGGCGCCCCGGCCTGTGTGCCGGCTCACCGGCGACGAGCTCCGCGGAGGAGACGTGACGACGTTGGCGAACAGGCTGCGCGGCGCGGCAACCGTTGCGCTCGGCGGCACCGGTTTCTCGCACCTCGTCGAGATCCTCGCCAGCGCCGATCCGCAGCTGGTCGTGCTCGACCCACTTGCGGTCGCACTCGACGAGTGCATTTCCCGGTTGTCGCGTCCGTGACCTCCCGCGAATCCAACGAGCCTTGTCGTGTGAATGCCGCCGACGCGACCGTATAGTTTCCATCGGAGGTGGCTTCACTTGGCCCTCGTGTGGATCTTGTTGTGTGTTCTTCTCGTAGGGGTGGAACTGCACCACATGGCCTTGTTCGCCATATTCGGCGCAGCCGGCGCCGCCGCGGCGGCCGTGGTTGCCGTCGTTGCCCCAGGGGCCGTGCCTCTGCAGATCGGTGTCGCCGCAGGCGCGTCGGCGGCGGGCCTCGTGCTGGTGCGCCCGCACGTGAGCCAGGCCTTCGCCCGACGCGGACCCGGCACTGCCATCCGCGGAGTACATGGTGGCCTGGTCGGCGCCAGGGGCCTGACCATCGACGAGGTCCGCCTCGATCCAAGCGGCCATGTCCGGCTTCTGGGCGAGACGTGGATGGCAGTCACGTCAGATGGATCTTCGATTCCGCCCTCGACAGCCGTGATCGTCACGAGCGTCGTGGGCACAACCCTCACGGTACGAACCGCTGAAGAATATTGGGAGCTGACATGATCGCCCTGGGCAACCTCACGATCGGCGCGCTGGCCGTCGCCGCATTCGTCCTCATCACCTTGCTGTTCACGCTGCGCAAGATGGTCAACATCGTGCAGCAAGGCGAGGTCGGCGTCGTCAAGCGGCTCGGCGAGTACCGCAAGACCCACGAGCCGGGTCTGGTGATCGTTGCCCCGTTCATCGACGGCCTGCAGCGCGTCGACATGCGCGAGATCCCCGTGCCTGGCGACCGGCAAGAGGTGATCACCAGAGACAACGTGGTGGTCACGGTCAACGCGACGATCTTCACCCAGATCGTCGACGCCAAGCAGGCGTTGTTCAGCGTTGCCAACTTCGGGATTGCCATCGACGCTCTTGCCCGAACCGCGTTGCGGTCCGTCATCGGCACCCTCTCCCTCGACGAAGCTCTGTCTGAACGCGAGCGGATCAACACCGACGTTCAGTCACAGATGGAAGCCGTCACCGACAAGTGGGGCATCCGCATCGCTCGTATCGAGATCGTGGAGATCAGCCCACCACCGAAGATCCTCGAGGCCCTCGCATTGCAGAAGCAGGCCGACCAGGAGAAGCGAGCAAAGATCCTCCAGTCCGAGGGAAATCAGCAATCGGCCATCAACATCGCCGACGGCGCCGCCAAGGCTGCCATCCGCGCCGCCGAGGGCGAACGCGAAGCCGCCATCCTCCGCGCCCAAGGCAATCGGCAGGCCTTCATCCTCGAGGCGGAAGGCCGAGCTCAGGCAATTGCCAGCGTCTACAACGCGATTCATACCGCCAACCCTGATCCGTCGCTCATCGCGATCCTGCAGCTCGACACACTGGCCAAGTTCGCCGACAGTGACAATGCCAAGATCGTCGTGCCGTACGAGAGCGCCGCGCTGCTCGGTGCCGCACAGGCTCTCCGCTCCGTGCTCGACGGAGTTCCGACCTCGTCGGCCTAGGCGGGTCGGTCGCCGAGCTTCGGTACCAGAACGTCGGCCCGGCCGTAGTGGCCGGCAGCATCGAAGTAGCGCTTGGCGTGCAACGCCTCTCGCAGATCGCAATCGGCGACGACCATCCCCTCCGAATCGTACAGCGGGCCGGCGATCACCTCGCCGCCGGGCGACACGATGCACGCGCCGCCGCGTCCGAAGACCTCCGCGCCCTCGGGTAGGGCGAGCGGGAAATCACCGGGGAAGGCAGAGGCCGGGATGAACTGCGGCGCACTGACCACGAATGCGCCCGCCTCGATGGCGATGTGGCGCATCGACGCGATCCAACTGTCGCTGTCGTCGGCCGTCGGTGCCAACCAGATCTGCGGGCCGCCCTCATAGATCGCCCACCGGGCCAGCGGCATACGGTTCTCCCAACAGATGAGGCCGCCGACCCTGGCAACACCGGGGAGGTCGGTCACACCCAGGTCGTTGCCGGCGCCGACGCCGTGGAAGACGCGCTCGTGCATGGTGGGCATGAGCTTGCGATGCCGATGGAGCACGCCCTCCGCACCGATCACCAGCAGCATGTTGTACAGCGAGCCCGGCCTGTTGTCCTCGCGTTCATTGACGCCGATGGCGAGGTAGACGCCGCGCTCGGCGCAAGCCTTCACCAGGCGATCGACCAATGGACCGTCGACGTCGACGCTCGACGCCCACATCCGCTCCCACAGCTCGTCACAACCCCTTGCCCAGGTCGACGCCTGTGACGCCCACGCCCCGCTCGGGTAGAGGGACACGAAGCACTCCGGGAACACGACCAACGTCGCGTCGCGATCGGCGGCCCCGCCGAGCAGCTCGATCACCTTGTCGATCGTTGCCTCGACATCGAGGATGACCGGCGTCGCCTGCACCGCGGCAACTCGCACCGTCTCGAAACCCACCATGTCACAGGGTAGTCACGTGCTCGCCGGCCCAGTGACGCGCAACCATTCCACAAGATCCTGGAACGATCTGGGTGTGATCGCTGTCAGTTCATAGATGTGGGATCAGAATCGATGTCGATGAGTGGCCCGATCGACCCGCTGTTGCGCGCCGAGCCCACCATGCGCGAAGGCGTCGACGTCGCCGCGCTCTACGTGGAACATCGCGCCCGTCTTCTCGGTGTCGCTGCGGCGATCACCCTTGATCGCGCGCTCGCAGAAGAAGTCGTTCAAGATGCCTTCGCCGGTCTGCAGCGCCACGCCGACCGGGTCGCCAACCCGGTCGGCTACCTGCATCGGTCCGTCGTCAACATCAGCATCAACCTGATCCGGCGACGGCGGGTGGCAGAGGCCCATCCAGTCGTACCCTCGCTCGCCGCGAGCACAGCTGACGTCGACGAGACATGGGCCTCGGTCGCCGGCCTCCCTGCGAACCAGCGGGCCGTGATCGTGTTGCGCTTCTGGCAGGACATGACCGTCGATGCCATTGCCGACACCCTCGGATGGCCGGCGGGTTCCGTCAAGTCCACCCTGCACCGTGCGCTCAAACATCTGAAGGAGTCGCTGCGATGATCGACGAAGCATTCGACACTGTGCTCGAGGACCGACTACGGGCCGCGCTGGCGGAGATGATCCCGAAGCTGCTTGCCTCGTCAGCCCTCGCCAGTGAGGGCGCGCTGGAAGGCCCCGTCGACGTGATCGTTCGAGCCCGGGCCACGCCTGTCCGACGGTCACGACGGATCGTGGCCGCGGCCCTCGCGATCGCCGCGACGCTGCTCGGTCTCATCGTGATCGCCCAGCGATACAACGACCGGACAACGCCCAGCGCGCCGGCAACGGACGACGTCCCGCCAGCGTGGTACGACACGATCGCACCGCTGCTTCCCGAACGCTTCCCGTATGTCTCGCTCACGCTGGCAACCGACGTCCAGTTGTGGTTCGTCGCCATCGGCCCGTCGGATGGCAAGGCCTTGGAGATCCAACTCGCATCGCAGGGTTACTCCGCTGGGCCAACCACCTCGGTCGATGCGACCGGACAGTGGAGTGCGAGTGCGCAGGGTTGGTCGGTTCGAACACCAGCAGGACTGTTCGTGAGCGTCACCTGCGACATCGGCGTCGGCGGTCGAGACTTCGTCGGGCCGACGAACTACTGCGACATGGCGTCGGGAGTCCTTCCGTACACGATGACCGAGATCCGTGCATTCACCAACACGTTGGCGACGTCGCTGAGCCTGTCGATCTTCGAGCAGAAGCTCGGCAGACCACAAGGCGACACGATCGACACTTCGGCGGCGACCGCGCTGATATCGGCCGCAGTTCCTGGCCGGCAGATAGGCGCGACCGACCTGGGGAACGGATCGGACCACATCTACAACGCCGGTTTTGGGGGCGTTATCAGCACTGGGTCCTCGTCTGACACGCTCCCGCCGCTCGATTCAGTTCCGCCTCCCGCAGACACGTCGGTACGGATCCTTCACGGCGTCTACCCGACGACCCTCGTCAACAGCGGGGCCGCCGCCGCGGCGTACGACGGCGCGGCTGTTGTCTGGATGTTCGGGTCGGGTGGACTCGTCGTGAGGATCAGCACGACCGACTCGAGTCCGCAATCGGTGACACGCCTTCAACAACTCGCCCGCGACCTCATGAAGCTCGATCCAGTGGCGTCGAAGTCGGATCCGACGGCGACCGCACCGCCCGGGCCGACCACCACGACCACAGAACTCGCTGTCACACCCGATGCGGCGACCACTTCCACCTCTACGACTGTTCTCTCCTGCGGTACTTCCGCCCCCACGCCAACCGTCTTGGTCGCGAACGCGAGCCACGTCATCGGCACGGCGAAGTGGTGGGGAGACGAGTTGGCAGCCAATGTGCCGAGCGTCGACTTCGCCGAGCCCGTCAATGCGGTCGTGCAAGAGGCCAATTCGCGGGTGCTGGCCTTGCCTGGGTACGAATGCGAGGCGGGGCTCGTTGCCGGATTCACAGCGGTTTCCACCGTGGAGCCGGCGACAATCGAAGGGCTTCAGGCCCTGGTTGCCGAACCGCTCCCGGCCGGCACGTCGATCATGGTGCTGGTCGGCGATGACAACATGTCGAGGTTCACCACTGGGGTCACGACCACTATCAGTGGATGATGGTACGGCGTCGTGGACCACGGCTATCGTCCCGCCAAGGCCTGAGACCGAGGAGGAACCGAATGTCCTACCGAGTCAGTGTTGATTTCGACGTGTGCGCCTCGACGGGCTCGTGCATGGCGTTCTGCCCCGAGGTGTTCGAGGTTCGCAGCGACGGCTACCTGTACATCCTCATCGAGCAACCCGACGAGTCGCTGCGCAAAGCAGTCGAGCAGGCGGCCGACATGTGCCCGACTGCGGCGATCAGCATCACGGAGCTCTAGACGTCGGCTGACGGCGAAGCGGTGTCCGATCGCGACTTTCACCTCACGAGAAGCGTCCGCGCGCCCGATGTTCATGCTGTGGCGCGCGGCAAGACACGAACCATCAACCCTCCGTCCATGCACGTCGGCGATACTTCAAGGCGGATGCAGCGGGATCTGGATCAGACACGAGCGGGTGCGACGGTTGCGGCGGGCATCGCGTCGATCACCCGCGCCACCACCTGGACGCTCGTCGATGAGCTACCACTGAGGTTCGACGCTCATCATCCGCAGGGCATGGCACGGGTCGGCTCGAACTGGTGGATCTCCACGGTCGACATCAATGCCGGACGTGGTCTCGTCATGGTCGCCGACGACCGTGGGGGGCTGGTCGAGCAGATCCCGATCGGCGATCACCAGCGCTATCACCCTGGGGGCATGGATTTCGACGGTGCTGCCTTCTGGATCCCGTGCGCCGAGTACCGCCCCGATTCGTCGACGATCGTCTATCGGCTCGTACCGGGTGCGACGCCAGAGGCTGCGTTCGCAGTCGACGACCATGTCGGTGCCGTAGCCCGCTGCGGAGCCGATGGCGACCTCGTCGGATGGTCATGGGGCTCACGCCGCTTCTACCGCTGGTCGGTCGATGGCCGGCTCGACGCGGCGCGGGTCAACCCGGCCTTCTTCGTCGATCACCAGGACTGCCAGTGGCTGCCGACGGGTCACCTGTTGTGCGGCGGAGTCGCCGAGGTCTCCTTGTCGTCCGGCCCCGGCTGGCTCGGCGGGCTCGGACTCCTCGACGTCGACGAGCTGGTCATGCAACGTGAGGTTCCCTTTCCGATCTATTCGTCGGCCTCCGGTCGGGTCGCAACGCACAATCCGATATGGGCCGAGGTCACTGACGACCACTTGGTCGTGCACTTGCTGCCGGACGATGGAACGGGCGCGATCCTCGCCTACGCCACTCAGCTCGTAGACGCCGCGGGCTTGGCCGATTTCCAACGGGTCGATACGTCGGTCACCGCGTCGTAGACGCGGGAGAAGGCCTCCGCCGAGGCGACCCACGAGTAATGCGCGCCTACCAGCCGTGCTGCTCGCCGGCCTCGAACCTTGCGTTCGTCCGCGTCCGAGACAGCCTCGACGAGCGCATCGGTCAACGCTGCTCGATCGTCGGGCGGAACCAGCCATCCCGTCGGGTGCTCGGCATCGATGTTGATGAACGACAGTGGCCCGCCCGTGCACGTGGCGATCGGGGGGATCCCGGAGGCCATCGCCTCGAGGTAGACGAGACCGAACGGCTCGTCGATCGAAGGGGCCGCGAACACGTCACTGCAGTTGAGTGCTTCCGACAGGTCGTCGTGATCCCGCCAGCCGGCGAAGAACACTCCATCGGCCCCGAGCCGTTGCACGGTGTCGTAGGGATGCTCGTCCTCCCATTCGCACGGAAAGCCCCCGACGATCACCAGCACAGCGCGACATGCCGTCGTCGACCTCATCGCGTGGTGGGCCTCGATCAACAGTTGCAGCCGCTTGAATCGCATGAACCGACCGGCGAACAACACGACCGGTACCGACTGCCCGGCGTCGTCGACGAACGCCGAGAGATCGCCCAGGTCGTAGCGAATCGACCCGGCCGAGCCCCCCGGGCTCCAGCCTCGTGGTTCATCGACGAACCAACGCTTCCACAGATCGAGCCGTTCGGGACCGGATCGAACACGAGGCGAGAAGACATCGGTGTCGACGCCGTTGGCGATCACGGTGATGCGCGAGGGTTCGACCGGCAACACCTGTCGCACCATCTGCAAGTCGTGGTTGCCGACAACGATGACGCGCTCGGACTGGGCCGCCCACCCTCGCATCCGCTCGACCCACTCTTGCTCCCATCGCCATGCTCCTTGCTGCATGCTGCCGTCGTGCGCTGACGCCAACATCTTCAGCTCCGTGCCATGCAGATGTGTGACGACCGGAACGTTCGGCCAAGCGGCACGAACTGCCTCGTGCATCGGAGTGAGATGATGCAGGTGCACTACCCGGGGGGCGGTGGTGGCGCGATCCATCAAGAATCGGGTCCAGCTGTCAACCTGTCGCTCGAACGCGGCACCGTCGAGGTCGAAGAAGATGCGGTCTGCGACATCACCCTTGTCTTCGTACGACGCGGACATCGGAACCGACGCCATCATCGCATCGTCACCATGGAGCCACCGCGACCGGGCGGGTGTGTAGTCCAGCGCCGCGCAACGAATGCCCCGGAAGAACCGTTCGGCATTGGACGTGGCGGCGGCCGTGCCCACCGAGCCGGCGAAGAGCATCGGCTCCCACCGACTGCCGCGTAACGCCCGGCACAGGTAGCGAGCCACCTGCGCGCTGCCGCCCCGCGGGAAGAAGTACAAGCCCATGAACATGCTCGGGCTGATCGGGACGGGCATCTGGCAACGCTAGGGGTGCGCCAACAGGAGCGCAACAGCACATCTACGTCAACGAGGGAACATTCCGCCGCTGAGCCGTCAGGGCACGTCGACCGACAGGTCGAGTGACGTGACGAACAGTTCGTCACCACTGACCACATCGGTCTCGGTCGATCCGCACACCGAGCATCGGAAGATCGGATCCTCGAGTTTCGTCATCGTGTGGCAATGCCGGCACTCGATGATCGCCGGTACCTCACGAACCTCGAGCGGCACACCGTCGAGCGGAGTGCCGAACACCACCATCTCCCAGCTGTACCGAAGCGTGTCGGGAACCACCTGGCGGAGATGACCGACATCGACCCGAACGCGCTCCACAGGACGACCGGCGGCGGCGTTGTGGGCGATCTTGGCGATCGCCGTGCAGATCGACAGTTCGTGCACGACGAGAGACTAGAGGTGCGAGTGGCGTGTGGAATCGCGCCTTGACAACCTTGCAGGGGGACTATAGGAAGACGTCGGGGACTTGGTGGACTTGGGGAAGCGATGATCGAGCGCGATGCCACGGAAGTCGGTTGGCAACCGAGCAGGCACTCCCGGTTCGAAGTCGCCGCGCCACGCCACTTCCTCCTGCCGGCAATCCTGCTCCTCCTGTCCGAGGAGCCACGCCACGGTTACGGCCTGGCCAAGGGTGTTCACGCTCTGCAGATCGGCCGCGCCGATCGGCCGAGTGTGTATCGAGCGCTGGCCCAACTCGAAGCGGACGGATTGGTCGGATCGGCGGCTCAGGCGCCCCGCGCTGCGCAGGGCCGGCGTGTGTACTCACTCACTCCTCAGGGCGAACAGGTGTTGCGACGATGGATGGGCGTCATCAAGCAGGAACGCGATGGGCTCGATCGGGTGCTGCGACGGTACGTCGCAACCGGCACCGTCGACGCCGTGCTCGCCGAGGTCGAAGGTGGCTGGCACAACGTCACGGCCGCGCCATGGTCACCGGTCTCGCCGACCTCACGCATCGAGCGAGGGCACGGCTCGATGTTGCCGGCCGCTGTGGCGGAACCGAACGTCGGCATCGGCGACGATGGATCGGCCGCCGATGTCGACCGCACCACAACCAGCCGCTTCCGCGTCATGGCCGAGCGGTCGGCCGTAATGATCAACGCTCGCTCGTCGGTCGGGCCCATCACGTTCGGGGCCATCGGCGTGACGGGCTTCATCGAAGCGGCCGTCGCCGGCCGGCGGGTGTGCCCACCGCCGCAACCCTCGGCTCACCTGGAGATCGATGTCGAACGCCTCCAGTCGGGGAACAGCCTCTACGACGCCGAACTGCTTCGCCGCATCGACGCCCGTCGCCACCCGACGGTGAGCCTCGACCTGCGGGCATGCACCGCGCTCGGTTCGAGCGGGCGATACCAACTCCTCGGTGAAGTGAACTTTCACGGGGTCAGCCGTCCGCTCGACGGCACGGTGTCGCTGGCAATGCCATCCGAACAACGGCTCGTTGTTCGTGGTGAGCAAGTGGTCGACATCCGCGATTTCGGGATCGCTTCGCCGACGGTGCTGATGCTGCGGATCTATCCGGATGTCGTCGTCGGGCTGCAGATCGAGGCCGAGCTCGAGCGGCAAACCTGATCAACTGGCGTGTGACGGAGAAAGCTCAAACAGGAGGAGCGACTCGATGGGATTGTTACTGGTCTTCGCGGCCGGATACGTCATGGGTTCTCGCGGCGGTGGCGAAAGCCTCGACGACGTCGTCGACGCCGTTCATGCGATTCGAGAGTCCGAAGAGTTCCACGACTTCGTCACGGCGTTGCGCACCCACGCGGCTCACTCGTTGCGCGGGTTGGCGACGATGGTCGAGAACGGGCGCGAGCGCAACAACGAGGAACAGGGCTCGCCCTCAGACCTTCTCGAACGAGTGAGGCTCATCGTCGGATGGCGTTGACGGTGATGTCCTGGCTGATGCCGCGCAGACCGACCACGTCTCCCGACGAGCCCACGGTCGGCTCGGCACGCATCGCGAACCATCGCATGTTGCCATCGGCGTCGGCAACTCGATACTCGTCCTCGAACGCCTGACTCGTTGTAACCGCTCCCTCCATCAGCGACCGAACCCGCTCTCGATCGTCGGGATGCACGATGCAGAGATGAGCGGTGAGCGTGCCCTCGAAGTCGAGCGGATCGACGCCGTGCATGCGATGCAGCTCATCGCTCCACTGCACCGCGTCGGTGCCGACGTCCCACAACCAGCGTCCGACATGAGCGAGCGCTTCCCATTCACGGAAGCGCTGCTCGACCTCCGCAAGAGCAGCCTGAGCGAGCCGCGTTTCGGTGAGCTCCTGGGCGACGCCAACCGAGCCGGTGAGCGCGCCTCCGGCCTCGAAGATGGGCGAAACCGACAGAGCGATCGGCACCGGCATGCCCCCTTTCCGCTGGATCTCGGTGAAGACCCGATCCACACGTTCACCTGTTGCGACGCGTTGGCCCACAGCCTCCAGGTCGGAGCGGAGGTGGTCAGGGGCGAGCGCAGCCAGCGTCTCACCGATGATCTCGGCCTGGGAGTAACCGAACACTCGCTCGGCACCGCGATTCCAGGAAACGATGTGGCCGGCGGGATCCTGGCTGAACAACGCGAAGCTCGACAGATCGGCGAAGATGTCGAGCACCGCACTGCCTCCGACGTCCCCCGCGGAATGGCCGTCGGTGTTGTCAACCACAGTCACGACGCGGCCGACGACTGCATCCGCGGGCACACCGAGGATGGCTGCCGCGGCGGAACTCGCGCCGACGATGACACCTCCGCCGCCCAGCTCGAGCACCGCGGCGTCGACAGCTTCGATCGGTCGGCCCATCAGCGGCGAACCATACCGCAACGATTCCACGCCCCGTTCGCGTCCCCCGACCGCTGCCCCAGGGTCTTGCCGCTGCGAACGGAATGGGCGTACTGTCCCGACCGATGGCCGTCATGTCGGGTACCGGCGGGGCGCGGCCTACCGGAGGTGTCAGCCAATGGAATCGATGATGGAGCCGGACTTCGGCGAGTCCCTGTCCATCACCGCGCTGAGTCTGGCGCGCGGATTCGCCGCCGGGGGCACCCTGTGGTGCGTCGCCCCGGAGTGGCCGGAGCACGCCCGTCACGTCGCTGTCGAGTTCGTCCATCCGGTGCTGGTCGGTAAGCGGGCGTTGCCGGCGGTGAGCGTCGACGTAGCCGATCCTGTGGCGGCGCTGCGCACGCTGGTGCGAACCGGAGATGTCGTTCTCGTGATCAGCAGTGCCGGCGACGTCGTCGCCGCGTCGATCACGCGCCGTGCCGGGGCATGGGGTGCATCGACGATCTGGTTGGGCTGCGGGCCGCGTCCACCGCTGGGCGCTGCCGATCACGTCGTATGGGCCGCGCCCGACAGCGACGACACCGATTGGTCGGCGATCCACGACGGGCGGCTCGTGTTGCTGTACCACGTCCTTTGGGAGCTCACCCACGTGTGCTTCGAGCACCCTGGACTGTTGATGCCGGTCAACTCCGCAGCGTGCAACGACGAGGTTTGCATCACCTGTTCCGACGAGGGCCGTCTTGGTGAAGTGATCGCCACCGACGGCGCAGGCTCGACGCGCGTGCGCACAGCCCGCGGCATCGAGATGATCGACACGACGATCGTCGCCGATGTCGGGCCCGGCGACCTCGTGCTGATCCACGCCGGCGCGGCCATCGCGGAGGTTCCGTGAGCGAAGGTACCGACTTCCTGTATCCGTTCATAGAGGCGGACGAGCGCGACGCCGGCGCTCTGCTCGTCGATCTCAGCGAGTCGGCACATGCCAAGGCCCGTGCCAGCCTCGCTCTTCGAGTGTCGACGCTCGAGCGGTCGACGACCGAGATCGCCGAAGCCGCCGAGGCGATGACCGCCCGCCTCCAGCGCGGAGGCCGGATCTACGTGTTCGGCAACGGCGGAAGCTCCACCGATGCTGCCTCGCTCGCCGCGTTGTTCCTCCGACCGCCTTGGGGCCTGCCGCTGCCGGCGCGCACACTGGTCGACGACTCTGCGGTGCTGACCGCGATCGGCAACGACGTCGGGTTCGACCTAGCCTTCTCCCGTCAACTGATCGCTCATGCGGGGCCAGCCGACATCGCCATCGGCTTGTCGACCAGCGGCAACTCGCGCAACCTGCTGCATGCGTTCGAGGAAGCAGCCCGTCACGGTCTGCTGACCATCGGCATCGCCGGCTACTCCGGTGGCGAGATGGCTCGGTCGACCCACGTACAGCACTGCCTGCTGGTCGACGACGACAGCGTGCACCGCATTCAAGAGACCCAGGCCGCATTGGGGTTCGCGCTGTGGCGCGAGGTGCAGGCGCGGTGTTCGGCGAGGGAGTTGCACCGATGACGACCGTGGGCGAGCGCGAGGCAGCCGTTCTCGACCGGATCGAGGCATACCGGCGACGACGGCCGCGCCTCAACGACGACATGGTCACACTGGCTCATGGTGCAGGCGGAAAGGCCTCGGCGGCGCTCGTCGACGCAGTGTTCATCGAGGCGTTCGTCGGCGGGGATCGCACTCCACTGGCCGACGCGGCCACCCTGACGTTGCCCACCGGCGAGCGCTTGGCGTTCACGACGGACTCGTTCGTGGTGCAGCCCCGCCGCTTTCCCGGTGGGTCCATTGGCCACCTCGCGGTGCACGGCACGGTCAACGATCTCGCAGTCTCCGGCGCCAAGCCGATGTGGCTGTCGGCAGCGTTCGTCATCGAGGAGGGCTTCCCCATCGCCGAGTTGCGCGAGATCGCCGGCGACATGGCGCAAGCCGCGGCCCTGGCCGGCGTCGGCCTGGTCACCGGCGACACCAAGGTGGTGGGACGCGGCGCAGCCGACGGCCTGTACATCACCACAGCCGGCGTCGGATGCATTCCCTCGGGCCGGCAGCTGGGCGCCGAGCACGTTCGCCCCGGCGACGTGGTGCTGCTGTCTGGCAACATGGCAGATCACGGCATGGCGGTGATGCTCGCCCGGGGCGACCTGAAGCTCGACGCCGACATCCGCTCCGACACCGCATCGCTGGACACGCTGATCGAGGCCCTGCTCGATGCCGCTCCCTCGACGCGCTGGATGCGCGACCCGACGCGGGGAGGAGTGGCGACCGTCTGCAACGAGCTTGCACGCGACACGAACCTCGCCGTCGTGCTCGACGAGAGCTTGTTGCCGATCGCGCCGGCCGTGGTCGGTGCCTGCGATCTGCTCGGGATCGATCCGCTCTACGTCGCCAACGAGGGCAAGGTCATTGCAATCGTCGCACCCGACGAAGCCGATGCCGCGCTTGCCGCGATGCACTCCGATCCACTCGGTGCGAATGCCAGGCGGATCGGCGAGATCATGGCCGAGCCGGAAGCAATCGTGGTGCTGCTCACGAGCTTCGGAGGGACCAGGATCGTCGACATGCTGGTCGGCGATCCCCTCCCCCGCATCTGCTGACGCCGTGTCGAACGGAGCGACCACCAGAGAACGGCTGCGGGTCACCGGCACGGTGCAGGGCGTCGGGTTCCGGCCATTCGTGTATCGCCACGCCGTAGCGCTCGGCCTCGCCGGTTACGTGTTGAACGACAGCGCCGGCGTGCTGATCGAAGTGGAGGGCCCGGCCGAACGCGTCGCTGAGCTGGCTCGCCTGCTGGTGGAGGACCCGCCACCCCTGGCTCGGGTGGCCGGCGTGGCGACCGAGCATCTCGACCCGTCAGGACTCGTGGCTGGGTTCCGCATCGTCGAGAGCCGCGACGGCGGTTCTGCCGACGCGCCGGTCAGCATCGATACCGCGACCTGCGTCGACTGCCTCGCCGAGATCGACGACGTCAACGACCGTCGATACGGCTATGCCTTCACCAACTGCACCAACTGTGGCCCTCGATACACGATCGTGATCGGTGTGCCGTACGATCGCCCGTCCACGACGATGTCGGGCTTCACGATGTGTGCGCGCTGTCAGGCGGAGTACGACGATCCCGCCGATCGACGTTTCCACGCCCAGCCCAACGCGTGTGCGCAGTGCGGGCCACGCTTGTCGTGGCACCTAACGACCGAGCACGACGGCGGCGACGTGATCTTCGGCGACAAGGCGCTCGACGCGGCACTGGCGTCGATCACATCCGGGCAGATCGTCGGCCTGAAGGGCGTGGGTGGTTACCACCTCGTGGCTGACGCGACGGATGCCGCGGCCGTGGCCGTGTTGCGACGCCGCAAGGCCCGCGACGACAAGCCCTTCGCGGTCATGGTCGAATCGCTGGCTGCAGCGCGGGAGCTGTGCGACCTCGACGAACGGGCTGTCGAGGCGCTGTCTTCGATCCGCCGGCCGATCGTCCTGGCGCCGCGGCGCGCCGGCAACGGCATCGCTGCGGGCGTCGCACCTGGCCTCCCGGAGCTCGGTGTGATGTTGCCGTACAGCCCGCTGCACCATCTGCTGCTCGAGGGCGCGGCCCGACCGCTGGTGATGACCAGCGGCAACATCAGCGATGAGCCGATCGCCCACGACGATGCCGACGCATCGGTGCGGCTCCGGCCGCTCGTCGACGCCTTGCTGCAGCACGACCGCCCCATCCACATCCGTTGCGACGACTCCGTGGTGCGAGCAACGCCGCGCCGGGTACAGGTCCTGCGGCGCTCGCGGGGCTTCGCTCCGGAGCCGATGCGACTTCCCTTCGAGGTCGAGCAGCCGGTGCTCGCCGTCGGCGCCGAGCTGAAGAGCACGGTGAGTGTGGCCAGGCGCAACTGGGTCGTCGCCAGCCACCACATCGGCGACCTCGAGCACCTCGCCACCTATCGTTCGTTCCGACAGGCAGTCGAGCATCTGCCGCGGCTCTACGGCGTCGTGCCCGAGCTGATCGCCCACGACATGCACCCCGAGTATCTGTCCAGCAAGTGGGCGGCGCAGCTCGACCTCCCGACGATCGCGGTTCAGCACCATCACGCTCACGTTGCGGCATGCATGGTCGAGCACGGACGCACGGAGCCGGTGCTGGCGGTCGCCTACGACGGCCTCGGCTACGGCCCCGATGGGTCGTTGTGGGGCGGCGAACTGCTCGTCGCCGACTTGGCGACGTCGATCCGTGTGGGTCACCTCCGCCCCGTCCGAATGCCCGGTGGCGTAGCCGCGATCCGCGAACCGTGGCGGATGGGTGCAGTCTGGACAGCGGCAGCAACTGGTCGCGACGCCGCGGCGCGCCGCTTGCAGCAGCTGGATGTCGACCAGAACGCGGCCTCTGTCGTGTTGGATCTCGGCCAACATGCGGCATCGCCGGTCACGACCAGTGCCGGGCGATTGTTCGACGCAGTCGCGGCCATGCTCGGCGGCAGGCGACGAGTCAGTTACGAAGCGCAAGCGGCGATCGAGCTGGAAGCCTGGGCGCGAACCGTGCCCCGCGACGACGCGCCGCGCTACGAGGGTTGCGTCACCATCGAGCCCGGCGACGACAAGTACGTCCTCGACCCGGCACCACTGCTCGCTGCTCTTCTCGCCGACCTCGACGCGGGCCTCGACCGTCACGTGATCGCCGCCGGCTTCCACGAGGCCTTCGGACGGGCGACGGTCGAGATGGCGTCGGTCGTTGCCCACCGGCACGGGCTCGACGTGATCGCCCTCACGGGCGGCGTGTTCCAGAACGCGCGGCTCACCGAGGTCGTGGAGGACGGTCTGCGCGCCAACGGCTTCGAGGTGCTCGTGCACTCCGTGATCCCGCCGAACGACGGCGGAATCAGCATCGGTCAGGCAGCGATCGCCGCGTTCTCCCGCATCTAGTTGCAAAACGCACTCATTGACGAAGTACGCCACCGGGCGTAGTACGGCACGAAACATTGCGGTGCCCGGCGTCCTGCGTCGCGGTTCCGGCCATCTGTGCGCCGAACTTGGTCGGCGCCATCGGAGCAAAGGAGTGAGTGTGACCGCAACGGAAGCCCCTCCGGACGAACTGGTCGTCCACATCCTCTGGCTCAATGCCGGCCTGAGCTGCGACGGTGATTCCGTCGCCCTCACCGCGGCGACGCAGCCGACCATCGAAGAGATCGCCCTCGGCGCTCTTCCCGGGCTGCCCAAGATCGCCGTCCACTGGCCGCTCATCGATTTCGAGTGCGGCCCGAACGGCGGCGCCGACGACTTCCTGGCGTGGTTCTTCAAAGCGGCCCGCGGCGAGCTCGACCCATTCGTCCTGGTCGTCGAGGGTTCCATCCCCAACGAACAGATCAACGGCGACGGTTACTGGACAGGTTTCGGCAACAACCCCGACACCGGTCAGCCGATGACCGTCAACGATTGGCTCGACCGCCTCACCCCGCACGCCCTGGCCGTTCTGGCGGTCGGCACGTGTGCGACATACGGCGGAATCCACGGGATGGCCGGCAACCCCACCGGGGCGATGGGAGTGCCCGACTACCTCGGCTGGGGATGGAAGTCGAAGGCAGGCCTTCCGGTGGTGTGCGTACCCGGCTGTCCGGCGCACCCGGACAACATGTCGGAGACGATCACCTACCTGCTGTACCAGGCGACGGGGCAAGCACCGATGATCCCGCTCGACGAGGCGCTGCGGCCCCAATGGCTGTTCGGCGCGACCGTTCACGAGGGCTGCGACCGGGCCGGGTACTACGAGCAGGGCGACTTCGCCACCGAGTACGGCTCACCGAAGTGCATCGTCAAGCTCGGCTGCTGGGGACCTGTGGTGAAGTGCAACGTCCCCAAGCGGGGCTGGATCAACGGGGTCGGTGGCTGCCCGAACGTCGGCGGCATCTGCATCGGTTGCACGATGCCGGGCTTCCCCGACAAGTTCATGCCATTCATGGACGAGCCGCCCGGGGCCCGCGTCTCGACGATGGCGAGTGGTCTGTACGGGACGTTGGTGCGCGGCCTGCGCAAGATCACGCAGAAGACCGTTGACGAGGAACCGAAGTGGAGGGTCAAGGGCAGCACCTTGCTCACCGGCTACAAGGAAGGGGCGAGGTAAGGACGATGGCAACCAAGACAGAAGCACTCCGGCCGGAGGGGCAGGAGAAGAACCTCATCGAGATGTCGTGGGACCCGATCACGCGCATCGTCGGCAGCCTCGGCATCTACACGAAGATCGACTGGGCCAACAAGACGGTCGACGAGTGCCACAGCACCTCGTCGATCTTCCGCGGCTACAGCATCTTCATGAAAGGCAAAGACCCTCGCGACGCGCACTTCATCACCAGCCGCATCTGCGGAATCTGCGGCGACAACCACGCGACCTGCTCGTGCTACGCCCAGAACATGGCGTACGGCGTGCATCCACCGGCGCTCGGCGAGCAGATCGTCAACCTCGGCGAAGCCGCCGAGTTCATGTTCGATCACAACATCTTCCAGGAGAACCTGGTCGGTGTCGACTTCTGCGAGAAGATGGTCGGCGAGACGAACCCCGGCGTGCTCGAGCTCGCCAACCGCACCGAGTCACCGCACGCCGCCGAACACGGCTGCAAGACCATCGGCGACATCATGCGCTCGTTGAACCCGTTCAGCGGTGAGTTCTACCGTGAGGCGTTGCAGGTCAGCCGGTACACGCGAGAGATGTTCTGCCTGATGGAAGGGCGGCACGTACACCCGTCGACGCTGTACCCCGGTGGCGTCGGCACCACGGCGACGATCCAGCTGTTCACCGACTACGCCAGCCGGTTGATGCGCTACGTCGAGTTCATGAAGCGGGTTGTGCCCTTGCACGACGACCTGTTCGACTTCTTCTACGAGGCATTGCCCGGCTACGAGCAGGTCGGCAACCGACGCATCCTGCTCGGTTGCTGGGGCGCCTGGCAGGACCCGGCCGTGTGCAACTTCGAGTACAAGGACATGACGAAGTGGGGCCGGGCCATGGGCGTCACCCCCGGCGTGGTGGTCGACGGCAAGCTCGTCACCAACGATCTGGTCGACATCAACCTCGGCATCCGCATCCTGCTCGGCAGCTCGTACTACCAGAGCTGGGAAGACCAGGAGATGTTCGTCACCAAAGATCCTCTCGGCAACCCGGTCGACCGCAACCATCCATGGAACCAGACGACGATCCCGAGGCCGCAGAAGCGAGACTTCGATTCCAACTACAGCTGGGTCATGTCACCGCGCTGGTTCGACGGGAAAGATCACTTGGCGCTCGACACGGGTGGAGGTCCGCTGGCCAGGCTGTGGTCAACGGCGTTGTCAGGATTGGTGGATCTGGGCGGGTACGTCAAGGCGACGGGTACCAGCGTGCAGATCAATCTGCCGAAGACGGCTCTCAAGGGACCAGTTTCGTTCGAGTGGAAGATCCCGAAGTGGTCGAACACGATCGAGCGCAACCGGGCACGCACCTACTTCCAGGCCTACTCGGCAGGCGCTGCGCTTCACTTCCTCGACAAGGCTCTCGAGGATGTCCGTGCCGGCAGGACCAAGACGTGGGAGGCGTTCACCGTGCCCGACGAGGGGATCGGTTGCGGGTTCACCGAGGCCGTCCGCGGCGTGCTGTCGCACCACATGGTGATCCGCGACGGCAAGATCGCCAACTACCACCCGTACCCACCGACACCCTGGAACGCGAATCCACGCGACATCTACGGCACGCCCGGCCCGTACGAGGACGCTGTTCAAGGGTGTCCGATCTTCGAGGAGAACACCCTCGACAACTTCAAGGGCATCGACATCATGCGTACCGTGCGCAGCTTCGACCCGTGCCTGCCGTGCGGCGTTCACATGTACCTCGGCAAGGGTCGTGTGCTCGACAAGGTGCACTCGCCGACGATGTACAACCACGAGGATCTGGCCTGAGCGTGACCCAGGAGCGGAACATCGGCGAGACCATCGAGCGCAAGCTCGAAGAGCTGCAGACGCGGGTCGACCGGCGCGTCTTCGACCAGGCGGTCGAGTTGCTGCAGCTCGTCAACCAGCTCTACGGCGACGGGTTGGCGAGGGTGATGGATCTCGCCAACCGGCACGCTCCGGAGCTCGTCGCCCACCTAACCGGCGACGATCTGCTGGCCAGCCTGCTCATCGCCAACGGCCTGCATCCAGACGACATTCACGTTCGTATCGGTCGCGCCCTCGATGGCGTTCGGCCCTTTCTCGCAGGCCACGGCGGTGACGTAGAGCTGCTCGACATCGACGAGCACGTCGGCGCCGTGCGCCTGCGGTTGCTCGGGAGTTGCGACGGCTGCCCCTCATCGGCGGTCACGTTGCGCACGACGGTGGAGAGAGCCATCCTCGATTCCGCGCCCGAGGTGGTGATCATTGACGTCGAGCAGCCGTCCGATCAGACCGTCGCAACTCCCGTCCTGCTGGGGACCAAGCCCGGCCCACCACTCGACCCGGCGACAGGCTGCGGTGCGGCGTTCGAATCGGATCTGAGCTTGCGGTGAGCAACCCGACGCCGCTGACCGCAGTGCTGAAGAGGATCCGCGACATGCCGTTGCAACCCAAGCCGCGTCCTGGCGAGCGTTGCGAGCTGTGTGCCGAGTTGATACCCGACGAACACGGCCACGTCGTCGATCTCGAGTCCCGTGCTCTGTTGTGTGCTTGCCGCCCGTGCTATCTGGTGTTCGCGCCGATGGGCGCCGGTGGCACCCGCTTTCGCGCCGTGCCCGATCGATTCGTGTCGTTCCCCGACTTCGCCTTGACTGCCGCGCAGTGGGATGCCTTGCAGATCCCCGTTGGTGTCGCCTTCTTCTTCGTCAACTCCACGCTCGACCAGGTCGCCGCCTTCTACCCGAGTCCCGCAGGCGCGACCGAGTCTCAGTTGTCGCTCGACTCGTGGGGAGAGATCGTCGCCGCGAACCCCGATCTGGAGACCTTGCAGCCCGATGTCGAAGCCTTCTTGGTGCGCAGCGCCGAACGAAGGTCGGGCACCGCCACGGCGGAGTGCTTCCTCGTGCCGATCGACGTCTGCTACGAGCTCGTCGGTGAACTGCGCCGGTTGTGGAAGGGCTTCGATGGTGGCACCGAGGCCCATGCCGCGCTCGAAGCCTTCTTCGATCGCGTTCGCTCGCGGGCGATGCCGGCGCGGGCGTCTGCTGAGGGAGTGAGGTGATGAGTCCCGTCTCGTTTGCCGTGGTCGGAGCACGCGTGGAGGCCTACGCCGCTGTGCCGACGTTGACGCTGCGCTTGCGGATCACTGCGGCGGACCGCGAGCCCGTGCACGCCATCGTCTTGCGCTGCCAGGTCATGATCGAACCAAAGCGGCGGCACTACGAACACGACGAGGAGCAGCGACTGACCGAGCTGTTCGGCGACACCCCACGCTGGGGCGAGACGCTGCGCCCGTTCCTGTGGACCAACGTGGCCACGACGGTTCCCGGGTTCACAGGCTCGACGGAGATCGATCTGCCGGTCACGTGCACGTACGACTTCGACATCGCCTCGGCGAAGTACATGCACTCGCTCGACAACGGCGAGATTCCAATCGTCGTGATGTTCTCCGGGACCGTGTTCGGTCGCAGCGCTGTCGGGCTGAGCACTGCTCCGGTGTCGTGGAGCGAAGAGGCGTCGTACCGGCTCCCGGTGACGCTGTGGCGCGACATGATGGACCTGTACTTCCCCAACGCCGGCTGGCTTCGTCTGCGACGCGAGACCCTCGATGCGCTGCTGCGCTACAAGGCAGATCGTGCCGTGTTGACGTGGGACGAGACCATCGAGCAGTTGTTGAAACAGGCCGGGGAGGACGTGTGAACACCACCGCCACCAGCGCGGCAGCACACGCGTCGCGCTTCGAGCCGGCCAGCCTGGTCGCCGACGCCGTCCTCTACGAGGGCTACGTGCTGTACCCGTACCGGGCGTCGGCGCAGAAGAACCAACTGCGCTGGCAGTTCGGCGTGCTGGTACCGCCGAGCTACGCGCTGGCGTCGGGATCCGAGCGAACGTCGATGCGCACACAAGTAGTGGTCGAGGGCGACCAGCCGACGTTGCACGTGCGCATTCGCTGCCTGCAGGTGCAGCGCCGCACCGTCGAGGCGACCGCAGACGGAGGAGGATCGTTCTCAGCCGTCGATGGCCTCGTGCACGAGGGCCGCACGATCATGCCCTGGGACGAGGCGCTGGAGCACGAAATCGATATCGATCCTGTCGCTCTCGTGTCGGTGGTGACCGAGCCGAGCGAACACGTCTTCGTGCTCCCCCACGGTGACGACGTCGAAGTGCTCGGCGACCAGTCTGCCGACGTCATCGGCCGCGCGCTCCGACATCGCGAAGAGCTGCGTGGACTGGTGCGCATCTCCGCCCAGAAGCTCGCTGCCGGAAAACCTTTGCTCAAGGTCACGATCGAGGTCGAGAACACGACCGACTGGGCTGACCCCACGGCCGATCGCGATTCGGCGATGCGTCGATCACTGGTGGCGGTGCACACCCTGCTGGCGGTCGACGACGCAACGTTCGTCTCGTTGCTGGAACCGCCACCCGAGGCCGAACAGGCTGTCGCCGATTGCAACAACGAAGGGACGTTCCCCGTTCTGATCGGCGATGAGACGCGGCGCGACGCGATGCTGTCGTCGCCGATCATCCTCTACGACTTCCCTGCTGTGGCTCCGGAGAGCGCCGGTCAGTTCTGCGACTCGACCGAGATCGACGAGATCCTGGCGTTGCGAGTGATGACTCTCACCGATGAGGAGAAGGCGGAGGCACGAGGAACCGATCCGCGCGCCGCGGCGATCGTCGATCGCTGCGACGACATGCCGGCCGAGATCTGGTCGCGCTTGCACGGGGCCGTGCGTTCACTGAAGCCGGTCGCCGACGAGACCGATCGATCCGCTGTCGCCGACGAGGAGTCGAGCGTGCCGTGGTGGGACCCGGGCCAGGATTCGGCCTTCGACCCCTTCAGCGACGTGCTGCGAATCGGGGACATCGAGGTCACCAGCGGCACGCGCGTGCGCTTGAGACCGTCGCGACGCGCCGATGCCCACGACCTGTTCTACGCCGGCCAACTGGCCACGGTGAAGGGTGTCTTCAACGACGTCGACGGCGACCAGCACGTCGCGGTGACCCTCGACGACGACCCGGGCAGCGACATCCTGGAATGGCAGGGCAGGTTCTTGTACTTCCATCCCGACGAGATCCAGGTGTTGGAATGAGATCTCCGACGAGGGCTGGGCGATGAAGGTGCTCGTTGCCGGCATCGGCAACATCTTCCTCGGCGACGACGCCTTCGGCGTCGAGGTCGTCAATCACGTCGATCGGTCGCTGCTGCCCGAGGGCGTCGAGGTCGCCGACTTCGGCATCCGCGGGGTGCACCTGTCCTTCGAACTGCTCGACGGCTACGACGCCCTGGTCCTGATCGACGCCATGCCGCTGGGAGAACCACCGGGCACGGTCGCGATCTTCGAGCCCGATGTCGAATCGATCGATCCGACGAGCGTCGATGCCCATTCGATGAGCCCCGCCGTGGTCCTCGGTCTCCTCGCCAATCTGGGGGGCCACGTGCCTCGCGTTCTGGTCGTCGCCTGCGAACCCCTGACCGTCGCGGAAGGGCTTGGCCTCTCCGAACCCGTAGCCTCAGCGGTGGGTCCTGCCGTCGAAACCGTTCACCGGCTCGTCACTCGACTCTGCAGCGAATTCACCCTTGCCGACATCCATCCTGCCGACATCCACTCCGACCTCTAAAGGAGCTCCAGTCATGATCCACAAGCTCATCTACTCGGTGCTGTTGGCCTTCCTGGCCACTCTCGTCGTCAAGTCGCTTCCCGACATCGCCCGTTATCTCAAGATCCGCGAGATGTAGTCGCATCGTGGCCCGCTACCGGATCGTTCCGACCCGGTCCCGCGTCTGGATCGATGCGCGCTCGAACGTGCACCCGATCCACACCGAGGCCGACGGCCTCGAAGGATGGCTCGAGCTCGACGTCGGCAACGGCACGATCAACGTCGATCAGGCGCCGCGCGGCCATGTCGAGTTCGCGATCGACAACATGAAATCGGGCAACGCCCTAGAAGACAGGGAGATGCGCCGACGGATCGACTCTCGGCGCTATCCGACGATCACCGGTGATCTCAAGGCGATGAAGCAGACCGATGACGCAGATCGCTACGTCGTCGGCGGCGATCTCACCTTCCGCGGCGTACTTCGCAGCTACGAAGACCAGATGACCGTGGCCGTCGACGGAAGCGCGATCACGTTGGCCGGCCAATCCGTGTTCGACATCCGCGACTTCGGCATGGAACCACCGCGGATCCTGATGCTCAAGGTTCAACCCGAAGTGACCGTACGTGTCGAGATCGTCGCCGAGAAGGAGAGCTGACATGTGCCTGGGCATCCCCGGTCAGATCACGGAAACGAACGTGACCCACGAACACCTGGCCAGAGTCGAGGTCAACGGAGTCGGCCGCATCATCAACGTCGCCCTGCTCGAGGACGAACACCTCGTGCCCGGCGACTGGGTGCTCATACACGTCGGCTTCGCAATGTCGAAGATCGACGAGGACGAAGCGCGGCTTGCACTCGCCTCGCTGCAGATGATGGGTGGGATCTTCACCGACGAGGTCGACGCGTTGATGACCTCGCCGTCAACAACCACAGGGGTACCAACGAGAGGAGTGAGCGAACCATGGGAGTGATCATCGGGGTGATCGTCGGCTATGTGATGGGGTCCAAATCGGGTGACCGCGGTCTAGCGGAGCTCAAGGACGCATGGAACACCATCAGGTCTTCGGAAGAGGCCAAGGAGATCGTGGCGGGTGGTCTGTCGATGGCCGCCAGTCTCATCGGCAGGGGTGGCGGCATGCTCGCCGAGCGGCTGCAGGCCGCTGGCAACGGCTCTTCGTCGGTGACTGCGCTGCGTCCGACCGGATGATCGGACCGTGAAGTTCGTCGACGAGTATCGCGACCCGGCGGCGGCACGCCGCTTGGTCACGCGGATCACCGAGCTGGCTGCAGACGACCACTTCAAGTTCATGGAAGTGTGCGGTGGCCACACCCACACCATCTACCGGCATGGCATCGAGCACGTGTTACCCGAATCCGTCGAACTGGTGCACGGGCCCGGGTGCCCCGTCTGCGTGATCCCGATGGGTCGGGTCGACGATGCCATCGCCATCGCCGAGACGCCGGGAGTGATCTTCACCTCGTTCGGCGACATGATGCGTGTACCGGGAGGCAACGGCAACCTCTTGGGCGCCAAGGCCCGCGGCGCAGATGTGCGTTTCGTGTACTCACCGCTCGACGCGCTGCAGATCGCCATCGACAACCCCGACCGCTCTGTCGTGTTCTTCGCGGTCGGTTTCGAGACGACTGCACCGTCAACGGCGATCACGCTGCTTCACGCCAGGGACAAGGGCGTGACCAACTTCCACGTCTTCTCCAATCACGTCACGATCGTTCCCCCGATCAAGGCCATCCTCGAATCTCCGGATCTCCGGCTCGACGGTTTCCTCGGTCCCGGACATGTGTCGACAGTCGTCGGCAACCGCCCATACCGGTTCGTGCCCGAGAAGTACGGCAAGCCGCTCGTCACTGCAGGATTCGAACCACTCGACATCCTCCAGGCCATCGTGATGTTGCTCCTGCAGATCCGTCAAGGGCGCTGCGAGGTCGAGAACCAGTACTCACGAGTCGTGCGCGACGAGGGCAACCCACGGGCACTCGAGATCCTGGCCGAGGTGTTCGAGCTGCGGCCGCACTTCGAGTGGCGCGGCCTGGGATTCATCTCCCAGAGCGCGTTGAGACTGCGGCCCGAGTTCGCCGCGTGGGACGCCGAGTTGCACTACTCGGTGCCGGGCGTACGGGTCGCCGATCCGAAGGCGTGCCAGTGCGGCGAGGTGCTGAAGGGTGTCATCAAGCCGTGGGAATGCAAGGTGTTCGGCACGGCGTGCACCCCGGAGACGCCGATCGGTACGTGCATGGTGTCCTCGGAGGGCGCGTGCGCGGCGTACTACAACTTCGGACGCTTGCACCGCGAGGCCGCCGTGACGCTGGGACGTTCGCGGTAGCAGGACGTCGGGCGGTTTGGGCCAACCCACTTTGGGAACACTCGGCTGTATGCCATCGCTTTCATCCATCGATCACCCGGGGCACACCGTCCACAACCCGGTCGGTCGACTCACAGCCGAGCATCCCGGCGTGGTCAAGATCGGTCGTGTCGGCTGGTTCGCCAAGGGCGTCGTGTATGCCATCGCCGGGCTCCTCGCCTTGCAGGTGGCGGCGAAGGCATCGGGCTGGTCGAAGAGCGCCGCCGCGGGCACCCAAGAGGCCAGCCCGACTGGTGCTATCAAGACCGTCGCCGGCTCCTCGGGTGGTACAGCGCTTCTCTGGCTGTTGGCCGTGGGGATGTTGATCTATGCCGCATGGCGCCTCGTCTCGGCGTTGATGCCCGGCGGAAAGGGCACCGACGCCAGGCTCCACCGCGCCGGCTACGCGGTGAGCGCCGTCATCTACGCGACCTTCGCGATCAGCGCGATCGCCCTGGCTCGGCGGGCGACATCGGACCCGAACGGCAACAAGAAGGTCACCGACATCTCGGCATCCGTGATGAGGCACACAGCGGGGAGGTGGGTCCTCGGCCTCGTCGGCGTGATCGTGATCGCCGTCGGCCTGTACCGGCTGTTCAAAGGCGTCAAGGTCGATGTCACCGACGAGCTCGATCTCTCCGGAATGTCATCGACACGCATCACGTGGACCAAGCGATTGGGCGCCGTCGGCGAAGTCGGACGCGGCATCGGCATCGGGCTGGTGGGCTTCTTCCTGCTGCGCTCTGCGGTCACCTACGACGTCAACGAGGCCACCGGATTGGACGGCGCCCTACGACGGCTCGCAGCCTCGTCCTGGGGACTCGGCGTCGTGTTCTTCGTCGGCGTGGGGTTCGCCGCCTACGGGATCTTCTGCCTGGCGACCTTCACCCACCGGCGCCTGCAAGCCCTGTAGCGGGGCGACCACAGGTTCAGCCGTGCGTCACCGAGATGAAGACGGTTGCCTGAGCGCACGATCCAGCAAGCGAGCAGATCGAGTACGTGAAGGAGTCAGGTCCTCGGTAACCGCCACCATCGGGGTTGTAGAAGATGTTCTGCCCTGTGACCGTGGCGGGTCCGTGAGAAGGCTGCGTGACCACAGCAAGCGTCGACAGGTTTGGTGTTGACCCTGCGAAGTCGTCGTTCTGCAGCACGTGGATGACGACCGACTTGTCGTGAGGCACCGAAACGCTGTCGTTGACCGCCTTCATCACACCGGGAGCGGCAGTCGTGGGCACCGGAGTGGTGGTCGGGGCGACGGTTGTGGCAGGGACCGTCGTCGGGGACGTGGTGGTGGGCGGTGGGAGCGTCGTCGGCGCCGGGTCGATCGGCGAGGTGTTGGCTGGCGGCGCAGGCGCGACGGTGGTGGCCACCGGTTGCGGAGTCGGCCTGGTGGTCGCGGTCACCGGCACGGTGGTGGGCACTCCCCCGGCCGACACCACGAGCACCGAAGTCGCTGTGACGATCTCCGTGCTCACGACTGGCGGAACCGTCTGCGCGGGATCGACGACGGCGCCGCTCATCAGCAAGGTCGTGCTGGTGACCGGGACGTTGAATGGCTCGACGTGCGGTGCAGCCTCGCGCTGGCTGCTGTGCGGGCTGCGCGGGTGGCGATGCTGCACCGACGGCGGTGGCCAAGCCGATCGCACCTGCAGTGATGAACCCTGTCGTCGACATCGTGACGGCAGCGATCGGAGTTCGAATCAGGTCGGGGAACTGCGACAACCAGCCGAGCGGCCCGATGATGCGGCGCATCTTGCCGAGTGAGATCTCCAAGAAGCTGCGGACGAGTTGCGGGTCGAACTGCGTGCCACTGTTGCGCGTCAACTCCGCCCGCGCTTGCGCGGCAGGCAGCGGCTTCTTGTAGGAGCGAGCCGCCGTCATCACGTCATAGGCGTCGGCGATGGCAACGATCCGCCCGGCGAGGGAGATGTCCTTGCCGGCCAGGCGCAGCGGGTACCCGGTGCCGTCGAACCGCTCGTGGTGCTGGGTAGCCGCGTCGACCCAATCACCGAGCCACGCTCGAAGTGGTTCGATGTAGCCGGCGCTCGCCGCGGGATGAGTACGGAGCACCATCCACTCGCCGGCAGTGGGGCGATCGGGTTTGTTCAGCAGCTCCTCCGGTACCTGGAGCTTGCCGATGTCGTGAACCAAGGCTGCCCAGTTGAGCTTCTGCACGTCGTCGGGCGACAGACCGATCTGTTGACCGAGCATCACGGAGTAGGCGCGCACTCGCTCGGCATGCCCGCGGGTCAGCCGATCGTGGCGACCCAGTTGCGTGATCAAGCCCACGAGTGCCTCGGCGGCCGCTTGCTCGGGATGCTCCACGTCAGAACGTTCGAATCGTCGAGCGAGCGACCGCAACGATCCACTGCGCATCGCCGCGCCAAAGCGGGACGGTGCCTCGTCCGGGAACACCAGCGACATCTTGAACAGCATCACCAGCGGTGCCACCCGACGCGTCGCCCGTTGCGTGCCCAGTGATGCCGCGAAGGAGATGACGATGAGCGCAGCCATCCACGCGCAGAACAAGAGGCGACCGTAGGGGCGTGGAACCAACATGACCGCTGCCTTGACCGCGATCACTCCGACGGCAATCGGAATCAGCAGGACGAGGGCGCGGATGGAGAAGCTGGCGACAGGGCGCGGGTTCCAGGTGCGCGCGTCGACAGAATCGGCCTGAGACGACGCCGAGCCACCCGTCGCCGACGTTGCCATGCTGCCGGACACGCGTCTGTTATCGGTAGTCCCACCTGCTCACTTGAACGAAACGCTCTTTGCTGGGGCGGTACCGTAGGCGGGTGGCCACGTCGATCGAAGACCGAGTGCGGGCGATCTGCATGAAGCTCCCCGAGGTCACCGAGAAGCTCAGTCACGGCGCGCCCGCGTTCTTCGTGCGCAAGCAGTTCGTCATGCTGTGGTCGGAGGGACATCACGACCATCGTTTCCCGCATCTCTGGTGTGCCGCTCCGGCGGGTGCCCAGGACGAGTTGGTCGAGACCGAGCCGGACCGCTTCTTCCGCCCGCCGTACGTTGGCGGGCGGGGTTGGCTCGGGGTACGACTCGATCGCCGCGTCGATTGGGACGAGATCGCCGCTGTATGCACGGACGCCTACCGTGCCATAGCCCCGAAGACGTTGGTCGCCAAGCTCGACGGTGCCGAGGGCCGACTGCCAGGCGCTTGATGTCAGGTGATCGTCGAGTCGATCACCTGCGGTTTGCCCTTGCCAAGGAAGTAGATCCCCGGGAACCCAGGCGTCTCGAAGCCCTTGCTCTGGTTTCGCTCGAGCACCGAGCTCACGATGCGCAACTCGCCGGTGCGGTCATTGGAGACGAAGAAGATCGCACCGCCTCCTTCGTTGGCCGAGTTGTCGCGGATGATGCTGCCGGCGAGATCGAGGGTGAACAGGTTGCCGTCGAGGTAGATCCCACCTCCGCTTCCGCCGCCGGGCGAACCCTGGCGAGATGGATTGGCGCCATTGCCGATCGCGTGGTTGTCGGTGAAGAGGCTGTTGTAGATCTGCCACGACACGCCGATGCTGGAGATCGCCGCACCGTTCGAGCAGCTGTTGCCGAGCGCCGGGCTCCCACCGAACGTGCTCGTGGCGACGACCACCGGCAGTCCCTGATACTGGCTGAGCACGCGCAGTGCGGCGCCTCCCAGATCGGGTCCCGTCGAGTCGCACTGGTTGGAGGTGAAGACGCTGTCGATCACCCTGAACCGGCCACCGCGGACGAACACCGCACCCCCACCGCCACCTTCGCGAACGTCGCCGGTGCTGTTGCCCTGCGTGAAGGTGAGGCCCTGGATCGTGAGCTCCGGATTCGCCTGGTTCTGGCAGTGGGAGGTGGTCCAGATCTGCGCTGGGTCGCAGGTGTTCATGTACAGGATGCGCCGTTGCCCCGCACCGCTGAGCGTCACCTTGCCTCCCCCGTCGAGCACGACGACCGGGGACGTGTTGACCACCTTGGCGGTATCGGTCATCACGATCGTGACCGGGTTCGGGCCGCAGTTGAACGTGATGATCCCGCCCCGTGCGACGGCATCGACGACCGCCTGCGACGTGCAGGTCGAAGGAGACCCGTTGCCGATCACCACATCGGGATGGGAGGTGTCGAACGGCAACGCCTCGTCGGGTAGCGGCACTCCTCCCGGATTTCCCGGTGGCGTGAACAACCGACGGGCGTGAACGCCGGCCGACGCCGGTCCATCGATTGGGATCGGAGCTGCAGCTGTTGTGACTGCGTCGGCCATCGGTGCAGCATCTCCGGCCGGCAGCACGATCCAGAGGAGCGCCGCGGCGGCAGAGAGACCGACGGCCGTACGAGACTTCACGACCCCAGTATCGCCGCTCCGAGCGTCGCCTCGTCGCGGTTTGAGGGCCGGCACGACAGGGTATTTCGTGCGGCGTGACTGATCATCGCCTTCGAGATACCTGGGTGCTGCGCAAACGAGAAGCGACGGTGCTGGTAGGGATCTATGCGGCCTTCACCGCCATCTGGTTCGCATTCGGATGGCTGCTGACTCATCCCCTCTCGAACTCGTGGATCGTCCACACCGACGGGTCGATCTCCAGATGGTTCGTCGGCCGGCGAACGCCCACCCTGAACTCACTGACATACATCGGGTCGATGATGTCGGACACGGTGGTGAAGATCGCCATCACCGCAATCGTGGCCACACTGATGTTGATCGTCTGGAAGCGTTGGCTGGAACCGCTCGTGGTGGTCGTTTCCCTGATCCTCGAGGCCCTCACGTTCATCACGGTCACGACGCTCGTCGGTCGACCGCGACCAAACGTGCCCAGACTGGAAACGTCGCCGGTCGGGTCGAGTTTCCCCTCGGGCCACGTCGGCGCGGCTGTGGCGTACTCTGCGATCATCGTCGTCATGCTCTGGCACACCCGCCGCCATTGGGTCAGGGTCGCGTTGGTTGCGATCGGCGTGATCATCCCCATCTGCGTCGGCTTCTCCCGGGTGTACCGCGGCATGCACTACTTCTCCGATGTGGTGTGTGGCGCACTGCTCGGCGGTGCTTCTGTGATCGCCACCCTCCTGGTGCTTCGTCATGCTGAGGATCTTCCGGCAACTGATTCCACGTATGCGTCTCGAGCTGACGAGGAGCTCGTCCCGACAGGGTCGTCCGCGCGGTGAAGCTCTCGCTGATCGTCGTGGCCTGTGGTCTGGCCGCCGCGTTCTTGGCGTTCGCCATATCCGCATCGCGGCGGATCCACGTCGACCCCGTGGATCCTGCGCTGCCCGAGCGTGCTGTGCGGCGCTCGATCCTCCGCCACCCGAAGTTGGCCAGGTTCCTACGGGCCAGGATGGACAGGAAGACGGCCGGTGGCTTCCTCCTCACGGCCAGCTTTCTCGTGCTGTTCGCGGTGGCGATCGTCATCGGGCTGTTGCTGGACTCCATCAACGATCACTCGTGGCTGGCCAACGCCGACAAGTCGGTCGCCGAGTGGGGCTCGCACAACGGCCGGTCCGAAACGATCGATCTGCTGAGGTGGGTCACCCAACTCGGAAGCACCTGGGTGGTCACGGTTGCATTGGTGGTTACCGCCGCCGCCGATTACATCCGCCGCCGCAGTGCCGAGGTCTTTGGCTTCGTTGCCGCCATCGGTATCGGCGAGCTCGTGCTGAACAACGTTCTCAAGCAGATCGTCAGCCGTGACCGACCGAACGTCCTGCACCTCGTAGCTGCACATGGCTATTCGTTCCCCTCAGGTCATACCTGTGCAGCGGCGGCCACCTGGTCGGCGATCGCGCTGGTCCTCGGGCGTGATCGCTCCAGGCCCGTTCATGCAGCCCTCTCCGCCGCGGCGTCGCTGATTGCCGTCTCCGTCGCCGCCAGCCGCGCCCTGCTGGGCGTGCACTGGTTGACCGACGTGATCGCCGGCCTCGCTGTCGGTTGGGGTTGGTTCATGATCGTCGCCATCATCTTCGGTGGTCGCGCCCAACGACTCGGTGATCCGATTGCCGACCGGGCTGCAGGCATCCGGGCCGTACCGTCAGACTCGCCTTTGGCTGACCGTGTGATGATCGCAGGGTCTGCAACTACCCGAGAGCCCTAACGAGAGTGGTGGCTCCGACCGACGGCAGGGAGGCACCACTCAGTCAGGTCGGACCTGGAGCTGCGGTCGAGGTGCGTACGGCACATTTGTCCCCCTCACCGGCTGCGGTTTGCGGTCCCGACGCCGCAGAACGACGAGCACGAACGACACCTCTTGCTGTATCGAGCTACCTCGATGAAGCAGAGTCGGAACAAGCGCCGAGCGGCAGATCGCTTCGACGTGGGCGCCGCAACGGGCGCCGACGGCCCAAATCGACGACCCCGAAGTCAGATCAGCCTGCCAGCGCGCACCAACACCAAACGCGGATGCAAACCAGCACACGCATTCTCACTGGCAGTTATGGCGCGTCAGCCCTTGACGTAGGAGAGCTTTTCCGTGATCTTGCCGTCAACGACTCGGAGCACATCAACAGCGCGTGCATGACCGTCCTTCGGCCGTTCGGCGTCGAACACATATCGAAGCAGCGCAGTACATCGGTCGCCGCAGGCGATCAGTTCCTCGGTTTCGACGACCGCGTTCGGAGAATCGCGAAATATGCCTTCCCACAGTGCACGCAACGACGCCTTATCACCCTCGATCCGCACACCGTCGGGCGGCGTCGTGCCCTCAAACACGACATCGTCGGACACCAGCGCCAGCCTCTCTTCAACATCATGCCGGTTCGTTGCGTCGGTGAATGCCGCCACGATCCGCTCCACATCGGTCACTTGCATCACGCCCCCGGCTCCATTCGACTGACCGCCCAGACTGCCCGCTCCGGCGCGGCAACGCAAGAGCCATCACGCGCACAGATCAACTAGCGCCGAGCGACGCAGATCTGGTGCGGCAACGTCACCACCAGCAGTTCGTGTGAGCACATGAAACGACTGCCCGTTCATGTCCTCACAGGAACTCTCCGGAGCGCCTGGACCAGCGCATATTGCCCTGATAGATATGGATCGGGTCCGCAAGGCAGCGAGCCGGGCCACAAGGCTGAGGATTTGTCACACCGTCAGTCGAGGGGGGAGGCCGTCAGAGGTCGTAGCTCGCTGACCAGATCAGTGCGACGGTGCGCAGAGCACTAGCGACCTCGGCTTGATCTCGAACTCGAGTCGCTTCGAGCGCCCTTTCACGCCACCGTCGAGCTCGAACCTTCGCTTCCGGTCGAAGGTGACAGACACGGAGGTTCCGGCACCGATCTGCGCATGACTCGACGATTGCTGCCTGCGCATGACGGCGCTCGCCATCAGACTCGCCCACTCGCGCACACCGGTCGCGGTGACGACGGCAACGTGCAGTTGCCCGTCGGTCGGCGTTGCATCGGGGAAGGTCTTGATGCCACCTTTCAGGGAGCCGAGCTTGCCGACGAGCACGCAGCTCGCCCCACCTTCGTAGAACGTGCTCCCGTCGATCACCACCTTTGCGTCGAACAACTTGCGGTGACGCACCTCCTTCACTCCGGCGCGCACGTAGGCCAGAGTGCCGAGGCGTTCCTTGTCGTCCTCCGCCTGGGCGAGCATGCCGACGTCGAAGCCGGTGCCGGCCATCACGTTGAACGTGCGCCCGTTGCACGTCGCAGTGTCGATGCTGCGACGATCGCCGCCGGTGACGACCTTGACGATGTCGTCGATGTCGGTCGGCAGGTGTAGCCCCGTGGCGAACAGGTTTGCAGTCCCGCTCGGGACGACGGCCAGCGAAGCCGGCGAGTCGACCAGCGCCTCGGCAGCAGCACGAATGCTGCCGTCTCCCCCGCAGACGATGACGGTCTGGGCGCCGCGCTTCACTGCGCGTGCCGCTGCCTTCTTGGCGTCCGAACCGCGTTCGATCCCGAACCAGCAGAAGTCGTCGACACCTGCGCCGGCCAGCGACCGTTTCAGCAAGCGCGCGTCCTTCTTGGCGATCTTCTTGGTGTTGGCGACGATCGCAACACTCGACATGCGGCCTCCCGTTCAGGAGTGCGATACCCGAATACCCACTCTCGCAAACCAGCGGCGGCTGACGACGATCAGGAGGTCTCGGCGGCCGTCTTGGCGCCGAGGCCGCGCAACCAGGCAACCACGTCGGCAGCCTCGCTTCGTTGGGCAACATCCAGCGGCGTCAGATCGTCCCAGCCGACCCAGTCGATGTCGGCACCTCGTTCGACCAGGTACTGGGCGACGGAGAGGTGCCCGCCATGACACGCGCCCCAAAGGACAGCCGTGATCTCGTGTGCCGGTTGCTCCGGCTCTCGCACGAAATGACCTTCCACTCGATCGAGCAGTCCGAGCGCAGCGGCCTCCCACAACGTCGTGGCCGCGCCCCGTTCCAGCAGACGTCGAGCCGCGTTCCACTGCCCGAACGCTGTCGCATCCGCCATCGGGGTGCCGCCTCCGATCACTGCGCCACGCGCTTCGATGTCGGCGCCGGCGTCGAGCAGCGCGTCCAGCACGGCCACGTCGTCACAGCTCGCCGCCCAGTGCAGCGGCGTCTCCGTGTGCGGCCCGGTGAATTCCGCGTTGACGTCGGCCCCAGCCTCGACCAGTGTGGCCACCGTTGCGACACCGTTGCGGAAATGCCCGGGCCAATCCGTCGCCACGTGCAGAAGCGTGCGAGCGTGAATCGCTCCCCGCTTGTTCTTGTCGGCGATGGTGGCCGTCGCCAACTCGGGATGTTCGGCCAGCAGAGCCGTCAACGCCGCCACCTCGCCAGCGTGGATCGCCGTGCTCGCGGCAACGGCCAGCGGGTCGTCGGCCTGCAGCATCACCACGTCATCCGAGTCTCGCGCGCCCCGTTCTTGGCAAGCCCGTCGCGGTAGCGTTCGAGGAGTTGAACGGAGGTTCGGATGGGTCGCTTCCACTACCACGCCGACGGTACGGCACACTCGCACGACGACCACGACCACGAGCACGAGCACGACCACGACCACGACCACGACCACGGTGCCGGCGTCGGTGACCACTCCGGCTACCAGACCGGTGGCTTGCGCGTTGACGTGCTCGAGCACATCTTGGGCGAGAACGATCGCACTGCCGACGCCAACCGCACCGATTTCCACGACGCCCGCGTCCATGTGGTCAACCTCATGTCGTCTCCCGGGGCGGGCAAGACCACGCTGCTGCGCGAAGTGCTCTTGAAGCTCAACGCCGGCGTGCGCGTGGGAATCATCGAGGGTGATGTGGAGACCTCCATCGATGCCGATCGGTTGACCGGTCTCGGTGCCCCCGTGTCGCTCGTCAACACGGCCAACGGCTTCGGCGGTGAATGCCATCTCGACGCGACGATGGTGCGTTCGGCGTTGCCGCGACTGCCCCTCGCCGACCTCGACCTGGTGGTGATCGAGAACGTCGGCAATCTCGTTTGTCCCGCCGAGTTCGATGTCGGCGAGGATGCGCGGGCCATGGTGTTCTCGGTCACCGAGGGCGAGGAGAAACCACTGAAGTACCCAGTGATGTTCCGCTCTGCTGATGTGGTGATCATCAACAAGATCGACCTTCTGCCCTACCTCGACTTCGATCTCGATCTGTTTCGCGCCAACCTTCGCGACGTCAATCCCGATGTGCGCACGATCGAGACCTCGGCCAAGACCGGAGCCGGCGTCGACGAGGTGTGCGCCTGGATCTCCTCCTTGGCCGAGCACGGATGACCACGGTTCGTCGCAAGCACGCCGGCGATCTCGTCGACCCGGCTGCCATCGCGGCACGTCTTCGCGAAGAGGGCCACACGGTTGGTAAAACGCGCACAGCCATCCTCGCCGCGGTCCGTGCCAAGCAGCGCGCCTTCACCGCTGAAGAGCTCGCCGAGTCGCTCGGCGAGACTCACGTCTCGACGGTGTACCGCACACTGGGCTTGCTGGAGGAGATCGGCGTGGTACGCCACATCCACCTGTCGCACGGCCCGGCCATCTATGAACGTACGGCAGTATCCAGCGACGTCCGCCACCTCGTGTGTGAGAACTGCGGTCGACACGTGGCTGTGCCGCGGCGAGTCTTCGACGTCGCAAGGCGAACCCTCGAACGCGACTACGGCTTCGTGCTCGACGGCTCGCACTTCGCGATCGTCGGTCGCTGCCAAGCCTGCGCCGAAGCCGACACGGACGCCGAATCGACACCTTCCGGCTGACGCTGGTGGGTGCGACTCCGGCCGTCAGCGCATCGCCGCGTAGATCTCAGCGGCTGACGGCATGCCGCCGCGCGCACCGACCTGAGTGACCGAGAGCGACGCGGCAACAACCGCAAAGGGAACGGCCGCGGCCAGATCGTCGCCGCTGGCCAGTCGGGCGGCCAGCACACCGTTGAAGGTGTCGCCTGCCCCCGTCGTGTCACGGACCTCGACCGGTGGGGCAGACACCTGCCGGGACGACCCGTCGGGGCTGACCACCAGCACACCGTCGCCGCCCTGGGTTACCGCGACCGGGCGACGACTCTCGGTAGCAATGATCGCCGCGTCACCGGCCGCAGAGCCCGTTCCCTGCCCTAGCAGTGCTGCGAGGTCGCTGAGCTCCGAGTCGTTCGGGGTGAGGATCGGCCCGAGCTCGAGCAGGTCGGCGACCACCGGTAGCACCGGCGCCGGGTTCAGCACACACGTCACTCCGGCCGCGGCAGCCTCCTCGACAGCCGCCGTAACGGCTGCCGCCGGGATCTCAGTGCTCACGAGCACGCATCCCGCTGACTGCAGTGCAGCGTGCAAGCATCGCCTGACGTGTTCGACGGTCACTGCCGCGTTGGCCCCTGCTCCGACGGCGATCTGGTTCTCGCCGTGTTCATCGACGACGATCAGGGCTACACCGGTCGCTTGGCCGGTGAGCACCGCGACGTCGCTGACGTCGACTCCGCAAGCACGCAACTCGGCGAGCGCTGCCGAACCGGTGTCGTCAGCGCCGACAGCGCCGATCAATCGAACCGTGGCCCCGGCCCGCGCAGCAGCCACCGCCGCGTTGGCCCCCTTGCCGCCACCGTAGGTTTGCAGTCCCCCACCGACCACGGTTTCGCCTGGGCCCGGCAGTCGCGGCGCGACCACTACGAGATCGACGTTGATGGCTCCGACCACGACGACGGTCGGGGAACTCACAATGGGATCGATTCGCTCATCGTGGCGGAGGCTAGCCAGCAGGGGGACCGGGCGTGACGGCCTCGTACTCGAAGTCGACCACATTCGGCTCCGGCGTGTGATAGTCGCCGTGCTCAGCCATCCACCAGGCACTGGACGTGCGCAATCCCGTGGGTTGCTCGAGCGTGCCGGCGCAGATCGACAGATGGTCGGGATGTGCGACGGCACGCCAGAACAACGACGAACCGCACGTGGAACAGAACCCGTAGGCAACGCTCGTGTCGGGCGAGTACCACGTGAGAGTGGCATCGCTGATGAATCGAACGTTGTCCGGCGACGACGCCGTGGCGGCCATGTGATGCCCGGTGAACCGGCGACAGCGGTGGCAATGACAGTTCCACACGGAGCGCAACGGTCCATCGACGACATAGGTCACGCCGCCGCACTCGCATCTGCCCGAAGCGTTCGTCCCGACCGCTGATTCAGTCATGTCGCCAACGTAACCGTCGGTGATCCGCCGGCGACGTCTTCGGCTACACGAGGCAACGCGATCAAGCGCTGACGGCTGATACCTCGACCCTGGCGTCGTTGAAGCTCGCCCCGCCGGCGAGATCGGCCAGGTGGTCGGGTGAGAACACGTTGGCGGTGAAGCCTTGGTGGCCATCACGACGCCACATGCCCTTCGGCATCGTGGCCAGACCCGGTCGCAAGGTGGCGTCGATGGCCACGATTGCCTCGATCGTGTGGCGACCGTCGGTGACCTGAGCCCGATCGCCGGTGGAAAGGCCTCTGGCAGTGGCATCGGCCGGATGCAGACGCAGGTCGGTGCTCGCCGGCGCGATGTTGCCGAACATCGAACTGGTCGTGCGGCTCGTGGCCGGGGTGATGAGGGTGATCGGCAGATCGGGCAGCCCGATCGGCCGATACACGGGCAGCGGATCGACGCCTTCAGCGTCGCAGACCAACTGCACCCTCCCGCCCGGAACCGAGTCGCGAAACTGAATCGTGCCGTTCGCCGGGTACCCCTGGATAGGAAGTACCCGGTCGCCCATCGCCAGCCGACGCAAGCGCCGCGGATCGGGGTCCCATTGCTGGGGGTCGAGGCCGAGGCGGAGCCCCACGCCCACGCTGACCTCGTCGTTGGTGCGGCTCTCGCCGACGCGAGGGATCACGGCGGGGGCCTCCTGGATGACGAACGAACCGTAGCTGCCCACCACTTCTTCGACCTCGAACTGCGACGTAGCGGGCAGCACCAAGTCGGCCAATTGCGCCGTATCGGTCATCGTGAGATCGTGGACGACGGTGAAGAGATCGTCGCGCGACAAGCCCTGCAGCACGATGGCCTGTTCGGGGCACGTGGCGGCGGGATTCGAACCCTGGACGAAGAGCACCTCCACACGCCCGCCCTCGTCGTCGGTGAGGATGCGGCCGAGTCGGTTCATGTTGATCGGTCGTCTGGCAGGCGGGGGAACATCACCGACGACGCCGCGACGAATTGCCCCGACGTCGTAACCGGTCCCCCCACCGATCGAATTGAACACGCCCGACCCAGGCACACCGAACTGTCCGGCAAGGGCCGGCAGGGCAAACACGGCACGACTTGCCGACCCTCCGTTGCGGTTGCGCTCCTGCCCCCAGCCGACACGCAGCATCGCCGGGCGGATCGTGCCGTACATCTCGGCGAACTGCTCGATGTCGGCGGCCGGAACGTCGCAAACCTCGGCAGCGCGCGATGGAGTCCACTCGGCACACGCGGCGAGGTACTCGTCGGCGCCGTCGACCCACCGGTCGATGAAGGCGCGATCGATGTTGCCATCGCGCTCCAACAGCGACGCAATGGCCATCGCCACCACTCCGTCGGTGCCGGGCCGCACGGCCAGGTGGAGGTCGGCGCGACCGGCGATGGGGGTGCGCCGAGGATCGACGACGATCAACTTCGCTCCGGCGCGGCGACGCTCTTCGATCACCGGTGCCAGATGCGGATGCGAGACGTTCGGGTTGGCGCCCCACACGACGATCAAGGCGCTGTGTTGCAGATCAGCGGCATCGGCCGACGGCAGCGAGCCATAGGTGCGGTCCCAAGCCTCGCCCACTGTCGCCGCGCAGATCGTGATGTCGGTTCGCGCCGCTCCCAACTGCTCCCACACCAGCGGCGACAGTCCTTCGCGACCCAGCTTGCCGGCCGAGGAGCTGTACAGGTAGGGCACGACCGAAGCCCAACCATGGGCCGCTACTGCGTCGGTGACCTTTGCGGCGAACAGATCGAGCGCCTCGTCCCAACCGATCTCGACGAACTCGCCTGAGCCTTTCGCACCAGACCGGCGCAATGGTGCAGTGATCCGGTCGGGGCCGTGGAGCAGTTGCGGCGTGTTCTTGACCTTGGCGCAGATCCAGCCGTTCGTGCCCGGATTGGGTCCGTCGGCGACGCCGTCGATGCCGACCATCTGCCCGTTCTCGATCGTGACCTCCAGGCTGCAACTGTCCGGGCAATCGAGCGAGCAGGCGGTGAGCATCCCCATGGGGAGCAGCGTACTTGCGCGCTCACAGGGCGCGCATCGAGTTGTCGCGCGCGTTGTGCTCGACCTCGGCCAGACCGAGCGCTTCGAGCACCGGGGGCACGTAGTTGCCGAAGCGACCGCGCAGACCTTTCTTGAACCCGTACCAACCCTTCACCGGGTTGTCGGCGGATCGGCCCCACGCCTCCACCGTGCCGGGCTTGGCGTCCTTCTGTTCGTCGGCGTTGCCGAGCGGCATCCACGTGCCGTGTGCCTTGAGCATCGTGTGCAGGTCTTCGATGGACCGAAGGTGATAGCGAAGTTGGGTAGCACCGACTTGCACCACGAGGGCAGGTGGGTCGGCATCGGGATCGCGATACGCCTCGAACTCGCTCTTGCCGGGCGGTGTCGTCAACTTCCAGGGGTCGTTCGGTGTGCCGGTTCCTTGCACGTCATCAGTCATGCAGCCATCCTTGTCGATCAAACATGACATCTTCTGTCGTGGTTTGCCTAGATTGATCGCCGTGCGAGCCGGACGGTTGGTCGACATGCTGCTCACCCTGCAGCGACGTGGCCGGCTGACGGCTGCCGAGCTCGCCGCCGCCCTGGAGGTCTCACCACGAACCATCCTGCGCGATGTCGACGCGCTCAGCTCTGCCGGTGTGCCGATCTACGCCGTGCAGGGCGTCGGAGGCGGGATCGAGCTCGTCGATCGGTTCCGAACGCAGATCACCGCGTTCACTGCCGACGAGGCGGGCGCCCTGTTCCTCGCCGGCCAACCGGTGGTCGCCCATCACCTTGGCTTGGGTGCCGCGGCTGCAGCGACGCGGCGCAAGCTTCTCGACGCGCTGCCCGACGGACTACGCCGTAACGCGGAGGAGATCGACACGTGGTTCCTCCACGATCCGCTCTCCCCCGATGGCACCGATGTCCCCTACGGCGAACTGGGTCGGTTGGCGAGAGCCATCGAGCAGACCCTCGAGGTCGATGTGTCGTTCGCCGACGACGCTCCATGTTCGCTTCAGCCACTGGGCATCGTGCTCGCCGCCGGCTCCTGGTACCTCGCGGTTGCCGGCGCCGACGGGCCGCGTTTCGTTTGCGTCGATCACCTCCGCGGCCTGCGGGTGACCCGGAGAACCTTCGAACGGTCGGGGGACTTCGAGTTGGCAGCCGCGTGGAAGGCTTCACGAACCGAGGGAGCGAGACAGCAGGGTCGGGCGATCGTGTGAGACTCGCGTCGTGATACGGCTTGGAACGGTTGTGCTCGGTGTTGATGATGTCGATCGTGCGGTGTCTTTCTGGTCGCGAGTCCTCGGGTACGAACCGGTTCACTTCGCCGATACCGACAACGAGTTCACGATCCTCGTCCCGCCGTCACGAGAGGGGACGCGAGTAGCGCTGCAGCTCGCCGAATCGCCGCCGGAGCAGCATCCCAGAGTCCATCTCGACCTCGTCGTCGACGACGCAGCCGAACAGGCCGCCGAGATCGAGCGGCTGGTCGGCCTCGGAGCCACCCGTGTGCCGTGGGACTCGTACCCCGCGGACCCCGACTTCGTGGTGCTGGCCGACCCGGACGGGAATCGGTTCTGCGTCGTCGACGCGAGCCACGGCTAGCGGTTCGGCGACCGCTGTTTTCGCGTCAGCTCGGTTGCACCATGGCCGCGTGCATCGCCAGCTCCGCTGGAGGCAACCCGAAGATCGACCATCCGCCACCGGCATCGACATGGTCGAAGCCGAACACATCGGCAAAGAACGCTCGATCGGCGTCAGCGTCACTGCTGAAGATGACGATGTGAGAACCGAAGATCATCACGCCAGCGTGCCTGATGCCGCACCGATGCGCAACGGGGCAGAGCATTGCTGGCGCGGCTGGGTCAGGCTGCGGTGTCGGGGTTGGGCGCGTCGAGTTGTCCGATTTCGGTTCCGTCGGGGCGGTAGGTGTGCCAGTGGCCGGTGGGGTCGCGCCAGGTTTGGTAGCCGTGTTGTTTCCAGCGGTTGTGGCGGGCGCAGGCGGGTCCGCTGTTGTGCGGGTTGGTCAGGCCTGCGTGGGCCCAGGGTTGGGTGTGGTCGGTTTGGCAGCGCCCGGAGCGAAGATCGCATCCGGGCCACAGACACCATCGATCACCCAGTAGCACGGCGTCGCGGGCGCTGCCGGTGAACAATCGGGAGCGGCGACCCAGGTCGATGACCACTCCGGCAGCGTCGAACACGACACGCCTGACCTGGCCGCACAGTGCGGCGGCGAGCACATCGCCAGGATCGAGTTGGTGGCCGGTGGACGTTTCGCAGCGCCGATCATCAACCGTCATCGGGTCGAGTGGTGCTGCGTCGACACCGGCCACTCTGGCCAGGTGGTGTTGCAGGGTGGTTTGGTCGACGATGATGTTGACCAGCGGATCGAACACCCCGACGGTACCCGAGGCAGCGGCCGCCAGGAAGATGGCGCGCAGGGCGTCGAAGCGTCGGTGCTTGTCGCTGCGTTCCAACAACCGTGGCGTCATTGCTTGGCCGTATTGGGCAACTCCGTGGTCCCAGTCGGCTTGGAACTCGGTGTCGCAGAACCGTTGGAAGATCGCTTCCATCTCCGTACCGGCGACCACACCGCCGCGTGCTTCGACGTAGCCGTGTTCACCGATCACGCCGACGCGGGCGTCACGACCCGAATGGGCGCGTTCGTGAGCATCGTGGGCGCCGTCGGTGTCAGCGAGTGCTTCCCAGCGGCGGAGCACGATGGAGAACTCTTCGAACCACAACGACCCGGCATGACCGATCAGCAGCGCGGCAGAGGCGGGGAACTGATCGGCGCTACGCGGGTTGGCGAACACCCGAGCCAGCAACCGCAACTGCGGCACACCCACGGCACCGGCATGAGCCGCGGCCCGCGCCCCAGGGATCTCGTGCAACAGCCGTGCGGTTTGCACGAGACCTCTGGTCTCACCACTGGAGTAGTTGCACGCCGCTTTCACCCACCCGGACACCGACGCATGACCATCATCGACATAAGCAACCGTGCGTTCAGCAACACCGATCGTTTCGGCGATCATCGCCTCGACACACCGCCGTACCGAATCGAGCTCGACCAAGGTCCGTTCCAAGTCGCGCCCACCCAAACCCTCCAGGTCAGCCACCTCCGCAACCTCGATCGAACGCATGTTCCCATCCTCGCAAAGGGGTGCCACACAGTACTGAGGCGCGATTCCTCAGCCGAGCGGGTTCATCACCTGGCCGATGAACAACGTGGCGCCACTCTGATCGTCGATGATCCGGTAGAGGAAGGGACGGTCGAGTACGACGGGAATCGGTTGCTGAACCGGTGCACTGGTCGGGTAAGCGAGCACCACCGTCGCCGCGGCAGCCTCGGTGCCCTCCTCGTTCATCGCCACGTAGGTCTGGTGGATGACCTTGTCGATCACGAGCTTCGGATCGTTGGCGACACCGAGCAAACCACCGTTCACATACGGCGCGGTGAGGCCGAGTGACTGCAGCGAATCGCTGAGCTCCGCGGCATAGCGCAACTCGAACCGCGGCAGCCCGAGGTCGCCTCCCTCTGTCTTGTTGGCGTCGTAATCGGAGAACACACGACCGAGATCCGCAGCGACCTCGTCGAAGCGACCCTCATCGGGAAGGATGAACTGCGCGCTGAGCCCGCCGACGTAGCTCTTCGTCGCCCCGATCCATCCATCGCCGCTCGCCGACGAATCGCTCCGCCCATGCATCATCGGAACCTTCACATCGGTGCCGTCGAGGCGGGTGAAGGCCTCGTCTGCCGTCAGCGTCTTCTCGAAGCTCTGCAGCCATGACGCCTTCAGGTACAGAGCGTTCACGAGCGCGAGCACGGTCTCCGGCCGGATGACGCCGTCGTCGATCAACTTCGTGATCTTGTCGTTCGTCGCCGCGGCGACGAACGCGTTGATCTGGTGGGCGATGGCGTCGGGATCGGGCTCGAAGTCGACCTCGTTCAGCACCGGGCCGTAGTTCGCACCGACCGTCTCCAGGTAGGCCGGTTCGAACGGGTAGCCCTTCTGCAGGTAGGCCGCATTGGCGATCCGCACAACGACCTCACCCGGATCGTCGCCAGGAGAGAACACCTGCGGCACCCGCGACTCGAGCGCCTGCTCGAGCGCGTTCATGGACGCGTGGAAGGTTGCGGGGTCGTCGATGCGCAGCAGGCTGTGGAACTGGGCCCAAGCCTCGCCACTGGCTCCGGGCTCGAGCATCGCCAGAGCGAGGGCGACACTCGTCGGTGAAACCGTGATGTTCTCACCGGCCCCCACCGAACGCGAGGCCGAGAACAGATCCAATCCGAAGTCCGAGACAGCTTTGCCGGCGATACCCGGGTCCGCCGTCGACACCGTGCGCGCCGCGACAGGCACGGCAACGAGATCGCCCGTCGAGCCTCGGTCCGTTCCCGAATCAGCGCACGACACGAGCAGCACCGCTAGCACAGCGAACAACCGAACATTCATCGACCGCACCGTACGCCACCCAGCGAGCCGCCCTCAGGCGTCGAGCCTCGTGACCTCGACGGCGACGGTGAGGTCTTGCGTGGCCGGGGACCCGAACACCACGCCACGAACGGGTGCGACATCGGCGTAGTCGCGTCCCCAACCGACTGTGACGTGACAACGCGGCGGCACCTGGTCGTTGGTCGGGTCGACGTCGAGCCAGCCCCAACCGGGGATGTACACCGCACACCACGCGTGCGATGCGTCGGCACCGACCATCTTCGGTTGGTCGGGTGAAGCCTCGTTCTCCACGTATCCGCTCACGTAGCGCGCCGGCAGACCCAGCGAGCGCATCGTGCCGATTGCCAGATGAGCGAAGTCCTGACACACACCGCGGCGGAAGGTGAGCACATCGGCAAGCGGTGTGCTGACATCGCTGAAACCCGGATCGAACGCGAACTCGGCAAAGATGCGATGCGACAGATCGATGACTGCCTCGTGAAAGGGCCGACCGGGCAGGAACGACCACGACGCGAATCGAGCCAGATCGGCCGATGGTGTGACCAGTGTCGACTCGATCGAGCACATCCTGGCGATCAGCCCGTCGGGGCTGCCGTCAGTTGCAACGATCGATCGCACCTCTTCCCACGGAGGTGACCACAGAAGTTCCACGGCCGGAGTGACGTCGACCTCGGAGACGGCGACGACCTCCAACTGGTCGTGCACCTGCTCGACGGCGCGGTAGGAGACGTGGTTGCCGAACGCGTCGAGATACTCGTCGGAGTGATCCGCGCCCGGAACAGTGGTCACCTCGGACGATCGCACCGATTGAGTCGGGGTTTCCCGCGGCCGCAAGTGGGCCACTGTGTGCCCGTTGATCACCTGTGCGCTGTAGCGGTACTCGGTGCTGTGCCGCACGCGGTACCGCATCAGCCGAACCCCCCGAGACCCCGCCGCGCCGGGTGCGTGAACCAAGCCAGCATCAGCTCGCGGATCAGCTCCAGCAACGGTCCACGCACATCGAGTACGAGCTTGGCCAACGAGTCGGGACCCTCGCCGATGCGCCCACGGGCGGCAGCCTCGAGGAAGCGGCGATGCTTGGATGCATCAGGGTTCCACGGCAACGCGACGAGGTGCTCGTTGATCCGATCGAGCTGGAACACGAGCGAGCGCGGGTTGGTGTCGTCGTGCACCAGCAGGTCTTCGATCGCCGCCATACGAACGTCGCTGCGGTATCGACGGCGATAGGCGACAACGCTCTCGCTGGCGCCCAGTACGAGGTCGTACAGCGGCTGAGCGACATCGTCGTCGGGTTGGCGCGACAGTGCCGCCTCGATGATCCCGAGCAGCAACACTGCCCGCTCCAGTCGCCGACCGAGGTCGAGGAACCGCCATCCCGGCCCACGCACCATGCTCTCCATCACCAGGCCCGCGAGTGCCGCGAGATCGACCATGATGCGATCGAGGCATTCCGTGACGAGGAACGGATCGCTCGTGTCGGTGGTCACCGAAAGGATCGAGCGCTCACCGTCGAGCTCGTTGAGCACACGCCATGTTGCGGTCGACAGGAACTCGCGGACTCCGCCCGCGTTTGCCGCGAGGTGACCGAGGCTGTTGGCGACCGCACCCGACCGGTTGTCGAGAGCCTCGCCCACCTCGACGGCGAGGAGCTGTGTGCGGCTCACCGACGACGACGTCTCGTCGTGGCTCGGGGTTCCGCCGCTGACGGCCCGCAACGCCGCGATGGCAATGCCCAACCACGCCGATTCGAGCAGCGCAGGGTCGCTGCCGGCTCGGGCGATGACCAGCCGCGTCGTGCGCGTCGCCGCTTCGGCACGCTCGGCATTGCGGCCCAGCCAGAACAACGCCTCTGCCGATCGGGTGGGCAGCGAATCACGGAGATCGATCTGCGGGAGCCGAGCTCGACGGGCTAGTGCCGACGAGTTCGTCGCCACTCGTTGTGTGGTCGGGTCGGTGAGCACCCAAACGTCCTTACCCGACGCGTCGGGCGAGTTGATCACCAGCTGGCCGGGGACCACGTGACGACCGTGACCACCCGGCAGGACGACTACCTCGTCGCCGATCCGCACGGTCTGCACGCGAATGCTCGCAGTGCCGTTGCGAAGCTCACCCTCGACGGCAACCGGCGTGCCGGCGAACTCGATCTTCGGTTGCACCACGTATCGGTGGGGCGCAGCCGTCATGCGATCCAGCCAGTCGTTCATCTCCGATTTGGACAATCGATCGCCGAACGCAGACGGCGCCGGCGCAACCGGGTCGGTGTCGTGGAAGACGAACGTCTCCGGATCGGCACGCACCGCCGCAAGGCGGTCACGGTCCCCACACCACCACGTGTCGATCGATGCCAACTCGAGCGTCTCGCCCAGCAGGTGTCGGGCGGCGTCGGCGAGGAACGGCTGCAACCAGAGACGATCGGCGACTCCGCTGCCGAGTGAGTTGGCGACACCGACGTGGCCCTCACGAACGGCCTGCAACAAGCCGGTCACGCCACCTGCGCCGGCGGGGCCGAGCTCGAGTGGATCGGATCCCGTGTCGGCCAAGCGACGGAACACCACGTCGATCTGCTCCAAACCCCCGAGCGTGCGCAACCACATCCGACCGCCACGCGTGATCAGGTCTCCGCTGCTCGCCAGGTGGTAGCCGAGATGCGCGGCGAGGTACGACGCCTCGACGAAGCCCGGCCGTTGCGGGTCGGGCCCGAGCAGGATTGCTCTCGGGCCGACGACGTTCGCGGGAGCCACCGCCGACAGCGCCGTGCGCAAGTCGGAGAACCAACCCGACAAGGCACTGACGCCGAGATGTCGGAACGGCTCGGGATACAGCCGCGAGAGAACCGTTCGGTTCATCAACGCGTAACCGCACCCGGTCGGCGCATCGGTGTGATCTCGAAGCACCAGCCATTGGCCCGAGCTGTCGCGCACCACGTCGGCGGCGTAGAGCATGAGCCGCGGCCCGCGCACCATCACGCCGACTGCGGCCAACTGGTAGGCGCGGGAACCCATGACCGCCGCGGTGGGTATCACGTTGTCGACCAAGAGACGGCGCGGCCCATAGAGATCGGCCAGCACGGCGTCGAGCACGCGAGCCCGTTGACTCAGACCGCGCTCGATGCTTCGCCATTGCTTGGCGTCGATGACGTACGGCACCGGGTCGAGACTCCACGGAACTCCCGCCTCGCGATCGTCGTGGAAGACATGACCCGCACCCTCGGCCACCAGCAGCCGCTCGGCGACCATCTGCCGGCGCATGATCTCTTCGGCCCCGAGCGTCGACCAGGTTCGCAGCATCGATTCCCAATGGGGACGAATGCTGCCATCGACGTCGACGAGCTCGTCGTAGCGACCCGCTGCCGGCACGTATGAAGCCGGCACCCTTGAGGACGTTGGTGCAGAGTCCATGGGTTCAAGCCGGCCAGGCGGTGTGGGTGAAGTACGCCGTGGCGATGCGGTCGTTGACGGTGCCGATGGCGATCTGCAGCCGGTCTGCCTTGCGATGCAGTTCATCGGCGTCGAGCAGTGCCGAAGGATCGGATGACGACAGTTCGGCGAGGGCTGCCCTGCACGCAGCAGCGACGGATTCGCTGAGCGGCAACCTCCTGGCTGCAGATTGCACGCCCGCCAGGCAGTAGGCCACCGACCGAGGAAATGCCGCTTCACCGAGGATGAACCTGATCACCTCGGGCGCACCGTCACCCATCGCCGATCGGCGGTTGTACATCTGCAGCGCCGACAACGACCGCAAGACGCTCGACCACTGCAGATCGTCGTACAACTCGGCGCGCTCCGGCCGCTCCCCGAGGAGCAGCCCAGCACGGACGTCGAGCACTCTCGTCACCATGTCGGCTCGTTCGATGTGGCGGCCGAGCCGCAGCATGGTGTAGGCCTCGTCACGGCTCATCGTCGACGTCAGGATGCCGAGCAGCCGCTGGTGTGCGGCGATCACCGTCTCCAAGAATCGCGATCGGTTCCGCCGCTGCACACCATCGGCGGCGCCACGACCGGCGGCGAGATAGAGATCGTTGACCGCGTTCCACGCTTGGGCAGGAAAGATGTCGCGGCACGTCCGCAGGTTCTCGCGCGCCTGGGCGATGCTGGACCGCACGCTGCCGGGGTTTGCCGTGTCGGCCACGAGGAACGAAACGATCGACGTCTCGTCGCTGTAATCGTGGCGCTTGTCGAAGCCCTCCCGACCACCGGTGATGCCCAGCAGGTGATCCCACGCGGGCGTGACCGACAGCGGTAGGTCGACGATCACGTTGGAGTGCTCGCGAACGATGCGCGCTGTGCCCTCGGCACGCTCGAGGTAGCGCGCAGCCCAGTACAACCGCTCGGCAACGCGCGACAGCAGCATCAGGTCTCCTCGACGACCCAGGTGTCTTTCGAGCCACCGCCTTGCGAGGAGTTGACGACGAGCGAGCCCTCCACGAGCGCGACGCGAGTGAGGCCGCCCATGGTGACGTAGGTGTCGTGCCCGGAGAGCACGAACGGGCGGAGATCGACGTGCCGTGGCGCGAGCTCGCCGTCGCACAACGTCGGTGCGGTCGAGATCTGCAGGATCGGCTGGGCGACCCAGTTGCGCGGATCAGCTCTGATTGCGTTGACGGCCACCTCGAGTTGCGCGTCGGTGGCCATGCTGCCGATGGTCAACCCGTAGCCACCGCTCTCGTTGGTGGGCTTCAACACCAGTTGGTGAGCGTTGTCACACACATACGCCAACTCGTCGGGATAGCAACACCGAAACGTGTCGACGTTGGGGAGCAGCGGTTCCTCGTCGAGGTAGTAGCGGATGAAGTCGGGCACCCATGCATAGACGAGCTTGTCGTCGGCCACCCCCGCGCCGGGAGCATTGGCGATGGCCACGTTGCCCGACTTCCAAGCGCGCATCAAGCCGGGCACGCCGAGTTGCGAATCGGGGCGGAAGACCTCCGGGTCGAGGAACAGATCGTCGATGCGGCGATAGATGACGTCGACCGGTTTCGGGCCGTCGATGGTGCGCATCCAGACGCGATCGCTCGGATCGACGAAGAGGTCGGCGCCCTCGACCAGAGGCACACCCATCTGCTGGGCGAGGAAGGCGTGCTCGAAGTAGGCGCTGTTGTAGACACCGGGCGTGAGCACGACCACCTGCGGATGTCGCAGCGTGCGCAGCTCGTCGGAGGCCAGCGACAGCAGCAGTCGCCGCAGATGATCCGGATAGTCGTCGACCGGCAGGATCGACTGGCGTTCGAACAGGTCGGCGAAGGCTCGCTTGGAGATCGCCCGGTTCTGCAAAAGGTAGCTGACACCCGACGGCACTCGGAGGTTGTCTTCGAGCACGTGGACGACTCCCGCGGAATCGCGCACGAGATCGCTGCCGCAGATGTGCGCCCACACGCCGAACTTCGGTGACATGCCCACGCACTCGGCACGCAGGTTCACGGAGCCTTCGAGGAGTTCGGCGGGAAAGACTCCGTCGGCGACGACTCGACGATCGTGGTACACGTCGTCGATGAACCGGTTGAGCGCGGACAGCCGCTGCTTCAGGCCGCGCTCGATAGCCGCCCACTCCGACGCAGCGATCACCCTGGGGACGATGTCCATGGGCCACGCCCGATCGGTGCCCTGTCCGTCGTGATACACGGTGAACGTGATGCCGAGCGCCAGGATGTCGACCTCGGCGAGTCGCTGTCGCTCCTGCAGCTCGGCGACCTCGAGAGACAGCAGGCGCTCGACCAACGCCGACGCTGCCGGGCGAGGGCTTCCAGAGGCGTCGAGCAGCTCGTCCCATTGACGAGGAAGCGTTCGCAGTTGGGCCATCGGTCCAATCACGCTACAAGATGGACGATGACACCAAGATGACGAGCTGGTGCGACCAACTAGCATCCGTTCATGGCCAACGGCTTGCGGTTCCAGGTGCTGGTCATTCCCAACGTGCCATGGACCGAGTACCTCGATCGGTTCGTCCGCCTCGAGGCCCTCGGCTTCGACGTGGCCGCGGCTCCCGACCACTTCTGCGACTGGGGAAACCCTTCGGGACCGTGGCTCGAGGCCTGGACCTGCCTCGCCGCGATCGCGGCGCGCACGTCGACGATCCGCCTCACGACCTGTGTCACCCAGATTCCCCTGCGCAATCCGGCCGTCCTGGCCCACCAGGCTGTCACCGTCGACCAGATCTCGGGCGGCCGCCTGGAGCTCGGGGTCGGGACGGGCCTCAACATCGACCCGTCGTACGACATGATCGGCGTTCCCAACTGGACCACGCGCGAACGCGTCGAGCGCTTCGCCGAGTACGTCGAGCTGCTCGATCATCTGTTGGCCGAAGGCGTCACCGAGTACCACGGCAGCTACTACCAGGCCACTGGCGCCGTGATGAACCCCGGGTCGGTGCAGCAGCCACGCCTGCCGATCATGGTCGCGGCACTCGGTCCGCAGATGATGCGACTCGCGGTGCAACACGCCGACATCTGGAACAGTCTCAGCTTCGCCGCCGACTTCGGCGAGCAGATGGCGGAGCTCGGCGATCGATGCATGACGATCGACGAGCTGTGCGACGAGTTCGGACGCGACCCGGCGACGCTGCGCCGGTCGTACACGATGTTCGATCCCAGCGCTCGGGCCAGTGGGGGTGCCATCCGCTACTACGAATCCGATGACGTGTTCGTCGACATGGTCCGCCAGGTCGTCGGCCTCGGGATCAACGAGGTTTCGCTGTACTACCCCGCTCTCGCCGCTCAACTGCCGGCTTTCGAACGGATCGCCACCGAGGTGCTGCCCGTGCTGCGGCAAGAACATGCGTAGCCCGCTCCTCGACGACCTCCGGGGGCGTTGCGACGCGCTCGTCGGAGAGGGTCTGTTCAAGACCGAACGGATCATCAGCACGCCGCAATCGGCACACATCGAGTTGGCCGATGGTTCCTCCGTGCTCAACCTGTGCGCCAACAACTACCTCGGCCTGGCCGATCATCCCGACGTCGTCGCCGCCGCTCACCAGGCACTCGACCAATACGGCTACGGCATGGCCTCGGTCCGTTTCATCTGCGGCACGCAGACCGTGCACAAGGAGTTGGAGGCGCGACTGTCGACCTTTCTCGGCACCGACGACACGATCCTGTACTCGTCGTGCTTCGATGCCAACGGCGGTCTCTTCGAAACGATCCTCGATGAATCCGACGCGGTCATCTCCGACGCGCTCAACCACGCCTCGATCATCGACGGCATCCGATTGTGCCGAGCCAAGAGGCTGCGCTACGACAACAACGACATGCAACAACTCGAGCAGCGCCTCCAGGAGGCCGCCGACGCCCGCTATCGGTTGATCGCCACCGACGGCGTGTTCTCGATGGACGGTGTGTTCGCCAACCTCCCCGCCATCTGCGACCTTGCCGACCGCTACGACGCCTTGGTGATGGTCGACGACTCGCATGCCGTCGGGCTGGTCGGCGAGAATGGCCGCGGCACGCACGAGTTCACCGATGTGATGGGCCGTGTCGACATCATCACCGGCACGTTGGGCAAGGCCCTCGGTGGTGCTTCCGGCGGTTACACATCGGGGCGCCGCGAAGTGATCGATTGGCTGCGACAACGATCTCGCCCTTACCTGTTCTCCAACAGCCTCGCCCCCGTCGTTGCCTCCACCAGCATCAGCGTCCTCGACCTGTTGGAGGCCGGCGACGACTTGCGCGGCCGCGTGCAACGCAACGCTGCCCGCTTTCGTGCAGCCATGGCCGGCACCGGCTTCACGCTGGCGGGTGCCGGTCACCCGATCATCCCGGTCATGATCGGCGACGCCCGCGTCGCCACGGAGATGGCTGATCGCCTCCTCCAGGAAGGGATCTACGTCATCGCCTTCGCGTTCCCCGTCGTGCCACAGGGCAAGGCACGCATTCGCACGCAGATGTCGGCGGCGCACTCCGACGGCGACATCGACCAGGCGATCGAAGCCTTCGTCCGCGTCGGCAAGGCAATGGGGGTGGTCTCGTGAGAGCACTGGTGAAGGCCCGGCGCGAGCCGGGTCTGTGGATGGAAGAGGTCGACAAACCGAAACCCGGCGATCGCGACGTGTTGATCCGCGTCCGCAAGACGTCGATTTGCGGAACCGACCTGCACATCCATCATTGGGACGCGTGGGCAGAGGCGACGATTCCGGTACCGATGGTGGTGGGCCACGAGTTCATGGGTGACATCGAGTCCGTCGGCACCGATGTCGTCGGGTTGGATGTCGGTCAGCGGGTGGCCGGCGAGGGCCACATCACCTGCGGGCATTGCCGTAATTGCAAGGCCGGCCGCCGCGAGTTCTGCCACAACCACACGAGTGTGGGTGTCACTCGACCGGGGGCGTTTGCCGAGTACGTGGTCATTCCGGCGGAGAACGTCTTCGTCGTTCCTGCGCACATCGACGACAACGCCGCTGCCGTGCTCGATCCGTTGGGCAACGCAACGCACACAGCGCTGCGCTTCGATGTGGTCGGCGAAGACGTGCTGATCACCGGTGCCGGCCCGATCGGTGTGCTGTCGGCAGCGATCGTGCGCCACATCGGCGCCCGCAACGTCGTGGTCACCGACATCAACCGCTTCCGTCTCGACATGGCCGCCAACAATGGCGCCAGCCGCGTTGTCGACGTGCGCACCGAAACGCTCCAGCCGGTGATGGCCGAACTGGGGATGACGGAGGGTTTCGATGTCGGCCTGGAGATGTCGGGCGCCGAAGCCGCGTTCAACCAGATGCTCGACGCCATGAACCACGGCGGGCGCATCGCCGTGCTGGGAATCCCCGCCGGCCCGATGACCCTCGACATCAACGACGTGATCTTCAAGGGTCTGGAGGTGCAGGGCATCTACGGCCGGCGCATCTTCGAGACGTGGTACAAGATGGCGGCCATGCTGCAGACCGGCCTCGACATCAGTGGAATCATCACCCACGAGCTCCCCGCCGACCGGTTCGCCGAGGCGTTCGAGATCGTCGCCGGCGGTGAATGCGGCAAGGTGATCCTCGACTGGGCCTGATCACAGCTCAGTGGAGTGTGTCGCGCCCACCTGGGCGCCTTGAAACACTCCACGGCGGTCTAGGAGGCGACGACCATGGCGTTTTCGGCCTCACCGCTCATGCGGGCCAGGTGGCCGAACACGTCGTCCATCTCGAAGTAGACGTCCTGCAGGTGTCGGGGACCGTCGGGTTGGTAGGCGGTGCGGGAGTGCAGCACGCGGTAGCCATTGACGAACAGGGTGTCGCCGGCCGAGAGGCGGAACGAGACGTGGTTGGCCGGGTCGGCGATGGCTGCGCCGAGCAAGCGATACGCGTCGTACCAATCGGCCAGATCGGTGTCGTCGAACGCCAGTGGTTGCATCAGCTGGTTGGAGAACCGCAGGTGGGTGAACCTGCCCGCGCGATCGCGCACGACGAGCGGCGCGCGAGTGAACGCATCGGCCTCGGCGGAGTACTGCCGGAACCCGACCTCGACGCGGGCCAGCACATCGAGGGCCCGCGGATGATCGCTGTTCAGCCGATCGAGCACCGACCAGCCGTCGACCACCACGCTGTTGCCACCCTTGGCATCGTTCACGAGCATCGCCAGCACCTGGCCGCTCGGTGGGTGGGTGTACTGAGCGTTGTCGTTGTGCGGGGGGACCTCTTCCGCGGTGAACGCGATGTTGTACCCGGCAGGATCGAGCCTGACGTCGAAGATGAGGCCGAGCGAAGAGTCGCGCAACGTGAGCCCGAGCGAGCGCAACAGATCGAGCACCGTACCCGGTTCGGTCGGCGATCCGGTGACGACGACCGCACCGTCACGACGGAGGGCCTCGAACATCCTGCGCCGCGTCACTTGGTCGGCAATCGCTTCGTGATGATCGAAGCGCTCGACCTCGTACCCGGCAGCCCACAGTCGCGCCGTCCAGGCACCGCGGGATCCCGTCACGCGGATCTTGTCCCATTCCGCCGCGCCGTACTTCGAGCGGTGGCCACCGGTCCACTCGACCTGAAGTTCGCCGTCAACGACATCAACCGCGCTGACCGTCGGAGCGACCGGCTGCGACCACGGTTGCCAACGACGCTCGTCGGTCTGCACGATGCGACACTCGCTGCACAGGCAGTTGTCACGCAACCAATCGGACAAGAACGTGGCCGCACCGTCGGTGAACTGAACGATCACTCCTGCAACAGTTGATTCGGCGGCGGTCACGCTTCCAGTCGGAAGCCGTGCACCAACCGGGCCCATCTCGATCTCCCGGAACGAACTTCCCATCACACGCCTCCTTTGCGCTCAGACTACTGGTGGCTCTCCTAGCTGACGGCGTCGATGATCTCGACCACACCGGCGCGCGACTCGCTGTAAGCCAGCACGCAGAGGGCCGCGATCACCCCCGTCATGGCGATTGCCTGAGCAAATGAGATCCGCTCGCTCAGCACCACCCACGCCGCCGCCGAGGCGCCCACCGGTTCGAGTTGGATCAACACGGTGGTGACCGAAGCATCGACACGTGGCTGCGCCCACGCCACCAGCCCGTGGCCGGCGATGCCGGGCCCGATCGCCAGCATCGTCACCCACGCCCACCCCGCACCGTGGATCTCGCCGAGATGCTTGCCGCCGACGATCACCAGCAGCGACAGCGTGACCGCGCCGATGAACGAGACCACGAACATGAACCGCACCGTCTCCACCTTCGCCCGCACACCCTTCGATACCAGCAGATAGCCCACCCAGAAGACCAGTGCAAACACGGCCCACACGTAGCCGGCCTTCGTGTTGCTGGCACCGGAGCCCGACGACGGAGCGACCAGCACAGCGATGACGACGCCGATCACCGACCCGGCCGCGCACATCGATTTGACGAACGTCAACCGCTCGCCGAACAGCAGTACGGACACGGGCAGTGCCACCACCGGGGCCAGCGCGGCGATGATGAGCGCCGTCGCGATCGTGACGGTCTCGAGGCTGATGAAGAACGCGCAGATGTTGAGCCCGAACAGCACACCCGCGAGGGCAGCGCGTTTGAAGTCCTTCACGCTCGGCCACCGTCTGGTGGCGGCGACTATGACCAACATCACTGATGAGGCGATCCACAAGCGCCAGAACGACAGCACGACACCCGACGCGTGAGTGGATTTGCCGAGCACGCTGCCGAACGACCAGAACGTCGCCGCGGCCAGGACTGCGGGAACACCACCTCGACGGCTGGCTGCTGCGGCCGGTTGCTCGGCAGCTCTGGAAGCAGGTGTCGTGGTTACGTGGGCACGCTAGTCGTGCGGAGATCCGAGGGGTCTACATTTGACGGCATGACAACTGTGAATTCCGACATCGCCAGAAGTTGGTTGCACGAGTCGGAATGCCGCCTTGACGACATGATCGCGATCGTCGAGCAGCCGACAGAGCTGTCCGAATATCCGCATGCCGCGTCGATCGACAAGAACACGGTCGTCTACGACTGCGACCACCTTCGCTCGGTCGTCTCCGATCACGGCGCCCGGCTCGCGGTCCAGGCCGAACTCGCTCACGCCTTCCTCGAAGGCCCGGGGATCATCGCCTTCCAGCGAGCGTTCGCCGACACCGCGGTGATCGACCAGGCCACGACAGTGTTCCAGGCGATGATCGCCGAGCAACGGGCCAGCGGAATGGCTGCCGGCGACCACTACGCCAAACCCGGCCACAACGATCGAGTGTGGAACGCCCTCGAGAAGTTGGCCGTCCTCGATCCTCAGGTTTTCGTCGAGTACTACAGCAACGACATCATCGCGCTCGGCGTCGGCCGCGTGGCTCGGGCCCGGTTACACCCTCACCTCACAGGTCAACGTCGTCAACCCCGGCGGACTCGCCCAATCGCCGCATCGCGACTATCACCTCGGCTTCATGACGGTCGAACGAGCTGAGGAGTACCCAGCGCACGTTCACCTCCTCTCGGCGGCTCTCACGCTGCAAGGTGCCATCGCCCACTGCGACATGCCCATCGAGAGCGGGCCCACGATGTACCTGCCGGGGTCGCAGAAGTACCTCCTGGGCTACCTCGCATGGCGGCGGCCGGAGTTCAAGGAGTACTTCGCCGAGCATCGCATGCAGCTTGCTCTGAAGAAGGGCGACGCTGTGTTCTTCAACCCAGCGGTCTTCCACGCCGCCGGCACCAACCAGACCACTGACGTCTACCGGATGGCCAACCTGCTGCAGATCAATTCACCGCTCGGCAAGACGCTGGAGAGCATCGACCACGAGCAGATGTGCAACGCCGTGTTCGCGGCGCTCTTGAAGATGAAGGCCGACGGCGCCTCGGCGCAGGAGATCGAGAACTCCATCACCGCAACGGCCGACGGCTATGCCTTCCCGATCAACCTCGATCGTGACCAACCGATCGGTGGCCTCACGCCCGACTGCCAGGCCGACCTTCTCCGCCGTGCCGTCGGCGAGACGTGGACCGCAGGGGCACTTCGTGCCGAGCTGCGTGCGTACGCGTACCGGCGGTTGTCTGCCGGCGATCTGCCGGCGTGAAGAAGCAGTCGGCACTTCGCCAACTCGACCTCGTCGACAAGGCATCGATCCCGCTCTTTGTGGTGACGATGCTGGCCGAGTACGCCGCATTGCGCAAGGTTCCGAAGCGCACCTTCGGCGACCTGCGCGACGCCGACGAGCAGACGCTGTCGGGCACGCAGCTCCCGCCGGATCAGCTTGTTCCCGTCGGCTACGAACGCAAGGACACCGTCGCCAGCCTGTCGATGCTGGCCGGCAACATCGCCTTCGGTTTCGCCACGATGGCCGCGTTCAGCCGCTTCGACCGCTTCCTGTTCCGCCATCGAATCTCCAACGTCGGCCGGCGCCGAGGTTCGATTGCCGCGGCGATGGTGCTGTGGGACTTCCTCTACTACTGGGATCACCGCTGGATGCACGAGGTGCGCCTGCTGTGGGCCAACCACGTCACCCACCATTCCAGCGAGCGGTACAACCTGTCGACCGCCTTGCGCCAACCCTGGTCGGGCTTCCTCACGTTCTGGGTGTTCGCACCGATGCCCTTGCTCGGCTTCCCCACCGCCAGAACGGCCAAAGCCGGTCAGCTCAACTTGCTGTACCAGTACTGGATCCACACCGAGACCATCGACCGCCTGCCCGAACCGATCGAGAAGGTGTTCAACACGCCGTCGCACCACCGCGGTCATCACGGCGCCAACCAGCAATATCTCGACAAGAACTACGGCGGCATCTTGATCCTGTGGGACAGGCTGTTCGGTACCTTCGAGCCCGAGGTGCGGCGAGTGAAGTACGGCCTGACGAAGAACATCGACACCCACAACCCGCTGCGCATCGCCTATCACGAGATGGCCGACATCGCCCGCGACGTTCGCAACGCCGCGGGGTTGCGCGCCAAGTTCGGCCACGTGTTCGGCCGCCCGGGGTGGACGCCGAGCCTCAGTCGCGACTGATCAGCAGGAACTTCTCCGCATCGAGCCCGGTGTCGGTCCACCGGCCATCGACCACCAGTCCGGCCGCCAGCGCTCCGATCGCATCGGCGCTCTTCGCTGCGTATCCGTTGCCGCCGATCGCCACCACGCAACCGGGATCGACGATCTCCACGTACGGCAGTTTCGTCGGGGTGTCGGGGATCAAGCACGGCTTCGTGAGCCAGGCATCGGCCTGCAGACCGGGCACCAGACGGAGCAGGAGATCCCGCAACCAATCGACGTCGGCCTCGTGCAGGTCGCCGCGCATCCACTCCCGCCGTTCGGGTGGCGACAACACCCGTTCCTCGCGGTGGGTCGCCCCCAGCTTCATGTACACGTGACCATCGGGATATCCGGTCGGCGGCACGGTGTAGAGATGGTCGTGCTCGGGGTCGTCGACGATGATCGACGGCAGGCCGGCCAGTCGCTGCTGCTCGGCGACCGGTATCCTGGCCAGCACCACGGTCTCGGCGACCACGTCGATCACCGGGCGCCGTCGTAGGCCGTCCAACTCGTCAGCGTGCGGACCCGTGGCGATCAGCAACTGCTCGGCCGCGAACGAGGACCCTTCCGCCGTGCGCACCGTCCATCCCCCTCCGGCACTTGCCTCGATGGCCGCGGCCTGCTCGCCCACCACTCGCGCATCGTGCTGCGTCGCCACGGCCAACTGGGCCGCGAGCATCAGCCGCGGATCGATGAATCCCCCGGGGGCGGCCTCGCGAAGCACGGTCGCCGTCGCGGGGAGATGGATTCGGTCGTCACCGAACGGTTGCCCCGGTGCGTATCTCTGGAACGGCACGCCGAGGTCGTCGGCTACGGCGATGGTGGATGCCAGACGCGTCGGATCGACCTCGGCGATCATCACCCCGACGGGATGGTGGAAGGTGATCCCCGATGCCGCTTCGATGCCGGCGTACGCGTCGATCGAGCGCCCCGCCAGGAGCGCCCATTCACGCTGCTTGTCGAGCCGGCGGGTGATGCGGCCGGAGTCGTAGTGGCTGGCGAACACACCGTCGTGGGTGGCCCAGTCGTCCGGCTCGGTGGGCCCGATGCCGACACAGCGAAGCCCGGCCTCGCCGAGATGGCGCAGGGCAGCCGCTCCGATGAGCCCCAACCCCAGCACTGCGACCTCATAACGCCCGTCGTCGTCCGGTGTTGCCACGGTCACACCCTAGGCGGAACCTTTCCGGAGTGGAGCCACCGCTTCGGCCTTCTTTACTGGTACAACGATGAGGTGAACGCGGGCACATCGGACACCGACAGGTTTCGATGGGATCGACTCACGTATGCATCCGCGCTCGGTTATTCGCTGCTCGTGTGCGGGTTGAGCATCGGCGTCGTGCTGGGTGAGCTGCGGCATCAGTTCCACCTCTCCGGGGTGATCGCCGCGCTGCACGGCTCCACCTTCGGATTCGCCTCCATCTCTGCCGGCCTCTTCGGCGTGTGGGTCGTCGATCGCCTCGGGCGTCGCACCTCGTTGGCCACCGCGGCGGCGGCATTGGCGACGGGCGTCATCATGTTCTGCCTCGGGCCGGCCTGGCCGATCACCCTCGCCGGCACGGCGTTGGCGGGCCTCGGTGGAGCCCTGCTGGTGATGGTGATGCCTGGCTTGATCAGCGACCACCACGGCGACCACCGCGCTGCAGCGTTCGCCGCGGTCAACGGGGCGCCGGGCCTTGCGGGCGTCGCGTTCAGCCTCGTCGTCGGCGCGGCACTGGCACTGCACTGGTCATGGCGCCCGCCCTACCTGATCGTGACCGCTGTGATCGCACTTGCGCTGGTGAAGGTGGCCTGGCCGGTGTCGATACCAGAGTCGCCCCGCCGAGTCGATTTCTCACTCGCATGCATGCGCGACCGCGACGTGTTCGTGCCGTGGCTTCACATCGTCAACGCCGTGTTCACCGAGTTCGCAGTCGGGGTGTGGGCCGCTACCTACTTGAAAGAGGTCGGTCACGCCTCCGGCGGCCAGGCTGCCGCGCTCGCCGGGGTGTTCGGCGTGACGATGTTCCTCTCCCGCCACTTCCTGCCGACCACGATGCGGTACTTCGGTGAGGCCACGGTCACCGTCGGCTTCGGGGTCCTCGCAGTAGGCGCGCTGGTGATGTGCCTCGCCCCTGGATTGCTGCCCCGCGTCGGAGGGCTGATCCTCGTCGGCCTCGGCGGCGCGCCGTTGTACCCGCTGACCGTCGATCGGTTGTACGCGTCGGCCGAGCACAAGATCGACTCGATCTCGTTGGGTGCGATCTGCATCCTCGCGTCGGGAACGGCGGTCACGCTGGGCCCGCTCACACTCGGCGTGCTCGCCGACTCGGTCGGCCTGCGTCTTGCGTTGCTGATCGTGCCGATCGTGGGCGTGATCGGAGCCATCACCCAACGGCCCGTCGGCGAACTGCACCAGTCGCGCAGGATCGCTCCGGCTCTCGACTGAGAGCCGGGGCGAATACAGTCGACGGAATGGGTTCCACCGTTTCGCTCACTTCGTCCGATGGCTTTCAACTGTCTGCTTACCGCGCCGAACCCGAAGGTGCGGTGCACGGCGGGGTCGTCGTGGTGCAGGAGATCTTTGGGGTCAACGGCCACATTCGATCCGTGGCCGACCGGTACGCAGCCGCCGGCTTCCTGGCCGTTGCACCGGCGATCTTCGATCGCGACCGGCCGGGGATCGAGCTCGGCTACACCGAGGAAGACATCGCCGTCGGTCGCGACATCGCCCGCGGCAAGCTCGACTTCCAGAAGGTGCTCGCCGATGTCGACGCTGCTGGAAAAGTTGCCGCGGAGGCCGGCAAGGTCGGCGTGGTCGGGTACTGCTACGGCGGGTTGGTCACCGCGGCGGCGGCCATCCACCTGTCCGAAACGTTCTCCGCGGCTTCGTCGTACTACGGAGGCGGCACGGTCGGGTTGATCGACCGCACACCGGCGATTCCGATGATCATGCACTACGGCGAACGAGACCACGCCATCCCGCTCGACGACGTCGCCAAGATCGCCGCGGCGTGGCCACAGGTGACCGTCAACATCTACGACGCCGAGCACGGTTTCAACTGCGACCACCGCGCCTCGTTCAGCGCCGTTCCGGCAGCCATCGCCCAAGCACGCACCTACCGCTTCTTCGACGACCACCTCGGCTGAGGTCGGCCACGACGAGCAACAGCATCGGCTTCGGGACTGCGTTTGTGACCTGGCGCCCCGATGCGGGGCCTCAGCCGTCAGACGCTGAGTGGATCGGGCGCCGATCGGCCGTCAGGCTGAGACTGTTGCCTTACGAGCGGAAACATCGCGCAGCCGCCACGACGTGCCTGACAGCAGGGCGCTGGTGATGATCAGGGCCACCATCGCCGACGCGCAGCAGGTGTAGGCGACCGTGCGGCCGAGGTGCTGATAGATCTGGCCGATGACGGTGGCCGTGATCCCGGCAACGAGCGTCTCCGCACCGCCGAGCAGACCCTGAGCGCTCGCTTGGCGTTCTGCAGGTACGACCAGGCCCACGGCGACACCTGAGCTGCTGACCGTCAGACCGTCGTTGATGGCGTGGACGACGGATATCGACAGCATCACCAGACCCGAGGGAGCATGCCCGTAGCAGACCATCGCCGCCGCGCCGACCAACAGCCCGAACGTTCCGTAGCGGAACGGTCCGATCGACTGCGCCAAACGCCCACCGATCGAACCGAACAACACGACGGGGATCGCGAACAAGGTGATGCCGAGGTTGGAGATCAAGGTGGAAGCGTGCAGATCGTCGAGCACGAGGGCCCACAGTGCATCGAACGCGCCGATCATCATGAACACCGCCGAGCCCATCGCCAGTGCAGCGAGGTAAGGACGGATGCGCAACAGATCGAACGCGAACCGGGGCGGCACCTCGCCCACTATCCCCGTGTCGGCGACGTGCGTTCGCAGGATGAGCGGGAAGAAGGCCACCATCAACGCGGCGATCAACAGGAAGGGCGCGGCGATGCCGAGCGGCCCGACCAACACCGCTGAGACCGCCGGACCGGACGCGAAGCCGGCAACGTCGGCCGCAAGCAACCGGCCGAGGTTGTGTCCCAATCGATCAGGCTCGGCGACGATCACGATCCGGCGCGCCGCCGGATAAGCCAGCCCGACGCCGACACCCATCACGAACCTGGCGGTCAACAACACGGTGACGTTGGTTCCAAAGGCCATTCCGAGCAGACCGGCAACGTTGCAGATCATTCCGACCAGGATCAACACGCGCGCGTGGCCGCGGTCGGCAAGTGGTGCGATCGTCACCTGGGCGAGGAACGACGACAGGAACCCCATGGCGACGACCAGGCCGAGTGCGCCCTCGCCGATTCCGTACTGATCGCGGAAGTCGTCGAGGACCGTGAACATCACTCCGTAACCGGAGGCGAACAACGCCGTCAGCGCGCCAAAGACGACGACGACGGAGCGAGTGCGCATCCCGCCAGTATTGCTGGGCAACAGCCAGGGTTGACGAATGTCCGACTATTCCCTATCATTCGGGAAATGTCGGACAAACGGACGAACCCAGCTGCATTCGATCTCGGATACGACCTCGACGAGACGATCAGTGCCGACACGCCGGCGCGCCTGAAAGCGGTCGGCCATCGGCTCAGGGCGCTTATCCTCGACCTCGTGCTCGAACGGGCGATGACCGTCAGTGAGCTGGCCGAGCGTGTCGGCAAGCCGCGCGGCACGGTCGCCCACCACGTCGACGTTCTGGTCGATGCGGGGCTGCTGAAGGTCACGGCGACGCGCAAGGTGAGGGCCATCGAGGAACGCTTCTACGGCCGGACCGCGCACACCATCAAGTTCCCGCCGTCGACGAGGGACGGCGATCTTCCATTCGTCAACGACGCCCGCGCCGAAGCCGACATGTCGGACGCGGCCACGATGACCGAGGATGGCAAACCGGTGGGCGGGTTCACCCTGCGCCACGCCCGAATCCCTGCCGAGCTGGTCAACGAGTTCACCGATCGGGTCATGGCACTGGCCGCCGAGTTCACACGGCTGCCGCGAGGAGGAACCCGCGAATACGCGTTCCTGGCGGGTGTCTTCGCCACCAACCGTCCAGTGGCGCCGAGGGCTGCACGATGACCAAGCGCGGCCTCGGAGCCAGCTACCACAAGCTGTTCATCTCAACCGTCATCTCAAACGTCGGCGACGGCATGTCGACGATCGCCTATCCGTGGCTGGCCTCGGCAATCACCCGCAACCCGATCCTGATCGCGCTCGTCGTGCTCGTTCAGCGCCTGCCGTGGCTCGTGTTCACACTTCCCGCTGGGGTCATCACCGATCGCGTCGACCGCAAGCGGGCGATGGTCCTCGCCGACTTCGCCCGATTCATCCTCACGCTCGTGGTCGCGCTCGCCGTGCTGAGCAAGCAGTCCGGCCTGCCGAGCCCCAACGATCTCGCCGGCGTGCACGGCACGCAAACCGGGCTGTACATCGTCTTGCTGCTCGCCACGCTGCTGCTCGGCACCGGTGAGGTGTTGCGCGACAACTGCGGCCAGACGTTCATGCCCTCGATCGTGGAAGTCGATCAGCTGGAGGTGGCCAACGGTCGCATGTGGAGCGCCGAGGGCATCGCCAACACCTTCGTCGGCCCGCCACTCGGTTCGCTGTTGCTGCTCGCTGCCTTCGCCCTGCCGTTCTTCGTCGACGCCGCGTCCTTCTTCGCCGCCGCCGCGCTGGTGGCCTCGATCCCGGGCAGCTTCCGCGCCGAGCGACCGGAGGGGCACGTTCAGGCACCGTGGCGCAGCGAGCTCGCCGAGGGCTTCCGATGGTTGTGGTCGAACGAACTGCTGCGATCGATGGCGATCATCCTCGGGCTGATGAACATGGCGTCGACGTTGAGTGGCTCCGTCCTGGTGCTGTTCTCCCAGGAGATCTTGAAGATCGGCCCACTGCTGTTCACCATCATGGGATTCGGGTTCGCCGCCGGAGGGGCACTCGGCGCCAACATCGCCCCCTGGCTGTCGAAACGAATCGGCAGCGGCACGTGCCTGGCGATCACCCTCGGCTCCTGCGCGATCACGTCGGCCCTCGTCGGGTCGTCGTCGTGGTGGCCGCTCGTCGGTGCGTTGTTCGCCATCGTCGCCACGCTCGGCGCCTTGTGGAACGTGATCACAGTCAGCCTGCGCCAAGCGATCATCCCCCCGCACCTGCTCGGCAGGGTCAACAGCGTGTACCGCTTCTTCGCCTGGGGGATGATGCCCATCGGCGCAGCACTCGGCGGCGTGACCGTCACCGTGATGAGCCACCTGGTCAACCGGCGGTTCGCGTTGCGCTCGGCGTTCTTCCTCGACGCCACGATCTACGCCTGCCTGTTCGTCCTCGGCCGTCGCCGTCTGACCACGGCGAAGCTCGAAGCTGCACGATCGCTGGTGCCTGCCTAAGCTCGGCATCGACGCAACAGCCGAACCATCCAGGGGGTCAACACATGCCGCTCGGCGAGAATCTCAGCGAGCAATCCATACTTGCCGAGCGGGCCAAGGCGCTCGTTCCGCTGCTCGACCAAGAGGCAGAGTTCGCCGACGCGCACGGCGAGCTGTCGCCGACGGTGGTCGAGGCGTTGCATCGCGAAGGTCTGTTGAAGCTGTGGGTCCCGGAGAAGCTCGGCGGGGCCGAGCTCGACCCGGTGCACTCCCTCGAGGTCCTCGAGAACCTGTCGTACGGCGACGCCTCGGCCGGCTGGGTCACCATGGCCGCCAACTTGTCGATCGGCACCGCGGGTGCCTATCTCTCCGACCTGGCAGTGGCCGAACTGTGGGGCGACGGTCGCCAGCCGGTGATCGCCGGCCAGGGCACCCGGCCCGGAACCGCCAAGAAGGTCGCCGGCGGTCTGTCGTTGAATGGTTCCTGGAGCTTCGGCTCGGGTCTCAAGCACTCGTCACACGTGCACTCGCTGGCCATCATCGAAGAGACGGGCGAGCCGCGCATCTGCGTCACGCCCATCGAGGCAGTCGACCTCATCGACAACTGGGACGTCATGGGCCTCTGCGGAACCGGAAGCATCGACTACACGATGGACTCCGTCTTCGTGCCGGATGGTTGGAGCCACTTCGCCGTCACCACCGTTGCCGAACGCGGCGGCCCGTTGTACGGGATCGGTATCATCGGTTTCGCGGTCACCTGCCACTCCGGTTGGGCAATGGGCGTCGGCCGGCGAATGCTCGACGAGCTCGCCGGATTGGTTCAAGGCAAGGCCGGCCGCCCGGGTGCCCAAGCCGACAACAGCGCATTCCAACAGGGCTACGCGCAGGCCGAAGCAAGCTTCCGGTCGGCGCGAGCCTTTGTCCTCGAAGCGTGGTCGGACGTGTCGAAGAGCCTGTACGCCGGCGACGAGATCTCCGTGCGCCAGCACACGCTCATTCGCCTGGCCCTCACCAACATCACCAAGGTGCTCCACGAGGTGGCCGGCTTCGTGTACCTGGCTGGCGGCACCACAGCACTTCGCCGCGGCACGCTTCAGCGCTTGTACCGCGACGTGCACGCGGGCACACAGCACGTCACCTCATCGCCGATGGTCTGGCAGACATGCGCTCGCGAGCTCCTCGGCGTCGCCGAGGGCAAGCACTGGCAGTTCCTCGATCTGGTCGATCCTCACTGATCGGCGAGTTCGAAGCCAGGTGAGTCGCGCGTCGGCGTCCGCGTGGACGCTTCCCCGATTGCCCAGGGCCGGCGCCACAGCACAGAACAGCGAGCTCGAGATCACTGGCAGATCTGGCGGCGGGGATTGTTGCTACCAGGGTAGGACGATGAGTAGCATATTAGTATGAAAGTAAGCGTCAGCCTGCCCGACGACGACATCGACTTCCTCGACTCGTATGCCGATCGCGCAGGCTTCGCCTCACGCTCGGCTGTGGTCCACAAGGCGGTCCGGCTGCTGCGCGCATCCGAACTCGGTGCAGCCTACGAGGACGCCTGGACGTCATGGGAAGCCAGCGACGACAGCGCTCTGTGGGACGCCACTGCGGGCGACGGCCAGTCCTGATGCGACGTGGCGACATCCGACTCGTCGATCTCGAGCCAGTCCGCGGCGCCGAGGCCAACAAGCAACGACCCGCGATCATCGTCAGCAACGACGGCGCCAACAGCACCGCACAACGCCTCGGACGCGGAGTCATCACGGTGGTCCCCGTCACATCCAACACCGACCGTGTCTACGCCTTTCAGGTGTTGCTCCCTGCGCACGACACCGGGTTGGCCGCCGACTCGAAAGCCCAAGCGGAGCAAATCCGATCAATCGCTCTCGAGCGCATAGGCAAGCAAGTCGGCACGATCACGGCCGGACTGCAAGCCGCACTCGACGAAGCCCTCCGACTCCATCTCGCACTCTGACCGACACTTCCCCCGCCAGCTCACCTTGCAGCCGATCGAACTGATCGGTGACGCCGACGATCCTCACGGATCGATCGACGCGCCGGTCAAGCGCCGCGCCCAACGCAAGGCGTGGTCGAGCGAGCCGGTGAAGGCAATGCCCTGCCAGGCGATGTCGAAGGCCGTGCCGTGATCTACTGAGGTCCGGACGATCGGCAGGCCGACGGTCACGTTGACGCCGCTCTCGAACGCCAGCAGCTTCATCGGTGTGTGCCCCTGGTCGTGGTACATGCACACGATCGCATCGAACCGCTTGCGGTTCACGGCCTGATGGAACACGGTGTCGGCGGGGTGCGGTCCGCTGGCGTCGATGCCTGCCGCCTGTGCCGCTTCGATCGCTGGGACGATGAACGTTGCGTCTTCCGAACCGAACAGGCCGTGCTCGCCGGCGTGCGGGTTGACCCCGCACACTGCGATCCGCGGCTTGTCGAGGAAGCGACGCAGCGTCTCGTCGGTGAGCTCGACCACTTCGAGCACACGTTGGGTCGTGACCCTGCTGATTGCCTCGCGCAGCGAGACGTGTGTGCTGACGTGCGTGACGGCCAGATCTCCGGCGGTCAGCATCATCGTGTACCGCTGCACCCCGCATGCCGCAGGCGATCAACTCGGTGTGGCCCACGAAGCCGGGATCACTGAGCTGCGTCGCCTCTTTGTTCATCGGCATCGTCACGATGCCGGCCACGCGGCCGGCGAGGGCATCGTCGGTCGCGGCCACGACGTACTGTCGAGCGGCGGCGCCCGACGCGGCATCGATCTCGCCAGGACGATGATCGGCGGCTCCGAGCAGGCCGGCGTCGACCACTTGCAACACCCCGGGTCGCCACTGCCCGGGGTCGGTGATCGATTCAATCGCGACGTCGAGGCCGAGCAGGTCGGCACCGTGTCGCAGCACGGCCAGGTCGCCGTAGACCACCACGGCTTCGTCGGCAAACGCCCCCTCGGCTGCACGCCGCAGGACGATCTCCGGGCCTACACCCGAGGCATCACCCATCGTGATCGCCATCGGTACGGTCGCTGTCATCTGACGTGTCCTCTCGTCACCAGGTCCACCAGCGTATTGACTGTTCCGAAGCCACCAGGCTTGCTGGCCAAACGCAGCTTCCTGCCGTCGATCTCTGCCTCGCCGAGGCTGATGCCGACGTCGATCGAGCCGAACACACGAATCGGCGCATCACCGATGAACGCCGCCGCAGTGTCGCCGCCGACCAGGATCACAGTTCGCGCCCCGATGGCGGAGAGCTGCTGACGAGCGCGCGCTGCAACCTCGTCGGCGATGGTCTCCGAATCGCCGTCGCGGAGGGCGTCCGACATGACGGTGGCGATTCCGGCATCGACCAGGGCAGCCATCTGCGCACGACTCGCCGGATGCAGGCTGGCGCACACCGCGAGCACGGGCAGAGGAAGCAGGGGCTCTGGAAGCCGAGGCGCGGTGGGGTCGCCGGCGCATGCGCGGGCCACTGCGCCGATCACCGAGGCCGATCCGGCGACGACCACGTCGTCGTCGCCAAGGGCGACAGCCACCAAGCGATCGATGTCGTCGAGCGTCCGCGCATCCACGATGGCGACGGGCGAGATCGCGACAGACATCCATTCAGCGAGCGCGTCAAGCCCCTCGAGCTCGACGGCGGGCAGCGAGTCGCTCGGTCGGCTGCTTCGTACAGGCAGGCGCGGATCGTTGCCGTGCTCACTCTCCGACACCGGAACGCCGTCGACAAGAACGATCCCCCCACTGCACACGCGACCCAACGGTGGATGCGACGGGATGAGCACCACTCGCCGGCCGGAAGCAACGACAGCAGAGAGCTCCGCTGCCCAGTTGCCGCGCAGGGTCGAGTCGATCTTGTGCACGTGGCAGGCATGGGTGGAGACCGCGTCCATCCGACGTCGCGCTTCGTCGGACGGAACGTGGCGCGACCGCAGGTCGATCACCACACAATCCTGCGTTGTCGGTGAGACTCCGAAGGGAACCACCTCGACCGTCCACCCTGCGTCGGCGCACGCCGCGCCGGCCTCCGTCGCGCCGGTGCTGTCGTCGGCCGTCACCACGAGCGACGCCCGCTCCAGGTTCATTCGCGGGCGCGAGCCAGGTCGTCGATCACCGTCGAGCCGTCGAGCATCGTCAGCGTCGACGGCGGCGTGAGCACCTTGATCGAGCGGCTCCCCCCGCCCAGGATGATCCGCTCTCGAGCCATCACCGCGGCGTCGACCCAGATCGGGAGCCCGGCGGGAAGGGCAAAGGCCGTGACTCCGCCGATCTCCATTCCGGTGAGCTTCATCGTCTCGTCGGCCGAAGCGAACGACGCCTTGCGCACCCCGAGGCGGCGACGCACGAGGCCGTTGACATCGAGCCGGGTCGATGCCAGCACCACGCAGGCGATTGGCTGTGGCGTCTCGCCCTTGCCGATGACGATGATCGTGTTGGCGGAATCGTCGGGTGAGTATCCGTACGCCTCGCAGAACGCGGCCGTGTCGGCGAGCGCGGGATCGCAGGGAACGATCTCGTGATCGACGCCCAAGCGGCGAAGGTGATCGACGACCTGTTCCTGCGGATTCACGAGGCCTGGCGTACCACGACGAACGACTCGTCCTGAAACCAGAGCCCGCCGTGCTTCAACACCACGTCGGCGGTGGCGTCGAGGTACTTGCCCTCCATCAACACGTCGGCGGTACGTTCGTCTTCGATCTGCGCCACGTAGACGGCCGCGTTCCACGCCGCCATCGTGGTCGACGTGCTGATGCGGTTGGAGACCTCGTTGGGCATGGCGTGCAGGTGGTAGGTGAACAACGACGCCGCATCGCTGGTGCCTTCGAACGAGAAGCGGTGCGGCTCGGTGCCGGCGTTGAGCTGCACATCGAGCTCTTGGATCAGCTTGTTGCGCGGAGTCGAGAAGGGATCCTCGGCGGGCCAGACGCGGCGGATGATCTCCATCCCAGGGTCGTGTCCGGTCGATTGCACGACGACCAAGCGCCCTCCTGGAGCAAGGGCTTTGGCCAGTGGGGCCAGCACGTTCTTGACCTTTGTTTCGGCCGACGTACGGCTGCGGTACGGCTGCGCGGCCAGCACCAGGTCGTACTCGAACGGCTGCGGCCCGCCGGTAGGCCGTGCGATGAGATCGTTGAGGGCGAAGGCGTGGTCGTCGCGGTAGAGCACCATCACCGACGGCGTGACGTACACCGGGTTTCCGGTCTTCGAACTCGACGCCGTCTGCCACCCCTGCGTGAGGTGGTCGTCGAGCTCGTGGATCTGCTGGAAGAACTCGTGGGCCGTGTTCCCCTTCAGCGGCACGTCGATCCAGCGCACTTTGTCGTGAAACGGCGCCGCCTTGGGGAACAACATCGGCGCCTCTGCGTAGAACATGTTGGTGAGCACGATCACCGACTGCGGATGCTCCGCCAGGCGATCAGGAAGCGTCGCCAGCGTCAGGCGCGTGTCTTCCATGCTGACTTCCTTGCCAACGACGAAGAACGGAACGGTCGGCAGCCGGCGATGCAGATCGCGCAACACCTGGCTGAGCACCATTCCGTTTCCGGTTCCGGCATCGAAGAGACGCAGCGCGGGCGGCGTCGGATTGATGTGGCCCAGTTCGCGCCCGATGCGGGCCGCCACTTCGGCCTTCTCACTGGTGGTCATCACGAACAGCAAGTACTTCTCGCGGTTGTCGAAGAACCGAAATGGCTCTGCGTGTGCCGCGCCGGTCGAGTTCGTGTCAACCGTTTCGATCTCGGTCATTCTCAACCCCCGTTGGACTGGCCGAACCGTACCCCGGGCTCGTCCCCCGACCATCACGGAGGTTCGTGCCTGGCGAACGCCTACCCCTTGCGGGCAAGGTCACCGATGATCTGCTTCGAGGCCAGCTTGCCCGGGCCACCGGAAACGCATCCACCCGGGTGTGTGCCGGAACCGCACTGGTAGTAGCCGTCGATCGGTGTGCGGTACTGGTTCCATCCGGGCGCAGGTCGGAAGAAGTACATCTGCGGTGCCAGGAACTCGCCGGCGAAGATGTTGCCCTCGGTGAGGCCGACGACGCGCTCGATGTCGAGGGGTGTCACCACCTCCCGGTGCAACACCAGCTCGCTGAAGCCGGGAAAGAACGATTCGAGCGTCGCCTGCACGTTGTCGCCGAAGTTCTGCCGCTCCGTGTCCCAATCGCTGCCGCGCAGCTCGTACGGCGCGTATTGCACGAAGCACGACATGACGTGCTTGCCAGGTGGCGCCATGTCGGGATCGACGAGCGACTGCAGGCAGGCATCGATGTACGGGCGCTTGCTGTACCAGCCGTACTTGGCGTCGTCGAAGGCCCGCTCGAGGTAGTCCATCGAGGGACCGATGTTGGTGAAGCCGCGGAACTGGTCGGTGCGATCACCGAGCGCCGGGTAGCGAGGGGCCCCGTCGAGGGCGAAGTTGACCTTTGCCGACGTCCCCTGGAACCGAAACCTGCTGATGCTCTCGTTGAGCTCGTTCGGCAGCTCGGCCGGATCGACCAGCTGCGTGAAGGTACGTCGCGGGTCGAGCGAGCTCACCACCACCTTCGCCTTCAACTCGGTCCCGTCGGCCAGCGCCACACCCTTTACCCGGCCGTTGTCGGTGATCACGTGACTGACCGCTGTGTCGACGACGATCTCGGCACCGAAGGCCTGCGCGGCCCGCGCCAGCACCTGAGTGAACCCGCCGTTGCCACCCTTGTGGAACGCCCACGAACCGAAGTGGCCGTCGTGCTCACCCAGGTTGTGGAAGAGCAGCACCAGACCCGAACCCTGGGACCGCGGGCCCACCTTGCTGCCGATGATGCTCGACGACGACAACCAGCCCTTGATGATGTCGCTCTCGAAGTAGTCGTCGAGAAAGTCCGCGGAGCTGCCCGTCAACAAACGAATGCAGTTCTGCAGCACCCGCGACGGGAGTGATCTCATCCGCTTCGCCAGATCGGCGAGCTGCAGCGCGTCGGCGGGGTCGTTGCCAAACAGGTTCGGTGGCGCCGAATCCATCAACGGCTTCAGCGCCTGACAGACCTGGGCCATGTCGAACTCGTACTGGTCCATCGCGTCGGCGTCGTGCTTGGAGTGTCGCGAGATCTCCTTGAGGTTCTGATTGCGGTCAGTTCCCATCAGCAGGTAGTCGCCGTTCTCCATGGGAGCGAAGGCGGAGGGCATCTGGATCGGCATGAATCCGTGCTTGGTCAGTTCCAACTCGTGGATGATGTCGGGCCGCAGCAGGCTGAGGGCGTAGGAGAAGGTGGTGAAGTGAAAGCCGGGAATCAGCTCTTCGGTGATCGCCGCGCCGCCGACGATGTGTCGTCGCTCGATGATCAAGGTCCGCAACCCCGACTTGGCGAGGTACGCCCCGTTGACCAGTCCGTTGTGACCGCCGCCGATGACGATCGCGTCGAAGGAACGTGAGGCAGCCATTGCGTCAGGCCGTCTTTCTGGGCGGGTTGAACAGCGGTGGGCGAGCGACCTCTGCGGCAACGGTGTGATACCGATGGTTGATGGTCACTTCGAGGTTGACCTTCGAGCCTGGCTTGGCCAGATCGGGTCGAACGCGGGCCATGGCGATGTGGCGCTGCAACATCGGCGAGTACATGAAGCTGGTCGTGTAGCCGACGCGAGCGGCGTCGTCGTCGTACAACATCATCTCGTAGACAACAGGTGTCTCGTCCTTCGGCGGGATCAACCCGGCGTCGCCGTAGTGGCGATCCCAATCCTTCCAATCGATCATCAGGCCGACCATTCTCCAACGCGAGGTCTTGTCGGCGAGCTCACGTTCCACCGCCCTTCTCCCGATGAAGCGCCTCGATGACGCGGCCAGGTCGCGGAACATCCACCCGAAGCCGAGCTCGACCGGTGTGGAGCACTGCTCGTCGTTGAAGGCGAACCGGCTGGAGTGGAAGTCGACCCCGATCAAGATCAGGCCGGCCTCGATTCGAGTCATCAGCAAGGCGCTCTGGCCGACGGGCAACACGCCTCGGCCCGCGCAGGCATCGGCCAGCGCGTCCCACATCTCGAGCGCTCCGTCGGCACCGACCCACAGTTCGTAGCCGAGGTCACCGGTGTAGCCCGTGCGCGACACGTGCACAGGTACGTTGCCGATCTTGGCGGGCCCGTGATGGAAGAAGCCGAGAGAGGCGATCTGCGGATCGAGCGACGCCAAGATGTCGCGAGACCTCGGGCCCTGCACCGCCAACGAGGCGTAGTCCGCCGACACGTCGGTGATCTCGACCTGGTCGTAGCCGACGAGGTTCTGGAAGTAGGCGAGATTCGGCTCGGCCGAGGTGAGGATGAAGTCGTCGGCCGAGAACCGGATCACGACGCCGTCTTCGACCACGTATCCACGCTCGTCGAGCCACAACGTGTACTGCGCTTGACCGTCGCGGCACCCAGCGACATCGCGTGCCAACACGGCACCGAGGAACTTGGCAGCGTCGCGACCACCGAATCGGTACTTGTACAGCGGCGAGGTGTCGATCAGACCTGCCGAGTTGCGCACCGCGAAGTACTCGAACTTGTCGGCCATCTGGTACTTCACGGCCGACAGGTAACCCGACCAATGCGACCACAGTTGGGTCTGGTTCAGCGGGGCCAGGCGGTCGTGGAACGGCGTCGTCAAGACCATCCCCGGGATGGTAGACGCTGTCGCCCGTTTGCACGTCCCCGACCGGTTAGTGCACTCGCCACGTCCAGACGCGCATGACGATGTCGCCGTCCTCGTAGATCAGTGCCGATCCTTCGGTCACCTCGACCAGCTCCCACGTTCCCGTGTCGATCAAACGCTGCTGCTCCGACCGACATCCGAGTTGATCCATCACGTCATCGCGGAACGCGATCGACACGTGACCGCCCAGCGCAGTGACTCGGGCCAGTTCGGCGAACGCGGATCCGTCGACGTGGCCGAGTGTGAAGACCCCGACTGCCACCACCGATCCGAAGCGGCCGTCATCGAAGGGCAGGCGTTCGAGCAGGGATCCTTGGTGCAACTCGGCGTAGACACCACGCGCCGCACTCTGCTCCAACATCCCCGGCGACAGGTCGAAGCCGACGATTCGGTCGTGGCCGAGCGCGGCAAGCGCCATACCCACCAGGCCGGTGCCACAGCCCGCGTCGAGGATCTCCATCCCCGGCGCGGCGAAGTGGCTGCAACGTTCCGCGCCCGCCTGAGGTGCTCGCCAACGCAGGTCGTCGAGGTCGCTGTCGTAGTCGGCAGCCCACACGTCGTATCGCTCGCGGAGCTCGTCGGTGCCCTGTGATGCGTAGATCCATTGCAGCCGGCTCTCGCGCTCAGTACTCATAGAAGCCCCGACCCGCCTTGCGCCCGAGAAGGCCGGCTTCGACCATCCTCAGCAGCAGCGAGGGCGGCGTGTACAGCTGCTCTTTGAACTCGCCGTACAACGACTCGGCCACAGCCTGCACGGTGTCGAGGCCGATCAGATCCGCCAGCCGCAATGGACCCATCGGGTGCGCGCAACCCTTGACCATGCCCGTGTCGATGTCGTCGGCGGTGGCGAAGCCCGACTCGAGCATGCGGATCGCAGCAAGGATGTACGGGATCAGCAGCGCGTTGACGATGAACCCGGCGCGGTCACGCGAGCGGATCACTGTCTTGCCGAGGCGTTCACCGGCGAACTCCTCCATGTCGCTCGCCGTCTGCGGCGAGGTGAGCAGCGAGGTGACGAGCTCGACGAGGGGCAGCACTGGCACTGGGTTGAAGAAGTGGATGCCGATCACCTGAGCTTCTCGTTTGGTCGCCCGGGCGAGCTTCATGATCGGGATGCTCGAGGTGTTCGAGGCGAGCACCGCTTCCGGCTTGCACAGCGAGTCGAGACGGCCGAAGACATCGAGCTTCGTGGGCTCGTGCTCGGCCACCGCCTCAACCACGATGTCGCAGTCGGCGACCGCCTCCAGGTCGTGCCCGAACGCCAATCGCTGCCACGTCGCCTCGTGATCCTCCTCCGACAGACGGCCCGACGTGAGCGCCCGCTTCAACGACGCCGCAACACGGGCCATGCCGGCTTCTGCAGCGGACGGCGAGGTCTCGGTGACGATCACATCGAGACCCGCCCGTGCCGTGACCTCGGCAATGCCGGACCCCATCAAACCACACCCGATCACGCCAACTCGTTCGATCAACATGGCCAGGATCTTGTCAGACCCACCGACCTCACTCGGGCGCGATACCGGCAACACCGGTTCAACTTCCTCGCCCATACCCGCCCCTTGGGTGCGGTTCCGGACCTCTGACATCTGCTGTCGCGCCCATGCGGGGATGTTGGCCTCGCCACTTCAATTGCGGGTGACGGTGATCTCGGTGGCCTTGACGGCAACCCAGAGCTCGAGGCCGACCTTGATCCCAAGCGCAGTCGCCGCTGCGACGGTGATCTCCGACGTCAGCTGGATGGGGCCTTCGAGCCGCACCCGCATGCGTTCGCCGCGATGATCCACATCGAGCACGACGGCCTGCCAGGTGTTGCGCGGGCTGCCCTCAGGACACGAGGCGTGCAGCGACACCGCCTGCGGCCGGATCACGGCGATCGCCGGCCCGTCGGCGTCGTCGGTTGCAACGACGAGCACCGCTCCACCGTCGACAGCGAACGCGCCACCAATCATCGCGCCTGTCAGCAGGTTTACTCCAGCGAGCTCGGCGACATAGGCAGACCTTGGATGAGCAGCGATCTCGACGAAGGTTCCATCCTGCACGACGTGGCCGTTCTCCATGATCACCACCCGATCAGCCAACGTGTAGGCGTCGACGGGATCGTGAGTGACCAGCACCGCCGAACCGCTGAAGCCGTCGAGGTGCCTGCGCAGCTCGCGCCGAACCTCGACTCGTGTCGTGGCATCGAGTGCTGCAAGCGGTTCGTCGAGCAAAAGCATCTTCGGCTCCGAAGCCAACGCCCGCGCCAGCGCGACACGTTGGGCCTGACCACCCGACAACTGCGCCGGACGCTCGTGTTCGAAGCCTGCACAGCCGACACGGGTGAGCCATGATCGCGCTCGTTCATGCGCAGCCGCCTTTGCGACGCCGCCGGCCCGCAGGCCGAAGGCGACGTTCTCGAGCACCGTCATGTGCGGGAAGAGCAGGTACTGCTGGAACATGACCCCGAGGGCTCGCCGCTCGGACGGCACGAAGATGCCCAGCGACGGATCGTCGACCACCTCGCCTTGAACCTCGATGGACCCGCCGTCGATGGGCAGGAGTCCAGCCAGGCAGCGCAAGACCGTCGTCTTGCCGGCGCCGTTGGGACCGAGGAGAGCGACCACCTCACCAGATGCGGCATCGAGCCACACGTCGAGGTTCAGCGATCCGCGCGCGACCGCGATCCGGGCACGCAAGGTCACGTCGTCAGCTCTCCCCCACCAAGCCACCGGTCGCGCAAGGCGACGAGCACTCCGAAGGAGACGGCGACCATCAACAAGGCGAGCACGATGGCCTGCGGCTGGTCGGTGTCGAGGGCTTGGTAGACCGACAGCGGCAGCGTCTGTGTCTTGCCCGGGAAGCTCCCGGCAAACGTGATCGTTGCTCCGAACTCGCCGAACGCTCGTGCCCACGACAGCACCGCCCCGGCGACGAGAGCGGAGCGAACGGCGGGCAACGTGACACGACGGAACGAGTACCAACTGCTCGCACCCAGTGTTCGAGCCGCGTCGTCGTGTCCTGGGTCTGCCTGGCGGATTGCGGCCTCGACCGTGACGATGAAGAACGGCATGGCGACGAACGTCTGCGCGATCACCACCGCCGTCGATGTGAACGGCAAGCGCACGTCGAACCAGCGATCCAACCATTGCCCCAGCAGCCCGCGCCGACCGAGGGCGTACAGCAGGGCGACACCGCCGACGACCGGCGGCAGCACCATCGACAGGGTGCACAGGGCCCGCACCACTGAGCGACCGAAGAACCGGCGGCGGGCCAGCAACCATGCCAATGGCAGACCCAACAACACCGAAAGCGCCGTCGCGCAAAGGCTGCAGACGATCGACAATCGCAAGGCCTGGCGAACTGATCGCCTGCGCAGGATCGACCATGCATCGCTCCACGGTGCCCGGCTGATCAACCCGAGCAACGGCAGAGCGAAGAAGGCGATGGCGATCGCAGCCAGCACGAGGGCCGGCCATGGCGGCGCCCGCTCGGCGCGACGATTCGCCCTAGTCGCCATCGGGCCCGGACCACGTGAACCGCGGCGGACGCTTCTCGACGAACGCGGCAATCCCTTCGGCACTGTCAGGCGCACGTGCCGCGACCTCGCTCCAGTGCTTGTGCACATCGTCGGGAACGTGTCCGTGCGACTTGATCGCGGCCACCATCGACTTCGTCGCCGCCTGGGTCAACAACGATCGCGCGGCGAGCACGCCGGTCAACGTAGCAAGCCGTTCGGCGCCGTCTGCGGCATCGACGATCTCGTCGATCAGGCCGACGCGCAGGGCTTCCGCGGCACCGATGAGCTCCCCCGTGAAGAGCAATCGTTTCGTCACTGCCGGACCGAGCAGGTGCGTGGCGCGTTCCAGCGATGCACGCGGGTAGACGATGCCGAGCTTGGCCGGAGTGATTCCGAACCGGGCGTCGCTGGTGGCTATGCGCAGATCACAATCGATGGCCAGAGCACAACCGCCACCGATGCAGTCGCCCGAGACGAACGCAACGGTGGGCTTGGCAAGAGCCGCCAGCGCCGCCTCGGCGTCGGTGTTGACCTGGGCGAATGAGCGTTCACCAACTCGCCGCAAGACGCTGAGTTCGGTGATGTCGGCGCCTGCGCAGAAGTGGTCGCCGGCACCCCGAAGCACCACGATTCGTACCTCGGCATCGGTTGCCAGCTCCGCCGCCACCTCCCCGAGCGCGGCCCACATCTCGTAGTTCATCGCGTTGCGCTTGCCGGGGCGGTTCAACCAGATCGTGGCCAGCGGGCCTTCGCGGGTCAGTCGGATCAGATCGTCGGGTTCCGAACTCATCGACGAACAGTGTGGCTCATGGCGGTCGATCCGCCAGTACGGTGGGCGCCGAGGAGGACGCGTGCAACCGGTGGTTCACATCACTGACGATGTTCGTCGAGCTGTCGAGGCAGGTACAGCCGTCGTCGCGCTCGAGTCGACCATCATCAGCCACGGGATGCCCTATCCACAGAACGTCGAGATGGCGCATGCCGTCGAGTCGATCGTGCGCGACCACCGTGCAGTGCCGGCCACGATCGCGGTGATCGACGGCGTCTGCCGAGTCGGCATCGGTTCGGCCGAGATCCAGTCGCTCGCCACCCGCAGTGGCGTGCAGAAGGCCACGACGCGGGATTTGCCCTGGCTCGTGGCCAGTCGGGCCACTGGGGCCACAACGGTCGCCGCAACCATGCACCTTGCGGCCGTCGCCGGGATTCGGGTGTTCGCCACCGGCGGCATCGGTGGCGTCCATCGCGGCGCGTCGACGTCATTCGACATCTCCGCCGACCTCACCGAGCTGGCCGCCACGCCTGTCGCCGTGGTGTGCGCCGGCGTGAAGTCGATCCTCGACATCACGTTGACTCTCGAGTATCTCGAAACGGTCGGCGTCCCTGTCGTGGTGCTCGGCAGCGACGACTTCCCAGCGTTCTACAGTCGCTGCAGTGGACGGCCTGCGCCCCACCGCGTCGACACCGCAGCACAGGCAGCAGCGATGCTGAACGCCAGCTGGAACGGGCTGCAGCTGCGCCGTGGGATCTGCATTGCCAACCCGATCTCGGCCAACGACGAGATCCCGGCCGCGGAGATCGACGGTGTGATCGCGGAGGCGCTCGAGCAACTAGCGGCGCAGGGTGTCACCGGGCAAGCAGTCACCCCGTTCCTCCTCTCGCGGATCGTCGAGCAGACCGGTGGGCGCAGCCTCGCGGCCAACGTCTCGTTGGTGAAGCACAACGCCGCGTTGGCCGCCGACATCGCCGTCGAGTACTCAGCGCTGACGAGACGGCGGGCTATCTGAACAGATCGCGGCTCGGGTCGCGCAACACCGGCGCAATCGTGGCCGAGTCGTCACGCTCCCACAGGTACCCGCGGATCACCCCGACCGGTACGCGTGAGATGTTGCCCTTCACCAGCTCCGCGGCGCCGGCCAACTGATCGGCCGAGCAGACAGCCTGCACTTTGAACTCGTGGCCGTGCGGATCGAACTCGCCGATGTAGCTGCGAATCGGGTGCATGCCGGCGATGCCGATGGCGATGTCCGTCTGCCCCTCTCGCCAGGCTCGTCCGAACGTGTCGGAGACGATGACGGCCACCTCGATCCCATGGCGCCTCAGCCCCGCTCGAATCCGCCGCGCCGAGGCGTCGGGGTCGGTGGGCAACAGCACCAATCTTCCATGGGCACCGCTCGACGATTGATCGACGCCGCTGTTGGCACACACGAAACCGTGCTGCGTCTCGGTGATCAGCACGGGCCCCAACTGCCGCACCACCCGCTTCGCTTCGCGCAGGACCACCTCCGTCACCGCTGGGTCCTTGTCCCACGTGATCGACCAGTCGACCGCGAACGGAGACGGATCGACGTCGGCGAGCTCGATCGTCCGTCCTTCGGATTTGGAGACGATCTTCGACGTGACGACAACGATGTCGCCGTCCTCCAGAGGCGTTCCCGCCTCGTTCGCCGCTGAGGTGATGAGAGCTGCCAGGTCGGCGCCTTCGACGATCTCGGGAAGTCCGGGCACGCCGAAGATCTGCAAGCCGGTCACGAGCTGAACGTAGCAGTGCGCGACGGGCCACAATGGGTCGATGGTCTCCGCTCTGTTCGACCCCGCCGCATGGCGCGACGTGCCCGGCTTCGCCTTCGACGACATCACCTACCACCGCGCTCTCGATCACGGCACGGTGAGGATCGCCTTCAATCGGCCTGAGGTTCGCAACGCGTTCAGGCCGCGCACCGTCGATCAGCTCTACACGGCGCTCGATCACGCGTGGATGACCACGGATGTCGGTTGCGTGCTCCTGACCGGAAACGGACCCTCGCCGAAGGACGGTGGGTGGGCGTTCTGCAGCGGTGGCGATCAGCGCATCCGTGGCCGTGATGGCTACAAGTACACCGCTGTGGACGCGTCCGGAGTCGCGGGCGAGCATCGCGAGTCGATCGAGCCGGAGCGCGCCGGCCGGTTGCACATCCTGGAGGTGCAGCGGCTGATCCGGTTCATGCCGAAGATCGTCATCTGCGTCGTACCCGGTTGGGCGGCAGGTGGCGGACACAGCCTGCACGTCGTCTGCGATCTCTCGCTGGCCAGCGCAGAGCATGCCAAGTTCAAGCAGACAGATGCCGACGTCGCCAGCTTCGACGGTGGGTTCGGCAGCGCGTACCTAGCCCGCCAGGTCGGTCAGAAGTTCGCCCGCGAGATCTTCTTCCTCGGGCACGAGTACTCGGCGGCAGATGCTCATCGAATGGGCATGGTCAACGCCGTGGTGCCCCATGCCGAACTGGAGTCCACGGCGCTGCAGTGGGCCAAGGAGATCAACGGCAAGAGCCCGACGGCCCAGCGCATGCTGAAGTTCGCCTTCAACTTGATCGACGACGGCCTCGTCGGGCAGCAAGTGTTTGCCGGCGAAGCCACCCGACTGGCCTATGCCACCGACGAGGCCGAAGAGGGTCGCTCGTCGTTCATCGAGAAGCGCGAGCCCGACTGGAGCGCCTTCGCCTGGCACTTCTGACGTGATCCACATCGACGATGCCGACGATCCGAGGCTGGCCTGCTTTCAGCGCAACGAACGTGGTCTGGCCAGCCGGCGGCAACGACGTGACGACAGAGGCGACGGCCTGTTCATGGCCGAAGGCGATCTCGTCGTCGAGCGGGCACTCGACGCCGGATGCACGCCGGTGGTGGCCTTGGTCGATGCCGCCAGGCCGCCGGCGTCGACTCGTCGGCTGCCGCCCGCAGTGCCGATCTACGCGGGCGGCGACGGAGTGCGGGCGATGGTCACTCGATTGGGCGTGCCTCAAGGAATCGTCGCGCTCTTCGAGCGGCCGCAACGGCCGACGCCGGCGCGGATCAGGCAACTGGCGACGCGGCTCATCGTCATCGAAGCAGTCGACAATCCGATCAACATGGGCTCGATCATTCGCAACGCCGCGGCGCTGGGGTGGGATGCACTGCTCTTCGATGCGACGAGCGCAGACCCGCTCTCCCGACGTTCGCTGCGTGTTTCGATGGGGCTGGCCATCGGGTTTCCGACGGCTCGGTGTACGAGCTTGATCGACGAGTTGCATCTGCTCGCCGACGATGGCTTCGTGGTGTGTGCTCTCACACCCTCGCCCGGCGCCGACGACATCGACGCCATCCCGCTCGGCGACAAGATGGCTGTCATCGTGGGGTCCGAGCGAGCCGGCTTGTCGGATGCAGCGCTGGCAGCGAGTGCTCACCGGGTACGCATCCCCATGGCGCCAGGCGTCGACTCGCTCAATGCCGCGGCAGCAACGGCGATCGCCTGCCACACCCTCGGAAAGCCGAGAGGAACTGCTCAGCCGCCTCGCTGAGAGGGCGACGAGATCGGCAACCCGGTGTCGTTGCGCATCTGCTCGGCTGCCGGTACGAAGTAGGCCATCAGCCGCTCGGCGATCTCCACCGTGGGCGCACAACGCTGCACTGCCGAGCCCATGTGCACCAGCCACCGGTCGCGTTCGGCAGGACCCACGGTGAACGGCATGTGGCGCATGCGCAGTCGCGGGTGCCCACGCTCCTCGCTGTAGGTCGTGGGCCCGCCCCAGTACTGCGCGAGGAACAGGGTGAGCCGGTGCCGTGGACCGCGGAGATCGGGGGCGTCGGCGTAGAGGGGCAGCAGGATGTCGTCGCTCGCCACTCCCTCGTAGAAGGCGTCGACAAGTTGTTCGAAGAAGGCCATACCGCCGGCCGCTTCGTACAGGGTCACCTCATCGGTCATGGACCGAGGAGGCTACCGGTGATCAGACCGTCAGTCCGTCGAAGACTCGAACGCCGGTGAGGTCCTCCTGGCGAGCGACGCACGGCATGGTGTCGTCGCAGAAGTCGAAGATCACGGTCTCGCTGTTGGCCAGCAGCACCAAGGCCGAGACCACCTCGCCGTCGATCTCCAGTTCGATCACATCGCCGGCGCGAAGCCGTACAGCTGTCATGTTCATGTGTTGTCCGCCCTCTGGAAGTGTCCCGACACAACTGGTACGAGTTCGGCCAAGTCCGTTCACGTACCGTTGCACATGTCACATCGGCACACAGGGCGGCGAGCTTTACGAGAACTTTCTGGTCATGGGCTCCGGAAATACGTCGGGCAACCCATCGCTGACCTTGTCGGTGAACACCGCGCCGCGCTTGTCGAGGAAGCTCTCGACCCCTTCGCGTGCGTCGGCGCTGCGGCCGCGTTCGAGGATGGCTCGCGAGTCGAGGCGGTGCGCTTCCATGGGATGATCGGCGGTGAGCATCGACCAGAGCATGCGCCGTGTGAGCGCCACGCTGACCGGCGCCGAGTGGTCGACGATCTCGGCGGCGATCGCCCGCGCCGCGGGCAGGAGATCGTCCGGCTCGTGGATGCTCCTCACCAGTCGGCCGGCCAAGGCCTCGTCCGCACCGAAGACCCGTCCGGAGTAGCACCACTCGAGCGCCTGACTGATGCCGACGAGCCGTGGTAGGAACCAAGCCGAGCAGGCCTCGGGCACGATGCCGCGGCGCGCGAACACGAAACCGATCTTGGCCGTCGTGCTGACGAGGCGGATGTCCATCGGCAGCACCATCGTCACGCCCACGCCGACCGCTGGGCCGTTGATCGCGGCGATGACGGGCTTGATGCATTCGAAGATGCGCAGCGACAGCATTCCGCCGCCGTCGCGTGGAACCCCCGCAGCCGTCTGCACGTCACTTCCACCCTTGGCGAACGTGGCACCTCCGGAGGAGAGATCGGCGCCGGCACAGAATCCACGACCGGCACCGGTCACGATCACGGCGCGCACGTCGTCGTCGGCATCGACACGATCGAAGGCATCGATCATCTCGCGCATCATCCGCGTGGTGAACGTGTTCAGCTGATCGGGGCGGTTCAGCGTGATGGTGGCGACGTGGTCGGCGACGTCGTAGAGGATCTGGGTGTACTCCATCACACGAAGTTAGTGCCGCTTCTAACAACCTCTCGGGACTGGAAGCGGCGGGCGATGTACGGCGACTCGAGTCTCCTCGTCGAACACCGCCTCGATGTGATCGCCCAAGTTCAGTGGTACGGCGCGAGTCAGCCCACCGGTGATGACGACGTGGCCCGCCTCGATGTGGTGACCGTGCAGGGCCAACTGGCCAACCAGCCAGACGACACCGGCGGCAGGATGACCGGACGCCGCACGGCCCGTCGCCGAATCGCCGCGGACACCATTGTGCACTAAAACGACCGTGACCTCGTCCAGGCGCTCGATGCTCCTGAGTGCAGGCCCTACGACGACCTGAGCGGCTGAGGAGCCATCGGCCGTGTTGTCCTCGAGACGGAACCGATAGTCCGGGTACACGGAGTCCACGATCTCGAGACAGGCGAACGCCTCGCCGACAGCGCCCAACACGTCGTCGAGATTCGCATCGGCGGGCAGCGAACGGTCGAACCGCAGCCCGATCTCCGGTTCGGCGCGTGGTTGGATCAGCGCAGGGTCGGCGTCGCCGTCATGAGCCACCAGCATTGCGTCGGTGAGTGGGCCGAAGTTCGGTTGATCGATCCCCATCTGGGCGCGCATCGCCAGCGAGGTGTAACCGAGCTTCCAGCCGATGAGCTTCTCGCCGCGCTCCAGCCGAAGCGCAGTACCGGCGCGCTGAATCGCGTAGGCGTCGTCGATCGTGAGGTCGATCGACGACGAGATCGGGTCACATCCCACACGATCGCGACGCGCTGCCGCGAGCGTGTCGGCCCATTCGACGATCTCGGCCGAAGTCAGCGACCTCTGCGCTCCCGAGGTGCTCATGGCGACGGGCTGTGCTTGCCGACGTGCCATCCCGCGTCACCGAGCAGCGCCCCGGCCCGGGCGATCGGCTCGGCCTCGAGCGGTGTGGCCATCGAGTCGTTCCAACGGTTGAACACGCCGAACATGCACACCACGCCCAAGATCTCGACGATCTCGTCGTCGGTCCAGTGTCGGGTGAGTTCCTCATACGAGGCATCCGTGACACCGTTGGGGACCGACGCGGCGTCACGCGCGAAGTCGAGCGCAGCGCGCTCTCGCTCATCGAACAACGGACTGGTCCGGTAGTCGTAGATCGCCGCCATCTTCTCGTCGGCGATGCCGTGGCGGGTGGCACTGACCGTGGTGTGGGCCCGGCAGTACTGGCACCCGGCGGCAAAGCTGGCCATGTGGGCGACGAGTCGCTTGAGGCCGAGATCGACGCGGCCGGCGGGATCGAACACCGCCTTGTTGAGTTGCACCACGGCCTTCGCGATGGCCGGGACCCGCTGCATCGTCAGCAAGCTGTTCGGCACGAAGCCCAGCGTCCTCACGAAGTGTTCCAGCGTGCTGCGCAGGTCGGGATCGCGACACTCTTCGATGGGTACCGGTGCCATCCGAGACATTGGGCTGCTCCTCAGCGCGACGCGGTGCGCCGACCCGGCCAACTGTGCTGTCGGGCCGTTCCACGGTCAACCGACATGTACTGCTCGGCGGAACGACTGAGCCGTCGAGGAGGTCTGGACGAAGCTACACGTCGAGGAAGCGACTGGCAGCGGTGGCCGAGCCGACGGCACCGACGAAGGCGCCGAGCAGCACCATGAAGAACACGACCTTGATCGGATAGCCGTCGGTGACGACGAAGCCGCCGAGCCCCGCGTTGGTCGGGAACTTGCGCACGCCCGACGTCCAGTCGGCGTTGCCGAGCAGCAACAGGGCACTACCGAACACCGCACCGGCCAGGCCCTGCAGCAGGCCCTCGAGCATGAACGGCAATCGGATGAACCAGTTGGTTGCCCCGACCAACTTCATCACCTCGATCTCGCGACGGCGGGCGAACATCGCGGTTCGAATGGTGTTCCAGATCAACAGGATCGAGGCGAACAGGAGCACACCGGACATCACGTACGTGCGTACCCCGAAGAACGACTTGAGCTTGCCGAGCACTGCGATCTGATCGGATGGGAACGCGACCTTGTACACACCGGGGAGGGTGGTGAACGAGTCGCGGATGCTCAACAACTGCTGGATCTGGTTCTTGTCGACAGGCTCCACGGCGAAGTACGACGGGACGTTGTCCTCGTTGATGAACTTCAACGACTCGGGGTCGGCGGCGAACAGCTTCTTCGCCTGGGCGAGCGAGCAATCGACCGCGCAGTATTGAACGTTCTTGATGAGCTCGGGGCGGCTCTCGAGCGCCTCTTTGATCGTGGCGACGGCCTCTGGCTGAGCATCGTGATTGACGTAGACCACCATCTGCACGCCACCGGTCCACTGACTGAGCTGGTTGTCGAACGCCTGCTGGATCAGCAGCGTGATCCCGAACAGGAACAGCGACACCATCGAGGTGATGACAGCGGCGACGGTGAGCGTGAGGTTGCGGCTGAGGCTCGCCCACATCTCGCGCAAGGTGTAGCGCAGGCGGGAGATCATTCGTACACACCTCTTGCTTGGTCGCGGACGATGATGCCGCGATCCAGTTGGATCACTCGTTTGCGCATCATGTTGACGATTCGCTGATCGTGGGTGGCCATCACAACGGTCGTTCCTGTCTTGTTGATGCGATCGAGCAAACGCATGATCCCCTCGCCGGTCGCCGGATCGAGGTTGCCGGTCGGCTCGTCGGCGAGCAGGATCAGCGGGCGGTTGACGAATGCCCGGGCGATCGACACACGCTGCTGCTCACCACCGCTGAGTTGGTGCGGGAAGCGTTCCTGCTTGCCCGCCAGACCGACCAGATCGAGCACAGCCGGAACCTGTTGACGGATCACGTGCTTGGGCCTGCCGATCACTTCCAGCGCGAAGGCCACGTTCTCGTGCACGGTGCGATTGGGCAGGAGCTTGTAGTCCTGGAAGATGTTGCCGATGTTGCGACGCAGGTGCGGCACCTTGCTGTCGGACATCTCGTTGATGTTCCGCCCGGCAACCCATACCGAACCCTTCTCCGGGCGCTCCTCACGGTTCATCAAGCGCAACAACGTGCTCTTGCCCGAACCCGACGGTCCCACGAGGAACACGAACTCGGCCTTGGCGACATCGAAGCTCGCGTCGCGGAGCGCGACGACCTCGGTCGAGTAGGTCTTGGTGACATTCTCCAGTCGGATCATCCGGGGTTCTCCACGCCATGCTGCAGCCGCCGCCCCGCCCAGAGCTCGGCAAACACTAACGGGTTCACTCCGCTTCTCGGCGTCGCCAACGCAGGTAGCCCTCCATGAACTCGTCGATGTCACCGTCGAGCACACCCGTGATGTTGCTCGTTTCGACCTCTGTACGCAGGTCTTTCACCATCTGGTATGGCTGCACGACGTACGAGCGGATCTGGCTGCCCCAACCGACCTGAGCCTGCCTGCCGGCAATGCTGTCGAGCTCCTCCTCGCGCTCTTCTTCGATCTTGGCAGCGATCATGGTGCGCAGCCGGTTCATCGCCTTCTCGCGGTTCTGCAGCTGGCTGCGCTCTTCCTGTGACGAGGCAACCAGCCCCGTCGGTTCGTGGATCAGCCGTACCGCCGACGACGTCTTGTTGACGTGCTGACCGCCTGCGCCGCTGGCGCGGAAGACCTCCATGCGGACGTCGGCGTCGTTGACCTCGAGATCGAGCGCATCCATGACCGGCCACACCTGCACCCCCGCGAAGCTGGTCTGCCGACGACCCTGGTTGTCGAACGGGCTGATGCGCACCAAGCGATGCGTACCCCGCTCGCCCGTCATCAACCCGTACGCGTAGCGACCCGTGATGGTGAACTCGGCCGACATGATCCCGGCCTCTGCACCCTCGCTGATGCCGTCGATCTCGAAGCCGAAGCCGCGACGCTCGGCCCATCGGTTGTACATCCGCAGCAGGATCTCGGCCCAGTCCTGGGCATCGACGCCTCCGTCTTTGGCGTTGATCTGCACGATGCAATCGGCCTCGTCGTGCTCACCGGTGAACAGGCTGCGCAGGTCGAGTTGGTCGAGTTGGGCGGTGATCGCCGTCATCGCCTCGTCCAGCTCGGGTTCCTGCGAGGCGTCGTCGACCTCGCGCGCCAACTCGTGCAGCACTTCGGCATCTTCGAGTTGACCGGCGAGAAGGTCGAACTGCTCGATGTCTGTCTTGACGTTGGCGTACTCGGTGCTGATCTTCTTCGCCTGATCCTGGTCGTCCCACAGATCGGGGCGAGCGACCTCGTGCTCGAGCTCGATCAACCTCGCTCGGTTGGAGTCGATCTTCAGGTAGCCCTCGGCTTCGCCGAGCCGGCGGCGCAGTTCTTTCAGATCGTCGGAGTAGTCACGCATGCGGCGGCGCGTTACGCGCCCGAGCCGTGGCACATCTTGAACTTCTTCCCACTGCCGCAGGGGCAGGGTGCGTTGCGTGGGGTCTTCGACCACTCGTCCTTGACGATCGTCTGCTGCTTGACCGGGCCGGGGGCGCCGGCAGGAACGGCGGCATCGGGATCGCCGGAGGCCACAGCGGCGCGCGCGGCGGCGGAGAAGCCGTCGGGTTGCACGCTTTCGCTGGAGGTCTGCTGCACGTTCTGCACCGTGGGTGCCGGCACGTCGTTGCGGATGACCTGCACGTGCATGACGTACTTGACGAAGTCCTGAGCGATGCCCTTCATGAGGCTGCCGAACATCTCGTAGCCCTCGCGCTGCCATTCGACCAACGGGTCTTGCTGGCCGACGGCGCGAAGGTTGATGCCCTCCTGCAGGTAGTCCATCTCCTCGAGGTGTTCCCGCCAGCGCTGGTCGATGATTCGCAGCATGACCTGACGTTCGACGTCGCGCATGATCGGCGCGGTCAGTTCGGCCTCGCGCTTCTCGTAGTACACCGACGCATCCGACATGACGACGTCGTAGATTTCGTCGGTGTCGTGGCACTTCTCCAGCTGTTGAGTGCTGATGTCGCTCGGCCAGAACGTCTTCAGCTCCAACACGAGTCCGTCGAGGTCCCACTCGTCGGTCGCGACGCTGGCGCAGTGCGTTTCGATGAGCGAGTTCATCGCCTCGGCGAGGTACTCCATCGCCGCCGCCTTCAAGTCGACGCCTTCGAGGATCTGGTCGCGGCGCTTGTAGATCACCTTGCGCTGCTCGTTCATGACCTCGTCGTACTTGAGCACGTTCTTGCGAATCTCGGCGTTGCGCTGCTCGACAGTGGTCTGCGCCCGTTCGATCGCCTTGGTGACCATCTTCGCTTCGATGGCTTCGTCGTCGGGGAGCGCTCGGCCCATCACCCAAGACAGAGCGCCGGTCGCGAAGAGGCGCATCAGTTCGTCGTCGAGGCTCAAGTAGAAACGGCTCTCACCCGGATCGCCCTGACGGCCGGAACGGCCCCGAAGCTGGTTGTCGATGCGCCGGCTGTCGTGGCGTTCGGTGCCGAGCACGTACAACCCGCCGAGGGCACGAACCTTGTCGCCCTCGGCCTGGCATTCGCCGTTGAACCGTGCCAGCAGTTGGTCGTACCGGGCGAGTGCCGCAGTGCGGGCGGCCTTGAACTCGTCGGGCATCTGCTCGACCGGCATCGGCAGGGCGAAGTCGTCGACGAGCACCTCGGGATCGAAACCTTCCTTGACGACCTCGTGCCGGGCAAGACCCTCGGGATTGCCGCCGAGAATGATGTCGACCCCACGACCGGCCATGTTGGTGGCAACCGTGACCGCGTTGAGCCGTCCGGCCTGGGTGACGATCATGGCCTCACGGGCGTGCTGCTTGGCGTTGAGCACCTCGTGGGGAACGCCGCGCTTCTTCAACAGTTGCGCTAGGTACTCGCTCTTCTCGACGCTGATCGTGCCGACCAGAACCGGTTGACCACGGTCGTACTTCTCGCTGATGTCCTCGACCACGGCGTTGAACTTGGAGACCTCGCTCTTGTAGATGAGATCGGCCCTGTCGTCGCGGATGACCAATTCGTTGGTGGGAATCGGCACCACCGCCAGCTCGTAGGTGCCCATGAGCTCGGCGGCCTCTGTAGTCGCGGTGCCGGTCATCCCGGCGAGCTTGTCGTACATTCGGAAGTAGTTCTGCAGGGTGATGGTGGCGAGGGTCTGGTTCTCCTCTTTGATCTTCACACCCTCTTTGGCTTCGACTGCCTGGTGGATGCCCTCGCTCCAGCGGCGTCCGTCGAGGATGCGGCCGGTGAACTCGTCGACGATCTTCACCTCGCCGCCCTGGATGATGTAGTCCTTGTCGCGCCTGTACAGCTCTTTGGCCTTCAGCGCCACCGACAGCTGGTGCACCAGGTTCTGCTGAACCTCGTCGTACAGGTTCTCGATCCCGAGCGCCTGCTCGACCTTCTCGATGCCCTCTTCGAGTGGCACCACCACCCGCTTGTCTTCTTCGACCTCGTAGTCGACGTCGCGCTTCAAGGAGCGAACGATCGAGGCGAACCGGTAGTACAGCTTGGCAGCGTCGGCAACGCGGCCACTGATGATCAACGGCGTACGGGCTTCGTCGATGAGGATGGAGTCGACCTCGTCGACGATTGCGTAGTTGTGACCGCGCTGAACCTTGTCGGCCAGCGTCGTGGCCATGTTGTCGCGTAGATAGTCGAAGCCGAACTCGTTGTTGGTGCCATAGGTGATGTCGCAGGCGTAGCTGGCCCGCTTCTCACTCGGCTGCTCCTTGAAGCCGGGGATGATCAAGCCGACCTCGAGACCCATCCACTTGTGGATGCGCCCCATCCACTCGGCGTGGAACCTGGCGAGGTAGTCGTTGACCGTGATGAGGTGCACTCCCTTGCCGCCGACACCGTTGAGGTAGGCCGGCAACGTGCTGACCAGCGTCTTGCCTTCGCCGGTCTTCATCTCTGCGACCCAGCCGAAGTGGAGTGCCGCGCCACCCATGAGCTGCACGTCGAAGTGACGTTGCCCGATGACCCGTCGGGCCGCTTCGCGAACGACCGCGAACGCTTCGATGAGCAGATCGTCGATGGTCTCGCCGCGCTCGATCCGATTGCGGAACTCGGCCGTCTTGGCGCGCAGCGCGTCGTCGCTGAGGGCAGCCACAGCGGGTTCGTGAGCATTGATGTCGGGAACCAGGCCCTCGAGGGCCTTCAGCTTCTTGCCTTCACCAGCTCGGAGGATGCGATCGAGGATGCCCATGCGGGTGCACAGCCTACCGGCGAGGGCGACGCCGACCTTGGCACAGCCCGGCGAGCTTGCCCCAGCTCGGCGCTGGCCGCGGCGACCAGTTGCACCTGAGCAACGCCGGCCGAACGCAGGGCCTTGGCCGCGGCGCGCAATGTGGCGCCCGTGGTGACCACATCGTCGACGACGAGCACGGTGAGCCCGGACCTGGGCTTGCGGGCCCGAAAGGCCGGGCCGACCAAGCGGTCGGCGCGTGACTTGCCCGTCTGCGTCGTGCTGTGAGCCCGGTACAACAGCCGCCGGCAGGGGACACCCAACTGCCGGCCGATCGCCTGGGCGATCGCCTCGGCCTGGTCGTAGCCCCGCCTGCGGGCCCGCCTCGCGGTGGTGGGCGCCCAGGTGACGACATCCACAGCCGATGGCCGCAGGCGGCGCACCATCTGATCGGCGAGCACCGCGGCTGCGGCGCGGCGATGCCGGAACTTCAAGGCCAGCACCAGGTCTCTCGGCAGCCCCTCGAAGGAGAATGCGGCACGGATGTCGGACGAGTTGTGTGCTGACCCGGCGGAGGCCATCGAGAAGCGGCAGCGGCGACAGAGCACCCTCTCACCCGGAGCCCCGCACGCCGCGCAATGCCTGCTGAAGAACATGGTGCCATCAGTACCAGGAGGGTGTGACAGACCCATCGGTAGGGTCTCGGCGTGATGCGTACCGCGCTTGCCGATCGACCGGGCCAACGACTCGCCCGTTGCATCGTCGGGCTGGGTTGCTTCGGGCTCGGGATCAGCATGTTCGTCACGGCCCACCTCGGACTGGCTCCATGGGATGTCTTCCACCAGGGCGTGGCCGGCCACACCGGCCTGAAGCTCGGTTGGGTGATCGAGATCGTCGGCTTCCTGCTCCTCCTGCTGTGGATTCCGTTGCGTCAGCGCCCGGGCATCGGCACGATCCTCAACGCCACGGAGATCGGCCTCGTGGTCAACGCGATCGGCAACCACCTTCCCGCCACCGATCGGCTGGTCCCCCGCCTCGCCTACGTGGTGGGCGCTGTGTGCGTGATCGCTGTCGGCTCGGGGCTGTACATCGGCGCCGGCCTCGGCACGGGACCGCGCGACGGCATCATGGTAGGCGTGGCGACGCGCGGCTACTCGGTACGAGTCGTGCGCACGGTCCTCGAGGTGACCGTGCTGGCCGTCGGAGCCGCCCTGGGCGGCCATGTCGGCGTCGGCACCGTGGCCTTCGTGCTGGGGATCGGTCCGCTGGTGCACGTCCTGATCCCCCGCCTGGCGATGAGGAGCGAGACGAAGCTTGCTCCGGCTGTGAACTAGAGGCGGCGAGCGAGCGGAGATCGAACCCGACCACTAATACCGGTAGTGGTCGGGCTTGAACGGGCCCGATGGCTCGACGCCGAGGTATTCGGCTTGCTCGTCGGTGAGCTTGGTGAGCTTCACGCCGAGCGCGTCGAGGTGCAGCGAGGCAACCTTCTCGTCGAGCTTCTTGGGCAGTACGTGCACGCCGAGCGGGTACTGCTCGACGTTGTCGAACAGCTCCATCTGGGCGATGACCTGATTGCTGAACGAGCAGCTCATCACGAAGCTCGGATGGCCGGTCGCGCAGCCGAGGTTGACCAGGCGGCCTTCCGCAAGAACGATGATGGCATGCCCGTCGGGGAACGACCAGAGGTCGGTGCCGGGCTTCAGCTGGTCGTGTGTCGCACCACTGCGGGCCAGTCCGGCCATGTCGATCTCGCTGTCGAAGTGGCCGATGTTGCAGACGATTGCGTTGTGCTTCATCTGATGCATGTGATCGATCGTGATGATGTGATCGTTACCGGTGGCCGAGACGAAGATGTCGGCGGTTCCGACGACCTCGTCCATGGTGGTCACCTGGTACCCCTCCATCGCCGCTTGCAGAGCGTTGATCGGGTCCACCTCGGTCACGATCACGCGGCAGCCCTGGCCCTTCAACGCCTGTGCGCAACCCTTGCCGACATCGCCGTAGCCGCAGACCACGGCAACCTTGCCGCCGAGCATCACGTCGGTGGCCCGACAGATCGCGTCGACCAGCGAGTGGCGGCAGCCGTACAGGTTGTCGAACTTGCTCTTGGTGACCGAGTCGTTGACGTTGATGGCCGGGAACAGCAACTCGCCGCGCTCGTGCATCTTGTACAGTCGCATGACGCCGGTGGTGGTCTCCTCGGTGACTCCCCGGATGCGTGACGCCATCTGCGTCCACTTCTTCGGGTCGGTCTTCAGTGATCGCTGCAACAGGCCGAGAACGATGGCGAACTCTGGGTTCGACGCCGATGTCGGGTCGGGAACCTCGCCGGCCTTCTCGAACTCGACACCTTTGTGCAGCAGCAACGTGGCATCGCCGCCGTCGTCGAGGATCATGTTGGGGCCCTGCTCACCGTGCGGCCCGTCGGGCCACGACATCATCTGCTCGGTGCACCACCAGTACTCCTCCAACGTCTCGCCCTTCCAGGCGAACACCGGAACGCCATTGGGCTCGTCGACCGTGCCCTCAGGACCCACGGCCACGGCTGCCGCGGCATGGTCTTGCGTGGAGAAGATGTTGCAGCTCGCCCAGCGCACCTCGGCGCCCAGCTCCACCAGGGTCTCGATGAGAACGGCGGTCTGGATCGTCATGTGCAACGATCCGGAGATCCGCGCTCCCTGCAGCGGCTTCGAAGGGCCGAACTCCTTGCGCAGGGCGCGCAGGCCCGGCATCTCGTGTTCGGCAAGGTGGATCTCCTTGCGACCGAAGGGGGCGAGTGAGAGATCGGCGACGCGGTAATCGCGTCGAGCCGCGAACGACTGGCTCATGAAAGGTTCCTCCACAGGATGGAATGTTGTGAATCGGGCCGGTGCCAGCTGGCAACGCTCTGATCAGCCCGTGGGGTGAAACCAGTCTAGGCGGGTGGATCGGCCAGAATCACAGCCGAGGCGTCGAAGATGTAGTGCGCATATCCGGCGAGGTTGTAGACGGTCACCGTGTCGCTGGCTCCGTACGTGAGCACCGCCATGTTGGGGATCGGTGGACCCTCGACGGTGTTGAGGTTCGACGACAGCGGCCGGCACGACACCCCCGGCGCACACGACGGGTAGGCGGTCATGAACGACTTCGCCGGCACCGACGCGTACTGACGGGTGAGCGATGCCGACGTGAGGTTGCCGATGACCGCCAGTTGCGGGCCGACGGAATCGGTGCCGATGAACACCGAAGACGCAAAGTCGGCGAAGCTCCAGTCCTCGGCCTGGCCGGGCCCGAGGGCGTTACCACCCCACTGCGGGAGGCGAGTGTCGAAGGTGCGGTAGGGCGACGTGAGCGGCACGACGCGCCCGGCGCGGGTGGCCTTGTCCTGACCCTTCAGCATGTATCCGACGACGTCGGCCACGACCTGGGTGACGCCTTGGAAGTTGAAGATGTGGACGTGCCCATCGGCGCCCACCGGGACGAACACGAGGTTGGCCTTGATCACGCCTGGGGCCAGGTTGAGGTTCGAAGTGGTCGGGTTCTGCCCCGCCGGCGGAGCGTCGGGCAGCACTGACAGGTACGTGTTCGTGCCCCCGGGATCCGTGGTGATGCCGGCGATGTTCAACAGCACGCCGGTGACGTTCGGCGAGTCGGGCACGACATCGGCCTTGACCGGGTTGACGCCGTCGACGCCGCGGATCTGCAGGTCGATGGTCTGCTTGGCGGTCATCGCCCCGGGGGCGGGCTGGCCGGTGCCGTCGCGGGTGTCGAGGATGCGCGAGGGCGACAACGGGATCAAACGCGACCCGTCGTCGGTGGCCACGGTGGCGGGTATGAAGTTGCTCGACGAGAACCATCCGAAGACGTCGACGATCACTTGGGCGGTGCCGCTCTGGCCGAACAGACCGATCGTCAGGTCACCATCGGCGCCCGGGCGGACGATGGCCACGTTGGGAACCGTCTGGTTGGGCGCGAAGTTGACGATCGAGGTGCGATCCGCGGGGCGCGCCCCCTTGCCGTATGCCTCGAGGTAGCCGTTGGCGCCGGGCTCGGTCACCGTGATGTTGACGACCACGGCGAGCACGTTGGCGGAGTCCGCCGGTATGCCACCCGCGCCCAGGAGGTTGATGTCGAACGTTGTCGGATCCGGCGCCCCCAGCGGTTTGGCCCCCAGAGGAACGACGTCGTTGACGGCCGTGGCCGGCCGGGAGTCGAAGATGCGTACCGGTGGCAGCGGATGGAACTCGCCACCACTGCCCATCTCGCCCGCTGCACCTACGGGAGACGCGCCGGGGGCGACGGCAATACCCGTGGTGATGACCAGGGCGACTACTGTCAGTAACCGCGCTATGTGATGCCCTGACTTCATTGTGTGAGGATACCCCACGATTCCTCCCATGTGGTCACGCGGCAAACGTCGGCGCCAAGCCTTCACTGTGGACTCGGATCATGATGGCCTCGTGTTCTGCGTCGTCGACGGCGACGGCTTCGTCGATCAACATCACCGGGATGCCGTCTCGAACGATGTATCGGCGATGCAGTCTCGGGTTGTAGAGGCCATCTGTGTCGCCAAGGTAGTAGAGCGGACCTTTGTCTTCCGGGCAGGCAAGCACCGCAAGCAAACGGGGGTCCAGAGCCATGGCGTTCATACTGTCATACACTCGTAACAAGGGCCAGGACCTCGACCACGTGCTGGTTGCAGTCGTCGCGGGTGGATGCCTCGAGGTTCAGCCGCAGCAAGGCCTCGGTGTTGGAGGGCCGCAGGTTGAACCACCACGAGCCGCAGTCGACCGTCAGCCCGTCGAGGTAGTCCTGCTCCTCGGTGGCGAACTCTTCGGCGACTCGTGCCATGACGGCGATGGGATCGGCTACCTGGGTGTTGATCTCGCCGCTCGACGAGTAGCGCTCGAACGGCTTGCGGACGACGGAGAGGACGGTGTCGGCGCGGCTGATCTCGGCCAGGACGATGAGCGAGGCAATGAGCCCGGAGTCGGCACCGAAGTTGTCGCGGAAGTAGTAGTGCGCCGAGTGCTCGCCGCCGAACACGGCGTCCGTCTCGGCCATGACCTGCTTGATGAACGAGTGACCGACCTTGGTACGCACCGGGACGCCACCGTGCTCGCGGATGACTTCGGGCACGACCTTCGAGCAGATGAGGTTGTGCAACACGGTGGCACCGGGGTGGGCGCGCAACATGGCCGCGGCGAGTAGGGCTGTGGTGGTCGAACCGCTGAGCCCACGACCGGTCTCGTCGACCACGAACACGCGGTCGGCGTCGCCATCGAAGGCCAGCCCGACATCGAAGCCGCCGGAGACGACCCTGGCTTGGAGGTCGCGCTGATTGGCTGGTTGCAGCGGGTCGGCGGGATGGTTGGGGAACGTGCCGTCGAGCTCGCCGTACATCACCTCCAGCGTGATCTGCGGCAGGCGCTCGAACACGGCCGGGACGACGAGACCGCCCATTCCGTTTGCGGTGTCGGCGACGACGCGCAGGGGATGGATCGAGGTGGCATCGATGAACGACATGACATGATCGGCGAATGCGCTGAGCATGTTGCGATTGGACGACGAGCCGGCGCGCGCTGCCGCCAATGGACCGTTTCCGCGCAGGACGCTGGCGGCGATCGCTTTGATGTCTTCCAGCCCGGTGTCCTGTCCGACAGCGCGAGCGCCGGCGAGACAGAACTTGAGACCGTTGTACTGCGCCGGATTGTGCGAGGCGGTGAACATCACGCCGGGAGCATCGAGCCTGCCCGCCGCGAAGTAGACGAGATCGGTGGAGGCCAGGCCCAGATCGATGACATCGACACCTTGTTCGAGCACGCCACGGATGAACGCCTCGACCAGCTCAGGGCCGGTTGGGCGCATGTCGAAGCCGACGAGGATCCGTGGCGCGTTGGCGAAACGGGCGAACCCGACGCCCAGCGCGTGGGCAACGTCGGCGTTGAGCTGATCGGGAACGGTGCCGCGCACGTCATACGCTTTGACGATGGCGTCGAGCACCGTTGGATCAGTCGGAGACATGGGGCTCAGAGGCTAGCATCGGGAGGGCGCATGTCGGCCGGACCGTCGGCGACGGGTGGTGCCCACCCCAGCGAATCAGCCCCGAGATCCGGTTCCAGCGAATCGTCGAGATCGGGTCGCCACCCCTCGGCAGGGGTGGCATCGGCCATCACGGGCTCCGGGTCCGTCTCCCAATCGTCCCACTCGAAATCAGACCCCGCCGGCGCTGCACCGAACGGGTGAGCGTTGGCGTGGCGAACGTCGCCGCGGATCCTCATGACGATCAACATGACGATCCCGATGAAGGTCAGCAAGTACGCGAAGTAGTCGAGGTTCGACCGTTCGTAGGTGAGATGCACGTCCTTCGAAGTGGGGATCACCACCATCAGGTTCGGCGCGATTCGGTACGGGCCCTTGGCGCCACTGACGTGCCAGTTCGGGAAGTAGCTGATCTTCACGAGGATCGGCACCCCGACCTTGTCGACGGTGAACCGCAGGTCTTGGTCGCCGAGCTGCACGTTGCTCACCGACACTGCCGGCAGAGCCTTCGGCACGATCGGCTCACTGGGTTGGACGATGTCGACCTTGCGCCCAGAAGCTCCAGGCGAGAGGCCGTCGCTGCGTGTCGTGTCGACCTGCACATCGATGCGCTGCCACTCTGCGGGTCCGCCATCGGCCGGGATCGCGGCCCACTCGTCCTGGTGTTGGAACCAGCTCATTCCCAGCTCGAGGTTGCGCTCGCGCTGATCGCCGCTGCGGTGGTTGACCACCACCGGTTGCACGGTGAGCGGCACCACGAGGTCGCTGTCGGCAACCTGGTAGATGTTCCACGGTCCGACCGAACCGAGCTTGGTCAGTTCGGGTCGCGTCTCGGCTTGGGCCTTGGCCTTCTCCGTGAACACCATCAAGTACTTCACGCCGAGCGTCTGCAGGTAGGGCACGCCCTTGGAATCGTCGTTGTTGTCGTAGCGCAGTTCGCGCACCGGGTTCGAGCTGTTGCTGCTGACCGCTGCGGCCGTGATGAAGTGGTACGGGGTCGTGCCGCTGGCTTCGAAGAACAACCCCTCCATGCTGTCGATGCAGCCGTCGGTCCAGAACGGCAGGAGCATCAACGCCATCGTTGTGCCGTACTGGCCGTTGTCGCCGTTGTTCTCCCACATCGCCCGGCCACAGCCGTGAGCCGAGTCGGCACCTACCGATTTCATCTCGTCGATCAGTGCCTTGTACTCACCGTAGGCATCCCGGCCCTCGTACCCCATGAAGTTGTAACGGGTCCAGCCGTCGCTCTGCGCGTCTTTGGCGGTCGGCGTCAACTCGATCGGGTTCCAGCTGCCGATCCCCCACGCGTACACAGCCTTGCCGTGTTCGGTGACGGTGCGGCCGCCTGGTACCTGTTGGAACAAGAAGAGCTCCATCACGAGCACGACGACACTGACCACGCCCGCCGTCGCCGCCCCGACCTTCCACATGTTGTGGCGCGCCCGCGGTCCGCGACTGCCGCGCACGACGACCTCGACGAACTCGACGATGCCGACCATCATCAACATCAAACGCAAGAGGTACAGGAAAGGAAGCAGGCGTGGGTTCCACAGCAGACCGATCACCGGCAACGAGTTCTTGGCAAGGAACACGAACGCCGTGAGAGCAAGGCAGCAGATCCCCAGCCACGCGCCGACCAAGTGGCGTCGGATCACCGAGGCGATGAACCCGAAGATCGCGAAGCCAGTGACCACGATGTCGAGGAAGGTCGTCCATGGGAAGAACATGTCCCAGTACGAGTCGGTCGGTCCGTCGGGTCGGCCGTGGTACTTCATGTCGGTCATGTAGGCGTGATTCGCGAGGAACGGCACGACCCAAAACGCGCTCAGCAGGACTGCGCCGACCAACACCGTGAGGCCGTAGATGAACCTGGTGCGGTCCATCCAGATCGCCCACAACAACAACGCTCCGAGCACGACGAACAGCAACACGATGCCGTGGCACAACATGGCCAGAGCGATGAGCACCGCCGTCCAGGTTCGGAACTTGCCGGTCTCCAGCCCGCGGGCGAAGAAACCGAGCCCGAGGATGGCGAACGACAGAGCGATCGAGAACGAGAACTCGCCCGCCATGGTGCTCTTGACGTTTCCGCCATAGATCGAGAAGCTCTCGTCGAACAAGAAGATGGTCGCGGCAACTGCCATCAACTCGGGCATCGGGTAACGGAACCGAGCCAACCGTCCGAATGCCCAACAGCACGCGGGCAAGGTGACCAGCCCGAGGATCGCAACGAGCTTGAAGGCAACGCCGTACGGGAACACGAGGTTCACGGCGACGATCATCAACGCCGGCACGACCATGTAGAAGCGATACAGCGGGAAGCCGTCGTACCAGTAGTTGCTCCACCCGCTGAGCTGGAAGTGCGGCAGCAGGTTGTCGCGCAGGTAGGCCGGCGCCATCACGTGCGCACCCATGTCGCCGCCGGTCGGCGTGTTGTTCTCGAAGACGAGGTTGAGGTGGACGACCTTCAGCACCGAGAACGTCGTGCCGCCGACGAGGATCAACGCTGTGAGATAACGGGCGATCCGCTCGTTGGTCCATGGCGCATCGAGCCAGTTGCGCGGCCTGCGCACGACACGCGAAATGATGCGATCGATGATGCTGCGACGCGGCGGCTCGGGCAGTGCAGTGGCCGGCGGCATGGGCTCGTCCGCCACGATCGGTTCATCGATCAACTCGGTCATGTCGCCGCCATTGTTTCACCCTGCAACGGTTCATCGACCGTCACCCCCGCCCTCACGTGCGCGCCACCAGCATCAACCCTGTCGCGTTGAACGCCATGTGGGCCATGATGCCCATGCCCAGACGGCCCGTTCGCAACGCGCACACCCCGAGGATCAGACCGAACACGAACAACCCCGGGTACTCGACGGCGCGGAAGTGGATGAGCGCGAAGAACGCGGCGACGGCCACGACCGCCACTGCGTCGTTGATCCGTCGCACGACCGCCCCTTGCAGCAGACCGCGATAGACCAACTCCTCGACGAGTGGAGCGCCGACGACCACGATCGCCACCAGACCGACGAACCATCCGGCGTGTGCCTGGTCGTACAGATCGCGGGCGTTGCGCTCGACACGCGAGCGGCTGAACGTCGAGGGCCAGCCGCGCTCCAACGGCCAGTAGACCAACCGAACCACAACGAGCTGGGCGAGCACGCCGACCGGCACCCCGGCGAGATCAACGACCCTGAATCGCAAGCCGAAATCGTCGGCGAACCGGCCAGTGCCGAAGTTGTTGCTGAGCAGCCACAGACCGACGATCATCGGCGCCCACAGCGAGGCCGCCGACACCATGGTGACCCACACCGGAGCATCGGCTGCCGATTCGTAGCCCGCCCCGGAGATGACCGCCGAACCGATCACATTGCCGATCAACCAGGCGATGAGCCACACGGCGGCTGCCTGGGTGACACCGATGCGTGCCTGGTCAGGGTCGACGCGCGTCGGGGAGACCTGGGCACCGGGCATGACTCGACAGATTACCGACGAACCGGCGATCGGTTCAGCCGGCAAGTCGAGAAGAAGAGGCGAACAGGAGCACTCGGCGGCTCCGGCGATCTTCCAACCGCCAGCCGTTCGGCACCGAGAGCCGGGCGGTGTGACGTTCGCAGAGGTCGTAGTCGTGGGGGTCCCGGCTGGATGTGAGATCGTCGAGCCAGACGATCGCCCGACCGTACTGGTACGAAAGCGTCGACGACGCAGGCTGCGCGCAGGCAGGGCGCGAACATTGCCGGTTCATGGTTCCCAAATTACGGGCCGGTCGGACCCGCGTGGTGGATGCACCCCAGCCGAACCTTTCGCGCCGATCAGCCGTAGCATGAAGCCAATGAGCAACCTGCCTCCTCCGCCACCTCCGCCGCCGCCAGGCCGCTCGGGTGGTCGTGGCCAGCAGAACGATCAACAGCCCGAGCGCGGCGGTCGACGCCCGATCGGTAGTGGTTGGCCGCGCTGGGTCATCCCCGTGCTCTTCGCTGTCTTGATGCTCTCGTTCGCACTCCCACGCGTGTGGCCCACGTCGAGCACCGACAAGAAGTCCTTCAGCACGTTCTGGACACTCGTCACCGACGGCCAGGTGAAGAGCGTCGTCGTCAACAACTCCACCAACAGCATCAGCGGTGAGCTGACGACGGGTGAGAAGTTCACCAGCACCGCGCCGAACAACTTCCCGAACGACGACCAGAGCAAGGTCCTGCAAGACAAGGGCATCGACTTCGAGGCCAAGACGCCCAGTTCGAACTGGCTGCTCAGCTGGGCCAGCCTGCTGCTCCCCCTCGTACTGCTCATCGGCTTCTTCATGTGGATGCAGCGCCGCGCCGCGGGTCAGATGGGCAACGTCATGTCGATCGGTCGCAGCCGCGCCAAGGCGTACAGCACCGACAAGCCGTCGACCACGTTCGCCGACATCGCCGGGTACGCAGGCGTCAAGCAGGAGATCACCGAAGTCGTCGATTTCTTGCGCATGCCCGAGCGCTTCCGCGAGATCGGGGCGCGCGTGCCGAAGGGCATCCTGCTCGTCGGCCCGCCAGGCACGGGCAAGACGTTGTTCGCCCGCGCGGTGGCCGGCGAGGCAGGCGTCGGATTCCTCTCGGTCACCGGCAGCGACTTCATGGAGATGTTCGTCGGTGTCGGCGCGAGCCGCGTTCGCGACCTCTTCCAACAGGCTCGCAAGATGGGCCGGGCGATCATCTTCGTCGATGAGATCGACTCCATCGGCCGCAAGCGCGGCGCCGGACTCGGCGGCGGCCACGACGAGCGCGAGCAGACGCTCAACCAGATGCTCGCCGAGATGGATGGCTTCGAGACCAGCGAGGGAATCGTCATCCTTGCTGCTACGAACCGCCCCGACATCCTCGATCCGGCCCTTCTCCGTCCCGGTCGATTCGACCGCACCATCATCGTGCCCCTGCCGGAGAACGAAGAGCGCCTGGCGATCTTGAAGGTGCACAGCCGCGACAAGCGGATGGGCCCAGACGTCGATCTCGAGGTGATGGCGAAGGCGACTCCGGGCATGAGCGGCGCCGACCTCGCCAACCTGGTCAACGAGGCCGCACTGTTTGCCGTTCGCCGTGGCAGCAAGCAGATCGAGCGGATCGACTTCGAGAACGCCCGCGACCGCGTCGTGATGGGCGCCCGGCGCGAGAGCTTGGTGTTGAGTGGCGAGGAGAAGCGTGCCACGGCCATCCACGAAGGCGGCCACGCCATCTTGACGACCGTGCTGCCCAATGCCGACCCGCTGCACAAGGTCACGATCCTGCCGCGAGGCATGGCACTGGGCGTCACGTGGAGCCTTCCGGAAGAGCGGCACACGTACTCGAAGGAGTACTTCGACGACGTCATCTGCCGAGCAATGGGTGGGCGAGTTGCCGAGAAGATCGTGTTCGGCCACCTCAACTCGGGCGCCGCCAACGATCTCGAGCAGGCCACCCTGATCGCCCGCCGCATGGTTCGCGAATGGGGCATGAGCGACGCGGTCGGCCCCATGGCGTGGAGCGGTCACCAGCAGGTGTTCCTCGGTGAAGACCTCATGACGCAGGGCCGCGAATACAGCGACGACACGGCCAAGATGATCGACGAGGAGATCTTCCGAATCCTCCACGAGCAAGAGGCGCGAGCTTTCGAGGTGCTGTCGAAGCACCGCCGGGCCCTCGACCTCGTGGCCGAGGCGCTGCTCGAACGCGAGACCATCGACGGCGGCGAGGTCGCCCGTATCGTCCACGAGAGCCTCGGCGAAACGTCGGGCGGTCGCCTCGAACCCGACTCCGTCTCGGCCGGCGAAGCACCGGCCGGAGCCGACGTCGGTTAGTTCCGCTTCAGCCAACCCTTGCCCTGTGTCCAACGGGAGTGCTACCGAACTATGGGGAGACGTACCCGTACGGTGGTCGATCCGGGCGTCGAATCGAAGGCGATGTCGCCTCCGTGGCGGTCGACGATGCGGCGCGAGATGTCGAGGCCGAGGCCGGTGCCCTTGCCGACGTCCTTGGTGGTGAAAAACGGCTCGAAGACGTGGTGCAGGACACCGGGGTCGATGCCAGGCCCGCTGTCGGTGATCGCTACCACGATGTCGGCTTTGTCACAGAGCGTCGCGATCCGGAGCGTCCCTTGCCCCTCCATGGCGTCGATCGCATTGTCGATCAGGTTGGTCCACACCTGGTTCAACTCGGCCGCGTACAACTCGACCTCCGGGAGATCGCGGTCGTACTCGCGAATGACTTCGATGCCTCCCATCTTCGCGCGAAACATCGTGAGCGTGCTCTCGATGCCGGCGCTCACGTCGACGCGATCGAGTTCGGCGCGGTCCACCGCCGAATACGTCTTCACGTCTTCGACAAGGTGGGAGATGCGGGCAGTGGTCTCCGCGAGTTCGCCGAGGATCGACATCATGCCGACCGTGCTCGTGATCCACCGCACCGCGGGAGATAGCGCCTCGATCCCGACCGTGGTGCCGAGTTCCTCGAGCCATTGGCGATCGACGCCGGACGTGGCGAGCACCGGAGCCAACTGCCACGCAATGCTCACTTCGTGGTCCTCTAGCCACTCGCCGATGCACTCCTCGCGGTCCGCCCGTTCGATCGCGCCTTCCACCACCGCGGTGCGTTGCTGGAGTTCGGACCGCAGCCGGTCGAGTTGGAGGAACTGTGCGGCGGCGATGCCTCGCTCGGCGAGGTCGACGAGCGAGGACATCATGTACTCGCCGGCGTTGCGCAGGCCCTCGACGGCGCGCATCGACGCCGACGCCGGGTTGTTGATCTCGTGCGCGAGGCCGGCGGCCAGCGTTCCGAGGGCCACCAGCGACTCACGCTCGCGAGCCGTCGCGTCGATGCTTCGTACCGTGTTGTACACGCCGGTGATCATGTGCTTCGCGAACGGCGACCACTGAGCGACCAGTGCGGCGAGCGCTTCGGACGGAACGATCAGACAACGGCCGGGACCGACGGCCCGCCCCGAGGCTCGGTAGATGCCGTCGTCGCCCCACGCGGCCAGCCCGCCGGCCCACTGACCCCGCGTCGACATCGTCGCGACCTTGGTCGTCCGGCCCGCGATCTGTCGGGTCAGTTCGATCTCGCCATCCAGCAGGATCCACAGTCGGTCGGCGAGTCGGCCCTCCACGAAGAGCAGTTCGTCCGTCGCGAAGTCCGACTCCTCGCCGGCGGCGATGAGGTCGGCGCGCTGGTCGTCGGACAGGTCGGCAGTGAGGAACGCGTCGCGGAGGTCGTCGGCCAGACTCATACAGTCTCCAGGTACAGGTGCACGTTGCTGATCGCACTCGAACCTTCTCCGACCGCCGATGCGACCCGCTTCATCGAGGACCGTCGGACATCACCGGCAGCGAAGACGCCGGGAGTACTCGTCTCCAGGAGGTACGGCGTCCGTTCCAGAGGCCAGCACCCGGGTTGGTCAGGGGCGATTGCGGCGACGTCGGGCCCGGTCAGGATGAAGCCGTGCTCGTCACGCATGACTGCCTCACCGAGCCAATCCGTCCTGGGCTTGGCCCCGATGAAGGCATACAGCCAGTTCGCCTTCACGTCCTCCTCGACGCCGGTGTCCCGGTCGACAAGGGTGAGCCACTCCAGGTGGTCAGCCCCGCCGCCGCGCACGATCTCCGTGCGCACACGGACCTCGATGCGTTCCGACGCCAACACCCGCTCGACGAGGTACTTGGACATCGACGCGTCGAGCGACGAGCCGCGCACCAACATCACGACGCGACGTGCGTGCTCGGCGAGGTTCAGCGCAGCCTGGCCGGCCGAATTGGCGGCGCCCACGATGTAGACGTCGTCTCCTTGGGTGTTCCGCGCATCGCTCGCCGAAGCGCCATAGAACACGCCTCGTCCCGTCATCTCGGCGAGCCCCTCGGCGGCCAACAACCGGTAGGACACGCCGGTCGCGACGACCACGGCACGCGCCTCGATCTCTGTGCCGTCGTCGAACCGCAACGCGTGGATCGAGCCGCGCGCCTCCAGTGCGTCGACGGTTCGGGCAAGCACCATCTCTGCGCCGAGCCGGCGCGCCTGGGTGGCAGCACGGTGGGACAGGTCGGCGCCGCTGAGACCGTTCGGGAAACCGAGGTAGTTCTCGATCCTCGCACTCTGGCCGGCTTGGCCGCCAGGAGCGTCGCGCTCGATCACTGCCGTGCGCAGGCCCTCGGACGAGGCATACACCCCGGCTGCCAGACCGGCAGGGCCTGCGCCGACGACCACGACGTCGTAGAGCGTCGATTCCGTCGAGGTGTGGAGCCCGAGTGCGTCGGCGAGCTGGAGCGTGCTCGCCCCGTGCAGCATCGTGCCCTCCGGCAGCAGCACCAGCGGGAGTTCACTCTCCGAACTGCCGAACAGTTCGTGGAGACGTTGTGCCTCCGGATCACGCTCGAGCTCCAACCACTGGTAGTGCACGTGGTTCCGCGCGAGGAACATGCGGGTGTCGTAGCTGCGCTCCGACCAACGATTCCCGATGACGCGGACACCGTCGAATCGCTGACGGTTGGCCCGGTCCCAGTCGTCCAGCAGATCGTCGAGCACGGGGTAGAGCCGCTCCTCCGGTGGTGCCCAGGGCTTCATCAGGTAGTGATCGAGCCCGATCGAGTTGATCGCCTTGATCGCAACCTCGGTGTCGGCGTATGCGGTGAGCAGCAGGAGCTTGGCCCCCGGGGCGAGCGGTCGGACGCGGTCGAGCAGTTCGATGCCGGTCATCTCCGGCATCCGATGATCCGACAGGACGAGAGCCACAGCGGCATCACGGCGAGTGAGCTCTTCGAGCGCCGTGAGGGCTTCCGCTCCCGACGTCGCCCGGATGATGCGATATCGCTCGGAATACCTGGACCGCAGATCGCGCGCGATCGCCTGGGACACCGACACGTCATCGTCGACGGTCAGAATGATCGGTCTCGCCATTCGCGGCGTCTCCTCTTCGATCGACCCGTCCGGGTCCGACGCTCCGCGAAACTACTGCAACCAGGCAGGACACGACGAGCACGCAGGACTTCCGCGAGTCAGCCGAACGATGGTTGGCCGTCCCGAGGATCAGGAGTGGGCCAGAGCTACTTGGCGCCGGTGAGGACGATTCTGTTGCGATCGGGATCATCGAGTTGCACGACCCGCACATAGTTCGCTTCGACGAGCGGTCCATGTGCGATGCCTGCGTGGTCGAGCGCGACGACTGCTGCGTCGAGGTCTGAGACGTTGAGCGTTGCCCCGGACCTGCAGCGAGGGTCGGCTACGTGCCGTCGAGGCAACGCTATGGACGGTCGAATCGACGGATAGGCATGCGCAAACCTGTTCACAACGTAGAGACCGACCGCTCGTGCGCCGCATTCCTAGACTCGCTCTGTGGCCTACGACGACGATCTCGCCGAGCGCATCCGTGAGCTCCTCATCGACGAGCCCGGCGTCACTGAGACGAAGATGTTCGGTGGGCTCGCCTTTCTCGTCGGTGGCCACCTGGCCATTGCGGCCAGCCGCCAGGGTGGAGTACTCGTCCGCGTCGACCCGATCACATCGGACGCCCTGGTTGCTCGAACCGGCGCCCGCCACGCCGTCATGAAGGGTCGCCCGATGGACGGGTGGCTGCGCGTCGACATCGACAACCTCCGCACCAAACGGCAGCTCGCCACATGGGTCAGCCGCGGCGCCGGCTACGCCCGTTCCCTGTCGCCGAAAGAACGGAAGCCGAAGCGGCGCTGACTGACCGGAGGCCTCGCAGGTTCGCCCGCCGGTCGCGCAAACGAAAGGGCCGCTGCTGCTACGGAGCTAGTTGCGGCCGAGGTTCGGCTCCGGGGTGGAGCCCGGGTCGCGAGCCTCGGCAACGGCAGCCCACAGGTCGGTTGCCGACATCGGCCCGACGAAGCTGGCCCTGACCACGCCCCTGCTGTCGGCGACGACGACGATCGGCACGGCATCGATGTGGTACTTACGATGAAGTGCCGGCGACGCCGAGTACTCGACGTCGATCACGGCGACGGCATCGCACGACAGGACCCTCGCCTTGCTGACGACGTCGTTGCAGGTGGTGCACGAAGCCGACGAGAACACGGCAACGAGCCATGGCGAGTGGCCCGCTTCGAAGTCCGCCCTGTCGACCTGTGCGGGGGCCGAGAACACCGGTTGCGTCGGCGCGTCGACGACGCGGCGGCGCCTCAACACGGCGCCGACCACCAGCGCTGCGATCAACACTCCGGCGGCAACGAACAACTGGCCCACGACGTCAGCCGGGAAGGGCGAACGAACCCGAACGACCGCGAAGGTCGGGGTCGCGCGGCAGGAGTCGCTCGACGAAGATTCGCTGCGTGGATTCGACCACCAGCGGATGACCGAGTGCTGTCGGATCCGTCACCCCGATCGTGATCACGCCTCCCGCGGGGAGAGGGATGGCCTCCATGCCGGGTACCGGCACCTCGCCTCCGGCGCCGAGCGTCTTCACCGTGACCGTGCCTTCGGCGCCAGTGGCGTTCAACACGACGAGGATGTTGTCGACTGCCAGATCGGTGCCGATCGCCATGCTCCACCGGGTGGAGGCGAACGTCGGCGGGGATCCCATCACCACGGTCGTCGCCACGGTGTCGCCGGTGGTTCGTGTGATCGCCCGCTCGACGAGGATCGACGAAGCCGTCTCGGTCGAGAACACCGCACCATGGCGTCCCGCCGGCAGACCCTGTTCGCCGGCGATCAGCGAGACGACCTTGCCGGCGGGTACCGTGAGCGGATCCGGGTTGATGTACCCCGCCGCCGGGTCGAGGCCGAGGAAGGTCACGTTGACCACGGCATCTGTGTCGGAGCCGTTGTAGATGCTGTATCGCTCGATCACGTTGGGCCCGACTTCCCCATCGGCGAAGTAGAACTGCTCTCCGAGCGACGGCGCGCCGAGGGTCATCGTGAACCCGGCGCGGCCGGCGGAGGCGAGGTACTCCTGCGAGCGGCCGACCACCACCCGGCCGCGTGTGCTGTCGATCGTGACGGCCAGGTTGAGTTCGCGTTTGGCGAGCAGATCCTGGCTGATCACCAGCACCGACTCGGCCTTCACGAGCAGGCTCTGCAAGATGGCCGGGCGCCTGCTCTCGGTAGCGGTCGATTCGCTGATGTTGACGATCGCATCGGACGGAAACGGGTTGGTGATGACCAGTTGTTCACTGCTGTTGTCGACGGTGTAGCCGTCGGCGAAGTACCAGGTCGACGACGTCGAGTTCGAGCACGACGACACAGCGCTGCCCGAGGCGCTGTCGGCGCGCTGCTCGACGAAGCCGCCTCCGCCATAGATCTCGACCATGGCCGAGACGAACGAACCCCGCGGCTGCATCTGGGTGAGGTCGAACACCTGCGTCTGGCGCGCTGGAACTTCGAACGACTGGCCGAGTGCGGCGACGCCGTCGGCATTGGTGAACAGGGTGATCTTTCCCGTCAACGCGACTTCTCCAGGGTTGACGACGATAGCCGAGCCGCCAAGCTGCGCGGCGCCGTTCGGCACACCGGCACAGAACCATGCCGACGTCACGAACTGTCCCTTGGGTATGAACGGCATCGTTGGCATGCCGAGCCGGGAGAACTCGGCCGGCGCGCTGTGCACCGGCCGCGAACGCTGCAGGGCGACGACGCCAACCATGGTGCCCACGACGATCGCCGCGATCAGGAACCGGCGCAAGGCGATCATTCGACACCCGCCTCGTGATGACCGGTCTCGGATTGCCAGGCGAGCGCGTCGGCGTCGATCGGCGAGTCGGCCGGTTCGCCACTGCCGGCATCGGCACTGCCGCCCACCGGGAGCTCTACGGGCGCCTCGATCGACATCAATGGGGCCGCGATGTCGACAACGCCGCGGCGGCGCCCGCGGCGCAACGACGAGGTGTCGAACCTGCTGATCCCCAGCGCGAGAGCGAGCCACAGCACGAGTTGCCCGAGCAACATGAGCGATCGAGACGACGCAGTGTGATAGCGCAGCGTGGCCACGCCACCGTCGGTGATGTCGTACCCCGTGGTCTCGCCGAACGCTGGACCGCGGCGCGATCGACTGCCCGGCCACCTCGAGCGACCACCTCGAGTCGACGGCGCTGGCCACCGTGATGGTGCCGGGCACTGCCGCGAACTGGACGGCGCCGTTGTCGAGCGCGCCGATGGCGACCGGCTTCGCCACGGAATGAAGCTCGAGGCGAGCGAGCGAATCGAGGCCGGCCTGACGAGTCGCGTCGGCATCAGCAGCATCGAACTGTGCCCGCGTCGGGATCCACGCCGTGTTCTCGTACACGAGGTAGTTCAGCGGCCGGGTGAGCGGCGCGGCGAAGTCGAGCTGGTCGTCGAGCGCGTCGACGAGTCCGGTGGCGAGGGGCAACGGTTGGTTGACCGAGCTGCTCGCGCCGTCGGCCACCGGCACGACGATGTAGCGGATGGCGTACGGGGCCAACAACCGACCTCCGCGCAGCGTCGACTCGGTGGCCAGCTGTCGCACGATCGAGCCCACGTCGACCTCGGTCTTCGACGGCCGGCCGGGCCACGCCTCGTACTGGGTCAACGGGCCATCGTCGGTGATTGCATAGCCCATGCCCGGCTGCAGCGTCCAAGCCGGCACCGGCATCACTCGCGGATCACCGATCCACAGGATTCGGTAGTCGCCATCGGGCGGGTTGTCGGGGAACTGCCCGAGCAGCGAGGTGAGCGTCAAGCTCGGTGCGTGCCAACGGCCCGAGCTCACCGCCGTGACTCCCGGTAGCACGCCGATGCCGATGGCCGCGGCAGTGAGCAACCCGAGCGGCTGGCGCCAGCCGAACGACCCGCTGAGCACGTCGTCTTGGAACGCGGCGGCGATGCAAGCCGCCGACAACGCCAGACCGACGGCGACCGGGGCCAGCAGGATTCCCGGCTCGGGAAGACGAACGCTCAAGCCGCGATCGTCGAGAACGGCGAGCCACCCGAACGCAACAACGAGACCCGCGGCGCGGATGGCCCAGCTCAGGCGCCAACTGCGGGCAACCAGTGGTGCGACGAGAACCGGGAGGTACAGCGCCAGGGCCAAGATGCCGAACTGGCCGTTGCCCAAACCGAAGCGGGCCAGACGGGCGACCCCGAGACCATGACTGCCGATCGTCCCGGGCGCCGATCCACCGGCAACCGGCGACGGCACACCGGCGATCAGATCCCAACCGTTCTTTCCGAAGAGCGACGAGGCCCACGGCAGGTTGGCGATGAAGCCCAAGGCCGCGGCGCCGATGCCGACGAAGACCATGACCAGCACTGATCGCCACGGACCACCGGCCAGCAACGTACTGAGGCCGAGCACGACCGCGACGGCCACGACGAGAAAGGCGAACGAGGGGACGAACGCGAAGGTGACTGCCGTCAGCATCGCCAGCTGGCACAGCATGCGCAGACGGGCGCGAGCCGCTACCGGGACGTAGCCGTCGCCTCGTCTGCTGTCGCCGACATCGAAGGTGACCAGGCCGGCGCTGCGCCGAAGCAGGTGGACGACCCACGGAGTTGCCGCATAGCAGGCCAGGGCACCCCACCGACCGATCGAGAGCAACTCCGAGGGCAGCGGCAGGGCGGCGTAGACGATCAGCGCGGCGATCCGGGAACGGGCCGTGGGGAACAGTCCGGCAAGTCGCCAGATCCCCAGGTACCCGGCCACCAGCAGGCCCAGCACGCCCACGGTTTGCAGGAGACCCATGTGGAACAGCGTCACGGTGCTGGCCAATGCCGTGAGCGCCACGCCGGTCGGAACCGGTGTGGTGGCCCCCAAACCGTGACCCCACCACCCGGATCTGTAATCGCTCAACATCGCTCGCGGACTGACCGGCAGGTGGAGGAACTCTCCGAACCCGGGTACTCCGCCGAGCAGTTTGCGGCTGCCGAAGAGGAAGGCGACGATCACGCAGATCCAGGCGAACATCGGTGCCGAGCCGGCTGTCTGGCGCCAGCGCCGCTCGATCGAGTTCTCGCCTCGCGACGGACGCATGTCGCGGCTGCGCAGGTACGCCGATACACGCGCCGAGCCGCGCAGTTGCAGCCCGGCGATCTCTCCGTCGGGAACGAGGCGGAGGGCGCGGACCTCGTGCCTGCGCACGATGATGCCCGGTAGGCGGGGAATGAGTCCGAACATGGCCCGCACGGAACCCCACGCCTCGCGAGGCTTGCCCGAGAACAGCCCGACGAAGAGCTCTACGAGCGTCGCGAAGAACAGCTGCAGGGCGAGAAGGGGAAGCCGTCGAGCGCCGCTGAGGGTGGCAACCGAACGCATCCGGTGACGAGCGTGGAGCAGTGCGGGACGGAGATCGGGACGGCGTTCGGAGAGCGCCTCGCGGTGTCGCGCTCGGGCCGCCGGAACCACCACGACGCGCGCCCCACCCAGGTGCGCCCGCCAGCACAGATCGACATCGTCGCCGTAGAAGTCGATTGCGGTGTCGAACCCGTTGATGGCCCTGAACAAGTCGGCACGAACCATGAGGCACGCGGAGGGCAGGGCGAAGACGTCACGCACCGCGTCGTGCTGCTCCTGGTCGACCTCGCCCTCCTCGACGAACGAGTCGATCTCTCCGAACCGATCGACACCGAGACCGACGTGTTGCAGCACGCCGGGGTCGTCCCACGAGACCAACTTGGGCCCTACGATCCCGGCGTTCGATCGGTACATCTCTTCGACCAGCAGCCGGATCGCTGCCGGATCCAGAGCCACATCGTCGTGAAGGAAGCAGAAGAACCCGTTCTCGCCCTGCACCAGGTGGAGCACTTCGTTGGCAACGGCCCCGTAACCCGTCGACTTGCCGACCCCGCGCACGAAGGCGTTCGGTACCCTGCTGCGCACCCGTTCTGCGGTGCCGCCCGGCTCCCCCACCACGAGGAACAGGCTCTTCAGATTGGGGTAGTCCTGGTCGGCCAGGCCGTCGAGCACCTCGTCGAACCAGTCTCCCGGATCGGACACCACCATCACGGCCACCACGGGCGGGGCAAGTTGGCTGGCGGGTTCCACGAGGCGGCCAGGCTACTGCGAGGCGGGGTGGGAGTGGGGCCACACCGCCGCTCGGAGCTTGCGGCGCGACAGCCTGCTTGCAAAAGTTAGCACTGTGCGGTATGTTGATTGCGCCACGGAAATCGACCGGAGGCAGACCATCGAAAAGAGAGATCATGTTCCAGCTTCCTGAATTCCCATCCTTCGACTTCTCCGCGCTCGATCTCGACGCCGTACGCAACAGCTCGATCGGCAGGCGCATCGCCGCGATCGACCTGCCGACGTTCGACCTGCCCAAGATCGATGCAGACAAGGTGACAGCCTTCGTTCGTGACGCTGCGTACCTCACGGTCGGCCTCGGCGTCGCCGCCGTACACCAGGTTCGTGGACTGATTCGTACTGCTGCCTGATCCCATCGACGGGACCGGCGGTTGCCCTGCCGGATCAGTCCGCTGCCGCTAGCCTCGCAGATCTGGTGGACTCCTCCGAGATAGAACGACCCGCTGTGAACGGGTTTGCCGACGGCAATCCCAGGGACAAGAGACTCGGCCGGGTCCCCCTACCGGAAGGAACCCTTCCGGTAGGGATCGGCCTGCTCGTCGCCGGGGTCAGCGCCTATCTGTTCCTCAAGGTCGCCAGAGTTGCCCTCGGCAGCGACCACGCGGTGCAACCGATCGCCAGTCTGTGGATCGCCACATTCGCCCTGGCGCCAGGCTTCTTCCTGCCGCTGGAGCAGGAGTTGGCCAGGACCCTCGCCCACCGCCGGGCGATCGGCCAGGGTGGCAAGCCAGTTGTGGCGCGGGTGCGTACCCTCGGGATCGGCCTCGCCGTGATCGTCACGCTTGTCGCCCTGGCGGCCAGCCCACTGATCGTCAGCGGATACTTCGATGGCGACTGGATACTTCTGATCGCTCTGATCGTGGCCTTCGCTGCCTATGCGCCGGCCCACCTCTCGCGAGGCATCGCCAGCGGGAACGGGCGATTCCACGCCTACGCGATCGTGATGGGGGCCGATGGCGCTGTTCGCATCATCTTGTGCTCGGCACTGGCGATCTTCGGCGTCAAGACCGTTGGCTTGTACGGCTTCGCCGTGGCTGTTTCACCGCTGCCGGGTGTCTTTTGGGTCAAAGCGAAAGGGGCCCTGCGCACCGAGCCGGGTCCGCCCGCTTCGTGGGCCGAGGTCACCCCCAACCTCGGTTGGCTGCTTCTCGGTTCGGTTTGCGCCGCAGCGTTGGTCAACGCCGGTCCCCTGGCAGCGACGCTGCTCGCCGACAACACGCAACAGGACAAGGAGCTGGTCACCCGGTTCACCTACGGTGTGCTGCTCGCCCGCATCCCGCTGTTCCTGTTCCAGGCGGTGCAAGCGGCGCTGTTGCCACGGCTGTCGCGCCTTGCGGCTCGCAACGAGATCGCCGAGTTCCGCTCCGGATTCGCGAAACTGATGAAGCTCGTGCTCGTCGTCGGTGCTGTCGGCACCGCCGGCGCCTACCTGCTCGGCCCACTCGTGATCGAGCGCTTCTACAACGCGACGTTGAGCCGGCGAACGATGGCCATGCTGGCGCTGGGCAGCGCCTGCTACATGATCGCTCTCGCCATCGCCCAGGCAGTGATCGCACTGCGCGGCCATGCACTCGTGGCGATCGGCTGGGGAGTCGGCGCAGTCACATTTGTTCTCGTCACCTGGCTGAGCTCGAACGATCTGACGCGGCGAGTCGAATTCGGGCTGGTGGCCTCATCGTTCGCTTCGTTGTTCGCGTTTGCCCTGGCGCTGCGAGCCAAGTTGCGCGGCGGTCAGGTGCCGTCGGGCCAATCGGTGATGGAAGCGATCAACAACATGCCCCTCGAAACCTGAGCCTCTTGTTGCGGCGAGCTCAGCTGCGACGGGCCTTTTCGGATTCGATCTTCAGATCGTTGGCCACCATCATCTTGACCAACTCGGGGAACTGCACCTCGGGCTGCCAACCAAGCACGGTTCGCGCCTTGGTGGCATCACCGATCAGCATGTCGACTTCCGCCGGACGGAAGAACTTCGAGTCTTGGCGAACGTAGTCGTGCCAGTTCTCGATCCCAACCTCGGCGAAGGCCAGTCGGACGAGGTCTTCGATGCTCGATGTGATACCGGTGGCGACGACGTAATCGTCGGGCTGATCCTGCCGCAACATCAGCCACATCGCTTTGACGTAGTCGCCGGCGTAGCCCCAGTCGCGTTTGGAATCGAGGTTGCCGAGCACGATCTCGGTCTGCAAACCGAGCTTGATGCGGGCGACGGCGTTTGTGACCTTGCGGGTGACGAACTCGAGGCCGCGTCGCGGGCCTTCGTGGTTGAACAAGATGCCGCTGCAGGCGAACAAGCCGTAGCTCTCGCGGTAGTTGACAACGATGTCGTGACCGAAGACCTTCGCGCACCCGTACGGCGAGCGCGGGTGGAACGGAGTGCGCTCCGTCTGTGGCGTCTCGCGGACCTTGCCGAACATCTCGCTGCTGCTGGCCTGATAGAAGCGGATCGGGTTGTTCTCCGCACCTCCGACCATGCGGATCGCCTCGAGCATGCGCAACACACCCGTCCCGGTGATGTTGGCCGTGAGCTCGGCCTGGTTGAAGCTCAGGGCGACGAAGGAGATGGCTCCCAGGTTGTAGACCTCGTCGGGCCGGGTCGAGTCGAGCGCCTTCACCAGTGAGGGCAGATCGGCCAGATCGCCGGGGACCGGTTCGACGTAGGGGAACTCGTCGCGCATCGAGGTCATCCGTGGGTTGTTCTGTCCCTTGACCATGCCGAAGACCTCGTAACCCTTGGTATGGAGGAACTCGGCAAGATGTTGGCCATCCTGTCCGGTCACACCGGTTATGAACGCGCGAGGCATGCTGGCAATCCTTGGTGTCGGGCCGTCGAGGCGGGACACGGCAGTCTATGGCGCCGAGTCGCATCCGAGCGCGAAGGGCTAGCCTCGGCGTGCCCATGGACCCACTGCGTGTCGCCTACGACGTCGGATCGCTCGCCGGGCTGCGCACTGGCGTCGGCCATGCCGCGGCGAGCATGCGCGACTCACTGCGCACCATCGACGATCTCGAGTTGCTGGAATACATCGTCTCGTTCCGCTCGACGCCACCGAGCGGCACGCGTCGTCTGCCCGTGCCTGCACTGCTGGCTCACCGGCTGTGGGCTGTGGCCGACCACCCCCGCGTCGACCGGTTGCTCGGCAGGCCCGCCGTCGTCCATGGCACCAACTACGTCGTGCCGCCGTGTCGCGCGCCGCAGGTGGTCTCTGTCTACGACTGCTGGTTCCTCCGCCATCCTGTCAGTGCCCGGGCCGACGTCAATCGCGCCGGCCGGATCCTGCGGCGGGCAATCGGAAGGGGTGCGACCGTTCATGCCAGCTCCGCTTCGACGGCTGCCGAGCTCGCCGAGCTGTTTCCCGGATGCTCGGTCGCGACGATCCCGCTTGCCGCGCTGCCCATGCCCGAGGCGTCACCGAATCCACCGATCCCAGCACTCGTCGGCCGCCCGTTCATCGCCGCGATCGGAACCCTCGAGCGTCGCAAGAACCTTCCTGTCCTGATCGAGGCGTTCGGCGCACTGGTCGACGAAGCCGATGAGATCCTCCTCGTTCTGGCGGGTTCCGACGGCGACGACCGCGCGGCGATCAACGCGGCCATCGACAAGCTCGAACCCTCTGCCGCGAGACGTGTGGTGATGACCGGCCGCATCGACGAGGCAGCGCGGTCGTGGCTGATTCGCAACGCGGCGGTGTTGGCGTATCCGTCACTCGACGAGGGCTTCGGCTTTCCGTTGCTCGACGCCATGCAGGTGGGCGTGCCGATCGTTGCCAGCAATCGCGGCAGCATCCCCGAGGTGTGCGGGCGGGCAGGTCTGCTCAGCGACGCCGACGATGCTGCTGCGTTGGCTGACAATCTTGCCAAGGCCGTGTTCGACTCCGCCGTTCGAAGCACTCTCATTGCCGCCGGTACCGTGCAGCTGGCCACGTTCTCGTGGCAGCGCTGTGCGACCGATCTTGCCGCGCTTTACCGCCACCTTGCCGAGGATGCGTCGAAGTGATCGCCGTCCTCTGCGGAGGTGTGGGCGCGGCTCGCTTCCTCGTGGCGCTGGCACGGGTCGTCGACCCCGCTGGCACGGTCGGCATCGTCAACACCGGCGACGACACCGTGTTGCACGGCCTCAGCATCTCGCCCGATCTCGACACCGTCACGTACACCCTCGCCGGCGCCATCGATCCAACTCGAGGCTGGGGTCTCGCCGACGAGTCGTGGCACGCGATGGAGGCGCTGCAGCGCTACGCAATCGTCAGGCCGGAGGGATCATTCGCCGCGCCGACGTGGTTCAACCTCGGTGACCGCGACCTGGCCACGCACTTCTACCGCACGGCTCGACTGCTCGAGGGCGCCACGCCGGCCGACGTGACGGCCGAGATCTGCGCCGCCTGGGGCATCACCCAACGGTTGATCCCGATGAGCAACCAGGTGGTGTCGACGGTCGTCACGCTGGCCGAAGGTGGCGACGTGTCGTTCCAGGAGTACTTCGTCAAGCTGCATCACGGCGTTGCACTGGCCGGTGTGCGGTTCGACGGTGTCGACGCTGCGGAGTTGACGCCTGGGCTCGACGACGTGTTGCGCACCGCCGAGTGTGTGCTCATCGCACCCTCGAACCCGATCGTGTCGATCGGTCCGATCCGTGCTCTCCCAGGAGTCGATCTCGCCTTGGCGGCTCGACGGTCGTCGGTCGTTGCCGTTTCCCCGATAGTCGGAGGCGCTGCTCTGAAGGGGCCCGCCGACCGGATGATGACCGAGCTCGGACATGAATCGTCAGTCGTCGGCGTCGCTCGTCTCTACGCACCGGTCGCCGGTTCGCTGGTGATCGACCCGGTCGACGCACATCATGCTGCGGCGATCGAAGCCGAGGGAATGCGTGCCGTGATCACTCCATCGATCATGAGCAGTCCGGAGATCGGGGCCGAACTGGCCCGAGTCGCGTTGCGGGCAGCCTCACGCCAGTGATCAGCCCAGTGATCGCAGGCCGACGCCCAAGTCGGTCCACGGAGCCCACGCGAGGTGGATGCGCGCCCGCGTCGGCGAGACCGCGAACCGGGCGATGTCGTCGGTGCGCCGTGGGGCGTTGATCGGTGGCGCCGCACCGGGACCAGCCATCAGCGTCCACAGATCACGGATCGATGTGCTGACCCCGGTTCCGATGTTGACGACCAGGCCACCTCCGCGTGCAGCCGCTCGAACGAGCGCGTCGACAGCGTCGTCGACGTACAGGAAGTCGCGCGTTTGGCGGCCGTCACCGTGTATCTGGGGACTGGTGCCTGTGTGCAAGGCCTGGGAGAACGAACCCACCACGCCTCCGTCGGGGCGCTGACGAGATCCGTAGACGTTGCTCATCGCCAGCGCCGTGAACTCGACGGAGTGATCCGATCGATACAGGTTGAGAAGATCGACGACGGCCTTGGCGATGATCCCACCGAGGCCGACAGGGTTCCACGCGTGACCCTCTTTGATCGGCAGGTCGCGAAGTGACACATCGCCGTACAGGGCCGCAGCGGGCAGCGCGGTGACAACCTTCGAGCCTTGCGGTCTGACTGCCTCGAGCACCGCCAGCACGCTCTGGATGCCGCGGCCGGCGGCAGCGGCGTCGATCCGGCCGGGAGGCATCCATGCCAGGTGGTACACCACGTCGGGTGCCCGCATGGCAGTGAGCGCGGCGAACTCGTTGGCGAGCACATCGAGGGTGTGGATCTTCAGGGCACCACCCGAGGCGCGGGCGTCGGCGAGGTTGGCCAGCGATCCGCTCGACAGGTCGTCGACCACATCGACAACGTGATCTTCGGCGATCAATCGATCGACCAGGTGGGAACCGAGGAATCCGGCGCCGCCGATGACCAGTACGTTCACGTCTGGTCGGCAGGAGGGCGGAACTCGCCCGAAACGACCTCGCCGGCGTCGATTCGGCCATGCAGGCCGAGCACGCTGTCGGTGACGCTTGCGTCCTCGCCGATCTTGCCCATCACCACCGAGTTTGCCACCAGCGCGCCCGACCCGACGACGGCACTGGGAAGGACGACCGAATTGGTGACTGTGGCATGTGCAGCGACGGTGGCGCCCTGGGAGATGATGCTGCCGTCGATGGTCGCCGTCGGGTCGACGTCGGCACCAGGATGAACCGCGATGCAGGCATGGTCGAGGCGAGTGCCATCGAGCAGGTCGAGATTGGCTCGCCGATAGAGAAGCGGGCTACCCGCGTCGATCCAGTAGTCGTCGGTCACCATTGCGAAGAGCCGGCCGTCAGCGGCCACCTCGGGAAAGATGACACGCTCGATCGAGACCTTGCGGTCTGGCGGTATGCGCTCCAACACCGAGGGCTCGAGCACGTAGGTTCCGCCGTTGATCTGATTGCTGGGTTCGGTACCGCGTGCCGGCTTCTCGACGAATCGCACCACTCGGCCGTGTTCGTCGGTGGCTACTACTCCGAACGACGACGGGTCGTCGACGCCGATCAGATGGATCGTCGCCTCGGCCGCGTGGAGGCGATGGAAGTCGACCAGCGAACCGATGTCGAGGTCGGTGAGCACGTCGCCGTTGGCCACGACGAACGTGTCGTCGATTCCGCTGTAGTCGGCGGCAAAACGAATGGCGCCCGCAGTGTCGAGCGGCTCCGGCTCGACGGCGTAGTGCAGCGTTACGCCGTTGCACTCGCCGTCGGGAAACGCGGCGACAAACGGCTCGGGCTTGAACCCGAGAGCCAGCGTGACGTCGGTGACGCCACCTTTCGACAAGTTGTCGACCAGCCGCTCGATGATCGGTACGTGACCGACCGGAAGCATCGGCTTCGGCGTGGTCAGCGTGAGCGGGCGGAGGCGAGTGCCGAACCCGCCGACCAGGACGACGGCACGCATCAGCCGCCGGTGGTGGTGGAGGCCGGTGTCGTGGTGCTGATCGCGGCGACCTCGGTGGTCGTCACCGCACCGGTGTCGACGACCGCCGTATCGGTCGTCGCCGAGGTCGGCGGCGTGGACCCTCCCACCGCCGTGGTGGTGGGCGCTTCGGTCGCGCCGGGAGCAAGCGTGGTGGGGGTCGCCGTGCCATTGTCGGAAGCTCCCAGGGTGGGCAGCTGGGCCGCCCAATCGGGCATCGGAATGTCGGTGCCCTTCGGGACGAAGGCGATGACCATCACCATGCCGTCGTTGGTGACGCGGATGTCGTTGAAGTCGGTGATGACGTCGTGGAAATCACTCGGGTTGCTGTAGTGGTTCCACACCCTGACCTTCAACTGAGTGTCTTTGCCGTCGCACTTCGTGTCTTTCGTCGACCACTTGTCGCCACCCTGATCGGCGGGCAGCACGAGTTCGGTGTCGGTGAGCTTGACGTCATAGACGGTGAGGAACACACCGAGCTTGGCACGGTTGCCCGATGCCTTCGTGGAGTACGGGTGGTAGTGGATGATGCCGTCGTTGTGGCTGTGGACGCCGAGGATGCGGAAGTTGTCGTTGAGCAGCACCGAGTTGCCGTTGGCGTCGATGCCTGTCTCTTCCTTGGTGCCGGTGAGCTTTGGCTGGAAGGTGTCGCAGACGTAGATGCCGTAGGCGATGTGCCAGTGCGAGTCGGTGTTGACGCCGTCATTGACGCGAGGAACACCCGAGCCATCAGATGGACGGCTCTGACGGCCGTAGACGATCGCCAGGAGACCGAGGAGCACGACCAGCGCCACGGCGATGGGAAAAACGGCCCCGCCCTGGAAGCGAACCCTCTTGCCTTTGCCTCGCGAGGCGAGCTTGGCGACCTTTTTGGCGGATGATGACGGAGCCACGAAGGTGCGAGGCTATCGCCTTCCCGCCTCAAAAGAGGGTCACCGATGCCGGTTCAGTTCGTCGATCAGGTCGACATACGCCTGTGCCACCGAGGCCGGCGACACCGCGTTCTCCACCCACCGACGAGCGGCGACGCCCATCTGTTCGCGCCGTTCGCGGTTGTCGGCAAGCCTCTGCAACGCCCCTTTGAACGCGACTGGGTCGTCGGGAGGCACGGCGTCGCCGCCCCCCGACTGCTCGAGGATCCGCGGTATCTCGGTTCCCGGATCGATCATGGCCAGCACCGGTCGCCCGGCGGCGAGGATCGAATACGTCTTCGACGGGACGCTCACCCGCCCCAGTCCGCGCCGAAGCGGGACGAGATGGATGTCGCCCGTCGCCAGCACCTCGGGCAGACGCGCCTGCGGCTGGTAGTCGGAGAAGCGGATGTTGGCCAGTCCCTCGGCGCGTTGTTCCAACGATGGTCGCGCTGCACCGTCTCCGTTGATGACGAAGGTGAGATGCGGCATGGCCCTTGACGCGTCGATCACCATCTCCAACGACTGCGAGAAGCCGACGTTGCCCGCGTACAGCACCACGGTTTCGGTGCCGACACGAAGCTCGCGGCGCAGCTCGGTCATGCGGTCCATCGGGCGGATGAACTCGGTGTCGACGAAGTTGGGGATCACCCGCACGCGTTCGCGCTTGCGCGGTTGCACCTTCGCCGCCACGTTGTCGCGCAGATCGGTGCTGAGAACGGTGACCGCAGCGGCGCGGTTGTAGCTGATGCGCTCCAGTCTTCGTGCCGCGGCAATGACCGGCTTGCTGGTGATCGCCCCAGTCTGAATCGCGGCGTCGGGGAACACATCTTGGATGTTGAAGATCAGCGGGCCGCGGCGGATGAGATGAGTTGTCCAGCCGGTGAGCCCGAGGGTCAACGGTGGCGACATGGCAATGACGGCGTCGACACGCCCACCCCTCCACGACGTGATGCCGGCAAGAGCGCTGAAGCCGACGAAACCAGCAGCGCGACGCACGATGTTGCGCTTGTCGTTGCCCGGAAACGGATTGACCCTGGTGATCGAACCCCACGCTGTCGTTTCCCGCCGGACCCACTTGCGGTCCCATCCCGCTTCGACGGCGTGCCGGCGATACCAGGGCAACGCCGACACGACGTGCACCACATGGCCCAGCGCGGCAAGCTCTGTGACGATCCGGCTCATCACCTCGCCGGTCGGTGCGGTGTCGGGGGCGAAGTGCGGGCAGAGGACCGCTATCCGCAGTCTGTGACCGCTCACGAAGCCTCCAACGCCGCTGCGTACGCCGCGCCGAGCGCGGCGCCGGAGGCGCGGGCGGTGAACGCCCGCGCGCGCACCAATCCGGCGGCGATCATCGTCGAACGATTCCGCTCGACACGCTCCAACGCATCTGCCCACGCATCGATCGTCAAGGGGAGCACCAGGCCGGCATCTTCGACGATGGCCGGTATGCACGTCGAGTCCGAGGCGACCACCGGGCAACCGAGCGCCATGGCCTCGATCAGCGGTGCACCGAACCCTTCGTACTGGCTCGGGAACACCATGGCGTCGGCCATCTTCAGCAATCCGCTGCGATCGGCCGCCGACACCCTGCCGAGCCGGCGGATGCGCGGGTCGGCCGCGGATCGCACGACACCTTCTGCGGCACCGCTCGCTCCGATCAGCACGAGCAGTTGATCGGCGTCGCTCCACTTCGTACCCAGCAGGTCGATCAAGAACTGGTGGTTCTTGTGCGGATGGGTGACCGCCGGATACACGATCACCGGTCGGTCGCCGAGCGCGTATCGATCGCGGAGATCGCCTTCCGGCGTGACGTCGGACAGCAGCTCCGGTTCGAAGCCGTGGGGAACGACCATGACGCGAGACGGCTCCGGGTGACACGCCTCGAGCACCGAGCTGCGCACATACTCACTCGGAACCGTCACCACACGCGCCCGCCGTACGGATCTGCCGATCATGGACGCCAGGTAGGTTCGCTTGGTGCGGCTGAAGTGACCGGGAAACGTTCGGTACTGGAGGTCGTGGATCGTGAGCAGGTATGGCCGGGTGGCCCCGAGCGGCGCCACGCCACCGCCGTGGTGGCGCAAGTCGGCTCCCGCTGCTCGGTGGTGGAACCAGGCCATCTCGCCGGCGATGCGTCGCGCCCGGGAGGCACCGTCGAACCGGGCGACGATCATGGGGAACCGATCAGCCAGCTGGGGGTGCGCCGCCGGGAAGCCGCCGACGACGTACAGGACGGGCCGCAGATCCGGCTCGGCGTCGGCCAGGCCGCGCAGTTGTCGGACGAGGTACTCCTCCGAGCCGCCGACATCGCCGGGCACGCACCACAGAAGGTTGACGGCAACGGCCGCGTCGGGCATCAGCACAACTCCCGATATGCCTCGGCAGTCAACCCTGCCGTCACGCTCCAACTCGCCGCATCGGCGCGGGCCACGCCCCTCGCGGACAGGGCTGCCCGGCGGGCCCGCGCCTCGGTGATCCCCCTGGCGATGTCGTCGGGATCGCGGGCATCGACCAGCACTGCGGCACCGCCGGCCGCTTCCTCGGTGGCCGTGCCGCCACTCGTCACCACCGGCGTGCCCTGCACCATCGCCTCGAGCACGGGGAGGCCGTACCCCTCGCGCTCGCTTGGGTAGCAGAACACCTCCGCGCCCGCGTACAGCCCGCCGAGGTCTTCGGCGGGTACGAAGCCGACGAAGCGGATGTCGGCCGTCGTGGGCACGGCAATGTCGCCCCAGCCATCGGCGCCGGCGGCCACCAGCGGCAGGGGATCGTCGAGGCGGGAGATGGCTTCGACCAGCCCGCGGAGGTTCTTTCGAGGCTCGACGGTGCCGACGAACAGCAAGTACTGCTCCGGCAGGCGATACACGGCGCGCACCCTGGCGACTTCGTCGGTACCGACCCTGGCCGATTCGACACCGAGCGGCACGAGACGCAACCGGTCGGCGGTGATGTCGGCTGTCACGCAGTCGTCCATCGTTGCCTGGCTGCTGCACAGCACGAGGTCGGCGCGCTTGCGGATGCAGTCGAGACTGCGACCGAAGATCGAGTTGCCGCGGCGCGTGAACTGCGATGGGTCGTGCAGGAAGGCGAGATCGTGAACCGTCACCACCAAGGGCGCGTCGGTGGCGCACGGAATCACGGTGGTGGCATGGGCAACGTCGATCGGACCAGTGGCCCGTTCCACTTTCGGCCAGTTCCCACGCAGCCACAGGTCGTAGAGCAATGGTCCACCCACAGGAAGGTGGGAGATCGGAATCGGCGGCGTCCACGGATCGCTGGGCACGTGCGCGTGGCGACCGGCAACGCCGAGCAACGTCACGTCGCATTGCGCGCTCATCGCCTCGGCGACGCGCATCGCGGCAACACCGGTACCGCCGGGTACTCGGTGCCAGCACTGTTCGAGTGTGTAGGCGACACGCACCGCCCCATCATGCCCTACTGCGGGTTGCGCAACTCGGCGATGAGCTCACCGCGCTGCACGACAACCTTGCCGTCGACGGCCACCGTGCAATGACGCATCGGCAGATCGAAGTGACCCGCAGTGAACCGTCCGGCGACCTCGTTGGCCCCCGTCGAGTACAAGAAGTTGCCCGCGATCGCCCGGGCCTCGGTGCCCCAGGTCTCGCGCCGGTCGTAGAGCTCGACCGATTCCCAGCGAGCGGCTTGGTTCATGCCCCAGCCGACGTGGCTCGTGGCGTAGCCGGCCCGATCGCCGAACGAGCCGAGGTACGAACGGAACAACTGGGCGTCGACCCCACTTCCGCCGATCTCGGTGATGTGGTCGCCGGCGATCGTCAGCTCGATGGGCGACTCGACGACTCGGTTGAAGGTGAGGTTGATGTCGCCCGCAGCCATGATCAACCTGCCGTTCACCGTGTTGGCAGCGGGAAAGGCGATGACCAGTCCGCCCGGCCAGTGGGCGATCGACCCGGGTCCCGAGGTCACACCGGTGGACCCGGCAGTGACCGCGCCCGCCAGATCCACCGTTAGATCGGTTCCCTCGTCGCTGGTCACGCGCATCTCACCGGCGCTGCGCAGGCGGTGATGGGCCAACTCGACACGACGCGGCAGATCAGGATCCCAGCCGAGACGATCGAAGATGTCGGGATGCTCGTTGGAGATCATCAGCACCCGCGCACCGCCGGCAAGGATGGCGCCGAGTTCGGGGGCGTGCAGCAACCCTTCGACCGTGCAGTCGATCACCAGACCTGCGTTCGACAACGCCGCGACAACAGCAGTGTTGCCGGCAATCGCCTGCGATGCCCCTGTGGATCGGATCGGCACCGGATGACTCGAGGTGGGCGTTGGCACGACGACATCGACGACGCGCCCACCGAGTGACTGCGCGGCAAGGCGCGCAGTCTCGACCAGCGCGGCGCGACTCTGTGATTCGCTGAGCAGAACGACGAGCTCGCCATCGACCAGACCGCAACGGGCGAAGTGCTCGGCGAACGCCTGGATGTACCGCCACTCACTCACGCCGACTCCATCAGTTCGTCGAGCAACTGGTTCACGGCTTCCGGGGCTTCGGCGTTGAGCAGGTGTCCCGCCAAGGGGATGACCGCCAACCGCGCGTTGGGGATCAGGTCGGCCAGGGCGAACCCGTAGGCAACGGGCGTCTCCTCGTCGAGATCGCCGACCATGCACACGGTCGGCACCGTGATCGCCGATAGCAACGCGGTGCTGTCGTGGGTGACGAGGCAGTCGATCGATGCCCTCAGAGCGCGGCCCGTGACCCGCGACATGGCGGTGCGCTGTTGTTCGATCGCGCTCGCGGAGATGTGTGGACCGGCAATCGAGCGGAGAACATCATCGGCGAAATCGACCGGCTCGCGACCGGCGTCGAGCGGGGCCAGCCGGGCGGCTCTCCACTCGTCGGGCTTGGTGCCGTCGAGACCGAACACCGGGCTCGTCGAGAGCAACGCGAGACTCAGGACCCGACGCGGATACCGGGCTGCGACGTACTGGGCGATCATCCCACCGAACGATATGCCGCCGAGGTGGACCGCATGAGCGCCGAGTGCATCGAGGAAGTCGACCACCGAGTCGGCAAGAGCGGTGAACGTGACGTCGGCGTCGAGCGGCCGTGAGGCGCCATACCCGGGCATGTCCCACGCCACCACGCGGTGCTCGCCGGCCAGGCCCTCCAGCTGAGGCTCCCACGAGAGGCGGCTTCCACCGAGCCCGTGCAAGAGCACCAGTGCACTGCCTTCGCCCGACTCGCGCCAGGCGAAGCGTGCGCCGTTCACGTCGACTGCGGGAGACACCCGAACAGTCTTCCCTGCTCACGGGCACTTGTCAACGCTGTTGACATCTACCTGAGCTGGCCTCCAGAATGGGCGCGATGACCGTCGATCGCAACGAGTTGGTCCAACGGGTTCGCTCGCTCGGGCCCGTGCTCACTGAACGAGCGGTGCGCTACGACCGCGAGGCCAGCTTCCCGTTCGAGAACTTCGCCGACTTCCGCCGTCTCGGACTCCTCGCCCTGTGCGTTCCCGAGGCCTACGGCGGGATCGGCGCAACGTACGCCGACTACGTCAGGGTCAGCGAGGAGATCGGCCGCTACTGCGGGGCGACGGCGCTGACGTTCAACATGCACAACGCGACCATGCTGTGGTGCGGGGAGGTGGCCGATGCGCTGACGATGTGTGACGACGAACGAACCGCGCACGAGCGCATCCGCACAGAGATGTTCCGCGGCGTCGTCGAGGACGGACGCATCCACAGCCAGCCGTTCTCCGAAGGTCTTGCGCCAGGAGCCACGGCCGGTGTGGCGACGCGTGCTCGACCCGTCGAGAACGGGTGGCGAGTCTCGGGTCGGAAGATCTTTGCGTCCTTGTCGGGTGCCGCAAACTTCTACAACGTCATCTGCCAGGTTCCGGGCGAACACTCGATCCGATTCCTGGGTGTGCCGGCCGATGCAACCGGTGTGTCGTGCGTCGACGACTGGGACCCGTTGGGCATGCGCGGCACGGTTTCGCGAACCCTCTTGATGGACGATGCCTTCGTGCCGTCGGAGAACGAGTGGCTTCCGGCCGGCGTCTACAACCAGGCTGCCGAGCGTTACCCGTGGCTCTTCTTGTCGCTGTGCCCGAGCTACCTCGGTCTAACCGGTGGAGTGCTCGATGCCACCCGCGCGTACTTGCGTGGGGAGTTGCCCGGCCAAGCGGCAGGTGCCAGGCGTGATCATCCGATGAAGCAGGTCGGGTGGGCGCAGATGCAACTGCGGCACCAACAGGCACGCGCTCTGCTGTACCGGGCGATCGACGAAGCGAAGCTCGACCCCACCGAGAGCGATCTGGTGCTCGGATGGTCGGCTGCGTACACCGTGATGGAACACGCCGCCGAAGTGGCCTCCACCGCGATCCGTGTCTGCGGAGGGCAGGCGATGCTCAAACACCTGCCGTTGGAGCGGATGTACCGCGACTCCCGCCTCGGCTCCTTGATGCTGCCCTGGAGCGCCGAGGTGTGCCTCGAGCGGTTGTCGACGGCCCGCCTCTACGACTGATGGCGCGCCTCACACGCGACTTGATCGTGTCGGCCGCGATCGATGTGATCGACCGGCATGGGTACGAGCAGTTCTCGGTTCGCAAGCTCGGCGAGGCGCTCGATGCCGACCCGACCGCGATCTACCGTCACTTTCGCAGCCGCGACGAGCTGCTCCGCGCCATGGGCGACCGCTGCCTGGCCGGCGTCGTCGATGACCTTCCGGTGGCGTCGTGGCGCGACTGCATCCGCGAGCTCTGCATCCGCATCCGGGCGGCGAATCTCGCCCAACCGGCGCTGGCCACCATGGTGCGCGGCGCTCCCCCACGCCACGACAACGAGCTGCAGATCACCGAGACCATCCTCGCTCGGCTGGGCGGCGCGGGCCTCGGCGCTGAGGCAGCGGCATTGGCCTACCATGCGCTGATCGAGCTCACGATCGGATCAGCCGCGATCGACTCGACGATGGCCTCGGAGACTCCAACCGGTCGGGCAAGGATCTACGACGAATGGCGAGCCCACTACGCCGCACTCGACGCAACGATCTTCCCCCACTCGGTCGAACTGGCAGCTTCGCTCTATCCCGGGACGGCGGACGAGCGGTTCGAATACGCACTGGATCGGCTGCTCGACGGTTTGGATCCGACGAAACAGTAATCTGCCGGTTCGATGAACCTCTCGGACGTGCGCATTCGTCGAGCGAAAGCCCCCGACGAATCCGGCGTTGTCGACTGTGTGAACGCCGCGTACGAGCAGCACATCGCGGCGATCGGCAAGGCGCCGGCGCCGATGCTTGCCGACTATGCCGGCCTGATCGATGACGGGTTCGTGCGCGTCGCTGTGGCGGGTGACGCGATCGTCGGCGTGATCGTGATGTGGCCCGAGCCCGATCATCTGTACGTCGACAACGTCGCCGTACTGCCGGAGGCGCAGGGAATGGGCCTGGGCAAAATGTTGCTGGCCGATGCTGACGACGAGGCTCGTCGCCACGGCTGCGACGAGATCCGTCTGTACACCAACGAGAAGATGACTGCGAACCTCGTGTACTACCCGCGTCATGGATACGTCGAGACGCACCGCGCCGAAGCCGAGGGCTACCGGAGGGTGTACTTCAGCCGGCAGCTCCAGTAGAGGGTGCGGACGACCGGATCTAGAAGAACGGCAAGTACTGCTCGAGCTCCCATGCCGAGACTGCCTCGACGTCCCACGTGCCGTCAGCCGCTTCCCACTTCGCCAACTCGTCGCGGCGAATGGTCAGGAAGGCCCTGACCAGATCAGGCCCCATCGCCTCGCACAGCACGGTGTCGGCCTCCAGTGCGGCAAGAGCTTCTCCGAGATCGTGCGGGGTGTGCCGGTCGGTGTTGGGAGCAGCGTCACCGTCACCCACCTGCGGTTCACCGCAATCGAGACCATCGACGACTCCGAGGAGCGCGGCATTGAGCATGACGGCCGCGGCGAGGTAGGGGTTGGCGCTGCCGCACGGCATGCGATTCTCGATCCTCGTCGCCGCGCCGCGCTCGGAGGGCACGCGGTAGGTGCTGATGCGGTTGTCGAGCCCCCAGTTGGCCCAGTAGCCGGCGATGATGCCGGGGATCAACCGCTTGTAGCTGTTCACCAGCGGTGCCGACATCGCGGCCATTCCCTCGTGGTGGGCGATGACACCTCCGAGGCACTGCCGCGCCAGCGTCGACAACCCGTAGTCACCCTGCGGATCGTCGAAGGCGTTCGGGCCGCCGTGCACCGGTGAGAGCGACAGGTTGACGTGCAGTCCGCTGCCGACGAGGTGCGCCATCGGCCGGCCCATGTACGTGATCCAGTAGCCCTTGCGGGCGGCGAGCTCACGGGTCATCTCCTTGCAGATGAATGCGCGGTCGGCGGACTCGAGCGCCGGGCCGTAGCGCATGTTCAGTTCCATCTGACCCGGATGGAACTCACCCATCATCCCCTCGAGGTCGAGCTCGCACTGCTCGGCCGCGTCGTACAGATCGAACATCAATCCGGTGTTGTCGCCACCGAGGCCGACTCCGTAGACGCGATGCGACGGGATGTGCAACGGACCGAAGCCGCCGGGCGCGGCGGCATCGGCTTGCATGACGTAGAACTCCATCTCGAACCCCAGTTGTGGCTCGTAGCCGAGTGATCGCCATGCCTCGACGGCCCGCTTCAACGCGCCGCGGGGGCAGAGCGCCAGCGGCTCGTCGTTGTACTCGAGGTCGGCGATCGCCACATCCGTGTCGACCTCCCAACCGGGTCGCACCGACTCTTGGATGGGCACCGTCGCCAGATCGGCGAACCCGACATCGGGGCCGTATCCCTCGACCGGGATGATGTCGCGGTTGATCCCCATCGTCAGAGTCGTGACCGCGTGGTGACCGTGCTCGTGGAGGCGAGCTCTCGGCACATAACGACCGTGGGACAACCCGTTGAGATCACACCACATCACCCGGACACGTCGGTTCGCCATGGCGGGCGACGCTAGCAAACGACGGGATCGTTAGCTTCCGTACGATCGCCGCGCTCTCAGGTGTGATGCACCGTGTGTTGGCCGACCTTGTCGATCGACTCCTTCTTGCTCGCCAGCGCCCAGATCAAGGCGATCGCCAGCAGGATCAACGACAGGTGTCGACCCCAGAGCTCGGACCCGACCGGAGCCGTCTCCTTCCAGAACTGCGAGTAGACCGCCAACACCACGGTCGCCAGGCCGACGACCGCAGCGATGAGATCGAGCGGCTTGCGCATCGCAAAGTTCTTGATGGCGGCGACGCAGAGCAGGATGTAGACGACGCTGATCAGGAAGCCGCCGAGGCGCGACGCGATCAGGAAGGCGTTGAACACCTCGGTGTTGAAGAACGCGACCGGTCCGGCGGGATCGATCAGATCCGTCCCGTAGTTGGCCAGTGCGATGATCGTCGAGACGACGGTGACGACGAGGATCACGAGACTGGCCATTGACGGCAGCGACCTGGCGTTGAGCTTGGACAGCTGGCGGGGCAACAACCCATCGCGAGACAGCGTGAACAACCCGCGAGCCGCGGCAAGTTGGAACCCGATGCCGACAGCGAGGATGTCGAGAAGGATGGCGAGGTCGATCCACACGGCAAAGAACCTGTTGAGATAGAGATCGGCCATCGGCGCGAAGTCGGAGGCCGTGTCGGTTGCTCCGATTGCCAGCGTGTACTGAGTGATCAAGTAGAACGCACCGACGATCAGGATCGTCGCGACCACCGCCTTGGGGATGGAACGCTGCGGATCCTTCGACTCCTCCCCGAGCGCCGCAGCAAGTTCGAAGCCGATGAACATGAGGATGGCGAACAGCAGACCTTTGAACACCGATCCGCCTTCGGCAACGTTGCTGGGGTTGAACGACTTCAGGCTGTTGCCAGTCGAGCCGCCGTCGGCGATGACTTTGACCGCCAGCACGAGGAACGGGATGATCGACAACACGATCAACACGAGTTGGGCCTTCACGGAGATCTTCACACCCATGACGTTGGCGCCGTACATCAGCGCAGCGATGATCATCGCCCAGATCCACCACGCCATGTCGAGGCCCATGTGATCGTTGAAGAACGTTCGCGCCCACAGGCCGCCGATGATGGCGATGCCGGGGCCTGCGAGGGCGATCGCGGCCAAGTGGTAGACGCCCGCGCAGAAGGCCGCCGTGCGCTTGCCGAGCGAATGGGCGATGAACTCGTAGACGGTTCCGGAACCGCTGTACCTCTTGGCGAACTCGCTGAGCGTCCAGCCGATGCCGAGCACGCCGACCGTCGTCAGCAAGATCACGAACGGCCCGGCGCCCGGCGCCAGGACGAAGGCGAGCAGGCCACCCAGCACACCACCGGAGAAGACCGGCCCGACCGCCAACGATTGGGCGACACAGTCGACGGTGCTGAGCTGTCCGCCAGCAAGTTTCGGAGCGTCTACCTCGAATGACATGCGATTCCCCTTCCGAGGACGGACCCCCCATGGCCCCGGTCCTTCGGGGCCGAACGATAACAGAACGTCCCAGGAGCGACGATCGATCCCCGGTGGCCCGGTGGCTCAGCGCAGCCCCACAGCGTCTGCCCTCCAGAAAGCATCGGGATACACGAGCGTGCCCGTCATCCACGGTTGATGCGTCGGGAGCCGATACACCATGAACGCGTCGTCGGGGATCCGGCGCGAAGGCGCGGTGAAACCAAGAGCACTGGCCCGATCGAATCCGAACCTCGGGTAGTACGTCGGATGTCCCTCGAGGAAGACGAGCGGCTCGGTTCGATCACTCAAGCTCTTCAAGCTGTCGGTGACGAGCCGGCCACCGACACCTCTTCGTTGCAGAGCTGGTTGGACACCGATGGGGCTCAGCACGAGCACGTCGACGAGGCGGCTCGGGCTGTCGAGGATGGCGTGCGTGTAGAGCACATGTCCGACAACGCTCCCGTCGAGTTCGGCAACGAACGAGAGCGACGCGTCCCACGCCCACGACGACCTGAGCTCGTCGAGCAGCGTGCCGATCTCTTGATTGTCACCGAACGCGGCGATCGACAGTTCGCGCACGGCACCGAACTCGTCGTCTCGCATCACGCGGACGCTCACTGCACTCCCGACCGGCTCCTGCAGATGCGCGCTCACGACAGGGCGAGCACTGTCTCGAGGAGGGGTCCGTGAAAGTCGCGCAACGCTGGAAGCCCTGCGGCACGCAGCACGGCATTGTCGAGCACACTGTTGGCGGGGCGTATCGCGGGGCGCGGTGGCTGCAGCTCGGCGGTCGAGATCGGACGCACCATGCTCGGGTCTTTGCCCATCGCCGCCACCACGTCGCAGGCAAAGCCGTACCAACTTGTCGGCGTTTGATTCGTCACGTGGTGCACACCGCTTCGCCGGTCGACAGCAAGGCGTCGGATCATCGGCGCCAGATCGGCAGTGAACGTCGGATGACCGATCTGGTCGTCGACGAACGCGAGCTGCGGCTGCCGGCCGGCCAGGCGCATGATCGTGCGCACCATGTTGCTGCCGTTCTGCCCGCACAGCCACGAGGTGCGCACGACGATCGCCGATGTTCCGAGTGCCATCGCCTCACGTTCGCCCATCAGCTTCGTGACTCCGTACACGCTCTGCGGCGAAGTGTCATCGCATTCCTGGTACGGGCGGTTGAGTGACCCGTCGAACACGTAGTCGGTGCTGAGTTGCACGAGTCGGGCTCCGGCACGTTCGCATGCTTCGGCAAGCCAGCGCACCGCCAGTCCGTTGAGGGCCAGTGCCCGATCGGGATCACCTTCGCATGCGTCGACGGCGGTCCAAGCGGCGCAGTTGACGACCGCGTCGGGTCGCAGCATCGAGATGGCTCCATGCACAGCGTCGCGGTCGGAGATGTCGAGCACGGCGCGGTCAGTGGCGAACACCTCGTCGCCGGCTTGCTCGCACGAGGCCACCAGATCCACACCGAGCTGGCCGTTCGCGCCAGTGATCAGGACCCGCATCTAGAAGCCGGCCCTGGCTTTCAGCGGCTCCCACCATGCGCGGTTGTCGCGGTACCACTGCACGGTCGTGGCGAGCCCATCGACAAGGTTGTGTTCCGTCTTCCACCCGAGCGCGCTGACCTTGTCGTGGGTGATCGAGTAGCGACGATCGTGTCCGAGTCGGTCGGTGACCGGCGTGATGAAGCTCTCGTCGCGACCGGTGAGCTCGAGCAGCCGATGGGTGAGCTCTCTGTTGGTGATCTCGTTGCCGGCACCGATGTTGTAGATCTGCCCCACCTCACCCGACCTCAACACCAGGTCGGCCGCGGTGTTGTGATCATGGACGTGTATCCAGTCGCGCACGTTGCCGCCATCGCCGTACAGCGGCACGGGCTTGCCATCCAGAAGGTTGGTGGTGAACAACGGAATCACCTTCTCGGGGAACTGGTACGGACCGAAGTTGTTGGAGCAGCGCGTCACCAGCACCGGAAGAGCGTGGGTGGTGTAGTAGCTCAGGGCGATGAGATCGCTGCCGGCCTTCGCTGCCGAATACGGCGACCTCGGCGTCAGCGCATCGGTCTCGCTGAACGAGCCGGTCTCGATCGAGCCGTAGACCTCGTCGGTGGAGATGTGCAGGAAGCGCTCGACGCCCACGCGCCGGGCAACGTCGCACAACACGTTGGTGCCGAAGCAGTTGGTGCGCACGAACGAGAAGCCGTCTTGGATCGACCGATCGACGTGCGTCTCGGCGGCGAAGTGCACGACGGCGTCGTGCCCGTCCATCGAGTTCAGCACGTCGTCCTCGTCGCAGATGTCGGCGTGCACGAACGTGAACCGCCGATCGTCGAGAACATCGCGGATGCTCGCCAGGTTGCCGGCATAGGTGAGCGCGTCGTAGATCGTCACCTCGTCGTCGGTGTTGGCCTGCAACCAGCGGACGTAGTTCGACCCGATGAATCCGGCAGCACCAGTGATGAACAGCTTCATCTCAACCTCGCATCGGAAAGTACGGGCGACGGCCCGCCGGTAGATCGCAGCGGAGCGGATTGTTCTGATCGCGTGCCGAAAGGATCGGCTCGGTCACGCCCCAGTCGGCGCCGATCGCGGGATCGTTCCACAGCACGCCGAGCTCGTCGGCCGGGTTGTAGTAACCATCGACGAGATACGTGATGACCATGTCGGTGAGCGCCGAGAAGCCGTGAGCCACACCCGGCGGGATGAACACACCCAGGTGGTTCTCGCCGCTGAGATCGAGCTCGAGCGTCGATCCGTCGGTGGGACCACCCTCACGCAGATCGTGCAGCACGACGCGAGCGTCACCGAAGGGCACGTACCAGTAGTCGGCCTGATGAAGGTGATAGTGCAGGCCAACGAGCGAACCCATCTGACGATTGGCGCGGTTGCCCTGCACCATCTCCCGACCATTGGGAAACCATTCGCGACGGTACGTCTCGATGAACATGCCACGTTGATCGCCATGGATCGACGGTTCAACGATCCAGACACCCTCGATCTTGTCGCTGGCGGTCACCTTGGGCATTGGATTTCCTCGCTCACCGTTGGGCCTGTCTCACTCGACATCGATCTGACAATGATCGCCGATCATCAAGCGCAAGGCACGTGGGCGCAGATGCGACCGGCACACCAAGGCCTCCTTGCCGATGAGGCTGTCTTCGAGGCGCTGGATGTCGATCACCCTGCTGCGCTCCATCACCACGGAGTGCTCGACCTCGCTGTTGACGATCTCGCACCCGTCACCGATCGCGGTGAACGGCCCTACGAAGCTGTCGGCGACGCGGGCCCCTGAGCCGATCACCAGTGGGCCGCGCAGGGTCGAATTGGTCACCGTGGCACCTGCTTCGATCACCACCCGGCCATCGACCGTCGAGCTGTCGTCGACCTTGCCGTCGATCCGCGTCTCGATCTTCTCCAGCAGGAGCCTGTTGGCCTCGAGCAGTGGCGTCAGCTTGCCCGTATCGATCCACCAGCCGGTCAGTAGCTCGCAGCGAACCCGCTTGCCCTGATCGACGAGCCACTGGATGGCATCGGTGATCTCCAGCTCGCCGCGCGGCGACGGCGCGATCGCCCGCACTGCTTCGTTGATGGTGCGATCGAAGAGGTACACACCGACGAGGGCGAGATCGCTGGGTGGGTCGGCCGGCTTCTCGACGAGCCGAACGACGTTGCCGTCACCGTCGAGCTCGGCGATCCCGAACCGTTGCGGATCGGGCACTTGCTTGAGCAGGATCTGCGCCGTGGGTGCGTCGGTGCCCGTCCGCGCCGCCTCGAAGGCGTGCACGAATGCGCCGAGATCTTGTTCGAGCAGGTTGTCGCCGAGATACATGACGAAGTCGTCGTCACCGAGGAAGTCGGCGGCGATGAGCACGCAGTGGGCGAGGCCCAACGGGGCGTCCTGTGGGATGAACGTGAAGGAAGCACCGAAGCGCGACCCGTCGCCGAGCGCGGCCATCACCTCGGCCCGCGTGTCGCCGACGATGATCCCGATCTCGGTGATGCCCGCGGCCACCATTGCTTCGATCCCGTAGAAGAGAATCGGCTTGTTCGCCACGGGAACGAGCTGCTTGGCACTGGTGTGGGTGATCGGGCGGAGCCGCGTGCCGGCACCGCCGGCGAGGATGAGAGCCTTCATGACTGTCGCATAGTATGGCTGGCCGAGCTAGGCGTTCGCTGCCGGCGCCGGACCTTCGCCCCGGAAGTACGCCAGCACCGCGTCGGAACCGTCGCCGAGCAACAGCACCGCATTGCCGCCGATCGTCTTGCCGACGACGGGCAATGAGTAGGTGGCGATGCCGGCGTCGACGGCCGAACGTAACGACGCGGCAGCCGACAACGGGTCGAGTTCGTCGTCGACGCGCAGCGACGAACCGATCGCCGTGATCAGCCGGCCGGCCGCGAACGGATCGACCTTGATCCGGTCGAGCGCCGTCTGCAGCGCAAGGTTGACGAACTTCTGTTGGCGCTTCGTACGGCCGAAGTCGGACGCCGGATCCTCGTGCCACTTGTCGTTTCGGTACTCCTCGTAGTGACGGCTCCGGGCGTAGGCCAACGCCTGCACGCCACCGAGGACGTGACAGCCCGGTTCGGTGATGTTGAGGCCTGTGCTCACATCGCGGGTGGCGAAGTCGACACAGATCTGCACCCCGCCCAACGCGTCGACCAGCGACTCGAAGCCGCCGAAGTCGATCTCCAAGTAGTGATGGATCGGAAGGCCGAGCTCGTTCTGGAGGGTCTGCACGAGCACCTCAGGCCCATCGTTGAACGCCGAGTTGATCCGGCGCTTGCCATCGTGACCCGGCACTTGCACCCACAGGTCGCGGGGAATCGAGAGCAGCGCGGCATCTCCCGTTCTTCGGTCGCGCCTCAGGATCATGATCGTGTCGCTGCGGTGGCCGGAGACGTCAGCCTCCGTTCCTGTTGCCGCGACGTCTGGTGCATTTGGGTCGATTCCGGCTCTGCTGTCAGAGCCGATGAGGAGGAAGTTCTCGATCGACGCCGTCGATGGACTGAGGGTCCCGGCGACACCCGGAACACGAGTGACCGAATCGATGGTCTTGCGTGCGGCGATCAGCACACCGGTGGCTCCGAGCACGCCCACCAGCGCAGTCATGGCCAGCAGGCTGGGCAATCTGCGACGGCGCGATCGCGGCACAACGTCGGGGACCAGCACGCTGCGAGGGTAGCGGGGTGCCGCGGCGCACGCCGGGCACCCGTCTACCCCTCGACAGTCGACAGCCTGTTGTCGACCGTCAGACCAGCAGCCCTGGACCGGTGAGCACTGCGATCACCACTCACGTCCTCGAATGCGCGCAGTGGCCAGGCACGAACCGATCGGCGGATCGGTGCGTGCTTCCCGGCGATGCTCGACGATCTGGGTGCCAGAGTGCTCAGCCCAAGTGCGGCGGTGAGCGAACATTGGCGCCCAGATTGTCTCGGCGCAGGTGCTCAGGCGTCTCAGCCGATGCGACACCGCATCAAGACGCCGTCTCACGGAGATGAACGACGTCGCCGGTGTCGAAGCGATGGGTGATCCCGCATTCGTCGAGCACCACCAAGCGACCATCGGCCAGCACGTCGAGGGCCCTGCCTTCGACGGTCGAGTCAGCCAGCTCGACACGCACCGACTGACCGAGCGTCGACAATGCAGCACGGTACGGGCCGCTGATGTCGGCCGGCAGCTCGTCGTAGGCCCGCAACATCGCGTCGAGCACGTCGACCGGGTCGTACTCCTGGCCGAGCCTCGCCGCGTCGTCGGGCGCCCACCGCACGTTGACCCCGATGCCGACGACGACGTAATCGGGCCCGCTGCCACCGGCTTGGGCCAGCACGCCGGCCAGCTTGCGCCCGCCGAGCAAGAGATCGTTGGGCCACTTCAGGGTTGGCGTCACGCCGGCGATCGATTGGCATGCCGCAACAGCGGCCATCGCCACCCTGCGAGTCAGCTCGTGCGGCTGGTCGGGTACCTCCCGGAACAGGAGCGACACCAACAGATTGGAGCCTGCAGGCGCGACCCACGTGCGGTCCAGGCGTCCTCGTCCTGCTGTCTGATTCCTGGCCATGAGGACGCTCCGGTCGGACGCGCCTGATGCCGCGGCACTCAGGAGATCCGTGTTGGTGCTGCCCGTCTCATCGACGATCTCGATCTGCCAAATGGCGCGAGGTGTGGTCATCGACCAAGATTGTCACTCGTGCTCACCAAGATCCTGATCGCCAACCGCGGGGAGATCGCCGTCAGGGTCATTCGCGCGGCTCGCGATCTCGGCATCAAGACGGTTGCGGTGTACAGCGAGCTCGACCGCAACGCCCTGTACGTGCGACTCGCCGACGAGGCCTACGCACTCGGTGGTCAGAGTGCAGCAGAGAGCTACCTGAACACGGAGGCCATCCTCAAAGCGATCGATGACAGTGAGGCCGATGGCGTGCACCCTGGCTACGGCTTCTTCAGCGAGAACGCCGACTTCGCCAGGGCGATCACCGCCAAAGGGGTCACGTTCATCGGTCCACCGCCGTCCGCAATCGACGAGATGGGCGACAAGGTCAGCTCACGTCGCGCCGCTCTGCGGGGAGGTGCCCCGATCGTTCCGGGTACCACCGAGTTCGTCACATCCGTCGACGAGATCCTTGCGTTCGGAGCCGAGCACGGCTATCCGCTGGCCATCAAGGCTGCCTTTGGCGGTGGTGGCCGCGGCATGAAGGTCGTGCGCGAGGCCGCCGCGGTGCAAGACGCCATGGAGAGCGCCAAGCGCGAGTCGAAGGCCTTCTTCGGTCGCGACGAGATCTACCTCGAGCGATATCTCACGTGGCCGCGTCACGTAGAGGTGCAGATCGTCGGCGATCAGCAGGGCGATGTCGTATGGATCAGCACCCGCGACTGCTCGGCACAACGTCGTCATCAGAAGCTGATCGAAGAAGCTCCGGCCCACGACCTCGGTCCCGGCGTCGAAGAGGCCATGGGTCAGGCGGCCATCAAGGCAGCCAAGGCAGTCGGCTACTACAACGCCGGCACCGTCGAGTTCATCTACCAGGAGGGTGACTTCTTCTTCTTGGAGATGAACACCCGGCTCCAGGTCGAGCATCCGGTCACCGAGGTCATCACCGGCATCGATCTCGTCGAATGGCAGATCCGGGTAGCCAGCGGAGAACCACTGCCGATGACTCAACAGGAGGTCGCGGCACGCCGGCACGGTCATGCCATCGAGGTGCGCATCAACGCCGAGGATCCAGCGGCCGGGAAGTTCCTGCCGTCGCCTGGCACCATCTCCAAGCTGGTCACTCCCGACGGGTTCGGCATCCGCTTCGATGCCGGGTACGAATCCGGCGACACCATCAGCCAGTACTACGACAACCTGATCGGCAAGCTCATCGTGTGGGGAAAGGATCGACCCACGGCAATTGCCCGCACCATCAACGCGCTCGAGGAACTGGTCGTCGAAGGTGTGGCCACCACGATTCCTGCCGACATCGCCATCCTCGGTCATCCCGACTTCCAGGCGATGACGCATTCCACGAAATGGGTCGAAGAGAAGCTCGACCTGTCCGGCATCGTCTCGGTCAAGCCGACCGCTCCAGTCGATGACGACGCCGAACCGTTGGTGAAGCGAACGACAACGGTCGAGGTCAACGGCAAGCGCTTCGACGTCACGCTGTGGGTACCCGAAGCGCCCGCTGTCGTAGCGGGACCGGCCAGGGCTGCCAAGAAGCCCCGGCGATCGTCGAGCGGCAGTGGTGTCGCGGCCGGCGGTACGGGCAACGTCGAGGTTCCGATGCAGGGCACCATCGTCAAGGTGCTCGTCGAGATCGGGCAAGTCGTCGAGGTCGGTCAGGCCGTCGTCGTCCTCGAAGCAATGAAGATGGAGAACCAGATCGGCGCCGACCGCGTCGGCATCATCAGCGAGATCCGAGTTGCCGCCGGCGACACCGTCGGAGCCGGCGACATCGTGGTCGTCATCTCCGAGCCCGCTTAGCAGGCCGGACCATCGATGGCATCACCAACCGAGAAGGAACTTCGAGCCGCGTTCTGCTGGGAGGCCGACGATCAGATCCCCGGCCGGCCGGCGATGACCGCGTTCCGGTGTGAGGCCCGCTACCACCAAGCTCGCTGGCGTGAAGCCAACAAGCATCCGATCGGCACCCAACCAATCGTCCCGAAACCCGGCGACAGGCGCGTCCGGAAGGTGGGCAGCCGACTTCCGCTCGGCTACGCCCGCGACGCCGGCGCGAGCTTCCTCACGCCGGCGGCGTTGGACGCGGTTAGGGCCCGCACGGCGTACATCGAGCCACGTCAGAGTCTCGACCACCAACGGCTGTGGGCCGACCTGTTGTCGTCGATGGCACTGTCGTTCAACCTGTTCGGCGACCTCGCTGCGGACCTTACCCTGGCCGATCGCGCAGTGCACGGTTGGTTTCCCGACGCGCCCGGCCGTGTCGTCGAGATGCGCTTCGCTCACTCACCCGGCTGGTTCGACCCGCAATACATCAACAGCCTGCGCTCTTTCGCCACCGTGTTCATCCTCGACCTCGCCGACGGCAGCCGTGGCCTGGTTGCCGTCGACGTCAAGTACCACGAACGCAACCACTCCGGAACACCACGAACCGAGAACCTCGGCCGCTACGGCGAGGTCGCCGAACGCTCCCGGGTGTTCGCTCCCGGCGCGATCGACGCACTGAAGGGGCGTGGCGACCTGTGCGTGATGTGGATCGAGCATCTCCTGCTGCTCTCCATGCTGCAGCACCCCACCGACAACTTCTCGTGGGGTCGGTACCTCGTCGTGCACCCTGCCGGGAACTCCGACGTCGTCGACGCCTGCACCCGTTACCGCGCCATGCTCGCCGACACCACCACCTTCGCCACGATGACCCTCGAGCACCTGCTCACCACAGGCACGCTCCCTCGGTCCACCATCACTGCTCTGGGCGACCGGTACTTGCCGCACTAGCCTTCGTGCCGAACTTCCGACGACATGTCGAGAATTCAGGGCCTGCTCCGTCCCAGGGGTGCATCCAGCCGGCAGGGCCGGCGTCACACAAGGAGCACACCATGGCCAAGTACCTGTTGCTGCGCCCGCCGGACTGGCAGCACTGGCCGAGGTCGACGAACACGTCCCCCGACGCGAAGCAGTCGCCGCGTACCTGCACGAGAAGAACGGCGATCTCGAACTCGCTGCCCGCCTCTGTGCCAGTGCAGCTCGCAACGCACCCAACCTCGCAGAACGCGACCATCAGACGCGCCAAGCAGCGCGACTCAACCAGCATCTGCAACGTCCCCTGTGACCTCGCCGCGGGCGTGAGGATGACTAGGTGTGGGCGTCGGGTGCAGTGTCCAACAACGTGTGGCGCACCACCAAGGTTCCCGCCGCCCTGTCGTGCAGACCTTGGCGCAGGGGGTTCCACATGGCCACCGAATAGACCATCAGCCACAGGAACACGCCGATGCGGGGAATGGCCTCGAGGGCGAGCGGCACCAGGGAGCGCATTGCTGATTGCGACCAATCGGGGCGGCGTCCATCGGTGAGACGAACGACTCGTGTACCCAGTGCGATCTTGCCGACGGTTCGACCGAGACGGCCGATCATGAGGGTCTGGTAGACGAACAACACTGCGGTCAACGCGATGTTGAAGAAGAGCAACGACCGAGAGGTGATCGTGTTGGTCGGCGTGTATCCGAGGGCGAGGGCAACGATCGCCACTGGGAACGCGACGATGAGTTGGTCGATGATCAAACCAGCGACACGGCGACTGATCGGGGCCAGCGTCAGGCCTGCTGGAACGGCTGGCTGAGCGACTTCGTCGCCGGCAGGAAACATCACTCCGCCGCTTCGGCGAGTGCCTCGGCCAGAGCGGGGTGAACCAGAAGGCTCTCGACGATGTCGGTGACCTTCAGGTTCGCCGTGACGGCGAGGGCGATCACGCTGATGAGCTCTGCCGCGTGGCGCCCGACGATCGAGCCACCGAGCACCACGCCCGTGGCGGGATCGCTGATGATCTTGACGAAGCCGCGAAAGTCGTTGTTGATCAACGCCTTCGGAGTCGCGCTGAACGGCACCTTCGTCACGCGGATCTTGCGTCCGACGGCGAACGCCTCTGCCTCGGCAAGACCGACGTCGGCGATCTCAGGTTCGGTGAAGATCGCGCTGGCTGCCTTGTCGTAGTCGAGATGGCGATGGGCAACCTTCTGCAGCCCCATCACGTGTTCGGCGACTTTGCGGCCCTGCATTGCGGCAACACTGCTGAGCGGCAGCTTGCCGCTGACGTCGCCGGCGGCGTAGATGTGCGAAACGTTGCTCTGGCAGTGTCGATTGATCGTTACGAACCCGCCGGAATCGATGTCGACTCCGGCTGCATCGAGGCCGAGCCCATCGCTGTTGGGTATCGACCCGATGGCCAGCACGGCATGCGAACTGTGGACGACACGACCGTCGTCGCAGCGCACCACGACCGCATCACCCTCGCGCTCGATCGACGTCGCCCTGGCGCCCTTCAGCAGGTGCACCCCACGCTGGAGGAAGTCGTCTTCGAGCACCGCCGCCACTTCGGGGTCCTTCTGCGGAAGCACCTGTTGACGGCTGACGACCAGTGTGACCTTGGCGCCGAAGCTGCTGAACATGTGAACGAATTCGACACCCGTCACGCCGGATCCGATGACGGTGATGCTCTCGGGGAAGATCGACGGTGGATAGCAGTCGCGTGTGGTGAGGATGCGTTCGCCGTCGGTCGTGCACCAATCGGGCACCCGCGGCCGCGACCCCGTGGCGATCAACACGGCATCGGCCGCGATCACTCGAGTTCCCTCGGCGGTCGTCACTTGCACTTCGTGATCGCTGAGCAGTTGGGCCGTGCCGTGGAGCATCTGCACTCCTTGGCTGTCGAGCAGCCTCGTGGTTCCCTGCTGCAGACGGTTCTTGATCCCTTCGATCCGGTTCGTCAACGCGAGGATGTCGACCTCGGCTTCCTGCTGCTCGAGACCCATCCCGTGGATCCTGCGCGAGAAGCTCATCGCCCCACCGGTGGCGATCATCGTCTTCGACGGGATGCAATCCCACAGGTGCGCCGCGCCGCCGACGACGTCGCGCTCGATCATCGTCACCTCTGCCCCGAGTCGCGCCGCGTAGGTGGCCGCGGTGTTGCCGGCCGGCCCGCCGCCGATGATCACGAATCGAGTTGCCACCGAAAGGGAAGGCTAGCGGCGCTCAGTCGTCGGAGGGCGCCCAGCCATCGTCGGCAAACAGCACTGCTCGACTGTCGCGCGCGTTCCCCCCAGATTGAGCGGGTAACGACTCGATCCCTCCGCTCGGCACGTTGGGGCAGTACCGCGACGGGTATTGATAGGTGTTCCGCGGCTCACCGACCCACTCGAAGTGCATGCCGTCGGGGAACAAGAAGTTGCCACCCCACGCGAAGTTGTGCTTGCGGAAGATCCGCACGATCCGACAATCCATCTTGGGCACGCAGCCCTGGCAGTTGGCAACGGTGTTGGTATCGAGGGCCTGCCCCCACGTGTGCCGTGACAAGGTACCCAACTGGGTGCCGACGATCCGCGAGAACCGCGGCCCGAAACAGCCTCCGTAGGTGTTCGCGTTGTTGACGTCGATCAACCCTGCGAGGCCGCTGTCGACGACTTCCTGCAGGGCCGCAGCCAGATCCCCTTTGATCGTGTTGTTGCACGCGGCGACGATGCCCGTCGGATACGGCTCGCGATTCGGGATGTACGCAGCGCGCCAAGTGTCGTCGACGACAACACCGTCACTCGCGGTGACGTGATAGGCGAACTCGCCGAGCAGCTTCTTGGTCCTCGCCAGACCGATCGTGCCGTCCGGATCAGGCGGGTCCCACGACCGTCGCACACGGATCTTCGGATCGGTGCTGAGGCCGCGCGCGGTGAGCGCCGCGTCGAGCCGGGAACGTTCGAACTGGCCGTAGATGAGAACGCTGGTCGGCAGCGTCGCGCCCAGGTCGTCGGCCTGCGCGGTGGACATCACGATCTCAGCCCCGCCCACCTCGCCGTCGGGCGCAACCCGTCCGACGATGAACTGCACGATCGATCCGTCGGCGGCGACAAGGTCGAGGACGTCGCCGGCCTGCGCGTTGTCGACCCCGGCCGAGGTCTCGCTCATGACGACCATGCCCGCGCTGATGATCGACGAGACGTCGCGGCCCATCGCCACGCCGATCGAATCGAGGGGCAAGGCGGTGACCGACACCGGGAAGTACCACGATCCCAACGGCCCGGGAGCTTGATGCACGGGTACACCGGCGCGCGTCACGCGCACCAGCCCGATGCCGAAGCCGCGCCCGAGAACACCCCAGCCGCCCGCTTCGACGGCAGCGCTGATGGCGGCGTCGGCGACCGCGCTCTGCAACGGGCCGAAGTTGTAGATCGACACGAGATCGCCGGGCGCAGTGATGTTGACAGCGGGAGCACCGCCGGTGGCTGCGCCGTCGATCGCGATCTCAGGGCTTGCGGCTTCGCCGGGAATCGCCGCCCACATCGCCGAAGCGACGATCAGAGCGCCCACGGTTCGTTTCCATCGTCCTCGCGCCATGAGGTCGCCAACCTACCACTGAGCGTGAAACGGCTCGCGGTCGGCTCCGTCGAGGCGATACGGTCTTGCCCCTGTGAGTCACGAGGAACCCGACGTCGAGCAAGACCCCATCGGCAGCGGGTTGGTGGCCGAGAAAGCCAAGCGACTCGACAAGCTGCAGGCACTTCGTGACGCCGGCACCAACCCGTATCCGTACCGGTTCGATCGCTCGCACACCCTCGAACAGCTGCGTACGGCCCATGGCGATCTCGCTCCGGGCACGGAGACCGATCAGCAGGTCGCGGTTGCCGGGCGCATGCTGCTGCGACGCACACAGGGCAAGTTGATCTTCGCCACCTTGGTCGACCGCAGCGGCGAAGTGCAGTTGTTCGTTTCCAAGGCCGTGATCGGTGACGAGGGCTTCGCCGCTTTCGGCGAGCTCGATCTCGGCGACTGGCTGGGTGTCGAGGGCACCGTGATGACCACCCGCAACGGTGAGCTCAGCGTCAAGGTCGAACGTGCGGAGCTGCTGTCGAAGGCCCTGCGACCGATGCCCGACAAGTGGCACGGGCTCACCGACCCCGACACCCGGTTCCGCCAGCGCTACGCCGATCTGATCGTCAACGAAGAAGCGCGTCGCGCGTTCCGGATCCGCCACGAGATCGTTGCCAGCTTCCGGCGCACCTTGCAGTCGGACGGTTTCATCGAGGTCGAGACACCGGTGCTCCACGTCGAGGCGGGAGGCGCCCACGCCCGGCCGTTCATCACCTACCACAACACACTCGACATGCAGCTCTACCTGCGCATCGCCCTCGAGTTGCACCTCAAGCGACTGATCGTCGGCGGCATGGATCGCGTGTTCGAGATCGGTCGGATCTTTCGCAACGAGGGCATCTCCACGCGCCACAACCCCGAGTTCACGATGATGGAGCTCTACCAGGCGTTCGCCGATTACTCCGAGATGATCGACATCACCGAGCGATTGATCACCCAGGCGGCGATTGACGCCACCGGCTCCTCAGTGGTGACGATCGGCGACCAGCAGGTGGATCTCGACCAGCCCTGGCGCCGGGCCCGCATGATCGATCTCATCAGCGAGGCGATCGGCACCGAGGTGCACCCATCGATGCCCGTCGACACGCTCCGCACCCTGGCCGACAAGCATGGTGTCGCGTACGACGAGGCATGGGGCAGCGGAAAGATCATCGAAGAGCTGTTCGAGGCAACCGCAGAGTCTGCGTTGATGAGGCCCACCTTCGTCACCGGTCACCCCGTGGAGATCTCGCCGCTGGCCAGGACCGATCGCAACGACCCGTTCCTCACCGAACGATTCGAGCTGTTCGTTCTCGGCCGCGAGTTGGCGAACGGCTACAGCGAGCTGAACGATCCCGTCGAGCAGCGGGCCCGATTCGAGGACGAGGCGAAGGCGCGCCAAGCCGGCAACGTCGAGGCGGGCACGGTCGACGAGGACTACCTCCGCGCGCTCGAGTACGGCATGCCACCCACCGGCGGCCTCGGAATCGGAATGGACCGCGTGGCGATGCTGATCGCCGGCGTTCATTCGATCAAGGAGATCATCTTGTTCCCCACGCTGCGTCCAGAGGTGATGTAGTGGCCGCGTCGAGCAACCGGATGGCTTGGGGTCGCGGTCTGGCGACGATCGGCGCTGATGGTTCCCTACTCGATTCGTGGTACCCCGAGCTCGGCCTCGGTGACCTCGCCGAGGCACCGGGCGCGATCGACCACCGCTCCGCCGAACGGCACGACGAGGTGCGCGCCGTCGACGTGCGTGCCGTGGAGATCACGATCGATCTCGATGCGGCGCCGGCATCGCCGGGCGATGTGTACCTGCGATTGCACCTGCTGTCCAACAGGTTGTGTGCGCCGCGTTCCATCAACGTCGACGGAGTGTTCGGGCTGTTGACCAACGTCGCGTGGACGAACCTCGGCCCTGTTGCCGTCGACCAGGTCGACGAGGTTCGATGGCGTGAACGCGGCGCCGGAAGGGTCCTCACCGTGCATGGGCTCGACAAGTTCCCGCGGATGACCGACTACGTCGTGCCGACCGGAGTTCGCATTGCCGATGCCGACCGCGTGCGCCTGGGTGCACACCTCGCCCAGGGCACCACGGTGATGCACGAAGGGTTCGTCAACTACAACGCAGGCACGCTGGGTCGATCGATGGTGGAGGGACGCATCTCCGCCGGCGTCGTCGTCGGCGACGGCAGCGACATCGGTGGCGGGGCGTCGATCATGGGCACGCTCTCGGGTGGCGGCAAGGACCAGATCACCATCGGCGAACGTTGCCTGCTGGGCGCAGAGGCGGGAATCGGAATCAGCCTCGGCGATGAATGTGTGGTCGAGGCCGGGCTCTACGTCACGGCCGGCACGCTGGTGAAGATGCCCGACGGCGAAGTCGTCAAGGCTCGCCAGCTCAGCGGTGCATCGGGGCTGCTCTACCGGCGCAACAGTCAGAGCGGAGCCGTCGAGGCGATCCCACGTTCGGTCGCCTGGGACGGCCTGAACGCTTCGTTGCATCACAACGACTGACAGCGGCAAGGATGCGGGCATGACCGACAACGAGAAGCTCGTGTACGAGTTCTTTGCCACGTTGAGCACCGGCGATCTCGAAGCGCTGAGAAAGCTGATCCACCCCGAGGGTTCGTGGGAGGTGATGTCGACCGCGGTACCGGGTGCCGGTCTGACATCTGGTCGCGACGCGGTGATCGACGAGTTCCTCGCGCCGGTGCGGGGCATGTTCGCACCCGGCGATCCAAAGGTGACAGTGAAGCGAACGTTCTGCGCAGGCGATCTCGTCAGTGCCGAGACCGAAGCCGACGGTGAGCTCAACAACGGCAACCACTACCACAACCGGTATGCATGGGTCGTCGAGATCCGCGACGGTCAGGTGTGTCATCTGCGCGAGTACATGGACACCGCATACATCATGAGCGTCGTCTGACGCGCTGAGCCACGACACCCATCAGACCCACCGGACGGCTTCCACGTCGACGTCGTCGACGGGTCGTTCACACGTCGGACAGTAGAGATGCGTCTCCAGCGGTGTGCCGCACGTGTCGTGCACCGGTCCCTCGATGTCACCGGTCTGCCGAGCTCCCCAGGCACGCAACAGAGCAATCGCGCCGGCCAGCTCGCGGCTCGTGTCGCTGAGGGCGTAGGCCAACCGCACGGGACGCTGGCTGTACGGCGTGGCCACGACCATTCCGTCGCGCTCCAGTTGCCGGAGTCGCGAGGTGAGGATGTTGGGGGCGATGCCGGAAAGCGACTCGGCGAGCTCACCGAACCGCTTCGGCCCGTCGAGCAGGCCGGCGACCACCTGCAGCGTCCAGCGGTCGCCGATCACCGACAGCGCGTTTGCGAGACCGTTCATGGCGGATAGTCTAGTCGTAAGCAAGTAACTAGCAAGGAGCAAGTAACCATGGATGGAACCCAGGAGCTCTCATCGGCCGCTCGATCTGTCGTGGCGCAGGTCGGTGGCTCGCTCGTCGGCATCGGTCAAGACGCACGCGGCAGCGGCGTGGTGATCGCCGCCGGCAAGGTGCTCACGAACGCGCACAACCTTCGTGATCGCACCACCCTGGTCACCTTCGCCGACGGTCGCGCCGAGCAGGGCTCCATCGCCGGCGTCGACGGTGACGGGGATCTGGTTGTCCTCGACGTCGACACTGCGTCGGTCGCGGCGATCAGTTGGGCAGACCGGGCGCCGGAAGCCGGCGACATCGTCTTCGCCCTCAGTCGCGGCGGACAACGCACTCGCGTGTCGTTCGGCATGATCTCTTCGGTCGACCTCGCGTTCGCCGGGCCACGTGGCCGGCAGGTACATGGTGGCGTCGAGCACACCGCGCCACTGGTGCGCGGTTCGTCCGGTGGACCGATCGTCGACGCCGAAGGTCGTGTTCTCGGGCTGAACACGCATCGCACCGGCCGCGGCTTCTACGTTGCCCGGCCTGTCGATGCGAACCTGCGCGCCACGATCGACGACCTGTCGGCCGGCAAGTCGGTCACCCGCCCGCGCCTCGGCATCGCCTTGGCGCCGCCGGCCGTCGCCGCCAAGTTGCGTGCCTCTGTCGGCCTGCCCGAGCGTGCCGGCTTGCTCGTTCGCGGGGTTGAGCCCGGTGGTCCCGCTGCGAATGCCGGAATCGCCGAAGGCGACCTGCTCGTAGCTGCCACAGACACTCCCCTCGATTCGATCGACGCGCTGCACGACGCGCTGGGGTCGGCTGGGGAAACACTGACCTTGACCATCGTTCGTGGAACCGAAGAGCGCACCGTGGTCGTGGAGTTCGAGTCCGGAAGCGACGTCAAGTCGTCGAGCGAATGAACATCAACGGAGATCGTCGGGCATGGACGAGAGGTTCGCGGTGATCGCGTCGAGCGCTGCCATCAGCGTGGTGGCGGGCACGGAACTACCCTGGAGCTGGAAGATCGACTGCTTCTTCGGAAGCGTGACCGAGAACCCCGAAGCCACCGCTCCGCACGCTGCCCAGTCGACGTACCTCATCTCGGTGTTCGCAGTGCCTTGCCGCGTCTTCAGGCTGGGGTGGTGGTGGTAGGTCTGACCGAGCGTGAAGACGACAGCGTCGGCGGCGGTGCCGAACACCGTGCAATCGATGAGCGCCACTACTCGCGCGTCACCCGGTACCTTTGCCGTCTGCCGAGCTCGCGTGAGCTTTGCAGGAGGAATCGCCGGAGCGACGAAGAACTTTGCCTGCTTGAACGGTGAGAGCACTTCGATCAAGCGGCGTTCCCACGTGGAATGGGTTACCGCAGTGTCCACTGCTTTGACAACAGGAGGAGGCAACTCGCTGCTCGGTTTGGCATCGGACGGTGTGGCCGACACCCCTCCGACGAACGCGTCGATGAACGTCACCACCCGATACGTGACGTCGCTACGGGCTCGAAGCTGGCCGAGCAGTTCCAAGGCGTCCTCGCGATGTATCGGGTCCTCGCAATGAGCCACGAGAACCGCCGAGAGCTCCACCTGTTCGTCCGACGTCAGCTGCGGAAGGGCGAGACGGCGTCGATAGTCGTCGCCATAGCCGCGAGGTAGCCGCGGTGGCGACGGAAGAGGATCCGGCAACGGTGAAGCGCTCCGCAGGTTGAGCAGCGCCTTGGCAAGGCCACGCACGGTGTCAGTGGTCGCCTCCGAGAAGGGTACGAGCTGCAGACGGGCGATGTCATCGGGGAGACCGCCGGCGTCGACCGGGCTCACAGCTATGGGAAGAACAGGACGATGGGTGTCAAGGGCGTATTGGAGCTCGGCCATGCAGGCCTCGGACTGCAGACTGGCGGGGCTCAAAGCGAGCACGAACAGGTCGCATGATCGGATCCCCTCGAGGATCTCGGACCACCAGTCCTGACCCCCGGAGAGGCGATTGTCGATCCACACGCCGCCGCGCATCTCCTCGAGCTCGTCGCGCAACTTGGCGACGACCTCGCGATCGTTACGGCAATAACTGACGAAGACGCTCATGGACGTGAACCGTTGCCCCCAAACTGATGCCTCTTCGTAATTAGAGCACGTCGAGGGTTTCCTGGATACAACCAGTTGTGCTCAGCGCAACGCAGCCTCGATCCGTTCGATCGAGGCTGCAGGGTCGGTGGGATCGAAGAAGACTGTCGACATGCCCACTGCCTCGGCGCCACGCAGGTTGGACCGTTGGTCGTCGACGAACACCACACAGGCGGGATCCGGATCTCCGAACGCTTTCAGCGCCAGCCGAAAGGCGCGCGGATCGGGCTTGAGATAGCCGGTGATGGACCCGTCGACGATGAAGTCGAACTGCTTGATCACGGAAATCCCGGCCTTCCACTCGGGCCCGTGAAAGGCATCCATGTCGTTGGTGAGCACTCCGACCGGCCGACCCGCGGCCCGATGCCGGCCGATGAGCTCGGCCATCTCGGGACGCACGAGGTAGTCGCCGGCAGGCTCGTAGAAGTGACTCATGAGGCCGTGGATGTCGAGACCGTATGCGCCGGCACGCATGGTCCAGTAGTCGCGTTCGGTGATGTCGCCGCGCTGCCACTGCACGTACTCGTGGTCGGATCCATGGTCGAACGGCCCGCGCCACGACATCGGCCCGAGGGTCTGTTCGGCCTTGCCGGCGAGCTCGAACGGCGTCAGCAACACGGGTCCACCGAAGTCGAGCAGCAGAGGTTTCAGAGCGGGCCTGGCGATCACACATCGAGTAGATCAACGGTCCGATGCACACACAACGCCGCTGTTCTCGCATGGGGAACGGTTGATCTACCGTCGCGACATGGCGATGGCGCAGAACGGCAGTTGCGAGATCTACTACGAGGCCTTCGGGGATCCGAACGACCCGACGTTGCTCCTCGTCAACGGGCTGGGAAGTCAGTGCATCAACTACCACGAGGACTGGTGCGCGATGTTCGTCGCCCAGGGTCTGCACGTGGTGCGATTCGACAACCGAGACGTCGGCATGTCGTCGAAGTTCGACACAGCGGCGGTCAGGGCTCAGGGCGAGGCGTACACCGTCAGCGACATGGCCGGCGACGCGCTGGCAGTACTGGACGCGCTCGGGGTCGAGCACGCTCATGTGATGGGCTTGTCGATGGGCGGGATGATCGTGCAGGTCATGGCCATCGAGCAGTCTCACCGGCTGCTGTCGATGACCTCCGTGATGTCGCGCACCGGCGAACCCGGCTACGGCGGTTCCACCCCCGACGCCTTTGCCCTGCTCACTGCGCCGCCTGCCGTCGATCGTCAATCCTTCGTCGCCGCGCACGTCGAGGGCTTACGCGTCTGGGGCAGTCCGGCGTTCGCCGATGAGGAGAGGTGGCGCCGGGATGCCGAGCGAGCATTCGATCGGTGCTTCCATCCATCGGGTCCGGCACGTCAGTTCCAGGCCTTGGTGGCAGCACCGCCTCGCGGCGAACTGCTTCGTCATGTCACCACTCCCTCGTTGGTGATGCACGGCGATTGCGACACGCTGATCGACATCAGTGGCGGCCGGCGCACAGCAGAGCTGATCCCGGGAGCACGATTCGAGGTCGTCGAGGGGCTCGGCCACGACTACCCGCCACAGTTGTGGGGCCGATGGGTCGACCTGGTCGGCTCGTTCGTTGCTTCGACGTCACGCGCCGCGTGACCGGCGCTGTCGGTATCCCATCGCTTCGCTGACCTCTGCGGCGCAGCGGCGCACCTGACGAACGGCGCGCATCAGCTGCTCGTCGCCGAGCCGCAGCGCGGGACCGGCTATCGCCACCGCAGCGATGCACGATCCATCGCGACCGAAGACGGGTGCGCCGACGCTGGCCACGCCCGGCTCGCCCTCCTCGATCGACACGGAGTAGCCGAGCGTGCGAACTCGCGAGAGCGTCTCTTCGAGGAGCGCCTTGCTGGTGATCGTCCGCGGCGCCAGACGCCGCAGGCCTCGCTGCAGCACCACCTCGACTGCGCCGTCGTTGTACGCCATCAGGCACTTGCCGGATGAGGTGGCGTGCGCCGGCACCCGCCGTCCCACTCGGTTGAACACGCGAACGAGACCGGCCGACTCGAGCTGCTCGACGAACACCACATCGGCACCGTCGAGAACGGCCAGATGCACGGTCTCTTGGCACTCGAGTCGCAGACGTTCGAGCGGGCCGCGGGCGACCTCGTGCAGACGAAGACCCGACACCACGAGCTGGCCCATCTCGTGCAGCTTCAACCCGAGCCGGTAACGATCGTCGGGTGTCTTGATCACGTAACCGTGGGCCAGCAAGGTGCTGAGAGAGCGATGGACGGCCGACTTTCCCATGCCCAGCTTGCGGGCAAGCTCCGACACACCGAGCACGGGCTCGGCGAAGCTGAACGCCTCGAGCACCTTGAGCGTCTTGGCAACGGTGGAGAGTTGTTCGGGCACCTATCCGAGGATCGTGACGACGCCGTTGTCGCCATCGACGCGCAGACGCATCCCGGTCTTGATCGACTTCGTCGCGAACGCCGTTCCTGTGACGGCCGGCAGCCCGTACTCGCGACAGACGATGGCAGCGTGGCTCATCATCCCGCCGGAGTCGGTGACGGTTGCCGCGATCCGCCGGAAGATCGGCGCCCACGAAGGAGCGGTGACCGGAGCGACCAGGATCTCGCCGTCTTCGATCTCCGACACCTGTTCCGCGCTGGTCAACACCCGGGCTATCCCCTCGACGACGCCGGGCGACGCCGCAAAGCCGTTCAAGCCGCCATCGGCGCTCATACCACCGAGCCACTTCTGGATCGACTCGCTGGTGATGCCCCAGAGCATGATCGTGAACGGTTCGGTGACGACTTCGGGCGGAGCCCCAAGTGCAGGCGGGGCGTCCCACGCCTGGCAGGCCGCCATGATCGCCCGTCGCTTGGCAATCACGTCGGGCCAGTACGACGGGCCGCGCGGCGCGACACCCGCCGACCAGGCGAACGTCATGTCGCTGATGGCTGTGGGGATCTCGTCGCGCTTGAGCATGAAGATGTCGTCGGCGTCGTGCCAGAACGACTCCTTCACGAACACGTTCGACAGTTCGCGCATCTTGCGCCACATCACGCTGATGCCCCAGTGCTCGACGTAGAAGTTGTGGTTCTCGACGTAGTGGAAGACCGTGCGACTGAGACCCAACTTGGCCTCGAAGTTCGCCTTGTCGTCGCCGTCGAGCAGATCGATGTACTCGGACGCCACACGATCGCGCTCGGCGATGACGGCCCCCTGCGGCGCATCGATCTCCTCCCCCGCCTGGAGCTTGCGGATGTATCCGCGCATGAACGAGAACGGGATGTCGAGACGCTCCGCCCACACCGCATCGGTGTGGTAGAAGCCGGTGCCGTTCGAGTAGTTGAACCACGGATACTGGGCCTTGGCGTACTCGGCCAGCCAGTCGTCACCACCGGCGGCGCCGGCGACGATGGCCAGGGCCTGGTCGACCGTGCCCTCGCACAAGAGGTCGCCGAGTCCGCTGTCGACGGCGAGGCGCGCCAGCCGGCGCAGCTCCTCGTCGGGCCGGAACAGATCGACCTCGATGCCGGCGACCATCTTGGCGATCGACAGGTCGGGGATGCTCGGAAACACCTGCTTGCAGAACCCGAAGTAGTCGAGGTACGCGGCGTAGCCGAGGTTGAGCATCTCGAAGTGCAGCTGCCACAGCTCCAGCGACAGGTCGATGAGCTCGTGGTAACCGTGCTGCAGGTCGTAGACGTTGCTGCGGCCGGCATGACCGGTGACGACCTCGAGCGGCACCATGTCGGGCAGCGGTTCGAAGGTGAGCGCTTCGAGCCTGGCGATCACCGCTTTGGCCTTGTCGATCCATTCGGCCTCTATCGAGTCCCAGTTCGCGTAGTAGTGACCGGCGCGCTGCATGAAGTGCTCGACCCTGGCGGGGATCTCCGCCGGGTTGGCCACGCCTACCGGTGCCAGGTAGAACCAACCGTTCACGATGCGGATGTCGATGCCCATCGCCGGCGGGACGATGTAGTGGCGGCTGTTGTACGACCCGAGTGAAGCGAAGGCGTACTCGACGAGGCTCATGTCGAACGGGGGCATCACCGTTGGCAGGTGGATGGCGTCGCGGAACCAGAACATCGACTCGTCGTAGTCCTTGCGGGCGTCGCTGAACAGCAAGTGGTACGAGTACAGGTCTTCCCAACCCTCCGCACCCGGCGGGGTGGTGATGGAGAACGGGCTGTCGAAACGATCCTTGGTCATGTTGTTTCCCCCAGTTGTTGACGTGATGACTACTGCTTGACTCGTACGGGCTTCAGCAAGTTGCTGACGACTCCCTCGACGCCTGTGTGCACGCCGTCGCTGACCTGGCGGGGCTTGTTGCTCCACACGGTCTCCGGCCGGCTCTGCAGGAGATGCACCGTGTGCCCGCCGCCGTCGTCGACGGTGATCGCCCATTCGACGTCTTGCGGTCGACCGAAGTGCTTCTCGGCCCGTCGGGCGAGCTTGGCGATCTCTTTGATCTCGTTGTCGGTCAGGCTCGGTGACGTGCTGCGTTCGGCGTCGAGTGGCCTCTCGACGATGGTGTCGCCCACCACGCAGCACTCCAGCTCCTTGGCCGAAACCGTGCGCTTGGTGATCTCGAAGACCACCTTGTCGATCATGTAGTTGTCGGGAGTGACGGTGCCCGACACCACCGGCTCACCGAGCCCGAACGACGAGTCGATGACGATCGTCGAGCGGTCGCCGTTGGTGGGGTTCAAGGTGAACGCCACACCGGCGGCCTTTGGCAGCACCATCTGCTGCACGGCGACGCTCATGGCCACATCGGCGTGCGGGTAGCCGCGCTCGTGCCGGTAGGCGATGGCTCGATCGGTGTACAAGCTGGCCCAGCAACGCACGACGTGGTTGACCACGCGGTCTTCGCCACGAACCCATAGGTAGGTGTCCTGCTGGCCGGCAAACGATGCATCCGGCATGTCCTCTGCCGTCGAGCTCGACCGCACGGCAACCGCGACTTCGTGAAATCCGGTCTGCTCACAGAGCATGCGGTACCCGTCGCGGATCGTTGCCTCCGCCTCCGGTGAAGGCCCGGCGTCGAGCACGGTCTGGCGGCACACCGTGGCCGCTTCGGTGAGCGCGTGAAGGTCGCTGACGTCGAGATCGTCGAGCAACGCGTGCACCACCGGCCCGACGTGATCCCTGCTCATCGAATCGGTGAACGCGTGCGTGGTGACGGCGAAGCCAGGCGGCACCGGCAGTCCGGCCACCGTCATGGCCCCCAGGCTGGCGCACTTGCCGCCGATGATCGGCCGGTCTGATTCCTGGTAGTCGTGAAAGAAGATGGCGTGGTCCGCCACTACCACGACACCCCTTCGTAGGCATCCCATGCACGACGGGTCGCCTCGGCCCCGGCGAAGTATGCGGCCCGGGCCGAGCGACGCTTCTCGTCGGTGTCGAGGTAGCGCTCGGCGAACTCGCCGACGTGTCCACCGTGGTCTTCGTCGACCGTGATGTGGATGGTGTGGAACGCGTAGTCCTCGGGGTTCAACAGGTGGCCGTAGTGGTGCTTGAAGCCCTCGACCGCGCGGATGTAGGCCGGGGGGATCTGGTTCTCGATGCCGAGGCTGGCGCCGAACTGGAACTCGTACCACGGCCGCTGGTGGGCGAGGTTGTAGAGGAAGCTCTCGCTGAGCACCGCGTCGACGTTGGGTGTCGCATTCGTGATGACCTCATCCGGAGCGCCCAGGGCCCGCGTGAACTGGAACAGCCAGTAGAGATGGCCGTGGCCCGACTTCGACTGGATGCCGAGCACTTCTTCGCCGATGTTCTCGATCACGCTCTCGGTCATCTCGTAGGGGATGCGACCGAGCCAGATCGAGAGGAACCGTCGCGTGTGATAGGTGACGCCGTGGTAGTGCTGACGCGCCCAGCCGACGAGCTCTTCCTTCGTCGCTTCGCCCTGCACGACGCGCTCGACCCAACGAGCCTTGTCGAGCGTGCGCCCGGACGCGATCAACTCGGCGCGCATCTCCTCTACGTATGCCTCACCATCGAACGACATGACGAACCCCCTCGAGTTTCGGTACGCGCCGACTGTCGCACCGCGCCCCGTCGGTCTCAAGGTCGCCGTTCCGCATATCGGAACGTCTCTACTGCTGCGTCCACCGGCACTGCTGCGAAGATGGAGGAGTGCAAGCCGCTGACCTCGCTCATCTGATACGTCGTCGCCGCACCAGCATGCTGGTCGACAAGGACCGGCCGGTGCCGAGCGAGGTCGTCGCCGCGTTGTGCGACCTCGCTCAATGGGCGCCGAACCACAAACGCACCTGGCCGTGGCGCTTCGCCGTCGCCGAGGGCGATGCACGAGCCAAGCTCGGCGAGGCGATCGCCGATGCGATGCAAGCCAATGGCGACGCGCCGGAGAAAGTCGCCAAGACACGTACGAAGTACCTGCGCACGCCGATCACGGTCGTCGTCGGCGCAGCACCCGGCGACTCTCCGCAGCGGTCCGGCGAGAACCGCGACTCGGTGGCAGCCGGGATCGAGATCATGTTGCTGGCCGCTACAGCCGAGGGTCTCGCCAGCTTCTGGAGCTCGTGTCCAAAGGGAGCCAACGACACAGTCGTCGAGCTGTGCGGTTTCGAGCCCGGCACGTTCATCACCGGGCTGGTCTACCTCGGCTGGGCCAGCTCGACGGTCGAGACTCCCGACCGCCCGCCCGCCGACGTTCATGTGATCGGGGGTTGACTCGCAAAGACCGCCGCATGCCTACGCTGAGCGTCATGGCCATTGTTCACCGTGCAACGATCACGCCGACCAAGGCAGAGCTCATCGCTGCATGGGCCCCGAGCCAACCGTGGGGTCCACCAGCAGACGTTCCCATCGAGGTGATCGGTACCTACCGCTTCGACGATCCCGACGCTCGCGTCGGTATGGAAACCCACCTCGTCCGGTATGGAACCACGCTGCTGCAGATCCCGCTCACGTACCGAGACGAACCCCTCGACGGGGCCGACGACGCCCTCATCGTCGAGATGCAGCACTCCGTGCTCGGCACCCGCTGGGTGTACGACGGACTGCGCGACCCTCGACTCGTCGTGATGCTCGCCGCCGTTGCCATGACCGGCCAGGGCGAGGCCATCATGATGGCCGTGTACGACGGCCGCTGGTACATCGCCCCGAGCAACGTACGCATCCAGGGCGGGGGCTGGACGCAGGAACGAGTGCCGGTCGACGGCTTCGAACTGGTCCATGACGACGCGACGAGCGTCGTGCTGCACAACGACCGCTTCGACCTGACCGTGTTCCGGCGCCCCGTGCCCGGAGCTCGCCCAGCCATCGGGCTCACCGCGACCTGGAACGAACAGCCGAACCCCGTCGTGCTCGCCGAGGTCCGGGAACGCTAAGGCTCCCGCCGAGCCGCGGATCAGCCCCAGATGCTCTTGCGCGGCGCGGGGGTGATCACGACGGCACCGTCGAGGGTGCCGATCGGTGTGATGCACAACCGAGTGTCTTGGCCATTGACCTTCGATTCGCACTTGCCGCAGATGCCTTCCTGACAGCCGCGGCGAGGTCGCACGTGCTCGGCGATCTCGCGGATGGCCTTCAGCGCCGCCATGGTGGGGTCGGCCAAGATCGAGTACTCGACGTCGTCGACCGTCAACACCGTGAGCACCGGTGGCTCGCCGAAACCGGCAAAGCCTCCACCGTCTTGCACGACGCCATCCGTCATGGTCATTGGTACCAGCTCGGTGTGGCCAACGTCGGGATCTCCAACTCCAAACCGCGTCCGCGGTAGGTCAGCACGGCGTGCTCATGATCGTCGTAGACCTTGATGCGCACGTCTTCGGTGTTGTTCGGCTCACCGGGGTCATGACCGACAGCCGAGGCGGCGACAGCACGGATGGGGCCGGAGTGGCCGCACATGTAGATCGCCGTGCCGGGCGAGCTCGCCTTGACGATGTCGGCGACGCCTTGCCAGTGACGGCGGACGACGATCATCGGCGGCTCGAAGTAGAACAGCGGCTGGGTGAGCCAAACGGTGATCGGGTCGCCACCGGCCTGCAGCACGCGGTAGAAGCGGTTCATCTCGGTGATCCAACCGGGACGATCGCCGACGCCGAACCGCTGGTAGCCCTCGTGGATCTGGGCGAACTCCTGGAATGCTGCGGTCACGTCGACCTCGCGGCCGCCCGCCCACACCTGAAAGTTCTTGAACGCCTCATGGGGGTACGGCTCCTCCACGTTGACGTCGGTGATCCCGTAGCGACTCAGTGCCTGCAGCACACCGCTGCGCACGCCGGCCGCAGTTTCGGTGGCCCGCGCTGTGGGGGCATGCGGGAACTTCACCGTCATGCCCTCCTTCAGACCCTTGGCGAGATCCTGACCCTTGCGGTGGGCCTGCCAATGACCGAGCGGGGTGAGCGCGCCGTCGGTGACGTAGCCCTGCGTCTGCCCGTGGCGGATCAGCCGGACGTCGATCGATGTCGTGATCCGCTTGCGGAACTCTCCTGGGAACTGCTCGCGAGGAGAGACCGTCTCACGGGCGAACTCCTCCGTGCGGCCTGGCGGAGCATCGACTCGGTCGAGCTCCTCCAATGCCCGCAACGTAGAACGTTCGCGGGCACGCAGCACGAACGACGGCTCGTCGGTGTGCAGGGCGTCGGCGAGCGGTCCGACAGGTTCTGCCCGGCGCCGCGAGTACTTGGCGAGGTACAGCGGCGCGTCGTCGCGCGTGACGCTCATGTGTAGATCGACACGAACGAATCGACCACGCGATTCTCGTAGTAGAAGAGCGCCTTGCCCAGTTGATCCTCGGTCCAGGTGATCGTCTCCCAGTCGGTATCGGTCTTGTACCCGCCGGTGAACACCTCGTTGCGGTTGCCGACTGGATCGAAGAAGTAGATCGTGTGGCCTCGAGTGATGCCATGACGGGTCGGGCCGACGTCGATGTCGATGCCGTTCATGCGCAGGATGTCGGCTGCCCGCCCGACTTCGCTCCAACTGTCGAGCCAGTACGCGAAGTGGTGCAGGCCGCCGTTTGCGCCGCGGGTGAAGGCGATGTCGTGTGGCTGGCGCGACCGTTCGAAGAACACGATCAGCTGGTAGCCCTCATTGGTGACGAGCTGCTCGGTGAGGCGGAATCCGAGAACTTCGCTCATGAAGCGAGCCGCGTCGGGAACGTTCTCGGTGGTCAGCAAGCAGTGGTCGAGGCGAGGCGGGGCGATCCCGACCAGGTCCATCGGCATCGGCGGCGGGTTGAACAGTGGCAAACCGTTGCCGACCTTCTCCATCTGCGCATAGATCTCCATCGTGTGTCCGGTCGGTGAGTCGAAACGGATCGCCTCGCCTTGACCCAGTTCGGTTCCGGCGGCAATCCGGTCGACGGTGCAGCCGTAGCGCTCGAGCGTCGTCTCGTAGCCCTCGAGGTCGTCGATCGACTCGGTCTTGAACGCAACGTGCTCCAACCCGTAACGGTTGGCGCCAGTGAGCATCAGCGAGTGATGGTCCTGCTCGTCCCAACCCTTGAGGTACACGTGGTTGTCGTCGCGGGCTACCTCACGAAGACCCAGGACTTCGGTGTAGTACGCGGCACAGAGCTCTAGATCGGGGGTTCGGACCTCGACGTGTCCGAGACGGAAGATGGCCATGGGCCCATCTTGGTTGCGGCGACCCGGCTCCGAAAGCACACCGTTCTGATAGATGGAACGAGGCTATTTTGCCGACCTGTCCCGGCGTGAGAGCGTTGAGGTATGGCATTTGACGGTGAAGCGTTCGTTGACGAGATGCGTGACGAGTTGAAGGCATCGGGCCGCACGCTCGATCAGGCCGACTGGGTGAAGCGCACCGAGCAGGGCGAGGCGACGAAGGAGGACCTCGTCGCCTGGGCGCGCCAGCACTACCACGGAGTGACGTACCACACCCGCAGAGTGTTGTCGGCCTGGGCCACCCGCGTGCCCTACGAGATGACCGACGGCATCATCGACAACCTCGCCGAGGAAGTGCTCGGCACCACATCGAAGTCCGGGTTCGGTCACCTCCACTGGCTGTTCGAGTTCACCCGCGCGCTCGGTGCGCCCGACGAAGTGATCGCCGACGCGTCACCCAACATCGACGCCATGGCATGCAGCAGCTTCCTCTACCGCATGGCGATGAACGAGCCGTGGTACGAGGTGATGTTCGGCGGGGTCCTGGCGATCGAGAACCAGATCCCGCCGGCATACATCAAGGTCGTCAAGGGCTTCAAGACTCACTACGCCGACGTCTTGCAGCCCGACGACTACGCCTTCCACACCATTCACATCACCGTCGATGAAGACCACGGCGGGCATGTTGGCGAGTTCGCGGAACAGCACCTCGACACCGACGCCAAGCGCCGATCGGCGCGGGCCGCCTACTTCACCGGTGCTGAGCTGACGCGGCGCTGCTGGGACAGCCTGGCCGACTGCAGCTGGTAGTGAGCGGCGGACTGCGTCCCGTTGAATGGAACGTCGCCTAGTCTGGCGAAGTGGCCGCGAAAGGACCGGAATCACCGGAGTCGGCTGTGGCACGTGCTCTCGCGGTTCTGACCGCGTTCACGTTCACAGATCCAGTGCTCGGGGTCTCCGAGCTCGGTCGGCGCGTGAGGCTGCCGAAGAGCACGGTGCACCGCTTGCTCAGCATCCTGGTGGATGAGGGGTTCGTCGAGCGCACGCCCGACGATCGTTACCGGTTGAGCCTCAAGCTGTACGAGATCGGCCAAGAAGTCGTCAGCACTCGAGTACTTCGCCAGGTCGGCCATGTGCCGCTGGAGAAGTTGCACAACGACAGCAATGAAACCGTGCATCTGGCCGTGCTCTCGGGTGCCGACGTCGTCTACCTCGACAGGCTGGAGAGCCCGCAGATGATGGGGTTGTTCACCAAGGTTGGTCGGCGTCGCTCGGCGCACGCCACGTCGTCGGGCAAGGTGCTGCTTGCCTTCGGATCCCAAGCCGATGTCGACGACGCCGTCGCCGCCGGACTCCCCCGCCTGGGTCCGCGCACCGTCACGACGCGAACGCGCCTGAACCAGGTTCTCGCCGAGGTTCGCAAGGCCGGCTACGCGATCAGCACCGACGAGTCGGCTCCCGGTGTCGTGTCGATCGCCGCGCCGATCTTCGATCGTCTCGGCTCGTGCGTGGCGGCTGTCTCCGTCGCCGGACCTCTGATCCGAATGTCTGCCGATCGTCACGACCAGTTGGTGCGCATGGTCGTGAGGACGGCGGCAGAGATCTCCAAGTCGCTGGTCAGCGACCCGGCCGCGATCCGCTGACGATCGACACGCCGTCGAGCGCAGTCGACGCCAGTTGACACAACCTGGTCGGCCGGCCGTCGACCAGCGATTCGCACGTTCCGCAGAGCCCGGCCTCGCAGCCGCGGCGCGGCCTGTCGTACTTCGCCAGGAATCGAATTGCGAACAACGCCGACACATCGGACCACGTGGCGAATGAAAACACGTGACCGTCGATCTCGAAGTTCACGTCTCGCTCGAAGGCCTTGGCCACGACGATCAGGGTACGCGCCGTCCTGCGATCGGGCTCATCACAGTGTCCCGTTCGCCGGAACAGGAGCTTGCCGCGAGCAGCGGCCGTGAATGAAGATGCTCGACCATGAGCCTGGACGCGAGCGACACCAACTTCTACGGCGACGAGCTCTACTCGGCACTCATGGAGCGGCGAACCGTGCCGAACCTGCGCGACCGCGCCCCAGACCTCGACATCGGCGACGCGTACAGGATCCAGTCGAGAATGGTGCAGCGCCAACTCGACGCGGGTGAGACGATCGTCGGCAAGAAGGTCGGGGCCACGAGCGCGGCCGTCCAGAACATGCTCGGGCTCTTCGAGCCAGACTTCGGTCAGCTGCTGTCGGGAATGCAGTACGGCGACGGCAACACGATTCGCCTCGACTCGCTGATTCAACCACGGGCCGAGGGCGAGGTCGCTTTCGTGCTGAAACACGATCTCGATGGCCCGGGCATCACGGCAATCGACGTCCTGCGCGCCACGGACTACGTGGTGCCATGCTTCGAGATCGTCGACTCGCGCATCGACAACTGGGACATCAAGGTGAACGACACGGTGGCCGACAACGCCTCCTGCGGAGTCTTCGTGCTCGGCTCCCAGAAGACCGACCCACTCGACGTCGACCTCGCGCTGGTCGGCATGACGATCGATGTTCGCCGGCCTGGCGACCCTGAGGCAGAGCTGTTCACCACTGGTGCCGGCGCGGCCGTCAAGGGATCACCTGTCAATTCGTTGGTCTGGTTGGCCAACACGCTGGCCTCGCTCGGAACCCCGTGCCGAGCGGGCGAGGTGATCCTCACGGGTTCGCTGTCGGTGATGGCGTGGTTGCGAGAACCGCAGACGATCACGTGTGAGTTCGGCGGACTCGGCAGCTGCACCGTGACGTTCGAGTAAGCCGATTCGAGAAGGAGCATTGGTCATGGCACTTTCCGCAGCAGTGATCGCCGATCTGGCGGGCATCGTCGACGACGCCCAGCGCGACGCAGCCGAGATCGTCAAGCTCACCGACGCCCAACCCGCCATGGACGTGGTCGATGGCTATGCCGTGCAGGCGGAGCTGTGCCGGCGGTGGCAGGCCAGCGGCCGGCGGCTGACCGGCTACAAGGGCGGCCTCACCTCCAAGGCGAAGATGGTGCAGATGGGCCTCGATACCCCCGTGTTCGGCGTGCTGATGGGCGACACCTGCGTGCCCGACGGCGGGGTGGTCGACATGACAGAGCTCATCCACCCGAAGGTGGAGGCGGAGATCGCCTTCGTCACCTCCAAGGAGTTGTCAGGTGATGTGTCCATCGACGAAGTGCTTGCCGCGACCGAGTTCGTGCTGCCGGCGATCGAGGTGATCGATTCGCGGTTCAAGGACTTCAAGTTCGATGTGCAGAGCGTGATCGCCGACAACACGTCAGCCGCGCGCTACGTGGTCGGTGGTTCGCCACGCCGGCCCGTCGGACTGGATCTCCGCCTGCTCGGTGTCGTGATGGAGCGCAATGGCGAGTTGGTCGGAACCGCGGCAGGCGCGGCGGTGATGGGTCATCCCGCGGCGTCGGTCGTGGCGTTGGTGAAGTGGCTCGCCGACTCCGGCCAGGCTCTGCCGGCGGGCAGCCTGGTGATGACCGGTGGTGTCACCGAGGCGGTGGCCGTTCACGCCGGTGACCATGTCACAGCTCGCGTTCAGCACCTCGGCACCGTCGGGGTGCGCTTCGCTTAGCTGCGCTGCTTGGCGTTGTGCATTCGCACCATGCTGAAGTCGAACTCACCACCGACAGCTACGTCGTGCAGCGGCCACAACGACGGAACGATCCGCAACTCGATCCCCGCCAGCGCATGCGCCTCCAGGAGATCGTCCACGTGAGTCACTGAGATGGGCACGATCTCGCGCTCGGCGATCCACTGACCGTTCGCCTCGTCCCAGGGCACAAAGCTCGTGGGTTCGAACTCGTAGCGGTAGATCCGAGTGGTGCGCATGCGCTCGAGCCAGCTTGATTCCATCGCGTGCAGCCGGCTGGCTGCAGTGGCGAACCGCTGCTGGAACTTCACGAGATCGTCGGGTTGCAGCGGCCAGACCGTGACCCGCGGACAGTCGCGCGGGAACCAGTACAGCGGCGCGTGTTCGGCATCGATCGCCCACACGGCGCGCCGATGCTCGGGGTTGGTCCGCGGAACGTGCGGCACGAATCTCGTGATGTTCGGATCTTCGCTGAAGTGGTACAGGACTTCGGGGTTCATGGGCTTCGTGCTGGTTGGTTGTGTGGTTGGCTGGTTCGTGTGGTCCCGTCGGGTTGGGTGACTTCGAGGTAGCTGTCGGGGAGGAGTTTGAGGTGCCAGCCGGGTTGGTGGATGAGGTGGTGGTGGCGGTTGCACAACAACACCAGGTTGTCCAACTCGGTCAACCCGAGGTGGCGCCAGTAGCGGATGTGGTGACCGTCGCACCAGGCGATCTTGCGGTCGCAGCCGGGGAACCGGCAGCCGCCATCGCGCACGGCAACGGCACGGAACAGATCGGGCTGGCACGCTACGAGTGGCCCGCCCGTAGCTGAGCACCGCGTTGCCGGCACGCACAACACGGTGGATCACGCAATCACACAACAACGCATCGGTGCTCGACGAACCGACGATAGGCGTGATCGGTGGTCCACGCGACCGGCGAACCCGCCAACGCTTCCTCGTCGACGAGCAGGTCGACGTGGGGGCGTTGCCGCGGGGTACCGCCACGGTCGTGGTTGGCATTGAAGAACGCACAGACATCGACCAGCGCGTTCAGCCGAACGACACCGGTTCGAACGGCTGTCACCGCTATCCCAGGTCGAAGCGATGCGGATCGCCTGCTCGAAGTGCAACGCCCCGGCCGGGTCGAGCACGAACTTGCCGACCAACCCATCCGGGGTGCGAGCCAACGACAACTCCCGATCCGCCTCGACGGGTTCGGGCAAGTCGATCAGAGCTTCGGCCCGCTGACGCCACACCTGCGCGGCACGTTCGCTGTCGGCAACCGACAACGACGCGACGATGGCCACCAGTTGCGCTTGTTGGGCGTGCATCACCGGCTCGGTCGCCGTCGGGCACGACACCTTCAACGCGGTGACCTGACCCGCAGACAACACACCCGTGCATGCTGCGTCGGCGATCGCCGTGAACGTGTCCAAGAAGCGGCCACGATGCACCAACCCTGCTGCGTCACGGTTGCTCATCCGGCAACGGTGACGCAACCACGCCGCCATCGACACCGACCCATCAGCGGCCCACTCGCCGCACACCTCCAAGCGACGCGCAGCCAACGCCAAACGGGCCGCTTGGCGTTCATGGGCGGCCCACGCCGGCGACGAACTCGTCAGCCGACAACACGACCTCGTCGAGCGGGCCCGCAGCGATCACCATAGCCCGGAATCGTACTGGTGTTCGATCAGCCGATCAACCCGCAAACCCATATCCCACATAGCTCTCAGCGATATGAAGGCATCACAAATCACATCCAGAGATACTCCGTCCAGCACTGATCAGAACAGCGCCTGGGCCAGGATCGCGATCGCCACGATGGCTGCGGCGATGGCCAGGAAGAAGAGCCCGACGCGCTGCATCGGCCGCCGGTACGACTTGAGGTGCGGATCCTTGTTCTTCAGCCCCGTGAAGAAGCTACCGACCGACCGAATCTGCCCCGCCGGTGTGTACAGCTCTCCCGGGCGAGAGGTCGCCGGCTGCCAGTCCTCGGAACCCTGCTTCTTCGCATCGCCCATCCCGAGAGCGTAGTGACGACGCATCGGCTCCACGTCCGCTTGGACTCGCCCGGCCCGATCGCGTAGGACTACGGACATGAACCGCTTCACCGAGCTCGTGGGCAGCAAGCTGCCGCTTCAACAGGCGGGTATGAGTGGCACGGCAACGGCAACGCTCGCTGCGGCTGTGTCCAACGCCGGCGGACTGGGGATGATCGGTGTCGGCCGCCAACCACGCGCACTCATCGAGCGGCACCTCGACGAGGTAGCCAGGCTGACCTCCGCTCCCATCGGCTGTACGTGCATCAGTCACTTCGTGCTACCCGATGTCGTCGAACTGCTGACATCTCGTCTACCGATCGTCGAGTTCTTCTACGAATGGCCCGACCCATCCCGCGTGCCGGCCGACGTGATCTGTGGGTGGCAGGTGGGCTCCGTCGACGAGGCCAAGGCCGCGGTCGACGCCGGCTGTCGCTACGTGATCGCCCAAGGCGTGGAAGCCGGAGGTCATGTTCGTGGCCATGTCCCACTGGCCGAACTGGTCCCCGCGGTGCGGTCCGAAGTCGATGTTCCGATCGTCGCAGCCGGCGGCATAGGAACGGCCGCAGCGGTGCGCGCCGCCATCGCCCTGGGCGCCGACGCCGTTCGAGTGGGTACGCGCTTCGTGGCGACACGGGAGTCGTACGCCCATCCCGCTTACATCGAAGCACTCGTCGCCGCTCGAACCGACGACTCGGTGCTCACCGAGGCGTTCGGAGTCGGCTGGCCGAATGCTCCGCACCGCGTGCTGCGCTCGGCGATTGACGCAGCGGAGGCAGCGCCCGCCGATGTCGTCGGCGAAACGATGTCCCGCGATGGCAAGCCTGTGCAGATGGTGCGATTCGGCGCCAGCTCACCGAACCGCGACACCACCGGCGACATCAGCGCCATGGCCTTGTACGCCGGCCGATCCGTGGGAGCCATCGACAGGGTGATGACCGCCGCCGAGGTCGTCGCCGAGCTCTCTGCCGGCTTCGACTGAGCAGCCGTTCCGCACATAGGAACGCAAGCCCTTCCTCCGGTGTGAGCGTTGGGGCAGAGTAGCGGGATGGCCAAGCTGACTGCAGCGATCGTCGGATCCGGGAACATCGGAACCGACCTGATGTACAAGCTGTTGCGCTCGGATGTGATCGAGCCGCGATACATGGTGGGGGTCGATCCACGAAGCGATGGACTCGAGCGAGCCCGGAAGATGGGTCTCGAGGCATCGGCCGACGGGGTCGACTGGTTGCTCGCCCAGAAGGAACCACCCGACCTCGTGTTCGAGGCGACAAGCGCATACGTGCACGTTGCCAATGCGCCGCGATACTCCGATCTCGGCATCCGCGCCATCGACCTCACCCCGGCGGCAGTGGGACCCTTCGTGGTGCCCACCGCAAATCTCGACGAACACCTCGACGCGATGAACCTCAACATGGTCACCTGTGCGGGCCAGGCGACGATCCCGATCGTGCACGCCGTCGCTGCCGTCACCGAGGTCGACTACGCCGAGATCGTGGCCACCGTGGCCTCGGTGTCGGCCGGTCCGGGCACGCGGGCGAACATCGACGAGTTCACCCGCACCACATCGCGGGCCATCGCCGAGGTCGGTCGCGCGGGCCGCGGCAAGGCGATCATCGTGCTCAACCCGGCGGATCCGCCGCTGATCATGCGCGACACGATCTTCTGCCAGTTGCCAAGAGACGCCGACGAGAAGCTGATCACCAAGGCGGTCGAGGACGCTGTTGCCAACGTCGCTCAATACGTCCCTGGCTACCGGCTGAAGTCGCCTCCACAGTTCGGCGAGTCACGTGACGGCACTCCCCGACTCGCCGTGCTGGTCGAAGTCGAAGGCGCCGGCGACTACTTCCCTCCGTACGCCGGGAACCTCGACATCATGACCGCTGCCGCGGCGGCGACCGGCAATCGGATCGCCGCCCACATGAAGGGAACCAACTGATGCCCTACTCATCGACGCTCGACGTGCGCATGACCGACACCTGTCTGCGCGATGGGTCGCACGCCAAGAACCACCAGTTCACCGAACAGCAGGTGCGCGATGTCGTTGCCGCGCTCGACGCCGCGGGAATGCCGGTGATCGAGGTCACCCATGGCGACGGCCTGGGCGGATCGTCGTTCAACTACGGGTTCTCGCTGACCGACGAGCGACTGCTGATGAAGGCCGCAGTCGAGACTGCCGAGCACGCCAAGATCGCTGCGCTGATGGTTCCCGGCATCGGCACGATGGACGACATTCGCTTCATCCACGACATCGGCCTCTCGATCGTGCGAGTTGCCACGCATTGCACGGAAGCCGACGTGTCGATCCAGCACTTCGGCCTGGCTCGCTCGCTGGGCCTGGAGACCGTCGGCTTCTTGATGATGGCGCACAGCCAGCCACCCGAGTTGATCGCCAAGCAGGCGCGGATCATGGCCGATGCAGGTTGCCAGTGCGTCTACGTCGTCGATTCGGCCGGAGCCATGATTCTGGAGGATGTGCAGCATCGCGTCGAAGCGGCCGTCGCCGAGGTCGGCAGCGACGCCCAGATCGGCTTCCATGGGCACGACAACCTCGGCATCGCTGTCGCCAACTCGGTGATCGCCTTCCGTGCCGGAGCCGTGCAGATCGATGGTTCGGTGCGCGGGTTCGGTGCCGGTGCCGGCAACACGCGAAATGAGGTGTTCGCGGCCGTCGCGGATCGGCTGGGCATCAAGACCGGCATCGACGTGCTGGCACTGATGGACGCCGCCGAAGACGTCGTCCGCCCGGTGATGGACAGCGAGTGCATCATCGATCGTCTCGCCCTGGTGATGGGCTACGCCGGTGTGTACTCCAGCTTCTTGAAGCACGCCTTCCGTGCCGCCGAGCAGTACGGCGTCAGCGGAGCCGATGTGTTGATGAAGTGCGGTGAGCAGAAGTTGGTGGGTGGTCAGGAGGACCAGATCATCTTCATCGCTGCGGAGCTCGCCGGCACCGGGTGAGTTCGAATCCGCGCCCTGCGCCGCCTTCGTCTAACCGGTGGGCTCGTCGCGCATTCGTTCCAGCATCAAACGGCTGCGAGCGGTGACGACGAGCCGGTCGCATTCACGGATCTTGTCGACCACACCGGCAAGGTGAACGTTCATCTCCTTCACGGGAGACGGGATCGCGTCGTGCTGAAGTTGGGGAAGAACGTCGTGAAGCCCTGCCTCGGTCAGCTGGGAGTGAAGGCGGGCCAGCACCTCGCTCGCCGGCAGCATCGGTTCGAGTTGGGCGCACAGCGATAGCGCCTCGCGCCAGTGATCTCGAGCCCTGTCGATGTTCTGGCCGATGTAGAGCAATCCGAGATCAGCAGTCACCTCGGTCGGGCTGCGGATCAACCCGAAGGTGAACGTGCGCCACCACGGACGCTCGCCGGAGCGTGCCAGGTCGGCAACCCTCAGCAGCCCCGATGTTTCCCGGATCTCGTCGAGCAGGTAGTCGAGCAGCGACAGCGCTGAAGGCGCCGGCGTCTCATCCATCGATTCTCACTGCTCGATCGCCAGCACCTCTCACGATCCGGAGCGGTAGACGCCGAACACGGCGCGCAAGGCATCGCTGACCTCACCGAGCGTCGCGTTGGCGCGGAGGGCTTCCTTCATCGGATACAGAACGTTCTGCGTGCCTTTCGCAGCGGCGGTCACGTCGGCGAGGCGGGCCTCGATCAAGGCCGGGTCGCGCGCCGCCTTGAACTCGGACAGAGAGGCTTTCTGCCCACGCTCGAGGTCTGGATCCATCGGGAAGGTGGCCGCGTCGCCGCCGGCCGGCACGGCGAACTTGTTGAGGCCGACGATGACGCGCTCGTTGTCGTCGATCGACTTGGCGTACTCGTACGCAGCTTGCTCGATCTCGCCCTGTTGGAACCCGGCCTCGATGCCGGCGACGGCGCCGCCGATCTCGTCGATGCGAGCGATGTACTCCCACGCCAATCGCTCGACTTCGTCGGTGAGCGACTCGACGAAGTAGGAGCCCGCAAGTGGATCGGGGGTATCGGTGATGCCGGTCTCGTACCCGATGATCTGCTGGGTGCGCAGCGCAACCTGTGCCGCCTGTTGCGAGGGGAGGCTCAATGCCTCGTCGAAGCCGTTGGTGTGCAGGCTCTGCGTGCCACCCATGACGGCCGCCATCGACTGGACTGCGACGCGCACGACGTTGTTCTCGGGTTGCTGAGCGGTGAGCGTCGAGCCACCCGTCTGGGCGTGGAAGCGCAGGAGCTTGCTCGACTCCTTCTTGGCACCGAAGCGTTCGTTCATCAGCCGGTACCAGATGCGTCGCGCGGCACGGTACTTGGCGACCTCTTCGAAGAAGTTGTTGTGGGCGTTCCAGAAGAAGCTCAGCCGAGGCGCAAACGCATCGATGTCCATGCCCGAGGAGATGGCCGCTTCGACGTAGGCGATGCCATTGGCGATGGTGAAGGCGATCTCCTGCACAGCGGTGCTGCCGGCTTCACGAATGTGGTAGCCGGAGATCGAGATCGTGTTCCACTTCGGCACGTTCGCCGCGCAGTATTGGAAGCTGTCGGTGATGATCCGCATGCTCGGCCGCGGTGGGTACACGTACGTGCCGCGAGCGATGTACTCCTTCAAGATGTCGTTCTGGATCGTGCCGCTGATCTCGGCCGCGGGCACGCCCTGCTCGTCGGCAACCAACTCGTAGAGCAGCAGCAGGATTGCTGCTGTGGAGTTGATGGTCATGCTCATCGATGCCGTGTCGAGCGGGATGTCGGCCAGCAGCACGCGCATGTCGGCGATCGAGTCGATGGCCACGCCGACCCTTCCGACCTCGCCCTCGGCCCGCGGGTGATCGCTGTCGTAACCCATCTGCGTCGGCAGGTCGAAGGCGCACGACAGTCCCGTCTGACCGGCGTTCAGCAAGAACTTGAATCGCTCGTTGGTCGACCGCGCCGTGCCGAAGCCGGCGTACTGGCGCATCGTCCACAACCTGCCGCGGTACATCGATGGATAGATGCCGCGCGTATACGGAGGCTTGCCCGGCTCACCGAGCCGTTCGGCTGCGTCCCAGCCGGCGAGATCCTCCGGCCCGTACAGCGCTTTGACCTCGATACCGGAGTCGGTGCGCTTGGAGTCGCTCATCACCCACCAAGCGTACGGCCGTGTCGACAGTCGCGACTAACGAGCGGCGATGACGGCCACTTCCATCTTCCAAGCCGCTCGTGCCAACGCCGGCACCGTGACGAGGGTGCTGGCGGCCCGATGGCCGCTCAGCGCCTGGTCGCGGGCTGCCATGACTTCGGGCAGGCAGGCCATGAAGTCGACGACCACGTACGTCGTGATGCTGACTATGTCGGTGATGACCATGTCGGCCTCGGCCAGTATCGCGGCGATGTTCGACCAGATCACCGCCGCTTGATCGTCCACGTCGTCGGGGATCGACCCGTCGGGCCGAACGGCCACCACACCGCTGACGTGGAGGATGTTGCCGGGATGCTCACTGAGCACGGCGTGGGCGTAGTTCGCTGCCGGTGGCGCAATCGACGATGGTTTGATCTCGAGGTTCACGCTCCCGACTCTACGACGGTCTCCGCCACCGTGATCACGTCGCTCTGGGCATATCGTGTGGGGATGAGCATCACTGAATCGGGCGTGCGAACGATCGACGGCATCGAGTTGACCCCAAAGACGGTCGGTCTCGACGGCCCACCTGTGTTCGCCACGGTGGAAGAAGAGCGGCTGCACCGCAAGCAGAAGCTGGCCGGGGCCCTGCGCATCTTCGGGCGTGTCGGCTTCGGCGAAGGGGTGGCCGGGCACATCACGGTGCGCGACCCCGAGTTTCCCGACCACTTCTGGGTCAATCCGTTCGGCATGAGCTTCCGCCACGTCAGGGTCAGCGATCTGTTGCTGGTGAACCACACCGGCGACGTGGTGTACGGCACGAGGCCGGTCAATCGCGCTGCGTTCGTGATCCACTCGGCGATCCATCAGGCTCGTCCCGACGTGATCTCGGCAGCACACAGCCATAGCGTGCACGGCAAGGCGTTCTCGTCGCTCGGCATTCCCCTCGATCCCATCACGCAGGATTCGTGTGCGTTCTACGGCGATCACCGGGTCATCACCGCCCAGGGCGGCGCCGTGGTCTTCGACATCGACGCAGGCAAGGAGCTGGCCGCCCACTTCCCCACCGGCAAGGCCGCAATCCATCAGAACCACGGTCTGTTCACCGTCGGCCAGACCGTCGACGAGGCCTGCTTCTGGTTCCTGTCGATGGATCGGTCGTGTCACGCGCAGTTGATGGCGATGGCTGCCGGCACACCGAAGCACATCGAGCACACGATGGCGCAATACACGTTCGAGCAGACCGGGTTCCCGCTCGCCGGATGGTTCAGCTTCCAGCCGCTGTGGCAGGAGATCTGCCGGACGGATCCTGATCTCTTCGACTAAACCAACCAACAAAGCACTTGCTTGGTTTCCGTCATCGGGTTAAGGTGCTCCGATGGGAGCGCGCACCGGCCACGACTACATCATCGGACTGAAGGACGACCGCACCGTGTGGCTCGACGGACGGCGAGTCGACGTGGTCGACGAACCCCGGTTCTCCGGGTCATTGCGCGGCATCGCCGACTACTTCGACTACCAGATCGAGCACGCTGACGATTGCCTGGTCGAAGACGCCGAATCGGGTCAACTGATCAACGCCAGCCACCTCATCCCGCTGTGCGACGACGACCTTCGGCGACGGCATCGGGCGCTCGATCGCCTGGCCCGCTACTCGATCGGGATGCTCGGCCGCACGCCCGACTACGTCAACGTCACCGTCGCCGGCTTCGTCGCCCAGCGCAGCCTGTTCGAGAAGAACGGCGACACGCGAGCCGGAGCGGCGTTGGCCGCCTTCCAACGTGAGGTCGCACTAGGCGATCTGTCGCTGACCCACACGATCATCAACCCGGTGATCGACAAGTCGGTCAGCGACGTCGAGGGCATCAACGCCGACTTGGCTCCTCGCATCGTGCGGCGGACGAAAGACGGCATCGTCGTCAGCGGTTCCAAGATCCTCGGCACACTCGGCCCGTTCGCCGACGAGAACTTCGTCTACCCGGCGCATCCACTGCCGAAGGACGCCGACCCGTCGTACGCCTTGTGCTTCTCGGTGCCCCTCGGCGCCAAGGGACTGCACACGGTGTGCCGTGACCACTACACCGTCGAGGGAGCGCGCGCTGATCATCCGTTCTCGTCGAGGTTCGACGAGCAGGATGCGTTCATGATCTTCGACGAGGTCGAAGTGCCCTGGGAGCGGGTTTTCATCGCCGGCGATCTCGACGTGTACGGCAGCTTGATGAAGCACGGATGGGCAGCAAACATCATCCAGCAGACCGCCATCCGCGCCGCGGTCAAGCTCGAGTTCGCCTACGACCTGGCCTGCAAGATGGTCGACGTGCAGAACATGGGTGCCCGGGCGGAGGCAACCCAGTTGCTCGGCGAACTGGTGACCTATGCCGATATGACACGCGCTGCGATCCTGGCTGCCGAGACCGGTGCGCACCAGTACCGTTACGGCGGCTGGTTCTGCGCGTCGGAACCGTTCACCGCGTTGCGTGCATTGATGCCGTCGTGGATGACTCGTGTCAACGAGATCTTCAAGACCCTGGGAAGCCACAACTTGCTGTGCACACCCAACGAGGCGGCCTTCGAGCATCCCGAGCTCGGCCCCCTGCTACGTCGCTACCTGCCGGGAGCCAACGACATCAGCGCCGAGGAACGAGCGAAGATCTTCCGGATGGCTTGGGATTTCGCCGGCTCTGCACTCGGATCACGGAGCGAGTTGTACGAACGGTTCTACCTGGCCAGTCAGCCACGCAACCTCGCCGGCAATCACCTGATCGCGCAGGTCGGCCGCGAGTGGACCGATGTCGCCGACTTCCGTCGCGTCTCCGGAATCGAGTGATGTGGCGCGATCGCGTCGCGACGAGATCCTCTCGATCGCAGCAGAGCAGTTCGCCGAGCGCGGCGTGGCCAGTACGACGGTGCGCGACATCGGGGCCGCAGCCGGCATCCTCTCCGGCAGCCTCTACCACCACTTCGACTCCAAGGAGCAGATGGTCGCCGAGCTCTTGCTGCCGGTGATGGAGCGCCAGGTCGGTCACTACCGCGAACTCGTCGGCGCGGGCATGCCGGCCGCCGCGACGCTACGGGCCTTGATCAAGACCGCCGTCGTCGAAGCTGCACGAACACCCCACGAGACGCGCATGATCCGCAACGATGCTCAGTCGTTCTCGGCGATGCCCAGCCTGCGATCGGTGACCGATCTGCTGGTGGACGCCGGCAAGTTGTGGGCGTCGGTGATCGAGCACGGCGCAGCCCGCGGCGAGCTCCGCAACGATGCCGACGCACGGCTCGTGGTCGCGGCGATGTTCGACGCCGTTCTGAGCACGACTCGGTGGTTCGCCGGAAAGCGCCCCCAGAACCCCGACCGCGTCGGCGAGGCCCTGGCGGATCTGTTCCTCGGCGGGCTGCTTCCGGCTAGTTCGAGTTGATGCCCAGCGACGCCGCAACCGCCGGCCGGCGAAGCTTCCACACGAACCCGTCGTAGAGGATGTGCAGCGCCCCGAAGAACAGCACCGCGAACGCATACAGTCGCCCGTCGAGTCGCGACTTGGTGAAGTACACGAGTGCGCCGATGCCCACGAAGTAGGCGACGTAGGCCGCTGCTCGCCGAGCCGGTGTGCGAGTGGCCGCGGCCACCGGCGCAGCGTCGGTGCGCTTGCGCAGCGAACTGTGCACGACGGCGAAGTACTCGATGGCGTGCGCGGCCACGTAGCCGGCGACACCGGCAATCGGATCGACCATGACGGCAATCACGAGACCTGCCGTGCCGAGTGCGTACCAGTGCTTCGGGCGGCTGGCCGCCACACCGAGGCGGCGCTCCGCCTGCCACCACAGCACGACGAGGGCAAGACCACCGATCAAGGCGACCCAGAACACAAAGCGTGCGATCGGCGCGAGTTGGCCGAGCAGCCGCACGCTGCGAGCGTTGGTGCCACCGAAGCCGAGCTTGTGAACCAGGCGTTGCAGATCGACGTAGCCGCCGATGTACGAGAGGCCGGCGACCAGCCACACGATGAGCATCGGCTTTTCGATGTGCCCCTGTTGGTCGCCGGCTTTGCGACCGTAGATGCGCATCACGCCGTAGCGCTGCATCAGGGTGTGCTCGGCGTTCCACAGACCGGCCATCAGGGCGACCGCAGACAAGCTGACGTTGAGTCCGACGACGATCAGGCCGAAGGCGATCCATGGGGCCCATCGATACAGGCGGCGATGGGCCCCCCGCTGCATCGGATCGCCGTAGACGAGACCGAGCGTGAGCGGTTGATGGGCGAACGAGATCAGGAAGATCACGCCCATGATCGATTGGACCGTGGTGAGGTGCGGCTCGGCGGCGTGCACCACCAGTGCGATGGGCAGCCAGCACCACCCCAACGCGATGTCGGCCACCGGCCCATGAAGCCATAGCTTCCTGGTGGTCTCCCGCTGCCCCGTCGCTACCAGCACGAGACGGAAGATTAGTGCGTCAGTCGTGCAACCCTGGAGCGCAAAGGCCTTCAAGCTCGCGGACGATGATCCGATCACGGTTCTCGTAGGTGATCTGATTGGCCGGATCCTTGCGGAGGTTGAACGTGCGGAAGCTCATGTCGGTGGTGTCGACCGACAGGATGCGCCCGATCAGCGGCTCGCCGATGCCGAGCAGCAGCTTGATGACCTCGAGTGCCTGGATCGAACCGATGATGCCGGGCAGCACGCCGAGCACCCCGGCCTCGGCGCAACTCGGTGCCAGTTCGGCGGGCGGCGGCTCCGGCACCATGTCGCGATAGGTCGGGCCCTCGAGTGGGTGGAAGACGCTGACCATGCCCTCGAAGCGGAAGATCGAGCCGTGCACCACCGGGATGCCGAGCTTCACGCTGGCGTCGTTGAGCAAGTACCGGCTGGGGAAGTTGTCGGCACCGTCGACGATCACGTCGTAGCCGGAGATGATGTCGATGATGTTGCTGGCGTCGAGTCGGGTGTCGTACGTGACGACGTCGACGTCGGGGTTGAGCAGCGTGAGGGTCTTCTTGGCCGAATCGACCTTGCGGTCGCCGACGCGGTCGAGGTTGTGCAGGATCTGGCGTTGCAGGTTGCTGGCATCGACCTCGTCCATGTCGACGATGCCCAGCGTGCCGACTCCAGCCGCCGCCAGGTACAGCGCGGCGGGTGAGCCGAGACCGCCGGCGCCGAGCAGCAACACCTTGCTGTCGAGGAGCTTGGCCTGACCGGCGACGCCGACCTCGGGCAGCAGCAGGTGCCGCTGATACCGGTTGCGCTGATCGGGCGTGAGCACCACCGGGGTCTTCCACGGACGACCTTCGTCCTTCCACTTGCCGAACCCGCCGACGACCGACGTGACGTCGGTGTAGCCGAGCTCCTGCAGTGTCTTCGCCGCGAACGCGCTGCGCACACCACCGGCGCAGTAGATGACGACCTCGGCGTCCTTGTTGAACAGCCTGCCCTCGACCTGCGATTCGAGGTGGCCACGTGGGATGTGGACGGCGCTGGGGATCGCCCCCTGGTCGTACTCGTCGGGCTCACGAACATCGAGCGCTATCGCCCCTGCGGCAATCCTGTCGGCGGCGGTCGCGGTGTCGATCTCGGTGATCTCCGCTTTCGCTGCGTTGAGCAGATCTCGGAAGCTGGCCATGACCTAAAGCCTACCAATGTGGTCGGGATTTGGCGACATGGATCAACGACGGCAGCACTTCCCCCAGTTCGCCGAGCAACAGCACGTCGGCGTAACGGTCCATGGCAGTCGGTTCGGCGTTGACGATCACGACGCGAGCCCCACTCGCTCTGGCCCTCGGCACCACGTTTGCTGCCGGAAAGACCGACAGCGACGACCCGGCTGCCAGCAGCACCTCGCACTCCTCCGCAGCACGCATTGCCGCGTCGATCACTTCGGGAACCAGCGACTGACCGAACGACACCGTGTCGCTCTTCAGCACTCCCGTCTCACCCCGATCGGCACAGATCAGGCAGTGCGGATCGTCCTCACCGGCGCGCACGCGCTCCAGGGTCTCGCGCATCGGACGGCGGTCGCCGCACATCCAGCATCGGCTCCAGTGCATCGTGCCGTGCACCTCGATCACCATGCCCGGTCGGTGACCGGCTTGCTGGTGCAGCTCATCGATGTTCTGCGTGATGACGGCGCGCAGCCGACCTTGACGTTCGAGCTCGTAGATCGCCAGGTGCCCGCGGTTGGGCACGGCCGTCCATGCCGGCGAGTGGAGGCGGTTCTGCCAGGCCGACCGACGAACATCGGCGTCGGCCAAGTAGTTCTGCAGCGTCGCAGTCTTCTCGGCAGCAGGGTTCTTCGTCCACAGGCCGTTCGGTCCTCGAAAATCGGGGATGCCCGACTCCGTGGAGATGCCCGCGCCGGTGAGCACGGTGACGACGCTCGCCGCATCGATCAACTGCTTGGCCTGTTCCAACTCGTCACCAACCACCGCAGCATTCTGCCCCAGCGAGCGCGCCCGGCGGGGAGGGTGCCCCTGATCGCCCGCTACGGGGCGCGCCGGATGAGCTGTTCGGGTGGCTGCCGTCGAACGCGCCTACCGGGCTGCTGTGTGTCGGATGTGGTCAGGGGGGCGCGGATCGGGCTCACACCGGACCCGGTCGCCGGTCTGCTCCCACCATCTGGGCGCCAGCGTTCGTGCACCACCGCGGTGCGGCGAAATCTGTGGCGCCCAGATCTCGAGAACCGCCACGAGAACAGCGCCCGTGGCCCGCGATCTGCATCCGTAGGTGCATCCTCCAATCGTTGGTCGAGACCTGGGCAAGGGGTTGTTGAAGCCTCACTGGCCAGGGGTACCGCACCCGCAGTTTCACTGTGCATCATTGGGTGACTCCCCCGAATCGCTTCACGACCCGCGAGGGAGGCCTTCATGGCAACCGCCCCGATGGACATTCCGGCATCGGAACAATCGTTGATGGTCGTGCCCTGGCACGATCCCGTCGTCGATTCGGTCGGCTACGAGGTTCGCTCTCAATATGTCGAACTGTTCTGGCTGAACGTGCTCGGCCCGACCGCGACGTGGATCCTTCGCAGGCTCGTGCTCGGGTTCGACCGCTACCCGTTGGGCTACGAGCTCGACCTCGGCGAGACAGCGAGCGCGCTCGGGCTCTCGTACACCGCGGGAACCGCGAACTCGTTCATGCGGTCCCTCAACCGATGCGTCTTGTTCGGCGTGTCGCAACCGACCGATGGCGGGCTGGCGGTGCGACGGCGGGTGCCACCGGTGGCAACGCGACACCTCATGCGCATGCCCCCGCATCTGCGTCAGGCTCATCAGCAGTGGAGCATCCAGGCCACACGCATCTCGCTCGCCGAACTGGAGCGTGCTCGGGTGCTGGCCGAGGCGATGGTCGAAACCGGCGACGACCCCGACGACGTCGAGCGTCAGCTGCTGGCCCTGGGAGTGCTGCCGGCCGCGGCCATCGAGGCGACAGCTCTGGCGATCAGCCGAGGGTTCTCCCCTGACGCCGCCTGACTCAGGATGCGCAACCAATTCGACTTCGTCGACGGCTCGATCACGGGGTGCCTGAACGTCCAGTGTCGAGGCCAACCGTGGTTGACCCCGGCACTGGACGTTGGATCAACTCGGCGAGTCTGATCTCTTCGGGTCGTAGAGCAACCCCAAAACGGCGCCGTAGATCAAGTGCCACAGCAGCACCGCAAACGGCAACTTCCAATGATCGTGGTTGTTGCCGAACGCGTTGTCGCCAAAGCTGAACACACCGAAACCGGCCTTCGGTGCATAGACGTACGGGAACAGGAACCCGATGCTGATGATCGTCTGGACGACAGCGAACACCAGGCCCTTCTGCACGCTCTTCATCTTCGGCCAGAACGTGGGCAAGGACTTGTAGGCGACCAGCGCAAACATCATTGCGAACACGATGCCGTTGGTGAAGTGGATCGACTGGCCGAGGAACCAACTCCCCACATTCCCGAAGTTGCTGAAGTCGCCTGCCACCGAGGCCCGTGAGAACAGCAACCCGTTGTATGCCGGGAACGGCAACGACGGCAAGCCGATGCCGACTGCGTAGTAGCCCCAGATCGTGCCGATCTGCGTGGCCACGAAACCGGCGAGCGCAGCAGCCTTCACCTGGTGGTGGTACACCCAATTCTGATACCTGTCATCTACATCGAGGATGTCCTCGATATCGTTTGCGCCCATGAGATACCCCCATCTCTTGCGTGACCGGTGTCACGCTGCGGCCGATGGTAGTCGCACGTGCGCTTGTGATCGCGGACTGTGCCTGCTCTTGATCAGGGTGTGAAGTCGAGGGCCAACTGGATGAGCAGGCGGGTGCCGAACCCGGTGGCGCCGCGTGACAGCCACCCGTCATCCGCGTCGGAGTTCATCGGACCGGCGACGTCGAGGTGTGCCCACGGGGTGTCGCCGACGAACTCGCTGAGGAACAGCGCAGCGAGGATCGAGCCTCCGTACGGCCCGCCGACGTTCTTCATGTCGGCGACGTTGCTGTCGAGGAGCTTGCGGTACTTGGGCTCGAGCGGCATCTGCCAGAGCGGTTCGTCGACGTCGGAGGCTGCGGCTTTCACCTGATCGCAGAACGGTTGGTTGTTGGTGAAGACGCCCGCCATCTTCTGGCCGAGTGCCCCGATGATCGACCCCGTCAGCGTGGCGATGTCGACGATGGCATCGGGTTTGGCCTCGACGCCGAGCGACAGGCCATCGGCGAGCACCAACCGGCCTTCGGCATCGGTGTTGTGGATCTCCGCAGTCTTGCCGTTGCGGAACGTCAGCACATCACCCAGTTTCAGGGCGCTGCCCGACGGCATGTTGTCGGTGCACATCAGGTACCCCGTGACCGTCGACTTGCACTTCAGCGCCTTGAGCGTGCTCATAGCCGCCAGTACTGCTGCTGCGCCGCTCATGTCCATCTTCATCAGGGCGTGCATGCCGTCGCTGGGCTTCAGGCTGATGCCACCGGAGTCGTACATCACACCCTTGCCCACCAACACCAGATGACCGCGCGGGTTGCGCGGAGAATAGGTGAGGCGGACCACGCGCGGCGGCTCTGTGCTGCCCTTGTTGACGCCGATCATGCCGCCGCAACCCATCGCCGCCAGATGGTCCTTGTTGAACACCTCGACGCCGAGCCCACTCGCCGCGGCGATCTCGACTGCTCGATCGGAGATCATGCGCGCCGTGAGGTGGGCGGGCGGGGTGTTGGCCAGATCTCGGGCCAGGCGCGCCGCAGCCGACGTCGCCGAGCCGCGGTCGGCGCCGAGCCTGGCAGCCGCGGCGCGTCGATCGCCGACGACCAACGTGAGATCTCGCAATCCGCTGGGAGCCGGCTCGCTCTTCAGACCGTTGTACCGATAGGCGGCGAGCAGCGCGCCCTCGACGATTGCCTGGGCAGCCGTGGCCGCATCGATGCCTTCGATGTCGGCCAGCGACGTGGCGAGCGTCGCGCGCGTGCCGGCAGCGCGGACCATCGCCGCTGCGGCGTTGCGAAGCGTCGAAGCCGACGGGCGCACATCGCCGATCCCGACCGCGATGTGCGTGGGGCCCGTGGCCGACGGAACGACGAGCGTTTGACCGGGCTTGCCGTCGAATCCATGCGCGGCGAGTGAGCTGCGATTGAGGCCGAGACTGCGCGGTACCGTCCCGCTCGCAGCGACCGGCACGCCGATCGTCTCTGCGGTTCGCGGGGTGGTTCGAGCGATCTGGACGGTCACGGTCATGGTCGACAGTCTGGCGTAAACCGCCGCGACGGCCGCGAATCAGTCCGCAGTGACATGCTCTGCGGACCATGAGACGCCACTGGAAGAAGATCGTCATCGCCGTCGTGGTCCTCATCGCGCTCTTCGTCGGAGGATCCTGGTTTTACGCCAAGGTCATCAACAAGGCGCCGGCCAAGCTGGCGTCGGATGATCTCATCAAGGCACTCGACGCAACCGTTCCGGCCGACTCGAACGGAACCGCGGCGCCCTCGACGGCGTCGAACGATGTGAGTGGGGTGTGGCAGGCGGTGTCGACCTCCCTGGTTCGCTACCGCGTCCACGAGAGCATCAACGGTTTCGACAGTGAAGCGGTCGGCGGCACCAACAACATCACCGGCTCGGTCACGATCGACGGCACGGCGGTCACGAAGGGCGACTTCACCGTCGACATGACCACGGTCAAGAGTGACGAATCGAGACGCGACGATCAGTTCGCCACCCGCGTGATGGACGTGTCGAAGTTCCCGACGGCGACGTTCAGCATCACCAGCCCGATCCAGTTCGACTCCGTGCCGGGCGAGGGCACCACCCTGCAGACAAAGGCGACAGGCGACCTCACGCTGCACGGCACGACGAAGTCGGTCACCTTCGATGTTCAGGCGGTGAGGAAGAACGGCAAGATCGGAATCATCGGAACCATCCCCGTCGTCTTTGCCGACTACGGAATCCCCAATCCGTCGTTCGCAACTGTCACCACCGATGACCATGGCGTGCTCGAGTTCATCGTGGTGTTCGTACGGTCGTAACCCGCCGTAGAGTCGTGCAGGCATGAACATCATCGCCTGGATCATTGTCGGCCTGATCGCCGGTCTGCTGGCCCGCTGGATCGTCCGCGACGACCGCAGCGGCTGCCTGTACACGATCGCCGTCGGTGTGCTCGGAGCCCTGATCGGTGGAGCGCTGATGCACGCCAGCGGACACACGGGAATCAACAAGTTCAGCGTGCGATCGCTGCTGGTCGCTGCCCTCGGGGCCATTCTGCTGCTGCTGGTTCTGCAGGCGATCAGTGGTCGCGGCCGGCGTCGCCGATAGCTCGCCTCAACGTGCCAGGAGCTGGCGAACGCGGTCCTTCGGTCGGCCGATGATGGCCTTGCGCTTGGTGACCACGAGTGGCCGCTGCATCAGCTGCTTGTGCTTCAACAGAACGGCGACCACCTGATCGTCGGTCGCCACATCGGCGTCGGTGAGACCCAGCTTCTTCCACAGGCTGTCGCGGCGAACGAGATCGGTGACCGGGTCCTCGAGCTTGGCGATGATGGCTCGCAACGTGGCTTCGTCGGGCGGAGTCTTGAGGTAGAGCACCGTATCGAAGTCGACTCCGAGCTCCCCGGCAATGCCCACGGCATTGTTGGATGAGTTTCAATGAACGTTGTGGTAGATGGTGACGTCGGCCATGTGGCCAGACTATGGCGCCACACCTCCGCGTGACACCCCTGTCGTACCGTGACGGTGCGGCTCCCCCGATTCCAGCGACAACGAACTGTCACGTCATCGGAGGCATCTCATGCCGCGTTCAACCACCCGCCCCACTCTGCCGCTGGCCGGCGAACCAATCCTCTCGTCCGTCGAAGCGCTGCGCGTCGTGTCGATGGCGATTCACCACCCGCTCGAAGCCGAGACGATCGCCTTCTTCCTCGACGAGTGCGGCTGTAGCAACACCATCACCATCGTCAGCGGCACGACCGAGCCCGACTCCATCATCTCGGTCGCAGAGTGCATGGCCGTCGCCGCCAGTCGATCGCCATCGCTGTGCGGTGTCGTCCTCGCCAGTGTGCGCCTCGGCTCGGGCATGCTGCCGGGCGACATCGACCGATGGATGGAAGTCGAAGCCATCACCGAATCGCAGGGCATCGAGCTCGTCGAGTGGTTCATCGTCGGCCCCGGCGTGGTCGAATGCCCGCGCCAGTTGCTCGGCGAGCCGGACCGATGGTGAGCGGCTACCGGCGAGCTCGCCGATCCGCCGGGCTCAGTCGCAGGCCGCCGACCCGCAACCTGCGCAGCAGTTCTCGACTCGGCAACACCGTCGCTCCTGCACCGACGACGTCGTCGAACAGTTCCTCTGGTACGTCGTAGTGGTCGCCGTGGAACCCGCGGCGCGGGATCCCTGACTCCTCGGCAAATTGGTGCAACTCCTCGTAGCTCACGTCGCTGACCAGGTGCGACCACCGACGACCGCGGAACCACCAGATGGGCTCGTCGATCAGAACCGCCACGATCCCACTGTGCCGTAGCCTGACGTCAATGACAAAACCGGAGGTAGAGATCCGGCGGGCGTGGCGACATGTGGCTGGTACTGCCCACGATGGGTATCTCGACGGCTTGTTGATCAGGTACGGCGAGCCGCACCGGTACTACCACACGGGCACACACGTCATGACGGTCATACGCCACGTGCACGATGTGTCGGCGATGCTCGGGCGACAGCCCTCTGCCGAGCTCGTCGCTGCGGCGCTGTACCACGATGCCATCTACGATCCGAAGGCCCTCGACAACGAGGTGCGCAGTGCGACGCTGGCCGGCAGTCAGCTCGCCGAGATCGGCTGGTCGCTCGGTCGATGCGCGACCGTCGAGGCGTTGATCCTTGCCACCGATGGTCACTGCGGTTCCGATGCCGACGACAGCTCCGAGACGGCAATACTGCTCGACGCCGATCTGGCCATCCTCGGGGCCGAACCGCGCAGCTACACCGCATATGTCACCGGGGTGCGATTCGAGTACTTCTTCGTCGACGAACCCCGATGGCGAACCGGGCGCGGGCGCATCCTGCAGGACTTCCTCGCCAGGCCGAGGATCTTCGCCACCGACTACATGCACACCGAGCTCGAGCACCGGGCGCGAGCCAACATCGAGGCAGAGCTGGCGCTGCTGAGATGATGGACTTGCGTTCGGATGATTGACTGGTGCACGTGAGTGAAGTGCAACCCCTCCGACGAACCATCACCGAGACGATCACCGAGCTCGACCGCGAGCTGGAGACGGAGGAACCGGCCGCGGCCCACATCGTCAAGACCGAGCCGGGCGAGAGTGCCGCAGCGAAGGTCCTGGAGGCTCGCATCTACGGGATCGCACTGGAGGCGCTCTGCGGTCACGTGTGGGTGCCGTCGCGCGACCCCAAGCAGCTGCCGTTGTGCGAAGCATGCAAGAGCGTGTACGAGATGTACCGGATGTTCAACGATGGTCTCGGCGATTCGCCGGTCGACTGAGCCAGTGACACTCCCGGCGAACGGTCCGCGCATCCGCGACGCGGCCCGCGCCCTGCTGCTCGACACCGAGCGACGGGTGCTGCTCGTGCGCTTCGAGTTCCCTACGGCTACCCGCTGGGCGCTGCCCGGCGGAGGGCTGGAGCCTGGCGAGAGCCACGTCGATGCACTGCGTCGCGAGCTGGAGGAGGAGGTCGGTCTGGTCGACGCAGCCATCGGTCCGCAGATCTGGCATCGATTGCACATGGTCGCGTTCCTCAACGGTGAGTACGACGGGCAGCGCGAACGGATCCACCTCGTCGAGTGCTCGACGTTCGATCCCGAACCACGGTTGACATGGGCGCAGCTGAACGCCGAGTTCGTCCACGAACTGCGATGGTGGACGATCGACGAGATCACTGCCAGCACGGTCAAGTTCGCACCGACCGAGCTTGGCTCACTGATCGGGGCACTGCTACGCGACGGCCCGCCGATGAGCTCGATCGACGTGAGTGGTTGACGATGTTGTTCAGCGCTGACGCCTGGCCGGGCATCGCCGACGGCTCGATCACGGTCACGTTCCGGGCATGGAAACGATCTCAGGCGAAAGTCGGGGGCCGCTACCGGATAGGGGGAATGCTGATCGAGGCGACCGACGTGCGTCAGGTGCGCCTCGACGAGATCACGACCGCCGACGCCCATCGCGCCGGCGCAGTCGACGTTGGCGCGTTGCGGTCGCGGCTCGGAGTCGCTGACCCGGTCTGGCGCGTCGAGTTCGTGCACCTCGGCGTCGACGACCGCATCACACGCAGAGCGGAGGCATCGCCGGAAGACGTCACCGCTGTCCTCGCCCGCTTGGCCCGTCTCGACCGCGGCGGCCCTTGGACCCGGGCCACCTTGCAGTTGATCCATCGCTATCCCGGCGTTGTCTCGACGACCTTGGCGGGCCATGCCGGGCAAAACCGCCCGACGTTCAAGCTCAACGTCCGCAAGTTGAAAGAACTGGGTCTCACCGAGAGCCTCGACATCGGCTATCGCCTCTCGCCACGCGGCGAGGCCGTCCTGCACGCACTCGACCGAGTGCCATCCACAGGGTGAGTTCAACGCCCCGGTATCTGCGAACTACGCTCGATGCTCTTCTCAGCACACGCAGCGGTCGACGATGTGTGCAGAGCAGGAGGGGCCAACCATGTGGGAGCAACATTGGAAGGATCGCGGTTCGCCGTGGGAGTACGACTCGGGCCCGGCGAAGAACCGCAGCTGGTCACGCCTGTTCGCCGAAACGCCGAACTACCGCGGCTTCGGCAAGGCCATCTCCGGCAGCGAGGAGTTCCGCTGGCACTTCGGGCCGATGTTCTACCGCGGACGGCTCGGTGACCACCAGGTCAAGATCCTCGTCGTCGGGCAAGAGGGCGCTCAGGACGAATCGCTGAGCCATCGCTCGTTCACCGGCGGAACCGGCGGCCGGATGCAGCACCTGCTCAACCACCTCGGGGTCAATCGCTCGTACCTGTTCCTCAACACGTTCGTGTACCCGATCTTCGGGCAGTACGACGGTTTGCTGCCGATCATCGCCCAGCACCCGGCGTCACCGATCGCCAAGCATCGCCGCGAGCTGTTCGACTACGTCGTGGCTCGCAACGACGTTCAGCTGGCGATCGCCGTCGGCCGTGCCGCCAAGGAGTCGCTGGCCAGCTGGGTCGAGGCCCACGGTGGCACGGCCGATCCCGACAACCTGCACCTCGCCGACGCCTCGATCATCTCACCGAACCTGCGCATGGTCGGCGTGCTGCATCCGGGAGGGGCGACCAAGGGCGGAGCGGTCACGGCGATCATCGCCAGCTTCAACGCGGCGATCAACCACGTGCACCAATGGATCGTGGCAAATCCCACCTGGTTGCCGATCGACCCCGGGGCCACGCGGGCGACGAGCGCCTACAAGTACTCGTCCGACCCGATCCCATTCGCCGACTTCCCGTACGGGCTGCCCTGGATGCTCGGCCGCCAGGCGACCTCGTCCAATCGGCGTGACGGCCAGACCGCCATCCAGTTGTTCTCCGACAAGGGCAAGTACAACAACGAAGGCATCACCCTGAGCTACCCGGGCAGCTCGGCCGGCACCAACGTCGGGTACTCCGCTGACGCAGGCGACGTCGCCTGGGAACCACCCCGGAAGGCCCACGACGTCTTCGATCGTGGACCGGGTTCGAACTTCGCCGCCCTGTTGCAGGGAGGCAAGCAAGGCTTCCCCTGGCCAGATTTCAACTCGTTCGGGCTGAAGTGCTCCTCATCGTTGGGGATGGGGCCGATCTACCGCGGCAGGCTCGACAAGCCGAGCGTCCTCGTGCTGGCCGATCAGCAAGCGACCGACGACCTGTTCACCATGCGGGCCTCGACCGGTGACGACGGCCAGCACCTGCAGTCGTTCCTACGTGCTGCAGGGGTCACCACCAAGTACGCGATCTTGCGGGTGCTACCCGTCGACACTCTCGCCGACGATCAGACCAAGGCCGCCGCGGCGGTCGACAGCGCCCCGGTGAGGGCGCTGTACGCCGAGGCCGTCCGGCTCTCCAAGCCACAGGTTCTCGTCTTCCTCGGACCGCTCGCCCAACGCCTGCAGAGCCACGTCACGCCGGTCGGTACACCCGTGGTCACCATGAAGTCGCGACTGCAATCCGGGGTGGACGCCAGTTGGCAGGCCGCTCTGACCCAGCTGAAGACCTTGGCGTACACGCGAGAGATCGCCTCCCCGACCTTCACGTACGCGGGCGAGCGCGAACAGATCCCCCGAGGTGATCTTCCCTTCGGCACGCTGCGCTGGCAGGGATCGAGCGGCAATCGAGGACAGCAGGCCGTGCACAGCGGAGAAACGTCCTTCGACTACTTCAAGGTGACGATGCCGGCCTGGGCGGCAGCGCTGACCCCGCCGCCGCTGTCAACGTCCGAAGCCGCGGCCGCGCAGGTGCTGCGGAACCTGTGATGCTGGAGATCCAGGGACACCTCGTGCCGATGACGACGGCCGACACGCATCGGCACTTCGCCGGCCGCGTCCGCCTGAACGGCGCGGTCGTCGACAGCGTGTTGGAAGGTCGACACGAGCCTCCGCAAGATGTGCGCCAGGTGGACGTCGGCGATGCCTTCGTCTACCCCGGTCTCACCGACCTGCACTCGCACATCGGCTTTGCGACCCTGCCGTTGTGGCACGAGCCGACACGCACGTCGGGCCCCTGGCTGCACCGCGATCTGTGGCCGAGCGCACCCTCCTACAAACCCGGGGTCAGCTGGCCGGCGTACGCGTATCTGAAGGGCGCGCCGGAGGAGCTGTTGGCCTATGCACAGGTTCGTGCGCTCGCCGGTGGCACCACCACGATCCAGGGCTGGCCCAACGCGAACGTTTCGCCGGCGAACCAGCTCGTGCGCAGCGTCGACGATGGGGTCGACCCCAATTCGATCAGAACGTCGGTGATCAACCTGTCGTCTGCCGAGCTCGACGAACGCCGTGCCTTGCTCGACGAAGGCTGCTCGTTGGTGTACCACCTGGCCGAGGGCCAGCGCGGCAGCAAGGTGGCCCGCGAGTTTGCCGATGTCGCCACCGCCGGATGCCTGCGACATCGACTGATCGCAATCCACTGCTGCGCCGTGGGCGACGACGAGTTCCGGCAGTGGAACGTGCACGCTGATCTCTCCGACAACGCTTCGCCGGGCGGTGTCGTGTGGTCCCCGTTCTCGAACCTGTGGCTCTACGACCAAACCACCGATGTGCTGGCCGCTCGTGCTCACGGCGTGTCGGTGTGCATCGGCTCCGACTGGGGACCGTCGGGGAGCAAGAACCTGCTCGGCGAGATGAAGGTCGCGTACACGTGGGTCCAGCACGCCGGGCTGGGGCTGACGCCGTTCGATCTCGCCGAGATGGTCACGTGCAACCCTGGTGACCTGCTCACCCGAGCCTGGACCGGTCAGGGCCCGGGCAGGCTGGAGCCAGGGCGGATGGCCGACGCAGTGGTGATCGCCAAGCGCTACGACGACCCATGGACCAACCTGCTCCTCGCCCGTGAACGCGACATCATGCTGGTGGTCGGCGATGGTGAGCCTCGCTATGGGACGCAAGCCCTCATGAAGGCCGCCGGCGCGACGGCAACAACGAGCATGCGGATCGGCCAGACGTCACGACACTTCGTGCTGCATCGGCCCGACGACCCGACGAAGACGTGGACGTGGACAGCGGTGATGAAGACCCTTCGCGGCGTGCAGGCCAACCCTGTCAAGGCAATCGAGCAGGGGCTGGCCGTGGAGGCGATCAATGCCGACGTGACTACGCCGAGCATCGGCCGCCTGATCCTCGAATCCGACATGCCGGGCGGCCCCAACAGCGTCGCCGGTCCGCCGCCGCCCGGCACCAAGTTCGACGCGCCACCACTTCCGTCTCTCATCCACGACAGCACCTGGTTCGATTCGGTTCGCGCCGCCGGGTATCAAGGGCACCTCCTCGACGATCTCGACCGGCTCTTCGCCGCCGACGCGGTGTTGCCGTGAGCAACCCCTTGGAGGGCCTGAGTTGGGCAGAGGCGGTTGCCGAAGCTCCACATCGCGATCCGCTCACCCAGGTCGAGCGCAACGACATCATCACGATGTTCACCAACCTCCTCGACGGCTTGTACGTACACCTGCCGCTCAAACGGGCGATGTACGGAATCGACCCGGTGCAGCAACTGCGACGTCTGCACGAGCGCGCCCGGCTGATGTCGGACGACGCCTTCCACCGGGAGATAGCCGGCATCCTGGTCAACCTTCGCGACGCGCACACCGCCTACATCGCCCCATCACCACTCGCCGGTGCCGCGGCCAGGTTGCCGTTTCTCGTCGAACAGTACGGACCCGACACCGCGCCGCGCTTCGTCGTCTCCAAGGTCATCCGCGAGCTCGTCAGCGACCGGCGATTCGTCGAGGGCGTCGAACTGATCGAATGGAACGGCGTACCGATCGCCGACGCCGTTCGCCGCCGCGGCGAGAGCGAGCGTGGCGGGCGACCCGACAGCGCCATGGCGAGAGCACTCGACTCGCTCACGTTCCGTCCCCTCGGGATCGGGCCGCCGCCCGATGAACGATGGGTGATCGTGGGCTATCGCCGTCACGACGACGACCCCCTCCGCGAACACCGATTCGAGTGGCGATTCATCGACCCGGGCCCGGCTCCCGACGCCGCCCACCCCACCGCACCTGCTGCCGCGGCGATGGCAATTCATCCCGATCGGGCCCTGGTGCGGCGCGCCAAGAAGCTGTCGTTCAACGCAGGGCTGTGGCAGACCGAGCGTCGCGATCGTGTGGCCGCGGCGGGCATCGGCATCGCCGACAACGGATGGATCACCGGCCAGTTCCAGGACAACGTGTCGGCGCGGGTTGTATCGGTTGCTGGTCGCGACCACGGCTACCTCCGCTTGTGGAGCTTCGAACTGGCCGACGACGACGGCTTCATCGCCGAGGTCATGCGCTTGCTCGCCGAGCTCCCTCAAGACGGACTGATCATCGATCTGCGCGGCAACCCGGGTGGCCTGATCTGGGCTGCCGAGCGGCTGCTCCAGCTGTTCACGCCCACGCCGATCTCGCCGACACGGTTCTCGATCATCGCCACGGACGTGACGCGGGCGATGACCGACGCCCCGCAGAACCGCACCTCACTGAGCCCGTGGCGGCGCACGCTGCTCGACGCCATCGGAACCGGCGAGGTCTACTCGCAATCGGTGCCGATCACGCCGTACGAGCGGTGCAACGACATCGGCCAGGTCTATGGCGGGGCGGTGGTCGCCATCGTCGATTCGACGACGTACTCGGCGGCGGATCTGTTCGCCGCCGGATTCGCCGACAACGGGATCGGCACGGTCGTCAGCGTCGGCCGGGCAACTGGTGCCGGTGGCGCCAACGTGTGGTGGGCCGACACGCTCAACAGCGTTCTTGCCGGCACTCCGAACCAGTTGCCACGGCTTCCGAAAGGAGTCGGGTTCACTCTTGCGGTTCGGCGTGCAACGCGCATCGGCGCCTCCGACGGCGCGCCCATCGAAGACATCGGCATCGTCGGTCACCGCACGTACGCGATGACCCGCGACGATCTGCTGCTCGGAAACAGCGACTTGCTGATGTTCTGCGCCCGGCTGCTCGACGCTGCACCGGCTACGTCGATGACGGTTCGGTGGAACGCTCCCAACCTCGACATCGCCGTCAGCAAGCTGGATCGCATCGACGTGTCCGTCGACGGCCGGCCTCACCAGTCGTGCGACGTCACCGATGGCTTGCGGCTTTCGCTCGAACATCCCCGCGAGCTCATCCGCGTCGAGGGATACCAGGGCGAGAACCTGCAACAGGTCCGCACGATCAGGTTGGAACCATCGGGCTGACGCACCGGCCAACAGTCACGCGTGGGTGTGTGCGAAGCGCGTGTCCGTACCGCTACGGTGCCCGACGTGACAGCCCCGCTGTGCGTCATCGGCGACTTCGCCTGGGACGTTCTCATCCGTACCAACAGCGAGCTCCTGCGTGGCGGTGACACCTTTGGGGAAGTGATGTTGACCCCTGGGGGCAGTGCCGCCAACGTGGCGGTGTGGGCGAGTCGTTGCGGGCTGGCGACGGAGTTCATCGGCAAGATCGGCCGCGACCGTTTGGGTCAGCTGGCCCAGGAGGATCTCGCCAACGAGGGCGTCGCCAGTCACTTCGTCGAGACCAACGAACACCTCACCGGATGCGTCGCCGTGTTCGTCGACCAGACAGGCGAGCGCTCGATGGTCTCCGGCCGCGGCGCCGACTTCTACCTCCTTTCTTCGGAGCTTCCCAAAGAGACGGTACGCGGCGCCGCACATCTCCACATGACGGCGTGGTCCTTCTTCGTCGATCCGCCGCGCGCCGCCGCCCGTGCCGCTGCCCAGCTCGCCCGCGACAGCGGCGCGACGCTCTCGTTCGACCCAGCCTCGTTCCAGATGATCGAGGAGATGGGCGTCAACCAGTTCCTCGCCTGCACGCAGGATCTCGGGATCGATGTCTTCCTTCCGAACTACCAGGAGGGTGAGGTGCTCACCGGCCTCGACGAGCCGGAGGCGATCGCCGCCGCCCTCGCCAAGCTGTACCCGCAGGCGTTGATCATGCTCAAGCTCGATGCCGACGGTGCATTGGTGTACGACAACGGCGTCAGCACCCGTGTGCCACCGGCAACCAACAACCTGGTCGACGCCACGGGTGCCGGAGACTCCTTCGCCGGCGCGTTCCTGGCGCACTACCTCAGCGGTGCGACCGCGCTGGAGGCCGCCCGCTTCGCCACCACGATCTCCGCTTGGGTGATCGAGCAGATGGGCGCTCGCCCCGAGCCCGACACCCGGCTGCACGCGATACTGCGGTGATGACAACGTCGACCGATCGATTCCGCGCCTTGCACGCCGACGGCATCTTCGTGATGCCCAACCCCTACGACCTCGGCTCGGCGCGGCTGCTCGCCGCGCTCGGCTTTCCGGCGCTCGCCTCGACCAGCGCCGGGTTCGCCGCCACTCTCGGTCGGCTCGACATGCAGGTGACCCGCGACGAGCTGCTGGCACACGTCGGTCCGCTCGCCGCGGCAACCGAACTGCCGCTCAACGTCGACTCCGAACGGTGCTACGCCGACGACGCCGCCGGCGTCACCGAGACCGTCGAGCTGCTGGCCGATGCCGGCGCCTCAGGCTGCTCGATCGAGGACTGGAACCCCGTCTCTGGCGCGATCGACCCCGTCGAGGTCGCGGTCGAGCGCGTCGGTGCGGCCGCCGCTGGAGCGGCTCGGTCGGGGCTGGTGCTGACCGCCCGTTGCGAGAACCACCTGCACGGCATCAACAACCTCGACGACACCATCGCCCGGCTGCGCGCCTACGTCGCCGCCGGGGCCGACGTCGTCTACGCGCCCGGACTCGTCGACATCGATCAGATAGCCGCAGTCGTCGGTGCAACGACCGTCCCCGTCAACGTCCTGATCCTTCCGGGCGGACCGAGCGTCCAGCAACTGGGCGGCGCCGGCGTGCGTCGCGTATCGACGGGCGGTTTGCTGTCGAGGATCTCGCACGGCGCCATGGCGGCCGCTGCCGAGAGGCTGCGCGATACCGGCGTGATCAACCGTTCAGAGCCATTCCTGTCGTCGGACCTTGCGGCTCAGGCCTTGCACGACTGAGCGATCCAACTTCTGAGCAACCCGGCGAGCTGCTCCTGGGCCTCTGCTCCGAGCTCGTAGCGCACGTGGCGAACCGGGTGGCCGATGGCTCGATCGCCGAGTCGTGCACGCACCGTGGCCGCCAGATCGATCGGCGTACCGGTGACCACGACGTCGCAGGGCGTCGCCGCGATCGTGGCAACCAGATCGGCCAACTGCTCGTCACCGTAGCCCATCGCCGGCAGCACCGGCCCGAGGTGCGGGAACTTCTCGTACACGGCAGCGAGGGAGCCGACGGCATACGGGCGAGGGTCGACGATCACGCCGCCGGCCGCCCGGGCAGCAACCAGTCCGGCACCGAACGGCATGCCGCCGTGTGTGAGGGTGGGCCCATCATCGACGACGAGCACACGTCGGCCGTTGAGCTCGGGACCTACCGCGAGCACAGGAGGCGACGTCGCGCGAGATCACCGTTGCCGCTGGGTTGAGCGCGTGGATCACTGCCAACTCGCGCGCAACGTCGGCCGAGTCGGCGGTGTCGACCTTGTTGACCACGACGATGTCGGCAAGGCGCACGTTCACTTCGCCCGGGTGATAAGCCAGCTCGTGACCGGGGCGCAATGCGTCGGCCACCACGATCATCAGATCGGGAACGTAGAACGGGAGGTCGTTGTTGCCGCCGTCCCACACGATCACATCTGCCTCTTCTTCCGCGGCGGCGAGGATGTCGCCGTAGTCGACGCCCGCGAACATGACCATTCCCTGCCGGACCGGCTCCTCGTACTCCTCACGTTCTTCCACGGTCGGGTCAGAGGCATCGATGTCGTCGAGCGTGCCAAACCGCTGAACGCGCATCTGGTTGAGCGCGCCGTACGGCATCGGATGGCGGACGAGCGCCGCGCGCAGACCGGCCTCGTGCAGCAACCTGGCGATCACGCGGCTGGTCTGGCTCTTGCCACAACCGGTGCGCGTGGCACACACGGCGACCACGGGTCGCACCGAACGCAGGCTCGATGCCCGCGGCCCGATGAGGCGGAAGTCGGCGCCGGCGGCCATCGCCCGCGAGGCGAGATGCATGACGTCGGCGTAGGCGACATCGGAGTAGGCGAAGACGACATCGTCGACGGAGTGCTCGTGAACGAGCGCCTCGAGCTCGGCTTCCGGGCGGATCGGGATCCCGTTCGGGTACCGGGGACCGGCGAGCTCGGGCGGATAGGTGCGGTTGTCGATGTTCGGGATCTGCGCCGCGGTGAAGGCGACCACCTCGGTGTCGGGATCGGTTCGGAAGACGACGTTGAAGGTGTGGAAGTCGCGCCCACCCGCGCCGGCGATCAGTACTCGTCGCATGACTGCTCCTCTGGCTGCAGGCTCGTGGGGGTCTGCAAGTGCGAGTATGCGCTGCCCAGATGCGCCAGAGTAGGGACCAATGGACATGATCGTGGTTGCCCTCGGTGGCAACGCCCTGCTGCGCCGGGGAGAGCGCCCTGAGCTCGACCTCCAGCGCCGGCGCATTGCCGAGGCTGCGCCGGCGCTCGCCGCGCTTGCCGCGGAGCACCATCTCGTCGTGACACACGGCAACGGCCCACAGGTGGGCCTGCTCGCCTTGCAGGCTGCCGCTGGTGCCGCCGATGTCGTTCCGTACGGTCTCGATGCCCTCGGCGCGGAGACCGAGGGGATGATCGGTTACCTGCTGCAGCAGGCGCTGCGCAACGCCGTGCCGAACCTCGAGGTGGCCACGCTGCTGACGCAGGTGGTCGTCGACGCCAACGATCCAGGTTTCTCCCGTCCGACCAAGCCGATCGGCGCGATCTATCCAGATCGAGCGTCGGCCGAACGAGTCGGTGGCGGACGGTGGACCGTCGCCGGCGATGGTGACGCCTTTCGGCGTGTGGTGGCTTCGCCGGCGCCGCTACGTGTCGTCGAGTTGGCGGTCATCCGCCACCTCATCGATGCGGGCGTCGTGGTGATCGCCGTCGGTGGCGGCGGTATCCCGGTCGTCGAGCTCGCCGACGGCTCCCTGGAGGGGATCGAAGCCGTCATCGACAAAGACCTCGCCAGCGCATTGCTCGCCATCGGCCTCGGCGCGCAGCGGTTGCTGCTTCTCACCGACGTCGACGCTGTGCACGACGGCTACAAGGGCCCCGACGACCGTGCCGTTCGCAGCGGCTCGCCGGCGGCCCTTCGCCGACTCGCGCTTCCTGCCGGCTCGATGGGTCCGAAGGTCGAAGCAGCGTGTCGTTTCGCCGAATCAGGCGGCGAGGCCGTGATCGGTTCGCTCGACCAGTTGCCGGCGCTGCTAGAGGCCCGGTCGGGCACCGCCGTCAGCCGGCGTTTCCATGGCCTCGAGTGGTGGTGAATCCCGCGACGGGGCAGGTGTCGGTTCCGGGTGCTGGATCGTGACCCGGTAGTGCACGCCGAGGGGTAGGTCGTTCGAGTGGCAGGTGAAGCTCAGGTATGGCCACACCTTCCCCGGCGTCTGCTCGGATTCGACCAGGCGCACGGTGATGTCACCGATGCCGTAGGCCGTGGCCATCTGGGTGCGGCCGTCGATGACGACTTGCGTGAGCGTGGCTTCGGCAACGGCGACCGCTCCTTCGAGGGGCACCCCGAACGCCTCGGGCACGTAGAACCCGACCGGCGCTCCCGGTTGTTCGACGGTGGTGCGCACGACGATGCCTCGCGGATTCGCCGGGGCGACCGTGACGACGCCACTGAAGACGACGACTCGCAGCGGGCCACCGTCGGGGTCGGTGACGATGTGTTGCAACGTCGGTTGGGGTGCAGCGTTCTGCAGGGCGTAAGACACCAGTCGATCCTCCGAGCCCGACTGTAGACGTCGGCCCGACGCGATCAGCGGAAGTCGCGACTTGCCGTCGATGCCGGCACGCGCAGCAGCGTCAGCTCGTCGGCAACGATGTTGATCACCCCTTCGCTGCGTTCCAGACGGCCGCGGATCAGCAAGGCAGGCGCGCTGCGGGCAATCGTGCGATAGCGAGCCCAGCATCCTTTCGACACGACGATGTTGATGAGACCGGTCTCGTCTTCGAGGTTCATGAACGTCACCCCCTGAGCCGTCATCGGCCGCTGGCGATGGGTGACGAGCCCGGCCACGAGCACCTTGCTCTTCGGCGCACAGTCCCACAAGCCCAAAGCAGTGACGACACCCTGCCGGCTCAACTGCTCACGGAGGAACTGGGTGGGATGACCGTTCGGGGCAACGCCAGTGGCCCACAGGTCGGCGACGGCTGTTTCCATCGGATCCATCCCGGGCAGACGCGGTGATCGCCCGCCCGTGATGATGCCCTGCAGGCGATCCGACCGCGATTGCACCGCTGCACCGACCGCCCACAACGCCTCACGACGTTGCAGCCCGAAGGACTCCTCGAACATGCCCGCCGTCGCCATGGCCTCTAGTTGTTGCAATTGCAACGAGGGCACCCGCCGTACCAGGTCTTCGAGCGACTCGTACGCCCCACCCCCCGAACGTGATGAGATCTCACTGGCGAGCTCGCTGCCGACGCCGCGCACCGAGCCGATCCCCAAACGCACGGCGACACCGCCGACGGACTCCTCGCAGGGTTCCAAGGTTGCCGTTGCCAGCGACGCATTGAGATCGGGCGACCGCACCACCACCCCGTGACGCCGCGCGTCTTGCGACAGGGAATGCGGGCTCCAGAACCCCATCGGCTGGGCGTTGAGCAACGCCGCGCAGAAGGCCGCAGGCTCGTGGAACTTGATCCATGCCGAGGCATAGACGAGGTACGAGAAGCTGACGCTGTGCGATTCCGGGAAGCCGTAGTTGGCAAAGGCGGCCATCTTCACGAAGATCTCGTCGGCGACATCCCCGGTGATGCCCCGCTCGGCCATGCCCTCGTAGAGCCGGGCCCGCAACTTCTCCATCCGTGCCCTACTGCGTTTCGAACCCATCGCCTGGCGCAACTGGTCGGCCTCGCTGGGCGTGAACCCGGCGACGTCGATGGCCATCTGCATCAGCTGCTCCTGGAACAACGGCACACCGAGCGTCTTGCCGAGTGAGTTCTCCAGCAGCGGATGCAGGTAGGTGATGGGCTCCTGGCCGTTGCGGCGGCGGATGTAGGGATGCACCGACCCGCCCTGGATGGGGCCGGGGCGGATGAGCGCGACCTCGACGACCAGGTCGTAGAAGCGACGCGGTTTGAGGCGCGGCAACGTGGCCATCTGGGCGCGTGACTCGATCTGGAACACGCCTACGGTGTCGGCACGACAGAGCATGGCGTAGACGTCGTCCTCCTGCGGGATGGTGGCCAGATCGACGTCGTAGCCACGGTGCTCGCGTATGAGATCGACGGCGTAGTGCAGCGCACTGAGCATGCCCAGGCCGAGCAGGTCGAACTTCACCAACCCGGCCGCGGCGCAGTCGTCTTTGTCCCACTGCAGCACGCTGCGCTTGTCCATCCGCCCCCATTCGACGGGGCAGACCTCGATCACCGGACGATCGCAGATGACCATGCCACCGGAGTGGATGCCGAGGTGCCGCGGCGCGTCTTCGATCTTCTCGGCCAGTTCCAGCACGGCCGCGGGGATGCCGTGATCGGGTTGATGGGCAGTGGTCGACACATTGCCCCAAGCGTCGATCTGCTTGCTCCACGCATCTTGCTGACCCGGTGCGTAGCCGAGCGCCTTGGCCATGTCGCGTACTGCAGAGCGCGCCCGGTAGGTAATGACATTGGCGACCTGGGCGGTGTGATGGCGACCGTACCGTTGATACACGTACTGGATGACCTCTTCGCGCCTGTCGCTCTCGATGTCGATGTCGATGTCGGGAGGGCCATCACGTTCCGGCGACAGGAACCTCTCGAACAGCAACCCGAGCGACACGGCATCGGCCTTGGTGATGCCCAACGCGAAGCACACCGCACTGTTGGCCGCGCTGCCGCGGCCTTGGCAGAAGATGTCGGCACGGTTGCAGAACTCGACGAGGTCCCACACGACGAGGAAGTAGCCGGCGAACCCGAGATGCTCGATCACGTCGAGCTCGTGGTCGATGGTCTTCCAGGCTCTGGCGCGCAACGACAGGTCTTCGTGGGCGCCGGGGCGCTCGCCGTACCGGCGGCGGCCACCTTCTTCGACGAGGCGGCGCAGGTACTGCATCTCAGTGAGCGGAATGCCATGAGAACCCTGAGGGCACGGACAAGGGAACGGCGGCAGGTTCGGGGCCACCAACGCCAGATCGAAGGCGGCCGCTCGACCGATCTCGGCGGCAGCTTCGACCACACCCGGGTAACGCAGGAAACGGCGGGCCTGCTCGCCACCGCTGCGCAGATGGGCGCCGGTCGACGCCGGTAGCCATGGATCGAGCTCGTCGAGGCTGCGTCGGGCGCGCACTGCGGCGATCGCCGTGGCCAGCTTGCGTTGCGAGGGGGTGGCGTAGTGGACGTTGTTGGTGGCGATGCACGTGAGGTCGTGACGGGCTGCCAGCTCGACCAGGGCGTCGTTGCGCGCCGAGTCGAGCGGATCGCCGTGGTCCCACAACTCGACCACCACCCGGTCACGGCCGAACAGGTCGATGAGCCTGCGAAGCTGTTTGGCAGCGGCCGCGGGACCATGATCCACGAGAGCTGCCGGCACCGCTCCCTTGCGGCAGCCGGTGAGCACCCAACCGTGGCCGGCCATCGCATCGGCGATGTCGAGCACGGTGAACTGCGGCGCGCTCTTCTCGCCTGCCAGATGACCCAGGCTCAGGGCACGGGCCAGGCGGCCGTAACCGGTCGGCCCGTCGGCGATCACCAGCAAGTGGTCGCCGTGCGGATCGGGCGCATGGTGGTCGGGGACGAGCCCGGTGGCGATCTGCTGCCGGGTGTCGTCTTCGCTGAGCACCTGGCGAGTGGTCGCGCTGCCGAGTGTGATCTCGGCGCCGAACACCGTCGGCAACCCGACGGCTCTCGCTGCCTCGGCGAATCGAACGACACCGTAGAGACCGTCGTGATCCGTGATCGCCAGCGCTTCCAGCCCGAGTCGGGCAGCTTCTTCGGCAAGCTGCTCCGGGTGCGAGGCGCCGTCGAGGAAGGAGAAGTTGGTGTGGCAATGCAACTCGGCGTAGGGAACCGGCGGTGAATCGGGACGATGCAGCGGCTGGGTGGCGTCAGGATCCGGTGCCTGGTACGGCTGACGCTTGCGGCTCCACGCCGGACCATCACCCCCGGCGTTCCACGACGGCGAACCGGGTGCCCGGCCATCGCGGCCGCGATCGTCTTGGCCGCGGTTGTCTCGGCCGGCCCGATTCACGGGACGGTCGGAGAGCGTTGCTTCCAGCTCCCACCACGGCATGTTCGGGTTGTTGAACCCCATAGGAGTCGATCAGTGTATCGAACACCTGTTCGTCCGTTCAACCCCCAGGTCGGTCTCCCAGCCCTGTGGAGTGTTTTGCGCCCACCCTGGCGCCTCCAAACACTCCACACCGGGGATTCGCCGCGGAAAACTGACGGAAAGGGAGCGGTGCGTACGATGAAACGATCGTGACCGATTCGTCGGCGTTCTTGCAGCTGTACGACGACGCGCTGCCGCATGTCTACGGCTACCTGGTCAGGCGCTGCCCGAACGCCGCGACCGCCGAGGATCTCACGGCGGAGACCTTCATGGCCGCGGCGACCGTCGTTCGCAAGGGCGCCGGCGATGCCCCGGACTTGAACATCGCCTGGCTGATCGGCACCGCCCGCCACAAGCTGATCGACCACTGGCGACGCACCGAACGACGCAAGGAGGAGCTCGCCGAGTTGTGGGACGACCTTGCCGTACCCGATCCGAACGACGATGCCATAGAAGTTGCCGCCGCCCAGGACGTGCTCGCCCAACTCGCTCCGCAGCACCGAGCAGTGTTGACCCTGCGCTACCTCGACGACCTACCCGTCGGCGACGTCGCTGACACCATGGGCCGAACCGTCCACGCCACCGAAGCACTGCTCACCCGGGCGAAAGCCGCCTATCGCAACCACTCGAGCCGGACGACTGGCGGGGAGGACCACTGATGACCGACCCCTTCGATGTCCTGCGAATCGACGACATCGCGATCAACCCGCGACCCGAGTTCGCCGCGGAGCTGCGCCAAACCCTCGACAACGCACTGGAGCGGGTCATGACCGACACGGCTGTCACACCAACCACCCAGACCATCACGGCCTACCTCTCGGTGCGCAACGCGGCGGCCGCTCTGGCCTTCTACGCCGAGGCGTTCGGCGCGATCGAGCTGAGCCGGCTGGTGGGTGACGATGGGCGCATCGGCCACAGCGAGGTCGTCATCGGAGCCAGCAAGCTGATGCTCGCCGACGAGTACCCGGAGGTCGACATCGTCGGGCCGGAAACCCGTGGCGGGCCGACCTGCTCGTTCACCATCGAGGTTCCCGATGTCGACGCCGCGTTCGAACGTGCGGTCGCAGCGGGCGCCACCGTCGATCGACCGGTCGCCGACCAGTTCCACGGCAATCGCATGGGATCGCTCCGCGACCCCTTCGGGCATCGGTGGACGTTGAGCACCCCGATCGCCGGCTTTGATCGCGCCGAATACGTCGCGGGTGGCCGGGAAGCGGGGTTCGAGCTGATCGAGGGCGCCCAGTTGAAGCGGCACGGGCCGGGCGATCTGTATTACTTCACGCTGCCGGTCCCCGATCTGGCGCGGGCAAAGGCGTTCTTCAGCGCCGTGCTCGGCTGGCAGTTCGGCGATCCAGGGCAGGGTCACGTCACCAACATCTCGGCTCCCCCCGGCGGCATCCGCGAGGTCGCAGCCGGAGGGCCGACGGCCGCCGAACTGTGGTTCGTCGTCGACGACATCCACGCCGCCGTCGCCACGGTTCGCGAGCTCGGCGGACGAGCCGAGGATCCGGTGCTCTACGACTCGGGCTGGTCCGCCGAATGCGCGGACGACCAAGGAACCATCTTCAACCTGAGCGTGCCGTCGGCCAAGTACTCGCGGTGAGCCGGCCGCGCTCAACGAATGGCGAGGCCGGTCTGCAGATCGAAGAGGTGCATCTGGTTGCCGTCGACGTGCACCGTGGCATGGTCGTCGATGTGCAACTTGGTGGTCGGTGGAAGCCTGGCCGTGATCACCTGACCGTGAGTTCCGCCTTCCAGGGCGTCGCGCACGTCGGCGGTGTCGACGCCGTCGGCATCGACTGCGATGTGCACGATCACCTCGGAGCCAAGACCCTCGCGAACCGTGACCGTTCCAGAGAGGGAGCTGAGATCGCCGTTGCCGCCCGTGGCTTCGACGAGGTGCTCCGGCCGGATTCCGACGGCCACTTCGCGTCCGTCGTACGCAGCCAGCGACGGCGGCGGCTGGCTGATCGAGACGGTCGCCGACCCGAGGCGCACCTTGCCACCCGTACCACTGACCTGATACTGACCGCGCAGCAGGTTCATCTGCGGCGACCCGATGAAGGCGGCCACGAACAGGTTGTTGGGTCGGTCGTAGAGGTTCTGGGGTGAGTCGACCTGCATCAAGGAACCCTTCGACATGACAGCAACCCGATCACCCATCGTCATCGCCTCGATCTGGTCGTGCGTGACGTACACCGTGGTGGTGTTGAGCTCGTGCTGGAGCTTGGCGATCTCGGCGCGCATCTGCACGCGAAGCTTGGCATCGAGGTTCGACAGTGGCTCATCCATCAAGAACGCCTGCGGTTGGCGAACGATCGCCCGGCCCATGGCGACCCGTTGGCGTTGACCTCCGGACAGCTGCGCCGGCCGGCGATCGAGGTTTTCGGTGAGCTCGAGCGTGCGGGCCGCATCGCTCACTCGCCGCTCGATCTCCTCCTTGGGCAGCTTCTGCAGCTTCAAGGCGAACGCGATGTTGTCGCGCACGGTCAGATGCGGGTAGAGCGCGTACGACTGGAACACCATGGCGATGTCACGGTCCTTCGGCTCCAGATCGTTGACCACCCGATCGCCGATGAGCAACTCGCCGCCGCTGATCGACTCGAGTCCGGCGATCATGCGCAAAGCGGTCGACTTTCCACAGCCCGACGGGCCGACAAGCACCAGGAACTCTCCGTCGGCGATGTCGAGCGACAACGCCGTGACGGCCTGGAAGCCGTTGTCATAGACCTTGTCGATGTCGTTCAGCGTGATCGTTGCCACGTGTCCCCCTTAAGCCTCTTACGGAAGTCTTGCATAGCTCTTTCCCTTCCGAGAACTGCATGGTATGGTTCCCTTGGAAGTTCTCCGGAATTTCCACGATTTTCCACCACGTCGACGACGTGCACTGTTCCTTGAGGGGGAATTTCATGAACACACGAAGAGGCGCTGTAGGCGCACTCTGTTTCGCCACGCTGCTCATGGCTGCTTGTGGCAGCGACAGCAAGTCAACATCCGACACTGCCGCCCCGGCCGTAACCAACGCCCCGGCCGTCACCCAGGCACCGGGCGTCACCACTGGCCCGGCCGTCACCGAAGCACCGGGCGTAACCACCGCCCCAGCCGGCGACAGCATCCTGAACGGCGAGATCAAGTGCCAGCAGCAGTACGCCGGTAAAGAGGTGCACATCTTCTCGCCAGTGGTCGACAGTGAGAACGATCACCCGATCGCCGACTTCGTCGCCGCCTATCAGCCGCTCGTCGACTGCACCGGCGTCAAGATCGTCTGGGAAGGCACCAAAGACTTCGAGACCGAGAGCAACGTCCGCCTCGAGGGTGGAAATGCCCCCGATGTGATCGACTACCCGCAGCCCGGCCTCCTGGCCAGCTCGGTTGCCAAGGGCTACCTGTTCCCGTTGCCCGATGACGTCGCTGCGCACACCAAGAACGACTTCATCTCCGGTTGGGACGTGTACAGCACCGTCAACGGCAAGGTCTACGGCATCCCCGGCCGCTCGAACGTCAAGTCCATCGTGTGGTACAGCCCCAAGGCGTTCACCGACGGCGGCTACGCGGTCCCGACGTCGCTGGAGGATATGAAGGCCCTCTCCGACAAGATCGTCGCCGACGGCAAGATCCCGTGGTGCATAGGCGCCGCTTCCGGTGTGGCCACCGGCTGGGTGCTCACCGACTGGATCGAAGACTTCATGCTGCGAATCAACGGCGAGAAGGTCTACGACCAGTGGGTCAACCACGAGATCCCGTTCAACGATCCCAAGGTCAAGGCCGCGGTCGACGCGGTCGGCGCCTACGTGAAGAACCCCGCCTACCTCGGCGGCGACGCGTTGGTCAAGGCCATCGCCACGACGAAGTTCGAAGAGGGCGGTCTGCCGATCCTCACCGGCGACTGCTACATGCACCGTCAGGCGAGCTTCTACTCGACGCTGTGGCCGGAGGGCACCAAGATCGCCCCTGACGGCGACATCTGGTTCTTCTACCTGCCCAGCCCGTCCGGTGGCCCGAAGTACCTGCTCGGCGCCGGCGACATCTACGCCGCTGGCACCAACAAGCCGGAGAGCTTCGACGTGCTGCGCTACACAGGCTCCGTCGAGTACCAGCAGAAGATCCTCGAGACCCGACACGAGCTCTCGCCGAACAAGAACATCGACACCTCCGTGATCTCCGATCCCTTCGTCAAGGCGATCGCCGATCTGCAGAAGAACGCCGACATCTTCCGCTTCGACGGCTCCGACCAGATGCCCGGTGCAGTAGGCGCCGGCACCTTCTGGACCGAAGTGACGGCATGGGTCGTGGGTGAGAGCACCGACGACTTCTTGAACAACGTCGAGGCCAGTTGGCCCAAGGGTTGATCTCGCCTCGTGAATAGCGAGTAGTTTGACGAGGGGGTCGGGTTTTCCCCGGCCCCCTCGGTCGTTTTCTGGGGTCAGCAGTACACCGACGTGTGGAGGGGAACATGGGGGAATTGATCACGGCGTTGCTCATCGTGGCCGTCGGCATCGGTGGTCTGATCGCTTTCCTTGGCGCGCTGTACTGGCTCACCAAGCTGCTTCCCACGCGCTGGGCCGAGCGGGGCAAGATCTTCATCTTCCTGCTTCCGGCCTCCGTGCTGCTGATCGTTGGCTTGGTCGTTCCCGCGATCCGCACGATCTACGTCAGCCTGCTCGACAACAACAGCAAGAAGTTCATCGGTCTCGACAACTACAACGAGATCCGTAAGACGGCCGGCCTTCGCCTCACCGTGATCAACAGCCTGACGTGGGTGATCATCGGAACGACCGTGACGATCATCGTCGGCCTCGTCGTCGCCCGGTTCGCCGACGGCATGCGCGGCGAGAAGGCCGCCAAGTCGGCGATCTTCATTCCCGGTGCGGTCTCGCTGGTCGGCGCCGGTGTGATCTGGCGGTTCGTCTACGCCGGCCCGCCGTTCAAGGTCGGGTTGCTCAATCAGGTCACCAAGGTGATCCCCGGCCTGCCCGTGAGCATGGGCGGCGATGGGGTTCACAACTGGCTGATCGACCGAGGGTTCGGCGGTCTCAACCCGCCGACCAACGCGCCTGGTTTCAACACCTTTCTGTTGATCGTCATCTTCATCTGGGCCTCGGCGGGCTTTGCCACGGTCATCTTCTCCGCAGCCATCAAGGGGGTGCCCGATTCCCTGATCGAAGCTGCCAAGGTCGACGGCGCCACCAACCGTCAGGCGTTCTACAAGGTCACCCTTCCCTACATCCGAGCCACGATCATCGTCGTGGCCACCACCACCACGATCGCCGGGTTGAAAGCGTTCGACATCATCGCCGCCACCACGGGTGGGAACTTCGGCACCAGCACGATCGCCAACCAGTTCTTCGTGACCAAGTTCGTGCAGGGACGCGACGGTCTGGGCTCGGCGCTCGCCGTGGTGATCTTCCTCCTCGTCATCCCCGTTGTCGTTCTGAACCGCCGCGCCCAGCGCCGAGCCGAGGAGTTGATGGCAGCATGACCATGATCATGGATCCCAGTGCACACCGCGTTCCGCCCGTCGAGGTGTCCGCCGCCGACAGGGCATTGGGAGGTGAGTCGGTCGGCCGCTCGATCAGTGCCACGCTCAGCAGCCCCGTCGGCCGGTGGATGGTGTACGGGTTGGTGTTCTTCTGGACGATCCCGACGTTCGGGCTCTTCATCTCGTCGTTCCGGCCCGAGACAGCAGTCAAGACCACGGGCTGGTGGTCGATCGTCGTGCACCCCAGCGTCACGTTGAAGAACTACTCCAGCGTGTTGTCATCGGCCCCGGGCCAAGAGAACCTCGCCCACTTCTTCCTCAACTCGTTCAAGATCACCATCCCCGCCACCGTGCTCTCGGTGGGCATCGCCCTGCTGGCTGCCTATGCGTTTTCCTGGATGAAGTTCAAGGGCCGCGAATGGCTGTTCGTAGCAGTCGTCGCTCTGCTGATGGTCCCCCTGCAGATGGCGCTCATCCCGCTGTTGAGACTGTTCACGGGCGGGGCGCACATCGGTACCGTCACGATCTTCCCGTACCTTCACCTCAACAACAGCGCAGCGGCCATCTGGGTGGCCCATTGTTGCTTCGGCATGCCGTTCTGCATCTTCATCCTCAAGAACTTCGTGTCGTCGCTGCCCCGTGAGATCATCGAAGCGGCGCGAGTCGACGGCGCCGGCCACGCAACCGTGTTCACCAAACTGATCGTCCCGCTCACCGTGCCGGCGATCGCTTCGCTGTCGATCTTCCAGTTCATGTGGATCTGGAACGACTACCTGGTCGGCAAGGTGTTCGGTGGCACCGTGAACGCCCCACTCACGGCCAAGCTCGCCGAGATGACCGGCACACGCGGCCAGTCGTGGCACTTGCTCACCGCGGCCGGCATGATCGCGATGATCGTGCCGTTGACGGTGTTCTTCGCGTTGCAGCGATACTTCGTACGCGGTCTGCTGGCGGGCTCCGTCAAGGGGTAACGGCTCGCGTCATGGTCGACGACATCGACGCGCTCGTCGACTCGCTGACACTCGACGAACAGGTCTCGCTGCTTGCCGGGGCCGACTTCTGGCACACGGTGCCGATCGAGCGCGCCGGCATTCCGTCGATGCGAGTGAGCGATGGTCCAGTCGGGGCCAGGGGAACCCGGTTCGGCGGCGGTCCACCGTCGATCGCCGTGCCGTGCAGCACGCTCCTCGCGGCGACGTGGGACCCCGAGCTGGTGAGGCAGGTTGGTCAACTGCTCGGCCGCGAGGCCCGCGCCAAAGGGGCCCGCGTGTTGCTCGCCCCCACCGTCAATCTCCACCGCACGCCGATCGGCGGGCGCAACTTCGAGTGCATGAGCGAAGACCCGTATCTCACTGCGTTGATGGCAGTCGCCTACGTGCAGGGCCTGCAGGGCGAGGGCGTGGCCGCTTGCATCAAGCACTTCGTCGGCAACGACACCGAGTTCGAACGGATGTCGATCGACTCGCGCATCGACGAACGAACGTTGCGCGAGTTGTACCTGGTGCCGTTCGAGGCTGCCGTGAAACAAGCGGGGGTCATGGCGGTGATGACGTCGTACAACCGGATCAACGGTCCGTTCGCTGCCGACTCGGCGGAGATCATCGGCGGGATCCTGCGCGGCGAGTGGGGTTTCGACGGTTTGGTGATGAGCGACTGGTTCGGGCTGCACTCCACCGTCGAGGCGATCGCCGCCGGTCTCGATCTGGAGATGCCCGGGCCTACCCGCCACCGTGGTGATCAGCTGGTGGCTGCAGTTCGAAATGGTTCGGCCGAGGCGGCGGACGTGCGTCGGGCAGCCATCAACGTCGTCAAGCTCCTCGATCGCGTCGGCGCGTTCGAAGACGGCGAACCCGGCCCGGAGAGAACGCGTGATTCGCCCGACGACGAGGCGTTGGCCCGCGCCGCAGCCGGGCAAGGGATGGTGCTCCTGCGCAACCAGGTCGTGGCAGACCGTTATGTGCTTCCGCTCGACACGACCGCGTTGCGACGTGTCGCCGTGATCGGACCCAACGCTGCGGTCGGTCAGGCGATGGGTGGTGGCAGCGCTCACGTCACACCTACTTCGCTCGCCCATCCACTCGACAGCCTGCGCAGCCGGTTGGGCACGTCCGGCGTCGAGGTCGTTCACGCCGCGGGGTGCAACATCAACCGGCGTCTCCCCGAGATCGAGGCCCGACTGCACGGCCCGATCAGCGTCGAGTACTTCGACGACCCGGGCTCGCTCGACGATCGTGGGGCGATGGGCGTGCGCACCGGATCAGGGACGATGCGGATGTTGTGGGTCAAGGATCCCTTAGGTCGATCCGACTCGAACCCCCGGTTCGGCGCTCGACTGAGCACGACCTTCACCCCCGACGTCAGCGGCATGTGGAGCCTGGGCATCGAATCGGTCGCGCCGTCGCGAGTGCTGATCGATGGTGTCGTGCTGCTCGACAACGAATCCCTGCCGACCGGTGGTTCGTTCTTCGGCACGGGCAGAGCCGAGATGAGTGCGCCGACCGACCTGCAAGCGGGCCACCCCTACCTGCTCGAGGTGGAAGTGCGCCACCACAAGACCGGCAAGGGCTTGGGTGGTGTCAACATCGGCGCGCTGCCGCCACTGCGCGCCAATCTGCTGAACGAGGCTGTCGAGATCGCCACGACATCCGACTGCGCGGTGGTCGTGGTCGGAACCAACGACGATTGGGAATGCGAAGGCTGGGACCGCACCACACTCGACCTGCCCGGCGAACAGGACGAACTGATCTCGCGTGTGGCCGCGGCAGGCAAACGCACCGTGGTGGTCATCAACGCCGGCTCCCCCGTCAGCATGCCGTGGCTCGATCAGGTCGACGCCGTCGTGATGGCGTGGTTCCCCGGCCAGCAGATGGGAGAGGCAATCGCCGACGTGTTGCTCGGCGACACGGAACCGCAGGGCCGGCTGCCGGTGTCGTTCCCGGCGCGCCTCGAAGACACTCCCGCATTCGAGCACCACCCCGGCCGCAAGGGCGTGGCCGACTACGCCGAAGGCCGGTTGATCGGTTACCGGTGGTACGAGACCGTAGGTCGACGACCGCTGTTCCCATTTGGGTTCGGGCTGGGTTATGCGCAGGTCGGTATCACCGGGGCGCGGCTCGACGGGCCCCTCGTGGCGGAGGTCGACCTGCACAACTCCTCCGACCGCGACGGCGTGCAGGTCGTGCAGATCTATGCAGCGCGCACCGGCCCGTCCGAGCGTCGCGGCGACGAGCCCGCGGTGCAACTCGTGGGCTTCGCCAAGGCTCGCGTACAGGCCGGCGCCACGGCCACCGTCACGGTGACGCTCGACCCGCGCACCGGGCACACATGGAGCGTCGCCGACCACGCCTGGGTACGTTCCGATGGGCCGTTCGAACTGTGGGTCGGCACCTCGTCGAGCCACATCGCCGTGCGCATCTCAGTCGACGGCTGACAACCAGATGCAGGAATCGCCCGGCAACCGCCTGGCGGTGGTTTCCGGGCGAGTAGCCAGGATCACGCTGCGTCCCGCCACCAATGCTGCCGGGAGTTCGACCGTCGCAGACCCGATGTTGGCGACGACCAGCACCCCGCTGCGTTCGAACGCCAGGCAGTTGGGATCGGCGACATCGACCCACAACAGGTCGCCCAACAGCATCGGTCGGTGAGCGAGCAGCCTGCGATACCAGTTCAACATCGACTGCGGATCGTCGACCTCCGCCTCGACGGACAACTCGCCCCAGTTCTGGGGCTGCGGCAGCCAGGGCTCGACTGCCACCGGCGAGAACCCGAACGACGTGGTTGCGTCGGCGGTCCAGGGCAGCGGAACGCGGCAACCGTCGCGGCCGCGCTCTTTGCCGTTGGTGCGCAAGACCAGCGGGTCTTCACGAGCCTCGTCGGGCATGTCGAGGTACTCCTCGAGGCCGAGCTCTTCTCCCTGGAAGAGGTAAAGGGCGCCGGGCAGCGCCGCCGTCAGCGTGATCGCTGCGCGCGCCCGCCGCCGCCCCAGCTCGAGGTCGACCGGAGCATCGACGTACACCAGGTTGCTGCCCGTGAACGAAGCGGCGTCGTCGGCGTTGAGACGACCGAGTCGGGTGACGATGCGTTGCGTGTCGTGATTGTTGAGCGTCCACGCCGGCGTCCCGCCGACCGCGGCGAGCGTGTCGATCGAATGGGTGATCACCTTGCGCATCGCCGCTGCCTGCCACGTGATCAACATCAACTCGAAGGCAAACGACTGATGGAACTCGTCGCCCTGCAGAAACGGGAGCACGGCATCGAGCTTGCCGTACGACTCGCTGATCGTCACGAGGTGGCGACCCGGGTGGGTGCGTTCGTACTCGTCGATCACGGTGCGCCAGTGCTTCCACACATCGTGACCGGTCTTGTAGAAGTGTCCGTAGATGTTGTAGGCCCACGCCTGACCGTCGGTCAGCCCCGCCGGCACCGGCGGCATGTCGGGCAGATCGGGGTGCTTGCCGAGCGTCGGAACGGCGTCGACACGGAACCCATCGACGCCACGATCGAACCAGAACTTCAGCATGCGATCGAAGTACTCGACGACCTCCGGGTTGTACCAGTTGAAGTCGGGTTGCCAGGGGGTGAAGGCGTGCAGGTACCACTGCCCGGGCCTGCCATCGGCCTCTGTGACCTGTGTCCAGGCCGGGCCGCCGAAGATCGCTCGCCAGTTGTTCGGCGGCTCGCCGCCGCCAGGACCCTTGCCGTCGCGGAACCAGAAGCGCTCCCGCTCCGGCGAACCGGGAGGGGCCTTCAGCGCGGCCTTGAACCAGGCGTGCTCGGAGCTGCAGTGGTTCGGAACCACATCGAGCACGATTCGAATCGACCGCTCGGCCGCGTCGGCGACGAGGCGATCGAAGTCGTCGAGGGTGCCATAGGTCGGCTCGATGTCGAAGTAGTCGGCCACGTCGTAGCCGTGATCTCGCTGCGGCGAGGGAAAGCACGGCGTCAACCAGATGGCGTTGACTCCGAGATCGAGCAGGTGGTCGAGGTGTTGGCGAATCCCCTCGAAGTCACCACGGCCGTCGCCGTTGCTGTCGGCGAACGATCGCGGGTACAGCTGGTAGACCACGGCGTCGGTCCACCACAGGGCGCTGCGCTGATCCGTGTGTTGCCGGATCGTGCTGCCTTCCGTCATCGCCGTACCTTTCGTTTGACTGCCGCCGTGGTCGAGCGGACCACCAACTCGAGCTCCAGTCTCTCCGTATGCGGCACGCGAGTCGGCATCGAGAGCGCCTCGAGCAGAAGATCGGCACCTCGTTCCCCTGAATAGACCAGAGGCTGGCGGACCGTCGACAGGCCCATCAAGGTGGCAAGGTCGATGTCGTCGTAGCCGACCACCGACAGGTCTTCGGGAACCGCGATGCCGAGCCTCGAGGCAGCCTCCATGCAACCGACCGCCTGCACGTCCGACGCGGCGACGATTGCCGTCGGACGTTCGGGCAGCGACAGCAGCTCGGTGGCCATCTGCCTGGCGGCGGAGTGCAGGTAGGCGCCGTAACGAACCAGGTTGGCGGGTACCTTCAGCCCGGCTTCGGCCATCGCCGCGCGGAAGCCTTCCTCGCGTCGCGCGCCGGCCACGAAGCCAAACGCGTTGTGCGGCGGTTCGCTGACGAATGCGATGCGGCGATGCCCGAGCGAGATCAGGTGTCGGGTAGCCAGAACGCCACCGGCGCGGTCGTCGATGCCCACACTCGACAGACCGGGGTGCGCGGCATCGATGAGCACCGTCGGGAATCGGGCCGAGATCAGGCGGTCGCCCTCGTCGCCGACGAGCGGCAGGGTGACGACGATCAATCCGCCGAGGGTGGTGCTTCCTGGAAGTTCCAGCAACTTCGCACGCGCCTGCGACGGTGATTCGACGTTGTGCAGCACCACCGAGCAACCGTGCGGGGCGAGACGCGAGACGATCCCGCGCAATCGTTGAAACGCCGATTGCTCGTCGAAGAACGGCACGAGCACCGCAACGAGAGAACCGCCTTTGCCCCGCTCAGCAGCGGATTTTCGAGTTCGCCGGTACCCGATCGCCTCGGCAGAGTCGAGCACCTTGCGACGCGTTGCGTCGGTGACATGCACACTGCCATTGAGAACTCGCGAGACCGTCCCGATGCCAACGCCCGCGTGTCTACCGACATCAGCCATCGTGGGTGTTGCGGACATTTTGGAAATCGTAATGGTTCTTTCCACCGTCGAGCGCATCGGGGCGTCAGCCCACGAAGCGCACGTCCGGCCAGCGTTCCTCGTTGCCTTGTCCGTCGGTGAACTCGACAGCGACGAAGCCATGGCGCTCGTAGAACCGGCGCGCCTTCACGTTGCTCTGGAACGCCCACAGCTGCAACCCGTTGGGCTGACGTTGCCGGGCCAGGGCAATGAACCGATCACCCAGGCCCCGACCGATCCAGGAGGGATCGACGTACAGGTGATTCATCCAGCCGGGAGCAAGCATCACCTGTGCGACCACGACTCCGTCGACATCGGCAACCCATACATCCATCTGCGGTATCGCCTGCTCGGCGATCCAGGTGGTGATCTCGGCTTCGTCGTGCGGCTCGGGCACTTCGGGCATGGCATAGGCCTTCGACCGCACGTAGACCCGCGCGCACCCGGCTGCATCGCCGACGACTGCGGGTCTCAACACCGGCTGCCCGGGCTGAGCGATTCGCAGTGCTCCTTCCAGACCGGGGTCCGCGATCGCGACGGCCTCGGCCCACGAGAACCAACGGACGTCGGGACTCTCCCCTGCCTCGAGGCACGGGCACGACCGGCGGAGCCGTGAACTGGTAGCGAAGATCGAGGTGGGTGTGGCCGCGTGGCCCCGGATGCACATCGACGTGCGCCAGCTTCGAGGGCAGACCGACCGGGGTGACGGGCATCCCGGTTTCCTCCATCGCCTCGCGGCTTGCTGCGTCCCACGGCGTCTCGCCATCGTCGATGTGCCCACCTGGTTGCAGCCACATGCCGAGCCGCTTGTGCAAGTGGAGCACCACACCCGCGTCGCCGGTGACGATCGCCGACGCAGTCACGTGGGTGGTCGCGGCGTGCTCGTCGCAAGGTCGATCCAGGCCGTCGAACGCCGTCAGGAAGGCGGCAATCGAGTCGCGCTCGCGCGAGTCGCGCGGCGAGCGGGCCGCTACCGCAGAGCGGACGCCATGGTGTAGACCATGGTCCCGACGATCGATGCCTTCGGCCGGGACTTCGGTCACGAGAGACGACCGTAGACCCATTTGTGGAAATCCGTGCTTCAGCTGCGGCATTGACTGCCGATAACTCCTTCGTAGGGTAATGGGACGCTCGGGCTTGACCCGACCTAGCTCAAGGCGGGAAGCACAGCCATATGGAACCGGACGCACAACTCGCACCACGTGTGTTGGTGGCAGTGAGCGACGCGCTGTTGCGGCGTGTTGCCTCGTCTGCGTTGCGTGCCCGTGGGTTCTCCGTCAGTGCAACGACGGAGGGACCGGCTGCGCTCACCCTCGCCACATCGTTCACACCTGACGTCGTGATGGTCGATCTTCAGTTGCCAAGCCCGCACGGCGGCAGCTTGTTCGACACCATGCGCGAGCTCACGGACTCGTATGTTGTCGGCATCGCTCCCCCTGGTGCCGACAACATGCGAATCCGTGCTCTGCGCGCCGGCGCCGACGACGTGGTATCGACCCCCGTGAACCCCGACGAGCTCGCCGCCCGCTGCCAGGCGTTGCTCCGCCGGCCCCGGCAACTGCACTCCGGATGGGATCCGATCCATGCTTCGGTCATCAGCCTCGGTCCATTGACCGTCGATGTCGGCCGCAAGGAGATCCGCGTCCGCTCGCACGACATCCCCGTCACTCGCATCGAGTTCGCGCTGTTCGAGCAACTGTGCCGCCGCCCCTCGGAGGTTTGTGCTCGCACGCAACTGCTCGAGGAGGTGTGGGGACCGAACTGGGTCGGCGACACCCACGTCGTCGACGTGCACCTGTCGAACCTGCGCCGCAAACTTCAGCTGCGAGCGCCGGAGCTGCGATTCATCCACACCGTACGTGGTGTCGGCTTCCGGTTGAGCAACGACTTGCTGCGCCCAGAGGCCGAGCGGGAACTCGTCCTCGCCTGAGCCTTTGGCCGGGCGAGGACGAATAATCTCGCGCCATTAACCTCGCATCATCGGCGAACCCGTACAACTCCCGTCTCCATCGCTGGTCGTTCTCGTCGGACCGGTCGCGTCCGGCAAGTCGACGTGGGCTGCTCAGAACTTCAGGCCCGACCAGATCGTGTCGAGCGACGCGCTTCGGGCGGTCATCGGCGAGAACGAACATGACCTGCGGGCATCCGCCGATGCCTTCGCCGTGCTCGACGACATCGTCGTGCGCAGGTTGCGGCGGCGGTTGACGACGGTCATCGACACGCTCGGTCTCGATGCCGATTCGCGATCCAGGTGGCGCCAAGCTGCGCACGCAGCAGGTGTTGCTTGCGTGGCGGTCGTGTTCGACACACCGGGTGCCGAGTGCCGGCGGCGCAACGGTGCCCGCGCCGTGGCGGTGCCGGCCGACGTCGTGGCCAATCTGCTGCGCCGCTGGCCGGCCATCCGCGACGCGGTGCATGCCGAACCGTGGGACGAGGTGCACGCTCCCGACCCGGTGGTGGTGGTTCCGGCCGCGTTGAGGCAGCGCCGACGGCAACCGACACCGCCGACCGCACCGGCAACGCAACGCCTCGAGATGGGTCTGCACCTGTCGAGCTTCGACTGGCCGGGTGGGCGCGAGCAGCTCGGTGAACATCTGCGGTCGATCGCCGCCGACGCCGAAGCTGCCGGTGTCGATCAGGTGTGGATGATGGACCACCTCCGTCAGATCCCGCAGGTCGGCGCGGCGTGGGCCGACCTTCCCGAGCCGTACACCGCACTTGCTTGGTTGGCGGCGACGACCGAACGGATTCGCCTCGGTGTGCTGGTGTCACCGGCATTCCGCCATCAGCCCGTCACGCTCGCCAAGCAAGTTGCCACGCTCGACGTTCTCTCCGGCGGCCGGGCGATGTGTGGGCTGGGCGTTGGTTGGTTCGCTCAGGAATACGCCGCCGCCGGGATCGACTTTCCATCGCTCGATCGCCGCTATGCCCACCTCGAAGACGCGTTGCAGGCGCTGCCGCTGCTGTGGGGAAAGGGGGCGCCGCGGTTCGAGGGCAAGACGCTCACCATCGACGAGGCGCTGTGCTACCCACGGCCGCTTCAAGAGCGCGTGCCGATCACTGTTGGCGGTTCCGGAGAGCGCCGCACCTTGCGCCTGGTGGCACGCTTCGCCGATGCCTGCAACCTGTTCGGCGAAGCCGACGTCGTCACCCATGAGGTCGCCGCTCTTGCTCGGCACTGCGACGACGCCGGACGCGACGTGACCGAGATCGGCGTCTCCCATCTTTCGACGGTGCTGATCGGTCGCGATCGCGACGAGTTGGCAAGCACGATCGACCGACTGCGGCCCAAACGTATGGGCGCGGAGCGCTACGCCCGCGACATCAATGCCGGCACCGTTGCGGATCACTACGAGCGGGCCATGCGACTGATCGAGGCAGGAGTGACAAACCTGATCGTTCGCCTTGTTGATGTCGGCGAGCGTGGCGCGCTCGAACGACTTGGCACGCTGATCGAGAGGGTGCGATCTCAGCGATAGTCGCCGAGCAGCCACCACTGCTGGCGCTCGAGGCAGACCAACAGCAGGGCGCCTGAACCTGTCAACAGCTGGAACCTGGCTGATCGCCGTGCTCTGCTGGCATCCCACCAGCGCTCGTCCAGCGGCCATGGCCCTCCCCAGGCCACGACCGGCTCCGTGATCGTGGCCGTGGTGCTGCCGGCGTGTTGCACCGTGGCCGGGGCGGCGCTGACTGCTCCCCTGCCGGTGACGCGCACCGGTCGACCGTGCTCGTCGCGAACGTCGATGACCACGGGCTTGGCATGCACCACTGCAGGTGACGGGCTGGGCAAGCTCCCCGGCCATGGGCCCAAGCCCGGGGTGAGACGCTGCGCCGGTTCGGCCAGATCGGCGGTGACGGCGGGAACCCACTCGTACGCATCGGTCGGCAGGCGGCCACCAGTGGCGGAGGGCACCACCACGTGTTCTGCTCCCGCCAAGGTGGCCAGCCGGGCCACGGCTCGCGCTGCCCACTCGTCGGCTTGGGTGCGCCCACCCCACAAGCCCAGTTGCACACCGTCGTCGCTGCGCACCTCGACGGGCTCCAACCGCAGCATGGTGACACCCGCGGTGAGCCCGGCGCTGTTGACCCAGGCGTCGAGCTGCCATCGGGCGCGCTCGACCATGGCTGCCGCCGACAACCCGGTGGAGCGATACCACTGCCGTTCGTTGCGTTCGCTGTGATCGGTCTCGGCAGTGATGATCAACCGCGTGCACACCTTGCCGTCAGCGCTCAGCGCGCTGCACAGCTCGTCGGCCAACTGGCGGGTGATGAACACCAAGGTGTCGACGTGATGGGCCGGATCGTCGAGCACCTGCACGGCGACGAGACCACTCGGTGGCTCGATCGTGTCGGGGGGACGATCGTCGCCACCACCGGCGATGCGGTGAGCGAACTCACCCTGTCGTCCGAACCTGGCCAACACATCCGCAGCCGACACTGCGGTCAACTGACCCAGTTCGCGGATGCCCAACTGCTGCAGCAGTTGCACGAACTCGACGTCGAGGCCGGCCACCGAAGCAAACAACTGCACTGGCAACGGTGCCAGGAACCGGGCGGTGGCCTCGATGCCTTCTGGCACGATCACGGGGCCGGCGCGCACGGCTGCTTGCCTGGCCGCAATCGCGGCTGCAAATCGACCATCGGCCACACCGACGCCGAACCCGCCGACCGCATCGAGCGCCGCGCCCGCTTCGCCGGCAGCCTCGATGGCCACACCGACCATGCGTGCAGCCATTGCCGGCTCACCACCGAAGTAACGCGACGGTCCCTTTGCCAGGAACGAGAGCATTCCCGGTTCGGTGATCTCCACGCGCGGGATCAACGCGGCGATCGCCGTGACGACCTTCTCGAACTGACGGGCGTCGCCTTCGGGGTCGTGGGCGACTAGGCGCGCGCTGGGACAGTTGGCCTGTGCCTGGCGGCGACGCTGGCCGACAGCGATGCCATCTCGTGCGGCTGCCAACGACTGGGCAACCACCCGGTTGCCGTGCAACACGACGACCGGCTCGTCGAGCGCGGCCTTGGCAGCAACCACTGCCCAGTTGGGGCACCACAGCACACCCAGTCGAACCACGAGCCGACGTTAACGAACATCTGTTCGATGATCAAGGGCCTCAAGACCGAGTGATGAGGCCGATCATCCCGTCGATCACGCTGTACATCGCCTGCGGATCGTCACCATCGGCAATTGCAGTTGCTGCCTCATGGAGCACGGCCATCACGACCAACGCCAACGCGTCGACGGGTCCCACCGTGAGTCGCCCCTCTTCGTCCGCGTGACGCAAGGCCTCACGCACCAGGCCGAGGCCGTACTGCTCGGCGAGCCTTCGGCGCACCTCCACCGGCAACACCGCCGGGGCGTCGAGCAGGCAGATGCGGCGCACCTCTTGCGTCGCGGCTGCTTCGAGGAACGCCCGTGCACCGAGTCGCAGTTGCTCGACGTGGTCGCTGCTGGCCATCGCACTCTTGGCAATCGCTTCGCAGAGCTCTCCCTCGACCACCTCGAAGACTGCCTGGAACAGCGCCTCTTTCGAGCTGAAGTGGTGGTACATCGCACCGCGCGTGACGCCGGCGCGCTCGACGATCTCCTCACGCCCGGCACCCGCGTAGCCCAGTTCGGCGAACATCGTCCGACCGGCCTCGATCAGTGCGGTGCGCGTTCGCTCCCGCCGTTGCGCCTGCGTACGCGTAGACGAACCGTCGCCGGAAGATCCCTTGACGTTCATGGCCTCCTCATGTAAACATGCGTGCAGCCCGCATGTATCTCTCAGGCTATCGCCTACCGATCGGAGCACCAGCATGACACTCTCCCGCACCGAGATCAGCGACGGACTCGTCGACGAGCTCCACGCCTTCGAACAGCTCATCAGGCCGCTGACTCGAACCGAGCTCGACTCACCGAGCCGGTGTGCGGGCTGGACCGTCGGCGACGTCGCCCGCCACGTGATCGGCACCATGGCCGATGTGACCGCGGGGCGCCTCGACGGGCTGGGAACCCCCGAGGTGACCGCCCGGGAGGTGGCCGAGCGTTCCGACCGAACCGCCGCCCAACTCGCCGACGAGTGCTCCGATGTGGCCACGGCAGCCGCCGCGTTGTTACAGGTCTTCGACGACACGAGCTGGAACGCGCCGGCGCGAGCCGGCTACGACGGGACCCTCGGTGAAGGTGTCGAGACGCTGTGGTACGACACCTGGCTGCACGGCGACGACATCCGCGACGCCCTCGGACGACCATCGGAGTTCGACACCACGGCCCTCGGTTGCGCGCTCGCCCACGTCGGGCTCGCTCTGACCAAGCGGGACTGGACCGGCGATGTGCCGAGCCCCGAGGACGAAAATGCCTTCGCCTTCGTCCTCGCCGCCACCGGCCGCGGCGGCGCAGAGTCGTTCGGTTCGAACGCCCCCCTCGACATCTACGCCTGAACCCGAGGATCGCATCCGCCGGCGCCGGCCTCATCTCGTGTTCGTTGTGGGTGGGCCGGTGGTCATGATGGTGCCGTCTGGGTAGGTGATGGTGAGGTTGCGGCACGTGTCGAGGGTGAGGTGCCAGCCGCCTTCGTGGACGGCGTGGTGGTGTTTGTGGCACAAGGGCAACAAATTCTCGATGTCTGTGAACCCACCGTGGCAGTACCAGTGCACGTGGTGGACATCGCACAGGCCCCAGCCGGCGTCGCATCCGGGGATCGCACAACCGCGGTACATGGCTCGTAGGGCTCGGCGTTGAGCGCGGTTGGCAACCCGTTCATCGCGACCGACGTGGAGCGAGACGCCGTCGGCGGCGGTGATGATCGGCACGATCACTTCCGCACAGCAGGCCATCCGTCGAAGGGTCTCGACAGGGACTTCGACACGAAGCCCGAGGTCGATGATCGTGTGCTCGTGTTCGCCATGCAGCAGTGTGTCGGCGTCGATCAAGATGTTGATCTCGGTGCGTGTCCGACCACTGCCGCGACCCTCACACAAAGCAACCAACGCCAAAGCCCGCAAATGCTGTTGCTTGAGCAGCGGGTCGGTGGGGCAGGTGTCGGGTGTGGTGTCGTGGAACATCGCTTCGACCATGCTGCGAAGTTTGGCGTCGAGGGTGAGGCCGGTTTCCGGGTCGAATTCGCCGTGCAGGCACCACATCCCCGTCTCTCGATCGACCTAGGCTCGTAAGCCAGTGTTGCGTCGCTGTTGCTGCAGGCGGTCGATGCCATCATCGGAGCAGACCCGGCGGACCTCGGCGCGCACCGCACGAGCGAACTCGTCGCGCGGCAGTTGCGCGGCGGCTAGGGCGAGCACGTCACCGCGTTCGGCAAACCGATTCCGCTGCTCGGGAGAGAGCTGTCGCAAGGCGCGGGTGACGACATCGACGTGACCCGCCGACGCCTCGCCGGCTTCGAGAACGACCGCGAGTTGCGGAACCTTCTCGACGGTGCGGGCCCGGTCGAACCCTTTCGATGCCTCTGTCAGCGACACCCTGGCAGCATCGGCAGCCACACGCTCCGGGAACATCGACGGTGACACCACCGCCAACTCGCCCAGCCGGCGCGCCGCGGCGACTTCGACCGAATCGAGCCACCCACGTACCCGGCGCACATCCACCAACACCGCCGCCGCAGCCGCCGTGTCGGCGACCGCGAGATCGACCGCGGTGATCGATTCGACCAACCCGACAACAACCACGACCACCCCTCTCCAAACGAACAAAGCACTTCGAACTCGGCGGGGGAAGTCGCTACGAAGAACCGTACCAAGGGGGTCTCACGCAGTCCCCTTTCCGAGAAGCGCTCGTCGGCAGGCATCTCTGCGGGCATGACCCACGATGTGGAACGTGCCGATGTGTCGATGCTGTCGGAAACTCAGCGAGACATGCTCTGGATGCGACTCAGAGCCGACGACGTCAACTTCGTGTTCGACGGTCAGCGCGTGGCGGTGCCGGCGACGAATGCTCCGCTCCTGACCGATGCGTTGTCGTGGGTCGACACGGAGGTGCAGTCGCCACCGCCAGGCTTCTACCGGTCGCCTCACCCGTTCCAGCGAACGCTGAACGACGGCTCGATCATCGCCTCACCGTGGCGCCGCGCGATCGGCGCGTACATCGACGCCATCGTCGTCGGCATGTTGTTCGTCGTCGCCCGCGTGTTGGGTTCGCCGTCTTGGACGCTGTTGCCGCTCAGCGCCGTCTACGTCGTCGGCATGACCGGTCTCTGGGGACGCACGGTCGGCAAGTTCGCCACCGGCTCGAGGGTTGTCCATGCACTCGACCTGGGCCCCGCCATGTGGCGGCAAAGCCTCGGTCGCTGGGCACACGTTGGCTGGATCGGCATCGCCGCCGGGCTGGTCGGCGGCGACGCGGCTCTGTCGCTGCTGCTGCTGCAGGTCGTCACCTATGTGCCCATCTTGTGGGACTCCCGCGCGCGCGGCTTGCACGACCGCGCAGCCGGAACGATCGTGATGAGAACCTAAGGAATGGCGACGCCCGCGATGGTCACCGGCGAGTGCAACGTGTAGTCGAGCTCGTCGGATTGCAGCACGGTCGGCGGTGTCAGCACGTCGATCACCTTCGGCACCGAGGCGGGGTTGGCGGTGCAGTGCGGGTCGGCGCTTGCCGTCGCACACACACCGAAGTTGAAGTCGGCAGGCGTGGGGGCGAACGCGCGGGCTTGGTCGGGGCTGAACCCGTCCTGACCGGTCTCCACGACGGTGAACTTCCAGCCCGGGCCCGGTTGGCCGAGCGCCGCCTTCGGCACGCTGAACGTGATGAATCGCGACAAGGCATTGGCCCTGATGCTGACGGTGCCGAGCGTGGTTCCCGAGGCGTTCTCGAACCGCTGCCCGAAGCCCTGCACCTGGATGAGCGTGCTCCACGCGGAATCCGACGCGATCTGGAAGTTGCGCAGCGGATTCGACGCGGCCGTCGACGTGGTTGCAGCAGCGGGATCGTGCACGTAGACGTCGATCAATTGGGCACCGAGCGGGCTACCGAACGTCGCCGACTGATCGCGGTTCTGCACACGGAAGATGATGTTCGTTCCGTCGTCGAACACCTGGAACCGCTGCATGTCCCACGCACCAGGCTTGAAATCACCGAACGTCGCATACGCGTAGTTGCCGGGCCCGTTGTCGTCGAAGTCGGGGTCGGGCACGTCGAGCAGCGATGTGCCCGGCACGAAGTCGAACACGATCGTGCGTGTCGCGTGGGCAGTTGCCCCGTCGGCGCTCGTCGCCGCGACGTTGACGACACTGACGCCACCGGTGAGCGGCACGTCGACCGAGAACGACCCGTCGCCGGCAGCGACCGTCGAAGCGGACGTCGCCGCCATGTCGGCGTCGGTGTTGGTCACGAGGATGTCGACCTGATTGCCGGCCGCGGTCGTGCCGCTGACGGTCAACGGCGATCCGGCGACGGCCGTGTTGTCGACCGGGCTCGTGACGCTGAGCGTGGTCTGACCTTGCGTGTGGTTGATGTACCGGTGCACGGTGTTGGCCGGCTGATCGACCAACCGGTGCGCCCGCAGATCAGCAGCGAGTCGCACGAACGACCCGGCCGACCACACGAGCGGCGATGCCGACCCGGCCGGCTTGCCGTTGACGAAGCCGATCGATGCAATCGTCGGATCCGTTCCGTACGGAGAAGCGGCAAGATCCGGCTGCTCCCAACTCTGTTCGGCGATCAGCCCAACGCCCGACGAGAACTGTGCCATCGCGTCGAGCAACTGCGCCGCACCGACCGTGTCGCCGGTCTGCAGCGACTGCTCACTTCGTTCGGCGGTGAGGGCCGGCCACAGGTGACCTGTCCCCTTGCCGCTCGGCGCCCACGGGCTGCCGATCGTACCGTCGTCGCCGTAGCCATCACCGTTGTAGCGATGCCATCCGGGGCCGCTCGACGTGTCGCTCTTGATCGTCGCATCGACGACGCCCAGCGAGTTGGCGATGTCGGCGTCGTTGGCAGGCAGGATGCCGAGGCGGGTCAACTCGAGGAACCCGGCGTCGATCACGTCGCGCTGGTCGAGCGTCGGGCCGCCGTTGCCGACGTTGTAGCTGACTGCTGCATTCGGATCGCCCGACTTCGACAGGCGGATGAAGTACGGATCCGTCGACTTCGATCCGTTGGTGGTCACCGTCCAGTTCTTGATCGACCGCTGGAAGTCGTCGGCGACCGCACGCCACAGGCGAGCAGATGCCGCGTCGCCGTTGATGTCGGCGATGTGCGCGCCCGCCAGCAGGCCGGCGATCTCGGCTGAGATCGTCGATGGTGAGAACCCTGATTGCTCCTCCCAACGCTCGGCACCGAACGACGGGCCGCGGGCGACGACGAAGTTGGCAGCCGGCTTGATGTGCTGCTCGTACATGGTGGGGTCGGTGAGGCCGAGCTGATCGGCCATCAGGATCGGGTAGGCGACCTCGTCGAGCTGGGTCCCGAACGAGTCGGGCGCGGTCTTGCCGTTGACCAGTGAGTTGCGCGGCATCGACCCATCGGGCTGCTGCTGGTGCTGGAACAGGAACAGCGTCGCGTCGCGCGCCGTCGCCCGATCACCGGCGGCCATCAGCCCGGTCCACGCCTCGTACAGATCGCGCGAGAACACCTCGCGGTACGAGCCGAAGTAGGTGTTGTTCGGATCGCCGGCCGACACGGCCTGACCCCACGGCGACGACAGCCCGGCCACGATGGCGCCGGGGAACGTCTTGTCCTCGGCAGCCTTCACGACGTTGATGCTCAGGTAGTAGGCGTCGGCCAGCTGGCGGATGCGCGACTTGCTGAGCCCCGGCAGCTTCGAGGGAGGCGGGTTGAGCTTGTTGTCGTAGCGCTGCCAACCGGCTTCGTAGCGGGCCTTGATCCGGTCGAAATCGCCACGCAACGACGCCTCCGCCGTGTGCACCGCGGCTGCCTGAGTGGCGCCGAAGCCGAGGGCCATCGTGAACGCACGCCCATCGTGGCGCTGCTTCACTTCGGCGACCTGCACGACGTTTCCGCTGTCGGCCGCATCGTTCACGGTGGTGAGCTGGCGGCCGGCGTCGAGTTGCACGAGGCCGTCGCTGGATTGCCCGACGAAACCGTTCGTCACCGACGCGAAGGGGGCGTCGAGAGCAGCGAACACCGGCTGGGCGTAGTCGCGGTTGGCGGCGTTCGTGACCGTGTTGGTGTCGTAGGCAACCGGGATCGGATGACCGGTGGACGTGTCGGTCACCGCAGAATCGGCGCCACCGTTACCGGCGCCGCCGCCACCGTTGCCGTTGACCGTCGGATCGAACCGTACGAAGAGCTTCAGGTTGGTGTGCTTCGACGAGACGAAGCGCGTGTTCATCAGCAGCGTGTTGCGGTCGGGGTCGGTGATGTAGTCGGTGACGATCTGGTACTTCCCACTCCGCGCCTTGCTGGTGACGCGGCACACCATCCCGCTGCCGTCGAGCGAAGTCGCAGTCGACACCATGTCGCGTGTCTGCAGGTCGGTGAAGGTCGAGCCATCGGTGACGATGTACTGCAGGGTCTCGACGTTGGTGTTGTCGATGGTCGGGTAGTACACGTCGCTCAACACGCCGCCGGCGACGGTGTACCAAACCTTGGAAGTCGTCGTCCGCGACGTGCCCAGACAGTCCTTGCGGGCAAGATCGAAGTGCGACAGCGCCCCGGGACCGTCGACCGCGGGAGCCGCGGCGGCGGATGCCAGGTGCGGCGTGACTGAGATCACCGGGAGGCTGAGCACGACCAGGGCCGCGGTGGCAACCATCGACAGACGACGTGAAGAACTCATCGTTCCTCCCTCAGTTCAGGTCCCCCAGTGCATGATGTGTCGGCGATTCGGACGCTGTCAACCCCTTGACAGCTTTTGGAACCGCGCCAACTGTCATGCTGGCACGGTGACGACCGACCGTTTGGTCACCGTCCCGGTGATCGATCTCCGTGACCCACAGGCGACGACGCTGATCGCCGGCGCCTGCGAGCACACCGGCTTCCTCGTGGTGACCAATCACGGAGTCGACCAGCGCGTGATCGACACGGCCTGGACGGCTGCAACGAGGTTCTTCGATCTTCCTGCGGCCGACAAGATGGCGGTGGCGATGCCCTATGCCGGCTACCCCTACGGCTACGCGCCGGTGCAAGGCGAGCGGTTGGCGGCGTCTTTGGGCGCCGACACCCCGCCCGACCTGAAAGAGACGTTCTCGATGGGCCCGATCGAAGTGCCGGATCGCGTCTCGGCCGACCCGGCCGAGACGTTCGTCTACGAACCAACACCGTGGCCTCCTGCGTGTCCCGAGTTCCAATCGGCGATGGAGGCGTACTACCTGGCGATGGCTGGTTTCGTCGTTCGCCTGATGACTCTGTTCGCGGAAGCGTTGCAGCTGCCGGGCAACTTCTTCGACTCGCGCATCGATCGACACACCGAGCGCGCTGCGCGTGCTCAACTACCCGGCACTGACCGAAGCGCCACGGGCCGGTCAACTCCGCGCCGGCGCCCACACCGACTACGGCACGGTGACCGTTCTGCGCGCCGACGACTCTCCAGGGGGTTTGGAGGTGCTGGTCGAGGATCGTTGGACCGCCGTGCCGCTCGTGCCGGGCTCGTTCATCATCAACCTCGGTGACGCGATGGCCCGCTGGACCAATGACCGTTGGCACTCGACGCTGCATCGAGTGGTGACGCCACCGATCGATGTCGCTGCACGCTCACGCCGGCAGTCGATCGCCTTCTTCCACAACGCCAATTGGGACGCAGTGATCGAATGCATCCCGAGCTGTCTCGCCGACGGCGAACTGCCCAGCTACGTGCCGGTCACTGCCGGCGAGCACCTGATGTCGAAGTTCCGTTCGACTCAGTGTTGAGTGCTCCTGAGAAGGCGCGATGTGCCCGAAGGCATCGGGCAGCCACATCGACGCCCGTCGAGAACGGGGCATGCGCCTGCCAGCCAGCTCGAGCATGACGCGCCGCCCGGTTGCCACGCCATGACCGTCGCCGAGGCCGACCCAGTGGTCGCCGTCGGCAGTCAGTTGGAGGTCGGCGCCCAACGACGGCACTCCCACCGTGAGCAACACGACACCTCGCGACTGCACCCTGGCCTGCAGTCGGCGAACGGCACCCGCGCCGAGACGGCCGACTCGCTGGCCGATCAGGACGAGATCGAACCCGTCGATCATCGCCGCCAGCACGTCGACCCACATCGGGTCACCGGCGACCATGACCAACCGCTCCAACGCCATCCCCATGTCGACGGCGGCGCGGATGCCGAACTCGGGGAGGCCGGCCACACCGACCCATGCCCCTTCACGCGATGGCGCTGTGGCCAGTGCCATTGCCAACGACACCGCAGCCCGGCCGTTGCAGGCCACAGTGGAACCACGCTGCAGTGACGGCAGCAACTCGACGAGCGACTCGTGCACCGGCAAGGTGCGCTCACTGGCAGCGACGGATGTCAGCGCAGGGAAGCGTTCAGCGAGTGACAGCACCTTCTTCAGTGTATCGAACAAGTGTTCGTTCTTCCAACTCGTCGTCCTCAACCCGCTCATCGGCCACATCGCCGATCGCGTAGACGTCGTCGAGACGATCCGAGGACATTGGCCTGGCGATCAGGTAGCCCTGCGCGTACCGGCAGTTCAGGGTGCGCAACATGTCGAGTTGACCAGGCTCCTCGATGCCCTCCCCCACGGTTTCCATCCCGAGACTGGACGCCATGCTGATCAGGCTGCTCAGCACCGTCGAATCGTTCTCCAGGCTGCTCACGACGAAGCTGCGATCGAGCTTGACGATGTCGACTGGAAACGCCCGCAGGTGCCGCAGCGATGCATATCCGGCGCCGAAGTCGTCGAGAGCGATGCGCACGCCATGCGTGCGCAGCTCGCACAGCGTGATCGCGGCCGCTTCGATGTCGTTGACCACAGCCGACTCGGTCAGTTCCAGGATCAGTCGCGACGGATCGAGTCCGCTGCTGTTGAGGGCGCCGAGCACATCGTCGACAAGACCGCCATCGCGCAACTGCACAGCCGACACGTTGACGGCGATCTCCAGTCCGCCCGGGCGAGGGTCGAGCTCCACCGCACGGCGGCATGCCTCCTTCAGCACCCAACGGCCGATGGGAATGATCAACTCGGTCTCTTCGGCGAGCGGGATGAACTGCATCGGCTCGACCCTGCCGCGACGGGGGTGGTCCCAACGCAACAACGCTTCGACACCGACCGGTCGGCCCGACGTCACCTCGACGATCGGTTGGTAGTGCAGCACGAACTCGCGACGGGCCAGCGCATCACCCAGTTCTGCACGCAGCTCCAGGCGATCCATCACGTCCTGGCGCATGCCCGGCTGGAACACCTCGTGATGGCCCTTGCCCGATCGCTTGGCCAGATACATGGCGATGTCGGCGTCTCGTAACAGGGCTTCGACCGAACTGTCGTTGCTGCTGTGAGCAATGCCGACGGACACGTTCGTGTGCACTGTCCGGCCGCCGGGAAGCCCGATCGGCTGGCGGATCGAGGAGAGCGCTCGCTGTGCTGCAGCGCCTCCCGCGGACGGGTCGAAGCCACTGACCAGCATCACGAACTCGTCGCCGCCCAGGCGCGCCACGGCGTCACCGGGGCGCAGCAGACCCAACAGGCGCTGGCCGATCACCTGCAGCACTGCATCACCGGCCGGATGGCCGAGGCTGTCGTTGACCAACTTGAAGTCGTCGAGATCGAGGCACAGCACAGCCGCCGGCACACCGTTCGCCAGTGTTCGCTCGACGTGCTCGTCGAACAGCGTGCGGTTGGCCAATCCCGTCAACGCATCATGAGTGGCTTCGTGAAGCAACTGACCACGGCTGCTGTCCAGCTCTCTCGCCATCACCACGAGCCGCAAGACGACGAGCGCGAACAGCACGACGGTTCCACCGAGAAGTGCGGGCAGTTGCAACGTCGCCCCGGCGGCAGAACGAGCCGCAATCGTCAACGGCGCGGCCACGGTCACCAACGACAGCACGACGATGCGGCGCGGCGACAGGCGAGGCTTCGCCTTCAGCGGAGCAGCTGCGATCTCGCCGACACGGGGATGCAACAGCACGGCGACGATGAGGGCATAGCTGATCCACCAGCCGAAGTCGACGGGATCGCGCTCCGAGTACGAGCCGTAGACCGATTGGTACAGGTAGCCGAGGTCAGCGACCAGCAACGCCATCAGCCCGGCGGCGACTATCCAATAGGGTGCCTGCCTGCGAACCTGCCGCACCGCCAGTTGGGCGACGATCGCGATCAGCAGCAGATCTCCTGCCGGGTAGGCGACGCTGATGAGGCGCTCGAACACGGGAAGGCTTTGATCAAGAGCCGTCGGCTCGGCGAAGAAGACCCACAGCAGCACGCCGGCACTCGTGGCAACGATGAATCCGTCGATCACGCCGCCGATGTCACGGGCACCGCCTCGCGAACGCAGCAGCATGACGAGACCGGCGGCGATGAAGGGGTAACCAGCGACGTAGAAGATGTCGCCGACGTTCGGGTAGGCGTCGCTGTGGAAGACGTTCTCCAGCAGCATGAAGCACACGTCACCGATCAGGAAGCACGCCTGACCGACCAGCACCATGAGCCATGCCGAGCGGTGCCGCTCGAGGCCCGAGGCGACGACAAAGCCGCAGGTCAGCATGGCCCCAACGGCGACATCCCAGTACACCTGCCCGGCGGTGCCGTGGATGACCGTGAAGTACAGCGAGGCGCCGACGAGGGCGATGGCCAGGAACACCGTGACGCGATGAGCTGACGGTTCCCGAGTCTTCACACCCTTCTATCGGTCGGCGCTTGTTGCGTCTTGAATCGCGCTCAGCGGGTGCTCTGCCACTTGGCCAGCGCCGCCGCGCTGCGGTCGCGCAACGACTGCGGCACGCGTTGGGTGTACGCCGAGGCCACTTCGCCACTTCCACCATCGGTGGCAACAGCGGCAGGCGTCGCTTCCTCGGCAGGCGCGTCGAACGTGGGCATCTCCATGCCCGGTTTCCAGTACTGGTACATGCTTCGCACGACGTCGGCCAGGCCGTCGCCGGTGAATCCCTTGGCGACGTCGACGGAGATGATGTTGCCGTACATGTGCACCGAATCGACTTTGCCGGTCGACAGCAGTTGCCGGGCGAGGACCGCTGCCGGGCGCGGGCCGACCGCGTCGTTCATCGACGTGAACCGCTCGTGGCCCATACCGGTGATGCTGCGATTGGTCTCCAGTCGCAGCAGGCCCGGACGCGGGCTGGGCTTCTCGACGACTGCGACCTGTTGTCCCATGGGTCACGACCCTAGTGGCCGCACCGCCCTACGCTCACCTTTCGATGCAGACCACGTACACATTCGGCTGGACGCGCCGGCGGACTCAACCCCAGCGGATGCGCACGTTGTCGCGCAGCATGTCGATCACGGTGTGATCACCGGCGACCGACACCGAATCGAGCGAGGCCCGATTCCACAGCGCTAGATAGATGTCACTGGACGATCCGCCGATCGTGCAGTGTGCGGCCACGGCCGCGCCTGGTTCGACGCGTGCCGTGACTGGCAGCTCGTCGCTGATCGTGACGATCCAGCGGCGATCGCTGTAGTCCGGTGCAACCTGCAGCGCGCGCGGCGCATCGGCGTGCACCTTCGTACGCGATCTGGGCAGGAAACCGGTGAGGAACTCGTCGATCCCGTCGATGGCCACGTCGGGAGCCAGGCCTGTGCAGCGGCCCGCGGCCGACTCGGCATCAACACGATGCACACTCGTCTCCAGCGTCTGGCGACGGGCCCAGAACAGCAGCGGCGGGGTGATCGGGTCGTTCAGGAAGGCGGGATAGGCCACCGATGAATCGGCAGCAGCGAGCGTGTCGCAGAGCCTGGTGGCACCGTTGCGGAACCACTCGATCGATTCGGCCCGGCCCGGAAGGGGCCCGAGGAAATCGGGCGGCACGTCACTCAGCTTGGTGGCCTTGCCGGCGACGGTGGCGGTGGCCCACCGATGAACTTCGCCGAGGTGAAGGACCAGGTCGGCCACCGCCCAGCCCGGGCAAGTGGGCACGTCGGCGTCGAGTCCTGCCTCCTCCGCGGCCGATGCCAGCACGGTGGCCTCTGCTGCCAGCACTGCCAGGTAGGCGTTGAGATCCATCTCCGTACTCTGCCACGGGTGAGGAAGGCCTGGCGGCTTCGTCACATGGGCGGGCTCACAATTACCGTTCGGACATGTCGGAGATCTCACTCGAAGCGTTCGCGGACCAGGCCCGCCAGTTCCTCGACGCCACCGTTCCCAAGAAGGAGGCCGAGCGAAAGTTCGTCTGGGGAGAGGGCTCCGACAAGGTGGCGATGTTCGAAGAACGCAGTCGCACCGACGAACGCAACGATCTGCACCGCGCCTGCGAGTGGCGCGGCAAGAAGTTCGACGCAGGGTTCGGATGGATCACCGGCCCGGTCGCCTACGGCGGCCGCGGCCTGCCCGGCGCCCACGAGAAAGCGTGGAGCGCGCTCGAAGCGCAGTACCAGGTTCCCAATCAGGCGGCGTTCACCATCGGGTTGGGGATGGTGGCGCCGACGATCCTGGCCCACGGCAGTGAAAGCGCCAAGCAGGCGTATCTCCGCAAGATGTACCGTGCCGATCTGGTTGCGTGCCAGCTGTTCAGCGAGCCGGGTGCCGGCAGCGACCTCGCCAGCCTGCAGACCAGAGCAGTCCGCGACGGCGAGGAATGGGTGATCTCCGGTCAGAAGGTGTGGACGACCGGCGCGCACTACAGCGACATCGGCGAGATCATCGCTCGCACCGATCCGGACCTCCCCAAGCACAAGGGTCTCACCGGCTTCGTCGTCGACATGAAGGCACCCGGCGTCGAGGTGCGGCCGTTGCGGCAGATGACCGGTGGTGCCAGCTTCAACGAGGTCTTCTTCAACGATGTACGCGTGCCCGACCGCGATCGTCTGGGTGACGTCAACAACGGTTGGGCCGTGGCCCTGACCACCTTGATGAACGAGCGGGCGGCGATCGGCGCCGGGGGCGGGGGTGGCGGAGGCATCAACCTGTACGCGCGGGCGGTGGAGATGGTGCGGCACCTCGGGCTCGGCGACGACCCGATCGTTCGTGATCGTCTCGCCGATCTCATCATCAACGCCCGCGTGTCGAGCTACAACAACCAGCGGGCGATGGACAAGATCAAGGCCGGCCAGTTGCCCGGGCCGGAGATGAGCATCGCCAAGCTGGCCGGAACCTTGAACCTGCGCCGCCTCGGCGACTTCGTGTCGCACGTGCTCGGCCCGAAGTTGATCGCCGACACCGGCGAGTGGGGAACCTACGCCTGGGCGATGCTCGTTCTCGGCACGCCCGGCGGCAGGATCGCCGGCGGCAGCGACGAGGTGATGCGCAACATCGTGGGTGAACGAGTGCTCGGCCTGCCCAAGGAGCCGGGCATCGACTCGAAGTCGCCGTTCCGTGATCTGAAGGTGGGCACTCAGCAGGCGTGACTCGGGCCACCCGCTGCCGGCACTGCGGTGTGCAGGCCGTGTTCGTTGGCCCAGCGACCGACATCGCGTCGCTCGAGCGCAGCGGCCAACAACTCGGGAAACGCCTCGGGTGTGCACGCCAACGACGGAACGCCGAGCTCTGCGAGTGCGGCGGCTCGCGCGTGATCGTAGGCCGGCGCACCTTCGTCGCTGAGCGCCAGCAGCACCAACACGCTGACGCCGGCGCGGCACAGCGAGGCGACACGCTGATGCAGCAGACCGGCATTGCCCCCTTCGTACAGATCACTCACCAGCACCAGCACGGTGTCGGCGGGCCGCGTGACCAACCGCTGGCAATAGCCGATCGCCTGGGCGATGTCGGTGCCGCCGCCCAACTGCACCCCGAACAGGACCTCGACCGGGTCCTGCAACAACGGCGTGAGGTCGGCGACGGCTGAATCGAACGCGACAACGCTCGTGCGCAGCGCCGGCATCGAAGCCAGCACCGCACCGAACACGGCGGCGTAGACCACGCTGTCGGCCATGCTGCCCGACTGATCGATGGCCACGATCACGTCGCGCGACAGGCTGCGTTGGCGACGGCCGTAGCCGATCAGCCGCGCGGGCACGACGGTGTGCTGCGCAGGCAGGTAGTGGCGCAGGTTGGCGTGGATGGTGCGGGTCCAGTCGATGTCGCCGAGGCGAGGACGATTGCTGCGCTGGCTGCGGGCGAGGGCGCCGTGCACTGCTTGTTTCGTACGCGAGGCGAGCCGCTGCTCGATCTGGGCGACGACCTGGGCGACGACCTGGCGAGCGGTGATGCGCGTCGTGGCGGGGAGCAGCTTGTTGAGCTCGACCAACAGGGTGACCAGGTGCAGGTCGGGCTCGACGGCGCGGAGCATCTCGGGCTCGAGCAGGAGCTGGCGGAGGTTGAGCCGATCGATTGCATCGCGCTGCAGCACCTGCACCACCGAAGTCGGGAAGTAGCGGCGAATGTCGCCGAGCCAGCGAGCCACGGATGGCGCCGAGGATCCGAGACCACCAGCACGGCCACTGCCACCACGTCGACCCGACGTGGTGTCGTACACCGCGGCGAGCGCGGCATCGATGCGCGCATCGTTGCCGTCGAGTTGCACACCGGTCGCGCCGCGGCCGGCACCGGTTCCGTCGGCGTCGTTGGTCTCGGCAGCGCCGAGAACCATGCGCCAGCGACGCATGCGCTCGGGGTCACTGACCCGCGCCGGAGCCGCGAGGTTGGAGGTCTCGGTCATGGCGACGCCCCAACCGGCACTCCGAGCAGCAGCCGAACCGTGGCCAGCGCGGCAGCAGCGCGCGCTCGCCATCGACCTCGCTGCCGAACCCCGACCAGACGGGCGCTGTCTGGTGGGCGATCAACAGCCCGAGCTGGCGGCGTTCGCCCGGCTCGAAGGCACCGAACGTGCGCCGCAACAACGGCGCAATGAGAGCGAACGCGTCGGGAGCAAGCGACGACACCCAGCCATCGATCACGTCGAGCAACTCTGCGTCGTGCACCAGCACGGTGCCGCTTCCGGCGAGGAAGCCCTCGACGAATGCCGCGCCCACCGCCGGGGCGGTACCCACCGAGAGAGCACGCGAGAGGCGGGCCCCGACGAGGGCACGGTTCCACGTTCCGCCATCGTGCAGCAATCGGGTGGCGCGACCCTGCACCAACCCGTGCACGTCGCCGCGCTCGGCCACCACCGTGAGCAGCGCCGGCCATTCGCCGCGACGGCCCGGGTGGTCGACGAGCGCGAGCGCGGCCTGCACACCCGCGAGCCGCTCGACCATGGCGGCAGCAGCAGCGTCGTCGAGCGAGCGGCAGGCCATGAGGACACCGGCCAGCACGCGCACCACGAGCCCGTCGAACACGGCACGCAGCGCAGTCGCATCGGTGCCGCGCACGTCGCCATAGCGCAGGGCACGCGCCAGCGGACCGAGTGTGTCGATCACGCGCACCACGTCGGGATCGTGGGCCGCCTGCGCCTCTACACGGGCGACGACGGGCCGCACGACTTCGGGCAGGTCGGCGAGCAACGCCAGGTCGAGCACGGCCACGAGGTCGGCCAGCACCTCCACGGACCCGGCTCGTTCGAGCAAGCAGTCAGCGGCCGCGGCATGCACCGTGGTGCCGTGGGCGGCCTGCTCGATGATGCGGATGGTGAGCTCTGGCTCCCAGAGCAGACGCCACGTTTCGCGGAAGGTGCCACTACTGCCCCGACCCTCTTCCACCGAGCCCCACGGCACGCCGATCGCCCGCAAGCGATGCAGCAGCACCGAACGGGCGCGGGCATTCGGGGCGCGCACGTCGAGCTCGATGGTGCGAACGGTTGCTTCGGGCTTCAAGCGCACCCTGCGTTGCTGAGCGGCCAGGTCGCGGGCCAACGGCACCTGCGGAGCTTCGTCGGGCACCTCGCCGATGGCGTCGCCCACGATCAGCTCACGATGGATCAAGCTGATGCCGCCGGTGCCCGCCATCACCGTCTCAGCAGCGTCGAGCACCTCGGCGAGGCCCGGGCGCGGCCGGTTGCGAAGTGCCGCTAGGGCAGTGGCAGCACGCGTGGCAGCGATGAGATCGTCGGGAGAGGCGGACATGCCCCGATCGCGAAGGAGCCGAGCTGCGCCGACGAACCAGCGACCGACGCCAGGCTCGCCGGGATGGTTGAACACGTGTGCGTACCAACCAGGGCTGCGCACGCCGGCCCCGTACCCACTGCCCGAAGCAAGGCGGCGATGAGTCCACGGGACCCAGCTCAAGCCGACCTTCACCCTGCGCAGCCCGCGCAAGGTGTGGGCGTCGGCGGTCGCCGTCGGGAGGGGCTCGGCCAGCGCCGGGACGTGCCACGCGCCGCACACCACGGCGATCCGCTCGTGCCCGAAGGTGATCGCTCGCCGCAGCACCTGGCGCATGTGCGCTTCACGCTGGGCCTCGCGCAACGTCGTGTCGTCGCGACTGCCGCGAACCGCCGTCATTGCTGCAGCCACCTCGTCGAACGCCGGCGCGCCATCGCCGCGGTGCTCGATCACGTCGTCCCACCACCGTTCCGGGTCCGGGTCGCCGGCGGCCGCGGCCAACGCCGCCAACGGGTCACCCATGGCCGCCGTGAGCCGGGAGTCGCCCAACGTCAGCTCGCCATCGTCGTCACCACTCGTCGCCAATGACTGGCTCAACGGGAGATCCATCGCCCGCAGCTCCACCTCGTGATGGCGGGCCCAGACGAACGCCTGCCACTCGGGACTGAACTCGGCAAACGGCAGGAACGCCGCACGCTGCGGATGGTCGACCACGTACCCCAGCAGGGCAACCGGCGGGGCGAGGTGCTCGTGACCGACCCATGCCAGCGCGGGTTCGCAGTCGGCGGGCAGCTCGACCAGCACGATCGTTGGCGCCGAGCGCGTCGAGGGCGCGTACGACCGATCGTGCAGAACCGGGCCCGTGGTGGCGGATCCCGAGGAGCTTCACGATGGGGCGCAACGTCGACTACAGCTCCCGGCACGCTTCGTAGAAGTCGACCCAACCCGCTCGGTCGCGCACGACCGCTTCGAGGTACTCGCGCCAGGCCACGGTGTCGTGAACGGGATCTTTGACCACCGCACCGACGATGCCGGCGGCGACATCGGCAGCATTCAACTGACCGTTGCCGAAGTGAGCCGCCAGCGCCAGCCCGTTGGTGACCACTGAGATGGCCTCGGCAGTCGACAACGACCCACTGGGCACCTTCAAGCTGACCCGTCCGTCCTCGGTGGCCCCGTTGCGCAGCTCACGAAACACGGTGACCACCCGACGAATCTCCTCATCGGCCGCGGGCACCTTCGGCAAGCGCAACGCAACTCCCATCTCGGCGACGCGACGTTGCACGATGGCAACCTCTTCGTCGGCGTCGGCCGGCAACGGAAGCACCACCGTGTTGAACCTCCGCCGCAGCGCGGCCGAGAGATCGTTGATGCCTCGGTCGCGGTCGTTGGCCGTGGCAATGAGGTTGAAGCCGGGGACGGCCTGAACTTCGCCGCCGAGCTCGGGCACCGGCAGGGTCTTCTCGCTGAGTACCGTGACCAACGCGTCTTGCACATCGCTGGGCATCCGGGTGAGCTCTTCGACACGCACGATCGAGCCGGAACGCATGGCCCGGTACACCGGGCTGGGCACCAGCGCTGCCTCGCTGGGACCATCGGCCAGCAAACGTGCGTAGTTCCAGCCGTAGCGCAGGCTCTCTTCCGCGGTTCCGGCCGTGCCCTGCACCAGCAACGTGGAGTCGCCGCTGATCGCCGCAGCGAGGTGTTCGCTCACCCAGGTCTTGGCGGTTCCGGGCACGCCGAGCAGCAGCAGCGCCCGGTCGGTTGCCAGGGTGGCGACCGCGATCTCGATCAGCCTTCGCTGGCCGACGTACTTCGGGCTGATCGTCGACCCGTCGGGCAAGGTTCCGCCGAGGAGATAGGTGACCACGGCCCACGGCGAGAGCCGCCAGTGAGGAGGGCGCTCGCGGTCGTCGGCTTCGGCCAACGCGGCCAACTCGTGGGCGAACTCTTGCTCGGCGTGCGGCCGCAGGACCGACCCGGTGACGAACGGTGGGTGAGAACTCATGCGGGCTCCAGTTCGGTGAGCATCTGATGGCGGAGTCGGGCGAGGTCGGCCAGCGCGAACGCCACGCCAATGGCCGGTCGAGACGGGTCGATGTGCCCGATCGCCTCGGCGACCGCCGGCAGTGAGGCCGGCCGCAGGCGGGCTACGACGTTGATGAGCACGGCCCGATGGCTGACACCGAACACGCCCGACGAGAGACCGCCGGCGATGGTGTGGGCCGCCTGCCTGGGTGAGGCCAACAGCACGGGCTGCAGGTCGGGCACGATGGCCAGTTCGGGCAGCTCCCCGATCGCCTCCATCACCGCCGGTCGCTTCGACGTGCACGCCAGCCGCGGCGACCACTCGATCAACCACTGCCCCAGCGTCCCCGCGGCGACGAGGGCACGGGAGTGGCGCGTGGCATCGGTGCGATAGCGCGCCAGCACGGGCACGATGAGCTCGGGAGCCAGCCGGCGTCCGCTGTGGATGACGGCCAGCATCCACTCGTCTTCCAGGACTGCCCAGTCGTCGACGATGCGATGCCACGTGTTTGTGGCCGCAGGAGGGGTGATCGGCCGACCATCGTCGGCGGGTGGCGCGACCATCGAGGCACTCGCACCGGGCAACATGCCGGCGCGCTGCGCGACGGTACAGCCGGCCACCTGTTGCAAGAGACGCTGTGAGGCGGTGGGCTGCGGATCGTCGGCGGCAAGGTCGGCCAACGCACCGGTCGGTGGAGCGGGGGGTTCGCGCCGGTCGGTTCCCAGGAGGGCGACCGTGACCATCTCGCGCCAGTAGTCCGTGATCGTCGCCGTCATGACGCGAGCCCGACGAACGACGGATCGGCGACCGGACCGATGTCGACGGCGCGATCGGCAAGATGCACGGTGAGCGGCACGAGACCCATGGCGGTCCATTCGGCGGTCACCGTGACCGGTTGGCCGGCGCTGCACGCCAGCAGGGTGCCCACGCCGGACGCCCCGTCGACCAGTGGAAGCGAACCGGTCGTGTCGGTGAGCAGCCATCGCCCACTGGCTCGCGTGGGCGCGGCGATGATGCACATCGGGTAACGCTCGAGCCACGGCTCGGCGGCCAGCGCCCGCCCGACCTCGGCGCAGGCCTCGGCCACGGATGAGCCGGCAGGCGGAGCTGGCGCTTGTGCCTCGCTGTGCCGCGGGCCCATCAACACGCGCAGCGCGACCGCGCCGGGATAGCGGAACACATCGGCGTGCACCTTCGTGCCGACCGTGAGGCTGGCATCGAGGCTCTGCCGGTAGGCGGCGAACGACAGGACCATTGCCCACCGTGTGACGCCTGCACCAGTTCCTCGCAGCCAGATTCGGCGCACCTCGATTCGGTCTTCGCGGGTGTCGCTGCGACCCATCACCACCCAGTGATCGGTCTCCGGTACTCCGGCCAGCACGTCGGCCTGACGCACCTGCCAGCCGATGGTTGTTGCCACCGAGTCGGCGAGCGCGGGTGGCAATGTGCCGAGGTGCCGGCCGGACGTGGCCAACAGGTGGAGCACGCCGAGCTCGGCGAGCACCTGCGAGTGCCAGTCGGGATGCGCACCAACCAGGCCGGCCAGGCGGCGCACGCGATTGGCCAGGCCACCGACCTGAGCATCGACCAACCGGGCAGCCAATCCGTCCCATGTCCTGTAGCTCGACAGGGACGGATCGGCGAGACCGGTGCGCAACCGGTCGTCGAGCCAGCGATCGAGCTCGGCCAGCCCGGCGGCAACGCGGGCGATGCGGTCGTCGCGAGACTTGCCGGGCTCAGGCGACAGCGGTGGAAGGGGTGCCGCCACTGAGGTGACGACGCCTTCGGCTGTGGTATCGACAGGTGGAGTTGTCGACGGTTCGCTCTGCCGACCGGTCTCGGTCGACGCCATTCGCTTGGCGATCCACGATGCCGCGAACGATGGCGATTGACCTTCTGCGACCTGACCACCGGCCCACAGCAACAGAAGTGCCAACGAGTGCTTGCACGGCAGGACGCGACTGGGACACGTGCAGCGGAACGCCACCTCGGCGTGGTCGACAGTGCATTCGTACGGCTCGGCGCTGCTGCCGACGCAGAGCCCCCACACGGCCCGCGAGTCGCACCCCGTGCCGGCCCACCGTGCGGGGACCGCCAACGGTTGGGCCGCCGCCACCGACGAAGGCCTCGGCGCCAGTGCCAAGACCTGCTCGACCTGCCAACGACGAGTGCTCACCCCCGTCACCGTAGTGAAGGGGTGCCACGGAGATGGTGCGACACCGTCGAGGATGAGGCGCGACCACCCACGCTGTGACGGGTTCCCCGGATACTGGTACCAACGCCACCCGACTGTTGGCCGATTCGGCGGCCCCTCACAACGGATGCACGGGTACTGTTCCGGCGATGCCGACGTTCGGACAAACACTGCGCAGTGAGTGGCTTCTCGACCCCGATCTCACCTATCTCAACCACGGCACGGTCGGGGCAACGCCACGACGGGTGTTGACGCACCAGCGGGCGATCGGTGACGAGATCGAACGTCATCCGGCGCGATTCATGCTCCGCGAGCTCGCCGACACCCACGGCACCGCTAGTGCTCCGCAACGCCTGCGAGTAGCTGCTCGTTCGGTGGCCGAGTTCGTCGGGGTCGACGGTGACGACCTGGTCTTCGTCGACAACATCACCACCGGCGCCAATGCCGTGCTGCGCTCGTTCCCGTTCGCGGCCGGCGACGAGATAGCAGTCACCAACCTCGGCTATGGCGGTGTCACCAATGCGGCGAGATACGTGGCCCGCACCATCGGGGGCACGCTGCGCACGATCGAGCTTCCACAGCCGGGTGCCGTGCCGAGCGACTTCATCGATGCCATATCGCGAGGCTTGGGCGAGCACACCCGCCTGCTCATCGTCGACCACCTCACCCCGGCAACCGCGATGGTCTTGCCGGTAGCCGAGATCGCCGCGTTGTGCCACGAGCGAGGGGTGTTGGTGCTGGCCGACGGAGCGCACGTCCCCGGCAACATCCCGGTCGACATCGATGCTCTGGGGGTTGATTGGTATGTCGCCAACCTGCACAAGTGGGCGTGGGCGCCACGAAGTGCCGGCCTGTTGTGGTCGGCCGAGCAACATCAGGGCTACTTGCACCCGACCGTCATCTCATGGGGTCTCGACAACGGGATCACCGCCGAGTTCGATCTGCTGGGCACACGCGACCCAACCCCCTTCCTCGCCGCGCCCTTCGCCATCGAGTTGCTCGACGAGTTCGGCGGAGCCGAGGGAGTAGCGGCGATCTACCGCTACAACCATGACCTCGCCTGGTGGGCCGGTCAATTTCTGGCTGATCGGTGGGGCACCCGATTCGACACGCCGGAGGCGATGATCGGTTCGATGGTCAACGTTCGCCTGCCAGCGCAGTTCGGCACCACCGCCGACGATGCCGAGCGGTTGCGGGCCGACCTCGACGCGGCAGGCATCGAGGTTCCGATCTATGCCGGGCCCGACCAGCTGACGTTGCGCGTGTCGGCGCAGATCTACTGCGACCACTCCGACATCGAGCATCTCGGCGACACCGTTGCCAAGTTGGCTGCGATCTGAGGCTGGCTCAGCGCCAGTCGATGACCGTGTCGGGGGCTGGTCGTACTGCGGGTTTGAAGTCGGTGCCTCTGGTGAACGCGAGCGGCGTCAGGCAGACCTGCTGCATGGTGGCGTACGGGATGTCGAGGATGTCGGCGACCGCTTCCTCCATCGTCAGATGGATGGTGGTCCACGCCGTACCGAGGCCGCGGGCACGTGCGGCGAGCATGAAGCTCCACATGGCCGGCAGGATGTTGCCGAGTGCCGATGCCGCCTGAGCCGCAGCGACACCCTCGAGCCGGCGACTCGTGGTGCATCCGAGCACCAGCACCGGGCAGTCGGCCATGTGTTCAGACAGGTAGGTCGCCGAGCTGGCGACCCGTTGCTGCTGAGCGTGGAGATCTTCGGTGTCGCGCTTGATCTTGCCGGCAAAGCCCGGCGAGCTCGCATAGATCTGCCAGCACTGCTGGTACACGTCGGCGACGGCGGCGACCTTGGCGCGGTCGCGTACCACGACGAATCGCATGGCGATCTGGTTTCCTCCCGAAGGCGCCTGCAATGCCATCGCCACGCATTCACGCACCAGGTCGTCTGGCACCGGTTTGCTGAAGTCGAGGCGCTTGCGCACGGCGCGTGTGGTGGATAGCAACTCGTCGGGGCTCAGGTCCAACATGGTCATTCGGCACTCCTTCACGGCGGGAAAGCCGAGCGTACCGAGCGGCAGGCGGCGGACTACTTCCGAAGCGTCGGCCTGATCGACCCATTCTGGGGAACCCGAGCACTCGGCTGGCGCATCACCCAGTCGGCAAAACCTGGAAGTGTGAACCGCACGACGCCGCGAGCAGGCGAGTAGAGAACGGCATGACGATTGATGAGCCGATCACGCATCGCCGTCGTCGCCGAAGGTGCCCGACCGAGGCGTTCGGCGATCTCTGCCGTACGCGACTCGCCGTCGGCGGTACGCGTGTGCGCGGCAGCGACGAGATAGGTGCGGTCGGCAGGCGACACGCGTTGCCACGACGTGACGAACACGCCGTGTTGCAGATCGTCGAGGGCCTTTCGTTCGGCGATTCGCGCGTGGCGAACACTGATCTCCGCTTCCTGTCCCGCCGCATCCCAACAATACGAACCGACCAGTTGGATCGCGTACGGGTAACCGCCACTCGCGGCAGCGAGCACATCGAGCGCTGCCGGGCTGATGCGCCGGCCGGCATCGATCATCGGGACCTCGATCGCATCGCGAGTGTCGCCATCGCCGAGCAGACCGATGCTGGAGAGCTTGAGCCGCTCGAGAAAGGTGACGTTCGACTGCTGGAAGGTCTGTTGGGTGTTGGGAAGCCCCGCACCGACGAGAGCAAGCGGCAGTCGCTGCACGTTGGCGATGTCCTGAATCGACACGCCGAGCTGACGAAGGTCGTCGAGCGCGGCAGCTTGCAACTCGTCGGCCAGCACTACGATCGTGCGGTGCCGCTTGGCCGCTGCTCGGGCAAGTTGCTCGAGCAATGAGTGGATCGACTGCACCAGTACACGCGGCTCGCGTCCTGCGAAGCGTGCTTCGACGCCTATGCCGATCGGGGCCGCCCGAACCGAGACTTCGGGCTCGACACGCCGCAGCCCGCGTCGTGTCGCGCCACTGAACTGCGCGTCGAGCACCGGCTGTTGCTCGGCGATGCGTTGCCGGAGCGACTCGGTTCCCGACCACCTCAGTACCAACGAGTGATTCTCGAGCGACACGTGTCGTTCGATCTCGGCCAACAGAACCGTCTTGCCCGTGCCGCGCGGGCCGACGATGACGGAGTGGAACTCATGACGCCCCGGCCCGCGGCCCAGACCCGACAGGATCGCGTGAAGGATCTCTTGACGACCAGCCAGCAGTGGAGGCGCAACCCCGAACCCGGGATTGAACGGGTTGTCTGGATACTCCTGGATACTTCCGCGTCGACTGGGCATCACGCCGTTCCCAGGTGCAGCCGGCCGGCATTCACATGACTACCCTACGAAAGGGGTGTCACGCGGTAGTCCGTCGACTCGAACTCTCCGTGCATGTGTACACCCAGCGAGCGTCCCGACAGAGCCGGGAGAACGCCTAGGAAGCCAGGCGGGCGGCGACTGCTCTCGCCAAGGTGTCGAACTCGGCGTCGGGAATCGCTCTCCACTCGAGCACCAGCTCCGTCAACTTCTCGGGCCACGCAACCCAGACGCCACTCATCGAGAAGGGCTTGGCGAACCAGCCCCATTCAGCGTTCACGAAGCACAGGGCAGCGTGCACCGGGACGGATGTTAGGCCGGCCTGGGCCAGCAGGTTCTCCACGCCGATCACGTGACGGTCGAGACCGTCCACCAGGTGACTGCGGTCCTTGCCAGAGACGAAGAGACGCTCGTCGACCTTGAACCATCCACCGACATCGCGCCGTTCGACGCGGCCGTCGAGATCCTTTGCCTCGATCACCCACACTCCCGACGGAGCGACGACGATGTGGTTGAGAACGGCCTTGGCCCCAGGAACCCGTCGATCGTCGAGCACGACTGCTTGGCCGTGCAGTGTCTTGTGCAGGTGCTCCGAAAGGCCGCCACCGGTCACACCGTTGGGCGGGACCCGCGTCGATTGCGCGGAAGAGTTGCGACCATTCATACCTTCGACCTGTTTCGGTAGCACTCGGGCAGGCATGACCCAGTATCGGCTGCGACCACTGGGGCGTAAACGAATGCGGACCGAAATGGGCCATTCGGCACACTCCGCCCGATGCTGCCGCCGATTCAGAGACCGCGCGGAGCGGTCTCGAACGCTTCGATGTCGTTTCGCTCGCCCTGCACGACCAGGCGTACCTTGTCGATCGGTCGACCATAGGCATGCAGCACGATCTCTCCAGGTAGACCAACGACGACAACACCCGGTTCACGCCTCTTCACGACCAGGTCGTGCCGTCCGACGCTACGCAGCGTGACACCGACCGGTGAACGGCGGTACATCAGCTTGCCCATCATCTTCAGCACCTTCCACATCGCATCGTCGCGAGAAGCGTCGTCGGCTCGTGCTTCCCACGAGGGCTGGGCGCGACGGACGTCTTCGTGATGCACGAAGAACTCGACGAGGTTTGCCTTGTCGCCGAGGATGGGGACGGCGAAGGGCGACCAGATCGGTGGGCCGTCGCGGAACTGCTCGACCATGTCGTCGAACGGCTTTTCGGCGATCGACGCCATCACTTGGTTGGTGCGCTTGGCGAGTAGCGGGATGATGATCCCTCCGGCGGCATCGGGGCGCCGCTCACGCACGAGCAGATGGGCAAGTAGATCGCGGGTCGTCCATCCTTCGCACAACGTTGGTTCGTCGGGGCCGAGCTCGCCGAACAAGTCGGACAGTGCGGCACGTTCGTCAGCTGCGATGGTCACGCCTTCACGGTAGGGCAAACGAGACACAAGCGCGCCCCGGCGGCATCGCCTTCGACAACTATTCGTCAAGATGGGAACCAATCTTGCGCGTCACAACGTCGAATCGGCATGACGCGTGCCCTTTCCGCCGCAGCGATCGTCGCCGCAGCAACGTTGACCATTGCCGCTTGCTCCGCCGACAACGCACATCCGACATCGTTAGGTTCGACGACGACCACCTCGACACCGACACAGGTGAAGTCGACCACGACGACAGTTCCGAGGGCGCAGACAACCGAACCGCATGGACCGGCACGTTTCAGTTCGATCGGGTCGTCGCGACTCCGGTTCTTCGCCGAGTGCCCCGACCTGTTGTCGTACATGCAAGACCAGGCGTCGAAGCGCGTGACCGCGTGGGGCCTCGGCGGTTCGCGGTGGAACAACTATGGCGGTGGTCCCGTCCCGATGATGGAGGCGAGCAAGGCGGCTTCCGCGCCTTCATTGGCCGTTGGCGACGCCGCGTCGCCGCCGGCCACGGCCGCTCCCAACTACTCGGGAACCAACACGCAAGAAGTCGGAGTCGACGAAGGCGACATCGTCGAGACCGACGGTACCCACGTGTTCGTCGCCTCCCAAGATGGCGTCAGGATCGTGGATGTCGCCGACGCTCGTGTCACTGCCAAGCTCGACCTTCCCGACGGTTCCGACCAACTCCTGCTCGACGGCACCCGCCTGCTGGTGACCACGCAGTCCAACACCGGCAGCGACACGATCGTGTCGCTGTTCGACGTGAGCGATGTGTCGTCGCCGGCGCTCCTGCACCGCAGCCACCTCGAGGGCAATCTCGTCGCCGCCCGCGCGATCGACGGCACCGCACGGCTCGTGCTGACGTCGACACTCGACAGTCGCCTTCCCTTCGTGCATCCTGATCAGTTCGGGTTCGACGAGGCTCGGGCCTTGCAGCGCAACAAGGAGATCATCGCCCAATCGACGGCGGCCGACTGGATGCCGAGGTGGTTCGACGAGGCCGCCGATGGTTCGTTCGGCGACATGAGTGATGCACTCGACTGCTCAGCGGTCGCCGCGCCGAGTGAGTTCGCCGGGCTCGGCGTCTCGTGGATTGCATCTGTCGACCTGAACGGCACCGGCGAGCCAGTCGGCTCGGCGGGCATCGTCTCGAACAGCGACGTCGTGTACGCGTCGGCGACCAGCATCTACATGGCGACCCTGCCATGGGACTGGTACCAGCCGCTCGACGGCGTGACGCCACCGCAAGAACCGGCAGCGACGTTGATCCACAAGTTCTCGTTGGGCGCGAACGGCACTGCGTCGTACGTCGCCTCGGGAGAAGTTCCCGGCCAGTTGCTGAACCAGTTCTCGATGAGCGAATACAACGACGACCTTCGTGTCGCCACAACCGCGTTCAACTGGACCGGCGAGCAGAACCCGACGTCAGCGGTGAGGGTGCTACGTCCCAACGGCAACGAGTTGACGCAGATCGGTGTGGTCGACGGGCTCGGCCACAACGAGCAGATCTACGCGGTTCGGTTCCTCGGCACGCAGGGCTACGTGGTCACGTTCCGCCAGACGGATCCGCTGTACGTCGTCGACCTCAGCGACCCGACGGCGCCGGCAGTAACGGGCGAGTTGAAGATCCCGGGTTACTCGGCGTACCTGCATCCCGTCGGCGATGGCCTGTTGCTCGGCGTCGGTCAGGATGCGTCGGAAGATGGAAGGGTGCAGGGCACGCAACTGTCGCTGTTCGACGTGCACGACCCGGCCAACCCGCAGCGCCTGTCGACGTTGGCGATCGGTGGTTACAGCGAGGCCGAATGGGATCATCACGCCTTCTTGTACTGGCCGGAAGACGGCACGATCGTGCTGCCGGTGTCGCCGGGTTGGAACAACTGCGGTCCTGTCGACTGCCTCGCCGGTTCGCTGATCAACCAGGTCGGCGGCGTGGTCGTCGCCCAACTGCAGGGGACCACCCTGGTGGGTCGAGGCGTGATCTCTCACAAGAACGACGACGCCAATCGATGCTGGAACCCCCTGCAACGTTCACTCGCCATCGGGACCGAACTCGTCACGGTCGGAACCGACGAGATGCAGTTCAACGATCGAGCCACGCTGGCTGTACGCGATTCCGTGCAATGGGGCACCTCGGAGCAATACGGCTGCTACATGTACGTCGACTGAGGTTCGGGCCGTGCTCCATCCGGCTCCACCCTGGACCTTTGGTCGCTCAAGCCGACCATCGCCACCTGATGCCGAACTTCACGACCCGTTCCGCATCGTCACTTCCGATGTCGTTCTTTGGGAGTGATGAAGGGGCGATGGGTAGGCTGGTGGCACATTGAGCGGCGAGCGGTGCAGCCGTGCGGAAACAATGTCATTGGGTGCAACAGATGAAGCGATTGATCGTCATCGGCGTTATTGCTGTGTGCGCGTCTGCCTGCGGTGGCGACAGCGCCACTTCGGCGACCGCCCCGTTGCCGATCACTACAACGGTCGCTGAAACCGCTCCCTCCGCTACCACAGCGCCGTCGACGACCACTTCAACCACGACCCCATCGACCACGACCACCACCACCCTGCCCGAAACCACCACCACCGTCCCCACCGAAGCCCTGATCAACCAAGCCGTCCAGGACTACTACGTCGCGTACGTAGCACTGCGGCGCCGCCCCTTCGCGTGATGCGACCCGTCGTCCTTCACGGCGAGCGAGGGGCCGTCGCGAGCTGTCGTCACGTGAATTGGCAACCGGCATGGTACAGCACGGCTCTGCGTTTCTCTGCCGGACCTATCGGGGTCGTATCTGGTGGCGGAGTCAGTGACGCTGACGTCGGCCACCGAGGCACAGCGCACATACTGCGCTGTATGACGCGGCTATCGTCCTGGGCCCGAACGGACCAGACGGTCTGCCCACCGTCGTGAACGACAAGATCGCCAACTTTCGCTACGAATATCGCCTGTTCCTCGAGGACGGCCGATGGCGTGTTGGCGAGCAACACGCAGTTGGAGCGACTCAAGCGAGGGAAGCCTGTGTCCAGCCGCGCCAGTAGCTCGGTCGATCCTGCTCGTCGTGTTCGATCGCAACCGGACGGCCTTCGCCTCGGGAACGGCAGCGGCGGAACGGCAACGCTGACAGCGGTGGCAACGCGCAGATCTCTACTTGGGTTGTTGGGGCTCTGAACGGTGGGGTTTCCAAGCCGGCCGGCACTTCTGCTTGTACGGCGTGGGTGTTGTTCAACGGATCCAACATGGGCGGGATGAGTGATCCGCGCATCATCGACTCGGTCACGGGCGACGTCCTGCTGGTCTACTTCCGGATCTGCGACGGGATCTACCAGTTCGTCTACGTCGGACCGACCGATCCCATCGACATCGCCGAAACCGCCTATCAGGAGGTGTCGGCATTGGTTCGTCGGCCCGAGGTCGCCTTCTCGCCTCCGGTCGACAAGATGATCGTCAACTTCGAGACGTGGCTAGGCGTCACTCCCCAGCAACCGGTCACGGCCACCGCTTCGATCCCTGGGTTGTCGGCAACCGTTACGGCCACACCGAGCAGCATCGAGTGGACCACCGGTTCGCACGTCGCCGGCGACATCACGACCATCCATTGCGAGCCCTGGGGATCGACCGAGTCGGCGCAGGGCGGGTGCACATGGACTCCGGCATATCCCTCGGTCGGCAAGGTCACGGGCACGGCCGATCTGCGCTACCACGGCTCGGTCACGATCATCTGGAAGGTCTCGTGGCGGGCGACCAACGGCGTGAGCGGCACGCTCGACGACCTGCGCACGACCACTCCGGTGCAGATGACCGTGCAGGAGATCCAGACGATCGGCGGCTGACACGGCGAAGTGTTGCCGCAGGGCACGTGCCCGGTGCCGAGGGGCAACAGTTCGGCGTGAGCGAGGGTCTCAGCCGTCGGCCAGGTCCCAGGCCTCGGTGATCCACTCCTTCACGGTGTCATCGATGTCCTCGGGGCTACGCACGTTGACGACGTGATACACGGCGCGGCCGGCCTCGATAGGCTTGCGCGAGATGCGCCGATCGCGCACGGTGCGCGGCAGGAAGAGACAGAGCGCGACCCACTTGGTCATCGGCCGCAGCTGCAACACGCTCACTCCATTGCGCTTGACGAAGATTCCCACCGAAACCGGCTCGAGGAACGGCTCACCCAGCGTCCGCAGGTGGGCCATCACCGCGTCGAACACCGGCTGCTCGAAGCTCGGCCCCGTGCTGAAGTACTCCACCAGTGTCATCGCCGGCGCGCAGTCGTGGCCCTGACCGGCGCGGGCGAACTGACGCTGGCATTGCGGACACGTCCACGTCACGTCACAACCGTAGGCCCGCGAAGCCTTCGCCGGTCAACGGCTAAGTTCGCCGCCATGCCCGACGTGTCCTTCAAGGATCTGTGCATCGACGTGACCGCCGGCGAAGGACGCCTGGCCGCCGTCGCACGGTTCTGGGCGAAGGCACTCGATCAACCCTTGGTGACACATGACGACGGCGAGTTCCACCTCGGTCCACCAGAAGGCGGGTCGAAGTCGCGCGTGGTGTGGATCAACAGCGTGCCGGAACCGATCACCGCCAAGAGCCGCGCCCACATCGACGTGCGTGTTGCCGGCGGCGACCCTTGGCCGCTCGTGGACGCGGGTGGCACGATCGAGCGCCGACCCGACGACGACATCGGTTGGCACATCGTCGACGACCCGGATGGTGTGGCAGTGTGCGTGTTCGGCCCGCATCCCGCCGCCCCCACCGCGCTAGGCCCATTCGAGCTCGTCGTCGACGCCGTCGATCCGCCGGCGATCGCCGAATGGTGGGCGCAGCGCACAGGCGGCACGGTGGCCGGCCGCGAAGGTGCGCCATATGTCTGGATCGAAGGCGCGGCGGGCTTTCCGTTCATGTTCTGGGTTTTCCACTCCGTCCCGGAACCGAAGACGGTGAAGAACCGCGTCCACTGGGACGTCACGCTCGTCGACAGCACCATCGATGGGCTGGTTGCAGCCGGAGCAATCTTGCTGCGAGCCAAGGACGACGAGATCGATTGGTGGGTGATGGCCGACCCGGAGGGCAACGAGTTCTGCGCGTTCGCATGACGCCGCTGTCGATGATGGCTGTGCTCCTCACGGGCTACGGCGGATTCGATCGCCTGGACGTACGCGACGATGTCGTCGTCCCCCAGCCCGGTGAGCACGACGTGCTCGTGAAGGTCTCGGCCGCCGGTGTCAACAACACCGACATCAACACTCGCATCGGTTGGTATGCGGCCGACGTCGTCACGCCAACGCCGGCCGACGGCGATGCGGCGATTCCGACTGCGCGCGCGGATGTCGGGTGGTCGGGCAACGTGCCGGCGTTTCCTCGCATCCAGGGTGCCGACGCCTGCGGTTACATCGTCGCCGTGGGATCGAGCATCGAGCCATCTCGCGTCGGGGAGCGCATCATCGTCGAACCGGTGTTTCGAGACCCCGCCGATCCCAGCGCCGAGCCGATCTACTTCGGCTCCGAGGTCGATGGCGCCTTCGCCGAGTACACGGTCGTCCCATCGCGCCACGCGGTCCGCGTCGAGTGCGCATGGAGCGATGTCGAGTTGGCATCGATCCCATGCTCGTATTCGGCAGCGGAGAACATGATCGGCCGAGCAGGTGTGGCCGACGGCGAGACGGTGGTCGTGACGGGCGCGTCCGGTGGTGTCGGTTCTGCGGCGATTCAACTTGCCAAACGACGAGGAGCGCGCGTCGTCGCCGTAGCCGCGCCGGCCAAGCACGATGAGGTGAGAACATTCGGTGCCGACACCGTGCTGCCCCGCGGAGGCGACCTGACCGCCGCGCTCGGGTCCCGAAGCGTCGATGTCGTACTCGATGTCGTAGGAGGGCCGACCTGGCCGCAGCTGCTCACCGTGCTGCGCCGCGGCGGCCGCTACGCAACGAGCGGCGCGATCGGCGGCCACTGGGTCGAGCTCGACCTGCGCACCCTCTATCTCAACGACCTGAGCCTGTTCGGGTGCACAGTGCTCGACGCCGGCGTATTCGCCAACCTGGTCGGCTACATCGAGCGTGACGAGATCCGTCCCGCGGTTGCGGCGACCTTTCCGCTCCGCGACATCGTCGCCGCGCAGCGCATCTTCCTCACCAAGCAGCACGTCGGCAAGATCGTCCTTACGCTCGCCAACCGCTGACCTCATGCTCCGAACCGACGAGTACGCTGGCCTGCATGCCTTGGGGTGACGAGTCCGCCGACGCCCGGTTGCACGGAACCTCCATCGCCGACAGCGTGCTCGACCTGATCGGCAACACGCCGCTCGTGCGCCTGAAGCGCACCAGTGAGATCCACGGGATCAAGTGCGTGCTGGCGATGAAGATGGAGACCGCCAATCCGGGCGGCTCGTCGAAGGATCGACCGGCGATCGAGATGATCATCGCTGCCGAGCGCGACGGCCTCTTGAAACCCGGCGGCACCATCGTCGAACCGACCAGTGGCAACACCGGCGTCGGCCTGGCCATCGCTGCCGCGCAGCGCGGCTACAAGTGCGTGTTCGTGATGACCGACAAGAACGGCCCCGAGAAGATCACCCTGTTACGTGCCTACGGCGCCGAAGTGATCGTCTGCCCGGTGGCCGTCCCGCCCGAGGATCCGCAGAGCTACTACAAGGTCGCCGAACGCATCACCCGGGAGCGCAACGCGTTCCGACCGAACCAGTACGCCAATCCCAGCAACCCGCTCGCCCACGAGAAGACCACGGGGCCCGAATTGTGGCGCCAGACCGGGGGTCGGATCACGCACTTCGTCGCCGGCGCCGGCACTTGCGGAACCATCACCGGCACGGCCAGGTACCTCAAGCAGCAGAACCCCAACGTCAAGGTGATCGCCGCCGACCCGGAGATGTCGGTGTTCTCCGGCGGATCGGGCCGCCCGTATCTCGTCGAGGGGGTGGGTGAAGACTTCTTTCCCGCGGCGTGGGACGTGTCGCTGTACGACGAGATCATCCCCATCTCCGACGAGGCGAGCTTCCTCACCGCCCGGCAGGTGAGCCGCGAAGAAGGCATCCTCATCGGCGGGTCGGGCGGGCTTGCCGTCGCCGCTGCGCTCGACGTCGCCAAGCGCGCCGATCCCGACGACATCGTCGTGGTCCTCAACCCCGACTCCGGTCGCGGGTATCTCTCGCGCATCTTCGACGACTCGTGGATGGCCAACTTCGGCTTCCTTCGCGAATGCGATCAATGCGTCGCCGCGGTGCTCGACACGCGCGGCAACACCCCATCGCTGCTCTACGTCAATCCCACCGACACCGTGCGACAGACCATCGAGATCATGCGTGCCAACGGCGTCAGCCAACTCCCGGTGTGCAAGAACACGCCACCCTTCGCCAACGCAGAGGTCTCAGGATCGGTCGACGAGCTCGACTTGATGGAATCGGTCTATCGCGACCCGTCGATCATGGACACGGCAGTCGAGAAGGTGATGAGCCCCAAGTTGCCGACCGTCGGTGTGGGCCAGAAGGTGGCCCTGGCAGTGGAGATGCTCGACAAGTCGCCGGCATTGCTGGTGCTGTCGGGTGGCCGCCCCCTCAGCGTGCTCACACGAACCGACCTTCTGACCTACTTCGAAACGGTCGCCAATGGGTGAGTTCGAAGAGCAGTCGTCGTGGGGTTTCGAGACCCGCGCCGTCCACACCGGTCAAGAGCCCGACCCGAACACCGGAGCCGTCGTCACCCCGATCACCCTCAGCACGACGTTTGCGCAAGACGGCGTCGGCGGCCACAAGGGTTTCGAGTACTCGCGTAGCGGCAACCCAACGCGTGCTGCGCTGGAGGCGTGCGTCGCTTCGCTCGAAGGTGGTCGCCACGGCCTTGCCTTCGCCAGCGGCCTGGCCGCGGAAGACAACGTGCTGCGCCTCCTCGGTGCCGGCGACCGAGTGCTGCTGGGCAACGACGCCTACGGCGGGACGTTCCGGTTGATCTCCAAGGTGCACACCGAGTTGCCGTGGACCGCCGTCGACCTCATCGACACCGACAGCCTCGTCGCCGACTGGCCGGCCGACACGAAGCTGGTTTGGCTGGAGACGCCCACCAACCCGCTGCTGCGTTGCTTCGACATCGAAAAGATCGTCGACATCGCCCACGCCCGTGGTGCATTGGTGTGCGTGGACAACACCTTTGCCACGCCGTTCCTGCAGCAGCCGCTGTCGTTCGGCGCCGACATCGTCGTGCACTCCGCCACCAAGTACCTCGGTGGGCACAGTGACGTGGTCGGCGGGTTCCTCGCGCTCGACGACGACGAGCTCGCCGCTCGATTGACGTTCACACAGAACGCTGCCGGCGCCGTGCCCGCGCCATTCGACTGCTACCTCGTGCTGCGCGGTGTCAAGACTCTCGCCGTGCGCATGGAACGGCACTGTGCGAACGCGCGATCGGTTGTCGACCTGCTGGTCGGACATCCTGCGGTCGAACGGGTGCTGTACCCGCAGCTCCCCGATCACCCCGGCCATGCCGCAGCGGCCAAGCAGATGCGCGACTTCGGTGGAATGGTCAGCTTCACGCTCAGGGGCGGAAGCGAAGCCGCTCTGCGCGTCGCCGCGGCGACGACGCTGTTCACCTTGGCCGAGTCGCTCGGCGCGGTCGAGAGCTTGATCGAACACCCGGGTCGAATGACTCACGCCTCCGCGGCCGGCTCTCCGTTGGAAGTGCCCGACAACCTCCTGCGGCTCTCGGTCGGCATCGAGTCCGCTGCCGACCTTGTCGCCGACCTCGAGCAAGCGCTCGGGTAGCGGCGTTCAGCCGACGATCGCGGCCGCTGCTCGGGCGCCGCTGCGCAAGGCACCTTCCATGAAGCCGCTGAACTCATCGGTGTGCTCGCCGGCGAGCAGCAGGCGACCGTGCATGGCCCGAAGCAACGGTGCGGACGCTGCCCACTGACCCGGACCGAAGCAGCTGTAGGCACCGAGGCTCAGCGGGTCGTTGGTCCAGTCGGTAAGCACCCGTTCGCCCGAGAGTCCCTTGGCGCCGGGGAACAACCGCTCGATCTCGGCGACGACGCGTTCGCATGCTTGCGGAAGTGCGGCGAATGCCGCGCCATCGTGCGAGGAGAGCAGATTGGTGAGCACGCCTCGATCACCACCTTGGTCGTCGGTGGTCTCCCACAGGTGGCCCCACGCCCTCTCGGTCAGCACCGTGCCATTGCGGCCGTAGTCGCGCCAGATGCGACGGTCGAACTGCACGCTGATCTTGCCGCCGACGCCGTAACCGACGGCACCCAGCTCCAACGGCATCGCCGACCAGACGCGCGACAGCACCGGCAACGGAACCGCGGCCACGATCGTCGCCGCCTCGATCATCTCGCCTGTGCGCAAGGTGAGCGCACCGGCATCCGCGTCGATCGATTGCACCACCGTCGCCAGCCGCACACGCTCGCCCAGCCGGGCCGACAGTCCGGTGGCCAGCCGGTCGTTGCCACCGATGATCCGATGACACTCGCGATGTCCCGCCGCTTGCAATCTGGCCAGCCTGCCGGCCACACGTTGACCGACCTCTTCGGGCGGCAACATGAATTCGGTCCTGATGTGGCGACCCACCACCAATCGGGAGAGCACCGAGAGATCGAGGGTGTGCATCAGATCGGCCAGGGTTCGCTGCTCGGTCTCCGAGTCGTCGGCAAGATGTGTGAGAGCCTGCTCCCAGTGGGCGAAGTCGGGCTCGAGCGACGCATGCATCGACATCGGCACTGCTCGACCGCCGGCATCCAGCAGGGTCGCTGAAGGATCGACGTCGGCCGAGCGGTTGCTCAACACCAGGCCGAGGCGGGAAGCCAAGCCCAGCACCTCGATGTGGTTCGAGTCGACGAACTCCGCGCCGCGCTCGCAGGTCTGACCGTCGCTGAAGTGGTGGCTGAACACGCGGCCGCCCACACGCTGCCGCGCCTCGAGCACCACCACGTCGGCGCCACGGGCCACCAGCGCCTCGGCACAGCGCAAGCCGGCAAGTCCCCCGCCGACGATCGCTACGTCGTACATCTCAGAACAACGTTGGCTGCTCGGCGATGACGTGCCGCGGCACGCCTGGCCACGGCACGTAGTGGTCCATGAACACCCACGTCCGACGATGGATCGCCGACGGTCCGTAGGCCTGCAGCGCCGCCTTGTGCATCGGGCACGGATATCCCTTGTTGGAGTCGAAACCCCACTGCGGATAGTGCTCGGCCTGCTCGCGCATGATCCGGTCGCGGGTCACCTTGGCGAGGATCGACGCCGCCGCTACCGAGAGGCAGGTGAGGTCGGCCTTCACCCGCAGCTCGACATGGGCTACGTTGGCGCCGACGAAGTTCCACTTGCCGTCGACCACGGCCGCGTCGGGCGTGACGCCAAGGCCGGCGAGCGCTCGGCGCGCCGCCACCCGTTGGGCTTCGGCCATGCCGAGCTCATCGCATTCCACCTGCGATGCCCCGCCGACCGCCCAGGCATCGCACCACGACGCGATTCGGGCGAACAGGAACTCCCGGTCCGCTTCGGTGAGCACCTTGGAGTCGCGCACCCCGTTGACGCGACGATCGCGCGGCAGGATTGCTGCACCAACCATCAACGGTCCGGCCCACGCGCCGCGGCCGACCTCGTCGATACCGACGATCACCTCGTGACCGGCGGCCCAGAGCTCCTTCTCGATCGACCTCGTCGGCGCCCGTCCGGCCATCAGCGCAGCACGATGGCAGGGGCACCCGCGGCGATTTCGCCGACCGACCACCACATGTCGGACAGCGATGCGGCGACCGCCGGATCGACCGCCGCGAGCAACCCGCCGGACGTCTGGGGATCCATGCACAACCCCTCACCCGCGTGGCTCGCCGACGAATCGAGGTGGTTCGCGACGTACTCGCGGTTGCGTGGGTCGCCGCCGGTGCGCACGCCGCGCTCGGCAGCCGCAAGCGCCCCCGGATAGGTGCGCAGCCCCGCTGTGTCGACCACGACCTGCACTCCACCGCGCTCGGCCATCTCCCAGCCGTGACCGGCCAAGCCGTAGCCAGTCACGTCGGTTGCGGCGTGCACAGCACCGCCGAGCGATTGCAGTTCCTCCGATGCAGCGCGGTTCAAGCGGCGCATGCCGGCGATTGCCGCAGCCTTGTCGTCGGCCGAACCCCCGGCGAGTGCGAGTCCCGTTCCGATCGGTTTGCTGAGCACGAGCACGTCACCGGGCCGGCCACCGCTCTTGCGAAAGATGCGTGCGGGATCCACAACGCCTTGCACCGCGAGACCGAAGATCGGTTCCGGATTTCGGATCGTGTGCCCGCCTGCAATGGTGCCGCCGGCTTCGGCTACGACAGCAGAGGCGGCGTCGAAGATGGCCACGATCGCATCGCGCGGAAAGTGTTCGGGGAAGGCGGCGATGTTCACGGCGATCACGACACGCCCGCCCATCGCAAACACGTCGCTGCAGGCATTGGATGCGGCAATCGCTCCGAAGTCGCTGGGGTGATCGACGAGTGGCGGGAAGAAGTCGGTGGTGCTCACCAAGGCAACGCCGGGGGCCATCTCGTAGATGGCTGCGTCGTCGAATGGGGCCAGGCCGACGAGCAACGAAGGGTCGGCACCCGCCGGCAGGTCACGCACCATGTCGGTCAACAACGCCGCGCCCCACTTGGCCGCACAGCCCCCACAGGAGGTCCACTCCGTGAGGCGCAGGTCTGCAAACGGATCGGCTTCGACGGCTGTCACGAGCGCCAGCCTAGGGTGCCTGATCTACGGTGTGCACATGTACACAGTCGGGCCGTACCGATTCACGAACACCGATGCGAGCCGGACCGTGCACTTCGCCGACGTGGTCTTCGACCTGCACGGAGAGGGTCGCGAGGCGTCGGTGATCGAGCACCTCCGTCCACCAGCTCCGACGGGCGACCTGGCCACGGACCTTCCCGCTGTGTGGTCGTCGTGGATGGCGGCTGGGCCTGCCCTGCGCTCGGCGGGCCAGCTTCCCGAGCGCGCCGACGGCACCGTGGTGCAACTCAGCGTGTCGCCGGGCGGCTTGCCGAAGTTGCCGGTCGACGCTGCCGAGGTCTCCTGGAGCGGCATGGAGGGCGACCGTCAGGCAACTCGCGTTCACCACGGTCGTCCGTGGCAAGCGCTGTGCATCTGGAGTGCCGAGGTCATCGACGACTTCCGTCGTGCCGGGCACGACATCGCCCCTGGGCGTGCCGGCGAGAACATCACCATCGCCGGGCTGCCTTGGGCAGAGGTCCGCGCCGGAGTTCAACTACGAATCGGCGAAGTGCTGTGCGAGGTCAGCTGCTACGCGTTGCCCTGCGCAAGCAACAAGCCGTGGTTCATCGACGGTGACTTCCGGGTGATGCACCATGAGCGTGGTCCGGTGAGTCGTGTCTATGCCACGGTGCTCGAGCCGGGTCGCATCACGGTCGGCGATCCGGCGATCCTGGAACCGGTTGCCACAGCGCCTCGCCCGTGAGCTGCGAGGTCGACCAGTCGTCATGGCTGAGCGACATTGGCGCACCGGCCACCTCCCAGAGAACCGCCGGTCGATCACCGTGCCAACGGATGGCGAACGACAGCGTCGAGGCAAGGCCGATCGCCAGACCATGGGCTTCGAAGTCGATGCCCAACCACGCCTCAGGAAAGCCCCTCGGCATCAGCAAGGCGGTGTTCTCGTCGGAGATCACCAGGCCACGCTCTACCCAGCACGGCACGCGACCGATCGCAGCCGGTAACTCGTCCGTCACCCATGGAGCGGTGGACACGCGCAACCTGCGCAGATCCTCGACGGCCCGGTCTTCGCCGGCGGCGTGCAGCACTCGCGCCGCGGCCTCGATCACGCCGCCGGGGATCTGGGCGCCGGACCGCGCCAGCCGCTCCAGCTGGGCGGCAACGTCCGGCACCCAGATCGCCGGCTGTTGACCGAGACGGACCAACTCGGCGATGCCCAGCAGCACGCCGGCCGGATCGTCGTCATCGGTCGATGGACCGTTGAGCAGCAACTCGCACCGAGCGGCGGTCACGGCGTCGACGATCATCGAGTCGGGCAGGCGCAAGCGGCTGGCCCGTTGAGTCTGGGCGAGCCAACCACGGGCCACCTTGTCCGCCGGCGCGAGCACCTCCGGTAAGGCGATGCCGGCCGCGCTGTGAGCGCGAGCCACTGCAATGGTGGAGTGATGCCCGATCGGGTGGAGCACAGCGTCGGACGGCAGGGTGATCCCTCTCGGCGGCGTCGACGTGGATGGCCGGCGCGACAGCAGGTTTCCACCGGTGAACGCCACCGCCATCGGGAGCGTCGAGTCGTTGGTGACCTCGATGATGGTGAGCCCTCCGGCGTCGGCGACCGAGTAGACACGCTGCACCGCGTCACCGCTGGGTATCCGCACCCTCGTCTCGACGACGGGTGTGCCGTCGAGCCTCACTTGGCGTGTCGACATCTCGAACTGCGGCCGGTGCCAACGATCGTCGGCGGCCACGAACCAGTCGATCGCAGTCGAGCCATCCCACGGCTCGACTGCCCCCCACTCGGTGACCGTCGCCCTCCATCGCCCGCCGACGACACCGGTACACGTCATCGTCAGGCGCGCTCGCTCTTGCGACTGCGTTGCATCAACGCGCCGAGTGCGTCGGCAGCGGTGCGGCCGTGGTGGCACACGCCTACCACTTGCTCGGTGATCGGCATCTCGACGTCGTGACGACGAGCCAGATCGAGCACGCTCGGTGAGCTCTTCACCCCCTCGGCGACCATGTTGGTCGAAGCCAGCACTTCGTCGATCGACTTGCCTTGACCAAGCTGCTTGCCAACGCTGTTGTTGCGGCTCTGCGACGACGAGCACGTGGCAATGAGGTCGCCGATGCCGGCCAAGCCGGAGAAGGTCGCCGCCTCTCCGCCCATGGCCATGCCGAGGCGAGTCATCTCGGCGAGGCCACGCGTGATGAGCGTTGCTCGCGTGTTGTCGCCGAAACCCATGCCATCCGCCATGCCACTGGCGATGGCAATCACGTTCTTGACCACGCCGCCCACTTCGCAGCCGACCACGTCGGGGTTGGTGTAGATCCGCAAGCTCGGCCGGCTGAAGATTCGTTGCAGCTCGGCAGCGATCACCTCGTCGTCGATTGCCACGACGCTGGCCGCCGGCTGGCCCGACAGGATCTCCTTGGCCAAGTTCGGCCCAGTGAGCACAGCAACCGGATGGCCGGGCATCTCGTCGCTCGTCACTTCGCTCATCCGTTTGCGTGAGCTCCGCTCGAGGCCCTTCGTGAGCGTGACGATCGGAACCCACGGACGCAGGAACTCCGCCGCTGCCGAGGCGACATCGCGATAACCATGCGACGGCACGGCCATCACCAGAACGTCGGCGTGACTCACCGCCTCTTCCAGTGAGCTGGTCGCCCGCAACTGGTCGGGCAGCACGAAGTTGGCCAGGTAGTCGACGTTGACGTGGGCATCGTTGATCTGCGCAGCCAACTCGGGGCGCCGCGACCAGAGGATGGTCGGGGTGTTCACTGCCGCCATCGCGGCCACCGTCGTGCCCCAGGAGCCGGCGCCGATGACGGCAACGTTGATCGGCATGAAAGACAGCGTAGGTGCCTACGATTGCGGGGAGTGAACGCCGTCGTGCTCGTCCCCGTCAAGGCTTTCACCGACGCCAAGGCCAGGCTGGCCGCAGTGCTCGGTGACGCCGAACGAGAACGCCTCGCCCGATGGACTGCAACCCGGGTGCTGGCCGCCGCCGGCGAGTTGCCAACCTATGTCGCCTGCGACGACGACCACGTCGCAACATGGGCGGCCGAACACGGAGCCACCATCTTGTGGCATCCGGGTGTTGGTCTCAACGCTGCCGTCAACAACAGCGTCGCCGAGCTGCGCAACGCCGGCGTCACCGATGTGATCGTCGCTCACGGCGACCTGCCGCGGGCGCATTCACTGGCGAGTTTGACCGAGCCCGGCACACTCACGCTGGTGCCCGACCGGCACGGCGACGGCACCAACGTCATCGCCTTGCCCACCGATCTTCAGTTCCGGTTCGCCTACGGCCCGGGCTCGTTCCAGAGACATCTCGATGCGGCGATCGCAGCAGGGCATTCGGTGCGCGTGTGTCGTGATCCGTTGCTCGCTGCCGACATCGACACGCCCGCCGACCTCGCCCACCCACTCGTTCAGGAAGTGCTCCCGACATGGCTGCAAACGAACCAGGCCAACCAGCGGTAGGGCGCGGCGCTTTCAGCCACAACCGGGCCGCGCCGGCAGTGGCGCTGGCGATCGGCGCGCATCCCGACGACGTCGAGTTCGGTGGCGGCGGCACGCTGGCGAAGTGGGCCGCTGCCGGCTGCGTGGTGCATCACCTCATCTGCACCGACGGTTCGAAGGGAACGTGGAACCCCGACGCTGACGTGGTGACGCTCACGCAGCAGCGCCGGACCGAGCAACGTGAGGCGGCCAGGAGATTGAGCGGCGCCAACGCCGGACTCGTCGTCTTCCTCGATCGCGTCGACGGTGAGCTCGACAGCGACCTGAAGACTCGTGGCGAAGTGGCGCGGGTAATACGCGAACTGCGGCCCGACGTCGTTCTCGGGCATGATCCGTGGAAGCGATACCGCCTGCATCCCGATCACCGCCACGCCGGACTGCTGGCCTGTGAAGGGATCGTGGCTGCCCGCGATCCGCACTTCTATCGCGAACAGGGTCTGAACGCGCACCGACCGAGCGCATTGCTGCTGTTCGAGGCCGACGAACCCGATCACGTCGAAGACGTCGGCGGAGGCGATGGGCAGTTCCTGGAACGCAAACTCGACGCGCTCGAAGCGCACGTCAGTCAGTTCGAGAGCACCATGAAGGCCGCCGACGCGGAACAACTGGCGGCGTTCCGCCACCGAATCACCACTCGCCTCGCAGGCCTCGGCGAGCCGTTCGGGTACGCAGCTGCCGAGGTCTTCAAACTGATCACCGATCTGTGAACTGTCCGGGCTCGCGACCCGTGCCGGTCCCGCCTGCGAACGCCTGAGCAATCGACATCCACTCCGCGGCCGCATCACCATCCACGGCCAGCCGGGTGTCGGCCACATTGCGGCGTTGCGTGACGACCAAGCAGAAGTCGAGCGCCGAACCCGACACCAGGTTCTCCGGTTGCTCATCCGCTGGCCCCCATTCCCATTGCTCACCATCCGGACCCGTGAGGCGCACGGCCACGTCGACAGCCGGTGGCGACAGGCCGTTGATGGCGTAGCTGAATGGCCGGGCGCGGACACCGATGTGGGCGACGTGACGCAACCGTGCGGACGGTTGCCGCACGGTTCCCAACGCATCGGCAACGTCTTGACCATGGGCCCACGTCTCCATCAACCGCGCGGTGATGAACGACCGGGCAGCCATCGGCGGGCCGTACCACGGGACTCGCTGCGACGGGTCGAGCGTCACGGCGACATCGATGAGTCGGCGCCGGTCGTCGCGCCAGCTCCGAATGAGCTCCGCGGGCTCGATCGACCTGCCCGGCACCACCGAGGCTTCGGTGCCACCGTTCTCCGAGAGCCACTGCGCATCAGCGGCGAAAGCAGCGGGATCCTCCAGCGCCATCAACGCCCGCAGATCGAAGAACCACAGGTGGCTGATCTGGTCGCGAATCGCCCAGCCGGGTGACGGCGTCTCCATCAGCCATTGAGCATCGCCGAGGCCGGCCACGAGACCATCGAGACTGTTGTGTTCGGCGTCGAGGTCGTCGCAGATCGATCGCATCGAGTCATCATGCCCCCAAAAGAAGCACGGAGGGCACTTGGCCCTCCGTGCATCCCGCTCCGCGTGTCGACTGGTACGTCGACGAATCACTTCTTCTTGGCTGCTGCCTTCTTCGCCGGAGCCTTCTTTGCTGCGGCCTTCTTTGCCGGAGCGGCTTTCTTGGCAGGTGCCTTCTTCGCCGCGGCCTTTTTCGCCGGAGCCTTCTTCGCTGCTGCCTTCTTGGCAGGAGCCTTCTTCGCCGCGGCCTTCTTTGCCGGAGCCTTCTTCGCTGCTGCCTTCTTGGCAGGAGCCTTCTTGGCCGAAGCCTTCTTTGCTGCCACTTGTGGTTCCTTCTTTCTTTTCGGTTGTTACTTGTTGTTGAGGGCTGCTTTGAGCGTGCTGCTCGCTGTGAACTTCATTCGAGTCGATGCAGCGATGTTGACTGCAGCGCCGGTCTGGGGATTACGGCCGATACGCGCTGCGGACTTGGAGGTGCTGAACGAGCCGAAGCCCGGCCAGGCGACCTTGTCGCCCGTGCTGGCAGCCTTCGTGACGATGTCGAAGAACGCGCCAACAGTGCGCTCGGCGTCGGCCTTGCTCACATCGGCACTCGCCGCTATCGCATCGATCAGCTCAGCTTTGGTCATGTTGTCTTGATACCTCCGGGTATCGGGTTGTAGTAACGGAGCGTTACGAAGACAAATCGTGCGTGTTTCAAGCACGAATTACAAGCATCAATGTTATTGCATTTGCAAAAACAGCCCAGAGGTGAACATTCCCGAGCAACACGACATCGTTGGAATCGACGGTTGTGCGGCGGGCTGGATCGTCGCCACGCCCGATGAGGTCTTCGTCGTGCGAGCATTGGATTTGCAATGCTTCACTCATGTCGGCATCGACATGCCGATCGGATTGGTCGATGGACCACCGCGTGCGTGCGACAAGGAGGCTCGCAAGTACCTTGCTGCGGCCGGCAGCTCCGTGTTCCCTGCGCCGCCGCGCGCTGCTCTGACCTGCACTGATTACCAATCCGCGTTGGCGCGGGCGCGATCAGCAACCGGGCGCGGGATCTCCAAACAGACGTTCAACATCATGGCCAAGGTTGCCGAGCTCGATCTGCTGATCGGGCCACAGCACCGCGACGCGGTGATAGAAGTTCATCCGGAGTGCTCGTTCAAGATGCTCAACGAGGAACACAGCCTGCCGTCGAAGAAGACGTTCGAGGGCCGCGCGATCCGGCGACGCCTGCTGTCAAAACATTTTCACATTCCTGACAAATCTCCGCCGGGCGCGGCGATCGACGACTTGTTCGACGCGTACGCGGTGCTGTGGAGCACGACTCGCTTTGTGCGCAACGAGCACCGTGTGTTCGGCGATGGAAGCCGTGATCCTCGTGGCATCGAGATGCGGATCATCTGCTGAGCGCGTCGGCCAGTCGCTCGGCGTAGTCGTCGGCCTCGGCGTCGGACTCGTAACGCACCCGCGGCCAGAAGAAGCCGCGCAGCCCGTCCTTACGACGCCGCGGCACGATGTGCACGTGGAGGTGGGCAACACTCTGGCTGACGACGTTGTTGATCGCCACGAACGTTCCATCGCAGTCGAGCGCGGCGGGCATGGCTGCCGAGATTCTCTGGACTCGTTCGAAGAACGGACCGATCAGATCGCGATCGAGGTGGGCGAGGGTCACGACGTGCTTGCGTGGAACGACCAGAACATGTCCCTTGAACACGGGCGACCGGTCGAGGAAGGCGATCGCGATCTCGTCGTTCAGCACCGAGCGAACGGCCACGATGCCGTCGACGGCATCGCAGAAGAGACACCCCGGCTCGGCCACGGATGCATTCTGCCTGCATCGCAGGGCAAGCATCGCCACTGCGCATCGAGCAGACCTCACTATCCACCATCGCCCGCGCCGCCTCGGCTACAACTGTTGCGTTGCGGAGTTCGCTCTTCACCCTGGACCGTCGATAGGAGTTGCGTTGACCGACCTTGCCTCCACCCATCATCGTCATGTCGATCTTGAGGGGGGTGTACGGACAAGGATCGTGCTCGACACCTCGGTGCTGGTCGCCGACCCGTCGTGCATCGCCAGCTTCGTCGGCGCCGACGTGGTGATTCCGCTGACGGTCATCGAAGAGCTCGATGGGTTGAAGAGCCGAGTCGATGATGTCGGTCGGGCGGCGCGCACGGCACTGCGAACGCTGGAAGAGCTGCGCGTCAACGCCGGAGGCTCGCTGGCCGACGCCACCCCGGTGGGTGACGGCGCGTCGGCGAGCACCGTGAAGATCGAGATCAACGGTGTGCAGAAGCACCTCTTGATCGAACACGGGCTCGACCCCTCGATCCCCGACAACCGCATCATCGGCGCCGCGCTCGGCCAGCAGATGCACGGGCCGACGTGCGTTGTCTCCAACGACGCCGCGTTGCGCATCAAGGCCGCCCACCTCGGCCTTCAGGCCGACGAGCACCGCCCGGTCGGGCGCAGCCTGGCTACGCGCCCCGCGGGTTGGGGCACCTACGACGCCGGCCACGAGGCGATCGATTGCCTGTACGCAGCCGGTGGAATCGCTGCAGAGTCGATCCCCGCTTGCGATCAGCTGCAGGAGAACGGATTCGCCGTGCTCCGCGCCGGCTCACAGTCTGCCTTGGCCCGCCGGGTCGACGGCGATCTCGTGCTGCTCCCCCACAGCGCTCCGGAACCGTGGGGGCTGCGCGCCCGTTCGAAGGAACAACGTTTCGCTCTCGAGCTGTTGCTCGATCCCGACGTCAGCGTCGTGGCGCTCGATGGCCGCGCCGGCACGGGCAAGACGCTGCTGGCGATCGCCGCCGGACTCGAGCAGGTCGTCGAGTCCCGCCGGTACGAGCGTCTGGCCGTCTACCGACCCTTGATCGCCGTCGGGCGTGCCGACCTCGGGTTCCTGCCGGGCACGCTCGAGGAGAAGCTCGATCCGTGGATGTCGGCCATTCACGACGCGATCGTCGCGCTCACCGATCAGCGCAGCAGCAACGATGCGAGCCGGCTGATCGACGAGCTGATCGGTCGCAACCAGTTGTCGCTGGAATCGGTCACGTTCCTGCGCGGCCGCTCGCTGCACCGCCAGATCGTGGTCGTCGACGAAGCGCAGAACCTCGAACCGACCACCCTGAAGACCGTGCTCACCCGCATCGGCGAAGGGACCAAGGTCATCTTCACGGGTGACACCAGCCAGATCGACGCGCCGTACATGGGCGAATCGAACAACGCCCTGGCCGTGTTGATCCAGGCGTTCGGCGGGCAGCGTTGCTTCGGTCACATCACGTTGTCGTCGTGCGAGCGCAGCGCGGTGGCCAGCCTCGCAGCCGAACTGCTCTGATCGCGAAAGACGTCGCGTCACACCCCCGGCGTATGGTTGGGCTCATGGATGCGGAGCTCGACGCCATGCGGTTCGCCGTCGTCGATGTCGAGACCTCGGGCCTGTCGTTGCGTCGCCATCACGTGCTGCAGATCGGCCTGGTCGTGGTCGACGGCAGCGGCCGAGTGCTGGATCGATGGTCCAGCCTCGTCGCTCCTCGCCGGCGTTGGTGGTTTCGCGTCGGCCCCGTCGGCATCCACGGCATTCGCCGTCACATGGTGCTGTCGGCCCCACCCGGCGAGCAGGTGCTTCGGGAGTTGACTCGCCGGCTGGAACACGCGCACTTCGTCGCTCACAACGCAGCGTTCGACGCCGAGTTCCTGCGCAAGGCAGGCAAGACCCACGGTGTCGTGGTCGCGATCGACAATCCGCTGTGCACACTCACCATGTCGCGACGCCTCGACCCCGACCGACAGCTATCGCATCGCCTCACTGATCTGTGCGCGCGCTATGGCATAGAACTCGTGCGTCCTCACGATGCACTCGCCGACGCCGATGCCACAGCGGCCGTGCTTCCCCATCTGCTGAAAGCTCACGGCATCACCACGGCTGCTCAGCTGGCAGTCGCCTCGTAGCGCACCAACAACTGGCGCGCCGCCTCCGCGCCGAGATCGTGCCACTCGGTGGGTTCGAGCACCTCGGCATGCGGGCCAAGTCGCAGCAACAACGTTCGCAACCACTGCTCACTGGCCACCGCCATGCGCACGACCAGCGCGTCGCCCGCCTCGTGCTCCTCGCGAATCGGATATCGCTCGGCCGCCCACCGCGCCGATGGCGCCAAGCGCAGCACCACCGAGGGCACATCGCTGTCGGCGAACCATTGATCACCGGTGGGCGGCGTCAGTGCCGGCGAACCCTTCGCCGGGGGATCGATCTCGCCCGTGCGTGTCCACGCCTCGAAGCGATCGATGCGAAACGTACGCACCTCACCGGAGCGGCTGTCGTCGGCGATCACATACCAATCCCCCCGGTCGAGGAAGATCGAGCGGGGGGTGATCTCCCGGTCGGTCGTCTCGTCGCGCCTCGCCGACCAGTAGCGCACCTTCAATCGAGCGTTGTCGTTGACCGCTGCAGCGAGGTCGGCTGTTGCCGGAGGTTGCAGTACATCGACGACAACGCCATCCTCGCCGAGAACGCCGGCAAGCTTGTCGAGCGCGCGAGCGAGCGAGCCGTCCGGATCGGCGCCCGGCATCTGCATGGCGGCCTTACCCGCCGACAACAGTGCGAAACCTTCCGGTGCGGTGAGCCGCAACGGTTTGGTGAACAGCCGTGGAAGTCCGGCGAACACCACTCCCTCGTCGATGAACACGTCGATCATCTCGTCGATGAAAGGCGGCAACCCGCACAGGGCAGCGAGCTCCAAATCGCCGATCAGCTCCGCCTCGGTGAGCTCGAAGCGCGCCGCCATCTCTGCAACCGGTGCCTCGCCGCGCTCCATGAGCCACGGCAACATCACCAGCAGCCGGCGCAGCCGGTCGTCGGATCGGCGAGGTCCGCGTCGAGCAGTCACGATGCGCCCGCCATCGTCTGCAACCACTCGCGGAGGCTGTTGCGCACTTCGTCGGGCGCGATCACTTCTGCGTGGAGGCCCCACCCGAACAACCACGAGCGAAAGGCGTCGATGTTGGAGCAGTGCACCGACACCTCGACTGCGCCGTCGGCGAGCCGACGCACGATCGACTCCTCACCGAGCTCGCGGATGGCGAAGGTGGCGCGGGCGCTGTCGATGCGCACGATCGCCGATTCATCACCCGCGCCGAGCTCCTTCGGATCGGCCGGGAACACAGCCCGCGGGTCGAAGTCGTCGGGGCGGTCGAACTCTGCTCGACCGGTCGCTTTGATCGAGCCTTCGATGCGATCGACGCGATAAGTACGCACCTCGTCGTGACCGAGGTCGTGACCGATGACGTACCACCATCCCTCGCGCAGCAGCAAGGCGTAGGGCTGCAGCGTGCGTGATGCGCCGCGATATTCGAACGCAACCTTGGACCGCGCTGCGATTGCCTCTCGCAGCGCGGGCAGCAGGTCGAGCTGTGGAAGGTTGGCGGTTATCGATGCCGAGCTGTCGGCGACCCCGCCGAGCTTGAGCATTCCGAACTCTGCCTCGGTGGTGCGCGCCGCGGCCACCGCAACCTGCAACGCCCGCCGTTCGGACTCGGTCAGGTCGAGCCCGCGCAGCTCGTACCGGTCGCGGTCGACCCGATAGGCCGTCTGCCCGGCCCGAGATCCGCCGAGCACTTCGGTTTCGATCGGCACGCCGACCTCGCGCAGCAGCCCCTTGTCGCGCTCGAACGCGCCGCGCATCGCCGAGTGCCCCGTCGGGTACTGATCGCCCAACTGGTTGACGATGTCGTCGAGGGTGAGCGGTACTCGCGTTTCCAGAAGCAGCGCCAGCAGGTTCGTGGTGCGCTCCAGCTGATCGGCCATGCCCGGAGCGTAGGGACTCGGGGCGACATCGGCATACCCTGAGCGCATGTCCGTGCTCGATCAACTTCCCGCGGTCGGCGAGAAACGGATGGCCGTGCGCGTCACCCCCGACGCCCGCAGGCAGATCGCTGCCGGTCACCCGTGGGTCTTCAACGAATCGATCGCGTCGATCAGCCATCGCGGCGTGGTCGGCGACCTCGCGGTGATCTTCGACAACGATCGCAACTTCGTCGCCATCGGGTTGTGGGACCCGGGCTCGCCGATCCGCATCCGCGTCTTGCACCATGGAAAGCCGGCAGTCGTCGACACCGAGTTCTGGCGCCGACGCATCAACGCGGCGGCCGATCGGCGGGCGGAAATCGGCGACGACACCGACGGCTACCGCGTGCTCAACGGGGAGAACGACGGCTTTCCCGGACTCGTGCTCGACCGCTATGCCGAAACGTTCGCGCTCAAGCTGTACTCGCCGGTGTGGATCCCTCATCTGCGCTCACTCGTGGAGGTGATCGGCGAGCAGTTCCACCCGTCGGCGCTGGTGCTACGACTCGCAAGGACGATGGCCGATCAGCGCCTGCACGGGTTGACCGAGGGCATGGCGTTGATCGGCGAGCCGCCATCCGAGCCAGTGATGTTCCGGGAGAACGGGATGTGGTTCGAGGCTGATGTGCTGCACGGGCAGAAGACCGGGTACTTCCTCGACCAGCGCGACAACCGCGCACTCGTCGGTTCGATGTCCGCCGGCCAGCGAGTGCTCGACGTGTTCGCCGCCAGCGGAGGATTCGGTGTGTACGCCGCGGCCGGCGGCGCAACCCGCGTGACCAGTGTCGACCAGAGCGCGCCCGCGCTCGCCGCCGCGGATCGCAACTTCGCCCACAACTCGGCGCTGCCCAACGTGCGCCACTGCGAGCACGACTCGATCGTCGGCGACGCCTACGAGGTGATGGATCGCCTCATCCAACGCCGCAAGCACTACGACATCGTCGTAGTGGATCCCCCATCGTTCGCCCAACGCCAGTCGAACGTCGAGCGCGCTCTCCATGCGTATGGTCAGCTCACCCAACGGGCCGTGCAGCTGACGCGACCCGATGGGTTGCTGGTGCAGGCGTCGTGCTCCAGCCGGATCACCGAGCAGCAGTTCCACGCCACGGTCCGCGGTTCGGCGCAACGTGCAGGGTACGACCTCGTCGAGTTCCGTCGCACGACACACGCGATCGATCACCCGGTCTCGTTCGCCCAGGGCTCGTACCTGAAGGCACTGTTCGCCCGAGTGATCCCGCTCGGCTAGCGCGCCGACGGACGTCAGCCCGCCGCGTCTTTCGCCCATACCGCGATGTCTCCGGCGTACGCAGCCTTCGCGCCCGCTGACACCAGGTGTATACCGTCGTGGGCGATGCCTGAGATGGTGGGCACTTGATCGGCCCAGTAGCCGATGTGGACGTTCGGGTACTTGCTCGGTAGCGCGATGATCCGTGCGTTGTTGCTGTCGATCCACTTCAGATTCGGCGCCCGAACGGTGAGGAACAACACCGTCTTCACCTCGTCCGGCGGCAAGTTGGCCATGATCTTGGCGAAGGTGTCGTCGGAGACATCTCCGTTGGTACCGATGTGGATCACCACCGTGTTGCCCAGCCGGCCGGCTGCCCGCAGCGCAGCAACGATGCCGACGACGTCGGTTCCCTGTCGGCTCTCGGCGGCATCGACCACGAAGCCCTCGGCCTCCAACTGCGCCTTGGCCCCGAGCATGACTGACTCTCCGATCGCGATCGGCGGGCGTTGGTCGACCGGAAGGGTGGTGCTGGTGGTGGACGAGGTGGAGGTGGAGCTCGTCGATGTGGTGCTCTGGACGACGGCGGAACCGATCACACCCGGCACGGTGGTGGATGTGGTCGAGGAATCGGCGGGCGGGCTCGATTCATCGGTCGCCGATGCCGCGGCCAGATCACACTCGACCTGGCCGACGCACACGTTCGGAGCAACGGCGATGCTGACGGCGGCGAAGGCGACCAGCACGGTGGCGACGAGTGTCGTGGCGGCCAATCGTCGTCGTTGGGGTGTCGCCACCGCCGCAGTACCGCGGCGGCGCCGCTCCTCCAGGATCTCGCCGATCCGGCCCTGACGAATGGGCAGTTCGACGTACCGGTAGCTGGCCTCCGTGATCGGGAGCGTGATGAGCATGGCGATGATGAACTGCCCCACGCTGAGGGTCTTGCCGGCCTCGCCGCGAATGATCTGGTAGATCGGCCAGTGATACAGGTAGAGGCCGTAGCTCCGAGTGCCGACCCAGTTCAGGGCGGGCGCGGCGAGCAACCGACCGAGCCCGCTGCGCTGGTGCGTGACTCCAGCGATCACGAACAGCGTGGCGATCCCGGTGAGCAGGAACCCGCCGCGAAACAGCGACGAATCGAAGCGGATGCCGAAGTGCTGCCCACCTTCGGAAAGCCACAAGGTCCACATCAACCACCCCAACAGCAGCAGGCCGAGCACGCCGACGACATCGAGGCGGCGAGCCTTGTCGCGCATGGCGCCGCGCATCAGCGCGACCGGTCTCCACACCATGGCGAAGGCCGCGCCGATCAGCAGCCCGCCGGCGCGGCTGAACGTGCCCAGGTACAGCGCCTCGTTGGTGCTGATGCAGCGGCCGAACAACGTCCAGTAGCCCTGTCGTTGATCTGCCGTGCAGGTGGCGGCGACATCGCCGCTGTGGAACAGCAGCGCCATGACCAGCGCTACCGCCACGCTCGCCCCGCCGAACCACACGGCCATGCGCGGCAGGTTGCGCCGAGAATGCCGGGCCAGCACGAGCACCATGACGAGAGGCCAGATCAAGTAGAACTGCTCCTCGACCGCGAGCGACCACAGGTGACGCAAGGGCACGAACGCCTCTCCGGCCGTGTACCCCTGGCCGACCACGATCTGGTACCAGTTGCTGACGTAGAACAACCCGCCGAGGATGTCGCCGCGAGTGCGACCCATCGGTGTGCGCCGGAAGCTCGCCATGTACACCGCCAGGCCGGCGAGGAGGAGGAACAACGGAGGGAGCAGCCTGCGGAAGCGGCGCTTCCAGAACCGAGCAAGGTGCACACGGCCGTAGCGCTCGTGCTCGCCGATCAACAACAGCGTGATGAGGTACCCACTGATGACGAAGAACACCTCGACACCGAGAAAGCCGCCGGACAGCCAGCCGTGGTTGGCGTGGTAGAGCATCACGGCGATCACTGCCAGAGCGCGCATGCCGTCGAGGCCGGGAAGGTACGGCAGGCGGCTGATCTGCGACGAGGGCGTGGCCGAGCTGGTCATCGAGGCATCAGTATCGTTGATCGAGCGGCGCGCCCGAAGATCGCCTTCAGCCCTGGGAACGAGGGCTGGGCGGAGGTGATGCATTCCATCGACGTCGCCCGCGGATCAACCCTTGAAGGTGGCGACGTAGTCGATGATGTCCTTGATCTGTTCCGGGGTGAGCGTCGTGGCGAACGACGGCATGAGGTTCTTTCCTTGCGACACGACCGTTCTTGCATAGTCACCACCGAGGATGTCGGCGACGCCGACAAGCTTCGGGTAGTCGCCGAGACCTTTCCCGGTCGGCCCGTGGCAGGTGCTGCAATTTGCCGCGTACAGCCGGCCACCCGGTGTTTGCGAATCGGCCGCGGGCGCGGCGCGGCAGGCAACGATCAGCAGAGCAGCAACCGCCAGAGCAGAGACGTACTTGGGCGCGACCGAGGAGGTCACAACTCCGAAGCCGCGCCCAACGAGCCTCCTTGGGCGCGACAGCGGAACGGGCAGTTCTGGAACCGCGCCCATTCGGGTTACGTGGCGCGGTGGGTGCGGTACCACTCGATGAGGGCCGATGTCGACGAGTCGTGCTGCGGTGACTCACGTGCTGTGAGCTCCGGAGTGATGCGGTTGGCCAGTGCCTTGCCGAGCTCGACACCCCACTGGTCGAAGCTGTTGACGTCCCACACGGTCCCTTGGACGAACACGATGTGTTCGTACAAGGCGATCAGCTGGCCGAGGACGTTCGGAGTGAGACGCGGCGCGAGGATCGTGGTACTGGGTCGGTTGCCCGGGAACACTCGATGCGCCTGCTGATGAGCGGGGATGCCCTCGGCGATCACCTCGTCGAGCGTCTTGCCGAACGCCAGCGCCTCGCCCTGGGCAAGGAGGTTGGCCATCAACAGATCGTGTTGTTCGAGCAACGGATCGTTGGGTTGGGCAAACCCGATGAAGTCGGTCGGCACCAGTCGGGTCCCCTGATGCAGGAGTTGGTAGAAGGCGTGCTGGCCGTTGGTTCCGGGTTCACCCCACACGATCGGACCCGTCGTCGTCGACACCGGCTGACCGTCGAGACGTACGCTCTTGCCGTTCGATTCCATGTCGAGCTGTTGGAGGTAGGCCGGAAAGCGACGCAGCTCGTGTGCGTACGGCAGCACCGCCTTGCTCTGGGCGCCGAGAACGTTCGAGTACCAGATCCCGAGCATCCCCATGATGACGGGAACGTTGAGGTGCAGCGGCGCCTCTTGGAAGTGCTGATCGATCGTGTGGAAGCCGTCGAGAAACTGCCGGAAGCGTGCCGGTCCGATCGACAGCGCCAGCGACAGGCCGATTGCCGAATCGACCGAATAACGACCACCGACCCAGTCCCAGAACACGAACATGTTGTCGGTGTCGATGCCGAAGGCGGCAACCTGCTCGGCGTTGGTGCTGACCGCCACGAAGTGCTTGGCCACCGCCTCCTCGCCCAACCTGGCAGTCAACCAATGGCGAGCCTGGCGTGCGTTGGTGAGCGTCTCGAGCGTGGTAAAAGTCTTCGAACTGACGATGAACAAGGTCGTGGCAGGGTCGAGATCGGCGAGGTTGCCGGTGATGTCGTCGCCGTCGACGTTGCTGACGTAACGGCACCGCAAGTTGTGGTCGCCGAACGACTCGGTCGCCAGATAGGCCATGGCCGGTCCGAGATCGCTTCCACCAATGCCGATGTTGACGACGGTTTGCATCGCCTCGCCCGTCGAACCGCGCCACGCGCCGCTGCGCACCCGGTCGGCGAAGGTGGTGATGCGACCGAGCACCGCGTGCACATCCGGCACGACGTCGTGGCCGTCGACCATGATGACGGCATCACGCGGCGCCCGCAACGCTGTATGCAACACGGCACGCTGCTCGGTGACGTTGATGGGCTCGCCGGCGAACATGGCGGCTCGACGTGCCTCGATGCCCGCCGTGCTGGCGACCGCCAGCAACTTGCGAACGACCTCGTCGTCGATGAGGTGCTTCGAGTAGTCGATCAGCAGATCGCCGGCCTGCAACCGATAGCGCAGCGCCCGGTGAGGATCGTCGGCGAACAACGTGCGCAAGTGGGGCGGACGCGCAACCGACTGGAGTGCAGACCAGGCGGGAGTTGTCGTGATGTCCATCGACGGGAGACGCTACTGGCCAGGGGGTAGTCGCGCTGCGGCGTCGGTGTCGAGCACGATCACCGTGTTGGTCCGGCCGACGCGGGCGATGGGTAGACGAGGGTCGTGAAGGAGCCACCGTTCGATGACCGGGGCCTTGTTCGACCCGGTGGCCAACACCAACCGATGCCGCGCCCCGTTGACAGCGCCGACGGTGAGCGTCATGCGAACCCGTCCCTTGTACTCCCTCGACATCGCCACGGTGCCGCGGTCGTCAACCACCGGGTCGCCGGGAGGCCATGACGCCGTGTGGCCGTCGTCGCCGACGCCGAGGTGAACCACGTCGAGGCGATCCGGCAACAACGCGGCGTATCGCCGTCGGGCGGCATCGAGATCGTGAGCAGTGACGGGCATCAAACGAATCGATACACCACAAGGTCGCAGCACATCGAGCAACGGCGCGTTTCGATCCGCGTCGCCGTCAGGCGCGACACGCTCATCGACCTGGAAGACGGTGATCGACTTCCACGGCACGGCAAGTCCGCTCAAGGCCGCAAGCATGAGCGCTGGTGTCGTCCCTCCGCTGAATGCGACTGTCGCTTCACCGCGCCGCGAGACGGCCTGGCGCAGTTGCCTGGCGATCACCGTTGCGGCTTCTTGCGCAGCAGTCCGCGGATCGAGGGCGACGACGATCTCCATTGCCCCGTACTCTAGGAACCGCGCTCCACCTCCAGGCATCCGTAGCATCGCCCCGGTGAACTCACAGCGACAAGGCGTCGTTGCCGGCGTCGCGGCCTACCTCGTGTGGGGCGCGCTGACGCTGTACTGGCGTCATCTGCACTCGTTCGACGCCATCGAACTGATCGGCTGGAGGGTGATCTGTTCGGCAGTGCTGATGAGTGGTGTGCTGTCGATCACCCACCGGTGGCAGCACCTCCGGCCGGTGTTCAGCGATCGCCGATTGCTCGGCTCGGTCATGCTGTGCGCGCTGTTCCTCGCCACCAACTGGACGACCTACGTGTGGGCCGTCGTTCACGACCACGTCATCGAGACGGCGCTCGGTTACTTCCTGTCGCCGCTCGGCACCATGGCGCTCGGTGTGGTCGTGCTGCACGAGAAGGTCAACCGCGTGCAGCAGTTCGTGTTCGTCCTGGCGCTCGTCGCTGTCGGCATCCTCACGTTCAGCTATGGGCGCGTGCCGTGGCTGGCGCTGGTGATCGCGACCACGTGGGTCGTCTACGGCTACCTCAAGAAGCACGTACCGCTGACCCCCGTCGAGAGCATGGCTGCCGAGAGCTACATGGTGCTCGGCCCCGCTGTTCTCGTGGTGCTCGCCTTCGCCGGCCGCGCCGGCAGCATCCCTCACACGGCCACCACGACTCAGTTCGTGCTCGTGCTCTGCAGTGGGTTGGCGACGATCGTGCCACTCACGCTGTTCGCCTTCGCCGCCCAACGCGTGCCGCTGACGGTCATCGGACCGCTCAACTACATCGTCCCGACGATCAACTTCTGTCTGGGCTGGCTCGTGTTCCACGAATCGCTGCCGACCTCGCGGGTGGTCGGATTCGCCTTAGTCTGGGTAGGGCTGGCGATAGCCACCATCGATGCGGCGCGGCGGGCGCGCTTCAGGACAACAGTTGTCGAACCGATACCTGTATAGAAATCGGCCGTAGCAGGCCCAACGGAAGGACCATCATGAAGCCGATCATCACCGGAATCCTCGCCTCCCTAGCTGCGGTGGGGCTGCTGGCGGGCTGCGGCAGCGATGCCAAGCTCACGATCCCGAAAGCCTCCACCGACGTCACACTGCCGGGTGGCGCGACCGTGCCGTCGCTCCCGACCGACTTCACGGTTCCACCCGGCGCGAGCTTTCCGACCGGGAGCATTCCTGCGGCAATCATCGATCAGATGATCACCCAGTTCGAAGCTGCCGGTATGAAGGTCGACCGGGCATGCCTCGAGAACCTGATGCAAGACGACTCACTTCGCAAACTCGTCGAAGCACAGAGCACCCCGAGCGCCGAGGTGATCACCAAGTTCATGGCCTGCTTCAAGGCGTAGGCACCGTCAGCTCTCGAACTCTGTGATCGGGTCGCCGATCTCGGTGAACGTCTGTGACGAGTCGACCCATTGCAAGACCTGCAACGTCTGAAACGCGTAGGGGTCGACAGCACCATTCATCTTGTACTGCACGCCGGGCCGCGCCAGTGACGGCGTGAAGGTGAGATTGCGGGCCGCCTCGATGATCGATTTGCGGCTGAGTGTGCCCGTCTTCAGCGCTGCGTTGAGGATTGCCACCGTGGCCTCGCCGATGTTCCAGCCCGCCTGGGTGACCGCAGGATCGCCAGCCATGCCCGCGGCGCCGTAAGCATCGAGGAACGCCTTGACACCGGGCGCCGAGGCGTTCTTCGGATCGTCGGAATCGAGCAGGTTGTTCGAGGTGTACACGCCGTCGGCGGCTGCGCCGGCCAGTCCGAAGAACAACTTCGATGCGCAGGAATTGGTGATGAACACCACCGGCGTCCACGCTGCGTTCAAGGCCTTGGCCTTGGCCAGTTCGGTGAGGAACACGGGGCACTGCACCCCGAGTGGGATCGCCACGATCGCGTCGGGCAGCTTGCCGGCGATGCTGCTCACCTGTGTGGTCGGGGGATCGGTGTTCTTCTCGTCGACCGTCTGCTCGTCGACGAGAACGAACCCGTACTCGTCGGCCTTCGCTTTGAACTCGTCGATGTACGCCTTGCCGAAGTCGTCGTCGACGGAGAACAAGGCAACCTTGGCTCCAGGTTTCAACTCCGTCAGCTTGGCTGCATAGACGTCGGCCTCGGTGGTGTAAGGCACCAACGCGCCTGTCGTCCATGGGTAGTCGTCGACCTGGCCCCATGCCGGCGAACCGGTGAGCGCCAGGAGTTGCGGGATGCACTGCCCGTTCAGCGTGTCGCGCACCGCCAGGTTGTCGGGCGTGCCGATGATTCCGGCGACGATGTCGGCCCCGTCGCCGATCAGCCCGTTGACGACGCCGGCAGTCTGCGAGCCGTCGTACTGGTCGTCGCGGATGTCGACGCTCAACGTGTAGCCGGGCAGAAGATCGTTGTCGCTGGCGTACTCGAGGTACTGCTCGAAACCGTCCTTCACAGGAGCGAACGCAGCAGCCGGGCCTCCCGACAGCGGCATCGCCGAACCGATCTTGACCGTGCCCACGATGGGTTGTTCGGCGCGTGCCGGATCCGCGCAGCCTGACAGGTCGACGGTCCAGCCCGTCGGGCCCGCCACGGCGCTGGACGTCGACGCGGCGGCTGTGGCAAGGGTCGTGGTACCGCCGCCGACGAGTACCGGGCTGGATGACACCGAGGCCTTGCCGCCACCTCCGCAGGCCACCAGCAACAGAGTCGTAGCGACGCCGAGAGTGCTCGCACTTCGACGACTCCTGGTCACGCTCGCTCACGGTACTGCCTGATGCGTCCGGGGCTCGGGCAACACGGGGGCGATAGGCAGCAGCAATGCCCACCTGCCAAGCTGAGTGCATGGATCAAGTGACCGAGGAGGTAGCGCCGGCCGACACCGCCGAGACATTGCCTTGGTGGCAGAGCAAGCTCAACTTGGGCGTCCTGGCCGTCGCCATCGCGGTGTTGTGCGGCGGTCTCGGTTGGCTGATCGGCAACAACCGCGCGATACCCGACCCGAACAAAGTCGACATCGGCTTCCTGCAAGACATGCGCACCCACCACGAGCAGGCCGTGTACCTCGGGCTGTACTACCTGGAGGACGCCGGCACCAACCCCGACCTTCGCGACATCGCCCGCGAGATCGTGTTCGGACAGGGCATCGAGATCGGCAGGATGATCCAGCTGCTCCGCCAGTTCGGTGCCAGCGAGACGAACGAGACCGACACGGTGATGACGTGGATGAACGAGCCCTTGCCGACTGATCGAATGCCGGGGCTGGCATCGAACGCCGACATCGACAAGCTGCTGGCGAGCACCGGCAAGGCGGCCGATCAGTTGTTCGTGGCCCTGATGGTCGCCCATCACCAAGGCGGCATCCACATGGCGCAATATGCGGTCGACCACGCCAACGTGCTCGAGGTCAGACGGTTCGCGTACGCGATGATCACGGGCCAAACTGGCGAGATCTCCGAGATGCAGGCACTGATCGCGGGATGAGAACGTGCCGACACGGGCAGACGGGCTTTTCCCGACCCGCGTGCATAAGCTCCACCCGTATGCGTGCATTGCCTGCATCGGCCCTGGCAGTCGGACTCCTCCTCGTCACAGCCTGCGGCGTGAAGGAGGCGGGGGTCGAAGCAACGAGATCGCGCCAGAACGCCGGCGGGCAACTGATCCCCGACAACACCAATGACACGACGGTCGGCACCACACCCGACACCACCCCGATACCTGTTCAGCAAGGGATCATCGACTTCGGCGCCAACAAACCCGAGCGGGCCTACGACGGCTACCTGACAGCGGCCTTCAGTGACATCGAGGCCTTCTGGAAAGAACAGTACCCGGCGGTCTACGGCGGCGACTTCACGCCACTTTCCGGCGGCATCTACGCGGCCTATCCCGAGCGGACGGAGAAGATCCCCGGGTGCGGCACCCCGGAGACCAGCTACGCAGATATCGAAGGCAACGCCTTCTATTGCTCCGACGGCGACTTCATCGCTTATGACGACGCCGAGCTGCTCCCGCAGCTGGTCAATGACCTCGGCCAGTCCGCTGTGGCGGTCGTCCTGGCTCACGAGTTCGGCCATGCCATTCAGGCACGGGCCGGCGAGTTCAACCAGCCGACGATCCTCAAAGAGCAGCAGGCCGACTGCTTTTCCGGCGCCTGGGCGGCGCACGTGTCGCGGGGTGAAAGCGACGTGATCAAGTTCACCGACGCCGACATCCGCGGAGGTCTGATCGCCATGATCCAGGTACGCGATCCGGTGCAACTCGGCGGGCAGATCGACGAGAACTCGCACGGCACCGGGTTCGATCGGGTAGGCGCCTTCCAGGACGGATTCAAAGGTGGACCGGCCCGCTGCAAGACCTTCTTCACAGAGGGTCGCGAAAAGCAGTTGATCAACATCCCGTTCGAACCTCAGGACCCGAACGGCGGCAACCTGCCGCTCATCGATCCGAACCCCGATCCCACGAATGGCCCGCAAGACATCATCACGTTGCTGCCGGCCAGCCTCACCAGGTTCTGGACCGACCAGCTGGCGGCGAGCAACCTCACCCTCACGGCTCCGACGGTCACCTTGTTCACCGAGGGCACCGACACGCCCAGTTGCGACGGAATCGACAGCTCCACGTTCGAACGGAACATCGTGTACTGCGCACCCAGCAACACGATCTTCGTCGACCAGCAGTACGCGGCGGACTTGGACGCCAACCCGCTGCTCGGCGACATGTCGGTGGGCTACTTGATCTCGGATGGATTCAGCGAGAACGTCCAGGGGCTCCTCGGCAGCACGCTGAAGGGCGAGCCTCGAGCCTTGCTCGACGACTGCCTCACCGGAGCGTGGGCCAAAGACATCGTGCCGCCAGTGCCGACTGACCGAACCGACCAAACCGTGCTGTCGGCCGGCGATCTCGACGAGGCGATCGTCACCGCGATCACTCGCAGCGACGAGACGGCCGACACAAACGTCAACGGCAGCGCGTTCGAGAAGGTCGACGCGTTCCGAGCCGGCGTGCTCGGCGGAATGCAGGCCTGCCAGGACCGCATCACGCCGTGACTCCGCCCACCGCTACGGACACCCTCGCGGCACTGGACATCGGCACCAACAGCTTCCATCTCGTGGTCGCCCGGCTACTCGACAACGGGTACGAGGTCGTCACCCGCGAGAAGGAAACCGTGCGGCTCGGCCATGGCGGCGGCGACATGAAGCAGCTCTCCACCGATGCCATCGACCGTGGCATCTCGGCGTTGCGGCGCATGCAGCGGATCGCCGCGTCCCACAACGCTGCCGTTCGGGCGGTTGCCACCAGCGCGGTGCGCGAGGCCCAGAACTCCGACGTCTTCTTGAACCGGGCGCGGCGCGAGGCCAAGATCGACATCGAGGTGATCTCCGGGCTCGAAGAGGCGCGGCTGATCTACCTCGGGGTGCTCCAGGCGGTCCCGGCGTTCGACCAACGGGTGATCCTGGTCGACATCGGCGGCGGCTCGACCGAGGTTCTGGTCGGCGAGCGCAGCGAGACCTTGAGTGCCCGCAGCTTCAAGCTCGGCGCCGTCCGCCTCACTGATCGGTTCTTCCCCGGTGGAACGGTGTCCGCCGATTCGATCAGCGACTGCCGGTCGTACATCCGCTCGATACTGGCCACGTTCGAGCGTGAGGTCGAAGAGCTCGGCTTCGACGCCGCGATCGCCTCATCGGGCACCGCCGAGACCATTGCCCGGATGATCCACGCCTCGCGTGACGACACGCCGCTGCACACGTTCAATCGGTTCGAGTTCACGGTCTTCGAGTTGCAGTCGGTCACCGAGGCAATGGCCAAGAGGCGATCGTCCGACGATCGGCGCGACCTTCCCGGGCTCGATCCGACCCGCGCCGACATCATCGTGGCCGGCGCCCTGGTGCTCGAGGGAGTCGCCGACATCTTCGGGATCAAGGGCTTCGTCTTCAGTGAAGCCGCGCTGCGCGAGGGTGTGCTGCTCGACACGATTGCTCGTTTGCAAGGCGGCGCCCTGCATCACCTGCGCGACGTGTCGCGTCGGTCGATCCGGGCGCTGGCCGAACGATGCGACGACGATCTCACCCATTCCGCCCACGTCGCCGCCCTCGCGCTGCAACTGTTCGATGCCACCGTGTCGTTGCACGGGCTTTCCGACGACGCCCGCGAGTACCTCGAGGCCGGTGCCCTGCTGGCCAATGTCGGTCTGGTGATCTCGCACACCAAGCACCATCTGCACAGCTACTACGTCATCCGCAACAGCGAGCTCACCGGACTGACCGACACCGAGATCGAGATCATCGCCCAGATCGCCCGCTACCACCGCAAGAGCGCCCCGAAGGCCAGCCATACGGATTTCGGGCGGCTCTCCCCCGACGACCAGCGGCTGGTGCGCACGCTGGCCGGCATCTTGCGCGTGGCGATCGGCCTCGACCGCAGCCACGACGGGCGCGTGCGCTCGTTGATGGCCCAGGTTCGTCGCGACCGGTTGGTGATCGAAGCAGAGGCCAAACGCAGCAAGGAGATCAGCCTCGAGCTCTACACCGCCAACGAGCGTTCGGGCCTGCTCGAAGAGGTGCTCGGTCAACGCGTCGACATCGTGGCCGCGCCGCTACCCGGCTGAACCGGCGAACTACGCGACTACCCGAAGAGATCGGTTGCGGTGGGCGACGACAGCGAGGTGCTCGTGGCCGCCACCGAGGTTGTCGTCGTGCCTGACGGGGTGGTGGTCGTGGACTTCACCGTGGTGGTGGTCGAGTTCACGGTCGTGGTCGGTGCCACCGTTGTGGTGGTCGATTCGGTCGTCGTCGTGGCGTCGGGGTCGGCGTAGTTGAACGACGGCAGGCTCTCGCGCCGCGTGTACTGCTCGGGTTGCTTGCCGTCCTCGCCCCACACGTACACGAGATCACCAGTTTTCACCATCGACGGGAAGACCTTGGCAATCGTCTGGTTGAGCCGAACACAGCCGTGCGATGCCGGCTCGAGCGGCACGTTGTCGGCGCCATGGACGGCGATTCCGTAGTTGAAGTACACCGGGTTCATCATTCCGCCCAAAGGACTCGTGCGCTTCCCGGTGTAGCGACGGGTGAAGCGGAAGACACCGCCGGGCGTCTTGGCATCGGCGCACTCTTGCTTGGTGACCGGCGCGGGAAGTGGCTCACCGTTGACCCCGGTGTCGTAGGTGACCGTTTCGCACCACTTCTGCGGCGTGCCGTCGGGGTTCTCGATGCCGGTCGAGATGTGGGTGATGAGCTCGGGGACATCGTCTTTGAACACGATGGCCACCTGCTCGGGAACGTAGATCTCCATGTGAGTCGTTCCCGGACCGGTCGAGCGCCGCGGTGGGATCGTGATGTGATCCTGCATCACCTGCCACATCGCGTCGGTCACCCGACCGGTGGCCTGGGCCCGAGGGGTCTTCAGGACCAGCTTCTCGTAGGCCCACACGGCTTGTTGCGTGCCCGACCCGAACAGGCCGTCGACAGGGCCGGGAGCAAACCCGAGGTCGGTCAACCGCTGTTGCACGGCCTTGACGTCGTCACCGGCGTTGCCCTTGCCGATGGTATGGGCAAGGCTGGTCTTGACGACGGCCGGGTCGGTGTTGACAACGATCGGCGGCGCCGTGATGGGGCTGGTTGCCGTCACTGCCACGGCGCCGGAGGAGGTGCTCGGCAAGGTATCGGCGCTGCTCGCGCCACCTCTGCCCGACAAACCGGCAACGATCACCACCACGAGCACGCCGGCACCGGCGACCACAGGCATCCATCGCCCCACCGGCGCGGCGGGTTGACGGCGGCGCGGTTGTGGATTGGACGGTCTAGGGGTATTCAAAACGAACAGTCTCCGACTGGGGGCGTCGACCCTCCAATCTAGCAGTCGACTCCCCCGGCCGGGCTCAGGTGAACGGGCGTTGAACCGGCTGGAGGTCTCGCAACTCACGGCGCAACTGCAGCATCTCCGTGACGATCTTGCGGATGACACTGCCCGAGGCAAGGGTGCTCTCACCTCGCGTACGAGGGAAGTAGTCGACGCCGAACTGGATGACGTTGAAGCCGAGCTTCTTGGCGCGAATGATCAATTCGGCATCGATGAACGAGCCCTCGCTGCACAGGGCGATGTGCTCGAAGATCGACGTGCGGCACAGCTTGAAGGCGAAGTTGATGTCGCGCATCCGCACCCCGAACAGCCGGCGGATGAGGAAGTTGTAGAAGAACGTGTAGACCGTGCGCAGCGAGCCTTCGCCCGTGCGGTCGAAACGGAACGCACTGACGATGTCGGCCTCGTAGTAGCGCATCAGGTGGATGGCTCGTGAGACCTCGGTCATGTCGAACGGCAGGTCGGCGTCGGAGTACAGGACGAGATCACCGGTAGCCGTCGAAAAGCCCGTCTTCATCGCCCCACCGAGCTTGCGGTTGACCGGGTGGTGAACGACCCTGACGTGTGGATCCGCTGTGGCCATCTCGTCGGCGAGCTTGGCGGTGTGGTCGGTCGACGCGTCGTCGACGATGATGAGCTCGTAGTCGAGGATCTCGTTGCGAGCCACCAGATCGCGGCACTCCGTGGTGGCGGCTTCCATGGCGCGGTCGATGTACGCCTCTTCGTTCCACATCGGGAAGAAGACGCTGAGTTTTGCGAAAGGAGTCGCGCCCCGCTCGGCTGCCATCGGCGCAAGGGTAGCCGGGCGCATGCCGGCCGCACCCGTCGCCAGGTATGGTGCCATCGATGGACCCAGGTGCACCGACCGCTGCCGATTCGGCGCCGCCACCGCTGCCGCCTCCGCCTCCTCCGCCGTCTCCGTCGGTGACCTTCACGACGGTCGGAGGCTCCGACGAACCCTGGAGTCCTCCCGTCAAGGTCGCCGGCCAGCTGAGCCCGGCGTGGCGTTTGATCTTCGGCTTTGGTTGGGCGGCCTTGATCGCCTGCGAGGCGGCACTGTGGGAGTCGTCGCGTGTGATCGGCCTGTCGACGTGGTGGTTGGGTGCCGACGCCCAACCGCGGTTCCTCGTGTTCCAGTTGCTGCCCTTCTACGGTCCGATCGTGGTGACGATCGCGGCGATCTCCAACTGGAGGTACTCGCCGTATCTCGGAATCGCGGCCGCAGTCGCCGGGGCGGCCATCGGTGCCGGCGACCTCGGCAGGGTCCGCTGGATCGCGGTCGTCGAACTCGTGCTTGCCGGGGCGGGCCTGTGCATCAGCACGGCCTCGTTGGCCGGCATGTACCGCAGAGCGGTGCCGGCCACCCCGTCCACCGCGATCAGGTGAGCCGGCGGTCCTTTTCCACCACCACGACTCCGCGATCGCTGATCACGAACTCTTCGCGATCGGCCTGGGAATCGTGGCCGATCATGCGCCCGGCCGGGACGATGACGTTCTTGTCGATCACACAGCGGTGCAACTTGGCACCGGGCCCAACACGCACGCCGGCGAACAGGATCGACTCACTGACGACGGCTGAAGCATCGACGTAGGTCTCCGGACCAAGGATCGAGCGTTCGACGATCCCACCCGACACGATCGAGCCGGCGCACAGCAAGCTGTTGTCGATGGTGGGGTGTTCTCCGCCGGGGCCGTGATCGATCTTGGCGGGAGGCAGCGGTAGCTGCGGGCTGTAGACCGACCACTCGCTGTTGTAGAGGCTGAACGGTGGGACGGGCGCGAGAAGGTCCATGTTGGCCTCGTAGTAGGCGTCGAGGCTGCCGACGTCTCGCCAGTAGCTGCGCTCGTGTTGGGCCTGCCCGGGAATGAAGTTGGTCGAGAAGTCGTACATGTGTGCCACGCCCTCTCGCGTGAGCATCGGAATGACGTCGCCGCCGATGTCGGTGGCAATCGCGTCGTCTCCGAACGGGCTGACGACATCGATCAGCGTCTGGGTGTCGAAGACGTAGTTGCCCATCGAAGCCAACGCCCGCGTCGGATCACCGGGCATCGTCGGTGGATCCGCCGGCTTCTCGTGGAACTCGATGATCTTGCCCTCGGGCGACGCTTCGATGATCCCGAACTGCGAACCTTCACCGACCGCTACCGGGATCGCCGCAACGGTGACACCAGCGCCGACGTCGAGGTGGTGGTGGACCATCTGTCGCGGGTCCATGTGGTAGATGTGATCGGCACCGAAGACACAGACGATGTCGGGGCGCTCGTCGCTGATGAGGTTGAGGTTCTGATAGATCGCATCGGCCGAGCCGCTGAACCACTGCGGGCCACGGCGCATCTGCGCCGGCACCGGCGTGACGTAGTTGCCGAGCAGCGTGGAGAAGCGCCAGGTCTGGCTGATGTGACGGTCGAGGCTGTGGCTCTTGTACTGGGTGAGCACCACGATCTTCAGGTAGCCGGCGTTGGCGAAGTTCGACAGGACGAAGTCGATGATCCGGTAGCTGCCCCCATAGGGCACGGCAGGCTTGGCCCGGTCGGCGGTCAACGGCGCCAGTCTCCTGCCCTCACCGCCGGCCAGGACGATGACGAGAACCTTTGGCTCAGCCATAGTGCCGCACGTTAGACCTTGTCGGCGACCAGACGTCGATACAACTCGACGTGTTTGGCGGCCGGTTGCTTCCACGACCAGTCGAGGGCCATGCCGCGACGTTGCATCGCTGCACGCCGGCGCGGCTGTGAGTAGGCCTTCACCATTCGGTGCAGTCCATCCATCAATGCCACCGAACTCGCCTCCGGCACCACGACCCCAGTACCGCGAGTCGGCTCGTCGTCGATGTCTATGACGGTGTCGTGCAGCCCGCCGACATTGGTGACCAGGGGCATCGTGCCGTATCGCATCGACTGCATCTGAGCCAGCCCACACGGCTCGAAGCGGCTCGGCATCACGAACACGTCGGCACCGGCGAAGAGTTGGTGGGCGAGCGCCTCGTCGTAACCGCGTACGAACGCCACCTGATCAGGATGCGCGGCGGACGCCCAAGTGAGTCCGTCGGCGAGCCCCTGATCGCCGTCGCCCAGCACGATCAGCGTTGCCCCGAGGCGACGCAGGAATGGAGTCACCGGCAGCACCAGGTCGACACCTTTCTGATCGGCGAGACGCGTCACCATCGCGAGGAGCGGTCCACCACCATCAGTCAGTCCGTGAGCATCGAGCATCTTGGTGCGGATGGCCGCCTTGGCGCTGAGATCTGCCGACGAGTAGGTCGCCGGCAGATGGCGGTCGGTCTGCGGATCCCATTCGGTCGAATCGATTCCGTTGAGGATGCCGACCAATCGGTCACCCCGGTCGCGGAGTGGCCCGTCGAGGCCGAACCCGCCGTGCGGCGTGGTGATCTCGGCGGCGTAGTTCGGGCTGACGGCCACTACGACATCGGCGAGTCGAATGCCACCGAGCAATGGATTGCAGTCGCCCCATTGCTCGAACTCGGCCGCGTGATGAGGCAACGTCTTCAACCAACCGGGGTTGGTGCGTCCTTGGTAGGCGAGGGTGTGGATCGTCAGCATCGTCGGCGGAAGCATGGCCAGGTGGCCGAGTGCGGCACAGGTGTGCCAATCGTTGAGGTGCAGCACGTCGGGAGCAGTCGCCTTGGTCAACGCCGCGACAGCAGCGGAGAACGCCATGAAGCGCCGATCGTTGTCGGCCCAGCCGTGACCATCGGGCTGCGAATACGGATGAGAACGTTCGATGCCGTAGGCCCGGATCATGGTGAGGCGACCGACGCCTGCAACCGTGCCAATGCGCGCCGTTGCCGGACCCGCCCAGTCGGGCACTTCGAGGTCGGCGATCTGCTCGCCTTGCAGCGGAATGGAGAAGTAGTCGGGCAGCACGACCTGCACATCGACGTCCTGACGGCGGAGCTCGGCAACCAGTCCGGCGGCCGCCGCAGCGAGCCCGCCGACACGGGCCAGCGGGGCGAACTCCGCCGAGGCGAACAAGACCTTCATCGGCGCAGCGTAACCCTCCGAAAAACCCTGTGGAGTGTCTCCAGCGCGCCTGGGTGCCTTCAAACACTCCACGCGCATCGCCGGTAGCGTCTCGTGTCTATGTCCAAGGTGCTGACCACACTGCCAAAGGGCGAGCGAGTAGGGATCGCCTTCAGCGGCGGGCTCGACACCTCCGCCGCTGTCGCCTGGATGCGCCACAAGGGCGCGTTGCCGTGTGCCTACACGGCCGACCTCGGCCAGGTCGACGAGCCCGACCTCGCCGGTGTGCCGGAGCGCGCCAAGCAATACGGCGCCGAGCTCGCCCGGCTGGTCGACTGCCGCACCGAGCTCGTCCGCGAGGGCCTCATGGCCTTGCAGTGCGGTGCGTTCCACATCACGACTGCAGGCAAGACGTACTTCAACACCACTCCTCTCGGGCGCGCCGTCACCGGAACCTTGCTGGTGCGGGCGATGCAGGCTGACGGCGTCGACATCTGGGGCGACGGAAGCACGTACAAGGGCAACGACATCGAGCGCTTCTACCGCTATGGGCTCTTGGTCAACGCCAACCTGCGCATCTACAAGCCGTGGCTCGACGACGACTTCGTCAACGAGCTCGGCGGTCGAACCGAGATGAGCGAGTTCCTCCTGTCGCTCGATCTCCCCTACCGCGACAGCACCGAAAAGGCGTATTCGACCGACGCCAACATCTGGGGCGCCACCCACGAGGCCAAGCTGCTCGAGGAGCTGAGCACCTCGATCGACATCGTCGACCCGATCATGGGCGTTGCCCACTACCGCGAGGATGTGGCGATCGCCGGCGAAACGGTCACGATCGGGTTCCACGAGGGCTGGCCGGTCACCATCAACGGGCGCGAATTCGCCTCCCCCACCGAGCTGGTTCACGAAGCCAATGCCGTCGGCGGCAGGCACGGCCTCGGCATGTGCGACCAGATCGAGAACCGCATCATCGAGGCCAAGAGCCGCGGGATCTACGAGGGGCCCGGCATAGCGCTCCTCCACATCGCCTACGAGCGCTTGGTGACGGCGATTCACAACGAGAGCACGATCGAGAACTACCGCACGATGGGTCGCCGCCTGGGAAGGCTGCTGTACGAAGGACGATGGTTCGACCCGCAGAGCCTCATGCTCCGCGAATCGCTGTTGCGTTGGGTCGGCGCCGCTGTGACCGGCGAGGTGACCCTGCGCCTGCGTCGCGGCGACGACTACTCGATCCTCGACACCACCGGCCCGCATCTCACGTATTCGCCCGAGCGCTTGAGCATGGAGCGCGTAGAGCACGCCCCGTTCGGCCCACACGACCGCATCGGTCAGCTGACGATGCGCAACCTCGACATCGACGACACCCGCGCCAAGCTCGATGTGTACCGCAACGCGGGCACGATCGGCCGCGGCAGCCTCACCGAGCTCGACGAACCGTCGGCCGACTAGTCGCGATCACGCGCAACCAACAGGCTTCGATGGCCGAGCGCCCGAGCACCCCCGCCGGCGGTTCGACCCCCATCCGAGCCCGTGGGCGCGAGACCGGAACCAGCAGTGCAGCTCCCGCGCCCAACCAGGTTCAATGTGCGCGAATCACGAAACCCTGCCACCGGATTCGCGCCCAAGCGAGGGATTGGTCGCGGGCGGGAGCCGCTAGCTCGTGAGGTTGGCGACGATCGCGGCGACAAGCCGGGAGCGATCGATCATCGTGTCGACGAGGACGTGCTCGTGGTCGGCGTGGGCGCCTCCACCAACCGCGCCGAGCCCGTCGAGGGTGGGTACCCCGATCGCCGCCGTGAAGTTGCCGTCACTACCGCCGCCAACCGATACTCCGCTGAGCGCTCCGAGACCAACCGTGGCCGCGGCAGCGGAGGCGACGGCGAACAGCGTCGACGATGCCGACTCGGGCATCGGTGGCCGGTCGAGCCCGCCGGTGACCTCGACACCGGCACCCGGCACGTCGGACGACAGTGACGACATCAAGTGCTCGACACGCTCCTTCTCGCCGGCGGCCACCACACGCGCATCGACTCGCACCTTGGTGAGCGCCGGCACGACGTTGTCGGCGGTGCCGGAGGTCGCGACCGTGGGAGTGACGGTCGTACCCTTGTCCGGGTCGCCGAACGTGGCAATGCGCGTGATCAGTTGGGCCGCTGCCACGAGCGAGTTGATCCCCTTCTCCGGTTCGAGGCCGGCGTGGGCGGCGCGCCCGTGAACCAGCACCTCGAAGGTTCCAGTTCCCTTTCGCCCGATCTTCAGCGCGCCTCCGTCGGCGCTCGGCTCCAGCACCAACACCGAGCCGCAGGCCCGCGCCCGCTCCTCGATGAGCTCTCGCGAGGACTTCGACCCGACTTCTTCATCGGCGGTGATCAACATCTCCACGCCATCGAGATCGTCGAGCAACGTGAGCGCATGGATGGCCTGCACGATGCCCGCCTTCATGTCGAACACCCCCGGTCCGGTTGCCCTGCCGTCGTCGACGCGAAACGGTCGGCTGGCCAGAGCGCCGATCGGGAACACCGTGTCGTGGTGGCCGATGAGCAACACACGCGACGACGTCCCGAATCGCGCCAGGACGTGTGGGCCCGCGGCACTCTCGACGAGGGTGGCACTGTGACCGAGCCGGCGCTTGATCACATCTCGGACTGCGCCGGCGGACCGGCTGATGGCCTCGAGGTCGTTCGACGGCGACTCGACCGACACCAGGTATTCGAGATCCGACAGCATGGCATCGAGCGACAGCACGACGCCATTGTTGCCGATGACTCGCTGCGACGGATGCAAAGCTGTCGGCCATGGCTCAATCGGATCCAAAGGCCGATCTTCATCGCTACCTGCAGATCGCCCGTGAGGCGCTGTTGTGGAAACTCGAGGGCCTCGGCGACTACGACATTCGCCGCCCGATGACCCCTACCGGCACCAATCTGCTGGGTCTGGTGAAGCACGTGGCCAGCGTCGAGATCGGTTACTTCGGAGAGACGTTCGGACGGCCGTTCGAGGGATCGCTGCCGTGGTTCGACGAAGGCGCCGAGCCGAACGCCGACATGTGGGCGGCCGCTGACGAGTCGCGCGAATACATCGTCGGGCTGTACCACCAATCATGGGCGCATGCCGACGTCACGATCGAGAGCCTGCCGCTCGACGCTGTCGGCCAGGTGCCGTGGTGGCCCGAGGAACGACGCGAGGTGACGTTGCACAAGATCCTCATCCACATGATCGCCGAGACCGATCGGCACGCCGGCCACGCCGACATCGTTCGAGAGTTGATCGACGGCGCCGCCGGCCTACGCGTCGACAACGACAACATGGCACCGGGCGATTCGGCGTGGTGGGACGAGTACCTTCGCCGCCTGCAGACCGTCGCCGAGCAGTTCGGCCACTGCTGAGCCAACCCGCGCCCAGCCACCCGAACGCAGGCGGCGATTGGGTCCACCGGCGCCCAGCCCGGCGCCAGCGAACGGCCCCAACCGTCAAAGGCCCGAGTAGGGTGAGGTCAGCCGTGCTTGAGGGTGACCAGGCCCACGAGGATGATGGCGATCCCGACGATCTGGGCGCCGGTCAACCGCTCGTTGAGCAGTGCCAGACCGATGACGACCGACATCACGGCCTCGAAGCCGAGACCGACGACGAAGGTCGTGCTCAGTCCGCCCCGATGCACGGCCTTGGCCAGGAATGCCGAGCCGATGACGAAGCAGGCAGCGACGATCACGCTCGGCCAGAGTCGAGTGAACCCGGCCGACGTTCCCATGAACGCGCCGCCGACGCTGAATGCCAATGAACCAACGAGAATCGCGACCACGCCGAACTACTCCTTCCAGGGTCGTGGTCAAGAGAGGTTCGAGCGACGGGGCTCGGATACGTGACACCTGGCTCAGCGCTGGGCATGGAACAATCGTTCGGTGCGCAACCGAGTTGTCGAGCTCCTGACCGCGGTCGCCCTCATTGCCGGCTGTTCCGGATCGGGGACATCGGGGAATTCGACGTCCGGCTCGCCGGCGAGTCCAGCTGCGACCACGGCGCCATCCACCACACCTGCCGCCACGACGGCTCCGGCGACCTCGACGGCCCTGGTCACGGCGACATTCGCGGTACGACCCGGCACCGAACAGATCGCGATCACCGACGCCACGCCCGGTGACACCCTGGCCGTCGACCACGACACGACACAGGTCGCCACCGGAACCGTCGACGAACAGGGCTCGCTGCTGTTCCGCAACCTCGAACCAGGCGACGGTTACACGATCACCAGCGCGACGCAGGTCAGCGGCACGGTCACCGTGGCAGATCCATCGGTCAATCCTCCGGCCTCGTTCTACGCCGGCCAACCGAAGCTGCCCGAAGGGGGCTTCGGCTACATCACGACCAGAGACGGCACCACGCTCAGCGCCAACGTTCTACTGCCCGGTCCTGCCGACCAGGGTCCGTACCCGACGGTGGTCGAGTACAGCGGGTATCAACCGAGCGACCCCGGCAGCGCCGACCTCGCCCAGTTGTACACGGCGATGGGCTTTGCCTACGTGGGTGTGAACATGCGTGGCACGGGTTGCAGCGGCGGGTCGTATCGCTTCTTCGAGACCGTGCAGAACCTCGATGGCTACGACGCGATCGAGACCGTCGCCGCCCAGCCCTGGGTGCTCGACAACCAGGTCGGCATGGTCGGAATCTCCTATCCGGGAATCACGCAGCTCTTCGTGGCCGCCACGCAACCACCCAGCCTCAACTCGATCACCCCGCTCTCGGTGCTCGACGACAGCTTCCGGGCGACGCTGTACCCCGGCGGCATCCTCAACACCGGCTTCGCTGTCGACTGGACCAAGCAACGGATGGACGAGGCCAAGCCGTTCGGCCAGGCGTGGACGAAGGAGCGCGCCGACGGTGGCGACAAGACGTGCGCCGACAATCAGAAGCTTCGCTTGCAGAACCCCGACCTGGTTCAGGAGATCGACGACAACCCGTTCTACCCACCCACCCTCGGTGACTCGCTCGCGCCGATCACGTTCGTCGACAAGATCAAGGTCCCGGTGTTCATCGCCGGCGCGTGGCAGGACGAGCAGACCGGCGGACACTTCCCGGCGATGCTCGACAAGTTCACCAGTTCGCCGCACGTGTACGTCACGTTGATGAACGGGCTGCACACCGAGTCGCTGAGCCCGCCCGTACTCGGTCGTTATGCGGAGTTCCTCGACTTCTACGTCGCCAAGAAGGTGCCCGACCTCTCGACGCTCAACTCGATCGCACCGCTGGTCGGCTCGGCCATCTGGGGTGTCAGTTCGTTCGCGCCGTTCGAGAGCAGGTTCCTCGGCATGCCGTACGACCAAGCGCTTGCGCAGTTCGAGTCGGAGGACCCGGTGCGAATCCTGTTCGAGCAGGGTGGCAACGACGCCTACACCCCCGGCACCCCGGAACCGAACTTCGTCGCCGATTTCCCGGCCTGGCCGATTCCGTCCGCAACCGCGAAGGCATGGCAGCTCGATGGCGGCGGAAGGCTGACCGACGCGGCGACCTCGGCGCCGGGTGAAGACAGCTACAAGGCCGATCCCTCGGCGTTGCCACCGACCTTCTACACCGGCAGCGGAAGCGACATCTGGAAAGCCGGCGTGCAGTACGACTGGCGACCGCTACCCGATGGCACCGGACTCGGGTTCGTGACCGACCCGTTCACCTCGCCGACGGTCGTCGCCGGCGCAGGCTCGTTGGACCTGTGGATCAAGTCGACGTCGGCCGACACCGACCTCGAGGCGACCATCAGCGAGGTACGGCCGGACGGGGAAGAGATCTACGTGCAGAGCGGATGGCTGCGCGCCAGCCAGCGTGCGCTCGCCGACACCGCAACCGAGCTGCGCCCGGCACACACCAATCTGGAGTCCGACGCTGCCGATCTTCCGGCAGGAGAGTTCACCGCAGTGCGGGTGGAGCTCTTCCCGTTCGCTCATCCGTTCCGGGCCGGCAGCCGACTGCGCCTCACGATCCACGCGCCGGGTGACAACCGGCCCGTCTGGGAGTTCCGCACGATCGACAACGGTGAAACGGTGACCATCGCTCACGACGCCGACCATCCCTCGCGGCTGGTGCTGCCGGTGGTCAGCGGGGTCGACGTTCCGCAGGCCGCGCCGCCGGCCTGCGGCTCGCTGCGTGGTGAACCGTGCCGCACCTGGGTGAAGGCCTCGAACGGCGGCTGACAGGTAGCGCCACCACTACTCGCCGTCGTACGCGGCGTGATCCAATGGGCGGATGACTCGACGCGACGAGCTGGCAGCATTCCTGCGCGCCCGCCGCGACGCGCTGGCACCCTCCGAGGTCGGCTTGCCGGAGGGCCGATCGCGGCGCACCAAGGGGCTGCGGCGCGAGGAGATCGCCATGCTCGCGGGCGTGTCGGTGACCTGGTACACGTGGCTCGAACAGGGCCGGCCCATCAACGCCTCGGTCGACGTGCTCAGTGCCTTGGCGCGGGCTCTCCATCTCGACGACGCCGAGCGCCAACACCTCCTGGCGTTGGCGGCACGTGCGCCTCGTGAGCCGGTCGAAACCGTCGAACATGCTCCCGACGCGTTGGTACGTCTGATCACGTCGATGGAGCCGGCCCCGGCCTACGTGCTCGGGCCGCGGTGGGAGTTCCTGGCCTGGAACCGGCCGCAGTCGCTGCTCTACCCGATGATCGATCGCCTGGTCGACGAGGAGCGCAACCTGCTGTGGGTCGTGTTCGCCGAACCGAACGCGCGCCGTCTGCTGACCGACTGGGCCAGTCAGGCACGGCGGATCATGGCCGAGTATCGCTCCGGCACAGCGCCGATGCGCGCCGACCCGAAGGTCGTCGAGATGATCGATCGACTGATCGAGCTCAGTCCCGAGTTCGCCGAGTGGTGGCCGCAGCTCGACGTCGCCCAGTTCCAGACACGCCTGCGGCGGTACTCGCACCCGCGCGCCGGCGACCTCGTGTTCGAGTACCAACAGCTCACCCCGAGCGAGTGGCCGACCCTGCGCGTCGTGTGCCAGCTTCCCGTTCCGGGCGACGACAGCGCGGCACGCCTGGCCGCCTGGCGCTACATCGCCTGACCTCGCAATCCGGTGGCGCCGGTAGCCTCGAACGGCTATGAACGAGATCGCCGAGGCCACCCGCCGTCGCACCTTCGCGATCATCAGCCACCCCGACGCAGGCAAGACGACCCTCACCGAGAAGTTCTTGCTGTACTCCGGAGCAGTGCAGGAAGCCGGGGCCGTGCATGCCCGTGAGGGCCGGCGGTCCGCACGAAGCGACTGGATGGAGCTCGAGCAACAACGCGGCATCTCGATCAGTTCGACGGTGATGCAGTTCCCCTACCGCGACCACATCATGAACCTGCTCGACACCCCGGGCCACCGCGACTTCTCGGAGGACACCTACCGCGTGCTCGCCGCTGTCGATGCTGTGGTGATGGTGCTCGACGCAGCGAAGGGCATCGAGGCCCAAACCCTGAAGCTCTTCCAGGTCTGTCGCTCGCGCAACCTGCCGGTGATCACCTTCCTCAACAAGTACGACCGCCCGGGCCGCGAGCCGTTGGAGCTGCTCGACGAGATCGAGCAGCAGATCCAACTCCGCCCCACCCCGGCCACCTGGCCGGTGGGCAGCGGTGAGGACTTCTACGGATTGATCGATCGCCGCACTGATCTGTTCACCCGGTTCACCCGCACCGCTCGTGGCGCGTCTGCTGCCGCGGAGGAGACCACGGCAGTCGCTGCGGCCAGCGTTGCCGGAAGCTCGGATCACGGCCCGGCATGGAAGGCAGCCCTCGACGAATGCTCGTTGCTCGACGCGGTCGGGGCCGATGTCGATCTGACGTCGTTCCTCGCCGGAGAGTCGACACCGGTGTTCGTCGGCTCGGCACTCACCAACTTCGGTGTGCGCCTGCTGCTCGATGCAGTGATCGAGTTGGCTCCCTCACCGTCACCTCGACTCGACCGCGACGATCAACCGCGCCTGCTCGACAGTCCCTTCTCGGCGTTCGTGTTCAAGGTGCAGGCCAACATGGATCCGGCACACCGTGATCGCATCGCCTTCGCCCGCATCTGCTCGGGCCGGTTCGAACGCGGCATGAGCGTCACCAACCAGCGCACCGGCCGCGACCTCACCACCAAGTACGCGACGACCGCGTTCGGTCCGGACCGCGAGACCGTCGACGAGGCCTTCCCCGGCGACGTGGTCGGTCTGGTCAACGCCAGCGGCGTGCAGCTCGGCGACACCCTGTTCGATGCCGGATACGCAGGCCTGTCGGTCGAGTACCCGCCCATCCCGAGGTTCTCGCCCGAGGTTTTCGCCAAGGCTCGGCCGCTCGACAACGGACGCTTCAAGCAGTTCCGCAAGGGGCTCGCCCAGCTCGACGAGGAGGGAGTCGTGCAGGTGCTGCGCGATCCCGACTTCGGTGAGTCGGAGACGATCCTGGCCGCCGTCGGCGAGTTGCAGTTCGAGGTGTTCGCCTATCGCTTGGGCAGCGAGTTCGGCGCGCCGACGGAGATCCTCTCGGCTCCGTACCAGGCAATCCGTCTCACCGACAGGGAATCGAGCGAGCGCCTGCGACAGATCGGCGGGATTCGGATCCTCACTCGTGGCGATGGAGCGCTCGTTGCCCTGTTCGAGAACCGATACCGGTTGCAACGGCTCGAGAGCGACGAGCCCGAGTTGACGTTGCTGCCGATAATCGCCGGCTGATACCGCTCAGCCGCGACTCATCGCGAAGTACATCCCGAGGTCGCCGCAGATCCCGAATCCGAGGCGCTCGTACAGGTGAACCGCTCGGCTCTGCTTCTCGACGTGGAGGCGGACAGCGCGACCGATGCGGTCGGCTTCGGCAAGCACACCGCGGAGCACACCGGTGCCGATGCCGTGGTTGCGGTACTCCGAGAGCAGGGCGATGTCGATGAGCTCGACTTGGTCGGCTGAGGTATCGGTGACGAGCCGGCCGACCGGCGCGTCGTCGACCATCACGATGTTGCGCTCTGCACGGGGATGGTCGAGCCGGATCGACATCGACTGCGCTCGAAACTGCATTCCGATCAGGCCGTCGAAGACCTCAGGACCGAGCGGTCGCAGGTCCTCACGGGTTGATGCATACAGAAGCTGCTCGAACTCGACGTCAGTCGGTTGAGCTGTGCGAAGCAAAAAAGCAAGCGTTGTGGTCATTCGGCCTTACCGTCCTCACACCACGGAGGGAGGGCCGTAGTGCGCTGCTAAGACTGCCGGTCACCACGCTGAGTGTCAATGGGTTGGCGGTAGGCCATTTGGCCCATTCTGCTCCGGCTCCGCCGGCTCGAAATCACCAATTGCCTCTCCGAGCAGGGCAACCTCGGCGAGTGAAAGAGGTATGGACGCGACGAGTTCGATGCCGGCCCGGCTCATCTTGTGCGCCGTCTTGCGGATCACTTCGATCATCAAGCCGTGGTCCATTCGCGCCGCTAGTGAACCCAGCTGGGTCTCGATGAAGACCAGACACGCGGCATCCTCCACGGCCTGTGCACCGTCGATGTTCTCGCGCCGTATCACACCCTGGACGCGCTCGATCTCGGGCTCGTCGTATCCGCACGTCGCCAGGATCCCGGTCGGATCCTGCTCGTTGGCCGCGTCGATGGCCGCGACCGCCGCTTCGTAGCGAGTGCTCAGACTGCGCACTCCGACTCGCCGACCTCGGCCACGAACGGCCCGGTCTCGTCGAAGTCGGCGTAGAACTCGGGCGCGTCGTCAGGCGACGGGAAGAAGTCGAGCTCCTTCAACGTGTCGGCGACTCCTGCAGCGCCTCCCGATCGATCCATCCAGTCGCGGAAGGTCTCACCAGCGGTTCGTTCGCCGGCGAACCGGCGGACGACTCGGACGACGGCCTCGGGTGCGGCCTTGCCCGGAAGGCGCAGTGCCTTCTCGCCGAAGTGGATCTGCTCCTGCCCGACGTACCCACCGAGAAGCATCTGGTAGCCGGGAGCCGACCGCCCGTGGGCACGCCGCTCGGCGCCGAAGAAGCCGATGTCACTGGCGTGATGTTGACCGCAGCTGTTCGTGCAACCGGAGATGTTTATCCGCACCCCACCGACTTCCGCCAGACCCTCTTCCTCGAGTCGCTCACCGATCGCCTTGGCCAATCCGCGTGACTGGGTGACGGCGATGTTGCACGTGTCGGCACCGGGGCAGGCAACGACATCGCGAGCCAGTTCGGCACCGGGGCGAGCCATGCCGATTGCCTGGAGGCGGGCGTACAACACCGGCAGCTGGGCCTCCGTGAGGCCGCGGAAGACCACGTTCTGGCGATTGCTGAGCCGCACGTCGGCACCGAGCTCGCGCTGCGTGGCGGCGAGCGCCCTGAACTGTGCGGAGGTCACATCGCCGAGCGCCGCGTAGGCGACGGCCGAGACCGCACCATTGGCCGTGCCACGAACGACGCTCGTGGCCACCCACCGTTGGTACGGGTCGCGCGGCGTGAGCGAAACGGCCGTTCCCTGCCCGACCGAAGTGGCCTCGAGGGTGCTCGAGCGACCCGCCGGGGCGTCGCCGGCCTTCTGGACGATCTCTGGAAGTCCACCCGGCCACGACGACGATGCGGGCAGCGTGTGACGCATCTTCAGCACGCGGCGGCGGACCTCGTCGATGCCCAGTTGGTCGACGACCCACTTCAGCCGAGCACGCAGCTTGTTGTCGCGATTGCCCGTCTGATCGAACACGCGCAGCACCGACTCGATGGTCGGCAGCAGGTCTTCGCGCGACGTGAAGTCCTCCAGAGCAAGCGCCGGATGCGGGTTGGCGCCGAGCCCTCCGGCGATGTACACCCGGAAGCCGGTCTCGCTGGAGCCATCGTCGAGCGTGCGCGTGGTGGCGATGACGCCGACATCGTTGAACATCGCCTGGCCGCAGTCGGTGGAGCAGCCGGAGAAGTTGATCTTGAACTTGCGCGGCAACCGCTGTCCGAGCGGGTTGCGCACGAAATGACGAAATGCTGCTTCCGCCCACGGGGTCACGTCGAGGAACTCGTGCGGGCATGCGCCGGCGAGGTGGCAGGCCATGACGTTTCGAACCGTGTCGCCGCAGGCTTCGCGGGTGGTGAGACCGACGGCGCCCAGGGCGCGCATCACGTCGGTCACCTTGGTGAGCTCCACGAAGTGGATCTGCAGGTTCTGGCGCGTGGTGATGTGACCCCAACCGCGCGAGTAGGTCTCGGCCAGGTGGCCCATCAGGTCGAGTTGCTCGGGTGAGATCGAGCCGGCGGGAAGCTTGATGCGCAGCATCTGGGCGGTGCCGCCTTGGCGTTGTCCGTACACGCCGTTGTTGAGGCGCATCACCCGGAACACGTCTTCACTGATCTCGCCCGACAGGTACTGGGCAACTGCTCGTTCGAACCGTTCGATGTCTCGCTGCTGCTCGGCGTCGAGATCGCGGGGCGCTGGGATGGTCGCGGTGACGCTCATTCAACCTCCGGTCGCGCAGTCGTCGCCGAATTCCGATAAATCCGACTCGGATAGTCAACAATAGCTCGGTGGCCGGCGTTGTGCAATCACGAACCGGGATCCTCGCCAATCTCGCGGAGGGCGTCGCGCAACGCAACCCGAAGACGCCGGGCGTGATCAGGGCCGAAATGGGCGACCAAGCCCTCGCCGGCACGACCGATTTCCTCGACCGTCAGCACGACGCGTGGCTGGGCGTCGTCGTAGTCGTCGGAGATGGCCACGGCCCACGAGATCCGCGCGGCATCTTCGGCGCCCTCGGGAAGATCCTCGTCGGAGAACGGGTAGTCGTCGATCGAGCGGCGCATCTCACCTCTTGCGGCGGGCAAACTCTTCCGACGCCGCAGACAGCACCTCGCCCAACGTCTCGGCCATGAACGACAGCTCCTGCTCGCCGGCGATCAGCGGAGGAGCGAGCGTGATGACCGGTTCGGCGCGGTCGTCGGCTCGACAGATCAACCCGGCCGCGTACAGCCGCGGCGAGAGAAAGCCGCGAAGGAGCCAGTTGGACTCGTCGGGCGTGAACGCTCCCTTGGAGGCCTGATCGCTGACCAACTCGATGGCCCTGAAGTAGCCCTCGCCGCGAACGTCTCCGACGATGCGGATGTGGCGCAGGCCTTCGAGGAGCTCCGTGAAGCGGGCTTCGTTGGCAAGCACGTGCCCGCCCAGGTCTTCACGTTCCAGTATGTCGAGGTTGGCATTGGCCACCGCACACGAGACCGGATGGGCACCGAAGGTTTGACCGTGCAAGAACGTGTTGGGGTTCTCGAGGAAGGGCTCGGCGATGCGATCGGACACCATCACGCCGCCTAGCGGCGAGTACCCCGACGTGACGCCCTTGGCGAAGGTGATGAGGTCGGGCTGATAGTTGTAACGATCGGAGCCGAACATGTGGCCGAGACGCCCGAACGCGCAGATCACCTCGTCGCTCACCAGCAACACGCCGTGCCGATCGCAGATCTCGCGGATCCTCGCCCAGTAGCCGTCCGGTGGGGCAAAGGCGCCGCCGGTGTTCTGCAGCGGTTCCATGAAGACAGCGGCGACGGTGTCGGGGCCTTCCATCTCGATGCGCAGGTCGAGGTCGTCGGCGCAGCGAAGTGTGCACGCCTCGAGATGCTGACAGTCGTGGCAGCGATATCGATAGGGCGTCTGCACCTTGATGGCTCCGGGCATCAACGGCTCGAACGGCGTCTTGATCGAGGGGATGCCGGTGACGCTGAGCGCACCGATCGACGAGCCGTGGTACGCCAACGTACGCGAGATCACCTTGGTGCGCGAGGGTTGACCACGCAGCTTGAAGTACTGCCTGGCCAGCTTGATCGCCGAATCGACGGCGTCGCCGCCTGAGGGCGTGAAGAAGACGCGGTTGAGATCACCGGGCGCCAACGCAGCCAGGCGACTAGCCAGCTCGATCGCCGGCTCGTGGGCGAACGACCAGATCGGGAAGTATCCGAGCGTTTCGGCTTGCTTGGCAGCTGCCAGACCGAGCTCGCTTCGGCCGTGGCCGACCTGCACGGTGAACAGGCCGGAGAGCCCGTCGAGATATCGGTTGCCGTGCTGATCCCACACGTAGCAACCCTCGCCGCGGGTGATCACCGGAACCTCGGCGTCGTTGAATCCGCCGAGGCTGGTGAAGTGCATCCAGAGATGACGGCGGGCGAGCCCGGAAAGATCGGCCATCGCGGAGGGATCGGTCATGGTCAGGCAGGCTACGACACCGGGTCGGTGAGCGATCCTCCCGCCCACCACCGCTCGAAGCGCGGCTTGCTGGCGATCGAGATGGGTTCGACCAGGTAACCGGAAGGCGAACGCACGTAGCTGAAGCGGCCATAGCCGTCACTCGGTGCTGCCGCGGCGATCTCCAACGTCCACCCGTCGGCCAACAGCTGCTCGGTGTCGGCGCCGACATCGTCGGACCAGTAGCCGAAATGGTGCGCACCGGGTACGTCGTGCGCATCCCAGATCGAACCCTTCGGGCCCTGCAGCAGCTCGAGGTGCACCGGGCCCTCGATCGAATACGTGAGCGCCAGTTGCAGCACTGCAGGGCCCGACTCAGGGAGCCACACCGACATCGGTCGATCCTGCACCGATGCCCAAGTCACGCCTGCGTCCTTGCCGATCTCGGCCATGGCCGCCTCGATGTCGCTGACGCGAATGCCGATGTGGAAGAACCGCGAGTGGTCGAGCATGGTCGCACCATATCCGCCGACGCGTCGCCCGATATGGTGCGAATGATGCACGACGACCTTCCAATTCTGTTCTTCGATCACCCCCTGCCCGACGCCTACAAGGACCTCGTCGACGGCCGCGCAATTGCCGTCGGCCCCGACGACGCCGACCTCGGCACCGCCCAAGCCGTGCTCGCCGGTGCACGCCGGGCCTGGAACAGCGAGGCCTTCGCGCTCGGTTCGGGTCTGAAGGTCATCTCTCGAATCGGGATCGGTTACGACAACGTCGACGTACCCGCCGCGGCTGCCGCCGGGGTGATCGTGTGCAACGCTCCTGATGCCCCGTCGGTGTCAACCGCGGAGCACACGCTGATGCTGATGCTGGCGGTGGTCAAGAACCTGCCCGCCCAGACCGAGCGGGCTCGGCAGGGCTTGGCCGGTGCCACCACCGGCACAGCGTTGGAGCTCGACGGCACCGTGCTCGGCCTGGTCGGGTACGGCCGAATCGCCCGCCGCGTGGGTGCCGCGGCGCGCGCCATGGGAATGAGCGTGCTGGCCTACGACCCATACCTGACGGAAGCCGAGGGCTGCGAGCTCGTCGGCCTCGATCGGCTCTTCGCCGAGTCCGACCTCGTCTCGCTTCATGCCCCGGCGGTAGCCGAAACTCGCCATCTGATCAACAACACCACGTTGGCCTCGATGAAGCGCGGGGTCTACCTCGTCAACTGTGCACGTGGTGGTCTGGTCGACCAAGACGCACTGCTCGCAGCCCTCGATTCCGGTCAGGTCGCCGGTGCCGGGCTCGACGTCACGGATCCCGAACCGCTTCCGGTCGGGCATCCGCTGCTGGAACATCCCAACGTGATCGTCACCCCGCATGTCGCGTCGGCAACGGTCGCCGGTCGCCGTCGCCTCTACGCGCACGCCATCGACAACGCGCTCAACGTGCTTGCCGGACGCCCGGCATCGATCGTCTCGCCGCCCGGGTGAAGCTGTCGCAGCGTGCCGGGGTACCGAGTTTCGCTCCGACTTTGCTAGAACCGGACGATGGACACTCTGCGAACCCAATGGAACGAAGGCCGCGACACGCTCGGCGTATGGCTGGCGATCCCCTCGATCATCAGCGCCGAGACGGCTGCGCGGGTTGGGTACGACTACGTGTGCATCGACAACCAGCACGGGGTGAACGACTACCAGCAGACGGTGGCGATGGCACAGGCCATCCTGCTCGGTGGTGGCACGCCGATCGCCCGTGTGCCGTGGAACGAACCCGGCATCATCGGCAAGATGCTCGATGGGGGGATCGAAGGCATCATCGTCCCGATGGTCAACTCGGCGGCGGAGGCCGAGGCTGTCGTTCGCGCCGGTCGGTATGCGCCGGTGGGCGCACGCAGCTTCGGGCCTGTGGTCGCGGGGATGCGCCGCCCGAATCACTTCGAATGGGCAGCCGATGGCATCGCGCTCATCCCAATGATCGAAACTGTCGAAGCCATCGCCAACCTCGATCAGATCCTGGCCGTGTCCGGCATCGATGCCATCTACGTCGGCCCCGCCGACCTGTCGATCACGCTCGGGTTGAAGCCTGGCAACAACGACGGCAGCGCCGCATTCGATGAAGCCCTGACAACGATCGTGGCAGGCTGCCGCAAGGCCGGCATCGTGCCCGGAATCCACGCCACGGCGGCCCTGGTCGAGAAGCGACTCGAGCAAGGCTTCCGGATGATCACTGTCACGAGCGACAGCTTGGCGATGAGGTCGTCCCTTGTCGCCGATCTGGCAACCGCCCGCGGGGCACAGCCCGCGGGCGGCAAGTCCGGCGCGATGTACTGATACGCGACTGCGGTGGCATGAACGTTGCAGAACGATCCCGGCTCGCCGATCACGAGTGGAAGAAGTGGGGGCCGTACCTGTCGGAGCGCTCGTGGGGCACCGTGCGCGAGGACTACAGCGAGGACGGTGACGCGTGGGGCTCGTTCCCTCATGATCACGCCCGTTCGCGTACGTACCGCTGGAACGAAGACGGCCTTGGCGGCATCTGCGACGACGTGCAGACGCTGTGCTTGGCGTTCGCGTTCTGGAACGGACGCGATCCGATACTCAAGGAGCGGATCTTCGGGCTCACGGGTCCGCAGGGCAACCACGGCGAGGACGCGAAGGAGTACTGGTTCTACGAGGACTCCACACCCACTCATTCGTGGATGCGATGGAGGTACTTCTATCCGCAGGCCGAGTTCCCGTACTCACGTCTCGTCGACGAGAACGCTCGCCGGGGCTTCGACGACTTGGAGTTCGAGCTGCTCGACACCGGCATCTTCGACGATGACCGCTACTGGGACATCGTGGTCGACTATGCGAAAGCCGACGTCGACGACATCGTTGCACGAGTGACCATTCGCAACGCCGGGCCCGACACGGCGGCGTTGCACGTTCTACCCACCCTCTGGTTCCGCAACACCTGGTCGTGGGGGCTCGACGATCGCAGGCCGGGCATCACCGCAGCCGACAACGCGCTGGTCACGAGCCACCACGCCCTGCCGAGCATGCGCCTGTCGGGTGATGGCAACGCGCAGACCCTGTTCTGCGACAACGAGTCGAACTCGCGTCGACTGTGGAACGTCGACGGATCTGCCCACCCCAAGGACGCGATCAACGATCACGTGGTCGATGGTCGCGACACGACGAACCCCGCACTGACCGGCACCAAGGCCGCACTCTGGTACCAGCTCGAGGTGGCCGCCGGCGGCACCGAGGTGATCACCCTCCGGCTGCATCGCGACGAGATCAACCCGGTTCCCTCAGCCGACGCCGTGCTGGCCGACCGGCGCGCCGACGCCGACGAGTTCTACGCCGCGCTCACATCCGCTTCGACATCGGATCAGGAAGCTGTGGTGATGCGTAAGGCTCTCGGCGGGATGCTGTGGTCGAAGCAGTTCTACCACTACGACGTCCCCCGCTGGCTCGACGGTGACCCCGGCCAGCCGACCCCGCCAGCAGCGCGAAAACTGGGCCGCAACGCGGGGTGGCGGCATCTCAACAACCACGACGTGATCTCGATGCCCGACAAGTGGGAGTACCCGTGGTACGCGGCGTGGGATCTGGGCTTTCACGCGGTCGCGCTGGCGCACGTCGACCCCACGTTCGCGAAGGAGCAGTTGATCCTGCTGTGCCGCGAGTGGTTCATGCATCCGAACGGCCAGTTGCCCGCGTACGAATGGTCGTTCGGCGATGTCAATCCTCCCGTTCATGCGTGGGCGGCGCTGCGGGTGTTCGAGATCGACGGTGGCGACGACTTCGACTTCCTCGAACGAATGATGCACAAGCTGCTGCTCAACTTCACGTGGTGGGTCAACCGCAAGGACGCCGACGGCAACAACGTGTTCGCAGGTGGCTTCCTCGGCCTCGACAACATCGGCCCGATCGACCGCTCGGCACCGCTGCCCGTCGATGGTGCACTCGAGCAATCGGATGGCACGTCGTGGATGGCCATGTACTGCCTCGATCTGCTGGAGATGTCGCTGACACTCGCCCGCCACGATCGGACGTACGAGGACTTGGCCACCAAGTTCTTCGAGCACTTCGCCCTGATCGCCGAGGCGATGTACAGCCACGGCCTGTGGGACGAAGAGGACGGCTTCTACTACGACGTGTTGGCCACGACGACCGGCGACCGCATCGCCCTGAAGGTGCGCTCCATGGTTGGGCTACTGCCCCTCGCGGCCACAACGACTCTCGGTCGCGAGACCCTCGACAAGCTCTCCGGGTTCGCGGAGCGGACCGAGTGGTTCATGGAGCATCGGCCCGATTACTCGGAGCTGTTCCACATGCACGAGCGCCCTGACGGCGAGGGCCGGTTGCTGTCGATCGTGTCGCCCGATCGTTTGCGTCGTGTGTTGCACTGGCTCCTCGATGAGAACGAGTTCCTCTCCGCTCATGGCGTCCGCTCGATGTCGGCAGCGCATCGCGATCATCCGTTCTCGGTCGAGCTCGGCGGTATGACGTACACCGTTGGCTACTCCCCCGGTGAATCGCCGACCGGCCTGTTCGGCGGCAACTCGAACTGGCGCGGGCCGGTGTGGTTCCCGGTGAACTTCATCGTGATCGAGGCCATCCGTCGGTTCGCCAGGTTCTTCGGCGACGACTTCAGCGTCGAGTTCCCCACCGGCTCGGGGTCGATGCGGACCCTCGGTCAGGTCGCCGACGCCCTGGGCCAGCGGCTGATCGACATCTTTCTGCCGGACGAAGGCGGTCGCCGACCCGTGTTCGGAACGGACAAGAAGTTCCTCGACGACCCCAGCTGGAGCCGCCTCGTCCTGTTCAACGAGTACTTCCACGGTGATACGGGGCGCGGCCTCGGCGCATCTCACCAGACCGGCTGGACCGGATTGGTCGCCGACCTCATCATCCGGCGCGGTCAGTCCTTGTAGAACGCCGTCAACTGCTCGGCCTCGCGAGCCACCTGTCGCCGCTCGGTGGGTTTCAGCGGTCGCAACTCGTCGACCTCCACGTGATCGGTGCGCCACGACCAGGTGGCCGCGACCGAGCCGTCGACCAAGACGGTTCCAACCGATTGCGGGTTCTTCGTGTGGAAGATCGCGGGTCGGAGCTCCTCCGGCAAGATGCCCGAGTGGCGGCAATGGGCCAGCAACGTTGCCTCCCAGGTCGGCAGGAATCGAACGGGCGCCGGAGTTTTCGGATCCGGCAGCGTTGCGCCGGCGAGGTCGAGCAGTGTTGCGCCGCTCTCGTCGCGGTAGGTGATCAGCTCCATCGTTTCGGCGACGGATTCGAGTCGTGGGCGCGGCACGCCCGACCAACTCGCCGCAGCGGCCAAGGGTGCCGGACCGAAGGCGCCGAGATATCTGGTCAGCAGGAATCGAAGACCGTCGGTCACCGAGACGCCATCTGCGGGTGGAATCCACTGTTCGGCCAGTGCGTACCGATCCGCGCGGCGTCGTCCCCACGTGCCGGAAGGTGGCACTCTGACCATGTCGACCCACAGGCCGGCGCCTTCCCACAACGGTTTGGCGAGACCGGCCCGTTCCATCGCGGCGATCAGTTCTGCCGAGGTCCTCGGCCCGTCGGCGAGCTCGGATCGCAAGAGGTCGGCCAGTCGATCGTGGGGGATGTCGACCATCCTGCGCGACCTGGCGATGCGAACCCACCACTCGCGCCTGCTGCTGCGGATGGCCGCGCAGACCGGCCAGTAGTCGGAGGTGGCCACCATGTGGATGGTGCACCGCATCAACGTGCCCTGGACGACCGACCGGTCGTCCAGCGCTTGTGTGAGCGCGTCGCGTTCGAAGTCGACGACGCGGCTCCACAGCCCGATGTAGCCCGACGGCGCGTACTGCGTTTGCAGACCACCGACGTGTTGCAGCGTGGTCGGACTGTCGAGGGCGACCCTGCTCAAGAGGTGCTGGCGGGCCAGCACGGCCCGGTTGATCTGCCGCGGCGAGAGTGTCGAATCCGCAGCAGCCATGGGCGCCATGCTGGCAGTCGGCACCGACCTCCAGCGAGCAGAACACCGGTTCGAGGCGCTGCTCTCGGCTACGTCGACCCATTCAATGGGCGCGTCTCCAGAAGGCGGATCTCGGTTTTCTCGCCCATTGAGCACCCCGTGCGCGATCAGTCGGATGGCGGCGGCGAATTCAGGAAGAAGCTGGTGCCAACCACGCTCGGGGCGTACCGGCCAGGTGCGAAGCGCTTGGCGAGCTCCGCCTTCGCTCGCCAGCCGGTGCAATGGCCAGGGGCGAGGATCCGCGGCCGCACCAGGTCGGCGAGATCTGTCACGGTTGCGTCGATGCGTTGCTCCATCACTGCACCGGCAAGGTGGAACCCGCCGAGGACCAGGTCGGTGTCCAGGTCGGGGTAGTGCGACCGGGCTCCGAGGCAGGCGTTGATGATGCCGGCGTGTGAGCACGCCGACAGGACTGTCAGGCCGCGGCCGCGGACCTCGGCGGCGAGGAACCGTTCGTCCATGATCAACGGGTCGGGCTCGCCGACGTCGCCGCGGAACGTATGGTGACCCGCGAGGCCCACCTCGTAGCTCGTCGTGCGAGCGATCGCCCCGCTGCCGAGAAAGAACCCACCGCCGAACAGATGAGGTTCGTCGTGGAGCTCGATCGTCGCTCCAGCGTCGGCGAGTGAAGCCAGCGTCGGTTCCTCGGGGAGCATGATCACGGTGCCCGATGGTGTGCGAATGCCGCGTTGGTCTGGTCGATCGGGATGCAAGTCGACGATCACCGGAGCGTCAAGGCCAGCGGCGCGCCGAGCGCTCGTGATGGCAGAGATGACCACCGGGAACCCGCCGCTGTGGTCCCAGTGCCAGTGCGACAGGAACACCGTCTCGATGGTCGCGATGTCGATGCCCAGTCGCTCGGCATTGTCGACCCACACGTCGCCGTAGGGCCCGGCGTCGAACAGCACCGTGTGGCGTTCGATGCCGACCTCGCCGCTCAGGAGCACGGACAGGCCGTGACAGGCCACGCAGAGGTGATCGAACACGGGGATGCAATCGTGGCCGTCATGTCGACGGGTCGGCGGGACCCGCCCCAGCAACGACACCACCTCGGGCAGCTGCGGGATCCCCGCGTCGATGCTCGAGAGAGTGTCGGTCTCGTTGTCGACGATGACGGTGACGGTGAGCTTGTCGAGCGGTGTGGATCGGATGTTCATCAGTGACCTCGGGAAGCTAGGCACACGAAACGCAGGTCGCCGCCCACGGGATGGCTTCGAGTCTCTCCGGTGCGATGCGCTGCCGGCACACTTCGCAAGTCCCATATGTGCCATCGGCAACTCGCACCAACGCGGCCTCTACTGCGGCCAGTTGGTGAATGATCTGATCGTGAATCGCCACGTCGGCGAATCGCTCGATGGCGATGCTCGTGCCCTCGCCCACGCGCTTGCCGAACGAGATGCCGCCACTCGGAACGTTCGCACCGGCTCGAAGTGAGGCCGCGCGGCTTTCGAGGTCGTCGTGCGGAGCGTTGAGAGAAGCTACGAGGTCGGCGGTGTGAATCCGTTCGTCATCAGGCTCCATGCTCACGCAGTGACTGTACTGTCGAAGCGCGTGCCTAGGTGTCGAGGTTGGCGGCGATGTCGGCCCACAGATCTTCTACATCCTCGATCCCCACGCTCATTCGCAGCAGGCCAGGTGGAACATGCGCGTCTCCTGCGTACTTCTGACGTCTCTCGATCGTGGTCTCGACACCGCCAAGGCTTGTTGCCGGCACAAGGATTCGCACGCCCGCGCAAAGCGCGTCGGCCGCTGGAGCGCCGCCGGCGACGACGAACGAGACCATCGCACCGTCGCCCGGGTACCGAACCTCGGCGACTGCCGGGTGGGCGCGTAGTCGTTCGACAAGCACACCTGCGTTGCGCTTCATCGCTGCGAGGCGGATGGGCAGAGTGCGCAAACCGCGCAACGCGAGGAAGGCCTCCAGTGCACCAGGAGTCGCGCCTTGGAACGTGCGGGCCTGCACGAGTCGGTCGAAGATGCCATCGTCGGAGGTGACGCACAGGCCGATCAGAAGATCGCTGTGCCCGCCGATGAACTTCGTACCGCTGTGCAACACGATCGCCGCTCCGTGCTCGAGCGGCCGCTGCACCAGCGGCGTGGCAAACGTCGAGTCGACCACCATGTGTGCGCTGGCGGCGCGCGATCCCTCGGCAATGGCAGGAAGGTCGGCGACATCGAGGGTCGGGTTCGTCGGTGTCTCCACCCACACGGCATCGGCGCCGGCGGCCGCAGCCACCACTCGAGCGGTGTCGGTGATGTCGACCGGCCGCAGCTCCACGTGACCCTGCAATGCATGCTCGGAGAGCAACGATCTCACACCCAAGTAGCTGAACGTCGGGATCACGACCACCTTGGGGGCGAGTGCGTAGACGATCGCTGCAGCCGCAGCCATGCCGCTGGAGAAGGAGATGGCCCGCCCGCCCTCCAGTGCGCCGATGGCAGTCTCCAGCGCAGCCCACGTCTCGGTCCCGTGTGTGCGCGAGTACTCGCCACCGGAGCGAAAGTTCGACGCCAGCACGATGGGCTGGTTGAGTGGATCTCCCGGTGCCGATGGCCGGCCCGCGGTGACCGCGATGGTTGCGGGGGAAAGTGATCGATCGTCCGGCATCGCGCCATGTTCACATAAGGTCACCGGTCAACGAGCGACGCGGCGAGGAGGCCGGCCATGGACAAACAGGTGATCAACGCCGACGTACCAACCACAGGTGGTCCGTTCAGCCTCTGCATCCGTCACGGCGACATGGTGTACGTGTCGGGACTACCACCCTTCGACGAGGAATACGCATCACGCCTTCGCGCCGCGAGAACTGCCGGTGGGCCGATCCCCCCGTTCCCGGCGACACCGTTCGACGTCCAGGCTCGGCGAGTGATGGACAACTTGAAGTCGCTGGTGGAAGCGGCCGGGTCGAACATGGACTGTCTCTTGAAGGTCGTCGTGTGGCTGAAGGACCAGTCGGATCAGGAGGCGTTCGACCGCATCTATCGGAGCTACTTCCGGAGTGAGGAGTCGTTGCCGACGAGGACGCGCATGCAAGCCGGTCGAACGCCGATGGACTGCGCGTTGGAGATCGATGCGATCGGCTTCGTCCCCGACTGAACGGGCGACAAAGTCGACTCGACGAAACCTGCTGTAGCGCCGATTCCGGGATGCAAGAATTCTGGATGCCCGAGAACTTGTGGCGTCGAGGGAACCATCACGGCTCCATGCGTGTCGATGAAGATGTGAGCCATCGTGTGATCGCTACGGTTGCGGCAACTCCGCCGCTTTGGTTCGAACAGTTCTTCGCCGAGGCATGGCCGTGGGCGTTCCGGCTGGCCTGCTTTCTCACCCAGGACACCGGGGCGGGCGAAGAGATCGCTCAGGACGTGTTGGCCAAGATGTATCGATCCTGGGGGTCCGCCGAGCGTCCCGAGGCATACCTGCGAACGGCGCTGGTCAACTCGTGCAACAACTGGCACCGTCATTCGCGCACGGGCGCCGCCAAGCTGCATCTGTTGGTTGCACCCGAGACGGTCGAGCTCGGCGCCGATGAGCTCGCCGACGCGATCGCCCATCTGCCATTTCGCCAACGCGCAGTCATCGTCTTGCGCTATCACTCAGATCTTTCGGAAGCCGAGATCGCCGAAGCCCTCGGCTGCCGTCCCGGAACCGTCAAATCCCTCGCCACCCGGGCGTTGGACCGTCTTGCCAAGGAGCTCCCCCGATGACCTCGACCGAGCTCGAAGGCCGCGTTCGCGATGTGCTCGCCCGCCAGGCAGCCTCCCTCGAGCCTCCTCATGTGCGGCCCGACGATGCCCTCGTCGTCGAGGCCGCGCACGACACCCAACCCCGACACGGTCGCATCCTCGTCGCCGCGGCCGCCGCGGCGCTGCTGGCGCTCGCCGGGATTGCCATCGCCAATCGCAACTCGGACACCTCCGCCGGGTCGACAGACGACGGATCGGCGAGCTCGTTCCATTACGCCACCGGGCAGGTGCAGTTGGACGCAGCTTCGATCAAGGTTGAAGCGGGTGGTCGTACCTTCGTGCCGCCGGCCAACGTTTCCGTTCACAGCGACCCGGGCACCTGGAACCAGTACACGACGCTGGAGCTCGAATGGGACGCAGGTGGCGTGCCGATGCGCATCTACATCTACTTCGCCTCCGATGGCACCGACTGGTGGGCGACGGAGATGCGGACGTACGACGGAAGCGCCGGTGGTGAATGGATCGAGATGACCGGCGAGTACTTCCGCAGCCCGCTCGGCACCGCGTATCAGGGTGACGTCGACGTGTCGTCGCTGCACATGCACGGGCTGAAGCTGCTGGCCTTCCCGAGACCCCTGGCATGCACCAACGCCCGACAAGCCGCTCGTGATCGTCCCCGACTACGACAGGATCGAATCGGTGGCCGTGCCCACCGGCGATGTCGCCTTCGGGGCATCCGTCGAGTTGATCGACACAACGACGTGTTCGCCCACCGCAACCAGCGATGTGACCGTGTCGATCACGAGCGACAACCCCGATATCGCCAACGTCGATCAGCGCGATCTGGGGCTTCCTGCTCCACCCGCCGGCGTCATCCGGATCGAATTGGCGCTGCCGAATGCCGGAACGACCACGGTTCACGTGGCGGTCTACGACAAGGCAACCAACGTGCTCATCGATCAGGTCGACATTCCCGTGATCGTGAGCGCGGCTACTTGATCGCCAGTGCGTTCGGCGGCGTCGCCACGCCGTGCGGAACGTTGAGCGGAGCCGACACGAACAGACAGGTGTAGCGGCCATCGTCGGCGCAATCGGCGGCGAGTCGCGACAGATCGAACATCTCACCCAAGGGAATGCCCAGCATCGGCAGCAGCAACGAGTGGGCGAACACCTCGTGCATCCGTTCGGGATGATTGGTCTTGACGTCGGTCACCGTTTCGTGGCTCAGCCCCGTGCCCTGGGGCCAAACCTCGACCCCTGGGTTGTCGGCGCCGATTGCCGCGATGTGCAAGTCCCAGAGGAACTCGGCGGTCCGTTCGCCGGAGGGCAGGCCGGGTGCCCTGAGCGTGGCCCGGTCGGCCGCGGTGAGACGCGTCGCCTCATCGGTCTCCGACTCGTACCACTCGGTCCAACCGGTGCGCATCAACAGCACGTCTCCCACCTCGAGCGGTGAACCCTGCGCGGCGAGCGTGTTGACGATGTCGTCGGGTTCGATCACATCCGACTCGGCGTACTGCAACGGTCGGCCCTGCGCGGCACGCCAGCGACCGACATCGCAGAGGACGGCGCGCCCGGCGATGCCCCTGCGTGCCCAGTGATCGACACCGTGATCCTCGTCGGGGACGCCGTCGTAGAAGCCGTTCGGAATGTTCTTGATGTGGCGAAAACCGTCCCATTGCGATGACGACTGCGTGTTCCAGTTGTGCAGCACGTCGTCATGACCGGTCGCCCGGTCGATCACCTCGTGGATGTGCTGTCCCCTTCCGAACAGCGGCGGGTGGGGAAGGTCGGCCGACCAGTTGAGAGCAAAGACTGCTCCCCTGGTGACGAGTCGCGCCGCGGCCACCAACTTGTCGGGCGTCTGAAGGTTCAGACAACCGAAGTAGTCAGGACCTGCATCACCCAACAGCCCCCAGCTTGCAGGCAGACCATTCACCTTCGGCAACTCGCGATACGACGGCAGCGTTGACATGGAGTCGCATCGTACGTGTGGACGGTGCCACGATTGCGGCTGTGATGAGCGTGGTCGCCGGTCCCGACAATCACGACCGCTGCTGGTGGGGTGTCTCGACACCCGACTACATCGCCTACCACGACACCGAGTGGGGATTCGGCGTGGCCGACGATCACCGCCTGTTCGAGAAGTTGTGCCTCGAGGGATTTCAATCGGGTCTGTCGTGGCTGACCATCTTGCGCAAGCGGCAGAACTTCCGCGCCGCCTTCGCCGGTTTCGACCCTGCTGTCGTCGCCACGTTCGACGAAACCGATGTCGATCGGTTGCTCGGCGATGCGGGCATCATCCGGCACGGCGGGAAGATCCGTTCCACCATCAACAACGCGGCGCGGGCGTTGGAACTGATCGACGAGTTCGGATCGATTGCCGACTACATGTGGCCGCACGCCACGTTCACCGATCCACCAACCGAGATACCGGCGCTGACGGCGACCTCGACAGCGATCTCCAAGGATCTCAAGCGACGCGGATGGTCGTTCGTCGGACCGACGACCGTCTACGCGTTCATGCAGGCGATGGGTCTCGTCAACGATCACCTCGAAGGCTGCTGGGTTCGAAAGCGATCCGAGCAAGCTCGACGCAAGATCTATCGCGACCACACGGAGGGCACGAGATGAGCGACTTCGACCGCTTCGAGGCGATGAGCTTCGATTGCTACGGAACCCTGATCGACTGGGAGACGGGAATCACGAACGCACTGAAGCCGTGGGCAACCAGGAACGGTCTCGACCTCGACGGCGAGGCCATCATCGCTGCGCACGGTCGGCACGAAACCCATGTGGAAGACGACATGCCGGGCGCCCTCTATCCGATCGTGTTGGGTGAAACGCTCCGTCGCGTCGGCGCCGAGTTGGGCGCCGAGGTCACCGATGAGGATGCAAACGCCTTTGGGCAGTCGGTGAAGGATTGGCCGGCCTTTTCCGACAGCGAGGCGGCCTTGAAACGGCTGGCCACTCGGTTCAAGTTGATCATCCTCAGCAACATCGATCGGGCTTCCTTCGCAGCCAGCAAACCACGGCTGGGTGTCGAGTTCGACGCGATCATCACCGCTGAAGACGTTGGCTCGTACAAACCCCAGCGCGGCCACTTCGACCGCCTGTTCGAGGAGCTGGAGCGCCTGGGAGTCGGTCGCGACCGCCTCGTTCACGTTGCCGAGAGCCTGTTCCACGATCACGTACCAGCGGCCGATTTCGCGCTGCCGTCGGTGTGGATACACCGCCGTCACGGCAAGGGTGGCACCGGGGCGACGGCCACGCCGTCGCGCGAGGTGTCGCCGACGTGGAGGTTCACCTCGATGGCCGAGTTCGCCGAGGCGGCCGTACCCGAGTAGAGGCTCGCCAGCTCGTCGGCGAGCACAGCCAATCGACGGCGCACCCCCGGCGGTTCGAGCACTTCGAGCATCGCTCCGAAACCGGCGAGCTCGCTGGCGATGGAGTACTCGTTGCGGCTGCGGATCTCGATCTCGACGCGGCCGTCGCCGATGGCGCCACCGATCCGCAGGCGCGTACCGAAGCTGTATCGCACCCACGGCATCACCTGCGGGGCCGCGAACGCGCGAACGGTGATCGGCGTGCGTACGTTCTCGATCTCGGTCGTGATCATCTGCCACGCGTCGGCGAGCTCGAAACCGGGCGGGCGAACCACCGCGTCATCGGTGAGCTCGACCGATTGGATGCGGTCGACCCGGAACGTGCGCCGGCCGGCTTCGGTGTCGGCGATGAGGTACCACGAGCCCGACTTCGTCGCCAGCCCGAGCGGATGCACGGTGCGTGTGCTCGCCGGGCCTTCGCGGGCGACGTATCCGAGAACGATCTGGCGGCCGGCGATCACGGCATCCTGTACCGCGTCGAGATGCACGGGGGCGGGTCGTTCGGACCGACCGCCGCTCCAGCCTGACGAGTCGTGCACCACGGCAGCGGAGGCTGCTTCGGCACGCTCACGGAACGGTTCGGGCAATGCCCGAACCAACTTGCGCAGCGCGGCGCGCAGCTCCGGCGTGGTCGCTCGCGGGCCGGCAAGCAGGAACAGGGCTTGCGTCTCGGCCGACGTCAATCCGGTGAGATCCGTGCGGCCGCCTCCCGACAACCGCCAGCCGCCGTTGCGGCCCTGCATCGAATACACAGGCAGACCGGCGACCCCCAACGCGTCAAGGTCGCGACGTGCTGTCCGTTCGGAAACCTCCAGCTCGATCGCCACCTCGGCGGCCGTCACCTGACCCCTGGTCTGCAACATCAGCAGGATGGCCACGAGACGATCAGCGCGCATCTTCAGATCTTCTCATGTCAAACCGGTCAGACAGTGGCCGGTTTGGGGGCGCATCATCGCCTCATGACCACACAAACCCTGCACACACCGGCGACCACGTCAACCATCGACCCGAGGCCACTGTTCGCGACTGCGATCGAAATCGCCACACCGGTGATCGCCGGTGTGCGACCCGATCAACTCGACCTGCCCACTCCATGTGTCGAATTCGACGTGAAAGGCGTGCTCGACCATCTCGTGTTCGTGCTGCACCGCGTCGCCAAGATCAGCCGCGGCGAAGAAGCCTTCGCTCCCGGGAGCATGGCCGACGATGTCGTCGAGCATCTCGACTGGGTTGCCGACTGGAAGGCCGGGGCGGCCGACGTGCACGCCGCGATCGCCGACGACTCGTTGCTGCAGCGCACGGTCGTACTGCCATGGGCGGCGCTGACCGGCGCTGAGATGTTGGCGACCTACACGTCGGAGATCACGACGCACACGTGGGATGTCGCCAAGGCCACTGGCCAGCTTCCGGATTGGAACCGGGCCGTGTGCCAACTGGCGCTCGACGCGATGCACCGTTCGCTCCCGATTGCCGACCGCGGGCCGATCTGGGAAGCCTTCCGAGCCAACGCTCCCGCCAACATGCAGTTCGATCCTCCGTTCGCCAACGCGGTCGCCGTCAGCAGCGATGCCACTGCGATCGACCAGTTGGTGGCCTGGACGGGCCGGCAGCCCTGATGCCCTACTGGGCAACCGACGTCGAGGTTCCCCACGTGTCGGACAGCACGTAACCGCTCGGCCAAGGATCATCGGCTTCCACGAAGTAGTGGTGCAAGCCGGTGATCCAGGCCCGGCCACGAATGGTGGCCTCGATCGCCGGAAACGGGCCGACCGAAGTCTCGCCGACGATCGTGCCGTGGAACTCCGACCCGATGATCGACGCGTGGGTCAGCCCGCCGCCGACCGGCAACACACCACGTGCGTGCAGCACCGCCATGCGCGCCGTGGTGCCGGTGCCGGTCGGCGACCGGTCGGACCGCCCCGGCGACACGATGCAGGTGTTGCGGGCGCTGACCCGGTCTCCAGCACGAGTCAACGGGCCGGCGAACTGGACGATCGAGACGTTGCAGATGTCGGGTTGTTCGGGATGCACCACGGGGTGCTGATCGCGGGCGGCCAGGCGGATCTGTTCGCCGAGCACTGCAAGGTCACGCGCCTCGTCGGGCACGATCTCGAAGCCCAGCGCAGCCGCATCGACGATGGCGTAGATCATGCCGCCGTAGGCGATGTCGATGTTGATCGAACCGTGTCCCACCACGTCCAGCACTGCGTCGAGTGCGAAAGCAAAGGCGGGCACGTTCTTCAACGTCACCGACACGCACTTGCCGGCGCGACACTCGGCCACGATGTCGACCGGCCCGGCGGGCATGTCGAGACGGAACCTGGTCTCCGGTTCGACCATCGGGATCATTCCGGTCTCGAGCAGCACGGTGGCTATGCACATCGTGTTCGAGCCCGACATCGGCGGGTACTCCGTCGGCTCCATGATGATCGCGCCTGCCGCACAGTCGGGCCGGGTGGACGGAACGATGAGATTGACGTGACGCGCCACTGAGCCGCGTGGTTCGCAGATCAACAGGCGGCGGATGTCGTCGTGATCGCGCTCGAACGTCAACTTCTTGCTCATCATCGTGTCGCCGGCAGGCGGAAGCACACCGCCGGTTATCACGTCACCCTGTTCGCCTTCGGCGTGGCAGCCGACGACTGTGATGACTCGCCGCCCCGACATCGCGTGCTCGGTCACGCGTTCAGTGGTTCTGACCGAGGGCCGCCTTCAATCCAGCGAGGTCCTTCGATCCGAACACCACCCTGTTGTTCGTAGCGACGTAGACGAGATCGAGGTCGATCCCGGCCTCGGCGACCTTGCGGGCTAGATCCGCCAAGGCTCCTGGTTGGTCGTCGACACCGACGACCACCACCTCGCGCTCGCGCGTGATGACGGCTTGATGGGTTATGGCCAATGCGTGCCTGGCAGCTTCGGCGAAGGGCACGAGGATGTGCAATTCGGCACGCTCGCCCATGCCCACACACGTCGCCGCAGCGAGGTTGACACCGGCATCACTGATGGCGGCTGCGATCTGGGCAAGTGTGCCCGGACGATTGTCGACCTCGATGACCAAGTCCATCGCCATGAACTACCCCCTCTGTGCTCGGGCCCTGATTCTGTCACTCCCGACAAGCTGTGTCTCCACCGAGTTCGGCGGACTCAGGTGAAGGCGGCATACGTGCCGGCCGCGTCGACTGCCGCGTGGATCGGAGCGATCAACGCGGTGAGCCGGGCCGCGCCGGAATCACCGACGGGCGCCCAGATGGCTTCGCACAACCGATCCGTATCGGCTTCGATCTGGTTCCGGGCTTCGACACCGGCCGAGGTGAGAGTGCCGTCGGCAACCATCCAGCCACGGTCGCCGAGGTTTGCGATCGCGCCGGCCCATTGGGACTCGTCCCAACGCCGAGTGAGCTGGGCAAGTCGGAGTGGGAAGCGTCCGCTGGCGACCTGCAGGACGAGGCACTCACAAGGCCCGATCTCGTTGGCCACGAGCACAGCGATGTGGGCGTCGCCACGCCACTCCCGCAGCACGGTCACCTGCTGCCACAGAGCTACGAGGGGATCGTCGGGAAGAGCGACAGCCGCGTTGCCTGCGGCCAATGGCTTGCCGGCGAGGTCGAGACTCGCCACCACGGAATCGGCGAGCGTGCGCGCCTCGGTGATCTGCTCGTTCGATAGTTCGACACCGACGCGATCCAGGGCTCGGCGAACCGCTCGGAAACGGGCGGCCTGCAGCGCCTCCGGCGACGCTGCTTCCCAAACCCCCGGCATGGCCGACGTGACCGCGAGCGGGCTGAAGTTGTAGAAGGTGGCGATGATCACCTCGGGGGGAACCGCACCCATCGGGGCGGATCGCGAGGCGAAGTAGCCGCCTTGGCCCTTCACTCCGAGCACGCCGTACTCCTCCCCCGCTTCCGGAACGAAGTACACCAACCGGTGCACCAAGTTGATCATCATGTGTGCGTCGTGAACGACTGATCGATCCATTCGCGGGACTGTAGCGGTGGTCGCCCCGCCGGCGACCACCGCTGCTCGTCAGCTGTCGGCCGTCTGAGCGTCGTGCTGATGCCCGTGTCCCTTGGTCGGACTGCAACTCACATCCGGGTTCCACATGGCGAACTTGCCAGCCGGGTTGTGCTTGAAGATCCAGGTGTGCAACGAGTAGTAGGCCGGCAGACCAAACCGGTTTCCACTCGGGGTGAAGTTGAACTGCTGACCGAACAACGTTGGTGGTGAGCTGTGATGAGCATCCCACGCATCCTGGAAGACGACGTACTCGAGGGCAACGAGCTGCATGCGCCCGTGCGCTTCGGGTTCGTAGATGACGGCCTCGGGCTTCAGGGCGTCGATCTCGCCGTCACCGACGAGGTCGCCGTTCGCGTAGTGAATGCCCATAGCACCCATGCCGGGCATGTCGATGCAGGCGATGCCGGCGGCGTCGACCAGGAGGCCGTAACCCGCCTTCTGGGCGACCGACAAGTTCTCGTACTTGGCGGTGGCGTGCTTCACCTTGCTGAGGCGACCATGCCCACCCGACGCGTAGGCAACGCCGGCGGCACCGCCGAGGACCGTGACGATGAGCGCTGCGGCGACGACCTTACGAAGCATCGGACCCGGCGCCCTTGCCGCGGTAGAAGTACGGGTCGAGGACGCGAACTTCGGTGATCGTGTCGACGGGCAGGGCGTTGCGCATCGCAACTTGGCGGATCGCCTCTGGCGAGGGTCCGTCATAGATGCAGAACGTCTTGTGGCGATCGTCGCTCACGTACGAGTGGACCCACGTGACGCCGTGATCGGCGTTGGTGGCCACGACAGAGTTGACGGCCTTGACGCCGTCGTCGTCGAGCGGGATGTCGAGCCCGTCGTTGAATGTTCGCTCCACAACGTAGCGGGGCATTTTGGTTCTCCATTTCCGGCCGGAGGGTCCGGCTCGCACAGCACGGTACGGAACATCGGAAATCGCCACATCGGGAGCGTTCCCTATCTTGGGGTCGCCGGTTCCCCATCTTGCGGCAGTGGCATCCCGAACCAAAATTGCGGAAGCCGCCAAGCAGCAGCAGGTTCTGGTGGCAACGATCATTCGTCCGGCCGAAGCACAACGCGACGCCGACATCGCCGCCGCCGAAGCGGCCAGCCGTGTGGCCGAGCTCACCGCCGGGGGGCAGGCCAAGCGAACCACGTTGGAAGCCGAAGCGAAGGCCACGGCCACCCGCGCCACGGGTTTGGCCGGCGCCGACGCCATCAAGGCCAGAGGCCTCGCAGAGGCCGCGGCGCGCGCCGCCGCCACTCGCGAATCTGGTCTCGCCGAAGCCGACATCGCCCGGGCGCGAGGTGAAGCCAACGCCGACGCAACGCGTGCGAACGGTCTTGCCAACGCTGAGGCGGCGCGAGCCGTCGGCTTGGCGGAAGGCGATGCCCTCGAGGCCAAGGGTCTCGCCGAGGCGAAGGCCATCAATGCTCGCGCCGAGGCGTTGGCCACCAATCCCGAAGCGGTGGCGATGCAGTCGATCGCCGCGAATTGGCCGGAGATCGTTCGCGAGGCGGCAGGCGCCTTCGCCCACGTCCAGAACTTCACCGTGCTCGACGGGGCCACTGGCGTGAACCGCGCGCTCATGGAGGTCGCGTCGTCGGGCATGGCCGGTTTCGAGTTCTTGCGCGGCCTGCTCGTGCCGAAGGGCGCCGCCGGCGCCGGGTCGGCGATGCCCGCACCCACCGGCGTCGCCGACGCGTCGGGCAACGATGCACCCACCGATGGCGGTACCAATGGCTGAGCGGTCGTTGATCGGCAAGACGGGTACCGTCTCCGGCAAGGTCGCACCGAACTCCACTGGTGAGGTCGTCGTGCAGATCCGCGGAGGAACCGAGTACTACTTCGCCAGATCCGTCGACGGCACCGAGGTGATCGAGAAGGGCAGCCAGGTGTTGATCGTCAACGCCGGGCCAGGACGAATCCTCTACGTCACGGCGCTCGACATCATCTGAGTGCGGCACGGGTCAACCAACCCCGACGGGGCCGCCGATCACTTCGTGTATGCCTTCGTCAGGTGGGGTGGTGCGCAGGCCAACCAGCCGTCGAGGATCGCTTCTCGCAAGACACGCTTGCCAACCTTCCTCAGCTGGATCAGAACGGCGGAGTATCCGTCGAAGTGCGGGATCGTGAAGAACGACGTCGGCTGCGCGGCCAGCACTGCCTCCTTCTCGCCGAGGTCTTCGACGCGCACCGCGAGTATCGGACCCGCCGGCGGAGGCACATCACCGAATCGCTTGAGGTCCGCCTTGCTGAAGGCCCGTTCCCACGCGAACGCCTTACCGGCGACGAACCAGGTGCGCCGGCCGTGACGTTCTGATTCCCTGACCTGCGGCAAGGCCAGAGCCATTTCGGCGACCTCGTCGACACTCACCATTGCCGGCACAGTACCGTCGCGCGCGATGGACCTCATCGTTTCGCGAGCTCACCGCCCACCTGTGGCCGGCGCTGGAGGATCTCTCCGGCCCGAGGGCTAGGTGGGGAGCTCGGCGAGGCGACGTTGCAGCAGGGCGCGGTCCGCATCGGTGGTCGCTAGGGGAATGGCCTGGCGATACCGAGCTGCAGCTTGCGGGAAGCGGCCGGCGCGACGAAGTAGATCGGCTTGGGCGACCGGCACGAGACGGAACCCGACGAGCTGCGCCGGAACGTCGTCGAGCAGCACCAGGCCGGCGTCGGGCCCGTCGCGCATCCCGATCGCGATCGCCCGATTGAACCAGATGATCGGTGATGGCGACAACAACGTGAGCTCGTCGTAGAGCGAGACGATCCGCGACCAGTCGGTCGACGCTGCGGACTGCGCTTCGGCATGGCATCTTGCAATCGTTGCCTGGAGCACATACGTGCCGCGGCCCTGCGCGGACGCCAACATCGCCGAGCCTCGGTCGATGTCGCCGCGGTTCCACCGCGAGCGGTCCTGCTCTTCGAGCGTCAACAGTTCGCCGGTGTCGCTGAGTCGCGCGTGCCGCCGGGAGTTCTGCAGGAGCATCAGCGCCAACAGCCCACGCGCCTCCGACTCCAGCGGCATCAGTTCGACGACGGCTTCGGTGAGCGTGATCGCCGTGGCGGCGACACTCCGTTGGGCGACGTCGGTGTAGCCGGTGTTGAAGGCCAGGTAGAGCACCGCGAGCACCCCGTCGAGCCGTTCGCCGAGCAGCTCCGCGGGTGGAACGCGATAGGGGATGCGCGCATGGTCGATCTTGCGTCGCGCCCGCACCAGCCTCTGCGCCATCGTGCTCTCCGACACGAGGAAGGCCGCGGCGATGTCGGCCACCGTGAGCCCCGCGACCGTGCGCAGCGTCAGCGCGACTCGGGCGGCGAGCGGCAGGGCGGGATGGCAGCAGGTGAAGATGAGGCTGAGCCGGTCGTCGCCGGCGTCATGTTCCTCCCTGGTCTCCAACTCCACCCGCAGCTCGCGGAGCTTGGACTGTTCGGTCGACTTCGAGCGCAGCCTGTCGATCGCCCGGTTGCGCGCCGTCGTTGTCAACCATGCGGCGGGCCGACCGGGGATGCCGTCGTGCGGCCACCGCGCCAGCGCCGCGGCGAACGCATCCTGGGTAGCGTCTTCGGCCAGCGTCCAATCACCGGTCAACCGAACGAGGCCGGCAACGATCCGGCCCCAGTCGGACCGATGTGCGGCCGCAATCGCCTCTGCGACTTCCGTCAGTCCTCCCACAACATGACCGGCCGAATCTCGATCCGACCGTGCCGGGCCATCGGATGTCGCGAGGCGTAGTCGATTGCTTGGTCGAGATCCGCGCACTCGATGATGTCGTATCCGGCGATCCATTCTTTCGACTCCGTGAACGGTCCGTCCGTCACGAGCACCTCGCCGTTGCGCACTCGCACCGTCGTCGCGTCTTCCGGTGGTCGAAGCCGATCACCCTGCTTGCGGATGCCGCGGCGCTCACCCTCCTCGACCCATGCCTCGATCGTGTTACCCGCGGCTGCCGATGAGTCGGGTTCGGTATCGGTCGCTATGAACAGCAGGTATTCCATGTGGTGCTCCTCGAGGTAGACGCTACGTGACTACGACGTTTGGCCGTTGCGCGGAAACGACAACCACGACGACTTTCTCCGGAAACGTCGTGTCTGCGCGATCAGCCGTCACACTGGTGCCGTGAGTCACCGCGGCAAGTCGATGGTCGGCAAGACAGTGCTGATCACAGGCGGTACCGGAGGTATCGGCAGGGCGACCGCGGTCGGCTTGGCTGTGTTGGGAGCGCGAGTCGCGATCACCGGACGTGACCCCGAGCGGACCCAAGACGCTGCTGCCGAGATTCGTGTTGCGGGCATTGGTGAGGTGGATGCGTTCGTCGCCGACCTGTCGTCGCAGGCCGAGGTGCGGCGGCTGGCCGACGAGGTGCTCGGCGCGCTACCACGGATCGACGTCCTGGTGAACAACGTCGGCGGATACTGGAAGACGCGGCACGTCACAGCCGACGGCCTCGAGCACACGTTCGCGCTCAACCATCTCGCCTCGTTCCTGCTCACCAGCCTGCTCCTCGACCGGTTGACACAGAGCGCGCCGGCGCGTGTGGTCAACGTCTCGTCAGCGGCGCACGCCGCCGGGCGGATCGACTTCGACGACCTGCAGGGCGAGAGGGCCTACTCCGGGCAACGGGCCTACAGTCAGTCGAAGCTCGCCAACGTGCTCTTCACCCACGAACTGGCCAAGAGGCTCGAACCCGGCGCCGTCACCGCAAACGCTCTGCATCCCGGGGTCGTGCGGACGGGTTTCGGAGCCGAAGATCCCGGCTTCATCCAGCGACTCCTCGTCCCCTTTGTGCGGCCGTTCATGAAGTCGCCGATGCAAGGCTCGATGACGTCGATCACCGTCGCTTCCTCGCCGGATCTCGAACAGATGACCGGCCTCTACTTCGCCAACAGCACGCCGAAGCGTTCCTCGAAGCGCAGCTACGACGACCAGACTGCCGAACGGCTCTGGCGGGTGAGCGCTGAGCTCGTCGGTCGTAGTATCGGGGAATGACGTCAGCGGATGGCGCCCAGAGCCAGGTCACCTTCCGATCCATGACGGCGACCGAGTTCGACGCATGGAGCGAGCATTCGATCGTCTCGTACGCGAACGATGTCGCTGAGGCGACCGGCCAACCGCTCGAGGTGGCGTTGAGCGCGGCACGTGACCAGTTCCCCGCGTTGCTTCCTGACGGTCTCGAGACGGTGGGGATGTCGGTGCTGGTCGTCCTCGACAGCGACGGCACCGAGGTCGGCACGATCTGGTTCGGTCCCCATTCGGACAAGCCCGGCTCGGCGTTCATCTGGGACATCGAGATCCACGAACCACATCAGGGGCGTGGCTTGGGCCGTGCGGCGATGTTGGCCGCCGAGCGGCTAGCTGTCGACGCCGGCCATTCCGAGATCGGACTCAACGTCTTCGGCTTCAACGACCGGGCTCGGCATCTGTACGACTCGCTGGGCTACCGGGTGATCAGCACATCGATGACCAAGACACTCGGCGTGAAACCAAGCGAAGAGAAAGGAGATGGTTGACGTGCTCATCAACCCTGTGAACGCCGCGGCCGACGACGAGGTACGCGAGTGGTACGACGAGCAGACCGCTCGTTGGGGATACCTGCCGAACTACGCGGCAGCGTTTGCGTCACGACCCGAGGTGGCGCGCGCCTGGACGGCGCTGAACGGCGCCGTGCGCGACGGCATGGATCGTCGCCGCTTCGAGATCGCCACCATCGCGGCTGCGCGGGCTCTGCGGTCGACGTACTGCACGACGGCGCACTCGAAGTTCCTTCGCGACGCATGCAAGGACGAACCGACGATGCTGGCGATCGCGGCCGACCCCCAGGGTGGCTCGCTCGACCCGACCGACAAGGCCGTCATGGCGTTCGCTCGCAAGGTCGCCCTCGACGCTGCTTCCATCTCTCAAGACGATGTGGATGCGCTGCATGCAGTGGGCCTCTCCGACAACGACGTCGCCGACATCGTCTTCGCAGCTGCGGCGCGCAGCTTCTTCGCCAAGGTGCTCGACGGTGTAGGAGTCAACGCCGATCATCAGCTCGGTGAGACCTTCGATCCAGCGGTCGCCACGCAGTTGACCGTCGGCCGTCCGATCGCCGCTGCCGATTCCTGAGTCTCCCCCGACCACCGGGTCACTGTGCAACACCCCTTTGCGATGATGGTGGGATGTTGTTGGGCGAGGTCCTTGGGCTGGTCGAGCGGGTGGGGGCGCTCGATGCCGGTGCCGCGGATCGGGTCGTGGTCGAGGCGGCGATTGGTGATTTGCGCCGGTTGAAGTCGTGGGTCGAGGCCCGCGAAGTGGCGTTCGCTCGTCGTGTTGTCGAGGTGTCGTCGTTCCCTGAGAAATCGCTGGCCGACGCCGGCCGGTCGACGCTACGCGGGGCGGAGCAGGTACTGCGCCGCGCCGAGGTGATCGACCAGGCTCCAGCGTTCTCGACGGCGCTCGACGACGGGCGGGTCACCGGTGACCACGTCGACATCGTCGGCGACGCCTTGCGGAAGTTGGAACCCGCGCAACGCAACCAGCTGGCGCAGCAGGCTCCCCGGTTGTTGCTGATCGCCGAGCACTCGACTCCCGACGAGTTCGCTCGCACCCTGCGTGCCGAGGTCCGCCAGTTGGAGCGCGACGGTGACGCCGACGCCCGGTTGCAGCGGCAGCGGCTGGCGGTGCGGCTGAACTCGTGGGTGGACCGTCCCACCGGCATGGGACGCTGGACGGCGACGTGGGACCCGGAAACGATGCTGTGGTTGGAGAACCGTGTCGAAGCCCAAGTACAAGCCCTGTTCCACGACCGCCAACCCGACGGCTGTGCCACCGATCTGTTGGAGAAGCAGTCCTACCTGCGCGCCCTGGCCTTGAAAGCGCTCCTCGACGGTGGCGGTGTGCAACTCGGGCGACCCGAGATCGTCGTGGTCGTCGATCACACCCAACCGCAACCCGACGGCAGGCCAACGGTTGATTGGGGGCTGCCGGTGGAGCTCCCCAAACGAGTTCTCGACGACCTCGCGACTCGCGCCGCGGTGCACACCGTCGTGGTCCGCAACGGTGCCATCATCGACGCTCCCGGCCACTTGAACCGCGGGCGCAGCACCCGGCTGGCCAACCGCGCCCAACGACGCGCCCTCGGCGCCGTCTACGCCACCTGTGCGATCCCTGGGTGCTGCGTGCGCTACAGCCGCACCAAGTTGCATCACGTCATCTGGTGGGAACACGACGGCCCCACCGATCTCGACAACCTGCTCCCCGTCTGCGAACAGCACCACCACAAGATCCACCACGACCGCTGGCTGCTCCGGCTCGAACCGAACCGCACCCTCACCATCACACTCCCCGACGGCACCATCATGACCACCGGCCCGCCCAAAAGAAGCGTGGCGTGAACGGGTTGGGTTCACCGGGGGGATGCGAATTCGTCGACCGGGCTTTGACCGGTTGCTCCCGCGTGCCCGTACTTCGAGTGTGGCGGGGTGCCGTTCAGTTCGGGATCGGCGGCGGTACTGTCGGCGCGATGGCGACCAGGTGGCGACGCGCAAGCCTTGCTGTGATCGCGTTCGCCCCACTGCTGGCCGGGTGCACGTTCGGTCCGGGCAACGCGGCAACGACCACCACCAGCACGTCGACGGTCCCGCCGACCACGAGCACGACCACGACCATCCCGCCGACAACCACCACCTCGACCACCACAACGACAACGTCGACCACCACCATCCCGCCGACAACGACGAGCACCACGATCCCTCTGATCACCGAGGGTGCAGTGATCATCGTTGCCAACGCGTCGGGCGTCACCGGCGCCGCGGCGCTGCTCACCCAGGAGCTCAGCGACCTCGGGTTCCACCTCGGCAAGCCGACGAACGGCGCCGGCGAGGAGGAGAAGCTCGACGTCAGCAAGGTCTACTTCATGCCTGCCGGTGCCGACGTCGCCGCCTCGGTCGGCCGCGCCATGGGAGGCCTCCTCGTCACCCGGATGCCAACACCGGTGTGGATCACCGGTGGGCCTGCCCGGCTCGGCGACGCAACGGTCGTGGTGATGCTGGGCAAGGACATCGCCAACAACAAGCCGATCGTCCCTGCGCCAGCCGGCTGACTGACGGCGGCCTGACGGGCAGCGGGCTAGTTCTCGCCTTCGAAGCGATAGCCCATGCCGGAGTCGGTGATGAAGTGCTTCGGTCGCGCCCCGTCGAGCTCCAACTTCCTGCGGATGTGCGCCATGTGGACGCGCAGGAGGTTGGGGTCGGGGTCGTAGGTCGGCCCCCAGACCGCGGTGATCAGTTGCCGGTAGGTCACCAGCCGGCCGGGATAGCGCACCAGGTACTCGACCATGGCCCACTCGGTCGGCGTCAACCGAACCTCACCGTCGCCCGTCGCATCGTTCACGAACGCGCGATGAGCGGCGAGGTCGAGGCGAAACGACGACGTGGTCACCTCGGCCCTCGACTCCTGAGTGTTGGGAGGGCGACGCAGCACGGCACGCACCCGCGCCAGCAGTTCGGCCATCCCGAACGGCTTGGTCACGTAGTCATCGGCGCCGGCGTCGAGCGCCCGCACCTTCGAGCGCTCGTCGTCTCGAACGGAGAGGACGATGATCGGCATGTCCGTCCAACCCCGCAGGGCCTGGATCACGAGCACGCCGTCCATCCCGGGAAGTCCGAGATCGAGCAGCACGACATCGGGATGCTCGGTTGCCGCCACCTGGAGGGCCCGCTCACCGGTGTCGGCTTCGAAGACCTCATAGCCACGCGCTCCGAGGTGCAGGCTGAGGGCGCGGCGAATCTGGCGCTCGTCGTCGACCACCAGGATCCGCATCACGGTCGTTCCATCGGCCGGGCGATCGGCAGGACGAGGGTGACGGTCAACCCGCCACCCGGCGTGTCGTCGAGCTCGAGCCGGCCGTGCATCGCCTGCAGGAAACCTTCGGCAATCGACATCCCCAGGCCAACTCCGTCGGCAGTACCGCCATCAGCAGTTCTGTGATCACCGAGCTGCACGAAGGGTGCGAGCACCTTGTGGCGTAGATGAACGGGTATGCCGGGCCCGCGATCGATGACGCAGACGTGGATCTCGTCGACGACGACGCCGACGCTGAGCCGCACCGGGGAAGCTCCGCCATGACGCAACGCGTTGGCGATGACGTTGTCGAGGCTCCGCTCGAAGAGCGCAGGGTCACCGCATGCCGCCGGCAGATCAGCCGGAACTTCCACGTCGACCCGATCACCCGTGACGCCGACTCCGGCGAGTGTCACGCCGATCGACTCGGCAACGTCCAGCGCCCGACAGTTCACAGCCAGCGAACCGATCTGCAACCTGCTGGCGTCGAGCAGGTCGCCGACCAAGCGGTTCAGACGATCGGTTTCCTCGTCGACCGTCACCAGCGCATCGTGAACCTGGTCGGGACGCCATTTCACCTCGTCGGCGTCGAGCAACCCCGACACCATCGCCTTGATCGAAGCAAGCGGCGTTCGCAGGTCGTGCGACACAGCACGGAGCAACGCCGTGCGCGCCGCATCGATCTCGGCTAGAGCTTCGGCTTCGGCCGCCTCCCTGCCGAGCTGCGAACGATCGACGGCCACCACCAGTTGGTCGACCAAGGCTCGCAGCACGCGCTGATCGTCACCCGACAACTGCCGGCCGTACAACTCCAGCGCGTGTTGCTCCCCGGTAGCCCGGGACGCGCCAACCGGAAGCGTCGCCGTCGGCTCAGCGTTGACCACAGTTTGCGACGTGTCATATCCACGATGAACCCCATCATCTGAAACCAGGCGAACGCGGTCCAACCCGAACGTGTCGCGAATCTGCTCGAGGAGGGCCGGCAACGCCTCTGGATCCGCCGCCAGCCGCGCCGCCGACCGCGCCAAGGCCGTCGCTTCCACCCGTGCTCGTTGCGACTCGTACGCCCGACGAGCGGCGATGTCGACGAGCGATCCGACGGCGATGCCCACCCCGACGAACACGATGAGGCTGACGAGATGTTCGGGCTCGGCAATCGTCAGAGTGTTGAAAGGCGGGACGAAGAACCAATTGACGAGGAGCGAAGCCACCACAGCCGCGATGCCGGCCACCACTCGACCGCCAATGGCCGCGAGCATCAAGACGAGCGTCAAGAAGATCAGCAGCACCGTGGACAGTGCCAACGAATCTCGGAACGGCACCGCCACCGCAACAAGTAGCGGCAATCCGATCAACGTCGAGCTCCACGCCAGCAGCAGCCGCCGCCTGTTGGTGTCGTGCCTCACCGGATGCCGCCGTGGGGCGTCGACTGCTTCCTGATCAGCGATGACGTGCACGTCGATTCCGTCGGCGGCTCGGATGACCCGGGCCGCGAACGAACCGTGAAGCAACTCGTGGACGCGCCGGCGGCGGCTCGCACCCAAGACGAGCTGCGTCGCCTTCTCGGCGTGGGCGAACGACACCAAGCCCTCGGCAGGCGAGCCTGCAACCACCTCGTGCATCCGGCCACCGAGTTCGTTGAGGAGCCGGCGCTGCTCGAAGAGCTCGTCCCCCTCGTCGACGCTGAGGCCGTCGTCGGAGAACACGTGGACCCCGATGAGATCGCCGCCCACCCGGCCGGCCATTCGTGCCGCGCGGCGGATCACCACGTCACCGCCGGCCCTCCCCGTGATACCGACGACGACTCGCTCGCGCGTCTCCCAGGTCTTGCCGATGCCGTGAGTCTCGAGGTAGGTGGTGAGCGACTCCTCGACCCGATCGGCAACCCACAGCAGCGCGAGCTCGCGCAGCGTGCCGAGGTTGCCGGGGCGGAAGTAGTTGCTGAGCGCAGCATCGACGCGGTCGGCCGGGTAGATGTTGCCGTGAGCCATGCGCCTGCGCAGAGCCTCTGGAGTCATGTCGACCAGTTCGATCTGATCGGCGCGCCGCACGACAGCGTCGGGCACGGTCTCGCGCTGCGTGGTTCCGGTGATCTGGCTGATCACGTCATTGAGCGATTCCAGGTGCTGAACGTTCAACGTCGAGATCACCTCGATGCCGGCATCGAGCAGCTGTTCGACGTCGACCCACCTCTTCTCGTTCCGCGACCCGGGTGCATTGGTGTGGGCGTATTCGTCGATCATCACCACGTCGGGTCGACGGCGCAGGATCGCCTCGACATCCATCTCCTGCAGCGTCGTGCCGCGATATTCGACGGCAACGCGCGGCACAACCTCGAGGTCACCCATCTGGGCAAGGGTGTGGGCCCGACCGTGGGCTTCCACGACGCCGACAACGACATCGGCGCCGCGCTCCTTGCGACGCCGGCCTTCTCCGAGCATCGCGTAGGTCTTGCCGACGCCGGGCGCGGCACCGAGATAGATGCGTAACGCGCCGCGCGGCATGAGTGCAGTTTGTCAGGTCGTTCAGACAGGCCATCAACGACCCATGTAGATTTGGCAGGTGCCCCGAATGCTGGCCGGCGCGCAACTCATCGCCGAAGGCCGCGAGGCAGCCCCACCACCTCCGCCACCCACCGCGTTCTTGCGGGCCAACCACGCCCGGTCCGAGGCCGAGTACAAGCGACGATGCCGCGACCAAGGCCGCCTGATGTATCACATGCAAGTCGGGCTCTCCACGTGGCAGGCAACGGAGGTGGCGCTCGCCGAGGTCAGCGGAGCACTCGCCGGGCACGGGTACACGGTCGACCGTTTCGGGTTGGCGCTCGACCGGGCCATGGGTGTGCCCGAGGCCGAGCGCCACCTGACGGTGAAAGAGACGGGCCCGCGCCTCGGCCCCCACGACTGGCAACGACTTGGCGAGGCGGCGCCGATCCAGCCGCACCTCGGCGACTACATGATCGGCCTCCCTGCCGGCTTCCAGAACACCCTGCGAGCGCTCGCCGCGGGCGTCACCACGATCGGCAACTTCGGGCAGTACAGCGCCTACCACCTGATCGGCGGGTCCGACGAAGTGCTCGTCACCCAGGAATCGGTACGCGCCCTGGCAGCGATTGGAGCTCTTCGCGACCACGGCGCGCTCGCTCACTCGAACCTCGAAGACGGCTCGGCGACCCAGGCGTCGCACTTCGGCGCGTATGTGGGTTGGGCCGCGATCGAGTTGTACGTAGTCGAAACATTGATCGGGGCGCGGCTGGCGCATTGTTTCGGCAACACGATCCAGAGCCCCGAATGTCGTGCGGTCGTTCACTTCGCCCTCGACGATCTGCGCGGTCGCGACTCGATTGGCTCGATGATCTACGGAAACACCGTCGATCATCGGCCCGGCGACCGCGCCCACAACACGGACGCGATCACCGAGCAGTTGAGGTGCGACATCGCCCTCCAATTGCGACGGCCGACAGGGCACGCGGTGAATCCGGTTCCGCTCACGGAGGCGGAACGAATCCCGAGTGCTGCGGAGATCGTCGAGGTGCACTTGCTGGCGCACGAGATCGAGCGCGACGTACGCGAGTCGCCCGACCTCTTCGACTGGCCACACCTCGAACGGCTTGGCTCGATGACCGCCGCATACGCCATCGAGTTCCGCGATCGAGCCCTGTCGGTGCTCGAAGGCGAGGGCGTCGATGTGCGCGACGCCGCACAGGTGATGCTCGCCCTGCGGCGCACCTCGATGGCCGATCTGGAGCGGCGCGTCGATCTTGGTGCACCCGCTGAGGTCGCCCGACTCGAGCCATGGAAGGCCTCACACGTGCGCGGCCTCGCCGAGCGGCTCGGCAAGTCTGCTCCACGTCTCGACGGCGTCCGAGTCGTGCTGGCTGTGCTCGAAGTGCACGACCTCGTCCGCGATGCCTTGGCCAGGGTTCTGCCGAAGGCGGGCGCCGAGGTGATCTTGCTCGGAGCCGACAGCTCGATCGATGGAATCGTACGGGCCGCCGCGGAAGAAGACGCCGACGCCATCGTGCTCGGTGTGTACAACGGGAACGCTCTCGCGCTCGGCGGACGGATCGCCCGTGGCGCTCGTCGTGAGCATTGGGGTGGGAAGATCTACATGGGCGGCATCCTCAATCAGGACACGGGTGAGAGCTTGCCGATCGATGCGCGGCCCGCGCTCGAGGATCTAGGCGTTCGATGTGTCGACAGTGTCGACGATCTTCTCGGTCTGCTCGCTCGGCGTTGAACGTCGAGCCGACCCGTCTCGCTGAACACTGCCTTTGCTACGTTCTTCGTTGTGCGACTTGGCGTCACGCTCAACGACACCGACATCGGCAATGATCCGTCGTTCCTCAAGGAGATGGCGCAGTCAGTCGAGGGTGCCGGCTTCGATGCGGTGCTGACCAACGATCACGTCATCGGTGCCCATCCCGATCGGCAGCGACCCGGCGAGAAGGTGCACACCTACGACGTTGCCTGCCACGAGCCCCTCGTGCTCCTCACCTTCCTCGGTGCCGTGACGACACGGCTCGAACTGGCCACCTCGATCGTCATCAGCACCCAGCGCCAGACCGTGCTGCTTGCCAAGCAGACTGCCGAACTCGACCTGCTGACCTCAGGACGGTTGCGCTTGGGCGTCGGCATCGGCCGCAACTGGATGGAGTACGAGGCGCTCGACCAAGACTTCTCCAACCGCGGGCGCCGGATCGAAGAGCAGGTGGAGGTGCTCCGTCAACTGTGGACCAACGAACTGGTCACGTTCGACGGCACCTGGCATCACCTCGACCGGGTCGGCCTGAATCCCTTGCCGGTGCAACGACCGATCCCGATCTGGATGGGGTCGTTCGTCGGCAACCTGGTCGAGAAGGTGCTCGAGCGCACAGGACGATTGGCCGATGGCTGGATGCCACAGTTCCCACCCGGCGACCTTCTCGCCGGCGCGCTTGATCGACTTCGCGGCTACGCGGCCGCGGCGGGCCGCGACCCGAGCACGTTGGGCATCGAATGCGGGATGCGCATCTCCAGCAGCGACGACCCGCAAACGTGGATCGATACCGCCAAAGCGTTCCAGGAGCTCGGAGCCACCCACCTGCGCGTGTCGAGCATCGGCGGCGGGTACACAACTCCGGCCGACCATCTGGCCGCATGGATCCACTGGTGCGACACCGTCGCCTCGGTAGCCCACACCTGATCCCGAGGAGTCTCGCGACGATGACAACGACCGCTACCACCGCCGACCAGGTCGAGCGCGTGCTCAAGCCGATCCAGCAGTTCGTCCGAGGTTGGATGACGGGTCCTCTCACCAACCGATTGGCCGATGACCTCGGGTTGCGGTCGGGTTCGGATCTGTGGATCGTCGGGCGGGCTGGAGTGCTGGGCGACGCCGATGCCGATGTCGCCGCTGCCGGCCTGGCCTTCATCGCTCCCGATCGAGTGCGTGCCGCATGGGAATCGCTGCCCGACGGGCTCACCCACCGGCGAGTTGCCGACGCCTATGCAGAACTGTGCTGCTCGTGGGGTTCTGCCGAGCTGTCGAGGTTCGACCCGGCGCGAATGTCGAGGCTGGACGAGCTGGGTCGGCGCATCGCCGACGCCGCCGACGGTTCGATCGGCACGGTGTTCGCCGGATGGCGTGCGCAACCCCAACCCGACGATGTCAACGCCCGCGTCGCGCTCACGATGCATGTGTTGCGCGAACTTCGTGGTGGAGCCCACATCATCGCCGTCTTCGCATGCGGGATCACTCCGCTCGACGCAGTGCTCGCTTCGCCCGCGCCGCCACCGCGCAGCGGGCCGGCCTGGGCCGAACACCTCGGCTGGACCGGCCCGTTCGGCGACGCCGAGTGGGCCCGCGAGGCCAGGTTGCAAGCGGAACGGCTCACGTCGCGGATCCTGCTGCCGATCTACGGATCGATCGGCGATGCCGCGCTGGCCGAGTTCGCCGAACTCGTCGAAACGACTCGCAACGCCATCGACATGTGATCCGGGCGCGGCGCTGAGCAGCGCGTGAAGGGCACGTGAAGGACCACCAGGGGTCCGTGAAGGATCCGTGACTATTGCTGCTTCGGATGTCGTGAGCACGTACAACGGCTGACGTGAACAACAGCTGCGGCCCCGCCGCGCCGGCGCACGCCGCCCGCCCCCAACTCCAGGGAAGGCAACACCAATGAGTGACGTCATCTTCATCGCCGCGACGATCGCGTTCTTCGCGATCTCCGCGCTCTACGTCCACTGGTGCGACAAGATCATCGGCCCCGACGACTTCCGTGCGGCCCCGGAGGCCGAGGGAACCAGTCCCGGCGATGGCGCTCAGCTCGTCACCACCGACCTCATCGGCTCGGGAGGTGCGAAGGCATGATCGCCGACGCCTCCGACAACTGGGTCGGCCTCGTATTGGCCGTGCTCGGCGTCATCTACCTGCTGTGCGTGCTCGTGTTCCCGGAGCGCTTCTGATGACGTGGCAAGCAATCGTCTTCGGCCTCGTGCTCATCGTCCTGTTGGTGGTGACGGTGCCGCCGCTGGGCCGGTACATGGCTGACGTCTACGGCTACCGAGAGGATGGCACAGCACCCGGCGACAGGTTCTTCAACCCGATCGAGCGGTTCGTCTACAGGATGTGTGGTATCGACAACAAGCGCGAGCAGCGTTGGAACGTGTACGCATTGGCGTTGGTCGCGTTCAGCCTCGTTTCGCTGTTGGTGCTCTACGGCTTGGAACGTTTGCAGGGAAGCCTCCCGTTCAACCCCACCAACCGTGCGGGCGTCACTCCCTGGGGTTCGTGGAACACCGCCGTGAGCTTCGTCACCAACACCAACTGGCAGTGGTATTCGGGTGAGGTTTCGATGAGCCATCTCACCCAGATGCTCGGCCTGGCGGTTCAGAACTTCGTGTCAGCCGCTGCAGGCATTGCGATCGTCATCGCGCTGATCCGTGGGATCACCCGCACCCGCACCCGCAATCTGGGCAACTTCTGGGTCGACCTGACCCGTACGGTCGTGCGCATCCTGCTGCCGATGGCACTGGTTTTCGGGGTCGTGCTGATGTCACAAGGCGTCGTCCAGAACCTGCACGGCAACACCGCGGCGACGACCATCGACCAGTCGACCGATATCACCACACAAGCGATCCCCGGTGGCCCCGTCGCCTCCCAGATAGCGATCAAGCAGCTGGGAACGAACGGAGGTGGCTACTACAACGCGAATTCAGCACATCCGTTCGAGAACCCAACCGGGTTCAGCGACATGATGGAGCTGTTCGCCATCCTCTGGATCCCGTTCGCGTTGGTCGTGACCTTCGGGCGGCTGGTTGGCGACAAGCGGCAGAGTCGGCTGCTCATCGCCGTCATGGCAGGCATCTTGGTGTTGTTCGCCGGATTCGCGATGTTGGCGGAGACCAATGGCAACCCGAAGCTGTCCACCTTGTCGGTCGATCAGTCGAGCTCGACGTATCAGTCCGGCGGGAACATGGAGGGCAAAGAGGTGCGCATCGGCAGCTCGGCCTGCGGGATCTGGGCTGGAGCGACGACCGGGACGTCGAATGGCTCGGTGAACTGCATGCACGATTCGTTCACGCCCCTCGGCGGCATGGCTCCGATGGCGCACATGATGCTCGGGGAGATATCACCGGGTGGTGTCGGTGTGGGATTGATGGGGGTGCTGCACTTTGCCATCCTGGCGGTGTTCATCGCGGGCTTGATGGTGGGACGAACGCCGGAATACCTCGGCAAGAAGATTCAGGCGCCCGAGATGAAGCTCATCACGCTGTACATCCTGGCGATGCCCGTCGCCCTGCTGGCGTTCGCCGCAGCCTCGATCATGCTGAAGAGCGCCGCCACCTATCAAGCCGGGCCCCACGGTTTGTCCGAGGTGTTGTACAACTTCGCCTCGGCATCGAACAACAACGGTTCGGCCTTCGCCTATCAGGCAACGGGCACCCAGTGGTACACCGTCACGCAGGGCATCGCCATGCTGATCGGACGGTTCTTCCTGATCATCCCGGCCTTGGCTGTCGGTGGGTCGTTGGCAGCAAAGCCGAAGGTGCCGGCTACCAGCGGCACCCTGCCCACCCACACACCGCTGTTCGGCCTGCTGATCGTCGGTGTCATCGCCATCGTGGCCGGACTGACGTTCTTCCCAGCTCTTGCGCTGGGCCCGATTCTCGAGCATCTGTCGCTGTGACCGTGACTGATCCAGTGAGGAAACCATGACCGCAACACTGCAACACTCCCCCGAGCCGCGTGCTCCCAAGGTCCGCACCAAGGCGCCGGGCTCGAAGTCGATCTTCGATCCGGCGATCGTCAAAACGGCAACCATCGATGCGCTGCGGAAGCTCAACCCGCGCACGATGATGCGAAACCCGGTGATGTTCATCGTCGAGGTCGGGTCGGTGTTGACCACCTACTTGTTCATCCGCGACCTCTCCGACAGCGATGCGAGGCAGAACGCCTTCGCCGGGCTGGTGGCCGCTTGGCTGTGGTTCACCGTGCTCTTCGCAAACTTCGCCGAGGCGATGGCGGAAGGGCGCGGCAAGGCCCAAGCAGCAGCGCTCCGCAGGACGCGCGCTGACACGATCGCCACGATCAGGATGCCGGATGGAACGACCACGCAGAAGGCGTCGTCGGCACTCCAGGTCGGCGACCTGTGCATCGTTGTCGCCGGCGAGATCATCCCTGGCGACGGCGAGATCATCGAGGGCATCGCCACGGTCGACGAATCGGCCATCACCGGCGAATCGGCGCCTGTGATCCGTGAGTCCGGTGGTGACCGCTCGGCAGTTACGGGTGGCACTCGCGTGTTGAGCGACGAGATCGTCGTGCGCATCACCGCCAAGCCGGGCGAAACGTTCCTCGACCGCATGATCGCACTGGTCGAAGGCGCCAACCGGCAGAAGACGCCGAACGAGATCGCCTTGTCGATCCTGCTCGCCGGGCTGACGATCATCTTCCTCTTGGCGGTCACGACCCTGCAGCCGTTCGCCATCTACTCCGGCGCGCCGCAGAGCATCATCGTGCTCGTTGCGCTGCTCGTCTGCTTGATCCCGACAACGATCGGCGGTCTGCTCTCGGCAATTGGTATCGCCGGAATGGACCGACTCGTACAGCGCAACGTGCTGGCGATGTCCGGGCGTGCGGTCGAGGCGGCCGGCGACTGCACGACGCTGCTACTCGACAAGACCGGCACGATCACCTACGGATCTCGGCAGGCTTCGGAGTTCGTCCCGATCACGGGGGTTGGGGCGCGGGACCTCGCCGAGGGAGCACTCGTATCGTCGCTGGCCGACGAAACGCCCGAGGGACGATCGATCGTCGAGCTGGCCGTTCGCGACTTCGGCTTGACGATCGTCGAGGACCCCAACGCCGTGCTCGTACCCTTCACGGCCCAGACCCGCATGTCAGGCATGGACATGAGCAGCGGTCGCCACCTTCGCAAGGGTGCAGCCGATTCCGTTCGTCGCTTCGTGGAGGCCGAGGGCGGCTCGTTCCCCCTCGAGGTGCTGCCGATCGTCGAGCAGGTGTCGAAGGACGGCGCGACCCCCCTTGTCGTGATCGACCGCTCGTCGGCCGCCGCGCCGTGGCGGATCCTCGGAGTGATCCGGCTGAAGGACACCGTCAAGCCCGGCATGCGTGACCGCTTCGACCAGATGCGGGCGATGGGTATTCGCACCATCATGATCACCGGCGACAATCCGCTGACCGCTGCAGCGATTGCCGACGAGGCGGGCGTCGACGGGTTCCTGGCCGAGGCCACACCCGAGGACAAGATGGCCCTGATCAAGCGCGAGCAGGCCGGCGGCAACCTCGTGGCCATGACCGGTGACGGCACCAACGACGCGCCTGCGCTGGCTCAGGCCGATGTCGGCGTGGCGATGAACACCGGCACGCAGGCGGCGAAGGAGGCCGGTAACATGGTCGACCTCGACAGCAACCCCACCAAGTTGATCGAGATCGTCGAGGTCGGCAAGCAGTTGCTGATCACACGGGGTTCGCTCACCACGTTCTCGATCGCCAACGACGTCGCCAAGTACTTCGCAATCATTCCAGCGATGTTCTCGGGCGTGTTGCCGGCACTCGATTCGCTGAACGTGATGCACCTCGGCAGTTCGCGTTCGGCAATCCTCTCGGCGGTCATCTTCAACGCCTTGATCATCATCGCGCTGGTGCCGCTGGCCTTGCGTGGAGTCAGGTTCCGCGCCCAAGCAGCCTCGGCCGTGCTTCAACGAAATCTTCTGGTCTACGGGCTCGGCGGCATCGTCGCCCCGTTCATCGGCATCAAGCTCATCGACGTCATCGTGACCGCGCTGGGAGTCAAGTGAACATGCGTGCCCTACTTCGTCAACTACGTCCGGCCATGCTCGTCATGCTCGTCTTCACGCTCATCTGCGGGGTCGCCTACCCATTGCTCACCACCGTGATCGGCCAGGTGGCGTTCGGCGACAAGGCGAACGGCTCGCTGATCAAGCGCGACGGGGTGGTCGTCGGCAGCAAGCTGATCGGCCAGAACTTCGCCGCACCGCAGTACTTCCACCCACGTCCATCGGCGGCAGGGGCCGGATACGACGGTTCCGCCAGCTCGGGCTCGAACCTCGGTCCGCTCAGTCCCGACCTGCTGTCGGCGATCGAGGCGCGCGCAGTCGCCTACCGCAAGGAGAACGGCCTCGAGGCCAATGCCCTCGTGCCAGTCGACGCGGTCACCGCTTCTGGATCCGGACTGGATCCTCACATCTCGATTGCCAATGCGAGAATTCAGATCGCACGCGTCGCCCGCGAGCGCGGAATCGACGCACCGATCGTCGCTGGGCTCGTGAAGAAGTACACCGATGACCGGCAACTCATGGTGCTGGGGGATCCCGGCGTGAACGTCGTCGAATTGAACCTGGCGCTCGACGACCTCGTGACGTGACCGGCATGACCCCAACCACCAGGCGTTAGGCCATGGGCGCCCGCGGAACCCTGCGCATCTACCTCGGTGCGTCTCCGGGAGTCGGCAAGACGTACCGGATGCTCGGCGAAGGCGTTCGCCGCAAGGAGCGCGGAACCGACGTGGTGATCGGCGTCGTCGAGACGCACGGTCGCCATCAGACGGCGGCGCAGCTGCGCGACCTGGAAGTAGTGCCTCCCACGCAAGTCGAGTATCGGGGCACGACGCTGCAGGAGATGGACCTCGACGCCATCTTGGCGCGGCGACCGCAAGTCGTTCTCGTCGACGAGTACGCGCACACCAATGCGCCGGGATCGAAGAACGACAAGCGCTGGCAGGATGTCGAGCAGCTGCTCGATGCCGGCATCGACGTGATCTCGACGGTCAACATCCAGCATCTCGAGTCGCTGAACGACGTCGTGTCGCGCATCACCGGCACCACTCAGCGCGAAACGGTGCCAGACGCGATCGTTCGCCAGGCCGACCAGATCGAACTGGTCGACATGTCGCCGGAAGCGATCCGTCGTCGACTCGCCCATGGGAACATCTACCCGGCCGAGCGCATCGACGTCGCCATGGCCAACTACTTCCGGCCCGGCAACCTCGAGCGCGCTCCGCGAGCTGGCACTTCTGTGGTTGGCGGACCGTGTCGAGGACTCGCTGCACAGCTACCTCGACGCGCACGGCATCGCCGACACCTGGGAGACGCGCGAGCGGGTCGTCGTAGGCATCACTGGCGTTGCCGGTGGCGAGGACCTGATCCGTCGCGCGGCGCGGATGGCCGGGCGCGTGGGAGGCGCGCTTCTCGGGGTGCACGTCGCCATCGACGACGGGCTCACCGTCGACGACACCGATGCTCTGGCCCTGCAACGTCGCCTCGTCGTCGAGCTCGGCGGGACCGTGCACGAAGCCGTCGGCCACAACGCTGCCGAATCGCTGGTCGAGTTTGCGAGGCGCGAGAAGGCCACCCAGCTCGTCCTCGGTGCAACGCGGCGCAGCCGCTGGCACGAGATGATCCACGGATCGTTCGTCGCCCGCGTCACACGACTCGCCGGAGACATCGACGTTCACGTCATCGCCCACCAGGGTGATCAGCAACTGCACACCTCGTCACCACTGCGTGCTCCGGCACCGCTGGATCGCCGCCGTCTGATCGCTGCCTCGCTGATGACTGCCGCGAGCCTGCCGCTGCTGATGGTCGTCACGGTTCCGTTCCGCGACCACATCGCCCTGTCCACCGAGCTCCTCGTCGCGTTGGCGCTCGTGGTAGCGCTCGCCGCGCTGGGCGGCAAGACAGTGGCGGCCGTCGCCGCGGTCGGAGCCTCCCTGCTCGTCAACTGGTTCTACGTCCCTCCGTACGGAACGCTGACCATCGCCGAGGGCGAAAACGCCACGGCGCTGCTGATCTTCGTCGCCGTCGCGCTCGGCGTCGGCACCCTGGTCGACGTCGCATCGCGTCGGTCCCTCGAGGCCCGGCGAGCGCGTCTCGAAGCTGAGGCCCTTGCCCGTTCGACGACCAGTCTTGCTGCCGACCCTGATCCACTGCCACAGCTCGTCGAACTGCTCCGCGAAACGTTCGGCCTCGCGGGTGTGCGCATCTCAGGCAGCGACGCCGACAGACTGGCCGCAGTGGCATCCGCCGGAGATGTCGAGGGTGCACCCACTACGTCGATGCCGCTGGCGTCGTCGCTTCAGGGCAATGCCGGCCTGCGGGCAACGCTTCAACTCTTCGGCCGCACGCTGTCGAGCGACGATCAGCGCCTGCTGCGAGCGTTTGCCGACCAGCTCACCGTGGCGATCGACAGTCAGCGTCTTGTCGCCGAGGCTGCAGAGGCCGCGGCGCTGATCGACATCGACGCTCTTCGTACCGCGTTGTTGCGCTCCGTTTCGCACGACCTGCGCACGCCCCTCGCATCCATCAAGGCAATGATCTCAGGCCTTCGCGATCCCTCGGTGAAATGGACCGGCGACCAGCTCGATGAGGCGCTGAAGACAGTGGACGAGGAGACCGACCGGCTCAACAGGCTGGTCGGCGACCTGCTCGACGCAAGTCGGCTACAGATCGGAGCACTGGCGATCGAGACCGAGCCGACGGTTGTGATCGACGCCGTCGAGTCGGTGCTGCAGTTCTTTCACGGTCGAGCCGACGACATCGAGGTCGACGTCGCCTCAACGGTGCCCCTGGTGATGAGCGATCGGGCGTTGCTCGAGCGCAGTCTCGCCAACGTGATCGCAAATTCGCTTCACCACAATCCGGCCGGCGAGCGAGTACGGGTGGAGGCGGCCCGGGTCGGCGACGCCGTGCACATACGCGTCGTCGATCGAGGCCCGGGAATCTCCCCGTCAGATCGAGCCCGAGCAACGACACCGCTGCACCGGCTCGGCGACGATCAGACGAGCGATGGAGTCGGACTGGGCTTCTCGATCGCCGAGGGATTCATCGCCGCGATGGCCGGCGTGCTCACGCTCGACGACACTCCGGGCGGCGGCCTGACCGTGACCATCGCACTGCCCATGGCAGCCGTGACAGCCGAAGCGAGCCCTCAGCGCTGATCCGGGTTGCGCGTTCGCGTCGGGCGAAGCGACACCGCGTCGACCGGCAAGGCTCCGCCAACCATGTCTTCGGCCACTCCGGTGAGGCCACGGTTGTTGTTCCGCGCATACGACCGCAGCCGGTTGAACGCCTCATCCATGTCGACTCCCGTTCGTTCGGCGATCATCCCCTTGGCCTGTTCGATCACGATGCGACTGATCAGCGCATGCTGCAGGTGCCCCTCGCGCAGCTTCGCCTGCCGGCTGGCCTGATCCTGGAGGATGGCGATGCTGGCCACGTCGGCAAGTGCCTGGGCCAGAGCGATCTCGGCGTCGGGCAATCCGACCGATGTGGACATGAACAGGTTCAGACATCCGAGGGTCAACTCCCTCAGACGGAGTGGAACGGCACACACCGAGACGTAGCCAATGTGCACGCTCTCGGCTGCGAACTGCGGCCACGGCGTGTCGCCTTCCAAGTTGTCGTTGAATACGAGCGCGCCCGTGCGGAAGCAGTCGAGGCACGGACCTTCCGCGTTCTGGATCTGGAAGAGCTCCAGAAGTTGCACCGCTTCGGTCGACGCGCCGATGACTTGAAGCTGTCCACGATCATCAGCGAGCAGGATGCCCGCGGCGGCAGCTCCGAGAAGCTCGACGCTACGGCGAGTCAAGAGCGTGAGCACCTCGATCACGTCGAAGTTGTCGACGAGCGTGTCGACGATTTCGACAAAGGTTGCTGAGGTCAGCGCTTGACGCTCGGCTGACCGTAGTTCGGCGTCGGATCGCACCATCACACACCTCCCGCGGCTTCGCCGCCATCCTCGGTGAAACGAAGCCTCCGCGCAATGATATCGCTCGCCACAAGCCCAATGGGGCGGTCTGTTGCGAACGCACGAGCCCGGATCCGCAGCAGCGCCTCGGCAACCGGCACGCCCAACTGGACGGCGACCATTCCCGATGCCTGGTGAACCTGTGCCCGGTTGTAGACGACACCCTCGAGCCCGGCGGCGAGCTCTCCAACGGGAGCAGCGTCCTGCAGGCTCAGCACGGTCTCGGTGAGGATGCCAGCGATGGCCAGGCTGTCGTCTTGCTGCGCGGCAGTGAGGTGCCCCTCGCCGTCCTGGTACAGGGTGAGCACACCCACCCTCGCGCCCCTGATCGTCAGCGGGTAGGCGAAGACCGAGCTGATCCCGCTCCCGTGGGCCACGTCGACGAAGGCCGGCCAGCGGGCAACGACTGATTCGTCGAAGCTAGGAGCGTGCACCGGAATGCCGCTGCGGTACGCGTCGCGGCACGGGCCTTCACCCATCGTGAACTGCAAGTCCTCCAGCGCCGCGACGCGCTGGTTCGACACGCAGACCGGGCCGGCTTGCCCACCGCTCATCACGGTGATCCCAGCACCGCTCACCGACAGCACATCGGCACACACGGTACAGAGGCGCGGCGTCGGCGACTTGGCGATGTCGGCGGCGAACGCTACGGCGAACCGTGTTGCCTGCTCGATGTTCAAGTGCCACGACCGAGCACGGTGAGACCGGCTGCCACTGTGTTCATGGGTGCCACCTTCCGGGACAGAGCGAAGATGGCAATGGTCTCGGCCGGATCAGACGCTGATTTCACCACGCTACACCGGAACGCGGACGATCGGCGATACGGCGAAACACCCTGCAAGTGACGGTAGCGTGACCCTGCCACATCGATGACGTGGCGTGCCCGCTCCAATCCTCGGCAGGCGGTTTCGACCGACTGTTGAAAGGAACGGTTCCATGCAGACCATCGAGGCACCGCGACTTGTCTCCGCGTCCGACCAAGAGTTGTTGACCGCGGCGATGCGCCCGTCGGCGAGGGAGCTGACAGTGGCACGCCGGCTCATCCACCTGAAAGCCGTCGTCATCGCCGTCCTAGCTCTCGGCAGCTACTGGTCGCTGGTCGTGGCGCAATCGTCGGTGGTGGAGAAGTTGTTGTCGACAGTCGTCTTGGTGCTCGCCCTCACCGCCGCGGCAACTTGCGTCTTCCACGATGCCAACCATTCGTCGTTCAGCACCTCGCGCCTCGTCAACCGGCTGGCCGGGTACACGGGCGACCTGCTGGGGGCCAGTTCGTGGATCTGGCGGTTCAAGCACAACAACCTGCATCACGGCAACACCAACGTCGTCGGCGTCGACGCCGACATCGATCAGGCTCCCTTCGCACGCCTCGCACCCTCTCAGCCATGGCACCCCTGGCACCGCTACCAGCACATGTACATGTGGGTGCTGTACGGCTTCTTGACCCTGCAGTGGTTCTTGATCTCCGACTTCATCGATCTGAAGAACCGGGGCATCGGGCGCCAACACTTCCCCCGCCAGCCGCGAAAGCGCGACGTTGCCATGCTCGCCGCGGGCAAACTGGTCCACTTCAGCTGGGCACTGGCCGTGCCATTCCTGTTTCACCGTTGGTGGGTCGTACTCACCTTCTACTTGGCGATCTCATGGACAGTCGGCCTACTGCTGGCCACGATGTTCCAGCTCGCCCATTGTGCAGAGCCGGTGGAGTTCTTCCCGACCGATGCCCCGCGGCGCGGCGACGAGTTCATCGCCCACCAGCTTCGCACGACCGCCGATGTGCATTGCCGAACCAGGGTCGGCCGGAGCGCGCTGCACTGGCTGATGGGCGGTCTCGACTTCCAGCTCGAGCATCACCTGGCACCGCGCCTCCCCCACACCGTGTATCCACTCGTCGCCGAGCGTCTCAACCGTGCTTGCTCGGAGCGACACATCGCCGTACAGAGCCATGCCACCCCATGGCAGGCAGTGAGAGCCCACGGCCGGTGGCTCAAGAAGATGGGCACTCGCCCGTACCCGCAAACGTGCCCGGCCCGTGACGGATCGGACCAGGCACGTTCGGGTCGCTGATGGGGGTTTCAGCGCCTTCGCCGGGGGTTGCGGCGATGGTTGTTCAACGGGAGACGGTCATGGCGAACTGCCGGGGGTAATACCGCACACGTACCCAAGATAAACGTCGCCCGCAAAAAGTTTTGAATCGGTGACGACATGGATCGACGCCGACGGGACGGTGGCCCTAGCGTGTGAAAGCGACGCGACGACAGGACGATTCGTCGGCCAGCAGGAGGCTCTTCGTGACTGAGATGGAAGACAACCATTCGCTCACCGTCAGCCGAGATCCGGATGGTGTCCTCGTCGTTCACGGCGACATCGATGTGGCGGGTGGCCCGATCCTGGAGGCCGCCCTGTCGAAGGCGGACGGGACCGGCCCGCTGGTCATCGACCTCGACGATGTGTTCTTCATCGACTCTTCCGGCCTTCGCTGTCTGCTGGGCGCTGGGCGCCGGGCTCGCGACCGCGGCACGAGCGTCGTCCTGCGCGGCGTCGGCTCGGAGGTCCTCCGACTCCTCGAGATCACCGGTACCACGGCGCAGTTCTCCATCGAACACCGCGATGGGTGAGCCGAGCGCGATCGGACCGGTCGCGATCAGGTTGCCAGCCGATCCCGCATTGTCGCGTGTGCTGCGTCTGGCGGCCAGCGGCATCGCCGCGATGGGCGGCTTCACGATCGACGAGACGGAAGACATCAAGATCGCGGTCAGCGAGGTGCTGCTGGCGCTGATCGAGCACGGCAGAGGAGCTCCGATCGAGGTTCAGCTCCTCGTCGAAGACCATTCGTTCTCCGTTCGCGGCCAGACAGCAGTCGAGGAGTTCGACCTCGGTCACCCCGACTTGGTGCTGTGCCGAACAGTGCTGGCCGGTGTCTGCAGCCGGCATGGCATCGAGCTCGTCGGCGGCAACGTTCAGATCTGGGCGGCAGTAGCTCACGCGTCGACCACGTGAACCCGACGCGCAACCAAACGCATGGCGACGAAGAATGGCTGCTCGAAGCCCTGCAGCGCTACGCGACGTACCGCGAGAGGGAGCTACGCGATGCCATCGCCGAGCGCACGTCCTGGCTTGCTACCCGGGGGGCACGGCGCTTCGCCGATTGCGGTGAACCGTTCGATGATCTCGTGCAGGTCGCTCGGATCGGACTGATCAACGCGATCGAAAGGTTCGATCCGTTCCAGGGCGTCCCATTCGGGGCGTACGCGACCCCAACCATCATGGGCGAGTTGCGCCGCTACTTCCGAGACCACACGTGGGGCGTGCATGTTTCACGTCGTGCCAAGGACCTGCGACCCGCCGTCAACGCGGCCAGCGAGGCCCTCTCGAAGGAACTGCAACGCTCGCCTCGTGCGAGCGAGATCGCTGATCGGATGAAGATCCCCGAGGAAGCGGTGATCGAAACCTTGGAAGCGAACAGCGCCTATCGCGCCCACTCGTTGGATCTCTCCGGCCGCACATCGCCCATTGTCGAGTCCGACACCGAGGCAGTGTTGAATCGCGAGGTGATCACCCGATTGCTCGACACGTTGCCCGCACGACAGCGCCAGATCCTGTACCTGCGATTCTTCGAAGAGCTCAGCCAGGCGCAGATCGCGGAACGGATCGGCACCAGCCAGGTCCACGTCGGCCGCCTGATCACGTCCAGCCTCGCGGAGCTCCGGGATCATCTCCTCGACGAGCGGCCATCATCGGACTGAAGCCGGTTCACCAGCCGGGTTCACCGTTTGATCGCGCCGCGCAGCGGGTAATCCGAAGTCCAACCTCCGGAAAGAGGCACTTCATGATTCCCCGAGTCGTCACCCGCCGAGTTCGTCCCCTGTGGATCGCCGCGCTGGCATCCGCAGCGTGGGTCAATCGCAAGGACCTGCACCGCTGGACCGAGTTCGTCCGACGCGCCGTCAATCAACGTCGAACCCGCCCGGTCTCCGAACTGATCACCGAGGCCAGAGTGCGCGCCGCTGTCACCGCCGATCCGGTGTTGCGACGCGACCCCGCCCTTGCCGACGTCGCAGTACACGATGGAGTCGTCACGCTGCTGACGCGCACTCCGGCGTGGCCCGATTCCGGCGATCACCTGAAGCGCCTGAAGCGAGTCAAGGGGATCGCCGACGTCACGGCTGTACCGCAGGCTCAGGGCGCCGGTTTCAACTGACCGCAAGGCTCTTTTCCATCAGGCGCGCTCCGCGCTCGAGTCGCTGACCTCGGCGACTTCGCGGTGGCGCCAGCGACCGAACACAACCCCCAGCACCCCGACGGCAACCAGCGCGACGACCACCCATCGTCTGTTGTTGCTCCGCCGGCGGTCGCGGAGTGGTGGCAGATCTTCGATCCGATCGCGGGCCCCTTCGACCAGGTCTCGTGCCTCGTCGACCAGATCCGACAGCACATGGGCAGTCGACTCAGCAGCGCTTCTCAGGGCATTCGACATATCAAGCTCACTTTCGTCTCACCACGGCGGAGAGTTCTCCCCGCGCTCTGGGCAGTGTCGTCTTTGTACCCAATTTGTCTCCCGCCCTAACACGCGGGCAGCCGCCATCACCCGATCAACCAGTCGGTAGCGTCATCGGCGAACACTTGCAATGCGCACACTCGAAAGGAGGCAGCACCATGGCCACTCCTCCTGCACACGTCTCGACGGCGCATCGCTGGGGCGAGCAGACCCAGCGAGCCATCGACAACTTCCCGGTATCGGGCGAACAGATACCGCTGCCCATGATCCAGGCGCTGGCGATGATCAAGACGGAATGTGCTGCCGTCAACGGCGAACTGGGCATCGTGCCGATGCCGATCGCCGAGGCGATTGGCCGCGCCGCCGACGAGATCGTGAACGGCGAGATGTCGGATCAGTTCCCCGTCGACATCTTCCAGACCGGCTCGGGAACCAGCACCAACATGAACCTGAACGAGGTCGTTGCTCATCGTGCCTCCGAGTTGCTCGGCGAGCCTGTGCATCCGAACGATCACGTCAACGCCTCCCAGTCGTCGAACGACACCTTTCCCTCGGCAGCCCGCATCGCCGCAGCGCTACAGCTCACCGACGTGCTGCTGCCGGCGCTCGACTCGCTGCGAGTCTCACTGCTCGACCTGTCGATCCGCCATTCCGACACCATCAAGATGGCCAGAACTCACCTCATGGATGCAGTACCGATGACATTCGGACAAGAGGTTGGCGGGTGGGCACGAGGCATCGAGTTGTCGTCCGAGCGCATCAAGGCCACCCTGCCGCGCCTCGCCGAGTTGCCGCTCGGAGGAACAGCGGTTGGCACCGGCCTGAACGCGCCCGCCGGTTTCGCATCGGCCGTCGCGGCACGTCTGACTTCCCGGACGGGGTTCACCTTCGTCGAGGCGCACAACCACTTCGAGGCGCAATCGAGCCAAGACGTCATCGTCGAAGTCGGCGCCACGATGAAGGTCGTCTCCCTCACGCTGCACAAGATCGCCGGCGATCTGCGTCTTCTCGGGTCCGGGCCGAACGGCGGCCTCGGTGAGATCACGCTGCCTGCGCTCCAGGCCGGCAGTTCGATCATGCCGGGGAAGGTCAATCCCGTCATTCCGGAGATGGTGCAGCAGGTCGCCGCCCAGGTGGTCGGTAACGACGCAACGATCACCTTCGCGGCGACACTGTCGACGCTGCAGATCAACACGGCCATGCCGGTTGCGGCTCGCTGCCTGCTCTCGTCGATCCACCTGCTCGCCAACGCCACGACTCTGCTCGACACCCGTTGCATCCGCGGGGTGGAGGTCGACGAGACGCGTATGCGCCGCAACGCCGAGCGGTCACCCGCGATCGTCACTGCGTTGGCGCCACGGATTGGCTATGACGCGGCGGCCGAACTGGTGCACCAGGCAGACGCGCGAGGCGTGTCGCTCGCCGAGCTCCTCGACGAACGCGGCGGCGCGGACGACTCCGCGGCCGTCAGTGCGCTGCTCTCAATGGCCAGGCCGAACGAATGATCGAGCCGCAAGGCGGCGACCCACAGGTTTAACGGGGGCTCCACCTGGGGTACCACCTCGCAGTGAGCTGGGGCTCTGACGACTACTTCTTGACACCTGCCGATCCTTGCGATTGACATGGAGGGCAGCAGCGTCGACAACCAACGCAGAACCTTCGTCGCAGTTCCCGCGAGCGCGCGGGCAGCTCGCCAGTTCATCGCCGAGGTCCTGCACGATCAAGGCGCCACGATCGGCATCATCGATGACTACGCCCTGGTCGTGAGCGAACTGGTCACCAACGTCATCGAGCACACGCGCGAGTTCGGAGGTGGAGATCGTCTTCAACTTCGCCGACCCGCACTGGTGGGAGGTCGAAGTGGTCGGCGGCGCACCGGCAACGCCGAAGCAGCTGCTGGCACCCGAGATGTGGACCATCACCGGCGCACACGAGGTCTCCGGTCGTGGCTTGGGCATCGTGCGCCAGTTGATGGATGACGTCGTCACCGACGTCGCCGACCATCGAGTCAGCGTACGTTGTCGTCGACGACGGTCGGAATCGGGCTAGTCGAGGCGACGATCGCGTGCCGAGCACGACGGCTGCGTAGGCCTCGTCCGAGCAGCTTCTTCGCCTCGGCCGCCCAGAGGACGACGCTGGCCAGCCCCGTGCAGATCATCCAGTTGCCGAACGAGAGCGGCGCTGTGCCAAAGGCGTCGTTGAGGAAGCCGAGCTGAACGACGGCGAGCTGCAGCACCGTCGAGACACCGACTGCTGCCCACAGCATGCGGTTCGTGAACAGTCGGTGGAACGCGCTCGACCCGATCCGAACGGGCATTGAAGGCATTGAACAACTGGGCGAGGACAAGCGTGGTGAGGGCCATCGTCCTGCCTTCGACGATGTCGCCAGAACCCCCGACCAAGCCACCGGCGAGACCTATGTCCAGAGCCGCCAGGGTGACCAGGGCCGTCGCCAGACCTACCCACACGATGCCGATCCACATCTCTCGATCGATCACCCGATGGTCGGGTCGGCGAGGCAGACGCAGCATGATGTCGTCGGGCGGCGGATCGACACCGATCGCCAACGCCGGTGCACTGTCCGTCAGAAGGTTGACCCACAGAATCTGCGTCGCCAGCAGTGGAACGGCGACCACCTCACCCGTTGCCTTCAGACCCAAAGCCCCGGCGAAGACCACCCCGAACAACATCGTGAAGACCTCGCCGATGTTCGACGACAGCAGGAACCGAAGGAATCGGCGAATGTTGGCGAAGATCGCCCGCCCCTCTTCGACGGCGACGATGATCGTGGCGAAGTTGTCGTCGGCCAGGATCATGTCGGCCGCTTCTTTGGTCACATCAGTGCCATTGATGCCCATCGCCACGCCGATGTCGGCTGCCTTCAGAGCAGGTGCGTCGTTGACTCCATCACCGGTCATGGCGACGACGTTCTGATCCGCTTGCAGCGCGGCGACTATACGAAGCTTGTGCTCCGGCGAGACGCGGGCGAAGACTGACACGGTCCTCACCGCGACTCGCAACTCGTCGTCGCCGAGGGCCTCGATGTCGCTTCCGCTCAGCACGCGGGCACCGGGTTCGGAGATGCCGAGATCTCCGGCGATGCGCGCCGCGGTACGCGGATGGTCGCCCGTGATCATCAGGACCCGAATGCCCGCGTCGCGCGCCTCCTTCACCGCAACGATCGCCTCCGGCCGCGGTTGATCGATGATGCCGACCATTCCGAGGTAGACGAGTTCCTGCTCCGTCGACTCGTTCTCGAGTGGTCGCTGGCGATCAGGCAGATCCCGGTATGCCACTGCCAGGGTTCGCAAGGCTCGGTCGGCCAGCCGCTCGACGATCGCCAACACCTCGCTCCGACGGCCACCTGTGAGCTCACGAACCTCGCCGGCAACGCGTTCGTGGGTGCAGCGCATCAACAACACGTCGGGCGCGCCTTTGGTGACGACCGCGATGCGACCCGCTCGATCTGCGTCCGCGGCCAGCGTGGTCATCATCTTTCGTTCGGAGGTGAAGGGGATCTCGCCGACCCGCTCGAAGCGGGCCTCTCGCTGATCCGTGAGCCCGATCTTGGCCTCGGCGACCAAGAACGCGGCCTCGGTCGGATCTCCGTGGATCACCCATCCGTGCGTGGTCTCGCGCAACACCGCGTGATTTACGAGGCTCCCTCCGCCGAGCACGGCGCGGACCTCCTCGAGGACGACCGGGTCAATCATGGGTTTGCCGTCGATCTGCAGCTCACCGAGCGGCTGGTAGCCCGTGCCGGTGAGGGTCACCTCGGCCGAGGCGGTGACGATCGTCTCGATGGTCATCTCGTTCTTGGTCAAGGTTCCTGTCTTGTCGGAGCACACCACCGAGGCCGCGCCCAGCGTCTCCACCGACGACAACTTCTTGACGATGGCGTGCCGTCGCGCCATGCGCTGCACGCCGAGAGCGAGGACGACCGAGAGGATCGCCGGCAGGCCCTCCGGAACGGCGGCGACGGCGAGCGAGACCCCGATCAGCAACACATCGATGAGGTCGTGGAGATGCCTGACGTCGTCGGTCAGCAGGATCGCGCCCATCACGACGATCGCGATGATCACGATGGCCACACCCAGCATGCGCCCGATCAGATCCACCTCGCGTTGCAGAGGCGTGCGGCGTTTCTCCGTACGACCGAGGAGCAGGGCGATGGTGCCCATCTCGGTGTTCATGCCGGTCGCGGTCACCACAGCCGTGCCGCGCCCGCGGGTCACCGCCGTTCCGTTGAACACCATGTTGATGCGATCGGCAACCCCAGTCGGGGCACTCAGTGCGGCCGTGGCCTTCAGCACAGGTTCGCTCTCGCCGGTCAACGATGCTTCGGCGACCGTCAGCGACCCAGCTTCCACAAGCCGGGCGTCGGCCGCAACGGCGTCTCCTTCGGAGAGCACCAGCACATCGCCTGGCACGACATCGGCGGAGGGAACGCGTTCTTCGCGGCCGTCACGGCGCACAGAAGCGGAGACCGCCGACATTCGTTGCAACGCGGCTACGGCATGCTCGGCGCGCGCTTCCTGCACGTAACCGAGAACGGCGTTGAGGATCACGATCGCCAGAATGACGATCACGTCGTAGGGAACGCCCTTGCGATCATCGAGCAGCCAGGCGACGAAGGCCACCACGACCGCGAACAACAACAGATAGATGAGTGGATCGATGAACTGGGACACGAACCTGCGCCAGCCCGATGTCGACGGAGCTTCATCGAGACGGTTCTGCCCATGACGCTCCAAACGGGCCGTCGCCTCGACGTTCGTCAGCCCGCTTCGGAGATCAGTGGCCAACTCCGCGGCGACGTCGGCGGCATCACGCAGCCACGGCTCCGCCGGAGGCGCAGTTCCATCCATGCGTCAACTTTCGCACAGTGTGCACGAATCGGGGTCGTGCACGCGAGACGCCCGCGCCACGACCGTGAGTCGCGACGCGGGCGCTGCAGCCTGTGGTGTCAGACGTTGGAGATGGTGGTCGACTGCCGAGCAAAGCGAGGCATCAGCATCGCGGACAACACCACGACGATCGCACCGCACACGGCCAGCCAGGCCATGCCAGACTCGAGCGCCAGCGACTTCTTGAACGATTCGGTCTGAACTGCGCCGACGAAGGCGCCAATGCCCAGGACCGCCCCGAAGAACACCTCTCCCGTTCGGGAACGTGCAGCGCCGCTCAGCAGCAGACACAGGCCGATGCCGATCTCGATCAGGCCGAGAGTCGTCGTATGCGTGAAACCGAGCACGCTGACCACGGGGGTCGACATGGGGCCGTCGAAGCCCCCGCGCACGATTGCGATCAGCCCCACGACCAACAGCACCAGACCGGCCAGCGCAGCAATGACCGCGTCGGGGGCGTAGCGCGACGCGTAGGCCGTGCGCACCTGGCCGCTGCCCGTCGACACCGCCGGCACGACAACTTGGCTGACAGGCGCCTCGTCGACGGGCGATTCGACAACGGCCGACGTCTGCGGAGGCTGAACGAAGACGTCGCTCCGCTCGTGAGTAGGACCTTCAGTGAACGTCATGACACTTCTCCTTGGGAGATGATTTGGGATCTGGTCAACAGTCGATGGACGACCTGCGCCAGCGGTGTACCCGATGCACCTGAGGTCTAAACCGGCGACGAAGCCGCCCAAGTACGCTGCGGGTATGCCGCTTCGAAGGCACCCAGTGATGTCTCACGGGAACCGCCTCGCAACAGCGTCGGTCCAATTGGATCAGCGCCGGCGTCTGCTGATCGCCGCTGTGCTCGGCGGCGGCACCGCGGTGGCAACAGCCTTCTTCCTCCCGTGGCAGCTCAGTGTGCTGGCGGGCTGGGATGTGGCCGCCGCGTTCGTGGCCGGGTCAGTGTGGGCGTTCATGTCGGTCCTCGACGCCGGATCGACGCAGGAGGTGACCACCCGTGAGGATGACAGCCGGGCGGCCGTCAACCTGATCATGGTCGTTGCCAGCTTTGTCAGTCTTGTCGGAGTCGTCCTCGGCCTGGGCCACGCCAGAACTCACGCTGGGGTCGTGTCTTCGGTGCTCACCGGCGTCGCCGTGTTCACGGTGTTCCTGTCCTGGTTCACTGTCCACACCCTGTTCGCCCTGCGCTACGCACACCTCTACTACAGCGCACCGCCTGGAGGAATCGTCTTCCCCAAGTTGGACAATTCCAAGTTGGACGATCCGCCCGACTATCTGGACTTCGTCTACTTCGCCTTCACTGTCGGCATGACGTTCCAGGTTTCCGACACCGGCATTGCCCAACGCACCATTCGTCGTGCCGTGATTCGTCATGCGCTGTTGTCGTACCTCTTCGGTACCGTCATCGTCGGCGTGGTCATCAACGTGGTCGGCAACCTGATCAGATAGCCACGCTGCCGTTTCAACCGTTGAGTCGAAGGGAAGGTTTGAACCGTGCACAACATGACGGAGGCGCCGAAGCGCGACGGCCTCTACATCCCAGGAACCAACGTACCTACCAACCAAGATCGTGTCGAGACCAACACCCCCGGTCGGGTCGCAACCTGGTCGGATGTGCCATGGCGAACCATCATCGCGACGGTAGGTGTCGTCCTGCTGACCTACGTGCTGATCGTCGTCCTCCTGGCCGCGGCGCGGATCCTCATGTGGATCGCGGTTGCCGGCTTCATGGCGGTGGTCCTCGCCCCGCTCGTGAGCCGGGTCGATCGCCGCCTCGGCGGCCGGCGCACACTCGCCACGGGTGTCGTGGTGCTGTCGACCTTGCTCGTCTCGCTCGGCGTGATCGCCCTGTTCGTGATGCCGGTCAGAACGCAGCTCGTCACGATCATCACCGACCTGCCCGGCACGGTCCACGACGCCGCCAACGGCAAAGGGCCGGTCGGGCACATCGTCCAACGGCTCCACATCGAGAGCTACGTCAAGAGCAACGAAGCCAAGCTCACTCGAGCGGCTGCCAAGCTGAGTGACTCGCGATTCGAGGCCGCCCAAGCAGTGGCCAGCGCCGCGTTTGCGTTCGTCACCATCACGCTCATCACGTTCCTGTTCCTTGCTCAGTCGGCGGCAATGAGCCGAACAGCGATGAACATCATCCCTCTTCGACGGCGTGCCCCGGCGCAACGGATCGCCACCGACGCGGCTGCCGCAGTCAGCGGGTACGTCATCGGCAATCTGATCGTCAGCGTGATTGCTGGCGTTGCTGCGTTCGGCTGCCTCCTCATGCTGGGCGTACCCAGCCCTGTTGTACTCGCCCTGTTCGTCGCCGTCGCCGACCTCATCCCGATGGTGGGTGCCACGCTCGGCGCCGTGGTGTGCGTCATCGCCGCCTATCTGCACAACCCCACGGCGGGCGTGATCTCGGTGATCTTCTTCGTGGTCTATCAACAAGTGGAGAACGGCCTGATCTATCCATGGATCATGGCTCGCAAGGTCAACGTCAACCCGCTGGTGATCCTCCTCAGCGTGTTGGTGGCAGTCGAGTTGTTCGGTGTCGTCGGGGCACTGCTGGCAGTCCCCGTGTCGGGAGCGCTGCAAGTCGTCGTCACCGCCGTGCGTCAGGAGCGAGCGCGCGAGCAGCTCACCCTTCCCGACAACTTCAGCCAACCAGCCGACTCGATGCCGGCCCGCGGGGCGTCTCAGTAGCCAGGCGAGCCGTTCGTCACACCTGATCGGTAATTACTTGACCGGTACAGTCGATAGAGATACTGTACCGATATAGTAACTCTAGACGATTGGAGGAAGTCGTGGAACCGTTCATGACCGTGGCCCACATGTTCTCGAGAGGCTCGGTTCGCGGCCTCGCCAACAGTGCTCTACCGAATGCCCCCGTGGAGCCACACACCGAGCCGCGCCACCGCGTACGGCGTGCGGGTGCCTACCTGCGCCGGCAGATCGGCCGCCCCACCGTGCAGATCCGCGAGATCCGCCCGGCCCCATACGCCGCGGAATGCACGTCCCCCTAGGTTTCGATGACCATCCTGGCCAGAATCATGGGCCAGAATCAGGGGATGGTGCGAGTGACGCTGCAAACGATCGCCGACCGAGTCGGCGTCAGTCGTATGACGGTGTCGAACGCGTTCTCCCGACCCGACCAGCTATCGGCCGATCTCCGCGGGCGCATCCTGATGGCAGCCGAGGAGCTGGGCTACGCCGGTCCTGATCCGGCGGCGCGTGCTCTGGCGAGGGGCACGGCGGGTGCGGTCGGGGTGCTGCTCACCGACTCGTTGAGTCTTGCGTTCACCGATGAGGTTGCCACGACGTTCCTCGGAGCCATCGCCGAAGAGCTCGCCCCAACGGGCTTTTCCCTCACCTTGCTGTCCGCGTCGGATCAGCAGAACGTGGTCCCGGCACGCGACGTGCCGATGGACGGTGCTCTCGTCTATTCCTGCAACACCGAGTCGACGGCGATCGAGTGGCTCAAACGGCGCAAGCTGCCACTGGTGTACGTCGATCAGGTGAGCGTGCCCGGCATCGCCAGCATCAACATCGACGACCGGGCCGGCGCCAGAGCCGCCGCACAGCACCTGGTCGACCTCGGACATCGCCGCATCGACATCGTGACCCAGAACCGGGATGCGATGCCGGGAATCGTCACCGACCCGATCGGAGCCTCGACGGTTCACGTCCAGAAGCAGCGCATGCTGGGGTGGTTCGACGCGCTCGATGCCGCTGACATCAGACCGAGGGTCGTCCAGCAACGAGCGGTGGACCAAGGCGGCGGAGATGAAGCCCCACCGCTGCTGCTCGACAGCGTCGATCCGCCGACTGCGATCCTGTGCTTCAGCGATGTGATCGCCTACGGGATCGTTCAGGCCGCACAGGCACGCGGCCTACGCGTACCCGAGGATCTGTCCGTCGTCGGTTTCGACGACAATCCCCTCGCCCGACGCATGCGCCCCGCGCTCACGACCGTGCGCCAGGACGTGGCAGCAAAGGGCCACGCTGCAGCGGCCGCGCTGACCGCCGCCATCGAGCGCGCTCGAACGGGTGCGAGCAGTCGAGTGCGCCACGTGCTGCTGCCGACAGAGCTGATCGTTCGCGACAGCACGACCGAGCCCGCGTGACGACCAACCCGGGGCGCGCCATCGCGATCCCGACGAGTAGTTGCCGGTCATCGTGGCGGTGAGCGGACCGTTGCCCGTCAGGGCGACTGGTGCATTCGCTGACGCAACGTTGTGAGGCCTTCACCGGACAGATCGTCCAAGCCTGCCGGACGTCCCGTCATCGCCAGGAGAATCGAGGCACCCGGCCCGACCACCTCAGGACCTGTACCGTGAGACCATCCCACGTCGTCGGCAACGAGGTGCAGCGAGTCGATCCGCTTCTTGGTGCCGACCGGGAAACTGGCGGTCTTGTACATCTCCAGGCAAGCTCTCAACGCCTCCTCGCCGATCGTGCTCTTCAGGCCGAGCGGATGACGGATGTCTTCGCCGTGAACGACGACCTCTCCGAGCATCGTCATGACGGGTGCGGGCGGGCGATTGGTGGTGGTCAACCGGGCGCGCAGCCGCTCGATGATCTCGCTGGTGGAGGCGGTGCCGAGTCGACGAGCATCGACGTCGATCATCTTGTTGAAGCGGAAGCCGGTTGCTGCCATCCGCCAGAAGAAGTGCGCGGTCGTCTGCTCGGCACCCGTCACGATGTGCGCAGCAGCCAGACGTACCGACCAGCCGCCACACAGTGACTGCTCGGCCCACTGGCTCGGCGTGAGGGTGGTCAGCATCTCGGCCACCGACGCACGCTCGCCATGGATCATCTGCCAGATCTTGGAATCGTCCATCGAGGGACGCTAACCCTGCTGGGCGAGGCCGACGACCTGGTCGGCCGCATCGGCGATCAGGGCGAACGACACTCCATCGGGGAAGGTCCACTTGAAGAGGCCGTCGAAGAAGGCGCGGGTTGCATCGGGATCGTTGGAACGGATCTCGGCGTGGGCGATTGGGTTGGGCATGATGTCCTCCGTTGGTCGGGGTGCTGTCGGCACCGACTCGCGAATACGACGAACGGACGGCTCCCGCTTCGACAGAGCCGGGCCATCGACGCGAATCAGGTCGGCTGGGCAGTTCCGGTTGGCCAGTGCTCGGCGAGCAGTTCGATGCTGCGGATGCGAGCAGACAAGTCGTGGGCAACCGATGTGACCATGATCTCGTTGGCGTTGGTGCGGGCGACGAGCTCCTCCAACTCCCTGATCACCACCGAGATCTCCCCGACGATCCGGCTGCTCGGCAGGCGGTTGGCCTCGTCCAGATCGGGATTGATCGCGGCGTCGTGTGGCGATGGCAGGCGGATGAATCGCCCGGTGCGACGCCCGAGAGACGCGAGGCGACTGGGAGCCGAATGCCAATCTGCATCCTCTTTCGAGTCGGCGGCGAGCACGTTCGCGGTGACGATCATGTACGGCGCATCGAGCGCCTCCGACGGCTGGAACGTGTGGTGGTACAACTCTGTTGCCTGCATGGTGCCACCCGTGTCGAAGTGGTGGGCAAAGGCGAACGGCAGCCCCAGATGGCCGGCGAGTTGGGCGCTGTACCCGCTCGAGCCGAGCAGGAACACCTCAGGCGACGTGGTAGGCGCGGGTGTCGCGGTGAACTGCCTCCACATGCCGTTCGCGGTTCGCGGTTGGCCGAGCAGACCCATCACATCGAGGAGATCACGAGGGAAGTCGTCTTCGGCGAACGAGTCGGACGATCTCCGCAGCACGGCGGCCGTTCGCTGATCGGTGCCAGGAGCGCGACCGATCCCGAGGTCGATGCGCCCCGGGTGAAGGCTCTCCAGCATGGCGAACTGCTCACCGACAACCAGCGGCGAGTGGTTGGGGAGCATCACCCCGCCGGAGCCGACACGAATCCTCGGCGTGATCGCAGCCAGATGGGCGATCAGCACGCCCGGCGAGGTGCAGGCGACGCTGGGCATGTTGTGGTGCTCGGCAACCCAGAAGCGGGTGTACCCGAGCTCGTCGGCTCGCCGCGCCAATGCCGACGTCGTCCGCAGTGCGTCGCCACTCGATTGACCCTCGTTGAGGATCGAGAGATCGAGGATCGACCGCCGCACGCTGCCTACGTTGTCCATCCCATCACGGTACGAGCGATCGGGTGCGGTTGGCTACCGAGGAGCGTCGTGGCTCCTACTGCAAACATCGCTGCCCGATTGCTCGGGTCGATCAGCGGTCGAGACGCAACTGCTCGCTGAGCCCGCTGATCTCCACGAGCCTGGCAACAGCGGCCGAGGGGCGAGCCACGATGAGATCGCCGCCGCCGTCGCGGGCTCGACTGGTGGCATCCATCAACACGCGGAGACCGCTCGAGTCCATGAACGACACCCCGGACATGTCGATCGTGACGACGCGGGCAGGCAGCGTTTCCACGGCTGTGGCCAGCGACGGTGCGGTGTGGGCGTCGACTTCACCACTCAGCGTCCACCCGTCGGCAGTGGCCGAGATCTCGAGTTGCGACCCCATTTCGGACATGGGCGGAACCGTACTCGCTGAACTGGGAATGTTCACACCTGACGACTCATCTTCACCCGCGCGGGTGACATCGCTCACCCAGGTCGCGCCGTGCTTCAGTCCAGTTGGCCGTCGTCGTCATCGCCGTTCATCCATCCCCGCATCCGTTCGAACGAGGCTCGCAGCAGTCGCGAAACCTGCATTTGCGACACTCCGACCGCCGCGGCGATCTCGGCTTGCGAGAGCTGCTCGAAGAAACGGAGCTGAACGATACGACGCTCGCGCTCGGGGAGCCGAGCGAGCAGCCGTTCGACGATGTCGGACTCGAGGGCGTGTTCGAAGCCGGCCTCTTCGGTGGCAAGTGCACCGACGCGATCGAGCGCAGTGTCGGATGTTGCATCGCTGCCGGCGGCGCTGAGAGAACCGACACGTGAAGCTGCTGATACCGACAGGCCACGCAGCACGTCGTCGCGCTCCAGGCCGAGATAGGCGGCTATGTCTTCGACCGATGGCGACCGACCCGACCTCTGGACCAGATCGTCGGTAGCACGCCGCACCATGAGGTGCAACTCCTTGGCCGAGCGTGGTACCCGAACGGCCCAGCTGTGATCACGGAAGTGCCGCTTCAACTCGCCTTCGATGGTGCTGCCGGCGAATGCGGCAAACGGTGCTCCGTAACCAGGGTCGAATCGATCAACCGCCTTGACGAGGCCGAGCATCGCCACTTGCCGAAGATCTTCCTCCGTGCCGCCAGGCCGACCGAACCGTTTGGCGATGTGTGCGGCGAGCCCCATGTGTCGCTCGACGAGACGATTGCGAATCGACCGCGAACGCGTCGTCGCGAACTCGACGAACAACCCGATGTCGTCGAGGTCGTCGGCGTTGCTCTCGGTGAGGTGCTCCGTCATCGACGCGACGCTCAATCGTGACGCGACGGCGCGCGATGGCGCGACGAAGAAGGATTCCCGCAGCGAGATAGATTGGCTCCGACCATTGGCCTCACGCTATCCCGCCGTCAAATGTGTTGGCAGACTGGTCGGAGCCATCCCGCTCGGGTTTGGTGTTACGCCTCCAAGGGAACGAGTGAAACATGACGAACACCCCCGCCGACACGGACCAGACCGAGGCGCTGTTCGGCATCTCCTTCGACGACGCTCTCAGAGCGCAAGAGTTCCTGCTCGCCCTCACGCGGATGTCCGCGGCGCATCAACTCCTTCTTCGTGACGCCGTCGTCGTCGTCAAAGACGACGATGGCAAGGTTCACGTTCGAGAAACGGTCGATCCGCAGCCGGGTAGCTCGGCCCTGTCGGGTGCGGTGTGGACGGGTCTAGTCGGGCTGTTCCTCGGTGGCCCGGTCGGCTGGCTCGCGGGCATCGGGCTCGGGGCAGGAGCGGGCGCCCTGATCGCCAAGTTCGTCGACGTCGGCATCCCCGATGAATGGGTCGACTGGTTCAAGACCGCCGTGCGCCCCGACACCGCCACCGTCATCGCCCTCGCTGCAAACATCGATCTTCCGGCCTTGTACGCCGAAGCGGGTCGCTTCTCGGGCGCAGATCTCGTGCACACCACGCTCCTGCCAGGAGCCTCCGCGCACCTCGCCGCGGCGTTGGAGCTCACCAGCAGGACGGCAGTTGTTCCGCCCGATCCGGCGACGGTGAGCGAAACGTAGCGGTTACCGCCACGGTGTCGCGGCTGGGGAGATCAACGTCGACCCCGTCAGCCAGCTTCTCCACGATCATCAGACCACGCCCTCGGGTCGCGGCCGTCGATGCCGGACCCCAGTGCTGTTGCGGTGGGGGCCGTTGGAACTCGGTGTGACTCGTCACCGTGAGAGTTGCCGATCGATCGCCCAAGCGCCGAAGTTGAACGCCGTAGGCGACGCCGGGCGATGCCTGCACTGCATTGGTGGCCAATTCGCTGACGACCAACGCGGCTCGATCTTGGAGATCACGGTCGAAGCCGCAACTCAACAACCAACCGGCGACATCCCTGCGGGCATCACGCAAGGTCGAACTGGTGCCGTCGTAGTCGCGCTCGAACCGACCTCGACGATCTCGAAGGTAGCTCGTGCCGTTCACGACGATCGCCGCCTATCAGGAGTCGAAGGCAGAACGTGGTACTTCTCGGCGCACAGCGCGGCCTGAGCGCGGTTGTTGACGCCGAGCTTCGCGTAGAGACGTCGCACGTAGGTCTTGACGGTATCGACCGACAAGAACAGCTCGTGTCCGATCTCACCGTTGCTCTTACCGAGCGCGATCAGGGCGAGCACCTCCTCTTCGCGCGCCGACAGACCTTGCTCGCCACGTGATTGGCGGCCTCGCTGGAGTTCTCCGAGACCGATGCGCTCGCCCTGGACGACTCGTTCGATGACATCGACGAGCAGCTCACCACTGGCCGACTTGAGAACCACACCCGAGACTCCGGCGCGATCAGCGAGGTTGAGAAACCCCGATGAGGCATCCCAGGTGTACAGCACGACGTGGTCGACTCGACCCTCGTGCACCATCTCGCTGGCGCGTGCGATGGAGTGACGGCGGCCGGCGAAGGTGTCGAACAGTGCAACGTCGGCGAACCGCTTCGGCTGCTCTCCGACTTCAGTTTCTATGACGCGGACGCGATCCTCGTAGGGCGCCAAGATTGCGGCCAGCCCCTGGACGATGATCTCGTAGTCGTTGACCAGCACGACGCTTACCGGCTTTGGCGGCGCCACGACGGATCACCGCCCGATGTCGAGCGCGGCGCGGGCGACACATCGCCCGGGATGTCGAAATCGGTCAAGGTCGCCACGAGGTCGGGTTACCCCGGCTCGTTCCTTGCCAAACAGCCCGTCCCCAGCGCCGACGGCACGCACCAGCACCGACGGGGTCGTCAACGGATAGCGTTCTTCATCGATGGCCGATACCAAACCCGACTCGCCGCTCGGCGCCGACGATCTCTTCGAGGTGATCGTGCCACTCCGTACCCGATATGCCTCCACGGTGCGGATCATCGCCGCTTCGCTGGGTGCCGACGCCGGGTTCACCGTCGACGAGATCGACGATGTTCGACTCGCCCTCGACGAGGTCTTCTCGATCCTCGCAGAGCGTCACCTCGGCGAACGTGTCCGCACCACGTTCCGTCTCGACGACCACCAGTTGATCGCCCGTTTCCGGCTCGAGTCCGGTCCAGTCGATGTCGCGCCCGACGAACTGGCCGCGAACATCCTCCGCTCGGTCGTCGATCGTTATGAGTTCACGAGCGAGGGCGTCACCCTCACGAAGCGGGCATCCGAGCAATAGCGGCTCGTGGAGCCGACGTTTGCGCGCTCTCCGCAACGGGTACGTTCGCGCATGACTCAAGTTCTGATCGCCGTCGACGAGTCGGAGCAGGCACTCAACGCAGCGCGAGTTGCCTACAAGTTGTTCGGCGACGGCGCGACCTACACCGTCGTCAACGTCGCCGACGAGTCACCGATGATCTGGGGCGGTGACTACCTGATGTGGGGTGTCGGATACCCGATGCTCATGGCGCCATCTGGAATCGTGGGTGTCGCTCCCCGGCCGACATCGGAGCCGGCGTCGGCAGTATCCGAGGTCGAGAGCGCGCCGATCGATGCAGCGATGCAGGTTGCCTTGGACGTCGCCACCGAAGCGGAGCTGCCGAATCCGCAGGTGGTCGGCGAGGTCGGTGATCCTGCTCGGGCGATCCTCGAGGCGGCGCGCCAGCACGCAGTTGACGTCATCGTCGTCGGATCCCATGATCGTGGTTGGATCGACAGGCTCTTCGCGCCGTCCGTTGCCGACTCGGTCGTCAAGGAAGCGGAGATACCCGTCCTCATCGTCCGCTGAGCTCGCCCGCAAGGTCTAGGTGCAGGTCTGTCCGTGGAAGCACCGATGAGCCGTCGTTGAGACGGCCCGCTCACTTGCGGCGCAACACCAGCAGGGCGATGTCGTCGGCAGGGTCGTGGCCGGCTGTCAACTCCTCGAGCAGCGAGTCGCACAGGGCTTGCGGCGGCAGACCGCGTGCCTCTTCGACGGCCTTGAGCAGTCGTCGCAACCCATCGTCGATGGTCTCGCAGCGCCGCTCGATCAGCCCGTCGGTGTACATCACCACCAGATCTCCGGGATCGAATGCGAACGACGCCGTGACACCTCGTTCGTCAGGCACGCGGAAACCGAGCAACGGCCGGCGGCCGCCCTCCAACAACACGGCACAACCATTCGCGGGTAGCAAGACGGCTGGTACGTGACCCGCGCTCGCGAACCGGGCGGGTCCGTCCGCGTCGAAGAGCACGTAGCCGACCGATGCCCCGATCGTGTCTGCTCCTTGAGCAGCAAACCGGTCGACAGCGATGAGCGCATGGTCGGGTTCGGGATCCGTCGCCACCGCCGTGGCGATCGAGGCGCGCAACTGTCCCATCGCCGCAGCCGCTACGAGGCCGTGCCCCACGGCATCTCCGACGATCGCGGCCAGGCGTCCGCCGGCGGTTTCGAGGACTTGATACCAGTCGCCGCCGATCGCCAGACCGGTGGCCGGTCGATAGCTGGCCGCCATCTCCATCCACTCCGGCGCACGCGGCAACGCCGGCAACAACCGGTGCTGAAAGGTGAGGGCGATGTCACGGTCGCGCTCGTACAACGAGGCCCGCTCCAAGGCACCCGCGCAACGCGACCCGAGCGAGATCAGCATCGAGAGCTCCTCGGGGGTGAACTCCCGTTGGTCGTCAAATGTGAACACCAACGAGCCGATGATGCGGTTCATGATCCGCAACGGCACCCCTACCGCAGTGCAGTGAGCTGCGTCCCGCGACGTATCGGTCACCACGACGGATGCGCCGTCCATGGCCTGCTGGGCCACCTGCAGCTGGGTTTCCTGTGTCGCCCCGTCGGTCGCGCCGACGGACTCCTTGACCTGGAGCTCGCCGTCCTCGTCGGCGAGGAACAACACGCCGCCATCGGCACGAATCCCAGCCGACCCGTAGGCGAGCACCGCGTGGATGATCTTGGCGGATGTGGCGACAGAGGCGATCCGCCCGCTGACCTGTTGCAGCGTGTCGAGGGCGGCGCGACTGCGAGCCTGCCGATCGAAGAGGATCGCGCTGTTGAGCGCTGCGCCCAGCCGCCCGGCGATTTCCTCGATGAGCTCGATCTCGGATGGTTCGAACGGCGGCTTCCGGTGGCCGCGTATGAGCTGCATGGCTCCGAGCGTGCCCAGCGCGGCAACCAATGGGACAGTGATGACCGACCGCACCCCGGCCCGTTCGAGCACATCGCCACCCGGCAGGGCGTACACGGCAGGACTGATCTCGTTGACGACTTCACGCCTCCCGGATCTGATCACGGCGGCCGCGCCCCACGTGGCGTCGGGGTCGTATGGGTGATCCTTCTGGATCTGTTCCGCCCAGACCAGCTTTTCGGGGTCGCTGTGGGCGACCGAGATCCACGGCCGGTCGCGACGCCGGTCGATCGCCACCACGACCGCGCACCACTCGCCGAGATCGGGCACCACCGATGTCGTCACCCACTGCACGATCTCGGCAAGATCGACCGACACAGCCAGCACGTCGTTGATCTTCGCCAAGAACTCGATGCGCTCGCGCTCGCGGCGCTCGAGCTCCAAGAGCCGGATTCGTTCTTGGATGTCGCGATGACGTTGGTCGACATCGACGGCCAGGCCAAACGCTCCGATGATCTCGCCGTCGTCGGCAACGATCACCTCGCCGATTCCTTCGATCCAGTGAACGCTCCCATCGGGCCACCGGCATCGATGGTCGAAGCGAAACGGCTCGCGCTGGGCGATTCCTGCCGCCACCGTGCTTTCGACCATCGCCCGGTCGCGCTCGTCGATGAGTTGCATCCAGTCGTCGTAGGTCCCCCCGAAGTTGGCATCGGCGACGCCGAACAGCATTGCTGTGTTCGCATCCCATGTGACTCTGCCGTTGCGTCGGTCCCACGACCATTCACCCATGCGTCCGGTGGCGAACGCAGCCTTCAGGCGGTCAGCTCGTCGCACGATCGGAATGGAAGCGCTGAGCTCACGATCGCGCACCTCTCGCGTTCTGGCGAACCACACGGCCATGGCGCTGCCCAGGATCGTCGTCGCCACGCCTACCCAGTGCCGTCGACCACCGGCGACGTCGTTGATCCATCCAAGCGACAGCGCAGAGCCGACAGCAACCACGCCGACCACCAGCGTTCCTCGCTGAGTGGCCCCGGAGCAGGCGATCAACGGTGCTAGCACCAGCAACGGGATCAGGACGAGTGAGTCGGACGAGATGTCGATGGCGGCAATCACCACACACGCGGCGAGACCGACGACCATGAACGACCGCTGGTTGTACGTCGCCGCAGCCGTCTCGCGAAACACGCAGCAATGATGACAGGGTCAGACGATGCGTACGAGTCGAACTTGTCCCGTGGCTGTTGGCGCCCGCCGGTGTGAGTGAGTTCCGACCCCTCTAGCGTTTCCCCGTGCACCGAATGGCTTCGCAAGATCGGGCTGCTGCCCAATGCTGATTCGCCTGCTGCGCACCTATCTGCGCCGTTACAAGCCACAACTCGTCGCCGTCGTGGTGCTGCAGGCGGCCCAGACGATCGCCGCGCTCTACCTGCCTAGTCTCAACGCCGACATCATCGACAAGGGCATCGCCCGCGGTGACACCGGCTACATCTGGTCCACCGGTGGGCTCATGCTCCTCATCACCTTGGTGCAGATCGCCTGCGCGGCATCGGCGGTGTACTTCGGGGCGAAGGCGGCGATGGGATTCGGACGCGATGTGCGCAGCGGGATCTTTCATCAGGTGACCGACTTCTCGACGCGCGAGATGGGCCAGTTCGGGGCCCCGTCGCTCATCACGCGCATCACCAACGACGTGCAGCAGGTGCAGATGTTGGTGCTGATGACCTGCACGCTCCTCGTCGCTGCGCCGATCACGGCAGTCGGCGGCGTGTTCATGGCGATCCGCGAAGACGGCGGCTTGTCGTGGATCCTCACCGTCAGCATCCCCGTCCTGGTGGTCGGCATCCTCAGCGTCGTCAGGAAGATGGTGCCGCAGTTCCGCAAGATGCAGGCACGGATCGACACCGTCAATCGCGTGCTGCGCGAACAGATCACGGGGATTCGGGTGGTCCGTGCCTTTGTTCGCGAGCCGGCGGAGGCCCAGAGGTTCGGCGACGTCAACGGCGACCTCACCAACACGGCTCTTGTGGCCGGCCGCCTGCAGGCGTTCATGTTCCCGATCGTCATCCTGGTGCTCAACTCATCGAGCGTCGCCGTGCTCTGGTTCGGCTCGGGCCGGATCGACAAGGGGCAGATGCAGATCGGCGCGCTCATCGCCTTCCTCAGCTACTTGGCACAGATCATCATCGCCGTGATGATGGCGACCTTCATGGTGATCCTCGTCCCCCGCGCCGCGGTGTGCGCCGAACGCATCGTCGAGGTCCTCGACAGCCCGTCGTCGGTCGTCCCCGCCGAGGTCCCGATCACCGACATCCGTTCTGCCGGAACCCTCGAACTGCGCAACGTGGGTTTCCACTACCCCGGAGCGGAGTCCCCCGTGCTCACCGGCGTCTCCGTGCGCGCCGAACCCGGTCAGGTCACGGCCGTCATCGGCAGCACCGGATCCGGAAAGACGACGCTCCTCAACTTGATCCCCCGTCTGTTCGATGCAACATCTGGGGCCGTCCTCGTCGACGGGGTCGATGTGCGCGACCTCGATCCCGACACGCTGTGGGGTCGCATCGGACTCGTCCCTCAGAAGCCTTACCTCTTCTCCGGCACCGTCGCCAGCAACCTTCGCTTCGCAGACCCCGAGGCGACGGACGCCGAGTTGTGGGCCGCCCTCGAGATCGCCCAGGCCACCGAATTCGTCCGCGCGATGCCCGGCGAACTGCAGGCCACCATCGCCCAAGGCGGTTCCAATGTCTCTGGCGGCCAGCGGCAGCGGTTGGCCATCGCCCGCGCTCTCGTGCGCAAGCCCGAGATCTACCTGTTCGACGATTCGTTCTCTGCGCTCGACCTGGCCACCGATGCCAGGCTGCGTGCCGCGCTCACCCCGCACACGGCTGAAGCCACCGTCATCATCGTCGCCCAACGAGTGTCGACGATCATCCGCGCCGATCAGATCCTCGTCCTCGAAGACGGCCACTCGGTCGGCCTCGGCACGCACGCCGAACTGCTCGACACCTGCCCGACGTACCGCGAGATCGTCGAGTCACAGATGACAGCCGACGAGGCAGCATGAGCTCCGAACCAACCGCTGTGCGCGCCGACCACGAGCCCGACGAGGCGCCAGTGATCCGCCCACCGGAGGCCCGCCCCACAGCCTCACCCGGCCCATTTCGCGCCATCGGAATGCCCGCCGAGAAGTCGAAGGACTTCGGTGGATCGACGAAGCGTCTGCTGGGGCGGATGCGCGTCGAGCGAGTCCGGGCCGTCACGGTGTTGTGCTTCGCCCTGTTGAGCGTGACGCTGACGGTGCTCGGTCCGAGGATCCTCGGACACGGCACGGATCTGATCTTCGACGCCATCCGCGGTCACCGTCGCATCGACTTCCCAGCCCTGCGCGGCGTGCTGCTCACCGTTCTGGCGTTGTTCGTCGGCGCGGCCGTCCTGGCGTACCTCCAGTCGTACACCCTCGCCGGCGTCGTTCAGCGCACGGTGTTCAGGCTGCGCTCCGATGTCGAGGACAAGCTCAACAGGCTCCCGCTCAGCTACGTCGATGCCCAGGCGCGTGGTGATCTTCTCAGTCGTGTTACGAACGACATCGACAACATCTCCCAGAGCCTGCAGCAAACACTGAGCCAGCTGCTCACCTCGGTGCTCTCGCTCGTCGGCGTGCTGGTGATGATGTTCGTGATCTCGCCGGTGCTGGCAGCCGTCGCAGCCATCACGATTCCCGCCTCGTTCCTCATCATTCGCTTGGTGACCGCGCGTTCCAAGACGCGCTTCGTCGCCCAGTGGCGGCACACCGGCACGTTGAACGCCCAGATCGAGGAGGCGTTCACCGGCCACGCCCTGGTGAAGGTGTTCGGCCGGAGGCACGAGGTCGAGGAGAGGTTCCGCGCCAAGAACGAGGAGCTGTACGCGGCCAGCTTCGGAGCCCAGTTCATCTCGGGGATCATCCAGCCGGCGATGATGTTCCTCGGCAACCTCAACTACGTGGCCATCGCGGTCATCGGCGGGCTGCGTGTTTCGTCGGGGGCCATGAGCCTCGGCGATGTGCAGGCGTTCATCCAGTACTCACGGCAGTTCACGCAACCAATGACCCAGTTGGCGTCGATGGCCAACGTGCTGCAGTCGGGCGTCGCCTCGGCCGAACGCGTCTTCGAGCTCCTCGACGCCTCGGAGCAGAGCGAGGATCCCGAGGTCGCCCCAGTGGATCTCGAATCCCGTGGCCGGATCGAGTTCGACCACGTCGCCTTCTCGTACGATCCCCGGAACCCCTTGATCTCCGATCTCTCCTTCGTCGCCGCACCCGGCCAGACCATCGCCATCGTCGGCCCCACGGGCGCCGGAAAGACCACGCTGGTCAACCTCATCATGCGCTTCTACGAACTCGATGGTGGACGTATCACGTTGGATGGCCACAACATCGCCGACATGACCCGACACGACCTGCGAGCAACCGTGGGCATGGTGCTGCAAGACACGTGGCTGTTCAGCGGTACCATCCGCGACAACATCAGGTACGGCAATCTGGATTGCACCGAGGAGCAGTTCCTGGATGCGGCCAGGGCAGCGTATGTCGACCGCTTCGTCCACTCGCTGCCCAAGGGCTACGACACGATCATCGACGACGAGGGTGGCACCGTCAGCGCCGGTGAGAAGCAACTGCTCACGATCGCCCGTGCCTTCCTCGCCGACCCGACGATCTTGATCCTCGATGAGGCCACCAGCTCGGTCGACACGCGCACCGAGGTCCTGATCCAACGAGCAATGGCTGCTCTGCGATCACAACGAACGAGCTTCGTGATCGCCCACCGTCTGTCGACGATCCGCGATGCAGACTTGATCCTCGTGATGCAAGCAGGGAGCATCGTCGAGCAGGGCTCCCACCAAGAACTGCTGCACAAGCGCGGTGCGTACTTCGACCTCTACAACGCCCAGTTTGCCGCACCCGCAGCCGAAGTGCCGTGAGGCGTCAGACGACCGGCCCGAGCTCGGCGATGTAGCCGTCTTCGGTGTCGGCGACCACCGGTTGCACGACCGTGTGCGGGTTGGTCGCCGGCAACGAGCGGTACACGATGGCGGCGGCAACAACTGCTACGACCGAAGCGACCACTGCGGCAAGGTGCATGCCGGAGACGAACGCGCCGCGGGCTCCGTCGGCGACTTTGCCGGCGGCCGGACCGCCCGTTTCGCGTGCCGCCTGCAAGGCGCCGGCAAGGCTCTCGCCTGCCTTGCCCCGGAGTGACTCCGGGAGCAACGAGAGCGACGGTGCCAGCCGCGCGTCGTAGCGCCCGGCGACGAGGCTGCCGAGGACGGCGACACCCAATGCGCCACCGAGCTCTCGGGTGGTGTCGTTCATCGCCGACCCGACGCCTGCCTTGCCGAGCGGAACCGACGACATGATCGAACCGGTCATCGAAGGTATGGCCATGGCCATACCTGCTGCCATCACCATCACGATCGGCGCCAACTTGAGGTACGACGTGCCAGTACCAACGAAGGCGAACAGGGCCATCGCCGCACCGACGCCGAGCACACCGGTGGCGACGACTTTGTTGACGCCGAACTTGGCGGCCAACCGCGGGGCTTGCGGTGCGCAGACGATCATGACGGCGGCAAACGGCAACTGCTTGACTCCGGCTTCGAGGGTGCCGTAGCCCAGCACCAGTTGGAAGTACTGGGTGAGCAGGAAGAAGAACCCGAACATCGCAAAGAAGAGCAGTGTGATCACACCGGCGGCCACGCCGAACCGCGGATCGAGGAAGTAGCGCAGGTTGAGCATCGGCGTGGTGTTGCGCAGCTCCCACAGGAGAAAGATGGAGATCAGCACGGCAGCCAGTCCGAACCACAGCAGGCTGTCGCCGCTGGCCCAACCCCGACGTGGCGCTTCGATGATCGCGTACACCAGCGCACCCAGCGCGGCAATCGACAACAGGGCGCCCGTCGGATCGAGCCGCTCGGGCTCGGGATCGCGAGACTTCGGCAACAGGACGTAGCCGGCGACGAGCGCGATGGCGACGATCGGCACGTTGACCAGGAACACCGATCCCCAGGAGAAGTGCTCGAGCAGGAATCCACTGGCGACCGGTCCGATCGCCGCTCCACCGCCGGAGATGCCCGCCCACACTGCAATTGCCTTGCCGCGCTCGTGGCGCGGGAACACGTTGGTGAGGATCGACAGAGTGGCCGGCATGATGAAGGCCGCACCAAAGCCCATGATGGCCCGGCCGACCACAATGGCCGTGGCGCTGTTCATGAACGCGGAGAAGAGGGAGCCGCCGAGGAACACGGTGAGACCGAACTGCAGGGCGCCCTTGCGGCCGTACCGATCACCAAGAGTGCCGGCGGTGAGCAGTAGCCCGGCGAACACCAGGCCGTACGCGTCGACCATCCACTGCTGCTCGGAGAGCGACGCGTTGAGCTCGCGGGCGAGGGTCGGCAGCGCCACGTTCAGAGCCGTGTTGCCCACGATGACGACCACTAGACTGGTGCACAGCACGGTGAGGATCTTCCAACGCCGCGCGTAGACCTCGGGATCGATCTCGATCGGTGTGCTCGCCGCGGTGGAGTCGGGGGGGTTGCTCATTGGTCCTCCTAACAAGAACGCTACGGCATAGTAGCGATGGCCCCTGACCAATCACAACCTGATTACCCTTTGCCGGAACCAGGTTGTATGAATCAGCCCCCAAAGACGCTACGATTGCGTCCTGTGATCGAGCCCACGCCTTCGCGCAGCGAACGAGTCCGTCAGCTGGTGCTCGACGCCACCGCAGACCTGGTGGCCGAAGTAGGCGTGGAGCGTGCGTCGATCGACGAGATCGCCACCCGGTCGGGTGTCGCGAAGACCACGATCTACCGCCACTTCCCCAGCAAGCAAGTGCTCATGGTGGAGGCCGTGCACGCCTGCACGTACATTCCCGAGGTCACCGACACCGGCTCCCTACGTGACGATCTGATCTCGTGCTTCAGCGGGATGACCAAGGCGTCGTACGAAGGCCGCCTCGGCGACATGATGCTCTCGCTGATGGACGCCGCTCAACGCGATCCGGAGCTCGGACGGCTCGTGCGCGCCCAGGCCGAACAGCGCCGCCGATTTGCAACTGCTGTCATCCAACGCGCCGTCGAGCGCGGCACACTGCCCGACGACCTCGACGTCGATCTGCTCGTCACCATGATCTCCGGCCCGCTCGTCTACACCAAGCTCGTGCGCAGGCAGCGAGTCACCGAAGAGCTCGTGTCCGCGGTGGTCGACAGCGTTCTGGCCTGCTATCGAATCCCTGTAGCTCCCGACAACGCTTGACGCCGGCGCGACGGGCGGTACAGCTAGCGGTTGACGAACGTCTGGTTCGAACCGCCCCGCTTTGCACTCTCCAACGCGTCTGCGGCGTAGATGTAGGCCTCGCTCGAACCGGCAACCGTCACTGCGGCGACGCCGGCAGCAAACGTCACCTCCTGTTGACGCTCGGTCTCCCAGGTGCTGCGCAGGCGGCGCAGTGCTGATTCGGCCTCGAGAGCCGTGGCATTGCGGAACAGCCACACGAACTCGGTGCCCCCGACGCGGCCGACGGAATCCGCAGCGCGCGCCACGCGGCGCAACGTGCGGGCGAAGCTGAGAAGCACCTGATCGCCCATGGCCGGTGAGAAGTAGTCGTTGATCTGCTTGAGGTTCTCGAGGTCGATGATCGCAACAGCGTCTCCGGGCGTCATCCGCTCGAGCACACGAAGCGTGAAGGTCCAGTTGCCGAGGCCTGTCAGCGGATCGGTCACGCCGCCAGGGTCCGTCACCGGCGAGCTCTCGATCCGCTCGATCGACAGCCTGGCGTCGTCGACCAAAGCTGGCAGCACCTCCTGCAGCAGTGCCTGGACCTCGGGGCGGTCGGCCTCGGCGAGCAACGGGCCACCCATGCCGAACGAGAGATCGATGTCGAGGCTGTTCGCGCCGCGAATGGGGGTGACGGAGCCACCCATGTCGCGGACAGCGTCCATGACAGCGCCCACCACTTCTTCGCTGGTCACCACTCGCATCAGCCTGCGAACGGTGGCGAGAAGCATCGCGGCAGCGGCCTCATCGGCCGCCGCGTCGGTGACGGTGAGTGGTGCGGGCGGTGGCATCGCGCCTGCCGACGCAGTCAACACGTGGCCACTCGTGAGGGGTTGCATGACCTCTATATCGCCACGTATCGGGCCCGGCTGAAGCCATCAACGAGATTCCTGGCAAACAAAGTTCCCGCCGTCAGCGCCCACGTTGAGCGATTCTCGACGGGTTGTGGTTCAAAAACGACTGAAGTGACTGAGCACTGCCTGTTTGGCGCGCAAATGGGTCGGGGCATGCCGTCGACGCTCCTGACGAAGGGAACGAGCCCCACCTTGGGATCTGGGTGCCACGAGCAACTCACCGATCCACGTCGCCCCGACCAGCTGGCACCCGGATCGTCGAGTTCGAGTCACGTCGAGCGATCACCGGGCGGGTAGCTCCAGAGTCATCGCGCCTCGGCGCGGTGTTGGGCCCCCGTCACCCGATCTGTTGGTCCATCCAGTCGGTGACGACGGCAAGCACCTCGGCGTTGTTGCGCTCGAACATCGAACCGTGACTGTTGCCGTGCACGCCGTGCTCGGCGAGATCGATGTGCACGGCGTCGCAACCGGCTTGTCGTAGGAACTCGACAAGGGGACCGTCCGTGAACCGGAACACCGAAGCTTCCCCCGACACAACCGCAATAGGCACCTTGGCGAGATTCACCAGTTGCCGGGCAGGCTCGCTCTGGAGCATCACGGGCGGAGCGCCGGGTGCTGCCGGCTCCTGTTGCACCAGGCTCAGTTCAGCGGGTGACGAGGCCGGCGGATCGAACGTGACCGGCACGGCGGCAACACCCCACTGAAGGGTGTCGGGGCCGAACATCGTGGCGAATGCCGGACCGATCGGCTCGAGCTGCACCAGCGCCACGACCAGGTCGGGCCGGGCGTCGGCGACGAGGAAGCCTGCCGGGCCACCGAGGGAGTTGCTGACCACGTAGGCAGGACCGATCCGGTCGAGCAGTTCGACCAGGCGATCGCGCTCGAGTGCTTGGCGATCCGCAGCATCAGCGGCGAACGGGCCACCCGATGCGAGGAACTGCAGCAACGCCGGGTCGTTGGGATCGTTGCGATCACCCGGCCATTGCGTGTGCAGATGGGCGAACGGCATCGCTCCTGGGCCATCGGTCGGGGGAATGAAGATTCCGGTGAGCACCTCGATCGGCAGTGGCGGACCCATCGGCCCCAGCGCGTCGGGAACGTACGGCGACCGGCCATGCCCGGGCCGGTCGACGACGTAGACGACCCACCCCTGCTCGCACAGCAGCGTCGCCCATCCAGGACGTCCATCCGGAGTGCCCAGGTAGTCGAGTCCTTGGCCGCCACCACCGTGGATCAACACGATCGGGTACGGCTTGGTGACCTCCGCCGGCGCCTGCCAGTACACGAACATCGGACCACGGGCCACTCCCGTAGCAGGATCCGGCTGCGCACCGACCCAGAAGGATCCGAGACGCAGCGTGATGGGGGGTGATTGCACCGGTGGTTTCGCCGGTGGGCCATCCGAAAAGCGAGCCATGATCCTCCTGCGTCGAGCGGTCGCCTCACCATACCCAAACCTCGCCGGCGGTGGTCCAGTCGCGTTGCCGCGACAGGCGACTCAGTCGTCGATCGTTGTCGCCTGGTGCATCACAGCTACGCATCGGACGGCCACCGAAACTGTGTGATCCATTTCCGTCATTGCTCCGAACAAGGTTGGCGAATGTCTCGAATTCGTCAAGAACGAGGAGGATGACCATGAGTGACTTGTCACGGCGGAAATTCCTGGCCTCAGGCGCAGCGGCTGCCGGAGCAGTCGTCGTCGTCGGCCAGCTCAGCGACGGTTCGGCCTCGGCCGAGTCGTCAGGGACGGGTGCCGAGTCCGCGTGGTTCGGAGAGCAGTCAGTCGCATCGGAGCCGTTCGTCGTCTACATCCGCAACGCGGCCAAAGGCGAAGTTGCCGTACTGAGGGGCGAAGAAGAGGTCGTGTACACCGATCGAGCACTCGTCGGCCGCTTGCAGCGGGCGATGCGTCGGGCAGCGTGGTGAGCCATGTCGTCGCATCGCGAAGCACCTGAGATCTCCAAGGACCCGGTGGCGGACAGCACCGACGTCTACGCCTTCGTCAGTCCCGACCGGCCCGACAGCGTCACGCTGATCAGCAACTACATCCCCCTCGAGGATCCCGCCGGTGGTCCCAACTTCTTCGAGTTCGGAGACGACGTCCTCTACCGGATCATCGTCGACAACAACGGCGACGGCGAGCCCGACATCACCTACGAGTTCCGCTTCAACACGGTCGTCGCGAATCCCGACACGTTCCTCTACAACACGGGCCAGATAGCCAGCATCGACAGCCCGTCGTGGAATCGCAAGCAGTTCTATTCGGTGACGAGGACCACGATGGGCAAGAAGGGCCGCCTCAAGACAGAGGTGCTCGGCCGGAACCTGCCGTGCCCACCGTGCAACATCGGCCCACGGTCGACGCCGAACTACGCGGCCCTCGGCAACGCGGCGATCAACAGCCTCCCCGGTGACATCCGCGTGTTCGCCGGTCAGCGGCTCGACGGGTTCTACGTCGATCTCGGATCGATCTTCGACCTCGGAGCCCTGCGCCCGTTCCAGCAGTTGCACCTGCTCAACATGCCCGGTGCTGCCGAAGGTGTCGATGCCCTCCGTTCGTTCAACGTGCACAGCATCGCGATCCAAGTCCCGATTCGGCAGCTCACGCGCGATGGCTCGGCTCCCACCGATCCGATGTCGCCAACGGCAGCGATCGGCGTCTACGCATCGGCATCGCGCCGCAAGGCCCAAGTCCGCGACGACCACTCGTACAACCACCAGTCGGGTCCCTATGTGCAGGTGTCACGGCTCGGCAACCCGCTGTTCAACGAGGTCATCGTTCCGATGGGCGACAAGGACCGCTGGAACAGGCTGACTCCGGACAAGGACTTCAAGTTCGCCAAGTACGTGGCCCAACCGGAGCTCGCCAAGCTGCTCCCGGTGCTGTACCCCGGCGTGTTCCCCAACCTCGCCGCGTACACCGCCGACCGTGCCGACCTGCTGGCCATCCTGCTGACGGGAATCCCCGCCGGAATCATCCCCGGGTTCCAGAACTTCACTGGCACCACCCAGGCCGATCTCCTGCGCTTGAACGTGGCCATCTCACCGGCGGCGAACCGCAACATCCTCGGCATCCTCGGTGGCGACCTGGCCGGGTTCCCCAATGGACGCCGCGTGCAGGACGACATCACCACGATCGAACTGCGCGCCATTGCCGGGGCGACGATCCCGCTGGTGGATCCGAGCTTCACTGCCGACGGGGCAGCGGCGCTGATCTCTGATGGCACCGCCGGGCCCGCGCCGCTCGACGGCTCGCAGCCGCCGGCGAACGTGTCGTACCTCGACACGTTTCCGTACCTGGATCACCCGAAGAGCGGTTACGACACCGTGCCGCTGAACGTAGGTGCGCCGTGAATGCGGTGGACGCTCACGAACACGCTCATCGGCACGGCATCGCCCACACCCACGAACCGGCTCCCAAAGGGGGGCCGGTGGTGATGGACATCGGTGGTGACATCGGAGGTTTGATCGTTCGCCTCGACGACTCCCTGGAGGGCACCGAGCTGCCGATCGAGTTCGCCGAGGACCCCAGGACGCGACATCCACACCGGAGTGTGGCGCCGGTCGCTCGGCGGCAAGAGCGTCGTGGTGGCCGTCTACCCGGAGTTGCGCGAAGGCAGCTACCGCATCCATGCCGGCGAGCGTCACGCTGGCGCTGAGCTGCAGATCAGCGGTGGCCGAGTCGCCGAACTCGACCTACGCGGCACCTGACCCGTTGCGTTTGGTACCTGGCGCCCCCATACGGGGCCGCAGCCTTCAAACGCTTGCAGACGACCTCACCGCGCTGCCAGGGCGGCAAGTGACCGGGTGACATCGGCGCTGAATGGCGGGCCCCATGGGATGATCACGTGGAGCACCGGAATGAGGTTGACGATCTCGCTCAGCCTCGTGAAGTCACGACTCAGCACGTCCGGCTGGCGCCAACCGTGCACGCGAGGGAACGACAGCAGGGCGAAGACCGCGTCGGCCGGTGGAACGTGACGCACCTCGACCTCGGTAACCGTGCGCGACGGCGATGGGATGACGATCGCAGACAACGGCAGTGGCCGCAACGGAGCCAGCGTCGGCGAAAACGCGTGCCGGTCGTCGGCGGTGAGGCGGGTTGGATGCTCCGGACGCTCCTCGGCGATGGCGGACGCGGCCGCCCGGAGCCGCAATCCCGAGGCGCCGCCCTCGCAGGTCACCGGCGGACCGGGGTGGGCCACCAACACGTCGTCGGTCACGAGTTCGGCACCGTCGACGCACAACAGCGCGGCCACGGTCGACTTGCCACGACCGGATTGGCCGACGAAGGCGAGAGCGGATCCGTTGATCGCAACAGCACTCGCGTGCAGCACGGTCTCGCCCCGCATTGCGAGCAGGAACGCGCTCACCGTGCCGGCAAGCAAGATCGGCAGGAGCTCGACGCGTCCGGCCGGGTCGCCACGGACGACGACTTCGGAGAGGTCTCCGGAGATGACGAACTCGCCGACGTTCGCGAACCGAACGGTGTAATCGGACCCGGTCGAGGTGGCCGTGTACCACGTGGTGTCGCCGGTACCGTACGAGGCGATGACTTCCCCCGGCGCTGGTTCGGCCGAGTTGTGGATGTCGGACCCCCAGCGAACGTTCACGTCACAGTCGTCACCGGGTGCCGTTGGTAGATCGACCTCCACTTCGGATCGCACACGAAGGCCGCACTGCACGTAGATCGGCGGTTGCCGCGCCCCGTTCATCCAGCGGCCTCGATCGGTGCCCGCTGGAACAGTCGGTAGTCGGTCACGGTCTCCAGTGGGCGGTCATCGATCTCGAGCCAGGCGTGCGCCATCAGCGTGTCGCCGACGCCGGCCACGCCGAGCCGGACAGCCGGATGGAGGTCGCGGATCAAGTGGCCGCCGACAAGCGCGCGTCGCAAGCAGGGTCCTCTGCTGAACGGCCAGGCGTCGGCGACCTTCCACGTGTAGCCGAGCTGCCGGCGAGCTCGGGCAGGCAACTCGTCGACGCGCATCCGCTCGGCATCGGCGCGTCCCGGCTGAAGGTTGACTCCCACACCCAGCATCCGACTCAGGCGAGGCAGCGGCACCCAGCGGATCAGCAACTCGACCACCACCAGCACGGCCACCGCATGCAACGTCGTGAACAGGTCGCGCGGCGGCAAACGCAAGGCGCGGGCGGCTCGACGGACGAACCGACGGACTCTGGAGCGGGGCATCGAGGGCTAGGTGCCGTGCACCAGTCAGTCGGCGAGCAGATCGCGGCTGCGAAGCTGCTCGACGAACGCCGCTACATCGGCCGCGGCGAGTTTCGCGTCGATCCCGAACTTGTCGACGAGGGCTGCGGCGAGCTCGGTGTCGGTGCGCGGCACAGCGAGTGTCTCCCAGAGAACCCGCCCGCTGCCGTTCAGCTTCAGATAGACGGACCCCTTCAGGTCGAGCACGACGACATCGTCGCCTGCCACCTGCCAGGTCAGGTTCTCCTGTCGAAGCTGCATAGTCACCATCCACGTCGAGGGATCATGGGAGCAGCGAGCCGTCCGCTTGCTCCGCCGGTCTCGTAGGATAGCGACCCGGTGGACGAGCTGTACACGATGACCCCGATGGAGATCGCCTGGGGATATCTCGTCGGCAACAGCGGCTCGCTGCCCGCGGCGTCCGACGAAACGATGGGGCCTCGGCAGGCCCTCGAGGTGGTGGTGCGCCGTGCTCTCGAGCACCCGCCGTGCGGCGTGGCGTTTTCCGGCGGCAGGGACTCGTCGCTCGTGTTGGCGGTCGCCGCACACGTCGCCCGGCGCGATGGGTTGGCCGAACCCGTGCCGATCACGAGGGTCTTTCCCAAGGTATCCGCATCGGACGAGCACGAGTGGCAGGAAGCTGTCATACGGCATCTTGGGCTCAGTGATTGGCACCGCCTGGTGATCAACGACGAGCTCGACGTGATCGGTCCGCTGGCCGCGCCGCACCTGCTCGCCCACGGGCTCGTGTGGCCGGCAACAATCGCCAGCGACCTGCCCGTCATCGACGCGGTCACAGGCGGCTCCGTGATCGACGGCGAGGGCGGCGACGACGTGCTGGGGAACGGCACACATCGGATTTCCAGCGTGACACGGCTCATTCGTCGACCAAGACCCCTGCGCTGGCGTCGGGTGCGGCCGGCACTGGCTTCGCTCGCTCCGGCCGGGTTGCGGGCGCGGCAGGAACGTCGGCGGTTGGACAAGGGCCCATTCACCTGGTTGCGGCCGGAGGCGCTGGAGGCACTCATCGCCGCTGTCGTGCACGCCGAGCGCGATCGCCCCCTCTCATTCGCGGCGAGCGTGCGCACCGTGCCGACACGGCGCACACAGATGCTCGGCGCCTACAACCGGCGGCTGATCGCTTCGCAACGCGGAGTCGACTACTCCAGCCCGCTGTTGCACCCTGACTTCGTCCACGCGCTCGCCCGCGACGGCGGCATGCTCGGCCGCGGTGATCGCACCACCACGCTGCGTGCCATTGCGTCGGACCTGCTCCCCGACAGCGTCCTCTCCCGCACCAGCAAGGCGATCTTCACCAAGTGCTACATGGGCCACCACACCCGCGAGTTCGCTGCTCAGTGGACAGGTGAGGGCGTGGACGGCCATCTGGTCGACCCTGATGAACTGCGGCGAATCTGGCTCAGCGAGTCGCCGGCAGCACCGACCGCCACCCTCTTGCAGTCCGCATGGCTCGCCGGCCACCCCAAAGTTTTCTCATGAACCCCCCAATTTGGCCATGACACCTTGCGAAACAGCCGCGGGACGTGAAACAATGCACCTGCCGCGGGCGGCGAACACGCATGGAGGTCCCTTTACTCCAAGTGATGTTGTCAAGCGGTACACAACATCGGCCTTCAGGAGGACGGAAATGACCTACGAAACACCTTCCATCATCGAACTTGGTTCGGTGGCGGACTTCACACGCGGCGACTCGTTCGCCTTCGAGTTCGACGGCTTCTTCTCACAGCACGTGCTGGGAAATACGCCGACCAGCTGAACTCGCATTCACCACGACCCCGGAGGCCCTCAGGTCGCCGGGGTTGTGGTGCTTTTGGCCCAACTAGCGGCCGAGGCCGTAGCGCTGCGCCTGTAGCTCGAACAGGTCGTGATACAGACCTCCCTTGGTCATCAGTTCGTCGTGCGCGCCCATTTCGGCGATGTCACCTTGGTCGAGCACCATCACGACGTCGGCCGTGCGCACCGTGGCGAACCGGTGCGACACGAACATCACGATGCGGTCGTGACAGAGCGTGTGGAGCAGATCGAACAGATCGGATTCGGCGCGCGGGTCGAGCGACGCTGACGGCTCGTCGAGCACGACGACCGGGGCGTCGCGAAAGAGGGCCCTCGCAATGGCCAGCCGTTGCCATTGACCGATCGACACGTCGACGCCCCCGGCAAAAGCTTTCCCGAGGCGAGTGTCAAGACCTTCCGGAAGCGAGTCGATCAGTTCCTCCACGCCGGCCTGGGCGGCAGCACGGCGAATGGCCGGCTCGTCGTCGAGCCGCTCCGAATCACCGAGGCCGATCACCTGTCGCATCGTGAACATGTATCGCGAGTAGTCCTGGAACACCGGAGCGATCTGGGCGTGCACGCGCGAGGGATCGCACCCGGCAACGTCGACACCGTCCCAGGAGATCGAGCCCCGAGTCGGCGGGAGCAGATCGCACACCAACTTGGCCAACGTCGTCTTGCCCGACCCGTTGGCGCCCACGACCGCCATGATCTGACCGCGATGGAGCTCGAAGCTGACGCTACGAAGGGCATCGTCGTGTGCGCCCGGATAGCGGTACCCGAGCCGATCGACCGACAGCGTCGTGGGAGGGACGGGCGGCGCGCCCGTCGGCCGCTGTTGACGGATGACCGGCAGGCTGGCTCGAAAACCTTCGAAGTCGCGCAAGAACGTGACGCCTTCGTGGATGCTGTTGAAGGCAGTACCGGCCGATTGCAGCCGGCTGCTGAGCTGCTGGAGCCCGACGATGGCGACTGCGGCGTCGCCAAGTGTGATGGATCCGCGGCCGGCGAGTATCAGCGCCAACGACAACGTTGCGACCAGAACCGCCGTCGTGACAAATGATCCGACAGTCGCCAGCGCCATTCGACGGCGTACGAGGTCGCGGAGTCGTGCCATCCGAACGTCCCAGAGCTCGGAGTGCCATCGGCGCAGGGTGGGCGCCAGTTCGTACGCCTTGACCTCCTTGGCCTCGCTGCGCTCGGTCATGACGTACTCCAGGTACGAGCGTCGCCGCTGGAGCTCCGTCAACTCTCGCTCCATCGCATATCGCGCCCTGTTGTTGCGTACGTTGACGTAGGCGATCGGTACGTAGCCCAAGACGGCGAAGGGAACGAGAACCGGGGCCACCGACACCAGTACGGCGACGACTCCGATGGCAACGACCAGTGTCGACATCAAGGTGACCAGACCGAACACCACTGCGGAGGACTGCCCGCTCGCGGCCAGCCTCGCCCGCTGCAGGCGATCGTGGAACTCGGCGCCCTCGTACGCCTCGAGCTCGACTTCGGTGGCGACGTCGAGGATCTCATCCATCGTCCGGCGAGTCACCTTTTCGCCGAGCGGTGTGCGCAGCTCTGTAGCGACGGTCTGAGCGACTGCGGCGAGCATGAGCACCACGCCGAGGGCAACCAGGCTCGGGGCGAGGTCTCCGGCGTCGACCCTGCTGTTGCGGGCGAGCAGGTTGAGCAGCGTGCGACCGACCAGCAGTTGACCGGCGATGGCCACCGACGTGACGACGCTCGCGGCGACGATGAACAGGAGCTGCCGCCGCCCCGACGAGTACACGAGGGAGATCGCCAGCCGCGTTGTGCTCAGTGATTTCGACTTGCGCCCAGCGCTCATCCCTTCACCGAGGCCGACACTGCCTGCAGGTAGCTCGCCTTCTCGTTGGCGTCGTCGCTCTCGTTGACGTGCGGCGGACGCAGGAACCTGCGAAGCAAGCGGGCCCCTCGTTCCGGAACCGCGTACAGCGTCGCCGCGGTCGACGATCTGACCGACCGCGTGAAGACGCGTGATGCCGTGTCCCGCTCGTGCAGCTGCACGGGTGGGCCGAACCCGGACGCAACGCGATCGGCTACTCGCAACGTCGCGGGTGTCAGCGCATGGATGATCTCGTCGGGGACCTCGGCATCGAGCAAGGAGCGCGCCCGGGCCAAGATGAGACCAACGGGCGGGGCGCAGCGTTCGGTGCGACAACGGCGCACGAGTTCGTCGAGGTCGGGTCGTTCGACGGCAATCGCCCGCTCGACGTCCTTGTGCCAGACAAGTCGATGTCCGCCTGAGCGCGCCGCGTGAAACGCGAGCATGAGCAGCCTGTCGACCGGATCGAACGAGGGCACGCTCACCCCGGACACGATCACGCGACAGGCGCGGCCGATCATCGCCTCCGGATCGATCGCGAACGGGCGACGGTCCTCGTGTGAGTAGTGGACGTGCCAGTGCAAGTCGATCGACACCATCGGACTGGTCAAGCTGACCTGGCCGGCGAGCATCCTCTCGGCAAGGGCCCAGTTGTGAATGCTGTGCTCGTAGCCGAGATCTTCGAGAAGCCGCATCGCCTGGGCGAAGTCGCGTCGATCGAGCAGCAGATCAAGATCGCCGTACGTGCGGTCGCCGACATCGGGGTACAGCAGGCCGGCGACGACCGGCCCCTTCATCGTCACCCACGACAACCCAGCCTCGTCGAACGCCCGGCTGATCTGGCTCAGCGCGCCGACTACCCGGAGGTGGTGGAGCGCCGACTGGCAGCGCCGCGCGGCGAGGTCTGCGCGCACGGTGTCCGGGACACCCGTCACATCGTTCAGCCCGCGCAGGACCGTTCCGGCGACTCGGTGGAGGCCTGCCGCGGCGGGCAGGGCCTGGATGGGCGCCGCTTCGACCAGGGGCCGGAGCTCAGCTCGCGCATCGGCTCGCCCGGCCGCCGCGGTAGCTCGGATCAAGAGGGCACGAAGCGCGCTCCGTTCCGCTCGCGTCAGGGTGTCGAGTGCCGCTGCGCCGCCTTTCATAGCACTCAGAACACTATCGACCGACGGAGAGCTCACGACGGAGTACGCGGATCGTGGCCGTCGATCCCTTCCTGCGTGAGCAGGTAGAGGTAGCCGAGAGCCGGAACCACCGTCACCGCGGCGAGGCCGAACACCACGACTAGCGACCAGAGCGTGGATCGTGCTCCGGCGGCGTCGTCGATCCGTGCCGCGTCGACGAGGATCCATGGATATTGGGCGAGACCCCAACCGGCCACTACTGCGGCGACCGCCACGACTGCTGCAACGCGGGAGATGTTGGGGCGGTGTCGCCACAGGAGAAGCAACGATGCGAGGCCGGCGGTGGCCGACACGAGCACGACCGGTAGGGCCACACCGGTCAGGCGATCGAACAGCCGAGGTGCGTCGTCGTGCAGTGGGATGATGCCTGCAACTGCAGCGACACCCGTAGCGACACCTGCCGCCAGGGCACGCTTTCGACAGGCGGCGACCAGCTCGAGATTGCGCTGGCGCGCGGCCTCGGCGGTGAGAAACACCGCTGCGAGAAATGCGCTCGTAAGAACAGCCAGCACGCCACCGACGAGCGATGTGGCGGTCACCCACGACTGCCAGCGATTGCCGGATCCATCGAGTGGGACCCGCCCCGACGCAACCGCTCCAACGATGGCGCCGAAGAAGAAAGGCGTCACCACTGACGCCGTGGCGAAGATGGCACCGAACACCCGCGCACTGGCAACCGTTGAAGCGAACTTGCGAAAGGCGAACGCACTACCGCGCAGGACGATCCCAAAACCTGCAAAGGTCAGCGGCACGAACAGCGTCTCGCAGAGCGCGGCGAACGCGCTGGGAAACGCAGTCCACAGGTACACGAACACAAAGATCAGCCAGACGTGATTTGCTTCCCAGACCGGTCCGATCGAATCGTCGATCAGGGAGCGCATCGGTCCGCCGCGTTGCGGACCTCCGGCGGTGAGATCCCACACGCCGCATCCGAAGTCGGCACCGGCGAACACGGCATAGGCGATGACGCCGACGAACATGATTGCGGCAACGACGAAGGGCAGGCTCATTCGCCGACCGTCACGTGGCGAGGAGAATACGGAGTCGGGAGGTCGACCGCCGCGCCGGCGCGCCACCGGCGTGCCATGCTGCGCAGGACAGCAACAGCACCGGTGACCATTCCGGTGTAGACGAGCAGCAGAACCGTGAAGCTCACCCACACCGCGCTGTCGTGTGACACGGCGTCACGAATGTGCATCACGCGGTAGACGATCCACGGCTGCCTGCCCAACTCGGTCGTCATCCATCCCAGTTCGAGCGCGACTACAGCGAGCGGGCCGGCCACCACGGCCGCGTGCAGGAAACGTCGTGAGGCCAACGGATCGCCGCCTCGACGGCGACGTCGCCAATACCAACCGCACAAGCCGACCAGGGCCAGACCGCAACCGATCATCCCCTGGAACGACCAGTGCACCATGGTGGCCAGCTGATCGTTCGGCCGGTCGGCAGCCGATTCATCGGTCAGCCCCGGCACCGAGGCATTGACGTCGCTGCGTGATATCGCCGAACCGAGCAGCGGGATGTCCAGTCCGAACCTGACCTTGCCATCGATGATCACCCCACCAATGGTGAGCGGCGCACGCCGCTGCGAATCGATGTTGAGCTCCATCGCCGCCAGTTTCGATGGTTGGGCCGTCGCCAGTCGCAGGCCGGCGACGTGACCGACCAGAGGCTGGGCAATCGAGGCGATGGCGGCGAACGCGAACGGCACAGCGAAGCCCAGTCGGTGGTGGCGGTCGTCGCGGCCGCGCAACAGGCCGACCGCGTACACCGCGGCAACGCAGAAGCCGACCACCATGAACGTTGCGATCCACATGTGGAGGAACTGCAGCCAGACCGCGTGGTTGAACATCGCCGCCAACGGATCGATGTCGGTGATCCTGCCATCGATGATGTGAAAGCCGCTCGGCGAGTTCATCCATGAGTTGACCGCCAGGATGCAGAACGTTCCGGCAACACCCGAGAGTGCGATGGGTATCAGGAACGCACGATGAAGCCTGGCCGGCAGCCTTCCCCACCCGTACAGGTAGACGCCGAGGAAGATCGCCTCCAGGAAGAACGCGATGCCCTCCAACGCGAACGGAAGCCCGATCACGTCGCCGAACTGACGCATGAACTCCGGCCACAACAAACCCATTTCGAAACTGAGGATCGTGCCCGATACGGCACCGACCGCGAACAGCACCGCCGCAACCTTCGACCACCTCTTGGCCAGGCCGAGGGCGACCTCGTCACCGTCGCGAATCGCTCGGCCGTGGACCACCCAGATCATCGCCGGGAAGGCAACACCGAAGCACGACAGGATGATGTGAGTGCCCAACGAAACCGTCATCTGCCAACGCGCCGGCACGAGCACCGGCGAGTCTGTTGCCAGCAGGTTGAACACGATGCCGACCATCGTACGCTCGGCCGTCCGAGGATTCGAACCGTTCCGGTCGGACCCGGAGGGCCGATCGACGTCTCGCCGCGACTATGCCCCCATCGCAGGTAGAGCCGAACCGAACTCCTCATCGAAGCCATCCAGGTCGATTGCTTCGTTGGTGAGCCCGCCGGGCTTTCCGGGGAGGTAGCGGGCGCTGATGATGGCGGCGAGGAGCACGATTCCGGCACCGATCACCATCGACAATCGAAGGCCATCGGCCCACGCCGACTTCGCCGCGTCGACGATGGCTGCGCCCTGGGTGCCGCCGATCTGGTGAGCGACGCCGAGTGCGCCGGCCAACGAACCTTGGGCGACCTGGCGCGTTGCTGCGGGGAGGCTCGTCACCGCGCCGCCGAGGTTCGAGGTGTAGCCGGACGACAAGATGCTGCCGAGGACGGCGACGCCCAGGGTCGTGCCGACCTCGCGAGTCGTGTCGTTCATCGCCGAGCCGACACCTGCCTTGTCACGAGGAACCGACGACATGATCAGCTCGGTCATCGGGGTCATCGTCAGGCCCATGCCCGATGCCATCACGAACATTCCGGCGAGCACATGTCCGTAGCCCGACGAGGCGTCGAGGAAGCTGAGGATGAACACGCCGGCGGCGGTGAGCAGCATGCCGGTGGTCACCACGCTGCGAGCACCGAAGCGCTCGACGAGGCCGGCAGCTCGTGTGCTGAAGATGATCATCACCGGCATGATCGGAAGCATGCGCAGGCCGGATTCGAACGGGCCGTAGCCGAGGACGAGCTGGAACAGCTGGCTGACAACGAAGAAGAAGCCGAACATGGTCAAGAAGACGAGCATCATCCCAACGCTGGAGACGCCGAAGCGGCGGTCCTTGAACAGTCGCATGTCGAGCATCGGCGAGCTGTTGCGCAGCTCCCACATCACGAAGACGGCGAGCAGGGCGATACCGGCGGCGATCACGCCCAGGCTCTTGTTCGAACCCCAACCCCACATCGGCGCTTCGATCAACCCGTACACGAACACACCGAGTCCGGCCATCGACAGCACTGCTCCGGCGGGGTCGAGCTTCGACGGGTGTCGATCCTTGCTGGTCGGTACGATCCGGGCCCCGAGCACCAGTGCAATGACTGCGACGGGCACGTTGATGGCGAAGGCCGATCCCCACCAGAAGTGCTCGACCAACCATCCGCCGAGCACGAGACCGAGGGCGGCACCGCCGCCGGCGATGCCGGACCAGATGCCGATGGCCTTGGCCCGTTCGTTCGACGGAAAGCTGTTGACGAGGATGCTCAGCGTCGCCGGCATCACCAGCGCGCCACCGATCCCCATCACGGCACGCGCCGCGATGACGCCCGCCGCAGTATCAGCGACGAAGGTAGCATACGCAGAGGCGGCACCGAACAGGACGATGCCGGCCTGCATGAAGCCCTTTCGTCCGAAGCGATCTCCGAGCGTCCCGGCGGTGAAGAGCATCCCGGCGAAGATCAGCGAGTAGGCGTCGACCACCCACTGCTGCTGGCTGTTGGTCAAGCCGAGTGCCTCCGACATCTTCGGCAAGGCGACGTTGAGGGACGTGTTGCCGATGACGATGATCATCAGGCTGGTGCACAGCACGCCGAGGATCGCCCAACGCCGGTGGAACACGTCGGGCGGGATCTGAGTGGTTTCGTCGTTGTCGATGACGTCGCTGGCAGTCATGGTGCGGTCTCACTTTCGGGGTCTCCAGGGATTAAACTGGCAGTACTGTCAAAAGTCAACTGTGACAAAATACACAACTGCCACGACCAGCGGATTGACGTACTATTGGCACCGTGAACTCGAGCAACGCGACCGAGCAGGCCGACCAGGCCCAGGCAGGGCTCCGCCAGCGCAAGAAGGAGTCGTCGCGCCGTGCCATCGAGGACGCGGCATGGGAGCTCTTTGCCGAGAAGGGCTACGAGGAGACGTCGATCAACGACATCGCCGAACGAGCCGATGTCGCCCCGCGGACGTTCTTCCGCTACTTCCCCACGAAGGAAGCGGTGATGTATCCGCAGTTCGAAGAACTACTCCAGTCGGTGCGCGACGCGTTCCGCAAGCGGCCGGCTGACGAGCCGGTGATCACCAGCCTGTTCGAGAGCCTCGACGTGCTCGCGGGTTCTCTCGAGGGTGACGCCTCGCGGGCGCGTGAACGAATGGCGATGATGAAGAGGCCCGGCCAGCATCCGCCCGGAACGGAGTACTTCCGCGCCCATCTGACCGAGGCAATAGCCGAACTGGTGCTCGAACGCGACGGCGACAGTGACGAGGCGCGTATGCGCGCTCGCCTCGCCAGTGGCGTGGTGAGCTTGCTCATCGACACCACCCACAACTGCTGGATCGAAGCCGGCGCGCGCGAGTCGTTGCACGACGTCGGCGAACGCTGCCGCGGGATGATGGGCGACCTGATCGGCACCATGCGCGGGATGTGAACGCATCGCATTCGCCCCTGCGACAGCGCATCACAGGTGGGCAAACTCGCGTTGTACGCTTCGGCAGGACGTGAGACCGCCACGTTCGTCGTACGCAGCGAGGAGGCTGTTCATGGCCACGATCCGACGTGCCACCACCCATTGGGAAGGCTCACTGATCGAAGGTGGCGGGCGCGTGTCGTTCGACTCCTCCGGCATCGGCTCCTTCGACGTGACGTGGGCCTCGCGGGCGCAGGATCCCGAAGGCCGCACCAGCCCCGAAGAGCTCATCGCCGCCGCCCACTCGTCGTGCTTCTCGATGGCTCTGTCGAACGGGCTGACCAAGTCGGGCCACGTACCCGCTCAACTCGACACGACCGCGGCAGTCACCTTCCAGCCTGGCGAAGGCATCACCGGGATCGTTCTCACCGTGGTCGGTCGAGTGCCGGGTATGACCGCCGACGACTTTCGCGCCGCGGCCGACGACGCCAAGGCAAATTGCCCGGTGAGCAGAGCGCTGGCCGGTACGACGATCACGCTCGAGGCAACTCTGGCGTGACGTCATGACTCGTCGGCTCGCCGGCTCGTCGGCTTCGCGCTGATCGCAAGGTGGTGCTGGCCGGCTCCCTGCTGCCCGCGGTTTGGGCGACCCTCGATCGAACGAAGTAAACACTTCTCCAGAGTCATTGCATATATGTAGATATCCTTACATAGCCCGAGCGGACCGGGCCCGAGGGCCAGCGGATGACGCTGTCGATCTCGTTCGAAGTCTTTCCACCCAAGTCGGCCGACGGGATGGACGGACTGCGGTCGACGATTTCGCGGTCGGCCGCCTCCAACTCGACCAGATCGAGAGCTACGCCGAGCGCAAGGAGATCTCCGTCGAAGCCGCCGAGCGGCTGCTCGGCACCACGCTCGCCTACACCCCGGCCTGACCGAACGGTCGACTGCAGCACGGTGAGGTAGCGCAGGACCACGGCGATCTGGGCGTCGGTGAGGGGGTTGAACGGCCGAGTCTATGTATGCGCCACGGCGACGACGTCCACGGAATCGTCGACCCTCACGGCCTTGGGCGTGAGCCTGCTGGCGAGGATCGAGACCGCGATGCCGCTGCAGACCAGAAGCCACCACACGTGGTGGAAGCCGTCCAGCGCTGTCGCTGCCGTGAGCCCAGTGGTGAGTGCTACGACCAGGGCGACGCCGAACGTGCCACCGAGGTTGCGAATCGACTGGTTGACGGCCGACCCGGACCCGAACGTGTCGGGCGGCAAGCCCTGCACGGCCACGGACGACAGCTGGGGCAGCACCAGCGCGACGCCGATGCCGGTACAGCAAACCGCCGGTAGGTACACGCCGAGATAGTTGGGCACCACCGAGGCTCGGGCGATGAGGTACACGCCACCCGCGGCCCAAACGAGGCCTCCCGGTACCAGGAGTGCGCGCTGACCGATCCGCCCGGCCAGGCGCCCGAAGAAGGGTGCCGTGACGGCCACGATGAGCGGACCGACCGAGATGGCCAGCCCGGCTCGCAGGACCGTGTACTGCCACACCCGGGTGAGGAAGAGCACATTGCCGAGGAACATTGCGCTGAAGCCGGTCGCGAAGACGAGTGTCGCCGCGTTGGCCCAGCGGAAGTTGCGCGAACGGAACAGGCCGAGGTCGAGCAACGGATTGACGACGCGCCGGCAGCGCAACACGAATGCAACGACGAGGACCGTCGAGACGAACAGCGTACCGACGAATTTGGCGCTGCCCCAGCCCCACGTGTTGGTCTCGACGATTGCGTACGCGGCCAAGGCCAGCCCGCCGACGAGCAGGGCGATGCTGGCCGCATCGGGCAGACGACCCGGATGCGCTTCACGCCCTTCCGGCAGGACGGAACGACCAAGCGTGAAGCTGATGACGCCGACGGGCAGATTGATGAAGAACACCCATCGCCAGCTGAGGTTCTCGACGACGAGCGCGCCGAGCGTCGGTCCAGCCGCTCCGGCCACGGCGCCGATCGCACCCCAGATGGCAACCGCCACCGGGATCCTCTCGCGTGGAAAGGTCTGCAGGACGAGGGCGAGTGACGATGGCACGAGCGCTGCCGCGCCGACTGCTTGAACCACGCGTGTCACGATCAGCAACGCTGCATTCGGCGCCAGGCCGCACGACATCGATGCCATCGTGAAGATGACCACTGCTACGAGGAACGTGCGGCGCCGGCCGACTCGATCTGCAAGACGACCACCCGGAATCAACAACGCGGCGAACACGATGGTGTACGCGTTCAACACCCACGACAACCCCGACGGGCCGACCGAGCTGAAATCGGCAGTGATCGACGGGAACGCCACGAACAGAATCGTCGTGTCGAGAAAGACGGCGAACACTGCGAGGCTGGTGGATGTGAGCACCACCCACGGATTGCGATTGGCCGTGATCGAGGCTTGAGACATGATCGCAGATTAATACATTCTATATAGTGATTACTATCTTAAATAGAGTAATCTGTAAGAATGATCGAACTCGACGACGTCGCGCCGCCCGACCGCACACACTTCGACCGCACCACCCAAGCGCGACCGGTGGAAACCGCTGACGCAACGACCATGTTCGACGTCGACCTCGACGACTCCTGGGCATCGCTCCGCGGCGTACACGGTGGATACATGGCTTCACTGGCCGTTCGCGCGTCCGAGCATGTCGCCCCGGATCGCTCCGTGCGGACGGTGGCGACCTCCTTTCTCCGCCCGGGCGCGGTAGGGCCCGCCCGGCTGGATGTCGAGGTGCTGCGCCAGGGACGCTCCTTCACCACCCTGCAGATCGCGGTGCGTCAGGCCGGGCGGCTCGTACTCGCCAGCAGAGTGACGGCGATCGCGGCGAGTGTCGGGTCCGAGTGGTCGCACACGGCGACCGATCACCCGGCAGCTCTGAGCCACTGCGTGCACTTCACTCCGCCGCCCGCGATCCGCCACTTCGAACATGCTGAGCTGCGCATCGACCCATCGACGATCCCTGATGGAACGGCAGACGTCGCCAGGGTCGCCGGTCACGTACGGCCGCTGGAGCGTCGGGCGGTGGATGCTGCCTGGCTGGTGATGATCGGCGACTGGTTCCCGCCGTCGCCGTTTCGGCGCTTGTTGCCACCGCATGGAGGCGTGAGCGTCGACTACACCATCCACATCCATCGTCTTCCATCCCCTGCGCCGTCGGATGACGACAGTTGGCTGGAGGGCGTGTTCGTCACGGCCGATTCTGCAGCGGGGATCGCGCTCGAGCGCGGAGTACTGTCGGGCCGCGACGGCATCACCATCGCAGACACGTTCCACACGCGCTACACCGGAGGCTGATCGATGCCCGCCACCGTTCGCTACGACGAACAGCACTGCCCGATCGCCCGCGCCCTCGACACGCTCGGCGATCGCTGGACGCTGCTCATCCTGCGCGAACTGATCATCTCTGACCAGCGCTACACCGACCTGGCCGCGCACCTCCCGGGCATCGCCCCAGCGCTGCTCAGCGAGCGGCTGCGCACGATGACGGAGCAGGGTCTCATCACAGCGAAAGAGCTGCCGCCACCGGCAGCACGATCGGTGTACACCGTCACGATTCGAGGTCGAGATGCGATCACGGTGCTGCGGGCCCTGACCCGCTTCGGGATGCCGCTGCTCGAAGAGCCCGGCGACGATGTGGTGGTGCGGCCGTGGACGGCAGCCAATGCGGCCATCGGAGCGTACTTCCAGCCGCTCAAGGCCATCGGTGTCGACGAGCGTTACCTGCTGCGCATCGATGGTGAGGAGTTCACGATGTCGTCGGTGCCCGGCGGCGGTAGTGCGCACGACAAGCCGGATCTGGTGCTCGAGGGCTCGGCGCGTACGTTTCTCGACGTGCGCCAGGGTCGCCTGTCGATGCGCCAGGCAATCACCACCAGACGCCTGACCAAGCGTGGCTCGGCCCGTGCCCTCGCCAACTTCGCTCGCATCTTCCAGCTCGACCAACCGATTCGGCCGTCAGCCGAGCCCGGCATCTCTCGGTGATCGCGGTGGGTCTGGCGCTGACGACCGATCTCTACGAGCTGACGATGGCCGCCAGCTACCTGGCGCGGGGAATGACCGAGCAGGCCACGTTCAGCCTGTTCGTTCGCGACCTCCCGCCTGACCGCGGCTTCGTGGTCGCCGCTGGACTCGACGACGTTCTCGAACTGTTGACGAACTACGCCTTCGAGGACGAGGACCTCACGTGGCTCGCAGCGCACGGCTTCGATCAGGCGGCCCAAGACGCCTTCGCAACATTGCGTTTCACGGGCGATGTGTGGGCGATCCCCGAAGGTCACGTGGTGTTGCCCGACGAGCCGTTGATCGAGGTGACCGCGCCGCTGCCGGAAGCCCAACTCGTCGAGTCGATCATCCTCAACCAGCTCACCTATCGAACCGTGCTGGCAACCAAGGCTGCACGCTGCCGGATTGCTGCTCGTGGGCGGCGTCCTTGGTCGATTTCTCATTGCGGCGCACGCATGGCATCGAGGCGGGCCTGGCCGCGGCGCGGGCAGCTGCGATCGCCGGCTTCGCCGGCACCAGCAACGTCGACGCGGCCCGCAGATTGGGGATTCCCGCCGTCGGCACCATGGCGCATTCCTACATCGAGGCGTTTCCCACCGAGCGAGAAGCGTTCATCGCATTTGCTACGGACCATCCCGGTCGCACAGCGTTCCTTGTCGACACCTACGACACCGATGCCGGCATCGCTACAGCGCTCGAGGTCGCCGCCGAGCTCGATCCGAGTGGAACCCTCGCCGTGCGCATCGACAGCGGCGACCTCCTCACCGTGTCCAGGCAGGCTCGTCGACTCCTCGACGCGGCGCGGCGTTACGACGCGCTGATCATGGTCAGTGGGGGACTCGATGAGTTCGACGTGGAGCGCTTGCTGGACGACGGCGCCCCGATCGACACGTTCGGCGTCGGCACCAGAATCGGGGTGTCCGCCGACGCCCCGTCGTTGAACACCGTCTACAAGCTCGTCGAGTACGCGGGCCGGCCGACGATGAAACTGTCACTCGGCAAGCAGACCAGACCCGGTGCGAAGCAGGTGTTCCGACAAGACATGCAGGCCGGCGATGTTCTCGCGGAGCGGTCAGAACCGGCGCCACCCGGTTCCGTTCCGCTGCTGATCAAGGTGATGCGAGCCGGCGAACGCTCGCAACCTGCCGAGAGCATCACGGTCGCGGCCGCTCGTTTGTCGGCCGATCTGGCTCGCTTACCCGAGTCGGCGTGTCGGTTGCATCGCCCGACGGTGCCGACGGTGCGCGTATCGGCACAGCTGGACCGCCTCACCCGATCTGTCGCAGACAAACATCGTCGCGCCAGCCATTCCTGATGAACCACGGCCCGAGGACTCGGGCGAACAACGAACGCGTCGGCATCGACAGCCCACATCTCGGCACGTCCCGAAAACACGCCGCGCGCCACCACTTGCTCGGCCAGCTCGGTGGCGCCCGGTTGAAGACAGGCAAAGTTTGCTGACGGGCACTTGGTGTGCGCGGTCCACGAGTGCTTCGATCATCGCATCGTGCGGGACGGATCGTCGACCGGCGGGCGCTCGTTGATCACATGCTCGGTCGCCATGAACGCCGTCGCCTTTTCGAGGTTCACGAAGTTGGGCTCGTCGAGGTGGACCGTCGCCCTGTACTCATCGCCGAAGCAGGCGACGACGTCGTCAACGGTGTCGAACCACAGCTCGGCCAGACCGTCGTAGCGCATCGGACCGACCACGGCAATGGCGTCGTCATCAACGGCGTGCGCCTGCACGTAGCGGCGCATGTTGGCAACCATCGACGGCGTGTCGAGCACCATCGGACCGTGCACGTCGGCCCAGTAGCGCTGGCTTTCGGTGCGCGTCATGCCGTCGCGCCGCACTGGCACCTCGAACACCTTCACGCCACCGTGGATCGGCGCTCCAGGCCGCTGGTACACGAGGTGCTCGGTGAGCACGAGGATCTCGGTCTTGTCGCGGTCGAGGAACTTCTCCTCGTCGGGAAACACCACTTCCTCGAACTTGGGCTCGCTCAAAAGGGCGATGGCCGTCTCCAGCGAATCCAGCCAGATCTCCGCAGCGCCGTCGAACAACGGCTCGTTGCCGGCGAGGCCACCAATCGCGTGGCTCTGCACGTACTTCGCGTTGTGGCGGCGGATCTCTGGGATCGACATGGCCAGCGGGCCGTGCACGTTCAGCCAATGTTCCGAGAACTCGGCTCTCGTCATCCCTGGCTTGCGCACCAGCAGCTCGACGATCTTGATCATCTTGCGTCCCTTCGTGACGGTAAGTGGTCATCGCCGTGAAGTGTCGTCCGATGCGTGGTCGTCCAGCGAAGCGGCGGCGCGCAACCCACCTTCAGCGGTTCGCTGGGTCTAGTACGGTCGCACTGATGACACGATCACGACGAAGCGGCCCCAGATGCGGCTGTGGTTCGGACGGGTCGCGCTGAGCCCGGGATTGCCGCGAAGTCGGGCGCGCACTTCGATGACCAAGGATCAGGGCTGGACATCCTTCCTCGAGAGCTTGCCCGGCAATGCTTGACGTCGAATCTCAGCGCCGAGCGTTCACGGTGTCCGAGCCCTCGGGGCGGGCGTATGTGAGATCACCCGTCTCCGCGGCCCGCCTTCTCGGTTCGCTCGTGGTCCTGGGATTCACGTATCTGGCGCTGCAGGGCGGCAACGACGGCCAGTTCGCGACAGGCTTCCGCGACTTGCTCAGTCCTGTACCGCATTGGCTCGTGTCGGGCATCGTCAGCACCTGCCAGATCGGTTTCCTGGTCGCCGCGATCCTCGGGTTCATCAGCCAGATCGTCCTCCGCCACTTTGTCCGTGTCGGGCGAATGCTGCTCGCCGCAGTCGTCTGCGCCGCAGGTCTCATGGCGATGTCGAAGCTCGTTGGTTCCACCACGTTTCCACTGATGCCACCACGGCACGGCCTCGTCGACCCGGGGCGGAGTGGGTATGGCATCGGTGCCGCGTTCCCGACGACGTTGGACATGGGCGCGATCTCCGCGTGGATGTTCATCGACCGGGGTCATTGGCCCGACCGCTGGCGACGGATCGGCTGGCTCGTTCTGGTCGTGGGGATCGCGGCGCGTCTTGGGGTCAGCTTCGCCGACCCGGCCACGATCGTCGCGTCAATCGCGATGGCGGCGGCCGCGTCGTCGTTGGTCCAGCTGATCCTCGGAGCCCTCAACACCACCCCCCGGGCCGTAGTAGTGGGAGAGATCCTCGAGCGTCTCGGTTACCAGCCATCGTCGGTCGAACGGTTCGGCGGCTTCCGCGGCTTCGCAGGATTCAGGGTGTACATCAATGACGATCTACAACTGATCGTGAAGGTCATCAGTCGCGACTTGCGCGCCACCCTCTTCCCCGTGCAGATGTACCGAGCCGCCCGCTTTCGCGACGTCGGCCAGGACCGGCCGTTCCGGTCCCTTCGTTCGGCTGTCGAACACGAAGCCTTGTGCGCATTGAAGGCCCACTCCGACGGAGTGCCGACTGCTCGTCTGGTGGCTGTCGCCGAGTTCCCCCCGAACGCGATGATGATGGCGTTCGACGCGCAAACACGCCAATGTTTGAACGGGCTCGAACCGTCGCGTCGCACACCTCAACTTCTGGGTTCGGTGTGGGCGATCGTCGATGCCCTGCAGCGAAGTCACACGGTGCATCGGCGCCTCAACGACGACGCGCTCTGGGTCGACGATGCCGGCGGCGTCGTAGTCGTAGGGTTCGCCTCGGCCTCGTTGGGTGTCGTCGGCTCGGCCCTGTCGACGGATGTGGCCGAGGTCCTGGCAGCAACAGCCGCGCCGCTCGGAGTCGAGCGCGCTGTAGAAGCCGCTGTTGCCGGCGTCGGACCCGTGGCGGTCGCAGCAGCGCTCCCACGGCTGCAGCCGCTCGCGTTGACACCTCAGACGCGAGCGGCCGTCAAGGCTGCCGGATGTCTCGAAGACCTTCGCCACGAGGTGCAACGCGTGACGGGCGCCGCCGACGTTCCCATCGCGGAGCTGGAGAGGATCAAGACGGGCACCGTTGTCACCATCGCCGTGGTGGCGCTTGCACTGTGGTCGCTCATCCCCCAGTTCCTGGGTGTCGGCTCGCTCTGGGGCGAACTCCAGCGAGCCAACTGGGCGTGGGGCGCCGCGGCACTCGGCCTGTCGGCGATCACGTACGTGGGCGCGGCCGTGGCACTCGACGGCTCACTGCCCGAGCGACTGCCGCTTGGCCCGAACATCGGTGTTCAGGTGGCGACGTCGTTCGTCGGAGTCGCCGCACCCGGCGGCGGGCTCGCTCTGACCGCCAGGTTTCTGCAGAAGCGCGGCATCGACACGGCGACGGCTGTCGGGGCGGTCGGCGTCGACACGATCGCCGGAGTGATCGTTCATCTCACGCTCACCGGCCTGTTCATCGCTCTGGCGGGTTCTTCAGGATTGAAGACGTTCGACCTGCCGTCGATGGCCACCTCAGGACTCATTGCCGGAGGCGTGGTCGCGGTCGCGGCACTCGGTGTAGCCGTTCCCTGGAGCCGAGCCCTGCTCACCACTCGGGTGTGGCCGGCGACGAAGCGCTCGCTCGTCAACGTCAGTGAGATTGCTCGTCAGCCCGGCAAGATGATCGAACTGTTCGGCGGCTCGCTGACCATCACCATGGGCTACATCCTCGCGTTGGCGGTCGCTGTCTCGGCATTCGGCGCCGGCCCGGCGTTCACATCGATAGCGCTCGTCTATCTCGTCGGCGCAGTGGTCTCGTCAGTCGCCCCCACCCCCGGCGGGATCGGAGCCGTCGAAGCGACGCTGATCGCCGGATTGACGTCCGCGGGAATGCCCAGCACCACCGCAATCGCCGCCGTGATCCTGTTCCGTCTCGCCACGTTCTGGATCCCGTTGCTCCCCGGCTGGGGAGCGCTACTGGTGTTGCAGCGTTCCGGCGACCTCTGAACGCGCCTCCGGGATACCGCACTGGTGCCGTGCAGGGATGGAGGTCGATTCACGCGACTCCCTCCGAGGAACTGATTGCTTGGGGCCATGCGCGCGACCGCAGTCGTCGAGGGTTCGTCACCGGCCCGAATTGACGTGCTGACCAGGTAGTTCACGCGCCGTTCATGAGCTGCGAACAGTAGCGAAACCTGTACGTCATACGGTCGCATCCGTGTTCTCTGGAGGCCAACGAGCTCGGGTGACGTGGTCGTGCTAGCGGCTGCCGAGACCGTCGATCTCGCTCGGCTGCTCCTCGACCTGTTGATCGTGCTGTTCGCGGCGCGATGTGCAGCGGAGATCGCCGAGCGGCTGCGAATCCCGGCAGTGCTCGGAGAGATCGTCGCCGGAGTCGTGATCGGGCCATCCGCATTGAAGCTGGTCGATGTCACCGGTGCCCGCGGCGTGTCGCTCAGCGTGATCGCCGAGATCGGCGTGATCCTGCTCCTTCTGCAGGTCGGCATGGAGATGGACGTGGCCGAGCTGAGCAAGGTCGGTCGAGCCTCGATCCTCGTCGCGCTGGTCGGGGTCGCCCTGCCCTTCGCCGGTGGAACCGCGGCTGGTGTCGCCCTCGGTCACGGAGTGAAGACCTCTCTCTTCTTGGGTGCAGCCTTGACGGCAACAAGTGTCGGCATCACTGCCCGCGTCCTCGGCGACCTGCGCGCCTTGGCAACGACCGAGGCGCGAATCGTTCTCGGTGCTGCCGTCGCCGACGACGTCCTGGGGCTCGTGATCCTCACGGTCGTCGTCAAAGTGGTGACGGAGGGATCGGTGGGTTTCGGCACGGTAATCGGCACGCTTGGTCTGGCGGTCGGTTTTCTCATCGTGACAGGACTCGTCGGATTGCTTCTCGTGCCACCCATCCTGAACGCTGTCCACCGTCGTGCGAGCTCGGGGGCCACCGTCGTGGTTGCTGCGCTCGTCGTGACACTCGCCTTCGCCGAACTTGCCGACGTCGCCAAGCTCGCATTCATCATCGGCGCGTTCATGGCCGGCCTGGGTCTTGGTCGAAGCGACCACCAGGAACGCGTGTCTCGTGATCTCGGCGCGATCGGCAACATCATGATCCCGGTGTTCTTCGTCCAGATCGGCATCAACGCCGACCTCGCGGCGATGGCCAAACCGAGCGTCCTCGGACTAGCCGCATCGTTGACAGCGATCGGCGTCGCCGGCAAGATCGCGGCAGCGTTCGGCGCGGCCGGCACCCGGTCGGACAAGCTGTTGATAGGGCTCGGCATGATCCCGCGTGGGGAGGTCGGCTTGATCTTTGCCAGCATCGGCCTGTCCAACGGCGTTCTCGACAAGAACTTGTACGGTGCGCTGCTCGTCGTCGTGCTGGTGACGACCATCGTCACTCCACCGCTACTCAGACTGAGAATCGGTCGAAGCTCGGCCTTCGACGAGCCCGGCGCAGAGGTTGCACCGGAGCCGGAAGGCGGGTGGCTCGACATCGTCGACGACGAGGTCCATCTCCGCGGCATCCCAGGCGTCGCCCAAACAGTGGCGATATCTCTGGCGACTGCAGCTGTACTCGATCGAGCAAGTCCGGCTGATGACCTGCTCGACTGGTTCGGCCGTCATCGCCGCGCGTCACTCACGTGGGATCCCGACGACACCGCCGCGTTGCTGAACCTGCTCCGACGCGCCGACTCGCGCGCTTGGCGCTTCCTCGAGGTGACCGGCGTGCTCGAGCGGGCACTACCCGAGTTGGCCGACGCGATGAGACGGCGACGATCGGACATCCGCGACCTCGACCCGCTCGGCGCGCTCCGGTTCCCGATCGTCGAGAACCTCCACGCGCTCACCCCCGACGGATTCGTCCATGACGACGACCTGGTGCTCGCGGCACTTGCGGCCGATGTGTGTGAAGACTCATCGACCGACATGCAATGCGCTGTCGATCTGGCGACACGTTTGGGCCGGGTCGCCGACGCTGATCGCATCGCCAACCTCGTGGCGGATGCACATCTTCTCCGTGCCGGTGCGGGCGACCCTCATGTCTTCGACGAGCGCGAAATCCTGCAATTGGCGACCCATCTGGCGAGCACCGTGCACGCCCGTCAGGCCTACACCCTCGCCAAGGCGGTAGGCGATCTTCCGCGATGGCAACGGGAGGCGCTCGACGAGCGGTACGAACTCTTGCAAGAGGCGTTGGACCATCCGGAGCTCACTGGGAGCGATGCGACCAACCTCGCCGCCGCCCGCATGCAAGCCGCTCAACGCCTGGCGACCGAGCCCTCGGCTGTGGAGCGCCTCCGCCATGCGTCGACCTCGTATCTCCTCGCTCACGACCCGGTCGAACTCGCCCGGCAGGCGCAACTCGTCGAACCACTGCCGCGCTCGGGCGTCGTGCGGGTCGCAGTCAGCCCCGATCCCGAGCCTGACCACTGGAACATCGACGTGGCCTGCCGAGACACGGCTGGCCTCCTCGCCCATCTGGCTGACGTGCTCGCCACAGCGGGGCTCGATGTCATCGAGGCGTCGGTCGCCACCTGGCCCGACGGCGCCGTACTCGATGCGTTCTCGGTGAAGTCCGTCGGACGACCGTCACCGCGAGATCTCGCCAAGGCAATGGAGGCGATGCTCCGCCAACCGCTCGCATCGAAGCCGGTCCACGACCTCACGTTGGACTTCGACAACGCGTCGTTGCCGTGGCACACGGTGTGCCTCGTGCATGGCCCCGATCAACCAGGTGCGCTCCAGGCGATAAGCGCCGCGTTCGCCCGCGCCGATGCGGTCGTACACACAGCAAGGATCGCGTCGACCGGTGGAATGATCAGCGATCGGTTCGCCGTTTCAGATCGACTCGGCCGCAAACTGGGCCAATCGTCGATCGATCGGATCCGTGCAGCGCTGTCCGGTAACGAGTCACTGAACCGCTGGCGCCGCCTGATCAGCCGCCGCTGAACCAAGGCGCCTCAGGCCGCCGTGCCGTGATCGGGGTGATCAACGACCAGGCGGTATCCGACGTGTGGGACGGTCTCGATCCGTGGCCGTTCCACGCCGCTACCGAGAACGCCACGAAGCAGGCTGATCGCCACTCGCAACCGGCGGGGGTGCACCGATTCTGGCTCTGTTCTCCACACGCTGCGCAGGAGGGTGTCGGCGTCGACGACTCGGTTGACCTCCACGGCCAGCTTGACGAGCAGCAAGAACTGCAGTCGGGAGCACTGCTTCGGCTCACCGGCGATGTACAGAGTGTGGGCGTCACGATCGATGATCACATCTCCTACAGTCAGTGGCGCTCGCCTCAGTGCGGCCGTGGAACGCCCTCGCAATGCAAGCCGCAGACGAGCTGACAAGAGGTCGGCCGAGATCGACGTTGACATGAAGTCGTCGGCGCCCGAGTCGAGTAGCGCGATCTCCGATGCCTCGGCGCCCGACGAGTCGTCGCCCGACAGGACAACGATGCGCGAACTGAGGTTCTCGTTCAGATCTCGGCACACCCGCGTCACGTCGAAATCACCCGGACTGTGCTCGATGACGACAACGTCGGGCGAGATCGCCAGCAACTGGTCGATCAGCGTCCGACCAACCGTGATCTCGACAACGTCGTATGTAGAGCTCAACTGGGTCGCGAGACCGCTGAGGGATTCCGTTCCGGCATGAACAATCGCGACGCGACCGGCCGACGCATGCGACCTATGGTGAACGACATGTGAGCCGGCGTGAGAATCGCCGTCGCCGACCATCTCTGAACGTGCCATGGCTCCGGCACGGTAGACGCGCGGTGTGTCCCAGGTGTCGCAGCATTGTTTCCAACAGATCACATCACCGTGCGCGCCGACGAGCAGTCCGCGCTCCTTCCTCCGCGTGATCGACAAGGTCAGGAGTCTTTTCGATCGAACTCGACCAGTCGAGACAAGAGAAAGACGCGCACGATCACAATGCAACGGAAACAGACAGGCGACAGGTGGGAAACGTTGCTTCTCTATGGTGCGCCCGACTGTCGTCAACGGCGCCGGCAGTCGCTCATCACTCGCCCCTACAGATCTGGGAGGACTCGTAGTGCGCAAAGCACTCAAATACACCGTTGGCGGCCTCATTGGCGCCGGCCTCACCACATTGCTCCTCGGCGGTACAGCGTTCGCTGCAGACGAGGACCCAGTGGCGGCGCTGACCAACTCGACCAACGTCCTGTGGGTCGTGATCGGCGCCGTCCTGGTCATCTTCATGCAGGCAGGGTTCGCGCTCGTGGAGACGGGGTTCACCCAGAAGAAGAACGCTGCTCACGTGATCAGCACGAACTTCGCGATCTTCGGCCTCGGCTTCGTCGGCTTCTTGTTCGTCGGGTTCCCTCTCGCGTTCGGCGGCTTCTACGGCTTCCTGGGCATCGACAAGCCGATGAGCGCGTCACCGCTCATCGGCTCGGGGAACTGGGTCTTCCTGTGGAAAGGCTGGAGCTTCCTCGGTAGTCAGCACACTGTCGCTCAGGCGGGCATCCTCGCCTTCTTCCTGTACATGGTTGCCTTCATGGACACAACGGCCACGATCCCGACCGGGGCGATGGCCGAACGCTGGAAGTGGAAGAGCTTCGTGATCTGGGGCCTGTTCTGTGGTTCCATCTACTACCCGCTGTTCGCTGCTTGGACTTGGGGCGGCGGTTGGCTGGGCAAGACGTGGGACACCATGCACCTCGGTGCCGGATACGTCGACTTCGCCGGTTCGGGCGTGGTGCATGCGGTCGGTGGAGTCGCGGCACTCGCCGGCGCGCTGGTTCTCGGCCCTCGCATCGGCAAGTACGGCCCGGACAAGAAGCCGCGTGCGATTCCCGCGCACAGCATTCCAATGGCCATGCTCGGTTGCTTCATACTGCTGTTCGGTTGGTTCGGTTTCAACGCCGCGTCGACGCTGGCCGCCAGCGACATCCGCTTCGCCACTGTCGCGACGAACACGGCGATCGCCGCCGCCACCGGCGCTGTTGCAGCAATGTTCTGGATCACCCAGCGCTCGGGTAAGCCCGACCCGGGCATGCAGGTCAACGGCATGCTCGCCGGCCTGGTGGCGATCACCGCCCCCTGCGCATTCGTCGCCCCGTGGGCGGCCGCAGTGATCGGCACGACGGCTGCAATCATCGTTGTCGAAGCAGCCATGTTCATCGAGAAGCGCGGCATCGACGACCCGGTCGGCGCCATCGCCGTCCACGGCGTCGGCGGCATCTGGGGGGTGTTGTGCGTCGGCTTGTTCGCCGACGGAACGTACTCGTACGTCAACGGCACCCCGAATCCCGTCAAGGGGTTGTTCTACGGAGATGGCGGCCAGCTCGGCGCACAGGCGCTCGGCGCCCTCGTGCTCTGCACCGTGATCTTCGGAGTCGCGTACGCCTTCTTCATGATCCAGAACAAGCTCACCAAGGGAGGCATCCGCGTTTCCGAAGAGGACGAGATCAACGGCGTCGATGTCGAGATGGGCGTCGCCGGGTACTACGACGACGACTTCCTGGCCCACCTGCCCCAATAGGAAGTCTTCGATCGACCTTACCCGGGTCGCGCTGCGCCCCGGGTAAGGTCGCGTGAGGGGAACAACAAGCGTGAAACTGATCACCGCCATCATCAAGCCATACAAGGTCGACGCCGTGACAGAGGCGCTCAAGGCGATCGACGTGCACGGTCTCACCGTCAGCGAAGCGCGCGGGTTCGGTCGACAGGGAGGTCACACCGAGACCTATCGCGGCGCCGAATATCGAATCGACTTCGTGCCGAAGATGCGACTCGACGTCGTGGTGAAAGACGCCGAGGTCGAGGCGGCCGTCGACACGATCATCACGGCCGCCGCAACGGGCAAGATCGGCGACGGCAAGGTGTGGGTGACCTCCGTCGAGCAGGTCATCCGAATCCGCACCCGCGAACAGAACGAGGACGCGGTCTGATCCGACCGTCGCTGGAGCTTGCTGGCGTGTTCTCCTCGTCGAGGTGGTCGCGCACTTCGGCGGACAGCTGCATGGCGAGATCGGCGAAGTGGTCGGTTGTCGGATCGACGCCACGGAGCTCGTCGGCCAGCTTCATGGCCTTGTGATGGTCAGGCATGACGGGTGATGCCGAGGCCGGCATCGTCCATCAGCAGGGGCACGTAGAATTGGCGCTCCTCGGCTGTCGCGTGCGGCGTACGGCGAATCGCAGTCAGCCGGCCAATGCTCCAATCACACGTTCCCAGTTCGACGGCGCGGTCGCGCCAGATCCGTGCAGCAGAGCACCGCGTCGATCCTGGGATCGCCGGTGGTGCTGACGTGAAGCGTGTGGTCGCCGACTGCCGTGTCGGTGGTGGTGACCATCACGTCGCCGAGACCGGGTCGCTGGTCTCGAGTGCCAGGGTGGCGGTGTGACGAAGGTGATCTTGAAGCAAGCGAGCGGCACTGTCCGGGTCGCGGTCGAGCGCAGCGGCGAGCAGGTCGGCGTGTTCTGCGGCGATGTCTCGCTTTGATCCGATTCCGCGGGCGGACCAGTGTCGATACAGCTCGGCTTCGTCGAAGAGGCGCTGCCGGATGTCAAGCATGGTCTCGTTCGGGCAGCCTGCAGCGAGCGCCGTGTGAAAGCGACGGTGGGCGTTCATCCACGCCGGGTTGATGCCGTCGCTCACCAGTGGTGCGGTGACGCTGAGCACATGATGAGCGGCAACAAGGTTCGCTTCCCAGTCAGTGTCGCCGTGGGTGATCGATTGGCCGACGGTGAGACCTTCGATGTGGCAACGTGCCCAGGTGAGGTCAGCGAGGTGCTCGGCCGACAAGGTTGGTACCCGGAAACCTGATTGTGGTGTTGCGTGCAAGAGACCCTCGCTGGCCAAGCGAGTCACGGCCTCGCGAACGACGCCAAGACTGACATCGCTTGCCTGGGCAAGGTCGCCGAGATGCACTCGAGTTCCGGGCGCCAGTTCACCGTGAAGGATTCGTTGACGAAGGACTTGGTAGACGTCCTCGGTCAGCGATGGCCCCAAGCGCTGCCGCGTGGTCACGGACAGTCCCCAGACAACATGCACACTTCGATGGTCGGATCGTTCACGGGCCCGATGCTCCTAGATGACGAGATAGATGGGGTCCTGCCCGACCAACGATCGGCCGTATGTTTCGAGCGACGGATTCGTTGCCAGGAAAGCGTGGCGGCTGCCCACATTGACATCGCGCCAAAGCCGTTGGATGGGGTTGGACTTGGCGAACGCACCGGCTCCGGCGACATTCAGCAGTCGTTCGACACCCAGGCGGAGATGGTCGGTGAGGTATCCGCACGAACCGCGCAGACGAGCGTTCTCGGCGATGTCTTGTTGTGCTCCGGCACCGACCTCGTCGACATACGCCGCAGCGTTGAACGCGTGCAGCCAGGCCGTCTCGATGTCGAGACGTCCGCGGGCGAGTTCGGTGAGCGCGACCTGCGATGAATCGGTCGTGAAGTACGTCGTGTACGAGATTCCGCGACTCGGTGCCTTGGCGGCCACCGTGTCAGCGACAGCGCGTGCCGCCCCGAGCAACGGACCTACCAGGATCAAGGCCAGAACGGCACCCACCGGCCACCGATCACTGGGCTCGGCCGGTGCCCCGTTCGTATCGTTCAAGTCGAGTCCGATGCCGACTCGATGCGCCGGAACGAACACGTTCTCGGCAACGACAGTGTTGCTCGCGGTGCCCTGCATTCCGGCGACATGCCACGTGTCTTTGATCGAGACCTCGGCGATGGGCATCGTCGCCATACCGGGGGCGACGATGTTGCCCGCAGCGTCGAGAACGAAAACCCCACCGCCGGCCCAGTTGCCATGAAACCCGCCGGAAGCAAATCCCCAGGACCCACTGACCATGTATCCACCGTCGACGGGAGCCGCCGTCCCGCTGGGCGCGAGAACACCGAACACCCGGCCTCGCTGACCGTCACCCCACACCTCGTCCTGGCACTTGCCCGCCGCTCGCGACGTCGCCCAGGTCGCCACGTTCAGCAACGTTTGCACCCACGCTGTCGACGGACACGCCGCGCCCAACTCGGCCGCAACAGCAAGCTGGGTCGACAGCGTCGCCCCAAGACCACCCAATCGCTTGGGTACGACCACCTCGAACAAACCCGCATCCTCGAGCGCGGCGATGTTGTCGGGATGCGCCTCACGGTTGTTCTCCGTCGCCTCGGCGTTGGCAGCCAACAGCGGCTGCAGCGCGACTGCCCTGGCGACCAGGCTCGTGTCGATGTCTTGACCGGGGTTGAGACTTGCGGTGGTCACGATTGTGCCCCCTCGCTGACGGGCAGACGAGTGACCGGCTGATGGCCCCACTGGCTGATCGAGTCGTACGCCCGGTTCTCGTTCCAGTCGTCGCCGACCTCACGAGCTCCATGGCCGACCTCGACCTGAAAGCCGGCCGGGGTCATCGTGTAGAAGCTGAACATCTTGTCGTTGTCGTGTTTCCCGAGCCCGTTGGGGATCGGGTGGCCGGCGGCGAAGGCCCGGTCGAACGCAGCTCCGACATCGTCGCGTTCAACAGTTTCGAACATCACGTGATGCATCTGCTTGGCTGGCGGCGGCCCCGGCGGAGCGATCAGCGCCAACGTGTGGTGGCGGGAATTGCAGTGGTAGAACCGACCCGCGAGGACGACTCCCGGGGCAATGGTCAGTTCGATCCAGTCAGTTTGCCGCATGCCCAAGCCCTCGACGACGAACCGATCGGCCGCCTCGGCATCGGCGACCATGAACACACAGTGCCCGAACCCGACACCGTCGGTCTTGAACCCGCCAGGCACCAACTCGGACCGGAACGACTCACCCGAATCGACGACGGCAAGCCCGTGAACGATCTCGACCGGGGTTCCCCAAGGTGCGACCGTCCGCCACATACCCTGGACTCGGCGGACGGCACACTCGGCGGCTCCCGGTTCAGCGACTTCGTATCCGAGACCGCCCAAGCGCTCAGCGACAGCGGCAGCGGCGTCTGCCGAGGGAACTTCGAAGCCGATCACGATTGCGTCATCGGCGGGACCTTCTGTCACCAGGATCCGCTGCGCACGTTCGTCGTTTCGCCAAGTAAGTACACCGTCGTGTGACTCGCCGGGCACCAATCCGGCGACACCCTCGAGTACCGCGGTGAGGCCGTCGAGGTCGTTCACCTCGACGCCGAGATAGGCAAGTTCAATCGGCATGGGAGGCTCCTTTCAAAGTTGTGGTGATTGATCCAATGCCCTCGATCGTCGAAACCAGAACGTCGCCGGGCGCCAGGAAACGAGGGGGCTTGCGGGCCATGCCGACACCGGATGGTGTGCCGGTGAAGATCACGTCGCCAGGTCGCAACGTCACGATGCCCGATAGGCATTCGATCAGCGCGGGCACCGAGAAGATGAGGTCATTGGTACGAGAGTGCTGCATCGTCTCGCCGTTCAACGTGCACGACAACGCCAGGTCGTCAGGATTGGCGAACTCGTCAGGCGTCACCAACCACGGACCCATCGGCCCAAACCCCGGAAACGACTTGCCGAGGCTGAACTGCGGAACGGGCGGCCGAAGCTGGACGGCGCGGTTCGACAAGTCCTGACCGACGGTCAGGCCTGCAACGTGTGACCAAGCGTCCGTCGCAGCAACGTCGTGGGCGGTGCGACCGATGATCACAACGAGCTCGACCTCCCAGTCGATGCCGTCGCTCGGCAACTCAACCGTGGCGTACGGCCCGGCGATGCACGACGGAAACTTCGTGAACGTCGGCGGAAACTCCGGATTCGGTACCCCCGACTCAGCAGCATGCGCGGCGTAGTTCAAACCGATACCGAACGCCTGGCTCGGCGTCGGGGACGGAGCCCGAAGCCGTGCAACATCGAACGCAACACCCCCTGAGGCCGTCGACCCCCACGCAGCGAACTCGTCCCATCGCTCGTAACACGATGCAGGATCGGGTCCAAACAGACCATCCGAGGCTGACGCAACATCAATCGCTTGATCGCCGTCGATAACGACCAGTCGTCCCTCGAGGTTCCCAACTTTCATCCCTACGTCCAATCCATAAAATCGATTTTAGAAGATACATCGATTTTCTAGCGCTGTCAACGAATTGCTGACCGCTGCACATTCATCCAGACTCTGACGAGACGATGATCGTTCTGGAAGACGAGACTCTCATGCACCTCGACGGCGCAGAACACACAGTCGGCCCCGGCGGCACCGCCAGCGCACCACGCGGCGTTCCGCACGCCTTCAAGGTCTCCGGTGCCGACGGCGCCCGGTTGCTGTGTCTGCACACACCAGGGTGCTGCCAAGCGTTCTATTGGGATGCCAGTGAACCCGTCACGAGCGACGATACTCGAAGCGTCGACGCCGGGCCGGTAGACATGGGTCGCGTTCAAGCCTCGGCGAAGAAGAACGGTGGCATCGAGATCCTCGGCCCGCCACCGTTCAACCAAGCCGCGAACACCTGATCGGAGCCATGAGGTTGCGCCCGTACGACGCATCGGTAGACCACACGCCGCCGCGCCAAGACGTCGGGAGGGACCGCGGAACCGGCGTGAACGTGCCGATTCCCGTATCGTCGACCAGGCACACGAGCGATTCCGCCTCGGCCGCCTCGGCGAGCAGACTCAAGACCGCGAGGGCCATCAGGAAGCGGTTCGGGGCGGCGCGCCTTTCTCGTCAGCGCCGCGGGTCCGGGCGCCAAAGATCTCCACCACCCGGCGCGATGAACGAAATTGGCACCCAGATCGTCGGAGCAGGCGCGCCGACCGAAGCGGTGTGAGCCGGATAACGCCCGTAGGGTCAGATCCGACTCACAGCCGCATTGACGCTCGCGCCATCAAGTTGAACGCGGCGCCGCTCACTCTCTCTCAAGTGAGATATGTGAACAAGGCGTCCTGATAGTGGGGGTCTGGGGCCTCGCCGGGCTTCTGTTCGCGATCCGCTTCTTCCGGTGGGAACAACGAACGACCTGACGGACGATGCGTTGCGAATGTCGATCGACAGCGATCGCAAGTGTTCGGGAGCCATGCGGGTTCAGACGCGCACAAATCCGACGGGGCGGACCGGATCGTCTGCGAGCCAGGATCAGGTCAGTCGTAGTTGCGGACTTCGAACGTGATTGCGCCGTACTCACTGGTCCATGGACCGTGCGGCATTCCGGGGGGCCGGCACGCGTACATCCCGGCGGTGAATGTCTTGTCGAGGGACAAGTCGTGGATCGCACCGGACACGATCCAGATCTCTTCCCAGTGTGGATGTTTCTGTACGCCTGCCGGAGTGGTGTCGGTTCCTGGAAGGAACTTCAGCAGCCTGCTGTAGGACCCCCGGTCTGGATCTCGGGCCAATGTCTTGCTGAACAGGCCCTCGATTCCGGCCTCCGGCTGCCACGGGACCATTTCGGGGTCGAAGAACTCCAGCGCTGGCTTTCCCATCAGATCTCCTCCAAGACATTCTTCACGGTGTAGGACGTTGCCAACTTCCGATCCGCCGTGGGATCGATCAACGCCACCTCGAAGGTGGGGTGATATTGGAAGTCGGTCGCAGCGGCGATCGTTCCGGAGAGTATGACGGTTCCCGTCATCGGTCCGCCGAACCGTTCTCGGACGAGCGCCATCAGTTCTGCCGGAGGCCGCAGGGCGGCGACAGGACCGGATTGATACGCCGATTCCGCACCCGCAGGCGTTCGCGCCTCGAACGTCAACTGATCCCAGTGGTCCTCGACATCGGCGAGTCGCCACACCTTGGACGAGATGACCTTGACGCAGCTCTGCTTCGAAGCGGGGATGTCGATGGACTCGAGTGCCCGGTCGGTGTGGTCCGATGCAACGGCGACATAGATCTCGTCGTCGTCGATCAACAATGCGAACTCGACCTCGCCGCAGGATTCGGCGCTGGTCGTCTCCACTGCCGTGTCGGTCGTCAAGCGATCAGCCCCCAACACGAAGTACGAAGGGACTTCGCTCGGCGGCGCGATGCCTTCGTGTTCGAGTTTGGCGATGTACGACGCCACGGCCGCCGCATCGCGCCCGGTGTACCCGGCAAGAACGAGGCGCTTGGCGCTGAATCGTACGGGCGCGCCGTCAACGGGCTCGATGATCAGGTCGTTGTCGGGATCTCCGAGGAGCCGACGATCGGCCAGCGCCGGGAACCGCGAACGGGCGGCACCGACCGCCGCGAAGTCGACATCGCGGACCAGCACATCCGGGTCGCTGCCGAGTTCGCCGATGGTGACGCCCCAGGGGTCGACGACGGCCGAGCGACCGCAGAGCACCGCGCCCGAATCCGTCGGCCCGACACCATTGCAGGCGATCATCACCGCCTGGTTCTCGATCGCGCGCGCCCTCAGCAACGTGGTCCACGCCTCGACCCGCGGATGCGGCCACGCTGACGCCACCACGAATCCGATCACGCCCTTTTCCGTCATTCGCCGGAACAGCTCAGGAAATCGCAGGTCGTAGCACACAGCCATCCCGAGCCGACCGAGCGGGGTGTCGACGACGACCACGTCCGACCCCGGCGTCAACAGCTCCTGCTCGCGGCTCCCGTAGCCGAAGAGGTGCATCTTGCGGTAGCGCCCGATGACCTGTCCATCGGGACCGAACATGACGGAAGTGTTGAAGAGGCGATCGCCGTCGGCCTCGATCAGCGATCCGACGTGCAGACACGTCTCGGCGCTGCGGGCGATGTCGCTGAAACGCTCCATCATCGAAGGAGTCTGCGACGCTGCATCGGCATAGCTGTCGAACGAGAAGTAGCCGGGGTACCAAACCTCCGGCAGCACGATCAGGTCGGCGGATCGCACCGAGCCGATCCGCTCTGCGACGAGATCGATTGCGTCGTCGGAACCCGCCGGCACTTGGGCAGAGAGCTGGATCAATGCAACGGTGCTCATTGCCCGCCTCCTTGGTTTTTCGCCGCGTCGATGTAATCCAGGACGCGCTCTGGAGTGAGTGGCAGTCGCGTGATCACGACATGGCCGAGGGGCGAGATCGCATCTTCGACCGCCGCGGCGATTACCGCACCAGGCGGGATTGCGCCACCCTCACCCATGCCCTTGATTCCACCGATTGTGTGGGGCGACGGAGTCTTCAGATGTGCTACCCGAAAATCTGGCACGTCGGTCATCGTCGGCATCAAGTAGTCCGCGAAGGTCGTCGACAGGGGCTGGCCATCATCGTCGTACAGGAACTCTTCGAAGAGCGCAGTTCCGATCCCCTGCGCTACTCCACCGAAGATCTGCCCTTCGACGATCATCGGATTGATCATGGGCCCGCAGTCCTCGACCACAGCGTAGGTGAGCACGCGTGTCTTGCCGGTCTGCGGATCGACCTCGACCGTCGCAAGATGCGCAGCGTTGGTGTACGCACCGGTGCCAGGTGCCGCGTCGTAGGTGCGCGTCGCCTCGAGCATGGGCTCGACCCCTTCGGGCAGACGCTCTGGTCGTTGATACACGATGCGGCACACCTCCTTGATCTCGATCGATCTGCTCGGCGTGCCGCGCACCCGACAGCTTCCCCGCGTCGAGCACCACATCCTCCGGTGATGCTTCGAGACAATGGGCCGCCACCTCGCGCAGGACGTCGGCCACGACATCGGCGGCCTTGGTCGCGGCCCCGCCGGCCAAGACCGCGGACCGGCTGGCAAACGTGCCGGATCCGTAGGCGACGCTGTCTGTGTCGCCGTACTGCACGCGGACATCCTCGATCGCCAGCCCGAGCCGATCGGCCGTGATCTGGGCGAGGGTCGTCTCCAACCCTTGGCCGTGATCGTGGATCGATGCGGCCACCACGGCGTGGCCCGTCGCGTCCATGCGCACCCGAACGGTCTCGTAGCCGAACACGATCGGTACGCCGCGCAGCTTGAACTCCTGCGTACTGTGCGCGGTCTGCTCGGTGAACACGACCAGGCCGATGCCGAACAATCGCCCTTCCGCACGCGCCTGCGCCTGGTCGGCGAGGAGACCGTCGTAGTCGGCGAGCTCCAGGACCTTGTCCATCGACTCGATCAGTGAGCCGCTGTCGTAGACGAGGCCGGACGGCGAATGCCACGGATAGTCGCTTTGCTGCAGCAGGTTCCGCCGGCGAACTTCGACACGGTCAAGCCCTCGATGGCGGGCGATCTGGTCGATGAGTCGTTCGATCGAAAAGCACGCAGCCGGCCGGGCAACGCCGCGGTAGGCGCCATACGGTGTCTTGTTCGTGCAGTACGGCGTGCCGGTGGCGGCGTAGTGGTGGATCCGATAGGGGCCGGGCAAGATGCCCATCGCCATCCCGTTGTCCATGGTCGCCGTCCACGGGAACACGGAGTACGCCCCCATGTCGACGGCGATGTCTGCCTCGAGCGCCTGCACGACGCCGTCACTGTCGAAGTGCGCGGTGACGGTGTGATAGTGCTCGCGTGAATGATGCGTTGCGATGAAGTGCTCGCGACGATCCTCGACCCACTTGATCGGCCGACCCAGGGCGCGGGCCGCGAGGCAGCAGGCAACATCTTCGACGTACAGCTGGGCCTTGACCCCGAAGCCACCGCCGACATCCGGTGACACCACTTGGATGCTGCTCTCCGGCACCCCCAGAGCGAGCGACAGGCCCGCCCGGATCAGGTGCGGAATCTGGGTTGTGGTGGACAGCCGGAACACACCGCTGCCCGTGTCGTACTCGGCCACGCAGGCGCGAGTCTCGATCGGTATCCCGGTGTGGCGCCCGTTGGTCAGCTGCAACGTGAGGTGGTGCTCGGCATTGGCAACTGCTTGATCGAACCCTGGGGTCCGCAAGGCCCGCCGCGCGTATGCATTGTCGACCCAACCGGGATGCAGCGGTTCGGCGTCGTCGGCCAGGGCTTGCGCGCCCGACAGGATCGGTGGAAGCGCCTCGATGTCGACGATCACTGCATCGCACGCGTCCTCGGCAACGTATTCGTCGTCGGCAACGACCATCGCCACGGCTTCCCCCACGAAGCGCAGTCGATCCACGGCGAGGATCGGCTGCCCGGACGGTTGGAACCCTTCGTAGCTGGAGACGCAGCGGACCTCGTGGTCAGCGAAGTCGCTGCCGACGAACACCGCCCGCACCCCGTCGATCGACAATCCGGCGCTGACGTCGACTGCTGTGAGGATGCCGTGGGCAATGTCTGCCCTGACGAACTTGGCAGACAGCATTCGGTCGAGGGCGATGTCGGCAACGAATCGCCCGCTACCTGTGAGCAGTCGCCTGTCTTCGACGCGGAGAACTCGAGCGCCGACCAACCGCGGGGTGCGGATGTCATCAATCATCGCGAAGGACCTGTCGCAATGCGGCCTGTACTGCATCGACGATCTGGTGGTAACCGGTGCATCGGCAGAGGTTGCCGGCCAGTCGCTCGCGGATTTCGTCGCGTGTGCACGCTCGATTCTCGCGGGCCAACTCGAGCGTGGTCATCAACAGGCCGGGCGTACAGAACCCGCATTGCAGCCCGTGATTGGATCGGAAGGCCTCCTGAATCGGATGGAGGTCGGTGCCGACGGCGAGTGATTCGACCGTTTCGATCGCATGTCCGTCGGCCTGGACGGCGAGGGTCAGGCACGACCGAACCGAGGCGCCATCGAGCAGTACCGTGCACGAGCCGCAGTACCCATGCTCGCAACCGACATGGGTCCCCGTGAGCCGTTGGTCGTCACGAATGAAGTCCGACAGCAACAGGCGGTCAGATACGGTGGCCTGCACATCGGCTCCGTTGATCACCACGTTGATCTCACGCATGGCGGAGATCCCCGGGGCGAGACCTGAGTGCTTGTGAGACGGCGCGATGAGTTTCGCTGTAGACGAGTCGGCGCCGGTAGTCCGCCGAGGCGTGCACGTCACCTATCGGATCCACTTCCTCCTGCGCCGCGGCGGCGGCGGACGCCGCCATCTGTGCAGTGGCAGGTCCGCCCCGCAGGACGGCCTCGGCGCCGGCGCAGCGGACTGGGGTGCTGCCAACGCCGGCCAGGACAACACGCGCCTCCGTGACGATTGAATCGGTCATCTGGCAGGCAACGGCCACCGCGACGACAGCGAAATCACCCGTGCGCCGCTGGAACTCGGCGAAGCCCCAGTGTTGTGCAAATCGAGCGGCGAAGGAGAGGCCGGTGATGATTTCGCCCGGCAGCCTCGCTGTCGTGAAGACCGACACGAAGAACTCGTCGCTCGAAACGGTGCGAGCGGCCGTCGCAGAGCGCAGCGTCACGTACCCGTCGAGCGCCAGCAGCACAGCGGGCCATTCTGCCGCTGGATCGGCATGGGCGATGCTCCCGCCGACCGTTCCTCGATTGCGGATTGCCCGGAACCCGATGAGACCAGCAGCGCGGTGGGCCATTGGCACATGAGTCGCGATCAGCGGGTCGGTTTCGGCAGCGCGATGGGTGACCATGGCCCCAACATCGATCATCCCCTCGCGCTCTTCGACGCAACGGAGATCTGGAACTGCGCTCAGATCGATGACGTCGGACGGTCGCGCCAGGCGCATGTTGAGCATCGGCATCAGACTCTGTCCGCCCGACATGACCAGCCCCTCATCGCCGGCCAGCGCCAACGCTTCGGTCGCAGCAGCGATCGAAGTCGGGGCATGGTACCGGAACGGCCACGGCTTCATCGGCGCCGACTGTACATCGACCGCGTCGGATATCGAATATTTGCAATAGTCTCAGCCGAGTTTTAGTGTCGTCCGGATGGCACAGAGTGCTACCTTCGCCGTCGCTGCGCCTTCGATGATCCAGCCGACCGTGCAGGAGAGGGTGTTGCTCTTCATCCGTCAGCTGCTGGTCACCGGCGAGCTGGCGCCAGGCACCAAGGTCCGCGTCGAAGACATCGCCGATCACTGCGCGGTCAGCCCGGTGCCCGTTCGCGAAGCGTTGAAGCAACTGCAGAGCGAAGGGGTGGTGGTCAACGAACCTCGGCGTGGCTACTGGGTGGCCAAGCTCAGCTTCGACGATTTTCTGGAGCTCCAGCACATCGCCAACCTGTTGGAGACCGAGGCGATCAAACTCGCCGTTCCCCGCCTCACCGGTGACGACGCCGAACGGATGACCCGGTTCCGGCTGGAGATGGAGGAGGCCCTGCGCGCGGGCGACTTGTGGCGCGCCAACATTGCCCATCGGGAGATGCACTTCGTGCCGTTCCGTGGCCCGGGCACAACGCGCTTGATCCAGGAGATCGCCCGTCTGTGGGAACACACCGACCACTATCGAGTGCTTCTCCTTCACAAACCTGGCGAGGTGCAACGGGTGTCGCTCGCTCAACACGTCGACTTGATCGAAGCGTGCGCTACCCGCGATGTGCACGCCGTCGTCGTTCTCAACAACGAGCACCGCGACTTCGCGACGAGCACCATCGTTCCTGGGCTGCTCGACCACGAGGCCGAGGTCGGGCGCGCCGCGATGTCAACCATCCGTACTTGATCGAACTCTTCGGGAAAGGAAGTCCCTATGCGCTTCGGAGCGTGGATCCCCTCTTATGCCTACCCCGGTCTCGACTACGCCCGAGCCAAGCAGGGCACCGACACCTTCGCCAAGAAGGCGAACGAGCACGACATCGACCTGTGGGTGATTGACCACCTGCTGCACGCCCCCGGCCTGTACGGCATGCCGTGGCTCGAACCGATGACGGTGCTCACGCACGCCGCCGCAGTGGCACCCGATGTCGAGATGGTCGGCACGGGCATCCTTGTGCTACCGCTGAGAAATCCGGTTCTGCTGGCCAAAGAGGTCGCCACGATGGACTTTCTCACTGGCGGCCGGTACCAGTTCGGCGTCGGCCCCGGGTGGTACGGACCCGAGTTCGAAGCAACAGGATCCCACATCAGCGAGCGCGGTGAAAGAACCGATGAGTTGCTCGAAGCGGTGCGCCTGCTGTTGACGACGCCGAATGCCAGCTTCGCCGGGAAGTACTACTCGTTCTCCGACGTGACCATCGAGCCGCGTCCGCCGAGGATGCCCAGCGTCTGGGTCGCTGGCGGATCGCGGATCCCCGACGGTGCGTTCGACAACGACGTGCCCGTGCTCGCCAAGACCGTGCTCGAGCGCATAGTGGGCGCCGATTGGTGGCTGTCGCGTTGCTCTGGCAAGCAGGAGTGGGTGAAGAAGGACTGGAAGAAGGTTCAGGACCGAGCCGCCGAGCGTGGCGTCCCCTCACCTCGGTTCGGGCACACCAACTTCACCCATCTCGTCGACACCAACGATCCCGCCAAGGCGCGCGAAGAGCAGCACATCTACTTCGAACAGGTGATGGGCACTCATCGCAGCCACGCCCATCTGGAGGAGAGCTACATCTTCGGCTCGGTCGACGAGATCGTCGCCCGCCTTCGCGATCTCCGAGACTCCGGCTGCGAATACGTCGTGCTCGGCCCAACGAGCGACAATCCCTCCCAGCTGGACTTGCTCCACGATCTGGTCATTCCGCAGGTCAACGGCTGACCATCCTCGAGAGTCCTGGTAGACATCGTGGTTTGGTGAGCTGCGGCCGTATCGATGGCATCTGCGAGGCGTTGGGCATGCATCATCGCACGTCATACTGGACCGGCGGTTCCATGTGCATGAAATGAGAGGATTCCAGTTCTATGAACGCACAACCACCTAGCGACTCCGTGGAGAGAAGTTCCGGTGAGCACCAGTACGTCGTGAACTACGACGATCTCGAAGAAGCCGTCTGCTGGCGTCTCGCCAGCAGTGTCGCCGTCGGCAGAGTCGGGTTCGTCTACGACGACGACCCGATCGTGTTGCCGGTCAACAGCATGGTGATCGATGGGAGGATCGCCTTCCGCACAGCCGGCGATTCGATGCTGCACGCCCTGGGCAACGGCGTCCGTGTGGCGTTCGAGGCAGACCACTTCGACACTGTTGCCGAGTCAGGGTGGAGCGTCTTGGTCCGCGGACACTTGTGGGAGGTTGTCGACGACGAGCTGCACAATCGATTGATCGGGGCGTCGACGCATCCCTGGGCGCCTGGGCCGAAGGACCGCTGGATGATCATCGTGCCGTCGGTTGTCAGCGGGCGATCGATCACCCGGCACAGCTGAGTTCGGCAACGACTCGCATCGCAGGTGGGGTTCGAAACCACGCACGGCGCTCCCGATCGCCTTGAGCTCCCTCAGCTGACTCACCCTACGGTGGTCGAAGCCGGAGGCCGGCCATGCCGCCGTCAACGGCAAGCGCCGTTCCGGTGGTCGCCCCGGCTGCCGGCCCGCCAAGATACAAGATGGCAGCTGCAACCTCTTCCGCTGTGACCAGCCGGCCCAGTGGTTGTCGGGCCTCGAGCGCTCTGCGTTCTGCTTCGGGGTCGTCGGCTGCGGCGAGGAGCCGCTCGATCCACGGTGTGTCGGCCGTCCCCGGGTTGACGCAGTTGACCCTGATGCCCTCGCGCACGTGGTCGGCGGCCATCGCTAGAGTCAGCGAAAGCACGGCCCCCTTGCTTGCCGAGTACAAGGCTCGTTGCGGCAGTCCGGCCGTGGCGGCGATCGAGCAGGTGTTGACGATCGCAGCGTGATGAGACCGGCGCAGGTGCGGCAGCGCCGCGCGAGCGACGCGGACCATACCGAACACGTTGATCTCGAACACGCGTCGCCATTCGTCGAGTGAGTTCGTCTCCACGGTTCCCTGTGCGCCGACACCGGCATTGTTGACGACGAGGTCGATGCCGTCCATCGCAGCGGCGGCGGCATCCACGGCTTGGGCGGTCGAGTCATCGTCGGCGACATTCGCTCGGAAGGCATGGGCGCCGTCCGGTACACCATCGAGGTCGAGGTCGAGCACCGCAACGGAAGCGCCACACGTGAGTGCGCGGATCGCCACTGCACGGCCGATTCCCGATGCTCCACCGGTCACGAGCACGCGCAGACCCTGGTAATCGTCATGCATCGGCGTTCTCCTTGATCGTCAGCTTGTATGTTGCGATCGCGTTGTCGTGGAATATCGCCACCTGTTCCGCTCTGGACAGATCGGCCGTCAGCAACTTGATCGCCTGCGCCTGCCGTGCGTAGTCGGAGGCGAGAAGGCACACTGGCCAGTCGCTGCCGAACATCAGTCGGCTGGGGCCGAAGAAGTCGACCGCTGCGAGCACGTACGGCCGCACATCGTCGGTAGTCCATTGCGACCAGTCCGCCTCGGTCAGCAGTCCCGAGATCTTGGCTGCCACGTTCGGACATCGCCCGAGTGAGGCCAGTTGGCTCACCCACGGCTCGCTCGCGTGGCGGGCGATCGGAGGCTTGCCCAGATGGTCGAGCACGAACCGCCCCTCCGGAACGGCTCGCGTCGCGGCAACGGCCGCGTCGACCTGATCGGGCCGGATCAGCAGGTCGTACACGAGGCCACGCCTGGCCACCTCACGAAGGCTGGCAACGACCGCGGGCCTGCTCAACCAATCGGGATCGGGCTCCGCCTCCACGACGTGGCGAACGCCGACGAGCATCCCGCCACCGACGCGCTCGCGCAGCGCGTCGAGACGCTCGCCGGCATCGCCTGCCGTCAGGTCGGCATACCCGACGACGCCCGCTACGAGTGGATCGCGGTCCGCGGCCACCAACAACTCGTGTGTTTCCGCCACGTCGGCAACACATTGCACAACCACGGACCCGACCACACCAGATGGCCGCGCCGCCTGGGCAAAGTCGGCCAAATCGAACGACCGGCGGATCGGCTTCATCGACTCGCCGATCCATGGCTGGTCGCGGGTGGTGAGATCCCACACGTGATGATGAGCGTCGACGATCGTCATGTGGACGCCCGCCAGGCGGGGCCGTCGGGATACCGGTAGGCAGCGACCGATTCCGGATGCATCTGTCCACCACCTCCTGGCGTGAGCGGGGCCCGGTATCGCCCGTTGGTGACGACCGCGGGGTCGGTGAAGTGCTCATGGAGGTGGTCGACGTATTCGATCCACCGTCCCTGCGACGAGCCGCTGATCGCGACAAAGTCGAACATCGCCAGATGTTGCACCATCTCGCACAAGCCGACACCACCCGCGTGCGGACACACGGGCACACCAAACTTCGCCGCGAGCAGCAGGATCGCCAAGTTCTCGTTGATGCCGCCGACACGGCAGGCGTCGATCTGCACCACGTCGATAGCACCGGCCTGCAACATCTGCTTGAAGATGATCTTGTTCTGCACGTGTTCACCTGTCGCCACACGTACCGGATGGACGGCATCGCGGATCGTGCGATGGCCGAGTACGTCGTCGGGAGACGTCGGTTCCTCGATCCAGTACGGGTCGAACGGGGACAACTGCGCCATCCATTCGATTGCTTGACGAACACCCCAACGTTGATTGGCATCGATCGAGATCTGCGCTCGTTCGCCGACCAGCGAACGAGCGAGCGCGAGTCTGCGCACGTCGGATTCGACGTCGGCTCCGACCTTGAGCTTGATCATCGTGAAGCCGTTGTCCAGCGATTCCTGCACGAGGTGCTCCAGCTTCTCGTCGTCGTATCCCAACCATCCTGCCGACGTGGTGTAGGCCGGCAGACCGGTGGCCTCGATTACCGCGATTCGTTCTCCCCGAGAAGAAGCCTGGGCAACGAGCAGCGAACGCGCCTCCTCGTTGGTCATTGCGTCGTCGATGTAGGTGAAGTCGACTTGGGCAACGATCTCGTCGGGTGACATCGTCGCCAGCAGCCGCCACAGTGGCTGCCCGGCCAGACGCGAACGCAGATCCCACGTCGCGTTCACGACCGCGCCGATCGCCATGTGCATCACCCCCTTTTCGGGGCCCAGCCAGCGCAGCTGACCATCCCAGGTCAGCTGGCCGGCGAGGGCTCCGATATCGGAAACGAGAGGGGCCACCTCGCGACCGACGACGTACGTTGCGAGGGCGCGCACTGCTGCACAGGCCACGTCGTTGCCGCGCCCTGTCGTGAACAGCAGCGAGTAACCCGCGAGAGCCGGATCATCCGTGCGCAGCACTACGTACGCTGCGGAATAATCCGGCTCTGGATTCATCGCGTCTGATCCGTCCAACGTTCGCGACGTTGGGAAGCGGACGTCGACGACGTCGAGGGCCGTGATGGTCGTCATGGGTTGTCCCCCTGGCGAGTGTCGCTCTCGTCACCCACCGAATTGTGCCGCGTTGTCCTTCGTCACCATCTCCGTACCGGTGTCGATGTTGGCCTGCACGTTCTTGCCGCTGACCGCGTCGAGGGCCGCCTGGGCGCCCATCGAACCCATCTTCGCCGGGAACTGGGCGACAGATCCGAGCTCATCACCGGCGACGATCGCGGCGACCTCGTCAGGGCCGGCATCGAAACCGACGAGCTTGACGGTCTTTCCTGCCGTCTTCACGGCCTGCATGGCGCCAATGATTGGTGGCCCGCATGCGCCGTAGATCGCTGTGACGTCCGGGTTGGCGGTGAGGATGTCCTGGGCAGCGTTGAGGCCCTTCGTTTGATCGCAGTCGGTCGGTAGTTGCGAGACGATCTGGAAGCCGTCACCAAGGCCTTCGAGGAAGCCGGTCACGCGATCCTCGAGCGATGGCGCACCGGCGACGCCTTTCAGGATGGCGATCTTGTCGCCGGGCTTCACTTGCGTGGCCATGAACTTGCCGGCCAGCACGCCACCGGCCTTGTTGTCCGTGGCGACGAGCGCGGTCTTGCCGTCCCAACCCGGAATGTCGTTGTCGATGAGGATCACCTTGATGCCCTTGTCCACTGCCTTCTGCAAGGCGTCCTGAACGTTCGGGCTCGTAGGTGTGATGGCAATCGCCTTCACGCCCTGAGTGATCATCGACTCGATCGCGTTGATCTCGCCCTCGTCGTCAGTGCCACTGGTGCCTTGGGCGAAGACCAGTTCGATGCTGGGATGGTCTTTGTTCCACGTCTTCGCCGCGTCGACCATCGTGTCGTAGAAGTCGACCGGGAACTTTGTGATGAAGCCGATCTTGCCTGACGCCTCGCCGCTGCCGGCGGTGGTCTCGGTAGGCGCGGCAGTCGTGGGTGCCTCGGTGGAAGGTGGCTGAGTCGTCGGCGCCGCTGTCGGCGGCGCCGCCGTGGCGGCCGGAGCCACCGTGGTGGAGCTGGTCTTGGTGTCGCTCCCGCACGCCGCGGCCACGAGACCGAGCGACAGGCAAAGAAGTAGCGCAGTGCGCGTCCTACGGATCATTGGTGTGTCTCCTTGTTGAGGGCAGGGCCTGCCCGTGGTACGCGCCTCAGACTTGGTCGGTCGGCGTCGTTCTGGTGTGTGCGGGACCGCGTTGGTCGGTGTTGCTGCCGACGATCAGAGCGACGATCCTCCCTTGGCTCCCCGCACTGGGGATCTCCTCGCCGACCACTCGCCCGCGTCGCATGACGACGGCGCGGTCGGCGACTTCAGTGACGTGATCCATGGCGTGGGAGATCACGATCACCGCATGCCCTTCGGCGCGCAGCCGAAGGATCAGATCGAGGACGCGCCGCGACTCGCGCACGCCAAGTGCGGCCGTCGGCTCATCCAGGATCACGACTTTCGATGCAAAGGCAGCGGCCCGCGCAACCGCGATGACTTGACGCTGTCCGCCGGACATCAGCCCAACGGCCGCAGACTGATCCGGCAGGTTGACCTGCAGTCGATCGAGCACCGAACGGGTCGACTCGGCCATCGTCTTGCGGCGCAGGACGCGCAACGGTCGCGGCATCCATTTCGGGCTGGCGTCTTCGCGTCCGGCATAGAAGTTTGCCGCTGGATCGAGATTGTCGAACAGGGCCAGGTCTTGGTACACGGTCTCCACCCCATGAGCCCGCGCCGCGGCAGGCGAGCCGAGGTGCACCCGATCGCCGTTGATGCTGATCGATCCCTCGTCGAGGCGATGCACGCCACTGATGCACTTGATCAGCGTCGACTTGCCGGCGCCGTTGTCGCCGAGGATGGCCACCACCTCGCCGGCGCGGGCATCCAGGTCCACCGAGTCCAGCGCCAGCACCGCGCCAAACCGTTTAGTGGCGCCACGCACCGACAACGTCGCCGCGGTCATGACAACGCCGCCTGCAACACACGGAAGCGCTCTTCGAGCTTGCTCCGCAGCACGTCCGATTCGACCGCCACGACGATGACGCAGCCGATCACGATCGGCTGCAGGAAGGCGTTGACGTTCATCAGGTTCATCCCGTTGCGGATGACACCGATCATCAGTGCCCCGACCACCGCGTTGCCCACGGTGCCACGACCGCCGAGAAAGCTCGCACCACCGATGATCACCGCGGCGATCGAATCGAGCTCGGCGAGGTTGCCGGAGGTGGGCGACCCGGCGTTGAGCCGTCCCGAAGTGATGATCGCAGCCACGCCGGCGAGCAGGCCGCACAACACGTAGACGGAAATGAGGACCGACTTCACCGGCACACCGGTGCGGCGGGCCGCCTCGGGATTGCCACCCGTGGCGTACACCCAGCGCCCCCAGACCATGCGAGTCAGGGCCATCGCAGCGACGATCGCGACACCGGCGACGAGAAAGGCCGAGTAGGGCAGCCAGCGGAACGAGCCGCTGCCGATCTTCTCGACCGCGCTGGTCACACCGCGCTTGGGCTGGCCACCGGAGAACTGCAAGGCCATGCCTCTGGCAATGCTGAGGGTCGCCAGCGTGATGATGAAGGGATGAGGCAGACGGCCCCAGACGTAGACGCCGCCGTTGACCATGCCGACTGTCGCGCCGACGCCCAACATGACGAGCACAACGACGACACCCGACGCGCCGTGCTGAAACACGATCGCGCCGACGACCGAGGCCAGCGCGATCGTGGAGCCGACGGAGAGGTCGATGCCGCGCGTCAGGATCACCATCAGCTGACCGATCGACAGGATGGCGATCGCGGCAGACTGGCCGAGCACGTTGCCCGCGTTCTCGGTGGTGAAGAAGACCGGGCTCAATTGGCGTATGGTGATGATCAGCCCGACGAGGATCAGCAGTGGCCCGACCCGGAAGATTCGCAGCGAGAGGTTCAGCAGCTGGAAGCGACTGGTACGCGCGGCGCTCCGACCTCCACCCGCCGGATGAGGAACGCTCGGTTGCTCGGGTGCCCACGGTGCGGGTGATTCAGCCATCGCCTCGTCTCCGGCGCTCGTCACGCTTGTCATGAACGTTTCCCCCCGGTACCGTTCGTGCGGTCCGCCTCAGAGCGGCTTCGGTGTACAGTATGACATCAAACATCAGATGTCTAGAGGGTCGTCGAGGGTTTTTCTGCGGGGCGACAGTCAGGGGTAACGAATGGCTGCTCCATTGACGGAGGCCGCGATCCAACAGATTCGCCAACTTGTCGCCGACGGCGAATTGCTGCCCGGCCAACGCTTACCGCCTGAGGCCGATCTCGCCGAAGCACTCGGGAGAGGCCGTAGCACCGTGCGTGAGGCGGTAAGAGCCCTGGTCACCACCAAGGTTCTCGATGTCCGCCGCGGCGACGGCACGTACGTCACCAGCCTGCGTCCGGAGCTGTTGCTCGCCGGCATCGGTGCCGCGGCAGACTTGCTGCAGAACGAGTTCACCCTCGAACTGGTCCAGGTTCGACGGATCCTCGAGCCGGCGGCCGCGGCGCTCGCCGCGACACGAATGACCGACGAGGTGCTGGACGAACTGGAGCGGTGCTTACACCTGATGTCTGCGGCGTCGTCGCACGATGAACTGGTTCGCTATGACGAAGAATTCCACAACATCGTCGCCACCACATCGGGCAACGCCACGTTGGCCTCGATGCTCAACGGCGTCTCCAGCCGGACCACTCGCGGCCGAGCCTGGCGCGGTGTCATCGAGGCCGGCGCCACAGATCGCACCGTCTCGGAGCACACCGAAATTCTCGCCGCCCTGCGGACTCGCGATCCCAAGCTCGCCGAGGCCACGGCGTTGATGCACGTGTCCACCACCGAGGCCTGGTTCCGGAAGGTCCTCAACGCACCATGAAGCCTTCGTGATACCCCGACGGTGCAGCTCCCACCCGATCGGCGGGGAGGTCAGCGGCTGAGGCGGATCGGCTCACCCGATCCACCCCGCCGCACGACCCACGCTTCGGTGATGTGGACGAACAGCGCCTGTGAGGCGCCGGCCGGATCGTGCGCGGCTATGCGCTCGTAGATGAGCCGGTGGCCGCGATTGGACGCAACGCACAGCTCACGTCGATGCTGGCCCATGTAGCGCGCCGTGTTGCCGACCTGGCTCTCCAGCGCTCGCACCACAGCCCGTGCGATGCGGTTGCCCGACGTCCGCATGATCGTGTCGTGGAACACTCGGTCCTGCTCCGCGTAGGCGACAGGGTCGCCCACGAGCTCGTCCATCCGGTCGACGATCGCTCCGAGCCGTTGCACCACCTCGTCGTCGGCCAGCCGCGCCGCGACGTTGGCCATGTCGGATTCCAGCAGCCGGCGAGTGACCACGAGGTCGTCGAGCACGTCGAGCCCGTCGGCTTCGGCGATCGTCGCCCCGAGGACGAGCTCGTCGAGCATGCTCCACATCGCAGGCGGCATCACCGTCGTCCCCGAGCCCTGGCGGACGTGCACGAGACCCTTCTCCTGGAGCATCTTCACCGCCTCGCGAACGACGGTGCGGCTGACCGAGAAGCTGTCGCACAACGCCGGTTCCGGCGGAAGCGCCGTACCCGGCGCGTAGATGCCGCGCACGATCCGCCCGACGAGTTCGCCAGCGAGGGCGCTGGCGAGGTTGACCGGTCGGTGGGACCACTCGGGCTGCTCCTGCCACCCGCTGGGGACGGGCTCCCCGGTCTGCATCATGACCCCCTTGACCTCCCCGGACAACCGGTGCGATGGCGATGACGGGAGCCTACACACCTGCTTGATACTTCATCGGTTGACATCAGACGTAATACGACTTATGTTTGCCTGGCCGTCGGCGACCGCTACGGCCCAGATCCGGGGGGAACACGAATGAAGAATCCATTGCTGGCGACTGTTGCCGTCGTGGCCGCGTTGGCCGTCGCCATTGCTGGGTGCGGGAGCTCGAGCTCGTCCAAGGCCCCCTCCAGCTCGAGCGGCACACCATCGTCGTCGGTGAGCACATCGGCCGGCGGCGACGTATCCGGCTCGATCACCGTTTGGGTGGACTCCGTGCGCCTCCCCGTTGCTCAGGCCTACGTCAAGGCCCACCCGAACGTGAAGGTCGACATCCAGACGTACGACGGCGACGGCAACGGCGCAACAACAATGCAGACCAAGATCCAGCTGTGGAACCGGAGCGGGAGCGGTTGGCCCGACGTCGTGTTCAGCGAGCAGGTCAACGATCCGGTGTGGATGGCGCAGAAGCCTTTCGAGTACGCCGCGCCGCTGAAGGACCTCATCTCACCGGACCTGATCAGCCAGTGGCCGGCGGCGTCCACCGCCCAGTGCACCGTCGACGGCCAGCAGTACTGCGTGCAGGACAACCTCGCCCAGGTGGTCCTGTGGGTCAACAAGAAGCTGATGGACCAGTTCGGCTACACGGTCCCGACGACGTGGCAGGAATGGGCGGCTCTCGGCCAGAAGGTCGCGACGGAGCATCCCGGCTACATCGTCGGGAACATCGGAGACTCGTTCGGCCACTGGATCTACCTGTGGGGCAACCAGTGCCCGCTCGAGCAGCTGAAGGGTCCGAACAGCCTCGTGATCAATTCCACCGACGCTCACTGCACGGACATGGCGACCCTGCTCGACCCGCTGATCACGAACGGCACCGTGCCGCCGCTCAGCGTGTTCACGCCGGACTTCGCCCAGAAGTACGGCGGTGCCGACGACAAGGTCCTCCTGATGCCCGGACCAGCCTGGTACGCCCAGGCGCTGTTCGATCAAACGCTGCACATCCCGGCAGGCCAGATCACCGCGGCTGTGCCGCTCAAATGGGAAGGCGACTCGACCGCCACCACGGGTCAGGTCGGCGGCGGCCCATGGATCATCTCGCGGCACTCCAAGAACATCCAGGCTGCGGCCGACTTCGTGGTGTGGGCGACGACGGTGTTCAACCCGACGGGCGCCGACACACGGCCCGGCTACCCGGCCTACGGACCGCTCGCCGATAGCTGGCTCTCGGCGCAGGCCACCAACTCGTACTTCGCTGCCGATCCCACGCCGGCGCTGAAGGCGGCCGCCTCACAGATCTGGTCCGGTTGGAATCTGGTGACCTACCCCGACCAGCCGGTCTGGTCGAACACGGTGGTGAACGCGCTGGTCGCGGGCAAGTCGTTGAGCTCGCTGCTGCCGGCGTTCGGCGACGCACTCGGCCAGACCGCAAAGGCCGCTGGCTACACCGTCGCCAAGAAATGACGACGTGAGCACGCCTGCCTCAGGGATAGCCCGTTCCCCGGCCACGCTTCGACGTGGCCGGGGCAACGGCCAGGGCGCCTCGTTCGTCGTGCCGTACCTGCCGTTCCTACTCGCGTTCGGCATCGTGCCGATGCTGTACGCGTTCTATCTCGCGGTGACGAAGGGCGCCGGAGCCTGGGCCGGATTCGCCAACTTCAGCCAGACGTTCCGGGACTTCCGCTTCGCACCAGCGTTCAAGCACGTGCTCGTGTACACGAGCGTGTGGCTCGGTGCCCTCGTGGTGCTGGTGGTCGCCCTCGCCCTGCTGTTGCACGCAAGGGCCAGTCGTGCCACATCGTCGTTCCGGTTCATGTACTACATGCCAGGTGCCCTCGCCGGCGCCGCGTCGGTGCTCGTGTGGTTGTTCATGCTCGACCCCTCGGTCAGCCCGTGGTCGTTCGTGCTGCACCACGTGCTCGGCTCGCACCTGTTCGTCCAGTCGATCGCACCGGGCAAGCTGCCGTTCATCTTCGCGGCGATCGCCTTCTGGACGGGCGCCGGCGGATGGATCGTCGTGATGTACGGCGCGCTCAACACGATTCCCCACGAACTCGAAGAGGCGGCCCGCATCGATGGCGCGGGCGCGTGGACGATCGCGATTCGGCTGAAGCTCCCGCTGATCCGCAAGTGGATCGCGTACATGGCGATCCTCTCGTTCGCCACAGGAACGCAGCTCTTCGTGGAACCACAGTTGGTGAACCAGGCGAGCCTCGGCCTCGTCCCCGACACCTGGTCGTCGAACCAGCTCGCCTATCAGATGGCGTTCCGCTATGCGAACTTCAACGCCGCCGCAGCGATCGCTGTCGACCTGCTCCTGATCGGGCTCGCGGGTGCGGTTCTCATCGTCACTCGCACCGGGTTGTTCAGGCCAGCGGACTGATGCGCGCCCTCGCCCGCGTCACCCGGCTGGCGATCCTCACGGTGTTCGCCATCTTCTTCGTCGTCCCACTGGTGTGGCTGGTGCTGGCGCCGACCAAGTCCGACGCCGCACTCGTCGGCAGCAGCTGGTTCCGCTTCGGCAGCTTCCACCAGCTGGCACTGGCGTGGCGACACCTCGACGCATTCAGCAACCACATCTTCCGCACGTGGATCAAGAACTCGGTGGTGTACGCGCTCGGCGCGACGGCCATCGTGCTGGCAACCGCAGTGCCTGCCGGCTACGGGTTGGCGTTCGGCACGTTCCGCGGCCGCAAGGCCGTGCTGACGATGACGCTCGTGACGATGATCATGCCGTCCGCGGCACTCGTCCTCCCCATCTTCCTCGAGCTCAACTCGCTGCACCTGATCGGCAGCGTGCTGTCGGTGATCCTGCCGTTCGCGTTCTTCCCATTTGGGGTCTACCTCGCCTACATCTACTACGCCACAGCGCTTCCGCGAGAGCTGCTCGACGCCGCGCGCGTCGATGGGTGTGGCCAGTGGGGAGCGTTCCGGCGGGTGGCTTTGCCACTGGCCAAACCGGTGCTCGCGCTCGTGTTCTTCTTCAGCTTCGTGGCCGACTGGAACAACTTCTTCTTCCCCTACGCCGTGCTCGCCAACTCGTCGCAGTACCCGATCCAGGTCGGGCTCTCGAACCTCTTGTCCTCGACACCGTCGTTCAACCCCGCCGTCGGCGGCGGTGGCCAGCAGGTCGCGATCTTCCGACCCGAGTTGGCCCTCGCCACGTTGCTGGCGGTCATCCCGATCGCGATCGTCTTCGTGCTGTCCCAGCGGGCGCTGGTGCGCGGCCTGCTGGTCGGGGCGGTGAAGGGCTGAATGCGTGTTACCGGTTGCCGCCCCATCACCACGATCCAGGACTGGGGTCGTCCGGTGGGCGACGCCAACGGCGTGTTCTCCGACGGCGTCGTGACGGTCCGCCTCGTCGTGGTCGAGACCGACGCCGGCATCACGGGCGTCGGCCTCGGCTCGCACACCGACCTCGACAACATCTTCACCGCGATCGAGGGCGAGGACCCGCTGGCGACGGTCGCCCTGTACGACCGGATGCTTCGGCGGGCCTTCAAGCCCGGTCACGCCGGCTCGGTCTTTGCGACCATCGGCGCCCTCGACAGCGCCCTGTGGGACATCAAGGCGAAGGCTGCGGGCCAGCCACTGTGGCGGCTGCTCGGTGGACGGGACCGGACGCTGCCGGCGTACGCATCCGCGCTCGACGTCGCGCTCGACGACGAGGCGCTCGCCGCGGCGTACCGGACCTACGCCGAGCACGGCGTGCGCGCCGCCAAGCTGAAGGGCGGCCTCGACGTCGAGCGCGACCGGGCGCGGCTCACCCTCGTGCGCGACGTTCTCGCCGACGCCAACCCCGGATCACGGCCCGGCCTCATGCTCGACGCCAACGAAGCCTTCACGGGCAAGCAGGCTGTGCGCCACATCGCCGAGCTGGAGCGATCCATCGACCTGATCTGGGTCGAGGAGCCGGTGCGGCGTTGGGACGCCGACGGAATGGTCAGGGTCGGGCGCGGCGTACGGGCGTCGATCGCCGCCGGGGAGAACCTGACCGGCCTCGAGCAATTCCGCCCGCTGATCGCCGCCGGCGCGCTCGACGTCGTGCAGACCAGTGCCGTGTTCGGTGTCACCCACTTCCTGCGGGTCGCCGTGCTGGCCCATGCCCACGACCTTCCGGTGAGCCCGATCGGCACGACGCCCATGTGCGTCCTGCACGCGGCGACGTCGGTGCCGAACCACATCAGCTCCGAGTTGCAGGACCTCACGCCGCCGCTCGGGCTCACCGTCGACTTCACCGTCGAGGACGGGCAGTTCGTGCTCGGCGACGAGCCCGGCATCGGGATCAGGATCGACGAGGCGACCATCGCAGCATCCACGCCACAGCCCCCGACATCGCCGCGCGGTCCGCACGTCCGTCCCGCCAACGCCGGCTGTCGGCTCGACAACGAAGTGGTTCGGTGATCCGGGCAAACACTGCGAACGCTCTCGTGCTCCCGAGCCGTGGCTTCGGAGGCTCTCCGATCGGCAACCTGTTCCGGGCAATGAGCGACGAGGAAGCGGCGCGGACGATCCGGGCGGCATGGGAGGCTGGGATCCGCTACTTCGACACCGCGCCGCACTACGGGCTCGGTCTCTCCGAGCGACGTCTCGGCGAGGCGCTGCGGGTACACCCGCGGGCCGAGTACGTCGTGTCGACCAAGGTCGGCCGCTTGCTCGTGCCGGCTGGAACGGTGACCGGACGCGACGACGAGGGGGTTCGACGTCGCCGCCACCCATCACCGCGTGCGCGACCAAAGCGCCGACGGCGTCCGGCGCTCGATCGAGGCGAGCCTCGGGCGCCTCGGTCTCGACCGGATCGACATCGTCCTGATCCACGATCCCGACGACCACGTCTTTGAGGCGATCGAGCAGGCGGCGCCAGCCCTGTCCGCGCTGCGTGCCGAAGGGACGATCCGGAGCTACGGCGCCGGCATGAACGACTCGGCGCTACTGGCGCGGTTCGTCCGTGAGACCGATGCTGACGTCGTGATGGTCGCCGGGCGCTACAGCCTGCTCGACCAGACCGCTGCTTGCGACCTGCTTCCCACGGCACTCCGGCGCACGGTAGGTGTCATCAACGCCGGGGTGTTCAACTCCGGTCTCCTGGCGCTCCCCCGGCCCCGACCGGGCGCCACCTACGACTACCGGCCCGCCTCGACTGCGCTCGTCGAGCGCGCCCACGAGTTGGCACGCGTCTGCCAGCAGTTTGGCGTCGACCTGCCCACCGTCGCCCTTGCCTTCGCTGCCCGCCACCCGGCGATCGCCAGCGTGGTCGTCGGGATGCGGTCGCCGGAGGAGGTCGCCGACGTCGTCCGGCGCCGGGCACAGCCGGTACCCGAGGGGATCTGGACAGCCCTTCGCCAGCAGAACCTGATCGCGGAGTGGCCGCCTCGGTCATGAGGCGAACTCGGCCAGGCGGGCCGCGACGTCGCGCAGTTCCCTCGGCGGCGCTGCCGCAGTGACGAATCGGTCAGGTCGAACTCGCAGCATCCGCCCCCAACACGATGACAGGCGCAGGTCCTGCCGCGGCGTGGCACGCTCGTTTCGTCGACATCGGTGGACAGTTCGTGTCGTGGCGTGGCGACGAGTCGCTCGAGCTCGCGATCGTCGATCTCGATGAACCGGTCGCCGATCGGGTCATACACGAGGGATGAACCCGCCGCTCTCGTGGTGGGAACGACGCGGTCTGAGGGATCTGAGGGATCTGAATCCTTCTAAACCTTTGAGTGCACAACATCTTAATGTCAGGCGACGAGTATCCAGGACTCCTACGTTGACCAGGACTTATATGGTGCCCGGGGTGGGGTTCGAACCCACATGACCCGAAGGTCAGGGGGTTTAAGACCGCTAGTTCGTGTGTCTGTGGTGTCCTGCAGTCCGTCGAGTGTGCTGTGGTATGCGGCTTCAGTCCGTGCAGTCTCTCTGGTGTGCTGCAGTAGTGCTGAGTGTTCGCAAGTCCTGTGCACCTTTTGTGCACCTCTGGAATGGAAATTGTCCTACCGCCTGTACTACCATGACTTCCGTGGCCATCCGTCAGAAACGCTCGATCTCGCTCCCACCCGACCTCGCCGAGGCCATCGAGGTCGCCGCTGCCCAAGAGGGCACGACCGTCAGCGCTTGGTTGGCTGACACTGCCGCCCACCGCCTCCGCCTCGACGCCGGCCGACGCGGAATCGCCGAGTGGGAACGCCAGCACGGCGCCCTCACCCCCGACGAGCTCGCCGATGGACTCGCCCGCGCCCGAGCGATGCTCCGCCGCCAGCCGACACGCAAGACCGCATGATGCACGGCGTCACCTACGACACGGGCGCACTCATCGCCGCCGACCACAACGACCGCCGCATGTGGGCACTCCACGCCGGATTCCTCGCCGAAGAGGTCGCCCCCACCGTCCCCACACCAGTGCTCGCAGAAGCTTGGCGGGGTGGCGCACGCCATGCCAGCCTTGCCAGGTTTCTTGCACTGTGCGAGACCGAGGTGCTGTCCGTCGAGCAGGCTCGAGCCGTCGGGCTGCTCGCCGGCAAATCTGGACACGACGACATCGTCGACGTCACCGTCGTCGAAGGGGCCATCCGACGCCACGACGCCGTCGTGACGTCGAACCACAGCCACACTCTCAAGATCGCCGACGCGACCCGGGCCAAGATCACGATCGAACAGATCTGACACTCTGCCGCCCAGCCTCCTGAGGTCGTCGTGTGTCGACGCGTCAATTCGGACACTTGAACTCTGCATGCAACTCAGCACGCATTGGTGAGTAGCCCTCGGTGGCCCCTCGGTGCGCCGTCGAGCAAGTCGAGCACGTCGGCGAGGTGGTTCGTGTGATAGTCGGGGTGGGTGATCGGGTCATCGCTCGATCCGGTACCGATCGCGAACTCGCGACCCGAGAGCAGAACCGTTCGCATGCCGACTCGATTGCCGCCGACGACATCTGATTCCACGCTGTCGCCGACGAACAGCGCCCGCTCGGGCGGGACACCGATGCCGTCGAGGGCCATCACGAAGATCGCCGGGTCCGGCTTGCACGAGCGCGCCATCTCCGAGCAGACCTCAATGTCGGTGAGCCCGGCGAGCCCGATCTGTTCGAGTAGTCCCTCGAACACGCCGATGTCGGCATAGCTCACGATTCCGGTCCGGATTCCGGCGGAGCGTAGGGCGGTGATCGTCTCGATCGCCCCCTCGGCGGCCACCGCGGTCGGAATCGCTTCCGACCACATCAGGTGATCCAGTGCGACGAGCTCAAGCGCTGTGGCACAGCGTCCGTGGGCGCTGATGACGCGTTCGAACGAAGCGCACATCACGTCGCGCATCAGGTAGAAGCGCCGATCGGCCATCTCGGCGCTCACGGCGGCTATCGCCTGCCTGATGTCGGTGGACGCTACGTCGTGATCGATCCCCCACCGCTCAGACATGGCGGTCGCCACGGCGGCTAAGGCGTGACGCGCATAACCCTCGTCGAGCAGGGTGCCCGAGAGGTCGAACAAGACGGCGTCGATCGTGTCGGAGGCGGTGAGCGTGTCGGTGCCACTTCGGATGATGATGGAGGTGTTCGTCATGCCGCCACCATCCTCCGGTGGGCGCTTGTGAACATCCATCGATCGGCTGAACTCGGCAGGCAGCGGGGATGATCTGGCTGGCCTCCGAGGATGAGACGTGCCCGGTGCTGCTTATCGCTCGTGGTCGGCGGCGACGGCAACGAGCTGCGCACGGTTGTCGATTGCCAGCTTGGCGAAGATGTGACGCAGGTGGGTCTTGACGGTCGGTACGCTGACGAACAGCCGCTCGGCGGCCTGCTGGTTGGTGAGACCGCCGGCGACAGCGCGGGCGACTTCGACCTCGGTCGGGGTCAGCGACGCCCACCCGGTCGTCGGCCGTGCACGTTCACCGCGTGCGCGCCGGACCCATGCCGTCACATCGTCGAGCGACAGTGCCCGGCCCTCGTCGGACCCAACCGGCAACTCAGCGACGTGTGGGTAGCGGTACTTGTACCCGCGGTCGTAGCGGGCCGCCTCCGTAGCACCGGCCAGCCGAGCCGCTATCTCCTTCTCCCCCGCACGCTCAGCGCAGATCGCCAAGCCTTCCAGCGCGTCGATCCACAGCAGACCGAACCCGTGGTCCGAGGCGATCGCCAGAACATCGTGCCAGTGATGCTCGGCCGATTGGTCGTTGCCGGCGATTTGTGCGAGCACGGCGTCGCACATCGACAGGAAGCACTGCGCCCGGGCGTCGCCGGCCGCGAAGCGTTCGATGTTGGCGCGCTCGGCGGCGATCCACGCGATGTCCGCGGTTGCGAGGGCCAGGTAGGCAGTCTCGCGCTGCAGCAGGCCGCCACCGGTTACCGACTCTCTCATTCGCGCCAGCAGCGCCGCCGAGATCCATTCATCGGGCGGGTCACCGCGCTCCGCACCTTCGACCACGCTGCGGTGGGCGAGCGCGATCGCTGCGTAGCGCCGCGTGAGCCTCGTCCTGGCGACGCGCTCCAGCAGTTGCGCCGCCCAGGCGAGCACGTCACGATCACCGGCGAAAAACGCGACGCGGGCGGCCGCTTCATAGGCGAGGCTGGCAGTCACGATGAGCGTGGCACTCCGCTGCGTCTCCAGACCCTCCAGCTCACGCCGGGCGCGCTCGGCAACTCCGGCGAGTCGCCCGCGCACGACCGCCACCTGCGCCTCACTACCGATAGCCAGCATGCGAACGGTGTCGTCGTCAGCCATCGGGATCCGCAGCGCTTCCTCTGCCTCGCCGACCCGGCCGGTGGCAGCAAGGAAGCGCACGCCCATCGCCCGACTCAGCGATGCCCAGCTCGGACTACCCGCCGCCTCGAACAGAGAACCCGCGGCCGTCAAACCTTCCGGCGCAATGGTCTGCGACGCCGATACGACGTATGTGATCATCGCCCGTACCAGCGACAGATCGTGGCGCTCGGCGATGTCGGCGACTCGCTGTACGAGCCCGTCGTCTCGAGTGGCGAGCGATGACGGTGAACCGCGCCAGGGGAAACCTGGCCGGAACACCCCGGTGTACAAGTAGGCAAACGCCGTTGCCATCGCCACATGTGCCCAGGCGACCTCGTCGTCCTCGACCGCAGCGAGCGCCGACTCGAGCAGTCCCTCGGTAGCGCTCTCGGCCCCGCCATCGCCCTCGAGCTGCAGGAACGGCCCGATGCACAGGATCAGCGGCTGCACGAGGCCGGGTCGTGAGGCGCATGCCCATCGGGCGGCCGCCGAGAGATTGGGAAGGTTCTCCGGGATCACGTCGCTGGAGGCGAGCCCGCAGTCGGCGTGCACGTCGTGCGCTCCTGCCCAGTCGGCCCAGTACTCGGCGTGCGCGTCGCGGGCCGAGCCCGCCTCGCCCGCGTCGGCGAGCCGGTCAAGTGCGTAGTACCGAAGCGTCTCCAGCAACCGGAATCGGGAGTCGCCGGCGGCGTCGGCGCCTTGCACGCTGAGCAAAGACTTGTCGACCAACTGTTCGACGAGATCGAGGACGTCGCTCGGCTCGACATCGCCGAACGAGCCGATGACCGCCTCCGCAGCCGCGGACTGTGAAGGGCCCGACGAACACACCCATGCGGCGCAGCGAGGCTCGTTCGGCCGCATCGAGCCGGTCATGACTCCAGTCGATCGAGGCCTTGAGCGTCTGCTGCCGCTCCATGACCGTGCGCGCACCGCCTGTGAGCAGGCGGAAGCGATCGTCGAGCTCTCGGGCGATCTGCTCGAACGTCAGGCTGCGGCATCGCGCCGCAGCGAGCTCGATCGACAGCGGAATCCCGTCGAGGCGGCGACAGATCCGAACGACGGCATCCGCGGCGGCGTCGGTGAGGACGAGGTCCGAACGTGCACGGCGGGCACGTTCGAGCAATAGCTGTGTCGCTTCAGACCGCTCGACCGAGGCGACGTTGTGCGGTGTAGCCGCGTCGGGAACCGCCAGCGAGGGAACCCGCCACACCGTCTCGCCGGGCACCGACAGCGGCTCACGACTCGTCGCCAGCACCGTCACCGCGGGCAACTGGGTGAGGATCTCTTCGACGAACACTGCCGACGCGGCAATCACGTGCTCGCAGTTGTCGAGAACGAACAACGTCGACCGATCTCCGACCTGTTCACCAAGCAGCTGCACCGGCCGCCTTCCAGGCTGTGCCGGTATGCCGAGTGCCGCGAGGATAGCCCCCGGGACCGAGGCCGGGTCGCTGACCGTCGCTAGCTCCACCCACCACACCCCGCCGTCGTACCCGTAGATCGACGCACCCGCGACTTGCAACGCCAGCCGTGTCTTGCCGACGCCTCCGGTGCCGACCAGGGTCACCATCCTGCTGTCGCGCAACGCGGCCATCACTGCCGCCGTGTCGGCCGCGCGCCCGATCAGCGATGTCAGGCGCGTCGGCAGGTTGTGGTTGTACGAATCGAGCGATCGCAAACGCGAGAACTCACCGTGGAGGTCCACGTGGCACAGCTGCCACACTCGCTCCGCGCTGTCGAGATCCTTCAACCGATGCGTGCCCAGGTCGAGCAGGGATGCGCCGGGCGGGAGGTGGTCGTGCACGAGCGATCGTGTCGCGTCCGACACCACGATCTGGCCGCCGTGGGCGATCGAGCGGAGCCGGGCACATCGGATGATCGTCGGTCCGAAGTAGTTGCCCTCGTCGCGCAACTCGATCTCGCCGGTGTGGACGGCCATTCGAACGCTCACACCGACATCCGTCAACGCGCGCTGGGCGACGAACGCAGCGGCCACCGCATCGGTCGCCGCCGGGAACGCCGACACGGTCGAGTCGCCTTCGCCCTGTTCGACGGGGCGATGGCCGCTATGCGCAGCGATCACCTGGTCGAGGATCTCATAGTGGCGCGTCACCGCGACGGCGGTCGCGGTCGCGTCCCGCTCCCACGCCAACGTCGACCCCTCGATGTCGGTCAACAAGAACGTCACCGTCCCCGACGGCAGCCGTTGCGACACAGCGATCCCCCTTCACCCACCGGCTGATGGGTGCCGCCAGTCTTCCACGCCGCCGCTCGCTCCCGATCCGGATCGGCAAGAGGTGTCGTCGGCAAACCGCACGGTGGTCAGAGGGTGACGTGGACGAGTTCGATGTGGTCGTTCACATTGCATCGCACTTGTGCCCGGGGTGGGGTTCGAACCCACACCCTCTTGCGAGGAGGGGGGTTTAAGACTTCACTCCCACGTCCGGAACGTCCGGCTCAGTCCGCTTGCCCTGGTCACGTCCACCGCTGTTGTCCGCCCGTGTCTGTCTGATCCGCCCAGGTCCGACAGGTGCGGCCAGGTCTTGTGCAGGAATCGTGCAGGGCCAGGCCGGCAGCCACGGTGACGCGGCGCCCACGTCTGTCGTCGGGGAGGCGGCTGCATTGACCAACTCAAAAGGGTGCGGACTACTCAGCAGCGCCCTAGTTGGCGAGGGACTGCAGGGTGCTGTCGCCGAGTGTGTAGAGCTCGGCCCAGAGGCTGATCTCGGCGGTTGACGGCGGGCGCCACACGCTGGTTGCAGGATCGAAGACAGAGGTCGGTTCGATCGGCGGCAACCCATCGGCAGAGAACCCGAGCATGATGAGCCGACCGTCGGTTCGTAGCTCTCGTCGGCTCTCCGCGAAGCCGGATGCCCCGAGGTCAGCGAGCGGAGTGGTGGTCCATTGTCCGCTGGTGGTGTCGAGTACACCGATGTCGGCGACTGCAGCTGGGTCGAGACCGATCACCGGCTGTGGGGCGACAACGACCACATCGCCCAAGGTGGCTGTGGCCGGGCTTTGCAGCGCGAATGGTGCACTGCCCATTTTGACGCCAGCTCTCATCTGCCGGCGAGTAGAGGCCGATGGTTCCGTCGGGGAGCATCTTGATCAAGGAGTGGCCGAGCGCGACCTCGAGGAAGAGGTCCCCGTATTCGTGTGGTGCCCGCCAACTGCAGTTCGGGTTGCAGTCGAGCCACGGTGGCGACAGCACGACGGACCATTGGTTCGTTGATGCGTCGAACTGCCACGGCTCGGTAAGCGGAGCGACTCCACCTGCGTTGATGTCTCGTCCGAGGACGAAGGCGCGGCTTCCCACCTTGGCGGTGAAGTCCATGAACAGCCCGGGCGGGGGTGCGGCCATCGCAGTGAGCGTGAGGTCGGGTGCGACGATCACGCCCTCTTGCCGGTCGGGTACGTAGGTGGCCGTGTTCGTGCCGTCGTCGCGAACGGTTTCGTTGGCGATGAAGAGGCGGCCGTCGAGATCGAAGACGGTCGGGACGGCCTGGTTGTCGGCGAAAACGCCCAGCGGGATCGCGTGGGCCCAACTGCCGGACGAAGGGTCGAGCACCCACATCTCGAGATGGTCGCCGACCCGGCCGATCAACACAGCTCGTCCGCCGATTCCAGCGACGTAGGGCGTGGAGGGACCCTTGGGCAGGTCGGCCGGCAGCTCGACCAGCGTGCCGTCACCCATCTCCATGATGCCGGCGACATCGGTGACTGCTCCTCGGTACGCGACCACAAGGCGAGCATCCGTTCCCTCGCCGGTCACTTCGAAGCCTTGGGTCCGCCCAGCTTCGATCTGGCCGTCGATCCAGCCTTGCAGTGCATCGCCAGGCTGTGGCGCGCTGGTTGTTGCCGGATCTGTCGACGTGGTCTGCGGCGTTGGCGGCTCAGTTTGGTCGGACGGTGTCGTCGGCGCGCGCCCGACCCTGCGTTCGATTCGGTCGTCACAACCGTTGACGCCGGTGTGTTCGTCGCCGCCGGCTCGTTCCCATCACCGCAGCCGGTCACCGACGCGGTGAGCGCAGCAATCGCGGGAATGAGCGAACGCCAGCGCATACGCGAATCGTGCGCCTGGATGAGTCAGGAGACCAGAGTCGTTGGGCCTCTCGCCGGAGCGACAACCACGAGGGGAGCCGGCACACTCGCTTGCCGGCGACCAGTCTTCTACCGGCGGTCGCGTCGGGACGATGCCTTGAGTGGGCTGAGGCTCACGGTGAGTTCGTAGCCGAGGGCTTCGAAGTAGCGGCGAACGGTGCCGAGTTGCACGGTGTCGAGCGAGCGGGCCTCCAACTGGGCGATGGCCGACGCGGTGACGCCGAGATCGGCAGCAACTGCCTTCTGGGCGACACCGCATTCGAGCCGGACCGCCCGCAACACATCGTCATCGGCGAGCAGACGAGCGAGGTGCACGTTGATGCGAGCCATCTGGTCGTCGGGTACGTCCAGTCCGTCGAGTAGATCGTCGACGACGTCGAAGCGTGTGTCGATCGGTGCCGATGCCTTGGCCATACCAAGACTTTAGCTGCACATAAAGTCGGGTGCAACGGTCATTGCTGTTCTGCGGCCACGATCGCTCGCCAGATCTCGTCCGCGATCGGGACCGCTCTGTCGTACCAGGCGTTGCCTTGCGCCCCGTCGGCGGTGTTCTTGTCGCCCATGACCAGCAGCGCGCACAACGTCTCGTCATCGGGCATCACGAACAAGGTGCGCACGAACGCCGGCTCCCCCGGGATGTGACTGCGAACCTCACCCATGACGCTCAGGGAACGCTGACTGCACGATGCCGAAGCGAACCTGCGGGAGCTGCGCGGCTCGGCGACGCTCGAGCAAGTAGCGCAGGTCAGCGGCCACCACCTCGAACAAGGCTGCGTCAGCCTGCTGCAAGGCCCGGAAGCTGTCGAGGAAGAGCTGAGATCGAACGATTCGCATGCCACCACCCCCCACGTGCACGTCCCGCTCACCGGAGCGGCTCAAAGAGGATCGAGGCCACGACGTCGGCGCCGTCGCGGGAGATCGCTGGGGTGACGTGGGCGTAGAGGTCCATGGTGGTGGCGACGGTGGAGTGTCCGAGGCGTTCGGCGAGCACAACGGGGTGCATGCCGGCGTGGAGCGCCAACGTCGCGTACGTGTGTCGCAGGTCGTGCAGACGGATACGGGGCACACCGGCAGTGGCAACGCAGCCGGTCGAAGGTGTTGGAGAACGAGTCCGGGTGCACCAGCCCGCCGTGACGGCCGGCGATCAACGGATCACCGACACCGGCCACGCCTGCCGCGATCGCACGCTCGAAATCGGAGCGGAGGTGATCGAGGGTGACGCTGTCGAGGAACAGCAGCCGCCGCGAGGTCGTGGTCTTGGTTGTCGAGGTGACGAGTTCACCGTCGACCAACCCGAGCGAGCGGACCACCGACAGCGCTCCACGTTCCCAGTCGACGTCACCCCAGCGCAGCCCGAGCAGTTCACCGCGACGCATGCCAGTGGTGGCCAACAGCTGAAACGCCAGCGAGAGCCGATGCCCGTGAACGTGGTCGAGGAAGCGGCGCACCTCGTCCGCCGTCCACACCACAGTCGTCTTGCGGGCAACGTTCGCTGGCGGTTCAGTTCGCGGCGACCGGATTGCGGTCCAACAACTCGAGCCGCACCGCATCCGACAACGCCTTGTGGAGCACCGCTCGGGTGTTGCGCACCGTCGCCGGCGACAACCCACGCCCGCTGTTGTCCGGGTGGAGAAGATTGTCCTGCCACGCAACGACGTCGTTGCCCGACAGGCGCGACAGCGGGATCTCGCCGAGCATCTTCACCACACGTCCGATGGCAATCCGGTAGGTGCGAAGTGTCGCCACCGAGACGCGGGTCGCCTCACCGTCGAGCCACTGCTCCATGAACTCCCGCACCGACCACGTCGGCGGGGCAGCACGCGACCGTGCCGGCCGTCGCGTGCGGAGCACGCTCTGCCATCGCCTCCTCGGCAGCGCGCTTCGTTGCGAAGCCCTGCTTGGAGACCTGGCAGCGCCGACCCGTCGCTGGATCCGCGCCGACATCGACACGGAAAGCCCACCCGCCGCTGCGCCGCTTCACAGAACCGGTCATCGCGCCACGATACCCAACTCTGTGCACACGATGTGCGCATCCGCCAACAGCCATGTGCGCTGAATTCAGAAAGCCGCTGCTCAACACCGGTGCCCAGGACGGGATTCGAACCCGTACGTACTTTCGTACAGGAGGGTTTAAGCCCCCCGTGTCTGCCAATTCCACCACCCGGGCGGGTGCAACCACCACGCTATTCAATCGGTGAGCGCCACTGGTCCGTGGTTGTCGAGATCTGGGCGCCAACGATTTCAGCGGACCTGCGGCGGTGAGACGCGGGTGGCGCCCAGATCGTCAGGGTGACGGGGTTCGCGAACCCGGGCGGCGCGGCCCATCACTGAACTGTCGGCCGTCGTAATAGGTCGGGTTCGTGTCGGGACGGCCGCGGCGGCTGGTCCAACGCCACGTCAACGAGATGCGCGGCTGATCCGTCGACGCCTGCGGCACTCCGTGCAGCCATTCGCGCTGGCACGCCCCGCCCATCACCAGCATGTCGCCTTCGCCGGGCATCAGCACGATGTCGCCGGGGTCGGAGCCCGAAGGCACACGTTCGACGGGCACTCCGCCGGCCGCACGCCGGCGCAAGACGAACGGGCGTCGCTGCCCGAGCACCACGATGGCGATCAAGGTCTCGTCGAGCCAGCGCATCTCCCGATCGCTGTGCAGACCCTGGAAGTCCTCACCGTTGCGGTAGAGGATCGCGGCCACACCGGTGAACGCCACCCGGAACCGCGACCGCAGGTGGAGGTCGACCTGGCGAAGCGTCGGATGCGCGTCGGCTCGCACCGCGGAACCGAGACGCCGTTCCGGCACGTAGCGGTCGTAGCGGAGCACCTCGGTTTGCTGCCACGTCAACAAGTCGTGCAACTCCCTGAACGTCGCCTCCGCCCGTCGAATGAAGCCTGGCATCACCTCGACCCACGATGTGGGCGGCAACGACACGCGTTCGACTGCCGTGTGACGATCGATGTGCAGCCCGTCGGAAGGTGCGGTCACCCTCCCAGTCTTGTCCCAACGACCCGATCGGTGCCGAAGCCGCCGCACCCAGCCGTACGACGTGACCTAGCGTGGCGATCCATGCGGCCCGGATGTCGATCACTCGCGTTGGCGACCCTGGCCACCCTGGCGATCCTCGCTTCGTGCACCACAACGAACGACGTGCACAGCAAGGAGGCTGACGCCATCGCGAGTGTTCCGGTCACGTCGGATCGAACGACCGACACGGGCCCGAGCGACACGACGGGACCGGACGACACCACCGGTCCGACCGGCAGCACCGTCGATACCGGCACCCTCGACTGGGGACCCTGCCACGACCCCAGCGCCGAGGATCCGAAGCTGCAGTGCACCACCCTGACGGTCCCCCTCGACTACGACGACCCGACCGGCGACAGCATCGACATGGCCCTCGTCCGCCTGCCGGCCTCTGGCAGCCGCCATGGCGCCGTGCTGTTCAACCCGGGAGGACCAGGAGGGTCCGGCTTCGACCCGATCGCCTTCAGCGGATCATCCATCGCCTCGGCACTCGGCCTCGACAACTTCGACCTCATCGGCTTCGATCCACGAGGCGTCGATCGTTCAGGTGGCATCCGCTGCGTGACCGACGCATTCGAAGACGCTCACCTCTACGTCGACGAAACCCCCGACACACCGGAAGAACAAGCGTTGAAGGACGAGGCCGACACGGGGTTCATCGACGGCTGCAAGCAGAAGTACGGCGACACGTTGCGCTTCTATTCCACAGCGAACACAGCTCACGACATGGACGCCATTCGCGAGGCTCTCGGCGACGACCAGATCTCCTACCTGGGGATCTCCTACGGCACGTACCTGGGCGCCACCTACGCAACCCTGTATCCCGACCGCGTGCGGGCCATGGTGCTCGACTCTGCGTACGAGCCGAACGGTGACTCCGTGGAACAGCAGTTCGAAACCCAACTGGTGGGGTTCGAGGGAGCGTTCAACAACTGGGTCGCCTGGTGCCAGACCGGACCGGCGTGCGACTTCGGCGCACCCGACGTCGGTGCACGGTGGGATGCCCTGAAGCAACAACTCGACGACAAACCGATCACCGGATCCGATGGGCGCGTCGCCAACAACGCCGTGATGGAGGGAGCCACTACCGCAGCGTTGTACAGCAAGAGCGACTGGCCGGTGCTCGCCAAGGCGTTGGCCGACGCGGAGAAGGGCGACCCCACCGGCATATTCGCGCTGGCCGACTCGTACAACGGGCGCAACGAAGACGGGACGTTCGACACGTTGTTCCAATCGTTCCCCGTCATCCAGTGCGCGAGTGGCATCGAGCCGCAGTCCCCAGCAGATCCCGAAGGACTGGCGGCAACGCTGCGGGCAGCTGCGCCCAGGTTCGGCAAGGACATCACTGCCAAGGACCTGACCACGCAGGTCGACGACTGCACCAAGCTCGTCGGCAAGGTCGACCCTGTGGCTCTGTCGTATGCGGGCGATGCCCCGATCGTCGTGGTCGGAGGCACCAACGACCCGGCAACGCCAATTCGCTGGGCACAGAAGATGACCCGGGAGCTGGGACCGAACGCACGACTGGTGACGTACACGGGCGAGGGCCACGGTCAGTTGCTGGTGAGCACGTGCGTGACCGACATCGAAGCGTCGTTGCTGACCGATCTGACCTTGCCCGACCCCAACAAGGTGTGCAACCCCGATCCGATCGTCGAGAAGCCCGACTGGTGGGACGATCTTCCGGTACCCGACGGGATGTCCGATGTGGCTTCCCTGCCGGCGCTGGCCGCGCTGCTGGCCGAACCGACCCAAGTGTTCAGTGAGATGCGCACCACATCGATGAGTGCAAGAGACGCTGTTGCCGCGTACAACGATGCGTTGCTGGGCGACGGCTTCCAGAAGTTCGACCCGCCACAGGTGCTCCCGTTCGACGACGTCTCGCAGGGCGGGTACGTCGACTTCTCGGGCCGAGCAGTGATCGTGGTCGCCCTGGGCCCGAAGGCCTTCGATGACAAGCAGCTGCAGAGCACCAAGTCGGAGATTCCGCCCAACACCACCGTGGTCTGGGTGATTGCAGTTCCCGTCTAGGCGACCGGCCGCAACCGGCGAGCCTCGAACCCCAGCGCCTGCCAGAGCTCGGAACGCAAACGGTCGGAACTGGGTGGCTGCAACTGGTTGGTGACGATGACGCCCTCGATCATGTCGCCGACGATTGCCGCCCATGGGCGCCCCTTGAGCTGAACAGCGACCACCGCCCCATTCGCGACACGACGTAGGGAACGGTCGACACCCGCGATGCGCGGCGGGCAGCGATAGCCCGGAGCGACCAAACCCCGACGACGAACCTCACGGCCGATGGTGCGGGCGGCGTGGGCGAAGTCGAGGGAGGTGTTGCTGACGGGCATGTGGTCAGTGTCGCGCATGGGTGTTACACGGGCTCGATGTGGCACCCCTTCGTTAGTCTCGACAGTTGTGGAGGATCTCGCCCAGCTCAACCCGGCGCAGCAGCGCACGCTGGCGTTGCTGCGGCGATCGGGCGAGCCCACGGTGTTCGACAGCGCACTGATCGACGACTTGCGCGACCAGGCCAACGAGGCCTTCGCTCATTTCACCGACCGGCTCGATGGCCAAACCCTGTTCATCACCAAGCACACACTCAGCAGCGTGCACGACTGCGAGGTGCACTTCCTGGCGCCTGACGACTTCGAGTGGACGCCAGCGCGTGCTCATGGCCAGGTGGCCCACAAGGCGATCCAGTTGATGCTCAACTGGCGAGGCGAGCCCAGCCCACGCGAGCTCGTAGACGAAGCACTGGCCCGCCTCGGCGACGAGGAGCGCGACTTCGGGCGCTGGATCGCTGCCCTGTCACCGGGCGACGAAGCCGACCTCCGCGGCAAAGCGGTCGAGCGAGTCAGCAAGTTCTCCGAATGCTTTCCACCGCTCGACGTTCGTAGCAACCCGGCCACCGAAGCTGCTGCACAGTGGCCGCTCGACCATCCGATCCTGCTCCGCGCCCGAGTCGACCTCGTCATGGGCAAGCCGCAGGGCCGGGAGAGCCGCAAGGTGATCATCGACCTCAAGACGGGCCGGGTCAGTCAGCGTCACCGCGAGGACCTGCGTTTCTACGCTCTGGTCGAGACGTTGGTACGCGATGTGCCGCCGCGAAAGCTGGCCACCTTCTACCTCGATTCGGCACAACCCATCGTCGAAGACGTGACCGAGGGTGTGCTGCGCACGGCCTTGCGCCGCACGCTCGATGGCATCCACCGCCTGATCCAACTGCAGGTCGAAGGCGACCCGGCGATCAAGAAGCCTGGCGTGTCGTGCCGGTGGTGCCCGTATCGCGAGGAGTGCGACGAGGGGCAGGTGTACCTGCGCGGTGGCGACGACGAGATCGAGTCGTGATCAGGTGATCACTTGCACTTCGTCGCCGATCTGCAGCCAGTCCCACACGACTTGACCCTCTTCCGGCAGCACTCTGATGCAGCCGGCGGAATCGCCGTGGTGTTCCTCGGTCCCCACTGATTCGAGCGGCTGCACGTACTCGCCGTTGCGCAGAACGGGCACCGTGTGGAAGGCCACTCTCGCTCCGGTCTTCTTGCCGCGGGCGAATGCCACGAAGTGCGTCATCGTGCTGTAGTGGCCGCCGAGCCTCGACGAGGCGTGCATGCTCTTGCTGTAGACGGGATAGGTGCCGGGGTCGGGCTGGTCGATCGCCGTGGTGATGACGAACTCCGGCAGGGCGACTCCGTTGTCGCACAGCCAGGCACGCTGCCGATCGCGGTCGATCACTGCCCCATGAGGAGTAGCCGGACAGTTGGGATCGATGACCGGTGCCGGAGTGGTGGTGGTCGTCGGCTCCGGGAGTGTGGTGGTGGTCGTCGGCGCAATCGTCGTCGATGTCGTGGCGGCGGGCGCCGACGTGTCGACGACCGATGTGTCGACGCTCGAGATCTCGGGAGCCACCGAGGTCTCGTCGACGACTGTCACAGAGGGAACAGTGGTCGTCGCGGCTGCAGCCTTCGACGCGGATGATCCGCCACATTGCGCGATGCAGGCGAGCGCAACGATGCCGGCCAACGCGCGAACGAGCACCAGATGTCGGCGGGGCATGGACGTTCAGGCTACAAGTGGGTGTCGAGCAACGTCTCGACACCTAGTTGCCAGCTGAAGAACGCCAGCACGTCGGCGTCGTCTCGTACGCGCATGCTCGCCGGCTTGCCTTGCCCATGCCCGCTGCGCCCGCCCTGGCGCAACAACACCGGTCGCTCGTTCTGACCCGAGCCGGCCCAGGTGAGCGCCGCCGCCATCTTGCGGGCGTGCAGCGGGTCGACGCGCGAGTCGCCTTCGGCGGTGGTGAACAGCACCGCCGGGTACGCCGTTCCGTCGACGACGCGGTGATACGGCGAGTAGGCGTGCAACCAGGCGAACTCGTCGGCGATACCGGGATCGCCGTACTCGTCGGTCCACAGACGGGCGATGAGAAACTGTGGAAAGCGGATCATGTCGAGCAGTGGTACGGCGCAGTGCACGGCCCTGGCGAGATCCGGTCGTTGGGTGATGGCCGCGCCCATCAACAGGCCGCCGTTGGATCCTCCTTCGATGGCCAGCAGGTTGGGCGACGTCAACCCGCGTGTCACCAGCCAATCGCCGGCAGCGTGGAAGTCGTCGAACACGTTCTGCTTGTTGCCGCGGCGGCCGGCGCGATGCCACGCCTCGCCGTGCTCGTGACCACCGCGAAGACCGGCAACGGCGAACACGCCGCCGGCCGCACACCATGCTGCAGCCCTGACCACCCACGACGGCGTTTCGGAGATGGAGAACCCGCCGTAGCCGGTGAGCACCAACGGTGTCGACGGCGAAGGCTCGACATCGGCGCGATGCATGACGAAGAGACCGATCTCGGTTCCGTCGACCGATGGATAGACCATCTGTGTGACCGTCATCGGCGGGACCACTGAAGTGTGCGGCGGTGGCGACCATTGCTCGACCCGACCCGACTCCAATCGATACAGGGAGGGAGGTGCGTCGAACGAGGCCACCGACAAGAACGCAACGTCAGCGTCGGTGTCGAGCGACTGAACGCTGATCAGATGGAACCCGTCGATCGTGCCTCGGATCGTGCCGTCGGTATCCCAGAGCTCCACCGTGTCGACTGCCGCCTCGCTGGACACGACCAGCAGGTGGTCGCCCAAGCTTGCGGCTTGCACCAGTACGACGTCGCGTTCGGCAACGATGGTGCGCCACTCGCTGGGGTCGTGGAGGGGGGCGGCAATGACGCGACCGTTCGGTGCGTCACGCGACGTGACGGCACAGAGCTCGCCGGCATGGAAGAAGAACGACGACTGCGCCTCGACCCCACTGATGACCTCGCGCCATTCGCCGGTCTCGGTGTCGAGCAGATGAGCGTCGATCCGGCTCCAGCCGACCAACATGTGGACGAGCAGGTACCGACCATCGTCGCTCGCCAGTACGTCGGGCCAGGTTTCGGTGGTCGGTAGGGCGTCGAACACCACCGGATCATCGGTCGGATCGGTGCCCAGGAGGTGGAAGAACACGTGGCGGTCGTAGGCGTTGCCTTCGGGATACCGCAGGTACCAGAACCCGCTGTTGTCGGGTAGCCAGGCGATCGAAGACGCACGCGTGTTGGGGATCGAATCGGGGAGATGCGCACCGGTGACCGCGTCGATCACCGTGAGCGTGCTCTGCTCGGTGCCGCCCTCGCTCAGCCCGATTGCGATCAGCGTGCCGTCGGGAGACGGTTCGTACCAATCGATGGCGACGGCAGAATCGTCGGCTCGTTGTGCTGGATCGAGCAACGTCTGTGATCGCTCGTGGCGGTCGACCGCCGAGCGCACGACCAAGGCAAATTGATCGGCGCCGGCCGCCCGCTCGAGCACGAAGAGCCGGTCGGCGCGAACCACTGCTCCGCCGATGTTCGGCAGCGCCGTGAGCGCGGAGAGGCGCTCGTGCCAGAGACTCCAGATGGGCCTGACTTCGAGCGCCTGCTTGGTGCGTTGGTTGTGTGCGGCCACCCAGGCCGCGACCTCTTCAGACTCTCCGTCCTCTAGCCACCGATAGGGATCGGCGACCGAGATGCCGTGCAGCACCTCGACGTCGGCGCCACGCCGTGTCGGAGGTGCTGGAAGAAGCGTTGGCTCAGCCACGCCCCATGTTGGGGCGCTTGCCGTGGTTGGCCTTCGAGCGGCGCATGCGCGCCTTCTTCTTCTTGGTCTTCTTCGACATGGGGGACGAGCTTAGCGGGGCGGCAGTGGTCTTCCTTGGGGTCGGCGGGTTGGTTGAGAGCTCGCACCGCGGGGGGACGGACCCGCGGTGCGTTCACGAGCGCATGGGGGGACGCGCGCCGGTGAGAACTGTCGGTGAGGTGTTCGGACGTCGATTGAACCCCGCGGCGCGCTCACCGGTCGCCTACTCGAGCGCCACAGCAAGCCCATCGATTCCATGAAGGTCCCTCGGTTGTCGGGGGCGCTCTGTCTGGACCCAGGATCAGCAACTGTCCGCGCGCATTGTCCCGCGTCGGCTACGCCGTGTCAATGACCCAAATGGCTCACCCGCACGTTCGGACCGCTCAGGCGGCCTGTGCCCACCGCAGCAGATCGTCTGCCGCCCAGGTGTTGATGACCCGGTCGAGCGGCACCTTGCTCTCGGCCGCACGGTTGCATCCGAGCGGCTGCCACTCGAGTTGGCCGGTGGCGTGGGCATCTGAGTCGATCGAGAAGTAACAGCCGTAGTCGACCGCCATCTGCAAGAGCGGGCGAGGTGGGTCGAGTCGCTCCGGCCGGCAGTTGATCTCCACCGCCGTATGGAACTGGGCGCAGGCGGCGAACACGTAGTCGGCATCGAACGTCGACGGATCGCGCTTGCCGATCATTCGACCGGTGCAGTGGCCGAGGATGTCGACGTGGGGAGAGGCGACGGCGCGCACCATCCGCTCGGTCATCGGCTGGCGCTCCATGCGCAACTTGGAATGAACGCTGGCGACGACGATGTCGAGGCGAGACAGCACCTCGTCGTCGTGATCGAGCGCGCCGTCTTCGAGGATGTCGACCTCGATGCCGGTGAGGATGCGAAAGGGTGCAAACTTCTCGTTGAGCACGGCCACGTCGGCCAACTGTTGTTCCAATCGATCCTTGCTCAGCCCGTGGGCAACCGTGAGTCGAGGGGAATGGTCGGTGAGGACCATGTAGTCGTGGCCCAGTGAGCGAGCGGTGCGAGCCATGGCCTCGATCGTGGCCCCGCCATCGCTCCACAGACTGTGCAGGTGACAATCGCCGCGGAGGGCCGCTCGGTAACGCGCCCCGTCGTCGGTGAGCTCGACCTTGGTTTCTGCTTCGATCTTCTCGACGTAGCTCGTGTCACCCTTGAGGGTCTCGGTGATGAGACGAGCCGTGGAATCACCGATGCCATCCAGCTTGGTGAGTGTGCCGGCGGCCGCGCGTTCGGCGAGCTCTTCGGGTGGAATCGAGCGAACGACATCGAGCGCTCGAACGAATGCCTTGGTCTTGAATCCGGTGTCATGTGCTCGATCGAGGCAATGCACCACGCGTTCGAGGGCTTCCACCGGCGTCATGTCGTCGAGTGTAGATGACCGTTCGCGGAGCTCGCCGGCTGGCGACGCCGACGATTCCGATGCCCGCCACCAGCAGCGCAGTAGCCAGGAACGAGACCAGATCCGAACCCCTTCCCGTCTTCGGAAGGGGTGGCGCCGGCGGAGGCGGAGAGGTGTCGGGTGGTGCCGGCGGAGGCGGCACGGCTTCGACCTCGACGGTGGCGACCGTGCTGGTCGTGGTCGAAGGAGGTGTCGTCTCGAGGGGCAGGGTCGAGATCGTGGTCGATGTGGACGTTGTCGAAGTGGTCGTATCCGGTGGCAACGTGGTTTCCGGCGGCAACGTCGTCGTCGATGTAGTCGTCGTCTCCGGTGGCAACGTGGTTTCCGGCGGCAACGTCGTCGTCGATGTAGTCGTCGTCTCCGGTGGCAACGTGGTTTCCGGCGGCAACGTCGTCGTCGAGGTGGTCGTCGGCGGAAGCGGCACGTCGACCGTTGCCGTCGCAGAGATCACCCTCGGTGTGCCACCGGTGACCAGATTCTGCGCGCCCTGCGGATCGGGCCCCGCCGGCGTTCCTCGGTAGACGAGGGCCGACCCCGGCGCCGAAGCCGAAGCAACGACAGTGACCACTCCGGGCGCAACCGGCATGGTCGCATGCGCGGCTCCGGCCGCATCGGTGCGTACCGTCATGGGCTCGTCCTGCCCGCTCATCAACAGGCTGATTGCGGCATCGGCCACCGGTTGTCCGCCTGCCGTCAGGGTCACATCGATGTTGCCGGCGAGATCGACGGACGCAGCGATCCCCCACGCTCCCGCATGTCGTTCTGCCTCGGAATCGAGCGCGACCGCCAGAGCTTGGATGTCGTCGCGTCCGCTGGCGCGGCCGATCATGGCGAGCGAGGGAACGAGTGGTGCCGCTCCGTTCACGGCGCGTCTCGTCCCGGCGCCATCTTGGGCGTAGTAGTGCAGCAGCGCCCACATCGCCGCGGCAGTCAGGTTGTCGGTGGTGTCGCCGTATCGCCAGGTGAGGTAGGCCACCTTGGATCCCGTCGGGTCGTTGGGGAAGGCTTGAGGCACGACTGCAGAGGGCACGTCGATGGTGGGATGGATGCCGCGGTTGAAGGTGCACGAACCGACACGGAACTGGCCGGTCTCGTCGACGAACAACCACTGGCCGGCCCAGATCGGGCCGGGTGAGTAGGCCACCCCCGCCGTGTGGAATTCGATAGCCAGCCCGGCACATCGGTAGTCGTCGACCAGATCCGCTCCGCCGTCGAAGCTCTTGTGGGCCACGCAATTGGGGGGCATCTGTGACCCGAGCTGACCCGCGCCGACCCGCACGGCGCCCGTCACCACGACCCCTACGAACAGGAGGCAGAGAAATCGCTTCACGCTGCAGAGATCGATGACGACCAGGGCCGAGCGGAAAGCGTGCGAGGTAGCCTCACCTCTTCGCTATGGAACGCTTCGGCCTGGTTGGCCTCCCCAACGCGGGCAAGAGCTCGCTGTACAACGCCCTGACCGGCGGCGGCGCGCTCGCCGCTCCATACGCCTTCGCCACCAAGGATCCGAACATCGGTGTGGCCAAAGTGCCCGACGAGCGAGTCGACCGCCTGGCGGCAATGAGCAAGTCGAAGTCGATCGTGCACGCCGCTGTACAGGTGGTCGACATCGGTGGCCTCGTCGAGGGCGCATCGAAAGGCGAGGGTCTCGGCAACAAGTTCCTCGCCAACATCCGCGAGGTCGACGCAATCGTGTTGGTGTTGAGGGCGTTCGAGGACGACGACGTCACCGGCCCCAGCGATCCCATCGAACATCTTCGAGTCGTCGAGATCGAGTTGGCTCTCGCCGACTTGGAGACGATCGAGAAGCGTCTCAACCAAGCGACACGCCAGGCCAAGCTCGACAAGGCTGCCGCCGGCGAGCTCGAGCCGCTCCAGGCCGCCTACGACGCGCTGTCAGAGGGTCGGCCGCTCTACCGAGCCGGCCTCAAGCCCGAGTGGCGAGAGCAGTTGAAGCCCTACTTCCTGCTCACCAACCGGTCCGTGCTGGCCGTGGTCAACGTCGGCGAGGACGATCTCGGACGCATCCCGGAGGTGGAACAGCAAGTGCGCGACGAGTTCCAGTCGGCCGGTGACAACGTCGAGGTCATCGGCATGTGCGTGCAACTCGAGGCCGAGGCCGCCACGATCGTCGATCCGGCCGAACGGGCCGAGATGCTCGAAGGCTTCGGGCTCGGCGAGGGTGCGCTTTTCCGCATGGTTCGCAGCGCGTATCACCTGCTCGGTCTGCGCACCTTCCTCACCACCGGCGAGAAGGAGACCAGGGCCTGGACGTTCTATGCCGGCTCCAGCGCGCCGGAGTGCGCCGGTCGCATTCACACCGATTTCCAGCGGGGCTTCATCAAGGCCGAAGTGATCCACTGGGATGAACTGCTGGAGATCGGCTCGTGGTCGAAGGCCAAGGATCTGGGGAAGATCCGCGTCGAGGGCAAGGACTACCACCCCATCGACGGCGACACGATGGAGTTCCGCTTCAACGTCTAGCAGCCGTGAGCCAGTCACCGATTCTCCGGGGCGGGCGGAGAATTCGTGACCTGCCTCCGGCCATGCCGATCTCGAAATCGGCGGTGACAGCGGGCCATATACTCGCCGCGGGCAGGCGACAGAAACGAGGAGCAGAGTTGGGGATTCTCGACTTCCCGAGGGTTCACGTCTTCGGCGCGCAGCTCGTCAACGCGGGCACCGGCAACAACGATTCGTTGGGCCCGGGTACCGAGATCACCGTCACCAGCGACACCGCACGCGTGCAGCCCGTGATGCATGGCATGAGCCGCGACGCGTGGCGTCAATGGGTGATCGGGCTCGATCAGAACGGCCTGCTCCGTTGTCAGTGGAACTACTTCGGCGACATGTCCCTGCGTTTCCTCGATGTCCGTGTGGTGTCGGTGCAGCATGGCCCCGGCGTCACGATCACCGACCCGCACGCCGATCCGTTGATCGGCTCTCAGGTTCACCTCGACAAGGCCACGGTTTGTGACAACGATCCCGAGGGCTTCAACACCACTCAGGTCTTTGCCGAGTCGCTCACCATTCGATCGAACCCGGGCCGTCCGGCGTTCGGCGGTGCGGGGTTGTTCATGAGCCGGGAACCGACCCGCGCTGTCACGAGAGGGCTCAACTGGTCGCGCAACGTGTCGTTCCACGGCACGCTGGGAAACGCCACCAGCGGAGGCGCAGCAGGTGCGTCGGCGGGCTTCCAGTGCTCGTTCGACATCACCGACGCCGACCTCGCCGACATCCCCGATCCGGCAGACGACGAGTTCCGCCACCACTTCATCGCCGGCCACTCGCCGACGGTCGCGGCGTTGGTCGAGCTGTTTCGTCGCCGCGGGCTGCAACGTCCTCGTGGGCTGACCTTTCGCTACAACCTGCACCTCGCCTATCCGCGAGTCTCCGACCCCGACCTTTCGGCGGCGTTCCAGCGCGGTGAACGGCCGGAGAACCCGGCCATCGGCGTCGTGGTCGGCACGATCGCTCCCTGGTACGTCGGCGAGCCCGAGTCGGGCACGATCGGCCGCGTGCTCAACCCGACGAAGCCGCTGGTCAACCCGTACAGCTCGAGTCGCCCCTACTTCCTGGCTCCCGCCGTGGCGCGCGTCGACCCGTCGACCAAGACACTTTCGGTCGACTTGTCGAACACCCTCCCAGCCGACGGAAAGGATGGCTTCCCGTTCGACCTGGGAACGATCACGATCGGCCAACGCACGCCGACCCCGCAGGCGGTCGACCCCAACGGCAACCAGTCTGAGATCACGACGATCGGCGCGGTCGATCCGGATCGCGATCTCGCCCGCCTACAGGGGTACATCTACGACCTCGACTACTCCGCGCTCACCCATGCGCAACGTGAGCAGCTGGAGGGTGGCGACACTGAACTGGTGCTGCAGACCTCCGGCCAGGGCGTCCTCCTGTTCGAGCCCGAGAACCACGTGGTGCTCGATTGCGAATGCAACTACCTTGACCACCCCGCTCCCGGCGAGCACTACCCAGCGATGATCCATGCACTTCGCGAGCCAGGCGCAGCCGTCGCCCTTCAAGGCCGCTCACCGATCGTCGTGTATCGCCGCGGCCAACCGGTGACCGGACCGATGAGCTTCACGATCGAGCAGTGGCGCACCACGCCGTCGGGCGATCCAGCAAACTACGGCTTCTACCAATACCCCGTCCTGATGACGTCCACGAGCACGGTCATCACCGTCAACAGCGGGTGGGGTTCGGTCGACCTGGTGCCGCACCACGGGTTCCCGGGCATGCGGATGTTCCGCTTCGTACCCGAGACGCTGTGGCCGCAGAACCGCCCGGTCGACCAGCTCGCCTGGCTCATCTGCGCCGAGTCGTACGCCACCATGCGCATCCTTCCGTACGACGACTACTCGCACCAGCTCGCGGCCGGCCCCACGTTCGACGACGTGTACGACAACATCTTCCAGTACTACGACCTCATCGTGCCGGCCATGAACGAGCGGCTGCCGATGAACGATCAATCGCTCTGGGACACGCCCACCGCGGCGCAGTACCTCAAGCGGGTCATCGACCCCGGCTTGTGGTCGTCGCCGAATTACATGCCCCGCACGCGCGATCTGTCGGCCAAACGCCGGGAGCTGCTCATCGCGTTCTGTGACGCCGTGATCGCTCGCCACCAGCAGGCAAGCGGGTCATGAAGCCCATCGGTCTTCGTCGTAGTCCCAGCGGGGGGCTGGTGGCGGACGATTTCGCCGACCCCTATCTCGAGCTCGTGCACCTGCTCACCCAGGCCGCAGGCCTCGAACACTCGCTGATGCTCGCCTACCTGTACGCCGGGTTCTCGTTGAAGCCGGCATACGCGGCGGTGCGCGGGGATCTGACGACCGATCTGTTCGGGCTACACCGGCTCGACAGCCAGGACGACGACGATCTCGACAAGCCGCACAACATGCTCGACGTGGCGGTGGAGGAGATGCAGCACCTCGGCACCGTCAACGGCTTCCTCGGCGCACTCGGCGCTGCTCCCGTGATGACACCACACGCCTTCCCACTGGCGGCCGATATCTATCCGTTCGCCATCGATCTGCGGGCGTTGAGCCAACCGGTGGCGGCCACGTTCCTGTGGGTCGAAGCCGAGTCGTTGAAGCTCACCGGTGACGCGCCGGGCTCGGAACCGCCGGCGTTCCAGAAGCGTGTGCAAGACGTGTTGGACAAGCTTCGGGATCCGGTCGATCGAGAGCCGGTCAGCCACCTCGGGAGCCTGTACAACGCGATCGTTCGCGTCGCCGAGCGCGTGGCCGCCAAACCGCCGTCGTTCACCGATCCGATGGTCGACTGGCCAGGCTGGCTGTCGAAGATGGACTGGATCCTCGGACAGGGCGAGATCGCCCACTACCTGTTCTTCCGGCGGATCTTCACCGGCGAGACGTTCCTGCCCGAAAGCCCGGACCCCGGGGTCGTTTGGGACGATCCCGACTCCGACATCTACCCGTCTCGCCGGCTTGGCAGGGGCTCGGCCTGGCTACATGCGCAGCCGGTGATCGAGAACGAGAGCGCGCGCCGGCTGGCATGGCTCGGCGACCTCCACTACTGGCTCATCCTCGGTCTCCTCGATCACTCGTACCGCGGCCGTGACCGAACGGGTCGCTATCAGGCGGTCGGACAGATGACCCGAGCGCTGTGGTCGATCGGCACAGACTTGGCCGATACCTACTGCGTCGGATTTCCGTTCGATCCGCTGCGACCGTCGTACGAGTTCGGCAAGAACTCGTCGATGGAAGTCCAGGGCATCCTCCGCCTGGCGAACGAGGCGATCGCGGTGGAAGCCGAGCTGCAGGCGCGTGGGCTGTTGCCGTCGAGCTACGACCCCGACGCACTCAGCTCATTGGTGGCCGAGCTCCAGCGCGGCGGCGGGTAGGCCGGCAGCATCGAGTTCGAGGGCGCCGAGCACGTCGGGCTCCAGCTCGCCCTCGGTCGGGAACGTGATGCCGACGACGGCGCGTACCACCCCGGCGTGCAACACCGGGATCGCCGCGGCTGCGGCTCCCCCGGCCTCGCGGGCAGCCGGGTTGATCGGTGCGTCGCTCGCACTCTGAAGGTTGCACGTCTGCACCGTGCGACGCTCGATCTGGGCGGCGCCCGCCATCCCCTTTCCCCGGGTGATGTGGGCAACGATCTGTTCGAGCCGCGGCGGAATGTTGCGGGCGGCCGTCAACACGAGGTCGCCGTCGACCTCGACGTGGACCGTGCCGGCGACGCCATGATGCCGACCGAGGAACTCATCGAGCCAGACCTGATGGGCGGCGTCGAGGGTCACTCGTCGCCCTTGGTCGACAGGTTGTAGTTGGCGCGGAACTGCTGCACCAACGAGCTCCCGTCGACGAACCACAAGGTGTGGTCGAAGTGGTTGACGAAGTTGAGCTGCGAATCGTTGAGAACTCCCTTCTCGACGCCGATCACGTGCACGGTCGGGCCGCAGCTCCAGTACGTGTCGGGGACGAACGAACTGTCTGTCTGCTGCGTCATCAAGTCCTTGAAGAACTGCACGACGCCGTCACGTCCGTGATAGTTGCCGACCGCCAGCGCGAAGTCGGGACCGTAGCTGTTCCAGATGATGTCGGGGTCGAGCAGGTCCAAGATGCCGGGAATGTTGTGGTTGTTGAACTCGGTGTACAGCTGCTTGGCGACGTCGATCGGTTCGCTCATTGACTTCCCCTGTCTGTTCGGATGGCGGCCCGATCATAGAGATCAACCGAGCCGGGCGATGTCACGCGCCGTTCGCAAGAGCATCGGTTGCGAACCGACTTGGGTGTGCAACCGCTGGGCATCGTCGAAGTGCTCGTGCGCGTCGCGATTGCGACCGAGCACTCCGGCCAGGCCGCCGAGGTAGTGGTCGACCGATCCGTACCACGTCGAACCGGCGTCGGCGAAGCGGCCGCGATGCGGAGCCAGTCGTTCGTACAGCGCTGCTGCAGCGACCGCATCGTCGGTGATCACCGCACCGAGCGCGCAGAAGCACAGGGCAACCACCTGGGTGAACTGCGCCGCGAACGCAAAGCCCGTAGCGGCCAGCTGATCGAGCTCGCGTTGGGCACCGGCACGATCGCCCACCTCTGCCAGAAGAGCAACACGCATCGACAAGAAGGAGGGGGCGCCGCGGCTCAGCGCCACGGCTTGGTCGACTGCGGACTGCAAGCCGTCGAGCGAGCCGCGATGAAACCCGATGCAGAATCGCTGGGCCGCGTGATAGTTGGGAGCATCAGCCCTCCCGGCCAGCCCACCGAGCTCGGCCGCATGGTTGGCGGTGGCTTCGGCACCAGAGAGATCGCCGACGATGATCTGGCGTTTGGCGCGACAGATGGACGCGAACCACCGCAGCCGTGGCTCGCCGAGGCGTTGCGCGAGATGCTCCGCAGTCACCAGCCGACGGTCCGCCTCGACTACATCTCCCGCTTCCAGCATCACGAGTGCACCGTTGGCGGCCGCCAGGAAGGCGAGCGAACTGTCGTCCAATTGGTCCGACAAGGCGATCAGCTCCTCAACGATCCGCAGCCGGTCGTCGAGCGTGCGCGCCGTCCACAAGGTCGGATAGCGCAGGGCGAGTACTCGAGCGAGTGTCTTTGGAGACTGGGATTGGCGGGCGAGCTCCAACGCCGTGTTGGCCACGCGGAGCTTGCGTTCGACCGTGTCGGAAAAGATCAGCTCCAGCGCCAGATCGGCGTGCAACTGTGCCTGCAGCGAAGCGGGCAGGTCGGCGGCTCGCCCGATTGCTTCTTCCAAGATGGCAGTTCGGCCCGTGTCGACCGAACCGAACACACCGAGCACGGCGACATCCTCCGCCAGCGCCGCTTCGGCGAATCGGCGATCGTCTCCGATGCTTCGAGCCAGCGTCGTTGCTTGGAGGAGCGCCGATCGGTCAGGTTTGCCGGCGTGGCTCTGCGCCCTCGTGAGGGCGATGAGCAGATCGATCCTTGTCGCCGCGTCTCTGTCGGTGGCCAGTTCGAGCGCTCGCCGGAAGTAGTCGGCGGCCTCGGCGAAGGCCAGCTGGCGCATGGCCTTGCGCCCGGCCCGTTCGATGACGTCGACGGTGTGGGCAACGTCACCGAACGGAACGGCCAAGCCGTAGTGATATGCGAGATCGCCGATCACGACTTCGATGTCGGAAGCGTTCTGGCGCTCGGTCGCTGTCGCCAACCGCAGATGAAGGCTGGCGCGCCGTGTGGCACTCAGGTCGGCAACCAGCGTCTCGGCAACGAGCTTGTGAACGAAGCGATAGCGGCCGACGCCGCGTTCTTCGAGCAACCGGGCCTGGATCGCCTCGTCGGCGCAGTCGAGCAGCGTGAACTGATCACCGAGGACCAGTTCCAGGAGCTTCAGATTGAACTCCAGACCGGCGATCGCGGCGTGGGACAGCAGTTCGATGGTGGCCGGGCTCAGCCGCTTCAGCCGCCGGCGAACGACTTCGGTGACGCTCGTGGGAAGCGTGGGTGGATCCGTGGTGGGTCGATGCGCGGAGTCGGCGCCGGTCGACGCAGGACCTTCCCCGATGTGGCGGATCAACTCGTTGACGAAGAACGGGTTGCCGTCCGACTCTTGCTGGATCTGCTCGGCCAGCTGTCCGAGGTCGTACTGACCGCCGAGGCCGACGTCGTCGATGAGCTCACGTACCGCAACAACGTCGACACCGGTCACGTTGAGCAACTGCACCTCGGGAAGGCGGAAGAGATCGGCGATGACATCACCCGCCGGCGGGTTGTTCGGGAGGTCGGTGTCACGGAACGTGACAGCGACCATCACCTTCGCGTGGGCGAGGTTGGCGCAGAGGTGTCGAAGCAGCAGAGCGGTCTGCGGCTCGCACCAATGGAAGTCGTCGATGACGAAGAGCACAGGGGCCGACTCGGAAACCGCGTGGATGAACGAAGCGACGGCATCGGCCAAGCGATACTGCTCGGTCCCGGCATCGGCCTTCACAGGAGCCGGGAGTGGCCCGACGAGCTGTTCGAGGTCGGGCACGATGCGGGTGAGCTCGCCGGCTCCATCACCAAGCGATCGCGCCTGGCTGTCGCCCAACGGCTGACGCACGTAGTGCAGGATCGCCTCGACAAATGGTTGATACGGCCCGCCAAGGCCTTCTTCGACCCGCCCAGCGAGCACGACGCCTCCGCCCGCGGCGACGCGCTTGGCCAGTTCGGTGACGAGCCGCGTCTTACCGACACCCGGCTCGCCGCTGACGAGCGCGACCTGCGGATTGCCTTCGCGCACCGCAGCCCACATGGAGCTCAGCGCGGCCACCTCCGAAGAGCGCCCGCGAAGAGCTCCACTCGATCCACCCTCCAGAAAGCCCTGCAGCGGTATGGCCGGTGCCGCGGCGTGTTCTTCGCGGGGCCACTCGAGACGAACGCACTCGGTCGGCTGACTGATGCCTTTCAACTCCAACGCACCGAGGTCGACGAAGGTGGCGTTGACTCGGCTCCCGACGAGCCACTTCACGGCCATCGTGGCAAGGATCTCGTCGGATTCGCACTTGGCGCACAGTCGAGCGGCCTGCACCACCGGCATGCCGTGGAAGTCCTCGTCCTCCAACGTGACGTCCCCGACCGCGATTCCGACCCGCACATGCATCTCGGGTTCGCCGCGGACGCTGCGGTTGTAGCGGTCGAAGGCCCGTTGGATCGCGGTAGCCGCCTGGATGGCATCGGAGGCGCTACCGAACACGGACATGAATCCATCGCCGAGCGACTTGACGATCCGTCCGTTGCAGGCCGCGACGGCGTCGGTCGTGAGCGTGTCGTGGAGGCGACGAAGGTCGTCACCCCGCTCGTCGCCGATCGCGCTTCGTGTTGCGGTGCTCCCGACGAGATCGGTGAAGAGCACCGTCGCCGTCTCGACATGCCCCGGGCTCATCTCAGCGTCCCACCGTGGACCGTCAAGGCTCCCATCGGACGGCATCCTACGTGTCAGCCCAGATCGGCCAGCGTGAGGAGGGTGCGGCGAGACCTACGCTCGGTGTCATGTCAGTGACTCCCATCTTCGATCTCGCCGATCGCGTCGTCGCCCAACAGGCTGCACTCGACCCATGCCTGGCGACTGCTCGAGGTATCCCCGGCTACGACGATCGGCTCACCGATTTCTCACCTGAGGGGCACGAGCAACGTGCCGATCACCTGCGCACGACCCTCGTCGCGCTCTCAGGTCTGCCCGTCACCGACGAGCACGACCGGTTGGCCAAGAACTTCATCACCGAGCGTTTGGCAACCACGTTGATGTCGCACGACGCCGGCGAGTGGCTACGCGCTCTCCGAGCCATCGCCGCGCCGGCAACCACACTGCGCAGCACGTTCGACCTGATGCCGCGCACCGGCGAGGAGGCGTGGACGAACATTGCGGCTCGCTTGCACGCCATCCCGGCCGCGCTCGCCGGGCTGCGCGCCACCTACGAGCGAGGTCGGGCAACCGGTACCGTGGCGGCGCGGCGCCAGGCACTGGCCGCTGCCGACCAGGCCGCCACATGGGCCGCGAACCGATGGTTCGACACGCTGGCCGACGAGGCCGACGCCAGCCCCGAGGTAGCGGCGACGTTGCGAAAGCAGATCCGCGATCGCGTCGAGTTCGCCAACACCGCGTACGCCGACTTCGCCACGTACTTGCGCGACGTCTACGCACCAGACGCCGACCTGGCAGACGGATGCGGGGTGGATCGCTATCGGCTCGGGGTACGCACCATGCTCGGTGCCGACCTCGAACCGCAGGAGATGTACGAGTGGGCGTGGACCGACTTCGACTACTTGCGTGGCGAGATCGCCGTCACTTGCACGCGCATCAAGCAGGATGCGAGCTTTGCCGAAGTGATCGAACTGCTCGAGCACGACCCGGCGCGGTCGGAGCACGGCGTCGATGCCTACAAGGCGTGGTTGCAGGATCTCACCGACGAAGCGCTCGAACGCAGCGAGCAACACTTCGAGATACCCGCCGAGATCAACCGCTGCGAGGCGCTCATCCCGCCGGAAGGATCTGCCGCTGCCGCCTACTACACCGGTCCGTCGGAAGACTTCACCCGGCCCGGCCGAACGTGGTATCCGGCGCTGGCCCGCACCATGTTCCCCAGGTGGGGGGAAGTGACGACCTGCTACCACGAGTCGGTGCCCGGTCATCATCTTCAGATCGGCTACGCCAAGGTTCAAGCGGGGTCACTCAGTCGCATCCAACGATCCAGCTTCATCCCCGGTCACGGCGAGGGATGGGCGCTCTACGCAGAGCAGCTGTGCGACGAGTTCGGGTGGTTCGAGAACCCCGACTACAGGCTCGGCTTCCTCAGCGCCCAGATGCTGCGCACGGTGCGCGTGATCATCGACATCGGGATGCATCTCGGCATGCGCATCCCCGACCGCACCACCTTGAACGATGGCACGCCGTTCCACAGTGGCGAGGTCTGGGACCCCGACCTCGCTTTCGAGTTCTCCGTGCACGAGACCGGACACACCGAGACCTTCATGCGCAGCGAGATCGACCGGTACCTCGGCTGGCCGGCGCAAGCCATCAGCTACAAGATCGGCCAGCGTGAGTGGGTGGCTGCTCGCGACGACGCACGGGCCCGCGATGGCGACTCCTTCGATCTGAAGGGCTGGCACACCCGAGCGCTGCGGCTCGGCGCGATCGGCCTCGACCAGTTGCGTGCCGAGCTCGCCGGGTAACGACGAGCTCGGCACCTCATTGGTTCCTCAGGCGGCTTCGAGCGGCCCGAAGAAGCCGACGATTCGCAACAGCTTGCCGTCGTCGTCGAACTCGACGAAGTCGGTTCCGCTGACCGCAATCGCGCCGTCGGGTGCAACCAGGCTCCAGCCGTAGCGGGCGAAGCCGTGGTGGCTATCGACTGCGGTGCTCCGTTCGAAGCGATGACCGGCGTAGTGGGTCAGTACGACTTCGGCCAGAGCGCTGATCTCGGCATGGCCGCGACCGGTCATTGGCGGGTCGGTCAGCTCGCCGGCGGCGTTCCAGTTGGCCGCAACGAACGCGCCGCGTCGATCGGCATCGGCCAGGGCATATGCCTCGAGATGCGAGTCGATGGTGTCGGTGATGGATGTGGTGTGGTCGTTGTCTGTGATGCTCATGACCGCCACGATGCTCCGAATCCGTAGCTCCGGCGATTACCCGTCGTATCAAGTTCGACACACGTTCATTACCTCTCACGTCATGGTGCATGCGACGGATCATCCCTAAGGTGACGCGATGGCCCGACTGCCGGTGGGAGATCTCCTGCGTGACTGGCGTACTCGACGCCGACGCAGCCAGATGGACTTGGCGCTCGACGCCGGCGTGTCGACTCGCCATCTCAGCTTCGTCGAAACGGGCCGCTCGCGTCCCAGCCCGGAACTCGTGCTCGCGCTCGCCCACCACCTCGAGGTGCCACTGCGTGAACGCAACGATCTCCTGCTCGCTGCCGGCTATGCGCCTCGGTTCTCGCAGATGCCCATCGACGACCCGGCCATGGACCATGTCCGCGCCTCGGTCCAACGGATGCTCGATGCACACGATCCGTACCCTGGTGTGGCAATCGATCGCCAGTGGAACGTCACGATCGCCAATCGCTCGGCCCTGCAACTGACGGACGGGCTGCCCGGCTCCATCCTCGGTCCGCCACTCAACGTGTACCGCCTGTGCCTGCACCCCGATGGCCTGGCGCGACGCACGACCAACTTCACCGACTGGGCGGCGTACCTCCTCCGGCAACTTCATCGATCGATCGCGCTCACCGGCGATCCGGTGCTGCAGGCACTTCTGGAGGAAGTGACCAGCTACCCGAACGTCGCCCAGATCGCACCGTTCACCGCGGTGTCCCGAGCCGACGATCCCCAGTTGCTCGTACCGTTCCGCCTGGCAACGCCGGTAGGCGAGCTGTGTCTCTTCACCACGCTGACCACGTTCGGAACCCCGCTCGACGTCACCATCGACGAGCTGGCCATCGAGCTGTTCTTTCCTGCAAACGATCACACCGATCAGATTTTGCGCGGGGACCCCGTGGGGTCGTGCCCGGTACGATCGTCCCATCCCGCCGGCGCGTGAACACGTCACGGGGAACCGTGAACGAGTCATCCATGACGGCCAGCGCAACTACCTCACGACACGTGACACAGATCCCGATTGCCGCGTCCATCATGGCTCTCGGTTCTGGCGTGGTGTGGAGCTTCGGAGCCGTAACGGCGCGACTGGCCAAGCATTCCGACGCGTTCCAGTACCTGATCTGGCGGTCGGTCGGCGTTCTGGTCGTGATGGAGCTCTTCGCCGCGGGGCGCCGGCAGCCGATGATGCTTCGCAGGGCGTACACATCGGGGCGATGGATGATGACCGCCAACTTCGGACTGCTTCTCGCCTCGCTCGCGTTCATCTATGCGGTCAAGACGACCACCGCCGCCAATGCCTCGTTCCTCGGCTCGATCACCCCGTTGGTGGCGGTGATCCTTGCCCGAGTCGTGCTGAAAGAACGCCTTTCACGAGTGACGCTCGGAGCCATCCTCGTTGCGTTCGTCGGCCTCGTAGTCACCGTCTTCGGAGACCTTCATGCGGGCAACATGATCGGCAACAGCGCCGCCGTGATGGCATCCGTGGGGTTCGCGATCTACACCATCAGCGTTCGTTCCGATCCCGGTGCTGACTGGTCGCCCGTGCTGCCCGGGTACGCGGCGATGATGATCGTGCTCTGCTCGGTGATCACCCTCGCCCATGGCAAGACGTTGTTCCCGCCCTTCAAGGACATGAGCCTGGCGCTGTTGCACGGCGCCGTCTTCATCACCGTCGGCACGATGCTGTTCAACCACGGCTCGAAGCGCGTACCCGCCGTGCCGATGACAGTGTTCGCCCAGACCGAGATGGTGTTCGTGCCGCTGTGGGTGTTCCTCGTGCTCGGTGACGCGCCGAAAGCGGCGACAATCGTCGGCGGAGCCATCATCTTCGCGGCAGTCGTCGGCAAAGCGATCCTCGACACCGCTCCAGGCGCGGTCCAGCCCGTCCAGGAGTACTAGAAAGTAGCGATGCGTTCGAACCAACGCGTCGTCGATGGACCCGGAGGGCAGATCGAGCTCGTCGAGCTGACCAAGACGTACGACCGCGATCCGGTGCTGAAGGGGATCAACCTGGCGATCCACAGCGGGGAGTTCTTCTCATTGCTCGGCCCGAGTGGCTGTGGCAAGACGACGACGCTGCGCTTGATCGGTGGCTTCGAATCCGCCGACCATGGCGAGGTGCGAATCGACGGCATCGACATGGCCGATGTGGCTCCCGAGAACCGGCCGGTCAACACCGTCTTCCAGAGTTACGCACTGTTTCCTCACCTGAGCGTTGCCGACAACGTCGGCTTCGGGCTGCGCTTCCAGAAAGCCGGCAAGGCAGAGGTGACCCAGCGCGTCGGCGACGCCCTGGAGCTCGTGCGACTCAGCGGGTTCGAGCGACGCAAGGCACACCAGCTCTCGGGCGGCCAGCAGCAGCGCGTCGCCCTGGCCAGGGCGCTCATCCTCCGGCCGAAGGTGTTGCTGCTCGACGAGCCGCTCGGGGCGCTCGACGCCAAGCTGCGCAAGACGCTGCAGGTCGAGCTGCGTGCCCTGCATCGCGACGTCGGCATCACGTTCGTCTACGTGACGCACGATCAGGAAGAGGCACTGACCATGAGCGACCGCCTGGCGGTGATGAATGACGGCGAGATCGAGCAGATCGGCACGCCGAAGGAGACGTACGAGGAGCCGGCCAGTGCGTATGTCGCCGACTTCCTGGGCGTTGCCAACTTGCTGCCCGCCGTTGTCAAGGGGCCCGGACGCATCGTCGTCAACGGCGCGGAGCATTCCGCCGACACGTCCGGCGTCAGCGGGCAGTGCACGGTCGTGATCCGGCCCGAGCGAGTGCAGCTCGCCCCGCTGGGCAATGGACAGGTCGAGGCCGTGCCGGTGGTGGTCGAGCAACTGATCTACGTCGGTGCCGTCACCCAGGTGCTGTTGCGGCTCGGTGAGCACAAGTTGCAGGCCCTCGTCGCCAACGATGGTTCGCCGATGTGCGGCAGAGAGGGTGAAACGGTCGACGCGTACCTCCCACCAAACGCCATTCGCGTGTTGGCGGGTTGAGGGCCGGCAACGTCAACCGACCGCGGCGAGGCTACCGAGCTGAGCATCCTCGCCCCCGCCCTGTCGGTTGCGCATGCGTCGCATGACGATCGCTGCCAAGCCGACGGCGGCGAGCGTGAATACCAACATGATGGTGGCCAACGCGTTGAGCGCGGGCGTCGCTGTCGCTCGACCTCCGGCGTAGATCTTCATCGGAACGGTCTCGCTCGACGCGCCGGTCGACAGGAACGAGGAGATCACGAAGTCGTCGATCGAACCGGCAAAGACGACCATCACGCTGGCAAAGATGGCCGGACCGAGCAGTGGCAGCAGCACGAGTCGCAAGGCCTGCAGGCGGTTGGCTCCGAGGTCGCGCGCTGCTTCCTCGTACTGCGGCCCGATCGCGGCCAGCCTGCCGCGCACGATCACGACGACGTACGAGATGCTGAACGTGATGTGACCGAGGAGCTGAGTGGTGAACCCGCGTGGCACGCCCGTGTAGACCTGGGTGAAGACGAGAAAGAGGGCGACACCCATCACGATCTCGGGTGTCACCAACGGAAACAGCATCAACGCGTTCGATGCCTTCGACAAACGGCCGCGCCAGCGCTGCAAGCCGATGGCCATGGTGACGCCGATCGGCGTGGTGATCAGCATGCTGAGCGCCGCCAACCGCAGCGAGTTCTTCAGCGGTTGCACCAGTGTTTGGTCGTGCCACACCGACTTGGCCGGGTCCGTGAAGTACCACCGCCACGACAGCGATTGGAACGCCGAGCGACTCTTGCCCGAGTTGAACGAGATCCGCATGGCCACGAGGACTGGCACGAGCGACCACAGGAGGTACAGCCAGGTGATCGCCGCCAGGCCGAAGGGGTGCCGACCGGGCCGATTGCGTCTCATGTGGCGACCGACCGCTGGGCGCGCACGGTGACGACGAGGTAGTACGTCATCAGCACCAGCAGCATGGCCGACAGAACCAGCACCAGCGACGCGCCGGTTTGCGGTTGGCTCGTGCCGCGCAGGTCGCGCTCGATCTGGTTGCCGATCATCTCGGTGCGTGGTGACCCGCTGGAGAGGAACGTGTTGGTGTAGTAGTCGCCGAACATCGGCAGCACGGTGATGACCGATGCCGCCATCAACCCAGGGACCGACAACGGAAGTGTGATCCGTCGGAACACCCGCGCCGGCGATGCGCCGAGATCGCGACCTGCTTCGATCAGCCGTTTGTCGAGACGTTCGAGTGCGGCGTACAAGGGCAGGATGAAGAACGGGACGTAGCCGTAGACAAGGCCCATGACGACCGTCGGCCAGTCACCGTCGAGCCAGTTGCGGGAACCGCCGAGGTGCAGCCAACCGAGCATTCGGTTGAAGTAGCCGTCGACCTGGAGCAGGTTGACCCAGGCGAGCATGCGCATGAGGTAGCTGATCCAGAACGGCAGGACGAGTGCGGCCAGCAGCAACCCGCGCCACCGGCTGGCGTGGCGAGCGACGTAGTAGGCGACGGGATAACCGACCAGGCAGCACAAGGCCAGCGACACACCGACGTAGGAGAGCGTTCGCACCACCACTGCGCCGAGGTCGCCCCCGAAGATGCGGTCGAGCACCTTGGCCATCGCCGAGAACTTCCATTTCCATGGGCTCCACACGGGGTCGCTGGTGCGCAGGATCGGGTCGAGTCGTCCGAAGGCAACGGCTGCGATCGCGTAGAAGGGCACCACGAAGAGGGCGAGCAACCAGGCAACCCCGGGAAGGCTGAGGAACCCCCAAAACCCGTTGCGGTGGCCCCCGGGCGCGGCGCCTGCGGCGTTGGCCACTCGTCAGCCCCCGGCGCGGAACTTCGACCAGGCATCGTTCCACAGCGCATCGACGTCGACGCTCAGTTGCAGAAAGCGATACCCCTTGGTGATCTGGTCGTTCGTCAGCACGCACGTGCGCAGGTTCTCGGGAACGAGCCCGGCGTCGATCAGCTCCTGAGCGCCGAGCCCTTCGATGGCCGGCTGGTAACCGACGAACGAGAAGTTGTTCTGAGCATTGGTCCTGTCGAGCAGGTAGTTCATGTAGAGGTGCGCCAGCACGGGACTCTTGGCCTTGGTGAGCACGCACATCGTGTCGTTGTTGACGACGGCTGGAGCGGGCTGCCAGTACCCGAGTACCTCAACACCGGTGCCCTCGGGAAGGTAGCCGACACCGGTCAGCATGTCGCCGCTCCAGGTGTGGGCGACCGTGGTGGCGCCTTCAGGGATGGTGTGATACCCCTCGATCTCCACCTTGATGTTCATCAGGTTGGTGAGCTCGCCGAGGTCGTCGCCGGCCTGCTTGATCACGGCAGGATCGGCTGTGTTGACGTCGGTCAACCCCTTGCGCATCATCGCCATCGACAACCCCTCGCGGTAGTCGTCGAGGATGGACGTGACGCCCTTGTACTGCGGGTCCCACAACGTGTCCCACGACACGGTGGCCGCGTCGACCTTGTCGGCGCGGAAGCCGATGCCTGTGCCGAAGACTGTGTAGGGAACGGTGTACACCGCGCCTTTGTCGTAGTACGGATCTCGCAGTGACGCTGACACGTTGCCGATGTTGGTGAGGTAGGTCTTGTTGAGGGGTTGGATGAGCCCGGAATCGACCAACTTGTACAACGTCGAGGTGGCCGCGCTGTGGTGCAGGTCGACGTCGACCGCACCTGAGGCCAACTTGGTGATGGCCTCGTCGTCGGTGGTGAACGTGGTGATCTCGACCTTGACGCCGTACTGGGCTTCGAATGCCGACACGATGTCGGGGCTGACGTACGAGTCGTAGTTGAGGATGCGCAGCGGACCGTCCTCAGGCTTGAGACCGTCCTTGATCGCTGTGGTGACCGTCTTCGAACCACTGCCCGAGCTGCCGCACGCTTGCAGCAGCGGAACACCGCAGGCGAGGGCCAACCCGATACGGGCGGACCCGCCGAATACCTGTCGGCGTGTGAAACGTGTGTCCATTGGTTCTCCCCGGGGTGCGAACGTTGGCGACGTTAGTCGGTCATCTGTGAGCGGTACGTGGCGAGGAAATCGACGATCAGGTGGTCTTGCGGGGCCAGCACGCCGTGATCGAAGTACCGCGACGAGACACCTCGCTGGACGCGTTCCGATACGTCGTAGTCCTGCTTGCCGACCAACTCGCTGAACTCGACGATCGCCGACGGATCGAAATCCGCAGCAGCGATCGTGTCGGGTGCGAACAGGTACTCCATCACCACCGTGGTCTCACCGGCGCTCTTCGGAAACAGCGACGAGACGATCACGCAGGTGCCGGTGACGTCGATCAACAGGTTGGGAAACACGGTCGCGCCGTAGTACGACTCGGTCTCTTCGACGGGCATGTGCGGCAGCAGAGGCAGATTGGCCGCACCGGTGAGACTGAAGCTGTTGCCGCGGATGGTCACTCCACCATCGATGCGGGTGGGGTCGACCACCGAACCTGTCTTGTAGAGCGGTACCAGATCGACCAGTTCGGGGTGCACCCACGAGCAGTGCAGACACTCCTGGTAGTTCTCGAGAAGGATCTTCCAGTTGGCCTGCACGTCGGTCGTTGTGGTGACGGCTGCACCGAGCTCGCCGAGATGAAGATGGTCGAATCGCCGCGCCGAATCCATCCCGGACGCGAACCAGTCGAGCAGCGGGATCGGATCGGGCGACAGGTTGACGAACACGAAGCCTTCCCAGACCTCGCAGGCAATGCTCCACAACGACAACGAGGCGCGGTCGATCTCGTCGGCGGCCAGGTGTGGCGTGCCGACGAGACGACCGTCGAGCGAGTACGTCCAGGCGTGGTACGGGCAGGTGATGCCGGCCTTGGAACCGGGACCGCTCTCCTCGCACAACCGCGCGCCGCGATGACGGCAGACGTTGGCGTGTGCATGGACGCGTTCGTCACGGTCTTTGACGATCAGGACGCTCTCACCGCCCACGTCGGCAACGAACCGGTCACCGGCCGACAGTCGTTCGTGGCGGCACACGTAGAACCACGATCGATGGAAGATGAGCTCGCATTCGCGGGCGAACACGTCGTCGGAGCTGTACTCGCGTCCGCTGAGCGTCGGAATGAGTTGACTGGGGGCCATTGCAGTGCTGCTCAGCAGTACCCGCCGGCGGCGTACTCGTGCGAGCGGCCGTCGACGCTCGAACTGACCATCGAGGCAAACCGCTCGACGTTGCCGCAGAACCGGTCGACATCGGAGTATGTGTGCGCCGGCGAGATCGTCCACTGCTCGCTCTTGCCCCACGGGGCCATGAAGACGCCACCGTTGTGCTGCACGAGGAAGTGGAGATGACTGAGCCCGGTGTCCATCGCCAGGAAGTCGCGGCAGTTGCGCGCCGGGGTTTCGTTGAAGACCAACGATCCCTTGAAGCCCATCGCGTATCCGTACGCGGGTACGCCGTGTCGTCGTAGCGAGTCCATCGATCGATCGAACATCGTCTGCGACAGGTTGCCGGCCTTGCGGTAGGCGTCGTCGGTGAGCACCTCGGTGAGCATGGCGCGGGCCGCCGCCATCGTGAGCGGATTGCCGTTGAACGTACCGACCTGGTCGTACCTGCCGTCGCTGATGGCCGACATGACGTCCTTCGAGCCACCGATCGCACCGCATGGCAAGCCTCCGCCGAGCACTTTGGCGAGACAGACGATGTCGGGCGTGACTCCCGACAAGCCCGTGACGCCTCCGGGGTGGACAGCGAGGCCCGTCTTGACCTCGTCGAAGGCGAGCAGCACGCCGTGTTTGCGGGTGAGCTCCCGGACACCCTCCAGATAGCCGGCCTGGGGAGGGATGATGCCGGCATTCATCATCATCGGCTCCATGATCATCCCGGCGATCGATCCCTGGTTGGTCTGCAGCACCCGCTCGAGAGCGGCGAGATCGTTGAAGGGCACGAGACGCACGAGATCGGCCATCGCCTGCGGAATGCCCGCTGAGGGAACGCGATGAGGGTCGTTGGCCGGGCCGAGCAGGTCGAGGTTGCGCCACTGCGAGACCATCACGGAATCGTGGTGGCCGTGGTACGACCCCTCGATCTTGATGATCAGGCCGCGACCGGAAATCGCCCGCATGAGGTGAATGGCATCCATGGTTGCCTCGGTGCCGGAGTTGTTGAACCTCCACAGCGGCTGGTTGAAGCGATGCGACAACTCGCGGGCCACGACGATCGAGTCGTCGGTGGGTTGGGCGAAGTGCGTGCCTTGTGTGACCCGGCGCTGCACGGCCTCGACGACCGCGGGGTTGGCATGGCCGGCAACCATCACGCCGTACCCACCGTGCAGGTCGACGTACTCGGTGCCGTCGACGTCCCACACCTTCGAGCCGTGACCGTGGCTGACCCAAACAGCCGCAGGGCGCGAGATCATCCAGTTCGAGGTGGCCCCGCCTGCCAGCACCTCCGATGCCTCCTCGGCGCGCGCCAGCGATTGCGGAATTCGTTCCAGGAAGCGGCGTTCCTCTTCTTCGATCAACGAATCGATGGTGATTGGCTTGGTTTCGATGACGGCCACTGCGGCGTCTCCCTTTTGGTGCTGACCGGAGTCAGTCGTCGGCACTGACTCACGAGTCAGTAATACTGACTGGTGAGTCTACTCGATGGACCAGAGGGTCGAGAACCGGAAGAAGCCGCCCAGCTTTCATCGGCGGCGAGCCCCGCGACATACTCTGGTCAATGACCACCGAGAGTGCTCTCGTGGCCGTGGTGCACCGGCTCCGTCGCGACACCGCCGACCGCAACCCGGTGTCGCGTGGACAACACGAACGCGCTCGAGCAGTGCTCCCCGGCGGAAGCACGCGGACGATCCTGCACCATGCGCCGTTTCCGCTGACCTTCGTCGAGGGTCACGAAGCAACCTTGACCGACGCCGACGGCCATCGCTACGTCGATCTGGTCGGCGACTACACCGCCGGTCTTCTCGGCCACTCGGAAAAGCGCGTGCATGCCGCTGTTGCCGAAGCGCTGGCCACCAATACCAGCGTCGGTGGCGTCCACCCCGCCGAGATCCGCTTCGCCGAACTCGTCTGCAGTCGCTTCGGGCATCAGCGTGTGCGGTTCACCAACTCCGGCACGGAAGCCAACCTGTTCGCGATCACGCTCTCGAGGATCGTCACCGGCCGTTCGACGATCATGGTGATGCACGGCGGATATCACGGAGGGGTCTTCTACTACTCGCACGGCAACGCCCCATGGAACGCCCCCTTCCCCACCATCGTCGCTCCGTACAACGATTTGGAGACGTGCGAGCAGTTGATCGACGACTATCAGTCGGACCTCGCAGCGGTGATCGTCGAGCCGATGCTCGGGTCAGGCTGCGTACCCGCCGAGCCGCGCTTCCTCGGCGGTCTTGCCAACGCAACTCAGCGTTCCGGCGCGATCTTCATCACCGACGAGGTGATGACCTCTCGGCACGGCCCGCGTGGTCTCGCCGACCTCCTTGGGGTGCGCCCCGACATCGCTACGTTCGGCAAGTACTTCGCCGGCGGGTTCTCGTTCGGCGCCTTCGCCGGCCGCGCCGACTTGCTCGATCGTTTCGACGCGACCAAGCCCGACTCGATCCCGCATGCGGGCACCTTCAACAACAACGTCGCCACGATGTCGGCCGGTTGCGTGGTGCTCGGCGAGCTGTTCACGTCCGACACGGCCGTGGGCCTCACCGCTCGTGGCGAGGAGCTACGCGCCCGGATCGACGACGTGCTGCACCAGCACAAGCTGCCTCTCAACATCACCGGGTTCGGCTCGATGAACGCGGTGCACGCACTCGAGCGTCGACCGTTGAACGGTGCCGATCTCCTGGAACGCGATCCGGTCCTTCAAGAAGCCCTGTTCCTGTCGCTCTTGCAGCGCGGCGTGTACACAGCGCCGCGGGGTAGCCTCAACCTCGGCCTGGCGGTGACGGACGGCGACCTCGACCTCTACCTGTCGGCGCTCGACGACGCGCTGGGCGAGCTGTCCGACGAGATGTAGAACAGATCGACCGGATGGCGACCTTCGTCGATCGCCCGCTGCTCGTACCTGGTGACGGGTCGCCACGCCGGACGGGCGATCGCGCCCCCCGCCAGTGCGGGCACGGTCGCGCAAACCACGCGCATCTGCGCGGCGTAGTCGTCGACATCGGTTGCCAGGTGCAGGGTGCCGCCGGCGCGGAGCAGCGGGACGAGGAGATCCATGACATCGGGTCGGATCAGCCGTCGGCCGCGCTGGCGGCGTTTGGGCCACGGATCCGGGAAGAACACGCGGATGCCCGACAGCGACTTTCGGGGGATGCGCGCCGCGAAATCGACGACGTCGCCCTCCACGACGCGAACGTTGCGAAGGCCCCGGCTGCGCACTGCTTCGAGCACCGCAGCGATGCCCGGAGTGTGGACGTCGATACCCACGACGCGCTCACACGGGCGCTGTTCGGCCACGTCGATCAAGGCCTCACCGGAGCCGAAACCGATGTCGAGCAACACACCATCGCCGGTGGCCGACGACGCGGGTCCGAACAGTTCGTCGAGACGGAGTTCGGGCCCTTCGACCGCAAGTCCCCACGTCGCCATGGCCTGTTCGTACGCCACCGTGCGCGAAGGCGACAGGCTGCGGCGACGCGGCTTGAACGACCGTTGCGGAGGGTGCGCGAGGCTCGGTGGTATCGACACGGGACGATGATGGTAACCCCCGCAAACGTGCAAGGCTGAAGACATGGCGTGGTTGGTCACCGAAGGACGAGTGCTGGCCTCCTGCGAGTCGGCGACGAATCGACGAACGAGACGTCGCGGCTTGCTCGGCCGCGACCACATCGAAGGAGCGCTGGTGTTGCCGAGGTGCCGCTGGGTGCACACTCTTGGTATGCGCTTCGCCCTCGACGTCGCTTATCTCGACGAGAACGGCATCGTCGTCAAGACGGTCCACATGCGCCGCCACCGTGTCGGTGCGCCGGTGTGGCGGGCGAGGACCGTGGTCGAAGCACAAGAGGGAGCGTTCGGGCGATGGGGCCTTCGCGTGGGCGATGTGGTGGAGCTGCGCGAATGACGGGAACGTTGATCCTGGTGGCTACGCCGATTGGCAATCTCGGCGATCTGTCGCCCCGCGCCGTGGAGACCCTGCAGCAGTCCTCGCTGATCCTTTGCGAAGACACGCGCCACTCCGGGAAGCTCCTCGCCCATGCCGGCATCAGTGGAGTGCGACTCGCCGTGTGCAACGAGCACACGGAGATGGACCGTGCTCGCGAGGTTCTCGCGTTGCTCGACACCGGTGAGACGGTCACACTGATCACCGACGCCGGCACACCGGGGATCTCCGACCCGGGATCACGCCTCGTGCGCAAGGTGCTCGATGCCGGTCACGACGTCTCCGCTGTTCCGGGGCCGGCCGCGTTCGTCATGGCCCTCGTCGTGAGCGGGTTCGACACCACGCGCTTCGTCTTCGAAGGCTTCATCCCCAGATCCGGCCGTGAGCGCGCCGCCCGGATCTCGGTCATCGCTGCGGAGCCACGAACGACCGTGATCTACGAAGCGCCGCACCGGGTCGAGCGCACCGTCGCCGACCTCGCCGCGGCGTGCGGAGCGCAACGCCCAGTCGCCATCGCTCGCGAACTGACCAAGATCTACGAGTCGGTGTGGCGCGGCTCGCTCGGCGACGCGGTCGCTCACATCGCGTCGAAGGAGCCGCGTGGCGAGTACGTGATCGTGCTCCACGGCGCACCGCCGCGTGGCGAAGTCAGTGACGACGAGATCCGCTCGGCGCTCAACGCTGCCCTACCCGGCCACACCCGCAAGGACGCCGTGGAGGTAGTCGTCGACCAGCTCGAAGTGCCCAAGCGACGCGTCTACGACCTGGCCCTGGCGGTGCAGCGCGATGGCTGACACTCCGTACTTCCGAGCCGGCCCCAGCGCAGCATTCTTCGATCTCGACCGCACGCTGATCAGCGGCTCGAGTGCCTTCGTGCTCGGCGTCGCCGCGTGGCGAGCAGGGTTGGTGCCGCCGCGTCAGTTCCGCAAGGACGCCATCAGCGCCGTCGCGTTCCGGTTCAGTGGAGCTAGCGACCACACTTCCAACGGCGTCCGCGACCGCATCCTCGGCGCCGTGAAGGGTGTGCGAGTCGACGACCTGGTCGCGCTGAATGCAGACATCGTGCCCAAGTTGCTGGCCAAAGTGCGGCCCGAGGCGCAAGCACTGGTCGATCGTCATCGACATGCCGGACGCGCCACGTACATCGTTTCCGCATCGCCGGTCGAGCTGGTCGAGCCGCTGGCCAAGGCCCTCGGCATGACCGCCGGGATCGGAACAGTCAGCGCAATCGTCGACGGGATCTACACCGGCGACCTGGCCGGACCGTTCTGCTACGGGCCTGGCAAGGTCGAGGCCATCACCGAGCTGGCCAAGTGGGAGAACTTCGATCTCGGCCAGTGCTACGCCTACAGCGATTCGGCCAGCGATCTCCCGATGCTCGAGGCGGTCGGCCACCCGGTTGCCGTGAATCCCGACGCCAAGCTGGAGCGCGTCGCCCACCACAACGGCTGGCCGATCGTCGTGTTCAGCAAACGCACCAAGTCCGTCGTCCGCCGCACCACGCAGGCGCTCGGCACCGTCGGGGTTGGCGCAGCAGGTTTCGCAGCCGGAGCGCGCTACGCCCGGGCACACCTCAGCGGCTGGCGACGCTGAACAGGAAGTCGGTTGCCGCGACCACCGGCACCGGGCGTATCCTGGGCCGGGTGAGAACTCCGACTCGAACCCGTCGAATGCGCACCGGCTCCTAACCCAGCCGCCGTTCGCCATTCCTCGAAAGGATCCAGTCGTGAGCAACTACTACCTCACCACCCCTATCTACTACGTCACCGCCAAGCCACATCTCGGCCACGCGTACACCACCATCATCGGCGACGCGCTCGCCCGCTGGCATCGCCTGCTCGGCGACAACGTGCACTTCCTCACCGGCACCGACGAGCACGGCCAGAAGGTGCAGCAAGCCGCTCAGGCAGCCGGCCTGTCGCCGCAGGAGTTCACCGATTCGATCGCTCCGCTCTACCAACAGGCCTGGCAGCAGCTCAACATCTCCAACGACGACTTCATCCGCACCACGGAGACCCGTCACAAGATCGGCGTCGCCGAGCTCCTGCAACGGTGCTACGACGCCGGCGACATCGAGCTCGACGTCTACAAGGGCAAGTACTGCATCGCCTGCGAGGAGTACTACACCGATGACGAGCTCGACCCGGGCGACCTCTGCCGGATCCACAAGATTCCCGTCGAGCACGTCGAGGAGGAGAATTACTTCTTCCGGCTCAGCCGCTTCCAGGATCGCTTGCTCGACTGGTACGCGGCGCATCCCGGGGCCATCGTGCCCGAGTTCCGCGGCAACGAAGCACTGGGCCTCATCCGCGGCGGTCTGCGCGACTTCTCGGTCAGCCGCACCAGCCTCTCGTGGGGCATTCCGCTCCCTTGGGATTCCAAACATGTGGCGTACGTGTGGTTCGACGCCCTGGCCAACTACCTCACTGCGGTCGGATACGGCCAAGACAACGAAGAGTTCTCCAAGTGGTGGCCGGCGCATCATCTGATCGGCAAGGACATCATCCGCCATCACTGCGCGTATTGGCCGGCGATGCTGCTCAGCGCAGGGATCGAGCCACCGGCCAGTTGGGCAGTGGGCGGTTGGCTGCTGGTCGGCGGGGAGAAGATGAGCAAGACCACCGGCAACGTCGTCAATCCCCTCGACCTGGTTGCCGATGTCGGTGTCGACGGGTTCCGCTACTACGTGCTCGCCGACACTCCGTACGGCAACGACGGCGACTTCACCTACGAAGGCCTGATCGGGCGTTACAACTCCGACCTGGCGAACAACCTGGGCAACCTGCTCGCCCGCGTGGCAACGGTCGTCGACAAGCAGTGCGGTGGCGTCGGGCCCGCGCCACGGCCCGACTCGCCCCTCGCGGCAGCCGCCGCCTCGGCCTATGCAGCCACCGCCGACGCCTGGGCCGAGACAGCGCCGAGTCGCGCCCTCGATGCCACCTGGAGCCTGATCCGAGCCACCAACGCCTACCTCGAGGCGAACGAGCCGTGGAAAGCCGAGCCCGGCACAGGGGTCGACGCGGTGATGGGCGACGCGCTCGAAGCGCTGCGTATCGTGGCGGTTCTGGCTTCGCCGGCGCTGCCGGACACCTGCCAGATCGTGTGGGAGCGCCTCGGCCTCGACGGTCGCGCCGACGAGCAACGCCTTCCGGCTGCTGCAGCGTGGGGTGGGTATCCGGGCGGACTGAAGGTCACCAAGGGAGCGTCACTGTTCCCGCGCAAGACGGTGTGAGTCGACGGTGACCGACACCCAACCGGCCTACACCGACAGCCACTGCCATCTCTACGACACCCGCGGCGTCGCCGTCAGCGAGGTGATCGCCGCCGCTCGTACCGCAGGCATCGCCACCATGATCAACGTCGGGTGCGACGCGGCCACGACCGAACAGGCAATCGCCTTGGCTGCGTCGCACGACGGCATCTTCGCCACCGCCGGCCTGCACCCTCACGAGGCGAAGCACGGCGTCGACACCATCCTGGCCTACCTCGACGACCCGAACGTCGTGGCGGTCGGCGAGTGCGGGCTCGACTACTACTACGACCATTCGCCGCGTCCGGCGCAGCGCGAAGCATTCGCCGCCCAGATCCATCTGGCCATCGAACGATCGCTACCGCTCGTCATCCACACACGTGACGCGTGGGCGGAGACCTTCGACATCCTCGATTCGGAGGGCGTGCCGGAGCGGACGATCTTCCACTGCTTCACAGGCGGCCCCGACGAGGCTCGTCGGTGCATCGAGCGCGACGCATACGTCTCGTTCAGCGGGATCGTCACGTTCAAGACAGCGACCGATCTGCACGAGGCGGCGCGGCAATGCCCGCTCGATCGCATGCTCGTCGAGACCGACAGTCCGTACTTGGCACCGATCCCTCACCGCGGTCGACCCAACCAGCCCGCGTACGTGGTGCACGTGGTCGCCGCCCTCGCCGGGCTTCGTGATGTCGCCGTCGAGGACGTTCGCGCTGCTAGCGTGAGCAACGCATGCCTTGCGTTCCCGGGCATTCGTCCGTAGCATTTTGAGCCCCGCGGACGGGAACCTTCACGATGAACCCATACGACCGACGTCGCCTTGTCCTGGCCTCCATAGTCACGGTGGCAGCGCTTCCGGCATTGTGGGTCATCAATCGTGACGACGCTCGATCGGCCGCTCCCAAGATAGGTGCTGCCGGGGTACCTCGAGTCGGTACCGACACTGCGCCGCCGACATCGTCGTACACGCCCGACCCGCCGATCTTCCTCGATGGTCCGTCGCCGGGCGCCGGTCCCGCCGTGGTCGACATCGTGATTCCCCGAGGACCTACGGCAACCGAAGCCACCGGGCACGCCAGCTTCCGGCGCTACGCCGACCCGTCGCGGCGACCTTGCACCACCGCGTTGGCGCCGTGGGGCTCGACCCTCACCGTGACCAACACCAACAACGGCCAGACGACCACGTGCGTCAACAGCATCAGCACTCCGCTGCCAGCGGGCGTCGACATCGTGATCCACACCGATGTCTTCACGTCGATCGGCGATCTTTCCGACGCTCCCGTGCCGGTCCGCATCAGCTGGTAGGCGTGCACTCACGCAGCGATATCGGGGCATTGCTCGATCAACACGGACTGGCGCCGCGTCGGGATCTGGGTCAGAACTTCGTCGTCGACGCCAACACGGTGCGCAAGATCGCCCGTCTCGCCGAGGTTGGTCCAACCGACCACGTCGTCGAGATCGGGGCGGGTCTCGGTTCGCTGACGTTGGCGCTGGCCGAGACGGGTGCCTCGATCACCGCAATCGAGGTCGACCATGGCATAGCCGCCGCGTTGCGAACCGTCGTTGCCGGCCTGCCCAACGTGAAGGTGGTCGAAGGCGACGCGTTGCGACTCGACTGGGACACCCTGCTCTCGGGATCTTCACGATGGGTGTTGGTCGCCAACTTGCCGTACAACGTCGCCACACCATTGGTGTGCGACCTCCTCGACCTCGTGCCACGCGTGGAGCGAATGCTGGTGATGGTGCAGCGCGAGGTGGCCGAGCGACTGTGCGCACCCGCTGGTTCGCAGGCATACGGCGCGGTCAGTGTGAAGGTGGCCTATTGGGCAACGGCGCGCATCGTGGCCACGGTTCCGGCCAGCGTGTTCGTGCCTCGACCGAAGGTGGAATCGGCGCTCGCCGACATTCGCCGCCGATCGGCACCAGCCGTCGCCGTTTCGCCCGAGCCGTTGTTCCGGTTGGTTCGAACGGCATTCGGTCAACGACGAAAGATGCTGCGGAGATCCTTGGCCGATGTCGTCGACGCCGGTGTGTTCGACGATGCGGGCATCGACGCACAGCGGCGCCCGGAGGAGCTCGACATCGCCGAGTGGGGCGCGCTCACCGCCGCCTGGTTGGCCGCTACATGACTGTCACCATCGTCGCCGCGCCGGCGAAGCTCACCCTGAGTCTGCGCATCACCGGCGTGCGCGCCGACGGCTACCACGTGATCGATGCCGAGATGGTGACGGTCGAGTGGCACGACACGCTGACGATCGATCCGTCATCGAGCGGGCTGACAGCGGATGGACCGTGCGCACCCGGCGTGCCACTCGACGACTCGAACCTCGTCGCCAGAGCACTACGCCACGTCGGGCGTACGGCCGCCGTGCACCTCCACAAGGAACTACCGCACGGCGGCGGACTCGGCGGCGGCTCCGCCGACGCAGCGGCCATTCTGCGCTGGGCCGGCTACACCGACGTCGGCGCAGCCGCCGAACTGGGCGCCGATGTCGCCTTCTGCCTCGTCGGTGGAAGGGCACGCGTGCGCGGCATCGGCGAGTTGGTCGAGCCATTGCCGTTCGAACTACTCGACCTCACGCTGGTGGTGCCACCCCTCGCCGTCAGCACGCCACCGGTGTATCGAACGTGGGATGCCATGGGCGGGCCGACCGCCGACGGACCCAACGATCTCGAGCCGGCAGCGATCGAAGCGTTTCCAGCGCTGGCATCGTGGCGAGATCGGATACGTGAGGCCACGGGTCGAGCCCCGATGCTCGCCGGAAGCGGCGCAACGTGGTTCCTGCACGGTCATCACGATGTGACCGCGGCGCTGGCCGACTGCAGAGTCGTGTTCACGAAGACCTGTCGCTAGATGTGGTGACGCGAAACGGCCGCCTGCAGTGCGCAGACGGCCGGATCAAAGACCGATCAGTGGGTCACTTGCCGCGTTGGCGTTGGTGACGCGTGCGCCGAAGCATCTTCTTGTGCTTCTTCTTGCGCATTCTCTTGCGGCGTTTCTTGATCAGCGAACCCATGGCTCGTGAGACACTACAGGTCGGCGACCTCGGAACCCAACGCCGGTTGCCGTTGTCTGCTCGACCAATCGGCGCGGGTGATGTGCCACCGACAGTCGATCCCACCCTCGCCCGGCGCCAGGACCACGTTCGGCGTCTCGTCCACGAAGGTGAAACCGAGGCGACGCGGAACGCCGGAGCTGGCCTGGTTGGCCTTGTCGTGATGGATCTCGACCCGTTCGACGTCGGCAACCGTGAACGCCACGGTGGTCAGCATCTCCGAGACCTCTGAGGCGATGCCTTTCCTGACGTGATCGGCGTGCACCCAATAGCCGATCTCCAGCACGCCGGGGCCACGGCGTCGGTGGAGACCGGAGCCGCCGACGACCATCCCATTCATGAAGATTCCGACGACAAGGTCGCCGCCTTGCTCCCAGTCGGTGTTCCATCGCTCGATCAGAGCGACTCGATCTTCGAGACGGACCGGTTCCGATGCCACCCAGGGCATCCACGGGCGAAGATGCTCGAGGCTGTCGAGAATGGCAGCGGACAGTGCCGGACCGTCGGAGTCGACCCACCGGCGGAGAGTCAGTCGCGGCGAGTGCACCAGGTCGGGGAGTCGTTCCACGTTCTCAGTGTCGCGGATTCGCGGCGGCCCACCGGCGACTTAATCTCGCTCCATGCTGCGAACACAGGTGATCGAGTACGACGTCGCTGGAACCACGATGGCCGGGTACCTGGCCGTCGACGAATCCGCTGGGATCGATGAACGACGTCCCGGCGTGTTGTTGTCGCACGAAGGCGCAGGAATGGATGACAACGTCAGGTCACGTGCCGAACGCCTCGCCACGTTGGGATACGTGGCATTCGCCCTCGATTACTTCGGGGGTGGACGCCAGCCCCCGATGGAGCAGGCCCAGGGCAGGCTTCGCGAACTGATCGCCGACCCGGACGGGGTGCGCCGTCTCGGTCGGGCGGGCCTCGACGTGTTGACCGCTCAGGCCGGTGTGGATGCCGGCCGGCTGGCCGCGATCGGGTTCTGCTTCGGCGGCACGATGTCACTCGAGCTGGCGCGCGACGGCGCGCCATTGCGGGTCGTCGTCGGCTTCCACCCTGGGCTGCTCTCGGCCCGGCCGGATGATTCGGCGAACATCACCGCCAGCGTTCTGATGTGCTGCGGCGCCGACGACCCGATCATTCCGATCGAGTCGCGCAGCTCGTTCGAGAACGAGATGCGCACAGCGAACGTCACCGACTGGCGCATCGAGGTCTACGGAGGTGTCGGGCACAGCTTCACCAATCCGGCGATCGACGCACGGGGCTTCCCCGGGTTTGCGTACAACGAACGAGCCGATCGCCGATCGTGGCAGTCGATGATCGACCTGTTCCACGAACGCCTCGATCCGATGTAGCCCCAATGAATCAGTGCATCTCTAGGGCTGGGTGCGGTCGAGGCGGAGACGGTCGCCGATGCGGTGAACTTCCATCGCGAAATCGAAGGCATCGACGCGGGTTGCGAGGGTGATGTCCTCGGGGTCGACGTGACCCGGGCCGAGCAGGAGCGTTCGTTTCGCTTCCTCCGAGTTGGCGACGAACCGGCTGGTGTTCTCGGCGTCGATGTCGATGCCGAGACGAGCACGCTCGATCAGTTCTGCGGTGGCGGTGTCGTCGGTACCGTTCGCCGGCCGCTCGCCCTGCATCCGTCCGGTGATCACATAGATCGGGTCACCGAGTTCGCTGGCGCGCAGTGCGGCTGCGGTGGCAGAGGCGCACACCAGGCCGGCGCACCACAGGCGCGTCGCCGAGCGGGCTGCGACCACGCCTCGCGTACCCGCAGAAGTGCGCTGCACGAGCACGCGGCCATCGAGATCGGCAGCGGCGACTTCGGTAGGCGAATTGGAGAAGTCGAAGCCGTCGACCCGACGACCATGATTCTCACCCATCACCAGCACGTCGGGGTCGGCGGCCTTGAACGACAGCGCCTCGTCCACGGAGTCGACCAGAAAGATGTGGCGAGCGCCGGCAGCGAAGGCGTACGCGGCCGTCGTGAAGGCACGCAGAACATCGACGGCAACAACGGCACCGGACACGTCGGCAACCTCCCATCGAGGGAGAAATCGCGCGCCGGACCATTGTCTTTCGAGCATGCTCAACGCCCAGCCAGCATCTCCAGAACCGGGGCGAAGCCTTCCGGGTCGCGGACGACGTAGTGGCTGATTCCCACGTCGTCGCGCAGGCGTTGGAGCTTGTCGACGATCTGGCCGACCGAGCCGACCAACACGAATGGAGTGCTGTCGATCACCTCAGGAGAAACATCGAACCGTTGTCCCGCCGCTTCGATCCGCTCGCTCGCATCGACACCGATGTCGATCGACTGCACCAGGGCCGACCGCTCGATGTCGCCGACGCGGGATCCGGCCGCTTCGGTCAACCACTCTGCTCGCTCCCTGACGACTTCGAGCCCAAAGCCTCCAGTCGAGGGTTGGCCGTCGGCGCCGTCAGTCAGCCCGGTGAACTGGAAGATGTCGGCGTGGCGTGCCGCAACGCCGACGACTCGCTTGCCGTACCCGCCGATCAGGAACGGCACTCGCTCCTGCACGGGCCGGATGCCCAGGTCGCCGAGATGGATCTGATGGTGCTCGCCGTCGAGTTCCGCCACACCCGTGTCGAGCAGCGAGCGGAGAGCGATCACCGATTCCTCGAACCTGTCGACACGCGCTCCCGGTTCACGTAGCACCAGCCCGATGGCATCGTGTTCGGATTGCGAGTAGCCAGTTCCCAGCCCGAGCACGAGGCGCCCGCCGGTGAGCCGATCGACCGTGGCCGCGGTGCGAGCCACCATCGCCGGGTGGTGGAACTCGTTGTTGAGGACCAAGGGGCCGACCCTGAGGCTTGTCGTGGCCTCGGCGGCCACCATCAGGGGGATGAAGGGATCGATGCCGCCGATGTGGTCGTAGGAATAGAGCTCTTCGTAGCCGAGTGCCTCGATCCGGCGCGCCACGGTCACGAGCCCGTCGCGATCGTCGAGCGGACGTGCTTGCACGGCGAATCTGAACGGTTTCACGATCCTCCGACCCCTCGTCGCATGGCTCGTACCGTAACCGCCGAGCCTCAATCGCTCGTGGCAGCCCAAGCCCACGGCGATAGTCTCGGCCCACGACTGTCCGGGGTCGTTCAATGGTAGGACATCGGTTTTTGGTGCCGTCTATAGGGGTTCGAATCCTCTCCCCGGAACACCGCTACACCACTTCGGCCCTCCGACGCGATAGAACGGAGCCATGACAGTTTCGGCAATCGTGCTGGCGGCTGGTGAGGGCTCGCGAATGCGGTCCGCTCGGCCCAAGCCGTTGCACCTGATCTGTGGCCGGCCGATGGTCATGCACGTCATCCACGCCCTGTCCGATATCGACATCGATCGCACGGTGGTGGTGGTCGGCCACGGCGCCGAGCGAGTCACCAAGAAGGTTCAAGAACAGGCACCGGGGTGGGCCCACGTGACGTTCGTCGAGCAGACGGTGCAGCGTGGCACGGGCGACGCCGCGATGGTGGGGATGACCGCCATCCCCGGCGACGACCTCGACGACGACTCGACCATCATCGTGCTTCCAGGCGACACCCCGCTGCTGCGTGCCGAGACCATGCACCAGCTCGTCGCCACCCACCTCAGCAGTGGCAACGCGGCAACGGCCATCACCGCCGTACTCGACGACCCCACCGGGTACGGGCGCGTGCTGCGGGCACCCTCGAAGGCCGGCGACGGGCGCGTTCTGCAGGTGGTCGAACAGCGCGATGCCGTTCCTGAGATCCTCGCCATCCGCGAGGTGTGGACGAGCATGTGCGCCTTTCGTCGCGACCTCCTCGGTCCGGCGCTGCGCCGGCTCAGTCCCGACAACGCACAAGGCGAGTACTACCTCACCGACGTGATCGAGGTATTGGCCGCCATGGGCCACCACGTCGGCACGGTTCAAGCGTCCGAGGCCGAAACCCGTGGCGTCAACGATCGATGGCAGTTGGCGCTGGCCGAACGCGAGCTGCGTCATCGCACCAATCGCCACTGGCTGCTGAACGGGGTCACCATGCTGGATCCGCGGCAGACGTTCATCGACGTGACGGTGCAGTTGGGCCGCGACGTCACCTTGTACCCGGGAACCATCCTGCAGGGCAACACGGTGATCGGCGACGGTTGCGAGCTCGGCCCCGACACCCGTCTCGTCGACTGCGTGGTCGGCGCGGGGGCGGTCGTCGAGAACAGCGTCGGCCGAGACTGCGAGATCGGCGCCGACGCCAGGGTCGGCCCCTACGCCCATTTGGCTCCCGGGGCCTCAGTGCCTTCTTCGATGTCGACCGGCGCGTTCTACACTGCACCTGCCGACTAAGCGTTGCGGAGCACCTACATGGAAAAGTTCACGACCAAGCGCATGTCGCTCTTCACCGGGCGTACCCACCCAGCGCTGGCTCAAGAGGTCGCCGAGCATCTGGGCATCGCCCTCAGCGATCCCAACCTGGTGCAGTTCGCCAACGGGGAGATCCGGCCGCGCTTCACCGAGAGCATCCGCGGCAGTGACGTGTTCATCATGCAGACGCATTGCGGCGGAGAAGAACAGAGCATCAACGACTCGATCATGGAACAGCTGATCATGATCGACACTGCGTATCGGGCATCCGCCAAGCGCATCACCGCGGTGTGCCCCTTCTACGGTTACGCCCGCCAGGATCGCAAGGCGGAAGGGCGCGAACCAATCACGGCCAGGCTCATTGCCGACCTGTTCAAGGTGGCGGGCGCCCAACGCATGGTGTCGCTGGATCTGCACAGTGGGCAGATCCAGGGCTTCTTCGACGGACCGGTCGACCACCTCACTGCAACCCCGGTGCTCGAGAAGTACGTGCGCCAGCACGCCCACGAGCCGGTCATCGTCTCGCCCGATGCCGGGCGCATCAAGGTCGCGGCGCGCATGGCCGAGCGTCTCGGCGATCTCGGTGCCGATCTCGCCTTCATCTACAAGCGTCGACCGAAGGGCACCGCGAACCAGGCGGAGGCCAAAGAAGTGATCGGTGATGTCGACGGGCGGCTCTGCATCCTCACCGACGACATGATCGACAGCGGCGGCACCATCACCAGTGCAGCCGACATCTTGCTGCAGCGCGGCGCCACCGAGGTCTGGGCCATGGCCACCCACGGGGTGCTCAGTGGCCCGGCGGTCGACCGGTTGAAGAACGCGCCGATCACCCGAATCGTGCTCACCAACACGCTGCCCCTTCCTCCCGAGAAGCAGATCGACAAGATCGAGGTGCTGTCGATCGCCCCGCTCATCGCCGACGCACTCAACGCCGTGTTCGACGACACCAGCGTCAGCGAGATCTTCGGCGGCGAGAACCAGGTCTAGGCGCCGTCGTCCGGGCGGCCCGTTGGTGGTGTGTGGTCACGGCGCTAGGCTTGCCACCCGTTCTAGATCGCTGATGATCGTTTCGAGGCCCCGTCATGTCGCAAACCACACTCGTCGCCACACCCCGCACCGTCAAGGGCACGCCTGCCGTCCGACGCCTGCGGTCCGAGGGCCACATCCCCGGCATCTTGTACGGCCGCGGCATGGAGCCCATCAGCGTCACCGTCGAGCGTCGCGAGTTCCGCCTGGCCCTCAGCGGCCCAGCGGGTGCCAACACCGTTCTGGCCCTCGAGGTCGGCGGAGTCAGCTACCCGGCCGTGGTCAAAGAGATGCAGCGCCACCCCATCCGCCGCACCGTCAACCACATCGACTTCCTGCAAGTGAACATGAACGAGGAGATCACGGTTCACATCGCCGTTCGACTCGAGGGCGAGTCCAAGGCAGTCGCGGCGATGGGCGGCCTGGTCGACGCGGCCGTCGACCATCTCGAGGTCAGCTGCACCCCGACGAACATGCCCAACGAGTTCTTGATCGACATCACCGACATGCAACCCGACACGGTGATCCGCTTGTCCGACATCCCAATGCCGAAGGGCGTCACACCGCTCGGCGACCCCGACATGGCTGTCGTCACCGTCTTGACCACGGCCGCCGAGGTCGAAGAGCCGGCTGCACCTGCCGAGGGCGAGGAAGGCGAAGGCGAGGCCGGGGAGGCTCCGGCTGTCGGCGCCGAAACCACCGAGTGATCTGAGCCGGCGTGATCGACGCGCTGGTCGTCGGGTTGGGAAACCCGGGTAAGGAATACGCGCGCACGCGGCACAACGTCGGTGCCGAGGCGGTCGGTCTGCTGCTGGAACGCGCCGGGGCCAAGTTCCGCGCCGGACGCGATCGCGCCCTTGTGGCCGACGCGCGGATCGGCAGCAGGCGGGTGCTGCTGGCCTTTCCCACGACCTACATGAACGAGAGTGGCCAAGCTGTCGGCGCGCTGATGCGCCGCCACAAGCTGGCGGATCCTGCGCAGCTGATCGTCGTCCATGACGAGCTCGACCTGCCACCCGGTGTGGTCCGAGTCAAGGTCGGGGGCGGGCTCGCCGGCAACAACGGCCTGCGCAGCATCACCCAGCACCTGAAGACCCAGGACTTCGTGCGGGTGCGCATCGGGATCGGCAAACCCCCGTCGAAGGAACGCGGCGCTGACCACGTGCTCTCGCGGCTTCCCAAGGCAGAGCGTGAACTGCTCGACGTCTCCGTGGTGCGCGCCGCCGATGCGGTCGAAGTCCTGTTGGCTGAAGGCCCCGACGCAGCAATGCGCCAGTTCAACGCCTGAGCCGCGCCTTGCCCGACTCGGTACCCTGAACTGTCGCCATGTCGCTTGCCTCGCTCCCCCGTCTGCTCCGCGACGACTCCGGCCTGACCCAGGCCTTCGGTAGTCCCGCGGCGCTCGTGGCCGTGCCGGAATCGGCGCGGGCCATCACCGTTGCCGCTCTCGCCCAGCTCGGCGATCGCCGGCCATTGCTCGTGGCGACACCGACGGGCACCGACGCCGGGCAGCTGTACGACGATCTCTGCCAGTTCATGCCACCCGACTCGGTCGTGCTGTTCCCGGCGTGGGAAACGTTGCCGTTCGAGCGGATCAGCCCGAGCGTGGAAACGATGGGTCGGCGGATGGAGGTGCTCTGGCGGCTTCGCCAGAGCTCGACCGACGACACCATCGGCGCCTCCTCTGGTGGCTCGGCGAAAGAACCCGCCACGTTCTCACCGCGGATCATCGTCTCCGGGGTTCGCGCCCTGCTCCAGCGACTGAGCCCAGAAGCGATCGCGGTAGAACCGATCGTGGTGCACCCCAACGACATCGTCGATCCCGATGCGTTGCTGGAAACGCTGATGGGGTTCGGCTACAGGCGCGAAGACCTCGTCGAGCATCGCGGCGAAGTAGCCAGGCGCGGCGCGATCATCGACATCTTCCCGTCGACAGCCGATGCTCCGATCCGCATCGATCTGTGGGGCGACGAGGTCGACCGGCTCACCGAGTTCGCCGTCAACGACCAGCGCAGCACCGACGACCTCGGCGAGGTACGAATCTTCCCGGCGCGAGAACTGTTGCCGAGCGATGCTGTCCGCACCCGCGCCGCAGCCCTGGTGGCCGAAGAGCCGTGGGGGCGCGAGCAGTGGGAACGCCTGTCCGAGGGTGCTGTCTTCGACGGCATGGAGAGCTGGCTGCCGTGGCTGGTCGACGGCGACACACTGATCACCGACCTCTTGCCGGCATCGGGCAAGGTTGCACTCGTCGAACCGCGGCGCATGCGCGACCGCGCCAACGATCTGCTCGCCGAGGAAGACGACCTTGCCAGAACCCTGGCCTCCACGTGGGCGCGCGACGCCGACCGCAAGTTCCCTCGCCTGCACACCGACACCGACCGGCTGCTCGGCAGTGGCCAGTCGATGTGGACCCTGAGCTCTACGCCGGAACAACCCGACGCGCCAATGGTGCAAGCCGCAGGCTGGGGCCCAGTGGTCGGCGACGGCGAAGGGTTGGCCAAGCGCCTGGGTGAGATGATCGCCGAGAAGTACCGCGTTGTCGTCGCCGCCGACGGCGCGGGTAGCGCCGGTCGGCTCGCCGAGTTGTTGCGCGATCGCGGCCTCGACTTCACCCTCGCGACGCAGAGCACCGACCTCACCAAGCCAGGCGGTTACGTTGCCGTTGCTGCCCTGCACCGCGGTTGTGCGTTGCCGGACGCGAAGTTGGCGATCGTCGCCGAGGGCGATCTCACGGGGCGGCGACGAACCCATCGGCAGCCGCGGCCACGCAAGCGTCAGGGCACGGGCTTCTTCGAAGACCTCAAGCCCGGCAACTACGTCGTCCACTACCAGCACGGCGTCGGGCACTACGAGGGCATGGTCAAGCGAACGATCGGCGGGATCGAACGCGACTACCTGCTGCTGGCCTACAAAGGTGGCGACAAGCTCTACGTGCCGAGCGATCAGATCGACACGCTGCGCCAGTACGTCGGCGGCGAGGCACCCACCCTGCACCGGCTCGGGGGCTCCGACTTCGCCAAGGCAAAGTCGCGCGTCCGCAGTGCCGTTCGCGAGATCGCTCAAGAGTTGGTGGTGCTCTACCAGAAGCGGATCAACTCGACCGGGCACACCTTCGGATACGACACGCCGTGGCAATCCGAAATGGAAGACGCCTTCCCGTACGTGGAGACTCCCGACCAGCGCGTTGCCATCGACGACGTCAAGCTCGACATGGAGCGGCCGTACCCGATGGATCGACTCCTGTGCGGCGACGTCGGTTTCGGCAAGACCGAGGTCGCCATCCGCGCCGCGTTCAAGGCAATCCAGGATGGCAAGCAGGTTGCCGTGCTCGCCCCGACGACGTTGCTCGTCACTCAGCACGGAAACACCTTCGCCGATCGCTTTGCCAGTTACCCGATACGCGTCGAGACATTGAGTCGCTTCCTCACCAACAAGGAGGCCAAGCGGGTGATCGACGGCTTGGCCAGCGGTGAGGTCGACTGCGTGATCGGCACCCACCGCCTGCTGCAGGAGGGCGTCACGTTCAAGGATCTCGGCCTCCTCATCGTCGACGAGGAGCAGCGATTCGGTGTTCAGGCGAAAGAGACGATGAAGAAGCTGAAGGTCAACGTCGACGTGTTGACGCTCAGTGCCACACCGATCCCGCGCACGCTCGAGATGAGCCTCGTCGGCATCCGCGACCTGTCGTTGTTGCAAACACCGCCCGCCGATCGGCAACCGATCCTCACCTTCGTCGGCGAGTACGACGAGCGAGTCGCCGTCGAGGCGTTGCGCCGCGAACTGCTCCGCGAAGGGCAGGTGTTCTGGGTGCACAACCGGGTCAAGACGATCTCTCAGTGCGCCGAACGACTACGCGAGCTGGTGCCCGAGGCGCGCATTGCCGTCGCCCACGGCCAGATGGACGAGGGCTCGCTGGAGCAGATCGTCGTCGATTTCTGGGAAGGTCGCTACGACGTGTTGGTGTGCACGACGATCATCGAGAGTGGCATCGACATGCCTACCGTCAACACGCTCGTCGTCGAACGCGCCGACCTGCTCGGCCTCGGTCAGATGCACCAACTGCGCGGCCGAGTGGGTCGCAGCGGGTCGCGGGCCTACGCGTACCTGTTCCACCCACGCGAGGCACGGCTGACCGAAGAGGCCTACGAGCGGCTACGTACCATCGGTGAAGCCACCGACCTCGGCAGCGGCTTCAAGATCGCCATGCGCGACTTGGAGATTCGTGGTGCCGGTAACCTCCTCGGCGAATCGCAGAGCGGCCACATCGCTGCGGTCGGGTACGACCTGTACTGCCAGATGGTCACCGAAGCCGTCGGAGAGATGAAGGGCGAGCCGCCCAAGGAACCGACCGAGCTGAAGCTCGACGTTCCCACCGATGCCTACCTTCCGGTCGACTACGTCACCAAGGAGGAGTCGCGTCTCGAGGCCTATCGCCACCTGGCAGCTGTCACCACCGCGGCCGAGGTCGACGACCTTCGCGCCGAGTGGCAAGACCGCTATGGTCCAGTGCCGCCCGCGGCAGACGCGCTGCTGACGGTCGGCTACCTGCGCGCCGAGTGCCATCGGCTGGGCGTTCGCGACGTGTCGATCGCGTCGAACCAAGCTCGACTGGCACCGCTCCTCCTCAAGACCAGCGCCGAGATGCGCCTGCAACGGCTGTCGCGAGGCGCCATCTACAAGCACGATTCGCATCAGTTGGTCGTGCCGATCCAGCGCGACGCCGAGCCGGCTCAGTTCCTCGTCGCGTTCCTCCGCGAGCTCGTGCCGCCGCAATGAGATTGCAGATCGCCAAACCCACCGAGCATGTCGCACTGGTCGACTGGCCGTACCTCCAGCGACTCGACGATTGGACCATCCCGGGTCTTCAAGAAGTCACCGGCTTGCATCGCCACGTGGTGCGCCTGGTCGAGATCGGCGACACGACGTATGTGGTCAAGGAACTGCCCGATCCCCTGGCCGAACGCGAATGGCGGTTGCTGCGCGAGCTGCTCGACGCCGGGTTGCCCACGGCCGAGGTGGTCGGCGTGGTGACCGAACGCGACAACGACGCCGACGGGCTGCTGATCACCCGGTTCATCGACTACTCGCTTCCCTATCGGGTGCTGCTCTCCGGGCGCGGATTGCAGATCCCGTACCTCGGCGAGCGAGTGCTCGATGCCTTGGCCGGCCTGCTCGTGAGGTTGCACCTCGCCGGCTTCTACTGGGGCGACTGCTCCCTGTCGAACACGCTGTTCCGTCGCGACGCGGGCGCGCTCAGCGCCTACATCATCGACATGGAGACAAGCGAACGGCACCAGACGTTGTCCGACGGCCAGCGCAAACTCGATCTCACGATCGCCACCGAGAACGTCGCCGGCGACTTGGAAGACCTGCAGGCCGGCGGGCGGCTCGCCGAGGGTATCGACCCGATCGCCACCGCCCAGGCCATCGAGACGACGTATCGGAGCCTGTGGACCGAGCTCACGGGTGCCGACGAGTTCGATGTGAACGAGACCTTCCGCATCGACCACCGGTTGCAACGCTTGCACGAACTCGGCTTTGATGCCTCGGAGCTGGAGCTCTACACCACCGCCGATGGTTCCAAGCTGCGACTCATCCCCCGAGTCGTCGAGCACGGCTTTCACGTTCAGCAGTTGAAGATGCTCACGGGTCTGGAGACCGGCGAGAACCAGGCACGACGCCTGCTCAACGACATCAGCAGGTACCGGGCGGTGCTGGAGAAGCGCACTGGCAAGAAGGTGCCCGAAACAGTGGCCGCCGCCAAGTGGCTCGACGAGCGCTTCGAGCCGACGATCGACGGAGTGCCGCTCGACCTCGTCGGCAAGCTGGAGCCGGCCGAGCTGTACCACCAGGTGCTCGAGCACCGGTGGTTCCTGTCGGAGGCAGCCGGCGGTGATGTCGGCATCGGTGAGGCGGTGACCTCGTACGTGCGCGATGTGCTGACACCGGCGCCCGACGAGCAGCGCACCGGTCGCGGGGCGTGGGACGAAGCCGAGGACGATGCCGAAGATCAGCTCGGCCGGTAAGGTCCGTGCCGTGATTCGACGCCGAGCCGTTCTCGCCTGCGCAGCCAGTCTCCTGATCCTGTCTTCCTGCTCGACGTTCAAGGGCAACGACGACGCGGCACGTGTCGGGAGTCATCACCTGTCGGCCAAGGCGGCGAACGGCTTCGTCGCCCCGAACGAACAGACCGCGGCCGGCGACCTGCTACGCGATCAGCTGACGAAGTGGATCCGCGTCACCGTGCTCGAGGCGTCCACCGGGGCCGCAGCTCAAGCGGCTCCCTCGACCGCCGCCGAGCTCCAGGCCAGGTTGTCGCAGGCACTCGCCACGATCGGAGGGGCCAGCGCCAAGACGCTCTACGAGAGCGGAGTCAGCGGCAGCCCGTTGATCTGCCTTGCGGCCATACCTGTTGCCACGGTCGACGACGCCAACAACGTGCTCAGCAAGTTGCAATCGGGCACGACCTTCGCCGACGCGGCGCAGCAGTTCTCCACCGACCCGACCATCGGCCAAGCAGGTGGTGTCGTGGTCGGCGCCGACGGCAGCGAGTGCTTCGATACGGCAACCGTCAACCCCGATGTCACTCAGGTACTCGCCAGTGCCACGGTCGGGCAACCGGTCACCGCCCAACTCACCACGCTCACCGCCGTCTTGATGATGCGCCCGTACGACGATCTGCTGCCCGAGTCGCAGGCGCGCATCGCCAGTGCGAGCGTCACTGAGGATCAGCTCGCCGCGATCGTCGGCGAAACACCCGTGTACGTCGACCCGCGCTACGGCCGATGGGATACCGCCTCCAGTTCGGTCGTACCGCTCAGCTCGTGATGAGCCGCCGGCCGAGCGTCACGATCATCGGACTGGGTCCGGGAGGGCCGGAGTACGTCACCCAACAGACGATCGAGGCAATCGTCCGGCTTCCTCACCGCTTCCTCCGTACGACACGACACCCGTCGGCCTCGCTCGTCCCATCGGCGATCTCGTTCGACGAGATCTACGAATCGGCCGAGACGTTCCCCGACGTCTACGTCGAGATCACCGAACGTCTCGTCGCCGCCGCCATCGAGCACGGCGAGATCCTGTACGCGGTGCCCGGGTCGCCCTTGGTGCTGGAGCGCAGTGTTCGCCACCTCCGTTCCGACGATCGGATCGAATGCATCGTGCTCCCGGCGATGTCATTCCTCGACGTGGCATTCGCCCGCCTCGGAATCGATCCGGTCGAAGAAGCGGTCCGGCTGATCGACGGACACGAGTTCGCCACGGCCGCAGGCGGCGACAGCGGCCCCATGTTCGTGGCCCACACCCATGCCAACTGGGTGCTCAGCGACATCAAGTTGGCAGTCGATGCGGCTACCGGCGACGAACCGGTGGTGATCCTGCAGCGCCTCGGCACCGACGACGAGCTCATCACGCACACCACATGGGCCGACCTCGATCGCACGGTCGAGGCCGACCACCTCACGTGCATCTACATCCCGCACCTCGGGTCGCCAGTCGGCGGATCGCTCGTGAGGTTCCATCAACTCGCCCGCACGCTGCGCGAGCAGTGCCCTTGGGATCGTGAGCAGACGCACCAGTCGTTGGTCAAGTATCTGCTCGAAGAGACCTACGAGGTCGTCGATGCTCTGCAAGGGCTCGACGCGAGCGATCCCTCGACCGACACGGAGTTGATCGAAGAGCTCGGCGATCTGCTGTACCAGATCGAGTTCCACGCAACCATCGCCGAGCAAGAAGGGCGCTTCTCGATGACCGACGTCGTGGACGGAATACACGACAAGCTCGTCAGACGCCACCCACACGTCTTCGGTACCGTCGAGGCCGGCGATGCCGGCACCGTGGTTGCCAACTGGGATGCCATCAAACACGCCGAAAAGGGCAGAACCAGCGCTTTCGATGGTGTGGCCATGTCGCAACCGTCGTTGAGCTACGCCTACCACCTTCAGCGCAAGGCTGCGAAGGCGGGGTTCGACTGGCCGGACGTGAGCGGCGCACTACCGAAGATCGCCGAGGAAACCGCCGAGCTCATCGCCGCGATCGACGGCAACGACCGGCGCGACATCGACGCCGAGCTCGGCGACCTGCTGTTCGCCGTGGTCAACGTCGCTCGCCATCTCGACATCGAGCCCGAGGCCGCACTCCGCCAGGCGGCTCACAAGTTCCGTCGCCGCTTCGAAGGCGTCGAGCGACTGGCTGCCGAACGGGGAATCGTGATGACGGCAGCCGAACTTCCCGCACTCGATGCGCTGTGGGACGACGTCAAGCGCTCCGAGAACGGCGATCAGCCGTCGGCGCTCAGTGGTGAGCAGATGCCATGAACGCAGGCAGGTGGTTCTCCACCGAGCCGTAGCGATCACGGGCGCAGGCGCGGTCGAACGAGTGCATCGCTCTCCACACCGCGACTGCCGTCGACATCATCAGGATCACATCGATCACCACGAGGGCGGCGAACCAAGTCGAGTTGTCGAAGCTCGTCTCGGGCAGCACGATGGTGGCGATGACCCGATAGCCGAGCGCTGCGAGTGGAAGGATCATCAGCCTGGTGAACTGCTCGGAGTCGGCCCCGATGCGGCGGGCAGAACTGCGTAGCGACATCAGCACCATGCCGTGCCCGATGCACACCCACACGATTGCCCCGACGAGCCAATAGCCATTCGCTTCCGGCTTGTTGATCGAGCCGGCGAATGCCGCGACCGGGCCGACCAGATACGCAAACGGCGGCAACCAGGGGGACGAGGCCAACGGCGCGACGCGATGACCGTTGATCGAGGCCAGGGTCGCCCAAACCACCCAGCCGAGGTAGGCCATGCCGAACGACGAGATCACCAACGGCATCAACCAACGAAGGTCGTCGAGCGCGGCGCGCCAGTTGTCGGCGGTGATATGGCGGTACGACTTCGACAGGACGACCGCGGCGATCGCATAGCCGGTAACGCTGCCCACCCAACCAGCGCCCGTCAGAACTCGGGTCGCACCCGTGCCGAGGAGTGCGGGACCGGGATGCTCGGTGTGCTCGTACGCCCGGGTGACGACAGGCATCATCAGCGGTTCCGGCTCGTGCGGATCACGGGCAGGTGGAAGCATGGGCGCGGCAGCGATCGAGTTCGGCGCAGGAGGCACCTCGATGCGGGTCAGAGGAGACGCAGAAGGAGGTGACGGCCACGGCGGCTGAGTCTGCTGAGCATCCACGTCCACATCATCGGCACACGCAGGCCGATCTTGAGCAGGAACGCATCGGCCAGGCCCGATCGCGGGCGGCAGCGGGTACTGTGCCTGCATGAGCGAGATCGTCAGCATCGTCGGCCGTGAGATCCTCGACTCCCGCGGCAACCCCACCGTCGAGGTCGAAGTCGTGCTCGAGAGCGGGGCGGAAGGGCGCGCCGCTGTTCCGTCGGGTGCGTCGACCGGCGAGCACGAGGCGGTCGAGCTGCGCGACGGGGGCAAGCGGTACCTCGGCAAGGGTGTCGCTACCGCGGTCGGCTACGTCAACAGCGAGATCGTCGCAACGTTGCTCGGCATCGATGCGCTCGAACAGCGCCTCATCGACATCGAGCTCTGCAACCTCGACGGCACGGAGAACAAGGCCCGACTCGGCGCCAACGCGATTCTCGGTACGAGCCTGGCCGTCGCCAAGGCGGCGGCCGCTGAACTCGACCTGCCGCTGTATCGCTACGTCGGCGGTCCCAACGCCCACGTCCTTCCGGTACCGATGATGAACGTCGTCAACGGCGGGGTCCACGCCGACAACAGCATCGACTTCCAGGAGTTCATGGTGATGCCCGTCGGTGCACCGAGCTTCACCGAGGCACTGCGTTGGGGCGCCGAGACCTACCACACCCTCAAGAACGTGCTCCACGACCGCGGGCTGTCGACCGCCGTTGGCGACGAGGGAGGGTTCGCTCCCAACCTGGCGACCAACGAGGACGCGATCAAGATCCTTGTCGAAGCGATCGAGAAGGCCGGCTACGCGCCTGGTGAAGAGATCGCCATCGCCCTCGATCCCGCCGTCAGTGAGATCTATCGTGACGGCAACTACCACCTCCCGGGTGAGGGCAAGGTGCTGTCGTCCGCCGAGCTCGTCGCCTACTGGGACCGGCTCGTCGGGATGTATCCCATCGTCAGCCTCGAAGACGGAATGGCGGAAGATGATTGGGATGGGTGGGCGGCGCTCACGAGCGCCGTTGGCACAAAGGTGCAACTCGTCGGCGACGACGTCTTCGTCACCAACTCCACGCGCCTGCAGATGGGCATCGACCGCAAGGTCGCCAACAGCATCCTCATCAAGGTCAACCAGATCGGTTCACTGACCGAGACACTCGATACGGTCGAACTGGCTGCTCGCCACTCGTACACGAGTGTGATCAGCCACCGCAGCGGCGAGACCGAAGACGTGTCCATTGCCGATCTCGCTGTCGCCACCAATTGCGGTCAGATCAAGACCGGCGCCCCGGCGCGTAGTGACCGCGTCGCCAAGTACAACCAGTTGCTGCGCATCGAGCAGCACCTCGGCGAGTCCGCCGCCTACCGAGGTCGCGCCGCACTCGCCGCCCAGCACTGAGTGCATTGACAGCCATTTCGGGTGTGGGCCTGCGAGACTGTGTCGCGTGAGCGACGGGCACCGAACCACCTCCATTCAGCGTCCTCGCAGTTCCGCGCGAGCGATCCTCGAACGCGAATCTGATCCATCACGGTTCGGCGAGTTCACGCGACCGATCGCCAAGGAGAAGCAACTCGTCAAGGGACGCGGCAAGCGGCTGCTCTTCTCGCTGGTCGCCATGGTGATCGCCGCCGCGTTGATCGCCTCACTGTTCGTCCTGCCCGTGAAGAGTTGGCTCCAGCAACGCGACGATCTCGCCAAGAAGCAGAACGAGCTGGCCGTGCTCAGCGATGCCAACGCACAACTTGCCGCCGACGTCAACCGGCTGCAGACGCCCGACGGAATCAAGGAAGCGGCCCGGGAAGAGGTCGGCTACGTCGGCGTCGGTGAGCAACGCATCTCGGTGCTGTCCACTCCCGATGCGCCGGTGACGCTGCCGACTGGATGGCCCTACGACGCCATCGCCCAGATCATCGCCGTTCGCGCCGCACCGGCGGCCGCGGCTCCCGCGACTACGACGCCCTAGTCCTGCTGAAAGGCGCGTACGAGCAGTTGGGTCAGTTCGGCGCGTTCTGCTTCGCTGAGCGCGGCAATGCCCGGAATGTCGGTGGTGAAGGGTCCGTCGATGGAGGCGACGAGTTGACGTCCGGCATCGGTGAGCGCCAGCAACTTGACCCGCCGGTCCCTGGGATCGACCTGGCGCTGGATCAGGTTGCGCTCCTCGAGTCTGTCGGCAATGCCGGTGAGCGTCGACGCATCGCACGACAGGACTTCGGCAACAGAGCCCATTGGCAGCGAACCCTCGAGGAGCTTGCGCAGCGCGATCGCCTGCGGCGGGGTGAGATCGAACGCACGCATGCGTCGGTGCCAGATGGCCCGCATCCGTCCGATCACCAGGGCCAAGGCGTCGTCCAGCGGCGAACGATCGGTGTGGGACCCGTCTGGCACGGGCAGAGTTTGACATACACAGATAATTGGTGCAAGCTGAACATCTATGATTCTGAAGCAATCTTCGAGCGCGGCCAGATGAGCCGGACGGACTTGTCGGTGGATTCCCCGATCGTCGCCCGAGCCCTGGTACGTCACTTCGGCGAGGTGAAAGCAGTCGATGGGGTCGATCTGGAAGTTCGCGAGGGTGAGATCTTCGGTTTCCTCGGGCCGAACGGCGCTGGCAAGAGCACGGTGATCAGAATGCTCACGACCCTTCTTCGACCGACGTCGGGCACAGCCACGGTGGCCGGATTCGACGTGGTCACACAGGCCAACGATGTGCGCCGCCGAATCGGCGTGGCGTTGCAGGATGCGGCCATCGATCCACTGATGACGGGCAACGAGCTCCTCCACCTCCAGGCGGTGCTCTACGGACTGCCGGCGTCGCAGGTCGACGCTCGCGCCGCGGAACTGCTCGCACGGGTGGGCCTCATCGGAGCCGCCGACCGTCGCGTCGGCACCTACTCGGGCGGCATGCGCCGCCGGCTCGACCTGGCGCTGAGCCTGATCCACCAACCGAGCGTGCTGTTCCTCGACGAGCCGACCACTGGGCTCGACCCGATGAGCCGTATCACGTTGTGGGAGGAGGTGCGTCGCCTCAACGGCGAGGGCACGACGGTTCTGCTCACCACGCAGTACCTCGAGGAGGCCGACCAGCTCGCGGACCGGGTGGCCATCATCGACCACGGCAAGATCGTCAAGGAGGGCACGCCGACCGACTTGAAGGCAGCGGTCGGTGCTCCCACACTGCTCATCTCGGTGGCGGCGCCGCAGGCCCTCACGGCGCGCGACGTGCTTGCACGCTTCGGTGAGCTGCGCACCACCGCGGAAGGCAGTCTGGGCGTCGGCCTGGAGGGCGGAGCGGGTGCGGTCACCGATGTGGTCAGGGCGCTCGACGAGGCAGGCGTCAAGGTGCAGCACCTCGAGCTCAACGAACCGAGCCTCGACGACGTGTTCGCCGAGTCGACCGGCTATCGACTGGAGGGCGCATCATCGACCATGACCGACGCCGGCGGACCCGCACCGACGCGCAAACGAGGGCGGCGCAAGTGACGATCGCCACGACGACCATCAGCCCGGTGCGCGCCGGGGGCCTGTGGATGTCTCAGACCGCGGCCATGTCGAAGCGATCGATCGTCGCCATCGTCCGCCAACCGGCACTCGTCATCCCATCGTTGATCTTCCCGCTGTTCTTCGCTGCTCTCGGCAGTTCGGCGTTCGGGCGCGCTGTGCAGCTACCGAACTTTCCGAAGGTCGACAACTTCCTCGACTTCGCCATCGCCGGCAGCATCGTCCAGGGCGTGCTGTTCGGCAGCGTCACGGGCGGCACGGCGTTGGCGACCGACATCGAGCAGGGCTTCTTCGACCGCCTGCTGGCCACTCCCACCTCCCGGGTCAGCATCCTCGTCGGGCGTCTCGCCGGGGCGGCCGCGTTCGGCGCATTCCAGGCGTTGTTCTTCGTGGTCGCGCTGTTGCCATTCGGGGTCAGCATCAAGTCAGGTGTGGCAGGCGTCGTCGTGATCGTGCTCTGCGGGGCGATCACCGCTCTGGCGATCGGTGGATTCACGGCTGCCATGGCCCTGAAGACCGGCTCGTCCGAAGCCGTCCAGGGCAGCTTCCCACTGTTGTTCATCGCCTTGTTCTTCTCCAGTTGCTTCTTTCCGCGGCAGACGATGGAGGGCGCCTACAAGACAATCGCCGACATCAACCCGGTGTCGCACCTCGTCGAAGGTCTGCGCGGTCTGGTGATCGACGGCTTCACGGTCGGTCACGTGGCCTCGGCACTGCTCGTTCCTGCGGCCATCGGGGTGTTCTCGATCGCACTTGCCGTACGCACGCTCTACTCTCGAATCGCGGCGCGATGATCAGCACCATCCGCATCCCGGCCGGCCAGGCAGACGGTGGAACTCTGCTGCGGTCCGCACGCGGTCTGGCGTTGCGCGGCCTGCGCAGCATCCGGCGGCTGCCGTCGGCGTTCTTCCCCGCCCTGGCGATGCCGATCTTCCAGACCATCGCGTTCAGCGGCACCTTCTTCGCGATCACCAAGATCCCCGGCTTCCCCACCGATCGATCGGTCAACTGGTACCTTCCGCTGGCAACGTGCATGGGGTCAGGCTTCAGCGGCATCGGCCTCGGCTTCAGCACCGTGCGCGACATCGAGAGCGGGTTCTTCGATCGCTTGCGCATGGCACCCGCGCCACGGCTGGCCTTGATCATCGGTCCGTTGATCACTGCGTGGGTCCGCGTCCTGATCGTGGTGACCAGTGTGTTGATCGTGGGCTTCCTGTTCGGGGCGCGGCTCACCGGGGGTGTGGTCGGGTTGATCACGCTCTACGTGGCCGGCCTGGGAATCGCCACGGCATCAGCCGGCTGGGCCCTCGGACTCGCCTATCGGTTCGGCGACATGCGCGCTGCGGCGCTGATGCAACTCACGTTCTTCAACGCGATCTTCCTCAGCAACGCCCAGACACCGTTGAACGTGATGACCGGGTGGCTGCACGCGGTGGCGCGGATCAATCCGTTCACCAACATCCTGCGTCTGGCGCGCGAAGGCTGGCTCGGCGATGTCACGTGGAACGCGTCGTGGGGTGGCTTGGTCGCCATGGTCGGGATCAGCGCGGTGACCCTCGTGTTCGCCTATCGAGGGCTGGCCAAGCTCGCCGACTGACCACTCGACCGACCCAAACTCGCCAGATTTGGCTCGACAGCGAGCGATTCGATCGTGAACAATGGTCTTCATGATCGATCGACAAGTTCTTCACCGTCGCCACGCAGAGGAAGAACGACGCTTCATTGCCACCCATCCACGTTCAGCAGAGCTGGCCAAAGAGGCTCAGGCCAACCTCCTCGGCGGCGTGCCCATGGCGTGGATGACCCGCTGGCCGGGCTCGTTCCCGATCTTCTTCGCCACGGCCGGCGGCGCCCACTTCACCGACGTCGACGGACTCGACTACATCGACTTCTGCCTCGGTGACACGGGGGCGATGACGGGTCACGGGCTGGCGCAGGTGGCCGACGCTCTCTTCGCTCAAGCCAGTCGCGGCATCACCACGATGCTTCCGTCGATCGATGCGGCTTGGGTGGGCGCCGAGCTCGCCAGGCGTTTCGGGCTGCCCGTCTGGCAGATGGCGATGACGGCAACGGATGCCAACCGATTCGTCCTTCGATTCGCCCGGCACCTCACACGCCGCCGCAAGGTCCTGGTCTTCGACTGGTGCTACCACGGCTCGGTCGACGAGGCACTGGCCACCCTCGACAGCGAGGGCCGCACAGTCTCACGCCCGGGCAATCTCGGCGCCGCGCTCGATCCTGCCTCCACGACTGTCGTCGTTCCGTTCAACGACCTCACCGCACTCGAGGCCGCGCTGGCAACGGGTGAGATCGCCTGTGTCCTGGCAGAGCCGGCGCTCACCAACATCGGCATCGTCATGCCCGATCGCGGTTACCACGACGAACTGCGCAGGCTCACTCGCCAGTACAGAACGCTGTTGGTCATCGACGAGACGCACACCATCTGCGTCGGGCCGGGTGGTGCGACGGCGGCTTGGGGGCTGGAGCCCGACTTCTTCGTCATCGGCAAGACGATCGGTGGCGGCATGCCCGCAGCTGCCTACGGAATGACCGCCGAGATCGCCGAACGACTCGGGCCCACGATCGCCTCCAGCGCGGTCGACGCAAGTGGCGTCGGCGGGACGCTCACCGGCAACGCGCTCGCAGTTGCGGCCGTGCGGGCAACGCTCGGGTCCACATTGCGCTCCGAAGACTTCGCCCACGCCATCCCTCTTGCCACGGCCTGGACCCGCGGGGTGCAATCCACGATCGATCGCCACCGGCTGCCGTGGCATGTGCAGCAACTCGGCTGTCGGGCCGAGTACTGGTTCTGCCCTCCGCCACGCGACGGGGCGGCCGCCGCTGCGGCCGTCGACGTCGACCTCGACTCCTTCATGCATCTCTGGGCAATCAACCGCGGCATCCTGTTGACCCCGTTCCACAACATGGCCTTGATGTCACCACATCACACCGCGGCTGATGTCGAGGCCCATAACGCAGTGTTCGCATCCGCCGTGGAAGCATTGATCGCGTGAGAATCGACGGCCAGGTCGCCATCGTGACGGGCGCGGGCAGTGCCGATGGAATCGGTTTCGCCTGCGCAAGATCGCTTGCTGCCGACGGCGCCCACGTCGTGGTCGCGTCGACCACCGAGCGCATCTACGAGCGCGTCGACGAGCTCTTGGCGATTGGTGGCGCGGCCAGTGGCTTCGTCGGCGATCTCATGGCCGAGGGGGTAGCCGATGCCCTGGTGGCATCCGCCCACGCCGTCGCCGGTCGCGTCGACATCTGCGTCAACAACGCCGGGATGATCGCCGTCGGCATGCAGCCGCACAACCGCGGCACCAGCGAAGTGACCGCCGACGATTGGGCAGACAGCCTGCATCGCAACCTCACGACATGCTTCAGCGTCACTCGTGCTTGCCTCGCGCCCATGCGCCGGAACAAGTACGGCCGCATCGTCAACATTGCGTCCACATCCGGGCCGGTTCAAGCGTTCCTCGGCGACCCGGGCTACCACGCCGCCAAGGCCGGCATGATCGGCCTCACCCGAGCAATCGCCCTCGAGGTTGCCGGCGATGGCATCACGGTCAATGCCGTCTCGCCGGGCTGGATCGCGACGGGCGCCCAACTGGTCGGCGAGCACAGCGCCGGAACGTTCACACCGCTCGGGCGCAGCGGTACACCCGACGAGGTTGCCGCCGCGGTTCGCTTCCTGGCCGATCCCTCTGCCAGCTTCATCACCGCGCAGCAGCTCATCGTCGACGGCGGCAACTCGCTCCCGGAGGACCGTTCGTGGCGCCCGTCGCCCTGATCACAGGGGCCGCGGGAGGCATCGGCGGCGCAACCGCGGCGCGCTTCGGGGCCGGGGGATGGCTGGTCGCCGCCGTCGACATCAACGAGATCGAACCGGCCGGCGAACCGGGCCGGCAGCTGCTGCCGATCCGCGCCGATCTGGCCGATGTCGAGCAATGCCGTCACGCAGTTGCCACGGCCGCCGAGTGGACCGGGCGTCTCGACGCCGTGGTGAACGCCGCCGGGGTGTGGACGGAGGGAGCGAGCGCCGACACGACCGAAGCCGAGTGGGATCGAGTCGTCGACATCAACCTCAAGGGTCTCTACTTCATCAGCTCTGCGGCCATCCCCCATCTCACGCTCACGCAAGGATGCATCGTCAACATGTCGTCCGACGCAGGCCTACAGGGCAATGCCGGCGCGGCGGTGTACTGCGCGTCGAAGGGAGGCGTCTCGAACCTCACGCGCGCCCTGGCTCTGGAACTCGCTCCGATAGGGATTCGAGTCAACGCCGTGTGCCCCGGCGATGTCGATTCACCGATGTTGCGCGGTCAGGCCACGGCCAGCCCCGACCCGATCGCCTACCTCGACAAGCTGTTGCGCGCGTATCCGCAAGGTGCCTCGGCGCGGTTCATCCAACCGGCCGAGATCGCCGAGCTGATCTGGTTCCTCTGCCAGCCGTCGGCAACGGCCATCAGTGGAGCGAACATCTCCATCGACAACGGCCTGTCGGCCGGCATCACGTGAGCTCACCATGACCAACAACCAACTCGACGCCACGGATCGCCAACTCATCGATGCGTTGCAACACGATGGTCGAGCCAGCTACGCCGACCTCGCCGAACTGGTCAGCCTCTCCCCGGCGGCGACGCGCTTGCGGGTGCAACGACTGCTCGATGCCGGGGTGGTGAAGATCGTAGGCGTCACCGACCCTCTTGCTCTCGGCTACCCGGTGATGGCTGCCCTCGGTGTGAGGGTCGAACGCAACGTCCGTGATGTAGCCGACCGCATCGCAGACATCGCTGGCGTGATCTACGTCGTGTTCACCTCGGGCTCCTTCGATCTGCTGGTCGAAGTGCTCTGCGAAGACTCGGCTCGCCTGTTGACCGTGATCGACGACGAGGTGCGCGCCATCGAAGGCGTGCGCAGCGTGGAGAGCTTCACCTACTTCGGCATCCACACGCATCGGTTCGTATGGGGTGCCCGCTAGTACTCGTCTCTAGGCACGCAGCCGCACCGGCAGCACGACCACGCCGGCGAATCCCTCATAGTCCCACACCACACCGTGGTCGCCGAGATCGGCCGTTTCCTCGAGCGACATCGAGGGGAAGCGGTCGAGCAGGGACTCGAAGGCGACACCCAGGGCCAACTTGGCGAGGTTGGCGCCGAGGCAGTAGTGAGCGCCGGCTCCGAACGCCAGCTGCTTCGACGACTCGCGATCGAAATCGAGCGTGTCGGGATGTTGATGACGTTTCGGGTCGCGGCATGCCGCAACCAGGTTGGCGCTGACAACCTGACCGGCGCGGAGCGCGACGTCTTGGCACACCAGGTCGGTCGGGGCGAGCCTGGCCACGTTCTGTGCCGGCGGAGCGAACCGGAGCAGCTCGAGTACAGCGGCCGGGATGCGATCGTGGTGCGCGGCGAGCTCGGCAGCCTTGTCGTGAGTCAGCAGGTTGTAGACGCCCGTGGCGATCGATTTGGCGGTGGCCTCCAACCCACCGAAGATCAGATTCATCGTCAGCGCCCGTGCCTCCTCGTAGGAGAGCACGTCGGCGACGGCGTCGGAGGCAAGCCGCGAGGCGATGTCAGCGGTGGGGTTCCTGCGCTTCTCCGCCAGCAAATCGTCGACGTACGCACAGAACTCGACCGCCGCCTGTTGCGCTCGCTCCCGTCGCTCGACGCTCATGAACGGGAAGAAGGCACGCACCAGATCGAACGCCCACACGGCTGCCCGGTCGGCGTCACGTTCGGGTATCCCAACAACGTGGCAAGCAACCCGCGCGGCCAGGGGCACGGCGAAGGACGAGGCGAGATCCGTGGTGTCGAGCCCTTCGAGCCGATCGCACAGCGCGGCCGCGATTCCTTGGACATCGTTGCGGAGCTGCTCGATCGCCTTCGGCGTGAAATCACGCGCCACGACGGAACGGATTCGGTGATGCTCCGTCGCGTCTTTGGTGAACATCAGCTCCGACCACAGGTCGTACAGCGGTCCGTCGTGGACGTCGGAGAGAGCCAGGGTGGGCATGCCGACGGCGGCGAAGCGCGGATCGTTGAGCACCGCGTCGACATCAGCCTCCGACATGAAGTCGATCACGAGGCCCAGTTCGTCGGTGACCACATCTGCACCAACGGCAAGCACCCGCTGGCGCCGCTCGAGCGGCGGCACGTCGGGCGAGAAGGGCGACTCGCTGAGTGGAAACACATACGGCTCGCGCATCTGCGACTCCTGTTCGTCGGCGCGGTTCATCTGTCGAATTCGGCGAGAACGCAATCGGTCATCTCGCTGGTCGACAGGAAGGTAGCTCCCGGTTGGGCGAGATCGCGCGTACGGGCGCCGGAAGCGAGTGCACGCGCGACCGCCCGCTCGATCACCACAGCGTCGTTGGCCCGCCCGAGCGTGTAGCGCATGCACATCGCCAGGCTCAAGATCGCGGCGAGGGGGTTGGCGATGCCCTGGCCGGCGATGTCGGGAGCACTGCCGTGAACCGGCTCGTACAACGCTGCTCGCCGCCCGTCCGGCTTCACCGGTCCACGCGACGCGGACGGCAGCATGCCGAGCGATCCGGTGACCATCGCTGCGCAGTCGGAAAGGATGTCGCCGAACAGGTTCTCTGTCACGATCACGTCGAACTGGCGTGGGTCGCGCACGAGTTGCATCGCGCAGTTGTCGACGTACATGTGCGAGAGATCGACATCGGGATACTCCACGTCGTGCACCACCTGCACCGTTTCGCGCCAGAAGGCGCCGAATTCGAGCACGTTGGCCTTGTCGACGGAGCACACTCGTCCCTGGCGTGTTCGGGCCAACTCGAAGGCGGAGCGAGCGATTCGCTCGACCTCCGGCGTCGTGTACACGATGGTGTTCACAGCCCTTCGCGTGCCGTCGGGCAAGGTCTCGACACCCCGGGGCTCGCCAAAGTACACGCCGCCGGCCAACTCGCGAACGATCACCATGTCCACACCGCGCACCACCTCCGGCCGCAGTGTCGATGAGTCGAGCAAGGCATCGACCGCACGAACCGGTCGCAGGTTCTCGTAGAGATCGAGCGACCGACGCATCGCCAGCAGCCAATCGACGCGGCGATGCTCGGCGGGGATCTGCTGGTAGTCGGGCGATCCGATTGCGCCGAACAAGATCGCGTCGGTGTCGTGGATCCGTTCCCACGTCTCGTCGGTCATCAGGGTGCCGTGGGCCTGCCACGCGGCCATCCCGAATGGTTCCTCGCGAACGTCGATCTCTAGTCCCCGGTGCTTGACGAGCCAGTCGAGCACACGTCGTGCCTCGGCAGTGACCTCGGCCCCGACGCCGTCGCCCGGCAACAACAACAGTTGCATGGTCGTCTCCTCTGCAGTCGTTCGATAGTTCCACGGTCGTCGTTGCGGATCCTCGTGCTCGAACGCCTCGATGCGATCCCGGTAGGTCAACGTGACGCCGATGTCGTCGAGGCCTGCGAGCAAAGCATCGCGCCGCTCTTCGTCGATCTCGAACGGGATCTTGCGAGTCGACGGGGTGAGGACCACCCGGTTGACGAGATCGACCGTCATCACCGGCTCGTCATCACCTCGCAACTCCTCGACGATGCGATCGACTTCCTCAGTCGGCAGGGTCACCGTGAGCAGCCCGTTCTGGAACGAGTTCTGACGGAAGATGTCGCCGAAGCTGGGGGCGATCACCGCTCGCAGTCCGAAACCCCTCAGAGCCCACACCGCGTGTTCGCGGGAGCTACCACATCCGAAGTTCTCGCCCGCCACCAACACCACCGCCCCTCGATACCGCTCCTGGTCGAGAGGGAACTCCGGGTCGGGTTGCCCGTCGGGCAGGAACCGCCATGACTCGAACACGAACTCGCCGAGCTCGTCGGGGGGATGCTCGATCAGCCGGTTGATGCGGATGATCACGTCCGTGTCGATGTTCGCTCTGGGGACTGCCACCGCGATCCCGTGAACCGTCGTGACCGGGTTCATGATGCGGGCCGGCGAAGTCTGCGGACATCGGTGATGAAGCCGCTCACCGCGGCCGCGGCGGCAAGTGCCGGGCTGGCCAGATGGGTGCGGGCGCCCGGCCCCTGCCGGCCGACGAAGTTGCGATTGCTGGTGGAGACCGACCGCCGCCCCGGCCCGACCACATCACCGTTGGCGGCGAGGCACATCGAACATCCGGGCTCACGCCAGTCGAAGCCGGCGGCGATGAAGACCTCGTCGAGACCTTCCGCCTCGGCGGCGCGCTTCACATCGACCGACCCGGGAACCACCCATGCCCGGACGCCCGCCGCGACCCGCCGACCGCTCACGATTGCGGCTGCTTCACGAAGGTCGGAGATACGGCTGTTGGCGCACGACCCGATGAACACCCAGTCGATGGCCAAACCTTCCATCGCTTGCCCCGGGCGCAATCCCATGTACTGAAGCGCGGCATCCATCGCCTGACGTCGCGCAGGGTCGTGTTCGGCGGCCGGGTCGGGAACGCGGCCATCGATCGCAACCACCTGCCCGGGATTCGTCCCCCAGGTGATCTGCGGGGCGATGTCGTTGGCGTCGAGGCAGTGCTCGAAGTCGAAGGTCGCGTCAGCGTCGCTCGGCAGCATGCGCCAGGCGTCGACGGCGCGGTCGAAGAGCTCGCCCGTCGGCGCCATCGGACGTCCCGCGAGGTAATCGTAGGTGGTGTCATCAGGTGCGATCATGCCGATCTTGGCGCCCATCTCGATCGACATGTTGCACAGGGTCAAGCGCTCCTCCACCGTGAGTGCGGCGACCGCAGTACCCGCCCACTCGACGGCGCACCCCCGGCCGGCGGCAACGCCGAGCCTCCCGATCGCGTGCATCACCATGTCCTTGGCAGTCACACCCGCCGAACGCCGGCCGTCGAATCGAACCGTCATGGTGCGCGGCCGCTTCTGGCGGATCGTCTGGGTTGCGAGCACATGAGTTGCCTCGCTGGTGCCGACGCCGAAGGCCAACGCTCCCAACCCGCCGTGCGTGCACGTGTGGCTGTCGGCACACACGATCAGCATGCCCGGATGTGTCATGCCCAACTCCGGGCCGATCACGTGGACGATGCCCTGGCCCGAGTGGCCGATGTCGAAGAGCCGGATTCCCGCCTCGGCACAGCGACGGCGCATCTCCCGCAGGAGCCGGCCACCCGCTGCATTGGTATCGGTCACGCGGCCCGGTTCGCTGGCGACGGCGTGGTCGGGAGTGGCGAAGGTCAAGTCCGGCCGTCGAACGCGTCGGTCGGCGCGGGCAAGGCGGGCCAGATCCGGCCCGGCCTCGAGATCGTGGATCAGGTGGCGATCGACGTACAGCAGCGAAACGCCGCCGGGGAGCACCGCAACCTCGTGCGCCGACCAGATCTTGTCGAACATCGTGGACGGACTGGGCACGAGATCATCTAATCGCGCGAGAGCACGGTGCGCAGCGCCGAAGCAAGTCGGTCGGCGGCGTCGGATGTGTGGTCGCGGGCACGCCAACCGACGTAGCCGTCGGGCCGGACCAGCGACGCGCCCGAGGAGCCGATTCCGTAGGCCTCGCAGAACGAGTTCGACTGCCCGTGGTCGACGATGTGCGACACCACCTTCACGTCGAGCTCGTCGCCGGCGACCGCCGCGGCTTGCGCCCACGCTGCACCATCCGGACCGGACATCAGCACGAAGTCGCCGACGTAGAAGTCGAGCGTCGACTGCGTCGCGCCATTCCGCGAGAGCTCCACATGAGGAGCCCGAGTGCCAGGGAGACCCTGAGACTTCCGCGGGTCGATGTCGAGAGCCCCGTCGTCGACGTAGTCGTCGTCGGGGATCACCGCCGGCGAGCGATAGCGGCTGAACACGACGTGCAGGTCGGGCAGAGGGGGGTGCATCCCCTCCGTCCCGAGGTCGGGATCCGAACGTGTGACGTAACGGTTGTAGGCCTGCTCCATTGCCAGTGCGCCGGAAGGCTGACGCTCGCTGTCGTAGGTGTCGAGCAGAGCGGTGCCTGCATCGCCACGCAGCACGTACGCCAGTTTCCAGGCGAGGTTGTGAGCGTCCCACACACCGGTGTTCCCGCCGAACCCGCCAGTAGGTGGCATCGTGTGCGCAGCATCGCCGGCGAGGAACACGCGGCCTCGCTGAAAGGTGGTGGCCGCTTCGGCAACCGCTCGCCACTTGTCGACGGCCTGCACATCGACGTCGAGATCGGGGTCGCCGACGGCGGTTCGCACCAGCTCGGTGGCCGTCGCGTCGGTGATGGTGTCGGCCACGAAGCGCGCCCCGGGTTCGTGGATGTCGCCGACGGTGAAGACGACGAGGAACCCGCCGAGCCCTGTCTTCTCCAACCGGAAGAACCCGCGCACCTGCGGATTGGTCACGTAGATCACTCCCAGGTTCCGTCCGCGCAGCGCCGCCGAGCAGTCGGCGCGGAAGTAGATCGTCACGCTGCGCGACAGCAAACCGTGGCCGACCACGTCAATGCCGAGGCTCTGACGGATCGGGCTTCGGTTGCCGTCACAGGCGACCAGGTACCGGGCACGGATCAGCCGCTCGGTACCGTCATCGACGTTGCGAACGGTGGCGGTGACGCCGCTGTCGTCCTGAGTGTGGCCGACCATCTCGGTCGCGTACATGAAGTTGGCCCCAAACTCGCGAGCGCGCTGCAACAGGATCGGTTCGAGGACCTGCTGCGGCATGAACAAGGCCCGTGCCGGGCTCAGTTCTTCGACGCCCGCGTTGATGTTGGGGATGTAGTTGGCGATCTCTCGACCGGCCAAGGTTTCGACGGCGTTGATACCACCGTCCGGCGAGTACAACGCCAGCGCGGCGGCACGCACGCGATCCTCGATGCCGGCGACCCGCAAGACCTCGAGCGTTCGGAGATGGAAGTGGCCGGCACGCGGACGAATCGCCGTGCCCTGGTGTCGCTCGACCGACAGCACCTCTACGCCGTGCTGGGCCAGGAACATCGCTGTCGCGAGCCCGACGAGGCTTCCTCCGACGACCAGCACCGGCACCTCGATGTCGGCGCCGGGGGCAGATGATTCAGGCATGGCCGCATCATCGCGCTCGGACGCGGTCCGCCGTGCATGGGGTCGGGACGACCGATCCACGCACCGCGATCTTCGAGGAGGGCGGCAACCCGCTGTGGCAGCGTGCCGGCGACAAGGTCGGCGATGGTGACCTTCTCGAGCACCGAACCGCGCTTCGTGCCTTCGGCTACCTCCGCCGAGCCGCGGGCTCAGCGGCGCGACACCATGTCGGTCATACCCATGATCTCGATCACCGACGCCGACCCCTCGAGGCGCGCCGGTGTCAAGCGCGCACCCGTGCCATCGGCCAATCGGGTCATCATGTGAAAGTTGGCCGCTACCGCTGCCGCGTCGATCATCGTCGATTCCCCGGCGATCGAGGCGAGCGCCTGGCGTGAGTCGGCCATCTCGAAGAGATCGTCGTCGAGGCAGGCGGCCGCACTGGCAAACCGCAGCAGCTCGTCGGCGTACGGAACCCCGACGTCACCGCGCCCGCGCGCCACGACGACGAGATCGATCTCGGTGTCACTCTGCTGGCTGCTCCAACTGAGCATGCTGGCATGAGCGGTTGTTCAATAGAAGCACTCTCTGAGTTGCGAAACGCGGGCGGCAACGAGCTCGATCTGCAGCCGTGACAACGTGCCGCGAGTCCAACGCGGATCGACCATCTCCTCGTTCGGGATGTACTGAGCCGCCGCCAGGGTCCACAGACGGTCGTGCTCGGCGGGCACGGAGGAGAACGCCTGAACGACGGCCGCCTGCTTGTCGGCCGGGCTCGTAACCCGAACCCAGTTCATCGAAGCCTGCACGAGATCGTCGGGGATCGCTTGCGACGGCTCCCCGTCGACCGGCGACGGCAGGTCCCACGGCTCGAGCCCAGCGGCCCGACGGAAGGCGACGACGGCGGCCACCGTGCAGGCGATGGCGACGATCTCGACGTAGGCGAGATCGGTGAGCGAGTCGCGCATGTCGTTGTACCACGACTCGGTGAGCGTGGCGGCGTGTGCGGCAATTCGGTAGATGGCATCGTGCGCTTCACTCGGTGCACCGAGACCGGCTGGCAACCGGCCCTCGACGGTCGACGGCGCAATCCACGGCGGTAGTGGGTCGGATGCCGTCATTGCCGACAATGCAGTAGCAGCGAGCTCAGCGCGTTGCCGCCCGGTCCACCACGTGCCGGGTGTGGCCAGCGCGGCCCACGCCTCACGCTGGGCTGCGACCAGATCAGCCCGCACGTCCACCGAGTCAGGTTACTCCGACTGCGTCCCCCGGCCCAGCAGCTTGAATCCCCGATCGGTGGAAGACAGCTGTTCGAGCACTGACATCGATTGACGGATGTCGAGCCACTCGACGAGATCCTGCAGCGGCAAGGGGCGGCAGACCAGGAAGCCCTGGGCGATGTCGCAACCGAGATCGCTCAGGGTCACCCACGCCTCCTCGGTCTCGACGCCCTCGACCACAGTCTCGATCCCGAGCCGCTTGGCCAGCGCGACGATTGCACCGACCAGGTGTTGCTGGCGTTGGTTGTGGGCGATCCCGTCGACGAAGCTGGCGTCGATCTTCAATCTGTCGAACGTGAGCTCGCGGAGCATCCCGAACGACGAGTAGCCGGTGCCGAAGTCGTCGATGGCCACTCGTACGCCGGCCTCACGCAACGCGCTGATGGCGAACAGGCTGCGCTCCGGCTCGCTGGCGAGGGCACTCTCGGTGATCTCCAGCTCGAGACGTGATGGGTCGAGCGCGGCGTCATCCAATGCTTTGAGAACGGTCGCCGGAAACCGCCGGTCCTGCAGGTTGCGCGCCGACACGTTGATGGCCATCCGAGTCTCGAAGCGCTCGACAACACGCGCATCGCGAGTCGCCTGGGTGAGCACGAGCTGCGTCAGTGGCTGGATGAGATCGGTGTGCTCGGCGAGGGTGATGAAGTCGCCGGGCGGCACATCACCGAGCGTCGGGTGCTCCCAGCGCAGCAACGCCTCGACCGAATCGGGGGAGCCGTCATGGAAGCGTGTCAGCGGCTGGTAGTGGATCTTCAGCTGATCCTGCGTAAGGGCACTCGAGAGCTCACCGAGCAACCCCAGACGTCCTCGCTCCGGCCGCGACCCCAGCGCCTTGTAGCTCTCGACGCCGGTTCGATATCGCTTCGCTCGATACATCGCCACATCGGCAGCACTCAACAGGTCCTCGGCGGTGCGACCGTGGATCGGGATGAAGGCCAGGCCGATGCTGACGCCGACCGACAGAGGGAAGCTGTCGACGACGATCGGCCGGGCGAGCTCGATCCGCAACTGCTCGACCATCTTGATGGTCGACTGCTCCGAGGCCACGTCGGGGATCATCAGGACGAACTCGTCTCCACCGAGCCGGGCGATGACCGCCGTGTCGGGCGCAGTCAGCGTGAGCCGATCGGCAAACCCCTGCAGGACGAGGTCGCCGGTCTGGTGACCGAGCCGATCGTTGACCTCTTTGAAGCCGTCGAGATCCAGCAGCAACACCACACCGCGAACGTCATCGTCGAGACTCGATGCCAGAAAGCCGGACAGGTGGTTGTTGAACGTCTGCCGATTGAGCAGACGCGTCAGGCTGTCGTGCGTCGCCTCGTGCGCTCGCTTCAAGGCCTGCTGCGTGCTCTGGTAGATCATCCACGCGGTGATGCCCAGCAGCGGGAGCATCAGCATGCTGTAGCTGATCGCGGCCACGAAGATCGGAGAGAGTGCCAGTAGCGCGCCGTCGGCGGAGACGCTGAGGAAGAAGCTGCGGCCCATCATCGAGCGCACGGTGGTCTTGTAGTGCAGGGCGAGGACCATGCAGGTCATCAACCCGTTGGCGATGAAGACGAGCGCGCCGGCGAGCACGATTCCCAGGCCGCCGCGATACGTCAACCTGGCGACGTTCGTGATCGGCGAGCGCAGACCGAGAAGCTGCAGAAGAAGCGCACCTGCCGCGAGCGAGGCGGTGATCTGTGCAGCATTGAACACGATCTTCGTGACCGACTTGTGATCCCGCAGGTCGACGTACATGGTGCATGCGGCGATCGCCGCTATCGCAACGATGGGTGCGCCGAGCAGCACGATGCTGAATGCGAATGCCCACCCCGGAGTCACTTCTCCACCGTCACCGAAGCGGAACCAGTTGGTCCTGGTCTCGCCGATCACCAACAAGCCGCAGAACACCGCTACGTGGCTGATCTGTGACGAGGCGATGACGTCGCCGCCTTGGAGAACGTAGACAATTGCAGTGAGGCCGAGTGCAACGAGTGCGACGATGCCGACGTAGAAGTCGACGACCCTGTTCGTCGAGTTCCGGTTGACTGAGCTGTCGGCCATTTGCGACGACGTCCTTGGATTGGAGAGCGAACTAATGAGTGCTCGAACCGTGGGGGCGCGACGCATTGTCCGAGCTGCTGACCGCCCCACGAACGCTCGTGACAAACACGAATTTCATCGGCGCGATGCCCGCAATCCTCAAGCCTTTTTCTTCCTGCCTACGGTCGGTAGCTGGTCCAGCCGACGACTGAGGGTCTCAACTCACTCGGTGGTCGGCGAAGTTGAGGGTGGACAACGCGGTGTCTTCCCTGGTGATCACAAAGGCCGCGTAGTCAGGGTGGTGTTCGGTGAGCCAGTTGAGGCCGTCGGGTCCCATCACGAACACTGCCGTGGCATACGCGTCTGCGTAGGTGAGGTCGGGTCCGATGATCGTGACGCTCGCCAGGTCGGCAGTCGGCTCACCGGTGGCTGGATCGATGATGTGCGCGCCACGTTCGTACGTGGCCGACGTGGCGATGGCCAGCCGGCCGGCACCCCCTACGACCGCAGCACTCCTGTCTGCAAGTTCGGGGTGGCGAATGCCGATCCGCCACGGCTCACCGGGCCGTGCGAATCCGCGAACTGCGACGTCTCCGCCGGCGTTGATGCAAAAGTTTCCAGCCCCGTGCTGCTCGAGGATCTCTGCAGATCGTTCGATCGACCATCCCTTGACCACTCCGGACGGATCGAGACGGCTGCCATTCGGCGCCGGAACGACGAATGCGTCAAACGCTCCGCCGGTGTCGTCATACAGCTCTTCGCAGAGTGCGAGCACACCGAGGACCTCATCGCTCATCTCCTCGACCGTCGAGTCTCCCGTGCCGAGTCTGCTGACTGGGCTGTCAGGCTTGTAGGTGCTGAAGGTGTCGTCGACATGATGGAGCCATCGCACCACCTCATCGAGCGCGTCACTCGGCACGTCGTCTCGGATATCGATCGACACCGCCATGCCCATCACGATCTCGACGTGGTGCAGACCGCTCCGCTGGACCGCGACCAGCGAGGCGCGTTCCCCAGTGGCCGTGGTCGTGGTCACGGTGACGTGCTCGTCTGCAGCGCCGTCGACCGTGCCAGGTCGATCGCCGACTGCAACGAGACCTTGTAGCTGTCACTGGTGTACGTGGCCCCAGAAACGGTGTCGATCGTTGCGCTCTGCGCCGACAACACCTCGCTGGCAAGAGTCGGCGTGGCCCGGGCATTGATGGAGACACTCTTGCGGTCAGCCGTCGGTGTCTGGAGGGCGACGGCTTGGGTGATCTTGCCGCCCGCGACCGTGATCTGGACCTGGACCGGTCCCCACTTGTTGGTCGCCGTCGCTCCCGTGTAGGCGCCGTCGGCGAGCGCCGAGGAACTGCTTGCACTCGCCGACGTGGTGGCCGCGACCGACCCGGTAGCCGTCGATGTTGCACCGGAGGCGGCGGTTCCCGAGGCGGTTGCGCCGCCAGTGACAGTGCTCGTCGTAGCCGATGCTGCCGCGGTATCGACATGTTGGAAGTAGGCACTGAGGCCGGCCGCGGTGGTGATGCTCATCAACACCGCGGCGGTGCGGCTTCCCTTGGCGGCGTGTCGCTTGCGAGTGTTCGCCGCCGGTGGAGCCGTACGCCCGGTTGCGGTGCGCCGGTCCCGAGGGGCGCGGGTTGCGGTCAGCCGAGCGAGGCGGTCCTGCATCGCCGGGTCGATTGCCGCCAGCGGGGCGGGCGGCGGAAGAGCTTGGCGGATGTCGGTCTCCATGCAGGCCATTCAGCCAGGCCCGTGTAAGAGGCTCCTCAGGACTTGCTGGGAGATTGCTGAGACTTCGCCAGCGCGAGGCTCCACGTACGAACCCCCAACGGGTACACGGTGCAGCCGACCGCGAGCGGCATCAGCACCCGGAATGCTGCTGAATGGGCGTCGGAGCCGAGTTGATAGGCGTGAACGCACGCGAGCGCCGTGGCCGGCCCGGACAGCAGGTGCACCGTTCGCCACGTGCGACGACGAAAGAGCATCCTCGGCCACGACGTGAACACAGCGATGACCAGGCCATAGAACGCCAGAACTCCCCACGTGAACGCTGCAGTGCTGCGATCCGCGGCGCCCGGTACCAAAACCGTCGCCAGGCTCACACCCAGGTCCGAATCGGCGAACGCCGCCACGAGATGCAACACCGTGAAGATGACGGCGAGACCACCGAGGCCCTTGTGCAGGTCCAGCCACCACGCCGGTCGCAATCGGGTGCCCGTCTCGCGCGCCGAGAACAGGAAACCCCATGCCAACGACGCCAACATGAGCACGGTTGCCACGATGCCGGTAGACCTCGTGACGTACCACAACCAGTTGTTCATCGCCGATCCTGTCGCTCCGAAGTCAGGCCGGAGCATACGCCCCTGAGTGTGCTGAAGTCGTCCTCTGAGCAGGCTCTTTGCAGCGTCGATCTCTAGAGCCTTCGCGGGCGCAAGTCGCCAGATCTCTCAGTGCGTCCGGAGGGACTCGAACCCCCAACCGTCTGGTGGTACCGTGCGGCCATGGCGGTGTTCGACCACGACCGTTCCAAATGGCTCGCGTGCACGGGGCAGGTGCTTGCGGAGCACCGGACGCACAAGAAGATGGCTCTGCGCGACGCGCCGCCACGCGACTGCCTGTTCCACCTCGAGGTGCGTGTGCAACCCCCGAGGCGGGCGACGTTCGACGGGCGCATCAGCATCTGGATGCCTATCGCGCACGTTGACGGCTCGCTCGTCGGGCGACCGGTGAACCTGGTCGTGCACCCGACGAAGGACGAGCTCGACGCCGCGGCCACTCCGTTCGGCCCACAGCTCGGATCCCCCGCAACCGGTGGCTCTGCCGGGGACATCGCCGCGATGCTGCTGGGCGATCTGTCGGGGTCGATGGTCGATGACGCTGCGATGACGCCGCCGCCGGCGTCGCCGGCGGCCGATCAGGCGATGTTCGACGCGCTGGAGCGTCTCGGGCACCTGCGCAGCGAGGGCATTCTCACCGAACAAGAGTTCGCCGCGCAGAAGGCCCGCCTGCTCGGCACAACCCCGTAGGCGGCTCGTCCGACATCGGTCAGCTGGCTTGGGCGTTGCCGATCCAGCCGTTGATATCGACTATCACATCAGTGGCAAATCCTGCACCAATTCCGGACCTCATCAAGCTGGATCAGGGCGTTATGGCACGATTCGATCTCGTCGTCAGGATGGAGCCCGACAGTGGCCAATGCAATGGCGCGCAGACCGTCGCCCTCGTTCAGCAGAAACGCCACACTGTCCAAGCTCGGGGTCAGCGTGGATGAACTGCTCGGCGATCTCCGCGACGAATTCTCGATCGGCCTCATCACCAACCGACGCAACGCGGCATCGATGTCAAGATGCTGCTCGCGTCAAAGGGTCGAGGCCATGGTCTTGAAGCACCGCGGCCTCAAGCTGCCCAACCTCTACTGCGACCAATGTCTTGACGTAGTCCTGATGAAGTCATGCGAGATAACCGCGACCACCGCACGTCGGGCAGGTCGAGTGGCCGGAGCCATTGCACCTGCGGCACACGTTGCCGGAGATGGCGCCCGATCCACGGCAGTCCGCGCACCGGCCAAAGAGTCCGCTGCATGTGGGACATGGCCGCTTGACGGGGGCCGGCTGTCGTGGCGCTCCTGCTGGGTTCGTGCTCTCCGTGTGCCGAGTGCGGCCGGATGAGGAGCGGGGCATCAGGAAACCACGTATGGCTCCGCCGAGGCCCCCGAAGATCACACGCACCAACCCGCTGAGGACCGCGAAAGTCACACGACCCTTGATGCGATGTCTGCCGCCGGCGCGCACCACGCCCGGTCGAATCATGAGCGAATAGACCGCCCACGTGAACAACCCGCCGAGGACTATCGTGCCCGCCGCCTCGATCGACAGCCACACCAGCTTCCTGTGGCCGGCGGCGTCGAACGCTCGCCCGGGCTGACTGAGCACGTCGAAGGTGCCCGCAAGTCCGAGCACGACGCTGACGAACACGAACCAGTTGAGATAACTCGACGCGATGGCGATCAAGTCTCCACCCTTCTGCCGGTCATTGCGCCAAGCTAACGCTGCCAACGAGAGTGTTGCCAACCAACGGTGCAGTTGCTCAGCGCGTCCCGGTTGCCGGTCTTCGAAGTCACGACGAGTCCCATGTCGATCCACTCCGGTCCGGCAGCAAGGCGCTCTTCGGCCTGGCGGCGACGATGCGCAGCGAGCGCCTTGGCCGTTGCCGAGTCGATCGGGATCGTGCGTCGCGAGCGCTCGTTCTTACCGGGGCTCCACTCCACATGGCCCGACACCTCGATCAGCGCTTGCTCGATGCGCACGGTGCCGGCCTTTTCGTCGACCGCCGACCACGGCAACCCCAACAACTCACTCCGCCGCAACCCATACTACGCGGCGAGCCGCAATGGCGCTCCCCAGCGATGGGTCGCAGTCACCGCAAGAAACTGGCGCAGGTCGGCCTCACAGATTTCGCAGTGCGTCCGGAGGGACTCGAACCCCCAACCGTCTGATCCGAAGGCTGAGCCGGGCACGTCCAGCTGGTGTTGAGCGATGCCGATTTGTGTCGCCTGACCTGGAGTTCCGCGAATACCGTGGACGAGGCAACACGAGCCGACACGGTCGAATATCAGACGAATTGATACATTTCCGATACTGGATCCGAGGCCACTTCGAGGGTCTGCCAATGATCAATTTTGGAGCCCTCGCCAACCGTCTGTGAATTTCAATTGACCTTGACCATTCTCGGCAGAGGTTCCAGACATGTACCAATTCCCATGGGTGGTGCGACCTGGCCGATGGCGGTCGTCAGGGATTGGCCACGATGTCGAGGGCGGGGAGCTGGCATCCCGGCACGGGGGGCGCCGGCGTGATGCTGGTAATGCTGGGGTCTTGGTGAGCTGTCCAGTCCGCTTGCGGGGCGCGGACCATCGCCTCCGTGATCTTGATCAACTGATCCTCCGGTATGTCTCCGCCGACGAAGAACGCAGTTCCGTCGCGCTCGGCGACGAGTGTGGTGTAACCGGCGGTGGTCACCCCGTCGATCACCCAACCCTGCACTCCGCCGACCTGGACTGAGCGCGGGTTGCTTTCATGGGCGGTGAGATAGAACCCGGCCGGTGCGTTGGGCATCTGCCACATCGACAGGGATTGCTGTCTGCCGTTGACGATGACGTCGAACGAGACCTCGAACTGATGACCTGCGGCTGTGTAACCCAGCGTCGACCAGCCCGACGGCAACACGATTCGTATGCTCCCGCTACCGTCGGTCAGGCCATTGACGAGGGCGATTGCATCGGTGCTCCAGGGGTCTTCTCCGGCGGTCGTCAGGCCGACATTGATGCACCCGATCGTCGTCGTGCGATACACCTCCCCGGGAGCCGAGCCGTCGGTCGACGCCCTCACGGTACGTCCGCCAATGGTTCGCACTTCTCCCGTCGGCGTCGTGTCCCCGTAGTCAGGGTTGACGCTGATCCCAAACACCGTGCCATCTGGTGAACGCACAGCACCCCCATACATCGGTGCGTCGCTGGCCTGGTTGTATCCCGTGATCGTGATGGAGCCCAACGACGTGTCCGGTACCCACAGCACCGGATCAGTTCCAGGAATCGCACGGGTTGTGGTGGTCGGGTTGGTTGGGCTGAGGTTGCGGGCATCATCATGGCGGGCGATCGCCACGAGACCGACGATCAATACGATCGCAGCCGCTGCGCCGGCCACTGCAAGCCACTTCGAGCGCGGCCTGAGGTCGCGTGCCACGCGGGCGGTCGTCAGTTGTTCGGGGTGAAAGCGTGCCGGAGTCTCTACCGGTGTGGCGTCGGCGAGTTCGGTGAACAGCTCCCGTAGCCGCGTATCGAGATCAGTGCTCATCGACGGAGTTCCTTTCGAAGGTTGGCGAGAGCGCGCGATTGGAGTGACTTAACGGTCCCCACACGGCAATCGAGTGATCGAGCGATGTCCGCCTCGGTGAGATCAAGCCAGTACCGCAGCACGAGCACAGCTCGCTGGCGATAAGGGAGTGCAGCCACCACGGCGTCGAGTTCTTGGGCCTGCGATGACAGCGACTCGGACGGCGGTCCGATCCTGATCATGCGCAACGCCTCGCGCCGTCTGCTGCGATGCCAGTTGTGGCAGACATTGACGGTCGTGGTTCGCAGGAACCCCCCGGGGTTGTCAAGGCTCGACGCATGACGATGAACGCGAATGAACGCCTCCTGTGCCAAGTCCTCGGCCGCAGCGGAGGAGCCGGTCAACAGTCGAGCAAGCCGAACAGTCTTGGCGTATTGAGCCAGGTAGAACGCGTCGAAGTCCAGCACGGGCCTCGCGCTGTCTGCAACACTCGGCGCGGCAGTCGCTGTCTCATCGTTCGCGTGCACATCTTGGTTGTGACCCCGCAGCTCCGCCTCAGGTTCCTTGCGATGATGCCTAGAGGCACGCCAGGTGGCTTCGTTCGGTGCATGGCCGGAGGGGGCTTCGGATCCGCGCTTCTGTGTGGCGTGTTATGGGCGGGAGTCGTTACGAGGACGGTTCTACGGCGAGGGCACGAGCATCGCAGGCTTGTGCAGGTGCGGGAACGGTCGAGGCAATCGTGGCGGGTGTCCATTGGCCGCCGGCTCGTTCGGAGTTGGTCTGCAGTTGGGAGATGGTGGCTGGTTGCAGAGTTCGGGCAAAGGCAACCAGTTGTTGCTCGGTGGCGCCTCGTGCGGTGATGCCGTAGGCGTTTCCAGCTGATGCCCAGGTGAGATGGTTGTTGGCGGCGGGGTAGACGCTGAACCAAGCTTGGTGACCGTCGAAGTCGGCGCGGTGGGTGGTTTGCGGGGTGCCGTACGCACCGAAGATCGCCGAGACGTCGGTGCCTGGCGCTGTCCAGATCGCCGCTGGTGATCCGGCGATGGCGTTCTCGACGGTGTACTCGTAGCTGGTCACTTGTTCGGCGGGTTTGGTGAGCATGGCCCAGCCCGATGGGAGTGTCACGGTTGTGTGTCCGCGCGTGGCGGTCTCAGCGGACAACAGCGCGACGACCTCGTCGTCCCAGGGTTGTGCGCTCGCTGGGGCGCGGGTGAACGTCATCGAGCAGGGCTCGAGCAACGCGTATGAGTTGTTGCTGCCGATTTCACCGCTGTTGCCAAGATCGCCGAAGACGTGTCCGTTGATCGTCCGGGTTGAGGTTCCCGACGGTAGTGATCCCCAGAAGTTCTCGAACAGATCGATCACATAGAGCGTGCCAGTGGGAGATGACAGCAGTGTCGAGAACCGACCCGGCGGCGATTCCACCGGTGCTCCGATCGGCTCGACACCCGGTGGGAACAGCAGCGGTGCCGCGCCCTGGCTGGTGCCCGATTGATTGGCCGATTGGCTCGACGTGCTCCGGGCGGCGACCACGTACAAGCCGGCTATGACGACGATGCTGGCGGCCGTCAGCACAGCCCAGCGCCGCGCCGGAGGCGGCGCAGCCGTGGAGACCGCAATGCTGGCCGTGTCGGCGAGTGCGGCGTCCAGCTGGTCGTAGGGGCGCGCGGCGTCGGCACACTCGCGGAGCAGGGTCGAAACGCGGTTCTCGAATTCGTTCATCGCAGCACCTTTCGCATCGCGGACAGGCCGCGCTCGATCCAAGGACCGACTGATCCCGGGGCGCAGTCGAGCGCCCAGGCGATCTCATCGGTCGTGTAGCCCGCGTAGTAGCGCAGCACGACCGCAGCACGGTGCTGAAACGGAAGCTTCGCCAACACGTCGACCAGCGAGTCGTGCGCCACACTCGCACCGACATCAGCTCTCAACCTGTGGAGCAGCCGCACCGATGACGTTCGACGGCGCCCTGTGTCGCGGCATCCGTTCAGCACAGCACGATTCAGATATGCCGCCGGTTGATCGATCTCATCCCAACGCCGGAACAAGCTCGTCATCGCATCGTGGACCACGTCGTTCGCCGCCTCGTTATCCCCGAGCAGCAGGAACGCCCGACGAACCTGCCGGTCGTGTTCTGCCCGGTACAACGCAGTGAAATCGGTCTCAACATCCGCCACGTCGCGCAGCCCTTCGTCGTACACGCCACTTCGACGCACCAGACACCCACATTGATACAAGTGCGGCGCGCACTACGTCCGGGCCCGATACTTGGAGCCCACCCGATCGGTCAGGGGTCCTGTAGAGGTCAAGGCCTCTGACTGCTTGTTTGCATGGTTGTTCTACGGATTGATCCCGGTCCAGATGGCGATCACGTTGGCGTAGGCCTGTTTCGCTTCGCTGCTTTGGAGATGGATACGGTCGGTCGCCATTCCCGGCAGGGTGGCGGCCACGTCGTACCAGTAGCCAACGTGTACGTTGGTGTAGCTACGAGCGAGCGCGATGATTCGTTGGTTGTTCGCCGCGATCCAAGGTTTGTCGGCGTAGTCGGTGAGGAACCAGACCGAGCTGACTTCGTCGGGTGGCAGGTTGGTCATGATCGCGGCGAGGTCGTTGTTGGTTACCTCGCCGTTGGTGCCGACGTGAATGACGACCGTGTTACCCAGCTGGCCGTCAGCTCGAAGTCGGCGGACGACTTCGATGACGTCGCTTGCTTGCCGAGCCTCGGATGCGTCGACGACGAAGCCGGCGTTCTCCAACTGTGGTTTGGCTCCGAGCATCACCGAGTCGCCGATGGCAATCGGAGCTCGGTTCGCCAGCGGGACAGTGGTGTCGGCCGACGGATGCGAGTTGGTTGAGGACTGGTTCCCTGGTGCGTCGGGAACCGACCCGGGCAGTTGGACAACGGTCGGTGTCATTTCGGGATGTACGAGCGGCACCACTGTCAGAGCCTTGTTCGTTGTGATGGTGAACTCGGCGGTGCTGAGAGGTATCAGCGCGTACCAAATGCCATCGACGTCGGGCTCGATGATCTGCCCGTTGACGGCCACGCTGAATCCGATGCTCGTGGCGGTGATACCGAGCAGAAGCGCCGGTACGGCGGGTGAGTGGGAGTGCTGCATGAAGCTCCAGATCAGACCACTGCTGAGTTCGGTGGTGTCGGCGCAGCCACCCGAGTTGCCGCCGTCGTCGAAACTTACGGAGAGGCAGACTTGGCTTCGATCCGCGGTGTCGTACACAGACAAGGTGCCGGTCGTGGGGATTTCCTTAGTAACCCGTAGTGAGCTGCCGGCGGGAATGTCAGGGGCCGCCGGCTCGCCGGAAGTGAGTCCCGTTGATGGATCAGTCGATCCCAAGGTCGCCGGGACGTCGTCTCCTGATCCTGGCTCTGTCGCGACACGATCCTGACGGCCAACCACAGCGAGGCCAACAACGACGACGAGCACGGCCGCGACGGCGACTACCCGTTTGATCCAGCGGCGCCCGGGTGCTGGTTCGCCAACAGGGTCGGGATGAGTGACATCGCTCGACGCCGGCTCGAGCAAAGTCGTCATCTCGGTACGTCGGAGATCGTCGAGTGTTACCGGCGTCGCGTGGGCATCCAAGACCTCGCGCAGCATGCGCAGTTGTTCGATCACGTCAGCAGGCATTGCGAACCTCCAGTTCATCTCGCAGTCGAGCGATCGCTCGGTTCATGTGCTCGTGCACAGTGGATGCGTTGATGTCCAACAGCGTCGCAACGTCGGCTTGTGACCAGCCGTAGGCGTGGATCAACAACACGATCGTTCGTTGCTGAGTGGACAAGCGCGCCAATGCCGGAACCAACTCCGGCGAAAGATCGGGCGAGACGATATCGGTCGTGTGAAACGCGCTGACCGGTAGCGGTCGAGAGCCGAACCTTCGCACAGCGCTCTGGCCAACGCGATACAGATACCCACCCGGGTTGCGAACATCACGCAATCGATCCCAGTGCTCCCAAGCCCAACTCAGAGCATCGACGGTCGCCTCACGACCATCCACTGCACCGTAGGTGGCAACCAACGCCTGACGCAGCCGAGGCTCCACCTCGCGGACAAACGCCGCGAACGCGCCTTCGGTCCTCGCTGACATCGTCATCAACAGTAAGACCCACGACGACGGCCAATCCGCGACACGTATGTACAAACTCTTCCATTCGCATCGCAGAGGTAGGCGCCGATCTCACGCTCACCAGCCGCGGACCGAACTGCATCTGACATTCGACAACGACTCAACTTCCGAGGGGTTAGACGATTCCGACGTCCATGTCCCGTTCGGGTGAGTTGGGCCTGGCCAGACGGGCTTTGACAATGCTGATCGTCGGTGGCGGCGGTAGCACTCCTGCCAGCGCTCCCCAGCCAGGGTCTTCTGAGATGCTGAGTTCCTCGAGGATCGATCGTGCTTGATCGAGTCGCTCGGTTGGCACCGTTCGGCCGGTCGCCCATCGATGCCAGGTGTCGAGGGCGTCGTCGAGGTCGCGCAACGACTCGGCTCGTCCGGCGTGGTCGGACATTGCGATCAGTTGTTGGGTGGGTCTGATCGTGACATCGATGCTGCGCACCTCAGCCGCTGCCTCGTCGCGACGTGAGGTGACGGGCTTGGCGATCTCTTCGACCCGTTGCTGTTGAGCCAGGACTTCGTCGAGCTCTCGTTTGGCTTTCTGGACGTCGCCGTGGGCGGCACGGTAATGACGCCCTTTGCGTGCTCGTAGTTCGCGGTTGTTCGCTGTCCACCATTGTTCGCGTGCGGCCCGAACGACTTTCTCCGCTGCCTCGAGGCGGGGCCGATACGGCTCGCACGCGTGGTTGGCTTCGGCCAGCCGTTGCTTCGCCGCGACGAGGTTCGCACTGAGTTCAGCGATCAGCTTGGCGTCGGCCTCTGCGTCGGCCATGGCCTCAACGAGGTCATCGCGTACTCGGGTTCTGAGTGGCTCGAACCAGGATGGGATCTCGCACCTCGGCTGCAGGGACGGCTCGTGCCGATGTGGGGCTCGATCGGTGTCGGCGAGTGCTCGTCGTTGTGTGGTGGCGGGGATGTCGGCGCGGTCGCTGGCGAGGACACCTTCGAGGATGTCGCGGGCTTGGTCGAGATCGCGGTCGTCGGTGACGACGAGGATCCAGTTCTCCTGTTCTCCTCGGCTTACACCGACATACAGACCTCGACGGGTTGTTGCGGCGGTCGCGAGTTCTACGCCGATGGTCACGGTGTCGGACTGGTTGCCGTACTCGGTGGCCGCGTAGCCGAGCCGGACATGCTGGCGCGCGTACTCGGCTGGGAGGATCACGTTCCCGCTTCCCAGATGTGAGGTCACGCTGACGGCGCCATCGTCGTGCACGCCCGTGACGGTCCACAGCTCACGGTTGCGGACCGGCTCGCCCGCAGTGGTGATGAGGCGTCGGTCGTTTCGCCGTGTCGCCACGATGTCGCCGGCGTAGACGTGTTCGCCTCCACCAATCGATGCGGTCCGGTCATCGTCCAGCTGGCCGACCTTGATCCGTGCCGCCTGGACGGCGGCGTTGATGGCGTCGACATGTTCGTTGGTCGAGGTGGTGATCGCCGCGGTTCCGTGTCGGGCGGCGGTGTCGAGCCACAGGTCGGCGATTCGGGTGAGGTTGTTGTCGAAGGTGTCGGCGATGACCCGGTCGTGGTCGAAGTAGGGGGTCAGGCCTCGTGGGTCGCCGTGTCGTAGTTGCAGGGACGCGGCTGCTTCCCATGGTTCCACGAAGCGGTGGATGCGGGTCAGCTCGATGCTGCTCCCGGCGACGCACAGCTCGTGGAACAGGCCACCGCGGCCGACGGCTTGCAGTTGGCGGTGATCACCGATCAGAGCGAGCCGCCAATTGTGACGTTCTGCGAGGGTGACGAGTCGGGCCAGCGCACCGGTTCCGACCATTCCGGCCTCGTCCACGATCACGGTGGTGCCGGCCGGGAGGCGATAGCGGTCAAGCGGCGGACGGTCGTCGCGTTCCCACTCGTGGAGCAGCTTGGCGAGCGTGTCCGAGGCGATCCCGGTCTGGCGTTGCAGCACCCGTGCCGCTTTCGCCGACGGGGCGACACCGAACACGTCGCGGCCTTGCCGATCGAGGTCGGCAGCCGCGGCGCGCAGGGTCGTGGTCTTACCAGTACCCGCCGGGCCGACCGCCAGAATCAGTCGGTCGTAACCGGCGACCGCTGCGGCGACATCGGCTTGGAGGACATCCAGCCCGCCACGGTCGACCGTTGCGGATGGTTGCGGATCGGCGGTCTGGGCGTCGATCGCCCACGACACGACATACTCCTCCTCGGCCAAGATGTGTTCGCTGGTGATGTGTGCTGCTGTTGGTTCCAGCCATAGCGACCGGCCATCCGATGCTCGCCGTGGTGCGGCCGCGTCGGTTGGGTCGAGTTCCACGCACGTACCGATCACCGTGTCGCAGGCGCGTTCCAACACCTCTGCCCATCGAGTCGCCGACATCCCGGGGAGCGGGCGTTGCGCATCGCACAGGGCTCGCATCACGTCGGCGCGGTTCCAGGTCGACCCACCGACGGACAATGCCTCGACGATCTCGGCGATGGTCGCCCGTGGGGTTGGCTCAGCAGTGAGCTCACGACCCACCGTGGTGACACTGTCGACGACATCGACCGCCGCCCAGCCGAGCGAGGCGGCTTCTGACTTCCACCGTGTCTGCAGATCGGCGACACCGTTGCCGGTCTTGTGACCGCGGGTGTCCGCTGATGCCTCGCGAGTCAGAGCGGCGCGTTCCCAGCGGGTCGGGTCACGACCTTCACGATCACGGAACTCGGTGAGCTTGGAATCGAGGGCGACGTCGACTTGCGAGGTGCGCTTGGAGAACATCTCCAACAACTCGCCCGGCATGCCGGCGATCTCTGATTGGCCGTTGACGATCGGACCCCACGCCACCCCCAACCGATCCACGAGCTCGCTACGCAACGCCGACTGGTACAACCCACCGAGCATCCGCTGATGACGCTTCAAGTAGCGGGCATCGAGCGCCAACCATCGACCATCCACCGTTTGCACCTTGGCCGACACCACGGCATGCGTGTGCAACTGCGGATCATCCAACCGCGACGTCGTCTGCCGAAACGTGGCAATCATCAAGCCTTGCGAGTCCGGGTGCAGGCGCCGGCCGTCGGCGCGTACCCGCGTCGTCGACCCGTACCGCTCCAGATGGGTGAGCGCTGCGGTCACGGCGGCGTCGTGAGCCTCGAGCAGACGCGGGTCCTGGGTCACGGCCCACAGCACGCTCACCGACTTCGGTGCCGAGAACGTCGCATCGAACCCGGCGACCGCGCGAACCACCCGACCATCGGCCAACACCCGATCGGCGAGCGGGTAGCCAAGCCGTGTCTCACGAACAGGGTCACGGCCCTCCAACAACAACTCCAACGCCTCGCCGTTCACGTTGCCTGACAGGCCGAGCGCTGCCGCTTGCTTGCCGGCCCACACACCGTCGACCTCACCGGGTGCCCGCGTCAGGTACTGGGTGTAGTAGCTCGCCGTCGCCGCGGCGCTCGACGCGTACAGCGTGGTGACCCTCAGCATCGACTACCCGATCGCGTTCGGGCACTTGTCTGTAATCCGTGTGGTGCGTGGGTCGGGTGGTGACGCATGAGAGGAGGGCGGGTCAGTCCGTTGCCAACAGTGACAGTTGGGCGCGGTCAGTCGACTTGTTGCGACGGACGCGTGGTTGACGCGAGCGCGGTGATGTCGTCTTGATCGGAGTGCCGGTGAGTTGGACGACGGTGCCGGTCGTGATCAGTTCACGCAGCGCGAAGCCAGGAACCCGCAACACACCACCGAGTCGCAACACCGGCAGTCCATCGGTGCCGCGGCTGTCGAGATAGCGAGTCGCCAACTGGTACGCCAACGACCGCCCGATGCGCAACACGCGCGCCGCTTCCTCGACCGTCAACATCGCCGGAAGGTTCTCCAGCGACCCGTCGAGCACGACCCCGGTACGCATCAGGGTGTCTTCACTACACCGATGTCGTTCGCAGCGCAACCCTCTGCAAACGCAAGCGGCACAAGGGATTCCGGACTAGAAGCGACCAGAAGACACCAACAGATACTCACGGCGACCAGCGGACACCACACGGACGATTCGCTGTGACCAGGATCACATCCCTTCGCCTGAGCTGTTGCACGCCTACTTCGGTGGCGGTGGGATTCGAATCGCAGGGAGCTTCGCCGCGGCCAGGCTCAGCACCGTGTCGACCAGGTCGCTGTATTGCTCGATCTCGCGAGCCGATGGCGTGATCAGATCTTCCGGATAGTTGACCTGATGACGGAGCTCACGGAGTTGGTCGAGTTGCGCGTAGCGGACCCGATCGACGAGCTGGATCGCCAGTGCGAAGTCGACAACAGCCTCGTGAGCGCCTGCAGTGTTGCTGAACCGGTAGCCATCGAGCGCAGCGACCGCAGTGACGGCCATACGAGCTGCCTCATGCAGCGCGGAGATCGCTGGCAACACCAATCCCTCGGCAAGATTGCTGGCTGCGGCACGTCGAAAGTCGCGAGCCTGGCCAAGCGTCGCCCTCGCCGCCGTACGTCGTTGAGCGACGGTGTTCGGGAGTTGGTGCATCCGGTCGCGGCGCAACTCGGCAAGACCAGCCGGTCGCCCATCTCTCACGCGACAACTCGTTCGAACACCGGCACGCTGCCGGCGCGCAGCTCGGCCAACCGGTCGCTGCCCGGCTCGAGCACGAACAAGTTGACGGAGAGTCCCGATTCGTTCTCGAGATCGAGGCGAACCTCGGCCAGATCGAACCGAGTCAACGAAGCCGAGACCACCGCGACATCGACGTCGTTGGGTGGTGGACCCGGCTCGCCCCGATAGCGCGCCGCCCACGACCCGAAGATAAACACTGCATCGACCGCGGGGTTGTCGCGGAACGCGCGATCGAGCATCGGGATCACTCCGCCGGCATAGGCCAACAGCTGACGCAAGACCTCGCCGTACGGCAAGTCAGGCGCAGGGTGAATGATCTTGGCCGTGCCAACCCGCTCGGTCACTACGACCCCGGCGCGCTCCAACCGAGCAACTTCTCGCGCCACGGTCTGCTGTGGAATCCCGGTGCGGCGAGCGAGATCAGCGCCGGTTAACGAGCCGCTGCCGCAGAACACCTCTGCAAGAATCTGCATTTGGTGCTTCGATCGGAACATCGGCAGCAACGCGACAGCGGGTTCGGCCACGGCGTCATGATACACCCATACTGTGAGTTGATCAACCCGTGATATGAGTAGATGATTGACGTGCCACCCGAGTCCGACGGGCGCAGACTCTTATGCCCTGAGGGTTTCCGCGGGGGGTGTGCGGGCTGCTTTGAGGGCGGGGATGATGCCGGCGAGGCTGCCGGTGGCGATGCCGATGAGGGGTGCTGCGAGGAGGATGTCGGGTTGGATGGTTGGGGTCCATTGGCGGGCGATAGCGGTGATGGTGACGGCGGTGATGCCGAGGGTCGTGCCGAGGGTTCCGGCGAGTGTGCCAGTGAGCGCTGCTTCGAGGGTGATTTGACGGGTGATGTGGGCGCGGGTGGCGCCGAGGGCTCGTCGGAGTCCGATCTCGGGGCGTCGTTCGATGACGTTGAGCAGGGTGGCGTTGGTGATGGCGACGGCGCCGATGAGCAGCGCGAGTGCGGAGAGGGCGTAGAACAGTGATTGGACGTCGCCTTCGACTTGGTTGCGGAGGGTTCGCGGATCGGGTGGGACGAGGGCTTGGAGTCGTTCGGGGTTCTGCGGGCGCAGGGCGATGGGTGCCTGGTGACCGATCAGCTGTGCGGCGCCTGGGGTGGTGTCGATGAGGACTTGGCGTTCGGCGTTGCGGGTATCGAATTGTGCGGCTGCGGAGGTCGTGGGGATGACGATCGAGAGGAGCAGGTTGGGGTTGCGGCGGACGTCGTCGATGATCCCGATGATGCTGTAGGGGGTGTCGCCGAGGAAGACGACGGGTTGGTTGTCGATGCGGGTGATGCCGAGCTGGTCGGCGGCGACGCGGCCGAGGAGGGCTACGTGCTCGCCGCGGGTCTGATGCCAGGTGTCGTAGAGCCGGCCGGTTCTCAGGGTGGGGAGGGCGGCGTTGAGCCCGCCGGGTGTGGCGGCGATGACAGGGATTGGTTGGCCGGTGGCGATGGTGGGGCGGGTGGCGGTGTTGCGCGGTTGGATGGTGCCGTTGTCCGGGACGGTGAAGCTAGAGGCCGGCATAGTTGACGCCGTTGAGCGCTTCGAGGCGTTCGTCGACGTCGTCGGGGAACGGGTTGGTGCCGTTGGGTGCGGCGTCTTGGATACGGACTTCGGTGGCCTTCAACGCATCGAATCGTCGCGGAGACTTGGGCGCGCGCAGTCTCGGCGAGGCCGGTGGTGGTGACGAACGCGCCGACACCGAGGATGGTGCCCAATGCGGTGAGCAGTGTCCGGATTGGGCGTTGACCGACGGCTGCTGCGGCTTCGGTGATGGTGTCGCTGACTCGGAATCGGGACGTGTTGCCTCGGTTAGGCATGCGTGCCCACGCCTTCGGTGAGGATGCCGTCGGAGATGATCAGGTTGCGTTGCGCGAGTGCGGCGATCGATGGGTCGTGGGTGATGATCATGATCGTCAGCCCTCGGGTGTGGAGTTCGTCGAGCAGCCCAAGGATCTGCGCGGTGGTGGCGCTGTCGAGGTTGCCGGTGGGTTCGTCGCAGAGTACGAGGGCCGGCTCGCGCACCAGCGTGCGGGCGAGCGCGACACGTTGCTTCTCGCCACCGGAGAGCCGCGCACACAGCGCGTGGCGCCGGTGGGCAAGGCCGACCTGCTCGATGACTGTCGCGAGCGCGGGCGCGGCGTTCGCGTTTGGGCACACCCTGGTAAAGCAGGCCGAGTTCGACGTTGTCGATCACGGTGCGATAGCCGAGGAGGTGGAACGCCTGGAACACGAATCCGATCCGGTTCGCCCGCATTGCGGAGCGTTCTTTGTCCGACAGGCTGGCCACGTCGACACCGTCGAGCAAATAGTTACCTGCAGTGGGCGTGTCGAGGAGACCGAGAAGTGAAAGCAGCGTCGTCTTGCCGGAACCCGATACGCCGGTGACGGCGACGTACTCGCCCCGATTGATGGCAAAAGCGCACGGCTGAAGGGCGACAACAGGTGGTGGACCGGGGAACACCTTGGCCAAGCCGTCAACCACGACGACCTGCTCCACCAGCCCACCACCACTTGCATCGATGTCGATCATCGGCCGACCACCACTCGATCGCCCTCAACGAGCGCCCCGGCCGTGACCGGTTCGATCGATACGAACCCGTCGGCGGAAATCCCGGCAACGACGGGAACGATCACCGGGTCGGCTTTCGTACTCGCCCCGCTCGGGAGGATCGACACGTTGGTCGACCCGTCGGCGGCGGATGACACGGCGGCAACTGGGACAACCAGCGTCGCCGTCTCCGTCGACGCGGCGGTGACCGTGACGCGTACGTTTACCCCGGACAGATCGTCGGGTAGGGACGTGTCGGACGTGATCACGATCGGGACCCCAAGTTGGCCATCGCTGCCCGTCGCCGGCGCATCCCCGATCGAGCTGATCTTCGCCGGGTAGGTGATGTTCGACTGCTCGTCGAGCAGCTCGACTGGCATTCCGACTCGCACGAGTCCCCGTTCGCTGACCGGCAACGTCATCGATACGACCAGATCGCCTGCGGCCAACGTGGCCAGCCGGTTGCCGTCACTCGCGGGGGAACCGTCGAGGCCGCCCGGTTGCGGGCTGGCGCCGAGTGGGCCGAGCGACGTCACGGCTTGCTGCACCCGGGCGGGCAGGCTCGGCGCGAACACCACCTCACCTTGGGGCACGATCGCCCCTGTCGATGCCTGGAGGTCATCGAGCGCCTGCTGAGCACGGTCACGTCCCGCCAACGCCTCGGCAAGCGCCTTAGATTCGACAGTCACATCCGGGTCCTTGTTCAACGCGTCTACCGCTGACTGGGCCAACGTGACGGCATCACGGGCACCAGCCACCGTTGACGTCCGGTTTCGTCGTGCGTCTGCCGCGGCCGCGTTCGCCGCGTCGAGATTTCCCTGGGCGGCGTCGAGATCACCGGGCGCAGCGTTGGGATCGGCCTTCACTCGGTCGAGTTCGGCCTGTGCCCGAGTGACGTTTCCATCGGCCAACGCGACCGCCGCATTCGACGACGCAACCGTGTCGCCGAGGGCCCGTTCCGCCGCCTTTAAGGCGAGACCAGCCGCCAGAACATCCTGATCTGACGGACCTCTCATCGCCTTGTCGAACGCCGACTGCGCCGCATCGGCGGCGGCTTGGGCATCGATCACAGCCTGGCCGGCAGTCGCGAGATCGGCAGCCTCCGTCGACGATGTTGGAACCGGTTCATACCCTGCATCCGAGTACAACGAGGCCACGCACGTCTTGGTCGCGACCCCATACACGCCGGAATCGCTGGCAGTGTCGCAACCAAGGCGACCCAGAGCCGCCTGCAGCTGCGACACATCAGCGCCAACCATTCCAGGCTTCAACGACCGGTACACCGGCACATCACCCTGCAAGACGAACACCGGCCGGCCCGACACCTCCATCACCCGAGCACCCTCCTTCACTGGATCACCCACCGCCACACCAATCGCCGTCACCACCGGAGAACCCTCGACCGACGAAGGCACCCCAACCACGATCGACACCTGCGGACGCACATCACCTCGCGAAATCACCGTCTGGGCCAACACCCGCCGCTCCACCGCAGCCGTGATCCACGACGGCGTCGGCGGCGCCGCCTCAGACGCGGCCTGATCCGATGAGCGCACCTGCAGGCCAACCACCCAACCCCCAACCGCCACTGCGACAAGCGCCGCGGCAGCAACCAGCCACCGCCAACGCCGCCGACGACCTGGCGACGACACCTCTTCCTGCCGCTGCGGCACGGTCGGAATGCGGACCAACGCTCCCGTTGAAGCCCGCCCGTCATCGGTGTCGGGACCTGGGCCGCCCGGCTCAGAAGCCACCGTACTCATCAGTGCTGCGCTCGGTTGATCCTCGTCGTTCACAAACCCGTGCTATCTCGTTGCGCCGCCACGGTGCTCACAGTGGATACCGCCATCAGTTGTCTGCTCGAGTCAATGAGACCCCAGCGTCGGCAGCGCTCAAGCGTGAACGCGTCACCTCGGATCGCCCCAACACAAGCGCTTCGTCTATCCAGTGGAGTAACTCGCTGTCCCACACTCACTCCCTCACGAAAGGGTCACGTGTCGGAGAAAGCCGACGACCGCCTGGCACACGTGACGTTCCAGTTCACGAAATGAACAAGCTTCCGACTCGGTCGTCCCACCCCGACGACATCGACGGCGATGACACATTGGCGGCGGTGTTTCCAGGGTAAGGGCCGCCGCCACTAGTCGTGTCATAGAACGCGGCCGCACACGGCCCGATCTTGTAGCTGCTGGTGTCGTTGTCGAACCCGTACGAGGCCAGGTTGAACAGTTGGCCCCGTGTGGTGAACTGCAGAACGGCACCGCCGTACGACCCGAGTCGATAGATCTTCAGCGTAGGTAGCGAGCACTCGACCAGCGGCTGCAAGATGACCCCCAGGACCGATCGCGTTGTCGAGGCTTCCGCGGCGTCCATCGCTGCCTCACTTGAGTAGCAACGGGTCGTCAGACCATCGGTCGTACACGCCTGCGCTGCACCCCATCCGTCGGCGAGGCGAATCGTATGACCCTCGAACGACGCCATCGCGCTCTGCTTCGGTGTGCTCGAAGCCGCCGCGGTGGTCGCCGGCACTCCGATCAACACGAGAACGAGAACCAACGACCGTCGAACAGATTTGCGTTTCATGGTGTTCCTCCTGGGAAGTCGAAAATGGTTACGGTCTTCGTCGCACTGTCCAGGCCAGCCTTGCCGCATTGGCCTGTCTCGGCACCCGGCGTGACTACGACCTTCCAGCCGTTCACGTCCGATTGATCCAAGATCTGTTCAGCTGCGACGACGACGTCAGCTGCCGGGCGACACTTGGCGAGGTTGATGGTCGAATCGAGCGACGCCTGTAGCACGACGATCGCATCATTCCCAGGCGACAAGGCCGGCTGCACAGGCGCAAGTCCGAGCGACCCGCATACCTCAGGCTGCCCCGGGAACACATTGACCACCCCATCAGCGCTGACACATGCTGCAAGCGGTGGAACGAGCTCGTCATTGTCACCGAGGAGACCTTTGGCCCACTGCTCACCACATCCGGAAATGGGATCGACGCCGGTTGCGAGTACGACGGCATCGGCATCGATCGCTGCGGTAGCCCTGCACACGGCCCCAGCTTCGGGAACGGTGGGCTGTCTGGCAGCGATGATCGCCGCGACGCCCACTGCACTGCCGAGGACGACCGCTCCCACACACCCACCAAGCACGATCTTCCGGCGCCGTCGGGCCTGAGTCTGCCGACGTCGCTGATGCTCACCCGACAGGATCGAATCGATCAATGACTCCACCTGTGCAGTGTCCGGCGCCTGTACGGGAACCTCGGCGTAGCGCCAGACCTCGGGGTGACGTCTTATCCAGACTGACAACTCCTCGTCGGAGAAGACCTCGCGGGCGCGATCGTTCATTGACGCTCGTCCTCACGCTGAGAGGCCTCATCCGACGCCTCATACGATTCACGGAAAGCAGCCCGGGCCCGCATCAAACGCTTGCGAGCCGCATTCTCGCTGACGCCGAGCGCTGCCGCGATCTCGACACCATGCTGACCGAACGCAGCCATCACCAAAGCCGTGCGATAGTCCGGCCTGAGGCCCGCAAGCACCCAACGCACCCGTGCGGATTCCTGGCCGGCCGCCGCCTCCTCGTCCACAGCTGCGAGCTCATCGTCCGGAGACGTGGCTAGCGGCAACGGCTCGCGCCGTAGCCGCTCGTACAGGCGACGACGAGACATCGCACGTCGCACCTCGTTCGACGTCAAGAACCGCGCCGTGCGGAGCAACCAGCTCCGTACCTGCCCCTCAGACGCTTGGGCAAGATCCGTCAAGTGGTCGTGAGCCAGAGCGAAAACGTCAGCAGTGATCTCATCCACCTCCATCCGATCCTTCTCGTAACGCCCGATCACCGACCGAACAGACCACGCATAGTTCCGCACAAGAGCGCGGAACGCGTCCTCCTCCACGCGGTCGTCCCTACGCTCCATTTCGCTCCGAGTCCGATGGCGCGAGAATGCCACCTCCCGATAGATGTCGCGTGGCCTCAAGTTGTGCCTCGCCAGGCATACTCGGTCGATCATTCCAGGTGGACAGGCTCCAATGGGATCACGTCCATTCGCAGGCTGGCAACATCGTCCGATCCGCACGCTTCGCCGCGTAGAGCTCTGCGAACACTGCAGCGCTAACTGGATCTGGAAACGGCCCTAACACGGTTGGCAGCCTCAGAACGCGATCGTAGACGTGCACCACATGCGGCAGATCAAGATCGCTCACCGCGTCCGTCGCGGTTGATCGCGCGATCTCGGCGAACGTGAGGGACTTGACTGGGTTAAATCCGAATGGGTTCACAGCAGGCCATCAACAGGGCCACTGCGATCAGAGCGCAAGATGGCGATCGCCGACGCAGCGCATTTCTGAGGTTGTTCATCATTTGTGGTTGCTCCTTTGGGTCCAATGGCTGATGTTTCTTCCCGTAGACTCCCCGAAGGTCGTCTCCCAGGACTGTTGCGATGCTGGTGCTCCCGGCATCAGTTCGACGAGGTGATTCGTAGGGCTCTCTTGGTCGCCTCCGACATGGAGGTCGAGAATTCCGAGACAATGTCTGGGATCTTCTGCAATGCCTCGAGTTGGATCTGTGATTCAATTGCAAAGTACGTGTCTTCAAGATGGCTGCTGTCGCGGCACTTGACGTCAGCTACCGCCACCGCGATCTCCTTTGCGCTCGGCGGCTTCGTCAGTAACGTCCGATCGGACGCGTCGAAGCCGAAATCAGCGAGGGGACCCTGCGGATCGTCGTATCGAAAGCCTTTTGAGCCCATGCAGTCGGACCAGGCGCGCTCGGCATCCTTAACCGCACGGTTGGTGAGCATCTCTGAGTAACTGTCACCATCGATGGTGACCAACTGCTGCCAACCCGGGAGCCCCCGCCGGCCATCTCCATTTCCAAACACCTCGCTCGCTGCGTGGTCGACGCAGCCTGACCCGTCGGAGTCCATCGCTCCATCGCTCCGAGTGACGACATGTCCAAACCTCGCGACCAGGTAGTCGTCGGTTTGCCACTCGGGATGGCCTGCCGTGGGATCCTCGCCAGCTTCGCGGACCTGTCGCTCCCAATCCGAGGGTCGATAACCGAGCGTGGCAGCTTGCTCCGCGGACCGCGTGCCGTATCTACGATCGAGGGGTGATGAGTCGGCCGGAGGATACTTGAGCAGTTGAACGCTATTGAAGCCACGATCCGCCATGCATCGGACAAGGACCTGATTCTGTGCGTCTCTCAGGAGATCCAGTTGTTCCTGGGACAGATCAAGAAGGACGCCCACCGGTAGTCGTCCCAGTAGACCACCTTGAGTACTCGTAGCAGTCGTTGGTGTCGAAATCGCATCGTGGCTGGATGAGCTACAACCGACCAGGATGTTGGCCAGGCTGAGTAGAGCCATCCAAGTCAACGGCGTCTTCGGTCTGCTCAAAGGGTTTCACCCGATCGGAGAAACGGCAACGGCGGCGATACATCGACAGTACGACGACGCCTTCGCGTCCGACGCTCCGTTCTGCGAAAGGACTTCGATCCAATGCTCATGCCGTCCGGTCCACTATGTCGGTGGGTTGATCGCTGCACCGGCGATTCCCGGCCGCGGCATGGACGTCCCGAACGTCGAGGTTGCCGACGCCTTCGACATCGATCTCCTTCGTGGACAATCGCAGCGCGGTACGCTTCGTGTGCCGCACCACGCTGCACCGCGTGGAGATAGCACGGGGGACTTCTGGCTTAGATCCGAGGTGTCGCTGATGCTCGATAGCCACACCCTCTAGTGTCGGCCGCTGCCAAGGTGTTCCTCGGGTCGTGGTCGCCTTGGGCACCTTCGTTGCCGACAGCGATGTCCACGAGTCGGTCGAACCGCCGGATCATTTCGCTCGCCGCGGCTCATCCCCCTTCAGCACTTGAAACGGATCGCTGGCAGGACCCACGAACCACCGCCTCGAGTGCGGTATCAGAAAGCATCAATTCGTCTGGGGTCATGTCTGAGAAGGTCTCGACGTCACGTATCAGACACGATTCCGCGCCGGCCGATCTTGTCGGTGACGGTTCGCACCGACTCTGGAAGGGCGTGGGCGTAGACCCTCATCAACATGTCGGGGCTGTGGCCGAGGAGGTCGGCAGCTGCACGCATCTCGCCCAGGTCGACGGCGTGACGGACCATGTGGGTGGCTGCCGTGTGGCGGAGGCCATGCGACGTCAACCGAGGCACACCGGCCTGCTTCACCAAGCGGGCGAGGGTCTGGTCGAAGTTGCTCGGCGCAACGCGGTTGCCTGTCCTCGACGTCACGACAAGTCCCAAGTCGATCCATTCGGGCCCGGCAGCCAGACGTTCTTCGGCCTGGAGGCGGCGATGTGCGGCGAGTGCCTTGGAAGTGGCGGGGTCGATCGGGATCGTCCGTCGCGAGCGTTCATTCTTACCGACGCTCCACTCCACCTTGCCCGACACCTCGATCAGCGCGTGCTCGATGCGCACGATGCCGGCCTTCACGTCGACCGCCGACCACGGCAACCCCAACAGCTCGCTGCGCCTCAATCCGTACAACGCGGCCAGACGAAGTGGCGCTCCCCAGCGATGACTCGCCGTCACGGCGAGAAACTGCCGCAAGTCAGATTCTTCCCATGCCTCGACCTCGCGTTCGGCGCGCACCTTCACGACGTTGCGCGGCATCGGCACGCGACTCGCCGGGCTGCGGCGAAGATCGCCAGCCTCGACCGCGTCGGTGAGCGCGGCGCGCAACACCGTGCGGCAGATGCTGATGCTGCGGCGCGAAAGATGACCACCTTGCGCCAGACCCTCGAGCCAACGGGCGATGTCATTGCGGTCGAGACGGTCGATGCGCACCGAACCGATCCCCGCACTGATGTGACGTGCTGCCCATTCGTACTGCAACCGCGCCTTGTTGGTGATGTCGGTGCGCGACTCGGCCCATTGCGTGACGACGTAGCCGACCGTCGATCGGTCGGAGCCGACCTCACCGGCGGAAGCGAAGCCGGTAGCAGCCGATTGCGCGGAACGCTTCGAACGAAACGTGCCGAGCTGACGCGGCCGCGACTTGCCCGACGCGGTATCGATCCCGTCGACACGAACGACCCAACGATCGCGTTGTTGGCGCACAACCGGGCGCCCGGTCGGTTTCCAGGTCATGGCGACCTCCCCGAAATCCTGATACATCGGTGATACATAGGGCCAAAAATGGCCAACGGTCTCTCGCTAGGAGAACCCATCGAATCATATCACCGCTGGTCAAGTCACAGATTTCTCAGTGCGTCCGGAGGGACTCGAACCCCCAACCGTCTGATCCGAAGTCAGATGCTCTATCCATTGAGCTACGAACGTGTGACCGCCGAGTTTAGCCGAACCACCTCGGTTGCCGCTCCGGTCGCTCCCGTGTGGACGGACCCCACCTGATGAGGCATGATTGGGCGGGCGCCATCATGGTCGCCGATTCCAAGGGGGGATCACATCGTGAAGATCCACGTCACCGTCAATGGCACGGTTCACGAAAGCGAAGTCGAGCCGCGCACGCTGCTCGTCCACTACGTGCGTGAAGCCCTCGGCCTCACGGGCACCAACGTCGGTTGTGACACGTCGTCGTGCGGCGCCTGCAGCCTGCATCTCAACGGCGAGGCGGTGAAGAGCTGCACCGTGTTGGCCGTGCAAGCCGACGGCGCAGACATCTTGACGATCGAGGGCCTGGCCCAGAACGGCGAGATGCACCCCATGCAGAAGGCGTTCATGGAGAACCATGGCCTGCAGTGCGGATACTGCACCCCCGGCATGGTGATGGCCGCCACCAGCCTGTTGAAGGAGAACCCGCACCCGACGGAGCGAGAGGTCCGCCTCGGGCTGGAAGGCAACCTGTGCCGCTGCACGGGATATCACAACATCGTCCAGGCCGTACTGGCCTGCGCCGCCGGCAACTGAACCAGTCAAAGTCATACCAGTCAAAGTCATAGAGGAGCAACCACGTGATTCCCGCCGCCTTCGACTACGTCCGTGCCGGTTCCGCCGAAGAGGCCATCCGCCTCATCGGCGAGCACGGTGACGATGCCAAGTTCCTCGCCGGAGGACACAGCCTGCTGCCGCTCATGAAGCTGCGGCTCGCCCAGCCGAGCGTGCTGATCGACATCGGCCGCATCAGCGACCTGTCGTACATCAGAGACGCCGGCGATCACATCGCCATCGGCGCCCTCACACGACACATGGATCTGGAGAACAGCACGGTGCTGGCCGAGCACGTGCCGCTGCTTGCCCATGCCGCCGGCGAAGTCGGCGATCCGCAGGTTCGTCATCGCGGCACCATCGGTGGCTCGATCGCCCACAGCGACCCGGCGAGCGACCTTCCGGCTACCACTCTGGCCCTCGGTGCCACCTACGTCGCCCAGGGCCCGAATGGCACACGAGAGATCGCAGCCGGCGATTTCTTCCAGGGGTTCCTGGAGACCGCGCTGTCGGCCGACGAGATGCTCACCGAGATCCGCGTGCCGAAGATGGACGGTGCCGGCTGGAACTTCCAGAAGTTCAACCGCCGCGCCCAGGATTGGGCCATCGTCGGAGTCGCCGCGTGGCGCCGCAACGGCGAGAGCGGGGTCGGTCTGGTCAACATGGGCTCCACCCCGATCCTTGCCTCCAGCGTGTCGAACGCACTGTCGCAGGGAGCCTCGGTTGCCGACGCCGCCCAACTCGCTGCCGAGGACGCTGAACCGCAGGGCGACCTCAACGCCAGCGCTGAATACCGCGTCCATCTCGCCAAGGTGCTCGTGCGAAGGGCTCTCGAAGCCTGCTGAACCCCCTTCGGCAACTCGCCTCGCTAGCCTGCTAGCCCATGTCCGTCGTGGCCGACCAATCCACGCTCGACCACCGAGTAGCGCTCGGCGCAATCGTCCCGATCGACTATCTCGCCTGGTTGCGGCGCACCACGCTGACGTGCTTCTGCATCTACGCCGTCATCTGGACCAAGGACAACGGCATCCTCTGGGATCGGGTCGGCATCGCCAAAGCAGTCGCGATCTTCCTGGTGTGCGCGTTCATCGGCAGACCAGCCAGGCAATGGGGAACCCTGGCGATCGACCTGTTGCTGTATTGCGCGATGTGGTGGGCCTACGAGACCACACGTGGTGCGGCCGACGGCAAGATCCTGGGCATCAAGTTCCCCCTTCAGGTTCAGGCGCCGCGCAACATCGATCGTGCCCTGTTCTTCGGTCACGATCCCAACACGGTGCTGCAGCAACACTTCTGGAGGTCCACCGTCCAGTGGTGGGACAAGGTGGCCTCGCTCACCTACTTCACGCATTTCATCTTCGTTCCCATCGTGATGGGTGCGCTGTGGGCCACGTCGCACCGCCAGTGGGCACGCTTCATGAAGCGCTTCGCCACCGTCATCGGAGTCGCCTGCTTGATGTTCATCGTGTTCCCCACCGCTCCTCCCTGGATGGTGTCGAAGAACTACCACCTGCTCCCCCCGCTGTCGCGCAGCACCGGTCGAGGCTTCGTCGCCGTCGGCCTGCATGCCGCCGCCGCCAGCTGGAACAACGCCAAGGCCTGGGGTAACGCCGTCGCGGCGATGCCATCGCTGCATGCCTCGTTCGCGTTGATCGTCCCCGCGTTCTTCCTGCCGTGGATCAAGCCGATCTGGTTGAAGGTGGCGGTCTTCGCCTTTCCGATCGTGATGCTCACTTCGCTCGTCTACCTCGCCGAGCACTGGGTGATCGACGGGTTGGTGGGTTGGGCGGTCGTCGGCGGGTCGTTCCTGTTCTGGAACCGCCTCGAATCCCGCCAGCGGCGCAACAGGGCCGAACGAGCCAACTTCGCCCTGGCGGAGCTGTCGTGAACCCGCCGTCGGTGTTCCTCGACCACAGCTTCGTGGTCGCCGTCGCCGACAGCGACGATGTCAACCACGACGAGGCGGTTGCCAGGTACCGCGCCCTGATCGACGACTTCGTGGAGCAGCGTTGCCTGCTGGTGGCGCGGTCCGACCATCTCCCCGCAGGCGACAACGGCGATCTGTTCGCCCCGATCGACAAGCTGCACGTGGCACGGCAACATCGCAATGCCGCGGCCGAGCTCGTCGCCCGCACCGGAGTCGGCATCGACGAGGCGATCACGCTGGTGCTGTTGCACCGACTCCGGATCCGCAAGGTGGCCAGCTTCAGCCGGCACCTGGCCGACTACGACTTCGACCTCAAGGTGGCCATCCCTTCCAATGTTGTCGCTGCTGAGGTGCTCGACGCCCCGAGAGCGACAAAGTTGGTTCCCGAGGCCGGCTAGCTCTCGAACTGCACCGCGGCACGCTCCTCGATCCACGGACGCACGACCCCGGCGCGAATCTCGTTGTGCCGTGGATGTTTGTCGTAGACGCGCCAGTCGTCGATGGTCTCGAACTCGGCGACGATGGCGAAGTCGAAGTTGCCCATGTCGGATGCACCCTCATCGGAACCGCACCGATACGACAGCACGCCGGATAGCGTCGCGGCGAACTCCTTCAACTGGGTTTGCACCTCTTCGATGTGTCCGGCCGGGATTCCCGGCTTCCATCGGAAGGCGACGACGTGGATGATCATGTCCGCGACCGTAGCGTGCCTCGCACTAACGTCTCGCCCCGACAGGTGGTGAGAGAAATGGCCGTCAACAACCGTGACGACGACGCAATCGACGGGTCCCATCTCGACGCAATAGCCGACGCCGATCCGTATCCGTACTGGTACGACGACGCCGACGAGCCCGACAGCAACCCAACACTGGTGCGCACGGAGACCTGCGATCTCTGCGTGGTCGGAGGCGGTTACACAGGTTTGTGGACGGCGATCATCGCCAAAGAGCGCGACCCGTCGCGTGACGTGGTACTGATCGACGCCCACGAGATCGGTTCGGCCGCAAGTGGTCGCAACGGCGGGTTCATGGAGTCGAGCCTCACCCATGGAGTCGCCAATGGTCAGGAACGATTCCCGCAGGAGCTCCCCTTGCTCGAAGAGCTCGGCCTGCAGAACCTCAACGAGATCGAAGCGGCGATCAAGCGTTACAAGATCGACTGCGACTACGAACGGCCGGGAGTCATCGACGTCGCCACCGGCTCGCACCCGCCCGGCTACATCGACGAACTGCACGACGACTACCAGCAGCTGCGCTCGCTCGGCCAGCAGATCGAATGGCTCGACGGCCCGTCGATGCGGGCCCAGGTCAACTCGGCCACCTACACGGGCGGGTTGTGGCGCAAGGATCGCGCCGCACTCGTCGACCCGGCACGATTGGTGTGGGGATTGAAGGCGGCGGCGATGTCGCTCGGCGTGCGCATCTACGAAGACACCAAGGCGACATCGCTGGAGAAGGACGGCGTCGGTGTGCTGATCACCACACCGCTCGGCCGTGTGCGGGCCGGCAAGGTGGCCCTTGGCACCAATGCGTTCAAGCCACTCCTGAAGCGAATGGGCCACTACATCGCACCGGTCTACGACTACTGCATGGTCACCGAACCGCTGTCGAACGCACAGCTCGCCGATCTCGGCTGGGCCAACCGCCAAGGCCTCAGCGATCTCCCCAACCAGTTCCACTACTACCGTCTCACCGCCGACAATCGGATCCTGTGGGGTGGCTACGACGCCATCTACTACTGGCGCGGCAAGATCAACGCCGAACTGGAGAGCCGTCCGGAAACCTGGGCGAAGCTCAGCAAGCACTTCTTCGAGACGTTCCCTCAACTCGAGGGCCTGAAGTTCACCCATGCGTGGGGTGGGGCCATCGACACCTGCAGCCGCTTCTGCGTCTTCTGGGGGCAGGCCATGCAAGGCCGCGTCGCGTACGCGCTGGGCTACACCGGCCTCGGCGTGGCCTCGAGTCGGTTCGGTGGCGAGGTGATGGTCGATCTCCTCGACGGCAAACGATCACGGGCCACTCAGACCGACTTCGTCAAGGAGCGACCACTGCCGTTCCCTCCCGAACCGTTCCGGTTCATCGGCATTCAAACGACGCGATGGTCACTGAACCGCGAGGATCGCACCGGCAAGCGCAACGTATGGCTGCGTACGCTCGACAAGATGGGCCTCGGCTTCGACAGCTAGTGGTGCGTGGTCAGATCGGAGCCACCACCGGGCTGGCGTCGACGACCGGACCAATCGCCGTGGTGGTCGACGCAGCTTTGCCGTCGGCGGTCGTGGTGCTGTAGACGATGCTCGTGAGGGCACCCGACACCACCGACACCTGTAGCGACGCATCCCCGTCACCGGAGATTCCGAGGGCAGTGAACGGCACGGCCACGACCAACTGCACGGTGGTGCCGTCGTTACCGGCAACCGTGACCGACGTGGGAGCGCCGAGTGCGGTAATCGGATCGACGGCCGGCGGCGGTGAATCGTCGGCCTCCCACTCGCCGTTGTCGGGCATCAGCCACGTGCCGTCAGGTGTGACGACGTAGTACACCAACCCGTCGGCATTGCTGACCGCGAGCCTGGCACCACTGGGCAACCGATCGCCGTCGATGGTGATGGCGACAGCTCCATCGACGGTGGCTGTCTCGTTGAAGTGGTACCCCGCGCCGATCGCCGCGATTGCCTGTTGCAGCAAGGCCGCTCCATCGACAGCGGTCGTTGGTGCCGGAGCTGCGACGGTGGTCGTCGGGGTCGATGTCGCCGGGTCGGCTGCCGCAGTCGGTGACACGGCGGCGACAGTGGTGGTGATGGTGGTCGTCGTATCGGCGACCGCTGACCCGGCGGCCGGCGAAGCCTTGCTGTCGGAACAGCCTGCAAAAACGAGCAGCAGCCCGGCTCCTCCGAAAAGAAGCCGGGCTGCCTTGCGATGACTATGCACCGCCGTGACTACCGCCCTTGTTGCCACCACCGCGGTGGTCGCCATGGCCAAAGCCGAAGCCGTTGTCGTGACCGTTTGACTGGTCGGGCGTCGGGATCGTGACATCGACGTTGGTCGTCGGATCGCCGGACTTGCAATGGAGCAACGCCTGAGCGTTGATCTTGACCATGCCGTCCTTGGCACGGACGTTGATGAAGACCCACTCGTGATCGGAGAACTTCACCCAGATCTTGTCGCCGTCGGTCTTGACGACCGCGGTGTCGGGCGTCGCCGTGACGTCGGATACCGAACCGTCTGCGGCAACCGTGTAGGCAATCGAGGCGGCTGAGTTGTCACACAGCACACCGCTCCACGTGTGTGGCCCGGCCGCTGTGGCGGCGTCTACGGCCACACCCCTGATGGGGCTGAGGCCGATGCTGACCTGGGCGCTGGTCTTGCCGTCGTGCTCGTGAGACTTGACCCTGATGCTCAGCACACGTGACTGGTCGCCAGTGCTGCTGGTGAACTTGATCGAGACTCTCGCGGAACCGCCCGAGCCGTCACCCTCGTGATCGTCGGCCGACGACAGCTTGACGTCGCCGATCTCTGCCGTGGGATCGCTGCTGGTGACTCCAGTGATGTCGGGAGTTCCATCGGCTGCCGCCACAACCTGGAAGGTGACCTTGGTAGCCGTGCCGGTGCCGAACACGTCGCCGCTCCAGGAGCCGGGGACTTTAGTCAAATCGGCAAGCGAACCGACGCGAGCCGACACGCTCTGGCCACCGTGACCCGACTTGACGACCACCCGTGCGGGGTCGGCGGTGGGATCGAGCGGATTGGCGCTCTTGAACACGACCTTGTGCGGCTTGAGATGGGTCGCCACGGTGCTATCGGCCGGATCCACCGACACCGAGGTGAGAGCGCCGCCCGGATCGGTCGTGATGTCAAGCGTGAGGGCTGCGCCGAACAGTGGCAGTGTCACCGTGGTTGGCACAGGATCAGCGGCTGCCACCGTTTGGACCGTGGCAATCCCTCCGACTGCGATGGTGCCGAGCACCGCCGCGGCCACGCCTAGGAAATGTCGCTTCATGGTTCCTCCGTGTAAGTCGCCGCGCTTTTGTTCTTACATCGGACACGCCCTGCTGAGGATTTAGGTTTTGATCGTCAATGAGTCTTGACGGTCAGCTCCACAGCGTGACGTAGACCGGAGGCCGGAACTTGGCGGCAGGAACGCCGCCCTCGGGCCGGTACATCGCCTGCATGGCATCGGGGGTCCGCACGAAACGACGGAGCCTGTCAGCAGCCTGGGATCGCCGCGGCGACTCCAGCGAACTGACGTACAACAGCAGGTCAAGGGGCACATCGGGCGAACGAACCCTGGCGAGGGCACCACGGTCGACCTCAGCGGTGACCATGTGATCGATCGCCGGCGCCACACCGCCCCGCGCAGCAGCGGCCGACCAGGCCGCCTTCTCGTTGGCAAACACCATCACGTGCGATTCCGGTACGCGATGTCTTTCCAACAACAAGCCGACATCGGAGAGCGGATCCGTGCCCGTCGGGTCGACGAACCAGCGCAGCCCCGCCAGCCCGCCACCGTTGACCCGCAGATCAGGGTGCCCGACCAGCGTCAGCCGATACCTCATCACTGCCTCTGCGTCGACGCCGGCGAGGCGTGGCCCGATGGCGATGTCGGCGAGACGTTCCCCAACGAGAGCGGCCATCTCTTCGGTGGTGGCTACACCAAGGCTGACCTCGATACCGCCGGCGCGAGCGGTGAAGGCCTGTAGGAGCGAGGGCACGATCGATTGCGCCAACGTGCTCGAGGTGACCACTCGCAGCAGCTCGGCGGCGCCGTTCGATTGCCGAACCGCCACCTCGGCATCCACTGCCAGGTTGACCATTTGCGAGGCGATCGATACCACCCGTCGACCTGCCGGGGTCAGCTCCATACCGGGGCCACTGCGCGTGATCAGGGGATCGTCGAGGTGTTGGCGCAGCGCGGCGAGAGCCTGGGAGACCGCCGGCTCGCTGACTCCCAACGCCGCCGCTGCAGCGCGGACGGACCCGAGTCGAGAGACAAGGACGAACACTTTCAGCTGGGCCAGCGTCACCGACGCGGAACTCTACGCCGGTTGTCCGAGCCGGGATGTGGTCGAGATAACCCTTCGGTTAGCCCACCGTTGACGCTCGCTCGCCGGGCGCTCATGATCGCCACTCCGGGGCACTCGAGGATCGGGGGATCCCATGCAAATACCACCGCCGTTCGAATACGAGCGAGCGACGAGCATCGACCACGCCATCGCTCTGCTGGATCGTCTCGGGCCTGAAGCCCGGCTCGTCGCCGGAGGGCACAGCCTGCTGCCGATGATGAAGCTTCGGTTGGCGCGGCCGGAACATCTCATCGACATCAACGATCTCGATCTCTCGTACGTTCGAGTCGAGGGAGGCGAGATCCGCATCGGGGCAATGACCCGGCACCGAGAGTTGCTGGAGTCGGCCGTCGCCAACGAGCACTACGCCATCTTCGGAGACGCGGAGCGAGTGATCGCCGACCCGATCGTGCGCAATCGCGGAACTGTCGGCGGATCCTTGTGCCAAGCCGACCCGTCGGAGGATCTGTCCGCGGTGATGTCGGCGTTGGGCGCCACGATGGTGCTGCGTTCGAAGAACGGGGAGCGAACGGTTCCGGCACGCGAGTTCCATCTCGGGCCCTACGAGACCGCCGCCCTGCCGGGCGAGATCGTCACCGAGATCCGTGTGCCGATCCGCACCGCAACGGGAAGCGCCTACCAGAAGGTCGAGCGTCGCGCCGGTGACTGGGCAGTAGCCGCGGCGGGCGTGTTCGTCAGCCTCGACGGTGCCAACGTCGGCGACTGCGGCATCGGTCTGACCGCTGTAGGAGTCGACCACTTCTGCGCGCCGGCCGCCGAGGCCGCCTTGCGCGGCAAGCAACCGTCGGAAGAGAACATCGTCGCCGCGGCGCAACTTGCCGCCGACGCCAGCAACCCGTCGAGCGATCAACGCGGACCCGCGGATTACAAGCGACATCTGGCCAAGGAGCTCACCGCACGAGCGCTTCGCCGTGCAGTTGCCCGAGCACAGGGAGGCTCATGATGCAAGTGACCATCAACGTCAACGGCCAAGACGTCAGTCGCGACGTCGAACCGCGATTGCTGCTCATCCACTTCCTTCGCGACCACCTCCGCCTCACCGGCAGCCACTGGGGGTGCGACACCAGCAACTGCGGTGTGTGCGTCGTGTGGATGGACGGGCAACCGGTGAAGTCGTGCACGGTGCTCACGGCCATGGCCGACGGCAGGAGCATCCGCACGGTGGAAGACCTCGAGCAGGGCGGCGTCCTTGCTCCCATCCAGCAAGGATTCATGAACGAGCACGGTTTGCAGTGCGGATTCTGCACGCCGGCGATGATGATGACCGGGCAAGCCCTGCTCGACCGCAATCCCGATCCGAGCAACGAAGAGATCCGCGAAGCGATCTGTGGCACGATCTGCCGCTGCACCGGCTACGAGAACATCGTGCGTGCCATCCGTTGGGCAGCCGAACACCAGGAGGTACCGGCGTGACCGTCACCGAAGTTCCGACCAGCGCGGGAGGCAACCCGATCGGTTTCGGACGCATGTTGCGGAAGGAAGACGCGCGTTTCCTGCGCGGCCAGGGCAACTACGTCGACGACATCGACATGCCGGGCATGCTCCACGGTGCGATCCTGCGCAGCCCGGTCGCACACGCGATCATCAAGTCGATCGACACCTCGGCGGCCGAGGCTCACCCGAAGGTGAAGGCCGTCATCACCGGAGCCGTCCTCGAGACGCTTGGCCTGGCCTGGGTGCCGACGCTGTCGTACGACACGGCTGCCGTTCTGGCCACCGACAAGGTCCGCTTCCAGGGTCAGGAAGTCGCCTTTGTGATCGCCGAGGACAAGTACTCGGCGCGCGATGCCTTGGAGTTGATCGAAGTCGACTACGAGATCCTCCAACCGGTCGTCGACGCCAAGAAGGCCCTCGAACCGGGCGCTCCCGTGATCCGTACGGACAAGGAAGGCAAGACCGACAACCACATCTTCGACTGGGAGGCGGGAGACGCGGCGAAGTGCGACGCAGCCTTCGCCAAGGCCGATGTGATCGTCACCCAGGACATGCTCTACCCGCGGACACATCCGTCTCCGATGGAGACATGCGGAGCGGTCGCGTTGATGGACAAGGTCACCGGTCAACTCACGATCTGGTGTACGTCCCAGGCACCGCACGCGCACCGCACCGTGTACGCCTTGGTAGCCGGTCTTCCGGAGCACAAGATCCGAGTGGTCTCTCGCGACATCGGCGGTGGTTTCGGCAACAAGGTGGGCATCTACTCGGGATACGTGCTGGCCATCGTCGGCTCGATCGTCACCGGCAAGCCGGTGAAGTGGGTGGAAGATCGCAGCGAGCACCTGATGAGCACGGCGTTCGCTCGTGACTACCACATGCACGGCGAGATCGCCGCGACCAAGGAGGGCAAGATCCTCGGCGTTCGTGTCGACGTGCTGGCCGACCACGGATGCTTCAACGGCACCGCTCAACCGACGAAGTTCCCAGCCGGTTTCTTCCACATCTTCACGGGCAGCTACGACTACGACGCCGCGCACTGCAAAGTGACCGGGGTGTACACCAACAAGGCACCGGGCGGTGTGGCCTACGCCTGTTCGTTCCGGATCACCGAAGCCGTGTACCTCGTGGAGCGTTTGGTCGATTGCCTCGCCGCAGAGATGAAGATCGACCCCGCGGAGCTGCGGCTGAAGAACCTGCTGCGCGCGGAGCAGTTCCCCTACACGACACCCACCGGTTGGGAGTATGACTCCGGCAACTACGCGCCGGCACTGCGCGAGGCGATGCGAATCGCCGGCTATGACGAGCTGCGCGCCGAGCAACGGGCCCGACGCGAGCGACGGGCCGCCGGCGACACCACGGAGCCGCTGATGGGGATCGGTATCTCCTTCTTCACCGAGGGTGTGGGCGCCGGTCCGCGCAAGCACATGGACATCCTCGGTCTTGGCATGGCCGACGGTGCCGAGCTTCGGGTTCACCCGACCGGCAAGGCCCAGCTTCGGCTCAGTTGCATGTCGCAGGGCCAAGGACACCAGACGACGTTCGCCCAGATCGTTGCTCAGGAGCTGGGCATCCCGCCGGAAGACATCGAAGTGCTCCAGGGCGACACCGACAACACCCCTTTCGGCCTCGGGACGTACGGGTCGCGTTCGACACCCGTCAGCGGTGGCGCGGCGGCGATCGTGGCTCGACGCGTCCGCGACAAGGCCCGCATCATCGCCGCAGTCGCACTCGAATGCTCGCCGGACGACCTCGAATGGGAACTCGGCCGCTGGCAGGTGAAGGGCGATCCGGAGAAGGGTAAGACGATCCAGGAGATCGCCATGCTCTCGCACGGTTCAATGGAACTGCCCGACGGTGTCGAAGGTCATCTCGACGGCACCTGTGTCTACGACCCGCCGAACCTCACGTATCCGTTCGGCGCCTACATCTGTGTCACTGATGTCGATGCGGGCACGGGTGAGGTCAAGGTGCGACGGTTCATCGCCGTCGACGACTGCGGCCCGCGCATCAATCCGATGATCGTCGAGGGTCAGGTGCATGGCGGCCTGGCCGATGGCGTCGGCATGGCCCTGATGCAGGTGATCGCCTTCGACGAGGAAGGCAACAACCTCGGCGGGTCCTTCATGGACTACCTCCTGCCGACCTCGATGGAGTGCCCCTCGTGGGAGCTCGGCCAGACGATCACACCGTCGCCGCACCATCCGCTCGGCGTCAAAGGAGTTGGAGAATCGGCGACCGTGGGGTCTCCGCCCGCAGTCGTCAACTCCGTACTCGACGCGATCCAGGTGCGACACGCCGACATGCCGCTGACCCCGGCCCAGGTCTGGCGGGCCATGCAGGGCAATCCCTTCCGTACGGACCTAGCCATCACTTGATGGTTTCGATCACCTCCTCTTCGCTTCGGCTAGTCGGCCTGCCTGCGCCTCGTCGCTGGCGCTTGCCTCGCCGCACCCTTAACGTGATCCCGTGAACGGCTTGAGCGAGCGAGCCAACGAACTACGGCGTGCTCGCGCCGCGTACGTGCATGCCCGGGTCGTCGTAGCCGAGAAGCCGACGAGCGCCAAGCCGGGTGCGGAAGCGATCGTGCTGGCCGATGGCACGATCGAAGGGTTCGTCGGTGGAGCGTGCGCCGAATCCACGGTTCGTGCGCAGGCATTGGCGTTGCTCGACTCAGGCGACACCCTGCTCCTGCGGATCACGCCCGAGCCCGAGGCACCGAGGCCCGGATCGCTCACCGTTCACAATCCGTGCTTGTCAGGCGGCACGTTGGAGATCTTCCTGGAGCCTGTCATTCCCGCTCCACTCGTCGTGGTTGCCGGCGATACGCCGATCGCCCGCGCTCTGCTCGACCTCGTCGGTCCGCTCGGTCACGCCGGCAGATCGTTCGACGGCGAGTTGCCGGGCGACACCTCCGCCGTGGTGATCGCCTCTCACGGTCGCGACGAGGAAGCGATCCTCATCGAGGCTCTCAACGCCAACGTCGCCTACGTCGGCCTCGTGGCCAGTCGCAAGCGTGGCGAGGCGGTGTTGAGCGCGGTGGATGTGGGCGAGTCGATGAAGGCCCGAGTGCACACACCGGCGGGTCTCGACATCGGGGCGCGCACGCCAGAGGAGGTGGCGTTGTCGATCCTCGCCGAGATCATCTCGACCAGGCCGCGACCGTCCGGCCGGCCCGTCGGCGACACCGCGACCACTTCCGCCGAAACTGCCACCGATCCCGTGTGCGGGATGAGCGTCGTCATGGTTGATGCGTCGCTTCATCTCGACCACGAGGGGCAGCGCTACTGGTTCTGCGGCAGCGGTTGCCTGCGCGCCTTCGCCGCCGATCCGCACGCCTACGTGTCGTGAGCATCGATCTCGCCACCGTCGACGAGTTGTGCAGCAAGCTCGACACGGCCGACTACCTCGCCGACCAGGGCCTGGCGACAGCCTTGTTCTGCGCGGCCCGGCTGCCTCAGCCACTGCTGCTCGAGGGTGAAGCCGGTGTCGGCAAGACCGAGGCCGCCAAAGCCCTGGCGATCGTGCTCGACACCCCGCTGGTGAGGTTGCAGTGCTACGAAGGCATCGATGCCTCCGAGGCGCTGTACGAATGGAACTACCCGCGCCAACTGCTGGGCATCCGCGCCGCCGAGGCGACGGGCAAACCGTTGGAAGCCGACGATCTCTTCACCGCCGAGTATCTCGTCGCCAGACCGTTGTTGAGGGCGATCGAGCATCCCGGCCCGCGTCCGGTGGTACTGCTGATCGACGAGGTCGATCGCGCCGACGACGAGTTCGAAGCGTTCCTGTTCGAACTGATGGCCGAGTCCGCCGTGACGATCCCCGAGCTCGGCACGATTGCCGCGGCGTTTCCTCCGATCGTCGTGCTCACTTCGAATCGCACCCGCGACTTGCACGACGCGTTGAAGCGCCGATGCCTGTATCACTGGATCGACTATCCCGATGTCAACCGTGCCACTGCGATCGTCAGGCGTCGGGTGCCGGCTGCCAGCATCGACTTGGCCGAGAACGTGGCCGCAGCGGTCGCCCGACTACGAACGCTCGATGTGCAGAAGGCACCCGGGATCGCCGAGACGATCAACTGGGTCGCGGCGCTCGAGTTGCTCGGCATCGACCTGCTCGACGAGACGGCGGTGGAACGCACCTTGGGGTCGGTGATGAAGTACCGCGAAGACCTCGATCTCGTGATCCGGCGCGGGGCTCGTTGGGTCGCCACGGGATCGGACTGAGTCCCCGCCGGGACACTCGCCAATGGTCGATCTCGCCACGATCGCCGCAACGTTCGGCGACCGGCTGCACTCGGCCGGCATCCCGGTGACGCCGGAGCGCTCCGGGCGCTTTGCCGCCGCCCTCGACCTCACTGCGCCGGCCACCTACGACGACGTCTACTGGGCGGCGCGGATCACCCTGGTCAGCGGACACGAGCAGCTCGAACGATTCGATCGGGTGTTCGGACGCTTCTTCGGGGAGCTCGCGGACCAGGCCGACAATCGTGGCGACCTGGATGCACCGACGACTCGCAACAAACCGCGGGTGCAGAGCAGTGCACAGACCTCTGACGCACAGCAGAGCGCGACTGGCGCCGGACGCGCCGGAGACGCCCATCGATTCGACGACGGCGAAGCGGTCGCCGGCGAGACGCTGGCGATGACGGTGAGCGGCGACGAGTACCTGCACACCGCCGACTACGCAGCACTCTCGCCGATGGAGCTGCTGACCCTGCGCACGCTGATGGCCCGGATGAGGCTTGCTCCCCCCACACGAACGCGGCGACGCACGCAGCATTCGTCGACAGGGAGGCGCCTCGACATGCGCGCCACGATTCGTCGGAGTCAGCGAACCGCCGGGGATCCCGTCGAACAGGTTCTGCGCCGTCGCACCACGCGACCACGACGTCTCGTGCTGCTGGCCGACATCTCCGGCTCGATGGAGCCGTACGCGCGCGCGTACCTCCAACTACTTCACTGCGCGGTCGGCGGCGCCAACGCGGAGACGTTCGTCTTTGCCACCCGATTGACAAGGCTCACCCGCCACTTGCGGATCCGCGACCCCAACGTCGCCCTGCAACGCGCCGCGGCCAGTGCCCCTGACTGGGCGGGAGGCACGCGCCTCGGCGAGGCGTTGAAGGCGTTCAACGACGGCTGGGGCCGACGCGGCCTCGCTCGGGGCGCTGTGCTGCTGATCGTGTCCGACGGTTGGGACTCCGGCAACCCGGGGCTGGTGGCCGAACAGATGGAGCGACTCTCCCGACTGGCCCACCGGGTCGTCTGGGTCAACCCACGCAAGCAGGCCAGCGACTACGAGCCTCTCGTCGGCGGAATGGCTGCGGCTCTACCGCACATCGACGCGTTCATCAGCGGCCATTCGCTGGAGGCGATGTTCGAGGTTCTCGATGCCATCGGCGGCTCCGCGTCAGCGATGGGACAGCCTCGGGTCTGACCGGGACATTGGTCCCTCCGGGCGACGTCGAGATGCCCTACTGGCTGCATGGTGTGGTCGTCAGCATGACCCCCATGGCGAAAGAAGACAGGTCAGTCCTCGGTTGGTTCGCGTTCATCGTTTCGGTGACCGCCTTGGCGCTGGCCGAGAACCCTGGAGTTTGGGCCTGGAACTGCCACATCCTGACCCACACCGAGACCTCTACCGGTATGTTCGGTATGGTCACTGCCCTCATCGTCGAGGAGTAACCCGTCATGCCGTCCGACCCACATGCGAGTGCTGCCCAGTCAGCGGTCGCCGACGCCGTGTCAGCCAAGTCAGTCGTGGTCGGGGTCGACGGCTCGGAGGGTTCGTTCGAGGCACTCATCTGGGCAACGCATCATGCGTGGCGAACCGAGTTGCCGCTGAAGATCGTCACCGTCACTGAGATCCCCGCGGTCTACACCGCAGCAGGTGTGCCCGCCCTTCCGCTCGGTTCAACGTTCGACGACCTGTTGCGACAAGGTCTCGACGTCAACAATCGTGCCATCGACGACGCCAACGCCTTCGATCTCGGGATCTCGGTTTCGGGTACGGCTGTCGTCGGCACACCGGTCGTCGGTCTGGTGGAGGCAACCCCGCCCGGCGATGTTCTGGTCGTGTCGGCCACGTCTCACAAAGGACGAATGACCGACGTGCTCGGCTCGGTGGCCACCGGAGTCGTGCACCGCAGTCATGGGCCGGTTGTCGTGGTGCACGGACCGGTCGCGTACAACGCTCCGTTGAATCGGATCGTCGTCGGCATCGATGGACACGACGAATCCAGGACCGCCTTGGAATGGGCGTGCCAGCTCGCCGTCAAGACTGGTGCGGCAGTCGAACTCGTCCATGCCTGGGAGTATCCGTACCGGACCAAGGATGCGGTCTTCGGATCGCCACAGGCCGAGATGCAGCGCGACGCCACAGCACTGGCCGACAGCGTCGTGGCCCAGTTGAGCGAGGAGCATCAGGCGTCCATCGAGGCGACGCACGTTCTCGAAGGGATCACCTCCGATGTCCTCATCGACGCGGCGACGAACGCCGACCTCATCGTCGTCGGTTCCCGTGGTCGCGGCGGTCTTCGTTCTTTGCTGCTCGGATCGGTGAGCCGCAAGGTAGTCCAACATGCGCCCTGCACCGTCGCCGTTGTGCCATGGGCCCGACATTGGAGGTGACCATGAGCGATCCGCACCGCGCCGACCTGCCCACCTGGGAGTGCTTCGACCTCGTCAGTGCCGAATCCGCCGGACGGTTGTGCTTCCTCGACGGCGACACGCCGATCGCCTACCCGGTCAGCTTCAAGTTGCACCGCGACGACGCCTCCTCCTTCATCGTCGTCCGCACGGGCCCTGGTTCGCTGCTGGCCAGCTACTCCGGGCCTGCATCGTTCGAGGTCGACCAGATCGACGCCGGAGCCCGAACCGCGTGGAGCGTGCTGATGCGCGGCACGCTGCGTAGGAGCCACGAACCCGACGACCTTCCTGTGCCCGAACCGTGGATCGCCGACGGTCGACACGTCTGGCTACTGCTCGGGATCACGACCGTCAGCGGACGTCGATTCGTGGGCCGCGATTCCACCGATGGATTCTCGGTCGAGTGGGATCTGTACCGCGGACCAAAGTCCTGAACCGCGGGACCTCGGCGGCTTCCGAATTCGGGATCGGGCGGAGCATGATCACGACATGACGAACAGGATCATTGTCGGTGTAGATGGATCTGCTCCGTCCATCGTTGCATTGCGGTGGGCTGCGTTCGAGGCAGGCCGCCGCAAGGCGGAGATCATCGCCGTGTCGTGCTACAGCGTGCCCGTGTACGGCAGTCCCGAAGGTGCGGTGTATCCGACGCCCGACGACATCGACATGTTCAGGGAGAGCGCCGCCGCAATCGTGGGCCGAGCTGTAGACATCGTTGGCGAGATCGACCCCACGATCGTCGTGAACGGGGTGACGGCGATGGCAGCGGCGGCGATTGCCATTTCCGACTCTGCCCGCCAGGGCGACGAGATCGTCGTCGGCGCGACCGGTCACACCGGCGTCATCGACGGCCTGCTCGGTTCGGTGGCGATGAGCGTGGTTCACCGCTCGCACGTGCCCGTGATCATCGTTCCGGCGAAGCCGGTGGCCGAGATCGGATCGACCATGGCGAAGATCGTCGTCGGCGTCGACGGCTCGCCGAGCTCCTTGCAGGCCCTGGAATGGGCATACAACGAAGCTCTCGTTTCCGGCGCCGAATTGACGGCCGTCCACGGATGGATCTATCCGTACAGCGGCGAACTCACCTCGGTCAGCGGGCCTCGCACGCAGATGCAACTCGACGCCATGGAAGAGCTCAAGGCGGGCCTCGAATCACTGGGACCTCGTCTGAACGGGGGAGCGCTGCACGTGCACGCCAGGCTGATCGAGCAAACCCCGGCAGAGGCGTTGCTGGAGGAAGCCGCCGACGCGGATCTCGTCGTCGTTGGCTCGCGAGGTCGCGGTGCTGTGCGCTCGACACTCCTGGGGTCCGTCAGCCGCACCGTGGCGCACCACGCGACCTGTCCGGTGGCTGTCATCCGTCAAGCCGAATCCTGAGGCGAAATACCAGCCGGCTTCGTAGGTCTCACCGGAACACGAGACCGACGAAGCCGACGGCAATTCGAGCCCGCTTCAGCGCTGCTGGAGTACTTGGGGACGTCAGCGCCGGAGGCCCAATGAGCATTGTGATCCGGCCCCCTCGTGTGCGACAGGGACGTTGGTCCCGATAAAGCGCTCACTGCCTGTGCCACACAACCACTGAACGTGGCGCCAGCGTTGTGGCGTCGGGCGCAACGCTCGACAGGGCTTGGAGCCACGGCCCGTCCTCCTGGAAGACGAAGCTCGCCGGCGCCCAGCCGGCGTTGACCGTCACGTACAAACCGCCGGCAGTCCAGCCAAGCGCCCGCGATTCGAGCGACGTGTCGAGCACCCCGTCGAGGCCGTAGAAGCGAAAGTTGGCCGGTGGGTGCAGCCGGCGCAGTTGCAGCAATCGACGCACGTAATCGTGCAGCTCCGACCACGAGTCGAGGCGGTTCCAGTCGACTCGGGTCACGACGCTGTCGATGTTGTACGGGTTGTCGTTGCCGTCCTGTGTCCGGGCGAACTCGTCGCCCATAACGAACATCGGCGTGCCCGCCGACAGCAGCAACATCGTGAAGTAGTTCTTCAGTTGTTGGAGCCGGAGGGCGTCGCCGCAATCCCAGGAGTGGTGATGGTCGCTGGTGACGATCGTCAGATCGTGCATGGTCAGTCCGTCGTGCGCGGTGATGAAGTTGACACTGCTGTCGGGCGCGTTTGCGAAGAGATCGGGACTGCCCTGCAACCGTTCCGTCACCGATTGCACCAGCCCCGGCTCGCCACGCACGAAACCACGCACCTCGTCGCGAAATCGATCGTTCCACTGCAACCACGGCGGAGGCCACTTGCCGACCTGGTAGACGGCGAGGTCCCATGGTTCGGCGATCAGACGTACTCGGCGATGCGCGGCCCAGTGTGTGATTCGGTCGACCAAGCCCCAGTCGTCGCGAGTGAGCAAGGAGGCAAGGTCGAACCGGAACCCGTCGATGCCGAGATCGGCGAAACGGTCGAGCGCGGTGACGACCAGTTGCCTGATGTACGGGTCAGAGGGGTTCGAGACGTTGCCGCATCCACTGTCGTCGTTGTACGAGCCGTCGGCGCGATGCAAGTAGGCGTTGGCATCGTCGAGTCCACGCAGCGACAACGTCGGCATCGTGGCGTCACCCTCCCCGGTGTGGTTGAAGACCACGTCGAGCCACACCTCGAGCCCGTGTGAGTGAGCGGCCTCGACGAACGAAGCCAGCTCTCCCGGAGCGTCGGAGCCCGCTGCGTATGGTCGGTGGACCGCGCCCCACACCAGCGGCATGTAGCCCCAGTAGTTGTCGGACGGGTCGAACGGGTGCACCGGCATCAGCTCGATCACGTTCACGCCGAGGTCGGCGAGGTAGGCGAGTCGGTCGGCGCAACCCGCGAACGTGCCCGCAAACCCGCGCACGTGAACCTCGTAGACCACCGGGTCGCGGTGCTGGTCGGCCAGCGGAGGTTGCTTGGGCCAACGGTTGCGGATCACGCTGCGTGGACCGTCCGTTGTCATGACGACATCCATCGACTGAGGGTCGAGCAGCGGACCGGACCCATCGGCGACGATCCAGTAGACGTCGCCGTCGTCGGCTTCGGCTTCGCCGTGCCATTCGCTCTCGTCCGATGAACGCGCCATGGCAACGACCGACACATCGAGCGCGCCGGCACGCTGCACGAAAACGGAGATGCGGCGCGCCTTCGGGGCGTGCACGACGAAGCGATGTACCACGCTCTCAGCATGGCATCGCCTCTAGCCTGTCCGGTAATGGCTGTCACACCCACTTCACCCGCCGATGTTTCGCAAGCGCTCAGCCTGCACGGCTACCTGCCCGACGACGGCTTGGCCACATCGGTGTTCCTCGCCCTCACCCTGAAACGTCCACTCCTGTTGGAAGGCGAGGCGGGCGTCGGCAAGACCGAGGTCGCCAAGGTGATCAGCCGATGGACGGGCGGTGAGCTCATTCGCTTGCAGTGCTACGAAGGGATCGATGCAGCCCAAGCGGTGTACGACTGGGACTACTCGCGCCAGCTGCTCCACCTGCGTGCCGCCGAGGCGAGCGGCGAGGCGCGCGGTGTCGGAACCGGCGCCTTGGAGGAACAGCTGTACAACGAGCGGTTCCTGCTCAAGCGCGCCCTGCTGCAGGCGATCGACCACCGCGGCGAGACACCACCTGTGCTGTTGATCGACGAGATCGACCGAGCCGACGACGAGTTCGAGGCATACCTCCTGGAGATGCTGTCGGACTACCAGATCACCATTCCCGAGCTCGGTAAGTTCACGACCACTCGTCCCCCGATCGTCATCTTGACGTCCAATCGAACCCGCGACGTCCACGACGCCCTGAAGCGGCGCTGTCTCTATCACTGGGTCGAGCATCCCGACTTCGAACGCGAAGTGAAGATCGTGCGCATGCGCGTTCCCAACGTGATCGAGCCGCTCGCCCGTCAGGTGGCCGCGGCCGTCGAGGCGATACGCGGCCTCAACCTGTACAAGCCGCCGGGTGTCGCCGAGACCATCGACTGGGCCCAGGCGCTGGCAGCGTTGGGCGTGACGGAGCTCGACGAAGCCACGGTCGATGCCACGCTGGGCACGGTCGTGAAGTACCGCGAAGATCAAGAGCGCACGCGCCAGCACGGAATCGCCGACATGGTGAAGCAAGCCTTCGAGCGGAGCATGCAGCAGTCTTGAGCACCACTCAGCTCGCGGCAACACCGGCGGAACGGATGGCCGTCGCCTTCGCCCGCATCCTTCGCGGCGCCTCGCTGCGAGTCCCGATCGGAAGTGTGCTGATGTTCGTCGAGGCCCTCGGTCGAGTCGGCATCTCCGAGCGCACCAACGTCTACTGGGCGGCGCGCTCGACGCTCGTGCACCGCCCCGAGGATCTCGATCTGTTCGATCGGGCATTCACCGTGTTCTGGGACCAGGCCCATTCGAACCCTGTTGAAGAAGAGGCCGAGGTCGTGAAGATCACCTTGGCCACCGACGACGACAGCGACGACGAGGACGACAACGACGAGGCATCGGCAGCCAACGACGATCCCACGCTCACCCTGCGCTTCTCAGCGGTCGAAGTGCTCCGCAACAAGGACTTCGGCGCCTACGACGACGATGAGCTGCAGCAAGCCCAGCAGCTCATGAGCCGCCTACGTTTCGTCGGACCGCCGCGACGCAGTTTCAGGTACGGCCCGGCGTCGCGCAGCGGACGTCCGGATCTTCGCCGAACGCTGCGTAGCGCGATCGGTGCGGGCGGCGAGCCGATCCGCCGGCATTGGCGCGAGCCGGGCGATCGGCTGCGCCGTTTGGTCCTGTTGCTCGACGTCAGCGGGTCGATGGAGCCCTACGCGCGGGCGATGTTGCGTTTCGTCCATGCCGCCGTCGCTGGGCGGCAACGTGTCGAGGCCTTCGCGCTCGGTACGCGGCTCACCAGGGTCACCAAGGAGCTCAACAGCCGCGATCCCGACCTCGCGCTGCGGCAAGCCAGCCAGCGCGTCCAGGACTGGAGCGGAGGCACCCGTCTCGGCGAATGCCTCCGCCGGTTCAACGACGAGTGGGGCGTCAGGGGCATGGCCCGTGGGGCCATCGTGGTCATCCTCAGCGACGGCTGGGACCGCGGCGACCCGGCGGTGCTGGGCGAACAGATGTGCCGTCTGCAACGGGTGACGTACGACCTGATCTGGGTCAACCCGCTGAAGGTCACACCCGGTTATGCGCCTCTGGCCCGTGGCATGGCGGCCGCGTTGCCGTATGTTGATCACTTCGTGGAAGGTCATTCGCTCGTGGCAATGGAAGAACTGGCCAACGTGATCGCCGGCGTCTCGTCGAGGAGGTCCTGATGCGCGAACTGCTCGACGACATCGACCGCTGGCGGTCTGCGGGCAAGCCGGTGGCGATCGCCCGCGTCGTCGACATCGAGGGCTCCGGGCCGCGCGAACCGGGCGCGGCGATGGCGGTCAACATCGACGGCGAAGTGGCCGGTTCCGTCAGCGGCGGCTGCGTCGAGGGGGCCGTGGTCAGCGAGGCCTTGGCGATCCTCAACGGCGATGCCGAGCCCCGAATCATCACGTTCGGGTACAGCGACGACGACGCCTTCGCCGTCGGTCTGACGTGCGGAGGAACCATCCGGCTGTTCGTCGAGCCGCTCGATTGGTGAGCTGGCAATGATCTACGAACTCCTGCGCGAGCGGATCAGATCCAACCAGCCGGTCGCCCTGGCCACAGTGGTTGACGGTCCACACGTCGGGGCCAAGCTCATCGTCACCACGGGCGACGACCCCATCGGGGATCTCGGCACTCCCGAGCTCACCCGAATCGTCGGTCGCGACGCAGTCGCCGAGCTCGAAGCCGGTCGCAGCGGCATCCGCAACTACGGCCCGGAGGGTCAGACCACTCCCGAAGACCTGATCAACACCCCGACGGTGCGGATCTTCGTGGAGAGCTGGGCGCCGCCACCGCAGATGTGGATCTTCGGAGCGGTCGACTTCACTGCCGCACTCGCGAAGGTGGCCAAGATCCTGGGCTATCGCGTGGTCGTTTGCGATGCCCGTGAGGTGTTCGCGACGCGCCGGCGCTTCCCGATGGCCGACGAGGTCATCGTCACGTGGCCGGGTCCGGTGTTCGCCGAACGAGGCTCCAGCCTGAGCCAGCGCGATGCGGTGTGCATATTGACCCACGACCCCAAGTTCGATGTGCCCGCGGTGCAGGGCGCGCTCGCCACGCGGGTCGGCTACATCGGTGTGATGGGCAGCCGAAAGACACACGCCAAGCGAATGGAACGGCTTGCCGAGGTTGGCATCGACCGGCCCGAGCAGCTCGAGCGGCTCATGTCTCCCATCGGTCTCGATCTCGGGGCGCGAACCCCAGAGGAGACTGCCATCTCGATCTGTGCCGAGATCATTGCCCGCCGCACTGGGCGGGCCACGCCATCGCTACGCGAGGCGAGCGGGCCGATCCACGCCTGACGATCAGCCCAGCGGATCGCCGAACTTGGCCCGCTTGACCCGCCGATTGCTGATCTGGCCGACCTCGACAGGCACACCGCGCTGAGGGGCGTGGACGATGTAGTCGTCGACTCCCAGCCACAGCATCACGTGCCCGGGGTAGTACACGAGATCGCCTGCCTCGGCGGTATCACGAGTACGGGCGTCGGCAGTGCGAAGCTGCCTGGTGCTGTTGTGCGCCAGGGCGACCCCGGATTGACTCCACGCCCAGAGCGTGAGGCCGGAACAATCGAAGGCCACGCCGACCTTGCTGGCGTTTCGTCGGTATGGCACACCGACCTGGGTGAGCGCGGACAAGAGAGCGATCTGGTGGGGCCGATCTGCGGTCGCCCAGGCGGTGAATAGGCGACCGGAGTCGACCTCCAGCCGCTGGGCAGCGGCAGACGCCACGTTGCTGAGGAGGACCGGGAACTGGTTGGTCCCCATTGCCGCGAGCGCACTCGCCGCGGCGACCGAGATCTCATCCGACGTTGCTGCCTCGACGCGGGTCGCGGCCGATGCCGCGCTCGCCGAACCGACGCCGAACGTCACGGCGCCGCCGAACAGCAGAGCACACGCGACTAGAAGTGTTGCGAACCTCTGACGAACTGTCATGTTGTGGCGTCCCTTTGTGCATTTCGCACCCGCCCGCCCCGGGCCGGTGCTCTGGTCGTGCCCCCGGAAGAACTCCGCTGGCCCGGCGAAAGCGCCATACTCGAACGCCACCGCTCCGTCTGCAGTAACAGGCCTGGCGACATACGAACGCCGCATCGGCCCGGTGTTGATATGACAACCTATCGTCATCAAACCGCAATAATCAACCCAAGACTCTTCCCTTGCTCTGCGGCGCATGTCAACGGGCCTCTACATCCGATGGATTGAGGACCCATCGCTCCTGCCCGCTGATCACCATCGTGGTGAGCAATCTGTGTGGTCAACAGGGCACCTGGACGTGGGGCAAAGGGGCTCTAGGTCCCAGCAGCGGTCGCCGTATGCTGGGCCCAGTGACGACGCTCGCCGTGCTCCTGGCCGCCGGCGGGGGAACCCGGTTCAGCGGGCCGACGCACAAGTTGCTGGCGATGCTCAACGGTCGCCCGGTGTTCCGCCAGGCTCTCGATCATGTCCTGGAAGCCGGTTTTTCCGAGGGTGTGATCGTCGTCACGGGGGCCGTCGAACTCGGCATCGCCGATCCGTTGGTGACGGTCGTCGACAACCCGCGGTGGCAGCAGGGGCAGGCCGGTTCACTGCAGCTGGGTCTGACCGAGGCGTCGAGCCGAGGGTGCGAGCACGTCGTCGTCGGCCTTGCCGATCAGCCGTTCATCCCGGCGACCGCATGGCAAGCCATTGCCAACGCAGCGTCATCTGCACCCATCGTCGTCGCCACCTACGGCGGCGCCCGGGGGCCCAACCCCGTACGGTTGCATCGATCCGTGTGGCCACTGCTGCCGGCTGACGGCGACGAGGGCGCGAGAACCCTGATGCGCCTTCATCCCGAATGGATCGATGAGTTAGCGTGCGAGGGCTCAGCGGCTGATATCGACACGTTGGAGGATCTCGGACAATGGACAAACTTCTGAACGAATTCACTGTTCACCGACCGATCAAGGAGACGTGGGACGTGTTGACCGAGGTCGAGCGAATCGCGCCCTGCATGCCTGGGGCTGCGCTGGAGGAGATCGAAGGTGACATATTTCGCGGCGTCGTCAAGGTCAAGCTCGGGGCGATCTCGACGGCGTTCAAAGGCCAGGCCAACTTCGTCGAGCGCGACGACACGGCGCACCGCGCAGTGCTGAAGGCCGAGGGACGCGACACGACCGGCAAGGGAAACGCGAGCGCGCTGATCACGGCGCAACTCGAATCGATCGATGCGGGAACCACGAAGTGCGTCGTCGAGACCGACCTGCACGTCACCGGCAAGGTCGCACAGTTCGGACGGGGCATCATGGGCGACGTCAGCAAGAAGCTCATGAACCAGTTCGCCACCAACCTCAACACGATGCTCGACCAGCAACCGCCGGCGGCCGACTCACCCGCCGAAGCCGCCGCGGAGCCACGTGCCGACGAGGCCGCAGCCGCCCCCACCGCTGCTGGGCGCGCTTCCAACAACGGCAACAACAAGACCGCTGCTGCGCCCACCGTTCGCAAGATCGACGGGCCGGCCGCAGCACCGATCGAACTCTCCGACGTCGCCGGCTCGGCGATTCTCAAGCGCCTCCTACCGCTGGTCGGTGGCCTGGTAGTGCTCTGGATCGTTGTACGACGCCTCCGCCGCCGCTAGCGACGTGAGCGACGACGTCGCTGCCGTCCGCGAGTTGATCGGCAGGCCACCGCGCGGCCCGTTCGAGGTCGTGGTACGAAATGCCACGGGCGAACCGGTGGTGCTTCGCAATGGTCCGCTGCTCGACGACGGCGAGCCAATGCCGACGCGATATTGGCTGGTGGGCCGACGAGAGGTCCTGGCCATCAGCCGGCTCGAGTCCACCGGGGCGGTGCGGCGAGCAGAAGCAGAAGTCGACCCGGCAGAGATCGCCGACGCGCACAGGCGTTACGCCGCCGAGCGTGACGCCGCATTGCCGGTCGATCACGTGGGTCCTCGTCCGCACGGCGGCGTCGGTGGCACGCGAGCAGGCGTCAAGTGCCTGCACGCCCACTATGCCTGGTTCCTGACGGGCGGCGACGATCCTGTCGGAGCATGGGTTGCTCGACAGCTGGCCGAGTCGGCCGCGCCTCCGGTGGACGATCGACCATGAACACGGTCACGGTCCGACTCGGCGACGACTCCACGCTGGTCGATCTCGACGGTCGGCGGCACGTCATCCCGATTGGTGCCGTGTCGCTCACCAGCAGCGAGTTCGCCTCTGATCCACCGAGGCCTGAGGAGCTCACCAACGCAATCGGCGCGGTCGTCGATCACCTCGACGACATGTTGCGGGCACTGCCAGGCGCCGTGGAGGCTGACGAGGTCGACATCGTCGGCGAACATGCAGAAGTGATTGCTGCCGTCGAGTTCGGCGGTGCCCCTCCCTTTCCGTTTCCCCTCGCTCGGGCAGCAGCCGAAGACGTCTTCCGCACGGTTGCCACCGAGACGTCGATCGAGCGGTCCCGCAACCCGGGGCTGCCGGCCGCGGCCGTCGACACGATCGTGGCCACCTGTTGCATCGTGGTCGCCTTGATGCGCCACCTCCACCTCGACGAGGTCGGCGTCGGGAGATTGTCATGACCTTTGGTCGTCGCGGCGGGTTGCACCCATCGATATCCGTCGAGCCCGGAATGCGCCTCTACGGCAAACGAGTCATGCTCCGACCGCTCGTGTCCACCGACTTTCCACAGTGGACCGAGGTGCGGGTCCGCAACGAACACTGGCTCACCCCATGGGAACCCTTGCGTGCCAACAGCATCTCCGACCCGACGCGACACCGCGACGCCTTCACCTCACGGTGCGCAACCCGCGACCGCGAGCGCCAGGTGGGGAGCGCCTACGGGTTCGGGTTGTTCGTCGACAACGCCTTCGCCGGCGAGATCAACATCAACAACGTGGTTCGCGGCGCGTTCCAGTGTGGAGTCGTCGGCTACTGGATCGACGAGCGCCACGCCGGCAACAGATACATCGCCGAAGGCTTCGCGGTCATCTCCAGATTCGCCTTCGATGAGTTGCATCTCCACCGGTTGGAGATCTGCATCGTGCCGCGCAACACCAACAGCCGCCGTGTGATGGAGGTGATGGACATACGCGAAGAAGGCGTCGCCCTCCGCTACCTGGAGATCAATGGCGCGTGGGAAGACCACATTCGCTTTGCCATCACCGCCGAGGAGTGGGACATGCGCCGAGGCGAGATGACCTCGAACTGGTTGTAACGCCGCCTACTCGCTGGCGATGTGGAACGCCTGCGCCTTTGCCTGTCGCATGCTTGTGCGCCGCTTCCACATCTTCATCTTCCAGTGACGCTTCAGGGCACCACCTGTATCCGCCTTTGCTTTCGCCTTTTCTGAGTCGTGATGGTGTGCCGGCACCCAGGCTCTGCCTGGCTCGTGCACCTCATCTGGTTCGTAACCGGCACTGACCTGCGCTGTCACTGCGCTCAGCTCGCTGTGTATGCGATGCCGCTCGTTGTGGGCGTGGGCTCGCGAGTCCATCTTCGGCGGGGGGATCGCCTCTTGACTGCGATGGCGCTGGCTCATGAAGTACCTCCGTTGTTTGTCGGAATGTACGGTCTTGGGAGCTATCCGTAAATCAACGGTAGTCCCACCCCCCGGGATGCGAAAGACGCGTTGCGTAACAATCGTGCGCGGTTTTTGGGTGGACGCTCAGCTCGGCTTGGAGCTGATCTTGGCCTGCAACGCGGCGAGCCGTTCGGTGAACCACGACTGCCGGGTGCTCCACAACTGAGGCTCCAGTTCGCGTTTGACGGCGGCGGTGTGGTCGACGATGTCGGCCATGGCCTGGATCGTGCGCTTGGTCTCGATCGCCAGCTCCCGCGGTGCGCTCGCGGCTCGCCCGGCCATGGCCTGCGCGGCATCGAGCAACTCGTCGTCGTCGACGCATCGGTGGGCAAGCCCGACTCGCGCCGCTTCCTCGCCGTCCATCACCTCACCGAACACGACGGCGGCCATCGCCAGTTGCGGGCCGCCGATGCGACGCAGCATCCACGTGTGTCCGCCACCGGGATGCAATCCGATCTGCAGGAACCTGGTGTCGAACTTGGCGCGTCGTGCGGCGATCCTGACATCGCAGCCGAGCGCCACGTTCATGCCCGCTCCGACGGCCGCACCGTTGACCGCGGCAAGTGTTGGCAAGGGACTGCGGGCGATGCGCAGAAAGCCTTCGTAGATGGCACCGAGGCTCGTCTCACCCGCCTCGGCGAGATTGCCGAGGTTTGCTCCCGCACAGAACGCCGGTGGAGCACCGGTGACCACGATTGCGCCGATGGACTGGTCGCTCTCGATCTCGTCCATCGCGGCCACGATCTCGGCGACCATCGCTGCCGTGAGCGTGTTGCGCTCTGCCGGATTGTTCAACGTCAGGGTGGCGACGCCTTCGGAACGGGACACGACAACGAGCGGCATGACCCCACCGTAGCGTCGGCGCGGTAGCGTCAGCGTTCGATGCTCGACCATGTGTTCACCGACGCGATCAGCGCGCTGCGCGATGCGTTCGAGGCTGCGTTCCTCGAGCGGCAAGCGTTCGACGAGCACTTCCAGGTCGATGTGCTGCTGGGCGACCTGTCGTGGGAGACCTCGTACGGCCTCCCCGGCGAAGGGCAACCGCCGCGAGTTGTCGCCCACATCAACTTCGACTGGCCGAGTTGGAGCCAGACGGCCTACCGCAGCTGGTGCGTCGACGAAGTGCTCGACCGGCAGCCGGCCATCGAGATGGAGATCGTCTTTCGAGTGCAGCGATTGATCGCCCAGCCGCAACCGTCGCTCGTGCAACCCGCCATGCCGTCGACCAGTCCGCTGATCGGCAACGAACGGCTCGAGCGAGCCGGGCTGACCGTCGAGATCGGCCACTTCGACGGCCTCGACAGCAGTCCTGAATACGCGGTCGAGGTGACCTACGAGGGTCTCTACGAGCTCGCCGAAGAAACGCTCGCCGATGGCGCCAGCAACCTGCTCGACGACCATTTCGGCGCCCTCGGCGGATGGATCGCGGCAACGCTCGTGAAGCTCGGCGACCTGAAGCTCGTCTTCCGCCCCGCCGACGATGCCAGCCTCTGACCGGAGCATCTCCAACTCGCGCGGCCTCGCTGTTCACCGATTCTCCGCCAGAAGCGGAGAATCGGTGACCTGCCTCGTGCAAGGGTGGCTGTGAGACCCCTTTGCAATCATCTCGACATGGACGAACGATTCGCATCTCTTGCGGCGGTAGCCGCCGATCGTCACGGCGTGTTCACCACGACAATGGCCCACGAGGCCGGCATCTCCGACCGCCTGCGACTCGACTGGCTCGCTGACGGGCGCATTCGCCGGCTCGGCCTGCGCACGTTCGCCTTCGCCGGCACCCCGATCACCTGGCAGACGAGTCTGGCCTCGGGGCTCGGGGATCTCGGCCCCGCGGCCGCACTCGCGGGGCGATCCGGGGCAGCACTCCATTGCCTCGACGGCTTCCAGCGCGGACCCACCGAGATCTGGGTGCCGAAGTCGTACCGCAACCGCGCCCGCACACCGACCACCAGGATGAGCTCACGCCCGTTGCTCGCCGGCGACGTGGTGATGATCGATGGTCTCCGCTGTGTGAGTGCCGAGCGGCTCATCCTCGATGCTCTCCTGTTCCGATTCACCTCGGCAGAGATCCACAACGCCATCGACTCTGCCATCCGCATGCGACTCGTCAACGAGAAGCGCCTTCGCGAGCGCGTCATTCGCGATCTTGCGTCGAATGCACCGCACCGGCAGCGACTCCTCGGCGCACTGATCGACACCGGCGGCGAGAGCGCTCTCGAACGCCGATTCCTGGCAATTCTTCGTCAAGCGGACTTTCCGCGGCCACAACTGCAGCGCACCTACCGTGCCGGGTCGCGAACCTTGGCACGCGTCGACGCCGAGTTCGCCAACGGTCTGGTGGTCGAGCTTGCCGGGCACGGTACCCACGCCTCTCGTGTGCAGCGACAACGCGACGCCCAACGACACACGGAGTTGACGCTGCGCAACAAGCGAGTCCTGACGTTCACCTACGACGATGTCTTCGGCCGACCTCGCTGGATGCTCGACGTGTTGCGCGCCGCTGGAGCAGCAACCGCGGCCTGACAGGTCACGAATCCTCCGCCCGGAGCGAAGAATCGGTGACCTGCTTCGCTAGAGGTTGGCGCCGCGGGCTCGCAGCTCGGTGCGAATCGCCTCGGCGATGTCGAGGGCGAGGATCTCGGCTCCGGTGGTGTTGAGGTGGAAGCCATCCTCACGGCGGACCGGCTTGAACACTCCGTCGCGGGGATCCTGCACGTCGGGGGCAAAGCCGCCGCTGAGCCCGGAGAAGCGTTTCCACGTGTCGATGAACACCACCTTCGGCCGCTTGGCGGCCTCGGCCATGACCACCTCGTTCTGCACCTGCAGCCTGGCGGTGACATCGGGGTTGTCGTCGTTTGGGATTCCGACCCAGATCAGGGTGCGGTTGTCGCCACCCAGGTAGTCCATCGCCGCCCCGACTCGCTTGCCGTACTCGGCTCGCCAATCGGTGTCGTCGCCACCTGAGCCCGGGGCGTGCTGCACCGCCCAGCTCTTGTCGAGGTTGCGTAGGCCCTGGGCGTCGTTGCCACCAAAGGTGACCACCACGATGTCGGGGTTGACCGCGGGAATCCGCTGGGCGAAGTAGGAGGGCCAGTCGAAGAAGTCTGGCCTGCTCAGACCCGACGACACCTTGTAGTCGAGGGTTGTGGTGACGACGCCCGTCTGCTTCATCAGCTTGTCGAGGTAAGGCCCGAAGGTACCGGCGTCGCTGTCGCCGGCGACGTACAACTCGGCCGGGTCGGCTGCTGTCGGAACGGTTTTCTCCTTCGGCTTCAACTCCGTCGTCGTCGTCGAGCTCGAAGTCGTGGTCGAGCCCGCAGGCACGAGCCCTACCGGCGTGTCGACCACGAACGAGGTGCTAGGGGCGGTAGGAGCGGCCTGCGTGTGGTTGTCGGGACCGGCGAAGACGGCCGTGACGACGGAGTAGACGAGAAACGAGGCCGCCAGCACCACGATTGCCGCAACGAGGCGCCGCGCCGCGTACACACGATCAGGCAGGCGCTGGTTCGGTGGTTGCACTGGGGCGATGTACATCGTCTACCTCGGTCAATACTACGGGACCAAGGGGTAGGGACGGGGGCTCCCCCCGCTGACTACAATGCGGGCTGGATATTCCCGTCCATCACATTCAAGACTCCAAGGGGGAGAACCAAATGCGCACAAGCAAGCGATTCACATCGCTCGCGGTCATCGCTGCGCTCGGCCTACTGGCCGCAGCATGTGGGTCCGACAGCAAGTCGGAATCCACCACCGCTCCGACAACCACTCAGGCATCGGGCGCCACCACGGCGAGTACCACGCCGAGCACCGAGGCGGGCACCACGCCGGCCTCGGCGAGCGACGTCACCGTCGGTGTCGCGTTCGACACCGGTGGCCGTGGCGATGGCACGTTCAACGACTCCGCCGGACGCGGCCTCGACCAAGCAGTCAGCGAGCTGGGCGTCAAGAAGATCGAGCTCGAGGCAACCAAGGACGAAGACCGTGCCAGCAACCTCGCATTGCTCGTTCAGCAGAAGGCCAACCCGATCATCGGCGTCGGCTTCCTGTTCGGCGATCCGATGCTTGCGCTGGCCAAGGACAACCCGAACACGACGTTCGCCATCGTCGACTCGGTCGTCGATGCACCGAACGTACGCAGCCTGGTGTTCGCCGAGAACGAGGGCTCGTTCCTCGTCGGGGCAGCGGCCGCGCTGAAGAGCAAGACCGGTCACATCGGCTTCATCGGTGGGCAGGAGATCGACCTCATCAAGAAGTTCGAGGCTGGTTACATCGCCGGCGCCAAGGCCGTGAATCCCGACATCAAGATCGACAGCAAGTACCTCGGACCAGCAGGTGACAACTCCGCATGGGGCAACGTCGCCGGTGCCAAGGAGATCGCCTCGGGCTGGTACGACGCCGGCGCCGACGTGATCTACACCGCTGCAGGTGGTTCGGGCGCAGGCACGATCCAGGCAGCTGTCGACGCCAACGCCTGGGCCATCGGTGTCGACTCCGACCAGTACCTCATCGCCAAGCCCGATGAGCAGAAGCACATCCTCACCTCGATGCTCAAGCACGTCGACGTCGCCGTGTTCCAGACCATCAAGGCTGTCGCCGACGGTGACACCTCGGGCGGCATCATCACCTTCGACCTCAAGTCCGATGGTGTGGGTTATGCAACCTCTGGTGGCTTCCTCGACGACGTCAAGGACAAGCTCGACGGGTACAAGGCCGACATCATCAGCGGCAAGATCGTGGTTCCCACGAAGCCCTGACACAACGACAGGTTGACATCACGAGCCCGGGGCAATCACGCCCCGGGCTCGTGTGTTATACCAGCATGATGGACGGCAGCTACGCGGTCGAACTGGTGGGCATCGGCAAGACCTTCCCCGGCGTCATCGCCAACCACGACATCACGCTCAGGGTCCGGGCCGGCACGATCCACGCGATCGTCGGTGAGAACGGCGCCGGCAAGTCGACCTTGATGAACACGCTGTACGGCATGCATCAGCCCGACGAGGGAACCATCTCGGTCTTCGGGCACGAGGCACAGTTCAAGTCTCCGACCGATGCGATTGCAGCGGGCGTCGGAATGGTGCACCAGCACTTCATGCTCGCCGACAACCTCACGGTCGTCGAGAACATCATCCTCGGAGCCGAACCTGCAGAGCACGGTGTTCTGAAGCTCGCCGATGCCAAGAAGCGCCTCGCTGAACTGGCCCGGTCGATCGGTGCGCATGTCAACCTCGATGCCCTTGTGGCGACGCTTGGCGTCGGCGAACGTCAGCGTGTCGAGATCCTCAAGGTGCTCTTTCGCGGCGCCAAGGTGTTGATCCTCGACGAACCGACGGCGGTGTTGGTACCGCAAGAGGTCGACGAGTTGTTCCTCACTCTCCGTCAACTCGTCGCCGACGGATCCACGATCATCTTCATCTCCCACAAGCTCGACGAAGTGCTCAAGGTGTCCGACGAGATCACAGTCATTCGCGATGGCACCACCGTGGCAACCGTCGCCCCCGAAGACGTCAACCGTCGCAGGCTCGCCGAGCTGATGGTCGGCTCCGAGCTTCCCGACCCCTCGGGTCGCACGACACAGGTAGGCACGAAGGAGGTCCTTCGAGTTACGAATCTGGAGGTGCTCGCCGAGGTCGAGACGCTTGGGAGCGGTCTCGCCAACACACCCCTCCCGACCGCAGCTGATTCGGCAAGGCTTGAAGCCGCGAAAGGTGGGATTTCGGGCTCTCCCGAGCCCGCGTCGATTTCGACACGGTCCGTGAAGGCAATTGTCGATCGTGCCAGCTTCACCATCCACGACGCCGAGGTGCTCGGCATCGCCGGGATCGAGGGCAACGGGCAGTTCGAGCTGTGTGAAGCGATCCTCGGGTTGCGCCCGATCGATTCGGGCACGATCGAGCTCAACGGAGCCGATCTCACCCATCTCAGCGTGCACCACCGCCGCCAGCTCGGGATCTCCTACATCCCCTTCGACCGCCATCGCGAGGCCCTGCTCCTCTACTCGCCGCTCTGGGAGAACACACTTCTCGGACGAGACGAGACGCCCGGCATGTCCAAGGGTCCGTTCGTCTCCGGTTCCGGTGCACGACGTGATTGTCAGCAGGTCGTCGATCGTTTCTCGGTGCGCACACCCGGCATCGAGGTCCCGGCGTTCGCCCTTTCCGGCGGGAATCAGCAGAAGCTCGTCGTCGGTCGCGAGCTGTCGAGCGAGACGCACGTCCTGATTGCAGCACACCCAACTCGCGGCGTCGACGTAGGAGCGCAAGCCGCGATCTGGGACGAACTTCGGGCCTCCAGGGACAAGGGGGTCGGAGTGTTGTTGATCTCCGCCGACCTCGACGAACTGATCGGTCTATCCGATCGGATCGCGGTGATCTTCGACGGCAAGATCACGGCGATGCTCGATCCGGCGAAGGCGACCCCTGAGCTGCTCGGCTCGTACATGACCGGCGAGATGCAGGGGGCCGCATGAAGAACCGCCAGAAATGGCAGGGCATCGCGATCACCATCGGGGGCTCGCTGCTGGCTCTGGTGATCGCCTTCGCCATTTGCGGCGTGTTCCTGGCGCTCATCGGGCACAACCCGTTCACGGTCTACAGGCAGATGTTCAGCTACGACCTCAGCCGCGATTCGTTCCTCGACGCGATGAAGCGTGCCGTGCCGTTGATGTTGTCGGCCACCGCCGTCGCCATCGGGTTCAAGATGGGCCTGTTCAACATCGGCGTCGAGGGACAGACACGACTGGCGGTGCTGCTCACCGCAGGCATTGCGACACAGGTTCGCCTTCCTGCCATCCTGCACGTGACGTTCTGCCTCGTGCTGGCCATGGTGGTCGGCGCCGCCTGGGCAGGAGTCGCCGGGGTCCTGAAGGTCAAGCGTGGTGTCAACGAAGTGATCTCGACGATCATGCTCAACTACATCGCCATCGGGCTCGTCAGCTGGATGTTCGACACGTTCTTCGTCGTGGGTGCCGACACCTTGAACGTGAAGACCAAGGAGCTGCCACGCTCCGCCTGGTTTCCACAGCTGGTCAAGGGCAAGCTCACCGGGTTCGTCTTCATCGTCCTGGTCGTGCTCCTGGTGTTCTGGGTGGTCGTCTGGAAGACGAAGTTCGGCTTCCATCTCCGCGCCTCGGGCATCGGCCCGGGTGCGGCGCGAGTCGCCGGAGTCAACCCCAAGAAGATGATCATGACCTCGATGTTGATGTCCGGCGCGATCGCCGGTCTGGTCGGCATGCCCGGATTGCTGGGTGACTCGCACGCCTACCGACGCGGCCTTGCCGAGGGGTACGGCTTCGACGGAATCGCCGTGGCCCTGCTCGGACGCAACCACCCCGTGGGCATCGTGATATCGGGGCTGCTCTTCGGCTTCCTCGATCACAGTTCGGGGATTCTGCAGGTCAACACGATCCCACGTTCGATCATCGACATCATCAAGGGCGTGATCGTCCTCACCGTCGTCATCGTCAACGAGGCATTGAGGCGTTGGCACAACCGCCGCACGCAACAGCACTCGGCAGCGCTGATCAACGCCATCGAACTGGAGGCGGCGCCGGCATGACTCAAACCATCAATCCGGCAGTCCCGCAGATGCCCGGCAACACCTTGGTCGATCGCGTTCGCCGCCTGACCAGAGCGCAACGCCTCCTCGGCCTCAGTCTGCTCGGCATGACCGTGATGAGCATCGCCCGCGTCGTAGCCGACGCCAACGACCTCACCTCCTCCGGCACCGTCGCGGCAACACTGCGGTTGTCGGCGCCACTGGTCTGCGCCGGTCTCGCCGCGCTGTGGGCCGAACGTGTGGGCATCGTCAACATCGGCATCGAGGGGATGATGATCCTCGGTACGTGGGCCGGTGGCTTCGGCGCCTGGAAGTACGGGCCATGGGTCGGGTTGCTGTTCGGAGTGATCGCCGGCTCGATCGGTGGTCTGATCCACGCGTTGGCCACGGTGCGGTTCAACGTCGACCATGTCATCTCCGGTGTCGCCATCAACATCTTTGCTCCGGGTGCGGCACGCTTCTTGTCGGAGCAGATCTTCACCCCGCATGGTGGTGGGGCCAGCAACTCCCCTCCGCAGCAGTCGGCGATCCCATCGATCGACCTTCCGTTCATCTCGGGCGGCCGGCTGTTCGGATGGAAGAGTCCCGACGTTGCCGGATGGTTCGAGAAACATCACTGGTTCCTCATCAGCGACATCGCCTCGCTCATACGAGGCGTGGGTCGCGACGTTTCGTTCGCCACCCTCATCATCCTCGTACTGGTGCCGTTGTCGGCGTGGATCCTGTGGCGAACGCGATTCGGATTGCGGTTGCGCAGCTCCGGTGAGGCACCACACGCAGCATCGAGCCTCGGTGTCAACATCCCGCGGCTTCGGTACCAGGGCATGGCCATCAGCGGTGCGCTCGCCGGGCTCGGCGGTGCATTCCTCTCGGTCGTTGCCGCCAATGTGTATCGCGAGGGTCAGACGGGCGGTCAGGGCTTCATCGGCCTGGCTACGACGATCTTCGGCAACTGGCGACCGATGGGCGTGCTCAGCGGAGGCATGCTGTTCGGCTTCGCCACCGCGCTGCGACTTCGCGACGCAAAGAACGTACCTGCGCTCTTCCTCGTGCTGGCGATGGCACTCCTCGTGATGGGGATCCTGGCCCTGCGCAAGCGGCACGTCGTGGCCGGTGGCGTCTCCGTCGGCTGCGCGATTCTTGCCGCCATCGGCTACGTGACGATCGACGAGCTGCCGCAGGCCCTCACCTTCATCACGCCGCACGTCATCACCCTGATCGTGCTCGCCACCGCCTCGCAACGACTTCGTCCGCCCGCCTTTGCCGGCCGGCCGTATCGCGAAGGCGAACCGAACTAGTTCCGCCGTTTCGCGCTACACCCGCGTCTTCGCACAGACTCCGTCGAGCACGGCGCGCACGTCGAGGCCGACACGATGCAGCTGGTACCCGCCCTCCTGAACGATCAGCAGGGGCCGGTCGATCGTGCCGATCAGGCGACCCACACCGGTGAAGTCTTCGGTGGTCAACGACAATCCACCAGTGGGATCGCCGGCGGCAGGGTCGACCCCCAACGACACCACCACGTAGTCGGGATCGAAAGCACTCAGCGCGTCGACGCCCGTCGTGAGGTCGGTCAAGTAGTGATCGCCAGTGGTGCCCGCCGGCAACGGGAGGTTGAGGTTCGTGCCTGCGCCACGCCCATCGCCGCGCTCGTGAGCGCGACCGACGAACCATGGGTAGTTCCACTCAGGATCCATGTGGATGCTGACGAACTGCACATCGGCACGTTGGTAGAAGATCTGCTGCGTGCCATTGCCGTGATGGGCGTCGACATCGAGGATCGTCACCCGGCTCGCTCCGGCGTCGAGCAGGGCCTGAGCGGCAATTGCCGCGTTGTTCAGCAGGCAGAACCCGCCGTAGGCCGAACGAGTCGCGTGATGGCCGGGCGGGCGGCACAACGAGTACACGACTCGCTCGCCGGCAAGCAAACGATCGACCCCAGACAGGGCGATGTCGACCGACGCGAGAGCGGCAGGCCATGATCCTTCGCCGAGTGGCGACGAGGTGTCGAAGGCGAACCATCCCATGCGGCCGTAGCCGTTGCCGGCCGGCGGGCGACCAACGGGCATCGCCTCGACCAGACCGGGGTGGATGAACGTCTCGGCGACGACGACTTGCGGATTGGGGACCTTGGCGGTGTACGTCACCCACGCGGTGGTCAGGTAGTCGACGAGATCGGGGTTGTGTACCCGCAGAACCGGCTCCAGCCCGTGAGCCGTCGGCGCCGCCATCTCGAAGGGGCCGCCGTCGAGCGCCTCGCGTATGCGGTCCACTCGTTCGGGAACCTCGAAACGGCCGACGAGCGACCCGCAGTAGATGTCGTACTCCGGGTCGTGGGAACGATGAGCGTCACTGGTGATGACGGAAAGGGACCGGCTGGACATGCGCCGACTGTAGATCGTCGCCGACAGCTTCGGTCTATGCCTGGAGGTGGGCGACGGCCTGCACTTCGATACCCCCGCGGGGCCGCTGCGTGAGTGTGACGGTGACCCAATGCGGCTTGGCGGTGTTCATCACCTCGCCGGCGATCTCCGCGGTCAACGCCTCTGCGAACACCTCGCGATCGCGGAAGCCCCACAGGTACAGCTTGAGGCTCTTCGACTCGATGCACGACTCGGCCGGCGCGTATTCGATGACGAGCCGGGAGAGATCGGGTTGTCGGGTGACCGGGCACATGGAGGCGACCTCGTCGGTCGTGAACCGCACAACGGTCACGTTGGCGGGCGCTGGGAACACCTCGACGTGCTCGATTGGATGGCGGACCGTTTGACCCAGGACAGTCAATTCCATATCAAGAGGGTAGGCGTGTCGACAGGCCGCGCCTACGCTCTGCACATGGGATCGGTGTTGGACGACCGTCAGATCGAGCAGTACCAGCGCGACGGCTTCCTGGTGATGGAAGGCTTCGTCGACAGGACCGCCTGCGACGAGCTGAGAGCTGCCGCCAATCAGATCGTGGCCAACTTCCAGCCCAGTGGTCAGCGCACGATCTTCACCACGAACGAGCAGGAACGGGCGAGCAACGCCGAGTTCCTCGCCTCGGGTTCGACGATCTGGTGCTTCTTCGAGGAAGAGGCGTTCGACGCCGACGGCAACCCGCGAACGTCGAAAGAGCTCAGCATCAACAAGATCGGCCACGCGATGCACGATCTCGATCCCAGCTTCGAGAAGTTCTCCTACAGGCCCGACCTCGCCGGTGTGGCCGCCGACATCGGGCTTGCCGACGCACTCGCGCTGCAGAGCATGTACATCTTCAAGCAACCGCTGATAGGTGGCGAGGTCGGTTGTCACCAGGACAGCACCTTCCTCTACACCGATCCGATGACAGTCACCGGCTTCTGGTTCGCCATCGAAGACGCCACGCTGCAGAACGGATGTCTGTGGGCGAAGCCCGGCGGCCATCGCACCACGCTGCGCAAGCTGTTCAAGCGTGCCGGCGCAACCAATGAGGGCGGCACGCTGTTCGAAGAGCTCGACTCCACGCCGCTGCCGTCGCCGTCGGAGCTCGTCCCGCTCGAAGTGCCGGCGGGCACAATGGTCATCCTCGACGGTCTGCTCCCGCACTGGAGCGACGTCAATCGATCCGAGAAGAGCCGCCACGCCTATTCGCTGCACTGCATCTCCGCGACCGCCGCTTATCCCGAGTGGAACTGGCTGCAACGCCCCAGTTCGCTGCCGTTTCGACTGCTCGCCGGAGTCAGCGCATGAACGCGCAAAGCCTGCCCAAGGTGTTGTTGCACGACCATCTCGACGGCGGGTTGCGGCCTGCCACGGTGATCGAGCTGGCCCAGGAGTACGCCTACAACAAGCTGCCCACCACCGATGTCGACGATCTCGCCGAGTGGTTCAACGCCGGCGCCAAGCGCAACGATCTGGTGCTCTACCTCGAAACGTTCGCCCACACCTTCGGGGTCATGCAGCACCGCGACGCCATCGAGCGGGTGGCGTGCGAATGTGCCCAGGACCTGGCCGCTGACGGGGTCGTGTACGCGGAGGTGCGGATGGCTCCTGAGCTGTGCACCGAAGCCGGCCTCACACACGACGAGGCGGTCGAGGCGATGCTCGACGGGTTCCGCCGCGGCGCATCGGGAACCGACCTCACGATCTACCTCATCTGCTCGGCGATGCGAACTGCGGCGCGCAGTCGTGAGATCGCCGAGCTGGCGGTTCGCTGGCGAGACGCCGGCGTCGTCGGTTTCGACATCGCCGGCGCCGAAGAGGGGTTTCCGCCCACCCGGCACCTCGATGCGTTCGAGTACGTGCGTAGTGAGAACTTCCACACCACCATCCATGCCGGAGAGGCGTTCGGTCTGCCGAGCATCTGGGAAGCGGTGCAGTTCTGCGGTGCCGAGCGACTGGGCCACGGCGTGCGCATCGTCGACGACATCACCGGTCCTCCCGGCGACGAAGAGCTCGGTCGCCTCGCGGCGTTCGTGCGCGACCGGCGCATCCCCCTCGAGCTGTGTCCCACGTCGAACCTCGGCACTGGCGTGTGCAAGACCATCGCCGAGCACCCCATCGGAATGCTCCGGCGCCTGCGCTTCCGCGTCACCGTCAACACCGACAACCGGCTGATGAGCGCGACGTCGATGACCAAAGAGTTCGAACAGCTCGCCGACGCCTTCGGCTGGGGCATCGACGATTTCGAGTGGCTCACGATCAACGCGATGAAGAGCGCTTTCGCGCCGTTTCCCGAACGACTGCGGATCATCAATGGCATCGTCAAGCCGCGCTACGCCCTGGCCCGAGCGGAGCAGAGCGTCGGCCTGAGCTGAAACCCGGCGCACCCGGATCTGGCACACTCGGTCCATGACCGTCGCCGTTCACCTCGTCGAGCATCCTCTGATCGCTGACTCGCTCACGCGAGTGCGCGACAAAGACACGCCGAACGCGCTGTTCAGACAAGAGTTGGAACGGATCGGTACCTTGCTGATCGCCGAGGCGACTCGTGGGCTGGTCACGCACGAGGTACGTGTGACGACACCACTGGTGTCGACGACCGGTCGGGCGCTCACCTCGCAGCCAGTGGTCGTCCCTGTCCTGCGTGCCGGACTCGGTTTCGTGCACGCTGCCCAGGAGTTGCTGCCCAGCGCCGACGTCGGGTTCATCGGCGTCTCACGCGACGAGGCCACGTTCCAACCCAAGCCATATGTCAACAAGCTTCCGGAGTCCCTGGTCGGCCGGCAGTGCATCGTGCTCGACCCGATGCTGGCCACGGGAGGCTCGCTGTTGCACACCTGCCAGCTGCTCTTGGAGCGCGGAGCAACCGGCGCCATCATCGTCGTCTGCGTGCTTGCCGCGCCCGAAGGAATCACCCTGCTGAAGAACGCCGGTCTCGACCTGGCGATCTACACGGCTGCCGTCGACGAACATCTCAACGAACACGCCTTCATCGTTCCCGGCCTCGGCGACGCCGGGGACCGCCAGTTCGGCTCGCCAGCTGCCTCATGACTCGTGGAGTGCTTGGCGCACACCTGGGTGCCGCGTAACACTCCACAAGGTCAGAGCAGAAGCGACAGGGTGTGGAGGTACGAGCTGGGGTCAACACCGATGCCCTCTGCGTAGAGCTTCACCTTCGGCTCGGTGCCACTGGGTCGCAGCTGCAAGCGAAGCTCGCTACCGAGCTGCAACCGCAGCAAGCCGGCCTCGGCGAACCACTCGACGTTGGTGACCGCCCGACCACCGACTTCGGTCGGGGGTTTCTCACGCATCCGCTCGACCGCGGCGATGCCATCGACCGGTGCCATCTTCACCGACAGGTCGGCCATCTCGTGTCGGCCGAACCGTTCGTCGATGGCGTCGAGTCGTTGCTGAAGGGTCACACCTTCGGCAGCGGCGAGGGCGGCGACCTCGGCCATGAGCACCGCCGCGGTGATCCCGTCCTTGTCGAGTGGTCGATCACACACCAGATAGCCCAACGCCTGCTCGTAGCCGAGCACGAAGTGCAGCTCGGGTCGGCTCAGCACGGTGTGACCGATCCACTTGAATCCGGTGTACGTCTCGGCGAAGTGCACACCATACGCGGCTGCCATCTTGGCCAGCAGCGAGGAGGAGACGAGAGTCGTGATGACCAGCCGGTCGTCACCTTTCGTATGTCGGAGGATGTGGTCGGCCAACAGCCATCCGATCTCGTCGCCCTGCAGCCGTCGCCAGCCACCTTCGGCCGTGGGTATCGCTGCGCCCAGACGATCGGCGTCGGGATCGTTGCACAACGCGATCGCCGCCTTGCAGGCAACAGCTTGAGCCAGCAACAGATCCATCGCCCCAGGTTCCTCCGGGTTGGGGAACGCCACCGTGGGGAACGTCGGGTCGGGCTGTTGCTGTTCGGCGACGACGAACGGGGTGGGGAACCCGGCACGGTCGAACGCAGCAACCAGCACGTCGCCACCCACACCGTGCATGGCCGAGTAGGCCACGGGGACACCCTCCACATCGGGACGCAGACGCACCTTCTTCACTGCCTCGAGATACGACTGAACATGCGAGTCGTCGAGCCATTCGATCAACGGGTCGTCGGGCTCTGCCAGCGCGACGTCAGTGGCGTCGACGAGCTCGATGCTGGCGGAGATCTCGGAATCGACGGGCGAGACGATCTGACATCCGGTGTCGAGGTACACCTTGTAGCCGTTGTCGGCCGGCGGGTTGTGCGAAGCCGTGACGACCACCCCGGCCGCTGCGCCGACACCGACGATGTTCCACGCCAGCACAGGCGTGGGCACGAAATACGGAAAGATCATCGCTCGCACCCCGCGGGCGGCGCATACGCGCGCCGTGTCGAGGGCGAAGGTATCGCTCTTGCGGCGGGCATCGTGGCCGATGATCACTCCTCGCTCGGCAACGTTCGGGCGCGTGCGCAGCAGGAAGTCGACGAGGCCGGCTGCCGCCTGGCGCACGACGAGTCGATTCATCCGCTGCGGCCCGGCGCCGACGGCAGCACGCAGGCCCGCCGTGCCGAACTGCAACCTGCCGTCGAAGCGAACCGCCAGTTCGTCGGGCGGCCCGGCGAGCAAGGCGGACAACTCGTCACGCATGTCAGCGTCGGGCTCGGCCGCCAGCCAGCGGCGGGCGATGCTGCTGAAGTCGCTCATGGCAAGAGCGTACGCAACTCCACCAGAGGCCGCGGCCCGACGTGCGAGATCACTTCGGCGGCGGCGATGGCACCGAAGTGGGCGCAATCGGCCAACGGTCGGCGGCGGGTGTATCCGTACAGGAAGCCAGCCGCGAACAGGTCTCCCGCACCCGTGGTGTCGAGCACCTGGTCGACCGGTTGGGCGGGCGCGTGCAACACATCGTCGGCCGTCACCACCATGCAGCCATCGGCGCCTACGGTGATGACCGCCAGCGAGCAGTCTTGGCGAACTGCGCTCAAGGCCTCGTCCATCGACTCGACCTCGTAGAGCGACATCAACTCGGCCTCGTTGCCGAACAGCAGGTCGACCTCATCGGTGACCAGCGCCCGGAAGTCGCTCCGATGGCGGTCGACGCAGAACGAATCGCTGAGGGTCAACGACACCAGGCGGTCGTTGGCGTGGGCCACCTGAGCGGCGTAACGAAACGCTTCCTTGGCCTCTGGCCGGTCGTAGAGGTATCCCTCCATGTAGAGCACGTCGCCCAGGGCGACGGTGTCGGCATCGATGTCGGAAGGTCCGAGCAGTGACGACACACCGAGATAGGTGTTCATCGTTCGCTGCGCGTCGGGGGTGACGACGATGATGCATCGACCTGTCGGCGTGTCAGCTGCCGGTGCGCCTGGGCGGAACTGCACGCCGACGGCCCGGCAGTCGTGGCCGAAGACCTGGCCGAGCTCGTCGTCGCTGACCTTGCCGATGTAGGCGGCCGTTCCGCCGAACGAAGCGACACCGCACATGGTGTTGGCGGCCGACCCACCACTCATCTCCACCGCACTACCCAGGGCGCGATAGATGTAGAGGGCGCGATCGGTGTCGACCAACGTCATCGAGCCCTTCACCAACTCGTGCCGGGCGATGAACGAGTCGTCGGCGTGGGCGATCACATCGACCAGTGCGTTGCCGATCCCGACCACATCGTACTGAATCCCGACCACGTGGGTGCAGGCTACTGGGCGCAACCTCTGCGGATACGCTCGCAGTCGTGAGTGACAACCCCTACCGTCTTCCACGCACCGTTCTGCCGAGCCGTTACGCGTTGGTGCTCGAGCCGAACCTCGACAGTGCAACGTTCTCCGGCACGGCTTCAATCGCCGTGAGGGCCACCGATCATGTCGAGTCGGTCATGCTCAACGCCGACGAGTTGAACATCGACTCGGTTCACGTCTCCGGCAGCGAGGTCGACTTCCACCTCGAACCCGACACCGAGCGGCTCGTCATCGACGCAACCCTCGAAATGGGCGACGCCGTCATCGACATCGCCTTCACGGGCACGCTCAACGACAAGCTGCGCGGCTGGTATCGCAGCACGTTCAACGACGAACAGGGCAACGAGCGCGTCATCGCCACCACTCAGATGCAGGCCACCGATTGCCGGCGTGCGTTCCCGTGCTTCGACGAGCCCGACTTCAAGGCCGTCTTCGACGTCAGTCTGGTCGTCGAGCCCGATCTCTTCGCCGTGTCGAACGGCGCCGAACTCAGCCGCGCGGCGCGCGCCGACGGCAAGCACATCGTCACCTTCAAGCCGACGATGGTGATGAGCACCTACCTCGTGGCCTTCGCGGTCGGTCCGCTCGAGGCAACCGATCCGATCGATGTCGACGGTGTTCCACTGCGAATCGTCCACGTACCCGGCAAGGGCCACCTCACGGCGTTCGGTCTCGCGATCGGCGCCTATGCGCTGCGCTGGTATCAGCAGTACTACGGCATCCCGTATCCCAGCGACAAGGTCGACATGCTTGCCCTTCCCGACTTCGCCGCTGGGGCGATGGAGAACCTCGGCTGCATCACGTACCGCGAGAGCCTCCTGCTCGCCGACCCGGCGACCGCGACCCAGCTCGAACTGCAGAACTTGGCCGATGTCGTTGCTCACGAGGTTGCCCACATGTGGTTCGGCGACCTGGTGACCATGAAGTGGTGGAACGGGATCTGGCTCAACGAGGCCTTCGCCACGTTCATGGAGATCGCTTGCTGCGACGCGTTCCGCCCCGATTGGCTGCGTTGGACGACGTTCAGCCTCGAACGCAGCATGGCCTTCGAGACCGACTCGTTGGTGAGCACCCGATCCGTCGAGTTCCCGGTCGAGGCACCTGCTGATTGCGACGGCATGTTCGACGTGCTCACCTACCAGAAGGGCGGATCGCTGCTGCGCATGCTCGAGCAGTACCTCGGGGTCGAGGAGTTCCGTCAGGGGATCAGCCTGTACTTGCAGGAGCATGCCTACGGCAACACCGAAACGGGTGACCTGTGGGATGCGATCGAGAAGGCAAATCCCTCTGTTCCCGTGCGGACGTTGATGGACTCGTGGATCTGGCAACCCGGTTACCCGCTCATCTCGGCACGACTCGATGGCAGCGAACTGGTGCTCAACCAGCAACGGTTCGCGTACGCCGACACCGACGATCCGACGTTGTTCGTGGTTCCCATCCACCTCAAGGTCGATGGTGTCGAATCGAAGCTGCTCCTCGACGCCCCGCAAACACGCGTGCTCCTGCCGTCGGAGGATGCAACCGTCATCGTCAACGCCGGCGGTCACGGGTTCATGCGTGTCGCCTACGACGACAACCTGCGCGAGCGGCTCAGCGGCGAGACGTTGTCGAGCCTGTCCGTGATCGAGCGCTACAACCTGGTCGACGACGCATGGAATGCAGTCATCACCGGCAGGTTGGCGGCCGCAGATTTCCTGGACTTCGTCGAGGCGTTCGGCGACGACCGCGATCTCGCCGTGTGGCAGGCCATCGCTCTCGGGCTGCGCAGCCTGGGCCGCCTCGTCGAAGGGGCGCCGTTCGCCGCCTTGCAACAGCGCATCGCCACGCTGGTGCGTCCGGTGGTCGAGGATCTCGGATGGTCACCGGCCGACGGTGAGCCAGATCTCACCTCGAAGCTCCGCGGCTTGTTGGTCAACGTACTGGCCGTACAAGGCAACGACGCCGACGCCCAAGCGCGGTGCAGGACGATGCTCGACGACCCGTCCACCGATCCCGAACTGGCGGCAGCAGCCGCCAACGCGGTCGCGGCGATCGGAACCGACAGCGACTTCGACGAGTACGTGAACAGGTTCCACACGGCATCGACTCCACAGCTCAAGTTGCGGTACATGTTCGCGTTGGCCGAATTCCCCACCGAGCCCCAGATCCGGCGCACGATCGACCTGGCCCTGTCGTCGGAGGTGAAGACTCAAGACGCGCCGTTCCTGTTGAACCGCTGCATCGCCAACCGACTGCACGGCGCCATGGCCTGGGAAACGGTTCGTCGACGGTGGCCTGAGCTGTTGGAACGGCTCCCGAACAACACCATCGTGCGCATGGTGAGCTCGATCACCACGCTCACCACTCCTCACCTGGTCGCTGATGTTCAGGGTTTCTTCGCCGAGCATCCCATTCCGCAGGCTGCCAAGACCCTCGAGCAGCTGCTGGAACGGCAACGGGTCAACGCCAACCTGCGGGCCCGCGCGGCAGAGCCGTTGGCCGCTGCGCTCCAAGGTGCCGGCTAGGCCAGCTTCTCCACCTCGAGCTGGTCGGCGGCGTGGCGGGCGCGCAGAACCTTCTTGTCGAACTTTCCGACGCTCGTCTTCGGCACTTCGGGGATGAACGCCCAACGCTCCGGGAGGCACAGCTTGGCGGTGCGCTCCGCCAGCCAGGCGCGCAACTCGGCCGCGGATACATGCGCGTCGGTCTTGAGCACCACGCACGCCAAGGGTCGCTCGTCCCAACGCTCGTCGGGCACTCCGATCACCGCTGCTTCGGCGATGTCAGGGTGGCCCATCAGCGTGTTCTCGAGATCTACGGACGACACCCATTCGCCGCCCGACTTGATGACGTCTTTGGCACGGTCGCTGATGACGACGTACCCGTTGGCGGAGACCGAGGCGACATCGCCGGTGCGTAGCCAACCGTCGTGGAACTTCTCGGGGTCGTCGACCTTGTAGTACGACGCGGTGATCCACGGGCCACGCACTTCGATCTCCCCGACCGCCTCGCCGTCCCAGGGCATCGAGGCTCCACTGTCGTCGGTGATGCGCAGCTCGACACCCGGCAGGATGCGGCCGGTGCGCGCCCGCCAGGTGGCCTCGTCGTCGCCGGCCATGTCCTTGGGTGGATGCCCGATGGCGCACACCGGGCTCGTCTCGGTCATGCCCCAGCCCTGTACCACCGGAACCTGGAAGACATCGCGGTAGCCCTCGATCAGCGACTTCGGCACGGCGGAGCCGCCGCACATCACCAGCCGCAGCGACGACAGGTCGGCCGCGCTGCCGTTGATCAACAGATCGGTGAGCACCGTCGGCACCGCTCCCGTCAACGTTGGGCGAGTGTCTTCGATGATGCGGGCCAGATGGGCGGCCTGGAGGAACTGCTGCGGGAAGATCAGGTCAGCGCCCACCATCCATGCCGCATAGGGAGTGCCCCATGCATTGGCGTGGAACATGGGCACGATCACCAGCATCCGGTCGGTCTCGGCGAGGGCGATGTTGGCCGAAGAGGTGACCATCAGCGAATGAAGGAACGTGCTGCGATGGCTGTACATCACGCCCTTCGGGTTCCCCGTGGTACCGCTCGTGTAGCACATGGCCATACCGCTGCGCTCGTCGAGGTCGGGATAGCAGAAGCCGGGCTGCTCGGCAGCGAGCAGCGTGTCGTAGTCGGACGTGACACCGAGCGCCGAGGTGTCGCCGGAACCCTTGACGATGATGTGCTCGACGGTTGTCAGCTGGTCACGTACCTTGGCGAGCAGCGGGATGATCGAAGCATCGACGATGATCACTCGATCCTCGGCGTGGTTGATCACGTAGGCGAGCTGGTCGGCGAACAGCCGGATGTTGAGGGTGTGCAGTACCGCCCCCATGCACGGCACGGCGAGGTACGCCTCGAGGTGGGTTTGGTTGTTCCACATGAACGTCCCGACCCGGTCACCCTGCTTCACACCGAGGCGGGTGAGGGCCGCAGCGAGCTGATCCGCACGATCGGCAACCTCGGCGAACGTCGCCTCCGTGTAACCGTCGCCCGTATAGGTGATCACCTTGCTGTTGGCGTGCACCTTGCGGCCGTGCTCGAGAATCGGTCGAAGTGTCAACGGATAGTCCTGCATGGTGCTGAGCATCGGTCCCCCTGTCGTTGTCAGTGAGCTCACGTTACTCCCACCTGTCGCGCTAGGCCGATTGACGCAACCAGCTCCACTCCCCGATAGCGAACTGCACGCCCAGAGCCGGGTCGATCAATCTGAGCGCGAACTCGAGGTCGTCCTCGCTCAACGACACGCAGCCGCTCGTCGGTTTCGAGGCTCCAGCCGCTGTATACGAGTTGCGGTGCAGGAAGATGGCCGCGGCCAACGCCGGCTCGTTCGCGGCGACCCCGGAGATCGGATCGAGGTTGGCGCCGATCACTGCCGCGTGCCCGTACACAGCGCCGACGCCCATCAGCCACTCATTGGGCGAGGCGCAGTGCGGAGCGTCGACCAACGCTTGGTAGGAAGCCGTGTGTGGCGTGGCGCCCCAGCAGTCCTCGTAGCGCACATCGCGGTACGGGCCACGCACCCCGGGATCCGCGAGGTTGCCGAAGAACTCGAACTGTTGCCCGTCCCATGCTCGCACGCTGCCGAGCGGGAAGGAGCCGGCCGGTGTGGTGCCGTCACCTGAACGCCGGTCGGCCAGCGGGCGCAACCCGGCCTTGCCTACCCGGGCAGTCACCGGCGCCTGCTGGCAGAGCCAGTGACCCGTCGCCGACTTGGCGACGATCTGGAGCGACGCCACGGTCGAGGTCCATGAGGACGCGCCGACGATCACGAACTGGCGCACTGCAGGATGTCTGGCGGCCAGCAGCTGCGCGGTAGCCGTGTCGCATTCCGCAGAGGGCGTGAAGGGAACGTCGCGCCGTGCGCTGTGCTTGGCCGAAGCGGGACCCAAGGCACCGGGCGTAGCGGCCAGAACCGTGCCGGCCAGCGGCCCTACCAGAACAACGGCGATCGCCGCAGCGATCCAACGCCGATTCATCCCGACGAAGTGTACGAGCCTGCTCGGCTCCGTCTGTTCAGGTCGTTCGTTCAACCCTGATGTCGCCCGACACCGTGCGCAGGTGAAGTCGTACGGCACGGCGATCACGGCCGTCCGAGGTTGTGGCGGGTTTCGGCATCGACGCTCGACCGCTGAGGGTGGAGACCGCAGCCTCGACACGAATACCGCTCGGCAAGCCGACGCGGACGTCACCGGAGATGGAACGCACAGAGATGTCGCTCCCGCAGCACTTGGCGATGCGCACGTCGCCGGTGGTGGAGCCGACCGCCACGTCTCCGTTGCATTCCCCGACACGCAGGGCCCCGGAGGTGAGGGTTGCCTCGAGCCGCGCACCGACCAGCCGAAGGGAGCAGTCGCCGGACACCGAGGAGATGTTCGCGTCGCCGCTGATCGCCCCACACGTCAAACTGCCCGAGGCGGTGGTGGCGTCGATACGAGCGGCGTCGCCGACCTCGATGTCGCCCGACGCGGAATGAAGGCGCACTGCACCGAATCGGCCGATCAGGCGAACCTCGCCCGACGCGGAGCTGACCTCGACGTCGGTGTCGGTCGGCACGTGGGCGACGACCCGGCTGCTGCGCCCGCGCATTCGCCAGCGCGACGGATGGCGCACGGAGATGCGATCTCCGGTCTTGAAGATCTCGAAGTCGTCGGCATCGGCGGCGTCGACGAGAAGATCCACGACGCCCGGGTCGCCGGCGTAGATCTCGATCATGCCCACGGGAACGCGGACGTCGAGAAACGGTCGCTCGCCGACCTCCCACCGCTCGTTTCTGCTCATCTCCCAATCCTTCTAGAGATCGAAGCTGTGGGTCATGCGGAACCCATGACCTGCATCAGGCTTTCGCGCCCGCCGCGACAATGCCTCGAGCACCCAGGTGTTGACGGACGCGCCCGCCGTTTCGGCGGCGTCTTCGATCAGCGACTTCAACGACGGAGGGACCCGCAACGTGATCCTCGCGTCGAGATCCTCAGCCGGTGCTGACTCTGCCGGCAACGCGGCCTCGGCGATCCGCAACGAAGGATCGCCATCGGCCAGCACCAGATCGACCGTGCGGTCGGGTAGTTGGGCGCGCACCTCGCAGGCTGCCTGCTCGGCGAGCTCCATGGCAGCCTGGCGAAGAGCGGGGGCCAGGGCCGCGACGAGATGGTCGATTGCCTCCTCGACGGCAACGTCGCCACCGGCGAGGGTGCCCTGGCCGGCGAGCGAGGCCTGAACGGCGTTGATGATCGGTTGAACTTGCATGTTGTCTGCCTTGTCAGCGACGACGTCCGTCGTCTTCAGGGGTTCGAAGCCGGCGCAGCCGGGCATGCTGGCGGAGTCGCCGTACCCGTTCGTCGTGGACGGCGGCAATGAACGCCGGGTTACCGAAGAATGGTGACATCATTGAGTCCTTTCTGTGACATCATTATGATGTCATAATGATGTCATTCTGTCAAGGACTCGCTGTCAGGCCGACGAGGCTGACGAGTTTGCCCAGGTCAGGGTCATAGTGAGAGACGATTTCGCGAACCCGCTCCATCGCCAGCAGGGCCAAGCCGTCGACGAGGGCGGCGAACAGATCGTGGGCCGCGGCCCGTGGCCAGCGAGGAGGGAGCAACGACTCGGGGAGATCCGGATCGGTGACGGCGAACACGAACCACCGATAGCTCGCCCGCGTGCGCGCCACCAGGGCCTCTGTCGGGGTGATTCGACCGCTGCCGAGACGCCGCCAGACGGGTCGGAAGGTGCGAATGAACTCGGCGTACGACTCGCCGAGCTCGCCGACGTTCCACGCCGAGGCGACCGACAGCCGAGCGACTGCCGGAAGTTCGGTGGCGCGCAACACGGTGCACGATTGCGCGGGGGCTATCTCGAGGGCGTAGTCGAGCTCGTTGTCAGGGGGATGCGGAGACACCCACAAGCCGTCGTACAACGGGGCAAAGCCGAGCGACTGCAGGCGACCACGAAGCATCGGTCGTAGCCGGCGCTGATCCTCGGGCACCGTGAAGGCGACCATCGTCCACACGCCATCCCAATCGTCTTTCGGCTTGGCAAACGCCAGTGTGTGGATCGGGCCGTACGGCAGCAGATGACGGAACGTGTCGGCCACCTTGTAGAAGGTGTTGCGCCCATCCTTCGTGCCGACGAGCAGTCCGCGAATCGACAGCCGGCTCAGTGCCGCACGGGCGCCCGATTGATTGACGTCGAACTCAGCGAGCAGGTCGACGAGCGCCGCCGAAGGAAGCGCCTCGCACCGACCCGACCAGTAGTCGCCGAGCAGAGCAAGCAACAGATGCTGGGGCGGAAACCCCACTTGGAATCGCGGCATGTCGAGCTCTTCGAACTCGGTGAACCTGGCTGCGGCCTCGACTTCTTTCACCGAGGGCCGACGCTCTCGACTCCGACCCGAACTCATCGCGGCAACGGTAGCTACTACGGGTTGATCAATCCGTCTTGGGCGTTGATGAGGAACTGCATCCCTCGCTCGAGGAAGTCGCCGACGATGTCTGCGAACGCCTCGGGACGGTCGCACTGGATGTCGTGGGCGGCGTCGTACACGTACTGCAGCGACGAGTTGCACATCAACCGGCGCAACGTACGGCCGTTGATCGGGTTGATGATCCCGTCGTCGCGACCGAACAGGATCAACGTGCGCGTCGGCACGTCGGCGAGACGGGCGCCCAAGCCGTCGTCGGTGCCATCGCCCATCAACCGCACGACCGTCGGCCAAACGCGCTGCATGAACTCCGGATCGGGCGGCGCCATGTGCGGTAGCCGATCCGGGTGTGAGCGGAACGCTTTGACGAAGTCCTCCGGCGCCAGTTGTCCAGGATCGACCGACGACTCGCGGAACTTGCCCGGACCCTCGAGCACCAGCGATTCGACCCGGTCGGCGAACAACGTGACGAAGTGGAGGGCGCACGCGCCACCCAGTGACGTCCCGAGCAGGTGAAAGCGATCGAGACCGAGGGCGGTGGCGATCTCGGCGACCTGAGCGGCGAGACCGTCGAAGTCGGAGATGTCGTTGGGTTCTGCGCCCCAGCCCGGCAGCTCGACCACGATCACGCGGAACCGCTCCGCCAGCGCGTCGAGCGCGAGTGTGAGCTTCGGCCCGCCGGCGCCCGGCAAGCACAGCAACACCGGGCCACTACCGGCCTCGAGACAACGAACGGTGAAGCCCGCGGCGTCGATGCTGCGCTCGACGAATGCGGCGCCTGGGGCAAGAACTGCGGTTTCGGTCATGACAACACCTCCGAGTGCAGTACGGGGACGACCTCTTCACCGATCAGCTTCAGGCTCGACAACATCGCATCGTGCGGCAGTGGGTTGACGGTTCCGAGTGACACTTCGAGCCGACCCATGCCGAGCACATCGTGGATCTCCTTGATCCGCGTGAGAACGGTCTCCGGACTGCCGAACAGGGCCGGGCCCATCATCATCGGCGGGGCCATCGACGGATCGATCTTCACGTGCTTGGGCACCCCACCGAGCGCGGCACCGATCTGCGCCATCGTCATCATGATGTCGGGCGTGGCCCCTTTGAAGAGGCTGCCCAATCCCCCACCCGCGCCCAACGACATCATCGTTTCGACCGCCTCGTCGTCGGTCGGGGCGACGTACATGAAGTGTCGATACTGGAGGTTGTCGCCGGTCGGCTGCCAGCCGGCCTCGGCTGCCGACTGGCGGTAGAGCGCGGCGTGCTCGGCGCACTTCTCGGCCGGCATGTAGGAGAACCCGAGATCGAGACCGTGGCGGCCCGCGAAGATGGCGCCGTCCTTGCTGTTACCGGAAATCAGGATGCGCGGGTGTGGATCCTGCACTCGCCGGGGCCACACGGCGATGTTGCGAAAGCGGTAGAAGCGACCCTCCCAACCGAACGGTTCAGGCTCTGTGAAACATGCCTTGAGCAGCAGCGTTCCTTCTTCGTACCGCTCACGCGACTCCCATGGGTTCGACCCATAGGTGAGGTACTCGTTCGGCGTGCCGCGGAGCATGCCGATGCGCAGCCGACCGTCGAGCAGGTTGTCGAGCATCGAGTACTCCTCGGCGATGCGCACCGGGTTGTTCAGAGGGAGATCCGTGCCGAACACACCGATCTGCGCGCCCGGGAATCGTCGACCGGCCACCGCGGCGAAGATGATGGGGTTCGGAGTCAGTTGCTTCGGCGAGTAGTGGTGCTCGGCGAAGTTGAGCGCGTCGAAGCCGGCGTCGAGTGCCGCTGCGCACTCCAGCAGGCCGTGCTCGACGGTCGCGCTGACCAACTGCGACTCGCAGATGCGGGGCGGGGCCGGCCATGAGTCGCCGTGATTCCCCCAGTAGTTCATCGTGTGAAAGAACTCGATCTTCATGCTGCTCCTTGCGAACCCATCATGCCTGACTCGAACAGACTAATCACACAATCTCATGCTGTCGATAGGAAATATGCATCTTATTTCAGGGGAGCTCCACCCCGTGCGCAAAGCAGGGAAGTTCGACGCCCGCGGCGCATGCCGGCGACAGTACCGCGACCACGCCGATGGTCGACAGATGTGCGGCTCAAGGTCGGTGCATATGCTCTCTTTCCATGCGACTGTTCAACCTTGCCGATCGCCTGAGCACGTTCGTCGACGGCCATGTCGTCGACGTCGCCAGTGCCAGCGACAACCGATTCTCCGCCGACCCGCAGCGGATGTTCGACGATTGGCAGGCGCTCGCCGAGTGGGGCTCGGCGGTCGGTGCGCGCGGCAGCGGAGAGGTCGATTTGCAACACCTGAAAGCGCCGGTGCCGCGCCCCCCGCAGGTCTTCGCCATCGGCCTCAACTACAGGGCCCACGCAGAGGAGGGAATCTTCAGCGTGCCCGAGGAACCGACCGTGTTCACCAAGTGGCCGAGCTGCATCGTCGGCCCGTCACACGCCGTGGAACTGCCCGTCGACACCGATTGGGAGATCGAACTGGTGGTGGCGATCGCACGTCGCGCCTACCGCGTCGAGGCCACCGATGCGCTGTCGTACGTCGCCGGCTTCACCGTCGGCCAAGACCTCTCCGATCGCGTGCTGCAACGAAAGGGTCCGGCACCGCAATGGAGCCTCGGCAAATCGCGCTACGGCTTCGGTCCGACGGGCCCGTGGTTGGTCACGCTCGACGAGTTCGACAACTCCATGGACCTCGCCATCCACAGCACCCTCGCCAACGAAACGTTGCAGGCATCGCGTACCTCGATGTTGATCTTCGACATCCCCACCCTGATCGAGTACATCTCCGCCAAGTGCCCGCTGTTGCCGGGCGACCTGATCTTCACGGGAACTCCCGAGGGTGTGGGCTATGCCCGCAAGCCGCCACGGTTCCTGCACCCGGGCGATGTGCTGACCAGCACGATCGAAGGCATCGGCGACCTGGTGACCCACTTCGTCGCCGCTGTCTGAACCCACGTGGAGTGCTTGGCGCCCGCCAGGGTGCTGCGAAACACTCCACAGCTAGGTCAGCAACGTCTTTTGCACCTTGCCCATCGCGTTGCGAGGAAGTACGGCAACGACTCGCACCTCACGCGGGCGCTTGTGCACCGAAAGCAAGGCGGCCACGTGTTCGATGAGAACGCCAGCCTCTACCTGGTCGCACACGACGAACGCGACGATTCGTTGGCCGAGGTCGGGGTCGCTGACACCGACGACCGCAGCCTCGGAGACGGCGGGATGAGTGAGCAGCGCCGCCTCGACCTCGCCGGCACCGACCTTGAACCCGCCCGTCTTGATGATGTCGACCGACTGGCGCCCGACGATGCGATGAAAGCCACCCTCGTCGATGACGGCGGCATCACCCGTCCGGAACCAGTCGCCGTCGAACGACGCCGCGGTGGCGTCGGGCCGGTTCAGATACCGGTCGAACATGGTGGCGCCGCGTATCTGCAGTTCGCCGATCGTCGACCCGTCGTGATCCAACACGGCGCCCGAATCGTCGACCAAGCGGCTCTCCACGCCGCGGATCGGCACACCAACCCAACCGGGCCGCCGCTCTCCGTCGGCACGTGTCGACACTGTGATGAGGGTCTCGGTCATTCCGTAGCGCTCGATCGGCGCCCGACCCATCAGTCGGGTCATCTCGTCGAACACCGCAACGGGCAACGGCGCGCTGCCTGACACGATCAGCCGCGCCTGCGCTAGCGACGTCGCCAGCGCAGGCTCGGCGCAGACGCGCGTCCACACCGTCGGCACTCCGAAGTACATCGTGCCGCCCGCTTCTGCGTAGGCCCGTGGAGTCGGCTTGCCGGTGTGCACGAGGCCGGAACCGACGCGCAGCGCCCCGAGCACCCCGAGCACGAGCCCGTGCACGTGGAACAGCGGCAGGCCGTGCGCCAACGTGTCGGCGGGCGACCACTCCCACGCCTCGGCCAGCCCGTCGAGGTCGGCAGCGATCGCCCGCCGCGACAGCACGACGCCTTTGGGAAGACCGGTGGTGCCCGACGTGTACATGATCAGCGCGGTGGAGCTCTCGGACGGTTCGCCGCCCGACCAATCGGACTCACCGACAACTGGTACCTGCGGCAGTGTGACCTCGGACCATTGCGGATCGCCGATGGTCGCCGCCGCACCGGAGTCGCGCAACATGTGTTCGCGCTCCATGGGCCCGGCGTCGGCGGGCATCGGCACCACGGGCACCCCCGCCATCAAGCCGGCGACAACGCCTACGACGGTGTCGAGCGTTGCGGTGGCGCGAATGGCAACGGCGGGCATGCCGGCGAGATGCTGTGCGACGGCGGCCGCCCGCCTGCTCAGTTGCGCCCACGACACCGCTTCGCCGGCAACCGACAGAGCGGCTGGACGATCACCGAATTGCGCGTTCAATGACGGCAGGAGCACAGTCACGACTCACCGACTCGCACGACGACCTTGCCGAACAGGTCGGGCTGCTGTGCCCGCTCGAACGCCGCATGGATCTTCTCGATCGGATAGACCGAGTCGACCACGGGATGGAGATCGGCCGCTTCCATGAATCGCAACAACTGTTCGGTCTCCACACGGCTCGCCCCACTGACACCGATGATCGAGATCTGCTTGTAGAACACCCTCGACAGCTCTGCACTGGCATCGCCACCGGTTGTCGCTCCGGACACCACGATCCTGCCTCCCATGCGCACATTGCGCAGACTGTGCTTCCACGTCGCTTCGCCGACGGTCTCGATGACGAGGTCGGCGGGCGCCGACAAACGGGCGCCGGTTTCGACGGCCTCGTGCGCACCCAACTCCAGAGCCCTGCGCCGCTTGTCGGCCGAACGACTGGTGACGACGACACGCAGCCCCGCAGAACGGGCGAGTGCAATGGCCGCTGTCGCCACGCCTCCGCCGGCTCCCTGGATCAACACCGTCTCACCCGGCTCGGCACGGCCACGGGTGAACAACATTCGAAACGCAGTGGTCCAGGCAACCGTGATGCACCCGGCCTCTTCCATCGTCATGAACGCGGGCTTCGGCACGAGGTTGCGTACCGGCACGATGGTGTGTTCGGCAAAGGCGCCGGGAAACCGCTCCGAGATCAGCGCTCGGTCAGGGTCGAACGATTCGTCGCCGTGACCCGCGTCGGGATTGCCGAACGAGCCGGAGACGATCACCTCGTTGCCGCGCTCGTCCCACCCGGCGATGTCGCAACCGAGGACCATGGGGAACTGATCAGCGCGCACTCCGACGCCACGCATCGACCAGAGGTCGTGCATGTTGATCGAGGTCGCCGCGACTCGCACGATCGTGTGCCCATCGGGAGCGACCGGATCCGGCCAGTCGTCACGCAGTTCGAGCATCGACAGCGGCTCGGTCTCGTTGATCCCCGTTGCAACCGCTGCCCTCACGTCTCCCCTTTCCGGATCGGTCCCGTCACCGTAGCTCTGGGAGACTCATCGCTCATGTTCGACAATCCGTGGGATCCGCGCCGGCGCAACGACCTCAGCGACAACGAGCGCGTCGTCCTGCACTTCATGGGCGATTGCATGCACGGCGACGACCTGTCGCTGGTCGACCGCTACGTCGCCGAGGACTACATCCAACACACTCCGGGAATCGGGCAGGGCCGCGAAGGGCTTCGCCAGTACCTCCACGAGGTTGCCTGGAAGCGGCCGGGGCGGCGCGAGTGGCGACCGATCCAGTTGTTCGCCAGCGGCGACTTCGTGATCCTCCACAAGTTGCTGCCGGCGGTGGTGATCGCCGATTTCCTGAGGTTCAACGCCGACGGGATGATGGCCGAGCACTGGGACGTCGTACAGCCGCTACCCGAACCGGAGTACGACCCGCTGCGGCCGTCGGTCGAGAACCTCGATCGATTCAGGGCCGTCTTCGGCATCACCGAATGAACGTTCTGCAGATCCGCTCGGTCCAGCTCTGGCCCGGCGAGGCCGTTTCAGGGCATGGTCACCGGGCGAGTTTGTAGGTTGCCAGTTGTTCGATTCGGCGGATGTGGCCGGCGCTGCGGTGGAAGCGGCGGCCGATGTCGGCATGCTCAGCGCCGTTGGCGCGCCATTTCAGGATGCGACGCTCCAGCGGTCGCAAGGCGTCGCGCGAGGGCTCCGTGCTGGTGCGGGGAATCCGCGCGTATGCGATCACCCGATCGACGTACTCGGGTCGGCGCCGGAAACGACGGGCGATCTCGCGGTGATCGACGCCGCTGGCGGCAAGGCGCAGGACGCGGCGTTCGACCGGCCTCAAGGATTCGTGGTCACCCATGGTGCTGGTCTCCTCTGCTCATGCGACACCCTACGAGCAGGATTGGGTCGTTCAATGCTCGTGCTCTGTCTTCTTGGGCGCGGGAGCACCACTGGGATTGCCGAAATCGTGCACGATGGTCCTGCACGCGGCGGGGAAACCGAAACCGTGCTGCCGAAACCGCGCCCATGTGAACCGGGGCCCGGCGACCGGTTCGATCGTCACTCCAGGCGTGATTCACGACTGGCCGGCGACCAGATCGGCAGTCGTGCGCAGCACGGTGCTGCTGAGCGCCAATTGGGTCTCCGTGCGACTGACGTCGGGCGACGACACGACGCGCTGCAGGATCGAGTGCAGGTGATCGTTGGACCGAGCGACGATCCGCACCAAGAGGTCACCAGAGCCCGTCACGGTGTGGATCTCGAGGATCTCCGGAATCGAGCGCAGGTGCGCGACCACCCGGTTGTGCGAGCCCTGGGAGATCGCCAGGGTCGTGAACGCGAGCACCCCGAAGCCGGCGGCCGCGGGATCGATGTCGGGCCCGTAGCCGACGATCACGCGTCGTTCCTCGAGACGACGCAGCCGGGTGAGCACCGTGCCCCTCGCGCACCCCAGGACGCGTGCCAACTCCGACACCGTGCTGTGCGGTGCAATGCGCAGTTGGCCGATCAGGCGGCGATCGAGTGAGTCGAGCCCCGCGGAGCGATCAGCCAACATGAGCAGCCGTACCCGCCATCGGGTCTCCCAAATTGATCATCGTGCTCATTCTATTCAGAGAAATCACGCAGATCGATCACAGCACTTGATGTCCGTTGATCATCTTGGTTTCATTGAACCATGTCATTCATCAAGAAGGTCGATCACATCACCTATGCCTGCACCGCAGGATCGATCGAGAAGTGGGCCTGGTTCCACATCGAAGTCGAAGGCGGAACGTTGATCAACCGCATCGACGACGTGCGCCCCGGCGACCCCGACAGCAGCATGAAGATCTGGTGCATCGACTACGGCGATTTCGGCGTGGCCCTGATCGAGGGCATCGACCGTGCCAAGAAGTCACAGGTCACCAAGTTCGTCGACCGTCACGGTGATCACAGCTGCCAGCACGTCGCCTTCGACACGTACGATCTCGAGAAGTTCCAAGCACACATGCGCGATCTCGGCGGTTCGGCACGCGGTGGCACGTTGGTTCGCAACGACGGCTTCGGGATCCTCAAGCAGATGTTCGCCCGCGGGTACTCCGAAGGCGACGCCGCCGAGGCGTCGTTCCCCGAGTACGTGCAGCGACCGTCGCTGGCCGACGCCGACGAGGTGCACATCACCTTCGCCGAGGAGACCGGCCGAGGTTTCTACGATCAGATCGAAGACGCAGTGGCCGCCCACGACGAGGAGCCGTTCTTCGACTTCTCGAAGATGCCGGCCGACTGGCAGGTCCCGGTTCCGCAAACCTGAGGCGACCCATCGGCCAGGACCGTTTGGCCCGAGTCACCGGGTCCGGCGCCTCCCCCGCGGCAGTGGCCATAAAAGGTACCTTCGGCTGCGTGACCTCGGCGTTTCGTGTGACGATCCTCGCAACTCTGGCGCTTGCGGTTGGTGGTGTGGCGTGTAGCTCGGACCCCAACGACGCCGCCGTAACGACGCCGCCGTAACGACAACTCCCCCAACCGTTGCGGCGCCGACGACGACCACGACGCCCGCCCCCGCGCTGTACGACATCGTGGGCGCCGCACTCACCGCCGGGCCGCAACGTTGCGCGCCGTGCAGGACGATTCAAAGTTGCTGGCGACGATCCTGACCTATCACGTCGTGCCGGGAGCATTGAAGCTCGCTGACCTCAAGCCCGGCAAGCTGACCACCGTGGCCGGCATCGACTTGGATGTGACTCGCGACGGCGACACAGTGCTCATCAATGGTTCTCCGATCATCGCCGGAGATGTCGTGGCCACAAACGGCGTTGTCCACGTTCTGGGTGACGTGCTCCTGCCACCGGGCTGATCTCGCTCCCGCTCTACAGGGGCAGATCCCCCGTGGCAGTGCGCGTCGAGCCATGATCCCGAAACGCGGCGATGGTTCGCTGGGCAATGCGCATCTGGTGCACTTCGTCGGCGCCGTCGGCAAACCGCGCCCATCGAGCGTGTTGATACATGTTCGCCAACGGCGTGTCGGTCGAGTAGCCGAGCGCCCCGTGGACCTGGATCGAACGGTCGATCACCCGACCGAGCATGTTGGCAACGAAGTGCTTGGCCATCGACACTTCTGACTTGAAGTCGAGACCGCGGTCGATGCGATAGGCGGCATGCAGCACCATCAACTTGGCCTGGTACAGCTCCATCGTCGAGTCGGCGATCATCCACTGGATGCCTTGCTTCTCTGCCAGCACCGAGCCGTGCGAGTAGCGGTACAACGAGCGATCGACCATCATGTCGAGAGCCATCTCCGCCTGGGCGATCCAGCGCATGCAGTGCGCCAGCCGAGCCGGACCGAGGCGGTACTGGCCGAGCAGGTGGCCCTGACCTCGACCGCCGAGCATGTTGGCGTCGGGCACGCGCAGGTCTTCGATCACGATCTCGGAATGGCCCGTGCCCCCGTGCATGGTCTCGACCTCGCGCACGCGGTTCCATCCCGGCGACGGGATGTCGACGATGAACGCGGTGTTGGCGGCTTGCGGCAGATCGGGGTTGTCTTCGGTGCGGGCAAGGAGGATGGCGAACGCGGCGCGACGGGCGTTGGAGATGAACCACTTGTGGCCGTTGATCACCCACTCGTCGCCGTCTTTCACGGCGGTGGTGCGAATCAACGTCGGGTCGCTGCCGGCGACTTCGGGCTCGGTCATCGCGAAGCAACTCATCTTCACCCCGTCGCACAGCGGCCGGAGATACTTCTCCTTCTGGTCCGGAGTCGCCCAGTGGAGCAGGGTGTGCATGTTGCCCTCGTCGGGAGCCTGACAGTTGAGCACGAATGGGCCGTACGAAGCCTTGGCCGCCTCAGCCTGCACCATGGCCAGTTCGACGTGGCCGAGGCCCATGCCGCCCCACTCCGTGGGCATCTGCGGCAGCCACAACCCAGCCTCCTTGGCCGCTTGGCGCATGCCGAACAACAACGCGAGGTAGTCCTTGCGATCCATCTTCTCGGCCGCGCCGATCTTGGCCTCGCCGGGCTTGACGACGTCGTCGACGAACGTCCTGACCCGCAGCCGGATCGCTTCGAGCTCCGGGGAGAGGGTGAAGTCGATAGCCATTGCAGCCATCGTCGCATTCGCGGCCGACGCCGTACGAGCCGGTACGGCGGCGCTCGAGGCCCCGCCCGTCGGGTTGGGGCCTCGACGTCGTGATCTAACGGGTGGAGGTGAGGGGAATTGAACCCCTGGCCTCAACAGTGCGATTGTTGCGCTCTGCCAACTGAGCTACACCCCCGTTGGAGATCCCGAGTCTAGCGGCTCGGCTCACAGCCACTACGGGGTATCAAGGCAACGACAGCTCACGAGTGGGCAGGTCGGAGCCGCGTGGGTAGTAGATCGCCACTTGCCGCTCCGCGACCCACCGCAGCACTCCTGCAGGAACGTTAAAGGGTCGGCCCAGTGTTGTCCTTCCACCGGTTGACCGGTGGCTGTCTTGATGATGATCCATAGGCCACCTGTCTCGGTATCTTTGATTCGGACAGGCCCACTGATCCGTTGCGTTTGTGAACTGGCGCCCCCATGCGGGGCCTCAGCCGTCAGACGCTTGGTCTAGGCGGCGTTGAACCAGTTGGTTTCGGTGGTGCGATCGACCTCGAGCGAGCGGATCTGCACGAGCTTGTAGCAGTAGCCGCACAGCGACACGAACGACAGGGCGAAGATGTACACCATCGAGTTGGCGTGCGTCGTGGCAGCCAGGAAGGCGGTGACGCCGGTGACCAGAACCAACATGAAGAAGACGTTGGCGCGACGGCGGCGTATGAGCTCGCGGTGGCTGACCTGATGCAGATGGGCCTGACGATGCTCACCACCCCTGCGGTCGAGCGTTGCCGCATGCATGCGCTGGCCGGAAGTTGCCGCGGCAGACGAACGATGCATCTGCGTGGGACGACCCTGCGCGGTCGGGCGCGAGAGCGGCGACGGTGCGAGTGGACGGCCCATGGAGCGCATCGTCGGCACCATGGTGCGAGTGGGCACCACGCGTTGCAACGTCGACAGCTGACGTCGGAAGTCGGTGACCGAGGAGTTCGGCCGGTTCTCGACTCTCGATCGCAAGAGCGGTGGAATCAACACTGCCGCCCAAGCGGCGAGTACGGCCAAGAGCACGATCTTGCTCATCGTCTAGCGGTTCCCTTGTCAGACATCTTGTTCACGGATCTTTCTGAGTGGCACGCCGGCAAACCGAAGTTTAACCGGAGGGGTCGCTTCGTTACGAATCTACTACATTCGTGACACTGGTCGACACGCTACCAGGTCGCCGGTACGTACCGGACCTTCCGCCGGTCTTCTCCCAAAGTGCCAGGTCACCGATCACCATTCCCCGATCGGCCGACTTGCACATGTCGTAGATCGTCAGCGCCGCGACGGCACAGGCATGCAGGGCCTCCATCTCCACGCCGGTGCGATCGACGGTGTCGACTTGCACCTCGATGGCCACGAAGTCGTCGCCGATCTCGAAGTTGACGTGAACCGATCCGACCAACAACGGATGACACAACGGGATCATGTCGCTGGTTCGCTTGGCCGCTTGAATACCGGCAACGCGGGCGACGGCGAGGACATCGCCCTTCTTGACCTCACGATTGGCGATGGCCGCGGTGGTCGCCGGTTGCATGAACACCTTGCATCCGGCGACGGCCCGACGGTGCGTCGGGTCTTTGGGCGTCACGTCGACCATGCGTGCCCGTCCCATGGGATCGAGGTGGGTGAAGGCGAGGTCGCTCATGTGTGAGCTCACACTAGTGACTCTGCAGGGGGCCAGCCCTACACCAGCCGGCGGAGCAGGTCTAACCGGTCCGCACCGGGCCGGTGTCGACCACCTCGAACTCGGTGCCGGGGATCGCCTTCAACTGGTTCAGATCGTCGTCGTTCCAACCCGGATCAGGTGCACCTTGGAAGTACCAGTTGCTCCCGTTGTCGGCGACGATCAAGCCGTACCGCTGCATCGCCGTGGCGATCACTCGTGCCTGTCCACTGAGGGCATTGACGTTGAAGCCGGCGCGCAGCCGCAGCCGCATGCCCATTGCCGGCAACGTGGGGTCGGTGTCGCCCGACGCAAGATGGGTGGCAGGCAGGATGAAGCCCTTCTGGGTCTTCGAGAACGTGACGCGTATGGCGTGATTGATCGCACCGGCCGCGACCTCGTCGTACCGAACGAGACCGGGAAGGATCGGCAAACCTGCGGCATCTGCGCTGGTCCAACCGATCGGCCGGAGCGCGCCGGTCGTGAGATCCCAGCGGGCACCGGAGTCCGCTGACCAACTTCCGCCGGCGTTGCGACTGGCGGCGAACAGCTCGTACAGCTTGCACGTATCTTCCTGCAGCACCAGCACGTGACTATCGCCGCCATTGCCACCGCCCTCGATGGGCGCGTTGGACGGAATCGGGAATGGGCCCGGGTCACTCTCATCGCCGTACCCATTTGGGCGGTAGATGATCGGCACGAGCGGCTGTGTGGCCGGAACAACCACGAACGGGATGCCGTAGCTCTGGTTCTCGCCGAAATCGGGGTGCAACTTCGAGCCGCCGATGGACTGGATCTTGTTGATGATCTGCGCGCTCAACGGGTGCAGCGGAGCGGTGGCGATCTCCTGGTTCCACGCATTGCCTGCCGGGAACATCGGGCAACCACCGAGGTGCGGTCCGGGCGGGTTGAGACGGTTCGCCGGCTTGTTGGCAGTGGCGCCGCCGACGATCTGGATCGAGGCGGCCGAAGCGGCGGTGGCGACACAGAGACCGGCCACGACGAGGGCCATGACCGGCCAACGGCGCACGAACGATCAGCCGCCGATCTGGCTCATGGTGCGTTGCGGCCTGATGAACGAGACCTGGTTGATGTGGTGCCCCGCCCACTTCGTACCGACCGCGCGCTGGATCTCGGCTGCCACCGCGTTGTCGTCGGCACCGTTGCGCATCATCTTGAGCAGATTGAACTCGGTCGTGGCAAACAGGCAGGTGCGGAACTGACCGTCGGCCGTGAGACGGACGCGATCGCAGTCACCGCAGAACGGCTTCGACACCGACGGGATCACGCCCACCGTGCCGCGACCATCGACGTACCGCCAACGATCTGCGGGCGCAGCGCCCCGCGACTTCATCTTCTCGAGCGGGAACACCTCGTCGATCGCCGCCACGATCTCGTCTTGCGTGACGACATCGCCCTTGACCCAGTGGCCGCCGGCATCGAGTGGCATGAACTCGATGAAGCGCACCTCGACGTCGTGGTCGCGGCCGAACCGGGCGAGGTCGACGATCTCGTCGTCGTTGACATCGCGCTGCACGACCGCGTTGATCTTGACCGGCGCGAAGCCCGCTTCCTTCGCAGCCTCGATGCCATCGAGCACGCGGACCAACTCGTCGCGTCGTGTCATCTGCAGGAAGCGATCGGCGCGCAGCGTGTCGAGACTGATGTTGACGCGATCGAGACCTGCCTCGCGGAGTTCGTGGGCCACCAACCGGAACGTGGCCCCGTTGGTGGTGAGGCCGATGTCGGGCGCCTTGCCGGCCAGCGGCGATGCCGAGTGGGACGGAACTCGCAGGGCCGCAAGCTTGCCGACCAGCACCGGCAGGTGGGCGCGCACCGTGGGTTCACCGCCCGTGAGCCGCAAACCGTCGACCTCGAAGCGCTCGACGAAGATCGTTGCCAAGCGCTCGATCTCTTCGAACGTGAGGACCTCACTGCGCGGCACCCACACCATTCCTTCTTCCGGCATGCAGTACGTGCAGCGGAAGTTGCAGCGATCGGTGACCGAGATGCGCAGATCGCGAATGGTGCGTCCGAAGGGATCGACCAAGTCCATGCGGGTCAGGCTATCGACACGAGCATCGTGATGACGGAGCCGCCGGGCTCGATGCCGTTGCCATCAGGCACGATGGCCAGGGCGTCGGCCAACGACGTGGCCGCCAGCTGGTGACTTCCCTGGGCCCCGACCGATCTGACGTGATAGCGCCCGTCGGGCCCGAACGCCCCGGCGACGCGGATGTAGGCCGTTCGACCATCGGGCCGGCGGGGCAGCCCGTCGTCGGCAACGGCCACGACCGTGGGGCGGTCGAGCTCGGTGTGCCCGAGCATCTTGCGCAACGCCGGCCGGGCGAACAGCTCGAAGCTGACCATCGAGCTGACTGGATTGCCCGGGAGTCCGAACACCGGCACGCCGCGGTCACCGGATGCGAGCAGCCCGAACGCGAACGGCTTGGCCGGCTTGATGGCTATCTGCATCCAACGCATGTCGGCGATGCGCGACAGCACCGCTTTCACGACGTCGTACTCGCCCATGCTGACGCCACCACTGGTGACGATCGCGTCGTACGACCCCGCTGCCTCGCGGAGAACCTTCTCGAGGGCTGCCTCGTCGTCGCGCACCACGCCGAGGTCGATCGCCTCGCAGCCAGCCTCGGAGACCAAGGGCAGCAGCATCGTCTTGTTGCTCTCGCGGATCTGCCCGGGGCGCAGCGGTGAGCCGTCGTTGACCAGTTCGTCACCAGTCGAGACAACGGCGACCCGAGCCCTGCGGTAGATGCTCACGCGGCGCGCGTTGACACTGGCCAGCACGCCGGCGACAGCGGGGCGCACGACGGTGCCGGCGGAGAACAACTCGGTACCCACGGGCACGTCCTCACCCACGCCTCGAACCGACGCGCCCTCCGACACGGCCTTGCGGATCAGCACTTGCCCGCCGTCGATCCGCTCGGTGTCTTCGACCATCACCGCGGTGTCGGAGCCAGCCGGCATCGGCGCGCCGGTCATGATGCGGATGGCTTCGCCTGCGGCAACGACACGATCGGTCGATCCACCCGCGGCTACCTCGCCGACCACTCGCAGGTGGACGGGCGCGCCTGCCACGTCGGCGGCGCGAACCGCGTAGCCGTCGACCGCCGAGTTGACGAATGGAGGGACGTCCTCGGCGGCGACGATACGTTCGGCCAGCACGCACCCGATCGCCTCGGCGATCGACGCCTCGATGACCTCGCCGACTGCACATCGGTCGAGGACGTAGTCGCGGGCTTCGCGTTCGGAGATCACCTCCCGAACGGTACCGTTCCATCGGTGAGCAACTACACCGCGTTGCCGGCCAGCGGCCACACGGTGCGCTGGACGACCTGGGACGGTGCCGACGACGAGGTCACCGAGCTTCGCTGGGAGAACGAGGGATGGACGATCAACGGCTTGGTCAGCCGCGAGCGCGTGCAGTACGTGCTGCGTCTGTCGGCTACCTGGCAGGTTCGCCAGTTCCTGCTGTTCCGCGACCTCGACGACCCCGACCTGTGGCTGGCCACCGACGGCACGGCACGTTGGGGGGAGATGAACGGTGCTCACCGGTTGGAGCTCGACGGCTGCTACGACATCGATCTCCCGTGCTCACCGTTCACCAACACGCTGCCCATCCGACGCCTACCGCTCGAGGTCGGGGACAGCACCGAGCTTCCGGTCGTGAGGGTCGACGTCGAAACGCTCGAGGCGCGCCCAACGATCCACCGCTACGTTCGACTCGGAACACACCGCTGGGCGTTCGCCCAAGGCGACGATTCCGTGGAGTTCGACGTCGACAAGCACGGGCTGCTGATCGACTACCCGGGCGAGTTCCGGCGAGTCAGCTGACGCGCGACCGCAGGAATGTGGCGAACTCGTCGCCGATCGTCGGATCTTCGAGAGCAATGTCGACGACAGCGCTGAGCCAGCCGAGCGGTGTTCCGGTGTCGTATCGGGCGATCGTGGACAGCACGCCGTGGAACGGACCCTTCGCTGCCTGGGCCCGCAGCGCATCGGTGAGCTGGATCTCACCGCCACTGCCCGGCTGAACCCGCTCCAGTTCGCCGAACACGTCGGGCGTGAGCACGTACCGGCCGATGATGATCAGATCGCTCGGGGCATCGTTGATCTCGGGCTTCTCGACCATCGTGCGGATGGCGATGACGCCATCGTCGTCCATGTCGCCAGACGGGTCGATCACTCCGTAGGCGCTGACCTGCTGGCGGGGCACGCGCTTCAGGCCGACCACACTGCCCTTCGTCGATTCGCACAACCTGGCCATCTGGTCGAGCAGCGACGAGTCACCCATCAACTCGTCGGGTAGCAACACGGCGAACGGTTCATCGCCCACGGCGTCGGCGGCGCAGCCCACAGCGTGGCCAAGGCCGAGGGGAGCCTCTTGATAGGCAAATGTGACCCGCACATCTCGCCCGATCGAGTCGAGTCGCTCGGCCAATGCGTGGCGCCCGGTCGAGCGCAGCTTGGCGATCACTTCGTCGGACGCCTCGAAGTAGGCCTCGATCGCCGGCTTCTTGACGCTGGTGACGATGACGATGTGGTCGATACCGGCACCGACGGCTTCGTCGATGATCAGTTGCAGCGCAGGGGTGTCGATGATGGGGAGAAGTTCCTTCGGAACGGCCTTCGTCGCTGGTAGAAACCGCGTTCCGAGCCCAGCCGCGGGAATGACAGCGGTGCGAACCTGCATCGCGGCGATGTTAGGGCGCGGCGCTCCGCGCCGCTAGCATTAGCACTCGTACCCTTCGACTGCTAATACAACGGCGGAGCCGACATGCCTACCTACGTCTACAAGTTCATCGACACCGGCGAGACCATCGAGGTCCAGCAGGCCTTCACCGACGATGCCCTCACCCATGCGAAGCATCCGGGCACGGGCCAGAACCTGAAGGTCAAGAAGGTCTTCACCCCCGTGGGAGTCACGTTCAAGGGGGGCGGGTTCTACAAGACCGACAGCCGCGGCGGCAAGTCGAAGTCGTCGTCGAGCTCGACATCGAGCGAGTCGTCGTCGGGCACGTCGAGCACGTCCGGCGACTCCGGCACCAGTTCGACCACGCCGGCCACACCGGCGTCATCCGACTCCACGTCGACTTCCAAGAAGGCCGACACCTCCAAGGCACCTGCCAAGGCAGCTTCCACCAGCGACTGATCCGCCTCGGCGGTCGATACATTCGGCCCCGACTTCCCCCAGTTCGTCGATCGATCAGTCGAGGGAGGTCGTGGTGCACGTACTCGCCCGTATCCGTCTCACGATGGCTCGCCATCCATGGGTCTACTGGGTTGCGATAGCCATGCTTGCCGGAGCCGTCGCCTTGGGCACGGCACGCGCAATGGCCGGCGTCGACGCGCAACGTCGATCGTGGGGCCAACAGGCCACGGTCTGGGTTGCGTCGCAGGCGATCGAACCCGGCCAACCGATCCGATCCAAGAGCCGGCAGGTGCCTCGCGCCACGGTGCCGTCCGGCGCGGTCGAAGTCGCCCCCGACAACTCGGTGGCCCGCCAACGCATCGGCGCAGGAGAGATCGTCGTCGACATCGATGTCTCGGCACCGGGTCCCGCAGGTCTCGTACCCGACGGTTGGGTGGCCTTCGCAGTGCCGGCGCCGGTCGCCCAATGGTCGATTGGCGACCACGTTCGCGTCTACGCGGCCGACCAGTTCGTCGACGCCGGCGTAGTCGTCGGCGGCGGCGATTCGGGGTCGATGGTGGCCATTCCCGTCGATGCCGCGCCGGCCATGGCCACTGCACTCCTGGCCGACACCGTGACGATCGCCCTCGCCCCCACTCCCTAGATCCTTGGGCCAACAACCCCAATGCCCTTCTTGTGAGCACACGAAAGAACTGCACGTTCGTGTCCTCACAAGAACCATGAGATAGGAGACCATCATGAGATCGCTGTTGCCAACTGTCACCGATCGTCAGTTCGCCGCGCTCGTTGCGCTCGTAGCCGACGTTGGCGAGCCTTGCTGGGCGAGCGGATCAACCGCCGCGGCGCTTCACGGATTCGACGGATTCGAACTCCGTGCGCCGTTTCACATAACAACTACCAGGGATCGCAACGTCCGCCGCATCGGGCATGTCATACATACGACAACTGACCTGGAACTCATCGATCGCGATACGAAACTCGGACTTCCCGTGTTTTCCGCCACACGAACCCTGATCGACATCTCGAGATCGGTCAAGCCAACAGCTCTGACAACAGCTGTCGACTCGGCATTGCGCGATGGAGCCACCAGCGAGGAGTTCTTGCACCGTCGGATCGCAGCGCTGCGCACATCCGGGCGACCAGGCCTGCTCGCTCTGTTGAGCGTCCTGGAGGGAGCTGAGATCATTCGCGGCGGGCAGAGTTGGCTGGAGCGCGAGACGCTGCGCCTGCTCGACCGTGCGGGACTACCAAGACCCTCAACTCAAGTTGTGCTCGGTCGTCGAGGTGACCGCCTCATCCGAGTCGACTTCCTCTTTCCGGGCACGCCCGTCGTGGTCGAGGCGCTCGGCTATCGCTGGCATCGCACGGGCGCTCAGATGAGAATCGATGTGGAGCGAGGCAACGAGCTGCTGCTCAAGGGATACGTGCTCCTGCAATTCACCTACTCGCAGATCGTCGAAGAACCACAGCACGTGGTAGCCACAATCAGGACCGCGCTGGAACGATGGTCGCCCAACGTTCTTGTGAGCAAATGAACTGACTGCACGTTCGTGTCCTCACAAGAACCGTCGTGTGCGAACCGCCGGGCGTCACCCACTTCCTAGCGGTCAGCGCCAGCCGGCGGCGAGGATGACCAGTACCACGACACCGAGCGCGCAGCGGTAGATCACGAACGGCATGAAGCTGCGCGTTCGGATCAGGCGCAGGGTTCCCCACACGGCCGCCCAACCAGCCAGACCCGATGTGACGACACCGACGATCATCGGTACTCCGAGGCCTGCCGGCAGACCATCCTTGGCGAGCTTGAGCATCTTGTAGACAATGGCGCCCGCCGTCACGGGGACGGCCATCAGGAAGCTCGCCCGCGCCGCAGAGTCGCGGGTGAACCCGAGGAACCTGCCGGCCGTGATGGTGATGCCAGATCTCGATGTGCCCGGGTTGAGCGACAACACCTGGGCTGCACCGATCCTGATGGCGTCACCGCGGCGATAGTCGGTGAGGTCGCGATGCCCGGAACGACGATCGCTGACGCCGAGCAACACGCCGAACACGATCAACGACACAGCGATGATTCCGGGCTTGCCCAGCTTGTCGTCGATGGTCTTCTCGAACAGCGCCCCGACGATCGCCGCCGGGATCGACGACAACACCAACAGCCAGGCCAGCCGGCCTTCCGGGCTGCTCGGACGTTCGCGCCGCACGACCAGCCTGATTCCCTCGCGCACGTAGACCACGAGGTCCTTACGGAAGTAGCCGACAACAGCCACGAGCGTGCCGATGTGCAGCGCAACGTCGAATGCCTTCTCGATGGTGTTGTTGTCGAAGTCGTGCCAGTTGAACAACCACGGCACGAGCAGCAGATGACCGCTCGACGAAATGGGTAGGAACTCCGAGAGCCCCTGCACGAGACCAAGGATGATGGCGTGGATGATCGGCACGGGGCCCCGTTCTAATGGTTGGAGGTGCTCGGGAGGACTCGCGCCGACCAGGGACGGGGCTTGTCCCAGTGGTGCCCGGCGGGCCGGCCCTCGCGAAGCTTGGCGACGAAGTCGATCGGCCCGTCGAAATCTGGCATCTCGACGTAGGCGGCACCGATGGCGTCGGGGACGTGGGCGTCGCTGCCGGCGCCCGCGGCCAGATCATGAGCAGCGGCTGTTGCCGCGGCCCGCGTGTTGAGGCTCTGCAGCGACGTTTTGGCGTTGATCACCTCGATCGCATCGACGAGCCCTTCGTCGATGAGCGAGTCGAGGGCCGACTCGGAGAGGTTGCGGCGCAGCGGGTCGTAGGGATGCGGGATGTAGACGAGCCCACCTTGCCGACGGATCGCCCGGGCAGCATCGGCGGGCTGGGTGCCGATCGCGATTCGTTCGCCGAGGAACAACCCGATGATCTCGCCGGCGTGGGTACGCAACTCTTCGCCGATGATCACGCGGCACGGGAGAGTGCCCACCAAGTCGACGGCTCCCTTGATCGCGTTGTGGTCGGTGATGCAGAGCACGTCGATGCCGGCCTCGGTGACCGCTGCCGCGAGTTCGTCGGGCGTCGTGGTCGAATCGCCGCTCCACATCGTGTGGCTGTGCATGTCGACGCGCACCCACCCGGCAGGCAATGGCTCGCCGAGATGAGGATGCCGACTTACGGCAGCAGGAAGCGGAGCAGGCACGAGTCGCAACGGTACAGGCCTAGGCTCGCCCGTGTGCGTTGGACACCACGCCGCAGGCGGTTCATGCTCATCACCGGTGCAGCGGGGTTCCTCGGCCGTCATCTGGTGATGGCGTCGGAGACCGACGAATGGGAGCTCTTCGCGCCGCCACGCACGATGGTCGACGTTCGCCAGCGTGATCGTGTGATCGAGGAGATCCGCAGCTGGCGGCCCACGGCCATCGTGCATCTGGCAGTGCGCAAGGGTGACCGGCAGACCACCGTCGAGGGCAGCCGCAACGTCGCCGCGGCGGCCACGGCGTGCGGTGCGCATCTCGTGCACGTCAGCAGTGATGCGATCTTTCCCGGCCGATTCGAGCCGTATCGGGAGAACGACAAACCCTCTCCGATCACCGACTACGGGCTGATGAAGCTCGATGCCGAGCGGGCCGTGGCCGCCGAGTGCCAGAACGCCGTGACGGTTCGCACATCGCTGCTCTACGGCACGACCTGGCCGGCGGTCATCCAGACAGATGTCGAGCGGGCGCTCAACGGGCGCTCGACGATGAAGTTCTTCACCGACGAGTTCCGGTGCCCCGCGCACGCTGCCGATGTGGCCGCGGCGCTGAGCGCCCTGGCGTGGCAACCGGAGATCCGCGGCCCACTCAACATCGCCGGGCCCGAAGCCGTCAACCGCGCCGAACTGGCCGCGACCTTTGCCCGCTGGATGAGGCTCGACCCACGCTTCCTGCAGACCACCACCGCCGGATTCGCCGGAATGGTGCGACCGTCTCGGGTGATACTCGACTGCTCGCTGGCCGCGACGCACGGTCTGCGCTGTCGCAGCCTCGACGAGGCTCTGCCGTTCAGTGCCAGCCGCTAGGCGCCGCTCATCGTCACGTCGCGAATGACGAGGCTGACGCCCGCGGCACGCATCGGCAGCCAGTCGACGTCGTTGCCGACCTCGACCACGTCGAGCAGCATGCGCTGCAGTGTCGAGGCGATCGTGAACTCGCGGATCGGGCCACCGAGCTTCCCATTGGCGATCGACAACCCCGACGCGCCTGCCGAGAAGTCGCCGCTGATCGCGTTCACGCCGGAATGCAGTCCGCTGACGGACTGGACCAACACGCCGTCGTCGATGTCGGCGATGAGCGCATCCTGATCGCGTTGGCCCGGCAGCAGTTGGAGCGCCAGGCAACCAACCCCGGGCGTGCCTTTGAACCCGCCGCGGATGGCATTGCCGGTGCTCTTCGCGCCGACACGGCGACCCGAGTAGGACGAGTGGACGAACTGCTGCAGCACACCGCCATCGATCAACACGTTGCGACGCGCCGCCAGACCCTCACCATCGAGATCGGTCGCCGTGTAGGCCTTCGAATTCGTCGGGTCGTCGACGAGCGTGACGATGGCGCTGGCAACGTTCTCGCCGAGTCGATCCATGAACAGGCTGCGACCCTTGGCCACGCTTTCGCCGTTGAGCGTGGAAGAGATGATGCCGAGAAAGCTCGCCGTCACGTACGGATCGAGCACGACCGTGGTGCGCCTGGTCGACGGCTTGCTGGCACCCAACAAGCGTGTGGCCCGATCGCTGGCTTCGCGTGCTGCCTTGGCGAGGTCGAACTCGTCCGGCGATCGACCGACGCTGAAACCGAAGCCGGTCTGCGTCTCGTCGCCGTCGTCGGCCAGTGTGCTGACCACGACGTAGCACCCGTTCTCGCGACCCGTACGGCGAATGCCGGTGGTGGTGGCAACCGCCGACTCGGAGGCAGCGTCGGCGTAGTTCGCGTCGTCGACGCGGATTCTTGGATCGACGGCCAGCGTCAACCGCTCGAGCTCTTTGGCCAGGGCGATCTTCTCGTCGGTGGGGAAGTCGGCCAGAGCATCGCTCCACAGGTCCTGCTCGATCACCTCGACGCCGTCAGGCTCGGCGAGCCCGGCCCATTCGTCGGGAGTGCCGAACTGGACGTTGTCGCGAGCCTCGGCCAACACTTCGGCGACCGCTGACTGGTCGAGCACACCCGCATAGGCGAAACCCGTACGGCCGTCGCGGATGACGCGGATTCCCACGCCCTCGGTCTGGGCGGCGACGAAGTGCTCGACCTCACCCTCGTAGACGCGGACGTCAGTCTCGGAATCGCGAGAGACGAACGCCTCGATGTGCTCGCCCTGCTGCGCCATCGACACGACACGGTCGGCAATGGCCAGGAGCTCGTCGACACCGCTCATGCCGCAGTGCCACCGATCGTGAGCGCCTTCACCCGAAGCGTTGGCTGACCATCGCCCACCGGAACGCCTTGGCCGTCTTTGCCGCACGTACCGGGGTTGCCCATGGCGAAGTCGTTGCCCAACAGGTCGATGTCGCGGAGCACCTGCGGGCCGTTGCCCAACAGGTTGCCTTCGCGGAGCGGCTCGGTGATCTCGCCATTTTCGATGAGATACGCCTCGGTCATGCCGAAGACGAAATCGCCCGTTGCCGTGTTGACACTCCCACCGCCGAGCTTGGCGACGTACACACCGTGATCGGTGCCGCGAACGATGTCGTCGGGCTCTTCTGCCCCGTTCAAGACGTAGGTGTTGGTCATCCGCACCATCGGCAGGTGCATGTAGCTCTGCCGCCGACCGTTTCCGGACTGCTTGCGGCCTTCCTTGCAGGCCCGCAGGTAGTCCCACATGTAGTCGGTGAGCACACCGTTCTCGATCAACACGTTGTACTGACTCGGATGGCCTTCGTCGTCGATGCCGATTGCTCCCCACTCGCCGCTCATCGTTCCGTCGTCGACCAGCGTGACGAGCGGTGAGGCGACGAGTTCGCCCTGCTTGCCGCGATACACGCTGCCACCCTTGGCGATCAGGTCGGCCTCGAGGCCATGGCCGCACGCCTCGTGGAACAACACCCCGCCGCTGCCGCGCTTGATCACCACCGGCATCGTGCCGCTGGGCGCGGGGCGTGCCCCGAGCTTCACCAGTGCCTGCCGCGCGGCGTCGCGAGCGAGCTCCTCCACGTCGATGCGATCGAACATCTCGAACCCGAACGTGTGGCCGGCGCTCTGGAAACCGGTTTGCATCCCGGCGTCTCCGTTGGCCACCACGCTGATCCGCACGTTCTGGCGGACCTGTTCGTCGGTGGCCAGCAGACCGTGCGTGTTGGCGATCATGATCCGCTTGCGACTGTCGGCATAACCGGCGCTGACCTGAACGATGGCCGACCCGCTGGCCCTCGCGGCGTCGTCGATCCTGCGAAGCAGAGCCACCTTCTCGGTCTTGGACACCTCATCGGCGTAGCGATCGACCGGGCTCACCCGATGCTCGGGTTGGCGCGTGAGCCCAACCGTGTTGTCGCCACCAGTGCCCTGGCTCGCCGCGGCGGCAGCAGCCTCGGCCGCAGCGCGCAGACCGGTCTCGCTGAGGTCTGCTGTGTGGGCGAACCCGGTGGTGTCGCCCTTGACGACGCGAATACCGGCTCCGCGGTCACGGCCGCTGGTGACCTGCTCGATGCGACCGTCGTCGAGACCCGCCATGGTGGAGCGCTTGTCCTCGACGAACACTTCGGCGAACTCACCGCCAGTGCGCATCGCGGCCCCGAGCACCCGCTCGAGCACATCGGACTCGACTACATCATGTCCGGCCATTGTTGCTCCTGATCGTTCCGGCAATCGTCTTCGGCGAGCCTACCGAGAAGGTCGCCGAGTCCAGCCGTGGCCCGAAGGGGTGAAATCTCTCTCATCGCCGGCCGCGGAGACGCCGATACACGATGCATGAAGCTCACCCGTTGGTCCGCATGCTGCTTGATGATCGTCGCTGCCGGTTCGCTGTCGGCATGCAATCCGGCGCAGACGGCCCGCAAGGCAAAAGACGATGTCGACAGCGGGAACGCCGCCGCTTGCGTGCAGGAACGCTCGACGATCGAGAAGGCCGTGCAGGCCTACATGCTGCTCAACCCCGACGTACCCGTGACCGAGGCGGCGATGGTCGCTGCCGGAATCCTGCACCAGGAGTCGGTACTGATGGACGTGGCCGCCGACGGCACGGTCTCCCCCGCCCCCGGCACCGTCTGCCGCTGACGAACCCCCGTGGAGTGTTACCCGCTCATCTGCGTGCCGTGAAACACTCCACGCCGCCGGTGTGGAGTGCTACGCGCTCACCTGCGTGCCGTGAAACACTCCACAGGGCTTGTCAGCGGTCGTGCGAGTCGTCCGGGTCGGTGTTGTAACCGGGCCGACGACGTGTGCCGCGATCGGGTGGCACGAACCTGATGTCGCTGATCGACATCGGCCGGCCCAGGTGGAGCACACCGATCTGGGCGAAGACCGCCAGCCAGTCGATGAAGCGGTGGAACACCACGGCTCCCGAGCGAAGGAGCTTCTCGAGATCATCGCCGGTCGGTTTGCCGGGCGCCCTGTTCTCGACCAGTGTGAGGCCGGAGACCGACACGTCGTTGCCGGTCGGCGCGATCGACGTGTGCCCGAAGCCGGGGATCGGGCCGACGTGGCGGCCCTCGAAGCGCCAGCGGACCGCGAAGAACTCGCTGGTGTCGGTCGCCCAGTGCGAATTGCCGATGGAGGCGTCTTCGACGAACCGACCGTCGAGGAACGAGCCAAGCACTCCGGCGATGTCGAGTGCTACCGCAGCGTGCGCCACTGCGAGGTCGAATCGTTGGTCTTTGTTGATCATGGCGAAACGTATCCAGGCTTGACCGCGTCGATCCCGCCGCTTCGGGCCGCAGGTTGCACAGTGACCACATCGCAGAAGTTCTCGGGGGCGATGATCGGCAGCAGCGGCGGGCCCCACTCCAAGTAGGCCGACGGCACGGAGGTGTCGAACACGTTGAGCTTCTTGTGATCGCGGTGAGTGACCACCCACACCCCTTGGTGCGGCTGGCCGCCGACATCGGCGGCGGGAGCGCTGACCGGCTCGACGAGGAACTCGCCGTCGTTGCGCAAGGTGTGGACCTGGTCGTCGCGGTGATCGTGGTTGGTGTCGATCGGGATCGGATGATCCGACACAGGATGGTTGTGGCCTGGCGTGGCGAAGATCACCGTCACCTGCCCGGCAGCACGGCGATTCACACTGTGGCACTGCCAGGTGACCCAACCCTCGAAGAAGGGTTGTTGGCACTTCAAAAAGAAGTAGAGCGGCCAACTGCGCGGCGGCGCCCCCTCCGGAATGGGCGCGTCGTGGTCGAGCCCCAGGGAGACCTCGATGCAGCGGACCATGAGGTTGGCCACGATCCGTTCGACGTTGCCCTGGTAGCCGTCCCACATGCCGGTCGGCTTGTTCGGGTGCGGTGAGGTGTCGAAGGTTCCGTTGTGACGGATGCGATAGCCGAACCAGTCCTCGGCGATGATCTCGCGAATCGGGAAGCCGACATCGTCGTCGGCCATGAACTCCGGCCAGGTCAGCACGCCGTCGTCCTCGCTTTCGCCGTCAGTCAAACTGCACGGACGAGCCACGACGCCGCGCATGTACTCCAACATCGAATACCGGCGGGCCAATCCAGGAAAGCTCACCTCGGTGTCGTCATCGACCACGGCCTCGATGCCCTCGTTCAACGTGGCTTCGAGCAACAGGAGGTAGTGCCCCTTCTCCAAGTGGTAAGGCATTTTGCCCACTGCGCTGGCTCCTCTCGAGGTTGTCGAGTTCGAAGAGTCGCAATGACCCCTCCGTGATACTTCTACACCGCAACTGCCGGCACCAGCGCGTAGATCTCGAGCGGCTGCGGCAGTCCCTTCAACGAGTGCACCCCGACCGATCGCACGACCGCCGCATCGAGCCCGTGATCGATCACCGAGTGCGACACGCGGGTCTCCCCGGGACCAGCGGTCGCCATCACCCGCGCGGCCTCGGCGACTGCCATTCCGGAAACATCGGCGCCCAGGTCGAAGACCGATCCGCTGGCCAGCCCGGCTCGAACCCGCACCGAACCGCCGGGAACGACGAGCGCGGCGTGCTCGATCGCTTGGTGGAGAGTTCGCGCTGCTTCGGCGGCGTCGCTCGGCTGCTCGAACCATGCGGAGAACCCGTCACCGGTCGCCGTCATGATCGCCCCACGACAACGCCCGACGACGGCACGGACGATGCGGTGGTGCTCCCCCAGGATCACCGCCCACGCAGCGTTTCCGGCGCTCGACATCAACCGTGTCGAATCGACGATGTCGGTGAACAACACGGTCCGCACACGGCCGGCGGGCATGCCGATCTTGCCGACCACGGAGGTCAGCCGTTCTCGCAACATCCTGGCCAGCAACGGCGCGCCGAGAGCGTCGAGGGTCTCCAGCGCGCTGCGGCCCAGATCGAGCTCCGACTGACCACCGTGACCGCGGCTGAACGCCTGCCGGGATCGGAACACATCGGTGATCGCCTGCTCGAGCACCGAGCCGGTCGCTGTGGCGCCTTCCTGCGCTCGCTCGATCCACAGATCGGCCGAGGCATCGCCCACTTCGATCGCTGCGGCGGCCATGACGAGCGCCACGCTGACCGGCCAGTCGTGGCTCGCTCGAACACCGAGGTGGTAGACCCGGTCGAACAGGGGCGACAGGTCGTCGACGACCTCGAGGTTGCCGGCCAGCACCGCTGCCTCGAGCTGGGCAAGGTGGAACCCGAGGTTGCGAATGCTCAACTCCCTGCGCGGCGATGTCCACCGCGGTCGGACAACTTCCAGTGCCTGATCGACGCCGCCCACGAAGGCCACGCCGACGAACTCGGCGAACGGGATGTACATCTGATGCTGGCGGGCGATGTCTCGTAGCGCGGCAACGCCCGCCTCGTCGCCGCGTACCCCGCGGCGCCACATCGACGCTGCCAGCGAGATCATGAACGGATCGCTGGAATCGGCACGCCGCGCGCTGAGGATCATCGATTCCGTGTCGCTGTCGGCATCGGCCAGACGGCCGAGGCGCGAGGCGGCGACGGAACGGACAGCCAGTGCCATGCCGTGTTCGGCCCAGTTGGACGCCGCCGACGAGAAGTCGGCAGCCGACGTCGCATCGCTGACTGCGGCCATCGGATCGCCGGCGACGAGCGCCACCAGGGCTCGGCGGGCGAGGTCACCCGCGAACCACCACGAATCGCTCAATGGACGGGCGGATTCGTCGGCGAGCGTGAACGACTCCGTCGCACCGCCGAGATCGAGCACCGCGAGGCGGTGCAGGCCTGTCGCGAAGTGCACCATGTTCTCGGTGAGCGGATCGTCGACGCCGCGCAGCAAGTCATGGGCCGTGTCGACGAGGCGAGCACGACGGTCATGCTCGGGCGATGCGTACGACGATTCGGCGAGGATCGCGGCCGCGCGAGCCCGCCACTGGCGGTCGATCGAGTCGTCGGTGACGAGGTCGGCCACCAGCGCGTCGAAGTCGGCGTGGCGCCTACGCCCGCTGCGTGTGAAATCGGTACGCAGCGCCAGCAGGAGGCACTCGGCGCGACCGTTGCGGAACTGGAGAGCCACTGCGCCGGAGTCGCCGCCGGCACACTGGGCATACAGGTCGGCGGCCTCGATCAACCGATCCGTCGCCTCGTCGCGATCGAGCTCGTTGAACCTCGCCTGACCGAGACGGTCCATCCAGCGAGCACGCTCGGCAAGATCGGCGGCGGTCGCCACGAGTTGTTCGGCGAGGTCGCCGGCAGCAGACCACGACGCTCTCCTGATGGCGTCGTCGTAGGCCAGTTGCACGAGTTCGCGGTGACGCGAGCCGTGTGTGCGGTTGGCTGCGTCGGACAACCGCACCAGCGTTCCCGGCGCCACAGTGCCGGCGTCGAGCCGGTCGAGTTGATCGAGCAACGCACTGGCCACCTCGCAGACGAGCCCAGAGGGTGCCACATCCAGGGCGGTGGTTCGCAACAGCGGATGGGTGAACGAAACCTCTCCTCCTCGACGTTGCACAGCGCCGATCGACTGGAGCTCGTCAACTGCCGCATCGATGCCCTTCAGCAAGTCGCGGCCGGAGGAATCGCCGTGTTGCGCGACCTGTTCGGCAAGGGCGATGACGACTGCGGCGCGCCGCGCCTCGGCCGACAAGGTGGACAGGCGCGCCCGCCACGCGACCTCGACAGGAATGGTGCCTGTCGTCGACGACGGCGGCGGCAACACCTCACCGACGGCGATCGAATCGGCAAGCGCGTTCAGCGTGAGTGGGTTGCCCCCGCTGAGCTCCACGAGACGGGCGACAGTTCGACGATCGGTGATTCCCGGGGAGACTCGCCGGGCCAGTTCGAGCGCCTCGCGGTCGTCGAGAGCGCCGAGGCTCATCCTGCGGATGATCGGCTCGTCGACGAGGCGAGCTATCAATCGGGACGACTCGCCGTCGCGCGATACGAGCAACAGGCAAACCCGGGCGGTTTGACCGGTGACTGCCGCTGTGCCGAGGCGGAACGCGAGGTGTTCGACGAGGTGCTGGCCGGCGTCGTCGAGCCACTGGGCGTCGTCGATGATCACGACGTGCGGCAACCCGCGTCGCAGTTGCTCATCGGTGTCGGCGATGTGCCGGCGAAGCTCGTCGGCCACGTCACCTTGTTCCGGCACGACGACCACGCGATGGCTCGCCCCGCGCTCGGTCGCCTGACCGATGAGCCATTCGACCAGGGTCGACTTGCCGACACCAGGGGGTCCGTCGAGCACGACGACGACTGGTTGTCCGTTGATCGCCGCCGTCAGCCATCGCGACAGTTGGGCGCGTTGCGAGATTCGCCCGACGATGTCGACCACCATCATGACCTCCGCTCTGACACTACGTCACCACCCTTCGGCCGGGCGCCTCAGATCGATGCGACCTGAATACCCAGGGCCATTGATCGGCAAGTAACGTCATCTCCGCCATGTCGCTGCACGAAATCCGTGAGCCTGCCGATCTGCGGGCGCTGAGCTACGAAGAGCTCGACGACTTGGCCGGCGAGATCCGCGACTTCGTCGTCCAGGCGGTCGCCGAGACCGGTGGACACCTCGGCTCGAACCTGGGTGCCGTCGAGCTGACGCTGGCCTTGCATCGCGTGTTCGATTCTCCGGTCGATGCGATCCTGTGGGACACCGGCCACCAGGGATACATCCACAAGATCGTCACCGGCCGTCAGAACCGATTCGACCAACTCCGCCAAGCAGGTGGGCTCTCCGGGTACCTCAGCCGCGAGGAGAGCATTCACGACTTCGTCGAGAACAGTCATGCATCGACGATCCTGTCGTACGCCTACGGGCTCGCCATAGCCCGCGACGCCGGCACCGATCCCCGGCGGCACATCGTGGCCGTGATCGGCGACGGCTCGATGACCGGCGGAATGGCCTACGAGGCGCTGAACAACATCGGTCATTCCGGGCAACGGGTCATCATCGTCCTCAACGACAACGGCCGCAGCTACGCGCCGACGATCTCCAACCTCACGGCCGGACCAACTTCGATCGACCGATCCATGGCGGATCACCCGAGCCTGCCTGCACGTATCACCGACCGCTTGTCGCACAGCCTCACCAACATTCGTCTCAACCCGGTCTACGTGAAGCGACAGAGGAAGCTCGAGCAGTTCCTTCGCGAGCTCCCGTACGTCGGCCCACAGGCCGAGAAGGGCGTCGAGGCGTTCAAGGCAGCCGTGCGTGAGTTCCTGCAACCACCATCGTTCTTCGAAGCCCTCGGCATTCGCTATGTAGGCCCCATCGACGGGCACGACATCGAAGAGCTGGAGCGCACCTTCCTCAATGCGATCGAGCTCTCGGCGGAAGGGCCGATCCTCGTTCATGTCGTCACGCAGAAAGGCCGCGGATATCCGCCCGCAGAGGACGACGACGAGAAGCACCTCCACGACGCCCCGGTCTTCGATCCGGCGATCGGCCCGCCGCCGGCCATCCCATCCGGTTACACCCAGGCGTTCGCCGAAGGAATCATCAAGGAGGCGGAGGCCGACCGGCGCGTCGTCGCGATCACGGCAGCGATGGCCGGCCCCACCGGCTTGATCCCGTTCGAGCACCGCTTTCCCGATCGATTCTTCGACGTGGGCATTGCCGAGCAACACGCCGTCACCGGTGCCGCCGGAATGGCCATGGGTGGTTTGCGGCCCGTCGTGGCGATCTACAGCACGTTCCTCAATCGGGCATGGGACCAGGTCGTCTACGACGTCGCCCTGCACCGTCTGCCGGTCGTTTTCTGTCTCGATCGTGCCGGCATCACCGGCGACAACGGGCCGAGCCACCACGGCGTGTACGACCTTGCGCTGCTGGCGAAGGTACCGGGCATGCGCGTGCTGGCGCCATCGAGCGCCCAGGAACTCCAGGTCATGCTGCACGACGCGATCGAGCTCGCCGACGACGGCCCGGTGGCCATTCGGTACCCCAACGGAACGGCGCCGCAGGTCGGCGAGCACGAGGTCGGCGTCGGTTTGCACGCCCGCCGCTTGCGCCACGGTGACGGCTCGGTGTGCGTCCTCGCGATCGGCAAGCTCGTCACCTTCGCCGCCCAGGCAGCACAAACGCTCGGTGAGCACGGCATCGACGCGACCGTGTGGGACGTCAGGTCGTGCGCGCCGCTCGATCCGGAGATGATCGCCGACGCCGCCGCGCACCGCGCCGTCGTCACGTGCGAAGACGGCGTTCGCGACGGTGGTGTCGGCATGACGATCGCCGATCAAGTTCACGCGACTGCACCCCAGGTGCCAGTCGAGGTTCTCGGACTGCCCAGCAAGTTCATTCCGCAGGGCAAGCCGGATCGCATCCTGGCCCAGTTGGGCCTCGATGCCGACGGGATCGCCGCGGCCGTGCGTCGCTCGATCGTCGCGTAGTCCGAGCGATAACGTCGCCGCGTGCTCACCACGCCGCCCTTTGATCGATACACCCGTCTGCAACTCGAGCTCGACGACAAGGGCGTGATGCTCATCACCCTGTCGAACCCGGGCAAGCTCAACGCCACTGATGCCACGATGCACGCCGAGCTGGCAACGATCTTCGCCGACATCCACAACAGCCCTGACGTGCGTGCCGTGGTGGTGACCGGCGAGGGCACGGCCTTCAGCGCCGGCGGCGATCTCGACTGGGTCGCCGGTCAGCTCAACAACTACGAGCGTGGCGTGCAGACGCTGCGCGAGGGCGGCGACATCGTGCGCACGATGCTCGAGTGCGACACCCCGATAATCAGCGCCATCAATGGCGTCGCTGTCGGTGCCGGGTTGGCGGTCGCGCTGATGGCCGACATCTCCATCATCAACGAGGAGTGCCGATTCACCGATGGTCACCTCCGCATCGGAGTGGCAGCCGGTGACCACGCCGTGGCGATCTGGCCGCTGTTGTGCGGTATGGCCAAGGCCAAGTACTACTTGATGACCAGCGACTTCATCGACGGCCGCGAGGCCGAACGGATCGGGCTCGTGTCGAAGGCCGTGCCGGCCGCCGAGGTGCTGCCGACCGCACTCGGCATCGCCGAACGGTTCGCCGTCGGGCCGCAGGACGCGCTCCGGCTCACGAAGCGGTCGCTCAACTACTGGCTTCGCCCGGCGCTGCCCTACTTCGAGGCTTCGCTCGCTTACGAGGTGCTCAACTTCTTCGGCCCCGAGGCGGCCGAGGGCATCAACGCGCTGCGCGAGAAGCGCAAGCCGAACTACACCCAGTGATCGCCGATCGCGATCTCGCCGCCGACTTGGCGTTCGCGCTCGAACTGGCCGACATCGCCGATGGCATCACGCTGCCGTTCTACGAGCAACGCTCGTTCAACCTCACGTGGAAGGCGAACCGCACGGAGGTCACCGAGGCGGACCGGCAGACCGAGACGGCAATCGGCGCCGAGGTTGCCCGTCGCCGGCCCGACGACGGACTGTTCGGTGAAGAACACGGCGTGGCCGGCAACGGTGAATCCCCATGGCGTTGGGTGATCGACCCGATCGACGGCACCTCCAACTTCGTGCGTGGCATCCCGGTGTGGGCCAGCTTGATCGCGCTGACCCACGCCGCGCATGGCCCGCTCGTGGGAGTCGTGTCGGCACCGGCGCTTCGAGCACGTTGGTGGGCAGCGCGAGGCCTCGGCGCCCTGGCCAACGGCCGCGCCGTGCCAGGTGTCGAGCATCGCTCATCTCGACGAGGCACAGGTGTGCGTGACCTTCTCCAAGGGATGGGACGACGTGGGCCTCACCGAGCAGCTGGTCGCGATCCAACAGCGCGGCGTACCGGGCCCGCGGCTTCGGCGACTTCTGGCAGCACATGTTGGTCGCCGAAGGAGCGATCGACCTGGCGATCGACGCCATCGGCTTGGAGCCGTACGACTTGGCCGCTGTGATGGTGGTGGTCGAAGAGGCCGGCGGGATGTTCACCGACCGTCACGGCGAGCGGACCTACCTGAGCGACTCAGCCGTGTCGTCGAATGGTCTGCTGCACCACCACATCAAGCCACTCGACTGAATTCCGCAGCGCGCCTCAGAGGCGCCGCCACACGTCCAGATGTCCCGCCGAGATGTCGGTGACCACTCCGAGCAGATGACTGACGACGCCGTGAACCGTCCAGGCCGACGTCGCCGGGACACGCAGATCGGCGAGGTCGGCGTCGACCAGGTCGGCAATGCGGAGTCGCGCTCCCCGGTAGGAAGTTCCGAGATCGATGGCCACGTCGAGACAGTACAGAGATCGGCCAACTCGGTAGGAACCGCTGTGATCCAGCGAATAGCGTTGGTCCGATGAGTGAGAGCCAGCAGCCGGCGACGCGGGCAATCACCGCTGGTCGCGCCCACAGCCGAACATCGTTGGCGCCGGCGCTCTGGGCCAGCACGACCTGGGAGAGCGAAGGCCTCGCCGATGCCAATCGGAGGGCCACTGCAACCCGCGCCGGCGAGTTCTACAGCCGCTACTCCAACCCGACCGTGCGCTCGTTCGAAGAAGCAATTGCGGCACTGGAAGGCGCCGACGACGCGCTGGCATTCGCGTCGGGCATGGGAGCCATCGCCACGGTGGTGCTCGCCATCTGTTCAAGCGGCGACCACATCGTCGCTCAGCGTCAGCTCTACGCCGGCACGCTGGCATTTCTCCAGGGTCCATGTCAGCGCATGGGCATCGAGACAACGCTCGTCGACGGCACCGAACCGGGCGCGTTCGCAGCCGCGATCCGCCCAGGTCGAACGATGCTGGCGCTGGCCGAGACACCGTCCAACCCGCGTCTCGAACTCGTCGACCTCGAAGAGTTCGGTGGGCTGCGCGGGCCGATCACCGTGGTCGACTCGACGTTCGCCACCCCGCTCGGCCAGCAGCCGCTGGCGTACGGCGTGCACATCTCGCTGCATTCGGCAACCAAGGGCATCGCCGGACTCAACGACGCAACGCTGGGTGTCATCGCCGGTGAGCGTGAGCTCATCGACGCCATCTGGGCGTACTCGGTGTTGCACGGCTCGACGCCGTCGCCGTACGACGCGCTCAACGCGATCCGCGGCATACGCACCTTGGCCGTTCGAACCGCGCATCAGTCTGCTTCGGCGTTGCGCATCGCCGAAGCGCTGCTCGACTCGCCGGCGGTTTCAGCCGTTCACTACCCCGGCCTGCCGTCGCATCCGCAGTTCGACTTGGCCAAGCGGCAGATGCGAAACGGCGGCACCGTGCTCGCCATCGAGCTGACCGGCGGCCGCAACGCCGCGACGCACTTCCTCGACTCGCTGCAACTGGCCCGCATCGCGACCTCTCTCGGGGGTCCCGAGACCCTCGTCTGTCATCCGGCGACGTCGACCCATGCGAGCCTCAGCGCCGCAGAGGCGGCGGAGATGGGTGTGAGCGAAGGTTTGCTGCGAATCTCGGTCGGTCTCGAAGACACGGCCGATCTGGTGAGCGATCTCATCAACGCCCTGCCCGCGCGATGACACGAGTGCTGTGCCTGCACGGACTGGGCGGCACGGGCGCGACCATGTGGCCGATCGTCGCGGCATGCATCGACGCCGGCTTCACCACGCTGGCGCCGACGCTTCCCGGTCACGGCACCGACCCCACCGACCTGCTCGGTGTGACGTGGACCGATTGGCTCGATGCCGCGCGGGAGTGGAAGGCCGACGTCGTGATCGGCCAGTCCATGGGTGCGTGTCTCGCACTGCAACTCGCTGCCGAGCGACGCTGCGATGCTGTCGTGTGCATCAATCCCCTCGCCGCCGACCCCGATGCCGTGGAGGCCCTCGTGTGGCGCAAGAGCCGCCGACATCTGTGGATCGACGTCGCTGCGTCGACTGTCGAGGAGTTCGCCTACGAGCGCCTACCTATCGACTCGCTGATCGCCGCCGCCGAGGGTGTGGCCTCCATCGACCTCGCGGCGATCGATCGGCCGGTGCTGCTGATCACGAGTGACAACGACGACGTCGTCGATCCGGCGTCGTCCGACGCGATCGCCGCAGCCCTGAACCAGGACGTTCGCCGGTTGCACCTACGACACAGTGGCCACGTGGCAACGCTCGACAAGGAGCGGCACCTGCTGCAGCGAGCAGTCGTCGAGTTCGTCAGTGGTAGTAGGGGTTCTCGCCCGACGCGTGATCGGTGAGGTCGCGGACCCGCTCGATCTCGGGGATCTGCTCGACCAGCATCGTCTGCACCCCATCGAGCATGGTCATGCGGCTCATCGAACACCCGTGACAACCGCCACCCATGGTGAGATACGCGGTGCCTTCGCCGTCGTGGCCGACGTAGGTGACAAAGCCACCGTGGGCTGCCAGTGCGGGGTTGACCTCACCCTTGATCAACGACTCGACCTCGGCGCTGAGCGCATCGTTGGCCGTGAGACCCTCGATGGACGGGGGCTTGGGCTTGTTGGGATTGCGGATGACCAAACCCTGTGTTGCCGTGTGGTCGAGCGTTGCGCCCTCGAGCAGGTCGACCGCGGCAGCGGCAATGATGACCTTCAGACTGCCGATGTCGGGTCGAGCGTGGGTTCGGACCTCGTCGGTGAACGCCGCCTTGGTGACCACGTCGAAGCTGAGGTCGTACTTGAAGTCCTCGCCGGGGTTGCTGACGATGTCGAGGCGCAACCCGAGACGGTCGCCGTCGGGCTCGGCATCGCGGAGCGTTACGAGCTCGGTCAGGGCCTCACTGGTGATGGTGATGATCTGAGCGGTGTCGGTTCGTGCGGCCTCTGCGGCAAGTGGACTCACGCGCTCCAGGCTATCGCCATGTTCAGTCGCCACCGCCGTTGGTCATGCGACTGACTCCCCGTTGTGTTCCGGAGGCGGCGATGCCAACCTTGCACCGTGCAAGAGGGCAGCCGGAAAGCGATCATCGCCGCCTTCTTCGCCAACCTCGGCATCGCAGTCGCCAAGTTCGCCGGGTTCCTGATCACCCGATCGGCCGGGCTGCTGGCCGAGTCCGGCCACTCGCTGGCCGACACCGGCAACCAGGCCCTGTTGATGCTCGGCTCCAAGCGCGGCAGGCGTCCGGCCGACCGCGCTCATCCGTTCGGTTACGGCTCCGAGCGATACTTCTGGGCGTTCGTCGTGGCGCTCGTGCTGTTCAGCATGGGCGGTCTGTTCGCGTTGTACGAGGGCATCGAAAAGCTCCGGCACCCTCACGAGGTCGACAACGCGGCCGTGGCGTTCGTCATCCTCGCCATCGCGATCGGTCTCGAGACCTTCTCCCTGCGTACGGCCGTCAAAGAAGCAACGCCGCGGCGCGTTCCGGGCACGGGCTGGGTCGAGTTCATCCGCACATCGAAAGCACCTGAGCTACCGGTCGTGCTGCTCGAAGACGTGGGCGCCGAAGTGGGCCTCGGGTTCGCGATAGTGGGCTTGATCCTCGCGGAGGCAACCGGCAATCCGCGGTGGGACGCCGTAGGATCGGTCGCCATCGGGTTGCTGCTCGTCGTCATCGCCATGGTGCTCGCCGCGGAGATGAAGCCGCTGCTGATCGGCGAGGCGGCCAGCGACAGCGACGTAGCGATGATCACCGCCGCGCTGCGATCATCGGCGAGCGTCAACTCGATCATCCACCTGCGAACCGTGCACCTCGGTCCCGACGATCTGCTCGTCGCCGCCAAGGTCGACTTCGAGCACTCCCTGACGATCGAGCAGCTGGCCGAGGCAATCGATCGAGCGGAAGCTGCGCTGCGAGCAGCCGTGCCGAAGACAACGACGATCTACATCGAACCCGACATCCGCCGGCAGCCGGCCACGTGAGCGACGCTCACGGCCCGGTTCGTCACGCCCGCCCCATCGGATTGGTGGCGATGATTGCCGCGGTGCTGACGTTCAGTGCAAGTTCGACGATCATCCGCAAGTCGGGAGCGCCGGGGCCGACCATCGCGTTCTGGCGCATGCTCGGCTCGAGCATCGCCTGGACGGCCTTGCTGCGGATCCGAGAGGGTCGCCTCGTCAGCATCGACGAGTGGCGACGGGCGTTGCCCACCGGGGTCGTGCTGGGCCTGAACGTAACGCTCTTCTACACGGCCGCCACCAAGACCAGCGTTGCCAACCTCGAGTTCATCGGCGCCCTCGCGCCGTTGGCTCTCCTGCCCGCCGGCGCGATCCTGTTCCGCGAGAAGGTCGATCACCGCGCCGCGATCTTCGGCATCATGTCGATCGCCGGGCTGGCGTTGGTGCTGTTCGACGCCCCCAAGCGCGGCGCGGCGACGTGGTTCGGCAATGGCCTTGCCGTGCTCTCCCTTGCCACCTGGTGCAGCTACCTCCTCGCCAGCCGCCAGTTGCGCAGAGGGACGAGCGTCGCCGCGCTCATGGCATCGGCGCTACCGATCGCCACCATCACGACGCTGCCGATCACCTTGGTCAACCAGGATCTCACCAGCTTCGACGGACGGCAGATGATCTACATCGTCGTGCTCACGCTCCTCACCGGAGTGGTGGCTCATGGTTTGATCGTGTTCGCCCAGCGGAAGGTGCCGATCGGAATCATGTCGCTCATGCAAGTCGGCCAGCCGGCGCTGGCCGTGGTCTGGTCGGCAATCTTCCTCAGTCAGGGAATCCGCGCTCTGCAGGTGCTCGGCATGGTGATGGTCGTCGCCGGCCTGGCCGCGGTCGTCGTGCAGACGCAACGCGGCACGGCTAGGATCATGGCAACCGAAAACGGGGAGCTCGCAGGATCGGCGGGCTGAGAGGGTGGGCGCCGCCACCGACCGGAACCTGATCTGGGTAATGCCAGCGGAGGGATGCGATGCCGCAAGTGGTGGTGGTGATCGGAGGTGGGGCCTTGTCGTCGCGGGCCGCCACCGAAGTCGAGGCCGATGCCACGGTCATAGCGGCCGACAGCGGCCTCGATCACGCGGTCGCCGCCGGCTTGAAGCCGACGGTACTGCTCGGCGATCTCGACAGCATCTCTGCTCATGGGAAGATGTGGGCCTACGCCCACGAACTGGAGATCGAGCAGTACCCCGTCGACAAGGACGCCACCGACACCGACCTGGCGTTGCGGCACGCGGCCTCGATCGATGCCGGCGATCTGCTCGTGCTCGGCGCCGCGGGCGAGCGGTTCGATCACACCCTCGGCACGATCGCTGCGCTCGGCAACCCGACGCTCGCTCGATTTGCGACGGTCCATCTCCTGCTCGACGACGTGTCGATCCACGTCATCCATCCCGGGCACTCGATCACTGTTGATCTCCCGCCGAAGGTCCCCTTCTCGGTGCTCGCCCTCCACGGGCCCTGCCGCGGTGTGGAGATCACGGGCGCGCGCTGGCCGCTGACCGACGCGCGGCTCGACCCGTCGAGCACCGTTGGGTTGAGCAACGAGACGACCGGCCTCCTACAAGTCACCGTCACTGACGGCATTCTCACCTTGGTGGTTCCATGAAACGCAATGCTGCGGGCTCGTCGAACCTTCGGTTCTCCTCGCGCCGCTTGCGGCTCGTCGCCGGCGCTTGCCTCGCCGCCCTCGCGCTTGTCGCTGTCTCGTGCAGCTCCGACACCAGGTCCGGTGCCCCCGCCGCGGTGACCCTCGTGGCCTACGACTCGTTCCCCACGAAGGACTCGCCACTCATCGATGCCCTCGGCGAGTTCACCAAGTCGACCGGGATCAAGGTGTCCGTCGTGACCGCCGGCGACGCCGGCACCATGTTGACAAAGGCTCGCCTCACGGCCGGCAACCCGGAGGGCGATGTGATGTGGGGCGTCGACAGCACGCAACTGTCGGCGGCGCTCGACGGCAACGTCTTCAGCAAGTACGAACCCAACGACTGGAACTCCATCGCCACCAACCTCACCGCGCTGGTGCCGGGCCACGAACTGACTCCGGTCGACTTCGGTGACGTGTGCATCAACTACGACAAGGGTTGGTTCGCCTCGCATGGCCTCACACCGCCGAAGAGCCTCGAAGACCTCGCCGACCCGCGGTACAAAGGCCTCCTCGTCGTCGAGAACCCGTCGGCTTCGTCACCCGGCCTTGCGTTCTTGATGGCGACGATCGCCGAGTTCGGAGCCGACGGATGGCAGACCTACTGGAAGGCGTTGAGGGGCAACGGCGTCGAGGTCGTCGATGGCTGGGAATCGGCGTACTACGAGGAGTTCAGCGGCGCCGCCGGCTCGAAGGGGACGCGGCCCTTGGTCGTCAGCTACGGGTCCAGCCCGCCCGCTGAGGTGATCTTCGCGGACCCGCCACGCACCGACGCACCAACGGCAGTCGTCGCCTCGACCTGCTTCAGGGAGGTCGAGTTCACCGGTGTTCTGCGCGGCACCAAGCACGAGACCGAAGCGCGCAAGCTCGTCGACTTCTTGATCAGCGAGCGGTTCCAGAGCGAGCTCCCACTCACACAGTTCGTCTATCCGGCGCGCACGGGAGTTGCTCTTCCCGACGAGTTCACCAAGTTCACGGTTGTGCCGTCGGCGACGCTCTCGATCGACGCGGCCACGATCGCCGCCAACCGGCAGAAGTGGCAGGACGAGTGGACGACCATCGTGCTGCGCTGAACCGTCTCCCACGATGGTTTGTCGTGGTGCTCGCAGCCACGCCCGTCTCGTTCATCGCCGGGTTCTATGCCTGGCCGGTGGCCAACCTGCTGTGGACGACCGCCCGGAACAGTGGCGGAGGCTCACCGTTCGGGAACCTCGGTGAGGTCCTCTGGTTCACGGCATGGCAGGCGGTAGCGAGCACCGTCTTGACCCTGGTCGTCGGGCTGCCCCCTGCATATGTGCTGGCTCGCTACAGCTTCCGCGGCCGCCGCGCGTTGATGGCAGTCACGACCGTGCCGTTCGTGCTGCCGACCGTCGCGGTCGGCGCGGCCTTCCTCGCGCTCCTGCCGCACTCCTGGCACAGCTCCGCGCAAGCCATGATCGTGGCTCACGTCTTCTTCAACGTCGCTGTCGTCGTGCGCCTCGTCGGCTCGATGATCACCGTTGTTCCCCACGATCTGGTGGGGGCGGCGCGCACTCTGGGCGCCACACCGATCGAGGCGGCGCGGCTGGTCTTGATCCCGTTGCTGCGCCCGGCACTGTGGTCGGCGGCCGCCGTGATCTTCGTGTTCAGCTTCACCTCGTTCGGCGTGGCCACCGTGCTCGGCGGGCCGACGCATCCCACTCTCGAGGTCGAGATCGCCAGGAGAGCCACGCAACTGGGCGATGTCGGAGGCGCGGCGATCCTGTCCATGATCCAACTCGCCGTGCTCGCGGTCGTGATCGTCTGGGCGTCGCGGATGCAGCGACGCACCAGTCTCGAGTTGCGCGGTGCTGCAGGGCCGCGACCGCCGCGCTCACGCGGCGAGCGCCGTGTGGTCGGTGGTGTTGCCGCCGCTGTTGTGCTCGGTGTCGGCGCTCCGATCCTCGCCCTCGTGAGCCGTTCGTTCGCCGTGGGCGACGGGTGGTCGTTGTCGGCATGGACCAAGCTCGGCAACGCCGAGCTCCGCCCCGGTGTCGGTCTGGGAATCGATCCACTGGCGTCGATCGGTGCATCGCTGAGGTTCGCCGTCGTTGCCGCGGCGATCGCCACCTCCATCGGCTTCCTCGCCGCCACTGCGATCCACTCGTCGCCACGGATCGGCCGACTGCTCGACGCCGGCCTGATGTTGCCCCTCGGCACTTCGGCGGTCACCATCGGCCTCGGCATGCTCATCACCTTCGACACCGCGCCGGTCGATTGGCGGGCACGGTGGTGGCTCATCCCGCTCGGCCATTCGCTGGTAGCCGTGCCGTTCGTCGTCCGTGCCCTGCTCGCCGTGCTGCGATCGACGCCGAGTGATCTCCGCAGCGCGGCGGCGACCTTGGGAGCCGCGCCGATTCGCGCCTGGTGGCACGTCGACGCCCGCGCCCTGCGTCGCCCGTTGTTGGCCGGAGCAGGGTTCTCCGCAGCCATCTCACTCGGCGAGTTCGGTGCTACGACCGTGTTGACGCGGTCCGGCCGGGAGACGCTGCCCATTGCGATCGCCCGCCTGCTCGCACGGTCGGGAGCCCTGCCGCGTGCACAGGCCTTCGCGATGGCGACGATCCTGCTGGCGCTCTCAACCGTCGTCGTGATGGCATCGGGTACGCACGAACGGCTCGGTTCCGATGATGCTTGACGTCGACGGCGTGGTCGTGCGGTTGAGCGGGCGCGCCGTTCTCGATGGGTTGTCGCTGCACGTCGATGAGGGCGAGATCGTCGCCCTGCTCGGCCCGTCGGGCGCCGGCAAGAGCACGTTGCTGCGGGTGATCGCCGGGCTGATGCGGCCGGACGCAGGCGTGATCGCGCTGAACGGCGTCGACATCACCGACCGTCCGGCGCACCTTCGCAACATCGGCATGATGTTCCAGGACGAGCAGCTGTTCCCGCATCTCGATGTCGCCGCCAACATCGCCTTCGGGCCGCGGATGCACGGTTGGAGCACGGCGGTGACCGATGCCAGAGTCGAGGAGCTGCTCGGCGTCGTCGGCCTCGCCGGCTTCGGCGCCCGGGGTGTCGACCGGCTCAGCGGCGGCGAGAAGAAGCGCGTTGCGCTCGCCCGTTCGCTGGCTCCACGACCCGCGGTTCTGCTGCTCGACGAGCCGTTGACCGGTCTCGATCGTGAGTTGCACGACCGCCTGATCGGTGAGCTCGCTGACGTGCTGCGGGCCACGACCACCACCGCCGTGCTGGTCACGCACGATCGCTACGAGGCAGCGGCATTGGCGGGCCGCATCGTGGAATGGAGCGAGTTGCAGGGCGGTGGTCAGGTGGAGCGGTCAGCCGGTGTGAACGAGTAGCAGCGGTCTGCCACAGTGATGCGTGAGCAGGCTCGGCACCGAGCCGATTGCCGCACGAACATCGCCGCTGGCGCGCCTGTTGCCGACCACGATCAGATCGGCATCGACCGCGTCGGCAACTGCCATGAGCACGGAGGCCGGCTCCCCAACCCGTGGGTGCTCGACGACCCGTACTCCGTGACGCTTGCTGACGTCGTGACCGATCTTGGCGGCAGCCTTTGCCGACGCGTCGGGTAAGTAGGCCGCCGCCACGACGTGCAGTTCCGCGGCAAAGGCGGCAGCTAGGCGCGCGGCATGATCCACCGCGATCAGCGAGCGATCCGTTCCGTCCGTGCCAACCACGATCCTCGAGTACATCGAAGGTTCCTTCTCGTTGTGTCGTCAAAGGAGCCACCGGCCTAGGCCATTGATACGCGCCGTGCAGGGGGAGGCGATCGGATACCGTCGCTCCGATGGGCGAGCAACCACGGATCGGCTTCCTCGGAGCAGGGTTGATCGCGACGTACCACTCGAAGAGCCTCCGGCGCTGCGGGTCCGACATCCGACGGGCGGGCGTGTTCGACCCCGACACTCGACGCGCTGCCGACTTCGCCTCCGCGTCGGGCCACACTGCCATGGCCGACGAGGACGAGGTGCTCGACAGCTGCGATGCCGTGTACATCTGCACGTGGACCAGCGAGCATCTCCGCCTGGTCGACAAGGCGGCCGCCCGCGGCCTGGCGATCTTCTGTGAGAAGCCGTTGGCGTTCGACCTGGCGGCGGCCGAACGGATGGCCGCGATGGTGCGCGACGCCGGTGTCGTCAACCAGGTGGGGTTGGTGCTGCGACACTCACCTGCCTACCTCTGGGCCAAACACCTCATCGACGAACCTGCGGCCGGGAAGGTCGTGGGCGTCGTGTGCCGCGACGACCAGTTCATACCGATACAGGGCCATTACGGGTCGACCTGGCGAAGCGATCGCACACTGGCCGGTTCGGGAACGCTGCTCGAGCACAGCATCCACGACGTCGACATGTTCCGTGTCCTGGCTGGTGACGTCGAACGGGTCAGCGCGCACGCCACCAACTTCCACGGGCACGACGGGATCGAGGATGTCGCCACGGCCACGGTTCGCTTTGCCAGCGGCGCCCTCGGCACGCTGGCCAGCATCTGGCACGACAACCTGGCTCGGCCGAGTCTTCGCCGAGTGGAGGTGTTCTGCGAGCGACGCGACATCACGATCGAGGGCGACGACTGGTTCGGGCCCGTCATGTGGTCGAACACCGAAGGCGATTCACACTCGTTGGCCGGCGACGACCTGGTCGCCGCGGTGGTGCCGACGCGCGAGGGCTCCGACAACCCCGACGAGTGCTTCGTGCGCGCCGTGCTCGCCGGGAGCCCGGCGACACCCGATTTCGACCAAGCCGTCGAGGCTCACCGCATCATCGAGGCGATGTACACGTCGGCGGCGGGCAACGGCAGGTCGGTGGAGGTCCACCATGGCTGAGTTCACGGTCGTCGAGCTCGACGCAGCAGACACCCATCCGCTTCGCCTGGCGGTGCTTCGCGCCGACACGCCTTCCAAGGTGCTGACCTTCGCCGGCGACGATGAGCCCGGCACCGTCCACCTCGGCGTGCGCGACGGCGATGCGATCGTCGCCGTGTCGACCTGGCTTCGGAGCACGTTCGCCGACGAGCCCGCCGTGCAACTGCGCGGCATGGCCACCGCCACCCATCTGCAGGGCCAAGGTCTGGGCGCGCTGTTGATCGAGGCAGGTTGCGAGCGCGCCGCAAAGGTTGCACCGGTCGTGTGGGCCCGGGCGCGCGACACAGCATTGTCGTTCTACCTGCGGCGTGGGTTCGCAGTCGACGGTGCGGGTTTCATCGACGACACCACGAAGCTGCCTCACCACGTCATCGTGCGCCGCATCGCGTAGACCTCGACACAGTTTCCGCCGAGGCGACCGAGGCGGGCATCCATGTCGTGATGAGCACCGCAACACAAGTCACCCAACTTCGCGCCAGGGCCGCTGGCCTACGCAGCTTGGCGAGCGCCATCTCCTCGAGCCGCGCGCTCACCGTGTACCGCTTGGCAGGGCCCCAGACCTGGGTGGGGCCAACGGCACAAGCATGCTTCGACGCCCTCGTGACTCTCCGCCGGCAGCTGCAGACCGAGCAGCAGTCGCTGCGCGACAACGCCCGGCGGCTCGACCGTCAGGCCGACGTGCTCGAACAATCGCGATACCGCGTGACGGTGTCGTGATGACGCTGCTGGCATACGACCCGGTGCGGCTCGACTCCCTGCGGCTCGCCATGCGCGCCGCGCTCGACGATCTGCGCTGTGCAGGCAGCGACGATGCGGCAACTGCTGCGGCGATGCAAGTGCTGCGCTCAGGAGCCCGCTCCCTGAGTGACTACTGGCTGCCACGCGTGAGCAACGTCTTGAACTCGAACGCCATGAGCGGGGACGGCGGCCCCTTCTGGCAGATCACTCGGGACCCTGGGGGGCCGGACGGGAGATCACTCAGGGCGTCTCGCATGTACGGACCCGATCTGCCCGGAAGTCGCAGCTTCGGCGAAGTGCTCGAAGGCATCGCGTCCGGAGAGCTCGAGCCGATGGCCGCTCCGCTCGATGCCAACGGTCGAGCCGGTTCGCACTACACATCCATCGCCTTCGCACCCGGTGTACAGCGCGAGGTGGGATACACCGACCTCACGTCGGACGCGGCAAAGGTCGCAGACTTCCTGTCGGACGGGTTGCCGGTCGGTTGGCGGGAGAACGAGACGCTGCAGATCATCTATCTCAAAGACGCCCGGGCGACCTCCAGTGTTCACGTCCTCAACGCATACGACCGCGATACGGGTCCCGAAACGCTGACCGAGCTGACCACCGAAGCAACGGTCTCCGGTTATCTGGTCATCCGCCAGGAATCGGGCGTGGCCGAGGTGAGCATAGGGATCGGGCCCGGCGAGCAAGACCCGACCCAGAGCTTTTCGATCATCTCGGAATCGACGTCCGGGTACTCCGGCGTCTTCTATCCCGACAGCCCGCCCGATTTCGAACCGCCCAGCCGCGAGCCACGGTTCGAGAACCCGGCCGAATGGACCTTCACGACGTCTGCTTCGCCGATGGTCGACGGCTGGGGAACTTGGCAAGCCTGAGTCGCTGCGACGAGGCAACAGCGCGTGTCGTGGTGCACACTGCAGCGATGCAGATCGACACCCTGCGAGCACTCCCTCGACCGCTGGCCTATGTGCTGCCGGGCGGCGGTGCACTCGCCGCATACCAAGTCGGCGTGCTCGACGCTTTGACCGCCGTTGGTCTGCGGCCGGATCGTCTCATCGGCGTGTCGGCTGGGGCGATGAACGCCGCGCTGTTCGCCTGGTCGAGCGACGCCGACGGCGTTCGCCGCATCGAACGGATCTGGTCGGGCGTCAAGCGGCGCGATCTGCTCCGAGTGCATCCCGGGCGACTCGCGCTGGCCTTGGCCGGCAAGCGGGCGTCGTTCCTCGACAATCGTCACGGCATCGTCTTCCTCCGCAAGAACCTCGGCTCGCGTCTGATCGAGCACGCCCCCATCCCGTTGACGATCATTGCTACCGATCTGGCCACCGGACGGCCGTTCGCCCTCGAGTCGGGCGACGTCGTCACCGCGATCGTCGCCAGTTCGGCGTTCCCAGGCGTCTTTCCCCCGATCGAGATCGACGGCCACACCTTGATCGACGGCGGCGTGGTGGCCGACGTTCCGCTCGATGTCGCCGACCAACTGGGGGTCGCCAGCGTGATCGTGGTCACCGTGCCGCCACTGGCGCCCACGCCGGTTCCACAGCATCCGGTGAGCGTCGTGCTGCGTTCGTCGACGTGGGGCGTCGAGGCTCACGGCCGCACGATCGTGGCTCGGCCGCCCATGGGCATGCGCGTGATCGAGATTCCTTCGCAACCTTCCTCGGTCACCACGTTCGCGGTCGGCTCGGCGGCGGCGACGATCGAGGAGGCTCGCCGGTTCACCACAGCCTGGCTGCGGTCCGACTAGTTCGCGTTCGAGCCACAGGTAGTCTGTTCTGTCGTGACGACCACGAAGTGGGGTGCCAAGGCCAAGGCGATTGCCGCGGCCTTGAAGGCCGAGCACGCTGCCGGCCTGGCGGGAGACGAGTCCCCCGCGCAGCCGGTATGGCCGACACCGCGAGAACAACTTGCCGCCCTGAAGCGGCTGTTTCGTTCGTCGCCGGCCGCGACGGAGTCGACCGCGCTGGTGCCGGCGGAGCCAGTCGAACACGATGGGCACGATGGGCACGATGGGCTCGACAGCGATGCGCAAGAGGTGGCTGAGGCGTTGCGTGGCGTCGACTGGGCCGAAGTTCGTGCTGCAGCCGCAGGGCGCACCAACGACGTGACGCGCACGATGCGAGCGATGGCCGACCACGTCGACTGGGCCAAGGTGCAACCGGTCGCCGCTCAGGTCTCGAGCGCGCTCATTGCCGCGGTCGCGGCCGGACGAATCCCGGTGGGCGGACGTCTCGGGCCCATCGTTGCCAGGGCCATCACCGACCAGAACAACCTCGGCAAGCGCGTCGCCGCCAACCTCGAGGATTCGCGAACCACGGTGCCTGTCGAGTTCCGCGAGATCATCGAGGCAACGGCAACCGACTGACGGGCGACTCGATCAGCCCGGGATCGGCACCGTCGAGGTCAGTACCACCGGCTGGCCGGTCGACGGCTCGACCGTGACCTGCAGGCTCCAGTCGCCCGCCTCCGAGAGCAGGATCGTGCCCGCGTAGTGGTTCGGGCCGATCGACTGCAACGCTGCCGGCACGAGTTTGGTCGCGTCCGAAGGGGAAGCCGCCGACATGCTGGTCGACGCGACGGGATCGATGCTTCCGCCCGGCGGCGTGATCACGAGATGCACCTCGTTCTGGCCCACCCGGCCCGGCGTCACCGTGACGTCGGCGATCACGCCTTGGTTCGCGAGCGTGGCGGTGTAGACCTTCGACGCCGCCACTGCTTGCGGAGGAAGTGCCACCAACGCGGCAGCGAGCCCGATCACGGCAATGCCGATGAGTGCCTCGACCATGACGTTGCGCTTCAGGGCGGCCGGGCCGTCATGACGCAGCAGCCATTGCGACACCCCGCCGATGGCGACGAGCACGGTGACGACCGAAACCTTTACCAGCAGCGTGCGTCCCCAGGAGGTGGCCGTGAGATCGGTGAGGCTCCCGGCCAGCTTCAGCGTCTGGGCGACACCGGTGGCGATGATGACGGGGACGGCCACCATCGCCGTTGCGCTGAAGCGGCGAACGATGCGATCACTCTCGGGATCGGTGAGCCAAGTAGTGGTGCCGAACGCGAACATCAGGAGTCCGCCGATCCACAACGACAACGCAGCGACATGAAGTGTGTCGACACCGATCCACAACGCTGCGGGCTGCTGGGTGTTGGCGTGGCCGATGGTCGAGAACGTCAGCGCCAGAGCGAGCGATGTGACGATGGAGGCGGCCCGCCAAACAGCGCGGGTTCGCCGACCGAAGTCGATGAGCAGCAGTCCGAGCGCGACGATGACGAACACCCGCACGATCAGCACGGTCGCAGTGTGCGAGCCGATGATCTTCCCCCACACCGATGGCTTCAACGCATCGGACGGCGACCCGGCGACGACGGTTGCGCCATACAGCCCGAACGTGCCCAGCGAGCCGAGAAGCAGGAACGCCCAGGCCATCCACAGCAGCATCCGATTCGCGGCGGCATCCACGGCCTGGATCGCCAACAGTCCTCCCCCCACGAGGACGATCAAACCGATCAGGGCCATCAGCCGCGAGGCCGTGTCGAGGCGGCCCACCGTGGAGGTTGCCGTGACGTTGCCACTGACCCTGGCGATGAGGGCACCGACATCGACCCCGGACCCGTTACCGACCTGGAAGCTGTAGACACCGTCCACGACGTGACCGTCTTCGGAGGGCACCCGCCAAACCACCACGTAGACGCCATCGCCGATCGTCGGCACGGAAGCCTGCACGATCGTGTTGTCGCTTCCTGCAGTCGGCAAGCCGGTCGGAACCAGTTTCGCATTCTGGTCATAGAGCTCGATGTCGGTGAGCCTGGTGTCGATCGCCTCGTTGAAATCGAGCACGACGTTGGGCGGCCCGGTCTCCAGCACTGCGTTCGCTGCCGGCACGCTGGATTCGAGGGTGGCGTGCGCCAGAACCTGCTGAGCCGGGGCCAGCACGACGACGACGGTCGCGGCGAACACTGCGACCCGCTTCCACCGGATCAATTGATGATCCCGGCCGGGGCGAGACCCTCGATCTCGGTACGGCCGAGCAGCCAGGCCACTCGTTGGTGGGGCGAGACCGCCAGCGCCGTGGGCGGCAGTTCGGTCATGCCCATCGGTTTGCGACTCGCCCACTGCATCGTCAGTCGGACGAGTTCGAGCCGCACGTACTCCGGGTCCCAGTCGGCCCAGGTGTACCCGATGCCGAGGTCGGAGTGGTGGACGGCGACCTCGCGCCAGCGGATGAAGGGAAGGTCGCTCATGATCACGTCCCCACCCACCATGTCGCCGCGACCTGACCACCCCTCCTTCGACATCGTCGACCAAACGGCTTCGATGGCCGCGGCCGTTACCGTCACGTCGGCGGTGAGTTCCTGGGCGGTTCGCCCTGATCCGGCCTCGATGTCTCTTGATCGCTGCTCGCGCCCGCCTGGGTACATGACCCCCACCTCGCCGAGGCGAGCCGCCTCGAGCATGCGCAGGTGACCCTCAGCGTTGCGGGCGATGTGGGTGGCCACGTGGCCGACCGTCCAGCCGGGCAACAGCGAGGGCTGCCGAACCTGATCGTCACCGAGATCCTGGAGAGCGGCAATCACGGCTACGTGTGCTCTCGCCGCCCCGGCGATGTCGCGATCGAGGTCGTTCATCGAGTTCTCACCGTAACCGGCGCGCGAACGTGGCAACCTTGCGGGCATGCAACTTGCAATGGTCGGTCTCGGGCGCATGGGCGCCAACATGGTGCGGCGTCTGCAGCGCGCCGGTCACGACTGCGTCGCCTACGACGTCAGCACCGCAGCAGTGGAGGGGTCGGAAGCCGACGGGGCGCGAGGGGCGCATTCGCCGCAAGAGGTGGTCGACGCCCTCACCGCCCCGCGACACATCTGGCTGATGGTCCCGGCAGCATACGTGGCCGCCACGATCGAGGCGTTCGAGCCCCTCCTCTCGCCCGGCGACACGCTGATCGACGGCGGCAACTCGTGGTATCGCGACGACGTCGATCGGGCTGCACCACTGCAAGCCAAGGGCATCAACTACCTCGACGTGGGCACGAGCGGTGGCGTGTTCGGGCTCGACCGCGGGTACTGCTTGATGGTCGGCGGACCCGACAAGGCTGTCGCCCAGATGAAGCCGATCTTCGATGATCTCGCCCCCGGCACGGGCAACATCGAGCGAACGCCGGGCTACAGCGGCCCGCCCGCGCCTGCCGAGCTCGGTTGGTTGCACTGCGGCCCGAACGGCGCCGGCCACTTCGTCAAGATGGTTCACAACGGCATCGAGTACGGCCTGATGGCGGCTTTCGCCGAAGGGCTCAACATCCTGTCGGAGGCAAACATCGGTGCTGTCGACCAACCGAAGGACGCCGAGACCTCCCCACTCACGCACCCCGAGTACTACCAGTACGACTTCGACCTCGCAGCAATCACCGAAGTGTGGCGACGAGGCAGCGTGGTGTCGAGCTGGTTGCTCGACCTCACCGCAGCAGCGTTCGCCGCGGATCCCTTGCTCTCCAGCTTCGAGGGTCGCGTCAGCGATAGTGGAGAAGGGCGCTGGACTCTGCATGCCGCGATCGACGAGGGCGTGCCGGCACCCGTGTTGAGCGCCGCGTTGTACGAGCGGTTCGACTCACGAGGCCGTTCCCTGACGGCCAACAAGATCCTCTCGGCCATGCGCTCCCAGTTCGGAGGCCACGTGGAGACAAAGTCGGACTCGAAAGGCGGTGCCCACTGATGCCGGCCGGCCCGCAACCAACAGCCGACGCCCTGGTGCTGTTCGGCGCCACCGGCGATCTCGCCAAGCGCAAGCTCTTCCCGGCCCTGTATCACCTCGAGCGGCATGGCACGTTGAAGGTTCCGGTGATCGGTGTCGCCCGCAGCGACTGGACCGACCAGGCCTTCTGTGACAACGCGCACGATGCGATCATCGCGGCCATCCCCGATGCCACGGCCGCCGTGATCGATTCGCTCATGGCCCGACTCGACCTGATCCAGGGTGACTACGCCGATTCAAAGACATGGACGACACTGCGCAACACGCTGGATCGGCACAAGAGCAACGTCGCCGTCTTCTACATGGCCATCCCGCCGACGATGTTCCCGTCGGTGGCGCAGTCGCTCGCCTCCGTCGGTCTCAACAACCGCGGCCGGATCGTGGTCGAGAAGCCGTTCGGTCGAGATCTCGCCAGCGCCATCGAGCTCAACCAGGTCCTCCATTCGGTGTTCCCCGAAGAGCGCATCTTCCGCATCGACCACTACCTCGGCAAGGAGAGCGTCGAAGACCTCCTCGTGTTCCGCTTCTCCAACTCGTTGCTCGAACCCGTGTGGAATCGCAACTACGTGCGCAGCGTGCAGATCACGATGGCAGAGACCATCGGGGTCGAGGGCCGCGGCAGCTTCTACGACAGCGTTGGTGCCATCCGCGACGTGATGCAGAACCACTTGCTGCAGGTCACCGCACTGGCGGCGATGGAGCCGCCGGTCGGGCCGGACGCGAGCTTCCTGCAAGACGAGAAGGCGAAGGTCTTCGCGGCGATGCGCCCGATCGACCCGACGCAGCTCGTTCGCGGTCAGTACGTCGGCTATCGCGACGAGCCCGGCGTTGCCCCCGACTCGACGGTCGAGACCTTTGCCGCGGCCCGCCTGGAGATCGACTCCTGGCGATGGGCGGGCGTGCCATGGTACGTGCGTTGCGGCAAGGCCTTGCGGGCTGCCGCCACCGAAGTGGTCGTCGAGTTCCGCGAACCACCGAGCATGTTGTTCGATGAGGCGGGTGGCCCGACTCCGGCTCGCAACCTCGTGCGATTCCGGCTCGGCAGCCAGGATGGTGTCACGTTCACCCTGCAGGCCAAGACCCCGGGGCCGCACCTCGACAGTCAGAGCGTCGATGTAGCCGTCGACTTCGCCGCGGCCCTGGGTGAGCGTCGCGACGCCTACGAGCGGTTGCTCGACGACGCAATGGCCGGTGCGCCACGTCGCTTCGCCCGTGAAGACGTGGTCGAGCAGACCTGGCGAGTGGTGCAACCCGCTCTGGACACACCCGGGCCGGTCCACCCGTACTTCCGCGGCGAATGGGGCCCTGCCCAGGCCGACCGCATCCTGGAAGGCGACACCTGGTTCACCCCCTCCTGACCGCCTCTCCCACCGCCCACCCCTGTGGAGTGTTACGCGCCCACCCGGGTGCCTTCAGACACTCCACACGTTCCCTGTGGAGTGTTACGCGCCCACCCGGGTGCCTTCAAACACTCCACACCGGAGGTCTCACTGCGGGGTGCGTCTCGGGATGACCACGACGGTGCCGTCGTCTTGCTGGTGGACGGTGACCGACGCGCCGTAGAACTCGCTCAGCGTCTCGGCCCGCAGCACCTGAGCCGCGTCGCCGGTGGCCACCAGGTGACCCTCGTGCAGCAGCGCCAGACGATCCGCGTACAGGCCGGCGAGGGTCAAATCGTGCATCGCGGACACCACGGTGAGGCCGTGCTCACGCCTCAGACGATCGACCAACTCGAGGGCTTGCTGTTGATGGCCGATGTCGAGCGCGCTGGTGGGCTCGTCGAGCAACAGCACCGGTGCTTCCTGGGCGAGGGCGCGGGCGATCACCAAGCGTTGCCGCTCACCGCCGCTCAACGTCGCGAGATGTCGATCGGTGAACGTGACCAGGTCGAGTCGCTGCAGCACGCTGTCGACCATCGCCCGATCGTGCCGCGACTCATGGCCGAAGTAGCTCACGTACGGGCTCCGGCCGAGCAGGACGTATTCGAACGCGGTCATGTCGTCGGGCATGACCGGGGATTGCGGAACGTAGGCGACGAGTGTGGCCCGGCGACGCGCCGACCGGATCGCCAACGGCGCACCGTCGACCGCGATCACACCCTCGTGGGCGACGAGCCCGGCGATCGACCGCAGGATGCTCGACTTGCCGGCACCGTTCGGCCCGATCAGGCACAGCCACTCCCCTGAGCCGACGTGGCAGGTGAACGGGGCCAGAGCGACGCGGCGGTCGTACGTGACCGACACCGCGTCCAGCTGCAAAGAGCTCATGCCATCGTCTTGCGACTGCGCAACAGGAGGATGAAGAACGGTGCGCCGAAGAAGGCGGTGACGACCCCGATCGGTGTTTCCGCCGGCTTCTGCAAGACGCGCCCGGGTATGTCGACGAGGATCAGGAACGTCGCTCCGACGATGAGGCTGAGCGGGAGGACGCGGCGGTAGGAGGCGCCGGCCAGCAGTCGCACCGCATGAGGAACGATCACACCGACGAATCCGATGAGCCCGCTCACACTGACGACTGCGGCGGTGCCCATGGTTGCGGCGATCACCACGACGACCCTGACCCTCGCAACGTCGGAACCGAGTGAGGCGGCCTCGTCGTCGCCGACACGGAAGAGATCGAGATGCCGGCGATGCAGCAGCAACACGGTCGAGCAGACGATCACGTAGGGCAGCACGAGGCGCACATCGCCCCACGTCGCATTCGACACACGCCCGAGGATCCATGAATAGACCTCGCGGATGACGTCGTTGTTGCGCTGCAGCACGAACGTCTGGATCGCCGTGAACAACGAGACGACGGCGACACCGGCGAGCACGAGTGTGACGCTCGATTTGGAAGCTCCGAACGCTGCTCCCACGAGGTAGGTGATCATCACAGCGACGAGACCGCCCACGAACGACACCACGGGCAACGGGTCGACCGGCCAGCCCTTCGTCGCCTCGCGGCCCACCGCGAAGACGATCGTCGCGCCCAGCCCGGCGCCGGCAGCGACGCCGAGCAGGTACGGATCGACGAGTGGGTTGCGGAACACCCCCTGATAGCTGGCCCCGGCAAGCGACAGCATGGCCCCGACGATCCCTGCGAGAGCGACCCGCGGCATGCGAACGTTCCAGATGATGTCCCAGTTCGCTGAAGACACGCGCCCCGCCGGACCGATCATCACACCGAGGAAGGCGGCGATGACCAGGGACGCGACGGCTGCGATCGTCCACCACCGCCGGCGTGTGGAGATCTGCATCGTCACCCGGCTGCTACCGCCTTGCTGACGGCTGACGAGATGTTGTTGATGTAGTCGACGATGCGAGGGCCCCAGCGCGACGAGATGTCGGCATCGACGACCACGACGTTGCCCTTGGTGACGGCCTTGAGTTTGGCCCAACCCGGTCGCGCCGCCACGGTCTCCGGCGATTCACCGAGGCCACCGTCGGCAAGGAAGATGAAGTCGGGGTCAGCCGAGATGATGGCCTCTGCCGACAACTGCGGGTAGTCGCTGGAGACCTCCTGGAGGTCGGCGATGCTGTGCATGCCGAACAGCGAGTAGACCTGACCGATGAAGGTGTTCTCGGTGACGCTGTAGTACGTGTTGTCGAGCTCGTGGTAGTACGTCAACGCCTGCGCAGGCTTGGGTGCGGCGTTCACGGCGGCGTCGATGCCGGTCTGCATCTTCGACACGAGCTCGGCGGCCTCGCCGACGTGCCCGGTGAGCGCGCCAAGTTGCTCGATCTGGTCGTACACGCCGTCGAACGACGTCGCCGCGAGGCCGACCCAGGTCGACAGGCCGAGCGAATCGAGCTGTTTGCTGAGACCGCTGGTGTCGTCGCCGATCAGTACCAGGTCAGGCTTCAGCGCGGCAATGGCTTCGACGTTCGGCTGATACCCGGAGAGATCGTGCGGCTTGTCGAGCACCTCGGGCGGATAGTCCGATTGATCGTCGACGGCCAACACCTGACCACCGGCGCCGATGGCGAAGAGCATCTCGGTCGCCGTTGGCGACAGGCTGATGATCCGCGACACAGGAGGCAACGTCGACGTGGTCGACGCTTCAAGTGGCGCAGATGCCTCGGTGGTGACTGCGGCTGTGACCAGCGGCGTGTCATCGGCCGCCGGGGCATCGCTGCCGCATGCGGCAAGCAGCATGACGGCTGCCCATGCAGCTGTCATCGCAGCCGGAAACGGAGTCCGTTTCATGAAAATCCTCCATGTTGTTGGAGGACAAGTGTGGGAAGCGGTGGGCGCTCCACCGCGAACCGCCCTTGCCTCGAGGGTCTGGGTTGCGCGTAGGGAACGAGGCGACCGGACTCGTCGTGTCGAACACGAACCACCGTTGCGGGACAGTGCCGGGATCTCACCGGACTTCGCTGGATTCACTACATTCGGCACGCCGAACGGCACGACGTTAGCACCGCTGTGCCTATGCTCCACACTCCATGGCCGACACTCCTCCCACGCAAGATCCGCGCCCCGACGGGTTGGCCAGAGCCGGCTCGTTGCTGCTGGTGAACACCGGAGACGGGAAGGGAAAGAGCAGCGCTGCGTTCGGCGTGATGCTGCGCTCGGTGGCTGTCGGTTGGCCCGTGGTTGTGTTGCAGTTCGTGAAGAGCGGTGAGTGGAAGGTCGGCGAAGAGAAGATCGGTCGGCAATTGGGGGTCGAGTGGTACTCACTCGGCGAAGGGTTCACCTGGGATTCCACGAACCTCGATCACGACAAGGCCGTGGCCGAGCGCGCCTGGGATACCGCCGCCGAGATCATTGCCGCCGGTAAGCATCGCCTGGTCATCCTCGACGAGCTGACCTACCTGTGCACGTGGGGCTGGGTCGACACAGGCGCGGTTGTCGATGCGTTGAGCAACCGTCCCGTCGACGTCAACGTGATCGTCACCGGGCGCGACTGTCCCAGTGAGATCATCGAGATCGCCGACACGGTCACCGAGATGCGCAAGGTGAAGCACGCCTACGACAAGGGAGTCGTTGCCAAGAAGGGCATCGAGTACTGACGTGGGTGACGTCACCTTGCTGATCGGTGGCGCGGCGCAGCGGGAAGTCGGCGCTCGCGGTCGAGATCGGCAGGCGGCACGACGGGGATGTGCTGTTCTTGGCCACTGCGGAACCAATCGACGACGACATGCGCGCACGCATCTCGCGGCATCGTCACGATCGCCCCGATTGGCCGACCATCGAAAGTCGAGTGGGTCTGGGTTCGGCGATCGCTGCCGCTCCCGGCGAGCCGTTGCTGATCGTCGATTGTCTCACCGTGTGGGTAGCCAACGAGCTGCACCACGATGGCTGCGCCGATGCCGACGCCGTCGCCCGCGCTCTCGCTGCGCGACCCGGACCGAGCGTTGTGATCACCAATGAGGTCGGCCTCGGCGTGCACCCGGAGACCGAGCTCGGTCGTACTTATCGAGACGAACTCGGACGGGTGAACCAGGCAGTTGCATCGATCGCCACCACGACGCTACTACTGGTCGCCGGCAGGGCACTGCGGCTCGGCGACCCGTGGAAGGAGCTCACATGACGTGGATTGCGGAAGCGTTGCTGACGATGCCGCCCGGCGATGGGGCAGCAGGCGACTCTGTCCGCGCCCGCGCTGCCGAGATCCTGCGACCCGCCGGAGCGCTGGCGCGTCTCGACGACATGGCGGCATGGCTGGCCGAGTGGCAGGGCACGGCGAATCCTGCTGTGCACAGACCCGCCGCCCTCATCTTCGCTTCGGACCACGGCGTTGCCACCGCCGGCGTCAGCAAGTACCCCATCGATGTGACGGCCGCGATGCTGGCCGCCTACCGAGCAGGGAAGTCCACCATCAGTGCCTTCGCGGCAATCGCCGGCGCGACCGTGTCGGCCATCGATGTCGGTGTCGGCCGCCCGACCGGCGACATCCGCGTCGAACCGGCGATGACCGCCGAACGGTTCGACGAGGCATGCACGGCAGGGCGCGAAGCGGTGGAGTCGCTCGATGCCGATCTGCTCGTACTCGGCGAGATGGGGATCGGCAACACCACGGTCGCTGCCGCCGTCGTCGCCGCGATCTGCAGCGGCGACGTCGCACAGTGGGTCGGGCGCGGCACGGGTGTCGACGACGAAGGACTGGTACGCAAGCGCGACGCCGTGCAAGCAGCGGTCCGACGCGTCGCCGGAGTGAGCGATCCGTTGGAGGTGTTGCGGGAAGTGGGCGGAGCAGAACTCGTCGCCATCGCCGCAGCGATCGTCGCTGCACGTCTACGCAGGCTGCCTGTGCTGCTCGACGGCTACGTCGTCACGGCGTCGGCGTTGCCGTTGCACGCAACATCATCCCTGGCTCTCGACCATTGCCAGGCCGGGCATCGTTCGGCCGAGCCCGGTCACCGCACCCTGCTCGAGCGACTCGGCAAGGTGCCGCTCCTCGATCTGGAGATGCGCCTCGGCGAAGGTTCCGGGGCAATGGCCGCCGTGCCGCTCGTGGCCATGGCCTGTGCGGGTGTCACCGAAGTCCCGACGTTCGGGGAGTGGTTCGGCTGAGGAGTCTGTTCGCGGCTATCCAATTCCTCACACGCATCCCCATCCGGTTGCGACGCGAGCCCGATGTCGCAACCAGCGTGTCGTGGTTCCCGGTCGTCGGCGCGTTGGTCGGTGCCTGCGTCGGCGGGGCGGCGGCGGGGTTGTGGTACCTCGTCCCCCCGATCGTGGCAGCCTCGCTCGCAGTCGTCGTCGGGATGTTGATCACCGGCGCGTTCCACGAGGACGGTCTCGCCGACGTGGCCGACGCATTCGCCGGGGGGACAACGATCGAGCGACGGCTGATGATCCTCAAGGATTCCACCCACGGCAGCTACGGCGTCGCCGCCTTGTGCAGTTCGATCGTCATTCGCATCGTCTGCCTGGGTTCGTTCCCCGGCCCGATGGCGATGTTCGTCGCTTCGGTCGCCGCCCACGCCGTGGCCCGCGGCACCGCGGTGGGGTTGATGGGTGTCGCCCCGATGGCGACCCACCGCGGGCTGGGAGTCGACTACGGCCAGGCGGCCACGCCTCGCCGGGCGATCGGCGGTGTGCTGCTCGGTGTGGCGCTCAGCGCGGTCGCGGTCGGTCTACGTGCCATACCGTTGCTCGGTGTCGCCATCGCGACCATTGCTGTCGTCCGCTGGCTGTCGCTGCGCAAGATCGGCGGAATCAGCGGCGACGTACTGGGCACCTGCGAACAAGTGGCCGAGTGCCTCGCTCTGGTGGTGCTCGTCGGCTTCGCCTCCCATAGCGTCTGGTGAGAGGCCAACGCTGCGGCGATGAGCGGTCCGGTCTAACTTGCGCTAATGGACGTGATCGACTGGCTGCTCGACGGCGACCCCGCGATCCGCTGGCAGGTGCTGCGTGATCTCACGGATGCCTTCCCCGAGGAGGTGGCCGCCGAGCGAGCGCGGGTGGAGCACGAGGGCTGGGGTTCCCGCCTCCTCGATCTCGAAGACGCCGATGGGTTGTGGGCCGGCGGTGCCTGCTTCCCTGCGGGCTACACCGGCGGCGAGCCTGGTCAACCGTGGACTGCCACGATGCACACGCTGCAGACGCTGCAGATCCTCGGGCTCGACCCGGCGTGCAAGGCGGCCAGCCGCTTGATTGCGCTCGTCGCCGAGCACGGGCGCTGGGAGCACGCCGGTCAGCGGTACTTCGACGGCGAGGTCGAGCCGTGCATCAATGGCCGGACGATCGAGACCGGCGCCTACTTCGGGTTGGACGTGACCACCATCGTCGAGCGCATCCTGGGCGAGCGACTCGCCGACGGCGGCTGGAACTGCGAGGTCGAGAACGGCTCGGTGCGCTCCTCGTTTCACACGACGATCGACGTGCTCGACGGCCTGCTCGAGTTCGAACGCGCGACGGGGGGTTCCTCCACGGTGAGCGAGGCCCGTCGCAGTGGAGAGCAGTACTTGCTCGAGCGCAGCCTGTTCCGCCGCAAGAGCACCGGTGAGGTCGCCGATCCGGCATTTCTCGACTTCGCGTTCCCGTACTACTGGCGGTATGACGTGCTGCGCGCCCTCGACTACTTCCGCGGCGCGGGCGCGAGCCTCGATCCGCGGATGGCGGAGGCAGTCGAGGTCGTGCGATCGAAGCAGCAGCCCGATGGCCGCTGGCTGCTCGACCGCATCCATCCGGGTCGTGTCCACTTCGACCTCGAAGATGGCGTCGGAGCACCCAGTCGGTGGAACACGCTCCGCGCCCTTCGAGTGCTCGACTGGTGGGACCGAGGAGTCGCGCCGACGTGACGTCCGCGCCGCTGAAGCGGCTGGATCTGACCTCCTCAGCGAAGTGCGTCGGGTACGCACCACGGCGCTTCACGTACCGTGGCGTCGAGGAAGGCGAGCACAGTCGTGTACCAGATCTTGGCGTGCTGAGGGCTGAGCACCCAGTGGTTCTCGTCGGGGAAGTAGAGGAACTTGTGCGGCATCGTGCCGTCGTCGCCACCGTGGTGTTCGGCGAGCTCGGCCCACAACCGCAATGCCTCGCCGATCGGCACTCGGTAGTCGTGGTCGCCGTGGATGACGAGCATCGGAGTGGTGATGTGCTCGACGAACAGGTGCGGACTGTTGGCCGCGACCATCGCCGGCGACATCTCCCGCCGCCAGTAGTGGTACGAGTCGGTGGTCGGCCCGAACTGGTCGAGTGCCCAGAGGCTGGCGTGCGTGACGATGGCCTTGAAGCGGTCGGTGTGGGTGGCTACCCAGTTGGCCATGTAGCCGCCGAACGAACCACCCATCGCCGCAGTGCGCGTGGCGTCGATGTCGGCACGTTGTTCGACGACGTCGGTGATCGTCATGAGATCGGTGAATGGTGCAGCCCCCCACGCACCCCACCCTCGATCGATGAACGCACGACCGTAGCCAGTGGACAACGCCGGGTCGGGCAACAACACCGCGTAGCCGGCGGCAGCCATCAACCACGGGTTCCAACGCCACGACCAGGAGTTCCACGAACCCAAGGGTCCGCCATGGATCCACAACAGGAGCGGCACCGGAGATGCCTCGCTCGCGTCGTCAGGCAGCACGAGCCACGCGCGTACAGGCGTCCCGTCGGCCGCGTCGACCGACACGCTCGTCAGCGACCCTGGCAGCGACGGCGCGGCAGCCGGACCGCGCAACATCGTCGGCTGCTGATCGACCGATGTTGATTCGATTCGCACGGGCGCCGGGGGTGCATCGATCGCCGAACGCAACGCGTAGATCCACTGCCCATTGGGATCAACACACACCGATGAGTAGGCCCCCTGATCACCAGTCAGCCGAGCGATCATGCCGTCGAGACCCACACGAAACACCGGCGCGCAACCGTCGGAGTCGGTAGCGACGACCAGCGCCGCGCCGTCGGGCAACCAGGCGGGTTGACCAGGCCAACGGTCCCAATCGTCGGCGATGACCTGCACTTCGGTGGAGGTCGACATGCCATCGTCGGTCAGGTCGACGATCGCGAGGTGCACATCAGGTGGCGCGCTGGGGCTCGGTCGCGTCATCGTGACGAACGCCAGGCGCGACCCGTCGGGCGAGACGGCCGGCATCGAATACTCATGGTCGGCGTCCGACAGCAACTCCACCCGCCGCCCGGAGGTGACGTCGATGGCAACGATTCCAAAACGGTTCGACCCACCCCGCTCGACGATGTTCCACCCTGCGTAGATCGTGCGACCATCCGGTGAGATCGACCACGACGCCTCGTCAGTGGAAAGTGCCGTGCCGACGTGACCGGTGAGGTCGCGCAGTTCGATCGTCTCGACCTCGTCGCCCGGCGCCTCGCCGACCATCAGACGGGGAGCATCCGGGCCGAGATCGTGGTCCCAGAACCGGACCGGGTACGACTCGTGCAGGATGGCGCTGATCTTGTTGTCCTTGCGCGCTTTGCGGCGATGCTGATCGTCCTCGGCGCTGCCGGCACCAGGCAGCGTGTTGGAGCTGACGACGATCGTTCCGACGTCCCTGGCGACGGTGACCCCGCCGACGCCACCCGGACGGGTCGCCAACACGCCTGCCTCGCCACCATCGGCGGGCAAGCGCCACAGGGCCGGGACGGGTTCGTCGGCCTCCGCATCCGAGGGGTCGGGACGCGCTCGAGACGAACAGAAGCGAACCGTCGGGTAGAAATGCTGCGCCACTCTCGCCCTTGGCACTTCGGGTGAGCCGACGGGCGGGGCGCTCGCCGTGGGGATCCAACTCCCACAAGGCCGTCACGTAGCGCGTGCGCTTCGGGTCGAGGACGTTCATCCCCACCACGAGCCGCGTGCCGTCGAGCGACAACGCAAGGCCATCGAGGCGCGGCAGGGCTATGTACTGGTCGAGGTCGTGGAACGGTGTCGGTGCGGTCACGACAGTGGGTCTCGTAGCTAAGCCGTCACCCATTGGTGGATGCGTCGAATGCCTTCCTCCATGTCGGCGTCGGCCATGGCAAAGCTGAAGCGGGCGTACCCGGGGGTGCCGAACGCTTCACCGGGTACGAACGCCACCTTGGCCTCGCTGAGGATGTTGTCGGCGAGCTCCAGCGTGGTGCTGCTGACGGTGCCGTTGGGGCCAACCGGGCGGCCGAGCAACGAGGAGAAGTTGGGGTAGCAGTAGAACGCCCCTTGGGGCACGATCGCATGAACGCCTGGTATCTCGTTGAGCATCCGGTGCATCGTGACCGCCCTGCGACTGAAGGCGTCGCGCATCATGGCCACCGCCGAGAGATCTCCGCTCACCGCCTCGAGCGCGGCGACTTGCGCAACGTTGGTGACGTTCGACGTGCTATGCGATTGGAAGTTGATCGCCGCCTTCATCATGTCGCTGGGTCCGATCATCCAGCCGACGCGCCAACCGGTCATCGCATACGTCTTGGCGACGCCGTTGACGATGACGCACTGGTCGGCGAGGTCGGGTACCACGGCCGGCATGCTGACGAACTTGTTGTCGCCGTACACGAGGTGTTCGTAGATCTCGTCGGTGAGCACCCAGATCCCATGGTCGAGCGCCCACAGGCCAATGGCTTCGACCTCTTCCGGTGAGTAGATGGCGCCGGTCGGGTTGTCGGGGCTGACGAAAAGCAACACCTTCGTGCGCGGGGTGAGCGCTGCGTCGAGTTGCTCGACGGTGACCTTGAACCCGGTGGTCTCGTCGGTCTGCACCACCACCGGCACACCGCCGGCGAGCCGGATGGCTTCCGGGTAGGTGGTCCAGTACGGGGCAGGGCAGATGGCTTCGTCGCCGGGGTCGCACAGTGCGGCAAACGCGGTGAACACGGCGTGCTTGCCGCCGTTCGTCACCAGCACCTGGCCGGCCTGGCACTGGAACCCGGAGTCACGAAGCGTCTTCACCGCGATGGCCTCGCGGAGCTCGGGCAAGCCCGCGGCAGGGGTGTACTTGTGGTACTTCGGCTCGCGGCAGGCGCGGACGGCTGCTTCGACGATGTTGTCGGGAGTCGGGAAGTCGGGCTCGCCTGCGCCGAAGCCGATCACGTTCTCGCCCTTCGCCTTCAGTGCCTTGGCCTTGGCGTCGACTGCGAGGGTGGCCGATTCGGCGATGGTGGCCAGACGTTCGGAGGTGCGGTTCACTCGTGAGCCCTTCGGTGGAGTTGCAGTCGCGAGCCTAGTTGGAGGCACCCGCGGCAACGGGGCGACATTTCGTCAAAGCCCGTTGGACCACCCTCTTCTGCAGGCGAGACTGGCGGGGTGCAGACCCCCACGCTGATGGAGATCCCTCGTTCGCTGCTGCCCAGCGACGGGAGGTTCGGATGTGGACCGTCGAAGATCCGTCCCGAACAGGCCCTGGCGCTCGCCAAGGCCAACAGCAACCTCCTCGGCAGCTCGCATCGGCAACCCCCGGTGAAGAACCTGGTCGGCTCGATTCGCGCCGGTCTCGCCGAGCTCTTCTCGCTCCCCGCCGGTTGGGAGATCGTGTTGGGGAATGGCGGGTCGACCGTGTTCTGGGACGCCGCCACCTTCGGCTTGGTGAACGAACGCAGCCAGCACTACGTCTTCGGTGAGTTCTCCTCGAAGTTCGCGGAGGCGGCCACGAGGGCTCCTCACCTCAGCGACCCGGTGGTGATCCGCAGCGAGCCGGGCACACATCCCGCGCTGGAGGCTGTGCCTGCAGGTGTCGACGTCGTTGCCCTCACGCACAACGAGACCTCGACCGGTGTGTCGATGGATCCTCGCCGGCCGCACGGCACCGACGCACTTGTCGTCGTCGACGCCACGTCGGCGGCAGGTGGCTTGCCATGGTCGCCGCACGATGTCGACGTGTACTACTTCGCCCCGCAGAAGTGCTTCGCCAGTGATGGCGGGCTGTGGCTGGCCGCGTGTTCGCCGGCAGCGCAGGCGCGCATCGTTTCGATCGGCGCATCGGGGCGCTGGGCGCCGGCGTCGTTGGATCTGAAGATCGCCCTCGACAACTCCGTGGTGAACCAGACCTACAACACTCCCGCCTTGGGCACGCTCGTGCTGCTCCACGAACAACTCCAGTGGATGCTCGACAACGGTGGGCTCGACTGGTGCGTCGATCGTTGTCTCCGGTCGTCGGCCTATCTCTACAACTGGGCCGTTACGTCTGAGTACGCGACGCCGTTCGTGAACGACCCCGCCCAGCGTTCGGCGGTGGTCGGCACGATCGACCTCGACGAGTCGGTGCGCGCCGACGACGTGTGCGCAGCATTGCGGGCCAACGGCATCGTCGACACCGACAGCTACCGCAAGCTGGGCCGAAACCAGTTGCGCATCGGCATGTTTCCCGCCGTCGAACCCGACGATGTCGCCAGCCTCACCGGTTGCATCGACTACGTGGTGGAGGCGCTCGCCGGGTGAACGTGGCCGAGGTCCTATCGACCTACTTCGAGGGTACGGCACCCCTGAACAGCCCGATCATGGTGCTCGCCCTGCGTGGTTGGTTCGACATCGCCGAGGTCGCGACGGTGGCCATCAACGAGTTGCTGTCCGACCGAATGGCGCCTGTCGTGGCGTCGATCGATCCCGACCCGTTCTTCGATTTCACTCAGGAGCGACCCCACGTCGACCTCGACGAGGACGAGGTTCGCCACATTCGTTGGCCGGTCAACGAGTTCCGCTTCGCCCGCTTCCCCGGTGCCCCCCACGATCTGGTGGTGCTTGCCGGTGTCGAACCGCATCTGCGCTACGCGACGTTCGCCGACTGCGTGCTGCAGGTGGCCCAGCAGACGAAGTGCGAGGTCGTCGTCACGGTCGGAGCTGTCGCCGACACCATTCCTCACACTCGGCCTCCACTCGTCGTCGGCAGCACCACCAACCGAAGCTTGATCAGCGCGCTGGGCCTGTCGCCGCCGCGCTACCAGGGCATCACCGGTCTCGTCGGTGTGTTGCAGGAGCGCCTCGATCGAGCCGGTGTTCCGGCAGTTTCGCTGCGCGTGGGAGTGCCTCACTACCTCGGCAACGCCGAGCACCCGCAGTCGTCGATCGCCCTGTTGCAGCACCTTCATCATGTGATCGGCATCCCCGTGCACACGGGACGCCTTGCAGCCGATGCGGCACGGCGTCGGGTGCTGCACGACGAAGCGGTGGCCGAGGACGAGCAGGCCACCGCCTACGTAACCATGCTCGAGCGCGAATACGACCAACGCGCCGAAGCGGCGATTCCGTCCGCCGACGATCTCGGCGCCGACTTCGAGCGCTTCCTCCGCGACCAGCGCGACGACGACAACTAGGGCTCCGGTCGAAGACCACGCCGAGGACTGCTCGTGTGCATCGATGTTCACGTCGATGCGCGTCTGACCCGTTCGCTCCAGACTCCGAACCGCATCACGTTCCCACGGCTCACTGTTTGCGAGCCCGCGGGTGCTACATAGAGGTCCACTTCATCGGCCGCACCTTGACGATGACACGCCGCTGGCCTGGCTCGGCCCACGGGTTCGTCGGCTCGTCGAGGTACTTCAGAGCCATCGAGTTGATGAAGGCGTTGTCGACGTCATCAACGATTGTCTCAACGACACCACGGACCTCGAGGTAGCGGTACGGGTCGTTCGGATCGACAATTGAAACGGCGATCTGCGGCCTTGCCTGGAGGTTGCTCAGCTTCTGCCGCCCGGGGAACTGGCTGAACGTCAGATACGTGCCGTCCCACCCGAACCAGACAGGGCTGGATTGAGGGCCACCGTCCGGCCCGATCGTGGCAACGTGGGCAAGCGCTGTCGTGTGCAGGAGGTCTTCGTGTGTCGACGGTGGCGTCATGCGGTGAGCATACGACGGCAAGGACGAGCTCGAGGGAGAGGTCATGGCAGCGGAGGTAGAGCACGGTTTCGAAGCGCAGGGACATCGGTGGAGCCCGCCGGCGTCCCGGCGTGTAAGCACCACTGAGTCTCGCTGTCGGCTCCTGCTGTGCGTCGGGACCGCGTGGGTGCTGATTGCTGGTTGCACCGACTCGGCTGTCTCCCAACCGACAGTCACCTCGCAACCGGCTGTTACCACGAAGCCGGCCGCGACCGTACAACCGACGACGACAGTCGGGTCTCGAGGCGCCGAGGACACACATGTCCGAGTTCTTGGCTTGTGGAGCGGCCCCGAGTTCGACAGCTTCGTGACCGTCAAGTCCATCTGGGAACAGAACACGGGCGGGACCGTTGACTGGACGGCGAGCCGTGACCTACCGGGCGAGCTGCATGCACAGATCGAGGCCGGCACGCCGCCCGACATCGCGATCCTGCCGAACATCGGGCTCATGCACGAGCTGGCCGATGAGGGACGGCTCGTGGCACTCCCCTCCGTAGTGGACATGGACCAGTTCCGGAAGGACTACGCCCCCGCATGGATCGACCTGGGCAGCCACGACGGCGAGCTGTACGGGATCTTCTACAAGGTCACGAACAAGGCCACTGTCTGGTACAACCCGAAGGCTTTCGCAGCTGCCGACTACCGCGTTCCTACGACCTGGGACGAGATGATCGGGCTTGCCGACACGATCGTCGCGGACGGCCGCACACCCTTCTCCGTCGTCGCGCCGGAGATCCCAGGGGGCGGCGGCTGGGCACTCACCGACTGGATCTCTCAGATTCTGCTCAACACGTGCGGCCCCGACCTGTACGACCAGTGGGTCGCCGGCCAGATCCCCTGGACCGATGCGTGCGTCAGGCAGTCGTTCGACATGTTCGACACGATCGTGCAGACACCGGGGTACGTGCTGGGAGGCAGCGAGGGAATCCTCGGCACGACCGACGCCGAAGGGTCATACCCGATGTACAGCGACCCGCCGACCGCGTACATGTGCTACCTCGCCTCCTTCGCCCAGGCTTTCATCGCCTCCAAGTACCCGGAGCTCGTTCCGGGCGACGACTACGACTTCTTCCCGTTCCCAACCATCAACCCCGACGACGCCGGGTCGATCACCATCGGCGCCGATGTCGTGGTCATGCTGAACGACACCCCCGCGGCGCGCTCGTTCATGACCTACCTCGCTGGCGCAGACTCGCAACAGGCATGGGTCGAACTCGGCGGCTTCACCTCCGTCAACCGAAGTGTCGCTCCGGATGCCTACGCCGACCGGGTGGCTCGGGCGGCGGCTGACGAGCTCGAATCGGCGAGGCTGATCCGTTTCAGCGCCGGCGACATGATGCCGGCGTCAGTGCAGCAGGCATGGTGGAAGGCCATGCTCGAGTTGGTCGACGACCCGAGCAAGGTCGACTCGGTCCTCGAGTCACTCACCAGCGCAGCCGACGAAGCGGCGGATCGAATCGCCACAAGCGTCGGCTGACGTGTGGAACGACCGCTCTCCAGCAAGCCGCTCGTCGGCGCGTCTCAACCCTTCGCGGCGCGGAAGCCTGCTTCGAGGTCGGCGAGGATGTCGTCGATCGACTCGAGGCCGACGCTGAGGCGCACCAGACCCGGGAACACGCCGGTCGACGCCTGCTCCTCCTCGGTGAGCTGGCTGTGCGTGGTGGTGGCCGGCTGGATCACCAGGCTGCGCACGTCGCCGATGTTGGCAACGTGGCTGTGCAGCTCAAGCGCCTCGACGAACGCGGTGCCCGCTTCCTTGCCACCTTTGATGATGAAGGAGATGATCGAGCCGTAGCCCTTGCCGCGGCCGAGCTTCGTCGCCCGTTCGTGCCAGGGGCTTGACGGCAGGCCGGCCCAGATCACACGTTCGACCTCGTCGCGTCCCTGCAGGAACTCGGCGACCTTGGCGGCGTTGGAGAAGTGCCGCTCCATCCGCAGGCTGAGCGTCTCCAAGCCCTGCAGGAAGAGGAAGGCGTTGAACGGCGAGATCGCCGCACCCATGTCGCGCAGCCCTTGCACACGCGCCTTCAAGATGAACGCGCCGTGACCGAGCGCCGGCCAGTACGGCAACCCGTGATAGCTCGGATCGGGCTCGGTGAAGTTGGGGAAGCGGCCGTTGCCGAAGTCGAACGTGCCACCATCGGTGATCGAACCGCCGATCGACGTGCCGTGGCCACCGATGAACTTGGTGAGCGAGTGCACGACGATGTCGGCGCCCCACTCGATCGGCCGGATCAAGTACGGCGTGGGAACGGTGTTGTCGACGATCAGTGGCACACCGGCATCGTGGGCAACCTTGGAGACACCTTCGATGTCGAAGACGTCGTTCTTAGGGTTCGACAGCACCTCGCCGAAGAACAGCTTGGTGTTCGGTCGAACCGCACTGCGCCACTGCTCGAGATCGTCGGGGTCGTCGACGAAGGTGACCTCGATGCCGTGCTTCGGCAGCGTGTAGTGCAGCAGGTTGTAGGTGCCGCCGTACAGCGAGGGTGAGGCGACGACGTGGTCGCCGACCTCGGCGATGGTGGTGATGGCCAGCATCTCCGACGCCTGACCCGAGCTCACCACGAGCGTGCCGGGTATGCCGATGGCGGTCGTGCAGCCACCTTCGAGAGCGTTGAGGCGAGCCTCCAACGCGCCCTGCGTGGGGTTCATGATGCGCGTGTAGATGTTGCCGACCTCGGCGAGGGCGAAGAGGTTGGCGGCGTGTGCCGAACTGCCCAGGTCGTAGCTCGTCGTCTGGTAGATCGGTACGGCCCGCGCACCGGTTGTTGGATCAGGGTCTCCCCCGACGTGGATCTGGCGTGTCTCGAATCCCCATGCGTCACTCATGGCGCTCTACGCTACTGACCTTAATCCCGACCAATCAAGTCGGATTTAAGATCGCGAGGTCGCGACGGTGTCGCGGAGCTCGCGTTTCAAGAACTTTCCCGCTGGATTGCGTGGCAGGGGGTCGGAGGTGATGATCACGCGCGATGGGACCATGAATGCGGCGATCTTCTTCGACAGGAAGGCACGAAGTTCGTCGGCTGTCAGAGTTGCTCCGTCGACGAGGTGGATGACTACGGCCACTTCTTCACCAAGGCGTTCGTCGGGTACACCGAACACAGCGGCTTCGTGAATCGCCGGGTGCTCGTAGATCGCCGCCTCGACCTCCGCGCAGTAGACGTTCTCGCCACCGCGCAGGATCATGTCTTTCAGCCGGTCTTCGATGTAATAGAAGCCTTCGTCGTCGACGCGACCGATGTCGCCACTGCGCAACCAACCATCGACGATGGTCTCGGCGGTCGCCTCGGGCTTGTTCCAAAAGCCACGGATCAGCATCGGCCCGTTGAACCAGATCTCACCGCGCTGGCCGGTGGGCACCTGGCGCCGCTCGGGGTCGCGCACCTCGATGCGCATGATCGGCATGACACGGCCCGTGGAGGTGGGATGCGTCACGTAGTCGATACCGGTGTTGTTGGGACCGTACGCATTGGTTTCGGTCATGCCGTAGCCAAGGGTTGGCCCGCCCTTCTTCACACTGCCGGCAACTCGCTCGACCAATGCCGGTGGCGCAGGCGCCCCGCCGCCACCGACGGCGCGCAGGCTGGAGGTGTCGAACTCGTCGAACCGCGGGCAGTTCACGAGGTCCCAACTCTGTGTCGGCACGCCGACGAAGTTGGTGACGCGTTCGCGCTCGATCAGCTCCAACGCCTTCTCGGCGTTCCAGCGATACATGATGACCAGCTTCGACCGAGTCACGACGCAGCTGAGCAACACCGGCACGCAACCGGTGACGTGGAACAGGGGCACGATCAGGATGAAAGCCGAGGGCAACTCGTCGGGAGGAGGTACGTCGACGGGACGATTGGCCTCGACGCGGGCGGCATCGACGGCGGCGCGGCTACCGAACGCCATCACCGACGACACGATCGCGCCGTTGGTGGAGACTGCACCCTTCGGCCGACCGGTCGTGCCGGAGGTGTACAGGATCGTTGCGTCGTCATCGGGCCCGACGTCGATGGCCGGCATCGAGGGGCCTGGCACCACAACGTCGCTCCATTGCTCGACATCGTCGGCGGAAGGCGAGTCGGCGCGCACCTCGAGCATGCGGATGCCCATGCGGCGGCACGGGCCGATCGACCGTGCGATGCGCTCGACGTCGGCGATCAGCAGCAACGCACCAGAGTCGGCGAGGGCGTAGTCGAGCTCGTCCTCGACCCAGAAGGCGTTGAGCGACACCGACACGCCACCGACGGAGATGATGGCGAGCATCGACATCACCCACTCCGGATAGTTGCGCATGCCCACCGCAACACGATCTCCCTTGGTGATGCCGTAGCGATTGACGAGCGCGTAACCAAGTGCGTCGACGCGGGCAAAGAACTCGTCGAACGACAGCCGCTCGTCTTCGTACACGAGGAAGATGTCGTTGCCTCCCAGTCGGGCGATGTCGAACAGACCGCGCAGGTTGGAAGGCGCGTGCTTGTAGCGCCGGTTGCCTTGGTCGTCCTCGACGATCTCGAACGGCGACCCGGGTGCGCTGATCCGCGCGGCAGCCTCTTCCCAACTCAGTGTCATCGTCTTCCCATCCCGCGCTTGTCGTCAGCCAACCTTATCCGCCACTGACATCGGCTACCTTCTGGCGCCCGGCACCGAGGAACGGCATCATCGCCCGCAACCGGCCTCCGACTTCCTCGATCTGATGCGTTCTTCCGGCCTCGCGCAACTCGTTGAACTTGTGCCGGCCTGACTCGCTCTCGGCAACCCACTCCCTGGCGAACTTGCCCGACTGGATCTCCTTGAGGATCTTCTTCATCTCCAGCTTCGTCCTCGCGTTGACGATCCGCGGCCCACGTGTGACATCGCCGTACTCGGCCGTGTCGCTGATCGAGTAGCGCATGCCGGCGATGCCTTCCTCGTACATCAGGTCGACGATCAGCTTCACCTCGTGCAGGCACTCGAAGTAGGCCATCTCCGGCTGATACCCGGCTTCGACCAGCGTGTCGAACCCCGCTTGGACGAGTGACGTGAGGCCGCCGCACAACACGACCTGCTCCCCGAACAGGTCGGTCTCGGTCTCTTCACTGAACGTCGTCTCGATCACGCCGGCACGGGCACCGCCGATGGCCTCGGCATAGCTCAGCGCCAAGGCATGCGCCCCGCCGGTGGCGTCTTGGTGCACGGCGATGAGGCACGGCACGCCGCCGCCTTCTGTGTACGTACGACGAACGAGGTGACCGGGGCCCTTCGGGGCGATCATGATGACGTCGACGGTCTTCGGCGGCCGGATGCGCTTGAAGCGGATGTTGAAGCCGTGGGCGAAGGCGAGCGCCTTGCCCTTGCGCATGTGCGGCTTGATGAACTCTTCGTAGGTCGCCTTCTGCTCGGTGTCGGGCATCGTCAACATGATCACGTCGGCCCACTTCGAGGCTGCGCCGATGTCCATCACCTTCAGGCCGGCAGCTTCGGCCTTCGCGGCCGACTTGCTTCCTTCACGCAGGCCGACGACGACGGGTACGCCAGAGTCCTTCAGGTTCAGAGCATGTGCGTGACCCTGTGAGCCGTAACCGATGATGGCGACCTTGCGACCGCGGATGATCGACGGATCGGCATCCGCCTCGTAGTACATCTTCGCGGCCATCTCAGCCAGCCTTTCCGTAGTCGCTCTTCTTGGTGTTGGATGCGGCACGCAGGCGTGCCTCTTTGTCGAGCTTGGGCAGCGCCACCCGGCCGGTGCGCTGGAGCTCCACGATGCCATATCCGGCCAGCAGTTCTTCAAAATCGTCGAGCTTGTCGGGGTGCCCATCGAGGCTGATCGTGATCGCTTCCACCCCCACAGCCAGGATCTTTCCCTCGAAGATGTTCGCCAGCTCGACCACTTGGCCACGCTGCTCGGGGCTGACCCGAACGGTCACGAGCAGCAGCTCGCGCTCCACCGACTTCAGCGGGTCGAGCTCGCTGATCTTGACCACCTCGATCAGCTTGAAGAGCTGCTTGGTGATCTGTTCGAGAGGTGCAGAATCGACATCGACGACGATGGTGATGCGGCTGAAACCCTCGTCCTCGGCCGGCGCTACCGCCAACGAGAAGATGTTGTAGTCGCGGCGGGCGAACAGGCCGGCAACGCGCGCCAGCACACCGGGCCGGTTCTGCACGAGGACGGAGAGGATGTGGTGGTTCATCTCGCTCACCTCAGCGCTCCCTTTCTTGGCATCTGCGACTCGGGGAGGATCAAGTCGTCGTTGCCCATTCCCGCAGGAACCATTGGGAACACCTTCTCGCGGGCGTCGACCCGGAAGTCGACGACCACCGGACGATCATCGATCGAGTTGGCCTTGTCGATGGCCGGCTGCACCTCTTCCGGGCTGTCGACGCGGATGCCGACGCAACCCATCGCCTCCGACCACTTGACGAAGTCGGGCAACTCTGGCGACAAGTAGACCTCGCTGTAGCGCTCGTCGTAGAACATCTCCTGCCACTGACGAACCATGCCGAGGTAGCTGTTGTTCAAGATGGCGACCTTGATGGGGATGCGTTCGACGCTTGCCGTGACCAGTTCCTGTGCGGTCATCTGGAAGCAGCCGTCGCCGTCGACCGCCCAAACGGTGCGATCGGGGCGACCGACCTTGGCGCCGATGGCGGCCGGAACGCAGAACCCCATCGTGCCCAGCCCGCCGGAGTTGACCCAGGTGTAGGGCTCGTTGAACTTCCAGTACTGCGAGGACCACATCTGGTGCTGGCCGACGCCGCTGACGAGGATCGTGCCCTCGGGGGCGTTGTCGCGCAGCTGCTCGAGGCAGAACTGCGGCTTCAACGCCTCACCGGGTTCGCTGGCCTCGTAGGCCAGCGGGAACTGCTCGCGCCAACCGCTGATGCGGCTCTTCCATGCGCCCGTGTCGGCTCGCTGCGCGCCGCTGTTCAACAGATCGCGGATCGCTCTGATGAGCTCCTCGATCACCAGACGGCAGTCACCGACGATCGGCACGTCGGGCTTGCGCACCTTGCCCTGTTCGGCCGGATCGATGTCGACGTGGATGACCTTCGCGTCGGGAGCGAACGTCGACACCTTGCCGGTGATGCGATCGTCGAAGCGGGCGCCGAGCGTGATCAGCAGGTCGCTGCGCTGCAGGGCCGTGATCGCCGTTGCGTTGCCGTGCATGCCCGGCATGCCGAGACACAACGGATGATCGTCGGGAAACGCGCCGCGGGCCATCAGCGTGGTGACGACGTGGATGCCGGTCATCTCCGCCAGCTCGCGCAGCGCCTCAGCGGCACGCGCCTTCAGGATTCCTCCGCCGACATAGAGGATGGGACGTTCGGCGGCGACGATCAACTTGGCCGCCTCCTTGATCATCCGCGGATGACCCTTCACGTTGGGACGGTAACCGGGCAGGCTGTCGGCGACCTCGGCCTCGGTCGGCCAGTACCACTCCATCGAGTTCTGCAGGACGTCCTTGGGAACGTCGATCAGCGTCGGGCCCGGACGGCCGCTGGTGGCGATCCGGAACGACTGGCGAACGGCCATCGGCAGGTTCTGCGCCGTCATGACCAACTCGTTGTGCTTGGTGACGCTGCGGGTGATGCCCACGGTGTCGCATTCCTGAAAGGCGTCGGTGCCGATGGCGGTGGTCGGCACCTGGCCGGTGATGCACACCATGGGAATCGAGTCCATGTAGGCATCGCACAGCGGCGTGACCATGTTGGTTGCGGCCGGACCGCTGGTGACCATGGCAACGCCGGGGCGCCCCGTGACGTGGGCATAACCCTCGGCCATGTGGCCGGCGCCCTGCTCGTGCCGTACGAGGATGTGGCGGATCGAGGAATCGAGAAGTGGGTCGTACGCGGGCAGGATGCACCCACCCGGGAGGCCGAACATGACCTCCACGCCCTCCATCTCGAGGGATTTGATCAGGGCCTGGGCCCCAGTCATCTTCATGTGTTGTCTCCCTTTGCCGTCATCGATTGCTACCTACTGCACTGGCCCGAAAAACCAAACGGCCCCCCGGATGGGAGGCCAAGACGCACGCAAATGTTGGGGCGTGCGTCTACATGAGTACTACGAGAATCGAGCTGTTTTCGGCACGCATTGATCGTAGTGTGCCATGGTCGTCCACCGACGCGCAACCTGCTAGCGCGTCGACCCCCTGGCCGGCGCGACAATCGCATCATGGCGGCGAGACGCACCATCACCGATCAGCAGCGTCGCGCGCGACTGGCCGTTCGCCATCGCCTCGTGCCGTCGGAACGCACCGACGACGTGGCTGCGATCACCAACTCGGTCGTGGCGCTGCATTCGACAGACCCGGCGACCGTGTACCTCTCGGCCATGGCACGCATGAAGCATCCGTCGATCGAAGCTGTCTCGACCGCGTTGTACGACGATCGCACGGTTGTCCGTCACCACGCGATGCGGCGCACGCTGTGGGTGTTCACGCCGGAAGTGGCGCAGTGGGCGCACGCCGCATGCACCACGGCCCTGGCTTCCGCACAGTGGAAGCGGCTGGCCGGCATGGTCGAAGACAGCGGCATCTCCAAGGATGGGATGGCATGGGTGAAGACGGCGCGGCACGACACGTTGTCGGCCCTGGAGTCGATGGGCACGGCAACGGCGCGTCAGTTGGGAAAGGCCGTTCCCGCCCTGACGAAGAAGTTGCGCCTGGCCGTCGGCAAGCCGTACGCGGCCTCGCAGGGGGCGCACACACGAGTGCTGCTGAACCTCGGGTTCGACGGAGCGATCGTGCGCGGCCGGCCGAATGGATCGTGGGTGAACTCCGAGTACCCGTGGTCGGTGACCGAGCGGTGGTTGCCGGGCGGGCTGTCATTCGACGCTCATGCCGATGCCGGCGCGGGTGCCGCTGAGCTGGCACGATGCTACCTGGCGCGCTTCGGGCCGGTGACTGCGGCCGACCTCCAGTGGTGGGCAGGCTGGACCGCGGCAACGACCCGTCGGGCGCTGGCGGACATCGACGCAGAAGAGGTCGATCTCGACGACGGGGCCGGCTGGATGCTCGCCGACGACGCTGACGGTGGATCCGTGGCGCCGCCGTGGATCGCATTCCTGCCCGCACTCGACTCGACGACGATGGGCTGGAAAGGCCGATCGTGGTACCTCGGCGAGCTCGGCAAGTTCGGCGGTCCGCTGTTCGACCGCAGCGGCAACGCTGGTCCCACGATCTGGCTCGACGGGCAGGTTGTCGGCGGCTGGGTGCAATGCAACACAGGCGAGGTTGTCCATCGACTGCTTGCCGACGTACCGAAGAGCCGGCAGACGAGGATCGCCGCCGAAGCCGAGCGCGTTCGCGATCTGATCGGCGACGCACGGGTGAACGTCCGCTTCCCTGCACCCATGCAGAAGGAGCTGTTGGCGTGAGCGCGTCCGAATGACGTCTCCTGTCGGCACAGCCTGGAAACACCGCGACTTGCGTGTACTCGTCATCGGCGAGGGCGTGTCGGTGTTCGGATCGATGGTCTCGCGGTTGGCGCTTCCGTGGACTGCAGCGAGAGAGCTCGAACAGGGGACGCTGTCGGTGGGTCTCGTGTTCACCGCCGAGCTTCTGCCGGTCGCGCTACTCGGACTCTTCGCCGGGGCCCTCGTCGATCGCTGGTCGCGCCGGCGCGTGCTGATCGTGACGAATCTTGCACTTGCAACGACTACGGCGGTGGTACCGGTTCTCGCCGTGCTCGACCGCCTGTCGATGCCAGTGATCTATGCCGTCGGCTTCGCATCCGGCTGCATCGTGCCGTTCTTCACCGCTGCCTTTCGTTCGACCGTGCCGATCACCGTTCCGCTCGAATCGTTCGCCGCCGCGCAGTCGATCGTTCAAGGTGTCTCGGCCGTAGCCGAGCTGGCCGCGTTCGGTGCCGCTGGATGGTTGGTGCACGTGTTCGGCGGGCCCGCCGGTCTGGCAATCGATGCTGCTTCGTTCGTGTGGGCAGCGGGGGCCGTAGCGTTCCTGCGGGCAACGCCGCCCGCACTGCAGCCGGGCCGACCGCACCCACGTGCTCGACGAGCTCTCCGATGGGGCTCGGTACGTGCGCCGCCACGCAGTACTTGGCCCAGTGGCTCTGTCGAAGTGCGTCGCCGGCCTCGGCTCAGGCATCATCGGCAGCGTCGTGATCGTGCACGTCACCAAGACGTTGGGTTACGACACCGGGCCGCAGGGCGTCATCTACGCTGTCGGCGGGGCCGGATCGCTGATCGCCGCTGCACTTGCTCCGCAAGTGCTGGCCCGCTTCGGCCTGCACCGATCGATCGTCCTCGCGCTCGCCGTGATCGTTCCAGCGATGTCGTTGATGGCGTGGGCGCCCCGACCCTCAGTGCTCGGCTATTGCATGCTCGCCGGCCAGCAGCTGCTGGCCGACCCGCTCGGCACGCTGAGCCTCGTGGCGTTCGGCACGGTCATCGCCGCGGGCGCGCCGGAGGCAATGCGTGCCCGAGTCGAGTCGACGATCACGGTGCTGGCGACGATCGGCATGGCCAGTGGCTTCGTCATCGGTGGACTGCTGGGTGAACCGTCGCGCCTCGGCACCGCGGACACGCTGTTCATCGGTGCTGTCGTCACCGCCGCGGCCGCATTGTGTCTGACGGGTCGTGATGTCCGCCGAGTCCATGACCCGAAGGACGTTGTCACCATCACTGTTGCCGCGGTTTCGGTTTGACAGGTTGATCGAACACTTGTACGATTAGGGGATGGATGACGGGGCGGTCAGCGTGTTGCAAGAACGCATGGCTGATCTGTGCGGGCACTTGAACGCACTGCATGCCCAACTGGTCGACAGCGTTGTCGAAGCGCTCGACAACGACTTGTGGCAGCAGTGGGGGATCCAGTCCCCCGAGCACTGGCTGGCCTGGCAAACCGGTCTGTCACCGGCACGGGCCCGCCAGTTGGTCGACACCGCCCGCCGCTCCCGTGAACTACCGGTGACGTTCGCCGCGTTTGCCGATGGCGAACTGTCGGTCGATCAAGTCGTCACCGTTGCCAAGTACACCCCGTCGCACAACGATGCCGAGGTCTGCCAACTGGCCCGCTCGGCGTCGGTCAGCCAGCTGCGTAACGCCCTGTCACGGTACGTCCACCATGTCGGACCCGAAGCGGAGCCCGAACCGGCACCGGTCGGCCCGCCTGGCGACCGTCGTGACTATGTCTCGTCGGGGTTCGGTGACGACGGCCGCTTCGCCATGCATGTCGGTGCCCCAGCCCATCACGGGGCGATCATCGATCAAGCACTCAGGGAGGCCCGCGACGCCTTGTTCCACGCCGGCCAGCCCGATGTCACCTGGCTCGACGCCCTCGTCGAGATCTGCAACCGATCATTGGACACCGTGACCAGCGCCTCGCGGCGTGACCGCTACCGCATCTATGTGCACCTCGACACCGACAGCGACGGCGGCCCAGCCAACGCCTGGCTCAACAACGGCCCGCAACTCCCCACCAGCCTGCGCGACCTGTTGTGCTGCAACGCTGTCATCCGACCGTTGTGGCACACCACAGGCATCCCGATCAACGTCGGCCGCGCCCACTACACAGTCCCACCACACACCCGCCGCGTCGTCTTGGACCGCGACCGCACCTGCCGCCACCCCAGCTGCAACAACACCACCCACCTCGAGATCCACCACATCATCGAATGGCTACGCAACGGCACGACCGACCTCGACAACCTCGCCGCACTGTGCTCGAAGCACCATCACGCCTATCACCGCGGCGAATTCACCATGGCCGGCAACGCCAACATCCCCGGACAACTGCGGTTCTACAACGTCCGCGGCCAACCAATCCCCTACGGCGCCACAGCCAACCCACCAACCCGGCCACCACCCCCACCCAACAAGCCATACACCCACCCCACCGGCGAACACTTCAACACCCTCTGGCTCAACCTCACGCCTGTGAACTAGCCGCGCTCGAGGTGGGGAACGCGCCTACTCCTCGAAGAGGAACACCACGGAGTCGGGAACTACGCCGTCGTGTGACATCGCCTCGGCAAAAGCCGGGCTGGCCATCGCAGCCATGAGGGCGTCCACGTCTTCGACGTCTGCGATCAGACCGACGTGGGTGGGGTTCTGCGGGTCGACGAACGTGCGGATGTTGCTCACTCCCAGCGGCCCCATCACCTCTGCGCGCTTCGGCGAGGCGAGCCAGTGATCCTTGTCCTTCACATTGTGGTGGGCCATTATCGTCGGCATGGTGCCTCCTTGGCATCGGGGCCCTATGGCGGTTCGCCCGGGCCGGCGCGGTGATCATACGCACCAATGCTTCATGCCGCCGACGCGGTGGCGACCCGAGTCGAACGAGGGCACGCAGAACGTCGCGGGGATCAGTCATCGATGGCGAGGTCGCCGAGGGCGACGAGTGCTGTGCGCAACAGATTGGCCAGGTCGCGCTGTCGACGCTCGGAGAGTGACGCCAGGATCTCCCGCTCTGCTTCCATGTGGGCGACGACGACTTGCTCGACGGTGTCGAAGCCTTTCTTCGTCAGGCACACGATCACCTTTCGACGGTCTTGCGTCGACGCTCGCTCGACAAGGCCGCGTTGCTCGAGGCGGTCGATGCGATTGGTGATGGCCCCGGTCGTGACCATCGAACGACGAACCAAATCGCCCGCGGTGAGTCGATACGGCTCACCCGTGCGCCGCAGCGTGGCCAGCACGTCGTACATCCAGTCTTCGAGATCGAATCGAGCGAAGCTCTCGGCCAGGCGTCGATCGATCAACCTCGACAGCCGCGACACGCGTCCGATCACCTCGATCGGTGACGTATCGACCTCGGGCCGAACGGAGGCCCATTGGCTCGTGATCTGATCGACTGCATCTCGCTGACTCGGCACGGCGCGATGGTACTCCAGAACAGTTGACCATTCATTATCTTGATATTAAGATAATGACCATGAAGAAAGATCTGAGCGCCGGCGCACTGACCACGGGGGTCACCGTGCTTGCCCCCATCGCCTGGGGAACTACTTACGTCACGATCAGCCAATTCCTTCCCCCCGGGCGTCCCCTTCTTGTGGCCACGATGCGTGTGGTACCAGCCGGCATCGTGCTCCTGATGGCCGGCTCGAGCGTGTCGCGCTGGCGACCGCGCGGGCCCGAGTGGCGCCGCACCGCCACGTTGGCCGTGTTCAACTTCGGCATCTTCTTCCCATTGCTCAGCGCCGCGGTCTACCGGCTTCCTGGTGGGGTAGCGGCGGCAATGGGCGGCCTGCAACCGATCTTCGTCGCCTTGCTGTCGTGGTTGATCGCCGGCCGAAAGCCTCGCCGCCGAGATCTGACCATCGGTGGTGTTGCAGCAGTCGGCGTCGGGTTGGTCGCCATCCGTCCAGGCGGCGACCTCAACCCGGCTGGGCTGCTCGCTGCGCTCGGAGCCAACATCTCGTTCGCCGTCGGGGTGGTGCTCACCAAGCGTCAACCGACACCCGCGAGCAAGGTGGCCGCGACCGGCTGGCAACTGTTGATGGGTGGCGCCATCTTGTTGCCGTTGACGGTCGTCGTGGAGGGTGCCCCGCCTTCGCTCAGTGGAAGGAACCTTGCCGGCTTTGCCTACCTCAGCCTGGTCGGAACGGGATTGGCGTTCATCGTCTGGTTCAACGGCATCCGTCGGCTACCGACTGCCGCGCCGCCGCTGTTGGGGCTGGCAGCCCCGGTCACCGGTGCCGTGCTGGGTTGGGCCGTCCTCGGCCAGTCGCTGTCTCCGTGGCAGCTCAGCGGGTTCGCCATCACGATTTGTGCAATCGCCTACGCGGCTTCGCTGCGCACCGCCGGTCCAGCGGACGTGACACGAATGAGTACGTAGAGCGCTCCACGTTCCTAGCCTGATCAGCCATGGCCACTCCCCCGTCCCCAACGATCGCCCCGGCCGAAGGACGCCTCGGTGTGCTCACGGTCGGGCTCGGCGCCGTCGCCTCCACACTCATAGCCGGCGTCGAGCTCGTACGTCGTGGCATGAGCGCGCCGGTCGGCTCACTCACCCAGATGGGCACGATCCGGCTGGGCAAGCGCACCGAGAATCGCCAACCTCGGATCCACGACTTCGTACCGCTCGCCTCGCTCGACGACATCGTCTTCGGAGCGTGGGATCCGTTCCCCGACGACGCATATGTCGCCGCAACTCGAGCGGGCGTGCTCGAAGGAGGCAAGCACATCGAGGCCGTCTCCGATGCACTGCGCGACGTGCGGCCGATGCCTGCCGCCTTCGATCGGGAGTACGTGAAGCGCATCGATGCCGACAACACGATGCACACGATCGACAAGCGCTCGATGCTCAATGCGATCCGCGAAGACATCAACCGCTTCCGCGAAGACAAGCAGGTGGAGCGTGTGGTGATGCTGTGGGCCGCGAGCACGGAGATCTTCATCGAGCCGGGCCCGGCGCACATGAACCTGGAGACGTTCGAGGCCGCGATCGACGCCAACGACCCGACCATCGCCCCGTCGATGCTCTACGCCTACGCGGCGATCCTCGAGGGCGTTCCCTTCGCCAACGGCGCTCCGAACCTCACCGTCGACATCCCTGTGCTGCGCGATCTGGCGACCGCGCGGAAGATCCCGATCAGCGGTAAGGACTTCAAGACCGGCCAGACCCTGATCAAAACTGTCATCGGCCCGATGCTGAAGGCGCGGATGCTGGGTCTCTCGGGCTGGTACTCGACCAACATCCTCGGCAATCGCGACGGCGAAGTGCTCGACGATCCCGACAACTTCAAGACGAAGGAAGAGTCGAAACTAGGCGTGCTCGAGCACATCCTCGACCCCGAGAAGTTTCCCGAGCTGTACGGAAACGTGTACCACAAGGTGCGGATCAACTACTACCCGCCACGCGGTGACAACAAGGAGGGTTGGGACAACATCGACATCTTCGGCTGGCTCGGCTACCCGATGCAGTTGAAGATCGACTTCTTGTGCCGCGACTCGATCCTGGCGGCGCCGCTGGCGCTCGACCTCGTGCTGTTCAGTGATCTCGCGGAGCGGGCGGGGTTGTTCGGCATCCAGGAATGGTTGAGCTTCTACTACAAGGCGCCGATGGTGGCACCAGGCCTGTACGCCGAGCACGATCTCTTCATCCAGCTCACCAAGTTGAAGAACACGCTTCGTTGGATGATGGGTGAAGAGCAGATCACCCACCTCGGCCGCGAGTACTACGAGGACGACTGAGCCGTCAGCCTGAGCACCACGCGGGCTCCACCAAGTGGCCCCTGTTGGATGGTCACCGACCCGCCGTGGCCGATGGCGACCTGCTGGGCGATGGCCAGGCCGAGCCCGGAGCCACTGCCCGCGCCACGCTCGAACCGCTCGAGCACCCGCAGCCGATCGGCCTCGGGCACGCCGGGACCGTTGTCGTCGACGGTGACTGTCGCGCCGGCAACAGTCACCACCACTCGCGGCGTGGCCCCATCGACGGGCACGCCGTGAACGAGCGCGTTGCGCACGATGTTGGCGATGGCCAGGTGCACGCCGTCTCGCCAGGCGATCACCTGCGTCGGCGGGTTCGACTCGACCTCGACGCTCACATCGGGGGCGCGGCGACGCTCGTCGGCGACCGCGGCGTCAGCAATATCAGCCAGATCGACCTCCTGGAACCACGAGGGATCGGCGAACTCGCTGTCGGCCAGGGCACGGACCGCCGAAAGCGATGCGCCCATCCGTTGCAGTTGCTCACTGGCGAGACCGAGCACTTCGGTTCGATCATCATCGGCAATGCGCCCGCTGCGAGCGATGTCGAGATTGATGAGGGCTCCCTGCAGCGGTGTACGTAGCTCATGAGTTGCCGCCGCGGCGAAGGCCCGAGCCGAGTCGAGTGCGGCGCTTCGTCGATGCGTCTCGTCGGCGAGCCGTTCTAGGTTCTCGTTCAAGGTGGCGGCGACATCGTCGACCTCGACCGATCCGTAATGAGCGCCCACCTTCCACGTTCGCGGCTCGGCGTCCTCGATCTTCTCCGTGTCACGCCGCAGTGCGGTGAGCGGCCGCGTGGCAACGCTGCCCAGCAAGTAGCCGACGAGACCTGCAGCCATCGAGGTGAGACCCATCACCAGGATCACGCGGCGACGCAATTCGGCAGCGCGAGCATCGACGTCGCCGAGCGGGGCGACGAGCTGCACCAGTGCCCGGTCGCCTGGCTTGGGAACATCCAACACCTCGACCGTGTACAGCCTCCACCGGTCGCCGCTGGCCTGCGCCGTCGACCACCCGGGGGTGATCTGTTCAGGCAGAGGATCGGTGGGCAGCAGCCCCAGCGAGATCGTGCCGTTGGCGGTGCTCACCCGTGCGCCCTCGAGCGTCGTGCGCAACTCCGATTCGGCGAGCCGGTCGGCGACTGCAGCCAGGATCGGTGCTGTCTTGGCTCGCTCTTCGAGCTGGGAGTCGACGCGATCTTGCAGGATGCTGGTCAACTGGCCACGGAACAGCGCACCGACGGTGAGGAGCGTGATAGAGGCGGCCGCGAACGACGCCAGCCCGGTGCGAGTTGCCAGGCGCATCTAGCTGACCCTCAGCACGAAACCCACACCGCGCACGGTGTCGATCAGACGGAGGGCGCCGGCCGACTCCAACTTGCGCCGAAGATAGCCGACGAAGACATCGACCACGTTGGTGTCGACGTCGAAGTCGTAGCCCCACACCAGCTCGAGCAGGCGGATCCGCGACAGCACGATGCCAGGGTTCGCCGCAAAGGTCGCCAACAGGTCGAACTCGCGCCTCGACAGATCGAGCCGGTCGCCGTCGACGGTGGCGACGCGGCGATCGAGGTCGATCCACAACGGACCGGCCGCGAGCACGGAGGTCGCGCCGCTCGTCGGCCGCGACCTGCGCAGCAGGGCGTGAAGACGAGCCGCCAACTCATCGAGCGAGAACGGCTTCACCAGATAGTCGTCGGCACCGGCTTGGAGACCGGCGACCCGATCCCCCACCTGATCTCTGGCCGACAGGATGAGGATCGGAGTATCGACGTCGAGCCCGCGCAACCGGGTGCACAGCTCGATCCCGGAGATGCCGGGAAGGCCGACGTCGACGATCATCAGATCGGGCCGGCGTCGGGCGACGGAAGCCAACGCGGTTTCCGCATCGGGCACCGACGACACGTCGAACCCGTGCACGCCCAGGCCCCGATCGACGGCAGTGCGTACGGCATCGTCGTCCTCGACGACGAGCACACGTCCGCTGTCAGCAGTGATCATCGAGAGTCAACGCCACTGCTGCATCGGCATTCGCACATTCTGGTCGCGAACACTCAGTCGTGGCTGAGATCCGCATCGACCCCTGCCAGCAGTTGGTCGATGTCGTCGAGCTGCTTCTCGAGATCGGCGACGTCCGCGTCGGTCACCGAGATGGTGCTCGACTGTGGTTCGGTGGCCGCCGGTGCAGTCGAAGCGGTTCCCGTGGGCGCAGTGGAGCTCACCGCGACGGAGGTCACATCGGGGGCGTCGGTCGCGGTCGGCACGGTGGCAACCGGCGTCGTGGTGGCCGGCTGGGTCGTCGGCGCAGCTGTGGGCACGGTGCCGCTGCCGGCGTCGGACGAACCGCAGGCTGCCAGGCCGACGGTTCCCAGCCCGACAACGAGGGCAAGCGCTGCCAGCCTCATCAGATGTCGACTCCGTGGGCGCGGCACTTGTCGGCCAGTTCCGCCAACTTGTCGTGACGCTGCTTGAGCACGACGAGGGTCTGCGTGCGCACGGCCAGGCGATTCTGGAGCACCGTGGCGAGTTGCGTGCGGTTCTTCGCGGTGGCGTCGTCGATCTGGGCCTGCAACCAAGCCAGCGAGCCACGCGTGGACGCATCGCCCTGAAGGCGGGTCGTGAGGTTGTCGGTGCGGATCGTCAGGTTGGGGATGCGCAGGCACGCTCGCTCGTAGCGGGCGGGCAGGTCGCCGGTGCTGCTCGACGAAGCGAAGGCGTATGCAGGTACCAGAAGTCCGGCACTTGCCGTCATGACGGCAGCGCCGATCATGATCTTCGGAAGCATCCTGGACTTGACGGAATGACGGGGGGTTGTCATCACGATCTCTCCTTGTGTCATGCCGGTGAGGTGTTCACCGGACATGCATCACAATGAATCGGTTCTCTGAGACCACTTTGTGAGAGAGATGTGACGTACGTCACAGGGTGTTACACGGTCGGCGTGTGCCCGGCGAGGATCTCGGTGAGGATCGAGGCATCCATGTTGCCCCCGCTGGCGATGACCGCCAGCCGGCGGCCGGCGACGCGGCTGCCATCGACCGCCTGATCCTGGAGCAGCCCGGCCAGCGCCGCTGCACCCGACGGCTCGACCAGGTGATGGGTGGTGCGTATCATCAACCTGACCGCGTCGGCACACGCGTCTTCGCTGATCTGCACGACGCGGGCTGCGCCGCGGACGATGATCTCGATCGCCGCCGGATCCGGCACGCGGGTGGCGATCCCGTCGATGAACGTGGCCGCGGCGTCGGTGCTGACCGGAGCACCTGCGGCGAACGACAATGCCGTTGCCGGCGCGCGCTCGGCAACGACACCGATGATCTCGGTGCGCAAGCCGAGCAGATCGCGGATCGTGATGAGACCGCAGATCCCCGAGCCCAACCCGATGGGCACGTACACGGCGTCGAGCTCGTCCGCTGCCGTGAACAGCTCGTGGGCATAGGTCGCAACGCCAAGACAAAGATCGCGGTGGAACGACGGCACCGCCTCCAGGCCGCGCTCCGCTGCGAGAACGACGGAGAACTCGCGTGCAGCTTGGAAGTCGTGACCGTGCTCGATCAGCTCCGCACCGAATCCGCGCATCGCCGTGTTCTTGTCGGGACTGTTGCCATGAGGGGCGACGATCGTGACCGGGAGCCCGACGGCGCGACCGGCAAACGCAATGCTCTGGCCATGGTTGCCTCGCGTGGCACAGACAACCCCGTTCACGTATGGCCGCTCGCGGACCAGCCGATCGACGTACACGAGTCCGCCGCGCACCTTGAACGCACCGGTCGGCGTGCAGTCCTCGTGCTTGACCCAAACCTCGGCACCGACCGCCCCGCCGAGCAACGGCCACGCGAACTGGGGCGTCGATGCCATGTGCCGGCGAACGACGGTCGACGCCTCGGCAAACTCGTCGAGCGTGAAGAACGCCGATGGCTGCGTCATGCCGACACGACCGCGCCGACGCGCACGTCGTGCGCGGCCAACGGCATCTCGTCGACCAGTTGATCTTCGAAGCACACTCCGACCGTCGGCGCGGAAATCGTCGGCAGCAAGCGGTCGTAGTAGCCCTGCCCGTAGCCGAGCCGGTCGCCGGCGGGAGTGAACGCCAGGCCGGGAACGATCACCAGATCGATCTCGGCGACATCGACCGAGGGCCCAGTCGGCTCCTGCACGCCGAACCTGCTGGCGACGAGCGGTGAGTCACCGTCGGCGACGACGATGCCGGAAGGTTCGACTCGCGGCAGCAACAAGCGCTTGCCATCGGCGGCCAGGCGAGCGAAGAGTGGATCCGTGTCGGGCTCACCCTTGAAGCCCACGAAGGCCATCACGTTGTGCGCACGTTGATAGTCGGCCAACTCGGCCACCTTGGCCCACAGCTGCACGCTGCGCAGCAAGTGATCGCCCACTGCGTCGCGAACGAACATCATTCGTCGGCGGAGCGCGGCCTTCTCGATCACTCGCCCAGCCTGCCACGGCTGTCAACGAACAGCAGCCCGCATATACAGTCGACCGTGATGTCGATCGATTCCGTCAAGTACCGCCTCGTGCTCGGCCACTTCCCCACCGGTGTCACCGTCGTGACGGCAATGGTCGACGGCGAACCCGTTGGGTTCACGATCGGTTCGTTCACGTCGGTATCGCTCGACCCGCCCCTCGTGGGCTTCCTGCCGATGACCACCTCCGAGCGATGGTTGCGCATGGCATCGGCCGGGGTCTTCTGCGTCAACGTGCTCGGCATCGACCACGGCGATCTGTGCTGGCGGTTCGCCAAGAGCAGCATCGAGGAACCGTTCGAGGGTGTGAGTTGGAGACCGGCTCCGGTCACCGGCTCACCGATCATCGCCGGTGCGATCGCCTGGATGGACTGCATCACCGCCGAGGTGGTCGATGCCGGAGATCACTTCTTCGTGATGGGCCTGGTCGAAGACATGGATCATGCCGACCCAGAGAGCCAACCGGCCCCGCTGTTGTTCTTCCGCGGGCAACTCGGTGGCTTCACGGGACAGGTGTGACCCGTCGCGCAGCCCTTGCCGCGCTCGCCGATGTCGTGGCAATCATCGTTTTCGTCGCCATCGGTCGCCGCAACCACGACGAGGGCACGACGATCCGCGGGATCGCCGGAGTCGCCGCCCCTTTCCTGATCGCTCTCGCCGTCGGCTGGATCGCCGCCAGGGCGTGGGCACGACCCGTGCAGCTCCAGTCGGCGTTCATCATCTGGCCGATCACGGTTGCCCTCGGCATGGTGCTGCGCAACATCGTGTTCGATCGCGGCACGGCCCTGCCGTTCATCATCGTTGCCACGGTCGTCACCGGAGTGTTCCTGGTCGGTTGGCGGATGCTCTTCGCCCGTGTAGCCAAGCCCTAGTCAGGCAGGCTCGCCACACAGGGCGGCGCCTTGCTCGCGCAGTTCGGCAAGGGTGGTCACTCCGCTCAACTGCATCACCGAACGCAGCTGGTCGGTGAGCAGCGTGATCGTGTGTTCGACGCCTCGCTGGCCGGCCGCGGCGACCGCGTACACGTACGGCCTGCCGATGAACGCCATGTCGGCGCCCAGCGCAACCGACACAGCGACGTCGGCGCCGTGGCGCACACCCGAGTCGATCACGATCGGCACCCCGGGCCCGACCGCGGCACGTAACGGCCCGAGCAGATCGATGGTGGCCGCGCAGCGATCGAGCTGGCGGCCGCCGTGGTTGGAGAGGTGGAAGCCGTCGACTCCGGAGTCGAGAGCGCGACGAGCATCGGCCGGGCCGATCGGGCCCTTGAGCAGCAATGGGCCGTTCCACCGCTTGCGGATCGCCTCGACATCGACCCAGTTCAGCGTCTGGTCGAACAACGAGCTGATGCGCGTCGACGCGGCGCTCTTCACTTCCTCGGGCGACAAGGCGCCGAAGTTGGCGAAGCCGATGGCCGGGTTGCGCAACATGTTGATCCAGTACTGCGGCCGGATGGCGATGTCGAAGATGGCGCCGATGCTGAGCTGTGGCGGGATGGTGAGGCCGTTGCGCATGTCGCGAACCCGACGCCCGCTGACCACGGTGTCGATCGTGATCTCCAGCGCCGTGTAGCCGGCTGCACCGGCACGCTCGATCAGCGGATCGCTGAGCCGTCTGTCGGCGGTGACGTACAGCTGGAACCACAGGTTGGGATGACCCGTGGCGGCGACATCCTCGATGGTGGTTGTGCCCATCGTAGACAAGGTGTACGGAATGGCCTTGCTCTTCGCCGCCAGGCACGACGACACCTCGCCAGTGGGATGCATCATGCGCGTGTAGCCGGTAGGTGCCAACCCGATCGGCACTTGATACGGCTGACCGAAGAGCTCGCCGGAAAGATCGGTCACCGAAATGTCGCGGAGCAGACGAGGACGGAGCTTGCGGCGCTTGAACGCGTCGCGATTGGCCTGCATGGCGATCTCTTCCTCGGCTCCGCCATCGACGTAGTCGAACACGGCCTTCGGCAACTTGCGTTTGGCGATTGCCCGGAAGTCGTCCGGCGAGTGGATTCGGTTGAGCAGCCGCTGCACGGGGTCGCGCTCGAACGGCCGGAGCTGCACCAGTTCGAGCACTTCCTGGAGGTTCATGGCTGGATCCCCGAATTCAGTTCAGAGCGTGTTGGTGATTGCGCCCGTCTCGGCGCCCTGCACCAACCTGGCGTACTTGCCGAGCACTCCCGTGGTGTAGCGCGGCGGGTTGGGCGACCACGACGCCCGGCGCCGGGCCAGCTCGGCCTCGTCGACGAGCAGGTCGAGCCGCAACTGGTGAACATCGATGAGGATGCGGTCGCCATCATGGACGAAGGCGATCGGTCCACCGTCGACTGCCTCGGGCGCCACGTGGCCGATGCAGAAACCCCAGGTGCCACCGCTGAACCGGCCATCGGTGATGAGCGCGCAGTCGGCACCCCGGCCCGCACCCTTCAGAGCCCCGGTGATGGCCAACATCTCGCGCATGCCCGGCCCACCCTTGGGGCCCTCGTAGCGGATCACCAGGACGGTGCCCGGCACGACCGAACCGGAGAGGATGGCGTCCATGGCGCCGTCCTCGCCATCGAACACCCGGGCAACGCCTTCGAAGAGCATCTGCTCCTTGCTCAGCCCGGCGACTTTGACGACCGAACCCCGCGGCGCCAGCGAGCCGGTGAGGATGTTGAGCCCGCCCTCGCTGTGCAAGGGCTGGTCGAGCGGGTACACCACGACACCATCCGGCGGCGGAGGATCGAGCGCTGTGAGGTTCTCGGCCATGGTCTTGCCGGTGACCGTCAGCACGTCGCCGTTCAGCAAGCCGTGATCGAGCAGGTGCTTCATCACGACGGGGACACCGCCGACCCGGTCGAGGTCGCTCATGTGGAACTTGCCCGCGGGCTTCAGATCGGCGATGTGCGGCACCTTGGCGGCAATGCGGTTGAAGTCGTCGAGGTGCAGGTCGACACCCGCCTCGTTGGCGATGGCCAACAGATGCAGCACCGCGTTGGTCGATCCGCCCAGCGCCGAGGAGACGGCGATGGCGTTCTCGAAGGCCGGCTTGGTCATGATCATCCGCGGCGTGATGCCGAGTCGCAACATGCCCACGACCGCCGCACCGGCACGGTGGGCGTCGCCTTCGCGGCGAGGATCGATGGCCGGCGGTGACGCCGTGCCCGGCAGCGACATGCCGAGAGCCTCGGCGATCGAGCTCATCGTGTTGGCGGTGAACATGCCGCCACAGGCACCTTCGCCCGGGCACGCCCGGCGTTCGATCTCACCGAGCTCGTCCTCGGTGATCTTGCCCAGAGCGCAGGCACCAACCGCTTCGAACACGCTGACGATGTCGAGCGCAACACCGTTGTACTCACCCGGCATGATCGATCCGTTGTAGACGAACACGCTGGGGAGGTCGAGGCGGGCTGCCGCCATCAGCATCGCCGGGATGCTCTTGTCGCAGCCGGCCAAGCCGACGAAGCCGTCGAGGCGTTCGGCGTGCATGACGCACTCGACGGAGTCGGTGATGACCTCGCGGCTGACGAGCGAGGCGCGCATCCCTTCGTGACCCATGCTGATGCCGTCGCTGACGGTGATGGTGCCGAACTCCATCGGGAACCCACCGGCTTCGCGCACACCGTCCTTGGCGTGCTCGGCAAGCTTGCGCAGCGTCATGTTGCACGGCGTGACGTCGTTCCATGCGTTGGCGATGGCGACCTGCGGCTTCACCCAGTCGGCATCGGTCATGCCGACGGCACGCAACATGGCACGGGCAGGCGCCTTCGTCATGCCGTCGGTGACGTCACGGCTTCGTGGTTTGATGTCGACGGGGGTGCCTGGTTCATGCGCGGCCATGGGCCGAAGTTACCCGACCACGACCTGCCACACTTGATCCGTATGAAGTCACCCTCGTCGCGCTGGCTGCGTGACAACTGCCCGTGCCCGAAGTGCTTGCATCCGATCACTCGGGAGCGCACGGTCACGCTGATCGACGTTCCTGTCGCGCAGCCGGTGGCAATCAGCACCGACAGCGCCGGCACGGTGACCGTCGATTGGGGTGCCGGGCACGTCGGAGTGTTTCCCGCCGAGCTCCTCGAGGCGCGACCCGACCTGGCGACGGCCCCCGGCGGACTCGCCACCGTGATGCATCTCGACTACTCCGAGCTCGACACAGCCCCGGGCATGCGGCGCTGGCTCGAGGCGATGCTGACCGAGGGAGCGATCGTCATCGAGCACACTCCGAACGTCGACGGCGAGGTGGTGCGCCTGGCGGAGCGGATCGGGTACGCCCGGCCGACCAACTTCGGAACCATCTTCGACGTCCAATCCAAGCCGGATCCGAACAACTCGGCGTACACAGCGGCAGGCCTCGACCTGCACACCGATCTGCCCAACTGGGCCGCCCCGCCCGACTTTCAGTTCCTGCACGCCCTGGCCAACGAGGCGACGGGCGGCGACTCGACGCTGGCCGACGGCGTGGCGATCGCCGCTGCCTTGCGGGTGAAGGACCCCGAGACGTTCCGGATGCTGGCAACGGTGCCGGTTCCGTTCCGGTTCCACGACTCCGACGACGACATCCGCTTCACCGCTCCGATCATCGCGACCGATGCCGGCGGCAACCCGGAGGCGATCCGCTTCAACAACTGGATCCGCGATATCGACCCGTTGGCCGACGAAGCGTTCTACGACGCCTACATGGTCATGTGGCGAATGCTCCGCGATCCGGCAAACGTCTCGACTTTGCGACTCGTCGCAGGCGACACGCTGTGCTTCGACAACCGCCGCATCCTGCACGGCCGCACCGAGTTCGATCCCCAGTCGGGTCGCCGGCACCTCCAGGGCTGCTACGTCGACCGCGACATGGTCGAGAGCCGCCTGCGCAAGCTACTGCTCTGATCGCACTACTTCCGCCCCGGTTTCGGCGGCGTCGCCGATCTGCGGGGTATCGGCGATCAACCGTTTGGTGTACTCGGCCTCGGGGAAGCGCAGCACCCGCTCTGTGATGCCCGCCTCGACGAGCTTGCCATCGGCGAGCACGGCGACCTGGTCGGCGATCGATGCCACCAGCGGCAGGTTGTGGGTGACGAACAACATCGCCAGGCCGAGCTCACGGCGCAGCTCACTGAGCAGTTCGACGATCGAGGCCTGAACCAACACGTCGAGGGCCGACGTGACCTCGTCGCACACCAACACTTCGGGCTTGCTGACCAACGCGCGGGCGATGGCGACTCGTTGGCGCTCGCCGCCCGACAGTTGGTCGGGGAACTTGTAGGCGTACCCGGCCGTCAAGGCGACACGCTCGAGCATCTCCCCGACGCGCCGGGCGGCCTCGCTCTTTCCCATCCCGCCGATGATCAGCGGACGGGCGACCGACTCGCCGACCGATCGCCGCGGCTGCAACGAGCTGTACGGGTTCTGAAACACGTACTGGATGCGAAGTCGTTGGGCCGTGGTGCGTTGGCGAGCGGAGCGAGCCAGCCGTTCGGAGCCGAGCAGGATCTCGCCGGTCCACTCCGCATGGAGACCCCCGATCGAGCGCGACAGTGTGGTCTTGCCGGAGCCCGACTCGCCGACCAGGGCCAGGCATTCGCCACGATCGACGTGCAGATCGATGTTGTGCACCACCTCGAGACCGGTGTACGACGCACAGACGTCCCGCACGACCAAGGCGTGCGTGGCCAACGACGCCATCGGGGTGGAGTGAACGGCGACGTGCTGGGTGCGCTCGGGCACCTCGAACGGTCGGATGCACCGGACCAGCCGGCCTGCCGACACCTGTCGTTCGGCTGGGAACTCGGCTCGGCATTCGGCGGTGGCCAGTTCACAGCGTGGCGCGAACGCGCAGCCCACCGGGCGCCGACCCGGAGCAGGAGCCCGTCCTCGAAGGCCGACCATCTCACGATCCGTCGACATGTCGGGCGCCGCGGCGATGAGATGACGGGTGTATGGATGACAGGGGTTGACGAACAGCTCGGCGGCCGGGCCCTGCTCGACGATCCGCCCGGCGTACATCACCGCGACACGATCAGCGAGATTGGCGACGACGGCGAGATCGTGGGTGACGTAAAGCGCCGCAACGTTGTGCGCCCGGCACAGCTGTCGCACCGTGTCGAGCACGTGAGCCTGCGTGCTGACGTCGAGGCCTGTGGTGGGCTCGTCGAGCACGATGACGCTCGGTCGGCAGGCGAACGCCATGGCCAACCCCACGCGCTGCTGTTGACCGCCGGAGAGCTGGTGCGGGTACCTGCGCAGGAACTCGGGTGTGCTGGGCAGCAGCACCTCGCTCATCACCTCGATGACCCGGGCGTGCCGCGCCTCGTCGCTGCCGCCGAAGTTGTGGAACTCGAGCACCTCGACGAGCTGCTTCTGGATGCGCAACGCCGGGTTGAGCGCGGTCGAGGGGTCTTGTGGCACGTAGGTCACGAGGCGGCCGCGCGCATGTCGCAGCGCGGTCTCACCCAGCGACAGCATCGCCGCGTCGCCGATGGTGACCGAGCCCGAGGCAAGCTTCACTCCACGGCGCGCATGGCCGAGCACCGCCAGACCGACCGTGGTCTTGCCGGAGCCCGACTCACCGACGAGCCCCAGCACTTCGCCGGGTGCGATGGCCAGGTTGACGTCGTCGACGATGTCGATGCCACTACCGGCCAGCTCGATGCGCAGATCGTTGATGCTCACTGCAGCAGACATCAGGCATCGCCTCGTTCTCTGTCAATTCCGGCCGCGGCACGCGACAGGCCGTCGCCCACCAGGCCGGTGCCGATCGTCAGCAAGGCGATGGCGATCACCGGCAAAGTGACCCCCCAGTGGTTGGGGATCAGGCCCTTGCGGTTCTCGTTGACCATGAGGCCCCAGTTCGCCGCTCCCGGGTCGGGTGTGAAGCCGAGGAAGGCGATACCCGCGATGAGACCAATGGAGAACGTCAAGCGCAGGTTGGCCTCGACGAGGAGCGGTCCGGAAACGTTCGGCAGGAGCTCGGAGCGCAGGATCTTGAACCGGGACTCACCGAGGGATTCGGCTGCCGCCACGAAATCTCGTTCGACCACCGATACGGCAGTGCCACGCACCACACGGGCGATGCGGGGAACCGTGGAGATGCCGACGGTGAGGATGATCAGCGTCGTCGAGGCGCCGAACATGGAGATGACGATCAACGCCGTGATGATCTGTGGTAGCGCCAGGATCACGTCCATCGAGCGCATCAGCACATCGTCGAGCCTGCGACGGTTGTATGCGGCGATCAGGCCGACCGTGGTGCCGAGGATGAGCGCGAGCGCCGTGGCCAGTACCGCCGAGATCAGGATCGGCTTGCCCCCGTACAAGAAGCGCGTCCACACGTCGTGACCGACGTTGGCGGAGCCGAACAGCGAGTGCTTGCGGGTCTTGTCCGACGGCTTGAAGGGCAGGCCGACGGCCTCGGCCTCTCCATACGGGGCGATGTACCTGCCGAACAAGGCGATGATCGCCAGCACGGCGACGATGAACAGGCCGACACGAGTTCGCCACATCCGCAGCGAAACCCGGATGACTCCCGGAGGTTTGGTGGCGACGATGTCCGCATCGGCGAGGCCGACCGCTGTTGTGCTCATTGGATCCTCGTTCGCAAGCGTGGGGTGACGAGCACCGTGGCGACATCGGCGGCGAGGTTGGTGACCACGTAGACCATGGCCAGCACCATGACCAGGAACTGGATGACAGGGATGTCGCGAACGCGCACGGAGTCACGCAGCGCGCCGCCGATTCCTGGATAGTTGAACAGGGATTCGACGATGATCACACCGGCCGCGAAGTAGGCGATGTTGAGGGCAATCACCTGGAACACCGGACCCAACGCGTTGGGCAGCGCATGCCGCCACAGCACCGTCCTCTCCGGAGCCCCTTTCAGCCGGGCCATCTCGATGTAATCGCTCTCCAGCACCTCGATCATCGACGCCCGCACCACACGGGAGATGTACGGAACGGCCCCGATGACCAGCGTCGCCGTAGGGAGCACCATTCCCTTCATGTCCGACCACGGCCCCTTGTGGATGCCGATGGCACTGACGGCCGGCAACACGTGCCACAGGCGCACGCTGAAGAGCAGTACGAGGATGATGCCGACGACGAACTCCGGCAACGAGGCCAGGGCGAGCATCGTGTTGGAGCCGATGTTGTCGAACGCGGTGTCCCGCTTGCGGGCGCTGTACCCGCCGAACCACAGAGCCGCCGGGATCGAGATCGCCGAAGCCAGCACCAGCAGGAACAGCGAGTTGACGACGCGATCGCCGATGTAGTCGAGAATGGGCAGCTGAGCGTTGAACGAGTCGCCCGGATTCCCGGTGACGAGGCCCTTGAGCCAGTGGGTGTACTGGTAGAAGGCGGTGTGATCGAGACCAAGCTTCGTTCGCAGAGCGGCAACGCTGGCTGTCGTGGCGTTGCGGCCGAGGATCGCCTGTGCGGGATCGCTCGGCAGCAACTGGGTCGCGGTGAACACCACGATCGACACCACGAACAGCGTGAGCACGCCCAGCGCCAAACGGCGCGCTGATGAACCGGAGTACTCCTCGATTGTTCGACATCCGTCCGGGGCCGAGTGCTACGCCGAGAAGTAGAGGTTCTTCCAGCCTCGTCCGTAGTGGTCGAGGTTCAGCGTGTTGGCTCGTTCAACGAGGCCTTGCACCTTGGAGTTGTAGGCATCGAGCAGGTTCTGGAAGAACGGGATGATCAATCCACCCGTGTCGTACAGCTCGTTCTGCATCTTGTCGGTGATGACCTTGCGCTTCGTGTCGTCGGTCTCCGCCAGCGCTGCCTTGTAGTCGTCCTCGAAGGTCGAGCCCGCGGGCGGCCAGTGATCGTCGGGATACGGCGACGTGTCCTTCAGGCTGCCGGCGGCCACTTGCAACAGGAAGTTGCGGGTGCCCCAGTAGTCGCAAGCGAACGTGCGCTTCAAGTACTGGTCGCCCCAGTAGGTGCCGCCGTCGATCACCTGCGCGTTGACGGTGATGCCGGCGGCCTTGGCCTGCTCGGCGAACAGCTGCACCATGTCGGGGAGCCCGGCCGTGTCGTTCGGAGCGAACAGATCGATGGTGAGATCGCTCTTGCCGGCGTCGGCCAACAGCTGCTTGGCAGCGGCGATGTCTTGCTTGCGCTGCGGCAACTCGTCGCCGATGTAGGCGGCGTCGAGCGGCGCGTAGAGGTCGTTGGCGACTCGCCCATAGCCGGCGAGGACCTGCTCGACCATCGCGTCGCGATCGACGATCAAGCGCATCGCTTGACGGACGCGGACGTCGGTGAACGGGTCTTGGTCGACCGCCATCGAGATCGTCAGCCAACCGCCGCCCGCCGAGTTCAGGACCTTGTAACCATTCGTGCCCGTGACGGTCTCGACCGAGGCCGACGAGATGTCGGCGCAGATGTCGATCTGGTCGGCGAGCAGGGCGTTGATCATTGCGTCGCCGTCGGCGAAGTCGATGATGTGCACCTCGTCGAAATAGGGCTTGCCGGTGTCCCAGTAGTAGGGGTTCTTGACGTGGACCGACTGCTTGCCCACCTCGAACTCCTTGAGCATGTACGGACCCGTTCCGATCTGCGTCGTCGCGTCACCGCTGAAACGCGCGTAGCCCTGAGGAACGATTGCGCAAACGTAGGAGCACAACGCCTCTTTGAAGTTGGACACGCCTTGCAGGAGCTTCAACTCGACCGTGCGATCATCGACCTTGCTGACACCTGTCTCATCCATCACCTGCCTAAGGACCGACCCGCCGTACAGGGCGTCGTCCTTGTTCAGCATGCGCTTGAACGAATAGACGACGTCGTCGGCGGTGACTTCGTTGCCGTTCTGGAACTTGATGCCGTCTTTCAAGGTGACGACGAAGTCGTCGGCGGCCTTCGCCGTGACATCCTTGGCGAGGCCGTTTGCGTACTCGGGCACGAAGTCCGGGCTGAAGCTCATCAACGGCTCCCAGCCGGTGACCTGCCGCATGATGTCGGCCTTGGCGACGATGTGCTGGCCGTCGAGTATGTCGTTGGCGCCGCCGAGCGTGCCGACTCGAAGGATTCCGCCGGGGTTTCCTGCGGCCACGGGGGCCGTCGTGGCGGGGGCCGGTGCAGTCGTGGCCGTACCGGTTTCCGTAGCGGTTGGCGCCTGGGTGACCGTCGGGGCCTCACTAGCCGATGGGGCCTCGGTTGCAGGTGTTGTCGTCTTGCTGTCGCTGCCGCACGCCGCGAGCGCCACAGCCACCATGGCAGCTGCGCCGCTGCCCACGATCAGTTGTCGACGGTTGTACCTCGCGGGCAGTAAGCCCTTTTCAGGATCGAACGCCATTCTCTTCCCCCTTGTATCAAGAGCGTCCCCAAAAGCTGTGACGCCGAGTCGTCAGACTATACATCGCTGGATTGACCGCCATTTCAAACTCAGTGTGAACAACTGGTGCGCAATGTTTCGGTGTGGCCGTCGACGCCCAGGACCTGTCCGGAGATGAAACGGGCAGCGGGCGACGACAGGAACACGACCGCGTTGGCCACGTCAGCGGCATTGACGAACGATCCCATCGACACCTGGCTCTCGTAAGCCGACCTCAGCTGCGACGGAGTCACTCCGGTCAACGCCGCCTCGCGGTCGATGACACCGTCCATGCGCGGCCCACCGACCGAGCCCGGGCAAATGGCATTGACCCGAATGCCGTCGCCGCCGAGCTCCATCGCCCACGTCTTGGTCAGCCCGATGACGCCCCACTTGGCCGCGACGTACGGAGAGCGCATGGGGTATCCGAAGATCCCCGCCGTAGAGGAGATGTTGACGATCGACCCGGGGAGGTGTCGGAGCAGCGGCACCGCCTTGCGCGTGCACCGGAACATCGAGCCGAGGTTGACTCGAACGCAATGATCGAACTCGGCGGGGTCCATCTCCTCGACCTGCGCCGTCGGCCCGGCGATGCCGACGTTGTTGACGAGCACGTCGAGCCCGCCCATACGCGCGATCACCTCGTCGAAGAGCGCGTCGACTGTCGCCGTGTCGCCGACGTCGCCGACCACATCGGGTTGAGTTGTCGGATCGGCGTCGACCACCATCACCCTCACGCCCTGCTCGGCCAGCGAGTTCGCAATCGCCGCGCCGATGCCCGAACCCCCGCCGGTGACCAGCGCTCGTAACCCAGTCATTCCGTCCATGGCTCCTCCTCGCTGCGAACAAACTAGAGGTACGCGGCCGCGGCGCTGTCAACGCGCGTCGGCTACAGTTAGCTGACCGTTCGTTCAGACAACCTGCACCAAGCCAACACCCAATCAAGAATGGAGGGCGCCGCTCATGAACTGGGACGTTTTCATCACGTGTGCCATCACCGGCGCCGGCGACACCGTCGGCAAGAGCCCGCACGTGCCCGTAACACCCGAACAGATCGCCGCGTCCGCGATCGATGCCGCCAAAGCGGGGGCCGCGGTCGTGCACATCCACGTCCGCGATCCGCAGACGGGCAAGGGCGCGCGAGCGACGGAACTGTACGCCGAAGCAGTCGAGCGCATCCGCGGTTCAGGAATCGACGTCGTGCTCAACCTCACGGCCGGCATGGGCGGCGACCTGGTGCTCGGTGGCGCCGAGGCGGTGCTGCCGATCAATCCGGACGGCACCGACATGGCCGGCGCGACCGAACGACTCGACCATGTACGCACGCTCATGCCCGAGATCTGCACGCTCGACTGCGGCACGATGAACTTCGCCTCTGGCGGTGACTACATCATGGTCAACACACCAAGCGTGCTGCGCAGCATGGCTCGTCAGGTGCAGGCACTTGGCGTGCGCCCGGAGTTGGAGGTGTTCGACACCGGCCATCTGGTGCAGGTCAAGGAGCTGATCCGCGACGGCTTGCTCGACGATCCTGTGATGATCCAGCTGTGCATGGGCATTGCCTACGGCGCGCCCGACGACCCCAACACCTTCATGGCGTTGGTCAACAACCTGCCCAACGATTGCGTGTTCTCCGGGTTCTCGATCGGCCGCATGCAGATCCCGTTCGTCGCGATGGCGGCGCTCGCCGGCGGCAACGCACGCGTCGGTCTGGAGGACAACCTCTACCTCGGACCCGGCCACAAAGCCACCAATGCCGAGCTCGTCGCCCGCGCCAAGCAGCTGCTGGAAAGCATGAACGTGAGGATTCTCGGCCCGCAGGAAGTGCGTGACAAGCTGAAGCTCATCAAGCACTGAGCGCACAACGGGGGTTAGGGGCGATGGCTGAACAAGTGGTGGTGCAGCACGGCTTGGAGGGTGTCATCGCCTTCGAGACCCAGATCGCCGAGCCCGATCGGGAGGGCAGCGCGCTGCGCTATCGCGGAGTCGACATCGAAGAGCTCGTCGGTTCGTACGACTACGGGCAGGTGTGGGGATTGCTCGTCGATGGCTCGTTCGATCCCGGCTTGCCGCCCGCCGAGCCGTTCCCGATACCCGTGCATTCCGGCGACATCCGCGTCGACGTGCAGAGCGCGCTGGCCATGCTCGCCCCGTTCTGGGGCTTTCAGCAGTTGCTCGACATCGACGACACACAGGTGCGCGACGATCTCGCTCGTGCCTCGGTCATGGCCCTGTCGTTCGTCGCCCAATCGGCGCGTGGGCTCGGGTTGGCGATGGTGCCACAGAAGCACATCGACGGCTCGTCCACGATCACCGAACGCTTCATGCGCCGGTGGCGCGGCGACCCCGATCCCAACCACGTGAAGGCGGTCGATGCGTACTGGGTGTCGGCGGCCGAACACGGCATGAACGCATCGACGTTCACGTCGCGCGTCATCGCCTCCACCGGTGCCGACGTCGCCGCAGCACTGTCGGGCGCAGTCGGCGCCCTGTCCGGCCCGCTGCACGGCGGCGCGCCATCACGCGTTCTGCAGATGCTCGACGAGGTCGAAAAAGAAGGCGACGCCGTTCGCTGGGTGAAACGGGCGATGGACCGCGGCGATCGTCTGATGGGATTCGGCCACCGCGTCTACCGGGCCGAGGATCCTCGGGCACGTGTCCTGCGCCGCACCGCCAAGGAGTTGAGCTCGCCGCGCGTCGAAGTTGCCGAGGCCCTCGAGCAGGCTGCCCTCGACGAGTTGAAGGCCCGCTACCCCGACCGCGTGCTGGCCACCAACGTCGAGTTCTGGTCGGCCGTCGTGCTCGACTACGCCGAGGTGCCGGCCCACATGTTCACAGCGATGTTCGCCTGCGCCCGCACCGCCGGATGGAGCGCTCACATCCTCGAGCAGAAGCGCACCGGACGCCTGATCCGGCCGTCGGCCATCTACACCGGGCCGCCGTCGCGCCCGCCGAGCGCCGTGACAGGTGCAGCCGGCAAGGTCAGCAAATGACGGCGGGTCACATCGGCCTGCTCGGCGGTGGCGTCATCGGGGGAGGTTGGGCGGCACGATTCCTGCTCAACGGACACGACGTCGTGCTGTTCGATCCCGATCCGGAGGCGCCCCGAAAAGTCGGTGAGGTTCTGGCCAATGCGCGGCGCGCCAACGCCAAGTTGACCAACGCCCCGTGGCCGGCGGAGGGCTCGCTGCGCATCGTCACCACCGTCGAAGAAGCCGTCGTCGGGGCGCACTTCGTGCAAGAGAGCGCGCCGGAGCGGCTGGAGCTGAAGCAGCAACTGTTCGCCGCGGCCAGCAAGGTCGCCGGGCCCGACGTGGTGTTCGGCTCATCGACCTCGGGTCTGCTTCCCACCGAGATGCAGCGCGACATGGTCGATCCGCGACGGCTGGTCGTCGGTCATCCGTTCAACCCGGTGTACCTCATGCCGCTGGTCGAGGTGTGCGGCGGCGCGGCAACCTCCGAAGCCGCCAAGCAACACGCCGCTGAGGTCTACCGCGGCATCGGCATGCACCCACTGATGCTGTCGAAGGAGATCGACGGTTTCGTCGCCGACCGGCTGATGGAGGCGCTGTGGCGCGAGGCGCTGTGGCTGGTGAACGACGGCGTGGCGACGGCTGCCGAGATCGACGACGCGATGCGCTTCGGTCCCGGACTGCGTTGGAGCTTCATGGGCACCTTCATGATCTACCGAATCGCCGGCGGCGAGGCCGGGATGCGCCACTTCATGGCCCAGTTCGGACCGGCCTTGAAGTGGCCATGGACCAAGCTGATGGACGTACCGGAGCTGTCCGACGAGTTGCTCGACAAGATCTGCGAGCAGAGCGACGATCAGGTCGATGCCCAGGCCGCGGGCATGTCGATACGAGAGCTGGAGGCACTGCGCGACGACTGCTTGGTCGAGGTCATGCACGGCTTGCGCAACCGCGGATTCGCGGCAGGCAAGACGCTCGGCGACTTCGAGCAGGCGCTGTTCGATCGCGGTCATCGTGTGCCCGCCGACATCGATGTGACCGTCCCGATTCGCATCTACGAGCGATCTGTGCCCAACGAGTGGGTCGACTACAACGGCCACACCAATGACAGCCGCTACATGCAGATCACCAGCGAGGCCGGCGACAAGTTCATGCGGCTCATCGGCGTCGACGAGGCGTACCTGAAATCTGGCGGCTCGTACTACACCGTCGAGAGCCACCTCAACTTCATCGCCCAGAGCCACGCCGGCGATCGTCTGTACGTGACGGCACAGCTGATGTCACACGATGCCAAGCGCTTCCACCTCTTCACCACCGTGCGTCGCGCCGACGACGATTCGGTGGTCGCGACTGCCGAGCACATGATGCTGCACGTCGACGCCCGGGCCGGCAAGTCGTCTCCGGCCTCAGCCGAGCTGCAGGCCAAGCTCGCCGAGATCGCGGTTCATCACGACCTGCTGACGCGACCCGCGCAGGCCGGGCGAGGCATCGGTCAACCGCGTAGCTGACCGCGGGTTCAACCGGTGACGCGGTCCCACGTCGTGGACGTCACGCCGCGCTCGCGGAGGCGTGCCTTCTCGACCTTCTCGGTCGGAGTCCGTGGCAGCGACTCGACCAGATCCACGTACCGAGGCACCATGTGGCTCCCCATTCGTGACACACAGAACTCGATCAGCTCTTGCGGTGCGACGGGGTGGCCGGCTCTGGGCACCACAGCCACCATCACGTCGTCCTCCGTGAGATCGCTCGGCACGCCGTACGCGGCGGCGTCGAGCACGCCGGGGTGGAGCTTGACCACCTCTTCGACCTCGAACGCCGAGATGTTCTCGCCGCGACGGCGGATGCTGTCGGTGCGGCGACCGACGAAGTAGAAGTAGCCGTCGGCATCGCGCCGGGCCAGGTCTCCGGTGTGGAACCAGAGGTCGCGCCGCGATTCGAGCGTGGCAGGCGCCATTCCGTAGTAACCGTCCGACATCAACGAGGGTTCGTTGGGGCGCACGACGATCTCGCCGACGGTGTCGGCAGGTACCTCGACGCCGTGGTCGTCGAAGAGTCGTACGTCGTATTGGGCGATCGGCCGTCCACACGACCCCTGTCGCCGCTGCTCGTTGACCGGGTAGTACATCGGGATGCCGGCGTCGGTCGATCCGTAGAGCTCGACCAGCTTCACGCCGAAGCGAGCTTCGAACTCGTCGGCGAACTCCGGTACCGGCACGCCCCATCCCAACCGAGCGGGGTTGTCGCCGTCGGCGGCGAGCGGCGGTCGCTTGTACAGCATCGTCAGGGTGGCGCCCATGAAGTCGAACACCGTTGCTCCCGCTCGTCGAACGTCGTCCCAGAATCCGGACGCGGAGAATCGATCACCGATCGCGGCGGCGGTGCCGAGCAACATCGCCGGGACAACGGTCATCACGGTGGCATCGATGTGGAACATCGGGAACGGGCAGTACAGCACGTCGTCGCCGCGCAGTTCCAAGTTGTCGATCATCAACTCGGCCTGACGGACTGCATAGCGATGCGACAGCACGCAGCCCTTCGACGGCCCGGTCGTGCCGGACGTGAACAACACCATCGCCGCGTCGGTGGGGGAGTGAGCCGAGGCGATCGGCGTCCGGCTGTCGGTGCACAGACTGGCGTGGTCGAGCACCTGCACGCCGGGCATTCCGGCTGGCACTTGCGCGTCGCCCACCATGACGAGCCGTTGAAGGTGGACGAGTTGGTCGGCGACGTCGGCGAGATGCGGAACGAGGCCGGCCTCGACGACAACGGTGTCGGCACCGCTCAGGTTCAACGCATGCACCAGCGATGGGCCGCGGAACGCGGTGTTCAACAACGTCGACACTGCGCCGAGCGTCGACAACGCCAGCCAGGTGATGGCAAAGACGGGTCCGTTCGACATCAAGACCGGCACGAGCTGGCCACGTCGAACCCCGAGATCGGCTAGACCGTGAGCGAGACCGGTCGACCGTCGTCGTGCTTCACCGAACGTGAGCTCGCCGGACGAGAAGCGCAGGAAGACCTTGCCGCCGCTCTCGTCGGCGCGACGGTCGAGGAGTCGGTCGATCGTCGGCACGTCCATCACGCTCGGTCTTACTAGGTTGCGGGACATGAACGGCAACTTCGAGTACGACACCGTGCTGAGCGAGGTCGACGAATCCGGTGTGCGCACCATCACGCTCAACCGGCCCGAGCGGTTGAACGCCATGAATCGTGCATTGATCGACGACGTTGCCGCCGCTTTCGACGATGCCCACGGCGATCCGGCGACGAAGGCCATCATCTTCACCGGGGCGGGGCGAGCCTTCTGCGCCGGCGACGACCGGCGTGAGCACGTGCACCCATCGAACGAGGCGGAAGCTCGGGATCTGGTCGTGGCCATCCAGCGGGCAACCGAGGCGATCATCTTCGGACCGAAGCCGGTCGTCGGTGCCATCAACGGATGGGCGGTGGGCGGCGGCTTCGAATGGGCGATCAATTGCGACTTCCCGATCTGGGCGACCAATGCCAAGGCCTTCTTTCCGGAGGTGTCGCTCAACCTCTTCGTCACCGGTGCCGTCACCTCGTTCCTGCCGGCGATGGTAGGGCTGCTCAAAGCTCGCGAGATGTTGCTGCTCGGCGAGCGCTACGACGCGGCGACGTTGCACGAACTGGGAGTCGCCTGGCGAGTGGTGCCTGACGAAGACCTCCTGGTGGCGGCCCGCGAAGTGGCCGGGCGACTCGCCGAGCTGCCCGCGCTCGCGACCGCGGCGATGCGACGAGTGCTCAACCGCACGGCCTCCACCGACCTGACCGACGCACTGCGACTGGAGACCGACGCCACGGTCGCCGGCTTCCTCGACCCCGAGACCACCAGGCTGCTGAAGGACTTCTGAGTTCGGTGGCAACGTGAGATCAATAGGGGCAACCAGACACCAACATGCAGTGGTCTCTCGTTCAATGACGAGCTCGAAAAACCAGAGCGGCGACGTGTGCCGGCCTGTCTCAGCTTGCTGCCGAGCGCAGGGCCTTCGAGGTCAGCGCGATCGCCGGAGGGAACTGGAATCGAACCCCGGCCCGAGCAATCGACCCGCCTCGGCGAGCCACGTACGCTCGACGCGCTGCTGAGTGACGCCCCGTGCCTTCATCGCCAGCAACGGCGCCATTCCGTCGAGCAATGCGGCGAGGACGAACATCGTCTCGTCGGCGTCGCCGGCCAGGAACTCGCCGGCTTGCTGCCCGTCGCGGATCACCTTGCGCAGCATCGCCCGCCAGCGGCGGTCCATGCGATCACGCTCGGTGGCGGCGGCCGAGTCGCGCAACGCCAACACGCAGAGCTCCATCCACAACGCCCAGTCGTAGTGGTGCAGCATCGCTTCGATGAGGATGCGCAACCGCTCCGAGGCCGTCGCCGCCCGTTCGATTCGAACGGTGAAACGATCGTGGAACTCGACCTCGCGCAACGACAACGCCTCGGCGAGCAACCCGTGCTTGCCGTCGAACCAGTAGAGGATCGCCGCCGGGCTCGTACCCGCTGCCTTGGCGATGTCGACCACTCGCGCGTTGGCATATCCGCGCTCTGACAGCACCTGTGCAGCGGCCGTGAGGATCTGAGCCTTGCGGACGTGGTCGAGTCGGGGTCTTGGCATGGTTGAATCCTGAATGTATGTTTAGCTTATGGGATTGCCGAGCGCGCTGATCGACGACGACGGTCGCTTGCTCCACCTTCCCCACCGTTGGCAACCCGGTGACACGGTGCCAGCGCCGCTCGACTTCTACCGCGGCGAGGTCCTCGCAGCGTGGGTCGACTACAACCACCACATGACCGAGGCGGCATACCTCACGGCCTTCGGATGGGCGAGTGATGCCCTGTTCGCCTACATCGGCGACGACGATGCGTACCGCGCCGCGGGGCACAGCTTCTACACCGTCGAGACGCACATCGCCTACCTGCGCGAGGCGGAAGAACGAGCCGCGCTGCGCGTCACCACACGCGTCCTCGGGCTCGACCGCAAGCGTCTTCACATCTACCACGAGATGTTCCGCGGCAATGACGATTCGATGCTCGCCACCACCGAGCAGATGCTCGTGCATGTCGACATGAACGCCGGCCGTTCCGTGGCCATCCTTCCCGACGTGAGCGACGCCCTTCAGGCGATCGCCGCGGCTCATTCGACCCTTCCCCCGGCTGCACGCGCCGGACACTTCTCACTGAGGACGGAGTAGACCTTGGATTTCGCACTCTCCGACGAGCACCAGATGATCGTCGACACCGTCCGTTCGTTCACCGAGCGCGAGCTGTTCCCGTACGAGGACCAGGTCGAGAAGCTCGGCGAAGTGCCACCGGAACTGATCCAGCAGATCAAGAAGCGCTCCATCGATGCCGGGCTGTACGCCGCCAACATGCCCGCCGAGCTGGGTGGCGGTGGGCTCGACACCCTGGCGGTCACGCTCGTCGATCGCGAGTTCGGCGCCACTTCGTACGCACTGCACTACATCGTCGCCCGGCCGTCGAACATCTTGCGAGCATGCACCAACGACCAGATCGACGAATACCTCGTGCCGACGATCACGGGTGAACGCGTCGACTGCATGGCCATGAGCGAGCCCGGCGCCGGCAGCGATGTGCGCGGGATGAAGTGCACCGCCGTGCGCGACGGCGACGACTACGTGATCAACGGCACCAAGCACTTCATCAGTCACGCCGACCTCGCCGACTACGTGATCCTGTTCGCGGCGAGCGGCGAGGAAACGACCAGCCGCGGACCGAAGAAGCTGATCACCGGCTTCCTCGTCGACTTCGACACTCCGGGCTGCGACGTGATCGACGGATATCACTGCGTTTCCAATCGCGGCTACCACAACATGATCATCAACTTCGACGACTGCAGAGTGCCGGTCTCCAAGATCCTGGGCGAAGAGCATCGTGGTTTCGATGCGGCAAACGAATGGCTCGGCTCGACACGACTGCAGGTGGCCGCGGTGTGCGTCGGCAGGGCCCGCCGCGCCCTCGAAATCGCCACGGAGTGGGCCGCCACCCGCGTTCAGTTCGGTCAACAGATCGGCAAGTTCCAGGGCGTGTCGTTCAAGCTGGCCGACATGCAGACGCGCCTCGACGCCGCCGAGCTGCTGACGCTGCGGGCCGCGTGGAAAGACACCCAGGGCACCGCCACCGATTCCGACATGGCGATCGCCAAGGTGTTCTCCAGCGAGATGTGCCAGTTCGTGACCGACGAGGCCATCCAGATCCTCGGTGGCATGGGGTTGATGGACGAGCTGCCGCTGGAGCGCATGTGGCGCGACACCCGCGTCGACCGCATCTGGGACGGAACGTCGGAGATCCAACGGCACATCATCTCGCGGGCGATGCTGCGCCCCTTCGGAGCCTGACCGGTGGCAGATCTGCATCGCCTGCTCGCGCCGCGCTCGATCGCAGTCGTCGGTGGTGCTCCCGCCGAGCGAGTCGTTCGCCAATGCCTGAAGCTGGGTTTTCCCGGGCCGATCTGGCCGGTGAACCCGAAGCGCGGCGAATTTGCCGGCGTCACCTGTGTGCCGACTCTCGACGCCCTGCCGGCGGTGCCCGACGCCGTATTCCTCGGAGTGAATCGGCACGCCACGGTCGCGGCGATGGCAACGCTGCGGGCGATGGGCGTGGGCGGAGCAGTGTGCTACGGGTCGGGCTTTGCCGAATCGGGTGAGGCCGACCTGCAACGCGACCTGCTCGACGCCGCCGGTGATCTGCCGTTCCTCGGACCGAACTGCTACGGGTTCGTCAACACCTTCGACCGCGTCGCGCTGTGGCCCGACGAGCACGGCATGGGTGCGTTCGATCGCGGTGTGGCGATCGTGTCGCAGAGCGGCAACGTTGCCGTCAACCTCACGTTCCAGCAGCGCGGGTTGCGACTGGGAACGATCATCTCCGTCGGCAACCAGGCCAGCATCGGTACCGAGGACTGCGTCGAGGCCCTGCTCGCCGACCAGCGGATCACGGCCATCGGCTTGTTCCTCGAAGCCGTGCGCGATCCGCAGCACTTCGCCACGGTTGCCGTCCGGGCCCACGCCCAGGGCGTGCCCATCGTCGCCCTGCACACCGGTCGCTCGGCCACGGGCTCGGCGATAGCCACGTCGCACACCGGGTCGATGTCTGGACGGGCGACGGCATACGACGCGTTGTTCGAGAGATACGGCGTGGCCACTGTGAGCACGCCGGCGGAGATGTTGGAGACGCTGAAACTGCTCGACAACGGTGGGCGGCTGAGCGGCCCCCGCGTCGTATCGATGAGCTGCTCGGGTGGCGAGGCATCGCTGGTGGCGGACCGAACCGAACACAGCGGCCTTCAGTTCGATCCATTCACGACCGAGCACCGGCAGCGGGTCGAGTCGACACTGACCGAGCTCGTCACAGTGAGCAACCCGTTCGATTATCACACCTTCATGTGGGGCGATCGGGCAGCCACCTCGAAGTGCTTCACGGCCGTCATGGACGGTCCGCAGGACATCACGATGCTCGTGCTCGATGCGCCGCCCAGCCCTGACAACGACCCGTCGTCGTGGATCGTCGCTGCCGATGCACTGGCCGACGCTGCCGAAGCCACGGGCCGGAGAGCGGTGATCGTAGCCACGATGGCGGAATGTCTCAACGAGCACTTGCGCGGCCACATCTTCGAGCGCGGATTGACTCCCCTGCTCGGCCTCAGCGAAGGGCTCGCCGCATTGCAGGCTGCGGCAAGCGTCGGTAGTCGGTGCGACAGCTTGCACGCTGCCGTGACAGAGCCGGGCAAGACCGGGCTGATCGACGAAGCGGTAGCGAAGGCGCGGCTCGCCGCGCTGGGCATCGTCGTGCCTGCCGGCGTCGTGGTACCTGCTGATGACGTGAAGTCCGCGGCCGCTGAGATCGGGTATCCAGTCACGTTGAAGTCACTCGGTCAGGCACACAAGAGCGATGCCGGTGCCGTGACGGTGGGGCTCACCGACGGCGATTCCGTGGCCGCGGCGCTCGCGGCGATGCCCGCTGCCGACAAGTACCTCGTCGAAGCGACGATCACCGACGTGATCGTCGAGGTGTTGGTCGCTGTCCGACGCGACCCCCCGATCGGTTGGCTGGTCTCGCTCGGCTACGGCGGAGTGCTGACCGAAGTGTGGAGCGACCTGACCCACCTGCTTGCACCGGTGACCGCCGAACAAGTTCACCGCGCGCTGTCGCAGTTGCGTTGCCATCCACTGCTCACCGGCTTTCGCGGCAGGCCGAAGGGCGACGTCGATGCACTCGTCGATCTCGTGGTCACGCTGACCGACGCGGTTGTCGGCACCGATGTCGTCGAGGTCGAGCTCAACCCCGTGCTGGTCGGCCGGCGTGGAGCAGTCGCTGTCGATGCCTTGTGGCTGGAGGAGGCCAAGTGACCGGATTTCATGTCGAGGTCGCCGGGCACACCGCTGTTGTCACGATCGATCGCCCGAAGGCCAACGCCATCGACGCAGCCACCAGCAAGGCCATGGGCGACGCCTTCGCCGGTCTCGATGCGGATCCAGCCGTACGGGCGATCATCCTCACGGGCGCCGGGCCGAAGTTCTTCTCGGCCGGGTGGGATCTCACCGCCGAGGAGGAGTTCGACAGCGACTACGGCGTTGGAGGGTTCGGTGGCTTCCCGGAGCTGCCCATGCGGGCAACCCCTGTGATCGCCGCCGTCAACGGCATGGCCGTGGGCGGCGGCTTCGAGATCGCCATGGCCGCCGATCTGATCGTTGCCGCCGAGCACGCCCAGTTCTGGTTGCCGGAGCCGGCGATCGGGATCCTGCCCGACGCGGGTGCGGTCAAGCTGACACGACTGCTGCCGCCGCACGTCGCCCGCGAGCTGTTGTTGACCGGCCGACGGATGGACGCTGCCGAAGGGCACCGATGGGGGTTGATCGCCGCGGTGGTTGCGGCCGACGAGTTGCTGCAGGCCGCTCAGGAACGTGCCGACGCAATCGCCGTTTCCGCGCCACTGAGCATTGCCGCCCTGCTCGACATCGAACGAAGAACCGCGCACCTGTCGATCGACGAGGCGATGGCTTCGTTGAAGTCGCTCTCCAGCTATCGACGGGCGATCGATTCCGAAGATGCCCACGAAGGTCAGGCGGCGTTCGGCGAACGTCGTTCGCCGGTGTGGAAAGGCCGCTGACCGCTCACGACGTGGTGAACGCGGCAGCCCGGCGTTGCCACGGCGCCATTGCCGCCAAGCCGGCCGCCAGCAGGATGCCGGAGCCCGCCGTGGTCCAGCGCAGGCCGATCGCATCGGCGATCGGACCCTGGATCAGGGCGCCGACCGGGAACATCACCCCGAGCACCAGGAAGTTGACTGCCAGCACCCGGCCGCGCATCGCGTCGGGTGCCGCCTGTTGGGTGGTGCTGGCGAACGAGGTGAAGGCATAGCCGTAGGAGAGCCCGACCAACATCAGCGTCACCGCCGACAGCCACAACCGCGGTGCCACTGCATAGGCGATCAGCGCGGGGCACAACAAGCTGACCGCGGCGAACATCACCGTGCTGACGCCGAACCGTTTGGTGATGGTGCCCAACGTGAACGCGGCTGCGACGGCTCCCACTCCTTGCGCGGTCACCAGCACCGAGGTGGTCGTGGCATCGCCGTGCAGAACTGTGGTGGCCATCTGGGACACGAAGGCGATGAACGGCGAGGCAATCCCGATCGTGAGGAGCATGACCGCCAGCATTCGTCGCATCGCCGGATGCGAGCGGGCAAATCGCAGGCCATCGGCGAGTGCACCGAACACCGCCCGCCGATCCCCTGCGCGTCTCGGCACCTTCACCAGCATCACCGCGATGATGACGGCGAAGAAGCTGACCGCGTTGCACCACAACGCCATCCCGATACCGCCTATCGCGATTGCCACGGCGGCGAGTGAGGGACCGATGATCCTGCCGAGGTTCCACTGCGCGTTCGACAAGCCGATCGCGGCCACGAGGTGTTCACGCGGGACGAGATCGGGCAAGATGGACTGGAACGAGGGAAACGTGAACGCGCCGACGCAGCCCGCCACGAAGCTGAGCCCGGCGATGCCCAGTGGGGTGGCCGAACCACCACCGACCCACACCGCCAAGATGCCGGCGACGATCGCCGAGAGGGCGCTGCCGATGGCCAGTATCCGCCGACGGCTCCATCGGTCTGCCATGGCTGAACCGATCGGGCCGAGCACTCCGTTCGGAAGGAAGCCGGCCGCACCGACCAGAGCCGACCACGACGGCTTACCGGTGGTATGGGCAACGTAATAACTCAACCCAACAGCTTCCATCCACGTGCCGATGTTGGACAGGAGAGCCCCGATCCACATCAAGGTGAAGTTGCGCGATCGGAATGGAACGAGTGACGCCGACGCCATGTTCGGCCGACGTTACCGGTAGTATGTGCGGCGGCGTGGCGGACCGACGCAAAGGCTTGCCTGTGTGTCGTTCTGGACAGTCTGGAAGAACATGCCGGAAGAATTGGCAGAAGCCGTCGCCGACGACAGCACGTTGCCGCTGTTCGCCGTACCCGCCGAGATCCGGCAATGGGGTGCACGCGTGCGCCTTGCGGAGCGCAACGCGACTCGGGCGACGGCGATGCTCGTCGAGAGCGTGATGCTGTACGTCGCATTGGTGGTCGTCGGCCAGACGATCGATCGTTGGTGGGGGTGGGTGATCACCTGGATCGGCCTCGCAATCTGCATGATGCGGATCGACGCCGTCCACCACGAGGCAGTCCACCGCAGCCTCTACGCGCGCCGCTGGCTGAACGATCTCATCGGCTGCGTTGCCGGCGCCGTCGAGGGCTTCCATGGGCCAACATATCGCTGCTTCCACCTCAGCCACCACGCGCTCACCCGCCGTGACGACGGCGCGACGGATCCCGAGGGCTTCTACGACGAAGTGCTCACCAGCGCGCACTCGTTCGGGCGGTTCCGGCTGGGCCCTCGGGCCACACTAGTGCTCGGTGTGCTGGTGGGCGGCGTCTCTTTTGCATCGCAGCTCCTGGTCAATTCGATCTCCACCCTGCTCGGCAGGCCCCCGACGTACGTCGGCGCAGCCTCGCTCGAACGGTACGTGCGTCGCTGGGGTCTCCTGCCATTCGCCTTGTGGGCGGGCGCAATCGCCGCCGCGGCCTTGACCGGGCACGTCGGATATCTGGTCTGTTGGTGGGTCGTTCCAGTGATCTTGTTCCTCTGTGGTCCGTACACGTTCTTCGCGCTTCCCGAGCACTATGCGGCGCCGCGCAACGATCCGATGGTGACGTCGACCGGCTCCGTCCGTTCGAACTCGCTCTACCGATGGGTGACCCTCGATGGCAACTTCCATCTTGCGCACCACGTCTTCCCCAACGCGTCGTGGTGGCGGCTCGGCGACGCCGACGTGCAACTCCGCAGGATCACCAACCTGCGATACCGCGGCTACGTAGCCTTCTACCGCGGGGTGTGGCACAACCTCGCGCCTAGTACAAGGTCTGACAATGCGGTACCGGCGATGTGAGGAAGAAGGCGTCGCCGCGTCGTAATACATCATTGTTTCGAGCTTCGAGCCGGCGACCCGCGGCGAGTGCCGACGGCCGCACTCCTCCGAGCAACATCGCGCCCAGGGAAGCCGAGTCCATCACGAGATCCGGCCGGCTCCTGACTCGAGTACAAGCCGCACCATCGGGCCCTCCTTCGATCGCCCAGCGTCCACCATCGACCTCGATGATCAGGCGATCCGCGATGCCGTAACGACGAGTCGACATACACGTCGCCACGTTGCGAACGTTCACCCACACACCGTCGTTCAGTGCGGTCGTGCGCAATGCCCGGGGATCGGTGAGCAGGAACGGCAGAGGATCGTCGATCGGCACCAGTCGAGAGGTGATCTCCCCCACCAGATCGACGCCGAGCAGCGTGTGCCACAGCGCCACATGCGCGTCGCCCGTGGCCGCCACCAGTTCGAGTACGCGCATGTGGTGCGCCGGCTGGCCCTCGTTCCAACGCTGCTCGATCCGGTAGACAGCGAAGCCGTCGCGGTGGGCGATGTAGAACGCGGGGCTGAGCGCGCCCTGCTCGGTGCTGCGCATCTCCAGCATGTATCGGTGCCACGCATCGCTGCGGTCGACCTCGCCGGCCCGGAGGCGATGGAACCGCGACCACACCTCGGCCATGTGCTGCAGCGCCGCGTCACCGTGAACGAAACGTACCGTCCCTCGCCGCGGCTGGAACTCCGGTCGCAACTGCACCAGACGCCGATCGATGGCAGTGACGCGCACCTGCGTCGCCACGCCGAACCCGTACCGCTCGTAGATCCCGCCCTCGCTGGCGCCAAGCATGGCGACCGGCTCGCCGCGGCGATCGATGTCTCCGATCGATCGAGCCATCAGCCGCGAGAGCACGCCCTGGCGGCGATGTGTCGCCGCAGTCGACACCCACGTGAGTCCACCCATCGGCAACTGACCTCCCCCCGGCACCGTGACCCGCAACGAGTAGGCGCCGACGATGCCGACGATCTCGTTGCCGTCGAGGGCCAACTCGAAGCGGCTGACATCGTGGATCGGGCGTGCTCGTTCGATCTGCTCGGGTGTGTAGGTGGAACCGAACGCTCGCCCGTCGACGTGACAGATCGCGGGCCAGTCAGCGTCGGTAGCGGTGCGGAACGTGATGGGCACCGGTCGAGTCTGGCCCGCCGAGCCGGGGCCGAGCCAGTAATTTCCTCGACATGGCCACCTACCTTCCCGAACGAGTCGTCACCGACCTCCGCGCCCTAGCCGACCGCACGGGAGGACCGGAGGGCAGCCGCAGACTGGCCTGGACCCCGGAGTGGTTGGAGGCACGGGCGATGCTGCGGGAATCACTGACCACGCTTCCCGTGGAGGTCGACGTCGATGAGGCAGGGAACCTGTGGACGGTTCTCCGAGGCGAGCGCGACGACACCTTGCTGGTCGGGAGCCACCTCGACAGCGTGCCGAAAGGTGGTTGGCTCGACGGGGCGCTCGGCGTGATGGCCGGGCTGGAGCTGCTTCGCTCGCTTGCTGCCGAGGGCACGCCGCCGATAACGGTTGCGTTGGTCGATTGGGCCGACGAGGAGGGCGCCCGATTCAGCCGCAGCCTGTTCGGATCGGCGGCCTGCGTCGGCACCCTCGACATCGATGTGCTGCGCGGGCTGACCGACAAGGAAGGCAGCAAGCTGCCGGAGGTGCTCGCGGCGCATGGTGTCGACATCGAGAACCTCGACGGTGCCAGAACCCGCATGGCCGATGTGAAGGCGTACATCGAGGTGCACATCGAGCAGGGGCCGGTCCTCGAGTCGATGGGTCGCGGCATCTGTGCGGTGACGGGCACGAAGGGGATCGAACGCGAACGGTTGATCTTCCGCGGTCAGGCCGCGCATGCCGGCACGATGCCGATGGAGATGCGTCGCGACACCTTCCGGGCTGCATCTCGGTTCGCGCTCGAGATCGCCGAGATCGCCCGTCGCCACAACGGCGTCACGACCGTCGGCTCCGCTCAGTGCTGGCCGGGAGTCGTCACCGCTGTCGCCGGCGAGACCCGCATCACGATGGACATGCGCCACATCGAGGCCGACGCCCTGCAGCGGATGTTCGCCGAAGCCCGCGAGGCTGCCGACCGTGCTGCGGCCGCCGAGGGTTGCTCGGTGGAATGGGAGCACATCTTCAGGATTCCGCCGATGCCGTTCCACCCGGCCTTGCTCAGCGCCGCTCGGCAAAGCGTCGACGAAGTCGAGGGCCATGAGATCGAACTACCGAGCGGCGCGTTGCACGACGCCAGCGAGATGGCCCGCGAGGTGCCGACCGTGATGATCTTCTCGTCGTCGACGAATGGGCTCAGCCACACGAAGGAAGAGGACACACCCGACGAGCACCTGCACATGGCGGTCGACGCGTTCAACCGCACGTGCCGTCGGGCCATCGACCTCGTGGTGGCCGGCCGGCTCTAGCCTGCGCGCTCCCGCTCATCGCGGCGTTGGTTCAACAGGGCAGTGACGGCTTTGCCGTCGGCTTTGCCTTGGCTCAGCTTCATCACCGCACCGACCAGCGCACCCACGGCCTTGCCTTCGCCGGCGCAGAACTTCGACCAGGCCTCGTCGTGCTCAGCGATCGCTTGGTCGACGATCGGGCCCAGCGCACCGGCGTCCATCGCCTCGAAGCCCTTCGCAGCGGCGATCGACGCCGCGTCGCCACCGCCGGCGGCGATCAACTCGGCGACGACGGCCTTGGCCTGCGTGGCCGTGAGCTTGCCGCTGACCTCCATCGTCGTCAGCTTGGCCAGATCCTCGGCAGGGACCGACGGCGAATCGGCAAACGCCTCTTTCACGTGAACCAGCGCGCGGCCGGCATCGCCGCCGGCGGCAGCGACTGCCAGCACGTAGTCGTCCTGACCGCGGTCGACCACGACCATTGCCGCCTCGCTGTCGGCGACCACGCCAGTGGCCTCGGCCAGCCGAGCGCGCCGTGCGGCCGGCAACATCGGCAAGGCAGCCCTGACGTTCGCCACCCACTGGGCTGACGGGGCCAGCGGTACGAGATCCGGCTCGAGGAAGTACCGGTAGTCGTCGGCGTCTTCCTTGGTTCGCAGCGTGTGCGTGCGGCCATCGCCTTCGTCCCAGTGACGGGTCTCCTGGCGAACCTTCTCGCCATCCTCCAGCAGATCGATCTGGCGTCGGGCTTCGTACTCGATGGCCCGACCCAACGAGCGCACGCTGTTGACGTTCTTCACCTCGCAACGCGTTCCCAGCGGCGTATCGGGCTGATGCACACTGACGTTGGCATCGACCCGCATGCTCCCTTCCTCCATCTTGGCGTCGGAGGCAGCGACGGCCAGGAGGATGCCGCGCAGTTCGGAGACGTACTGACGGGCCTGCTCGACGGTGCGGATGTCGGGGCGGCTGACGATCTCGACCAGAGGGACTCCGGCGCGGTTGAAATCGATCAGCGAATAATCGCTGCCGTGGATGCGGCCGCCCGAGCCACCGAAGTGGGTGCTCTTGCCGGTGTCTTCTTCGAGGTGGGCACGCTCGATGCCGATGCGGGTGCCGTCGGGCAGCGCGAGGAAGCCATCGATGTTGAGCGGCTGGTCGTACTGGCTGATCTGGTACGCCTTGGGCATGTCGGGATAGAAGTAGTTCTTGCGGTGGAACACGCACGGCTGGATGGTGCAGTTGAGCGCCAGGCCGATGCGCATCGCCAACTCGACGGCCTGGCGGTTGAGCACCGGCAGGGCGCCGGGCAAACCGAGGGTGACCGGGTCGATGTTGGTGTTCGGTTCGTCGCCGAACCTGTTCGGGCTGGCCGAGAACAGCTTCGTCACCGTCGCCAGTTCGACGTGCACCTCGAGGCCGACCACGAGCTGCCAGTCGCCGGGGAGGCCATCGCGCGCGCTCATGACAACGCCCGTTCGAGTGCTGCCGCCGCCCGGAACATCTCCGGTTCGCGCAGCGTGCCGGCAAGCACCTGCACGCCGACCGGCAGTCCTTCGGCACCGGTGCCGAAGGGCACGTTCATACCCGGGTGCCCGGTGAGGTTCGCCGGGATCGTGTACACGTCGCAGAGGTACATCGCCAGTGGGTTGTCGCCCTTCGCCCCGAACGGAAACGCAACGCTCGGAGACGTCGGTGTGAGCAACACGTCGGCACGTTGATAGGCCTGTTCGAACTCGTCGTGGATCAGTCTGCGCACCTTCAGGGCTTTCCCGTAGTACGCGTCGTAGTAGCCAGCACTCAACGCGTAGGTGCCGAGCATGATGCGCCGCTTGACCTCGTCGCCGAAGCCGGCGGCCCGAGTGGCGCCGTACATGGCGTTTGTGTCGGGAGCGTCGACTCGCAAGCCGTAGCGAACGCCGTCGTACCGAGCCAGGTTGCTGCTGGCCTCGGCGGGACCAATGAGGTAGTAGGCCGTCAGGCCGAACGTGAATGCCGGGACCTGCACGTCGACGATCTTGGCGCCGGCGGCGCGCAAGGCCTCGAACGCGACCTCGAGGCGCTCGGTGACATCGGGGTCGGCCCCCTCCGGTAGATCGGTGATGCGCCCGACGCGCATGCCCTCGACGCCGTCCCCCACGACATCGAGAAGCGAGGGATGGGTCACGGGAATCGACGTCGAGTCGAGCGCATCGTGGCCGCCGATGACGTCGAGCAGGAGGGCAGCATCGGAAACGCTGTTGGCGAACGGACCGATCTGGTCGAGGCTGCTGGCGAACGCAATGAGGCCGTATCGGCTGACGTATCCGTACGTCGGCTTGACGCCGACCACGCCGCACAACGCGGCCGGTTGGCGGATCGAACCGCCTGTGTCGCTGCCAAGGCCGAGTGCTGCAAAGCCCGCGGCCACCGCAGCAGCGCTGCCGCCGCTGCTGCCGCCCGGCACGCGAGAGGTGTCGTGCGGGTTGCGCGTGGGACCGAACGCCGAGTTCTCGGTGCTGGAGCCCATCGCGAACTCATCGAGGTTGGTTTTGCCAATGACCACTGCACCGGCCGCTCGAAGCTTGCCGACAACCGTCGCGTCGTACGGAGGCTTCCACCCTTCGAGGATCTTCGACGAGCACGTGGTCGGCACCCCGCGCGGTGCACATGTTGTCTTTCAGTGCTATGGGAACCCCTGCCAACGGGCCCGGGTCGCTGCCTGCTTCGACGATGGCGTCGACCTCTTCCGCCCTGACACGCGCCTGGTCGGTCATCACCAGGTTGAAGGCGTGGATCTCGTGTTCGCGGGACGCGATTGCTGCGAGGTGCTGCTCCAACACCTCGGTTGCTGTCACGGCGCCGGAACGCACACGCGCGGCGATCTCGATTGCATCGACCATCAGGCGTCCAAACCGATGATCGGAGGAACGCGGAAGCGGCCATCTTCCACTGCCGGGGCCGCCGCCAGCACCTCGTCGCGGTCGAGCCCGGCGACGATCACGTCGTCGCGAAGCACGTTCTCCAGCGGGTAGGGCTGGGTCATCGGAACCACATCGTCGAGTTGCAGGGTGTCGATGTCGGCGAAGTGCTCGAGCATTCCGCCGAGCTGCGTGGTGGTTCGTTCGATCTCCTCGGGCGTGAGGTCGAGCCGTGCCAGCCGGGCCACCTTGGCAACGGTCGCCGTCGAGATGCGGTCGGACACTGCCGTCGATGCCAAAGGTGACTCCGTCGCAGAACCTCGGTGACGGCTCCAATCGATGAGGAGGTACGCGGCCGCCAGCAAGCCCACTACCAGAGCAACCCATTGGTTGAGGCGCAGGCCACCGGTGGTGTGAGCGAAGTCGATGCGCAGGCCCTCCACCCAGAACCGACCGATCGCGTAGCCGACCACGTAGATCGCCATGAGCCGACCCGGACGAAGCTTGAAGCGCCGGTCGATCCACAGCAGAGCACCGCACAGCGCGAGGTTCCACAACGCCTCGTACAGGAACGTCGGGTGGAACGTGGTGCCAGGCGCGTAGCCGGCGGGGATCTTGTCGGCGGATATGCGCAACGCCCACGGCAGCGTGGTGGGCTTGCCGAAGAGCTCCTGGTTCCACCAGTTGCCGCACCGCCCGATGGCCTGGGCGAGCGGCAGTGACGGCGCGGCAATTCCGATCCCCACGGAAGGGGCGATGCCCCGTCGCTTGAACGCCCAGCCTGCCGCGAGCGTCCCGAACAGGATCCCACCGGGGATGCCGAGGCCACCTCGCCAGATCTGCGGGATCCTGATGAGATCGTGTTGGAACAGCTCCCAGTCGGTGACGACGTGGTAGAGGCGCGAGCCGATCACCCCGGCGATCACTGCCCAAACGGCGATCGAGCTGGCATCGTCACGGGTGCCCACGCCGCTGGCCTCCAGGCGGCGTCCGAGCAACCAGACAGCGGCGATCACGCCGAGGGCGATCATCAAGCCATAGGCATGGATCGACAACGGGCCGATCGTCAGCGCTCCACTCGACGGGCTGGGGATGCTGGCCAGTGCGGCGGTCATCAGCGAGACACGACTCGTGTGGCGAACTTGGCAGTCGCTTCCACGATCAGCTCCTTGTCGTAGTCCTGAGTGGCGACGTGGTAGCTGCGTTCCAACGTGATCCGTTCAAGCGGACCGCCGTAGTGCTCGGCGAGGAACTCGGCGTGCGCCGGCTCGACGACGTGATCCTGCGGGGAGTTCATCAACAGCAACGGCATGCGCATCTGCGCATACTCGTGGCTGAGCGGTTCGATGCCGTCGAGCAGCATCGACAGCAGCGGTTCGATCGGCGTACCCTCGTACGCGTTCTCGTGCGCGGCGGGATCGGCGATGTCGCTGCCTATGCCGGGAAGTACGGCCGTGCCGCCGTCGGCCAACCCACGAAGCATCTCGGTGATCTCGGTGGTCTGTGGTTGCGTCACCGGGTTGATGCACACCAAACCGACGATCTCGGGATGGTCGCGGCCGAGGCGCAGGGTGAGCGCGCCGCCCATGCTCAAGCCGACGACGACAACGTTGCTGACTCGCTGGGCGAGACGCTGATAGGCAGCATCTGCCTCGCCGGCCCAGTCGGCCCAACGTGTGGGCAACATGTCGTCGACCACGGTGCCATGACCCGGGAGCAGGGGCATCTCGATGTGAAAGCCCTGTGCCGCCAGGGCGGTGGCCAGGCCACGAATGGAGCCCGGGTTTCCTGTGAAGCCGTGGAGCACGACAGCCCCGTGGTCACTGTCGCCGCTGTGCGACCAGGGCTCGGCACCGGCGAGGATCGAAGAGGTCATGGCGTCGATTATGGCAGGAGAGGTTCGCAGATCAGGCGTAGGGATCGTCGGAGCCGAGCGGTTCGTCCCACCAGTCGCTCGGCACCTCGGCCGCTTCCCAGTCCGGAAACGGATAGATGCAGTTGACCGGACACGCCGGCAGGCACTTGTCACATCCGCTGCACAACGCGGGGATGATGACCACATCCGGGCCGTGGTTGAAGATGGCACCGAACTGCGGAGGGCAGGCGCGCAGGCAGGCGTCGCAGTTGATGCACTCGAGCATCTCGATCCGCACGGGCAGGTTCTGCCACTTCGGATTTCGCGTTCTGGTGGCGATGCGCTCGGTACGGGCCGCCGACATTGCAGCGAGTGTACGGCTAGCTCGCGGCTGGCGGAATGCTCGACGGTGCTCGAGCCTCACGAGCCGCGATCACCTCGACGAGAGCGTCGACGATGCGCGGTTCGAACTGGGTACCGCGGCCGGCCACGACGTGGTTGACCGCGTCGGTCGAGGACCAGGCGAGCTTGTAGCGGTGCACTGTGATCAACGTGTCGTAAACGTCGGCGACAGCGACGATGCGGCCGCTCAGCGGAATCCTTTCGCCCGTCAATCCGGCGGGGTAGCCCTTGCCGTCCCATCGCTCGTGATGCGACTGGGCAACTTCGGCAGCCAGCTGGATGAGTGTCGACCTGCTGCCGGAGAAGACGGTGGCCCCAATCGTCGTGTGGGTCTTCATGACCTCGAACTCTTCCTCGGTGAGTGGGCCCGGCTTCTGCAGGATGGAATCTGGCACACCGACCTTGCCAACGTCGTGCAACCTGCCCGCCAGGCGGAGCTCCTCGGCCCACACCCGCGACTCGCCCAACTGGATCGCCAGCTCGGCCGCCAGTTCGCCAACCCGCGACGAGTGCTCACCCGAATCGGGGTCGCGGTACTCGGCGATGACCGCGAGGCGCTCGAACGCCTCGTAGTGGTGCTCTTCGAGATCTTGCGTTCGCGCCGTGACCAGCTCCTCGAGCTCGGTCGTGCGGACCCGCAGCAGCTCCGCCTGATCGCGGGCGGCCAGGGTGTCGTGGGAGATCTGCAGGGTCTTGATGCGCAGGTCGGTGTCACGATCGAAGATCTGTTCGTGGATGCGAGTGGACTCCTCGCGATGGAACAGGGCCTTCTCGAAGCAGCCGAGCCCTTTGAAGATCTCGGCCAAGAGCCCGTGGGCGACGAGTTCCATGTCAGCGAACTCGTTCTGCGAAGCAATCTCGACAGCGTTCTCGAGCGTGTTGATCGCCAGAGTCGTGTCGTTCGTGGCGATGCAGACACGCCCGCGGGCCAACTGCACTGCGACCAACGCCATGGGCGAGGCCCGCGTGGACTGCGTGCTCATCCGGTTGAGCGACTCGTCGGCTTCGTCGAGACAGGCATTCGCCCGGGTCAGCATCTGCAGCTCGGCGTATGCCTCGGCCAGGTTGGCCAGGATCTCGGCGACGTGCTCGGGCAGATGTTCGCGGGCGATCTCCAACGCGGCTTCGCCCAGGCTGACCGCAAGCAGGTTCTCCTTGCGTTCGGAGCGAACCTTGGCCATGTTGGCGAGCGTGATCGCATCGAAGCCGCGGCGCGGGCTCTTCCGATTGGCCTCGAGCGCCGCTTCGTAGGTGACGATCGCCCGGTCGGTGTCGCGCAGGCTGTGGTGCACAGCCGCGACCGTGTTGAGCAGGTTCCCCAGATCGTCGAGATCCGCCATCGACCGGTAGATCTCCACAGCCTGGAGCAAGCTCTCGAGAGCCTGCGAGAAGTTGCCGGCCTGATGGTGGACGATGCCCACCAGGTTCAGGGCCCAGACCTCGACCATCGGGGCACCGCAACGCCTGGCCAGATCTCTGGCCTCGAGAGCAAGCCCGAACGCTTCGTCGAGCTCACCGAGCTGGTAGGTGACGCTCGACAGCCGGTACAGGGCCTCGGCCTCGCCCTGCTGGTCGGAGTTGGAGCGCGCCAGCACTCTGGCCTGTTGCACCAGTGCTCGCGAATGCACCAGGTCGTCACCCTCGGTGGTGCGCGCCTCATCGAGGAGGTCTCGGACGGACTTACCTGATCCGGCCCCTTCCCTCAGTGATGTTGCGGACATCGCCAACGATCGACCAACCCTCCGGTCCTTCACGGGACCACGCCAAACAGTTCCTGCACGCCACCCGGCGCCAATCGTGATATCGGCAGAATTTCACCAAAGCTTGACTGTCGCGCACAGTGAGGGAGGACCGCTCGTAGTGTACGTACGAGCGCATCGATCACCGCCGTATCGTGATGCGAATGCGGGGCGAACGACGTTGACCAGCACTCGGCGCCGAGTCGACAGCTCAGCCGTGTCGGCGTTCCTACCCGTCCTCGCCGTCATCCCGCTCTGGCTCTTGGCGCTTGCCATCGTCTGGCTGCCACTACGCGTGGTCTGGCACATCGCCTTCCCCACCTTTGCACTGCTCTACCTCGCCGCGGTGCTGCTGTTGTTCCTGCGCCCGGTGCAAGTGGCGATCCTGGCGCCCTTGCTGGGCGCTCGGCGGCCCACCCGGCAGGAGCGGGCGACACTCGACATCGCCTGGAGATCGGTGCTGCAGGCCAACCGGCTGCCGGCCCGCCGGTTCGTCATTGCCGTTCTGCCGATCGAAGAGCTCAACGCCTTCGCCTGCGGCGGTCACCTCGTCGTCGTCACCTCGTATGCCATCGAACGCCTGCCGCGCGACGAGCTGAGCGGGGTGCTTGCTCATGAGCTCAGCCACCACCTGGGCTTGCACACCGTGGCCCTGACGATCGGCCACTGGTTGAGCCTGCCGGTCTTCGCGCTCGCTCGAATCGGCTTCTTCCTCCAGAACGTGGCCACGGCGGCGACGCGGACGTTCGCCCGCCGCTCGTCGTCGCTGACCGCGATCGGGCAGTTCGTCGCGGCCATCCTCATGGCGATCTCGTGGGTCTTCCTCAGCGGCCTGCTGCTCAGCAACGCGATCGCCAACGTGGTCGGGCGAAACGCAGAGCTCCAGGCCGACCGCCGCGCCGTCAGCATGGGCTTCGGCCGGCCGTTGGCCAGCGCCCTGCGACGGGTCATCAACGAGCGCCGTGGCGAGCGCGCCGACGAGCGTGCGCGAACGACTGGCTTCGACACACCCGCCGGAACGTACCCGCGTGGCCCAGATCGAAGCTCTGCTGCGGTCGCGGCGCGCCCGGTAGCGTCCACGTGTGAACCCGGCGCTGGAGACGCGAGACCTCACCCGTCGTTTCGGCGACACAGTGGCCGTCGACGCGATCAACCTGCGAGTCGAAACCGGTGAGATCTACGGGTTCCTCGGGCCGAACGGGGCCGGCAAGAGCACCATGGTGCGCATGCTCACCACGCTGCTGCTCCCCTCGCAGGGAACCGCGAGCGTGGCCGGCTTCGACGTGCGCAACGAAGCCGACATGATCCGCCTACGGATCGGTGTCGCCCTCCAAGAGGCTGCGCTCGACCCCAAGCAGACCGGTCGCGAGCTTCTCGACCTGCAAGGGCGACTGTACGGGTTGAACGCGGGGGAACGCCGGGAACGGCTGCGCGACCTGCTGGTGCTCGTCGACATCGGCGATGCCATCGACCATCGGATCGGCACGTATTCCGGCGGGATGAAACGGCGGCTCGACCTCGCCGCGGCACTCGTGCACCAGCCCGAGGTGTTGTTCCTCGACGAGCCGACCACCGGCCTCGATCCCACCAGCCGTGCTGCGGTGTGGGACGAAGTTCGCCGACTCAACCGAGAACGCGGCACGACCATCTTCCTCACCACGCAGTACCTCGAAGAGGCCGACGAGCTCGCCGGCCGGGTGGGGATCATCGCCAAGGGACGGATCGTCGCCGAGGGCACCCCGACGGATCTGAAGCACTCGGTCGGATCCGACCTGATCATCGTCAAAGGCCAAGCCAGAGACGGCGAACGGATCACGCGCGCCCTCGCGTCGGTCGACGATCTCGAGTCGGTGGAATCGTCGGGCGACGAAGTGGTCATCTCGGTAGCCAACGGCGCCAAGACGATCAGCCCGGTTGCCGTTGCCCTGTCGGAACAGGGAATCGTCGTCGAAGGCCTCACGCTGCGCACGCCCACCCTCGACGACGTGTTCTTCCACGTCACCGGCGAGCGGATGAGCGAGGAGGGCCAATGAACGAGGAAGGGTCCACCCCTCGTGTGGCTGCTGGTGTGGCTGCTGGTGTGGCTGCTCGCAATCCGGGCTTCATCGCCGACATGCGCAGCGTCTCACTGCGAGCGATCCGTCTCACCTGGCGCGACCCGGAGACCTTTCTCCCGGCGTTGGTCATCCCGGTGTTCTTCTTCATCGTCAACGTCGGCGCCTTGCAGAAGTTCGTCGAAGGCAGCTTCCCCGCGGGGTTCGATTACAAGGCCTTCCAACTTCCCGTTGCCGTGGTGTTCGCTGTCACGGGAGTGAGCCGCGCCACCTCGCTCGTCCTCGACATCCAAGACGGCTATCTCGATCGGCTCCTGCTGACTCCGGTGAGACGAGGAACGTTGTTGCTGGGCCTGATGACCGCCGACGTCGTGTTGATCATCGCCCTCGCCACGCCGGTCGTCGTGCTCGGACTGGCCATCGGCATCGATTCGGCCACCGGTCCGCTCGGCCTGGTCGTGTTCGTGCTCATGGCCGGACTGTGGGGCCTGGCGTTCACCGGGTTCCCGTACTCGATCGCCCTCCGCACCGGAAACCCGACGGCCGTCAACAACACGTTTCTGCTGTTCTTCCCGTTCGCGTTCCTCACCACAGCGTACCTTCCACAGGCCAGCATGACCGGTTGGCTGGCCACCGCAACTCGGTTCAACCCCACGACCTACTTCCTGGAAGGAATGCGGGCTCTGCTGCAGGAGGGCTGGAAGTGGCGCCCGATCGGCAAGGCCCTGCTGGCCACCGCCGGCGTCGGGTCGGTGTCGTTCAGCCTCGCCTTCGCGTCACTGCGCGGCCGCGTCAAACGCAACTAGACACGTCGCACGTCGACCTCGGTCGGTCGGAATCCAGTTCGCATGGGCGCGATTCCGGAAGCTTGGTTTCGGTGGTCTCGCCCATGCAGCACCAATGAGGCATCGAAGCCATCCGCTGCCAGACACCTTCCTCCGCAGTTGCTCGACCATGTACGGCGACAGCTCGATGCCGTCCACCGGTACACCTCGGGCTCAACGGCAGGGCGACGCGGCCTGTGCCGACCGCAAGTTCGGGTGCCGAACCACGTCCCGCAAGTTTCGCCAAGAGGTGACCACCGGGTCTAGAGGTCGGTGCCGATCGGCGCAGTGACTGCTTCGAGGACGGCGACAAGATCATCGGGGGCGATCTCGATGTCGAGGCCGCGGCGGCCACCGCTTACGAAGATGGTGTCGAACAACACGGACGTCTCGTCGATCACCACGGGCAGCGACCGCTTCTGGCCGAAGGGGCTGATCCCTCCGACCACGTATCCGGTGAGCCGCTCCGCCGTGTCGGGTGGGCACATCTCTGCCCGCTTGCCGTGAACCGCAGCCGCCAGATCCTTCAGCGACAGTTGTCCGCTGACGGGCACGATGGCCACGACGTGCTCGCTTTCGTCGACCGTGGCAATCAGGGTCTTGAAGACTCGTTCCAGTTCCACACCGAGTGCCAACGCGGCGGCCTGGCCGAACCCGCGCTTGGTCGGATCGGCCGAGAACTCGTGCAGCCGATAGGACACGCCTGCGGCATCGAGGGCCACGATCGCCGGTGTTCCTCCGCGTGGCATGTGTGCAAGACCGTCAGTTGGGCGCTGGGCTGTTGAACTCCTCGACGAGCGGCGCGTACGAATCCATCGCAGCCAATGCCGCATCGCGATCGAGGGGCGGCAGGATGACCGCCGCCATGCTGGCGCCGATGTCGCGAAACTGCGAGAGGCTGACGGCGTCGGGCTTGGCTGCGTAGATTCCGAGGCTCAACGTCGCCGGATCTCGTCCCGCCGAATCGGCCGCCTGCTTGAGCTTCTCCCATGCCTCATCGATCGGCCACCGGCCTTGGATCGGCATCCACACGTCGCCGTACTCGATGATGTGGCGGAAGTGGAGATCGGTGGGCGATGCGCCGATCACGATCGGCGGATGCGGCGACTGCACCGGCTTCGGCCATGCCCACGAGGGTTCGAAGTCGACGTACTGACCGTGGTACTCGGCAACGTCTTGCGACCACAGCGCCTTGCAGGCCAGCACCTTTTCGCGGACCACGGCGCGCCGATGGCCGACGTCGACACCGTGCGATTCCATCTCCTCGTGGTTCCAGCCGTAGCCGATGCCGAACAGCACGCGACCGCCGGAGATCATGTCGAGCGAGGCGACTTCCTTGGCCAGCCAGATCGGATCACGCTGAGCAACGAGCGTGATCCCAGTGGCCAGTCGCAACGTCGTGGTGACGGCCGCCGCCGCCGCCAACGCGACGAACTGATCGTGCGTACGCCAGTACTCGTCGGGAAGTGGCGGCGCGCCCTTGATCCCGCCCCACGGCGTACGCCGGCTGACGGGGATGTGCGAGTGCTCTGGGAACCACAACGAGTCGAAACCACGGGCTTCGGCCTCGCGAGCCAACTCGATCGGCTGGATCCCGAGATCGGTCGGGAACATCATCACTCCGAGGCGCATCGAGCCAGGCTACGCAGCGCCCGCCACGCTCAGCCGAGTCGGACAGCGATCCCCGAGAGTGACGGATCCGCCGGCGGATGCCGCTCGAACACCATCGGATCATGACCGGGAACGATGACGCCACCGGGGCCGGCGAGCGACCGCAGCACGTCGTAGCCGGCAATCATCTCCGGCACGTTGAACACGATCGAGAACGGCCTGGTTGCCTCCATGTTCTCGTAGTAGTGAGTGGCGTCGGATGCAAGAACCAACCACCCGCTCGCGGTCTTGACGCGTACAACCTGCAGACCGTCGGTGTGGCCGCCGATGTGATGCACCGAGACGCCGGGAGCCAACTCGCCATCTCCATCGTGGAAGTGGACTCGCTTGGCATGCACGGCCATCACCATCTCGGCGACGTGACGCGCCGTGAACGCATGGCTGTACTCGCTCTCGATCATGTTGCGCCCGGTGGCGAACGCCATCTCCCGATCTTGGAGGTGAAAGATCGCGTTCGGGAACTGGTCGAAGCCTCCCACGTGGTCGTAGTGCAGATGGGTGAGCACGACGGTGGGTGCCGAGCCCGCATCGACACCGACCAGACCCAACCCCTCGGTCGCGGTGCGCAGCAGGCGACGGTTGCGGCTCTGCGCGTCGAGGATGTCGAAGCCGGTGTCGACCACGATGGTGCGATCGCTGCCGACGATCGCCCAGACGAAGTAGTCCATCGACATCGGCACGTCGTGCGGGTCGCCGCCGAGGAAGTGTTCCGGCCGTCGCGCGTCGCGCTCGGCGTACTTGATGGCGAACACTTCGTACGTGTCTGGATCGGTCACCGTCGTAGGGTACCGAACATGGATGATTCACTGTTTCAAACCGGGATCGACGCTCGTTCGCGTGTGCTCGGCCCGGAGTTCGTCACGAAGGCCTTTGCCACTGCCGACAGCTTCAACCGGGAGTTCCAGGAGATGGTCACGGAGTACTGCTGGGGCGGTGTGTGGGGGCGGAGCGCGCTCAGCGACCGCCAACGGAGCCTCAACAACCTGTGCATCCTCGCCTCATTGAATCGGTCGCACGAGTTCAAGCTGCACTTCCGCGGGGCGTTGCGCAACGGGTGCACGCTCGACGAGTTGCGCGACACCCTGATCCAGGTGATGGTCTACGCGGGCGTGCCGGCGGGCGTCGAGGCGTTTCGACTGGCCCGCGAAGTGCTCGATGCCGAAGGCGTCGCGCCACCGCCCAGCGACAAGCCGATGCCCAACATCCCCGACCCAGCGGCGAAGGGCTGAGCATGACTGTTGGTTTCATCGGGTTGGGCAAGATGGGCGGGCCGATGGCCACCAACGTCGCCTCGGCGACACCCGGACTTGTCTGCTTCGACGTTGCCGGCACCGACGACCGGCTGCCCGTCGGAGCGGTCGCGGCATCGTCGGTCGCCGACGTTGCCGGCCGCTGCACGACGATCTTGATCAGCGTGCCCGACGGCTCGGCCACTCGCGCCGTGGCAGAGGCGATCCTTGCCGCTGATCAGTCCGTGGTGACGACACTGATCGACCTGTCGACCATCGGGCCGCAGGCGGCGGTCGAGGCCGCAGCACTGCTGGGGCCGGCGGGCGTCACCTACTGCGACGGGCCGGTGTCGGGCGGCGCCGCTGGAGCCAGAGCAGCGACGATCTCACTCATGTTCGCCGGCCCCTCCGCCGTTCTCGCCGCCGAGCGAGCGTTGCTGGAATCGTTCACCGGGAACCTCTTCCACGTCGGCGACCGCGCCGGTCAGGGTCAGGCCATGAAGCTGGCCAACAACTACCTGTCGGCCACGGCGCTGGCGGCGACCTCCGAGGCCGTCGCCTTCGGCATGGCTCACGGCCTCGACATGGGCACCATCATCGACGTGCTCAACGTCTCCACGGGGCGCAACTCGGCGACCGTCGACAAGTTCCCCAACCGCGTGCTCACCGGCAGCTACGACGCCGGGTTTTCGACGGCTCACATGACGAAAGACGTCGGCCTGTTCGTGGACGGCGCCGCCTCGGCCGGCACGGCAGATGTCGTTGCCACTGCCGTCACCACGACCTGGCGAGGTTGCGATGCCGCCCTGCCGGGCAGCGACTTCACCGAGATCTGGCGCTACGTCTCCACCCGTTGACGTGTAGGCCCGGTCAGTCGAGCTGCTCGTGCAGGAACGAGACCACCTGCGGCCAGATGACGGTGGCAACCTCCTCGTTCAACGTTCCGAGCGCGTTGTGCGGGGCCATGAATGCGTGACCGGTGCCAGGGTGAACGGTGAGGATGACGTCCTTGCCCATGCCCTGCAACTTCGCTTCGAGCGCCGCAGCGGCCTCGGGTCCGAAGTAGTCGTCGTGCATTGCCATGTGGCCGCGAACCGTCGCTGTGAGCTTCGACCAATCGGGCTCCATGTCGCCCTGCGGGAAGCCGTAGAACGGCACCAACGCGGTGACCTTGTCGGGTCGCCCGGCGGCGATGAGGAACGACAACATCCCGCCCATGCAGAACCCGACCACGCCGATGCCGCGGCCGGTGACGGCGTCGAGGCCGTCGAGGTAGTCGATGGCCCCGCTCATGTCGCGTGCGGCGCGATCGGGCGGCATCGACTGCATCAGCTGACCGGCCTTGTCCATCTCGTCGTGTGCGGCGAGCTCGCCGTGGTAGAGGTCGGGAGCGAGGGCCACGAACCCGGCGGCACCGAGACGGTCGGTCATCTCCTTGATCCCGGAGTCGAGACCCCACCACTCTTGGATCACCAGCACTCCGGGACCGGAACCACCATCCGGTTTGACGAGGTACCCAGATGCTTCGGAACCATTGCTCGGGAAGGAGATCGTTTCGGCCATGGGTGAAAACGTAGCCTCAGCCCAACAGGTCGCGAACCACGTCGAGCCACAACTGGGTGGTGAGTCGCAACGACTCGACGTCGATGCGCTCGTCGTTGCCGTGGAACCTGCGGCCGAACTCCGCCGGCTCCACATCCGGGCTGAACAAACCCGTGCCATAGGCGACGGCGCCCATGTTGCGATAGATGCGCGCGTCGGTGAAACCGACGACGAGTTGCGGCGTCGGCCGAGCCGTCGGGAACGGTTTGGCGATGGCTCGCTCGAGGCTGTTCCACAACGGGTTGTCGACCCTGCTGATCGAGGCCGGGTCGTCCATGATCACCTCGACATCGACCTTGTCGTAGAGATCACCGAGCGCGGCCTTGAGGTGGGCGGTCACGTCGTCGTGCCCTTCGCCCGGCAACGTGCGCACGTCGACGCCGATCTCCACGGTGTCGGGGATCACGTTCGTCTTCATCCGCGTCGGCCCGCCGGCGATCGTGTTGCACGAGAACGTCGTGTGCGTGCATGAGTGCAGGAACACCGCCGGGCCGGGGTGAGGCAACGAGTCGAGGAAGTCGTCGATCTGGGTCTCATCGAGCAGGCTTCTCTTCGTGTCGTCGTCGACGCCGAGGGACTCGACGGTGGCGGTCCACAACTCGTGGAAGCGCGGCGCCGGCCGGTAGTCGCCGATCCGTTGCATCACGGCGGCCGCCGTCATCAGCGCATTGTCGGCCTTGTACGGAGTCGAGCCGTGCCCGGGCGTGCCGCGCACTCGCAGCCGGCGCCACGCCACGCCCTTCTCCCCGACGTTGATCGAGATGTACGGCTGATCGGTGGGGCCGGTGTGCAGGCCGCCCTCCTCCGTAAGCACGTAGTCGGCACGGATGGCATCTGGTTCGTGATCGGCGAACCACTGCATCCCGTGGGCACTGCCCGACTCTTCATCGGCCACTGCGAAGTAGATCAAGTCGCCCTTCGGACGAAATCCGCCCGACGCGAGGTGGCGGAAGGCAACAGCCATCGACGCGGTGAGGTTGAGCATGTCGACCGCTCCCCTGCCCCACACTTCGCCGTCGACGAGCTCGCCACCGAACGGGTCGCGCGACCACCCGCTCTCGTTGACCGGCACGACGTCGGTGTGGCCCATCAGGCACAGGCTCGGTGCGGTCGGGTCGCTGCCTTCGATGCGCGTCACCAGCGAGGCACGGCCGGGTGTCGGTTCGAACTGCTGGAAGTCGAGCCCCGTCGAGCCGAGGAACGAACGCAGCAGATCGGCGTTGCGAGTTTCGTAGCCGGACTCGGCGGTTCCGTCGTTGACGCAACGGTTGCGGATCAGGTGCTGCAGAAGCTCGATCGTCTCGCCAGTGAGTGCATCGGTCATGGACACCGCTCTTTCGCTAGGTACGCGTTGAAGACCTTCTTCGGCACCACCATCCGCCACGCCTCGACGACGAGTTCCGTCATCTCCGCGTGGTCGATCTCGGCAAGGCGGACCACGACCCAGTTGTAGCGCATGTCGCCGGCCTTGGGCAGCATGAACTTGTGCGGCTCGGCGGCAACGAGCGCCTCGCGCTCCTCTTTGGGGAACGCAAACCCCATCAACGAGTCGTCGCCACTGAATGCCAGATAGACGATCTGTCCCACCCTGAACTTCACCCGGTCGCGGACGAGCACCTCGTACGAACGCTCGAGCTGAGCGGCCAGCTCGCGAACATCGTCGATCGTCACCCCGTTACGACCCATGCCCCGATCGTACGACGCGCCTTGACACCGACAAGATGGCGAAGTGTTGTCCGAGGGCACCGTCGTGGTGCCGTCGGGCAACACTTCGACCGGCGACAGCGGGATCGTGGAACAATTCCGGTCGACGTGTCGAAATCGAACCCGGCCGATCGTCGTATCCATACGTCCCCATCGAAAGGAAACAACATGCCCAGGTACGCAGCACTGATCTACGGCACGGAACCGTCGAGCGCGCCCGACCCCGAGTTGTGGGGCAAGATCATGGGCGAGTACATGCACTTCGGCGAGGTCGGTGGAGCGGCCGGGGTGATCGGTGGAGGCGAGGCCCTCCAGCCGACCAACACGGCAACCACCATTCAGGTCACCGGCGGCGCCAAGGGCGGCGATGTCATCGCTACCGACGGTCCGTTCGCCGAGACCAAGGAAACGCTCGGCGGCTTCTACCTGCTCGATTGCAAGGATCTCGACGAGGCGTTGAGCTGGGCCGCGCAGATCCCGGGCGCCTGGTACGGCCGGGTGGAGGTTCGCCCGGTCGTCGACTTCAGCGAGATGGGCTGATCGATCCACTCGACGAGATCATCCGCATCGAGGGTGGCCAGGTCCTGGCCACCCTCATTCGCCTGACGGGAGACATCGATCGGGCGGAAGATGCGTTGCACGATGCGCTCGTGGTCGCCGCCGACGTCTGGCGACGCGATGGCGTGCCCGACAGGCCCGGTGCCTGGCTCACAACCGTCGCTCGCAACAAGGAGCTCGACCGCATCCGCCGTGAGGCCAGGCGGGCTCCGAAGGAGGTGGAGGCGTTCCGATTGCTCACAGAGTCGGGCGCCAGCGACGATGTCGACAACCGCGATGACCGCTTGCGCCTGCTGTTCACGTGCTGTCACCCGGCGTTGTCACCGGAGTCTCAAGTCGCCCTCGCGCTGCGCACCATCTGCGGGTTGAGCACCGTCGACATCGCCCGCGTCTTCCTGGTGCCGGAGGCCACGATCGGCCAGCGGATCAGCCGTTCCAAGGCGAAGATCGCGAAGGCGCGGATCCCGTATCGGGTGCCCGATCCTCACGAGCTGCCCGATCGACTGCGACCGGTGCTGGCGACGGTGTACGCGGTGTTCACGGTCGGCCACCACGCACCAGCCGGCGAACTGGGTGGACGCATCGACCTGGCCGACGAAGCGATCCGACTGGCGCGGGTGCTGGTCGATCTGATGCCCGACGAAGCCGAGTGCGTCGGCCTGCTCGCGTTGACGCTGGCGACCGATGCACGCCGTCTCGCCAGAACCGACTCGGTCGGCGAGATCGTGCTGATGGCCGATCAAGACCGCTCGCTGTGGGATCACGCGGCGATCGCCGAAGCGTCCGTTCTCGTCGACTCGGTGCTGCGGCGCGGCCGACCTGGCGCCTACCAGATGCAGGCCGCGATCGCCTGTCTGCACGGAGCTGCACCGACCTTCGCCGACACCGATTGGCCACAGATCGCCGAGCTGTACCTGCTGCTGGAGAAGCGATGGCCGACCCCCGTCGTCCGCGTGAACAGAGCAGTCGCGGTGGCCGAGGTTGCCGGCCCGGCCGCCGGCTTGGCGCTGCTCGAAGAACTGGTCGGCGGTCCAACAGAACGGTGGCACCTGTACTGGTCGACACGCGCGCCGACTTCCAGCGACGCGTCGGGCAGACGCTGGCGGCCGCCGAGTCGTACCGGCAGGCGCTGAGCTGCCCTTGCAACGACAGCGACCGCCGCTTCGTGGAGCGACGGCTGGCCTCGCTGGTGTAGCCCGAGCATCTCGACCTCAGCGCTGGCATACTCGGAGTGTGGAGCAGCCAAGCCGGGCCCGTTCGTTCCTGGCCACAGTCGTCGGCTATCTGATCGTGATCGTCCTTGCCGTCGTCGTGTTCCGCTTCGTACTCGGCACGATCTACTGGCTGCTCCGTGCGTTCTTCATCGTGATCGTTCTTGTCGTCCTGCTCACGGTCTATCTGAGGCTCAAGTCCCCCGACTGAGAAGGTACGGTGGATCGGACATGTCCACCACGCAGGTCGAAGCCCCCACGATCGAAGCAATCCGCGCCAATCGAGCACGCCTCGGCGATCTGGTGGTCACCACACCCGTCCGTCTCCTCGTCGACGACGCGGTCGACGCCGCGGTCGGCGCGTCGACGACGGTGTGGTTGAAAGAAGAGCTGTTCCAACGAACCGGGAGCTTCAAGCCGCGCGGGGCTCTCTCCGTGATGCTCGACCTCGACGCAGCTGCATTGGAACGCGGCGTCACGGGAGTGTCGGCCGGCAACCACGCCGTGTCACTCGGATACTCGGCCCGCATGCTCGGCAGCACGGCGACGGTCGTGATGCCGAAGAGTGCCAACCCGTTCCGCATCCAGTTGTGCCGCGAGTTCGGCGCCAAGGTCGAGCTCGTCGACAACGTGCACGCGGCGTTCGATCGGGTCAAGGAGATCGAGGCGAGCGAAGGCCGTACGTTCGTTCATCCCTACGAGGGCCCCAAGACCGCTCTCGGCACCGCGTCGATAGGTCTGGAGTTCGTCGACCAGGTGGCCGCCGCAGGCGGATCGCTCGACGCAGTGATCGTCGCCGCCGGCGGCGGCGGGCTCACGGGGGGCGTGGCCTGCGCGGTGAAGCAGCTGAGCCCGGCAACCGACGTGTTCGTGGTCGAGCCCGAGGGTGCAGACACCCTCAGTCGCAGCTTCAAAGCTGGTTCGCCACAGTCGATCGACGCTGTGCGCACGATAGCCGACTCGCTCGGCGCACCGCGTTGCGAACCGTACTCATATGCGCTCAATCGACAGTTCGTCGACGAGATAGTCCTCGTCGACGACGATCAGATCCGCGATGGAATGCGCCTGCTGTTCCGCTCTGCGAAGCTCGCCGTCGAACCCGCCGGCGCCGCCGCACTGGCCGCGTTGATGTACCCGCTCCGCGAACGACTCGAGGGCAGGAGTGTGGGCTTGGTGGTGTGTGGGGCCAACATCGATCCGGAGACCTTCTGCAAGCAGATCGCCCTCGACTGACTCCGGGTCAGAGGCCGAGTTGCTCGACCGACATCTCGCGGATCTTGTACTTCTGGATCTTGCCGGTGACTGTCATGGGGAACTCGTCGGTGATGTGCACGTGCCGCGGGATCTTGAAGTGGGCGATCCGGCCCTTGCAGAAGGCGGCCAACTCGTCGCGAGTGAGGCTGGCGCCGTCGCGCAATCGAACCCAGGCAACGAGCTCTTCCCCGTACTTATCGTCGGGAACTCCGATCACCTGGACGTCGACGATGTCGGGGTGTGTGTAGAGGAACTCCTCGACCTCGCGTGGATAGATGTTCTCGCCGCCGCGGATGATCATGTCCTTGATGCGCCCGACGATGCTGACGTAACCGTCGTCGTCCATGACCGCCAGATCACCGCTGTGCATCCAGCCGTCGGCGTCGATGGCCTCGGCCGTCATCTGCGGTTCGTTCCAGTAGCCGAGCATCACCGAATAGCCCTTGGTGCACAGCTCTCCCGGCTCGTTCCGGCCGAGAGTGCCAACGCCGAGCGGGTCCGGGTCGATGACCTTCACCTGCACATGGGGATGGACCCGTCCGACGCTGCCGACGCGCTTCTCCAGTGGATCGTCGGCCGAGGTCTGGGTCGACACCGGCGACGTCTCCGTCATCCCGTAGCCGATGGTGACCTCGCTCATGTGCATCTCGTCGACACACTGCTTCATGACCTCGATCGGGCACGGTGAGCCGGCCATCATCCCGGTGCGCAGCGACGACAGGTCGTAGTCGTGGAAGTCGGGATGCCCGAGCATGGCGATGAACATGGTCGGCACGCCGAGCAGGCTGGTGCAGCGTTCTGCCTCGACCGTCTGCAACGTCGTGAGTGCATCGAACGACGGTGCCGGCAACACAGTCGTGGTCGCATGGGTCAGGCAGGCAAGGTTGCCGATGACCATCCCGAAGCAGTGGTAGAAGGGGACAGGAATGCACACTCGATCGGCCTCGGTGTAGCGAAATCCCTTGCCGAGGAAGTAGCCGTTGTTGAGCAGGTTGCGATGGCTGAGGGTGGCGCCTTTGGGGAAGCCTGTCGTGCCGCTGGTGTACTGAATGTTGATGGGATCGAGGTTGCTCAAGGATGCACTACGTGCCGCGAGCGCCTCTGGCGAAACACCTTCACCCGCGGCGAGCAGTTGATCCCAGTCGTCCGTGCCGAGGAACACCACGTGCTGGAGCTGGGACAGTGAGCCACGCACGGCAGAGACCATCGCGGCGTAGTCACTGGACTTGAAGCCGGTAGCCGACACCAGAGCTCGGCATCCCGATTGCGACAGCGCGAACCTCAGCTCCTCGGTCTGGTAGGCGGGGTTGATGTTGACCAGGATCACGCCTGCTTTCGCCGCGGCGAACTGCAAGTAGACCCACTCGGCGTTGTTGGGACTCCACATCCCCACTCGGTCGCCGGCATCGAGACCCAGCGCCAGCAGGCTTCGAGCCACGCGATCGACCTCTTCGGCAAGCTGCCGATACGTGAGACGAACTCCTTGGAACGGAACCACGAGGGCTTCGTGATCGGGATGCGCGGCAACCGTTCGGTCGAACGCGGAACCGATCGTCTCTTCCAACAGGGGGCTGTCGGTAGCGCCGATCGCATGGGCGGAGATCGTCATGCGTCATAGGCTTCCACGAAACGGGGGGTGTGGAGTCATCGTGCAACAGCGCAATGCGGTGGGTTTGGAGTACCTCCAGCTCGTCACCACGTTGCTCCAGCGAGCGCGGCTGGCCGACGACGAGGCAGGTCTGTGGGAGGCCGGGGATCTGCAGTGGTGGTGGCGGCGCGACCAGCACTCGGATCCGCGGAACGCGACCTTCTGGGTCGACGACGACGGCCTGCCGATCGGGGCCGTGGTCTTCACCGATTGGGGCGACAGGTGGGGCTGCGATGTGATCACGATGCCCGAGGACACCGAGCTCGGCATCGCCACGTTGTGGCCTCAAGCGCTCCAGCAGGCTCAGCGGCTGAGCGCGATGCCCATCGAGGTCGCTGTGCGTGACGACGACGAAGGCGTGGCCTCGCTGCTGGCCGACGCCGGGTTCGCGGTGGCCGTGGCCACCGACCACCCGGCAATGACCTGCTGGATGCCCGCCCACGTGCGGCCGGCGATCCCACCGCTTGCCGCTGGGTACCGCCTCCGGTCGACTGCACAGCGCACTGCCGGGCCTCATCACATGATCACGCGCAACGGCGAGCACGTTGCCGAACGGCTGCGCGAATGCTCGCTGTACCGGCCCGAGCTCGATCTCTGCATCGAGTCGCTCGACGGGGACGTCGCAGGCTATGGCTTGTTCTGGGCAGACCCGGTCACGCATGTCGGTCTTGTCGAGCCGATGCGCACCGAAGACAACCACCAAGGCAAGGGCCTTGCCACGCACCTGCTGCGCTCGGGGCTCGAGCTCCTGGCCGGTCACGATTGCACGAGGTTGGTGGTCACCTATCTCGAAGGCAACGAGCCGGCTCGGCTGCTCTATGTCGGCAGTGGCTTTGAACCACGCACGCGCAGCCGGACGTATCAACGGCCTGCTGCGCCGCCCTAAGGTCGGACCATGAAGGTGATCGGTGTTGTGGAGTACGGCGGTCCAGAGGCACTGCAGATCTTCGATGTGGTCGAGCCTCATGCCGGAGCTGGGCAGGTACGCATCCGGGTGCGTGCCGCAACGGTGAACCCGACGGACACTGCGATTCGCAACGGCGCGCGTGCCGAGGCACAGAAGGAGTTTGCGCCTCCCTACGTGCCGGGCATGGAGGCCGCGGGCCTGCTCGACGAGGTTGGCGAGGGGGTCAGCACCGAACTGGTGATCGGCGATCTCGTGATGGCGATCGTGGTTCCTCGCGGGTCGCACGGCGCCTACGCCGAACATGTTGTCGTGCCCATCGAATCGGTCGCTCGCATCCCTCGCGGGGCGAGCTTCGCCGAAGCAGCGACGTTGCCCATGAACGGTCTCACCGCTCGCCTCGCGCTCGACCTGCTGGCTCTCCGACCCGGCCAGACACTTGCCGTCACGGGCGCGGCCGGAGCGTTCGGCGGGTACGTCGTTCAACTCGCCAAGGCCGAGGGTCTGCGCGTGATCGCTGACGCATCGCCGGCCGACACTGCTCTCGTGCATTCGCTCGGCGCCGACGAGGTGGTCGCCCGCGGCGACGACGTGGCCGACCGAGTTCGGGCAATCGTGCCCGACGGTGTCGACGGCCTGGCCGATGGAGCGCTGCTCAACGCGAAGGCATTGCCCGCGGTACGAGACGGCGGTGGTTTGGCGGCGGTGCGCACGGTGTCGTACGACAGCGAGCGCGGCATCACGATCCACCCCGTGTGGGTGCGCGAATACGCACGCGCGCAGGCGAAGCTCGAACAGCTTCGACAACTCGCGGAAGACGGCGTCGTCACCCTCCGGGTAGCCCGAGCGTTCTCCCCCGAGGGCGCTTGGGAGGCCCACGGGATCCTGGAAGCCGGCGGCACCCGCGGCCGACTCGTCATCGAGTTCTAGCTCCGACGTGCCAGACTCTCCATTGTCGTGCTAGCTGGCTCCCTTCTCCGCATCGACGGCCTCACCAAGCGATACCCGGGGGTGATCGCCCTCGACGATCTCACGGTCGACGTGCCTCGAGGTCTCGTGGGCTTGGTCGGGGCCAATGGCGCCGGCAAGACCACCATGTTCCGCCTGCTCCTGGGCATCTCCAAGCCGACCGAGGGACGCATCGAGGTGTGCGGCATCGATGTCGCCGTCGACCCGATAGGGGTCAGGTCACGCCTCGGTTACATGCCCGAGCACGACTGCTTGCCACTCGATCAGACCGCGGCCGATGTGGTGTCGACGTTCGGGGAGCTCAGCGGGCTGCCGGCCCGCGCGGCACGTCAGCGAGCGTCTGACATCCTCGATCTCGTCGGCCTCGACGAGGCTCGGTTCCGCCCGATCGGCGGGTTCTCCACGGGTATGCGGCAACGAGCCAAGCTCGCTCAAGCACTCGTCGGCGATCCGGAACTGGTGCTCCTCGACGAGCCGACAGCCGGCCTCGACCCGCTCGGCCGCGAGGAGATGCTTGCCCTCGTCGCCCGCCTCGGCACGTTCGGGATCTCCGTGATCATGGCAACACACCTCCTCGACGACGTTCAACAGGTGTGCGAACACGTCGTGATGATCGACGCCGGCCGACTCGTCGTGTCCGGCGGCACCGACTCGCTGCTCGAACGCACCGGAGTCGTCACGGTCGACGTCGGTGTGCGCGGCGCCGAGCTCGCCACTGGTCTGGCCAAGATCGGTCTGTCGGCCACGACCGACGACGGCGTCGTCGAAGTCACCGTCGAGGGCAACCATCAGATGGACGCACTCCGCGATGTCATTGCCGAGCTCGGCCTTCCGCTGTATCGACTGTCGACACGCTTGACCTCGCTCGACGAGGTCTTCCTCCGTCTCGCCGGGAGCCAGTCATGAGCCTCAGCGGCGCCGGTGCCGTCTACGACCGCGGCTACCGCCCATACGAAGGTCCCCGCGGCCTGCGCGGCGCGGCGGCGTTCGCGTTGTACAAGGCGTCGATCCGCCGGGCATTGGGCATCCGCCGCTCCTGGCGCCAGAAGTTCGCGCCCATCCTGCTGCTCGGCATCGTCACGGTACCGGCCATCGTCAATGTCGGAATCGGCTACGTCACCCGCGATCGCGCGGTCGACAGCATCCAGATCATCACCTACCGCGACTACGTCGGGGTCTCGTCGGCATTGCTGCTGTTCGTGGCCCTCGTCGCTCCCGATGTCATGTGCCCCGACCGTCGGCAGCGCGTGCTACCCCTCATGTTCGCTCGGCCGCTCACGGGGATCGACTACGTCGTGTCGAAGGTCGGTGCCATCGCGTCCATTCTCTTTGCGTTCTCGTTCCTGCCGCAGGTGGTGCTGTTCGTCGGCAACATGCTCGTGAGCGACAGCGCGGCGCACTACTTCGCCGGTCACATGGACGTCTTGTGGAAGGTGCCTGTCTCGGTCGGCCTTCTGGCCATCTACTACGCAGTCATCGGTGTGGCCGTCGCCTCGCTGACAGACCGTCGGATCGTCGCCGGTGCCGCCGTCATCGGGCTGTTCCTGATCACCTCGATCTCGTCGAGCATCATCGTCGGCGACATCGTGAACGGACATGGCTCGGTGGGCGGTCTCATCAACGTTCTCGGGCTTCCTCTGTTCCTGCGCGATCTGGTGTTCATCGGCCACATCGACCCCGAATCACCGCTCGCCGGTGTCGGCCACGGCGGGCCGTTCGCAATCGCCACCTACCTGGCCGTGTTGCTCGTCGGCGCAGGAGTTCTCGTGCAGCGTTACCGCTGGGTGGAACGCTGATGTCGCTTTCAGCAAATCAACCACCCGACAGCACCGATCCGGCATTCGCCGTCGATGCCACGGTCGAGATCGCCGACGTCTCGGTGTGGTTCGGGCCGAAGGTTGCGCTCTCCGAGCTGAGCTGCTCGTTCGGGCCGGGCGTCACCGGTCTGCTCGGACCGAACGGCGCGGGCAAGACCACGCTCATGCGGGCAATGACCGGCCTGATCGGTGTCAACCAGGGAACGGTCCGGATCGAGGGCCTCGACCCGCGACGCGACCGGCAGGTTCACGGTCGCATGGCGCTGGTACCCGAAGACGAGGCCGTGCCCGCCGGTCTCACTGCCCGACAACTGGTGCGCTACACCGCCGACCTCTTTCGCGTGGCTGACCGCGACGCACCCGACAAGGCCTTGGCAACCGTCGCCATGCTCGACGCGGCCGACCGCCGCGTCGACGGGTTCAGCAAGGGCATGCGTCAAAGAACGAAGATCGCCGCTGCACTCGTCACCGATCCGCAGGTGCTCGTACTCGACGAGCCGCTGAACGGTGCAGATCCGGTTCAGCGCCTGCACCTCATCGAACTGTTCAAGCAACTGGGCACCAGCAACCGAACGGTGATCGTCAGCTCGCACGTGCTGAACGAAGTCGAGCGCATGGCCGAGCGGGTGATCGTTCTCATGCACGGTCGACTCGCCGCGGCAGGAGGGCGTCACGCCATCCGCGACGCCATGGATGACCGTCCGCGGCACGTGCTGGTGCGCTCCGACGGTGGCAGGAAGTTGGCTGCCGCGCTGATAGTTCTGGATTCAGTAGCAGGCGTAACGTTCGATTCGTCGCGCGACGGGCTCGTCATACAGACCGTGCAAGCGCGCGAACTGGCCGTCGCACTACCGCGCCTGGCGCGCGATTCGTCGATTCGTCTGCTCGAAGTGCGGGCTCTCGACGACTCGCTCGAGAGCCTGTTCCGGGAGCTCGTCCGATGACCGAACCGATGCAACTCGCACCAGGGCGCGGGCGGTCGAGGTTCGCCGCCATCTTCATCTACACGTTGCAGTCGTGCGTTCCGCCGAAGCGGTGGTTCGCCGTCCTGTTGCCGTGTGCCGGCGCGTTGCTGTTCGGCCTGCTCGCCCACGCGGTCAACGCCAACACGCCCGAGCGGGCGTTCGCCAACGTCGCCGCCGAGGGCATCTTCGCCCTGTTGATGCCGATCGCCGCGCTCGTTATCGGCGACTCCGTCTTGGGCGCCGAAGTGCGTTCCGGAACCTTCCATTTCACCTGGCTCTCTCCCACGCCCACCTGGCAGATCGTGCTCGGACGCTGGTTGGGGGGCTCGTTCGTCGCCCTCGTCACCATCGCCCCTGCCGCCGCATTGGCCGCATTCGTAGCCAGCGCACCATCGAGTGCTGGTCCCGCGTTCATTGCCGCGGCGGTCGGCAGCGTGTCGTACGTCGCCCTGTTCATCGCGATCGGATGCATCACCCGTCGCACCGCGGTGTGGTCGCTCGCCATCGTGTTCCTCGTCGAGCGACTGCTCGGCGCGGAGCTCACCGGCATCGCCCAACTCTCGCCGACGTGGGAATCACGGGCGATCTTCGTCGGCTTCCTCGACGACCCGCCGAGCCGGTTGATACGAGCCGGCGTACCGCAAGGTGGAAGTGCGATCGTGCGCCTCTTCATCGTCGCCGTGATCGCCTTGGCCGTCGCCAACTGGCGAATGAGCCACATGCGCCTCTCCGGCGCCGCCGACTGAGAGCTTCTGTTAGCGTCAGGCGCCGTGAACGAGATCATCGTCGGTGTCGACGGCAGTGACACAGCCCGCATGGCGGCCGAAGAGGCCGCCGACATGGCCGGCAAGTACAACCAGCCGTTGCACATCGTGTTGTCCATGACGCGCAACACCAGCCAGCAGGTCCGAGGTGGCGGGTCCGAGACCTGGAACTTCGATTCGGTCGGAGTCGCCGAAGAGTCGCTCAAGGCCCTCGTCGGGGAGCTGAAGACCACCGTTCCGGTCACGTACGCAGTGGTGCTCAGCGATCCGGCGACGGCGCTCTGCGAAGAGGCCACGCGCCTCGACGCATCGGTGATCGTGGTCGGCAACAAGCGCGTTCAGGGCGCGGCCCGGGTGCTCGGCTCCATTGCCGGCGACGTGGCCAAGCGTGCCCCGTGCAACGTGTTGATCGTCCACACCCACTGATCGCGACTTCGTCAGAGGAAGTACAGTCGGCTGAGCGATACCGACTCGGCTGGTTCTGAATAGACGGTGTCGCCATCGAACGACACCACCCCGGTCGTCGGATCCACGTCGACCTGGCCGAGGCGGCTGTTCAGAACGAGGTTGGCCGGGCCGATGTTGCGCGTGCCCTTCACCGCGACCCGCCGTCGACGCGTGGTCATGTGGTCGTCACCGGCATCGACAGCGGCCTGGCTGACGAACGCGACCGAAAGGTCGGCCGCCGTGGCACCGAACGAACCGAATTGCGGGCCGAGCACCAGTGGTTGTGACGAGTCGGTGGCAGCGTTCGGGTCGCCGGTCACCCCGTAGGAAGGAAACCCGCTCTTCAGCACGAGTTGAGGCTTCGCCCCGAAGTGGTCGGGGCGCCACAGCACGATGTCGGCCAGCTTGCCGATCTCCAGCGAGCCGATCTCGTGATTGAGGCCATGGGCGATCGCCGGATTGATGGTGAGCTTGGCGACGTACTGACGAACGCGGTCGTTGTCGTGTGCGGTCGGCCCATGGCCGGCATCTTGTTCGATCTGCCGACGCTTCATGTGGGCGGCGAGCTGGAACGTGCGGCGGACCGTTTCGCCGGCCCGGCCCATGCCCTGCGCGTCGCTCGACGTGATGCCGATGACACCGAGATCGTGCAGCACCCCCTCCGCACCCATCGTGCCCCCGCGTATGCGATCGGTGACGAGGTGATGATCGCTGGGCGAATGATGGTTGAGCCCGTGCGCGGCGAAGATCATCTCGTAGTGCTCGTCGAGTGCGTCACGGCCGAACGGAAGGGTCGGGTTGGTGCTCGAGCCGATCACGTTGGGTACTCCGGCGAGCTTCAGGACGTTGGGCACGTGACCACCACCGCAACCCTCGATGTGGAAGGCGTGGATCGTTCGGCCGGCCAGCACGCTGAGGGTGTCGTCCACCGACAGGCACTCGTTCAGCCCGTCGGTGTGCAGCGCGACCTGAACATCGAATCGCTCGGCGACGTCGAGTGCGGTGTCGAGCGCTCGTGTGTGCGCCCCCATGTCTTCGTGCACCTTGAACCCGCACGCTCCGCCTTCGACGAGGGCCTCCACCAGAGGCGCCTCGTCCGACGACGAGCCCCGTCCGAGGAAGCCGATGTTGACCGGCCACTGATCGAAGCTGTTGAAGGCGTGACGCAATGCCCATGGCGAGTTCACACCCACGCCCCACACGGGCCCGAACTCCTGGCCGATGATCGAGGTGACACCGGATGCGAGCGAGGCCTCCATGATTCGCGGCGACAGGAGATGAACATGAGTATCGATCGCCCCTGCGGTGGCGATGAGGCCTTCGCCGGAGATGATCGCCGTGCCGGTGCCGACGACGACATCGACATCGTCGATCATGTCGGGGTTCCCCGCCCGGCCGATGCCGCAGATGCGGCCGGCGCGGATGCCGATGGACACCTTGCCGACCGCTCGCGTCGCATCGATCACGACGACGTTGGAGATCACCACGTCGCAGGTGTCGCGCACGGCCGCCGCTTTCAGGAGCAACCCATCGCGTGCCGTCTTCGCGAACCCGGCCAGGAACTCGTTGCCTCGCTGCTGGGCGTCGTACTCGATCTCAATCACAAGGCCCGTGTCACCGAGCCGAACTCGGTCGCCGACCGTCGGCCCGTGAATCGCGGCGTAGTCGTCCGGCAGGATCTCGTCGGGGTGCAGATGGTCGTGAGGCACCTCACCGCTCCGGTGGCTGTGTTCGAACTGTCCGTGCGAATGCCGTTCGTCGCTCACGATCGGGCCCCGAGGTAACCCTGCGCTTCGGCCCGGGCGAGAGCTGACTGCTTGGCACCGGGTGCGTCGAGAGGTCCGTCGACGAGGCCGGCGAATCCAATCGCCACTCTCGACCCGGCGATCGGCACGAGCAGAACGTCGGTCGGCACGCCGGGCTCGAAGCGCAACGCCGAACCCGCAGGGATCGCCAACCGCATCCCGTACGCCGCGGCACGCTCGAACGAGAGACGCGGGTTGACCTCGAAGAAGTGGAAGTGCGAGGTGATGCTGACGGGCACATCGGATGTGTTCGTGGCGACGAGGTGCACGAGCCCCGCAGGAGCGATTGGCGCACGGGCCGCAGTGATGACGGCACCCGGCGCGTCTGCACCCAGGCTGCCGCCGCCGAAGGGGTCGCGCACCACGACCATGCGCGTGCCGTCATCGAACACCGCTTCGACCTTGACCTCGCGCACGATGTCCGGCACTCCCGGCAACACGTCATCGACGGTCAGCACGGCGGCCCCCGCCGCGGCGGACTCCATCAACCGGGCGCCGTCGCGCGCTGCTTCGCACACCGTGTCGGCGATCAATGCGGTCGCCTCGGGGACGTTCAACCGCAGGCCGCGGGCCCGGCGGGAACGTGCCAGTTCGGCCGCGGTGAAGATGAGCAACCGATCGCGATCGGTTGGCGTGAGCCGCATGAGCCCCACGCTAATGTCAGCGCGATCAAGCGGTCGGCGCTCGGCAACAAGACACTCGTCCGTTACACCGTCGCCTTTCTCTTCACGACCTTGTCCGAGTGGGCGTTCTACATCGCCGCCCTTGTCTATGCGTTCGATCGTGGAGGCGCACGTGCCGCCGGTTTCTCGTCGGTGGCGCTGTTGGTTCCCATCGCCCTCGCTGCACCGGCGGCCGGCAAAGCGGCCCAACATCGCCGGCCTGATCGTGTTCGCCTCACGGCCTACATCGTGCAGACGGTCGCACTCGGCGCGGCAGCAGCTTGCGCCTTCGCCGAGGCGCCGATCGCCGTGGTCGTCGGCTGTTGCGCGATCACCGCAGGGGCGTTCACGTTCCTCTTGCCCGCCTCAGCAGTGTTCTTGCCGACCATTGTGCGCTCGGCGGGCGAGCTCACCATCGCAAACGTCTGGATCAGCTCGTGCGAGAGCGTCAGCACGCTGGGCGGTTCTGCGTTGGCAACTGCGCTGCTCGCACTGCAGGGTCCTGCCCTGGTCTTGGCAGTCTGCGCCGCCCTCAATCTGACGAGCACGAGCATCTCGGCCTCACGGGGAAGCGTCGTCGGTGCATCGCCGGCCACGATTGCGCACGGCGACGGCTCGGTCGGCGCGACGCGACTCGTGCTTCGCAGCATCATGGCGCTGCGTGAACGACGAGGTGCCACGGGCGTGCTCGCCATCGCCGGCGGTCAGTACGTGTTGGTCGGATCGCTCGACCTGATCGTCGTGGTGCTCGCCAAGGACGAGCTCGGTCTCGGCGAGTCGGGACCCGGCCTCCTGGCAACGAGCATCGGAGTCGGCGCGGTCGCCTGCGCGCTCGCATCGGCGTTCCTCGTGCGACGCGAGCGACTGTCCCCGTTGCTGATCGGCGCACTCGGCACGGTCGTGGTCGCTCTGCTGACTCTGGGGCTTGCTCCAGCGCTCGCCACGGCGCTCGTGCTGTTGCCGCTCGCCGGATTCAGCCGCTCGTTGCTCGACCTCACCAGCCGCATGCTGCTGCAGCGCGCCACGCCACCGCACCAAGTCGCATCGGTGTTCGCGGCGATCGAGTTGTTCGGCGGTGTGGGGATGCTGTGCGGTTCGATCATTGCCCAGATCCTGATCGCTGTGGGTGGCGTCGACGACGCGCTCATCGGCATCGGGGTGTTCTTCGCCGCGCTCCTGGTGCTCACCTTTCGTTCACTTCGTGTCGCCGACGACAGCGCCGACATCCCGATCGTGGCGATCGGTCTGCTGCGCATGATTCCCACGTTCGCCCCACTACCGCCGCTGGCCATCGAGACCGTCGCGCGCGCAGCCATCGAAGTTCCCTTCGAAGCCGGGCAGGTGGTGATGTCGGAGGGCGACGAAGGCGATCGGTTCTACGCCGTTGCCGACGGCTCGTACGACATCGTGGTCGGTGGACTGCACGTGAGAACCGTCGAACGGGGAGACGGCTTCGGTGAGATCGCACTGCTGGCCAACATGGGACGCACAGCGACAGTGACGGCCAACCGCGCCGGTTCGCTGCTGGCCATCCAGCGCGACCCGTTCCTCGCTGCTGTAACCGGGTTCGAGTCGGCGCGCCGTGCAGCGTGGAGCACGATCCGCGCATTCGGTGTCGATCTCGATGTCGCCGCCGACGATTGAACGGCGGCTGCTTGACAGCCTCATCAGCCGGATGATCTGATCGCCGGGTGCGCCGCCGTGGGATCGCCGCTGGAGGGGCGCCGATAGTCCTCATCACGTTTCCCGACTACGACACCGATCACCCCGAGCTCGGCGGCGCCCTGGCTGCAGCGGGTTGTGTCATGCGTCTCGCGCCCAAGCGCGGGTTGCGCGCTCCCGGCGACCTCTTGGCGTTGTGCGCCGATGCCGCAGGGGCGATCGTCAGCACCGACCCGTTCACGGCCGACGTCCTGCGCGACAGTCCGGGCCTTCAGGTGATCGCCCGCGTCGGTGTCGGTGTCGACTCGATCGACGTCTCTGCGGCCACGGAGCTCGGCGTCGCCATCACCAGTACACCGGGGGCCAACGAAGACACGGTTGCCGACCACGCCATCGCTCTGATGCTCGCGCTCCTGCGGCGCATTCCGGAGAACGACGCCGAGGTACGCAGGGGCGATTGGAATCGGACGGGCGTTCACACACCCAGGTCGCTGACCGGTTGCACGGTCGGCCTGGTCGGTTACGGCAACATCGGCCGCCGCGTGGCCCGCCGCCTGGCCGGCTTCGACGTGGAGCTGCTCGTTGCCGACCCGGCGATGAACGGCTCGGAATCTCCGCCGGCGGTCGAGCTCGACGAGCTCTTGTCGAGCGCCGACATCGTCTCGCTGCACACCCCACTGATGCCCGCCACCCGTCACCTGATCGACGAGGATGCGTTGCGGCGGATGCACCCACACGCTGTCCTGATCAACACCTCGCGCGGCGAGGTGGTCGATGAGGGTGCATTGTTCCGCGCCCTCCGCGACGGCGTGATCGCCGGCGCCGCCCTCGATGTCTTCGAGGTCGAGCCGCCACACGATTCGCCCCTCATGGATCTTCCGAACGTTGTGGTCAGCCCGCACGTCGGGGGCATCAGCACTGCGTCCCTCGCGGAGATGTCACGACGAGCCACGGATTCCGTCATCGCCGTGCTCGCCGGCCGAGTTCCCGACGGGTTGGTCAACCCGGCGATCCTGTGACTGGAGGAGCGGCACATGCCTGATCAATCGTCATTCGACGCAGAGACCGCTGTCGTGACGGGGGGAGCTCCAGGTCGCAGAGCACCACGGCACCGTCAGCGGCGCAAGGCGAGGCTGGCCGCACCGACCGCGTTGCCGAACACGAGGTGCGCGCTGAGGTCCTTCCACAGCGTCTTCGGGTCGTATTCCGCGATCGGCTTGTAGACCCCCAACTTCGGAAGAACGGCGTAACTGGTGGCCCACGCGGCCACGCCCGCCAGCTGGCCGGACTTCATCGCGCTGACCCCGGGCAACTTGCGCAGGATGACGGCAGCGACGCCCCAGGAAACGCCGGTCGACCAATGGACCACGTTGTTGGTGAGCGGAGCGAGACGGTCGGGCAGGTCGATGTGGGCCTTCTGAGCCAGGATCTTGCCAACTCTCGCCGGGGCAGGAGCATCGGCGAATCCATCGAAGTCGGACTGGAACTCCCAGGTCGCGAACGACGACGTGCCGCCCTCGGCCCGGTGCCGCTTGTACCAGAGCAGGTCCATGGCGACCGTTCCGGCGATTCCGGCCACGACCCCCGAAACGATTGTTCCACCGAGTGATCGACTCATGCCGACCAGTTTGGCAGGCGCGTCAGTCGGTGGAGACCCGAGTGTCGTGCGAGGCGACTGCGCTCGCCCACAGGCGATCTCGCGCCGAATCGTCGACGCCGTCGAGCGTCAGTAGGAACTCGTCGGCGAGCAAGGTGAACCACTCGTTCCGGTCGGTCACGATCGATGTCGCCGTCCCGTTCTCGTCGCGGCGAGTCAGGGTGAGTGCCCGAAGTGCCGTGACCCCGGCTCGGTCGCGACGCTGCACGGTGACCGTGCGCACGAAACCCGACTCGGGTGAGGTCGAGAGATGTCGGTGCATGTTCTCGAACGCATCGAGCTCGGTCACCGACGATCGAAAGTTCATGCCGGCGAACGCACCGAGCGGATCATGGATGAAGTGCCAGTCAGCGATCCCACCAGGCGTCTCTTCGAGCACGAATGTCATCGGGCCCTGCCGGTAGGTACCGGCACGAAGCGGCAACGGGTCGCGTAGCGCATCGCCCAACCCGGCATCGACGTACCACTGGCCGCTCGGGTTGTCCGCCGACGGCAACCCGCTCACGACGAGCACGAGGTGATTGGTGAGGTCATCGGCCGACGGCTCAGGGCCGTGCACGCCGCCGACGTGATGGGACACGTCGTAACCCAACAGGGCCAACAGCCGGGCGAGCGAACCATTGAGGTGAAAGCAGTAACCCCCGCGCCCACCCACCGCGACGCGTTCGATCGAGGAGTCGACGTCGATGTCCCACTGCTCGCCCATGTGGAGCCAGGTCGTCTCGTACGGAACGCGTTCGACATGCGCCCGATGGATGTGGAACAGACCCTCGACCGACGGGGGTTCATGTTCGATGCCGAGCCGGCGCAGATAGTTGGAGACCAGTTCGGCGGAGGGGCCTTGTAGTCGAGGGGTCGATCTCATCGTTGCGGGCCACTGTAGATCCCACATCTCCAGTGGCTCAGTCGAAGCACAACTGTCGGGTCCTCGATCGCTTGAGCTCGAAGAAGCCGTCGCTGCCGGCAACGAGAACGACGCCGTCCCACAGCTTCGCCGCGGCCTCACCACGGGGAGTCGGGGTGACCACGGGACCGAAGAACGCGACGGTCTTGCCGTCGTCACCGGGGATGTGGATCACCGGTGTGCCGACCTCTTCCCCGACGGGGTCCATGCCCCGGTGATGACTTGCACGGAGCAGCTCGTCGTAGTCGGTGGAATCGGCGGCGTCGACCAGACGTTCAGGAAGCCCTGCCTCGATGAGCGCCTCGACGATCAGGGCTCGGTCGGCGGCGCGGTCGTGCACGTGGATCCGGTTTCCGAGGGCCTCGTACAGACGACGCAACGCGGCGTCGCCGTAGTGGTGTTCGGCGGCCATCGCGACGCGCACCGCCGGCCATGCACGAGGTACGAGGTCGCGGTAGAAGTCGGAGATGTTGTCGCGGCCATCGTTGAGCACTGACAAGCTCATCAGGTGGAACGTGACGCTGATCGGTCGCTGCCGTTCGACCTCGAGCAGCCAGCGCGATGTCAGCCAGGCAAAGGGACAGATCGGATCGACCCAGATGTGGACCGGGGTCACCGAGTGCGGGTACGCAGTTCGTTCTTGCATCACGGTTGACGGTACGGCACACTTTGGTATCTGACCATGTCCAATTCCGGAGTACTTCACCAGACCAAGCTTCCGGCCAGCCCGCTGGAGATCTTCGTCGACCCGACGGCCCGCAGGTCCGTCACACGTTCCATCTATCGCCAGCTGCGCGAGGCGATCGCCTCTGGTCGAGTGTTGGTCGGCGACCGGTTGCCCCCAACTCGAGAGCTGGCCACCCAGCTGGGTGTGTCGCGGCACACGATCACGACCGTGTACGACCAGCTCGTGGCCGAGGGATATCTCGACGGCCGAGGCGGCGGCGGTACGTTCGTCAACCCGGCGAGTCCGCGGCAGGCCCCCCGTCAGCCATCGAGCGCGCCTCCGTCGGCGAGCTCCGGCGAAGTGGACCGCTTCGCGATCTCGCCGCGTTTCGATCTTCGTCCGGGTTCACCCGATCCGATGCTGTTTCCGACGGTGGTGTGGCGGCGTTGCATGACGGCCGCGCTGGAGCAACCGCCGCGCGCCTACGGCGATCCGGGTGGCCTGCCGGCGTTGCGCGAGACGATCGCCCACTGGATCAACAGGTCGCGGGGTCTCGAACCGGCGGCCCACCAGATCGTCGTCACGTCGGGCGCCCAACAGGCCATCGATCTGACGATTCGCCTGCTGGTGAAGCCTGGCGACATCGTCGCCGTCGAGGATCCCGGTTACGCACCAGTCCGCCGGCTCTGCGCCGCGTTCGGTGCCGACGTTCGTCCCGTCCCCGTCGACGCCGAAGGTCTCGTCGTCGAACGCATACCCCCCGGAACGCGCCTCGTGTACACGACGCCTGCCCATCAGTTCCCGAGCGGAGTCGTGATGAGCCTCCCCCGGCGCTTGGCCTTGCTCGAATTCGCCGAACGACACGACATGATCGTGATCGAAGACGACTACGACTCCGAGTACCGACATGTCGCCAGACCGCTCGAGCCGTTGCAGCGACTCGACCAGAACGAGCGTGTGGTCTACGTCGACACGTTCTCCAAGACGCTGTCGCCGGCTCTGCGGATCGGGTTCGTGGTACTGCCCGATGCCCTCGTCGGCAACTTCCTCGAACTACGTCAACTCTGCGACTGGCAACCGGCCGAGCCGCAGCAGACGGCGATGAACCGCTTCATCTCCGACGGCCATCTCGGTCGCCATCTACGTCGCACGAGAAGGGTCTACAGCGACCGTCATCGTGTCGTCACCGAGTTCCTGGCGGACGCGGTGCGATCCGGCTCGATCAAAGACTTCACCCCCACATGTGCCGGACTGCACGTCACCGCGTCCCTCAACGACGGCACCGATGAAGACGCCGTACGCCGTCGCGCCGAGCGCGCCGGCGTGGCGGTCGGCGACCTGGCATCGTGCTGGATGGCTCACGACTCGCCGCCGGGTTTGGTCATCGGGTTCGGCTCGACCCCCAGCCACGACCTCCCGCACGCACTTCACCTTCTGTCTCGGGTCCTGGCTGGCTGAGGGACCTTTCGCCCTTGCGGCTGGTCAGGAGCCCGGCGGACGGTAGGCGTTCGGCGCCTTGGCGGCGCGGTCGACATCTTCCGGAGAGAGCAGCACGACGGTGCGGGTCGACGCCAATCCGCTCGCTCCGACCTGCATGGCCAGCGCCGCTGCGGCGACGTCGTCGGGCAGGTCGACGACGACGTATGCGTCGTCTGCTCCGAACGCGAAGTAGAAGCTCTCGAGCGAACCTCCCGCGGCCTTGGCCGCGGCGGCGATCGCGGCCTGACGAGCACTGCCACCGGCGGCGAGCACACCCTTCACTCCGTCCGCCGAGTAGTTGGCGATGAACAGATACTTCGACATGTGGTCTCCTCGGTTCAGTTTCGGATTCGTACCGAGGCTGGATCGTACATCGCCCGCAACGAGGCCCGAGCGGGCACGGTGACACCCGCCACCTCGATGCTGTAACCGCCCTCCTCGAACCAACGGCGTTCGTGTTCGGGAGATGGAGCGCAGACGTACCCCATACCGATCGACGACCCGATGGTGTGGCCGTACATGGCCGACGTGAGGTGACCGACGCAGGCGCCGTCACGGAAGATCGGCTCGCCGTGCAGCAGCAACGGCTCGGGGTCGTCGAGCGCGAACTGCACGAGCCGCCGCTGGATGCCACGCTCGCGGTGGGCGATCAAGGCATCTCGCCCGACGAACCCGCCCGGCTTGTCCCAGGCGATCGTGAACGCCAGCCCAGCCTCCAACGGCGAATCGCCGCCAGAGATGTCGTGGCCCCAACTGCGGTAGCCCTTCTCGAGGCGCAGCGAATTGAGTGCGTGGTAGCCGGCGGGGCGACAGCCGGCGTCCATCACGGTGTCGTAGATGTGGGCAGCGATGTCGTAGGGCACCAGGAGCTCCCAACCGAGCTCGCCGACGTAGGTGATCCGAGTCGCACGGACGTATCCGAGACCGAGATCGATCTCCCGCGAGGTACCGAAAGCGAACGCTTCGTTCGACAGATCGCAGTCGGTCAACCCCTGCAGCAACACGCGCGAGTCGGGACCCATCACGGCGATCATCGCCATCGCTCCCGAAACGTCGGTGACGGTCACGAACTCATCGTCGGCGATGTGTCGACGGATCCATGCCAGATCTCGCGGCGTCGTCGCAGGCGCCGACAGGATCAGGAACTCGCAGTCACCGAGGCGAGTGACCGTCAGGTCGGCTTCGATCCCGCCGAAGCGGTTCAGCCATTGCGTGTACACGATTCGTCCGACTGGCACGTCGACGTCGGCTGCGCAGATCCGCTGCAGCGCGCGTACGGCATCACGACCCTGAACCGAGAACTTCCCGTAGGTGGAGATGTCGAACGCGCCGACAGACTCGCGAACAGCTCGATGTTCCGCAGCAGCGTGCTCGAACCAGTTCTGGCGGCCGTATCCGTACACGTACTGGCGAGCCACACCATCAGGCGCATACCAGTTGGGCCGCTCCCAACCCAGCAGCTCGCCGAACACGGCGCCATTCGCCGCGGTGCGATCGTAGAGCGGGCTGCGTCGCAAGGGCCTCGCGCTCTGGCGTTGGAAGTATGGCCAGTGCATGTCGTAGGCGACATCGAGGGTTTCGGTCACGCGCTGTTCGAGGAACCGCCGGTTCGTCTCGTGGGGCATCACCCTCGCCGGGTCGGCCTCGGGCAGATCGATCGGAGACCGGCCGTCGACGAGCCAATCGGCGAGCACCGAGCCGATACCCGGCCCAGTGAGGAAGCCGGTCGAGTTGAAGCCGGCGGCGATGTAGAAGTTCTGCAAGTTCGGTGCCTCGCCGAAGTGGTACACGCCGTCCGGTGTGAAGCTCTCCGGACCCCCGAAGAACAGGCGGATACCGGCCTGCACGAGCGCAGGGATGCGCTTCATGGCGATCTCGTAGAACGGACCGAGATGATCCCAGTCGTCGGGAAGCTGGACGAAGGCGGGGCCGTCGGGTATTCCCGATGATTGCCACGGGTGGCTGCCCGGCTCGAAGAATCCCACCATCAAGCCTTCACCCTCGTTCTTCACGTACATCCAGTCGTCGGAGCTCTTGATGGTGGGCAATCCACGAGCCAAGCCGGGGATCGCCTCGGTGACGACGTAGTAGTGGGCCAACGCCTGCAACGGCACGCGCACCCCAGCAAGCGCCGAGAGTTGCCGGCCCCACATGCCGCCGCAATTGATCACGTACTCGGCCTCGATCGAACCGGCGGCCGTGTCGACGCCGCTCACCCGCCGACCATCGCTGCGAATTCCGACGACCGGCAGGTTCTCGAAGATCTGCACGCCGCGCCGGCGGGCGCCACGGGCCAGCGACATGGTGGTGTCGGTCGCGTTGCCGCGCCCGTCATCGGGATAGAACAGCGACCCAGCGAGCCCAACCCCGCTGAGCAGCGGGTACATCTCCAGCGTTCGATCGACGTCGAGGATGTCGATGGCTATGTCGTCGTGCTTGCTGACCGACGCTTGTCGCTTCAGTTCCTCCCAACGGTCGGGGTTCGTCGCCAGGTGGAGCGTGCCGGTCGGTTCCCATCCCGTCGACAGGCCGGTGTCGGCCTCCAGCGTCTTGAACACCTCGATGCTTCGCTTCACCACCTGGCGCATCCCGGACGTCGGGCGGGCCGTGGTGATCAGGCCGGCCGCATGCCACGTGGTGCCCGATGTGAGCTGGTTGCGTTCCAGAAGCACGACGTCGGTCCAGCCCCGCTTGGCGAGGTGGTAGGCGACGCTGCAACCGACGACGCCTCCACCGATGATCACTACTTGGGCGCGATCAGGCAATCCGACTTCCATGCGACGCATTCTGCTCGGTCAGCCACCCCGATCGACAAGAGGTGAGGTGAGCCACGAGTGCGAGGGCTTGGCAGTGGCAAGGCCGGGTGGGTCGACGAGCGGACGTGGAGGGGGCACCGCGACGCCCGCTACGACGGTCAGCAAGAACTCGCCGTACTTCCGCCACCAACCGGGTAGGTCGCGACCTTCCTCGGTGCGCACCACGAGGCGCTGCCAGCCATCGACCGGCAGGTCCGACAGCAGGGAGACCTCGACAGATCGAGTGTCGCGGCGCAGACCGGTGCGCAGCACCTTCAGGGCGCTCTCCTTGGCCGACCAGATGAGGTTGGCGATCGCGTCGCCCGACCCCTCGACCGCGGCATCGGCGACGGCGGCTTGCTCGAGAGGGGTGAGGAAGTCGCTCACGAACTGCCTGGAGCGCGGCTCGACCAGTTCGAGGTCGCAGCCGAGCTCGTCGACGGCGCCGACCATGCACACGGCCCAGTCGGCCCGGTCGGTCAGTGAGATGCCGATCTCGCGTCGAACGCCGTCGACGAACACCTCCGGCGCACCCTGGGCCGCGCCGCCGATGATCGTGCGGATCTCGATGGCGGCCAGCGAGGCGGCATCGCCCCCCAGGCCGAGCTGAGCCGCCAGCGTCTGCTTCGCGGTCCACCTGGCCAGCAACCATTCGCCGCGTCGCTTCGTGAAGCGCATCGTCGCCATTCGGTCGACTTCGCCGGCAGCCAGCCAGTCGCTGGAGTCGGGCAGGTCGCGCTCGCCGAGCGAGTGCCACGTGAGCATCGGATCAAGCTTCGCACAGGCGGACCGAGGGCCCATGAATTCCCGACGCTTTCGGGTCAATCGGCCCTGACGATCGGGCGGGAACTTCCGTACGTTCGGACCTAGGGCCCGAGCAGCCGTCGGAGTGCCTTCGACGCGAGAGGGGAAGCTATGAGTTTCAAATCCGGATCGGGACTCGATCGAGAGACCCTCGACATGATCCTCGACTCCATCAGCGAGTTCGCTCGTCGGGAACTGCCGGACAGCGCGCTGATCGATCTCGACCAGCGTGACGAGTTCCCGGCCGACGTGATCCTGAAGATGTGCAGCAGCGAGCTTGGGGTACAGCTCCTGTTCATCGCCGAGGAGCACGGCGGAATGGGCGGTGGAGCGTTCGACATCTACCGGGTGTGCGAGCGCATGGCCCGCATCGACGTCGGCGTCGCCACTGCCGTTCTGGCCACGTTCCTCGGCAGCGACCCGATCACCGTCGGCGGTACCCCCGAGCAGAAGAAGCAGTGGATGACCCGCATCGCCGAGGAGGGCCTGCTGATGGCCTACGGCGCCACCGAACCGGAAGCCGGAAGCGACCTCGGAGCGTTGAAGACCGTGGCGACACCCGTGATCGAAGATGGCATCGTCGTCGGCTACAGCATCACCGGACAGAAGCAGTGGATCTCCAACGGCGGCGTCGCCGATCTGTACTCGATACTCGCCAAAGCGCCGGGGGGTCCGTCGTGGTTCGTGCTGGAGCGAGGTCTTCAAGGCTTCGACCACGGCGAACACGAGAACAAGCACGGAATCCGCCTCAGCAACACGGCCGCCCTCTTCCTCGACGATGTCAATGTCGACGCCGACCGACTCGTTGGTGGCGTCGAGGGCCAGGGGCTCGTGCAGGCCCAGCAGGTGTTCGGATACACGAGGTTGATGGTGGCGGCTTTCGGTCTTGGCGCCGGATGGGCTGCACTCGATCGCGCTATCCCGTACTCGGTCGAGCGGATCCAGGCGGGCAGTCCCCTGTCGGAGAAGCAGGGCTACACCCACAAGCTGATCGTTCCGCACGTGATCCGTCTCGAGGCCGCCCGCGCCTACATCGAGGAGACAGCCGAGCACATCGACAGCGACGACGCGCTGTTCAACACCGAGGGGGCGATCGCCAAGTACATGGCGACCGAGGCCGGCAACGCTGCCGCTGACGCAGCGATCCAGGCGCTCGGCGGTTACGGCTACGTCCACGAGTACATGGTCGAAAAGATCAAACGCGACGTGCGAATCACGACGATCTATGAAGGAACGTCGGAGATCATGGAGATGACCATCGGCCGCGACCGTTGGCAGCAGCACCTGAAGACGTCCGGGCGCTACTACCACGAGCAGGCCGAGGCGCTGGAAGCCCTGCACCGCACCGAACCCACAACCGGCGCCGATGTGGCCGCGCTGGCCCACCACGCGCTGGCCGAGGTGATGGAAGCGTGTCGAGCCGCCCGGCTCACTCGCAACCAGCACGTGCTGCTGCGCCTCGGGGAATGGGTGGCCTGGACCGAATGCTCCGCAGCCCTGACACGTCGCGCGGTCCGTGCTGCTGCCGCCGGGTTGCCCGACAAGGGTGATCATCGGTTCGATGCCCCTGCGCTGGCGGCGATGAGCCGCGTGTTCGCACGCGAGGCCGCGCTGAAGGTGACGACCGAGGGCCTTCGATGGCTTCACGGTGGCGGTGCCGACGTGGAGCCTGGCCTCGACGCGCTGGTCGGATTGACGCAAGTGATGGCCGCGCAGAGCGGCCTCATCGAAGACATGAACGCGGTGGCCGCCGCGGTGTACGGGAGAGACTCATGAGCACACACGCAGCACCCATCGCCATCGTCGGGGTAGGGGCAATCCTTCCCGACGCACCCGACGTCGCCACGTTCTGGAACAACATCCAAGAGGGTCGCTACTCGATCAGCGAGGTGCAAGCGGACCGCTGGGATTCCGACCTGTACTTCGACGACGATCACAAGGCGCCCGGCAAGACCTACTCCAAGATCGGCGGTTGGGTACGCGAGTGGGAGTGGGAACCGATGCAGTGGCACTTCCCGATCCCGCCGAAGGTCGGCGACTCCATGGATGACGCCCAGAAGTGGGCCGTCGCCTGCACTCATGCTGCGCTCGTCGACTACGGATGGCCAGAGCGGACCATCGACACCGAGCACACGGCAGTCATCCTGGGCAACGCGATGGGAGGCGAGAAGCACTACCAGACGGCGCTGCGCATCGCCTATCCGGAGTTGGCCCGCGAGCTCGACGAGTCGCCGTCGTTCGTCAAGTTGCCGGCAGATGTCCGCGCCGCGATCCTTGCCGACTTCCACACTCGTCTCGATCGCCTCACGCCCGACATCACCGAAGACACGATGCCCGGCGAGCTGGGGAACTGCATCGCCGGGCGCATTGCCAACCTGTTCGACCTCCACGGCCCCAACTTCATCGTCGACGCCGCGTGCGCGTCGGCAATGGCCGCCTTCGACGCCTCGATTGCCGGCCTCTCCGCCGGCGAGTTCGATGTGGCGATCAGCGGTGGCATCGACCGCAACATGGGCCCGTCGACCTTCGTCAAGTTCTGCAAGATCGGAGCGCTCTCCGCTACCGGCACCCGTCCGTTCGACGAGGGTGCGGACGGATTCGTGATGGGCGAGGGCGCGGCGTTGTTCGTCCTCAAGCGGCTGGCCGACGCGGAGCGCGCCGGCGACCGGATCTACGCGGTCGTGCGCGGCATCGGCGGTGCCAGCGATGGCCGCGGCAAGGGCATCACAGCGCCGAACCCAGTCGGCCAGCGGCTCGCCGTGGAGCGAGCCTGGCGCAACGCCGGACTCTCGCCGGCAACGTGCTCACTGGTCGAGGCACACGGCACGTCGACACGAGTCGGTGACGTCGTGGAGGTCACCAGCATCGCCGACGCTTTTGGGTCGGCCGACATCGCCGCCGGTTCGATCGCCCTCGGGTCGGTGAAGTCAAACCTGGGTCACCTGAAGGCCGCCGCCGGAGCTGCCGGTCTGCTCAAGGCCACCCTCGCTCTGCACGCCAAGACGATTCCGCCCAGCCTCGGCTTCCGCAATCCGAATCCGAACATCGACTGGGAGAAGTCGCCGTTCCACGTGAACACCGACCTCACCGAGTGGAAGGTGCCCACCGGACAGGTGCGCTGCGCCGGCGTGAGCGCATTCGGCTTCGGCGGTACGAACTTCCACGTGGTGATGGAGGAATACGTTCCCGGCCACATCCCCAGCGATCGGCCGCGTGTCGTCGCGGTTGGCGCCGACTTTGGTTCGAACCGTGCGACCGCCGAGGTGACGAGCAGCGCAAAGCCCCCACAGCGTGGGGCGTTGCTCCTCGGCGCGGCGACCGAAGCGGAGCTCGGCGATCAGCTGCGCACGGTGCAAGCCGCCGCCTCCGCGGGCACGGCGCCGCCGATCGAAGCACCCACGGCCGCCGCCCTGGCCGCGCCCGAACGAATCGCCATCGACTACGGCGATGCAGCCGATCTGGCTACCAAGGCCCAAGCCGCCCTCGACGCCCTGGCTCGAGGTGGAAGGGCCTGGAAGCTGCTCCAGGGTCGCGGGATCTTCCGCGGCAGTGGCCAGGCCGGCAAGGTGGCGTTCCTCTACAGCGGTCAGGGATCGCAGTACGTCAACATGACTGCCGGACTGCGCGCCACTGAGCCGGTGGTTGCTTCCACGTTTGCCGAAGCCGACGACGTGATGACTCCGTTGTTGCATCGTGCACTGACCGACGTGATCTTCGTCGATCCGGCGTCGCCGGAGCGCGTCGCCGAAGCCGAGGACGAGCTGCGCCGCACGGAGATCACCCAACCTGCTGTGCTCACCGTCGACATCGCCCTCACCCGTCTGCTCGGCGAGTACGGGGTGACGCCAGACATGGTCATGGGCCACAGCCTCGGCGAGTACGCCGCTCTCGTTGCCGCGGGAATGCTGTCGTTCCAGGCTGCGCTCGAGGCCGTGAGCGCCCGCGGTCACGAGATGGCGAGCCTGACCATCGAAGACAACGGACTGATGGTCGCAGTCATGGGGCCGTTGAAGACCGTCGAGGAACTGGTCGCCTCGATCGACGGCAACGTGGTCGTGGCCAACGTCAACTCCAACAGTCAATCAGTGATCGGTGGCGCGTCCGATGCGGTGATCGCCGCCGAGAAGGCATGCAACGACCAAGGACTCGCCACCGCACGGCTACCGGTGAGCCACGCGTTTCACACCTCGATCGTGGCCCCGGCGAGCGAGCCGCTGCGCCGCACGCTCGAACGCCTGGAGTTGCGGCCACCCGTTCTGCCGATCATCTCCAACGTCACCGGCGATTTCTATCCGACCGGTCCAGGCACGGCAGGCGAAGTTCTCGACCTGCTGGCACGCCAAGTGGCTTCACCGGTGCAGTTCGTCGGCGGGCTCCATCGCCTCGCCGAGGCAGGCGCGACGGTGTTCGTCGAGGTCGGTCCGAAGTGGGCGCTGCGCGGCTTCGCCGCCGATGTGCTCGGCGACGACGACAACATCGTCACTCTCGCCACCAATCACCCCAAGCTCGGTGACACCGTGAGCTTCAACCAGGCGTTGTGCGGCCTGTACGCCGCAGGCCTGGGAACCAGCCGCGACATCGCAGCGGCCATCGAGGCACCGGCCATCGAGGCACCCGTCATCGAGGCACCGGCCTCCACGGCAACGGAGACGCTCAGCCCACTCGGCCGAGCGCACGGCGTCGACGAGCCGGTCGTCATCACCGGCGCGGCGCTCGGCACTCCTGGCACCGACCGCGTCTTCGACGACGGCAACCTCGGTCTGCTCCTCAACGGTGAGCAGTTCATCGATCTGATCCCGACGCGCATCCGCAACGAGATGCTCGAGCACCGCATCACACGGCTGGTCAAGAGCGACGACGGCGCGTCGTTCCAGACGATCGACAGCCAGAACGACGTGCTCAAGCTCGCTGCCCGCGCCGGTGAGTTCGACCTCAGCGCCGAGTTCGGCGTCGACGCCGACCGCGTTGCCGCCTACGGTCGCAACACACAGCTGGCGATCGCAGCCGGCATCGACGCGCTGCGAGATGCCGGCATTCCGCTGGTCATGCGCTACAAGACGACCCACCTCGGCACGCACCTGCCCGAGCGATGGGGTCTGCCCGACGCGTTGCGCGACGAAACCGGCGTGATCTTCGCCTCCGCGTTCCCAGGGATCGAGGAGTTCGCCTCGGAAACGCACGCGTTCGCAACCGACCAAACCCGCCGCGAGGAACGAGCCGAGCTGCTCGCCATCCGCGCCCGGCTGGTCGACGTCGACGGAACCGACATCGCGGTCAAGGAGATCGACCGACGGCTGCACGATCTCGGCAAGCTCATCGACGACGAGCCGTACGGCTTCAACCGTCGCTTCCTGCTGCGCGTCCTGTCGATGGGCCACTCACAGTTCGCCGACCTGATCGGCGCACGCGGTCCCAACACCCAGATCAATTCGGCGTGCGCCAGCACTACTCAAGCTGTGGCGATCGCGGAGGACTGGATCCGCGCCGGCCGCTGCCGGCGGGTCGTCGTGATAGCTGCCGACGATGTCACGTCCGACGAGCTCCTGGGTTGGTTCGGTTCAGGTTTCCTGGCCACCGGCGCGGCTGCAACCGACGACGACGTCACCGAGGCCGCCCTGCCGTTCGACCGGCGGCGTCACGGGATGATCCTCGGCATGGGCGCTGCCGCGATAGTGGTGGAGGAAGCCGCCGCAGCACGCGAGCGAGGGCTGCAGCCGATCTGCGAAGTGCTCGGTACCGTCACCGCGAACAGCGCCTTTCACGGCACCCGGCTCGACATCGACCACATGGGCGATGTCATGGAACGGTTGGTCGCGGGTGCCGAAACCCGCACTGGCATCGACCGCCACGTCATCGCCCCTGCGACCGTGTTCGTGTCGCACGAGACGTACACACCGGCCAGAGGCGGTAGTGCTTCCGCCGAGATCTTCGCCTTGCGCCGAGTGTTCGGTGCCGACGCCGACCGACTGGTCATTGCCAACACAAAGGGCTTCACCGGGCATCCGATGGCTGTCGGCATCGAAGACGTCGTGGCGATCAAGGCGCTGGAGACCGGGATCGTCCCGCCGGTTGCCAACCTCCGCGAGCCCGACCCGGAGCTGGGTCCCCTCAACGTGTCGAAGGGCGGCTCGTACCCCGTGGACTACGCCCTCCGGCTGGCCGCCGGCTTTGGCTCACAGATCTCGATGACGTTGATTCGGCGCGTTCCTGCGCCCGATGGCGAACGCCACCTTCCTGACGCGCTGGGCTACGGCTATCGGATCAGCGACCCGACGACCTTCGCTGGATGGCTCACCCGCATCAGCGGCGACGCCGCTGCCGAGCTGGAAGTCGTTCAGCGACGTCTGCGGTTGATCGATCACGGCCCCAACACCACCGTGCCGCCACCCGCGCTGATCATCCCCGTTCCCGTCGAGCCCATCGCACCCCAACCAGTGACTCCGGCGGTCGAAGCTGCCGTCGCGGCCGTCGCGCCGGTCGCGCCCGCGCCGGTCGCGCCGCCGGCACCGTCGGTTGACACCGTCGAGTCGATCGCGGCGCGCATCGTTGCCCTGGTCGCCGAACAGACCGGCTATCCCGCCGAGATGCTGGCCATGGACCTCGACATGGAAGCAGACCTCGGCATCGACACCGTCAAACAAGCCGAACTGTTCGCCACCATCCGCCAGGAATACGGCATCGAACGCGACGACAAACTCCAACTCCGCGACTACCCCACCATCAACCACGTCATCGGCTTCGTCCGCGACCGCACACCACACACACCAACCACCACCACCGCTCCGGCCGCAACCGTCCCACCAGCCGCAGCCAGTCGCAACCGTCGCGCCGCCGGCACCGTCGGTTGACACCGTCGAGTCGATCGCGGCGCGCATCGTTGCCCTGGTCGCCGAACAGACCGGCTATCCCGCCGAGATGCTGGCCATGGACCTCGACATGGAAGCAGACCTCGGCATCGACACCGTCAAACAAGCCGAACTGTTCGCCACCATCCGCCAGGAATACGGCATCGAACGCGACGACAAACTCCAACTCCGCGACTACCCCACCATCAACCACGTCATCGGCTTCGTCCGCGACCGCACACCACACACACCAACCACCACCACCGCTCCGGCCGCAACCGTCCCCGGTCGCACCAGTCGCGCCGGTCGCGCCGCCGGCACCGTCGGTTGACACCGTCGAGTCGATCGCGGCGCGCATCGTTGCCCTGGTCGCCGAACAGACCGGCTATCCCGCCGAGATGCTGGCCATGGACCTCGACATGGAAGCAGACCTCGGCATCGACACCGTCAAACAAGCCGAACTGTTCGCCACCATCCGCCAGGAATACGGCATCGAACGCGACGACAAACTCCAACTCCGCGACTACCCCACCATCAACCACGTCATCGGCTTCGTCCGCGACCGCACACCACACACACCAACCACCACCACCGCTCCGGCCGCAACCGTCCCACCAGCCGCAGCCGTCGCACCAGCCGTCGCGCCGTCGCGCCGCCGGCACCGTCGGTTGACACCGCCGACACCGTCGAGTCGATCGCGGCGCGCATCGTTGCCCTGGTCGCCGAACAGACCGGCTATCCCGCCGAGATGCTGGCCATGGACCTCGACATGGAAGCAGACCTCGGCATCGACACCGTCAAACAAGCCGAACTGTTCGCCACCATCCGCCAGGAATACGGCATCGAACGCGACGACAAACTCCAACTCCGCGACTACCCCACCATCAACCACGTCATCGGCTTCGTCCGCGACCGCACACCACACACACCAACCACCACCACCGCTCCGGCCCAACCGTCCCGGTCGCACCAGTCGCGCCGGTCGCGCCGCCGGCACCGTCGGTTGACACCGTCGAGTCGATCGCGGCGCGCATCGTTGCCCTGGTCGCCGAACAGACCGGCTATCCCGCCGAGATGCTGGCCATGGACCTCGACATGGAAGCAGACCTCGGCATCGACACCGTCAAACAAGCCGAACTGTTCGCCACCATCCGCCAGGAATACGGCATCGAACGCGACGACAAACTCCAACTCCGCGACTACCCCACCATCAACCACGTCATCGGCTTCGTCCGCGACCGCACACCACACACACCAACCACCACCACCGCCACCACGATCACCGCCCCGGCGACCGCATCCCAGCCCGAAATCGAGATCGCCGACGCCGCAGGGTTTCCCCGACGTGTCGCCACAACCGTGCTGCGCCCGGCGCTCGACCAATGCCTGCCGACCGGCGTCGCGCTGCAGACAGGCAACCGCGTGGTCGTGATGGCCGATCGTGGTGGTGTGTCCGGCGCGCTCGTCGAGCGCCTGCAAGCGCTGGGCGTCGACACGCTGGTGATCGACGACGCGCCGGAGGCTGAAGCGCTCGTCGCTCGGCTTGCCTCGTGGCGAGGGTCGGGCCCGGCGATGGGTGTGTACTGGCTGCCTGCCCTCGACGACGAAGGTCCGCATGCGACGCTCGACTCCGCTGGGTGGCACGAATGCCTCCGCGTTCGAGTGAGGCTTCTTGCCGCGGCGATGCGCGAGCTCTACGGAGACGTTGCACCGCGGGGGACCTTCCTGGTCAGCGCGACCCGCCTCGGGGGCCACCACGGCTACGACGCTGCCGGGGCCAGCGCGCCGATGGGTGGTGCTGTCACCGGCTTCACCAAGGCCTACGCCCGAGAGCGCCCTGAGGCGTTGGTGAAAGCGGTCGACTTCGGCGGCGACGAACAAGCCGCTGTGATCGCTGAGCTGCTCGTCGATGAGACGCTTCGCGATCCAGGAGCCGTGGAGATCGGTCGAGCGCATGGGCAACGCTGGAGCGTCACCCTCGCCGACGAACTGGCGATCGACGGCGGCGCCGAAAGGTCACTCACGTCCGACAGCGTGCTCGTGATCACCGGCGCCGCCGGCAGCATCGTCTCGGCGATCACCACGGATCTGGCTGAATGCGCGGGAACGTTCCACCTGCTCGACCTCGTCGCCGAGCCGGACCCGAGCAATCCCGACCTCAAAAGATTCGTCGTCGATCGTGAGAATCTCAAGCGTGACCTGGCACAACGCATCACCGCCAGCGGCCAACGAGCAACACCGGCACTCGTCGAGCGCGAGCTCGCCCACCTGGAACGGGCGAAGGCTGCCGCCGACGCCATCGACGCAATTCGCCGCGCCGGCGGAACGGCGTTCTGGCATCAGGTCGACCTAACCGACGGCGTCGCCGTCGACGCCGCTCTCGAGGCTGTGCGCCAGAACGACGCCCGCGTCGACGTGCTGTTGCACTGCGCCGGCCTGGAGATCAGCCACACCCTCAACGACAAGCCGGAGCCGGAATACGATCTCGTGTTCGGCGTGAAGAGCCACGGTTGGTTCAACCTGCTCCACGGGTTGGGGAACGTTCCACTCGGCACCGCGGTCGTCTTCAGTTCGATTGCCGGTCGCTTCGGCAACGGAGGTCAAACCGACTACAGCGCCGCCAACGACCTGTTGTGCAAGAGCGTGTCGAGCTTCCGCACCACTCGCCCCGACACACGGGGCATCGCCATTGACTGGACTGCGTGGGCCGGCATCGGAATGGCGAGTCGCGGTTCGATCCCGAAGATGATGGGGATCGCCGGAATCGACATGCTGCCCCCGGAGATCGGCATCGCCGCGGTGCGGCGCGAGATCATCGCCGCCGGACCCGGCCGCGAGGTTGTCGTGGCGGGAAGCCTCGGCATGCTGGAAGCCGAGCGCGAGGAACACGGCGGGCTCGATGCCGTCGCCGCTCACGCCGCGGTCGGTACGACGGCCGGGCCGATGCTCGGTGCCTTCACCAGCTGGACATTGGCCGACGGTCTCGCTTCGCACGTCGCCCTAGACCCGGTCGAGCAGAACTTCCTCGACCATCATCGCATCGACGGCACACCAGTGCTGCCCGGTGCGATGGGCATCGAAGGCTTCGCCGAGGTGGCGGCGGCCTCCGCCGATGGGTGGACCGTCGCCGCTGTCGAAGACATCACCTTCGCCGCGCCGTGCAAGTTCTTCCGTGACGAGCCTCGTACTCTCGAACTGGTCGCTCGCCCTCGCCTGGTCGGCGCCGACCTGGTGGCCGACTGCAGCCTGCGCGGCCGACGGGCGCTGGCCAACCAGCCCGAGCAGCTCACCACCCATTTCACCGGTCGAGTGCTGCTGACGCGCACGGTGCCGCAGACGCGCTCGGCGGATGTCGCGGGCGAAGCGACCGGTGCAGTCGTCGGTGCCGATGCGATCTACCGCATCTACTTCCATGGTCCCGCGTACCAGGTTCTGGAAGCCGCATGGCGCGACGGCGACCGCGTGATCGGTTCGCTCGCTCGCGATCTGCCGGCGAACCAGCAACCCGCCGACGCTCCGCTGTTGGTCGAGCCTCGCTTGATCGAGCTGTGCTTCCAGACAGCAGGCATCCTGGAGCTCGGCACGACCGGCCGCCTGGCGCTGCCGCTCCGGGTCGGGCGCGTGCTGCTGTTCCCGGTGACGGAAGCGGTTGGCACGTGGCGAGCGGTCGTGACGCAACGCGCAGACGGTCGCGGAGTCGATGCGATGGTGATCGATGATGCCGGTCACGTGCGCATCGCCATCGAGGCCTACGAGACCATCGCCCTTCCGAGCAGCATCGACGAAGAGGCGCTCGCGCCCCTGCGCCGAGCGATGCAATGAGCGCCGATCCTCGCCCCCCGACACTGAGCCGGATCGCCGTCGTCGACGGTGGCGAGATCGCCCTCGGTCTGATTCGCGCAGTGCGCGAGTACCGCCTGGAGCACGCCCGGGATCTGCGGGTCGTCGCGCTCGTCGGTGTTGCCGATGCCGGCAACCTGTGGGTTCGCGAGGCCGACGAAGTGGTGACGGTCGCGGGTGACGGCTGGGCCGACCCGGCTGCGATCGAAGACGCTCTGCGGACAGCCGCCGCCGACGTCATGTGGGACGGTGCGGGATCGCTCGACAGCCGTCCGTTACTTGCCGCGGCCTGCGCGCAGCTCGGGATCCGGCGAGTCGGCGCCCTGCAAGCGCCCGCCACGGAGAGTCCCGCCGCATCGCCCAGTGCGGAGGCGGCGCGGCGCGTAGACGCGCACGCGATCGTCGACGATTCAGGCACCACGTGGATCATCGGCTTGACCGAGGGCACCGCGCTGATCGAATCGGCGATGCTCACCCCTGCGCTGGATCGACTCATCCGCGACGAAACCCACCAGCTGCTCAGCAATGCCACCGGTGCGGGCGCGTGCTCGGTGATGTTCGCCATCGATGCCGACGGTGCCTGCTCCTGCACGGGAGTACGGCCTGGCCTCGGCGGCGCCCATTCGGTTGCCGAGATGACCACCGGAGTCGATCTCGTGAGGCTCCAGCTGCTGATCGCCGACGGGGGCAGCCTGGATGATTCGCCTCCGCCGTCGAACGGCTTCGCGGTAACCGTGTCGTTGCAGGCCGAAGACGCCGAAACACATGTCCCCCGCACGGTCGGAGGAATTGAGTTGCTGCGCCTACCGGGTGGCCCCGGCGTGCGCGTCGACCGGAGCGTTGCCGAGAAGGACAACCTGTCGCCTGACGGATGCGGCGCCATCGCCAGTCTGACCGCATGGGGTTGCGATCGGAACGCGGCCATCGTTCGTCTGGCGCGAGCGCTGGCCGAGACCGTTGTCGTGGTCGAAGGCGGTGCCACCAACCGCGGGCTGCTGATCGAACAGTTGTCCTCGGGGGTGTCGACCAATGCATCACAGATCGACACCCAACCGCCCAACTCGATTCCTGCTCTCCTGGTGGCCGCGATCGACGGATACGACGCCGCGCTGATGGGCGCCCACGCCAGCTTCTTCGCGTGGGCTCGAAGGGGTCGCCCACAGGCGACGAACGACAACTCGCAGCGGATCGAGCTCTTGCATCACGACAGCCGCTACGCGCTCGACGTGTCCCGTACCGGCCCGACCACCTACCTCGTTCGTCTTGGCAGCACCCGAGTCGACGTGGATCTCCGCCGCACGAGCCGGTTCGAGAGTCGGATGACCATCAACGGAGCGAGCTTTCGTGTCGTATCGTCGACCTCGGGGACCCGCCACGATGTCGAAATCGACGGCGCCGCTCACCAGTTCGTGCGCGACGACGGCAGCCTCGTCCGCGCCCCGATGTCTGGTGTGGTCGTGTCGGTACGCGTAGCACCCGGCGACCAGCTCGCCGTCGGCGACGCGGTGGCCGTTGTCGAGACCATGAAGCTGGAGACGACTGTCACCGCCTCCAGCGCCGGTCGAGTCCGCCAGGTGCTCGTCTCCACAAACGTGCATGTCCCCGCCGGAGCGGTTCTCGTACGACTCGAGCCCAACGCCGACGATCCCACGACGCCCAGCACGGAGCTGCAACTGTCATCGACGGTCGCGGCCCTGAAGGTCACCATGGCCGAGCGTTCCGACTCCAACCTCCTCACCCTCAGCAACCTGATGCTCGGTTACGACGTACACCCCGCCGATGCTCGTGCCGCCCTCGAAGATCAAGCCGAGGTCTGCATCGCTCTGGCGGCCGACCCGCACGTTCTGCAACGCGAGATCGCCCTCGTCACGCTGTTCGCCGATCTTCGGGTGCTCTTCCGAAGCCGTCACGACGAGCACGAGACCGACCTCGTGCTACGCAGCGCAGAGGAGTACTTCTTCGCCTATCTTCGTTCGCTCGACGTTGTTCGCGAAGGTCTGCCCGACCGGTTCGTGGCCGACCTCCGGCGCGCTGTCGCGCACTACGACGTGCGATCGCTCGAGCCCGGCCCGGCTCTGCAGGACGCCCTGTTCCGGATCTTCGAGTCACAACAGCGGATCGACACGCAAGTTCCGGTCGTCGTCGCCACGCTCGAGCGTTGGCTGCACGCTCCAGTGTCCGAAACTGACGGCGACGCGCTGCGCGCCTGTCTCGGTCACCTCATCGCCGCGACGGTGCATCGCCATCCCGTGATTGCCGATCTTGCTCGCGAGGTTCGCTTCCACCGCTTCGATGAGCCGGTGTTGGCGAACGCTCACCGGGCCCAGTATGCGGCGATGGAGCTGCACCTCACAGCGCTCGCCGATGCCGAGGCCGAGGAGCGCGCCGATCACATCGACGCTCTCGTGAACTGCCCGCTGCCGTTCGCCCCCGTCCTGCTCGGTCGGATGTCGACAACGGGCGTCGCCGAGCAATGGATGGCGCTGGAGGTGATGACTCGCCGCTACTACCGCATGCGAGCACTCGGCGACCTGGAGGCAGTCGTCGGCAGCGAGCACCCGATGCTGCTAGGTACCTACGACGACGAGGTAGGAGCCCGCGTCCACGTGCTCACCACTACGGGGTCGATCGACGAGCTCGAGCGGATGCTGGCCGCCGCGGCGGCTTCGAGCAAAGCCTTGGCCGCGGACGAGACGGTGGTCGTCGACTTCTATGCGTGGTCCACCGGACCACTCGGCGATCCCGACGAGTTTGCCGAAACCTGCCGCATCAAGCTCGACGCATCCTCGCTTCCACCGAGCGTGCGTCGGGTCGTCGTCGTCGTTGCGCGAGTCGGCACAGAGCGGATGAGCTTGTTGCGACATCACACGTTCCGGTGGTCGCCGACCGGCTTCATCGAGGACAAGTTCCTGCGTGGGCTCCACCCACTGATGGCCACACGCCTACGCCTCTCTCGGCTTCGGAACTTCGCGATCGAGGCGCTTCCCGCTGCCGACGACGTCTATCTGTTCCATGCTCGGGCCCATGACAATCCCGACGATGAGCGACTGTTCGCTCTGGCCGAGGTGCGCGACCTCACCGCCATTCGTGACGACGACGGACACGTGGTCGCACTCCCCCAGTTGGAACGCGTGCTGATCGAGGCGCTCGGGGGCATCCGCCAGTTCCAAGCTCGCCGCCCACCAGAGCGTCGCCTCCACTGGAACCGCGTCGCGCTTCACGTGTGGCCACCGCTTCTCTTGGGACTCGATGAGATCGAAACCATCGCGCGCCGTCTTGCTCCGATGACCGAAGGCCTCGGCATCGAGCGGATCGTGCTGCGCTGCCGCCGTCCCGATCCCGTGACCGGCGAGCTCCGCGACCGCGTGCTACGGATCTCCAACCCGACGGGCGCCGGTTTCGTGCTGACCGAAAGCGCACCGCCGACCGAGCCTCTGGTGCCACTTGACGAGTACACGCGCAAGGTGGTGCAAGCCCGACGGCGAGGCACCGCATATCCGTACGAGATCCTCGACATGATCACTGCTCCTCAGGCCGGCGCCCGAGCAGAGATCACCGGTGGCTCGTTCGCCGAATACGACCTCGACGGCGACCGTCTCGTGCCGGTCGACCGGCCGTACGGTTGCAACACGGCAGCCCTCGTCGTCGGGGTGGTGCGCAACACCACCGAGCGTTACCCGGAGGGGATGGCACGCGTGACCCTGCTGGGCGATCCCACACGCGCCCTCGGCTCACTGGCCGAACCCGAATGCAGGCGCATCGTCGCGGCGCTCGATCTCGCCGAGGAGTTCGGTGTACCCCTCGATTGGTTCGCGTTGTCTGCCGGAGCGAAGATCGCCATGGACAGCGGCACCGAGAACATGGACTGGATCGCGGTCGTGCTGCGCCGGATCATCCTCTTCACGCAGCGCGGCGGCGCAGTGAACGTGGTGGTGACCGGCATCAACGTCGGCGCACAGCCGTATTGGAACGCCGAAGCAACCATGCTGATGCACACGAAGGGCATCCTCGTGATGACTCCCGATTCGGCAATGGTGCTCACCGGCAAGCAAGCCCTCGACTATTCGGGTGGCATATCGGCAGACGACAACTTCGGCATCGGCGGCTACGAGCGAATCATGGGACCCAACGGGCAGGCCCAGTACTGGGCGCCCGACCTCGACGGGGCGATCGGCGTGCTGCTCGCCCACCACGCGCACACCTACGTCGCGCCAGGCGAGCGGTTCCCCCGGCAGGCGACGACCGCCGACCCGATCGATCGCGACGTCTGCGCCTACCCGCACCACGTCGACGGGAGTCCGTTCACGAGAGTCGGCGACATCTTCTCGCCACAGACCAACCCAGACCGCAAGCTGGCGTTCGACATCCGCACCGTGATGGCGGCAGTGGCCGACCAGGACCACGAACCGCTGGAGCGCTGGCCGGCCATGCGCAACGCCGACACCGCTGTGGTCTGGGACGCTCACCTCGGCGGTCACCCCGTCGCCCTCCTCGGCATCGAGTCGCGACCGCTCCTCCGCAGCGGTCTGGTCCCGGCCGACGGGCCCGACAACTGGTCGTCGGGGACGTTGTTCCCGCTCTCGTCGAAGAAGGTGGCCCGTGCCATCAACGGTGCCAGCGGAAACCGCCCGCTCGTCGTGCTCGCCAACCTGTCGGGCTTCGACGGTTCTCCCGACTCGATGCGCTCCCTGCAGCTCGAGTACGGCGCCGAGATCGGTCGTGCCGTGGTGAACTTCCGCGGGCCCATCGTGTTCTGCGTGATCTCCCGCTTTCATGGCGGCGCGTTCGTCGTGTTCTCGCAGGCCTTGAACGAGGGATTGGAAACGATCGCGATCGAGGGCTCGCGCGCATCCGTCATCGGCGGCGCACCTGCTGCGGCCGTCGTGTTCGCCGGCGAGGTCAACTCGAGGGCACGCCGAGATCTTCGGGTCGCCGAGCTGGAGGAGCGGGCCGCCAAGGCCGAAGGGATCGAACGTGCCCGTCTTCGTGCCCAACTGGCTGACGTCACCGCCACGGTGCGGTCGGAGAAGCTGGGCGAGGTCGCGTCGGAGTTCGACCACGTGCACAGCGTCGATCGAGCGCTGCGGATGGGTTCGGTCCACAAGCTGATCTCGGCCGCGGAGCTGCGCCCGGCACTGATCGACGCGGTCGAACGCGGCATGAACCGCGAGCTCGAGCGCGCCTGACACTCGAGCGCTGGAGTCGTCTCAGCGACTTGACTCCGAAGCACGTAACCCTTTAGACGAGCTCGGCGATCCGCGCGGCGGCCCTGGCGGCGCCGTTCGGGTTGACGGGAAGATAGTGAATCGGCGCATCGATCTGAGATGCGATCGCCGCGGCGAGCACGTCGGGCTCCACTGCGTCGCGGTAGTCGAGATGCATGCCGGCGCCGTGGCGTTGCAACCGGTGCGCCACGTGGAAGTTCTGCTCGAAGTGGTGTTGGAGCGGGATGAAGACGAACGGACGGCGGTTCGCGGTGAGCTCCATGCACGTGGTGAGCCCCGCCCTGCACCACGGCGATGTCACATGTGGCGAGATGACGATGCAGGTCGGGCACGTATCTGCAGTAGGTGACGCCCTTGCGCCTGGGCAGGCGGCGTGGATCGATGCGCGGGCCGGCGACGACCACGAAGCGCAACCCGTCGACGAGACGCTGGGCCATCGGGATCGCGTCGATGACGCGACGAAGCAGCGACAGACCGACACCTGAGCCGCCAACCGTGACAATGCACACGCGCTCGTCGGGGTGATAGCCGAGCTCGGCACGCAAAGCCTCGCGATCCGCGAGCTCCGCTGGATCGAAACCGGTGATGTAACCGGCGAAGTCGAAGTTGTCCTCCGTCCATTGGCGGATCGACGGGAGATCGGGACCGAACGTGTCGGGGACGATGTCTTCGGGATCGCCGACGAAGATCGAGCGATCACGAAGCCGGTGGTGACGCGCCCGCTGTTCGATCATCTCGGCGTTGTAGTCAGCGGTGAGCGCAGCCTCGGCGTCACCACCGTCGGGCATCGGTAACCAGCCGACGAAGTCGGTCATCCAGGCGAATGCGAACCGCTTCAGGTCCGGGTTCTCGTGGAGGAAGTAGTCGACATCCCACGCCTCGTCGGCGATCACCAGGTCATATCGCTGGTCTTCGATGACGTCGTGGAAGACCATGAAGTTGTTGACGAGGATCTCGTCCATCCGACGGATGGCTTGGAAGGCGTGCAGGTCGTGCTCGTGTGCTTCGTCCTCGAAGTGAGCCGATTCGTTGACGAGCCCCTGCGACGCAGGATGCACGCGCTCGCCAGCGGTTTCCAGCACGGTCGTGACCGGGTGCTGAGCAAGCCATTCGATCTCGAGATCTGGATGGAGCTGGTGGAGCTCGGCTGAGATGGCGGCGTCGCGGCGGGCGTGGCCGAGCCCGATCGGCGACGAGAAATACAGCGCCCGCTTTGCGCGACGCGGCGATCGCCCGAAGGTGGTCTTCGCTGCCCTACGTTCACCCGTCACCGTGTTGGCGAACTCGTGAAGGAGCCGATTGACGAGCACGGGTTTGCGTGCGTGCGGCCCGTGGCCGCCTCCGGCAACGGTGACGAGCCGGCCGCTGGTGGCCTGAGCCAGGGCGACGCCTGACTGGTACGAGCGGATTGCGTCCGCGTTTCCGTGGATGACCAGAACGGGGCAGGAGATCCGGGCGCACAGCGCCGGAAACGTCGCCCTGCCATCGGATTCGAGACCTTTGTGGGTATCGGCGAGCAGCGATGGTTCGCCCTCGAGGCCCCACTCCACGCAGTCCTCGATCTGCTTGGTCGAGTGCGGCTCGGTGAACATCTGGGCAAAGAAGAACTCGAGGAAGTCCTGGAAGTCGTCTTTCCAGTAGTACTCGTTGTACTTCGCCCAACCCTCGTGCGTGCCAAGTGGTTCATTGAACGGGTGCACAGCGCGATCGGGCAACGGCTCGGCCAACGGCACGGCGGGACCGATCGCCACGAGTCCAGCGACGCGCTGCGGATGGTCGGCTGCGACCTGAGTGCCCCACAGCGCTCCGCGCGACAGGGCGACGAGGATCGCACGGTCGATGTCGAGTGCGTCGAGGACTGCAACCGTGTCGTCTGCAAACTGCTGAGAGGTGTACGCCTCGGGACCTCTCGGTCGACCGGAGTGGCCTGTTCCACGACCGTCGAAGGTGACGACTCGATGGTGGCGAGCAAGATGCGGAACCTGGAGCTTCCAGAACCGCGATGGGACGATCGACCACGTCGGCAGGAGCACGATCGCTGTTTCACCCTCGCCGAAGCTCTCCCAGGCGATGTCGACGCCATCGCGATGGGCGATGCCGACTGCAGTCGGTTCGATTGCTCTCATGCTGGAACCTCTCGTGAATTCTTCTGCGCGGCGCGTTGTTCTGCCATGCGAATCACCTCTCCGATGCGACGGAGACTCGACCGGATCGGAAGCCGCTGGCGATCGAACCCGAGCAACAACATCGCCTCAGATCCGATGAAGAGGTTGCCGATCAACGTCGCCACCTCCCGCGGGCTGAACGGCCCGAGGCCGCCGAGCTGGTCGGCGGCCTCCGTGGCGACATCGGTGAGCAGTTCGTACCACCCGGACAAGAGTGTTCGCGCCGCTTCGGCAATGTCGGGTGCCGACCAGCCGGCGGCGATCATCTCCTGAAGGACTCGGACGAACCCTGACTCGAGATCGTCCTCGAGGAAATCGCAGGCCTGTTCGTACCGACGCGACAGCGGTGCGTCCTGCGCGTACATCGACGACCGCCGCGCCAGTCGGCGACGGTTCTCGGTTTCCAACAGTGCCAGCACCATCCCGCGTTTGGAGCCGAAGTGGTAGTGGACCTGCGAGAGCGGAACACCTGCCTCTTGGGCGATCTTGCGCGTCGAGAGACCCGCATAGCCATCGACGAGCAGTCGTGCTCGGTCGAGGATCGTGTCGTTCGACGCACCTTCGTACCCGACGAGGCGACGATCCTGGTCTGTCCTGCCGGCTTCGCCGACGTGTACTCGGCAATCGCCCGACGCCGCGTTCGACGAGACGGTCACGCTCATGCACCACCGGGGATCCATCGCCTTGACTCGTTCGATGGCCTATCACCCGGAGGTACAGCACACGATCGCCGAGATGCGTATCCACCTCGAAGCGATGAACGCCCACCTCGACCGCGTGTGCGACGACTGGTCGAACGGTGTCGATTACGGCATGGATTGGCCAGTGAAGATCGTCGCCTGCAAGTACGACGTCGTCAATCGGGCATGGTCCGTCGTCGACGCGGCGCTCGACCTCACCGGCGGCGGCGGCATCTTCAAGCGCAGCCGGTTCGAGCAACTCTTCCGCGATGCTCGCCTCGGCCGCATCCATCCCGGCAACTCGATGCTCACGCACGAGCTCGTCGGCAAGCTGAGCTTGGGCATCAACCCCGACGAGCAGCCGCGCTGGGGCTGATCGTCGGGATCATCGCCGATGCGTCCGAGTCGACGAGACCAGGCTAGGGACTCGTACAACCTAGGCTCGGATCGAAGTTGCACCGAGGCCTCGGGGGTGGGCAATGCCGTTGACGATGTCGCATGCGCTCGGCCCTGTCGAGCCTGAGGTGCGCGACCTCACACTGGGCGACCTGTTGACGTGGGCGGCTGAGACGACGCCCGATCGGGTGGCATTGATCTGCGGATCGCCCGATCCGACGACGCGCCGGCGGTGGACGTACGCCGAGCTCTACTCGGCGTCGCTACGTACCGCCAACGCGTTGTTGCGCAGGTTCGAGCCGGGTGAACGGGTAGCTGTCTGGGCGCCGAACATCCCTGAGTGGATCATGATGGAGTTCGGCGCAGCACTGGCGGGGCTGGTGCTGGTGACCGTCAACCCGGGGTTCCGCAAGCACGAGGCCGAACACGTTCTCAGGCAATCGCGAGCGGCGGGCATCGTCGTCCAACCCGAGTTCCGCGGAAACCCGATGCTGGCGACCGTCGAGGAACTGCAGCCGAACTGCCCGGAGCTGCGCGAGGTGATCCGCTTCGACCACTGGAGCGACCTTCTCGACTCCGGCGGCGAGGCGGGGCGGGAGCTTCCGACCGTCGATCCCGGCGATCCAGCGATGATCCAGTACACATCGGGAACGACCGGGTTGCCGAAGGGCGCACTCCTCAGTCACCGTGCCGTGGTCAACAACTCGGCGCACACCTTGGATCTCATGGGGGTGCCCGATGGCACCGTGTGGCTCACCACCATGCCGATGTTCCACGCCGGCGGATGCCTGCTGTGCGTTGTGGGAGCGGTGTCCAGGCGAGGCACTCAGGTGTTGGTCGAGTCGTTCGATCCCGCGCTGGTGTTGGAGTTGATCGAGACGTACCGATGCGACGGGATGTCGACGGTGCCGACGATGCTGATCTCGATGCTCGAGCATCCCAACTTCGGCTCGACCGACCTGTCGTCGCTCGAGTATCTCTCCTCCGGCGCGAGCACCGTACCGGCGCCGCTCGTGACGATCTTGCAGGAACGGCTCGAGGCAACGATCACCGTCTTGTTCGGTCAGACCGAGTGCTCGCCGATGGCGACGATGACCAATCCGGCCGACTCCATCGCCGACAAGGCCGAGACCATCGGTCGGGCGATGCCGCACACCGAGGTGAAGATCGTCGACCCGGTCACGCGGGAAACGGCGCCGATCGGCGCCGTCGGCGAGTTGTGCACGCGCGGCTATCACGTGATGCTCGGCTACTTCGAGAATCCCGCAGCCACTGCGGCAACGGTGGATGCCGATGGGTGGCTGCACACCGGTGATCTGTGCTCGATGGACGAACGCGGCTACTGCAGGATCGAAGGTCGGCTCAAGGACATGATCATCCGGGGAGGCGAGAACATCTATCCCCGCGAGGTGGAGGAGTTGCTGTTCGCTCACCCGAAGGTCGGTGAGGTAGCCGTCATCGGGATTCCCGACGACAAGTGGGGTGAGGAAGTGGCCGCGTTCATTCGACCGATCGCCGGTGAACGAGTCGACAAGGCCGAGCTGTTCGCTTACGTGCGCGAACACCTGGCGCCTTACAAGACCCCTCGGCATTGGTTCGAGCTCGACGCCTTTCCCATGACGGGGTCGGGAAAGATCCAGAAGTACAAGCTCCGCCAGATGTCCGCCAACGGCGAAGTCATCGAACTGTGAGTTCGGCTGCCGCACTACTCACGTGACAGGTCACCGATTCTCCGCCACTGACGGAGATCTCGTGACTCGCTGAGTCGATTGGCGGACTGCCGCTAGGCCCCGCGCACGTGTGAGTGGTCGTTGAAGCGGACCAGCTCCGTCGACGACGTGACCTTCGAATAGGGGCTGTTGGCACCGAAGCGCCACTCGGTGAGCGAGGTGTTCACGGGATTCATCCACGCTCGTTCGGTGCCGTTGGGCGGAAGGGCGAGCCAACGGAACATCGAATGCACGATCACTCCACCGTGGCAGGCGACCACTACCAGCTCCCCCGAATGACGCTCGATGATCGTGTCGAGCCCGCGAGCCACACGCTCTGCCATCTCGTTGAACGTTTCACCGCCCGGGTCACGGGACAGATCCGGATCCCACGCAGTGGCAGGCGGCCAGCGACCGTCGTACTCTTCCCAACTCAATCCGTCGCCCTCGCCGGGATGGATCTCGCAGAAGTCACAGTCGCGCACGACCTCGAGCGACCCGATGGCCGGACTGATGATCGATGCCGTCTCGATGGCTCGCGGCATGATGCTGGCGTAGAGCGCGGCCGCGCCGTCGAGCTCGCCCGTCCGCGCCAGACGGTCATGCAGCGCCTTGGCCTGGCGACGACCGAGATCCGAGAGGCCCTCACAGCCTCGGTGCCCACCCACGATCTTGCGCTCCTGCGCGAGAGATTCGCCATGCCGCACGAGAACGATCCGAGTAACGGCCACGCCCTTGACGGTACCTGTCCAATCGGTCGAGATGATGGGTTTGGCGTCGCGGTAGGTCGCGAGAGGCAGAATCGGGCGATGGACAGCCAGATCCCCGAGCCGTTCGATACCGGTCGCCTCGACGTCGGTGACGGACACGTCCTGTACTTCGAACAGGTCGGCCGGCCCGACGGAGTCCCGATCGTGTACCTGCACGGTGGACCGGGATCAGGATGCACGCCCGGCGCTCGAGCGAACTTCGACTTGCAACGTCATCGCGCGGTGCTGTTCGATCAGCGCGCCGCCGGGCGTAGCACGCCGTATGCCGCCGACGACAACGTGCACTGGCAATCGATTGACATGGACCATCACGTTCGGGACATCGAACAGTTGCGAGAACACCTCGGTATCACGCAATGGATCGTCTTTGGCCTCTCGTGGGGCTCGGTCCTCGCCATCGCGTACGCCGAGCGCCACCCCGACCGGGTGACGGCGATCGTGGTCGCCGCGGTCAGTACGGGCACCCGCGCCGACCACGACTGGCTCACAGTCCAGGCCGGCAGATTCTTCCCGGAGCAATGGCGCGAGTTCCGCGATCACGTCCCCCCGGGTCTTCGCGAACTTCGCATCATCGATGCCTACAACCAGCTCCTGATGGATCCCGACCCGGCAGTGCGCGATGCTGCTGCCGCAGCATGGTGTCGATGGGAGGACGCCCACGTCGGCACGGTCGCCGGTGCTGTGCCGAACCCGCGCTACCTCGACGCCAGGTTCCGACTGGGGTTCGCTCGCCAGGTGACGCACTGCTGGCGAAACGATTGTTGGCTCGGACCGGACGAGATCGTCGGCAACGCCGACAGCTTGGCCGGCATCCCAGGATGGCTCATTCATGGACGGCTCGATGTCAGTTCGCCGCTCGACGCGCCGTGGCGCATTCACCAGGCATGGCCCGGCAGCCACCTCGTCGTCGTCGACGACGAGGGCCACGGGGGCGACACGATGATGCACACTTGGCGCCGCGCTCTGGTCGACGTCGCCTGACCCCAGTCGGCGGCTACCGCGCGGCGCAGGCGCTCGGTTTGTTGACCAGTGCGCGGGCGATCGCGACGCGTTGCGCCTGGCCGCCGGATAGCGCGGCCACCGGTTGGGTGGCTCGTTCGGTGAGGCCCACCAGGGCAGGAGCCCCGGGGCGCGCTCCTCGCGCTCGGCCTTCGACACCCGCGACATCCGCAGCCCGAACTGCACGTTCTGCACGACGTTCATGTGCGGGAAGAGCGCGTACGACTGGAAGATCGTGTTGACCGGTCGCGTTCACCCGCTGGTCGACCACGTCACTCATCGGCCGTGCCTCTCCAGTGGAGCGGGTACCTCTACTGCTGTGCCACGCTCGGCGCTCGCCCGAATCGAATCGATCAGGGTCGCTACACGAAACCCGTCGACGAAGTCGGGGTACGGTACCGCCTTACCGGCAATGCTCCAGTACACGTCGCGGAACAGGTTGCGGAAGGCGTCGGGGAACCCCTCGACGTGGCCCGCCGGGGCGAACGATCGCCGCTGCGCCTCGGCCGACAGTCGCGGCGGATCGCGATCGATGATCTCGGTCGATCCGAAGGGTGGCCGGTGGCCCAACTGGTTCGGCGTGTCGACCCGCCAGTCGAGGCCGCCGCCGCGGCCATCGACATGGATGGCACAGCCGTTGGGCTGACCCGGCGTGATCCCGGAGAAGACCGCTGACACTGGTGTGCCATCGGTGAGCTCGATGAAGACGCGGACGTAGTCCTCGACATCGATCGGGACTTCCTCACCGTCGCGGATGCGGATGGGTCTGGTCGTGGAGAAGCGTGCGTCGACCAAGGCGATCGGCGATCCGGTGACGTGTTCGACGAGATCGAGCCAGTGGAGACCGAGGTCGGCGGTGGCGTACGACGGCCCGGCGATCGACTTGTCGAACCCCCAGCCGTAGTTGTCGTGACAGCTGTCGGACGACAGATACTCGCCGCGGACTGCAACGACCTTGCCGATGCGTCCCAGCCAACACGCGGCTGCGCAGCTCGGCGACCATCGGGTAGGAGCGTTTGGTGAGGCAGACCGCAGCTTGGACGTTGCTGCGGGCGGCGAGCTCCATCACCGAACGAGCATCGTCGGCCGACGTCGCCAGCGGCTTCTCGCACACGACGTGAATGCCACGCTCGATAGCTGCTCGACCCTGATCGGCATGATGACCGTGCGGTGAACAGATGTGCAGCACATCGGGCCGTTGGCGATCGAGCATCTCGACGAGGTCGGTGTACACCTCCGAACCGCCGAGGTCATCGGCGAGCGAATTTGCGCTGGACAGGCTGCGCCCACAGATGCCGACGACGGTGCTGCCGAGGTCGCGTATCCGTCGACCGTGGGTGCGTGAGATTCCACCGGTGCCGACGATCGCGGCGCGAAGAGGCGGCGGGTAGTAGGGCGTCACGAGGCTGTCGCCTCCAGCTTGGCGATCATCGTGGAGTCCTTTCGTGTGGGGCGTACGAGGGTTGCCCGGGTCGCCATCCCGGGCTCAACGGTCGAGCAGCCGATCGGAACGGGGCGGTCGTGCCGCGCACGACGAGTTCGCATTCGAGGAGCCGACGCTCCGTCGCGTAGCGGCGTTCCTCGATGGCGGAGAAGATCTGCGAAGCGGCCATACGTCCGAGAGCTACCGCATCGCATCGGACCGATGTGAGGTCGATGCGATGGTGTGCGGCGAGCGGAGTGTCGTCGAAGCCGACCACCGAGACATCGTTCGGCACGTTCCAGCCGGCACGCTCGAGTGCGTCGAGGTTGTCGACCGCGACGAGATCGTTGTGGCAGACGACGGCAGTGGCCCCGTCAGCATCGTCCTCCTGCAAGACGATTCCGGCGCGGGAGGCCGCTACTCGAGCGGCGAGCCGTCGACGTGACGCGGCAGCGCGCTCGTCGACCGGGCCGGCATAGCAGACCCGTTGATGGCCGAGGGTCGACAGGTGATCGACGACCAGCTCCATCGCCTGCTCGTCGTCGGTGTCGACTGCGCCGATGCGCGGGTCGCTGCTGACACCGCAGTCGGCCAGTACCACGGGGATGCCGTTGTCGGCGAGGATCGACGGGAAGGCGGCGTTCGAGCTGAGGTCGCCGACGATCACGCCGTCGACACGCCGCGAGATCAGCGAATCGCTCAGGGCGAGCTCGGCCGAGGGGTCACAATGGGTGTTGGCCACGATCATCAGCGGCCCGCCGAGTGTCGCCGCTTCCTCGATGCCGAGCCCGAAGCTGGCGTAGAAGGGGTTGCCGGTATCGGCGATGATGAGAGCGATCATGCCCGTTGTGCGCTCTCGCAAGGATCGGGCGCGGGCGTCGGGCCGGTAGTTGGTTTCGGCGATCACCGCGTGCACCCGCTGACGTAGGTCGTCGGCCACGGTGGCACTGCCGCGGATGACGTTCGAGACCGTCGAGCGAGACACCCCCGCCAGACGGGCGACGTCCGTGATCGTTGCCGGCCCACGTCCCTCCTGGCGCAGTGCATCGATCCATGGATGCTGATTCACCGCCGATCACCGCTCGTGGATCGATCCATCGCCGTATGCAACTGCACGGTGTGACATTTGTCAAGGTTTCGTCAAGGCCAGTCGTTGACGCGTGGTCGCGCCCAACTTGCCAGTCGTCGACCAGCCCGCCGCCAAGGAAACAGGGTTAGCGGCTCCGCCCCGAGCCCGGGTCATGGCCGGAAGCGCCGTCACCGCTCAGATGTAGTGTATTTCGCTCGGCTGAGGTGAGCTCCTACCTGAGAAAGGAGGCGTTGCCATGACCAAGCTGCACGTCGGAACCGTCGCGGCATTCGCTGTCACGATGATCGCAGCAGCGTGCGGCGGATCGACGAACGGCAATGCCGGGCCGGCCGACGAATCCGCGGCGACCATCGGGCCGAACGGCACCAGCACTCCCGACCAGACCCAACCGACCGTCACCACCGTGACGCAGCCCACATCGCAGAGCACAGCTGCCCAAACGACCGAGACTCCCGAGGTCGAGACGATACCCACCGTGACAGTCGACGTGACGGGCACTGCCGTGGCAGGCAACAGTGGAGGGGTCGGACGAGACAGCACCCAGACGTTGTCCGAGTCGATCCGCAACGACGACGGCTCGTGTTCGGGCTGGGAGGGGCCGGGGGATGCAGGTCAGTGGACCGAGGGACTGAAGGTGGGCGCGTCTGTTCAGATCCTCGACCTCAAGACGGGTGAGCCCATCGGAAGCGGAAGCATCACCTCGAGCTCGTGGGCAGACGTAGACCCCACGGACCGCGAACAATGGAACTGCAACTTCGTGTTCGAGGCGACGGTGTCGCGGCCAGCTGACGCGTTCAAGATCAAGGTTGCCGACCTTCAACCGTGGGTGGCGCGTCCGGATTCGACGAAACCGGGGCAATTCGTCGCCTCGGTCGACACCACGATCGAGTTGTCCAGGATCTCGTCGTGCACCGAGCACGAGCCGGGGGAGGCGATCTTCGAGTGGCAAGCCGTGGGTGAGTTCTGGGCGGACGGCTTGCAGTCTGTGTGCGGAAACGGCTTGGTGGTCGATCGGATCAACCGTCCATGCCGGCCGCCGGGCGTAGCGAGCGAATACATCATCGCCGTCCGCAGTGCTGCCGATCCAACCGTGGTGTATGAAGACGCCAGTGGGCTTCTCGTCGACGTTGCCACGTTGGCGCCCGACACCAAGGTGATCGTCGACGTGGCAACCGGGCGACCCTGCTAGTCCTGAGCGTCCTACTTCAACGTCCAGGGCAAACGGGCAGGAGCGCGTACTTCTGCAGAACGCCTCCCAGCTCGTTGTCCCACTCGTCGCGGGTCAACGGTCGTCCGACGATCTTGCAGATCTCATCCGTCGCCGTCGCCGCCGGGTGCCAGCGATAGGCAGCCCCGGTTGCGTCGACACCCACGATCGATGTGCCGTCGCCGCCGAGCTGTACGACGTCTCCGACCAGCCCGCCGAACGCCTGACCCAGTCGTCGACGAGTGGCTGTCTCCCACGTCTGAAGCGTCACCGGCGATGCGTCGCCGTCGCGACTGGCCACGACGACGGCGTCGGAGTTGCCGATGAGCGCCACGGCCGGCACGTCGGACGACTCGCTGTCGAACTGCACCGGTGTTCCGCCGATCGGCCAGACGAGCACCGATCCTTGGGCACCGCGCGCTGCAGGCGTGCGGATGCCTGCAGCCACAACACCGTCGTGAATCGACAGTGATCGCACCTCTGCCTCCTCCTTCCCAGAGCGGGTATCGATCGCCGGTGCCCGATCTTGAAATCTCTTGCCGTCTCCGGCTGGCAGCAGCACCGTCACCAGACCCGTTCGATCTCCGATCACGACATTTCCGCCATCGTCCACCGCAATCACCGAAGGTGCCTGCGTCGTGGCAGGGAGTCGCGCTCGAGCAACCAGTGACCCCGATGTGGTGCCGCACACCGCAGCCATCAACTTCTCGGACTGGAAGACAGCCACCATTTCGCCGCCGCCGCTCACCGCCATCATGTCGCCGGCGCACGACCCGTCCAATGCAACCTCGGCGCCAGTCGATGCATCGAAGAGATGAACGCGATTGTCGGCCGCCGTTGTCACGAGTCGACGGCCGTTCGCGGCGAGAACGAATCGCTCGTACGGTCCGGTGGCGATCTCGACGGGACTTCCGTCGCCAGCGATCTCGATGGTGGTCGCCGAGGTGGCTCTGGCGATGTGGGAAGTGACGAGGTCGACCGATGCCGCGGCACCCGGGTTTGCCAGCGTGTCACGGCCGGAGTCGTCGAACGTCGGCACGGAGCTCCACAGCGCGACGGCATGCCCCCAGCCGGCTGATGCAACAACCTCCGCATCAGGTGAAAGAGCCACAGCTTCTGCGTTGGTCTGATCCGAGAGTCGGATGCGACGCGCCGTCGCCGGATTCCACAGGTCGAGCGTCTCGCCGGCGGTCACCAAGCGGCACTGTCCGCCGTCGTCGCACGGTCCACTCCACGCCAACGCGTTTGCTGCTTCGGGAACAGCGAACACTCGATCACCGGATCGCAGATCCCACACCACGAGCTGCTTGCCACCGACGGCCACGTAGCGCGCCGCCGGGTCAGCCGCTACCAAACCCGTCTCGCCAGGTCCGAGCCCCAAGGCTGCACCGGAGCCGAGGTCGACCACGGCCGATCCGGTCGAACCCACCAGCAGGGCGCGCTGACCATCGGGCGAGCCGACGAGATCACGAACGCTGCCGGCTTCTGGTGGAGTTTGGACCTCCGGCCGGGCGATCAACTCGCTGCCTGAACGATCCCACTTCAACACCTGACCCGTCGAGGTCGCCGCGACGACGTGGCCGTCGACGCCGACGTCGACCGCGTCGAAGCTGACTGCGGTGTCGAGGGTTGCCGAAGAGGCGACCGTTGCGCCGGTCATTGCGTCGAGGAGGTGGACCGAAGTGCCGGTGGCGACCACCACCCAGCCGTTCGCCAGATCGATCACGCCGTCCCCGATCTCGGAGACGACCTTGCCGGACAGCACCTCGATCAACGTTCGTCTTCCATCACTGCCCAGCGTCACAGCACGATCGTCCGCGGCGTCCAGCGCCTGCACCGTTCCCTCGAGGGCGGTCAGCCGGCCGCCGGCGGCGAGCATCATGGTTCCGCCGATGTCGCCGACCACCACGGCGTCGGCATTGCCTATCGGTACGAGGTGTGGGCTGACTCCTGTCGGCAACGTGAGTGCCGTCGGCTCGCCTCGTGACCGCCGGTCCCAACGCAGCAACTCGTGAATGCCTTCTCGCGCTGCGAACCCGACGACGGACGACCGGTCGGTCGCCAGCGCCAGCGCCTGCACGCTCAACTCCTGACGGGCCGCGCCGGCGTCCAACAGGTCTGTCAGCTTCGAGTACCGACCGATCAAGACTCGACTGGCCCTGAAGGTGGCCTTGTCGGACTGCGGTGCCAGTTGGCCGGCAGCCACCGACAGCAGCAGGGCGCGGGCCATGTCGCTCGTTGGAATGTCCAACGCGTCGAGCCCGAGCTGGCCACCCGTCGCCTCGCGCGCTCGCCGGTCGGCCCGGTGTGCGTTGCCGACGGCGACGACCGCGGCGATCGATGCGGCGATGGCGAGCACGACGACCGTGGCCACGGCCAGCCGTGCAAGCCGAAGGGCGCGACGGTGCTGGCGCACGTCTTCGCTCTCCAGATCTTCGGGCGACATGTGGCGTATCGGTGATGCCACCCGGGCTACGGCTGATCGGAACTGCGACGTTCGCAGCGACAGCTCGGTGGCGCCACGGGCCCAGCGCATGTCGAGCCACAGCGGCTGATCCGTGAACCGACCGTTCAACGCCGGCGGTGCAGCGGTCGACTGCGCTGTGAACGTCTTCCGTGACTCATCCCACGCGAGCTCGCCTCCGGTGAGTACCAGGACGACTGACTCGCTACCCGTCGTGTCACAGAAGTGCGTGATCTCACGGTTCACCCACTCCGAGGCTGCCGACTCCGGGCAGGCCAGGATGATGAGAAACCTCGATCCGTCGAGGTGCTCTTGGATCGACGGCCACAGGTGCGGCGACAGACTGAGGTCGCTCTCGTCGCGAAACACCGACATCGCCCGTACCCGGTTCCATGGCCTGGCCAGTCGCTGGAGACCGCGTTCGAGCGCTCGAGCCGTCTCGAAGTCGGCCCTGTGGTTGTAGGAGATGAACGCGTCGTGGATCGTGGGCATCGAGTTCGATCACTCCGAAGTCGGTGCGGCCATGACGGCCCGGTCAGGACGCCACGTTGAAGGTCGCAATCACCTGGTCGAGCACTGCCAGATCGGTGTCGGACGCGACTTGCATCTCGACGACAGCAGTGAACGAGTTGTCGGATGGGACAGCTGCCACCGTGATGTACATCGCGCTCGTACCGCCGCAGTCGGTGAAGGTCTGGAAACGCCCCGTGTAGACGCCGTCGCTGTAGTCCTCGATTCCAGCATCGGTGCAGTCGCCGGCGGGCGGGGCGAACACGGCGAGGGTGACGTCGAGCGATGACTGGGGCGGAAGTGCCATGAAGACCAGCCCCGGAGTCGAATAGTTGGTGTTGTAGTCGGCGATCGACGCCGACGCCTGGATGTACGGCGCCTCGGTACGGTCAGCGAGGATCCAGGGATACCCCGAGGTCGTGGCGTCGGCGAGCGTGAGCGGTGCCGTGTCCTTGTCGGTCCACTCAGTCGGCACGTCAACGGTGAGCACGCCGGTGTCGTCGGAGATCGTCTGGTAGTCGATCGCTGTCGCCACGGCCGTCGCGTCGGGGGCTTGGCCTCCGAGGTCGTTGGCGAACGACACCCCGCCCGACGGATCCAAACCTCGCAGCGTGCGCAGCATCGGGCGGAGCTGTTCGTAGAGGCCCGCGCCGTTGTCGGCGAACGCCTGATGGTCACCGGCTGTATCCGTCCCGGCCTGCACCATCGAGCTCAAGGAGCCCGCGTCGCTCAACCGATCGACGATGGCCGCATACAGCGGACCAGCATCGAGGCCGTCGGCCTCCAACTGCTGGCGCGCCGCATCGCATTGGCCCATTCCCGAGTCGGACAGGTCGGGGGTGTTTGCATCGAAGTAGGGCTGCAGGAACAAGTCGCCCTCGATGCAGTTCAGGATGGTGAGGTACGAGTCGCCGCTGATGGTCGTGCTCGGAACCACGGCCTCGGACGCGACCTGCGCCACGGTCGTCGCAACGTCAGCTTTGTCGTCGCCCGATGAGATCGCCGCCACCGCGACGACACCAGCAATGGCGGCAGCAACGCCTCCGCCGGCGACGACCATCCAACGTTTCCGTTTCGACTTCCCGCCAGGAGAGCCGCCGGCGAGCGGTACAACTTGTGGTGGGCTGGGGGGAGAGAGGCCGGACACTGCAGAGACCAATGGCTCGGGAGCGGCAGACGTGGGTACCGGTGCAGGCTCCGATGGGGCCTTGAAGTTGAACAGGTCGACGAAGCCGGGGCGCAAGAACAGCACCGGGGTCGCGAACTCGATCTGGTTGACGTCCAACATCGCCACGCGCGCCTCGGCCATTGCAGCATCGATCGGGTAGCGGCGATAGATGAGGCAGTAGTACAGCTCCTCGGCAAACGTCTTCGCCGCTGGATCGCTGATCTCGAACTGCATGGCGATCACGGCGCTCTTGCCCTGCTGTACCAACATCGTCGCGATGCTTGCGAAGGGATCGTCGAGCTTGGTCCGCGCACCGTCACAGGAGTTGAACACGACCAGCTGCAAGGAGTTCTGGCGGCCGATCAGTTGGGCGATCGCGTCGGCTTGCACCTCCTTCATCTGCCCGTTCTCATCACACAGCAAGAGGATCGAATCGCCGTCCGGGGTGAATGCACTGTGCCCCACGAAGTGCAGGATGTGGAACGGGTCCTGGAGCTTCCGCTGGAGCGACTTGAACGTGCAATCCTCGAGCCATTCGAGATCGACCTGATCTCCGCACTTCTCCAGCGCCTCGGTCACCCGCCGCTTCTCGCCCTCGACATCAAGGTCACGCCTCGGGTTGGCGATGACGCCGAGCATGCGGATCTTGCCTTCGACGAGATAGGGCCGTGCCGGCTCGGCCGTGATCAGTTCGCGAACGATGGTGCAATCGCGTTGGCTCGCCAGATCCTTGCCGTTGCGGCGGAGGAACTCCCATGGAATGCGCAGCAGTTCCGGTTCGGTGGTCATGTCGAGGCGCACGCGCACGGCGCCCTTGCCGCGAGCTGCGTCGAACAGCGTTGCGACATCACCGGTGAACAACGCGTTCGCCAACGTCGTCCCGAACTCCTGCGCGGTCACCTGGTGTTCGGTCACCGCGGTGACCTTGCGAGTCACCGTTCCGGTGATCGCCGACCGGGTCGCGCTCAAGTTTTGGATCGCTTCCTGCAACCCTTCGTCCGACATCGGGATCGTGAACGTCGAGGCCGCGGTCGCTCCGCCGTCGATGGCTGCGGTGACGTCGTAGTCACGATCGCCGCGCTGCTTGAACGACAGTCGGAGGTTGGTGTACTCCACCTCCCCCATGCCGCCCGACTGTAGTCGTTCGCCGAGGGGCTCTGCGCACGTGCCGCGCGACGGTGGTCACGATCTGCGCGACACTCTCCCTGTGGATCGCAGAGTGTTCTGCCTACTCGTCGGCATCGACGCCTACGGACCGCCGATCAACGTCCCGCTCGAAGGCTGCCTCAACGACATGCACCACCTCGAGCAGTACCTGCGTGGCCGACTGGGCGAGGAGGCCGAGATCGTCACCTTGGCCGACGCGCAGGCAACCAGGGACGGTGTGGTCGCCGGGTTCCGGACGCACCTCGCCCAAGCCGGCAAGGGTGACGTCGTCCTGTTCGCCTACTCAGGTCACGGGAGCCAGGAACTGCCAGCGACCGAGTTCGCCTACGGCGACGCTTCGGGCAAGCTCCAGAACCTGCTGCTGTTCGACGCTGGGCAGGAGGCCGGGGGTCACTTCGTCTGGCCGCTCGCCGACAAAGAGCTCGGCATGCTCCTCGATGAGGTCGTCGGGCGCGGCGCGCACGTCGTGGCAATGCTCGACTGCTGTCACTCGGGAGACGGGACTCGCGACGCGTTCGTGACCATCCGCCAATGGAACCCGGCGACCGCCCGAGGCTCCGATGCGGCGGCACAGACGGCGATCGACAAGCTGAAGGGGCCGCGCCCTCTCGATGGCTTTCTCGACGGCACCCTCCAGCACTTCGAGAAGAGAACGTCGGCAGGGCACATTGCACTTTCCGCTTGCCAGTCGTCGGAGCTGGCGAAGGAGCTCATGGTCGGAGACGAACATCGAGGCGCGTTCACGGCGACCATGATCGAGGTGCTCGAGACGGTGGGGAACAAGGCCGACTACCGCTCAGTGGTCGCTGCCGTACGGTCCCGCCTGGAACGAACGGTGGAACGTCAACGACCGTGTGTGGATCCCATCGACGCGGGCGGACTCGCCGACGGTCTCTTCCTCGACGGCACCATCGAGCCCGCTCCAGCGTCGTTCCTGATGACGAAGTCCGAGTCGGGTTGGTCGGTCGATGCCGGTGCCGTGCACGGGCTGCGAGGGCCCGCCGACGGTGAGGAGTTCCGGTTCGCGTGCCTCCAACCCGACGGCACGCCGTGCGGTCAAGTTCGAGTGATCGCCGTCGAGACCGGCCGGTCTGATGTGCAACCCATCGGCTGGGAGCCGGCCGACATCGCCTACCGCGCGGTGATCTCGTGGGTGCCGCTTCCGACGGCAACCGTCACGTTCGACCCCGCCGATGGCGATGCCGCCGCCGGTGCGTACGAACAGGTACGCAAGGTGTTGGCGTCGAGCGGTCCGTCGGCCGGCCCATCGCCATATGTGCGTGAGAAGGCCGCCGGCTCATCCCCGGCCCAACTCGCCCTGCGCGTGAGGTTCGAGAACGACCAAACCGACGGACCCTGCCTGCGGGTGTTGCGCGCCGACGGCTCGCCTGCCATGCCCACGGCAGCGTCAGCGGTCGCCTGCGGAGATCCGGCCCGCGCCGCAGCACTGGTTGTGCAGCAGTTGGAGCACGTGGCCCGGTGGGAGCAACTCCGCGAGTTGGGTAGCCACCGTTCCGCGCTGGCCGATGCGGTGCAGCTGAGGATCTACCCGGCCGGCCCGGACGAGATGGCCTTGCCGAGCGATCGGCAACCCTATGGGCTCGCCGGCGAATACACGATCCCCTACGCGGCGAACGGCGACGCACCGAACGTCTTCATGCATCTGAAGAACACGTCTGACCAAGTTCTCTACGTCGCGCTGCTCGACATGACCGACCGCTTGGAGTGCGACGTTCTCTATCAGACCAAGGCGCTCGCCCCGGGCACGGAGGACAACGCGAACGCGAAGGGCGGGCCGATGAAGCTGACGCTGTCAGCCGGAGTCGATCCGGTTCCCGGAGCGCGAACTCAGGACTGGCTGAAGATCGTCATCAGTGAGACTCCGTTCGAAGCCGATGCCTTCGAACTTGGCGCGGTCGGCGAGCAGGCGAGATCGATCGGAGCTCCGCCGCGCAACATGCTGGAGCTGATCGCGGCCCGCACCGTCAGCCGGGCGATCACGGCCGTCGACCCGTCGCAGCTCACGCCGGCCGGTGCCGACTGGTGTGCCACCACCGTCGCTCTCGTCGTCGAGGTGCCGCCCGCGGCCTGAAGGCCCCCATCCAGAGAGGAAACGACATGACCATGTATCCGACGTACCGAGGTTTGGTCGACTTCGACGTCATCGTCCGCGCCAAGAACTTCACAGGAATGCACCCCACCATGCAGGAACGGGTTCGGGCATTGATGGAGGACTCCGGCGGCAAGGTCGGTTGGGGCCAGGGGGTGCGCACAGCACAACAACAGCTTCAGTTGTTCCTGGAGCGCCATGTCCCGGATCCCCAAGGAACGATCACGTGGAACGGACAGACGTATTCCCAGCGCCCCGGGGTCGCGGCCGCGGTCCCACCCGGCCGCTCGATGCACGAGGTCGGCCTGGCCGCAGACATGGCCGGCGATTTCACGTGGCTGGGGAACAACGTCGGTCGATTCGGTCTGATGACCTTCGCGGAAGTCAACCACGAGCCATGGCACGTGCAACCTGTGGAGTTGCCGAAAGGCCGTCAGCAGTACGAACAGCAGGGCTCGAAGTGGGGGGCATACCCCTCGTACAACACTGAAGCCAAGGCACCCGATGCAGCAGCGAAGACCCAAGCCGGGCCGACGACAGCAGCGGCTGCAGCGAGTGCCACGACCTCGCCGACGCTCACCCCCGCGCTGGTCGCTCGACCCGGCGACACCGGGCCGGCGGCGCGACTGCTGATGGAGGCGCTGATCGCTCAAGGTGTGCATCCGGATGCCGCCGCCAGCCGCGACGGCGACTACGGCGCAGATGACAAGGACCTCGTGCTCCAGTTCCAGCGCGACCATGGTCTCACCGTTGACGGCGAGGTTGGTCCGCAGACGTGGTCCAAGCTGCTGGCGACGGTGAGCCCCGGCGAGGCGGGACCGATGGTGAAGGTGCTGCAGACAGCGCTCATCGTTCGCAGCCTCATACGCGACGCCGAGGCGAACCTCGATGGCATCTACGGTCCGTTGACTCAGCAGCGCGTCCGCGACTTCCAGAAGGTCAGTGGCATCGACCCGATCGCGATCGTCGGACCCGACACTTGGACGGCACTACTCGGCGTGAAGAGCAGGGTGAACGTCGTCACCCGCAGCCTCCCCGGAGAGGATGACGTCGATCTCGACGACCTCGACTTCCTGGCCGCGCTCGACGGGCTACCGGCAGAGTGAGCAGCTCGACGAGTTCGGCTGGCAGTGAGACGCCGGTCGCGACGACTGCGCCGATCCGTCTCACCGCCCTTCCAGCGGCATGCGGCGACTGCCTCGTGGTGGAGTACGGCTCAGGCTCGGATGTGCATCGGATCCTCATTGATGGCGGGCTCGGCTCCAAGTACGAAGTGGGTCTCGGCGCGCACCTGACTGCTGCGGCTGCAGGCGAGCGCCAGTTCGACATCGTGATCGTCACCCACGTCGACCGCGACCACATCGATGGAGTCATCCGCGCGCTTCGCGATCAGCACCTCCAGTCCGCTGATATCTGGTTCAACGGTCGCGACGAGATCGACGCACTCCTCAACGGAAACACGCGCGGCGTTCGGCAAGGCGACGAGCTCAGCGCGCTCATCCCTGCCGACCGGAGGAATCGCATAGTCGACGGCAACGCGATCCACGTCCCATCGGCAGGTCCGGTGGTGTTCGAGCTAGCCGGCCAGGGCCGCTGCACGCTGCTGTCGCCATCGCCCAAGCGGCTGGAAAAGTTGTTCGACAAGTGGCCGGATCAGATGAGGGTGGTCGACGACCCCACCGACGATCTGCTGAACAAGCTCGCAGATCCGCTCACCCGCGGCATCGGTGAGTTCGGGGAGGACGCCAGCCTGGCAAACGGATCGAGCATCGCGGTCCTGTTCGAGTCTGGTGGCGCATCGCTGCTCCTCACGGGAGATGCCTACGCCGCGGACCTGGAGGTGACCATCGGCCAACTGCTCGCGCAACGGAAGGAGGCCAAGCTGCACGTCGATCTGTTCAAGCTGTCGCACCACGGAAGCCGGCAGAACATGACAGACGGTCTTCTCGCCCTCATCGACCCCGGAGCCGTGCTGGTCTGCACCGACGGCTCCAAGTTCCACCACCCGGACGAGGACGCTCTCGAGAAGGTCCGTTCGCACTACCCCGACGTGCCGATCCACTTCACGGACGACAACGAACACATCCGCCTGCGAGCAGCCGCCGTCGGTGCTCACCCACCTGAGGTCGTGCCGTTGCAGCTCCGTCTCGGAACCGGTGAGCGCCAAGTTCCTGTGGGCCGCACGTAGGACTACGGCGCGATGACGACCTTGCCGACGACGGTTCTGTCCATCATCGCCCGCAGCGCCGCGCCCGCGCCTTCGAGCGGATAGCGGCCCGACACGTACGGCTGCAGCGTGCCGGATTCGACCCAGTCGATCAACTGGTCACCGATCGCCGCGTTGCGCTCGGGTTCACGAGCGGTCATCGCGCCGTAGAAGACGCCGATGATCTGACAGCTCTTCAACAGGACGAGGTTGAGGGGGATTACAGGTATCCCCGCGGTGAACCCGACGACAAGGAACCTTCCTTCCCATCCGATCGCTCGGAGAGCCTGTTCGGCGGTGTCGCCTCCGACGCAGTCGTACACGACGTCGACGCCCTTGCCGTCCGTCAGTTGCTTGGCTCGGTCCTTGAGATCGTCGGTCGCGTAGTTGATCGTGTCGTCGGCACCGCGCTGACGGCACACGTCGAGCTTCTCGTCAGTGGAGGCACCAGCGATCACCCGCGCGCCCATGAGCTTGCCAATCTCCACGGCCGAGAGGCCGACGGATCCGCCTGCACCCAGGACGAGCAGCGTCTCGCCTTCCTGCAGGGCGGCTCGATGTTGCAAGCCGTACAAGGTCGTACCGTAGGCGTAGTTGAGTCCGGCGGCCGCCGCGAAGTCCACCGAATCGGGCAGCCGTCGTGCGCTGGCGGCCGGGATCGCACACAACTCCGCGTAGCCACCGGTCGCACCGAGTGCGCCCAGTACTCGGTCACCGATCGACCAGCCGGTGACGCGCTGGCCGACTTCGACGACGACACCGGTGACTTCGCCACCGGGGATGTAAGGGGGCGACGCCTTGTATTGATACTTGTTCTCGAGCATCAGGGTGTCGGGGTAGACCACCGCTGCGGCCGCCACGTCGACAAGCAGTTGATCGGGCCCAACCGCGGGATCGTCGACAGACTCGACAACCAGATCCTCGGGCGGACCGAACGCCTTGCACACGACTGCCCTCACAACGCGAGCACCTCGTCGAGACAGCCGTCTTCGACCCGGTAGACGAACCCGCGGATGTACGCCTTGTTGGCGATGAACGGATTGACCTCCAGACGGCGGATCGACTGGCGCACGTCCTGGTAGGGATCCTTGAAGCTCTCCATCGCCCAACTCGGTCGCAGTCCGGTCTCCGCTTCGAGCTCGTCTATGAGCTCGTCACCGGTCAGCGTCTGCAGACCGCAATCGGTGTGGTGCAGGAGAATGATCTCGCGGGTACCTAGCAGTCGCTGCGACAGGACCAGCGATCGGATCACATCATCGGTCACCACGCCACCGGCGTTGCGGATGATGTGCGCGTCACCGTGGGCAAGCCCGAGCATCTCGAAGATGTCCATGCGGCTGTCCATGCACGCGACCACGGCCAGTTGCCGCGCCGGGCGCAACGCAAGATCGTGGTCGGCGAACACCTCGGCGTAGCGAGCGTTGTTGGCCAACAGCTCGCCTGCGCTCGGGACGAACAAGGCGTCACGACGTTCGGACACTCCATGAGGGTAACTCGGCCACGTGGTGGCAGGTCAAAGCCACGAGCGGACAAGTTGCCATCCAGACCGCTGCTGTGGCCGGCGCCAAATGAAGCGGGTCTGGCGTGGCCGGCCGACCGGAGCGTCGCGGCTGGGACTCCCAGCCGCCTTCTCGTTTCGGACGATGGACAACTCTGGTTCAGGAGCGTACGGTTTCGCGAGCTGAGATCGCGGTGACGTCTCTGGCAACACCGAACTGGGGTGAGGTATGGGATACGACGTACAGCCAGTCACCTTCCCGACCGATTTGCTGCACCCACATCAGGACAACGGATCAGTCGCCGATTCCTTACGCGTGTCGATCTCTGGGATTCCCGCGCAGGCCACGATGCACCACATCGCGGCGCAGGCGTTCGTTGCCATGCGCAATGCTGCCAAGGCAGAGGCGAACGTCGATTTGCGGCCAAGTTCGGCTGGCGACCTCTATCGCGACTATGGGTCCCAAGAGAGCTTGTTTCGAAGTCGCTACCAATTGACACCGATCGACGGAGCCGACACGAAGTCCTGGAGAAATGAGGTGTGGTACAAGAAGGATCCCGGCACGTTCGAGGCTGCCGCGCCGGGCAACTCCAACCACGGGTGGGGACTCGCAATCGATCTCGCCGGTTTGGCCGCAACTCCGGTCAACGATGTTTCGAAATGGGTTCTCGACAACTACGCCCGATTCGGATTTTCTCACGAACATCACGACAAGAGCGACCCGGTTCACATCCGCTACTACCGCGGCGACGATGTGCCCGACGACGTCACCGGTGTCGTCAACACCGAACGAATGCGACAACACCACTTCATGGAGGAGGACAATGAAATGCTGCCGATTGTGACCAACGCCGAACAATTCGGGAAGTTCGGCCCGAAGGTGATGAAGTGGGTCGTGATGGACGACGGCACACTTCGCCATCTCGGCGAGCAAGAATGGATGGTGCGCGGCAGTCTCGACGGGACCGCTTGGACGAACGTGCAGCTCGCCATCGCCGGCATCAACGCCTGACATCGCACGAGCCTCGCGACTGACAGCCCACGGCCGCCGGTCGCCAGCTCGGGTATGCCTCCCTGTACGACTACGCCGGACCGCACTGCGCTGGATGCCACTGTGGCCGGCAGTGCCCACTGCCGCCGTCACGTCTTCGTCACTGCTCACGGCGACGGTGATGGGTGTGGATGGTCGTGCCGTCGAACACCCGCGTAGAGATGTGCTCGAGCGGGTGACGATGGTCGACCGTGGGGAAGAGTCGTTGGCCGGCGCCGAGGATGATGGGGTGGATGTTGAGCCGGTAGTGGTCGATGAGGTCGTACTCGATGAGGGTGCGGGCGGCGTCGGCCCCACCGAAGAACACGATCCCGGTACCGTCGTGGTTCTTCAAGTCTTTGATCGTGGCGACGGGATCTTTGCTGACGGTGGTGTTCCAGTCGGCCCGTTCGAGAGAGCGGGAGAACACGATCTTCGGCATCGGCTTCCAGAGCCGGCTGTAGGCGATGGTGGTGTCGTTCATGCCGGGTATCTCGTCCGCGGCCGGCCAGAACGATGCCATCATGTCGTAGACGCGATGTCCATAGACGAAGGTGCTGGCGGTGGCGAGCTCGGTGACGAAGTGATTCATCAGGTCGGGCCCGACTTGGGGCCAGTCGAACTCGCCGTCAGGTCCGGCGGTGTAGCCGTCGAGGCTGGTTTGCATCCACAGGGTCAGGGTTTGCATGGTGTTGCTCCTTGTTCGTTGTTGGTGATCGGTTCAAGCACAGCGGCGTGTGGCTCGTATGGCTGGGCGGACGCTTGCGGCGACGAGGGCGGCGGTCATGGCGAACGCGACGCGGTGACTTGTGGCGCTGGCCGCGAGGCCGAACAGGAACGCACCGGCACCGAGGGCAGCGTCGTAGGTGGCGTTCCAGATGGCGCTGGCCGTTCCGTACTGGTCGGGGGTGGTCGATCGGTACATCAAGGTGATGGTTGTGTTCTCGGCGATCCCGAAGCCGATGCCGAACAGCACCATCCCGACGAGTTGCACGATGGATTGGTCGGCGCGCGTGAGCGCGGCGACACCGACGGCGGACGCGATGATCGAGGCGAGCAGGAGGTGGCGCGGGTTGAGCAGGGCGTCGTACCGGCTGACCAACCAGCGGCCAGTGGTGGCGAGCCCGTTGTGGGCGAACAACGCCGCGACGGTGAGGTCAGGATGAGTGGTGGTCACGGGCAAGAACGTGAGCACCGCGCCCGAAGCCGCGGCCACGGCGGCGAAGACGAGCGCAGCACGGGTCAGAGAGACGTTTTCAAATGCCAGACGCCAGCGCACGGGGATGGCGGGCTCGCCGGTGAGGTCGGGGAGTTGTCTCGTGGCCATCACGGCGATGGTCGTGACGGAGGCAGCAGCGAGGAACACGGCATCGGTGCCGACGGTGTTGGCGAGCCACACACCGGCCGGGAGGGCGACGACGGCGGGGAGGCCGGTGGCGACGCCGTAGGTGCCCATCACGGCTGCCAGATGGTCGGGTCCGGCCACGCGAGCTGCGGTGGCGCTGCCCAGTACGGCGATCAGCCCGAATCCGAACCCTCGAACGACCCCGAACACGGCGCTGATTGCGACGCTGCTGACGAGCGGCGAGATTGCCGCGGGGACGGTCAACAGGACCAACGCCGCGGTGATCGTCGCTCGCGGCCCGTAGCGGGTGGCCACGACCGGCGCGGCCAGTTCACCAGCGACAGAGGCGATCATCACTACGGTCGTGCTCGTGGCGACGGCGAGCGTGCCGCCACCGAGACCGGCGACGCGGATCGGTACGACCGACAGCAAGGCGAAGAAGTTGACCATCGCCGCCGCACTGGCCAAGTACACGCCCCGCAGCGCACGTCGCCCTGTCTCGACGGAAGTGGCGGTGATCGTCATCGGGATTCCTCCTCAGGGGGTGGGCCGTGGGTTGGTCGCTTTTCCCGATGGTCGGAGTCCTCGCCGAGTTCTCGACACTTGCGGGCTAAATTCTTGTCGCCCACAGATGTCGAGAAGCCACAGGCGGCTCCGACTCACTGCGAAACGCGCGGCGCGAGCGCGGCCTGAGAGATTGGAGACCTGATGAAGTACCTCGTGATCATCTATGGCAACAAGGAGCTCTGGGAGTCGTTCCCGGCCGAGGACTGGCCGAGAGCAATCGCTGCACAGGATGAGTTCAACGCCCGCTACACCGCCACCGGCGAACTGCTCGGTGCCTACGGGCTCGGCAGCGAACTGCTCGCGAAGACCGTCCGCGTGCGCCACGGCGCCACCGCCATCACCGACGGCCCGTACGTCGAGGCCAAGGAGTACGTTGCCAGCTTCTTCATGCTCGACGTCGACAGCGAAGCCAGAGCATTGGAGCTTGCCGCCGAGGTCCCGTTCGCGTCATTCAACGCGGTAGAGGTTCGTCCCGTGATGCACGAGGGCCCACACGACACATGACCACCGGCGACGAGGTCGGAGCGATGCTGCGCCGTCTCACTCCCCAAGTGCTCGGCATCCTCGTGCGCCGACATCGACAGTTCGACGTGTGCGAGGACGCCGTCCAAGAGGCGCTCATCACCGCCACCGAGCGCTGGGCCACCGACGGAATCCCGAGCAGCCCGCGCGGCTGGTTGCTCACGGTCGCCGAGCGTCGGGTGATCGACGCCATTCGCAGCGACCGAACCCGACAAGCGCGCGAGGAGCACTTCGTCACCGCGACCGTCCACCCGCCCGTAACGGACGTCGCGGACGAGCAACCCGGCGGCGAGGACGACACCCTCGTGTTGTTGATCATGTGCTGTCACCCGGCGCTCAGCGCGACGTCGCAGATCGCACTCACCCTGCGAGCAGTCGGAGGCCTTACCACCACCGAGATCGCCGCCGCGTTCTTCGTTCCCGAAGCGACGATGGCGCAACGGATCAGCCGTGCCAAGGCCACCATTCGCGACGCGGGTGCAGCCTTTGAGCTACCGGAGGGTGACGAGCTCGGCAGGCGGCTGGCCGTCGTGATGCACGTGCTGTACGTGATGTTCACCGAAGGACACACCGCCCTCACTGGGGATCACGTCAACCGGCCCGACCTCTCCAACGAAGCAATTCGCCTCACTCGAGCACTGCTCCAACAGCGAGGCGACGACGCTGAGACCGAAGGTCTGCTGGCGCTCATGCTCCTCAACGACGCTCGCCGCCCCGCCCGCACCTCCCTCACCGGAGAACCCGTCCGACTCGCCGACCAAGACCGCACCCTCTGGCGTCGCGATCTGATCGACGAAGGCGACCGCCTCGTCACCCGCGCCCTCGAACGCCACGACCTCGGTCCCTACCAGCTCCAAGCCGCCATCACCGCACTCCACGACCAGGCCGACAGCGACGACACCACCGACTGGCTGCAGATCCTCGCTCTCTACGACATCCTGGACCGCGTCGCACCCAACCCCATCGCCACCGCCAGCCGAGCCATCGCCCAAGCCCACGTCCTCGGGCCCCAAGCGGGGCTCGCTACCATCCGTCCCCTCCTGATCGACCCCGCTCTCGCGAAGCTGCACCGTCTTCATTCCGTCCACGCCTACCTCCTCGAACTCGCTGGTGACTTCGACACCGCCCGGTCCAGCTACCTCACCGCCGCCCGGCTCACGACCAGCGCACCGGAGCATCGCAACCTCCTTCTCCAAGCCAGCCGCTGCAGCCGGCCCGAACGCTGAGAGCCTTCGCCAGAGAGGCGCCAGGCCCGCCGATCAGTCCGAGACGGATGTCAATCGGTCGCGGCACTATTCACGGACGGTGCATTGGTGGGTTCGCAACGTGCGCACGGCGTTGACAGTTGCATAGCCGCGCCACTCCAGGCTGGCGATCGACGAGGAACTGGCGAAATCGACGGTCCAGCCTCCGTCGGACTGTTGCTGGCCAGCCAACCGCTGCAGGTCGGCCTGGATCACAACCGGTGAGATGTAGGCGCGGGATGCAGCCGTCGGGTCGGGGCTGACGTCGAGCGCGTGGAGGGTCTCGTCGGGTGTTCCGCCGGCCACCCGAAGAGCGCCATCGGCGGGCAGGTAGCTCGCAACACGCTCGACCGTCGTTCTGCTTGTCAGGCCGAGCGCGTGCGCGGCGTCCGCAAAGCGCAAACCGAACGACACCTCATAGGCGTGGGGTGCTTCGCCGAGCGCGTCGATGGCGGCCAGGCAGTAGTCCACGGAGCGAACGAGCCAAGGGTGGGTGGCGACGGCCGGGTCGTGAAGCGCGACCCGAAGCGCGGCCCACGTGATCGCTGTCGTGATCTGCGCGGACGATCGGGTCGGATCGGCGTCGACCCACCACGGCGAGCAACCGGTGGGATCGTCGATCGGAAGCGCGAACGGCACCCCGCCGTCGACCAGCGAGCAGGCGTGCAACCAATCGCACAACTGCCGGCTGCGGTCGACGGTGTTCGGGCCAACTTCCGCGAGCGCCTCGAACGCGTGCATCGCCGCGGCCGGTTGGCTGCCGGGATGGCGGAGGTCGGGCTCGAGGCCCCAGCCGTAACCGCCGTCGTCGTTCCGATAGGCGTCAAGGGCGGCGAGCAATCCTGTCGGGTCAGTCGGCCGCACACAGAAATCGAACCTTCGCCGATCCAACAAGCGCGCGTTCGAGACCAGGAATCGCCGTGCCGCGGCGAGGTCGATGTCGATGTTCATCAACCCATTGTGAGGCCGCCGCGGCCTCGAGGCTTGTACGAAACGGTCGTCGCTCCGGTTACCGACCACTCCGACGGGCGTTGTCCGAGCAGATCCTTCGCATCGCGACTCAGATGCGACTGATCCGCGTATCCCGATCGTGCAGCCAGGTCGGCAAGTCCGAGCCAGGGTTGGCTGACTCGCATTGCTCGTGCGCGCCGAAGCCGTGAGATCCGTTCGAACTTCTTTGGGCCGTATCCGACCTGACCCACGAACCGCCGGCGGAACTGGCGGCTGGCCAGTCCTCCGAAGCCCGGCAACGACTGCGTGGTGTGCTCTCCCGAGGACAGAGCCGCAGACGCGGTCATCACTGCCAGATCCAGGCCATGCGCGGCTGCCAGCGCGCGATCCTCAACCGCAGCGATCAGCCGTTCGCGCTGCACGGTCACCGATTCCGCGGCATCGAGCGCGTCGAGGATTCTTCGTGCCGCCAGCCCCCAGCAGTCGCCGACGTCGACAAACCGATCGGCAAGGTCGCTCATCGAGCAGCCCAGAACTGTGCCAGCGGTACCAGGACGCAGCCGCACGCCCACGAGGGCAAGCCCATCGGGCATCTCGTGCCGCTTGGCGACGGTATCGGCACCAGCCACGAGCAGGCGCCCATCCGAACGCCAGATGAGATCGACACAGCCGTCGGGAACGACCACCACGGGCGAGTCGCCGCGGATCTGCTGTCGCCACGTGCACTTCACCACTCGACTTCCGGCCGGCCGGAGGAACTCCTCGTAGCTGTGATCGAGCTTGGTCGGCCGGATCGCTTTCATTTGCGAGCATCGTACCGACCAGCCACTACGCAGCTTCGAGAACGGGCAACGCCCTGCCCGCGACTCATGGCCTGGGAACAAGCGCTAGTCCGTCTTGCTCAACTGTCGACTTCGACCGCAGTGGCCATTCCGTTCTGGTAGTGGCCTGCGATGTTGCAGACCAGTTGGTACTCGCCAGGCGCGAGGTTGAGGGCGACTTCCCTGACCTCAGCGGTTCGTACTCAGAGATCTCGTCGACGACCTTCCACTCGGACGACCCCTAGTTGAACTTTCTCGTGATCGGGTCGACAGGCAGCCCGCCGACCGGCAGATCGGTTTTCACGACGAGCATCTCGTGAGTTTGGGTACCGATGTTCTTGAAGGTGAATGTCACCGGACCAGCCTTGACACGGTCGAGGTCGATGCCGTCGACCCATGCCCTCTCGATGCCGTTCACAGCGGTGCCTCCGGGGGATGCTTGGCCTGAGGTTCCTGCCTGGCGTACACGCCGTTTCGGTCTTCCCCGCAGCCCGTCGCAACAAGCCGGGAAGAGCCACCGCAACGAGTACAACAACACGCCTTCGCATCTCGACCTCCTGATGTGGTCTCAGAACCCTAAGGCGAGGTCGCGCACTTCCTCCGTCTCCACCAAATGCATCAGGGCGTGTTCGACGCCGAGTCGGCGATTACCAGCGCATCAACGCCGCCACTGGCCCATCCATCATCGCAAGGTGGGGCACGACAAGGATCTCCGCGTCGGTGGCGAGGGCGGCGACGATGTCTCGATCGACGAGGCGGGCGCCGTCGAGCCAGGTCGGGTCGGCGTCAGGTCCGGACGTTCCGTCGTCGTGGACGAGCAAGGTGCCGACGCGGCCTTCGCGGAGCGCATCGATGATCGCGTCGGTGTCGATGGATGCGGTGCCGTTGCTCAGGCCGGCACGAACGAGTTCGGCGGCAGCAGCCAATCGTTCTGCGACGATTGTCGAGACCAGCCGGACCACCTCGTCGGCTATGCCCTCCGGTGAGCCGGCATCGATCCTGACGGCGATACCGACAAGGTCGGTGGGGAGTGACTCGAGGATGAAGGTCTGAGCGCGGATGTCGCCCGCGACCGCGATCAGTTGTGCGTCGACCCTATGAGCGAGTGTTGCGACGGCGTCAGCGACCTTGCGGGCGTTGTTCTCCCAGGTGTTTTCCGCCCGCTGTTGGTACCTGTGCTGGGACCATCCGCCGGGGTGACCGCGATGGATGTGCACGGTCGAACCTTCGACGGTGTCGGTAGCCAGCACGGTGCCACCGTCGAAGGCTGTCAGGTCGGCGCCGGCGCGGTCGGCTTCGACGACGACGTGGGCGACGACACGTTGTCTGGCTTCGATCACCGTCGCCAACCGCGGCAACGGCCCCTCGTGAACGGTCGTCGCCGAGATCGGCTCGTCGAGAACTTCGATCAGCGTCGATCCGTGACGGGCATGCATGACGACCAACGATTCGCCGCCGCCGTGACGAAGACCTCCGACAAGCTCATCGAGCTGTGCGACTTCATTGTCGTCCCACACCTCGGAGAGCTGGCGACGTGCGTTTCGCCATTCCAGCTCGAATCGCGCCTGAGCATCGTCAAGGTTGCTCGGCGTCGGGATTGTGACCGTGACGAACCAGTCGGATTCCGTTGCAAGCGCCTTCAGATCATCGTGGGATTTCATTGTCGGTCAACTTTCTCGTAAGGGTCGCCGTGGACGAGCGCGATCCCAAGGATCGATGCCGCGCCAGTCATGACCGTTCGGCCGAGGCCAACGACACGGAAGAGGTGCCGAGTTGCAGCATTGCGCCTGGATCGTCTGCAGCCTGTTGCAGGAGCGTGAGCAGCCGGAGCGGTTCACCGACAGGATCCATCAGCACCATGGAGCCACCCCGGCGTTCGAGGATCGCCCGGGAGGCGACCAGGGCGCCGTAGCCGGCGCAGTCCATGAATACCAGGTCCGCCATGGCCACCACCACGTCGACATGATCGATCGGTGTACAGGCACGGATTGCCGCCGCGCTGCTCGCCAGATCCAGCTCCCCCGACATCACGACCACATGCAGCGGACCGTCGGAGCGAACACGAACCGTGAAGAACCCGTCGAGGTCAGCACACGCCGAAGCCGGTCCCCACGACTCATCAGTCACGTGCACCTCCGTTTGCGATCGGGCGCAACCAGGGTCCGGAGCAACGCAACGGGGAGCGGACTTGCTCTCCACTCGGCAATCTAGCCCCACAGACCCGTCAATCCTGCCCGCGGGGTGACGTCTGAGTGTGGCGATGTCGGGTGTATCGTCGCCGCAGAGCAGCGTACGTTTCGCGGTGTCGGGTCTTCCCGCCGTCGGGATGTCTCGTGGGCGTTGCTCCGGACCCTGGTAGCGCATGGCTGCAGGAAGGAGTTCGACGATGCAGGATGGTGCTCACCGCAGCGTTGATCCTGCTTCCGTGGATTCCCGGTCCACGCCAACTACCCCGGCATCTGGGGTGCATCGCCTGAGATGGCGTCGACAATGATCGGCGAGGCGGCGACTGAGCCGTCCGAGGCATTGGTGATCTTCGGCATCACCGGCGACCTGGCTCACAAGATGACGTTTCCGGCGTTGTATGGCTTGGAGGTTGCCGGCCGGTTGGACGGCCCGATCATCGGAGTCGCAGTCAACGACTGGACGGTGGATCACCTGATTGCTTCGGCGCGCGGTGCGCTCGACTCGGCGGGCCAGATCGTGGATGAGAAGGCCTTCGCTCGGTTGGCTCGGAGATTGACGTACGTTCAGGGTGATTTCACCGACCACAGCACATACGACCGGCTGGCTGCTCGGTTGAAGGGCGGCGGTAGAGCGTTGTTCTACCTCGAGATTCCGCCTTCGCTCTTCGCGACAGTGGTCGCAGCGCTCGGGCGAGCGGGACTCACTGCGGGAAACCGCGTCATGATCGAGAAACCGTTTGGTCACGACCTCGCCTCTGCACGGGCGCTCAACGGCGAACTGCACGAGGTCCTCGACGAGGAACAGATCCTGCGAATCGACCACTTCCTGGGCAAGCAACCGGTGCTCGACATCCACTTTCTGCGCTTCGCCAATGCACTGCTCGAACCGGTTTGGAACCGCGAGCACGTCGCTGCGGTGCAGGTCACCCTCGCCGAAGACTTCGGAGTGGATGACCGAGGCGCGTTCTACGATTCCGTCGGGGCGCTGCGCGATGTGGTGCAGAACCACCTCCTCCAGGTACTTGCGCTCATCGCCATGGAGGCCCCGGCCGCCCCAGGGCATCGCTCCCTGTGGGACAAGAAGGTCGAGGTCTTCCGAGCCATGCCAGACGCCGACCCGGCTCATTGCGTTCGGGCCCAGTACCAGGGGTACCTCAACGTTGCGGGTGTGGCAGCCGGGTCGGTGACCGAGACCTATGTGGCGTTGCGCCTCGTGGTGGACAGTTGGCGGTGGGCCGGCGTGCCGTTCTTCATACGGGCCGGCAAAGCCCTCGCTGAGCGAGTTACAGAGATCAGGGTCATCTTCAAACGGCCGCCTCGGCTTTCCTTCCTCGACCTGCCGCATCGAACCGAACCGAACCAGCTCGTGTTGAGGATCGACCCCGATGCAGCACTGCGGCTGATCATGCTGTCCAAGGGCCCCGACGGTCGAGCGTCGAGGGACGTTCACATGGACCTGGCCTTCGCCACCGAGCTCGGCAAGCCGGTCGACCCCTACGAGCGTCTGCTGCACGACGCACTGCAGGGTGACGGTTCGCTGTTCACCCGAGAGGACACCGTCGAGGAGACATGGCGGGTCCTGCAGCCACTTCTCGACAACCCACCCGACCTGACGACCTACGCCGGCGGTTCCTGGGGACCACCCGAGGCAGACGCACTCCTTCAGGGCCAGGGCTCATGGCAGACACCGTGGCTCGGCCAACACGACAACGGCGGCGGCTGACCTCGGCTTCTCGGGCTGGTCCTCGGCGTCGTGCGAGCTCCGGCACAGCGATCCGGCGACCCGGGGCAGCAGCGGCAGGTGCGGGCCGGCCCTGGCGGGTCTGGGTTCGTGTCGCTGGGCCGTGACTCGTCGGACATTGCGTTCAAGTCTCCTCCTTCCGGACACAGACCCGGTCAGCCGGCGGATCCCGTTCGGTTCACCCGATGCGATGATGCGTCCGGCCGCGGCAGGCCAACCTCCGACAACACGACCGCCGCCGTTCGCGGTGCTCGATCGGCGATGCTGTCGACCATGAGTTCCCTTGACGAGGCTCCGTCCGTCAACGACCCGAGTGGAAAGCCTGCCAAGCCGGGTTGCCCGTGCCATTCGACACGTACCATCGCGACGATCAGCCCGAGCCGATCCGCGCTCGCCGCCGGTGGGCAGGCACCGGTGGTCGTCGCCGAGACCAACACGGGCCACCTGCTGCTGCTCGCCCCCGGCGATCTCGAGGCGTGCGATGGTTCGATCGATCGGCTCGTCGAGGCAATCGAGCAAGCGACCACACGGGCAGGCCTGGCATGGACGACTCGTTGAACCGATGTCAGGGGGAGATGGCGCACGAGCGGGCGCTCGTGAAGCCGGAGTCGATGGCGATGACCGTGGGAGCGCGGCGATCGGATGTGATCAGCGTATGTCGAGATGGTCGAACGTCGTGAGGGTCGCGAGGAACAGGATCAGACCGACCCCGGCGAGTGCCGCTGCGTTGGTTGGTCTGAGGCCGTGGACGAGTTGTTCGTTGCCGACGGCGTAGTAGAACAGCGACCCGTATCGTGCTGGACGGAGCCAGTGCACGACGGGGGCGAGCGAGCTGAGCAGATAGGACGCGGCCGCGACCCCCGAGGCAGTGCCGAGCGCGGTGCCGCGGCTGGCGGTCGCGGCGCCGATGAGCATCGCGAGCAGGCCGAAATCGATCCCGAGGAGCGCGGTGCCGGCTGTGATGCCGGCGAGGTTGCCGGCCGTGACGTTGAGGTCGAATCCCCGGCCGGCGGCGACGCAGATCGCAGTGATGATCGCCACGACGAGCGCTTGGGCGCTCATCGTCGCGAACTTCTGGGTGGCGATCTGGCGGCGGGTGAACGGAACGGTTGCGACTAGGCCGAGGATGCCGTCCTCGTTTTGGCCGGCGATGCATGACGCGCCGTAGCCGATGGTGAGGAGGAGCACGACGAGCGGTACGAAGTTCGCGTAGAGGTTCGCATTCAGCCAACCGGACGGGCTGGTCAGTGAGCCGCTGGCGCCGAAGAGCGCAGCGACGGTGGAGTTGTTCTCGGTGAACGAGTTGAGACTTGTGTCGTCCTTGAACGTCGGGGTAGAGCGCGACGATGACGAGCGCGTACACGGCCATGCCGGCCGAGTACCCAACGAGGGAACGGCGCCGTGTCTGCAGGTCGAGGAACGCGACGTCGGCGGCCATCACGACCCTTCCTGCGGTGGCGCATCGGTTCGGTAGTACTGCAGGAACAGTTCGTCGAGGTCGGCCGGTCGTGCGGTCATGTCGATCGGGTCGAGCTGTGCGGCTACTCGGAGCAGCGGCGCGACCGAGCCGGTGATCACGAGGGCGACCCGCCGAGCGTCGGTGTCGTCCAAGACGCGGACTCCGTCCAACCCGGAAAACCGTTGTGGATCGACATCCTGCGCGAAGCGGAACTCGATGGTTCGGGGAGCCTTGCGGCGGAGACCTCGACGGTATCGGTGACGACGATGCGTCCGTCCTTGATGATCGCGAGGCGGTCGACAACGCGCTGAACCTCGTCGAGTTCGTGTGAGGAGAGGAACACGGTGCGTCCCTCGTCGACGGTTTCCCGCACCAGTTGTGCGAACTCGTCCTGCAGGAGCGGGTCCAGGCCCGATGTGGGTTCGTCGAGGACGAGCAGTTCCGGTCGGTGCATGAACGCCAGCACGAGGCCGATCTTTTGGCGGTTGCCCTTGGACAACACATGCACCGGACGATCGAGTTCGGCGTGGAAACGTTCCACGAGTGTGTCGCGGAAGGTGATGTCGGTCAGGTCGCGCATGCGAGCGAATCGGTCGAGATGTTGCCGACCGGTCAGTCGCGGGTAGAGCGCCAGCTCGCCCGGCAGATAGCCGATCCGGCGATGGATCTCCACGCTCTCGGCCGCCGGGTCGAGACCGAACACGCGGACCCGACCCGACGTCGGCAAGTAGAGCCCGAGCAGCAGCCGGATCGTCACGGACTTCCCCGCACCGTTCGGGCCGAGGTAGCCGAATACTTCCCCTGACGCGATCTCGAAGCTGACTTCGGACACGCCGCGCGTCGCGCCGAAGCGACGCGTGAGCTCATCGACGCGCACCACCGCGACTCCCGGCTCACTCATCTCCTCCATACTTGCCTGTGACCACGATCCTGACCTAGTGCTGCCCTTCCGCTGGCACGCCGTAGTACGCGGAGAGCGTGACGAGTCGCAGACCGGCATCGCCCAAAAGGCGTGGAACCTTGATCCTGCCGCGACTGCGATCCACCCCCCGCTGAACCCATGGTTCGCAAGTGTTCACGCCCATCGCCACTGGATTCAGTCCAGACCGACGGCGTTGTACACCAGTTCGGTGAACCGCTCGAGCGCGGTGGTGCAGGCGTCGAGTTCAATCTGGATCTCCGCTTCGTCGACCGAGTCGAACACGTCGCGGGAGCGGAGCTCGCGGTGCCATCTGCGGAGTCGATCGACGTTCTGTTCCTCCTCGTCGAGCTCCGCAAGGGTGAACTTCTCGATGCGGATCTCCTTGTCCAGTTCGGCGAGACACTTGCCGCACTCGGACACGAACTCGGTCCACTCGGCGCGACGGGCGTCGTCGTACAGGCTGCGGATCCTCTCGCGGGTGATTGCGTCGATCGCTGACGCGGACAATGCGAGCACGTCACCTTCGTGTTGGCCGACGAGAGTGACAATCTTGTCGGCGAATCCGTCGAACGGCGGGGCGTCGGGCAGTGCCCAGCTCCCTTGGCCGAGTTGCACGGCGCCGACTCGGCGCAGCTCGCGCCACACTGCGACCCGGTGTCGCGACGGTTCCGATGGGAGACGGACGATCAGGACCGTCCAGCCCTCACGGCCAGCACCCGATGTCATGTAACAGACGTTACAATCTGGCAGTGCATGGTGCTGCACTGGTTGATCCTCGCTGCGATCGTGATCGCTGTGTCTTGGATCGTCATGATCGGGTTGGCCAAGACGCTCCCACATGGTCTGGCCAAGGATCTCGCTTCGGTGCTGCCGGCGTGCGTCACGACCGCTCGCAGGCTGCGCAAGGATCCGCGAGTGCCTCGTCGGGTCAAGGTGGTCGTGGCATTCGCCGGGTTGTGGGTGTTGTCGCCGATTGATCTCATCCCGGAGTTCCTTCCGATCATCGGCCCGCTCGACGACATCGTCGTTGTCGCGATGGCGTTGAGGTACGCCGCGCGGCGCGTCCCGCGTGAAGCCCTCGTCGAGGCGTGGCCGGCCGAGCGTCGGATCCTCGACCGGTTGGCCCCATCGACCGCAGCAATCACGACAACAACTGGAGCCCACTGATGGACGGCAGCATCTTCCGCTGGATCAACCGACTCGCCGACAGGACCAGCTGGGCGCACGGTGTCATGAGGGCAAACGCCGGATACGGCATCGTCTTGTTCGCCGCGCTGTTGCTGGTCGCCTACATCGACGGACGTCGACACGCCGACCTCACCGCACTCGCCGCAAGCGTCTGGGCAGCGGCCGCGGCGCTGGTCGCGCTCGGTGTCGCACAGATCATCGGAGGCGCCGTCGATCGAGCCCGCCCCTACGAGACGATGGCCAACGTCCACCTCCTCGTCAGCAAGACCACCGACTTCTCGTTCCCCAGCGACCATGCCACCGTTGCCGGCGCCGTTGCGGTCGGGCTGCTGTTCGCCAACCGACGATGGGGCCTCATTGCCACCGCCCTCGCGATCTTGATGGCCTTCACCCGTGTCTACGTCGGCGCCCATTACCCCGGAGACGTCGTCGCCGGACTCGCGCTCGGTGGTCTCGTAGCGACCTTGGGATGGTTCGTGATCGTGCCACTCTTGCGACGCGTCGCGACCTGGCTGACAGGAACACCGTTGCGGCCGCTCGTCACCAACGTCGAAGCGGTCACCCGCTCGACCTGAGCCCGATCGAGTTGCAGCAATCTCACTCGATCGCCTCTGTGGGTGGGCTGCTGGAAAAGCTGAACGACGCGACCACGTTCGCCGACGGCGCTGCCCGATCGGTCACGACCTCTTCGGGTTCCCCGTGTGCGGCGATGGCCGTCGTGAAGAACGTGCGCGCTGCCGCGATGTCTCGGCGGAGCGAAACGAACATTTCGATCACCTGGCCGTCGACAGCCCGGTACACATACCGCCACACGCCAGCAACCCTCACGTAGGTCTCATCGACGAACCAGAGTCGGCCGACGGCGTGCCGGCACGGCCGCGCCGATCAGCAACGGTGTGAAACGTTGCACCCAGACTGTTCAACGGGACGACGGCATTTCATCTCGACATCGTCACTGCTGGCACGCTATCCACCAACGCAACAACCGGGGCGACGTCTACTCTGGCGACGTGGATCACCTGGCCGAACTGGCCGCCTCGATCGGTAACGATCCGGCTCGCGTCGCCCGTGAGGCGCGGGAGGTGGCGGCCGACGCTCGTGCCGGCAACGATTGGCCTCGGCTCAGCCGCGCCCACGCCGTGCTCGGGCGATCGTTGCGAATGCTGGGTGAGATCGATCTCGCCGAGCACTCGCTGATCGAGGCGATCTCTGCAGCGGGAGTGGCCGGCGATGACGAGCTGGCCGCGGATGCCCACTTGGCGCTCGCCGGTGTGCTCTCGATTGCCGGGCGGTGGCCCGCGGCGTTCGCCCATCTCGACGACGTCGACCGGCTCGGATCGGCGCAGCTGCGCGACGTCGCCGAGTTGCAGCGCGCCGCGCTGTGCGGCGACGCCGGCCGGACCGACGAGGCGCTCCAGATCCTCGCCCGCGTCATCCCACGTCTGCGCCGCCAAGGGAACTCCCTCTACCTGGCCCGCATGTTGGCCAATCGCGGCGGCCTTCGCGTGGGCCGCGGTGAGCTCGCCGGTGCGGTCTCCGACTTCGAGGAGGCGGAGGCCCTGTATCGCTCGGTCGAGCAGGAGTTCGCGGCATTGCAGACGCGCCACGACCTCGGCTGTGCGCTCGCCACGATGGGTGACCTTCCCCGGGCGCTCGACTTGTTCGACGAGGTGTCGCTGCAGTTCATCGAGCTCGGGCACGACGCCTCGATTCCACTGCTCTCACGGGCCGAGGCGCTCCTCGTCGGAGGGCTGAGCGCCGATGCCTTGACGTTCTCCGCTGACGCCGTACGCCGACTACAGGCCGAGGGCAACCACTCGGCGGCAGCTGAGGCACTCGTGGCCGTCGCCGAGGCCGCGCGACTCGAGGGCGACTACTCCGCTGCTCTCGACGCTGCGCGCCGCGCTCGACGAGTGGTTCGCGGCCCGCCAGAGCGTGGGTTGGGAGCGAGCAGCGCTGCTCGAGGCGACCCGGTCACAACATGAGAGCGGTGGCCTCGACGAGCCTGCACTCGATCGCCTCGAGTCGCTGGCCGATTCGATGTCGGCGGCAGGCGACGTTCGCGGTGAGCTGTACGCACGATCGCTCGCGGCGGTGGCTGCCTGCCGGCGTGATCTGGTCGACCGCGCCGATCGTCAAGGGCAGCTCGCCGCAAACGCGGCTCGGCGTGTGCGGCTCATGCAGCCACGCCTTGCCAGCCACCACGCCGTCGCCACGGTTCGGCTGCAGCAGGGCGACCTCCCCGGGGCCAGACGCGAGCTCCGCAAGGCCCTCGACACCTTGGAGTCGACCCGGCTGCTACGCGGGGCCGGCGACGCCGGAGCTGCCATCGCCGGCCAGGCTCGATCAATTGTGCAGCTGGCGTGTCGCCTGGCATCCATGGAGACTCGACCGATGCGCGCCCTGGCGTGGATGGAGCGAGCGCGGGCGGCCGGCCGGGTGTCGCAGCCGGCGCTACCGCCACACGACGAGGTGGCAGCGACCGACTTCGCTCGGCTGCGCACGGTCGCCGGCGAACTGCGTCGAGCCGAGCGTGCGGGGGCACCGACAGGTGAGCTCCGTCGACGACAGGCGCTTGTCGAGCAGTCGATGCGAGCAGAGTGGATGAAAGAGGTGCGCGCCGGCGCGCCCGCCGTGGCACTGCCGGATCTGGCCCAGTTGAATGATGCGATCGGCGACGCCGAGGTCGTCTCGATCGTCGCCTCGGTCGACAAACTGGTGGCGGTGGTGGCCGATCGTCGGCGCGCTCGCTTGTGCCAGTTGGGCGACCCGCGTGTGGTGTTCGCGGACGTCGAGCGAGCGACCGCTGCGATGCGCGGCATGTCCGCGGTGGGGGCCGGTCCTGCGGTCGTCTCGGCCCGGCAGCGTGCCTTCGCCGCGGCCGTGGCCGCGCTCGACGACGCACTGATCCAGCCACTTCGACTCAAGAGCGAGCACATCGTGCTGGTCGTGCCGGTCGAGCTACACGCACTGCCCTGGGCAGCGCTTCCGTCACTGCACGGTCGTTCGTTCACGCTTGCGCCTTCCGTTCGCTGGTGGATCAAAGCGGCGTCGGGCCACCGATCGCCTCCGGCATCGGCACTCGTCGTCGCCGGTCCGCGCCTTGTCGAGGCCGACGCCGAGGCGCGTGCAGTCGCCAGGTGCCACCGCCGGCCCAAGGTTCTGTCGGGTGACGAGGCCACCGTCGCCAACGTCGGAACAGCATTGGCTCAGCACGACGTGGCGCACTTCGTTGCCCATGGATCATTTCGTCACGACAACCCGCTGTGGTCGACGATCGAGCTGATCGACGGCCACCTGACCGTCTACGAACTGGAACGTCTCCAGAGCGTTCCGTCAACCATCGTGCTGGCGACTTGCGAGTCCGGCGCCGTCAGCGGTCGCGTCGGGGCGCAGCTGCACGGTCTGGCGGGAACACTGCTCAACATGGGTGCCAGGACCATCGTCGCGGCGCTCGGACCCCTTCCCGACACCGCCGAGACTCGCACTGCCATGGAGGAGCTCCATCACGATCTCGTCCGCGGCACCACGGCATCGGCCTCACTGGCCCGTCAACGGGGGTGTTCCGACAGGTTTAGTCTGACGATGGCGGGCCTCGTCACCCTTGGAGCCGGATAGTCATGTCAGGGTTGTCCTCGTGCGCAGACGACGAGCTGGTCGGCATGATTCGAACCGGCGGAGCGACCCGTGAGGCCGCGTGGTCCGACCTCCTTCGCCGGCACACTCCCAAGATGTTCGGCGTGGCACGGTCGTTCGACATCGACCAGGCGACGGCGGAGGATCTGGTGCAGACCGCGTGGCTGCGCTTCCTCGAGCGCTCGGATCAGTTGCGTGACGCGTCCTCGGTTGGTCCGTGGCTGTGCATGATCGTGCGCAACGAGGGTCGCCGCTTGGTGACTCGGAGGCGCACCGTCCCCGTTGGCGAGGGCTGGGAAGCCCGCGCCGCCGACGCTCCGCCCGCAGCCGATGGTTTGATCAAGGCCGAGCAGGCCGTCGCTTTGCGCAGCGCCTTTGCTCGGTTGGGTGACGATTGTCGCCAGCTGCTGACCCTGATGCTGGTGGACCCCCCGATGTCGTACGACGAGATCGCCGCAGCGCTCGATCGTCCTCGTGGTTCGCTCGGTCCGACTCGCCAACGATGCCTCGAGCAGCTGCGCCGCCTCCTTCCTGAGGGTCTCGAGATCGGTGGCCGCTTGTGACCAAGTTCATGTATCCGGAAGTCCGTGGATGGATCATGCTTCGCGTCCGACACCAGGATCATGAGGAGGGCCGTGAGCGACGCTGACGACGAGATGTCCTCGTCAGACCGCCTTCTGATGGAGGCGCTGGCTGACGCGATCGGCGGTCCGCGACCGCCGATCGATCTTGCATCGCGTTGCGAAGGGCTGTTGGCCTGGATCGACGTCGACTCCGAGCTCGCTGAACTGCTCGACCAGCCGATCGGCGAAGCGGTCGGCACGCGGGGTGCAGTGACGTCGTCCACCACGTTCGAGTTCGTGGTCGGCGACGGCAGCTGTGTCATCGAGATCACTCCGTCGGGCACCGGCCTGCACGGCCAACTGCTCGGCGGCGAGGCACAATCGGTCGTCGCCCGCACAACGGCGGGCGCGGCGACGTCTTCCCTGATTGACGCGCTTGGCGCGTTCGAGCTCAGCGATGAACTGTCGGGATCGATCCGCCTCGAGCTCGAGCTCTCCGATGGCCGACGTATCCACACCGACTGGTTCGTGATCTAGGAATCACCACTTACGAGGAAGCATGACAATGACGACGATCCGCCCAACATTTCGCCGCTGCGCCGCAGGGTTCCTGAGCACCACGGCGATCCTGTGTGCCACCATCGGGCTCGCAGGCAGCGTCGGTGCCGGAACGGCAACCGAGGTCGACACCATGGCCTGGCTCGCCGCCGTGAGCCCGGCGGTCACCGTTGACCAGTCAACCAACTGCATGGCAGGCGCAACCGATGCCGTGGCCTATCGCAACGACCGGATCGTCCTGCGCACGACGGCGTCGAACGCCAGCGTGACGACGACGGTCAACAACACGCTGCACGCGATGTACGGCACCGCGGTCAACTACGTCGGACCGATCGAGACCATCACCTTCCCGACGCCTCCGGGTGGCCCTGCGATCGTCCCAGTTGTCTCCGTCACGCTGCTTCCCCGGGGTGGCGGGTTGCACCACGACATCTTGGGCCTGGCGCGCCACCTGCGCAACGACTCCGGCAAGATCGCCTCGCCCGACTACGCAGAAACCTTCGACGGGCCGTACACCCACTACTTCCCGTACGGCTATCCCGAGAAGACGTCGGCGCTCGCTACGCCACGCAACACCCGCACTCCGTCCAACCAGAAGGTCGGGACGGGCGTCAAGATCGAGGTCTACGACACCGGGTTGTTCGCCTCGGATCCGACAAACCTGCCGACCACGACGAAACTGTCGAGCACCGACAACGACCTCGTCGATCTGGTCAACAACGGCACGAAGATGGTCGACTTCCCGGCGGCCGGGCACGGCCAGGGAATCAGTGGCGTACTCACCACGGTTGCCCCCGGAGCGACGATCCAGAACGTGCGGATCAGTGATCGAACCGGGCTGCTCACCGACGTCTCCGCGGCGCGGGCGATCGCATCGTCGTTGCGCACACTTTCCATGGCCAACTATCCCAACGTGCTGATCAACTCATTCGGTGCTGCCGCCTGCGACCTCAAGCCGACGACTCCAGGTGCGGTGCTGCAACCGATCGGCATGGAAGCAGTGGTCGAAGTGGTCGACAAGTTCGATCCACACAAGGCAGGGGGCATGTTGATCGTCGCCTCGGCCGGAAACGAAGCCAGCACCCGGCCGCACTATCCGGCCGCGTTCGAGTCGGTGCTCAGCGTCGGGGCCCTCGATGGTACGGCTGACGGTGATGGCAGCCCGTGGTCCAGCGAATCCAAGACCGGACCCGTTGCCGACTTCTCGAACCGCGGCTCGACCGTTGATGTCTACGCGCCTGGCGTGGATCTGCCGACGACACACGTCAACGGCTATCGCTTCGAGTACGGGGGCGACATCATCCTCGGGAAGGCGTTGGTCAGCGGCACTTCGTTTGCCACGCCGCTGACTGGCGGGACCATCGCCGAACTGATGTCGGAGACCGGATACTCGGCGCGAGCCGCCCGCGATGTCCTCATCGCCGGCGGAACCGACCCCCTGCCCCAGTGCGGCACGACCACGGTCGAACAAGGCACCGCCATCGTCTTGCAGTCATTGAACGCGAAGATCTCCGATCCGGCCACGGCGAACCCCGTCGCCTGCTGACGCACGCGTCATCCCGGCTCACCGCGAGGCGAGTCACCGAATCATCGCTGGAGGCGAATGGTCGGTGCCTCGCCTCCTCGCGTTTTCGGCCTCGATGTATCCGCCACGACTCGACTGGCTGCCCATGCGACGCCACACGACCCCTGGCCTCCAGCCTCAAATACACCACCGGCCAAACCATCCCCAACGAACTCATCGCCAAACTCTCCACCACCGCACCATCTGCCTCGACACCCTCGACCCCACCGACCTCATCGTCGACGTCACCGGCTGGCTGCGTTTGATGATGAACAGATCACATCGGCGTCGACCGCGTATCTCGGCGCGCCCGACTGGATCGAGAGGCGCACACAACGATCGATCGTCGCATCAGCGACGACACCCAAGGAGCATTCGTCATGAGTTCCACCCTGCGCCGCAGCCGTCTCGCCACCACCGTTGTCGCGGCGATGGCGTGCTGTGTCATCGTCCCGAGCGCGTCATCGGCCGCATCCATCTCCGGCCCGCCGCTCATCGCCAACGTGCTCACCGCCGGGGACGATCACACCTGCATGGTCGGGGCCGACGGCCACGTGTGGTGTTGGGGTGACAACACCGTTGGACAGCTCGGCAACGGCACCAACACACCATCGGTCGCGCCCGTTGAAGTAAGCGGGCTCGCCAATGTCGTGGAGGTCGCTGCGGGCGCCGCTACGACATGTGCCCGAACCCTCAACGGAACGGCATGGTGTTGGGGCGCCGGAAACGGCGGCGAGCTCGGGAATGGCTACAACATCGCCTCGTCCGTGCCGGTTGCAGTGATCGGCATCACCGATGCCGTTTCCATCGCCGTCGGCGGAGCGCATGCCTGCGCCGTTCTCTCGACCGGATCGATCCGTTGCTGGGGCAACAACTCCGTCGGCGAGTTGGGCGACAACTCCGACTTCGCGTCGTCTACGCCGGTCGACGTCGTCGGCATCGTCGACGCGATCTCCGTCGATGCAGGCGACTCCGACACATCCGCGGTTCGGGTCACCGGAGTGGCCAGTTGCTGGGGCAGCAACGGCGACGGGCAACTGGGCGACTGGTCGATCGGGGCCAGCTCCCCAGTACCCGTTGAGGTGGCCGGATTGACCGACATTGCCGAGATCACGGCGTCGGAGTACCACACCTGCGCTCGACAGCTCGTCGGAGAGACGTTCTGCTGGGGAGACGGCTACTACGGACAGCTCGGCGACGGAACCAATGGTGGTGCGTCGGGGCTGCACCACACGTTGGCGCTCCACGGGGTCACCGACATCAGCGCCGGCGGCGAAGACTCGTGCGCGGTAGCCGCCGACGGGCACGCCTACTGCTGGGGCTCCGGAGAATACGGCCACCTCGGCAACGGCACCGAGGACGTTCAGTACACAATCCCCACGCCCGTCTCGGGTTTGGGCGACGCTGTGGCCATCGCCTCGGGAGCAAACCATGCCTGCGCGATCAGAGTCAGCGGCGCAGTGATGTGCTGGGGCCGGAGCAGACACGGCCAAGTCGGCGCCGGTCTGCCGGACCCCGTGTTGACCGCCACTGTCGTGCCGGGGCTGGTCGGTGCAACCGACATCGTTGCCGGCGGCGACTTCACGTGTGCGCTCCTTCAAGCGGGAACCGTTCATTGCTGGGGTCGCAATGACAGCGGACAGCTCGGTGATGGAAACATGCTGCCGACGGTCGGACCGATCGGTGTCGTCGGGATCTCCACGGCGAAAGTCATCGATGCCGGCGCAAGCAGCGCGTGTGCGGCGCTCTCCGACGGAACGATGCGCTGCTGGGGCGGCAACGGCTCGGGGCAGCTCGGCGACGGCACCGTCGCCGAATCGGCGCTACCCGTGACGCCGGCGATCGCATCGGTCGAGCGAGTGGCCATCGGCGTGAACCACGCCTGCGCCCGCATCACCGGCGGCGCTCTGTACTGCTGGGGCAGCAATTCCTTCGGCCAGCTGGGCGATGGTACGACCCACCAGCACCTGACGCCGACGATCATCCCATCACTGTCGAACGGCGGTTCGGTCACCGTCGGAACCAACCACAGCTGCAGCCGTCTGTTCAACAACGAGGTCATGTGCTGGGGCTACAACAGCAGTGGTCAGATCGGTGACAACACGTTCGCCGAGAAGAACAGCCCGACCGCAGTCGACATCGGCATCAACAGCTTCTTGCAAGTCGACGCAGGTGACGGTCACACCTGCGCGACGCGGCTGCTGCACGTGTACTGCTGGGGTTCGAACGGCAGCGGTCAGCTCGGAGACGGCTCCGGGTCGAATCAACCAGCGCCGACCCTGGTTCCCGGAGCTCCGGGTGGTCTCGTCAGCGCCGGCTCGTATCACACCTGCCTTGCCGAGCCATCGGGCGCGGTCGAGTGCTGGGGATCGAACAGCTATGGACAGCTCGGCGATGGCACGACGACGAATCGTCCGTCGCCGACGACCGTTGCCGGCTTGGCCGATGTCACCCAGATCGCCGCCGGCCAGACCCACACCTGCGCGGTACGTAGCGACACCACGGTGTGGTGTTGGGGAACGAACGGCGACGGCGAGATCGGTCAGCCCTCGAAGTTCTTGACACCAGTTGCGGTGGCGGGGGTTGCGGCGCTCGCTCCCGCGCCAGAGGTGCCGTTGGTGCCGGCGCGGTTGTTGGACACCCGGCCAGGTAACCCGACCATCGACGGCCAGTACACCGGCCAAGGCCAACGCCAAGCCGGCTCGACACTCGAGCTCCCAATCGCCGGACGCGGCAACGTGCCCACCAACACCGCCGCAGTCGTCGTCAACGTCACCGCCGTCGACGCCGCAGGCACCGGATTCGTCACCGTCTACCCATGCGACGCCCCACGACCCCTGGCCTCCAGCCTCAACTACACCACCGGCCAAACCATCCCCAACGAACTCATCGCCAAACTCTCCACCACCGGCACCATCTGCCTCTACACCCTCGCCCCGACCGACCTCATCGTCGACGTCACCGGTTCACTGCCGGCCACGCCTGGCTACACACCGTTGGTGCCGGCGCGGTTGTTGGACACCCGGCCAGGTAACCCGACCATCGACGGCCAGTACACCGGCCAAGGCCAACGCCAAGCCGGCTCGACACTCGAGCTCCCAATCGCCGGACGCGGCAACGTGCCCACCAACACCGCCGCAGTCGTCGTCAACGTCACCGCCGTCGACGCCGCAGGCACCGGATTCGTCACCGTCTACCCATGCGACGCCCCACGACCCCTGGCCTCCAGCCTCAACTACACCACCGGCCAAACCATCCCCAACGAACTCGTCGCCAAACTCTCCACCACCGGCACCATCTGCCTCTACACCCTCGCCCCGACCGACCTCATCGTCGACGTCACCGGTTCACTGCCGGCCACGCCTGGCTACACACCGTTGGTGCCGGCGCGGTTGTTGGACACCCGGCCAGGTAACCCGACCATCGACGGCCAGTACACCGGCCAAGGCCAACGCCAAGCCGGCTCGACACTCGAGCTCCCAATCGCCGGACGCGGCAACGTGCCCACCAACACCGCCGCAGTCGTCGTCAACGTCACCGCCGTCGACGCCGCAGGCACCGGATTCGTCACCGTCTACCCATGCGACGCCCCACGACCCCTGGCCTCCAGCCTCAACTACACCACCGGCCAAACCATCCCCAACGAACTCATCGCCAAACTCTCCACCACCGGCACCATCTGCCTCTACACCCTCGCCCCGACCGACCTCATCGTCGACGTCACCGGAACAATGGCGTGAATCCCGATGTATCCAGCGCGGGAGTGCTGAGTCCTGTGCACATGAACTTCGGACACGCCATCGCCACCAATCTGCTGTCGAACTTGTTCGGCCACGACACCGCCGACCGCGGTCAGCTGCTGCGACCGTCGCGCCGGGTGAGCGGCGCACGTTCGAGCCGCCCTCACCGCGGTTCGAACTCGTTCGCAGAACATCCCGAGCGTTGGTAGAAGTCGAAGAACAAACGGTCAGGGTCGTAGACGTCGCGCAACGCCTGGAGCCGCGCGAAGTGGGCGAGCGAAGAACACAACTTCACGGCAGCAGTGCACGGAGCGCATCTCCATCAAGCTCCTGCTCGGCGACGAGCACCTTGGCGATGTCGTCGAGTGTCGAGCGATGCAGGGCCAGTTTTTGTATCGCGCTGCGGTATGCCTGGCGCAAAAGAGCGTCGATCTGGACGAGTTGATCGACGGTCGGTTGGTCGGTCCACAGGAGACTGCCGTCGCCGCCGAGACCGCTGGTGCACACCAGTGATGTAGCAATGCGGGTCGCCGCGGCGAGGTCGCTCGAGATGTCTCCGCCGGCCCCGAGGCTCACTTCCTCCTCGCCGTAGACCAACTCCTCTGCAGCGCGACCGCCGAGTGCTACCTCGAGACGCTCGATGCATTGGCGCCGCGTGATCGACGCTCCTTGTTCCGGCGCTGACGCGACGAAGCCCAGCGAGCCGTCCATCCGCGGAATCACCGAGACGTAGGCGATGTCGGCACCAGCTCCCGATCCGACGAGCGAGACAAGCGCATGACCTGCCTCGTGAACCGCTACTCGCCTCAGTTCGTCGGGGGTGAGTCGGATGACGTTCTCATCGCGGCGAGGGCGCCGCGTCACCTCAGCGACTAGGTCGGCCTGGGCAAGTTTCCTCCTTTCCTTACGTGCCCGTCGTGCGGCGCCGCGTACGAAGAATTCGACATCGGCCCCTGTGGCACCGAATGCAAGCTGCGCCAGCAACTTTGTGTCCACATCCCGGTCCATCGCCCCGTCGACTCGGTGCGGCCGCAGGTAGTGCTCGAAGATTGCAGTCAAAGCGGCGACGTTCGGTCGCAGGATCGTGACCACCTGGTCGAGCCGGCCAGCGCGTCGGAGCGCGGGGTCAACCCGCTCCGCGAAGTTGGTTGCACCGATCACCACCACGGGCTCATTCGGGTCCATCCCCTGTATCTGCTCGAGCAGAGCGTTGATCACGTCCGTCTGGTACACGGCATTGTGTCCGGAGAGCAGTTCTCGATTGCCAATACTGTCGATCTCGTCGATGAACAAGATGGCCGGCGCGTACCGCCGCGCCTCCGCAAACGTGTCGCGGAGAGCCTTGAGGTGCGCGTCGAGCGAGCCCGCCGACTGCCACTGCGCCGCACTCCCCTGGATGAACTTTACATCGCACTCGCGGGCGATCGCCCGAGCAAGCGTTGTCTTGCCTGTGCCGGGTACGCCTACCAACAGAAGCCCATGATCCACAGCTGACCATGGAATGATCTCAGCGCGCGCCGCAGCGATGTCGGCGATCAGATCTTCCGCGATCTGTCGCGCCTCGCCCAGCCCATGCAGATCGTTGAGTGAGGGCGAGTCGTCGGCCGACACTTCGCGGAGTCGTGCTGCGCAACGCTCGTGCAGATAGTCCACCGCCTCAAGTGGCGTGAGCCCCAAACGCAGAGGGGCATGAAAGTCGCTGTGCAACAGGTAGCGGGTCCAGCCACCGCGGTCAGAGCCGGCGTCCCAATCGACCGGCGGCGGAGCTTGGAACACGCGCTGGAACATCTCGGCGAAGACTGGAGGGTCTATCCGCGGCAGCGTGAGTCGCAGGTCGGTGACACGTCGAAGCGGCTCGGGCACGTCGGCCACTCGCTCGCATCCGATGAGCACGGTGGCCGTGCCAATCGCCAGTTCGTGAGCAGTTCGCTCCGTGTCCCAAAGTGATCGGTAGGCGTGGAACGAGATCAGGTGCAACTTCGCACTTGAATACTGCAAGGCGACCGCACACCGGGTGTCGTCGCCCTGCACAGCTTCGGCCCGTTGAATTGTCTGGGGCGGAAAGGTCTGGCCCTGCGGATCGAGCAACCCGGCGACGATGTCTTCGGCGAAGGGGATGTCCGACTCGATCACGATGATCGGTGTCGACTCTTGTACGTAGCGCAGCAGCTGCGATTCCCATGCTGCTGCCCCAGCCTGCGTGTTGAAGCGTTGCAGCAACCTGTCTCCCAGCTGGGCCCGCACAGCCGCACCGAGGAGTACGGAGACAACGGCTTTGGTGACGTCGACATCACCATTCGTCAATCCAGTCGAACGAACTTGACCATCCGTGAGGTCGGCTGCCGGCTCGACAGCACCGGCACTCCGCACCAGGGCAAGAGGCGGGTACTCCGGTGCGACGAGATCCTCGACTTGCCCCACCGGCACGTCGTCCAACATCTCGACCAGCCCGGATGTCTCCAAGCCAAAACGAGCTGTGAAGATCGCCCCCTCGTAGGCGATGGACGCCTGCACCTCGAAGCGGCCGTCCGAGCCTCGACCGACCAGCTCGAAGGGAACCAAAGTGGCGCGCACCTCGGCGAGGCGCTGCCGGTTCGACGTCCCCTCGCTGAGGGACTCCGGTGAATCGAGCAGAACGAACGCGCCCGCGTCGCCGCGAACTGCGAACAGAAACCAGCGCAGGTAATCCAACACTTCGTGGGACTCGAGGTGCAGCGACTGGGCATCGTTCAAGTCGTGGACCGGCGTCGACTTCCCATCGAGCCAGCGGAGCGAACCGCGATCATCCACGATCACGAACACTCGGTCGACCTCGGACGCACCTTCGATCTGCAAGTCGAACAACTGGCACCGACGGTAGACAGGCAACACGGCGTATTCCCCAGCGACGACTCGGAGATTGATCGAGCCGGACGGTGCAGCTCGGCGCAGGAGCTCAGTCAGCTCGGGGAGTTGCTCGTCACGACAGGTGGTCCATGACACGTTGGGTCCGAGGATCCCTTCCATCTCAGGATGTCGTTCGCTCATCTCGACCCCCTTCCTCACGACTTTTCAGCGCACGCGCCAGGTTGTTGCGGACGAGCACGGTTGTGGGATGGTCGGATCCCAAGACCCGCTCACTGTCGGCGAGAATCGTCCGGTACTGGGCGATCGCCTCGCCGACGCAACCGGTGTCTTGCAACGTGCATGCCATGTTGTTACGAGTGGTCAACGTCTCAGGGTGGTCGGATCCTTGGACCCGTTCGCGATCGACCACCAGCGCTCGGAATTGCGCGAGCGCATCCGCCAGCCGTCCTGAGTCCCGCATAGCCACAGCCAGATTGTTGCGGGTGGTGAATGTCGAAGGGTGGTCGGGCCCGAGCACCCTCTCCCTGTCGGCCAGGAGGGCTTGGAACTGCTCGATCGCCTCCGACGCCTGTCCCGCTCCTTCCAGCGTGATTGCCAGGTTGTTTCGAAGAGTCAGCGTTGTGGGGTGGTCGGGTCCGAGGATCTGCTGCCGGGCCAACGTGTCGTCCTCGTTGATGGACTCGACGATGGAGGACGGCCAGTATGGTCCATCGTCCTGGCGCTCGGCGGCCAACCGGCCGTAGAACTCCTGAGCAATTCGCGACTTGCCCCATCCCGTCGGCGCCTCGAGTGGAACCCACTGCGGCACGCGAGTTCGACTGACCTCATCGAATCGACACAGGAGTTCTTCGACCAAGTCGATCCGCTGGGCACCGACGAACGGCAGCTCTCCGCCACCGTCGTGTCCGTCCATTGGTCGGAGACTAGCCCCACGAGAACAGCTCGATTCGTAGAAAGGCGACTCACATCAGCCAGCTCCCGTCATCCGTGATCTCACGAGTGGCTTTCCAGCGCGGTGAGAACCACGTCGGTGAGTTCTTGTATCTGTAGGGCGCATTTCAGCGTCTCGGTTGCAGCAAACGTGCCTCGCTCGAACAGCTTGTTACCAGGTGAGCCGCCACCGCAGACACCGAAGTACTCGCATTGCGTGCGACACATCTCGACACCCTGGTCGATCTCACGCTGGATCGCGAGCGCCCGTTCCGTGGCGAGGAGTTGATCGATCGAGACTGCGTCTCGGATGTTCCCGAGTGAGAGTCGGTCAGGCGCACCGGAGGCAAGCTCTGGCGACCACGAATACATCGTCCCATCACGGGCCATGGTGAGAATCGCACCCGCCCGCTGCTCGGCGACCACCGGCACACTTGCCGGATTCTCGAACCTGTCGCGAATCGACTGCGCTTGACTCACGAACTCTCGAATCGCCAGGGGCCGTCCGCGAACCCTGTTGAGTTCGTCCATTCTCGCCATGAACGCTCGATAGCGGGATCTCGCGTCGGGGAGATCGCGGCCGATCCTCAGCAGTGACGACTCGAGGTTCGGACCCTCGATCTCTTCGACGTTGAATGCGATTTGGCGGAAGCCGCTGTCGACGAAGAAGTGAAACAACTCGTGGGGGTGGCCGATGCTGTCAGATGTCAGGACGCACAACACGCTGACATCGATGTCGTGTGCTCGCAGCCGTTCTATGCCCCGCATCACTCGCGCAAAGGATCCGCGCCCGGCGCGGGTGGTGCGGTTGGCATCGTGGATGGGCTCGGGTCCGTCGAGTGAGACACCGATGGAGATCTGGTGTTCGCAGAAGAACTCGCACCACGTGTCGTTGACAATCGTGCCATTCGTCTGGATGGAGTGACGAACGTTCCATCGATCGCTCAGGATCCGGTCAATCGATGCAAAGGCCGTGCGGTAGAAATCCAACCCTGCAGCCAACGGCTCGCCGGAATGCCAAAGAATCGTCAAGTCCTGGTGAGTCGCCACAGGCTTCGAGTCGTTGACGACGTGCAGAAGGTTGTCGAGCAAGGAAATCGGCAGACGACTTGAATCTTGACGGTCGGGCACATAGCAGTACGAGCAATCGAGATTGCAAAAGGCGGTGGGTTGAATCACCAGAAGTTTGAGCGCTGGGCGAGGCAACGCTCTGATGGTCAACTTCTCGCTTTGTCGATGAGCGGACTGAACGAGTTGTCGAACGAGTTGTCGAAGCTGTTGTCAAACAGGCTCGAGGTTTGCCGTCCTTGGATGCTCTCCAGTCCAGCACTGTCGAGTGCTCGGATGCGCTCGTCGACAGTCCCCTTCTGTGCACCGTCGGACCTAGCTGAGTCATTCATCATCGTGTTCTCCATGTCATGGTTTGGCTGTTCGGTTCATCTGATCTGACTGGACTGAGTCGTGCGGCAGGGTTGTCCCACCACGGGGGAAAACCTGTTGTTTCGGAGCGGACTCTGGCCGCGATCTGTTTCCTGTTCTCGCAGCACCACAGGGGTTTGCCAGGCTCCAGTGAGTGATATTCGCACGTTCCATCGGGCAAGACGATGAACGCCCATGAGCCCACAGGTGTGAAGCCGCACGCCCGAACATATTGATCGAACAGATACCCTCTGATCGACGCGCTTGCCTCATCCACATCCTGTTCCGTCAGCCCGAACTGAGCTACATATGGAATCAGTCACCAATGGCCCGGCGTGAACAGGTGCCGGTGAGCCTCGTCCATCGTGTCCCTCCCACCGTCGCCGCCGGTCCAAAGACCCCGAGTCAAGGATCCAAGACGGCATGGATTGCACCTGACTCAGACCTAGTCCTAGCAGGTTTGCGAGGCACTCGCCGACGAAGATGTCTGATGGCGCAGCGTTTAGGACGCCTTTAGCAAGCGCTCGAGGCAATCTCGGGAGGCGCGGGTGTCCGGGTGGTCGGAACCCAGCACTCGGGTCCGGTCACTGACCACCGCCTCCAACTGCGTGATCGCCTCGTCAACGCGTCCGCTTTCGGCGTGGAGGCATGCCGCCGATGCGGCTTGAAGACCGACCGAACCGCGACGTTGATCATCACAGGTCACGCGTTCATCCAGAACCTTCGCCGCGGCCACTACGAACTCGGCGTCGACGCCCGAGCAAGCCGTCTTCGTTGCGCTGCAGCGTTCGATGAACTCGCCTTGATGATCTGGCCAGTTCGGTGCCAACGCCGGTCGACCCCGCAAGCCGATCGAACATCGCAACAGTGCCCCCAAGAATCGTGCGACCGATGGTTGAGCGCGTTCTTGTCGATTTGTTGTCGATTGCTTCAGAGTCCCCTGAACCCGGCCGATTCCATGACCGTGGACCTCGACCAAGAAAATCGCGACCGCGGATTCTCCTTGGTGGAGCTGCTTGTGGTCATCGTGATCCTGGGGGTCCTGTCGACGGTGGTGGTGTTTGCCGTGCGCGGCGGCCGGACCGAGGCGAGCGCCGCTGCCTGCGACGCCGACCGGGCGACGATCAGCCGTGCGGAGGAGGTCTTCAGCGCTGAGCGGGGGACGTACGGGACCGAGGACGAGTTGGTGGATAGCGGCGTACTTCACGCGACATCCGAGATGCACGACGTGCAGGTATCCGACGCTTCGTACTTGATCACCGATGCCGCCCGTTGCGTCGACTCCACGACATCGTCCGGGTCGGGTGTGGCCCAGTTGAAGGCGGGCTCGATCCCCGGTTCGGTGGTTGCCGGGCAGGTCATCGACCCGCCCCTTACCGTCACGTTGTTGGACGAGAAGGGTGCGACCTCGTCGATCGGGCCGACGTCGGTGACGCTGTCGCTGGAGGGGGCCGACGGAGCGACGCTGTCAGGAACGACCACGGTCCTCTCCGTCGATGGCGTCGCCACCTTCTCGGACCTCACCGTGGACAAGGCCGGAGCCGACTACCGGTTCACGGCCGCTGCCGACGGCGCGGTCTCGACATTTTCATCCTTGTTGGAAGTCACCGCCGCTGACGCCGTGAAACTGGGCTTCGTCGGCCAGCCGGAATCGGCGACCAAGAGCGTCGCCTTCGCGACGCAGCCGCTCGTCGCGGTTCAAGACAGGTTCGGCAACGCGGTGGCAACGGCAACCGCGGATATCTCGATGGCGATCACCAGTGGGACCGGGAGCGCTGGCGCGCAGCTCACTTGTACTGCGTCGTCGATCTCGCCCACGAACGGTTTCGCCGGCTTTGACGGATGTCAAATCAACAAGACCGGCAGCGGCTACTCGTTGACTGCGACGGCCACCGATCTCGCCTCGGCTGTCAGCAACGTATTTGACGTGAACGGAACTGCGTCGAAGCTGGCCGTGGTTACCCAGCCCAACAGTGCCGTGGCGGGTGCGACACTCGCGCCGATTGTCGTCGTCATCCAGGACTCCTCCGGCAACCTGGTGGTCGACAGCACTGCCACGGTGACGATGACCATCAACAAGAACATCGCATCGATGTCCGGAACATTTACGGTCGACGCCATCGACGGAGTCGCCACATTTTCCGATCTCGCCATCGTGTCAGCTGCAGCGAGCTACCGCCTGACGATGACGTCGACCGGGTTGAAGTCCACGAACACGGCAACCTTCGACGTGACCCCTGGCGCGGCAACCCAGCTCGCATTCAGCAAACAACCCGGCGGCGGCAAGGCCGCGAAGAACTGGTCGTCGCAGCCATCAATCACGATTCAGGACAGCTACGGAAACATCGTCAGCACTGGCACAGCCGACATCCAACTCGACCTTGACCCCGCGACAGGCCCAGCAGGCGCAACACTCAGCTGCAAGGTGAACCCGCGCGCCGCGGTTGGCGGCACCGCCAAGTTCGCCGGCTGCCAGATCGACCATCCAGGCACCGGTTACGTGATAACAGCGACGTCGGACTCGCTGAACGGCACGCGAAGCGAACCACTGACCATCACTTGAGCGTCCAGCGATCACACTGTCTGGCATCCCCGGGTGCATGGAATTTCGTCGCGAGCAGCGGACGACCGGCAAGGCTGCTCTCGGCTGACGTCATCGGTCGCCGTTCTTGCGGGGTGGCGCTGCACGGACGTGGGCGCGTTCGCCGTGTTTGCCGAGCAGACTCAAGATCTCCACCGGCCGGCTGCCGGCGGCACCGAACCAGTGCGGTACCTGCGTGTCGAACTCTGCGACCTCACCGGCTTTCATCGTGATGTCATGACCGCCGAGCATCAGCCGAAGTTCGCCACTGAGCACGTAGAGCCATTCGTAGCCCTCGTGCGACCGAAGCTGGGGCCGTTTCCGTTCCGGCGGAATCAACACCTTCCAGGCATGCATACCGCTCGGCTGCTGGGTGAGCGGCACCACGGTTCGAGCGCCTCGCTTCTGCGGTCGCAACCGAATCCGAGGATCACCGACAACTGGTGCGTCCACCAAGTCATCGAGCGCGACGCCGTGTGCGTGAGCAATCGGCAACAGCAGCTCGAGGCTCGGTTTGCGTTGCCCTGTCTCGAGTCGCGACAACGTGCTCTTGGAGATCCCCGTCGCCGCCGCCAACTCGGTCAGGGTGACGCCGCGCTGCGTTCGCACCTGTTTGAGGCGACCGCCCACCTCGGCAAGCACGCTCAGAATCTCGGGCGACGTCGCCATCGCCAGAGTCTAGGGATTCCCGGAATCAGCAATGAACGTTGTCAACAGCATGGCTGTGGGTGCACCTTTGGCGCAGGAGGTTCACAACCATGAACGAACAAGACTTTGAAGTAGTGATCGTCGGTGGCGGCGCCGCCGGTCTGAGCGCCGCCTTGGTGCTCGGCCGAGCACGTCGGCATGTCGCGGTGGTCGATGCCGGCGAGCCACGCAACGCCCCGGCCGGACACATGCAGGGCTTCCTGTCACGCGACGGGATGCCACCATCAGAGCTCCTTGCCGCAGGCCGGGCGGAAGTAACCGGCTACGGCATCGAAATCATCAGCGACCGGGTCGTCGACATCGAGCCCGGTTTCGCCGTCACGCTCGCCGGCGGCCGCACGGTGACGGCGCGCCGCATTCTGTTGGCGACCGGTGTCAGCGACGAACTCCCCGACATCGACGGAGTGTGGGAGCGATGGGGCAAGGATCTGTTGCATTGCCCGTACTGCCACGGATGGGAAGTCCGCGACCAACCTCTCGGAGTGCTCGGCAGCATTCCCGGCTCGGTACAGCACGCGTTGCTCGTACGCCAGTGGTCTGACGATGTGATCTTCTTCGCCCACACCTACGAACTCACGGTCGACGAGCGCCGCCAACTCGCGGCTCGCGACATCCGCATGGAGGAAGACGTCGTGACGAAGCTTGTGGTTGAGGGCGATCAACTGCGTGGGGTCACCTTGGCGGACGGACGCACCGTGGAGCGCACGGCGGTCTTCGTCAGGCCCGGCAACGTCCCCCACAACGATGGGCTGGTCGCAGCGCTCGCGTGCGACACGAACGACGCTGGGTTCGTCACCGTCGACGCCACGGGCCGCACCACCAACCCCGGCGTGTGGGCAGCCGGCAACGTGGTCGACCCGCGAGCCCAAGTCATCACCTCCGCCGGCCAAGGCTCTGCCGCGGCGATCGCGATCAACGCCGACCTCGTCCAAGAAGACGTCGACATCGCAATGCAACACGAACCACAGACGACACGCGTCTGAGCACCCCAGAGACACAAGGAGTGTCCCCAATGTCCAGTTCAACGCCCACCGCCTTGCCACCTTCGCTTTCGGCGCACCGCTTGCAGCGGTCGAGGCTGTTGTCGAGGCGCTCGACGTGCCAGCAGGCGCTGCGATCGAAGCGATGGCCGACTCATCTCGGTTGCGGCCGTCAGGTTGACCCGGACGGTCGCATCCCATGGTGCCCGAGCCTCATTTGCCAGCGAGTTTCCTGGCACGAAGAATGTGTCCATGAGCGAACAGGTCGGATACATCGGACTCGGCAACCTCGGGTCTCACCTGGCGATGAGCCTCCTGCGCGCAGGCCATGAGGTCACGGTCACCGATCTGCATCGACCGCTCGCGGATCGGCTGATCGCGGCCGGTGCGATGTGGGCGGTCTCCGCGGCCGAGGTCGCTGCACGGTCAACGGTAGTGTTCACGTGCTTGCCGTCGCCGGCGGTCATCGACGCGGTGGTCTGCGGCCCGAACGGTATCCTCGAGGGCCTCGCACCCGGCGGTACATGGATCGACAACAGCACCAACGATCGCAGCGAGACGCTGCGATTGGCGACTATGTGCACCGCCGCCGGTGTCAACGTGCTGGAGTGCCCCGTCACGGGCGGAGTCCACAAGGCAGCGGAAGGCGACATCACGGTGCTGGTCGGCGGTGACGAGCAGGTGTTCGAGCAGCACCGTCATCTGCTGGGTTCCATGGGGAGCCCGATCCTCTACATGGGCCCGCTCGGCAACGCGGCAATCATCAAGGTCATCACCAACATGCTCGCCTTCGTGCATCTGGTTGCGGTTGGCGAAGCGCTGATGCTTGCCAAGCGTGGAGGCCTGGATCTGGCCAGGTCGTTCGAGGCGATCCTCAACAGCTCGGGCAACAGCTTCGTGCACGAGACCGAGAGCCAGGTGATCTTGAACGGCAGTTACAACATCGGGTTCACGATGGACCTCGCGCTCAAGGACCTCGGCTTCGCGTTGCAGATGGGCCGTGACTTCGGTGTGCCATTGGAGCTCGCCGGATTGGTCGAGCAGACCTTCGTACGGTCGAAGGCTCAGTACGGCGGTGGAGCGTGGTCGTCGCAGGTCGTCAAGATGTTGGAGGACGCTGTCGGCGTCGACCTCCGCGCCGAAGGCTTTCCCGAAGCGCTGCAGTGAACTGTGCCAAACCGCACTACCGAGCTGATGCTCCTGTGTTGTCGAGGGGTTTGCGCGGTTGGTCGGACACGACAGAGATGGGCCACTCGTGTGAGGGCAACCCGAGAGCGTCAGCCGGTTCGTGAGTCAGACCAACCCGAAGACTGAACCAACCGTAGACAGCACACCGTTGGAGACAGCGGATACCCACGACCAGCGCACCCCACCATCATCTCTCTGCCGGTTCTGTGAGCGGATGTGCGGGTGGTCGCGGGCGTTCTCGTCGTCGTTGAGTGATGGTTGTGCGCTGTCGATTTCATTGACGGCGCGTTGCGACATGGCTTCGATGTCGTGCTGTCGGGGGTGAGCGGGCGGATGCCGGCGATCCGAGTCGAGCAGCCCGATGATCGTGGCGATGTCGGCCCATCGGTTGAACGTCCGCCCGGTGTGTTGCTCCCATTCGCGGGTGAACACCTCGGCGGTGTCCAACCTTTCGTACAGCAAGTTGATTCGGCAATGGGCGACGTCCATCGAAGGTGGGCCGACACTGGCTGCTTCCAATCGACGAGACCGGACACAGTCTCTCGCTGCCACAACACGTTGCCGGGGTAGAAGTCACGGTGGAGGAACGTGCGGTCCTGATCCGGGACCGGGCCGTGAAAGATCTCGATCGCCCGTTCCCACACCGCCGGTTTGGTCGCCCATTTCGGCAACGCATACGACTCCTTGGGCATACACCGCGAACGGGCGAATCCGGCTCGCGGCTACAGCATCGATGCTGTGGACGTCGATGAGCACCTCGACGAGTTGGCTCATCCACCGCTGGTTGGCCGCCCACTGTGGCCGCCCGGGGAACTCGGTCATCAACACCGCAGGGGTGCCGGCATGCTCACCGGTCGGATCGACGCCGATCAGCCGCGGCGTCGGCGTCGCGATCCGCTCGACGAGTTCCAGCACGGCGGCCTCATGCGCCGCGATGGTCGGGTCGTCGCGACTTGGTCGGGGCGGACGTAGCGGCGCAACACCATCCGGGCACTGTCGCCATCGGCGAGGGTTGCGGTGACCCGGTGCATCGCCAACGACGCCCCACCCGGCATCGATTCCACCACGCCCACCGATCTTGCTCCGACCACGGAGGCGACCTACGACACCATCGCCACAGTCTTGCCGCCCAAGCCACACATCATCACCCAACCGATCACCGGAATAACCCGACACGATTACCGGAATAACCCGAGCCTGTTCTCTTCGACCGATGCGAGCCGGCAATCGGCGTGCACTTTTTGCTCGCTACGCGTATTCCCGACGTGGCGCGGATCGGCAGTTCGGTTCCGTGATAATCGGCGGCTCGATGGGCTCAGTACTCGCCCTTGATCACGAAGTACGAGCCGCGGATCGTTCCGGCCAGCTTCGACTTCTGTCGCGCGAATTTGAACGAGCTGAGCTCGGCGGGGACCTCCATCCCTTCGGAGAGCTTGAACCCAACCGCTCGCTTCTTCGGGTCGTCGAGCGCGTAGGCGACGTTGATCGAGAGCCCGTTCTTGTAGAACACGTAGGGCCATCGGATGTTCTCGACCCGGATCGTCGTCGCCTCCAGCGGGGGCGAAGCGATCACGATGTCGCGCTCCTCTTTCAGGATGCGCTGCACCCAGTCGATGGTCTTCTTGGCCTTGGCGGCCGGTTCGACCGTGAAGACATGGTCGTACTTGTTCTTGAAGTAGCGAGCCTCGTTCGCGCGCAGACCGGCGAGAGCGGCCGCCACCGGTGACGACTCCAGACCGGTAGTGGAGACGTTGACGAAGTCCACTGCATAGCTCATATCGCGCCCGAGCATACTTGTCTCGGGCGCACCGATCGCCCGCTAAGGCGCGCAAGCGCAAGGGCTCAGCGAAGCGCAGAACAACGAGCGCGCATCGGCAGATATGCGCCCGGCGCAGGAGATCTGCGGCGCCAGGTCGCGCGTTGATGGTGGGCGGATCAGAAGTCCCGGGACGGCGCAGTCGTCGCTTCGTCGTGGCCGATCCAGTGGATCAACCACTCAGCTTCATCGGACGCGAGCGTCCATCGCTCCACGAAGCGCACGACCGAGCGCACTTCGTGCCGGGACCAGTTGAAGATGTGCGCAAGTGTCCGAATTTCCAGAACCTCGCCGGGATGTGTGAGCGCCGGAGCGGCAGCGACCCGGTCAAGTTCCTTCGCGCTGCGCTGGAGTGAGTCCCGCACCGCCTCAATGGTTGCCGTGGCATCAACCTGGCCGAGGTCGAACCCAAGGCCGTTGCTCGCTTCGTGATCGAGCCCGACGAACCAGCCACGAGTAATCGGGTTCCGATCTACCTCGATCGACCAAGGCCGAACCGATGACGGCAGCATCTGAGCTACGGCCAACCGAATGGCCTCCCGGTCGGCGGGATCATCCACTGGCAAAGCGTGCCACACCCTGCACCACTGCCTGTCTCGATCGGGAGTGTGGACCCGTTTTTCCCAGCACGCCTATCGGCAGATCGGTGCTACCCGGTTATCGCGGCGCTCGCCGTGCAGCCTTCGGGATAGTCGGCCTTCGGAGCGCACAATTCGACGATCAGCGGAAACACGATCGTGTGTCGCGCTCCGGCTTCGGAATATCTGCCGCGCACGCCAGTCGCCGTCCACTGCCCGGGGGGATTAGATCGCACTCCAATCACGACCTCGGTCCCTGGCATGAACGCACCATTCGCGTTTCGGACGGTGGGTGTAACGAGATTGGAGCCGACCGCACGTGCGTCAGGTGGAGGAAACGGTTCCTGCACGCCGGTCCACGTCCCGCCGTCGACGTCCCGTAGCGCCCATCCAACGAGACTCAGTTCGGTGTTGCCACTCTCTAGCTCGACGCCGTCAATGGTGACGTCGTGATGACTGTCGTTGATGAGAGTCATCGGACCGCCGAAGCCGACGGGTGTGCCGACCTCTGTGATGTGGCCGATCGCGACCTCGGAGGGCCATTCACTGCCCTTGGGAGCGCCATCGCGCGAGTCGCCGCAGGCACCGAGACACAGAAGCGATATGAGCAATGCACCCGGTAGCAGCCGTCGAACTGAATGTCCGTGTCCGTCTGCCATGGCCGCCCAGATTGCCCGCTGCCACCATCGGCGGATTGCCCTGTTCGCGGTCGGTCGTCATGACATCGAAGCGGTCGCCCGGAACCTCGAGGACCTCGGCCGGGCCCGCGCAACGATCTCACGCCGTTTGTGCACGATCACCTGCTTGTACCGCTACGCAGTCGAAGAAAGCCTCTTGGATCACTCCCCAGCGGTCCATGTTCGCCGGCCGAGGTTGGATTACGAGTCGAACGCCACCGGGCTGGACCGCAACGAGGTCGGCGCGATGCTCGTCGCCGCCGGTCTCGCCGGGGCCCGCGACCACGCCCTCATCTCCGTCCTCGCCCTGAACGGGCTGCGGGTCTCCGAAGCGCGTAGCTGAGCTGCGCGTCTTGCAATCCGAAGTGCCGCCCGTGCCCTAACTGCCGTTAGGTCGCTGGACCGGATGTCCGGAGTCGGACACTCGCGCTTCCTGTGCCGCTACACGACCTCCTTCGGCTATCCTTACCCTTGACCACATGTAAGGAGGCTGGACGTGGAGATTGCAGCACGGATGAGCTCGAAGGGCCAGCTGACCGTCCCTAAGGCGGTACGCGACGCGCTCGGGATCGGCGAAGGAGACAGCGTTGTGTTCCGCGTCGAGGGTAGCCGCGCCGTGTTGGCACGCACACCGGAGTTCCTGTCCCTTGCCGGCAGCATCAAGGTGTCGGCATCGCGGCGTAACGCTGCGTGGGATGACGTGGTCCGAAAGACGCGAGCCGCCCGCGCTGACAGTCGCCGATGACCGCGTTCGTCGATACGAACGTACTGGTTCGACATCTCACCGGTGACCCGCCCGCGATGGCCGAACGCGCGACCGCGTTCCTTGCTGCGGAGTCCGAGCTGTACCTCGCTGACCTCATCGTCGCGGAGACCATCTACGTCCTCGAGTCGTTCTACAAGGCCCCCCTGGAACAGGTCGCTGAAGCGATGCGGTCGCTTGTCGCGATGCGCTCCATGACCACGGTGGACTCGGCGCTCTTGTTTCGTGCAATCGAGGTCTACGAGGTAGACCGTCTCGACTTCGCCGAGGCATACCTGGTGGCCAGCGCAGAGAGCACCGGCATCGGACGCGTCGCCTCGTTCGACCGAACGATCGACCGGGTCACCACCGTCGAGCGCATCGAACCCTGACCCGCCCAGATCTGCCGCTCGGCGCTAGCTCGTATGCGTTGGCACGGCCCCTTGCGGGGACCGTGGATTTAACAGTGTTTCCGGTCTGACTCGCTCGCTGTGAGGTGGGCGGAAAGGAGCGGTGATGACCGCGACACTGGAAGACATGACAAAGAAGAAGGTGCCGGCTGAGGAACCGGCAGAACTGCAGGCTGCTCGGGAGCTGGTGCGCCATGCCAAAGAACAAGGCTTGTCGCTGACCGGCCCGGACGGGTTGTTGAAACAGCTGACCAAGACGGTGTTGGAGACAGCGTTGAACGAGGAGCTCACCGAGCATCTCGGCCACGAGCACCGCGCACCGGCCGCTGGTGGGAATGTGCGTAACGGGACCCGATCCAAAACGGTGTTGACCGAGGCATCCGGGCATGTCGACATTGAGGTGCCCCGGGATCGGGCCGGGACGTTCGAACCTCAGATCGTGCGTAAGCGGCAGCGTCGGTTGTCAGGGGTTGATGAGATCGTGTTGTCGCTGTACGCGAAGGGTTTGACGACTGGTGAGATCTCGGCGCACTTTGCCGAGATCTACGGGGCCTCGGTCTCCAAAGAGACCGTGTCGCGGATCACCGATCGGGTGCTCGAGGAGATGAACGACTGGGCGGTGCGACCCCTCGACGAGGTTTACGCGGCGATCTTCATCGACGCGATCGTGGTCAAGGTCCGTGACGGCCAAGTCGCCAACCGGCCGATCTACGCAGCCATCGGGGTCAGCTTGGACGGCGAACGCGACATCCTCGGGCTGTGGGCCGGCCAAGGCGGCGAGGGCGCCAAGTTCTGGATGAGCGTGCTCACCGACATGCGCAACCGTGGAGTGCGTGACGCGTTCTTCGTCGTCTGCGACGGGCTCAAGGGCCTGCCCGAAGTGGTCGGCAACGTGTGGCCCCAAACCATCGTTCAAACGTGCATCATCCACTTGATCCGCAACACGTTCCGTCTCGCCTCGAAGCGCGACTGGGACGCGATGCGTCGAGATGTGAAACCGATCTACACCGCCGTCAACGCCGACGCCGCCCGGGTGTCGTTCGACAAGCTCGCCGAGCGGTGGGGGCAGCGCTACCCGGCCATCGTCAGGTTGTGGGACAACGCCTGGAACGAGTTCATCCCATTCCTCGACTACGACGTGGAGATCCGACGGGTGCTGTGTTCGACCAACGCCATCGAGTCGTTGAACGCCCGCTACCGACGAGCAGTCAAAGCCCGCGGTCACTTCCCATCAGAGCAAGCCGCCCTGAAATGCTTGTACTTGGTGACCCGATCACTGGACCCGACCGGTCGAGGTCGGCAACGATGGGCAGTGCGATGGAAGCCCGCACTCAACGCCTTCTCAATCACCTTCGCAGACCGGTTCCCGGCCGCCGAGACCTACTAACCAACAAATGCCGGAAACACCGTTAACGAGATAGTCCCGTTTATGGCGCGGTCCAGCCTGGTGGGATCCGGATCGCCGTGCCCGTGGGTGGGAACTCGGGGACTTAGTTGTCGACGATGGTCCATCGGTTTTCGGCCAGGAGGTCCTGGAACAGGACTTTGAACTTCGCTGCAATCGTCGAGGGGAAGTCTCCGGGAGCCACCGCATAGGTGCCCTTCTCAGGGTGGAGGCTCCCCGATTTCGCGAGCGGGTCGTTGGTTACCCCGATGGTGGTGGGTGTAGGGCCCACTGGCGCTGTGGTCAGTGTAGCCGTGGCGACGATCGCACCATCGGGAGCGACGACGCCGCCACCGATGATCGCTCGGTGACGGGCCGAAGGATGGCGTATTGGAAGCCGAGCAGTGACACGGCGGGTTCAACGATCACCGGGTCGGCGTCGGCGAGATCAACGCGCAGCCGATCCACTGAACCCGTCGGAAACACGGCAGCCACTGCCGTGATGGGTCCGTCCGCACCCACAACAATGGCCGTCGTAACCCCACAACGAGCCCTGGGCCAATGTCCAGGCCAGATCGGCGGTCGACATGTCGCCGAGATGTGTGCCGAGTTCGCCGCTGCCGGCGAAGGTGGTCGGCGCTACGAAGTTGCCCCCTATGAGGCCAGTGCAGATCGGGCCGTCGGCATCGACGGTGTAGGTGGCGCACCGATAGAAGCTGGCCGTGTGGTTCGTCGTCCAACTCTCGATGACCCCCACTCGCGACCGGAGTTCGGCGGGTATGTCGCCGAACCCCTACCAGCCGCCGGTTCCGGGGGCAACCCGGATCGGATTCCAGAGCGAACGGTCGTCCGCTGGGATGGTTGTGCTCGGCGGAGGTGAAGGGATCGTGGTCTTGGGCGCCGCTTCGGACGTCTCAGCCGCTGGAACGCGCGATTCCGAGTGATGGTCAGTGAGCAACGCGGACAACCCCCGACCAGTCGTTCTCGTCGTCGCCGTGATGACTGCAGTGAGACCGAGGGGCGTTGGCGTTGGCCACCAGGCGGGCCAACACGTCGGGGTTTGATGGAAGCTCGGCGTACACATCGACGTTCGGGAAGTGAGCAGGGTCGCTGAACGGCACGCCGCCGATGTAGTCCGTGCCAGTCGACTGGTCACGGATGACGATCTCGTCGTTGCCGAAGATCTTCGGGTCGGATGCGGTGATGAACATCGAGGGATGCGACAAGAACATCTATGCCCTCTTCGTGGCTATCCACGAACCGCCACGGCCCAAACGCACTGCACGACGCTGACGGGCGGGTGGCACCGCCGCCCGAGGTGGTCACGAGCCTTGCGTCTTCGCGACAGTCAGAGCGACCACAGCTGCAGCGTCGTCGCGTAGCCGAGTATCGCCAGCGTTGAGTCCTTCGGGTTCCACGCCATGTCCGCGGGGGTGTCTACCGCTTGGAATTCGGACAGGAGATTGCCCGACGCAAGCTCGCGGATCTGCACGCCGCCACGTTCGTCGGCGACCGCCACCTTGTCGGCGTTGGGTGAGACCGTGAAGACCGACGCACTTTCGGTCGAGAGTCGTCCAAGGTTCCGCACCGATCCATCGCTCACATCGACGCTGAAGTAGACGAACTGGCCTCCCGACTCGCCGCCGTCGTAGATCTCGCGACCATCCGCACTCCAGATCAGAGCACGTCGTGGATTCGCGTAGGGCAGGTCATATCGGCTGACCATGGTCCACGAACTGGTGTCCCATATCTGGATGTTGCTGTTGCGATCGTCGGCGAGCGTTGCCAGGCGGCTGCCATCCGGGCTCCACGACACCGCAAACTGATCTGAACCGGCGGACAACTCGCGCTGGCTGGTCAGAGCACCAGTCGCGCTGTCCCAATCCCAAATGGAGATGTTCTTGTTCCTCAAACCGCCGACGGTTGCAATCGCGTTCCGCTCAGGGTTCCACGCCGCGGCGACCGTGCCGCTCGAAGGTTTCAAGACCGCGATCGTCTCGCTGAGATCGTTGTTCAGGAACGTCAATTCGACACCCGACGCCACGGCAAGAGCCTGGCCATCCGCGCTCCAATCGAGCGCGTATGCGGTATCCGTTTGGGTGGCAAGGTCTTTCTCGGCCAAGAGCGTGGGCCCTGCGGGCACCGTGGACTGCACGGCAGTCGTGGTGGGCGAGGAAGCGGTCGGCGTTGCCGTCGACGCGGGCACGACCGAGGTCGTTGTCGACGCGGAGTGCGACGAGCCGCCGCACGCGACCATGGACACGACGCACACCGTCGCAAGCCAGAACGTGGTCCTCGTCATGTGACTCCGATACTGCCAGATTCAGTACTGCATCGTGATGCTCGCCGGGTCGGCTTCGTAGAGCAGCTCGAAGTCGGTGTACGCCATCCAGTGCTCGCCGCTGGTGGGGTCGAGGATGTAGACCTGCGTGCCATCGGGCGTGCCGTCACCGTTGATTGCGGAGAGGATCACGTAGTGCCCAGGAATCGTGGTCATCAGCGGTCCCCGACGGAGTAGGTCGGCCCAGCCCTCCGGGAGTCGGCAAGCGGCGGGATCGACCGCCATGCCCTGGCCAAGTGCCAACTGCAAGTCCTCCGCTGGGTCGGTTCCATCCCCGCCCGTATCGGCATAGCGCGCCCGCACCTCTAGATCGTCCGCGTAACACACCTCGGCGCGCCAGCCGAGCATCATCACCGCGGCCGCCGCCCAGCCACGACATCCTGTCGCTCTGGTACACCAACGACACAGCGTTCGACTCGTTCACTGACTCGACACCACCTTGCGACGTGATCGATGGTGCGCTCGGAGCTCGTGCCCGAACGGGCGAACCTGATGCACGGATGCGCGTTCGGGTTGCAGCGATGGCAACCCGTTGCCGGCCGCAGGTGACAGTCGGGCACCGTGTCGAGCGATGCGACCTCGTCAGCCGACGCGCTCGGCTGGAACGAGCATGACGCTCGACGTCGCCCGTGCGATGAGCCGACCGTCACCGTCCATCAGCCGGCCCTCTACGAAACCCACCGATTTGCCGAGGCGCAGCACTTCGCCCTCGCAGACCAGCGGTCCCAGCTTCGCTGCGCCGAGAAAGCTGACGTTCATGTCGATTGTCGATGGATACAGCGCACCGTCACTCTTGAGCAGCACGACCGGGCCCATCGTCTCGGTTCAACCCTAACTCTCAGTGCGTCAGGCCAATGACGCACTGACTCGTGCACAATGTGCTGCCGCAGGGCACGTCCGGCATCGTCACAGAACGACGATGTGGCCGCGACGGACGGGCCGGCCATCACGGCGCTCCTGCGTCACTTGGCACCTTGACGCCGGGCTCGAGTGCGTACGACAACCATCGCAGAGCGCCCACCACCGTCCAAAGATCAGGGTCTCAGTCTCTCAGCGTCCCGGGCCGTTCCGAATACTCCCGTAGTAGATGGCATCACCAACGTGTGAGGGTTGTGTGCGGAATGACGGCAGGCGATGCCCGTGCGCGACCGCACAGATCGCAGTGCGGTTCGGCAGCGCTTCACGCGTGGTGTCTGAGACCTACGATCGGTGCATGGCGACCGACGGGTTCTCGATTCAGCCGTTGGCTGTCCACACGTGGGACGCGTTTGCCGGTCTGGTGGAGCGACACAACGGGATCTTTGGTGGGTGCTGGTGTACGTACTTCCACGACTGTGCCGAACGGGAGCCGGGTTACGAGGGCAGTCGTGCCTTCAAGAAGTTGCTGGTCGAGGCCGGACAGGCTCATGCGGCGCTGGTGATGATCGGCGATGAGGCAATCGCGTGGGCCGAGTACGGCTCCCCGGACGAGCTGCCGAACATCCATCACCACAAGCAGTATCTCGCCGAGGCCGACGTTACGCCCGACTATCGCATCACCTGCATCTTCGTCGACAAGCGTTACCGCAAGCACGGCTACGCCAAGGTGGCTCTCGCCGGTGCGCTCGATCAGATCGCCGCGCAGGGTGGCGGGGTGGTCGAGGGTTACCCGCACGAGATCGGTGGGAAGAGGATGAGCAACTCGTTCGTCTACAACGGAACGCGCACGATGTACGAGCAGGCCGGCTTCGAGTTCGTCCGTTCCAAGGGGCTGAAGAACACCGTCATGCGCCGCATGATCCGACCCGCCTAGATCTGCCCAACCGTTGTAGGACGTCGGCCTCGCGAACGGGATCGAGGATGTCGTCGTAGTCGGCACGAGTTCGCTTTCCTGAGCGGACACGAGCGCCAGCATCGCGCACCCGTCGGACTGATCGAGCACTCCTTCTGACTCGCAAGTGCGCCTTGCGCGCCGCTCTACAGTCGTCACACCTCACCCGACCGCGGACCACACGCTCTCGTCCACCAGCTCAACTGACAGCGCATAACACTCGCCCAGATCAACGCAACCGACTCGGTGTCCAAGAAGCGCGTAACGGCGCATCGGGCGCCGGACTTGCGCTCTACACCCAGATCGTGCTGCAAGGTGCGTTCGTGGTCAGCAAGGCCGCCGACGATCCGAGCATCGTGCTCGAAAGCCTCGATCACCTTCGCCGCTACCTCGTAGCGATCCTGGACATCGCCGACGAACACCGAACGGAGCAGAGCCGATGAGAAACGAGAGCAACTCCGAGACGACGTTTCTGCTGGTGCCTGGTGCTGGCGCGATGCCTGGTACTGGCATCGACTCGTACCCGAACTCGCCGGGCGCGGCTACGCCGCCGTCGCAGTCGAGATCCCTGCCGATGACGGCACCGCTGGCCTCGATCGATACACCGACGTCATCGTCGACGCCGGGCGCGGGCAGGGTCACTTGGTCGTCGTCGGTCAGTGGAGTGGCCACAGCGGTCAGCAGAAGGCAGGCCGTCACTACGAGACCGGACTGCCCACGCGAGACCTGTTGCATGTGTCATTGTTGCATTTGACTGAGTGTCTGTGGACAAGGGGTACTCCGTTCAGCATCACCAGGTATGACTCGTGTGTTGCCTCGAGCCAGCCCCGAATGCCGACACGTCGGTGAACCACCACGTCTTGGTGACCAACGCACCCATAACCCGCCGCTAAACAACGCGGGACGGCGCCGTGTGCACCGCCCAGAACGCGGATCTGGCGCGGGTTCGCCCACGGTAGCCGCCGCACCCGAGCGTCGGCGCCGGACGTATGAAGGAGTGAACGCGTCCGTCTTCATTGCGCATCCTGTGGTCGCTCGCCTCGGAAGATGGGGCGATCGACAACCCGAGCTACGCCTCGCTCGGACGCCCCCATAGACCGAGGCTGAACCACCGCGGTTTCGTGATGAGCACGCAGAACACGCGGCGCATATTCGCGGCCGATGGCGGCATCCGACGAGCGCCGAACGGCGCATCTGGCGTGTCTTGTGGCCAGCGGTCGTGGCAGTTCGAAGACAGATCGTAGCACTTGTGCTACCATTGGTGGCATGACCACCGTGGGCCTTCGAGAACTTCGTCAGGATGCATCCGACCTCGTGCGCCGGGTCGAGGATGGAGAGGAGATCGAGATCACGGTTGCTGGTCGTCTCGCCGCTCGTCTTGTCCCCGCCGCTCCGAGACGATGGCAGAGATGGGTCGATATCGCAGACCTGTTCGCCGGCCGACCTGACCCAGACTGGGACTACGACCGCGACCTGATTGATCAGTCCGTGGCGAACCCGTGGGAGCGCGACGATGAAGGCAGTTCTTGACACCAGCGTGTTGCTCGCCACCAATGTCGCCGAGCTGGAGGGGGAACTTGCAATCAGTGCCGCCTCACTGGCCGAGTTGCATTTCGGCGTACTCGTCACAGCTGACGCGGCTATCCGGGCCGAACGACTTCGAAGGCTCTCGGACCTCCAACGCAACTTCGATGCGCTGCCGGTCGACGACGAGGTGGCGGCCAGTTATGGGCAACTTGCTGCCGCAGTCGCCGGCAGCGGCCGCCAACCGCGCTCGCGGGTGATGGACCTGTTGATCGCGGCGACAGCACACGCCCACGCTGCCCGCCTGTACACCCGCAACGCTGCAGACCTCGTCGGGATCGAGCACCTCATCGACATCGTTGCAGTATGAGATTCGAACACGATGCGAAATCGAGCGAGTCGACCGGCTCCATGGCCACCCATAACAACGCCACAGATTCGCGGCCACCGACATCTGCGTGACGAGCGCCGAACGGCGCATCTGGCGCGCCGCAAGGCGGATCAATCACGGCCGCATTGGATGGCGCGTGCCGCTCCGCGACGTCCAAGAAGCGGCAAGAAACGCTAACACCGGCGCGTACACCCAGCTCCAGACCGATCTGGTTGTTGGCGGACTCATGCACGCGACGTCGCCGGACTTCACCATGTCGTGACAGGTGTCGGTGCGGCTTCCACCTACAAGCTGATCGGCGTCGACAACACCGCCACAGGTGGCAACAACTGCTTCGGCATCAACGGCTGATCCAACACCTGAACCACCATGGCGACGAGTCCAGCCCTAGAGGGTTGGGCTCGTTCGGGATGCGCGCACCGACGGCGGAGATGCTGTGGGTCGGGTCTGGTCTGCTCAGCTACCGCCTGACCAACCTTCTCGTCGGGGGTTGCCGCCGCCTCGTCGGCACAATCATTGCGCCCATCGCCGGCGGGCTCTCCGACACCGTCGCCGCGAGCATGCAACGCCAACGGACTGTGGGTCGGGAAGTTTCTCAAGACCGTCACCTACCAGGAAATGACCAGCGACGCGGCGAGTGCCGCTCTCGGCGAACTGTGCTGTCGGGCTAGCCGTTGGGAGATGTTCGAAGGACACGCCCGAGCGGGCGACCTCCGAGCCGTCCGGTTCGGGTAGCAAGCTGGCGGCGGACTCGATCGTCCATCGCGCACGATTCCAGAGCCTCCCGATGCGCGGCTTGAAGATCGACCACACGGAGACGGTGATCATCGGTGTTGTTCGCAGTCCTGCTTCTTCGGCCAAAGGATTGCCGTTAGTGGCCACCGGTGACCTTTGACCCTACTGAAATTCGTCGCGTCGGCCGATGCTGAGATTATGAGCATCGATCGCGTGCTGTCGTCGACGACAGGCGCGGAGACGAAAGCGAACCCGGGCCTGCGGATGGGGCAGTCGTGGGCGGTCGACGCACGTCAGGCGGTCTCGGAGTTCCATGACTCGGTTGCCCAGCCGGATACCGAGTTGGTGATGTTCTTCTGCTCGGCGCAATACGACCTCGATGCGCTGGCGGATGAGATGAGCAGCCAGTTCACTGGTGTGCAGGTGGTGGGCTGCACGACTGCGGGCGAGATTGGGCCTGCCGGTTGCCGCGACGCCAGTATCTCGGGCGTGAGTTTTTCGGTCGGAAGCCTCTGTGCCGTGACCGGACGGCTCGCCAACCTGCAACAGTTCGAGTTCGCACAGGCCCAGTCGCTGACACAGGGCATGCTGCAGCAACTGGAGGGTCGCCGGACAGAGGCGAACGCCGGGAACAGCTTCGCCATCTTGTTGATCGACGGGCTGTCTGTTCGCGAGGAGCCTGTTGCGGGCGCGTTGCAGGACCTCCTCGGCGAAGTGCCGATGGTGGGCGGTTCAGCAGGTGACGGAGCGCGCTTCCACAGGACGTTCGTGTTCATCGACGGCCGGTTCCATGCTGACAGCGCCGTCTTGGTCTTGGCCAGCACGCGACTCCCGTTCAGGACCTTCAAGACCCAGCACTTCGTCCCCACTGACGACCGGGTTGTGGTCACGGTGGCGGATGCCGCGCACAGGATCGTCAGCGAGATCGATGGCCGGCCGGCCGCAGAGGCCTACGCTGACCTGATCGGAGTCGAGGTGGAAGAGCTGGTGCCGATGCTCTTCGCATCTGAGCCGATGGTGGTGATGATCGATGGCACCAACTACGTCCGGTCGATCCAGACGGCGAATATGGACGGCAGCCTCACGTTCTTCTCGTCCATCGAGGAGGGTTTGGTTCTTCGCGCTGCACGCGGCATCGATCTCGTGGACAGCCTCGAGAAGGCCTTCGCCGAGATCCAGATCGCGATCGGCGAGCTACAGCTCGTCGTCTGCTTCGACTGCATCCTTCGCAGGCTCGAATATTCCCATTCCGAGCTGCTGGCTGGTGTCGAGCAGGTGTTTCACGACAACCACGTGGTTGGCTTCAACAGCTACGGAGAGCAGTTTAACGGCGTGCACGTCAACCAGACGCTGACCGGCCTCGCGTTTGGAGCTGGTTCTGGTGTCTGAACTTGCCTCACCAGCCATCGAGCGGGGTGGCAGCTCCGACGAGATCTCCCGCCTCAACAAGATCATTCGGGCGCTGATGGATCGTGCCGAGCGAAATGCCAATGTTCATGACTCGGAGTTCAGCCTGTTCCAGACCAGAATCATGCTCGAGAACGAGGTGCGAAGCCGTACCGCGGAACTCGAAGCGGCCCTGCGGGAGAACGAGAAGATCACTCGGGCGCTACGCGAATCCGAGATGAGGTTTCGTGGAGTCGTCAGTCAATCCCTCGTCGGGATCGTCACGATCGAGAACGCAAGGTTCACCTATTCGAATCCGCGGTTCAACGAAATATTCGGCTACAGCGATGAGGAGGTTTTACGGCTCGGGCCCCTTGACTTGGCCGTCGAGGGCGATCAACCGTTGATCGACGAGCAACTTCGAACCCGGTTGTCTGGGGAGGTGGCCAACGTGCACTACATGTTCCGCGGAGTTCGCAAAGACGGGACGGTACGAGACATCGAGTGCTACGGCAACGCGATGGAGATCAACGGCAGACGGGTGCTTATGAGCATCATCCTGGATATCACCGAGCGCACCAGTGCCGAGCGCGCCGTGGGCATCCTGCAAGAGAAGTTGCGTGATCAATCCACGCACGATGCGCTCACAGGCCTCTACAACCGGCGCTATCTCGACGACTATCTCGAGGCAGAGCTGGCGCTGCTCGAGCCCGCCGGGAAGACGTTGAGCGTCATCATGGGAGACCTCGACCATTTCAAGGCGGTCAACGATCGCTTCGGTCACCTGGCCGGCGACGAGGTACTACGCGCGTTCGGTCAGCTGATGAAGGCACATGCTCGCCGCGACGACGTGTACTGCCGCTACGGCGGCGAGGAGTTCGTGCTGGTCCTGCCCGAAATCAGCGAAGGTCGCGCCGCCGAGCGTGCAGAGCAGCTACGTGCTGCGATGGCCGCTACCCCGATCATCTATAACGGAACCAAAGTCGTGGTGACCGCTTCGTTCGGGGTCGCCTCGTTCCCCTGTGATGGCCGAACCAGCGACGAGCTGGTAGCCGTCGCTGACCGTGCGCTGTACGCGGCGAAGGCGGCCGGGCGCAACCGGGTCGAGACTGCCGGTGCGCCGGCGGCCGCCCGCTCTCTCGCTGCGGTTTGAGAGTTCGAGCAAGAGAGGCAGAACCTCGTCGAAGACGCGTCGTCGGGCGCAGCCCGGTCCCAGAACCGGCGTTAGGGGTCCGGCCCTGCTGCGACGGCGACGATCAGCTTGCGAGTGAGCTCGCGTAGCCGATCGCGCAGACCGCCAACATCCGGTACGTCGGTTGAGCCATGCACGAGCTTGCTGCGAACGTCGTAGCAGGAAGCCATGAAGTCACCGTTCGTCTCGCGTTCCTCTCTGCCAGGAACGTATTGTTCGACCAGCTGCCTGACGGAGTTCGTGATCGACTCCTGCTTGATCTGGCTTACTCGGCCGCGAAACCGCATGAACCTGTCGCGGTCGACTCCCTCGGGCGGTGAGGTCAGGTGTGCAAGCCAACGGTCGACTATTGCCCCGAGCTCTTCGGCGATCCGGTAGCGGTCGACGGCAAGAGTTTCCACAGCGGTGACGAGCGCAATGAAGCGCGCCCGCTCGGAGAGCTCGAAGTCGACCGACGCGAACAGGTCGCACGCAAGCGCAAGCTTGGAGCCGTCCGGTGCGGCGAGTGAACCCGATGAGAACTCCTCATCGAACAGCCGCTCGAGCTGCGTCTTCACCGTCAGTTCTGCACGACTCCACATCCAGCGGTCGAGATCCGCTGTCTCGACCACCTGTAGCCCGTGCACGGTTTCGTGAAGTTGGCCGTCCATCGCTCGTCCTGCCTCCCGCACTGGCTCGCCCGGCCAACTCAGCACCGACTGATCCCCGACGTCGAGTCCGAAGTTGGCCCGCACCGCCGCGAGCCGAACAGAGCTTTTCAACTCGACCCCGAAGTCGTGCGCCTGCTGCCGCGAGTCGAAGCCGGCCGCGTACATCGACAACCACTCCGCATCGTCGATCACGCCACTGCCCGCGACCGGCCGCAGCGTGATGTCACAGCCCTGGAATGCGAGCACCGTTCGCGCTTCAGGACACTGCAAACGACGGCGCATCGGAAAACGCACTACCAACCTGACGGCCCACGACATCCCCAACACGTTGTCACATTGGCAATCGTTCACATTCGCCGCCACCCGATGAACCAATCCGGCATTCGGTGGCACGTTACGTCGAGGTTGCTGTCGCGATGAAGCCCCGCGCGAACCGCCAAGACGCGATGGAATTCACTCCCGCCAATTGCTCAGCAGCCTCCTAGTTCCTCGTCCGCTGCGGGCGTCTATGTTCGGTCGGCGGCCGCTTTGCGCTGTCGTTCGAGGAAGTGCCGTTCGGTTGGGTTGACGGTCAGCTCGATGGCGCGGTCGTAGGCGGCGATGCTTGCGTCACGCCGTCCAGCGCGAACGAGGAGGTCGGCCCGCGCAGCGTGGTAGGGCTGGTAGTCCTCGAGCAGGGTCGCGTCGAGCGAGTCGAGGGCGTCGAGACCAGCGGCGGCGCCACGCATCTCGCCGATGGCGACGGCCCGGTTGAGTGCGATCACCGCGTTGGGGCGCATCGCGTGGAGCTGGTCGTAGAGGGCGACGATCTGCGACCAATCAGTCGCCACGGCGGTGGCAGCATCGGCGTGGACGGCAGCGATGGCCGCTTGCAGCTGGAACGGACCGGGCTGGTTGCGGCGCAGGCAGGCACGCACGAGCGCGAGTCCTTCGGTGATCATCATGCGGTCCCACTGCGCTCGGTCCTGGTCGGCCAGGCGGACCATCGATCCGTCGCGTGCGGTGCGGGCCGGGCGCCGGGCTTCGCTGAGCAGCATGAGCGCCAGGAGGCCGACGGCTTCGGGCTCGTCGGACATGAGCTCGGTGAGCACGCGCCCGAGGCGAATGGCTTCGCGCGAGAGGTCGACGCGGGTGAGGCTGTCGCCCGTGGTGGCGGTGTGCCCTTCGGTGTAGATGAGGTAGATCGCCACCAGCACGGTGTGCAGCCGGTCGGGCAGCGCGGCGGGGAGCGGGACGCGGTAGGGGGCGTGGTTGTCGCGTAGCTTGCGCTTGGCACGGACGATCCGCTGGGCCAGCGTCGACTCGGGGACGAGAAAGGCGTGGGCGATCTCGGGGGTGTCGAGCCCGCCGAGCAGTCGCAGCGTGAGCGCGACCTGGGCGTCGGCGGCGAGTGCTGGATGGCAGCACAGGAACATCAGTCGCAGCTGGTCGTCCGCGACGACGTCGACGAAGCCGTCGAGATCGTCGAGTTCGGGGTTGTCGTCGGGTTGCATGTCGTCCGCTTCGAGTCGGTGAGCTGCCAGGTGGCGATCGGCGCGGCGTCGATTCGCGTCGCAGTCGGTCGATGGCGCGGTTGCGCGCCGTGGTGGTGATCCAGCCGCCGGGGTTGGGCGGTATACCCCGGCTCGGCCACTGCTCCGCGGCGATGGCGAACGCTTCCGCCACCGCGTCCTCGGCGATGTCGATGTCGCCGAGGACGCGGATCAGGGTGGCGGTGCAGCGGCCGGACTCACGGCGAAAGATCTCGCCGAGATCAGCCATGCGTGGGTCGGACCTCGATCGGTCGCTCGCACGCGGCCGAGGCCTTGGCGGCCCATTCGAGGGCGGCGTCGAGGTCGGCGGCCTCGATGACCCAGAAGCCGCCCATCTGCTCCTTGGTCTCCGCGTAGGGCCCGTCGGTCATCGACACGTCCCCACCGGCGCTTCGGACCACGGTCGCGGATGTCGCCGGCCGCAGCCCGGCGACGAACACCCATGCGCCGGCGCGCTTCATCTCGTCGGTGAGCGCGCCCGTCCGCGCCATCTGGGCCTGCATCTCGGCCGAGTCGAGGTCGAGGTCGTCGTAGTCGTCGTCGTGACAGACTGACAGCAGGTACTGGGGCATGGTCACAGTCTCCTTCGCGTGAACGGGGTCGGGTGCTCAGTCGTGGGCGTGACGGACGAGGGCGGGCACCACAATCGCCGCTGCCAGGGCGTGCAGCGCCACGAGCGCGAGCTTACTGGCGGCATCGTCGGGCCAGGCGACCGATGGCACGCACGACAACACAGTGAGCGCCACGGTCGTCTGGACGAAGCGGCGACGGGCCGAGCTGCTGCGCCGGTTGAGCAGCGCGAGGAGCAAGCCGCCGATCACGGCACCCACGATGGTCATCTGTGCGAAGCCCATGACGGGGATCATCTCGCCGCCGACCTCGAACGAGACGCCGGCGGCGTGGAGGGCGGCGCCGACGCCGGCGGTGGCCGCGGCGGCGCCGAGGCCGGCGACGACGGTCGTCCGCGGCAGCGAGGTCGCCGCACGGGTGGTGGCGTCCGGCGCAGCGGTGACGGTGGGGGCGGTGGTGAGGGACATGGCGTTCTCCTTGGGTTCCGGCAGCGCCCGTTGCGCCGCTCACCACCTCCACGAACGCGATCGCCAGAATCGACACCGGTCCCCGGAAAACTCTTCTTCGACCCTTCCTGTCGAAACTGCCCGGTCCGTTCGTAGCTGGTGCAGGAACCCGGCAGAGAGCCCGGACCCGACAACCCATTCGAGGAGTACACCATGACCGCGACCTACACCTTCGACATCTTTTCCAGCCTCGACGGCTACGGCTCCTACCGCGAGCCCGGCGACTGGGGCGGCTACTGGGGCAAGCAAGGCTCCGAGCTGCTCGACCACCGCCTCGCCCTGTACGACGGCGACCATCGGATGGTCTTCGGGGCCAACACCTTCCGGCAATTCATGTCGATGCTGGCCTCGAGCACCGAGGACTCCGAGGTGCGTGACCCGTGGGTCACCCGGATGCGGAACCTGCCGGCAACCGTGGTGTCGAGCACCCTGGAAGGGCCGCTCGACTGGCCGGACGCGACCGTCGTGAGCGGCGACGCCGTCGACGTCGTCTCTCGGCTCAAGGACGAATCCAAGGTGCCGTTGCGCTCGCACGGCAGCCTGTCGTTGAACCGGGCGCTGATGGCTGCCGGCCTCGTCGACTGCGTCCAGGTGACGCTCTTCCCGGTGATCACCGGTCAGACGGGAATCGACCCGATCTTCCAAGGCGCGTCCGACTTCGACCTCGAGCTGATCGAGAGCCGCACGCTCGACGGCCACACCCAAGAGCTCATCTACCGGCCCACCCTTCACGTCTGAGGCCAGCAGAAGTTCTGGAATCGCCGATCTTTCGGTGGAAGCGTCGACAGCTCCGGCCGCGCTACTGCGGTGTTCGCCCGCTCAAGTGCAGACACGCAACAGAGCTCGCCGCGATCTGACAGAACGCGGCATGCGACCCTGTTCGGTGTGCGATTGTCGAACACCTCGGGACGCGACGTGAAGTGACGGTGAACGAGTTGGCGGCGCTGTTCCCGATCACACTCCAAGCAGTGTCAAAGCACATCAAAGTCTTGGAGGCGGCAGGTGTCGTTACGCAGCGACGCGACGGCCGGCATCGTCCCGTCAGTCTACGTCCCGAAGCGATCCTGCACGCCGAGACCTGGCTCGATCGCCGCCGCCGTGAACTCACCGAACAATTCGATCGCCTCGACGAACTCCTCGTCGAACTCCAAGACGGAGCCATCCAATGACGGCAACCAATCGCACCGTGCATATCCGTGCCGGTGAGCAGAGCCTCACGTTCTCACGGTTATTCGCCGCACCCGCCCAACTCGTGTTCCGCGCCCACGTCGACCCCAATCTGTTTGTCCGATGGGATGGGACCTCGAGGCTCGACAATCCATCTCGAACGATTCGAAGCGCACGCCGGCGGCGCGTTCCGCTACCACGTGGGCGACGACCCGGTCGACGAAGGGACAGCCGCCGGAGGATGGCCGAGGCCGCGCGCCCGAACTGCCCTCCAGCCCCGAGCCGCCCAATCCCTTCCCACGATCTTCCCAATCACAACGAGAAATGGCGGTCATTGGCGGGCAATCACCGTCACGTCGCTTGAGCGCTCGACCAGCTAGAATGGCCTGGTGGGCTAGATTTCTTGGCGCCCCCGGTAGGATTCGAACCTACGACACACGGTTTAGGAATCAGCGCGAGCACGTCTCGTTGAGTCGCTTCTGGTCGCATCTGACCTGCTCACCTTCACTTTTCATCTCGGCTGGTCTCGTTCAACACCATGCAGTACCACGGCATAGATGGACAGATCGATGGACAGCTCTGGCCGCGAACCGCTGCTCGGGGCCATCTCTGCCGACATGGCAACGACCTGATCTCGATCACGCTGTTAGATTCGCTTGATGACTGTGCCGGCTCGCCTATCGATCGTGACGCTCGGAGTCGCCGATCTAACCAGGGCGCGTCGGTTCTACGAGGCGCTCGGTTGGGACGTGACTGCAGGCTCGAGCGATGAGATCGTGTGGTTCAAGACGGCAGATTCACTGCTCGGGTTGTATCCGCGAGCCGAGTTGGCTGCCGATGCGGGTTTCGACGATCTCTGCACCGACGGGTTCGGCGGGATCATGCTCGGTCTCAACGTGGAGACCGAGGAGCTGGTCGACTCGGTGCTGGCCGAAGCGGTCACCGCTGGTGCACGATTGATCGCAGCGCCGACCAGAGCCGAGTGGGGTGGCTACCGGGGCTACTTCGCGGACCCCGATGGGCATCCGTGGGAAGTCCTCTACCACCCGTACATGGCATTCGAGCCCGACGGGTCGTTGTCGACGTCCTGAGTGGTGGTCAGTGCGGCGCGGCGACGCGCCTCACTCGAGCCGGCCGGTCTCGTGGTCGGTGAACACCTCGGCATAGGTCCCGCCGGTGACGTGCGGAAAGTCGGTGAGCACGGACTCGTCGACGACGATCCCGATGCCGGGTAGGTCGGGAACGGTGGCGACGCCATCACGAATCCGGCTCAGGGCCAGTTCTGGCGCAACATTGTCGACAAGAGGCTGGTGCGGGTCGATGTCCCATTCGATCATCGGCACGTGGGCGGCGGCTGCCCACTGAAGGTTGGCGGCGAGCCCGATCGCAGTGGGTCCACCGACGTGGGGGATCACTTCCAAGCCGTACTGACGGGCGATGGCGGCGATCTCCATGCACGCGATGATCCCGCCGGCGATCGAGGCATCAGGTTGGAAGACGTGGATCGCTCCACTTTCGGCGAGCATGCGGTACTGGCCCGGTGAGTAGATGCGCTCGCCACCGGCGATACGGATCGGAAGGCTGCGCTCGCAGAGCCGGGCGAGGCCTTCGACGTCGTACTGCGGGCACGGCTCCTCGAAGAAGTAGACACCGAGCGACTTCAGTCGCTCGGTCAAGGCGATGGCCTCGACGGACGAGTACCCCCAATAGGCATCGGCCATGATCCTCCGGTTCGGACCGATGTACTCCTTCACCACGCGGACCAGCTCGACGTCAGCGTCAGGGTTCTTCCCGAGTCGAACCTTCACGTTGTTGAACCCGGCAGCCAGTGCCTGATCGAAGTAGTGCGCATGCCAGTCTGCGGACTCTTCGAACATCGTCGTTCCCGTCCCGTACAACGGGATGCGGTCGAGGCCACCGCCCAACAGGGTGGCCACCGAGACGCCGTTGACCTTGCCGAGCACATCCCACAGGGCGATCTCGACTGCACCGATCACCTCGCTCGTGATGCCCTCCCAACCGAGGTAGCCGTCGAGCAGGACGTGCATCTGGCCGAGCCGGGCGCGAATGGCGAGGGCGTCGGTACCGACCAGGTTGGGGGCGATCACGTCGCGGATCACCGTCTGGGCGACGGTCGGGTAGCTGTGCCCCCAGTTCGATGACGCCTCGCCCCAACCCACGACGCCGCCATCGGTCTCCACGCGCACGATCGCAAAGCCACGCTGCATGGGTGGATCCGACTTGTGATAGCTGAGGCAATGGGCGGTGATCGAAGCGATGTGGTGCGTGCTGGTCATGAGGTGCTCGATTCTTCGATGGCCGTTCGGGTGGTGGTGTTGAAGAGCGTCGCCGAGAGCTGATCGCAGATCGCGTGGAACTCAGGGTTGCGCAACAGCTCCGGCTTGCGGGGCCGTGGCAGCTCGATCGGTACGACCGCCTGGATCATGCCCGGTCGCGGCGTCATCACGATCACCTCGTCGGCCAGGAACACTGCCTCGCTGATCGAGTGAGTGACCAGCATGGTCGTCGTGGCCCGTTCGGTCCAGATCCGCTGCAGTTCGATGTTCAGCCGCTGCCGGGTCATCTCGTCGAGTGCACCGAACGGTTCGTCGAGGAGTAACAGCAGCGGCTCGGCGACCAGCGCGCGAGCGATCGCCACCCGCTGACGCATCCCACCGGAAAGCTGCGACGGCCGCGCCGCCTCGAACCCCTCCAGGCCGACCAGGCGGATCAGATCATCCACCGCCGCGGGCGACACGGACGCGTGAGTCACCTCGAGCGCGAGGCGGATGTTGGCGGCCACGGACCGCCAGGCAAGGAGGGCGGGATCCTGAAAGGCGACTCCCACGTGATGGGCGCGCCGCGCATGATCGGGCGGTTCGCCATGCACTCGCGCTGTGCCGGACGTTGGATCGTCGAGCCCGGCGAGGATCCGCAGGATCGTCGACTTGCCACAACCCGACGGCCCGAGAAGGGCGACGAACGAACCCGCTGCCGTGTCGAACGAGACATCGCGAAGCGCGACCACCTCCTTCTGACCCACCCTGAAGATCTTGGACAGATCAGCGACGGAGATTCCCGGTTCGTTCACGCGTCGTCTCCCAGCGCTGGCTCGGTGGGCTTCGTGTCGTGGTGCCGGGTGATGACCAACAACAGGTGGATTGGCACGGTGCCCTCGACCTGCCAGCGGTGAGGCACCTCGCCGGAATGCACAAGGCAGTCGCCGGCACGCAGTTGACGGCTGGGGCGCCCCTTGAAGTCGACCCTCAGGGCACCCTCCAGGAGGAACAGCACCTTGTCTCCGGGATGCTCGAACCAGATGTCGAGGTCGTCGGCGGGGTCGGCGCGATACTCGTAGATCTCGAGGTCGCGTCGCCGATCGGCGAGCACCACGCGACCGATGGCCGACGTCGGCTTGTCACCGGAGGCGACGAAGTTCCCTTCGGTGGAGGACACGACCAGCACGTCGTCGACGTCCGGAGCAGGCAGCAGGGAGGACGGACTGACCTCCAGCGCCTTCGCGATCCGGTACAGAGTGGCCAGCGACGGTGCGGTGACACCCCGCTCGATCTGGCTGACGAGTGCCTGGCTGATCTCGCACTTGGTCGCCAACGCACGTGTGGAGAGTCCTGCGTCGCTGCGGGCAGAGCGCACCGCCGCGCCGATCGCCAGGCTCGTTGAGTCCACCGGATCTTTCACCATGGCTCAGCTTGCCTGGGCTCGACGGTTCGAAACCTTGTCGGGATGCCGCGGTCGACCCGAAGATCGTCCATCGTGCGTCGGAACGACAGCTCCAGATCACGCTTCTCGGCGTCGTCGGCCCAGCTTGCGTTGACGCCGGCCAGGCACAGATCTTCCAGGTCGTCGAGGTCCCAGCGGAACGCATCGGCCACCGCGCTCAACTCGTGACCCATGTCGACGCCGAACATCTCGGCGTTGTCGGAGTTGACGGTGACGAGCACTCCGGCATCGCGCATTGCGGCGATCGGATGGGCCTGGATCGAGGGGACCACGCCGATCCGGAGGTTGGAGGTCGGGCAGCACGTGAGCGGGATGCGGCGTTCGATCACCTCGGCCATCAACACCGGATCGTCGCGCAGTGGCACACCGTGATCGATTCGTTCGAGGCCGAGCGTCGAGACCCCGAGCCTGATGTCCGAGGCCGGGCCTTCCTCGCCGAGATGCATCGTTGTGTGGAAACCACGCTGGCGCGCCCGGGCAAATGGCTGCGCGTAGGCGGCAAGGCTCACGTCGCGCTCGCCGGCATCTCCGCCGATGCCGATCAAGAGATCGCGATCACAACGCTCAGCGAGCTCGATCAGCTCCTCGGCCGCCGCAGGGCCTGACGGCTTGTCGATGTCCAGGATCATCCTGCAGCGGATCCCGAAGGCGACTTCAGCATCTCGAACGGCTTGGACGAGTCCCGCCCAGATCGCGTCGAACGTCATCCCGTGACGGAGCAGAAAGGTGGGCGAGAAGAACATCTCGCGATACCTCACGCCTACCTCGGCTGCAATTCGAAGTGCCTCGAACGCCACCCGATGGATGTTCTCGGTCGAAGCCTGCGTGCGACACACGAGATCGAACACACGCAGGAAGTCGGAGAGGTCTCGATATCGATACAGCTCTGAAGGGTCATCGACCCCCAACTCGATCCCGTTTTCCATGGCGAGAGCAGCGATCGTGGCAGCCGTCGCCGCGCCCTCCACGTGCACGTGAAGCTCGGCTTTCGGGAGGGCACGGACGTGATCCGGCGACGGTGCAGCGAACGCCGGCTGAGTAGGTGCACTCATCGCCACGACACTAGCTCGATCGGTCATCGCCCTCACCGACGCGCAATCTGTTCATATGTGCGCAACTTGCCCGTCAAACGCCCCTCAGATGAGTATGTACTCTTATCGCATGAGTCCCGGCTTCGGACCGTTGCTGGCGAGCCATCGGCTGCGCCTGGACAACACGCATCCGGCGCTCCACTCTGCGTGGCATCCGGTGTGCCGCAGCGAGGAGGTCCCCCAGGATGGAGTGATCTCGGTGCAGCTGCTCGGCGAACCATGGGCGGTCGCCCGGATCGGTGGGACGCTGACGGCCTTCGTCGATCGTTGTCCGCACCGATACTCGCCACTGAGCGCCGGCACGGTAGTCGATGGCTCGCTGCGCTGTGCCTACCACGGCTACCGGTTCGATGCCTGCGGCACGTGTGTGGAGATCCCGGCCATCGGCCCCGACGCGACGATCCCACAGCGAGCGTCTGCAACTGCGGCCAGCGGCGTCACCGAGCGGTTCGGCCTCGTGTGGATCGCACCCCAACCAGCCCTCACCGACGTGATCGAGGTGCCGGAGTGGGATGATCCCGCCTTCACCGTCGTCGCCCTGCCCACGTTGGAATGGAACGCGGGCGCAGCGCAGATGACGGACAACTTCCTCGATCTCGCCCACTTCCCGTACCTTCACTCGTCGACGTTCGGCGACCCCAACACCACGACCGTCGCCGACTACGAGATCGAACGTCGCGGCCTCGGGTTCACGACGGAGTATCGAAACACCACGCGGGCCATCGGCGACCCGGGCAGCATCGGCGCGCCGATCGTCGATGCCCGTTTCGACACCTTCGTGTACAGCGCGCCATTCACCATTCGACTGCGCATCGAGTACCCCGCGGAGAACGTCGTGTTGACGATCTTGTTCTTCCACCAACCCGTCGACGCCGAAACGACTCGGCTGTACTGCTTCGATCTGCGCAACGACATCAACGACGGGCGCACCACGGTGGAAGACGCACGGGCCTTCCAGCTCGCTGTCGCTGCTGAGGATCGACACATGGTCGAGCGCCTGGCAGACAAGTCGATCCCGCTCGACACGACGCGTGAGGTCCATACCCGTGCAGATCGGATCACACTGGAGATGCGCCGGATCATGGCCGACTTCGTCGACCTCAGCGAACGAAACCGCGAGGCTCCGTGATCGCCGCCCACCTCCGCCGGCAACTGGCCGTTGCGGCAGCGGTCGCTGTGCTCATCGCCCTGTGGATCGTGGGTGGCCGGTCCGGCTGGGCGAACGGCATGGTCGTCACACCACACGAGGCGGTCCGCCCGCTGTTGTCCGATCGCTCTCGTCCGGTGTACTGGCGAGCACTCCAGGCGACCGCCAGCTCAGCGGGGCGGGGCATGATCATCGGCTCGGCCCTCGGCATCGCCGCGGCGATGGCGGCGTCGGCGGTACCAGCGGTGAACCGCGTCGTCACCAGAATGGCCGCCCTGTCGAACGCGACGCCGTGGGTCGTCGTCGGCCCCTTCCTGCTCATCGTTCTCGGGCGTGATCGTGGGCCGATCGGGCTGGCATCCATTGCGGCGTTGTTCCCCATGTTCGTGTGCAGCTACGCAGGTCTCACCAGCTCCCCCGGGGCGGGGCTCGATGTCGTCCATGCCCACGGCGCATCACGATGGCGGGTTCTCTCCTCGGTGAGGATCCCCGCGGCACTGCCCTCGATGATCGACGGGTTGCGCCTGGCCGCGCCCGCCGCCCTCGCAGGAGCGGTCTTCGGCGAGTGGTACGGGGCCCCGCGAGGCCTCGGCGTGCTCCTGGTCGCAGCAATGCAGGGTGCTCGCCCGGAGCGGTTGTGGGCAGCGTCACTGCTCGCCGTTGCCCTCGCCGCGGTGCTCTACGCACTGCTCAGCATCGTTGCCGCGCTCGTCGCACGTCGCTTCGGCCGGCCGAGCGCCCCGGCGCGGCCTGCGCCCCGGCAGCGCTCCGGGCTGCGACGGATCATCGCCGATGGCATCGGCACGATCGCCTTCGTGGCCGTGGCGACCGCGTCGTGGTCGACCTGGTTGCGCGTGGCCGACGTGTCGCCGATCGTCGTACCTCCGCCCGGCAAGGTCTTCCACGATGTCACGGCACATCTGGGGCTCTACGTTGCGGCATCGGGTCATACGTTGCTGACGGCGGGCCTGGCACTGCTCATCGGATCTGCTTTTGCGCTTGCCGCCGCCTTCGCCGCGTCGTGGTCGCGGTTCCTTGCCGCGCTCTCTGTACCAGTGGTGATCGCCCTGGCAGCGACGCCGTTGGTGGCACTGTTCCCGCTGCTCGCCCGAATGCTCGGCTACGGCCCGGGCACCGTGCGGGCCCTCGCCGCGATCATGGTCTTCTTTCCCGTGTTCGTTCAGACGCGCGCCGGATTGCTCGGCACGCCCTCGGGCGCCACCGATGTCATGAACTCGCTCGGCGCCAGCAACTGGTCACGGTTCTCGCACGTCGTGGTGCCGGCGGCAGTCCCACGGATCATTACTGGCCTGCGCCTCGCTATCGGTTCGAGTGTCGTAGCAGCAGTCGTGGGAGAAAGTCTGATCGGTCGTCACGGCCTCGGGGTGGAGTTCACCTACGCCTACAACCTGCTCGATCTGCCACGGGCGTTCGGCGCCGCACTGGTGATCGTGTTCGTCTCACTCGTCACGTTCTCCGCGGCCACTGCCGCGGAGATCTCGCTGCACGCTCGTTGGATCTGACCAACGAGCGCTCACGCCGATCCGTCAAACCGTCACACAACATCAAGGGGAGCATCACATGGAGCACACATCGAGGAGGGCATTCATCAGCACCGGCACCCGTGCCGCGGCTGGGCTTGCAATGTTCGCGGCAGGAGGGGGGATCCTCGCCGCGTGCGGCAGCGACAAGGCCAAGTCGAGCAGCGGAGGAACGACGGGCGGCTCGACACCGCCAGTCGCCACTGTGCGCACCGGGTTCAGCTGGATACCCGACGTCGAATGGGGGTCGTGGTACATGGCGGAGTCGCAGGGCTTCTTCACCGCCAACCAGATCAAGTCCACGCTCATCCACGGAGGGCCGAACACCCCCGCGGTCAGCCAGTTGATCGCCGGTGGTGGTGCCGAGATCGGCTTGGCTGCCGATGAGCTGGAGATCATAAAGGCCAACGCAGCGGGGTCCGACTACGTGATCTTGGGCGCCAGCTACCAGCGCTCGCCCTTCGGATACTGCTGGCTGGCTGACACCCCGATCTCCAAGCCCGCAGACCTCGTTGGCAAGCGAATCGGCGGCGTGCAGGGTGACCAGATCCGCATCGACGCCGTCTTCAAGATCAACAAGCTGCCGGTCGACTACACGTTCGTGCCGATGAGCTACGACCCGCAACCGTTGGTCGACGGCGAGATGGACGTGATCACGGCATACGTAACCAACCAGCCGATCTCACTGGGTCTGCAGGGAGTGAAGACGAAGTCGACGACTTTCAGCGACTTCGGCCTGACCACCTATGGCGACGTCATCTTCGCGCCGCGGGCATGGCTGGCCGCCAACCGTGATGTGGCGGTGCGCTACTTCAAAGCGCTCATCGCCGGCGCCGAGGCAAACGTCGCCGACCCGACCAAGGTGGTTCCATTGCTGATGAGCAACTACGGAAAGGACGCCGAGCTCGACGAGAAGTTCGAGACCGCCGCCAACCCGGCATACATCGCCTTGATGACCAGCGACTTCACCAAGACTCACGGCCTGTTGTCCATCGACCTCGACCGGGTCAAGAACTCTGTGTACCCGGCCTATGAAGCTGCCGGAGAGACCAACCTGCCCGACGTCTCCAAGTTGTTCGACACGACCATCGCCGATGATGCCCGCAAGTAGCCGGCGATGCTGGTCAACAACCCCGTAGGGAGGCTGCCGCTGCAGAGCACCCCTCTGATCTTCGGCACTGCTCCCCTGGCCACCCAGTTCTGGGGCAACAACGAAGCGGACGCTGTCGAAGCGGCGGTCGCGGGTGTGCGAGCCGGCATCACCTGGTTCGACACAGCACCGCTCTACGGCAGTGGCGAAGCGGAGGAGCGGCTCGGACTTGCTCTCCGGGCGTGTGGCGACCCCGACGTCGTCATCGCCACGAAGGTCGGCCGACCCGTCGTCCACACGGCTGATGGGCGCGACTCCAGGTTCGACTACTCGCGAGAAGGGACCCTGCGGTCGCTCGAGGACAGCCTGAAGCGTCTGGGACGCGACCACGTCGACGTCGTGCACGTCCACGATCCTGACGACCACCTGGCGGAGGCTATCGACGAGTGTCTGCCGACCCTCTTCGAGCTCCGCGGGCAGGGTGTGATCCGGGCGGTTTCTGTCGGGACCGTGCGATGCGACACCGCCCTGACGTTGCTCACCGAGGCCGAACCAGACCTCATGATGATCGCTGGACGGCTCACGTTGCTCGATCACACTGCCCTCGACGAACTCGTACCTGAGTGCGTACGGCGAGGCGTACCGCTGATTGCCGCGGCGGTCTTCAACAGCGGGCTGTTGGCGCGACCCCGGCCTGGCGCATGGTTCGACTACGCCCCCGCCGCGGCGGACCGCGTTCGTCGGGTCCAAGCGCTCGGTGAACTGTGCGAGTCATATGGGGTGACACTTCGGGCGGCGGCGCTGCAGTACCCGCTGCGCTTCCAACCGGTCTTCGCTGTAGCAGTCGGGATGGCCAGCGCCACCGAGGTGCTCGAGAACATCGAGCTGATCAACCAACCGATCACCTCGGAGCTCTGGGATGCACTGACACAAGCCAGTCTCTTCTAAAGCTCCTCGATCGCGCCGCCCGCCGTGTCAACCCTCAGCTGACGTCATCAGAGTCAGGGCCCGGCTGAAACTGGACGGCTTACTTCTCGTCGAAACGGGTTGTGCAACGAGGCATTGCACAGCCGCCGCCGAGACCGTGCGTCTCCACCCCTTCTGTTCTCTGCGCAGCGCGTTCACCCTGGTGGGAGCGCCAACACTGACCGAGATTTCGCGGCTGCGGAACGACATTCGGAGCGAACGATGGACGACTCGATGGACAGTTCGACACAATAGTCGACCATTTACTAATCGTGAGCTGGTAGTTCTGGCGCCCCCGGTAGGATTCGAACCTACGACACACGGTTTAGGAATGCGGTCGAGACGGTCTCGGCGAGTCACCTTGAATCGCATCTGACCTGCTCAGCTTCTGTCTTCTCCTCGTCTGGTCTCGTTGAACATCATGCAGTAGCGCGTGGTGGATGGACAATTGGATGGACAACTTTGGTCGCCGACGCGCGCTAGCCGCGGGCCATGCCCGGATGCTTCGCGAGGCGTTGGCCGGTGTGCGGAGAGGGACTCGACTGCGAGCTCAGTACGTGCGGAGTGTGATGGCGTACTCGCAACCGACTTCGGCTCCCGAGCGTGCGGCGTTGCTGCGGAGGAACTGATCGGCGGCGAAGTCGCCGCCTAGACCGTCGAGGTACGCCTGGTGCGCGCCGAGCGATTGCACCGCTACGTCCATCGTGTCGCTCACATCGACGAAGTGGGTTGGTTCGCTCGATCCGAACGCATAGGTGGCGTCAACGCCCGACCACGCTGCACCGAGTTCGGGAAACACCCAGCGGTTGGCGGCGTCGCGCACAGCGTCGATGGTCGCCAACCCGACGGCGCGGTGATCGGCGTGGTTCACGGACCCGCCAGCGATCGTCTCGAACGTCAACGTCAACACCATCTCCGGTCGACGGCGGCGAATGACCCCGGCGATCGCGCGGCGCAGCTCGATCCCACCGGTGATGGTCCCGTCGGGCCAGCGCAAGAACTCGACGTCCGTCACGCCGACCAGTGCTGCGCCCGCTCGTTCCTCGGCTTCCCGACGTGGCCCGCAGATTGCGGGATCGAGCGAGTCGATGCCCGCCTCGCCGCTGGTCACCAGCAGGTAGGTCACTGTCTTGCCTTGCGCGGTCCAGCGAGCGATCGCGCTCGCTGCGCCGTACTCGAGGTCATCGGGATGCGCAACGACAGCGAGGCCGCGCTCCCAGTCCTCCGACACTGGCTCCATGCCCGACCCTACCGTCGCTCGGACAGCGACCCGAGGCAGCGCGTTTTGCGGCACCGACTTCGGAACGTCGGATGTGATCCCGGAGAGTCGAGAGTCTTCACGGCGCCTTGGCGCCCAAGGCGATGTCGAAGCCGGCGCCGTTGCGTGCCACGCCCACCAGGAGGATGCCGGCCCATTCGAGGGCGTGGGCCATCTCGAGCCCTCCGATGTCGAGGGGTCGCATGTCCAAGCTCTCGACGAGCGATGCGACGCGTGTCTTCGCCTCGGCGCCGTCGCTAGCGAAGAACACGTCGATCGGCTTGTCCTCGGCGATGACCCCGCCGAAGATCGTGTTGAATGCCTTGACAACCTGTGCGCTCTCGGGCGCGGCCGCGGCGATCTGTTCGGAGACAGAGTTGCCTGGGGTGGTCACCACTCCGCTGCCGTCTGCGTTGAACGGGTTGGTGATGTCGACGAGTACCTTGCCGGCGAGCGCTTCGCCGTAGTGCTCGACGACGTCGACGGCGCCGGCGTAGAGCACGGCGAGGATGACGATGTCACCTGCCGGGCGGGCGCCGTAAGTGCCGACGTTGGCTCCGTGGCCGATTTGGTCGGCGAGGGCCTGCGCCTTGGCGGTGTCGCGGCTCATGATCTCGACGGTGTGGCCGTGCTTGGCCGCCCGGGTGCCGATCGCGGCGGCCATGTTGCCCGAGCCGATGATGCTGATAGTGGTCATGATGTGTGCTCCTTCGTTGTTATGAGAATCGGTCGGTCGTGGGTGTCGTGTCGACGTTCAGATCACGGTGGTGCCGCCGTCGGCGACGAGCTCCATGCCGTTGACGTAGCTCGAGTCGTCCGAGGCGAGGAACAACGCGACCGTCGCGATCTCCTCAGGGCGGCCCATCTCGCGCCGCGGGATCACGGACTTGAACTGAGCCTTCAGTTCCGGGGGCAGCACCGCTTCCATCTTCGGTGTGACGACCGAGCCGGGGATCAGCACGTTCACGCGGATCTTGCGGTCCCGCAACTCGGCCACCCACACCCGTGCGTACGCGGCCAGCACGGCCTTGCTCCCTGCGTACACGCTCCAGTCGGGGTAGCCACGCAGCGATGCGTTCGACCCGGTCATGAAGATCGAGCCGCCGTCGTTGAACAGCGGCAGCGCCTTTTGGACCGTGAACAGGGTGCCGCGCGCGTTCAGCATGAAGGCGGCATCGAAGTGCTCCTCGGTGATCTCGCCGAGCTTGCCCTGCTCACCCGTCCCAGCGCTTGCCCACAGCACGTCGATCGTGCCCTTCTGCCTGCTTGACCGTCTCGAACAGCCGGTCCAGATCGGCGAGGTTGGCCGAGTCGCCCTGCACGCCGGTCACGTTCCGGCCGATCAGCTTGACGGCCTCGTCCAGTTCGTCCTGGCGTCTGCCCGTGATGAAGACGTGAGCGCCTTCGTCGACGAACAACTTCGCTCCGGCGAGCGCCATCCCGCTGGTCGCGCCGGTGATCACCGCCACCTTGCCATCGAGCTTTCCCATGAGCACACCGTCCGATCGTCCTGCCGATGTTATGTACACCGATCTGTGTGCTGAAGGTATCGCCCCGTTCGACGCGCCGCAACCTAAGCACACCGATCTGTACCGAAAGCCCTACGCTGGTCGTCATGACGGAGCTGGAGAAGGGACCCCGAGGCGTGCGCCGCGGGAGGGGCGCACGGGAGCGCATCCTCAGCACTGCCCAGCAGCTGTTCCGCGATCAGGGCATCAACTCCACCGGCATCGACCAGCTCTGCGCCGCGGCCGAGGTGTCCAAGCGCACGCTGTACCAGCACTTCGCCGGCAAGGACGAGGTGATCGCCGAATGCCTGCGACGATTCGATCCCGACGTCCTGCCGGAGGTGTTCGACCGCACCGACCTCACCCCGCGAGATCGCCTCCTCGCCGCGTTCGACGTGCACTCACCCCTGTGCCCCTACATCGCCGCCGCGGTCGAGATCGCCGACTCGAGCCACCCCGCCCGCGTCACCGCACGCGACTACAAGCAAGCCTTCGCCGCCCGGCTCACCGAGACCGCCCGGGAGGCCGGCGCGACCCACCCCGAGCGACTGGGCGAGCAACTCGCGCTGCTGCTCGACGGCGCATCGGCCCGCAGCCGAGTACTCGACACCGACACCCTCGCCACTGCCGCCGCGATCGCAGCCGTCCTCGTCGACCACGCCATCCCGACGGAAGCGAACCTGCCGGCGCACGCGAATTCGAACAGAGCGGCCGCGACGACCCGAAGATGCGGACCGGTGGCGGCTCAGACCTCCACCTGAGCGCCATCCGACAACAGGAGCCCTCCCATGACCACACCGCACACCTACTCGATCGTCGGCAGCGGCAACGTCGGCTCCGCCCTCGCACGGATCTTCGCCCGAGCACACGTCGACGTGACCATCGCCAACACACGCGGGCCCGAATCGCTACGCGAACTCACCACCGAGCTCGGACCCACGGTGCAGGCAGCATCGATCACCGACGCCATCGAACACGACGTCATCTTCATCCCGATCCCGTTCCACACGGTCGAGGCGTTCGGCCGAACCCTGCCCGACTGGACGGGAAAGATCATCGTCGACACGACTAACTCGTTCTTGACACCCAACGCCGACGAGATCCTGCAAGGGCGCCTCTCGAGCGAGTTCGTCGCCGAAGCATTCCCCGGAGCCGACCTCGTCAAGGCATTCAACCAACTCCCTGCCAACGTGCTGGCGGCAGAGGTGCCGGCCGCCCACGGCAAGCGGGTGGTGTTCATCTCCAGCAACAGCGACTCGGCAAGCGGCGTCGTCGCACAACTCGCTCGCGACCTCGGCTTCGCACCCATCGAGCTAGGACGGATCGACGAGGGCGGGCGCCTCATCCAGGCCCGGAACACTCTCGTTCTCCGACCACTCATCGAGCAGCCCGGGCCCTGAAGCACAAACGCCGGATGCGCCTCGACGCGATCGACCCTGAGCCGAGTGGGCGATGGCCGTCATTGAACTCGGGTTGGGCTCATCCGCCGATGGCAAGGGCGAGGAGCGTGTTGACCGCAGTTTCGAACGGACGGCTACTTCGATGTACCTGCTGCCAGCTGGGCTCGCTCGTTGGTCAACTCGCCGAGAGCGACCCCGAGGCCCGAGTGCGCATCGCGGCAGGTTTCGATCAGTGGGCAGCCGCCATCGGCGATGGACTCAGAGCTCTTCAAGCCGACGGGAAACTCGCGGTCGCTTGGACGACACACGTGTCGCAACGGTGTCCACGACTGGGCGCGTCGTTGGCTGGGCGAGCAATGGTCTGAGTGGCAACCACGCACTCGGACCTCGGCGACCGAAGCCCTCGCCCGGTTCATCACCATCGCCATCGAACCCGCAGCGAAGCCACCAGGTGATCTACGCGTCTACCTATACACAGCGCTCTCACCAGGCTCGCAGAGTCACCGTGATGTCGGGTTGGAGAAATGGATGTCGAAACACTGCCTGACACTTGGGCGATCTGGATCGTGACCGCATCGCCGTCATCGACCGCAAGCTCGCCTTGAAGCTCGATGGTTCGCCGATGTCAGCCAACACGGCGAACCGGATCCGGATCGTCGCTCTCGCTTGCGTGCAAGCTGCGATCGACGCCGGCGCGGTGCCGGTTGACGTGTGGCCGCAGCGATCCAGGACGCGGGCACGTCGCAAAGTGGCTCGCACCAACCGTAGCGTCGACGTCCGTGCGTTGCCGGGGCCGACGGTGATGGCTGCGGCGATCGACGCGATCGCCACCCATCAACCCGGCAGCCGAGCGTTTCGGGTGATGACTGCTGTCGCCTACTACGCAGGTTTGCGACCGTCGGAAGTGGTCATGCTCCGCGTCCGCTCCATCGTGTTGCCGACCGAGGGTTGGGGGCGGGTGGAGGTGACCGAGGCCGACATCTCTTTCGATGAGCCCGGCGAACCCAAGACCGGACCACGCAGCGTCCCCATCCCACCGTTGCTGGTCACGATGCTCTCCGAGTGGATCGACCAGAACAACCTCACCGATCCAGACCGGCTGTTGTTTCGCACCCGCAACGACACGCGTCCGAGTGGATCGAACTGGAACCGGGCCTGGCACCGCGCGCTCGCCTCCGTCGGGCAGAAGCCGCTGCGCGTCTACGACTGCCGCCACGCCGCCGCGACCACCTGGCTACGCGCCGGGATGCCCCTCGCCGAAACCGCACGACGCCTCGGACACAGCGTCGAAACCCTCGTCTCCTCCTACGTCGGCGCACTCGACGACGAAGAACACATCGCCAACCAACGCGTCGACAACATCCTCGGATAACCCCTGCAGCATCACTCCCCCACCCGCAGTGTCTGCCTCAACCAAGCCAGCCGCTGTCGGGCAACGAGCCCCAAATGTAACGACCTCGGCGTTACATTTCCTGCACCTTCGACCCCGTCGGCAATCAGCACCCACCCGGCGCATATCGCCGGTTCTTCGCTCGCTTCTGATCAACGTTGAGAGCGTTCTCCGTGGCGGCAGACGGATGTTATGCGCTCCTCCAGATCACCGACCGCGAAGCGATCCGAGCGCCCCGGCACGGTGAACCGCCTAGGACTCGGCTAGGCCCGTGCACAGAACGTCGACGCACAAGGCTGCCACGGGGCCCGCCTTCTTGTGCGCCGAAGCGTCGTGAGGGCCATCGAGGAGTGGCGGAAGAGCGGCCTCCGTAGTAGGTATCGTTGGCCACATGGACCCCGACGACGAACCCATCGATGCCACGGCAGGTCCGGGCGACAGCACGGCGGAAGACCCCGTTCTGTTCAGCGACGACGTCGTTAAGGCCGAACCGTTCCCTCAGACGAATATCGGCTGACCCTCACCGCTGAGTGGGGCCGACGTAAGAGCTTCGCACTCGACAGCGCCGAGTGATCCTCTGTCGCCATGCCTGGCGATGTTCGGTGCCCGCAAGGAGCTGGTCCGGGCGCATGACAACGGCGCGGAACTCCGGCCTGCCAAGATCGTAAGGACACTCCGATCGGCGCGTCGGCGCAGAGGCGCCAACCTGTCGCAGGGTGTTCATCTGGGTCAGCAAAGCCACGACGGCGGACCGTCACCGGTGAGTGAGTAGATCGCGTGTGCGAATCTTCGGGCATGGATGATCTGCGCAGCGTGTTGACCGATGTCGTCGATCGGGTGGTCGCCTACCGCGAGAGCACCACCGATCGCTCGGTGTTCCCGACCGGTTCGCCGGAGGCTTCGCGAGCCTTGCTCGGCTCGCTGCCCGACGAACCGACGTCGACGTCTGATGTGATCGCCCGTCTCTCGGCGGCAGCGGTGCCGTTGCTCGTCGCCACGGCCGGGCCGCGGTTCTTCGGGTTCGTCGTCGGTGGTGCGCTGCCGGCAGCAACGGCCGCCGACATGCTCACGAGTGGGTGGGATCAGGTCGGTTTCAACACCGTGTCGTCCCCCGCCGCCGCCGTGGTCGAGGACGTCGCCGGGCAGTGGCTGCGCGAGCTCTTCGGCATCCCCTCGACCGCCACGTTCGGCTTCGTCACCGGAGGCCAAGCTGCGAACACCACCGCGCTTGCCGCGGCCCGTCACCACGTGCTCGCTGAGCACGGGTGGAACGTCGAACGCGACGGTCTCTTCGGTTCGCCACGCCTTCGCATCGTGGTCAACGGCGAACGTCATGCGACGATCGACCGCTCGCTGCGACTGCTCGGCATCGGTGAGGCCGCGATCGAGTCGGTCGCTACCGATGCGCAAGGTGCGATCGATGTCGCCGATCTGCGACGCGTGCTCGTCACTGCTCCCGCCGGTCCGACGATCGTGTGCTTGCAAGCTGGCAACGTAAATAGCGGCGCGTTCGACGATCTGCGCGCTGCGATCGCGGTCTCGCGCACTCACGGCGCGTGGGTGCATGTTGATGGCGCGTTCGGACTGTGGGCAGCGGCGAGCCCGACGCGTCGCCATCTTGTTGATGGACTGGAGGACGCCGATTCATGGGCGGCCGACGGGCACAAGTGGCTGAACGTGCCGTACGACTGCGGCTACGTGTTCTGCAACCATCCTGACGCCCATTCTGCGGCGATGGCCTACACCGCTGCCTACCTCACCGGCCAGGGCGACGTCGGCCTGCGCTCGCCGGGCGAGTTTGTGCCCGAGTCGTCACGCCGTGCTCGCGGCTTCGCGACGTGGGCCGCGCTATGTGAGCTCGGTCGCCGTGGCATCGGCGAGCTGATCGATCGCAACTGCGACCTCGCCGTGCGGTTCGCCTCGCTGCTCGCCGCCGTCGACGGCATCGAGGTCGTCAACGATGTCGTGCTGAACCAGGTGCTGGTCCGCTTTGGCGACGACGACGCCACGACCGATCGCGTCGTCGAAGCGGTGCAACGCAGCGGCGAGTGCTGGATGGGCGCGACAACGTGGCACGGCGCGCGCCTGATGAGACTCTCCGTCAGCAACTGGAGCACCACAGAGGCGGACATCACTCGATCCGCAGGCGCGATTTGCACAGCTGCGGCCCAGGAATTGGCCGACGAGTAAAGCGCTGCAGCACGTCGCAAGAACTCAGCCTGAGGGGCACGACCGCCACCGCAGCGTCATCCTCACCCGGCGTTCTGCGACGCATAACAACGGCGCAGAAGATCGACAACATCGTCAACCCCGAACGCGCACCGAACGATTCCTCTTTGTTTGTCAAGAGGCGTGTCGGAGGGTTCGGTGGCGCGCGGGATCGACCCCTGGTCGGGGTGATTTCTTGGGCGTAGGGTTGGTGCCGGGTCCCGGGAGTGGCTGTTGCCGAAGTGCCGGTGGAATCAGGACAGTGGCCGGTCACGCAGGCTTGTGGAGTCGTTTCCTGGTTGCCCTCCCGGGCCCATTGTCAGCGCTGGTTGAGCGGCGCGCGCGTCGGCGATGAGGTGCCGGTAGATGATGTCGCTGATCCGTCGCTTCAACGCCCGCAGCGCCTTCTTGGGCGTGGCGCCTTCGGCGAGCTTGCGGTCGTAGAAGGCGCGTCCGGCGCTGTGGCGATGGCGGATCTGCGTGACAGCGGCGATGTGGATGGCATGGTTCATCGTTCGGTTCCCGCGACGCGACAGCCGCCAGATCCGCTTGTTCGGGTCGCCCGATGATCGCTCCACTCGGCGCGGTGCCGTTGTAGGCGGCGAACTTGTCCGCTGAGGCGAACCGCGCCGGATCCCCGGTGTGGCCGATCACGATCGCGGCGACCACATCACCAACGCCGAAGATCTCCGTCAGGGTTGTCCCCGACGCGGCCACTGCCGCCGCGATGCGGGCTTTGGACTGGCGGCGTTGCTGCGTCGAGCGCTTCGACGTCGGCGAGCAGATCGCGTGCCAGCCAGTACATCGCTGAGCAGCGACCTGCGACGTGACGGTGATGCTCGTCGAGCAGCTCGCCGGCCTGCGTGACCACGACTTCTTTGGTGATCCCACCCGGCATCAGATCACAGACCAAGGCGTGCAACCGGCAGGCCGCCTTGTTGTGAGCTTGGGCGAGCTGGGTGTGCCGGCGGGTCAACAACCGCAAGCATCGTGGCGTGATCTTCGACGTGCACCTCGACCAACTGTTTGGCATGCAACGCGGCCATCAGCAACAGCAAACGCGTCGTTCGGATCGTTCTTGTTCGACGTCCCCGAGCTCAACACCCGAACCCGCGACGCCAACACCGCAGGGATGTCGACGACACGTTCGCCCGACGGCCAGCAACTGCTGGGCCAACAGATAGCCGAGCCCACCGGCAGACTCGATCGCCCACGTCCGCCCGGCGAGATCGAGCTCATCAGCCCACGCCACCAACTCGGCGACCTGACTCGTACCGGCGCGCACGAGGCGCTCGCCCAGGACATCTTCGCAGTGGCTCGACCGCCACTGCCGTGTGGTTCCGTTTGTGTGGATCGACACCGATCATGACCATCGTGAATCCTCCAATCATCAGATGAGAAACCGCGGTGGGCACTCCTGATTCCAGATGTCGAGCTGGCTGCCCTCTTTCGAGCCACACCACGCCAGCCCCAGCGGTCGCACAACTCGTTCGAAAACCAACCCGACAATCGGGCGACAGGCGCATCGGGAGCACGACCACCGAGACCAACGACGCTACGAGAACCCCCGCAGCACCGCCACCAACACAATCAGGCGCATCTGGCGCGAGGTCGTGTAGCCGAGTTGTCCGGAGACTGCCCGGCAGCTCACATAAGGTTCGTGTTCAATCCGATCCGTTCTGGCGGAGGATGAAGTGTCCGGGCCTCTAGGGGGCGGGAGATGACGATGAAACATCGAACGGTCGGATTGGTGGTCGTCGGCGTTTTGGTTGCGGGTTGTGGAAGCTCGGGCGGCCATCAGTCGAGCGGCGTCACGACGACTGGCGCGGCGCAGACTGTCACAACGGAACCGGCAGCGAGTCCGGCCGCGACCGGCGGGGGGCCGACCTCGTCGTCGCCCCCGGCGACCGATGCAACGTCGACGTCTGCAGTACCGGCCGAATCGGACGTGCCGGATCTGTTGCACGGCGCGTCGCCGACCGGCCTGGCGGTCGCCGCGATCGACCTGCGTTCCGGTGTGACTCGCTGGACGATCGCCAAGTCCGATGACTTGCGCGGTTCGCTCGGTCTCATCGGTGACGACCCGTTTGTGTTCGCTCAGTCCGGCTACTGCGGCAACAACGCCATTGTCGCCGTCGACAAGGCCACGGGCGCGACGGTGTGGCGCACACCTGCGGACCTGCCGATTGACGAGGTGAACGTCGGGCCGAACCACACCGAGGTGGTGGTCGGCGACTTGCTGGTGACGAGTGGACGCGGCTCGACCGTCGGCATCGATATCGCGACAGGTGCGGTGAAGTGGACGAGCGACAACGGCGCCGTCATTGCGGCGTCGACCTCGGCGCTCGTCACTTGGAGTACGCTGACCGGTGTCGTCAGTGTCCTCGATCCGGCGACCGGCGGTGAACGGTGGAGCGCTCCGCACGACCAGCTCTCGGCGGTCACCGCCGCCGCCGATGCCGACCTCGTCTACCTCGACGTCGACAACGCGTTGACCGCCTCCGACGCGACCACCGGCGTCCAACGCTGGAGCGCGACGATGAATGGCTCACCGTCGGGACCGGCAAACCTGATCCGCAGTGGCGACGTGCTGCTGATCGAGGAGAGCGGCGGCATCACGGCGCTCGACGCGATGACTGGCGCACTGCGCTGGGCGGTGCCGAACAACAGCGGTGTCGAACAGCTCTCGCTCAACGATGGACGAACCGCCGACGGCAACCTTTACCTGCCCGGTCCGCCGACGGTCGCCGTCATCAATCTCGCAAACGGCACGCCGCGCTGGCAGATGCCACCCGAGATCGGACCGGGCTTCGGGCTCATCGCTGCCGGCGGTGGCCACGTCCTCGTCCAGGACAAGAACCGCCGCCTGCACCTGATGGACGCGGCGACGGGTGCCGAGCTGTGGGACACCATCACGCCCACGGACAAGCGAACGCTCGGCGACGGCGCGACCTATCGACTTGGCGCTGACACCATGTACCTCACCTGGTCGTGTGGCGGCGCATGACCCGACGGACCGAACGCAGTGTCGGAGCTCAGACAGGGTGTCGGGTTCGACAGCAGAACAACGGTGCATAGAGACCCCCGCACCACCGACTGAGGCGCGCCCATCAGGCGCCTACGCGCCTACGAAGGACCCCACGCGCCTTCACGGGCATGATGGGCTCATCGCCGGAGCGGGCAGGGACAGGTCACGAACTTCGCAGCACGGCAACCTCACGGAACTCATCGGAGTGAGGACTGAGATCGTCAGGTGCTTTCGAATCCGATACTCCACGGGCCACGGACACGACGCAGAACGTGCGGCGCAGAACGCCAGCCAGCTATCAGTAGTCAAACGCGCCAGAACGGCGCATCTGGTGCGCCCGGTTTCGCCGCTCGCTTCCGTACATGCCCGTGGCACCAGAACTTGGCCGGCTCTTTGCTTGCGACGTTCGGCTCGGGCACCTCTGAGGCGGCGCCGATTGACCAGCAGCTCTGGGCGATCAATCGCTGGGGCGCCGTCAGGTCCTCGTTGGTCACAACTGTGACGATGACGCGCGTCCTCGGGCTTGCGCACGCGTCGCGCCGAGGCGCGGGCCGCCTCGCATGCACAACGAGGAGAGGACAAACGAATGTGGCGGACTGGTTCGGCTACGGCAGATCGAAGGCGGCCCCGTGTGAGGTGGCGACACACGACTGGTCGACCGGTGTTGTCGGCGCGGCGAGGAAGGCGTCGCGGAGTTGGCGGGCGCAGGTTTGCGCGGTCGTCTGCTGGCCACCGGTTGGTTGTGTTCCCAGGTCAGGGAATTCGATGATCTGAACGGCGCTGAGGGCATCGGCGAATTCGTGGGCCCACGCCGGTGACGAAATCGTGTCGAGGTCGCCGCTGAGCACGAGGAAGGGCACGTCGCTCTGCGCGGCTTGGTTGGCCTCGGCAGGCGCTGGATCGACCGTCCAGACATTGCAGGCGTCGAGGTCGGCGTGATGGCCGAGGAAGGGTCCGAACATCGGAACCTCGGCCGCCGCGGCGAGCCTTGCGCTGTCGGTGAAAGGCGCCTCGTCGCGGCACACCGCCGACAGGTGGGCACCCAACGAGTACGAACCCCAGGTGGTGTCGGCGTTCTGCGGAAAGGGTTCCCATAGGCCCCAGGCTGCCGGGCCGTAGGTATCGCTGGCTTGATACTCCACCACTCCGGGGTTGTCGGGATCGAGCGTATGCAGTAGGTCGGATGGTCCCCCCGAGGGTACGGCGATACTCCTCGGTAGGTCGCCGAGGAAGTTGCTGTCCCGTCCGTAGAAACGCACGTACGAGAGCAACCTGTCAGCGGTCATCAGGAACGGGTCGTGTTCGCCACCGGCGAGTAGAACCGCGTCGTAGTGGTGAGGGTTGGTGGCGAGGTCGGCCACCTCGCTCGCCAACCGGCCAGCGAGGTCGGGGAATGCCTGGGCGCAGCCGGTGTCCGCCTTGCACTTGTCTACCAGCGCTGTCCAGGCGCGGCTGGCGTTCGGGGCGAGATCGGCGAACCAGTCAGCTTGCAAGGGAACTGGCGTGGAGTTGACTACCACGGTGCGGACGCTGTCGGGGAAATCGCGGGCAAGGATCTGAGCGAGTTTGCTGCCGTATTCGCCGGCGACGATATTCCACTGCTTCAGGCCGAGCGCGACCCTGAGGTCCTCGAGATCTCGGGCCGCGTCCTCGGACGCGTAGGCAGACAGGTTGACGCCGTCGGCAGCGAGTCGGTCGTGGCATTGTTTGATCGCGTCAAGTCTCATCGCTCGACCTTCGGGGGAGGTTTCGTCGATTTCGGCGGCGAACACTCCGGTATTGAGCGCGGTGACCTCAGGGCAGGCGAGCGATGGTTCAGCCAGGCCACTGCCACGTAGGTCGAGGGTGATCACGTCGCGGTTCTCATTGAGAGACAACGATTCCTCAGTGAAGTTGCGGACACGACCACCTACGAACCCGTCACCGGCGTCGTAATCGATCCACAACACCGGGTCCGCTACCCGCTTCGATGGATCCGTGGCGGCGACGATCGCCACGGGCAGTCGCACCAGGCGATCGGAGCCATCAGCTGCAACCCCGCGGCTTTCGGGCACGACGAGCGTCAGACAACGCACCCGGCTGTTCGTCGGTACGGTGGCCGCGCACTTGCTCTCCTCGACACGTGGGACACCAGAAGTGCGTGGCACCGGCTCGCTGGACCCTGTGACGCTCGACTCGGCACTGGCAGTCTCCGCAGTCGTGGTTGTGGTCACGGTGGTGACTGCTCGGGTGGTCCCGGCGGCTCGGTCGTCGCCACCGGAATCGCTGCACGAACCGATCACGAACAGCAACACGGTGGCGCCCATTGCCAATCGTGCCGTGGCTGCTCGTTGCGGCTGTAGTGGTGTGAACTGCATGGTGTTGCCCTTCTGAACGCGGATGGCTCCAGCCTCAACGGTGCCGTCCGCGATCCGTCCGCGATCACCCGCACGCCGGGTCGTAGGCACGACCCGCCAAGTAGCGATGCCACTCGTCACGGCTGAGAGTTCGCCCAGCGACGGCGCAGGCCAACTCGACCCACCGGTCCGGATCTACTTCCCACACGACGATCTCGCCGTCGGTGCCGCCTGTGACCAGGTTTCGGCCGGTCGCATCGAAGGCGACGGCGACGTTCCCCGGAGTGGGAAGTGGGTCCCCCAGACGGCGCCCCGTTGCGACGTCCCAGAGAAGCACTTTGCCCGACCCACCGGTGGCGAGGACGGTGCCCGCTAGCCCGAAGCTGACCGATTCGACCCGTCCGAACGGGCTGGCTAGGGAGGCCCGGACGCGCCCGGTTGCCAGATCGACGATGACAGCTCCATTGGCGGTGGCAACGGCGACGGCGCGCCCGTCCGGAGCCACGGTGAGAGCTGTGGCAGGGGACCCGAGCTGTACCGGTTGACCGATGGATTGGCCTTGTGGAGTCCAGGCGACGAGCGTGCCGTCGGCAGCAACGGCTACCAGCTTGTCGCCGCTTGCGGTAAACGCCAGCGCAGCGGTCGCTGCCGGCAACGAATGAAGGTCGTGGATGTCGTCCGCCGTTCGGGCGTCGAGCAGACGCACTTGGCCACGGCCGTCGCCGACGGCCACGAGCTTGCCGCCCGGCTGCAAGGCGACGGCGGTGAGGGGAAAGAACCAGTCACGTTCGCTGACCTGGCTGCCTGTGGTGATGTCCATCACTGTGTGCGAGGCGGTGCCGGTGAGGATCGAAGCGTCGCGCCCGCCCGTGGCGACAAGTCCGCTACTGCTTGATACCGCGGTCACTGGGTGTCCGGGAACAGTGAGTACGCGCCGTCGGCCCGTGACGAAGTCCAACAATGCCACCTGACCGTCGCCGGCCGCTACGACGGTCCCGTCCTTGCCGACGGCGAGGGCGGTGACGGTCTGTCCGGCGTTGCTCAGTGGCCGCGCCAGGCTGGACCCGTCAAGCTTGAGAAGGACTGTCTCTCCCGTCTCGGTGACTGCGGCTGCCGTTCCGCCCGTCGGGTCGACAGCAAGGCCAGTAACGCGTCCGCCGACAAGCTCGACCGCCCCAGCAGAGCGCTTCCCGGCAATGTCGAACCGTCCAATCGCTCCCCCAGCAGTGGCCAGCAGCTCGCCGTCGGAGGTGAACACCAGCTTGTCGATGCCAGCTGTCGCGCCATCGGGAACATCTCCGCTGTCGAGACGGCCGAGTTCCGCCGTTGCTCCACCGTTCAGCTCGAGGACCTGCACACCCGTTGACCGGTCCCCGACAGCCACTGTGCGGCCGTCACCCGAAAGGGTCAACGCAGTCGGCTCGACGCTTGACGCGAATCCGGCGGTCGTCACGGCGTGACCTCCGCCCGTGTCGATGTCGATCACGGTGAGCTTCGCGTCTTGACCAATTTGGGCATACCTCGACCCGTCGCCATCAAAGCCACCGGCGACGGCTTCGCGTGGCATCGATGTCGACCACAGCTCCTTGCCGGTCGTGAGAGAGAACGAACGCAACAGCCCATCGCGGCCGGCGGTGAGCAACGAGCCATCACGCCGATAGGCGACAGCGAGAACCGCCTCGGCATGTGCGTCGAAGCGGACTGGGTTCGCGTCGCCGGGCCTCCAACGGGCAACCTTGCCGTTGTCCGTGCCGGCCGCCAACTCGCCGTCAGTAGACAACACCAACGTCGAGATCCGCCCCTCGACGAGCGTGACGGCACCGATCGACGCGAAATCGGGGAGTCGCCACATCGACACGCGGCCGTCAGCGCCTCCCGTCGCGAGCAGCGTCCCTTGTCCGCTGACCGCGACCGCCGAGAGGTTGTCAGGGCCGCCCCGTAGGAACCCGGCGACAGCGCCGGCCCGGGTGAGCTGGTTGAGGAGCGCTCCGCGCGCCTCGGGGCTGTCGTCGAGACGGCGGGCTTCGACGGCGAGCAAGAGACGCAGATCCAAGCCGTTGGCAGAGTCGGCCTCGCGGGCGAGCAGCTGGGCAAGTGCGAGCCGTGCCTGATCTGTCGCCTCGCGCTTGCGAGCAACGGCAATCACGCCGACGAGCGCCGATACGACAAGCAGGACGACTAGGACTGCGGAAAGTGCGCGGAGTCGACGGCTTCTGCGCCTCAGACCTTGCAGCTCGGCACGCTGCAGGCCGACACCGGCGTCGAGGAACGACCGCTCGACCGCTGATACCTCGACATCAGCCACGAGATCGAGGCCAGCTGCGAGACGCGTCCCGCGGTACAAGTCGGCGGCATCACGACCGCGGTGTTCCCACTCCGACGCGGCCTGCCGCAGATGCTGGAGTCCCTCACGAATCGCTCGGTCCTCCGCTAACCATTCCCGGACACGGGGCCATTCGCGCAACAGAGCCTCGTGAGCGAGACGCACATTGTCATCGTCCACGGCCACTAATCGTCGGCGCACCAGCAGATCGAGAACGTGCTCCGCCACGGGGTCGCCGATCGGGACCATCTCGGAGCGGCGAACCGGGTTGTTGACGCCGCCGTCCTCACCGGAAAGCCGCAGTATCATCGAGCGCGCCCAGCGCCGCTCCGTTAGGTCGAGCACCGTCCACACGCTTTCAGCCAGTGTGGCAATGGCGCCGGCCACCCCGCCTGCGACGCGATAATCCTCGATCGTGATGATCGATCCGTTACGCCGGCTCCACGCTTCGAGCATCGCTGTTGAAACGAGCGGCAGCGCGCCGGGCGCCGCCCTGGTATCCGCAATAACCTCGTCGACAAGTCCCGGCTCCAACAGGCCACCGGCAACCCGCGCTGGAAGAGACACCATACGACGCAACTCAAGCTCCGTCGGCGGGTGAACGATCACCGGCGAGCCCGACATCGACTCGGTCAATCCAGAGAGCTCCCCAAACGCGTCGTAGAAATCCGAGCGCACCGCGATCACGACGCTGTGACCGCGATTTTCGTCGCCAACCCCGCGCATCAAAGCCTCGACAAACGCCATTCGCTCTGCCTCTGTGGTCCCGAGCGTGAACAGCTCCTCGAACTGGTCGACCACGACAACACTCGGCGAGATCCGGTCGAGCTCGTCGAGCAGATCGTGCATGCCGGACACGCGGGTCGCCGTGGCCGACTGCAAGCACGACCTCAGTGTCGCTAGCGGTTCACGTCCCGGCGTCACCAACACGACCGGCCATAGCTCGCTTCCCGGCATCACACCGCGCCGAAGCTCGGCGATGACACCGGCACGCACAACCGACGACTTGCCGCTGCCGGAGGCGCCCAACACGATCACCAGCCGGCTCGCGGACAACCGAGCCAGCACATCGGCGACAAGTTGCCCACGGCCGAAAAACAGATCGGCATCCTCTGGCTCGAAACGCAACAGTCCCTTGTACGGGCCATGCCAGTCCTGATGATGAGAGCTCCCAATCGTTCGCGCCCGGCTACGTAGGATCTCGTCGGCCAGATCAACATGGGCAGAGATCAACGAGGCGCGAGCCGAAGCAGCGTCCCCGGCCAGCAATCGAGCCCGGCCATCGGCCAACGCCGACAGCTTTGCGACGACGGCACCGGGCCATCCCCCAGTGATCTCACACAGATCGTCAACTTCATCAGTGGCTGCCGGACGCCCGAGACTCTCTTCGACGATGGCCGCCACAGAATCACGATCGAGAGGACCCAACGCGAGTGCGGCATCACTAACGCCATCGGTCAGGCAGTTCGTGGAGAGGACAAGGACGAGCGCCGCGCCCTCGACAACCACATCGTAGACGGCACCGTCGGGCAGCTCGAGCACGGCCAGCAGCGACGCCGGCCGTTGACTCAGCGCGGCGCGATTCATGCTGATGCGGTCGTCGTCGAGGCGGTCGTACTCGACTTCTCCACCAGAGGCGTAGACCTCATTGGCGAACACCGCGGCAAGACTCCGTTTTCCCGAGCCCGACGGCCCGTGGACGACCACCGTCAAGGGCGCCTCTATCCCCGCCGTACGCCACAGCGACCACAGCCACACCAACGCCGACTCGCGACCGACAAGCGTCGTCAAAAACTCGCCGAGAGCCGCCGGAAACGGTGGTCGCGAACGTCCGGATCTCGGCTCGCCTTGATCCATCGCGACACCGGGTTGCCCTGGCCCGGGTCCGAGCGACCGCCGGTAGATCGCTTCGGTTTCAGGTGATGGACTCAGGCCGAGCTCTTCGACCAACAGTCGCCGGCACGCCGAGTACGCCGTCACGACCGCTGCGTGATCACCCTTGGCCGCCAGAACACTGAGCAGACGCTGGTGGCCGGCCTCGCGCAGCGGCTCCGTATGTACGGCCTCCCGAGCAGCTTCCTCCGCCAAGACATGCCAGCCGGCGTTCAATCCGGCATCGGCAACAACACCCAGAGCGTCCTGCAGCAGCGCTCGGTGACGGTCCCGGGCAACATCCACCCACGCCGCGTCCTCGCCCGGCAATAACGGCAGACGAGCAACCCGCAGGACGCCCTCGGCCAGCGTTCGCGCGCCTTCAAAATCTCCCCGATCCGCCGCCTCACGCGACGCAACCAGATCGCGTCGAGCGTCTCGAACATCGACGTGAACATCACCGCCGCCAGCCAGCAAATAACGACCATCGACGAAGGTGACCACGTCTCCGCTGACGCCGGCATCGGCAAGACCAAGCCGCAAGCGCGTGATCACACCGCTGAGCGTTCGCTCCCACGTCCGCGGCAACCTCTCAAGCCAAATACCATCAGCCAGTTCGTCGCGATGAACAGCGCGTCCCCTCCCAGGCCAACCGGGCAAGCAATCTTCGACCCTGCCTTCCTCCGAGCAAACCATCATCGACCCGACGACCATCGACCTCCGCACGAACACCCCCAGCGAGTGCGACCCAAAGCATCACCGACCATTGTGGACCATTCTGAAGCGACGCCGAGCCCAGCCTGCTGCGACATCAAACGGGGCACGCCATCGGGACGAATCGTCACGGAATCAGTACCCGGCGACCCCGGAAGCTGCCGGCTGAGAGCCTCGCCGATGCGCACATTCACATGCCATCGGGTATACACGCAAAGCAGGCCTGCAGAACAAACAACCACGGCACCGATCAGCGTCGATCAGAACAAAGCCCGCTGGCACGATCATGAGCTCCACGACACACGGCGCCGCTTCATCGACCTCGCCACCAGGGTCCACGCGAGGCTCACGCGTGGTGGTCGTCGATTCATAAGACGTGCAGGTATCAGATCTGGTCTCGACGTCGCCTCGCGACGAGCTGCAACGCAAACGGTGCCTGCCGTCAGTCGATCATCCGGCAGCGAGCTGGCGGGTCCTCGACCGCCAAAGCCACAGTCCCTTCCCTCAGTCTTCCCAATCACGCCGAGCTATGACCGTCAATCATGGCCAACGGTTCAGCGGTCAACCGCTTCGGGAGCGCCTAAATGACCTGGTCACTACCTATTTCTTGGCGCTCCCGGGAGGATTCGAACCTCCGACACTCGATTTAGGAAACCGTTTCTCAGGACAGGTGTTCGACCAGGTCAAGCCTGTTGCGAGCACCAGGTTGGCTAGCCTCTTCCCACAGCCTTCCCAAGAATGTGGGTCACCCTCGGTCTATGAGGGCGACTCGACTGGAAAGATGGGTGATGGCTCGACCGATGCAAGAGGTCAAGGTCTACGGGGTTCAAGGACCGCCGTTCCACCGTACAGGCGAAGCTGGCCCTGGGTGGTGCGCTACACGATCGACGGTCGGCATCGCAGCAAGTCGTTGCGCACTCGGGCTGAGGCCGAGCGAAATCGAAGTCTGCTGTTGCAGGGCCGTCCAGGCGGGCGGGCGGTTTGACGAGACGACGGGCGAACCAGAGTCGTGGCAGACACCACTCCGAGATGTCCGCGTCCATGAGTGGTCTCGGCGTGATGACAGCGGTCGCGTACTACGCAGGGTTGCGGCCATCGGAGGTCGTGATGCTTCGCGTCCGGTCAGCCGAGTTGCCAGTCGAAGGTTGGGGCGTCTCGAGGTCACCGAAGCTGACATCTCCTTCGATGAGCCCGGCGAACCCAAGACGGGGCCGCGCAGTGTTCCCGATCCCGCCGGTGCTCGTCGCGATGCTTCGCGAGTGGGTCGAACAGAACGACCTCACGTCGCCCGATCGACTGCTCTTCCGAACTCGCAACAACATGGTTTGGACCGACTGGGCTGGGTTCGCTCGTTCGGCACCCAGCCGGCTGTGTGGAGCGGTTGGGGCGAGGGTCACTCGCCGTCGATCAGCTCGTCGACCAGGCCCCATCGCAGGGCCACCGTGGTATCGATTGTTCGGCCCGACAGGGCCAACGCGGCGGTGCGCCGGCGTCCCGCCCGACGACTGAGGCTCACGGTTCCACCTGCTCCCGGAAGGAGTCCGAGCCCGATCTCGGGGAGCGCGATGCGCGTGTCGGGCCTGGCCCGCACCCGTCGAGCGAACGCGGCCATCTCGATCCCACCGCCCATCGTCGCGCCGTGCACGTCGACGGTGATGCGGTCTCGCAGTGCGTTGATCAGCCGTGCCGGGCTGCGTGCCAGGCGGGTGACGTGGGCCGTCGCCGGATCGGAGCGGGAACCGAACTCGCCGAGATCGCCGCCACTGCAGAACGACGGGCCGTTGCCGCGCAGGAACACCGATCGGATCGATGGGTCGAGGAGCGGGACCGCCAGTGCAAGGGCGAGTTCGTCGCGCAGGCGCGTGGAGATCGCGTTGTGGCGATCGGCGCGATTGAGGGTGATGACGACGACGTCGCCCTCCCGTTCGATGAGCACGGTCGGCCGCTCGTCGGTGTCGGGTGCGGGTGACGTGCCCGCTCGCCACCCTGCGAACTCCGGGCCCGCTTGCAACGTTGAATAGACGGCCGACTCCATCGCCAACCCCGCGTCGACCGTGACGCCGTCGAGCGAGCGGAGCAGCACCGCCAGCGATCGAGCAGCGAGCGGTGCTGCCTCGATGCGGCCGAGCAACTCGTCGACATCAGCCTCGCTCACTACGACGTCGGCACTGCTCGGCCCATCGCCACCGAACTCTGATCCAACCCACATCACGACGACGGGAAGTGAGCCAGGTGATGCGAGCTCGTCGACGTCACCGCGGACCACGATGGCGGCCACGCCAGAGCGCTCACCGATCAGTTCGTCGACGAACGGCGACTCGATCAACGACCGGTACTCCTGCGGCGTGAGGTCAAGGTGAGCGATGCGGCCAGCGTAGATGCGGCCGGGCATCATGTGCCGATGGAATGGCAGCCCGGCATGGAGTGGCCGCAGGTCGATGTCGATGCTGCCGGCGGGTGGGCCGAGTCAGGTGCACAGTGGTTGACGAGCCCTGGCGTGGCCGTGCCGGTTCGAATGCTCGCCGGCGTCGTTGGACTTGTACGCCGGCTCGATGAACACGGTGCCGGTCTCGCGGATCTGTACGGTGCTGAGGGCATCGGAATCCTGTCGAGCCGAGCGGCGATCCTCGGCCTGCCGCGCTCGGGGCGGGTCAGCTGTGGGGGCGCGACCCGACTACTGCGAGCGTCGGACGCGTGGATCGCCGTCGCAATGGTGCGTCCGGACGATCTTCGGGCTCTGCCCGTGTGGCTCGGAGTTGAACACGGCGACCCGGCCTTGAACGATGTGACCAACGTGTGGACGCTCCTCACGGAGCGTCTTGCGCTTCGGCCAGCCACCGAGATCGTCGAACTCGGGGCGCTGCTCGGGCTGGCGTGTTCGGTGCTGTCGGAGGCCGCGACCGACGCCACTGACGAGGGATCGCCAACGTTGATGAGCCGCCTCGGCGATGCCCCCAGTCGACCGATGCGCGGAGCGTGTGTCGCCAACCTCGCTTCGCTGTGGGCCGGCCCATTGGTCGCCGATGTGCTGCGCCGCCTGGGTGCCGACGTCGTCAGCGTCGAGAGCGTCGGACGTCCTGACGGGGCGAGGGCAACCCCCGATTGGTTCGCATCGCTCCACGTCGATCAGCGATCGGTCGCCGTCGATCTTCGGCGCGACCGGGATGTTGCGCAGCTGGCAGCACTGCTGCGATCGGCCGATGTCGTGATCGAAGGGTCAAGACCGCGGGCACTCGAGCAGCTCGGAATCGACGCCGCCGACATGGCCGGCACTGGGCCTCAGGTGTGGGTGTCGATCACCGGCCACGGCCGCCGCCCACCGCAATCGATGCGCGTTGCATTCGGCGACGATGCTGCCGCGGCCGGCGGGCTTGTCGGGCGCCTCGCCGACGGGCCGGTGTTCCTCGCCGACGCTGTGGCCGACCCGCTGGCTGGTCTGACGGCCGCGGTGAGCGTCGTCGACCTGCTCGCACGCGGGGGCCGGTGGATGGTCGATGTCCCCCTCAGCCGCGTGGCGGCGTGTGCGGCGTCGCGACCAGACGACCCGGCCGTCGAGGGGCGCGCCAACGCCCGGCGGCCTCATGCTGTGCCTGGCGATCTCGTCCCCGTGCAGTCGGGGCGCGATACCGCTGAGGTGATCGCCGAGTGGGGGGTCGACCCATGACGCCTCGAGCGCGATTCGTCCGCGTTGGATCAAGAATCTGTCATCCGTGTCATTCGCACTTCACCCCGAGCCGACAAATTCCCATCCTGGAGAAGTCAGCCGCCTGAGTCGGCTGGCAAATGTGACGACCACGTGCGCAACACGTGGCGGCGCGACGGGGTGGAGAGGGCATCGTCCAGTGGGCGATCGAGCAGACAGAGGTCAGCGGGCGCGCCGACAGCTACCCGCCGCCGCGGCCCTCCTGGGTCCAGCGGGTGACCGAGGTACATCCCGAGCGCGATGCGCGGCTCGACTGCTTCATGCGCGCCGAGCACCTGCCCGAGTCGGGTGACACGCGTCGCGGCCGTGGAGATGGCCAGCCACGGGTCGGTCGACCCGTACGGCGCGTCGGAGCCTGCCGCCACTGGTATGCCCGCCTCGATCAGCGATCGGCACGGCCACAGGTGGCCGAGGTCGTCCACGTCGACATCGGCGAGGTAGTCATCGCCGCGCTCAGCGACGAACGCCGGCTGGGTGACAACCTGAAGGCCGAGACGCAACAACTCGGCGCGCAGGTCTGGTGGCACGACGGCGCCGTGTTCGACCCGATCGCCGTGGCGTGTACCGGCTTCGCCCCAAGCCGCCACGGCGAAGGCCAGTGCAGCGCGCGTGACGGCATGCACCGCCACGGCCCGGCCATGGGAATGGGCGCTCGTGATCGCGGCGATCACCGAATCCAGATCGGGGGGTGAGTGCTCGTCGATGAACAGCTTCACCGGTCCGACGATGACCCCGTTGCCGACCTTGATATCGACCAGCTTCGGCGCGGTGCTCAGCACTACGTCGAACGCGTGGGGCATCGCTTGCAAGGCATCGACGAACTGGTTCACATCGGCGAGACGGTCGAATGGGGTCGTGTCGGTGACACCGGTGATCCCGGCCGAGCGCAATTCCCCGGCGAGCGCGGCCAGATCGGGCTGGCGAGGCGGGAGGTGATCGCGCAGCCAGGCATCGAGCCTCCACAGCCTGCCCGTCGGACGCCCGGCGGCATCGCGTTCGATTCCGTCGAGAGGCGTTTCCAGCGCCGTGTGGAGCCACTCTCGTGCGTGGCGGTTGAGCACCCACAGCATTCCGGTGCGATGCTGCACCCGCGCCGGACGGTTCGGCACGAGCCGATCGACGAGTGCGGCGTCGAGCTCGCCGGCGATCGACTCGTGATAGCCGACGATCCGCAACGATTGGTGCGGTGCGAGACCGGTCAACGACTTGTTCACGGCAGTCCTCAACTCCGCCTCCGAACGTACGTCGGAGGCGATGAGGTCGAGCGACTCGCGTGCCGCGGCGCAGGCGAGCAGATGGATGTGGTGGTCGTGCAGCCCGGGGATCAGGGCGCCACCGGCCGCGTCGACACACTCGGTGGCGCGGCGCGAAGACCTCTCGCCGATCCCGGTGATCGTTCCGTCGGCAACCTCGACATCGACCCGTCTCCCTTCGACCTCGGTGTCGGTGATGATCAACGCGGGGGTCATTCGCTGGCGAGGGAGCTCACGCCTTGGCGGGTGGCTTGCGGTAGGAAAGCGCCAACTGCAGGGCCGCCCCGCTCACGCCGACCGCGCCGGCGACGATCGCTCGGGTCCAGCCTGTCCATTCGATGTCGAAGGCGTGGTCGAGCGACCACTCGCCAGGCCCGACCGTGGCGATCGCCCAGGCGGTGGCGGCGATCGACGCGCAGTACTCCCAGCCCTCGCCGGGTCTGAAGATGAAGAAGCCGTTCTTCCAGTGAGTGACGACGATAGCAACGACCATCAGGCCGATCATCCCGGCGCTGGCCAGGGGCACCAGCAGCCCAGCGGCGAGCAGCAGACCGGCGCCGATCTCGGTCGAGGCGGCCAAGCGGGCCTGCCACTTCGGCCACTTCATGCCGATGCCGGCGAACCAACGGCCGGTGCCGGCCAACTTGCCGCCGCGGAACACCTTGTTGTAACCGTGGGCGACCAGGAACAGGCCGAACACCAGTCGCAGCACGAGCATGCCCAGGTTGAACTGGTTCACGATGACTTCCTGGTGGTGGTGAGTGATCGGATCGGTGGGCGCTCCGCCAAGTTGAGGGGCACGATCGACCCGTCGGAGCGGGTCAGCGACTGCGAGACGCTGTGCAGGCCGTTGTCGAGGCGGCTCAACGCAATCGCCATGACCTCGGCTGCTTGCACCGACAGGGCGTGAAGGCTGCGATGGCGGTGGAGGCGTTGCCCGAGATCGACCTGGGAGATCGACGCGGCCCCGAATTCGGCAGCGATGTCGATCAGCATGGCGATCTCGACACCCCAGCCCTCAACGAACGGGATCGCCTCGAGCACCTCGCGACGCCCGGCGAACTCGCCCGACAACGGTTGCGCCAAGGTGGCCAGGCCCGGAGCAAACAGCGACAGCAGTGGTCTGGCCACCAGTTCGGTCGTTCGACCTCCACCGCCGGCGGTGGCCGGGCGATCGTACGACGCCTTGACCAACTTGACGTCGTCGTCGCTGACCAGTGGAGCCAGCAAGCGCATCACCCAATCGGGCGTGAACGATGTGACATCGCCATCGCACCACACGACAAGATCACCGGTGGAAGCGATCAGCGACGCCCACAGTGCGTTGCCCTTGCCGTGCCCGACACCGTGGACGTTGTGAATGTCGTCGATGTGGATCACCGTTGCCCCTGCTGAGGTGGCGACGATGTCGGTCTCGTCGGTCGATCGATCGTCGAGCACGATGAGTTCGTCGACCAGACCGATCTCGTCGACGAGGTGCCGACGGGCGCTGGTGACGAGTGCGCCGATCGTCGCCGACTCGTCGCGGCACGGGAAGCACAGCGTGACCGAACGCCCGGACTTGGCAGCGACAACGCTATCGAGGTCCCAGGATCGGGCATCGAACGTGCGCGCTGCAACCTCGGTCATCGAACGATGCCCTGCCGCGCGGTGCGGTGCCTATCGGTGCTGTGTGGGTAGCTTCTTGGGTGATGCGTCTGTTCGGTGTCGTCAACGCCAGCCCTGATTCGTTGCACACCGAGTCGATCGTGCGCACGCCCGACGACGCGATGGCCCGGGCCCGGCTGCTGCTGGCCAATGGCGCCGACGCGATCGACCTCGGAGCCCAGGGCTCGACCGACATCGCCGAGGTGGTCGACTGGACGGTCGAATGGAGCCGCATGGAGACGATCGTTCCGCAACTCGCACGACTGGGAGTCGACATCAGCGTCGATACCTGGCGACCGGAGGTTGCAGCCATGGCCTTGGCCGCGGGTGCCACCGTGTTGAACGCCGCCGACGGGATGCAGCAAGAGGCCATGTGGGTGGCGGCAGCCGAGCATGGCGTGGCGGTGGTGGTTCCGTTCTTGTCGGGCGCTGACCCACGCTCGATGACGATGGTCGAAGGTGACCCGGTCAACGCGATCGTCGGGTTCTTCGAAGCCCGACTGGCGACCGCAGCGCGCTTCGGCATGCGCGAACGTTGCATCTTGGATCCTGGCACCGGCTTCGCGCCACCGAACTGGCCGTGGGAACAGCGTTACCACTACCAGAAGGAAGTTTACTCGCGTCTCGACGAGCTGCGCGTGTTCGGCCTCCCGCTGTACATCGCCCTCCCGTGGCGGCGCACCGACCAGCACGACGAGCTGCTTGAACTCGTCGTACGCCAGCAGCCCGAGTTCGGCAGGGTTCACCACCCCGAACGTGTGCGCCATATCGAACGTCGCCTCGGGATCAGGATCGGCTGAACGCATCGGGTCAGATGACATCGGCGGCCGGCCGGAGGGCACCGCGGGGGTAGACACCGCCGCTCGGGAGCGTGGCATCCCAGTTAGCCGGGCAGCGCTCGGGGGCCACCTCTTGCAGCGGAGCCAGAACGAAGCGGCGCTCGTCGAAACGCGGGTGGGGCACGGTCAGGAAGGGGTCATCGATGTGCACGTCGTCGTAGAACAACAGATCGAGGTCGAGCGTGCGCGGCCCCCAATGCACAACTCGTTGACGGTAGGCCGCTCCCTCGATCTGGCGGCAGCGCCGCAGAAGAGCGTAAGGGTCGAGCGTGGTGCGCACGGCCATGACCATGTTGAGGTACGCGCCCTGCCCGTCGGGGCCTCCGACAGGATCGGTCTCGAAGACCTGTGAGACGGCTTCGATGTTGTCGAACGATGACACCGCCAAGCGCAGATATTCCTCACGATCGCCGAGGTTCGACCCGAGTCCGATGATCGCTTGGTGCTGTTCGCGGGGAACGTCGTCGTAATCGCGACGGCTGCGGTGGATGTGCACTGCAGTGCTGTCAACCTGCTCGGGGATCGGCGGGCGCAGCTTGGTGATCTTCACTTCGACAGCATCGACTCGGTCGATGGTCACCAGCATCTCGGCAACACGATCGGCGAGCCGCTCGAGCAAGGTGTCTTTCGACTCACGAACAACGGCGGCGACCCGCTCGGCGACATCGCCGTAGTCGGCCGTGTGGGAGAGGTCGTCGGTGCGGCCGGCGTCGCGCAGGTCGACGTGGAGATCGAGATCGATCTGCACCGGCTGGGCAATCGTACGCTCGTGTGGCAGGACGCCCACCACGGTGGTGACAACCAGGCCACGGACCTCGATCCTGTCGTTAAGCGGCAAAGCCATGACCCGTCAGTCGCTGGCGGGCAGCGGCTTGGCTTCCTTCAGGTGTAGCAACTCCTCGCCCAGCGCCGGCACTCCGTCACCGGGCTTGGTGCACAACAGTTCTATCGTCTCGGCCAAGTCGACATATCGCTTTCCCATCGCCGCGCCACCGCCATGCCCGTCGGCAACGGAACCGGTCTGCGTGCGCTCGGCTGCGGAACCGACGGGGGGAACGCCGCCGATCGTGAGGTCGACCTCGCCGGCGGGAACCTTGACTGCAATCAGCTCGGTCGTGCACACCGCACTGAACAAACGAGCGCCCGGTTTGAGATTGATCGTCATGGTGGGTGACCTCCTTTGATCCTGGAACGATGGATTCTTGAAGAGTTCGGCTGCTCGGCTGGGTGCATCCAGTCTGACGCGACTGTCAGATTCGTTCCAAGGCGAACGTCAGGGCAATGACCTGGTCGCCGGATTGGATTGGGCCGATTCGCAGGCGCAGGATGCACTGACTCACCTGTCGTACTCGTGTGGTCGCGCGAGGTGCTCGCCGGCCTCGACCTCTAGGCGGTAGGTGACGGGCGCGTCGTAGAGCGTGTCGGCGATCTCTGCATCCTTCCTTACGAACTTCGGGATCCGTCGGTTCGTGAAGTCCCCGGCGCTGACGGAACAATCCGTCGGGCGCCGGGGACTCTTGGGGAACCGTCATCCTGGCGTCACACGCCCCACAGCTTCTTATAGGCATCCTTGAAGCCGTCCGGTCCTGGCCAGCCGTACTTCAGGTCGACCATCTGCTTGGCGACATCCACCGAGTCGATGATGAAGAACGGCGGGATGGCATTGGCGCGTTCGTTCTCGACGGTCCACTCGTTGTTCGCCAGGCGGGCCATCTGATCTGCCATCGACCACATAGACAGCTCCTCGGGCAGCTCGCTCCACGCGTCCTCCTTGCCGTCGATGATCTCCTGCATCTCCGACGAGAAGGCCTGCTCGCCAACGATCTTCACCCTGTCCTGCAGGCCTGCAGCGGCAACGGATGCGGAGATCCCGGTCAGGTCGAACCCTTCGAACGTCTCGTAGATGTAGTTGACGTCGGTGTGCGTCTGCAGGTAGCTGACCAACAGCGTCGGCAGGTTGCCCGACGTCAGGTCGTCGATGGTCGGCTCGAGCAGATCAGCCGTGCAGTCCGGGCAGTTGGCAGCCAGCTCCTTCTTCACGGCATCTCCCTGCGCCGACAGGATCGGGAATGCGGGCAGGTTCACGATCAGGGTGTGCGCTTTGCCACCGGAGTCGCCGATCACCCAGTCGGCGAGTGCCGCTCCATAGACATCGGCAGCCGATGCGTCGAAGCAATCGGAGTAGAGATTGTTGCTCTCACCGGCCGGCACGTCGGTGGCGTAGCACTCGAACAACGGGATGCCCTTCGACTTCAGTTCGTCGGCCTGCGACTGGAACTGGTCCATGTTGATGCCCGTCTCACCGACGTAGTCGACGCCGGCATCGATCAGCTGCTGTACAGCCGAGCCGGGATCGGTCGGTGGGGCGTTGACAGTGACGAGGTCCCAGCCGAACGAGCCGATGGCCTCCTTCAGATAGCTCGACAGGATCTCGCAGCTCGGGTCGGCGCACACGACGAAGCCGACCTTCTTGCTCGGTGGCTTGGCGCTGAGCGACTTGGTCTGGGTGATCCCCGTCGGCACCGACTTGTACTTCGCCGCGTTCGCCGTCGCGGCGTCGACGCCGCTCGAGCCGGCCGTGGTTTCCACACCGGCGGCCGTGGTCTCGGGCGTGGACGCTGCCGCCGTCGTCGACGCTGCAGCCGTTGTCGACGCCGCGGTCACCGCGACTGTCGTTGCCGTCGCGGCGGTGGTCGTGGTCGCCTTCTTGTCGCTGCCGCACGCTGCGACCACTACGACGCACACACAGAACGCTGCCATCATCTGCACACTTCTTGATCGCCTCACATCGAACTCCTTTTGTCTTGACGAGCGGACGCGACGGAGTTCCCGCAACGACGACACCGTCGGCGTCGTGCCGGTTCTTCCCCCTGACCCGACTAGGGGCGCCGGGCACGACCAGTAGAACATGGCGCGGGCCCTCCTGTCAACTATCATCATGATGATTTATTGCTTTTATCATGATGATCCCGACGTTCAGTCCGCGCAGAGATCGCGTCTCTCTGGCGCAGGTAAACCATATTCATCATGAGGAACTCCCGTCCATTTGGGGATCTACGCGAAATTTCTCATGATGAACTATTGACTTTCGTTCCGCGATGAGTTGAAGTACGAATGTTCCGCATCGACGTCCCAGTCGACGACCCTTCAACAAGTTGTGCGCCTCGCACAGGGAAGGCGGCCATCGACGCTCTCGCGGACGTCCCACCATCTCACCACGATTCCCGGAGAAACATGCTCAACAGTCACTCACCCCGTCACCGACGCCTTGCCGCAGCGGTGTTCGTCGCCGCCGGATTGCTTGTCGCCGCCTGCGGCAGCGACAAGGCCAAGACCACCACGACCACCGCCGCACCAGCGACGTCGGCAAGCACCACTGCCGCCGGGTCCACCGAGACCAGCGCCGACGCCGGCGGTGACACGGCAGCCCTCGTCGCGCAGTACAAGACCGTGCCGACCGGGATCGTCCAGACCGCAGCGCTGTCGAAGAAGCCCGACAAGAAGAAGGTGACGTTCATCGTGTGCGCCGATCCTTCGTGCGTCGTGCTGGCCGACTACCTCAAGGAGGCCGTCGGCGCCATGGGCTGGGACTTCACGTCGATCAACGCTCCCGCCACCGACTTCGGTTCGGCTGTGCAGCAGGCCATCGACACCAAACCCGACTTCATCGCCGGCACCGGCACCGATGCCGCTGCATTCCAGCCGCAGTACGACGCAATGAAGGCTGCGGGCATCCCCTACTTCACATGCTACGCCACGGATGTCCCCGGCGGTAAGGCGAACAACCTCTATGCCGACTGCTACGACGCATCGGCCGCGGAGGTGTACTCGAAGGTGCTCGTCGACTGGATCATCAACGACAGTGGCGGCAAGGCGAACGCCTTGGTGGTCAACCTGCCGCTCTTCCCCATCCTGTCCGCCCAGGCCGAGGGTGCGAAGAAGGAGCTCGCCACCTGCAGCGGTTGCTCGGCGAAGTCGCTCGACCTCACGCTCGACGACCTGACCAGCGGTGGCACCCCGAACGCGATCGTGTCGTTCCTGCAGTCGAACCCCGACATCAACTATCTGTACCTGTCCTACAGCGGCTTCGAGCCCGGCCTCGCCGAGGCCCTGGCCAGCGCGGGCATGACCGAGAAGGTCAAGATCACGGGCACACAGGCCGGCAAGCCGCAGCTGCAGGCGATCATCGACGGCAAGGAGACCGTCTGGACGGCCCTGCCGCAGGAATACGCGATGTGGACGCTGGCCGATCAGATGGCCCGAATGGCCAACGGCGAGTGGGACAGCGCCAACGAGCGAACGAACGCCGTGCCGCCGTTCTACCTGGTCGACAGCACCGATGGCGCCAAGGCCCTCGTCGGCCTCGACAACGGCTGGCCCGGACCCGAAGGCTTCAAGGACGCATTCAAGAAGCTCTGGGGCGTGTGACATCGCCGTGAGCGCGCTCGAGATCCACCACCTGTCGAAGACGTTCTCCGGCCAGGTCGTCCTGCACGACGTGTCCATGACGGTCGCCGAGGGAGAGATCCACTCTCTCGTCGGCCAGAACGGCAGCGGCAAGTCGACGGTCATCAAGGTGCTCGCCGGCTATCACCACCCCGATCCGGGCGCATCGGCGACGGTTCACGGCGAACCCTTGGAGCTGGGATCGGCGAGCGACGCTCACCGCCTGAACATTCGGTTCGTCCACCAAGATCTAGGCCTGGTCAACGAACTGAGCATCACTGAGAACATCATGCTCGGGCGCCGCTATCCACGGCGCCGGGGCGGTTCCATCGATTGGCGGGCGGCCCGCGCCGCCGCCCGCGACGTTATGGCCCGAGCCGGCTCGATGCTGGACGTCCGCAAGAACATCGCCGAGTTCGGCATCGCCGACCGCACACGAGTGGCGATCGCCCGGGCACTCCCGGAGAACGACCAGCCATCGATCATCGTGCTCGACGAACCAACTGCCGCCCTGCCCGCTCGTGACGTCGAGCAGCTGTTCGGCACCATCCGCCATCTGACCGCGGCGGGCAACACCGTGATCCTCGTATCGCACCACCTCGACGAGATCCTCGGCATCTCCGATTCGATCACAGTCCTGCGTGACGGCCACCGGGTCGCCACCGTCGGCGTGAACGACGTCAATCACGACTCGCTCGTGCGCCTGATCATCGGTAAGGAGCTCGTCAAGGGCGAAGGTCGCTCGGAAGCGATCACGCACAGCAGCGCGCCGATGCTGGCCATCACGGGCCTGTCGGGAGACTCCGTGTTGGACGTCAGCGCCGTGCTGCATCCCGGCGAGATCGTCGGCGTGGCCGGCCTCGCCGGCTCCGGGCGCGAACTGGTGGTCGGCATGGTCACCGGCCGCCTCGGCCGTGGTGGCACGATCTCCGTCGATGGCGTCGAGGTTCCGAAGGCCCATCCGAAGGCCGCGCTCGCCGCCGGCATGGCCTGGATCTCCGGCGAGCGGGCCCGCTACGGCACGTTCAGCAACATGGATCTGCGCTCGAACCTGACGATGGGTGACCTCAGGCGGCACACGAGTGGCGGGCGCATCGACATCAAGTCCGAGCGGGCCGAGGTCCGCGACTGGGTCGACCGCCTCGGCATCGTCACCCGCGGCCCCGACGTGCCCATCACCAGCCTGTCCGGGGGTAATCAGCAGAAGGTACTTGTCGCTCGCGCCCTGCGTCTGGCGCCGCGGGTGCTGGTGCTCGACGACCCGACCGCAGGAATCGATGTCGGAGCGCGCGAGCAGGTGCACGCGATCATCGAGGAAAACACCAGTGAATCGATGTCGGTGCTGCTCGTCTCGACCGACAGCGACGAGCTCGCCCGCCTGTGCGACCGCGTGCTCGTAATGGTCCGCGGTGTAGTGGCCAAAGAGCTGCACCGTGGCATCGACCTCACCGCCCAGAACATCGATCATGCCCAGGTCGCGGGGGCGGCAGCATGAGCACGGCCACGACGCAAAACGAAGAGATCAACATCCACTTGGGGGACCGTTCAACATGACCACGACATCGGAAGCCGCCTCCACGCTGACAGCCCACAGCGCGCCGCGCGCTCCCCTCAGCGTGACGTTGGGCCGGTTCAGCGCGCTGTTCCTCTGGCTCGGCTTCGTCATCCTCTTCGGCATCGTCACCGGCGACACGTTCTTCACCCGGACGACGTGGCGCCTCACCTTCAGCGAGGGTGTCGTCACCGCGGTTCTCGCTCTGGCGTTTCTCATCCCGCTCGTTGCGGGCGTCTACGACCTGTCGGTCGGGGCGATGATGGGCATGTCGCTCGTCCTTCTGAACTGGTTCGGTGCCAACCATCGCGGCGTCCCCATCGGGTTGGTGGCCCTGCTCGCCATCGCCGTGTGCGCCGTGGTCGGGCTGGTCTCTGCCGTCGTGGTGGTGAAGTTCCGGGTCAACTCCTTGATCGCGACGTTGGGCATGAGCCAGGTGCTGATGGCGTTCCAGCTGAAGATCGCCAACAACCGCCAGATCACCGGGGCGTTCTCACGCGGCTGGGCCCGGCTCGGCACGCGTGACGTGTTCGGCATACCCATCGTGGTGATCTACCTGCTCGTGCTGGCCCTCATCCTGTGGTTCATCCTCGAGCACACGCCGGTCGGCCGCTATCTCTTCGCCGTCGGCGGTAACCCCGACGCGGCCCGTCTCGCCGGGCTCAATGTCGAGCGTCTGACGTTCGGCTCGCTGATCACGTCGGCGAGCATCGCCGGCCTCGCCGGCGTGATCTTCTCGATGAAGGTTGGCACGTACAGCTCGAGCACTGGGCCCGGGCTGCTCTTCCCGGCGTTGGCCGCAGTGTTCTTCGGCGCCTCGCAGTTCACCCGCCGGCCGAACGTGTGGGGCGCACTCGTCGCCTACTTCACCCTCGCCTTCGGCGTGAAGGGCCTGCAGCTCGCGTTCGGTCCCGGCACGTTCTGGATCCAGCCGCTGTTCCAGGGCGCTGCACTGCTGATCGCCGTGGCGCTCGCCAGCCGGGTGGTCGGCGAGACCCGCCGCAGCCGGCGCCTCCAGCGTGAGGCCGCACTCGCCGCTGAGGCCGCGGAAGCACCCCCCGCTCCCGCCGGCGGGAGCTGATCAGCCGATCACCAGGGCGCGGTGCCGCCGTCGACGTTGAGCAGGGAGCCCGTGATGCCGGCGCCGACGTCGGAGGCCAGCAGCACCGCCATCGCAGCCACTTCCTCGACCGTGTTGAGGCGGTTGATCATCGACTCCTTGGCGTAGGCGGCCTTGTACTCGTCGTAGGTCATGCCGAGGCCCTCGGCGTACTTCGGGCCGACGTCCATCATCAGCGCCGTCTCGATCGCGCCGGGGCAGATCGCGTTCGACGTGATGCCCTTCGTGCCGTACTCGAACGCCACCGCTTTGGTGAAGCCGTTGATCGCGTGCTTGTTGGTGATGTAGTGGCTGACCGAGGCCTTGTTGCCGAGCTTGCCTTCGACCGAGGAGATGTTGATGATGCGGCCGAAGCCCTGCGCGACCATCGGCTTGACCACGCGGCGTGTAGCCCAGAAGGTGGAGTTGAGGCACCAGTTCAGGGCCTGCTGCCATGCCTCGTCACCGAGGTCCTCGACCAGCGCGAAGCCGCTGGACCCACCGGCGTTGTTGACCAGGATGTGGACGCTCCCGAAGCGGGAGATCGTCGCGTCGATCAGCGCCTCGACGTCGGCCTGCAATGTGACGTCGCCGGCCACGAACATGGCGCGGTCGGGTGCGCCGAGATCGGCGAGCGCAGCCGCGCCCTTGTCGGCGCTGCGGCCGGAGACGGCGACGTTGGCGCCCTCGGACAGGAACGCTGCGGCGATCCCTTTGCCGATGCCCTGTGTGCCGCCGGTGATGACCGCGACCTTGTTCTGCAACTGCATGGTTCGTTCACGTTCTGGTGGTGCCGAAGAACCCCTAGCCCTCGGCGGGGAACGGTGATGACACGGACACTCCACCGTCGAGGGTGATCACAGAGCCTGTGGTGAAGCTCGACAGATCCGACGCCAGATACAGCGCGGTGCCGACGATCTCATGCGGCTCGCCCAGCCGCCCCAATGGGTAGCGCTGCTTGGCGAACGCCTGGAAGTTCTCGACATCCCATGCCTTGGAGATGTCCGTGAGGAACGGGCCAACCATCACACAATTGACCCTGACTTTTGGGCCAAGTGCCATCGCCAGTCCGAGCGTCATCGTGTTCAACCCTGCCTTTGCCGCGGCGTAAGGGATGTCGTGCACCTGTGGTCGCTGGGCGGCGATGCTGGAGATGTTGATCATCGACCCGCCGTCGCCGGCGACCATGCGGGCACCGACGAGCGCGCTCGAGTCGGAACGGGCCCTTCAAGTTCACGGCGATGACCTTGTCGAAGAGATCCTCGCTGGCCTCGACGAGAGACGGGTACACGGGCGCCGTTCCGGCGTTGTTGACGAGGACGTCGACGCGCCCGAACTCTTGGTACGCGGCTTCGGTGAGCCGCTCCAGGTCATCCCAACGCCCGACGTGACAGGCGACGGGCAGCGCATGCCGACCAGTCGCCTGACGAACCTCGTCGGCCACGTCGGTGCAAGTCTCGATGCGGCGGCTCGCGATGACGACATCGGCGCCGTGACGCGCGAAGGCGAGCACCATCTCGCGACCCAAACCACGGCTGCCGCCGGTGACCAGTGCGACCTTGCCGGTGAGATCGACGTCCATCATCGCCCTCCCTTGTCGGCGAGGATGCGTCGCGCCCGATTGGCCAGCATCCCCACGTTGTCACCACGTGTGGCCATGCGTTCGTCCGTGCTCTCGCCGCGTACGTATCGCTGATAGAGCTGCTGGCAGATGACGGCCACGTCGCCAGCAGGCAAATGCTTCGTACCAGCCGACGTCGCCGACGTCGAACCCGGTGCGCGCCGCGTATCGCTCGACGACGTCGGCGCGCGGCGGCAGCCCGAGCCGCTCCATTCCCGGCACGTGCAGGGCGCGATCCTCGGGAGTGTCGGCGGGATCGGGCCAGTAGTTCAAGAGCGTGCCGAAGTCGACGAAGGGATCGCCGAGAGTGGCCATGTCCCAGTCGAAGACCGAGGTCACCCGGTCGGGCCGGCCAGGGGTGAACTGGCAGTTGTCGAGCTTGAAGTCGTTGTGCAAGAACGTACCCATCGACGACGCCGGTTTCCGGTGCACGAGCTCGTCGGCCGCCGCATCCATCGTCGGCGTCGTGCTCCGGGCTGGAGACGAGATCCCACCGCTTACGCCAACCGGCGAGTTGGCGATCGAGGAATCCGTCTGCGCGACCGAGATCACGCAACCCGCATGCCTCCGGATCGGCGAGATGCAGATCGGCGAGGGCGTCGACCGTCGCCAACCCTATCCGTGTTGCGGCGTCGGGAAGCTGAGCCATCGACGGAGGCAACGACGCCCAGATCACCTCGCCGACGCGGTACTCGCTGATGACGAAGTCAGCACCCACGACCTCGTGGTCACTGCACAGCACGAACGCACGAGGTGCACGGTCGTATTGCTGCCACAGGCGCGACAACACCCGATATTCCCTCCCCATGTCGTGCGCCCCCGGAGCGATGACGCCGAACGGTGGCCGGCGCAGCACGAAACGGCGCTCACCGAAGCTGAGCAGATAGGTGAGGTTGGCCGAGCCGTTGGGGAACTGCAGAACGCTCATCGTCGGTAAGTCCGGCGGTAGTTCCAACTGCGGACGGAGGTATTGCTCGAGTCGATCCCACGCCAACTCCTCGCCGGCACGTACTGGAGCCACTTCCACAGCCACGTCCTGCTCCCACGGTTCGGCCGTCATCGCTGCTTCCCGAGGCACGCAGACATGTTCACGTCGTCAGGATCGTGCAGGCGCTGACGCCAGGCGCGCCGTAGACGTGGGTGAAGGCCACTCTGGGATCGCCAGGCACCTGCCGTGCCCCGGCGGCGCCGCGCAGCTGCAATACGTTCTCGTGCACCTGGCGCAGTCCCGAGGCTCCGATCGGCTCGCCGTTGGCCAGGCAACCCCCGTCTGTGTTGATCGGCAGCCGCCCGCCGATCTCCGTCTGAGCAGTGAGGATCAAGTTCTCTTGTTCGCCGTGCTCGCAAAGGCCGGTCTCGGCCATGTGCATCAACTCGGCGCCTGACTCGGTGTCCTGGATCTGGGCGACGTCGACTTCTCCAGGCTCGATGCCGGCCCGCTCGAACGCGGCGCGTGCGGCGTACACGGTGGGACCATCCGCACGCTCGGGTGCGAGTGAGGGACTGAACACCTCGAACGTGCCGTACTGCCGGGTGCGCATGACGCACGAACGCAACAGGACCGGCGTCTCGGTGAAGCGATGAGCCATGTCGGCACGGCACAGTATGAGCGCTACTGCCCCCTCCGCCGGGGAACAGAACATGTACTTCGTCAGCGGAGGGCTGACCATCGGCGACTCGGCGATCTCCTCGATCGACATCGGCGTTCGACGCCACGCGTTGGGGTTCAGTGCACCGTTGCGATACGCCTTGGCGGCAATCGCCGAGAGCACACCGACGTCGAGATCGTGCTCGTACAAGTAGCGCTGTACCTTCATCGCGAAGAACTGCGTGGTGAGCATCATGCCGGTCTCGCCATACCAGTCGCCCAGCCCGTACTGCGCCGGTAAGGCGTTGAATGCCCCGGGCGGATGCTTGTCGAAACCGATCGCGACACCGACGTCGTACGCCCCCGAACGGATGGCACGGTCGGCCATCGCCAACGCGCTGCCGCCCGTGGCGCAACCATTGGACACGTTGACGAACTCGATGCCCGTGAGCCCGAGGTCGGCGACCAGCGCGTCGGCGTTTCCGGCGGCATCGCTACCACCGAACGCGAACTGCACGTCATTCCATCCGATGCCGGCATCGGCCAACGCGGCGCGGGTCGGCGAAGGCCCCCTGCTGGCGCCCGCTCACACCATCAGTGCGACCGAACGGGTGCATGCCGATGCCGACGATCGCAACGTCGTCGGTGCTCATCGCGCCGGCTCGTGCACCGGGGTGAACGCGAAGGTGAGAACATCGCCGGCAGGCGTGAACGCTTCCGTCACGAGGCTCACCGGCTGCCCGATGTGAAGCGACCAAGGCCCGGCGACGATTCGCGATTCGACGATCACCTCGCCCAGGTCGACATATCCGACACAGTACGGACGGAAGTCGGCACTCTGCACGGCGTACGGAGGCTTCGGCGGAAACAGCTGCTCGGTGAACGCCCAGATCGTTCCTTCGGTTGCCAACGGGTGAACCTCGACGTCGAGGCCGGCGCAACGCGGGCACGAAACCTGTTGCGGAAACGTCACGGTGCTGCACGTGCGGCAACACGACCCGGCGAGAGCAAGAGTGGCGCCGGCGGCGAACAGCGTGGCGTCGACCGGCTGAGGACCGCTCACGAGGCCTTCTCGATGTCGCCGAGCACCTCGGCGGAGTTCTGGCCGAGGCGGGCGGCCGGTTGTGGCGCAACGGTGGACATCGTCGAGAAGCGGTACGCAGCGGCAGGCATGCGCACCGTGCCGTAGCCGGGCTCGTCGACGGGTTGGAAGAACTCCCGGGCAAGCAGATGCTCATCGTCGAACAAATCCTCGGGGGCGTTGAGGAGGCCGATCGGCAAGCCACGCTTCTGACCCTCGTGATAGACCACCGAACTGTCCTGCACCAGGAAGAAGACCTCCACGAGATCTTGGATGTGAGGGAAGTTCTGCTGACGGTGGACGAGATCGTCGTACTCAGGATCCTTCAGATCGATCGCCAGGTCGAGACTGTCCATCCATTGCACGAGCGCGTTCCACGGTTTCGGATCCGACAGGATCAGCGCGAAGTACACCCAGCGCTCGTCGGCGCACTGAAAGATCGCTGACTGTGTAGGCACCGGCTGCGCGTGACGGCAGGTCTGCCGCTGCACCAGTGCTCGGGGATAGAACCAGTAGGGGTTGGCCAGCTCGACTGTCACGCCGGCAGCCTCTTGGATCGACACGTCGATGAGTCCGCCGACGCCGCTCTGTTGACGTTGCAGCAGGCCGAGCAGTACACCTTGATGGGCAAAGCTGGCGGCGGTGTGGTACGCCTGGTTGCCGCCGGGCCGGATCGGTGGAATCGAGTGATCGTCGTATCCCGAGGTGATCAGCAGACCGCTGGTGGCAAGCGCAACGAGATCGCTCGACTGGTACTCCGCCCAAGGGCCTGTGAGCCCGAAGTCGGTGATCGACACCACGATGAGCCGGGAGTGCGCGGCGGCGATCGCGGCGAGGTCCAGTCCGAGTACGCGCAGCCGTCGGGGATGGACGGCGACGACAAATACGTCGGCGGTGGCGATCAGGCGATCGAGATCGGCACGACCGACGTCACCCTCGAGGTCGATGACGACACTGCGCTTGCCGCCGTTGTAGTACCAGTATTCGAGGCTGCGATCAGGGTCGGGCCTGTCGTCGATGAACGGACCGGCGTGACGGGACGGCGCACCCTCGGGCGGCTCGACCTTGATCACCGTCGCGCCCAACTTCACGAACTGCAGCCCGGTCATCTCACCGCTCGGATCATCGGACAGCTCGACGACCGTGAGTCCGTCATAGGGTGTCGTGGCGACCAATCAGATCACCCCCCGATCCACCAGGTCGGCGATCTCGTCGGCGCTCAGACCAAGGATCGTGCCGAGGACGTACTCGTTGTCTTCTCCGAGCAACGGCGCCGAGCGCCAATGATCGGGCGCGAACTGCGAAGCCGTGAACGGGACGCCCTCGAACCGGGCTTCGCCGATGACCGGATGATCGAGCTCGAAGAACACGTCGCGGTGAGCCATCTGCGGATCGTGCTCGTTGACGTCTTCTGCGTTCTGCACCGAGCCGGCGCGCACGCCCGCGGCTTGTAGTTCATGCATCAGCTCGTGGCAGTTGCGGCCGCTGGTCAAGGCGGCGATCTCGCGGTCAAGGTCGTCCTGGTGAGCAAACCGACCTTCTTGGGTGGCAAAGCGAACGTCGGCCCACATCGGAGAGTCGACCACAGTTGTAAAGCCCGCCCACTCGTGGTCGTCGAACACAGCGATCGCAACCCAACGATCCTTGCCTTCAGCCGGGTACACCCCATGGGGGGCGGCGTGAGGATGTTCGAGGCGGTTGCCGGTGGGATAGTCAGGGCGCCGGGTTGTGCGACCGTTGGCCTCTACGTCGAGCAGTACCGGGCCGAGCAGTTCCACGCCGGCCTCGACCGCAGAGACGTCGATGTCGGTGCCCAGTCCGCTGACGTTGCGCGCCAGAATCGCCATCATGAGCGCACACGAGTTGTAATAGGCCGCTTGGTTGTCCATGTACGACAGCCCCCACCCCGACGGCTCGCGTCCCGGAAGGCCACTGATGTACGACAGACCGCATGCGGCCTGCACAACCGGGCCGTAGCTGCGGTAGTCGGCGTATGGGCCGCTGTGCCCGAAGCCGCTCATCCGGGCGTAGATCACGTCGGGACGCAACTTCCGAACGTGATCCTCGGTGAGCCCCCAACGCTCCATCACACCCGGCGCGAAGTTCTCCGTCACGACGCTGCTCTCGGCGATCAACCGCTCGACGAGCTCGCGCCCCTTTGGATCGCGCATGTTGACGGTCATACCCAGCTTGTTGCGGTTGCAGTTGTTGAACATGCCGCCGTTGTTTGGGTCGGGTTTGGCGTCCTCTTCACCGTATGACCGGACCCGACCGCCCTTGTACAACGGCAGGCGGCGCGGCATGTCGAGCCGGTTGCGGTCTTCGATGCGGATCACCTCCGCGCCGAAGTCGGCGAGCAGTCGGGTGGCCAACGCACCGACCACCATCCAGCAGAAATCGGTGACGCGCACACCCGCCAACGGACCACGGCGGGCCCTGGGCCTGCGGGAAGGATCGGTAGGAAAGAGTGTCATGGCCACCAAGTCATCACGGCCGCACGGGGGGTGGGAGTGGGCAATTCGCATCGTAAGCACGGCGATCGGTAAAGTCAAGAGATCATCATGATGATTTCCTTCGCTTGGCGTCCAGCAGGAGCAATCCTCATGATGTATCGGTGTAAGCTTTCGATCGCCCGCACTATTTCCAGAGGTGATCCAGCGAGGAGGACCAGATGCGCGCCGACGTGAACCACCAGCTCGTGCTCCGTGCCCGCCCGGCCGGCGTCGTCACCGACGACAGCTTCGAGCTCGTCGAAGTACCTGTTGCCGCTCCTGCCGATGGACAAGTCCTCGTGCGCACGCTGTGGCTGTCGTTCGAGCCCGCCCAGCGCGGCTGGCTCAACGACGTTCGGTCGTACATCCCGCCCGTGGCCATCGGCGAGGTGATGCGGTCATGGGGTGTCGGTCAGGTGATCGAGTCTGCGCATCCCGACTTCGTGTCCGGCCAGTTCGTTCACGGCACGCTGAATTGGCAGACGCATGCCTTGCTCGACCTGACTCACGACTCCAATCCGCCGACCGAGCTGGCTCCGATCCCTTCCGAGGTCCGCGACCCGAAGTTGATGCTCAGCGTTGCGGGTGTCACCGGGATGACCGCCTACTTCGGAATGCGCTACATCGGTCAGCCCGTCGAAGGCGACACCGTCGTGGTCACCGCTGCGGCGGGCGCCACCGGGTCAGTGGCCGGCCAAGTAGCCCGCAACCTGGGCGCCGGACGGGTGATCGGCACGGCCGGCTCGAAAGCCAAGCAAGACTGGGTGCACGAGGTTGCCGGCTTCGACGAGTGCGTCGACCACTACGACGACAAGGTCCGCAAGCGGCTCCGAGAGTTGGCGCCAAACGGGTACAACGTCGCATTCGACAACGTAGGTGGCGCACTGCTCGACGCCGTCCTGTTCAACGTCGCCGAACACGGTCGCATCGCACTCTGCGGATCGATCTCGACCGGCTATCGCCCCGAACGGCCCGAAGTCGGGTTGTACTACTACCAACTCCTGACCACTCGGAGCGCGCGGATGGAAGGGTTCCTGTTGTACGACTTCGAGGACCGGTTCACCGAGGCACGGCGCACACTGCTCGGCTGGTACGAAGATGGGAGCTTGCATGTCGAGCACGACGTTCTCGAGGACCTGCACAACGCACCGCTGGGACTGCGACGGCTGTTCGACGGCGGCAACCTCGGCAAGCAGATCCTCCACGTCGCCGACCCGGCATGAGCGACAGCGAGAGCGGCACGCGCCGTCCGGTGAGCGCGCCACCACTCCGCCGACGGGCGATGGAGCTGATGTGGCCCTTGGAAGCGGCAGCGTTCGTGGCCGCTGCGCCGCTGCTGCGACGACCAGGCCGCGGCGACGGCCATCCCGTGCTCGTGCTGCCCGGCTTCACCGCCGACGATGCGTCGACCGTTCCTCTGCGTTGGTCCATCCGTGGTGACGGGTACTCCAGCCATGCCTGGCGGCTCGGCCGCAACATCGGCCCGACTGAAGCCATCATTGCCGGCATCCGGTCGCGTCTCAGCGAGTTGGCCGAGCGCCACCAGCGCACGGTCAGCATCGTCGGTTGGAGCCTCGGCGGCACGTACGCGCGTCTGCTTGCTCGCGAACGGCCCGAACTCGTCAGGCAAGTCATCTCACTGGGCAGTCCGTATCGCATGGTCGAGGGCGACACCAGCTCGGCGATGCCCCTCTGGAAGCGGTTCGAGCACCTCCACGATGCCGACGTCGACCTCAATCGAATCGCCGAGCAGGAGCGACCGAAGCTGACGGTGCCCGCAACCTCGATCTATTCGCGACGCGACGGTGTCGCCCGTTGGCAGACCTGCATCGACGAGACCGGCCCACTGGCCGAGAACATCGAGGTCTACGCCAGCCACTCATCGCTCGGCGTCCACCCCGCCGTGATCTTCGCTGTGCTCGACAGGCTCAGGCTTCCCGAGGGTGAGTGGCGCTCATTTCGGGCGCCATGCATGCTGCAGTTGTGGTATCCGCGGCCTGTCTCCTGGCGGGTCGTACGGGGAGGTCGGGCCGAGCTCGTCGACGTCTGAGCGCGATACGACTCAACCGATGCGACGATCGTGACCCTGCCAGTGTGGCTCGCGCAGCGTGCGCTTCAAGACCTTGCCGGTGGCATTTCGCGGCAGCTCGACGACGAAGTCGACCGAGGTTGGGCACTTGTAGTGCGCCAAGTTGGCGCGCGCGTGGGCGATGATCTCGGCCTCGGTGACCGTTGTGTCGGGAGCGCGAACGACAATCGCCTTCACCGTCTCTCCCCAGCGTTCGTGAGGAACGCCGATCACCGCCACCTCGGCGACACCAGGATGGCTCATCACGACGTTCTCGACCTCCGCCGGGAAGATGTTCTCTGCGCCCGAGACGATCATGTCCTTGACGCGGTCGCGCAGATACAGGCGCCCGTCGTGCAGGTAGCCGGCATCGCCCGAACGGAACCAGCCGTCTGCGTCAATGGCCTCAGCGGTTGCCTCTGGGTTTCGCCAATAGCCGGTCATCACCTGAGCGCTGCGGATCCATACCTCACCGACGCCACCGTCGTCACAATCGACGCCCGACTCCGGATCGACGATGCGCACCTCGACTCCGTCGAGCGGCTGACCGCACGAGCGCAGCAAGTCGGGACGCGAAGGGTCGTGGTCTTCGGCGCGCAACGTGGTGACGGCTCCGCTTGTCTCGGTGAGCCCATAACCCTGCATGAACTTGCAATCGAAGGCGGCGAACAGTTCGAGCAGGACGCGGTCGCTGATCGGCGAAGCGCCGTAGACAACGGTCTCCAGCGAAGAAGGGTCGGCGCTCCCCTGGTTTCGTCGAGCGAGAATCAGTTGCAGGATTGCCGGCACCAGGATTGCATGGGTGACTCGGTAGCGCCCGATATCACGCAGGATCGCCTCGCCATCGACTTCGCGGTGCAACACGACCGTCCCGCCGAAGCTCATCACCATCAGGTTCCATCCAGTGCCGGCGATGTGGAACAGTGGCGACACGCCGATGCTGGTCATCGCTCGGTGGAATCCCCACACTGGAGCAGTCGCCTTGGCCATCGCAAAGAAGTTGCGGTTGCTGAGCATCGCCCCCTTCGGGGTACCGGTCGTACCCGACGTGTACAGCTGTAGGGCAATGTCCTCGGCGGTGGACGGAACGCCAGGATCCTCGGCTGGATACTTACCGATCCAGCTCTCGTACGCAGCCCAGCGGTCGTGACCGTCGAGCGAGACGACACGCGTGCCGGGTAACAGCTCCTCGATCTGCTCGACGCGGTCGGCGAGGTCGTTGCCGACAAACAGCACCGTCGCAGCTGCGTCGGTCACCACCTGCAAGACCTCTCGAGGTGCCAATCGCCAGTTGACGCAGACGCAGACTGCGTTGAGCTTGGCCGCCCCGAACAGCAGCTCGAAGTACTCGGGACGGTTCTTGTCGAGGAACGCCACTCGATCGCCGGCGTTCACCCCGGCGGAGCGCATGGCCTGTGCCGCCTGGTTGGAACGGGTGTCCAGGGCGCGGTAGCTGATCTCGCGCTCCTCGAACACCAGCGCGGCACGGTCGCTGGTGGCTTGCGTTCGAATGATGTCGACGACTGTCGAAACCACCGGTGTATCCGACCTCAAGCCCGGCCGGCGCGCGCCAGCACATCGGCGAAGCGAGCCTCGGCTTCTGCCTTCAGCTTCGGGAGGTGCCGCGTGGGGAAAAGGTCTGGCGTGGGCGTGTAGCCCTTCAGCAGTTCGCGCGCCAGTGTGATCTGGTGCACCTCGGTGGCGCCGTCGGCGAGGCCCATGTGGAACGACTCGAGCACCATCGACGCGAAGGGCATTTCGTGGCTCACGCCGAGCGAGCCGTGGATCTGCAGGGCTCGGCTGGCCACGTCGTGGAGCACTTTCGGCATTGCGGCCTTGACGGCGGAGATGTCGGCACGCACCCGCTGATAGTCGTCGTACTTGTCGATGAGCCATGCCGTCCGCAGCACCAGCAGCCGGAACTGCTCGATCTGGATCCATGAGTCGGCGATCATCGCCTGCACGAGCTGTTTGCGCGCCAATGTTTCGCCCTGCGTGGACCGCGACAGCGCGCGCTCGCACATCTGATCGAAGGCGCTCTTCACCAGTCCGATCGTGCGCATCGCGTGATGGATGCGTCCGCCGCCGAGGCGGGTCTGCGCCACGAGGAACCCCTCGCCGCGCCCGCCGAGCAGGTGGTCGGCCGGAATGCGCACGTCTGTATAGCGCACGTAGCTATGCGTTGCTTCCTCTTCGAGATGTCCATAGATGCCGACGTTGCGGACGATCTCGACACCGGGGGTCTCCTTGTCGACGACGAACATCGACATCTTCCGGTGCCGTTCCTCCTCGGCGTCTGTCACCGCCAGCACAATCAGAAAGGCAGCGAAGTTGGCGTGGGAGGAGAACCACTTCTCCCCGTTGATCACCCACTCGTCGCCGTCGCGCTCGGCGCGTGTGACGAACCCGGTGGGGTCGGATCCACCACGTGGCTCGGTCATGGAATATGCCGACACGACTTCTTGGGCGAGGAGGGGTTCGAGGTACCGCTTCTTGAGCTCGTCGTTTCCGTAATGAGCCAGGATCTCGGCATTACCGGAGTCGGGCGCCTGACAACCGAAGACGATCGGTGCGCTGTGGGAACGCCCGAGGATCTCGTTGAGCAGGGCCAGCTTGACCTGGCCGTAGCCGGGCCCGCCGAGGCTGGGCCCGAGGTGGCACGCCCACAAACCGCGGTCGCGCACCTGCTGCTGGAGCGGGGGAATCAGCGCCTGGCGCACGGGATCCTTCATGTCCCAGGCGTGGTGGACGACCTGATCGACCGGCTCGACCTCGTTTCGCACGAAGTCGTCGACCCAGTCGAGTTCGGCTTGGAACTCCGGATCAGTTTCAAAATTCCAACTCACGACAGCACTCCCACTCTTGACGGTTCGACCGCCTCCATGAGAGCCGAACGAACACCGCTTGTCAAGAGTTCATCATGATAAATACCAAAGGCGACCTCAACGCCATTCGATGAGCTGATCGAGAACTGAGCCGCCCGACAAGCGGTCGTAGAACGCGGCCACTTGCTCAAGGTGGATCCGCATCTGATCGCGCGCCTTGATGGGCTTGCCGGCGATGATCGCACCGGCGATCACGCGATGGTCGTGCAGGAGGATGTCGGCGACATCACGCGGATCTGCGGTATAAGCGATGTGGTGTGTGACGGTCTGGCCGATCGCCATCAGCGACAGTTGCATCACCCGGTTCCCCGCCAGCATGCCGACCTCCGTGTGGAAATCCGTGTGGTGGGCGACGAACTCTTCGAGCGACGCGAAGTCGCCCTCATCGGCATCGAGGTACCGCTCGAGCGTGGCGCGTACCAGCGACCGGTCATCGTTACGGGCAGCGCGTTCGGCGAGGTAGCCCTCCGCCACCGCCCAGGCCTCGAAGAGCTCGCCATAGGTGGCGCCGACGAGGTGGTAGTACAGGGTGGAGGCCCGGCCGAGGTTGGCGGGGTCGACTGTGCCGACCACCGGCCCTCCACCGGGACCACGACGGAGGGTGATCAACCCCTGGGCCTCCAGCAAGCGGAGTCCCTCGCGCAATGACTCTCGGCTGACTCCGTACTGCTCGAGCATGCGGGCTTCGGCCGGCAGGCTGTCGCCTTCGCCGAGGCCGCCGGTGACGACGGAATGAACGATGTCGCGAGCAACGCTCTCAGAAGTCTTCAACGGACGCAACACAGTGGTACCGGCCACGATCTTCATCGTCGTCCGCGGCTTTGGCACAGCGGCAGGCTACATGGCGGCACTCGTCGCTGCTCGACCACAACGTCACGCTCCATCCAACCTGGTCGTCGCCAACCTGGTCACCGACGGACATCTCGGAACGCAGCGTGCTTGTCGGAACGCGGCTCGGGAGGCAGCCCAAGAACTCGGTTGCCGATAATTTCGCGCTGGATCTCATCGCTTCCTCCGGCGATCCGGTAGCCCGGCGCACCGAGCACCTGCTTGGCCCATGCGTACGTGCCCCACTCGCCCGTGTCAGCGGTGATCCGCGGTCCGAGCAACTCGGCGGCAAGGTCTCCGATCCGAGTCATCGATTTCGTCCACAACAGCTTGCCGATCGATCCAGCGGGCCCAGGGGGACCGCCGTCGGCGGCGGAGGCCAGCGACCGCGCGCCAACGAACTCGCGCAACCGCTCGTGCGCATACACGTCGATCAGCCGCTGTCGCACCACTGGATCGTCGGTGCGATCGAGCCATCGGGCCACACCGAGAAGTCGTTCGAATGAGCCGCCGACGGTACTGGCGCCGCGACCGGATCCGCTGGATCCGCGTTCGAATCCGAGTGTCGCCAGCGCAACCATCCAGCCCTCGCCGACTTTGCCGAGCCGGTGTGAGTCCGGGATCCGCACGTCGGTGAAGAACACTTCGTTGAACGACGCGCCGCCGGACATCTGTCGGATCGGCCGAACCGTCACGCCAGGGGCGTCCATGGAGAGCATGAAGCCGGTCAGCCCCTGATGCTTGGGAACATCGAAGTCGGTGCGGGCTATGAGTTCGCCCCACTCGGCGAAGCGGGCGCCCGAGCTCCACGTCTTCTGCCCGTTGATCACCCAGGAGTCACCGTCGCGATCGGCTCGAGTCGTCAGCGCGCCCAAATCGGAGCCTGCCCCCGGCTCGGAGAACAGTTGACAGCTCAGCACTTCGGTGCGCAGGAGCCGAGGAAGCAGCCCGGTACGCAGTTCGTGCTGGCCGAACCGAGCGACGGTCGGAGCGACGAGATTGAGCGTCACGCTGAACGTCTCGTGGTGCGGTGGGTGATCGTACCCGGCCTCCATGTTCTCGAAGGCGACCCCGAACTCTTCGCCCAGCCCTGCGCCACCCAGCTCGACCGGCCACGTGAGAGCGCCGTACCCGGCGTCGTACTTCTCGCGCTGCCACGCCATCGCACGGCACAGGAGCATCCGCTCGTCGTCGTCCGTGAGGTCGTGGAACACCTCGACGTCATCGTCGCCCACCCCCCACTCCGCGGCGTGGTCCGACGCTGTCAGCGGCACGGCGTGCTCCTCGAGCCAGAGACGTGCGCTGTCGATAAAGGTCGCGAGATCCATCTGCCAACTACTGTGCACAATTATCATGATGAAAGCAACTATCTTGTGGTGTGACGATTGACAGAAATTCATCATGAGGTTAATCTGGGACAACATGGGGCCTGGAGCACGTGGGGGGGTCGGCCTCTCCTACCGGCGCCAAGATCGGACACGACATCATGACCGTCATCGACGAACGGGTTTCCTCTGAGACCCGTAAGGCCATCGAGCACGACATCTTCGGACACGTCATCGAGGGCGAACGCGTCGGCGCCCTCGACGGCGCGACCCTCGACATCGTCGACCCGTCGACCGGGGTCGTCATTGCCAAGGTCGCCGCAGGATCCGTCGACGACGTGGATCGGGCGGCCCGTTCCGCTCGCGCCGCCTTCGAGGACGGCCGCTGGCGCAATCAGCCGCCGATGGCGAAAGAGAGGGTGCTGCGCAACATGGCCGCCCTCGTCGCCGAGCGCGGCGAGCTGTTCGCCGAGATCGACGTGCTCGATGCAGGCTTGCTGCGCTCCTACACCGGCTTCATCGTGCAGTTCGCCGTCGATGGCATCGAGTACTTCAGCGGATGGCCCTCGAAGCTGCAGGGCTCCATCCCCGCGGTACCCAGCGAGTTCAACGTGTCGCAGGTGCGCGAGCCCATCGGGGTCGTTGGCCTGATCATGCCGTGGAACGGGCCAACGGCGGTCTTCGCCTTTGTCGCCGCGGCGCTCGCGGCAGGTAACTCGGTGGTCCTCAAGCCGGCCGAGCAGACCCCGATGTCCGCTGTGCTGATGGCCGAGCTGGCGATCGACGCTGGGCTGCCGCCTGGTGTCTTCAACGTCGTGCAGGGCACGGGCAGAGACGTCGGCCAGGCACTCGTCGAGCATCCAGAAGTCGACGCGATCTCGTTCACCGGCTCGGTGGCCACGGGCATTGCAATCCAGGCCGCCGCAGCGAAGCGCGTCAAGCGCGTCTCCTTGAACTGGGTGGCAAAAGCCCGTTCATCGTCTTCCCCGACGCCGACCTCGACGCCGCCGCAGCGGCGTCGATGTTTGCCGTGTGGGGTGCTTCGGGGCAGGTGTGCACCTGCGGCACTCGAACACTGGTGCACGAGTCGATCTACGACGAGTGGGTCAACCGCATCGTCGACGGAACCAAGAACGTCAAGATCGGTGCGGGTATGGATCCCACGTCGGAGATGGGCCCGGTGGTGTCAGCGACTCAGCTCGAACGGATCAAGAAGTACGTGGCCATCGGTCAGGAAGAAGGTGCTGAGCTGGTACTCGGCGGCCACCAGGTCGGTGACAAGGGTTACTTCCACGAGCCCACCGTGTTCACGGGTGTCAACAACAGCATGCGGATTGCCCAGGAGGAGATCTTCGGGCCGGTCATGGGCATCTTGCCGTTCTCGAGCGAGGAGGACGCCTACCGAATTGCCAACGACGTCAGCTACGGCCTCGCCGCCGGAGTGTGGACCAACGACCTCAACCGATCGCAGCGAGCAGCGAGAGCGCTCAAGGCCGGCACGGTGTGGATCAACACGTACCAGATGGTCTACCCGAGCGTGCCCTACGGAGGAGTGAAGTTGTCAGGCCACGGGCGGTCGCTCGGGGCAACGTCGGTCGAGGAGATGACCACGGTCAAGAGCGTGTGGACGGCGGTCCGCTTATGAACGCCGACGCCTTGCAACTGTTGCAGGACCGACTCGACGTCGCGGACACGATCTACCGCTACGCATCTTGCATCGACACGTGGGACTCGAAGGGATTGCGAGCGGTGCTCGCCGACGATCTTTGGGCCCAGTACGGCAACTCCGAGCCGGTCACCGGAGGCGACACGGTTGCCGCGTGGATCGCCTCTGCCACGACGGATCTGGTGTGGCAACACCACCTACTGAGCGTGTACCACACCGAGATCGACGGCGACACGGCGAAAGCGCTCACCTACCACACCTCATATCAGCTCCCGAAGAACGATCCGACGACCGTCGTCGTGCTCGTCGCTCGCTACCACCTGCAGCTGCGGCGCGGCACCAACGGATGGCAGATCAGCCGACTCGTGTTCGAGATCCTCTGGGGCGAGCGCCGCCAGGACACAGCTGGCTACCTCGCAGAGGTAGGCGGCTACGGACCGCATCCGATTCCGTGAGTGAAGAGAGCGCGCCGAGCGCCGCCTCGCGTGCGCTCCACGGCCAATGGGCTGCGGTGACGGGCGGTAGCAAGGGAATCGGCCGGGCGATCTCTGAACGGTTGCTGCAGTCGGGAGCGAACGTCGTGGTCATCGCCCGTAACCGCGCCGACATCGACGTGGCGGTCACCGAACTTTCCGCCATGGCCTGGGCAGGGCAACTCGTGATCGGCCTCACTGCCGACGTCGCCGACCGAGTGTCGGTCATGGCGCTGTTCGACGAACTCCACGAGCGAATCCCGCGTCTCGATCATTTCATCGCCAATGCAGGTACGGGCCGGGTGACGCCATTCTTCGAGCTGACCCCTGAGGAAACCGACGAGGTCGTCGCCCTCAACTTCACCGGAACCATCCTGTGCATGCAGCTGGCGGCCAAGATGATGCTCGAGCACGCGATCGACAACTCCTGCATCGTCGTCGTGTCGTCGATTCGCGGACTCGGGGCCGTGCCGGGACGGCTCATCTACTCGGCAACGAAGGCGGGCGTGAACCAGGCGGTTCGCGTCGCCGCTGCCGAGCTCGCACCGATCGGCGTCCGCGTCAACATCCTGTCTCCCGGCATCACCGAGACGCCGTTGACAGCGCTGAACCCTGCTGTCTTCGCCGAGATGGCGGCGACTGTGCCGATGGGCCGCGCCGGACAACCTCGCGATCTCGCCGAGGCGGCCAACTTCCTCTGCTCCCCGGCCGCGCAGTTCATCACCGGCTTGAACATGATCGTCGACGGCGGCGAGTCGTTGCGCTGAGGCGCGCAGCTCCATGAAGATCGGTTTGACGGCGTACAACGTCCATGCCCTCGAGTTCCAGGAGCTGGCACGGGCCGCCGACGCTGCCGGGTTCGACTCGCTGTGGCTGGGCGAGCACGTCGTCCTGCCGGTCGGCTTCTCCACACCACATCCGACAACACAGCACGAAGGCGAGCAGCACCACACCGGCCCGATCATCGACCCCGCCACCGAACTGGTGGACCCCCTGGTGCAACTCGGCGCGGCCGCGGCTGTGACATCGCGCCTGCGGCTCGCCACCGGCATCTACATCCTGCCGCTTCGTCACCCGTTGGCGACGGCGCGCTCGGCGTGCACCGTGCAGGAGTTGGCCACGGGACGGCTGATGCTGGGTGTGGGCTTTGGCTGGCTGGCCGAGGAGTTCGTCGCCCTCGACCAACCGTTCGACGAGCGCATCAGCCGGTTCGAGGAGTCGATCGCCGTTCTACGCGTTGCCTGGCGTGGAGGGGAATTGACACACCGCGGCAAGCACTTCTCGATCTCGGGCGTACAAGTGACCAAGCGCCCGACCGTCATCCCGCTGATCCTCGGTGGCAACAGCGACAACGCACTACGTCGCGCGGCACGGCTCGGAGACGGCTGGTTCTCCTCCGGCACGCCGTCGTTCGACGAGGCGGTCCGTTTGCGCACGAAACTCCATCAGCTTCACGAAGACACTGGCAGCGGGCGCCCGTTCGAGCTGATCTTCCGGATGGAGGGCTGCGACCCGGCTGTCGCCAGGCGTTATGAGGATGCAGATTTCGAGAACGTCGTCATCTGGACCGATCAGGTGTGGCCCGAGCAGCGGTCGTTGGCGGGCAAGCGCGAGGCGATGTTCGAGGCCGCAGGGCAGCTGCTCGTTCGCTGACGCAGGTGTCTACGACGACGCCGACGCTGCTTGCTCCTTGACCGCCGGCTTCTTGGCCGCTGCTCTCTTCGGCGTCGGCTTCTTCGCCGCCTTCTTCTCGGGCGCTCGCTTCGGGGCGGCCGCGGCCGACGCGCCGGCCTGCTCGGAGATGGCCCGACCATGCAGCTCCTTCATGGCGTCGTGGAGCAGGTCAACGAGGATCCACACGTCGGGCACGAGATCCCGGTCGCCGACAAAGCCGAAGTCGAGCTGACCGTTGTAGCTCTGCACGGTGAGGTTGAGGCCGATGCCATCGCTGATCGTGCTGACGGGATAGAAGTGCTTGAGCTCCGCGCCGGCCGAGTACAGCGGATGATTGGGCCCCGGCACGTTGGAGATCACCACGTTCACCGGCAGGTTGATGCGGTCGGCGATGCGCAATCTGCTCAGAAGGCGCATCGCCTGACCAGCCACGGCCGGTGGAGCGAACTGGGTGAAGTCCTGCAATGCGTCGGCACTCACCGGATCAAAGCGTTTCTTGGCGTCCGCCATACGGCGGGAGATCCGGCGGAGTCGCTTCACCGGGTCGGCCTCGTCTGTAGCCAGCTCGCAGGTGAGGGCAGAAACCCGGTTGCGGAAGAGATCCTCCTCGTCGTCCCTTCGCACGCTGATGGGCACCATCGCCACCAGCGGTTCTGCGGGGAGCGCCTCATGAAGCGTCAGATACTCGCGCAGCGTTGCTGCACACAAGGCCATCACGACGTCGTTGAACGTGACGCCGAACGCCCTGCGAATCTGACGAGCGTCTTCCAGTGAAAGCGTGGTGAAGGCGAACCGTCGGTGCGGGCCGATCGTGGCGTTGAACAGAGTTCGCGGTGCCGACACCGAAGACAAGTCCGGCAGGTCATCCTCGCGGGAGCGGTCACCGCGGAGGCGGCTGCGCAACGCCCGCCCGAGCGGCCCTGGCAAGGGTCGCGCCAGCGCCTCACCCAGGATCGCCAGGCCCGGGCTACCGGTGCTCGCCGCCATGCTGCGCACGGCGTGGACGCCGAGGCGGATCACCTTCTCGGGCCGCCTGAGGAACTCTCGGGCGGTGAGGCCCAGCATCTCGATCGAGGTGGGGATTACGTCGACCGGCCACCCGTTCGCCGATGCCTCGGCCGGGACGCTGTCGGGGTCCGCATCGAGCATTGCACCCAGCAGCAGCACACCAGCCGCGCCATCGATGGTGGCGTGATGGATCTTGTTCAGCTGAGCGATGTACTTGCCGTTCTCGACACCCTCGATGATGTACAACTCCCACAGTGGACGGCGGCGGTCGAGCGGCCGAGCGATGATGCGGTTGACGATCTCCGCCAGTTGTTCGGGATTGCCGGGAGGCGGGACGGCGTGATGACGTACGTGGTAGTCGATGTCGAAGTCGGGATCCTCGATCCAGTAGGGGATGTCCAGTCCGAATGGCACCGTCACGAGCCGGCGGCGGTACGGCTCGAGCTGGTCGATGCGCGACAGGATCGCCCGCTTGGTGACGTCCAACCCTGCGCCGCCGGTGCCGGGCTTCGGCTCGAAGATGGTCATCGACGAAACGTGCCCGTACGTCGACGACGTCTCGATGTTCAGAAAGTTGGCGTCCATGCCACCCAGCTGCTTCATACGGGAGCTCCTCACGCGAATTCATCAGGATGATAAACGGCCGGCGATCCGACGCCCAGGAAAACTCTGCGCGTCACACCATCTTTTGCTTTCATTCGGGTGCCCAATGATTTATCATGACGAATTAATACCACGATGATCGTCATTTCAACAAGGAGCTTTCAATGGGAACCCTCGACGGCAAGGTCGCCTTCATCACCGGTGCAGCTCGGGGACAGGGACGATCGCATGCTGTCACGCTGGCCGAGAACGGCGCTGACGTCGTCATCGTCGACATCGACCACGACATCGAGTCGGTGTTCTATCCGCTGTCCACCGCGGACGACCTCGAAGAAACCGCTCGACTGGTAGAGAAGACCGGACAGACGGTGCTTGCACTGACGGTCGATGTGCGCGACTCCGCGGCACTCGAAGCCGCCGTTGCCCAGACCATCGCCACCCTTGGGCATATCGACATCGTGTCTGCCAACGCCGGAATCGCCACGACGATGGTGAAGACCTGGGAGATGTCGGAACACGACTGGCAGGATGTCATCGACGTCAACCTCACCGGCGTCTGGCGCACGATCAAGGCCGTCGTTCCACCGATGATCGCGGCCGACCGAGGTGGTTGCATCGTGCTCACGAGTTCGCTAGCCGGGTTGAAGGGCTACTCGAACATTGCCGGGTACGTCGCTGCCAAGCACGGTGTCAACGGCCTCATGCGCACGCTGGCCAACGAACTCGGCCCGTACAACATCCGGGTCAACAGCGTGTGTCCTGGGCTGATCCACACGGACATGATGATGAATCAACCGACGTACAGCATCTTCCGACCAGAGATCGAGAACCCGACCAAGCAAGACGCCACCGAGGTGTTTCGCTCGATGCAGGTGCTGCCCACTGATTGGCTTGAACCGCGTGACGTCAGCGAGGTCATCCTCTGGCTGGCATCCGATGCCGCTCGGTTCATCACTGGCACTGCCATCCCCGTCGACGCCGGACAGATTGGCCGCGGTTGATCAGCGTCGAATGAACATCATGCTCTTGTTGGAGATGGCGGCAGCGGCAGCCGACGATCGACTCGCACTGGGCGAGCGGGCCGACGGGTTGTCCTACGGGCGCCTGTTCGACCTGGCCGGCCGCGCCGCAGCCGAGTTCCGAGGGCTCGAGGTCGAACGAGTCGTGTACGTCGCCGAGTCGTCACCGGCGCTGCCGGTGGCGCTGTTCGCAGCCGCCTGGGCCGGCTTGCCGTTCGTGCCCGTGAACTATCGCCTCGCCGATGACCGGCTGCGGCTGATCGTCGAGCGCCAGGCCCCCGCGGTGGTGTTGTGCGACGCCGGCACCGAACATCGCTTTGCAGGCATCGAAGGCCTGACGTTGGTCACCGTCTTCGGCTTCCTCACATCGATCACCGGACGCGAGCCGTCGGCTCAGGAGTGGTCGATGGATCCGGAGAACGTCGCCTTGCTGTTGCACACCAGCGGTACGAGCGGTGAGCCGAAGGCCGCGGTGCTGCGTCATCGTCACCTCACCAACTACGTCATCGGCTCGGTCGAGTTCCTCGGCGCCGGCGAGGGCGAGGCGTCGCTCGTCAGTGTGCCGCCGTATCACATCGCCGGGATCTCGGCGATCCTCACCTCGGTCTACGGCGGTCGCCGCCTCGTTCAGATGCCGTCGTTCTCCCCGGATGAGTGGGTATTCATCGCCCGCCACGAGAGGATCACCCATGCGATGACGGTGCCGACGATGCTCAGTCGCATCCTTGACGAACTCGACCCTGCCACCGGCGGCGACGGCCAAGGCCTGCCATCGATGCGCCACTTGTCGTACGGCGGTGGGCGAATGCCTGTGCCGGTCATACAGCGCGCGCTCACGCTGCTGCCGGGGATCGACTTCGTCAACGCGTATGGACTGACCGAGACAAGCTCGTCGATCGCGATCCTGACCCCCGACGACCACCGCGAGGCATTGGCCAGCAACGAGCCGCACGTGCGCGACAGGTTGGGATCCGTCGGCCAGCCGCTACCGACAGTGGAGATCACCGTCCGCGGCCCCGACGGAGAGGCGCTCGCAGCCCACGAGAAGGGCGAGATCTGGGTGCGCGGCGAGCAGGTATCGGGCGAGTACCACGGCAAGGACGGCAGCGGGCCCGGAGAAGGATGGTTCGCGACCAACGACGAGGGTTACTTCGACGAAGGCGGATACCTGTATGTCGAGGGCCGCCTCGACGACGTCATCGTCCGTGGTGGCGAGAACCTCTCCCCCGGCGAGATCGAAGACGTCCTGCTCGAGCACCCGGCGGTGCGCGACTGCCGCGGTCGTGGGCGTGCGCGACGAGGAGTGGGGCGAGGTCGTCGCCGCAGTCGTCGTCCTCCACGACGGATTTGTCGTCGACGAGCAGGAGCTCAGCGACTTCGTGGTCTCTCACCTGCGGTCGTCTCGGCGCCCGGCGATCATCGACGTCCGCAGCTCGTTGCCCGTGAGTGACACCGGCAAGGTGCTGAAACGGGTCATGCGCGACGAGCTCACGGCTCGTCGTCAATCGGCTGCTCTCATGAACGAGGAGTTCCACCACCGAGACCGCTGTGCGATCGTCGGCATCGGCGAAACCGACTACAGCCGCAACTCCGGACGGAGCGATCTGACGCTGGCCACGCAAGCCGCGTTGGCGGCCATCGCCGACGCCGGCCTGCAACCCGAACAGATCGACGGCATCGTGCGCTGCGACATGGATACCGTGTACCACCACGACCTCGTCGAGTCGATCGGCATGCCCAACGTGACCTACTGGGCGGAGGTTGGCCCTGGCGGCGTCGCGGCCGCGGCGATGGTCGGCCAGGCTGTCGGCAGCGATCCTGTCCGGGCAGGCGACCACCGTGCTGGTGTTCCGCGAGCTGAACGGACGTTCCGGCCGCCGCTACGGCATGTCGTCGGCGACGCAGCCAGGTCGTCGGCGGCGGCGGTACCTACGACGAGCTGTACATGCCGTACGGTCTGCTGACGCCGGGCCAGGCGTTCGCCATGTTCGCCCAGCGGCACATGATCGAGTTCGGCACCACGCCCGAGCAGCTCGGGCAGATCCCGGTCACCTGCCGGAAGCGAGCCAATGCCAACCCGCGTGCGCAGATGCACGACCGACCGATGACGATCGACGATTACCTCGGCGCGCGGATGATCTCGACACCGCTGCGGCTGTTCGACTTCTGTCTCGAGACCGACGGGGCGTGTGCGCTCGTCGTGACCACTGCCGAACGGGCGCGACGAGCTCGCACAACCGCCGGTGCTGATCCGGGCGGTCGCCCAAGCCACCATCCCGAGCCCGCAACCGGGCATGATGTTCCCTTCACTGGCCCGCCAGACGATCACGTCGCTGCCGGCGACCGCGGTGGCCGAGACGCTCTACCGCCGTGCCGGGCTCGGTCCGGCCGACATCGACGTCGCCCAGTTCTACGACTGCTTCAGCATCACCGTGCTACTGCAGATCGAGGACTGGGGCTTCTGCGCGAAGGGTGAAGGCGGCGCCGTTCGTCGGCGAGCGGAGCGATCGACACTCGGTGGCACGACTGCCCATCAACACCGGCGGCGGTCACCTTTCGGAGGGCTACATCCACGGTCTCAACCACGTCCTCGAGGGGGTTCGCCAGATGCGCGGCACCTCGACGTCACAGGTATGCGACGCCGAGGTCTGCCTCGTCACGTCGACGCCGCTGCCTCCTGGCAGCGGCCTGATCTTGCGAAAGGACTGAATGCGGATGAACGACGAAGTCCCCGCCTGTTGCCATTTGTCGACGATCCCGACACGGGCGGCTTCTTCGAGGCCGCCGCCAGGGGCGAGCTGGTTGTTCGACAGTGCAACGACTGCGACACGGTCCTCCACGTGCCACGCATGTACTGCCGCCATTGCCGGAGCTGGAACGGTCGCTGGCAGCCGGTCGGTGGCCGTGCCAGCTTGTATTCGTGGACGGTCGTTACCCATCAGGTGCATCCGGCATATCCGACGCCGTACACGGTGGTCCTCGTGGATCTCGACGACGCGCCGGGCACGCGCTTCGTCGGCCAACTGCCCGGCGCCCCCGAGTTGCAGGCAGGCATTCCGATGGAGGTGTTCTTCGAGGTCCTCGGCTCCGTCGATAGCCGCCCTACGGTCATGCCCAACTGGCGGCCGTGCGCCGACTGAATCTCTCAGTCGAGGTGGTAGATCCGAGCCGCGTTGTCGTGCAGGATCTTGCGTAACGAAGCAACGTCGACGGCTGCTGAACACCTCGCGGAGGTACTCGTCGGGCCGCTGGGCGTCGCTCGCCGGGCCCGGGGACATGCTCGTGGGGTGCGGGTAGTCGGTCTCGTACAGCACGTTGTCGGCACCGATCTGCTCGATCGCGGCGAGCGCCGAGTCTCGCTCGAACCAGAAGCAGCCGTAGATCTGACGCTTGAAGTACTCGCTGGGCAACAGGTCGTACTCCGGGTGCTCCTTGTGCACGCCGCAGTTGCGCCACTGCCAGTCGAGCGCCTCGAGGGCGAAGGGGATCCAGCCGATGCCACTCTCCACGGAGACGAAGTTGAGGTCCGGGAAACGGTGGCAGATGCCGCCGGTGATCAGCTGCGCGATGGTCTCGCGCGTTGGCCATGAAGAACGACACGCCCATCGCCGCGTAGTTGGCGTGGACGCCGTTGTCCGGATGGCCGACGTCGAACAGGTCGAGATCGCCCGAGGCGATGTGGAAGTTGACCGGCAGGCCCTTCTCCTGCGCCGAAGCCCACATCGGGTCCCAGTAGCGGTCGGTGAGCTGCGGGCAGGCCGAAGTACGCCGGGTCCTGCGTGAACACGATTCCCTTGTGACCGTTGGCGGCGCAGCGCTCGATCTCCGACGAGGGTGGCCGGCAGATCCCAGAACGGCAGGCCGGACACGGCGATGAATCGACCCGGCTGCTCGTTGCCGAAGTCGACGAGGAAGTCGTTGTATGCCTCGATGCATGCCAATTGAAGGGCGGTGTCGCCCATCTTGACGATGCTCTTGGCGTCGAACACGGCGACGTTCGGGTAGAGGATCTGTGCCTTGATGCCGTAGGCGTCCATCAACCTGGCGCGCTTCGGTGGCGTCCCACGATGCCGGATCGGTGTCGGCGAACCGGCGCGGGTGGAATGGCGGGTGCTCGTGCCAGCCGGCCATCGCGGGCGCACCCGACTGCGCCGAGTCGCTGTTCGCCCGTGAACCACGCCTCTTCCTGCATGTGGTCGTCCCACTCCACGTGGGGCACGAGGGCGCCCCACTTCGAGGCGACACGCGAGGTCCACAGATCCGGCGGCTCGACGACGTGCGTGTCGGTATCGATGATCGGGATCTCGTTGATTGTGATGCTCATCGGGGGTGCCTTTCCTTGCCGGGCGCGGAGCCGATCGTGTGGCCCCACGACATGTGACCCCACGACAACTGCAACGATACGACGGAATGGAGTCGGAGGCAATAGTTCATCATGATAAATGTTTAAAAATCATCATGAGAATTCAGGTTCCCCTCTATTCCTCCGGAGGAATTTCATCTACGATGCGATGAGTCAGCGGCCCGACAGGCCGCATCCAGTGTCGAGAGGGGACATCATGGACATCGAAACGGAGTCGATCGAGACGAGAGCGAAGAGCGCTGGGACCTGCCCGGTGGTGCACGCGGACTTCTCGGCGGCACTCGAAGCAGGGAGCTACTGGCGCATCGCGAACGAATACCGTGAGATGAGCCCAGCGCTGGTCAACACGATGGCCCAGGGGTACTGGATCTTCACCGACCACGAGCAGGTCCGCGACATGTATCGCAATCCGGACGTGTTCTCCAGCGAATCGATCACACCATGGGATCCTGATCCCGCGTACCGGTTCGTGCCGACGCAGATCGACGCGCCGGACCACATCACGTACCGGCAGATCCTCAACCCCTGGTTCTCGCCGGGGTCCGTCGATCGCATCGAGCCGATGGCTCGCCAGATCTGCCGCCGACTGCTCGACGAGCTCGCGTCAAAAGGAGAATGCGACTTCGTCACCGGGTTTGCTCTGCGCTATCCGACGGAGGTGTTCCTCACCATGATCGGCTGTCCGGCGTCCGACGCTGATCTCTTCGTTCCATGGGTGGAGGACTTCTTCCATGGCTTCGGCGGCGACGCCGACGGTCTCGAGCCGATGCTCGCCGCGCTCAACGGCATCCGCGCCTACTGGGTGGCGTCGCTCGCCGAGCGGCGCGGCGAACCCGAGGCTCGTCCGGGCGATCTCGCATCGCACCTCATCCACGCCAAGTTCGGCACACGCGACCTCACAGACGACGAGATACTCGACATGTTGACCGTCTTGGTGCTCGCCGGCCTCGACACCACTCGCGCCCAACTGGGCTACCTGTTCAAGTACTTGGCCGAACATCCAGAGGCGCGACGCCGATTGATCGATGAACCCGACCTGGTTCCTTCGGCGGTGGAAGAGTCACTCCGGTTGTTCACGATCATCTTCGGCGACGGACGCAAGGTCGCCCGTGACAGCGATTTCCACGGATGCCCGTTGAAGCGTGGCGACATGGTCTACGGGCTCGTCTCGGCGGCCAACCGCGATCCGAAGGTGTACGACCGGCCCGATGAGTTCGTCCTCGACCGCAAGCCGAACGTCCACTTCGGCTTCGCCGGTGGGCCGCATCGCTGCCTCGGCGCCCATCTCGCCCGAAGGGAGATTCAGATCGCGGTCGAGGAGTGGCTGCGTGTCATCCCCAACTTCCGGGTCGTCGGCGACGAAACGCTGATGGAGCGAGGTGGCGGGGCGATGATGACGTTGCTCAGGCTTCCCCTGCAGTGGGATGTGACTTCGTGAAGCTCACCGTCCATACCGACGTCTGCACCGGGCACGGGCGCTGCTACACCCTCGCCCCCGAGTTGCTGGAATGCGACGACGAGGGCTACGTGACGCTGCGCGGTCTGACCATCGATGTCCCTGACGGCCAGTTGATGGCCGCCAGGGACGCAGTCGCCGGCTGTCCTGAACAAGCCCTTGAGCTGCTCGATGGCTGAGACGACCCAGAATTGTTCATTCAGGGCTTGGTGGCAGCTGATTTCTTCGTCGCCGGTGCGTGTGGGGCCGGCTCACGATCGAGCACGGCGACAGCGAAAGCGGTCTGTGCCTTGAGCAACCGCTCGACGAACGCCTTGTTGGCGGTGACGACGTCGGCTGTCTTCGGCAGGCTCCCGACAACCGGGAGAGATCGGGCGTACGGGAACAGCCTGGCACTGGCGCCTTCGACCTTCGAGACGACAGGCAGCAGCTTTTCGACCAGACTGTTGACGGACGAGACAGCCGTGAGGCTGCGCTCCTCGGAATCCGTGATCGTCTCGATGATCTGATCGCGAATCGAGTCCGTGACTTCGGTGTAGGTAGGCATGGGTTTGGACCTCGTGGGAGTAGTGGGCGGGAAGTTCCCGGTGATGCGTAGTCTACCACGCAGTGCTTGGTATATCAAGCATTATCGTCCACGAGCGTCAGATAGACCTGGCGAAGCGTGCGCTTCTGCCCGGCAGTGAGCTTCGGATCCGCGGCAATTGCCTCCTCAACCCCGGGCGCTGCCTGCTTGGGCGCGACCACGTCGTCCAACCAGCCGAGGCGCTCGTAGAGACCGCCGACCGGGATCTTCAACGCTGCCGCGATGGATTTCAACACCTCCGGCGAGGGCTCGTACAGCCCGCGCTCGACCTGGCTCAAGTACGAGTCCGACACGTTGGTCAACTTGGCGAGATGACGCAACGACAACTGCGCCAGCTGCCGTTGTGAGCGCAACATCTTGGCAACGTCTGTCCATGGGCTCCCGATGTCAGACATTGACGCCAGCGTAACGCTTGGCGGCAAAACGGGCCGCGGTCGGCGGCGACATCAACCGGCTGCGATCACGTCGACGTACGCGGGCGTGAAGTCGCCGAACAGGTGTCCCTGCGGGGTTGCGCATGGCATCGGGAAGATGTGGACTTCGGACTAGGACGCGCTGCAACACCGTCGCCGCGACCTGCGCCGATCGCTCCAACTGAAGCGTGGCGGACGGACGTGGCGCCCTCGACGTGGCGCCCTCGACAGGAATCGAACCTGTGACCTTCCGCTTAGGAGGCGGACGCTCTATCCGACTGAGCTACGGGGGCGGGGTGAACAGCGTAGGTGACCTCGACGTCACGAACGTGGCGACGAACGCAAACAGAGTATTGGAGGAGGCTTAGGAACCCGATGCTCAGAACAGTTGTTCGACCTGGTCAGAGTGGTTGCGGACCGTTCTTTGTTGAGAGTCTTCCCACTGCCTTCCCACGACTGTGGGCCACTCACGGTCACTCGTGGTCAAATGGGTGGGGGTGATGGGTGATGGTCCGACCGATGCAGACCGTGAAGGTGTTCGGGGTGCAGGATCGTCGGACGACGGCACAGGCGAAGTTGCCGTGGGTGGTCCGTTACGCGATCGATGGTCGTCATCGCAGCAAGTCGTTCCGCACTCGGATCGAAGCCGAACGGTATCGGGGTTCGCTGTTGCAAGCCGTGCAAGCTGGTGACCAGTTTCGATGTCGCCTCGGGTGAGCCCGAGTCGTGGCAGCCCGCGCTACGCGACGTCGGTGTCCACGACTGGGCGCGGCGTTGGCTGGGCGAGCAATGGTCTGAGTGGCAACCACGCACTCGGACCTCGGCGACCGAAGCCCTCGCCCGGTTCATCACCATCGCGGTCGAACCAGCTGCGAAGCCACCAGGTGATCTACGCGTCTACCTATACACAGCGCTCTCACCAGGCTCGCAGAGTCACCGTGATGTCGGGTTGGAGAAGTGGATGTCGAGACACTGCCTGACACTTGGCGATCTGGATCGTGACCGCATCGCCGTCATCGACCGCAAGCTCGCCTTGAAGCTCGATGGTTCGCCGATGGCAGCGAACACGGCGAACCGGATCCGGATCGTCGCTCTCGCCTGCGTGCAAGCTGCGATCGACGCCGGCGCGGTGCCGGTTGACGTGTGGCCGCAGCGGTCCAGGACGCGGGCACGTCGCAAAGTGGCTCGCACCAACCGTAGCGTCGACGTCCGTGCGTTGCCGGGGCCGACGGTGATGGCTGCGGCGATCGACGCGATCGCCACCCATCAACCCGGCAGCCGAGCGTTTCGGGTGATGACCGCTGTCGCCTACTACGCAGGTTTGCGACCGTCGGAAGTGGTCATGCTCCGCGTCCGCTCCATCGTGTTGCCGACCGAGGGTTGGGGGCGGGTGGAGGTGACCGAGGCCGACATCTCTTTCGATGAGCCCGGCGAACCCAAGACCGGACCACGCAGCGTCCCCATCCCACCGTTGCTCGTCACGATGCTCTCCGAGTGGATCGACCAGAACAACCTCACCGATCCTGATCGGCTGTTGTTCCGCACCCGCAACGACACCCGTCCGAGCGGATCGAACTGGAACCGGGCCTGGCATCGTGCCCTCGAATCCGTCGGCCAGAAGCCGCTGCGCGTCTACGACTGCCGCCACGCCGCCGCGACCACCTGGCTACGCGCCGGGATGCCCCTCGCCGAAACCGCACGACGACTCGGGCACAGCGTCGAAACCCTCGTCTCCACCTACGTCGGCGCACTCGACGACGAAGAACACATCGCCAACCAACGCGTCGACACCATCCTCGGATAACCCCTGCAGCATCACTCCCCCACCCGCAGTGTCTGCCTCAACCAAGCCAGCCGCTGTCGGGCAACGAGCCCCAAATGTAACGACCTCGGCGTTACATTTCCTGCACCTTCGACCCCGTCGGCAATCAGCACCCACCCGGCGCATATCGCCGGTTCGGAGCGCGCTTCTCGGGCCCCGTCGCGCGTTCTGCGCTCCATCCGATGGGCGTTCTGCACCCTATTGAAACAGCGCCTTTGCGATCGTCCCGATCGGCCGACCTCGCAGTACCCCGTCACGAAAATCCGGTTGCTCCACCGTTCTCAAGCTGACTTGAAGAATCCGGGCACGCGCGAGTGAACCGACTGTCAGACTCGCGCCATGACAATCGAGTCGCAGCCGATGGTGTTCTGCGTCGAATTCCCCGTGGGGTTTGCAGTGGCAGGGGCATTGCTTGGCACGTCCCACGTCATCGACATGGAACCGGAGCACTGCGTTCTGCACTTTCCGACTGCGGTCAAAGGCGAGCCGGGCGCCTTCCGGGACTGGGACGTCCTACAACCAGAGGTTGAAGGAGCTCAGCATTTTGAGAGAGCACAGGCCGAGCACCCATCTGCGAGATACTGGGGTTTCGTTCACTACCGCGACGACGACCGACCTCTCGCTTGCGGCGTTCACCGCGCTGTTGTCGTCACCATGTCCGACGAGGCGCTCGGCGGCGATCCCGATCGCGCCGAGCAGGTCGCTGCCAACCTGACACGATGGGTGCGGTCGGTGTGCGACTGGTGCGAGGTGATCGCGGGATTGGACGTCCGTCCAGACCGTCCGGGCAGCCTTGATCACGAGTATGTCCAAGACCTTTACATCTCCGCTGACGAGAAGACTGGACGACGGCGATGGCGTCACTCTCGGTTCTCCGTATCGCACACCATCTGGTCGTCGTCCAGCGCGACCACGGCAGAGCAGTGGGAGGCTGTCTTGGCGAAGGTTGCGCAGAACGAAGCGCCGGCACCGGCTTACTTGTTCTTGCGTGATGCGCGCGCCTCTCACCGACGTGACGAGTATCGACGTGCAACGATCGATGCCGCGACTGCTTGCGAGGTAGCACTCGCCGACTCCATCAGGCATCGACTCGCCACCGAAGGAGCCCTTGCCGAAGACATAGACCAAGCGCTGAAAGGCAAAGGCGTCATTGAGCTCTTCGACCTGCACGCCGTCGTGGTGAGACGGACGACAGTAGATCGACGACACGTACTGTCGCTGGTCGCTGAGCCACGAAACCGAGCCGCACATCAGGGGCGGACGCCGCTGGCTGAGGCTTCGCGAATGAGCATCGAAACTGCGGCGGAGCTCATCTATGCCGTCGCCGGCGAACCACCCTTGATGGCGCAGACGTTGCGCACTGGGAGCGTGGGCACATCCATGAGCGTCCTCAAACCGTAAAGAGCATCATCCCGGACCAACGCTCAGAAAACGTGATGGTCTGGTCGTGATGGTCTGGTGAAGACCGCGCATAACGCGCTGCCGCAGAACGTCACCGTCCTGCGTGGCGTCAAGCCGCTCCGAACGGCGCTTACGAGATCCGGGCGACGCTCGCAGGCAACGCGTTGATTTGTGCACGTCGGCACCTTGCGCCAGGCGCCCACACGGGCTTTGATGCGATCCCTCAGCGGCCGCTAGGCCGCCTACGAAAAAGCTCCGGGCTACGCTACGTCAGTGATCTACGAGTACCGGGCCTACACGTGCCTTCCTGGACGCCTGCCGGCCCTGCTCGACCGCTTCCGCACGACCACGCTGGGCCTGTGGGAGAAGCACGGCATCCGCCCGGCCGGCTTCTGGACCGTCGAAGTCGGCGAGAACAACCAGGTGCTGCACTACCTGCTCGCCTGGGAATCGCTCGCCGAGCGCGAGGAGAAGTGGCCCGGGTTCGTGGCGGACCCGGACTGGATCTCCGCCCGGGTCGCGAGCGAGACGCCCGACAAGATCGTCGCGAGCATCCGCAACGAGTTCTGGCGACCGACCGACTTCTCGACGGTGCGGTAGCGCGCTTGGCATTCGGGATACGCCGTCCCGTGGGCGCACACCCTCGAGGGTCCGATGGCTCGACCGAAATTCGGGATGCGACGCAGACGGGCCTCTCGCTACCTCAAGGCGAGCGATCGCACTTACGAGACACATCGCCGCAACCCAACGAGCGCATTGCTGCCGCTCCGCGCGTCCGTCGAGATACGCGATCGACACAGAACGCGCGGACAGAACGACGTCGACGCGTCGAGTGTCTGGCGCGCCAGAACGATTCCTCTTTGTTTGTCAAGAGGCGTGTCGGAGGGTTTGGTGGCGCGCGGGATCGACCCCTGGTCGGGGTGATTTCTTGGGCGTAGGGTTGGTGCCGGGTCCCGGGAGTGGCTGTTGCCGAAGTGCCGGTGGATCAGGATCAGTGGCCGGCCACGCAGGACTTGTGGAGTCGTTCCCTGGTTGCCCTCCCGGGCCCTTTCAGCGCTGGTTGAGGCGCGCGCGTCGGCGATGAGGTGCCGGTAGATGATGTCGCTGATCCGTCGCTTCAACGCCCGGAGCGCCGTCTGGCTGGTCGCCCTCGGCGGCTTGCGGTCGTAGAAGGCGCGGCCGGGGCTGTGGCGATGGCGGATCTGGGTGACAGCGGCGATGTGGATGGCATGGTTCATCGTTCGGTTCCCGCGACGCGACAGCCGCCAGATCCGCTGTTCGGGTCGCCGGATGACCACTCGACTCGGCGCGGTGCCGTTGTAGGCGGCGAACTGGTCCGCTGTGGCGAACCGCGCCGATCCCCGGTGTGGCCGATCACGATCGCGGCGACCACATCACCAACGCCGAAGATCTCCGTCAGGGTTGTCCCCGACGCGGCGACTGCCGACGCCGATGCGGCTTCGGACTGGCCTGCGTTGCTGCGTCGAGCGCTTCGACGTCGTCGAGCATCTCGCGTGCCGACCAGTGCTCGCTCGAGCAGCGACCTGCGACCGTGACCGGTGATGCTCGTCGAGGAGCTCGCCGGCCTGGGAGACAACGACTTCTTTGCCGATCCCGCCCGGCACCAGGTCACCCACCAAGGCGTGCAACCGGCAGGCCGCCTTGTTGTGAGCCCAGGCGAGCTGGGCGTGCCGGCGCGTCAACAACCGCAAGATCGTGGCGTGATCCTCGACGCGCACCGGCGACCAACTGTTTGGCCTGCAACGCGGCGACGCGACCGAACGGGCGTCGTTCGGATCGTTCTTCTTCGACGTCCCGAGCCCAACAACCGCACCCGCGACGCCAACGTCGCAGGGATGTCGACGACACGTTCGCCGGCGGCCAGAAGCTGCTGGGCCAACAGATAGCCGAGCCCACCGGCGGACTCGATCGCCCACGTCCGCCCAGCGCGATCGAGCTCTTCGCCCACGCCACCAACTCGGCACCTGCTCGCACCGGCGCGCACGAGCCGCTCGCCGAGCACTCTTCGCAGTCGCTCGATCGCCACCGCGGTGTGGGTCCGCTTGTGTGGATCGATACCGATCATGACCATCGCTGATCCTCCATTCATCAGATGATGGAGACCGCGGTGGGCACTCCTGATTCCAGATGTCGAGCGTGCTGCCCTCTTTCGAGCCACACCGCGGCAGCCCCAGCGGTCGCACAACTCGTTCGAAAACCAACCCGACAATCGGGCGACAGGCGCATCGGGAGCACGACCACCGAGACCAACGACGCTACGAGAACCCCCGCAGCACCGCCACCAACACAATCAGGCGCATCTGCGTTGGAGTGAAGTGCCCCGCGCTTCGTGACGACCACACAGAACGCGCGGCCCATGTTTCGCAGCCCGTGCCTTCACGTCGAGCGCCGAACGGCTCTTCTGGTGCGAGTCGGTCACGCCCGCGCTCCCGAGCACAGAGTAGGTGCGTTCTTTTCGTGGTGCACCGAGCATTCTCGGCGCGAGACCGGAGCGTTCTGCCGACCGGTCGCAGCGCGGAGCCGGGTGAGGTCTGTCGCGTACGGGCGTAGCGTTCTTGCATGAGCAATCTGCCACCACCATCCATTCCGACACCGCAGGCGGCACCGCCACCGGCGGCGCGCCGTTCGGCGAAACGGTGGGTGATACCCGTTGTGACACTACTGGTAGGCGCCGGGATTGGGTTCGGGGTCGGCAGTGCAACGAACTCCGACGACACCGATCAAGCAGCCATCGCAACAAACGTTGAGTCCGATACGACAGTGCCGGCAGTCACAGAAACCGACGACTCGCCAGACACCACCGAGTCGGAAGCCACCACCGCCCCCAACACGGCATCACCGCCGGCGGACACAGCAACGACCGAAACTTCAGACGACACGACGACGCCTCCTGCACCCGGAAATGGGACACCGGCAGCGCCTGACGCTTCCGCGTTCGTGACCGCGTTCGGCGGGGCGGAAGCGATCGCCCTGCCGCCAGGCGAGCCAGGCAGGCTCTCGGTCATCGCAATGGGCCCACCGGACAGTTCTCAGTCGTTGCCGGTGCTGGTGCGAAACATGACATCTGAGACGTTCGGCAGGATCACGTTCTCGGGCGTCGCCCGCGATGCGTCCGGGGCCCTCGTCGGCAGCGGCGAGGACCAAGGAGTTCAACCAGGCATCGTCGGTCCGGGCGAGATCGCCTGGGGATACGTCTACTTCGGAATCGATCTACCCTCAGACACCGTCTACGACATCACCGCCGACGGCGAACCACAAAGCGACGAGACGTTCGGCGGCAAACTTCCGCTGGAGATCACCGAAGTCAACGTCTCCCAGGACACCATCGTCGGAATCGCATCGAACACCGGTACCACCAAGGCATCGGGTCCGATCAGCGTGTCAGTCCTGTGCCTGTCACCGGACGGTACCGAGCTGCGCGAACGCAGTGACTTCGCGACAGGTGACGACCTCGAACCCGGTGGTACATCAGCCTTCACCGTCAACTTCTACGGTGATCCGGTGTGCGGACAGTTCCTCGTAGCGGCGTCGGGCTACGCCTTCTAGGCGAAAGCATCGGTCGCGACGCTGGCAACGACGCAGCGTCGTAGGGCGAAGCGCCGCGGGTCAGGGCTGCCGGTTCAGCTCGCAGCAGTGCGCTCTCGACGAAACGTAAAGTCGTTGCAGCCGCGGTCTCAAGGTCAGAGCGGACCGCGCCGATGATTCTGGTGTGTTCCGACGGGCCGGTGCGTACAGCCGACGCCGGGCCGGCGTCGAACGGTTGGCGATCTGGAACGCCAACAGACGGCTCATTGTTCTGGCCTGTTGCGGCTACCTCATCGTGTCAACCGGGCTCGTGATCGCTACGACACTCCTTTCGCGACGCGAGGTTGCGTGGTTCCTCGCAGGAGTCGAAGTCGCGGCCTTTCTCCCAGGGATCAGGGCAGCCTTCATTACCCACGAGTACCGAAGACTCACCGACGCCGCTCTCGCCGAGGAGTTCACCGCGAGCGAGCTGCGACGACTCCGACTAAAGGGATGGAAGCGATTAGATCACGTCGAGTTCCACGCCTACGACGTCGACCACGTGATCGTCGGGCCCGGCGGGGTCTTCGTGATCGAGACGAAGTACACCGACGTGTCCTGGCCAATCTCCGACAACCGATTCGACAACAGCTGGGCCAACGATGCCGTCGCCCAAGCCCGGCGTAACGCTGACCACATCAAGGCGCTCCTCGCGCAGAAGCTGAAAGCTTCCTACGAGGCACAGGCGATGCTCATGATCTGGGGAGACGGCCGACCCAACTTGGAAAGCCCGACTGAGGTCAGCCGGGGTGTCGTGGTCGTTACCGGCGGCCTCCTGCGCCGTCACCCCACGGCACAAGCAGCCGTCCTCAACAGCGACGACGTCGACCAGATCGCGCACGAACTCCGAACGTTCATCAACGGCGAAGAGTCCGCCGACCGAATGCGAAGGCTCGCATCCGCCTAGGGCCGGCGACTCACTCACACAGATCAAGCGCCCAGAACAACGGTCCACGAGCCGCAGCAGCTGAGCACAGAACGCTTGATACACGGGTGATCGCGAGGCGCATTTCCAGCGACACATCGCCTCGATCACTCCGTGTATCAGGCGTTATACGAGCCGCCAGGCGAGGTGATCTTCGATCACCCGTATAACGGCGCATCTGGCGCGCCCCGTAACCGGCGATCTGGGACGCGGGCCCGGGCGTGTGCGGCACGGGATTCTGGGATGCTTGGCCGGCGCTGATGGGTCGCTCGGAGCGTGTCTGTCGGATGAGAGTCAATGAGCGTCGTTCTGGGCTCGCGGTTCGGTGCGAGTTTTCTTGCATTCGCGTACGTCGACGAGAATGCCGACCGGCAGATATCGCCGCGACGGCTGATGCGGATCACTCGCTGAAGCGGGTGACGCCGAGGATCCACCCGGAGCAGATCGGCCCAACTTCCGGGCAATTGGACGCCGACACCCAAACCGATCCCGCTCCTTTCAGCTGTAGTGATCGATGGCGGCGGTCGCGGCCGCGACGTAGCTGCTTCCGAACTTGACGGCATGGACAATGAGCGGGGCGATCTGGTGGAGGGCCACGCGTTGTTCCCATCCATCTGCGAGCGGAGACGCTTCGCTATAGGCGGCGAAGCAATCGTCGCCGAAGCCACCAAAGAGGCGCATCATCGCCAGGTCGAACTCGCGATGCCCTCCGTGAGCGGCGGGATCGATCAACCAACTTCGTCCCCCGCCCCCAACCAGTCGATTGCCGCCCCACAGGTCACCGTGCAGGCGAGCCGGTGGCTCTGGTGGCCCACCGATCACGTCGAGCCGGCCGGCGAGTAATTCGAGCCGCTCGATCAACGCTCTCGGGAGGGCACCAGCGTCGGCCGCCAACTTGGCCAGTGGCAGCAACCGGTTGGTGGCGTAGAACTCGACCCAGCTCTGCGTCGGTTGGTTGGGCAGTGCTCGGCTGCCGGTGGTGCGCCGGTCCTCGCGTCCGAAGCTCGGAGCGCCGGCGCGGTGCAGCCGGGCAAGCCGCCGGCCGAGATCAACCTCCGTCGACGGCCGCGCCGGGCCACGCTCCACCCATTCGAGTGCCAGAAATGCCGGAGAAGCGTCCGACACGGCGAGCACCCGCGGCACGTCGACCGCCGACGCCTCACTCAGCCACACGAGGCCCGTCGCCTCAGTGGTGAAAAAGTCCGGAGGAGGGCGGAGATGGGTCTTCACGAACACTCGCCGCCCGTCGGCCAAATCGACGGCGAACGCGATCGCCACGTCACCCCCGTGTACTCGCGACGCCGTCACGACAGCGCTCGCGAGCGCCTCTTCCACCACACGTTCGAGCTCGGTGCCCAAGACCACCATCGTCGCGAGTCTCGCCGACTCGCTACGCGGTTTCGGACTTGAGGTTGTCGATCACCCTGTCGAACAAGGCTCCGAGTGTCTTCAGTTCCTTGTTCGAGATGAGGTCGAAGAACGAGCGCTGGACGCACTCGGCGTGGCCGGGTGCCGCTCCCTCGATCGCGCTGCGGCCCGCTTCAGTGAGGCGGACCGTCAAGCCTCGCGCGTCTTCGTCGCACTCCTCGCGGACAACGAGGCCGCGCTTCTCCATCCTGGTGAGGTGATGCGACAACCGACTTCGATCCCACCCGATGCCCGTCCCGAGCTCACGCGCTCGAAGCACGCCCAGCGGCGACTCCGAGAGCGGCACGAGGACCGTGTAGTCGGACCCGGAGAGACCGGCGTCGCAGGCCAGTTGTTCTTCGAGCCGTGCGTTCAAACGGTCGTACATGTCGCGGTAGGCCCGCCAGACGCGGGCCTGGTCTGCATCGAGCCATCGGGGTGACGTCATCCTCCGATCCTAGAACATTGTTGACACGTCAGCGAACAACCGCTATTGTGGACGTATCAACAAACCTTCGTCCGCCAGGAGATGATCGCCATGCCCGCAGTCAGTGTCGAGGACACCCTTGTTCTGCCCCGAATCCCCGCCCCCGACCCAAAGACCTCGACGCCGCGTCCGGTACGTCGAGTCGTGTCTGCGCCCCGAATGAGCGAAGGCGCCGGTTTCACGGTTCGGCGGCCGTTCCCGGGCGAGCTGTCGATGGTGGACGCCGACCCGTTCCTGCTCCTCGATCACATCGGCCCACAGATCAATGCGCCGCTTGAAATCAAGGGCGCACCGTGGCATCCGCACCGAGGTTTCGAGACGGTCACCTACGTCCTCGATGGCGAGATCGCCCATCACGACTCCAACGGCGGCGGCGGCGTGATCGGCGAGGGTGACACTCAATGGATGACCGCCGGCGGTGGCATCTTGCACGACGAGTTGCCGACGGAGCGGATCTATCGCGCCGGCGGCCCACAACACGCCGTGCAGCTGTGGGTCAACCTTCCTCCCGCGCTCAAGATGACCGAACCGCGCTACCAGGCGATCACCAGCCACGACCTTCGGTTGCTCACCTCCGCCGACGGCGGAGCGCTGCTGCGCCTGATCGCGGGTGAGATCTCCGGCTACAGCGGACCAGGTGCCACCCACACACCGATCACGTACGCCCACGTGACTCTCGCCGCCGGCGCCCAACTCAGCGTGCCCTGGAACCCGGCATACAGCGCCATGGCCTACGTGCTGACCGGTCACGGCACCGTCGGGCACGAAGCCAGGCCCGTCACCGACGGTCAACTCGTCGTCTTCGGCCCAGGGGACCACATCGTCGTCACAGCGAACGACCAGCACGCCGACCCGCTCGACGTGCTACTCCTCGGCGGCTTGCCGATCGGAGCGTCGATCGCTCACCACGGCCCGTTCGTGATGAACACCCGCGACGAGATCCGCCAGGCAATCGAGGACTACGAGGCCGGGAGATTGGGGACCATCCCCGCCGTTCAGCTCGCACCCCGAAACTTCGCATGACGAGAGCAGTGCTCGGCCTCGACTCACCAGCGTGAGATCGACCTGCCACATCCGCTCAGTATGAGCAAACAAGCCGCTCCTGCGACGGAAACATTGCGACATCGAGTTCCGCGACGACGGCGCCACCGACAACGCCCCAACAATCCGTGCATTTGGCTTGGGTCAAGCTTTATATCTTGACGCAGCTAAATGGCGGAATTCATGGAGAAATCGGCCATGAACCAAGACCATAAACGGATCGACAACAAGGAGAGAAACTCATGACGGACACCAACAAATGGATGATTGACCCCAACGACGCGGTCCTGCTTCTGATTGATCATCAGAGCGGTCTGTTCCAACTGGTTCGCGATTTGGAGTATACGACCCTCCGCAATAACGTGACAACGCTCGCGAAGGTGGCGCACATCGTCAAGATTCCGACTGTTACGACGGCATCGGTTCCTGAAGGACCGAATGGTCCGATCATTCCCGAGATTCATCAGAGCAACCCCGATGCCGTGTACGTCCCGCGCAGTGGGCCGATCAACGCGTGGGATCACCGCCCTTTCGTTGAAGCCATCGAGAAGACCAACCGGAAGACACTGCTCATCGCAGGCTGCCTCACGAGCATTTGCATGGCTTTCCCCACACTCAAGGCGCTTGCAGCAGGGTACAAAGTGTTCTGCGTCGTGGATGCCTCGGGTAACCACTCCGAGATGGCAACCGCCCTCACCATCGCCCGGGTCACGCAGGCGGGTGGGATGCCAATCGACACGTTCGCGGTGATGTCGGAATTGATGAACACTTGGGACCGCCCGGAAGCGATGGAGTTCGCGAAGGTCATGGTCGATCACGTCGTTCCCGCATATGGAGCGCTGATCGAAAGCTACGCGAAGGCGCAGGAGGTCACGAAGGCCGTCGGGTAAGACGAGCCGTAACGGCTCGCGGCCGACGCGGCGGCGAACGCTGGTCCGTTCCGCATGCTCGATTCTCTACGCAGGTAGGCCGTGCCCTACGGCCTACCTGCGTGCCCATTCGCCCCTCAACCTGAGGAGACAGACGAACCAATGACTTGGAACGAACCAGCTTGCCCGAATCGCACGTCGACGCGACCAATCGATATCGATATCGATATCGACACGCAGTCGAGTGCAATCGACGGCAACCCGGCCCGACCAGAGGAGTCCAGCATATGAACCAGGCTTCTCCGGACCTCGGCGCCACTGTTGTAATCACCCACCGCGTTCGCAGCGATAAGCATGCCGAATACGAAGCATGGGTCAACGAAATTTCGCCGCTGTCCAGATCGGCGCCCGGCCATTTGGACTGGAATATCGTGCGTCCGATTCCCGGCGCCACCGAGACTTACACCGTCATCATCCGGTTCCAAACCACCGAGCATGTCAAGAACTGGATGAACTCAAGCGAACGCAAGCGGTTGATAGAAAGAGTCCAACCACTGCTGATCAGTGAAGACGAATTTTACATCAGCAGCGGCTTGGACTTCTGGTTCACGCCGGCCGGCGCCAAGGCGAAGGTGCCGGTGCGCTGGAAACAGTATCTGCTGACATTGTCGGTCATCTATCCAATGGTCCTTGGCGTGCCGCAAGCTGGTCAGGCCGGCCCTTGGCGCCATCGGTTTCCCGCCCAATGTGCTCCTCAACACGCTCGCCGTGACCATAGTGATCGTGTATTTGATGGTCTATGTGGTCATGCCGCGTTACACCCGCCTGTTGCGGCGCTGGCTATTCGCATGAAAAAACTCCCAGTCCTCAACCTCAGACCACCTCCCCAACTCGGAGAGCCGATCGATTGATGCAGGACATTTTCAAAGAAGGCACACTGTACCTGGCGATGGGCGTTGAAGGCGCCGCCGCCTTTGTCATCGGCCTTGCCGCTTTCCAGGCAGTCATTCGAGCGCTGAGCACGTTCCTGGGACGAACCAATGGGCGCGGGGGAGAGGTCCGCGACCACATCCGATTCGACCTCGGACGATGGCTCGCTCTCGGGCTCGAGTTCGAGCTCGCCGCGGACATTCTCCGAACGGCCGTCGCGCCCACATGGAACGAGATCGGCCAGCTTGCCGCGATCGCCGTGCTCCGGACATTGCTCAACATTTTCCTGCAAAAGGAGATCGACTCCTCCGCCCGCCGAGCGGAGGCCGTTCCCCCCGCATGAGATTGGAGCATATGAGTACCGCCGCCTTGTCGCACGCCATTGAGCCCGAACCCCACCGAGGACACGGCGGACGGCAACCAACCTCTCACGAGGTGCGCGATCTCGTCGTTCGCATGGCGCAGAGAGAACCCGACGTGGGGTTACCGACGTGTCACCGGTGGACTCGCCCGGCTCGGCCACCTGATCGCTCAGGCTTCGATCAGTAGCGATGACCCAATGTCATCGATGTCGCGCTCTGTGGTGCATGGGTTGGACAGCATGACGCCGATCATGTCGACGCCAGCGTCGAGCATGGTCCGAGCTTGGGCGCGCATCTGCTCCGGCGAGCCGGTGATGCACCAGTAGCCGACGAGTTGCTTGGTGATGATCGGTTTGTGGACTGGGTCGAGCCCGCGAAGGTAGTTGGCCCATACATCGAGATAGTGCCGCTGGTTCTCCGCTGCCGGATCCCCCAGATAGGTGGCGGCTGCGGTATTGACAGCGGTGACGATGTCGCCACCCAGCTCCTCGACGTGGCAGTTCATCAGAGCGGCGTTGGCGAGACACGAGCTGATCGGTCCGGAGCCGAAGCCGTTATCTACTCCGTCTTCCCACGTTTCGCCCGGACGTTGTCGGTAGAACCATGTGTTCGAGACCAGCTTGACCGAGCCCGGTGGCCGGCCAGCGTCGGCAACCGCCTCGTCCAGCAGTCGGCGGACGAGTCGGATCATGTCCGGGTTCGGGCCGAGGCAGTAGGTGACGCGGTCGGCTTGCTTTGCCGCGAGGGTGAGCGCCTTCGGTCCGCCGGCTGCCATCCACATCTCGATCGGTTCGCCGATGTTGTACCAGCGACCCTCGTTGTCGAGGAACTGGACCTCGCGGTCTTGGTCCTGCCACGTGTGCACGACACGGTCGCCGCCGAGCAGGCCGCGAACCACCGCGAATGCATGCTCTAGCTCGGCCATGGTTGCGACGTCTCGCCCCATCGATCTCATCGCGTTGTTTGCTGCACCCATTCCGCAGAAGACGCGTCCAGGGGCCAGGGCGTTGAGCGTGGCGATGGAGTTGGCCGTCACTGGGGTCGTACGCGTCAGCGGGTTGGTGACCCAAGTGCCTAGTTTGATGCGAGAGGTCTCTCGCGCAGCGAGTGCGAGGAACTGGTAGGGATCACTAAACAACAGGGCGCCTTCGCCCACGCCGAAGTGCGTGGCTCCCGCGTCTTCGGCCTGACGGACGAGGTGCACCTGGTCCACTTTTGCCAGGGTGCCGATACAGAACTCCATGACCCACTCCTTCGTAGATGCCAGTCCGCTCGGACGTCGACGTCCGGGCGGAATTCAGTTCGTTGAGTCCCAAGCGGTGATGGGCGGACGCGCGTCGGGGGAGCAGCGAACCTCAACGAGCCACGTCAGACCACTGTCGAGAGCCTTCGCGAGCACGACTGCGAGCTGGCTGGGATCCTCAACGGTGACGGCTTCGGCCCCGCAGGCTCGGGCGATCGCGGCGTGGTCCACAGGAGCGAAGTCGACAGCGGATGTGTGCGCGCCGAACTGAACCAGCTCGACGTGCTTCTGAAACCCGAGAATGCCGTTATCGAGCAGCACGATCACGATCGGGAGTTCTTCGCGGTACTGCGGTCTCGAGCTCCGACCACACGTGTCCGAACCCACCATCTCCAACGAGTGCAACCACCGCCGCATCGGGCCGCGCAACCTTGGCGCCAAGTGCCAGCGGAACCCCCCAGCCCAAGCCGGCGAGCCCCCGCGGCGACAGGAACCGCTGCCCGACCCGGCGCGCCCGGAGGTAGTTGCCCATCCAGATCGTCGAGTAGCTCGCGTCGGCGACGACGATCGCGTCACGTCCAGCAAGAGCAGCGTCCAACTCGGCGGCAACCCGCTCCGGGCGTATGGGGACGTCGTCGCTGCAGACGAGTTCGTCCACCGCGGCCTTGTGCAAGGCTCTCGCCTCAGCGATAGAAGCCTCGACAGCGGGGCGAGCCTGAGCACGCGCGGCGAGATCTCGATCCTCGAGCGCGACCAGGAGCGCCTCGCACGTGGCGCGTGCGTCTCCGACGAGCCGCACCGCTGCTTCGTAGTTTCGGCCGATCTCGGCGGCGTCGACGTCGACATGGATGACGCTGGCATCTTTCGGGAACACACGCCACGCGTCAGTGCCATTCTCGTTGGTTCGGGTGCCGACGAAGATGAGGACGTCGGCGTCACCGACCATATCCCTGACGAAGTGGGCAGCTGAGCTACGCCCCATGTAATTGCTGACGATGCCGAGCGACAGTGGGTGCAGCTCATCGACCGCCCCCTTCCCCATGGTCGTGGTCCCAACCGGTAGCGACACGCGTTCCTGGAGCGCTCCGATCGCGTCCGCGGCGCCAGACACGTGCACCCCGCCGCCGGCGATGAGAAGCGGGCGGCGGGCGGTGGCGATGACACTCGCGGCCGCGTTGATCGCGGAGTCGGTTGGTCTGGTGCGGTCCAACGGGAAGTGCCCCAGGTCGCTGTGGCGGGAGGAGAGCCGACCAGCCGGGAGATTGAGGACATCGCGCGGGAGCAGTAAGGCGACCGGTCCCGGTCGACCGGAGCACGCGACCGCCAGCGCCATGTCGAGGTAGTCATCGACGCGGCCGGGATCCTCCAACGTTCGCACCCACTTGGTGCAGGGCGCGAACAACGCGTGGTGGTCGTACTCCTGAAATGCATTGCGATCGCGGTTGGCGATCGGAACTTCCTGCACAAGAGCCAGGATCGGGATGGACGCCTTCAGGGCCTCGGCGAGCGGCGGGACAAGCAGGGTGGCTGCGGGTCCGTTCTGGGCAGCGACCACCCCGACTCGCCCGGACACCCGAGCGAAGCCGTCCGCCATTGCGCCGGCCGCGTTCTCTGTCCGGTAGGCCACTTGGCGGATGCCGACCTTGGGTGTTGCAAGGAAGAGTGCTGAGGGCAGACTCTGACCGAAGATGTCAGTGACCCCGTGGCGCTTGAGGGCCTCTGCCAGAGCGTCGGCCACGGTGCGTGCGGGCATGGTGAACTCCTCAACAGCAGGTCTAGCGTGAACTGCCAAGGATGCGTCCCGTCAAAGCGATTCGTCCAATACGCCGGACTGCAGTGTTGAGAAGCTCGGTTTATCGTCCCGTCGTTGACAGCGTTCGATCAAGGTGATCACCGTCAGCGCATACCGCTGTGACGCGCCAGCCTCGGAATCGACCGGACCCTGGGCGTCATAAGCGTTGCTTATCAACCAAGGAGCAGCCGGTAATGGACGGCTGAGCGTGACGGCCGTACGTTTCGCACGCCCACTCGTCAGGTAGCGATAGCTGGGGTATTTCGCCGGGCGTCCGCCCGTGACGTTGTCTCGGTGCGATGGCATACCAACAGGACCATGCCCGGTCCGAAGAACGCGACATCGGATGAGTCTGAGCTCGCGATCTCGAGAACAAACAGAACGGAGAGACTCCATGACGCAATTGAGCGACCCGCTGCAAGTAATTGTCGAGGCGCCAATCACCGACACTCAGGACGGCACCTCACACCCGCTTCCCCGCGCCGTGCTCGCGTCGTTTTTCGGCATCCAGTTTGCGCTGATCAGTGGCTTTTGGTACCGGATGATCGGTCTCGGCAAGATCGACTGGTCGCGGTTTAGCGGCTTCCTCATCGCACCGAAGGCGAACGATACGACACAGTACTTACTCGGATACCTCGCGTGCTCCATCAATGGCACGATCTTCGGGCTGGCGTTCCTTTACCTCATCCGACCACTTATTCCGCTCCCGTCCTCTCGGTTTGGGAACTTCGTCGCTGGCCAGGGCTTGGGCGTCATTCTGTCCGTCGTCGCCCTGGCGTGGTGGACACCTGCGAACTTCCCCGAATTCCATCCGGGTACGTTCAGCTCGCACCTTGGTTCAAAGATCATCATTGGCACGTTCGTCTGGCACGCCGTGTACTTCCTGCAGTTGACAAGTTTCAGCGACGCCTTCGGCCGCCACCAGTGGAAGGCGAGAGGCAGCAGTCACAAGGCCTTGCGCGCCCGCTGAACTCCGTCGCCCGGCCTCTGTCGGCCGACCGGAATCGCTGTGGCTGGCGGCGGACGTCATCGTTGGGCGCCGCCATGGGCTCGCCTCGTGCAGGCGATCGATTTGGCCGCCGACGCATCCGAGGGAACCGCGAGTCGAAACGCCGCATCGCACCGTCAATCAACCCGTCCAAACGAAATAATCGTGACAGCCGAGGAGCACCCATGAATCTCGACCCGCAGACGACCGCCGTCATCGCCGTCCACATGCAAGGAGACATCATCACACCTGATGGCGCGCTCGGGCCGATCTTCGCCGCCCGGGTCTCTGAGGCGAACACGATCGCGCAGGTGAAGCGCCTCATTGACGCGGCCCGGGCGGCGGGAGCGGCGGTGGTCTACACCCGTGTGGCGTGGGCACCGGACTACGGCGACATGAACCCCAACTCTCCGATGCTCGCCATGACCCTCCAAGCCGGCTCGCTGAAGGAGGGCACCCCACTCGCCGCGATCGTCGATGACCTGAAGCCCGAGGCCAGCGACATCGTCATCACCCACAAACGAATCGGAGGTTTCAGTGCCAGCAACCTCGACGCAGAGCTGAACTCACGTGGAATCGACACTGTCGTTTTCTGCGGAGTCGCGACCAACGTCTCACTCGAGGGAACCGCCCGACAAGCAAGCGACCTCGGCTACCGAACCCTCATCGTCTCCGACGCCTGCGCGGCCGCCACCCGCGAAGCGCACGAGGCAAGCCTGGCGTCACTCGGACTGATCGGCGACGTCGTCACCCTCGACGAAACGATCACGGCACTAGCGCACTGAGCACCGCGGCCGGCGAGGTCAACGCCTCGCGCACCGCATCGTCCCACCGCTGCGGGGATGATTTGTTGAGAAGCAGTCGTTATCGTTAGCGTGTGGACCTGCGCCGGTTGAACTACTTCGTGGTGCTGGCTGAAGAGCTGCACTTTCGGCGTGCCGCCGAGAGGCTCTACATCGCTCAACCTGGACTATCTCAGCAAATCAAGGTGCTCGAGCGCGAAGTCGGGGCGACCTTACTCGAACGCAGCACCGGCGGCGTCACGCTCACCCAGGCCGGGCGGGTGCTGCTGGATGAGGGAACCTCGCTGCTCCAGGAAGTCAACCGCGTCACCGATCGTGTCCGCGCCGCTGCTGCCGGCCGAACCGGCCTGTTGCGAATCGTGCACAGCCGGTCGCTCGTCGACGGGCTCCCCGACGAACTCGTGCGCACGTTCAAGCACAACTACCCCGAGGCCGAGATCTCTGTCGAGAGTGCGTGGACGTCTCGGAACATCGCGATGCTGCGAAGCGGTGAAGCGGACGCGGCATTCCTACGACTGCCACTGGTCAACTCGGACGACCTCCAGGTATTGGCGTTAGGTGCCACCGAACTCGTCGTCGCCCTACCCGCCTCGCACCCGCTGGCGGCACGCCGCACGCTCCGCTTCACCGACATGCGCGGCGCGGACATCGTCTCGTGGGGCCGCGAGCAAGCGCCCGGATACTACGACCAGATCCAACTGACCGTGTGGGGCGACGAGCGTCCAACGCTGGTCGCGGTCGAACCGGACCCCGAGCACCTTCTCGCTGCCGTCGCGCAGGGCATCGGGCTGTGCATCATGGACACCCATCGGGCGCACAAGCTTCGTCCCCGCGGCGTCGTACTGCGACGATTCACCCGTCCCGCACTGACCGGCGACTTCGGTGTCGCGTGGAATCCCAGCCGCCGCTCACCACTGTTGGACGCCTTCGAAGCGCACTGTCGAGCGCACACGACACACGTCCCGTAAGAACCTCCCGCTATCAAGACGCACCTTCCTGATATTGGACGCCAGCTCTGCGCAGAGGTTGACTGAGCGTCATCGAGTCAACACCTCCGGGGAAGGGACGTCGCGTGCGCACGCTAGTCATGGGAGGAACACGCTTCCTCGGCGTATCGACGGTCGCGGCGCTGCTACGTGCTGATCACGAGGTGATCGTGTTCCATCGAGGCAGCAGAACTCCGCAGTGGCAACGACCCGTGATGCACCTCATCGGTGACCGGACGAACCCATCGGACTTGGAGCGCATCGCAGCGCTCGACGTCGACGCCATACTCGACATGTCTGCCTATACCCGGGCACAGACAACGTCACTTCTCGATGTCGTGCCTGCCGTGGCCCGCTTCGTGCACGTGTCTACCGTCAACGTGTATCGGCCCTCTCCACTGCTGCCGTGGCCCGAGGACACACCCTATGGTCCTCACCCGTTGTGGGGCGCGTACGCAACCGAAAAGATCGGCTGCGAACTCGCCCTGCGCGAACACCGTCCGGCGCCCTTGAGCACCATCGCGGTGAGATTCCCGTTGGTCCTGGGCCCTGGAAACTTCATCGCCCGAGAAGAATTCGTCCTCAACCGGCTCCTCGACGGAGAGGAGATCCTTCTCCCTGGAGACGGTCAAGCCATCCATCAGTACGTCTGGATCCACCACGCCGCCCAAGCGCTCGCGCGTGCGCTCGACCTCGACGGCGACGGCTTTCGCCCCTTCAACGTCGCATCGCGACGCTGCAACACCTCACTCGAGGGATTCGTCGATGTATGCGCCGAGGTCGCCGCCGTGACACCTCGAGTTCGACTTGTCGGCGGTGGACCGACCGGAGAAGACCTCGACGTCTTCAACGGCATCGACTGCGTCTTCCCCTTCAGCAATGAGAACACCATCGCCGACACCAGCGCCGCCCGCGAAGCCGGGCTTCTCGAGCCCTACCTACCTCTGCACGACATGATCGCTGAGGCGCTCCACTATCTCAACGACCACCCAGACCGCCGCCAGTGGACCCGAACCCCTGCCGAGCAGCGCGTCATGAACCGCCTCTCGCAGCATGAGATCTCCCAATGACCTCGCTCGCTCACCAGAGGCTGCCCGAGGCGCCACTCCTCGACGTCGGCGACGGTCCACCGGTGCTGCTGCTGCACGGAACGGCCCCCGGAACCACCGCCCAGGCGAACTTCTCCCAACTGATTCCAGCACTCCAGGACTACCGCGTACTGGCGCCGGACCTGCTCGGATTCGGCAACAGCCCTCTGAGCCCGACCCTCGAGTACGGCCCTGGATTGTGGGCACGACAAGCCTGGCAGCTCCTCGACGAGCGAGATATCTCGCAGGTCGTTCTCGTGGGTAACTCGATGGGCGCTCGGATCGCGCTGACGATGGCCGTTTCCCGTTCCGAGCGCATCCGGGGGCTGGTACTTTTCAGCACTCGCATGACGCAGACCACCACGCCAGCCCAGGCGTTGCTGCGCAACTACACACCGAGCCTGGCAGGCATGGAACATCTGCTGCGCGAATGCTTCGTGACAGACCAGGCGCTCGTCACGCCGGAAGTCGTACGGGAACGCTTCCTCGCCAGCGCTCGCCCGGGCGCGCACGAAGCAATGCAGCGCGTGTTCAAGGGTCTTGCCGGCGCGCCTGGCCCGGCGACGCACGACATCGCGCGGCTGAGGATCCCGTCCCTTCTGATGCACGGTCGCGAAGATCGCATCGTCCCGTTCACCGACGGGGCGAAGCTCGCCGACCTGATGCCGCATGCCGACCTACACATCCTCGCCGGAACCGGTCACTGGTTTCAGTTGGAGAGGGCGGCCACGGTGAACCCATTGATCACCGGTTTCCTCGGGCGGCTGCCCTGACCGCGACAAGATCATCAACGGTTCTCGAGAACGCACTCGAGGCCGTGGCGCGGGCCGCACGACCGACGGCTCGCTCTGCGGCAGCGACTCGCGAAGGCTGGTTGCGGCACGTGGCTGACAGTCTGGACCGCGGGGGCGCCGAGCTGATCGCCATCGCGCGGGCCGAGACCCACCTGACCGACGCCCGGCTGGTGAACGAGCTGCGCCGCACCACCTTTCAAGCCCGGCTGTTCGCCGACCGACTCAGCACCGGATCGTTCAGCAGCGTCTTCATCGATCCGGCCGACGCCGACTGGCCGATGGGCGCGCGGCCTGACCTGCGCCGGACCTTCATCCCGATCGGACCGGTGCTGGTCTTCACGGCCAGCAACTTTCCCTTCGCGTTCGGTGTCGCCGGCGGCGACATGGTCAGCGCATTGACCGCCGGCTGCCCGGTGCTTATCAAAGCCCATCCCGGCCACCCCGATCTGTCACGCGCGTCCTACCGACTCGTCGCAGAGGCACTCACCGAGACGGGCGCACCGGACGGGGTGTTCGGCATGATCGAAGGCGAGGACAACGGCCGATTTGCCGTGCTGGATCCTCGCATCCGGGCCGTCGCGTTCACCGGGTCGACAAGCGGGGGCCGAGCCCTGTTCGACCTCGCGATGTCCCGACCCGATCCCATTCCTTTCTACGCGGAAATGGGCAGTACCAACCCGGTCGTCATTACCCCTCGAAGCTGGGCAACGCGCCGCGCCGACATCGCCACCGGGTTCGCCGCATCGCTCACCGCGAGCGTCGGACAAATGTGCACCAAGCCCGGAGTCGTGTTCCTCCCCGACGTACAGGAATTCTTGGACTACCTCCCCAGTCTGTCGTCGGCGCCGATGCTCAATGACCACATCCTGGACGGCTTCCACCGCACCACTTCGAAGATGGCCACACAAGCCGCCATCGCGCTCGGTGAGTTGTCGGCCCGCGACGCAGCGCCGATCCTCTTTCGCACAAACATCGCCGAGGTCCAGGCGCATCCTGACCTGGTCGACCTCGAGATGTTCGGACCCGCGGCGCTGCTGGTTGAATACACACACCTGGACCAGGTCGTGGACGTCATCGATCAGCTACGAGGTCAACTCACCGCCTCGGTACACGGCGGCGACCAGCCGGACGCGGAGGAGGCTGAGCTTGTCGCCCGACTCGCCGAGCATGCGGGTCGCATCCTGTGGAATGACTGGCCCACTGGTCTCTCTGTCACCGACGCACAGCAGCACGGCGGCCCCTATCCCGCCACGACCGCGCCACTGTCAACGTCGGTTGGCACGCAGGCCGTGTGGAGATTCCTTCGACCGGTGACCTTCCAGAACATGCCGGATGAAGCGCTACCTGATGCCCTGCGCCGAAATCTCAAGTCTCCGTCTCTCGCCGAGGAGCACGCATGACGACAACCGCGCCCCAGATTGCGGTGTTGGCGCTGTCCCACAGCCCGCAGATGGCACAGGACACCAGCCACCTCCATGGCGCCAGCTTTCGACGCGGTTTCGCCGACGTCGCGAAGGCTGTCGCCGAATACGACCCGACGCTCGTCGTCTACTTCGGGCCGGATCACATGCGAGCGCTAGCCGACATCGCACCCTGTTTTACCATCGTCGAATCCGCTAGCGGCTACGGCGACTGGGGCACCCCCCAAGAGGACTACGACGTCCCTCAGCACGACGCCATCGCGCTCGGACGACATTTGGCCGACGGCGGTATCGACATCGCGTTGGCCCGACACCTGCGCCTGGATCACGGGTTCGGCCAATCAACCTCAGACCTCTTCGGCTCCCTGTCGGCCGTACCTCTGATTCCGATCGTCATCAATTGTGTCGACCGGCCGCTAGCCACCGCGGCCCGCACCGCCGCGTTAGGAACGGCGGTCCGGGAATATCTGCGCAGCGACGCCCAACAGAACGAGCGTGTGCTGGTCATTGGATCCGGCGGACTCTCCCATGCACCGCCATCCCTGGTGCCCGGCGCCCGCGACCTCTCAGAACACGACCGGCAACGGCTCATCACCGACAACCTGGCGCGAGCCGCGGAAGCCATCAACCCGAGCTGGGACGAGACATTCCTGAACCGGCTCGCCGGACCGGACTGGACGCAACTCTCACAGATGACCGCGACTGAGCTGGTCCCCGCCGGCGCCGGAGGAGCCGAAGTCCGCACCTGGATCGCGGCTGCCTTCACCGGCGACGGGCCGCTGCACACAGTGGTCTACGAACCAGTCCCGGAGTGGATCACAGGAATGGGCATTGCGGCTTCACCAAACCTCATTCGCAGCTGATAGCGGTGATCACCAATACCAGATAGGGAGCCAGATTCGGCCAAGCGCTTCTCGACCAACCTCACACGGAGCGTGGAAGAAATTCTGTATGAGTGGCGTGGTCTGAGCGGCCACGGCTGGAGCAGAGGTAGACGTCCGTCAGACTCGTTGAATCTCACAGAGGGCCCGCGCAGTGCCCTGCGCAATCCGCCGACCCGCGAAGTCCCCCTTCCCCTGCTCTTCCCAATCACGCCAAGATATCGTCGATAATCGCAGCTAACGGTTCGACCGCGATCGCTTGTACACGACGTGAATGCCCTGCTCACGGTCAATTTCTTGCGCTCCCGGTAGGATTCGAACCTACGACACACGGTTTAGGAAACCGATGCTCTATCCCCTGAGCTACGGGAGCGGAGCCGCATCAGACCTGCCTGCGGCTGCGCAACAGGCTACCGAGTCACCTCGCCGCTGGCCGCAGACCTTCACTCGACCTCCAATGGCCTGGGCGGCCCGATGTCGTGGCCCGGCAGCCGTTCGCGGCGGCCAGTGCGAGGAACCCGCCAGTCTTCGCGCAGCTTCAGATCTCGACGCGTGAACCCACCTCGAACACGCGCTCGTAGGGCAGGCTGAAGAAGCGGCTGGCGCTATCCGCACCACGGTTCAACCACACGAACAGATGCTCGGCGACCGGATTCATACCTGGTGCCTTTCCGGCGATGATGGATTCGTGTCCGATGAAGTAGGTGACGTCGTCGGGATCGAACACGAGGCCTCGGTGGTCGATCGCGGCGAGTGCCGCCGGCACATCGGGTGCGTCCATGAAGCCGAACTCGAGCTGAACCTCGAACACGCCTGGCTCCACACGGGTGACGGTGGCCCGTTCGTCCGTCGGTACGCGCGGCGTGTCCGCTGTCTCGACGGACACGATCAGTGTTGTCTTGTGAAGCACCTTGTTGTGGCGCAGGTTGTTCACCAACGCCGGTGGGGCCTTGCCGAGATCTTTGAACATGAAGACTGCGGTGCCCGGCACGCGCTCAGGGTTCGACTCATCGAGCACTTCCTGGAGCGGTCGTTCCCCCCGCTGGATGCGCTTGGCCACCAGTGCTCGACCGGTACGCCACGTCTGCATCTGAATCATCAGGATCGCGCCGATGGTGAGCGCGAACCAGCCACCGTGCGGGATCTTCACGGTGTTGGCGCCGAGAAAGCCCAACTCGATCGTGAACAGCGGCGCACACACCAGGAACGACCTCTGCCGCGGCCACCCCCACCGGTCGGTGAGGACTCGGAAGAAGATCAGGGTGGTGATGGCCATGGTCATCGTGACCGCGATGCCGTACGCAGCCGCAAGGTTGCTCGACGAGCGGAAGCCGAGCACCAGCCCGACACACGCGGCCATCAACAGCCAGTTGACCAGCGGTACGTAGATCTGTCCCTCCTGCGATTGCGAGGTGTGGAGGATCTTGATGCGCGGTAGGTAGTCAAGCTTCACCGCCTGGGCGGTGAGCGAGAACACGCCGGAGATGAGGGCCTGGGACGCGATGACCGTGGCGCACGTGGCGAGGATCACCACCGGTAGCAGCAGCGGCTCGGGGATCATTCGGAAGAACACGCTGTGGACGTCCTCGGGGTGCCCGATCAGGAACGCCCCCTGCCCCCAGTAGTTCAGCAGGAGCGACGGCAGAACCATCCCGTACCACCCGAGCACGATCGGTCGCCGGCCAAAGTGGCCCATGTCGGCGTAGAGCGCTTCACCACCGGTGACAACCAGGAAGATCGAACCGAGCGACAAGAAGGCCTTCGTGCTCTCGTGGCCGAAGAATTGGATCGCGTAGTACGGGTTGACCGACTTGATGATCCCCGGCGAATCGGAGATGTGCCACAGGCCGAGCACTGCGATCGTGGCGAACCAGAGCATCATCACCGGCCCGAAGACTCTCCCCACCGCGCCGGTCCCTCGCCGCTGTACCCCGAACAGACCGATGAGGATGACGATCGCGATCGGGATCACCCAGCGCTCGAACGACGTGGACACCTCTTCCAAGCCCTCGACCGCGCTGAGCACCGAGATCGCCGGGGTGATGATGCCGTCGCCGTACAGCAACGACGTGCCGAACACACCCAACGAGACGAGGATGCCCGCCTTGGCGACCGTGCGCCCCCGCTTCGGCATCACCAGCGCAGTGAGCGCCAAGATTCCACCCTCACCGTTGTTGTCGGCTCGCATGACGAGCATCAGGTACTTGATCGAGATGATGATGACGAGCGACCAGAAGGCCAACGAACACACCCCGTAGACGTTGATCTCGTCGACCGTGAGCTGGTGCGACTTCTCGGTGAACGCTTCCTTCAGTGCGTAGAGCGGACTCGTGCCGATGTCGCCGTAGACCACACCCAGTGCCCCGAGCGCGAGCGCCGTCGCTCCCGCCTTGCCGCGTTCCGCGTGGTGGCGAGGCACACGCTCCTTGGCGAGCGCGGCCGCGTTGGCAGCCGCAACGATCCGCTCCGGCGTGACGGTCTTGTCTGCTGTTTGGTCGGACGCCATGTCGCGGTGCTCTACGCCGCTGATCGCTTCTGGTCTGCGTGGGCCAGCGCCGCCGCCAGCTGGTCCCCGAACTGGAGCAACATCGTCCGCGCGGCCGTGATCGCTCCCAGGCCCGCCTGCGGCCTGAGGAGCAAGGCACCCCGGCCGTTGGGGAGCAACAGGGCCGCGCCGGTCTCCGGAATGACCACCGCGTCAACATCCGAACCTGTGCCCGATGGAAGACGGTGGCTGATGATCGGCACTTCGCTCGGCGCCGCGGCGAGCAGCGACACATCGATGGAACCCGCCTGGACACAGACTGACTGCACCGCCGTGAGCCACACGGCCGGGAGTGCGCCGCCGTGCAACAACAGCTCCTGCAGCTCGCGGGTCGCGGCGAGCGATTCATCACTTCGATGGCCCGCGACCTTGGCGCGGACTCTCATCGTCGTAGCGATGCTGACCGATGAGCCCAGCAACACCAGCAGGACCACCGTGACGATCTCATCCCCTTGCGTCATTCGAAGCGAATGGACGGGCGTGGTGTGGAAGTAGTTCAACGCGAGCGTGGCGATTGCCGACGTCAGGAACCCGGCGATCGGGCTGACGAGCGCCGCAGCCACGCACACGAAGGCGAGGGCCAGCGCGGCGTTGGCAATGCTCATGTCGCTGCGCACCGTGGCCGTGGCCCACGCCACCGCAACGGCCAGCACGGGCCCGAGAACAGTCGCAGTGCGGTCGGCCGCATGTTGTGTCGTTGTCTTCACGTCAATGATGTCTACACCCCCGACCGTCGAGCGACGGCCACAAACTGACGGTCGGAGGCGTGAGCGTCGTGCAAAGCGACGTTGGTCCGGCGGCAGGGGCCGAACTGTGGTGTCAGTGGTGACCTCCATGACCGTCGTCGTGGTCATCGCGGCCATGCTGGTTCACGGCATTGCCGAGATCGTTGACCGCGGCGTCTCTGGTGGCGACGGGCTTCAGGTGCCACTGCGCTTCGATCGTGCGCATGATCGAGGTCGTGTCGTACACCGTGTGATCCACGCCGGACCGGTCGATGCCGCGGCCGATGACCAGTGCAGGAACGCGCGTGCCGGGCCCGAACAGGTCATGCACACCCTCGGTGGTACCCATGCCTGGCGGCGACACGTGGTCCCACTGCCCACCGAACTCGTCGTAGGTCACGACGATCAGCGTGCTCTTGGCCTGCGGACCGCTCTCGATCGCCTTGATCAGGTCGACAAGATGATCGCTGCCGTTCGGCTCGCTGGCATAGCCGGGATGCTCGTTCTCGTGGCCGAGCGGCTTGACGAAGCTCACCGAGGGCAACTTGCCAACTTTGGCGGCGTGGATGAAGTTCTGCTCGTCCTGCAGATGCGCTCGATCGGGCTGACCCGGTGCGTAGCGGGCGTAGTAGTTGAACGGCTGATGGTGGGTCTGGAACGACAGATCGGGGCAGTACGGGTATCCGCCGTTGCCCGCCAGGTCGGTCGCGGCAGGGGTGGAGTTGGGATCGGCGCAGGTCGGGCCGGGCCCATTCGTGTAGCCGCGGCCGCCGACGTTGCCGTTGGCGTTGTCCCACCCACCTGAGTACCACGCCCAGCTGACGTGCGCGTCGGTCAAGCGATCACCGATCGTCAGATCGGTCGTCGTGTCGTCGACCAGAGGCATCTTGGCGCCGAACGCACTGGTCGGTTGATACGGCGGCTGCACGGTGTTGACCGCGTAGTCGCCGCACGCCAAGGTGGTGATCGTCGTCGGCAGGTCGCACGCTTGGGTGTCGGCTCCATCGACGACCGCAGTGGCGGGTGTGTACAGCGGATAGCTGTTGTTGGGAAAGCCGTTGGCGTCGAGCACCGAATGGGAGCCAGCGGCGAACGGAGGCGCGGCCGCCGCGACCAGGTACTGATGGTTGAGGAACGACCCACCGAACGCTGCTTGGAAGAACTGATCGAGCACGACGTAGTTGGGCGCCTTGCGCGAGTGCAGATACTTGTAGATCGGCAACTGTGTGGTGTCGTAGTAGCCCATCGTCATGCCGGCCGAATCGCTACCCGTGACGTACCGGTTCTGCTGACCGCCATTGAGCTGATACTGCTCTTGATAGAAGCGATGGACCAGATCACGCGTGCACCCGCCGGGCGCGCCCTGGCCGTTCAACACACCGAAGGGGTGGCTGAACAGTTCCGTCGGGATCGGACACGTTGTAGCCGTCGCGGCGATGAACTGGTCGATGTTGAACGGCCCGTTGCCGTAGTGGTACGCCGTCGTCGGCTTGCCATCACCAAAGGAAAATGTCGTGGAACTGCAATCGGGCGAGAGCGGCGGAGACATGAGGTTGACGTCACTCATCAGCAGACATGGATACGCCGCACCCGTTGAGTCGACCTGGGTTGTGTTCGCAGGAGTCGCGTCACCCAACCCGATCACGTCGTGGCCGTTGACCTTGCCCCAATTCCCGTACAGGTTGTCGAAGCTGTGGTTCTCTTCGTAGATCACGACGAGGTGCTTGTAACCGTCGAGCGGCCGACGGCGGCCGGCGCTCGCCGACGACGGGACGAGCGCGACTCCGGCCACTACGACGCACGCCAAGAGCGCAGGCGCAGTTCGAGCACGGCGAGATTTCATGGCGAGACTCCTTTGTCGACGAACGGGCGGTGCGCAGGCTAGGCCCGCTCACGGTGTGGATCAAGAGGCCCTGGTAGGGTCGGACTCGCATCATCGGGGAGGCAGCGTGGTGTTCATCGTCCCAGGTAAATGGCCATGCGCGACACCAACACGGACCGGACCGACGCCTATCTCACCGGCGACCGACAGCGGGCACTCAGCGAAGGCCGTGGGTTGAGCGATCGGGTGTGGGGCGCGGCTCCGTTCGCCGACGTCTCCGGCTTCACGCCGCTCCCGCCGGCACCGAGGTGATCCTGTCGATCAAGCTGGCCGTCGCGGTCGGTGCGGCGCGGCGGTTCGTCGTGCTCGAGCCGAGCAGCTCAGCATCTGGGCGCCACCTTCGAGGGTTGGAGGAGCCCAAGTGAGGACGGCGGAGGTTCGTGGCACCCAGACTGGAGCCGGCTCAGTAGCCGCCGGAGCCGAGTGGCAGGCTGGGCGGTGCGGCGAACGATCCGCTGACTGTCACGGTGAACGTCTCGCCCACCTGGGCCGACACGTTGATGGTGACGCCGTCGATCACCGTCGTCGAGCCGACCGCGAGGAGATGCGTGTACGAGTTCGGCAGACCGATCGCGGGTGCCTGACGGCGAAAGACGCTGATGCACGCGCCATACGACGGGCCGGCAGAGCACTCGTTGGGTCGTTGGTCGATGATGAACGCGGCCACCCCGCCGTACGGGAAGTCCTCGTCGGCACCGGAATCGGGTCGAGTCTCGAGCGTCAACATCACCCGACTGTCACCGGGGTAGGGCACCGCGACCATCTGCAAACCGGCGTTGCCGGCCGAGTCGAGCACGACCGTTTCGGATCCGGAGTCGTGCACACGCACCTGTGAGTCGTCGATCCAGCCCGCGGCGAACCGATTGAAGGCCAGCGTGTTGTTCGGTAGGCACGGATGGACGACCCCGTTCTCGGTGAAGTTGCACCGGGAGTCGATCGGCAGCCGACTCATCACGTCGGTCGGGTCGTCGTACTCGTCGCCCGGACCGAAGAACGAATGCGGCCAGTGCAAGGTGTGGCCGATCTCGTGGGCGACGACTTGCGCATCCGGATACGCACCGCCGGTTGCCCCGCCACCGACCCAGGCGTAGCGTTGCGTCTTCGACGGCGGATCCTTGAGGATGTCGTAGTTGAACCGATCCGACGTCGTGATGCCGCCGGGAGAAGCCTGCCCGCCGCCATAGCTGAACGTGTCGGTGGCAAGCACGTCCGTGAACGGAGACGGCGTGAGTGCCTGCGCCTTGTCGACGCAATCGGACGGACCATCGGTGTTGCTCAGGGCAATGTGACCGAGCCCGACGAAGATCGGCTCGTAGCGGCCGGCGGAGATGCGGTCGAAGTAAGTCCCAACGGTTTGCTGCGCCCACGAGGCGACCTTCAACGGGTCGATCACGAGCGAGGTCGACGCCGGATCGTTGTAGAAGCTGTACAGGAAGTTCGTCGTGGTCGCCGGGACATCGCACACCCACACAGCGATCCGGTCGGTACCGGCGACCTGGTGCAACGTGGGTCGCACCACCAATCGCGAACGCGTCGAGCCGATCGGGAAGACGGGCAGCGGATCAGGGATGCGCGTGTCGACCAACCGCGCCGGCGTCAACCCCGTGTAGGCACCCCCGACGGGGAACCAGCCGAGCACGTCGACCACCACATCCACCGCCCCGGCATTGTTGTAGATCGACACCTGACCATTCGCCCCAACCGGCACGATCACCATGTTCGGCACCGTCTGCCCAGGCTGAAAGTTCAAACTCGACGCCGTCGGACGACCAACACCAGTCGGCCACACCGTCAAGAAGCTCCCCGCCGTCGGATTCGTCGCCGTCACGTTCAACGCCACCGCACCAACACCAGACGCCGGAACACCACCGCGCCCAGTCACCGTCACATCAATCGAACCGAACTGACCGATCTGACCCGTGTTCACATACGAACCATCGATCGACACCCCATCGCTGCGGGTGTCGACCAACCGCGCCGGCGTCAACCCCGTGTAGGCACCCCCGACGGGGAACCAGCCGAGCACGTCGACCACCACATCCACCGCCCCGGCATTGTTGTAGATCGACACCTGACCATTCGCCCCAACCGGCACGATCACCATGTTCGGCACCGTCTGCCCAGGCTGAAAGTTCAAACTCGACGCCGTCGGACGACCAACACCAGTCGGCCACACCGTCAAGAAGCTCCCCGCCGTCGGATTCGTCGCCGTCACGTTCAACGCCACCGCACCAACACCAGACGCCGGAACACCACCGCGCCCAGTCACCGTCACATCAATCGAACCGAACTGACCGATCTGACCCGTGTTCACATACGAACCATCGATCGACACCCCATCGCTGCGGGTGTCGACCAACCGCGCCGGCGTCAACCCCGTGTAGGCACCCCCGACGGGGAACCAGCCGAGCACGTCGACCACCACATCCACCGCCCCGGCATTGTTGTAGATCGACACCTGACCATTCGCCCCAACCGGCACGATCACCATGTTCGGCACTGTCTGCCCAGGCTGAAAGTTCAAACTCGACGCCGTCGGACGACCAACACCAGTCGGCCACACCGTCAAGAAGCTCCCCGCCGTCGGATTCGTCGCCGTCACGTTCAACGCCACCGCACCAACACCAGACGCCGGAACACCACCGCGCCCAGTCACCGTCACATCAATCGAACCGAACTGACCAATCGGTCCGATGGACGCGTACTGACCGTCGATCGTGATGCTGCCGACAGCACCCACAGGCAAGGGCGATGTGCCGATCACCATCGGGCTCATGCCGAGAATCACCACGGCAACACCAATCTTCGCCGCCACCGTAGGTCGGATGCTCATCCGTGACCCGTCCCTCCCGCTCACGACGTCGACGGCACTGCCAGTAACCCGCCCGCGTCCCCGTCCGCGAGCATCATGACAGCTCAGCCGCCAAGAGCACAATCGGCAACCGAGAGCCTCCCGCTAACGTCTCCGCGTGACCGAGCACCGACCTGATCCCGCCACCGGGCTCAGCAGCACCGAAGTGGCGGACCGCGTCGCTCGTGGTCTGGGCAATGCGGTGCCTCAGGTCCCCACTCGCACCGTGGGCGAGATCTTGCGCGGCAACGTGTTCTCGCCGATCAACCTCATCGTCGGCATCCTGGCCGCACTCGTGATCGTCGCCGGCTCGCCGAAAGATGCTCTGTTCGGCGGTGTCATCGTCGCCAACAGCATCATCGGGGTGATCCAGGAGCTGCGCGCCAAACGAGTGCTCGATCAGCTCCGCGTGGTCAGCGCTCCAAGGGCTCACGCAGTGCGCGATGGCCAGGTCGTCGAGTTGCAAGTGCACGAGTTGGTCCTCGACGACGTGGTGGAGCTCCGCGCAGGCGCGCAGGTTGTGGCCGATGGAGTGGTGCTTACCTACGAGAACCTCGAGATCGACGAGTCGCTTCTCACGGGTGAGGCCGACCCGGTGGTGGTCACCGAGGGCGACGAGGTGCTGAGCGGAAGCGTGGTCGTGGCCGGCACCGGACGAATCGTGGTTACCAAGGTCGGTGCCGACAACTACGCAGCCAAGCTCGCCGAAGAGGCCCGCCGCTTCACACTCGTGAACTCGCCGTTGCGCAACGACGTCAACCGCATCGTGGGCTGGGTGGGCTACACCATCTTCCCCGTCGGGCTGCTGCTGGCCAGCAGCCAGTTCCTGCGTCGCAACGACGGCTGGCGAGAATCGATCATCAGCACGGTGGCCGGTCTGGTGGGCATGGTGCCGGAAGGATTGGTGCTGCTCACCAGCGTCGCCTTCGCCGTCGGCGTGGCGCGACTGGCCAAGCAGCGATGCCTCGTGCAGGAGCTACCAGCGATCGAGGTGCTGGCCAGGGTCGACACCCTCTGCGTCGACAAGACGGGCACCATCACAGAGGGTTCTTTGGCGCTGGCCGACGTGGTCTTGCTCGATGGTTCCGATCGCGCCACGGTCGACACCGTGCTCGCCGCGCTTGCCCAACTCGACCCCGATCCCAACGCCACGTCTCGGGCGTTGGAGAAGGCGTACACCGAGCCGACGAAGTGGACGGTGACCGGGCGAGTGCCGTTCTCGTCAGCGCGCAAGTGGAGCGCAATGACGTTCGATGGACATGGCAGCTGGGTGCTCGGGGCGCCCGAGAACGTGCTCAAATCCGATTACGCGGGTGACCTACGGCAGCAGGTGGAGGACCACGCGTCGTCGGGTCAACGTGTGCTGGTGCTCGTCGAGTCGGACGGCGCGTTCACCGACGGCACCGACGCCCAGCTGCCTCCGTGCACGCCAATGGCGTTGGTGCTGCTGGAAGACATCGTGCGCCACGATGCACCGGCGACGCTCAAGTACTTTGCCGATCAGGGCGTCACGGTGAAGGTGATCAGCGGCGACAACAACGTCACCGTCGGTGCCGTAGCGCACCGTGCCGGTCTCGCCGGCTGGCAGAACAACATCAACGCCACCACGATGCCACCCGACGACACCGAGGAGTTCGCCGACGCGGTGGAACACGGCACGGTGTTCGGCCGCGTCACACCACATCAGAAGCGGTCGATGGTGAAGGCGTTGCAGGGCAGAGGCCACATCGTGGCCATGACCGGCGATGGGGTGAACGACGTATTGGCGCTCAAGGACGCCGATTGCGGAATCGCGATGGCGTCGGGAAGCGAGGCAACGCGCAGTGTCGCCCAGTTGGTCTTGCTCGACTCCAACTTCGCGGCGATGCCGGCGGTTGTGAGCGAAGGCCGTCGAGTCATCAACAACATCGAACGAGTGGCCAGCCTCTTCCTCGCCAAGACCACCTACTCGGTGATCCTGTCGGTGCTGACAGGCGTCTTCGCTATCGCCTATCCCCTGCGACCGATCCACCTGTCGATCCTCAGCTGGTTCACCATCGGTCTACCCGCGTTCTTCCTGGCGCTCGAGCCCAACGACCAGAAGGTCAGCCCGGGTTTTCTCAGCCGCGTCCTCGGCAGGTCCGTTCCTGCAGGCGTGGTCATCGCCGCCGTCACGATCAGCGTCTTCGCCATCGTGCAGCTCGACACGGCGATCGATGCCGACCATGCACGCACGGTCGCCGTATTGGCTGCGGGCTCTGTCGCCTTGATGAACCTGTACCTGGTGGCGCACCCCGTGAACCGGTTGCGTGCCACGCTGGTGATCACGATGGTCGCCTGCTTCGCCCTCGCGTTCATCTTGCCCTGGACTCGCGACATGTTCGACCTGCCGCTCACCAAAGCTTGGGCCTACGGAGTCAGCGCTGCGTTCATTGCCGCGGCCTGGCCGCTCCTCCAACTCGGAAGTCGTGTAGCCGCGCGCTGGTACCGGCGATAGGGTCCGCGACAGCGGCCTCCCCCGAACCACTGCTCGATCCTTCGTTCGGGAGGAATCATGTCGTTCCGCCGCCCACACCTGCGCAGTCGCAGACACATCGTCGACATCCAGTACGGCAGCCAGCCGTGTTCGGTGTGGCTACCCAACCCAGACGAACCATTGGTCATCGCCGATTTCGCCGACGCCGCCAACCTCGCCTCGGCGGTAGTCGACATGCCCATCGAGAAAGAGGTGCTCGTGCTGCTCGACGAACGCCGCCGTGTCACGGCGTTGATCGCCGACCCGCCGACCGAGCTCGGCTTGTTCGTTGGCTGGTGCGACGGCCCGGGTCTCGAGGTGCCGTTCTCGCAGACGATGACCATCTGTGTCGCCGCGTGCGTCCCCGAAGCTCCGCCCGACGAACGGGATCGTCTCGGCTACTTCGAGCTGCGCCGCATCCACATGCTGCAGGGTTTGCAACTGCTCGACGTGCTGATGGTCGACCACGAACGCGTTCAGAGCCTGGCGATCGCCTGCGATCCCGACGCGGTGTGGTTCGACGAGTTCGCTCCCATCGAGGCCGCTTAGTACCCACCACTTACCATGGCACGATGACCATCTCCGTCGTCACCGGCGCCAACAGCGGCATCGGCCGGGCCACCGCCATCCACCTTGCTCAACAAGGCCACACTGTCTACGGTACGGTGCGCAGCCTCGACAGGGCCGCAAAGTTGCAGGCTATGGCCACCGATGGCGGCGTCGACATCAACCTCGTAGAGCTCGATGTGGCCGACGACGAGTCGGTGCGCTCCGGCTTTGCGCACATCCTCGAACAGACCGATGGCTGTGTCGATGTGCTCGTCAACAACGCCGGTGTCGCCGGCAACGCAGTGGCCGAGGAGTGTCCACCGTCGAGATATCTCGACCTCATGAACGTGAACCTGTGTGGAGCAGTGCGCTGCATCCAACAGGTCCTGCCTGGCATGCGCGCTGCGCGCACGCCGGCACCATCGTCAACATCACCTCCATCGTCGGTCGTTTCGCGGCGCTCGCCCAATCGCCGTACGTCGCTTCAAAGTGGGCACTCGAAGGACTGAGCGAAGGCCTCGCCCAAGAGTTGGCTCCATTCGGAATCCGGGTGGTCATCGTCGAGCCAGGCCTCACGAAGAGCGCCATCTTTGCCAAGAACATCGACGCCCCGAATCAGACCGGCGCGTACGACGCCCACTACCGGCGCCTCTTTCAGTTCTACGCAGCCGGCCACGCCCATGCCACCGATCCGTTCGAGGTCGGGCGCGTCATCCACGAAGCCATCACGTCCGACGCGCCAACGCTTCGCTACGCGGTGAGTTGGGGCGCGCCGGAGATCGTTGCCGGCCGCAAGATGATGACGGACGAAGCGTGGGTGGCGCTGGGCGCCCTCGTCGACGACGCCGATTACTTCGACGCGTTCGAATCAGCGTTCGGTCTCGACATCGCCCACCTCTGAGCGAGCGATCAGTCGGCTGGTCGATGCAGCACCGCCCAGGTCGGTGTGACGACCACTCCGTCGCCGTTGACCTCACCCTCGCCATCGACGATCATCGAGAAGCCCGTCGGCTCCGTGGGTGGGAACAACAGCACGACCAACGGGTTGCGTACCACGTTGGTTCGGCTGGAATGTCCGGTCTCACAACGCAGGCCACCCTTGACGACCGACGGTTTCACCGCCAGCAGGTGGGGACGTTCCTCGCCTGTGGTCACGAGGTAGCAGAACGGATATTCGGCGACCTTGTCAGGCAGATCTTCGAGGGCGACGGCGATGCTCACACCCTGAGGCTACTTGCCGATGCACGAGCTCACGGATAGACGCCGCAGGTCTTGGGGATCGCCAGCAACGGATAGGGGTCGACCGCTGCGCCACCTTTGGGGTGCACCTCGAAGTGCAAGTGGTAGTTGCCTGGGCCGGCGTCGCCGGTATCGCCCACGTAGCCAATCACTTGACCGATGGTGACGGTGTCGCCCACTTTCAACCCCGGCGCGAACGCCGAGAGATGCGCGTAGAAGTAATACGTCTTCGAGCCATCCGAGAGCTGCAGCCACCAGGCATTGCCCGACAGCAATGCATTCGGGCCGTCGATCGCCTGCTTCCACAGCACACCGTTGTCGACGGCGTAGATCTCTTGACCGAGACTGGCCATGAGGTCGATCCCTTCGTGCGTGCGTCCGCCAGAGCGAGGTTGACCGAAGCTGGTCTTGCTCAGTGAGCACTTCGGCAAAGGATTCATCGGGAACATGATCGAGCCCGGCGGCGACAACTGCGGCAGCTGTGACATTCGCACCGCGGGCTTCAACGCTGTCGCCGCGACCTCCAAGCGCTCGACGCTCGTCGAGGCTGCGTGAACGTGGTCGTAGGTGACGCCGATCCCCATCGTCAGCACAGCCACCAAACCGGCAACCGTTCGACGATGGAACCCGAGAGAGAACATGCACGCACTTCCGTGAGATGATCGGCAGCCCGCCAGCAAAAACAGTATCGGCAAGCTTGGGTCAGGACTAGAGGCCAAGTTCCCAGATTGACACGTGTCGTTCGGCTAGTGTTGTTCGCCCTCGACGCGACTCTCGGTCGTCGTGCTACGGACCGACGGCCAGATCAGCGTCGAGAATCGCCTTGTCCTCGTCGTTCTCGATCGGCACCGCCTTGGCCATCTCCCAGCTCTGAGCTGCGCCTTTGTCGTCGCCGAGTGCCTTCAGAGCGCGGGCGCGGGCTTCGTGCGCATAGGCGAGATCGAAGTCGGCAAGCCCATGTTGCCGGCACACAGCCATGCACTGATCGGCGTATCGGAGTGACAGTTCGGGCTGGCCGGCGAGCAGTTGCACTTTCGCCAGCAACCACGCTCCGCGAGCCTCATTGGCCGGAACACGACGCACCGCGCGAGCCCAGTGATAGGTCGATGCGTAGGCACGGCGCAGCATCTCTTCGTCGTTGTCCGGGTTGCGCTCGGCCTCGATCATCTCCCACGTGGAGTTGTTGCACTCGATCCCCTGCATGCGATGCCACTCGCCGGCGGCATCGTCGATGGTTTCGAGCTGGACGGTGAGGGGCGGCAGCGACTCGCCGGTCTCGATCACCGTCTTCAAACCATCGAGCACGTACACCCAACCGTCTCTGACGTTGGCCCATGTGAGCGGGCTCATTCCGAGGTCACCGTGTTCGAGCCGCAGCCGTGTCAAACCGTCGCCGACAGGTTCGACGAGCCACTCGACACGGCTGGGTGGCTCCTCCGACATCTTCACGTCGTAGAGCACATGCCACGTCATCACCAACCGCTTCGGCGGATCCATCTCCTCGATGGTTCCGTCGACTGCCGGCCGGCCATCTCCGAGCGAGGTTCGATACGACTCGCCGCTCACCGGTGGAGCGTCGAAAGAAGTCCCGTGGAAGTAGCGACGTGTCCACGACGGTTCGATGATCGCATCCCACACCTGCTCGGGTGTGGCCTTGATGAAGATCTGATAGACGTGCTTGGTGATGGCCATCGGGGCTCCTATACCGCCGAGCCGCGCTCGAGGTCGTGACGCAGATCAACCATCGCGCGGGTGAATGGTTGGGCGTACTTGCTGATCCAGCGGTCGGCGATCTCGCCGATCGGGATCGGGTTGAGGTAGTGCTGCTTGGTACGACCGACCCGCTTGGTGCTGACGAGGTGGGCCGTCTCCAGCACCGCCAGGTGCTTCATCACGCCGAACCTCGTCATGTCCGGAAAGCGGTCGCAGAGCGCCTGCACCGTCTGGCCGTCGTGCTCGAACAGCGCATCGAGGATCGACCGTCGAGTCGGGTCGGCCAGCGCCTTGAACACCTCGTCCATGGCCTCGATCATATGTGACTGTTTAGTCACATGTCAAGCCTGTGTTTGTCGAAACGAATCTTGACCGGATTGGTCGGGTATTGGGTAGTGTGGTGCCGCCAAATGTTGTCAGCACCTCATCAGCCACATCGAACAAAGGAACCGTCATGACCGTTCGCCTCGGAGACATCGCTCCCGACTTCACCGCCGACACCACGCAGGGCGAGATTCACTTCCATGATTGGCTCGGTGATTCCTGGGGAGTGCTGTTCAGCCATCCGAAGGACTTCACACCGGTGTGCACCACCGAACTCGGTTACGTCGCCAAGATCAAGCCCGAGTTCGACAAGCGCAACGTGAAAGTGGTCGGCCTGTCGGTCGACCCCGTGGCCAGCCACGTGAAGTGGGAGGAGGACATCGCCGAGACCCAGGGCACGCCTGTCAACTTCCCGATGATCGGCGACCCGGATCACGCTGTGGCCGACCTCTACGACATGATCCACCCCAACGCCAGCGACACGATGACAGTTCGTTCGGTGTTCGTCATCGGCCCCGACAAGAAGGTCAAGCTGACGCTCACCTATCCGGCATCGACCGGTCGCAACTTCGATGAGATCCTGCGCGTCATCGACAGCTTGCAGCTCACCGCCAAGTACAAGGTGGCCACGCCGGCCAACTGGACCGACGGTGACGACGTGATCATCGGCGGACCGGTCACCAACGAGGAAGCCGAGAAGCTCTTCCCGCAAGGCTGGAAGACCATCAAGCCGTACTTGCGCGTACTGCCCCAGCCGAACAAGTAAGTCGCTCATTCGTCGCGCCGGCCGTCAGCCGTACAGCGGAGGATTCATCGAGCACTACCTGGTGCACCCGATCACGGGTGATGGGATCACCCCGTCGGTCAAGGCGGTGATCCTTCTCACGTGGGTCGTACCGACGATCATCGGCTACTCGCTCGTGTTGCAACGACGTTCACATCGGCCGGCTGCTGGTTCCGCCTAACGTCGCTTGTCGCCGGGCCGGCGCAGTTCCTTGCGTAGCACGAAGCGCAACCCACTCCACGTCTCGTCGATCGCGCACACCTTGTTGTCGACCCACCCGGTGGGCAGCAACTCCGCTCGCAGCACGTCTTCGGTGATGTCAGTCTCCAAACCGCTCGACTTCTTCGGCCACGCCACCCACACGCCACCATCGGTTGCGGCCGCCATTGTCAGCTTCGGCCACGCAGTGATCAGCTTGGAGCGCGACGTGAAGAACGCGACGATGACATCGACGGGGGCGAGCAACGACTTCTGCCAGACGGCTTCTCCGTAGTCGCCGAGCGTCGCCGCGAATCCGTCGGGTTGTCCGACCACGACGAACACTGCGTCGCCGACGATGCCGAGCTTCTTCGGCAACGGAGTGCCCGAGTACCCCGCACTCATGTCGTTGCTATCGCCTCGATGATGTCGACCTTGGTCGCTGATCGAGCGGGAAGGATCGCCGCAACAACGCCGACGATGAACGACACCACCAGGATGACGATCGTGCTGAAGAACGGAACCGAGAACACCGTGACCCCTTCGTCACGTAGTGACAGCACCAGGAGGTAGCCGCTGAACAAGCCGAGGAGCACCCCGAGCACGGCGCCCAGCAAACTTGTGATGACACTTTCCCAGCGCACCGTCGAACGCACCTGACCGCGGGTCATGCCCACGGCGCGCAGGAGCGCGATCTCGTGCCGGCGCTCGTAGACGGACAACAGCAGGGTGATCACGATGCCGACGGCGGCGATGATGATCGACAGCGCCAACAAGCCGTAGATCAACGCCAGCAGGGTGTTGATCTGAGCCGCCTGGTCGTCGATGTACTGATCGCGGGTCTGCAGCTCGCCCGTTCCATATTGGGCGACCAGTGGCTTGATGGCCGCCTCCGCTCGAGCTGTGCTGACGCCGGGCGCGGTGTTGATGAAGACCGAGAAGTCGAAGTAGCTGCCCGACGTGTTGGCATACAGAGCACGATTGACCACGTAGCTGCCGGCCAACTCGTCGGACGAGTACGTTCCGACGATCGTCAGGGGCACGTCGCCGAGCGCCGACAGGTTGACGGTGAGGACATCGCCGATCTTCAAGTGGTCGCTCTTGGCCTTCTTGTCGGACACCATGATCGACGAGGTCGACAGCGCGGCATACGAACCGCTGGTGATGTGAAGGTCGAAGACCTTGCCGACCGTTGTCGGGTTGACCAGCGTGACCTGAGCCTTCTTGGCATCGACGGTGGCCAGCTTGACGCCGATGCCAGCGGCGACATCGACCTCCGGAACCTCGTTGAGCTTGTCGGCGAGGTCGGGGCTGAGGCCGCCGAACCCAGTGAAGTCGTCGGTCTTCACCACGAGGTCGCCGACGAACTGCTCGCTGAAGATCTCGCGGACCTGAGCCTTCAGTGTTGACGCCAGCAAGGCGACGGCTGTCACCAGAGCAACGCCGATCAGAACCGGAGCAGCGGCCCGCGAAGTTCGCTTCGGATTGCGCGCCGAGTTGCCCTGAGCCATCTTGCCCGTGACCTTGAACGCGGCCGCGACCGGCCGGCCGATGAGCCGCGCGGCTACGACGGCCAGCACCGGACCGAGGATCAGGACGCCTACGGTGACGAGCAGCACCCCGAGACCGAGGAGGATGGTGCTCGCCCCCGCGAGAGTCGCAGCAATCCCCACACCGCCAACCGCAGCGACGATGAGACCACCGATGATCCGCCCTCTGCTGCTGCCCACGTGTTCGACCGCGGAATCGCGCATTGCCGCCAACGGAGAGACTCGTCCGCCCCGCAGCGCCGGCATGATCGCGGAGAGCACCGTGACCAACGTGCCGACCACGAACGTGAGCACGATCGTGCGCGGCAGAAGCTGCAGCGTGGTCGATGGGAACACGACCCCTATCACGCCGAGGAATCCCTTCAATGCAAAGGAGACCCCGACACCGGCGAGCAGCCCGAGCAGCGAACCGACCAAACCGACGGCGACCGACTCCAACAGCATCGCCCTCGTGACCTGAGCGCGCTGCGCACCCACCGCGCGGAGCAGCGCGTTCTCCCGCTGGCGTTGAGCGGCAGTGATGGAGAACACGTTGTAGATCACGAAGCAGGCAACGGCCACGGCGATCAGGGAGAAGATGGTGAGGAAGATGGTGAAGAAGCTCAGACCCTTCTCGATCGCGTCTTGGTTCTCCTTGGTGATCTCGGCACCAGTGAGGGTCTCGGTGTGCGAGCCGGCCGGTAACGCTGCCTGTATGGAGTCGGCGAGCTGCGCGTCGGACACGGCTCCGTCGCTCCTGACCACGACCGCGTCGATGAAACCGGGGCGACCCACGAACGCCTGCGCCGTAGCGAGATCGAACAGGGCAAAGGTTGCGCCACCGGGCGAGGAGACGTCGCCGTACTTGGCGATGCCGACCAGCGTGAACTGACGCGAGCCGGCCTGGGCGACCACCTTGACGGTGTCGCCGACCTTGTAGTGCGCTTTGCCGGCGACACCCGCGTCGAGTGCGACCTCGCCATCGGCGCGGGGCAAGCGGCCTTCGGTGATGGTCCAGAACGCCTCGTCGGGAGCGATCGACGAGCCGAACGTCGGTGGCCCATTGCCGCTCGACCCGACCGGCTTGCCGTCCTTGCCGATCACTCGGGCAAAGCCGAACACGTTGCCCTCCGCTGTACGGACGTGCGGCACTTTGGCCACCACCGCGGTCAGCGAATCGGGTATGCGCTGGCGTTCCTCTGCGCCGAAGTCGCCTTCGATGACCGATGACGAGCGGACATATGCGTCAGTGTCTTCGAACACACCTGCGAACAGGTCGTGGAACGACTTGTTCAAGGTGTCGGAGAAGATGTACGTGCCCGCCAGGAACGACGTACCCAGGATGACGGCAAGCGAGGTGAGCAACAACCGGCCCTTGCGAGCCAAGATGCCCTTCAGGGCCAGCTTGAACACGATTCAGCCGCCGAATCGCTTCATGCGATCGAGCACCCGGTCGGCCGTCGGCTCGGTCATCTCCTCGACGATCTTCCCGTCGGCCAGGAATATCACTCGGTCGGCGTAGCTGGCCGCATTGGGATCGTGGGTGACCATCACGATCGTCTGACCGAGATCGGTCACCGCGTGGCGCATGAACGAGAGGATCTCCGCGCCCGCGTGACTGTCGAGGTTGCCAGTGGGCTCGTCGGCGAAGATGATCGTCGGCTTGCTTGCCATGGCTCTTGCCACCGCCACCCGTTGCTGCTGCCCACCGCTCAACTCGCTGGGTCGGTGCTTCAGCCGGTCGCGCAGGCCGACGGTGTCGATGACCTGGTCGATCCATTGCTGGTCGCCGTCGGTGCCGCCGAGGAGCAACGGCAAGGTGATGTTCTCATAGGCGTTCAAGGTGGGCACCAAGTTGTAGGCCTGGAAGATGAACCCGACCGCGGTACGTCGCAGGATGGTCAACGCCTTGTCATTCAGCGCCGCCAGGTACGTATCGCCGATGTAAACAGCGCCCGAGGTCAGCGAGTCGAGACCCGCCAGACAGTGCATCAACGTGCTCTTGCCGGATCCGGATGGCCCCATGATCGCGGTGAACTTCCCGGCCTCGAAGGCGACGGTGACCCCGTCGAGAGCCCTGACCTCGCTGTCGCCCTCGCCGTAGATCTTCAGGGCATCGACCGCACCCGCGGCAGTGCCAGTCGTCAATGTCTCTGTCATAGACCCATTTGTATCAACAACTTGGCGCGCCCCGCGCCAATCATTCTGTGAACTTCGCCTGCAGCAGGACATCTTCGGCCGAATCTGAGTTCGCTGATCCATGGATGTGTCCTACGCTCATGGGCGATGTTGTGCCCATCTTGCGCGTCCCAGATTCCGGCTTCGGCCCGGTTCTGCTCGTCGTGCGGCTACGCCATCTCCACGGCCAGGTCCGAGGAACGGCGCATCACCACGGTGTTGTTCGCCGACCTCGTCGGTTTCACCACGCTTGCCGAACATCGCGATCCGGAGACCGTCAAGCGACTCGTCGACTCCTGCTTCCAACTGCTCATCGACGACATCACGGCGTTCGGAGGCCGCGTCGACAAGATCCTCGGCGACGGAATCCTGGCCCTGTTCGGCGCGCCGGTCGCTCACGAAGACGACGCCGAGCGCGCCGTGCGGGCGGCACTTCGGATGCAGGCGACGCTTGCCCACTTCGTCGCCAACTCAGGGCTCTCCGGAAGTTCCGACATCCGAATGCGAGTCGGCATCAACACCGGTGAGGTGCTGGTCGGCACCATCGCCGGCACCGAGTACACGGCAATGGGTGACGTCGTCAACACGGCGTCGCGTTTGCAGAGCGGCGCGCCGCCGGGCGGAATCCTCGTCGGCCAAACCACCCACGCCCTGACCTCGGGCGCGATCCGCTTCGAGTCCGTCGGCGACCTCGACGCGAAGGGGCGCGATCAGAACGTCAAAGCATGGTTGGCCGTAGAAGCCACGGTGCCACCCGGGAGCCGATCGAGGCGCGGTCGCAACAGCCCATTGATCGGGCGCGAGCCAGAGCTGGCCATCGGTCGCGCTGCACTCGACCTCGTCAGCACTGCGCATCGCTGCGTGTTGCTGGCGATCTCCGGTGAGAACGGCGTCGGCAAGACCCGTCTTGCCGACGAACTGCTCGACTACCTCCACAGCTCGGTCGATGCCGGAGTCGTCGAAGGTGCGTGCGTGCCCTACGGCGAGGCCAACGTCTGGTTCCCGATCGCCAACGCGCTCTCGCGAGATCTCGATCTCGACCCGAACCTTCCGATCGACGAGATCCGCGCCGTTGCCCAGAAACGAGCCATACAACTGCTCACCAACGTCGACGAGGCCGAGATCGAGCGAATGGTCGACGTGTTCATCCACCTTCTGGGACACCCGTCGCCGATCGATCGGCTCGAGGCTCCCGCAGCGCGATCGGCGATCCATCGCGCAGTCTCTCGCGTGATCGAGCTGCGCACTCAAGAACGACCGATCGTGATGTCGATCAACGATCTGCACTGGGCCGACCCCGCCCTGATCGGTCTGCTCGAACACCTCGTGACGTCGCTCAGCCGTCACCCGTTCGCTTTGATCACCGCCATGCGCCCGGGCAGCGACGTGGCCTGGCCTCCGCACAACGAACGCGCAACCGTTGTCTCCTTGAACCTGCAGCCGCTCAACCAAGCCGCAACCGAAGAGCTCGCCGCACAGCTCCTGGCCGATCAGTGTGCTGATCCAAAGCTGCTCACGGCGCTCTACGAGCGAAGCGGTGGCAACCCATTGTTCCTCCACGAGCTCGCTGCGCTCGCCGCGGCCGGCGGCGGGATCCGCGAGCTGCCCAATTCGCTCAGGGCTCTGATCATCGCCCGGCTCGATCAGCTCTCACCGCCGCAACGTCAGATCATCGAGAATGCCGCCACGCTCGGAACGTCGGGGGCGGTCAGCTCGTTGAAGGCGTTCGCCGACGAGCTCGGCCAGAAGTTCGATCCGGCCAGCATTCGCGAGCTCGATGACCTCGGCCTGCTGGAGGTGCGCGGCAGGCGATGGGAGTTCCGCAGCGACTCGGTTCGCGACGCGGCGTATCAAACGCTCACCAAGGCCGCCCGCGCCCGCCGTCACGCGGGCGTCGCCAAGGCGATGGCCAACTTCCCAGCGGGTCTCGATGATCGTGCACATCACACTGCGACCGCCGCGGAGCTGGTGAAGGAGCTCGGCCCGGTGGAGGGCGTCTCCACCACGATCCGCGACGAAGCGGTGCAACTGCTCAAGGCCGCAGCTGAACGCGCCGACGACAACGGCAGCCTCCGCGTCGCGACACGCCACGCCGGCCGAGCTCTGGAGTTGCTCCCGCCGGGCCTGGAGCACGAGGAGAATCGCGTCCAACTGCAGCTCATCCGGGCGGGCACCCTGCTCGACCTCCGCGACTTCGACGCAGCACGAGCAGACCTCGACAGTGTTTTGGTCAGCGCGTCACAACGCGGCGACGTTGCCGCTCAAGGCGACGCCCATCGTCTGCTCGGCTCGATGCATCACGCCGGGAGCCGGCTCGCCGACGCTCGCGTCGAGCTCGGGCTCGCAGTCGACCTGTTGCGCACGGTCGATCGACCCGATCGTCTGGCTCGTGCCTTGCGCGCACGCGGTTTCATCGAGCTCTTCGGCGGATCCTTGACCGATGCCGAGTGGTTCTTCGGCGAGGCCGACACCTTGTACCGCCTGCTCGACGATCAACGCGGTCTGGCCTGGCTCGAACAGCATCGAGCCTGGATCTCGTTCCTTTCGGGCGATATGAGCGTGGCCCGCGATCGGCTCAATCGTGCGGCCGACGCGTTCGACAAGCTCGGCGACCGCAACGGCGTCGGCTGGGCGTTCGGCCTGCTCGCGTTCGTCGAGTTCATCGAACGACATTTCGCCGAGGCAGAAGCACTGGCCGAACTGGTCATTCGCGAAGCCGGCCAGCGTGGCGACGAGTGGGCGGTGGGGATGATGCAGACACTGCTCGCCGACCTGCGTTTGTGGCAGGGGGACCTGCCCGATGCTGCCAACCTTGCCGACCAGGCGCGGTCGCGGTTCAAGAAGTTGAAGGACAAGTTCGGCTTGATGCAAGCGACTGCTCCTCTGCTGCGCGCTCAGATCGCACTGGGTCAGGCAGGCGCTGCGCAACGCAGTACGGAAGAGCTGCTCGCCATGGCAGAGATGTCGGGGCCGTTCCCGTTGATGGCGGTCGCAGGCGCGGCCATGCACCGTGGAGACGGCGTCATGGCCGTCGCCATCGCCGACAGGGCCCTCGCGGAAAGCGACGAGCTGAACGCCGCGGCGTTCGAGCCGCACATCGCCCGCCTGATCGGTCTCCTGCAACTCGGCCGTACCGACGACGCACGCGTGGCTTTCGCCGAACTACCGCAGCAAGCGGTTGCCCATCCGTTCACCAACGCTGCCGCGGCCTTGCTGTACGCCACGGTCGGATCACCGAAGCAGGCGTTGGAGCATGCGGACAACGTCTCGCATGCGGCGGGTGCCACGTATCTCGACGAAGTGTTCGCCTACGTGGGCGCAGCCAGTGCTCATGCCCAACTCGACAACAAGGCCCAAGTCTCGTTGTCGATCGAAGCCGCCGTGGTTCGCGCCTTGGATGTCGGCGATGTCGTGGCGATCGCGCTGGCGACCAACGCCTACCAACACCTGATCGGACGACCGCATCCGGCGTTCGATCAGCCGACGCAGCTCGAGTCGGGCTGGCTCACCCTCATCGACAACCTGCCCGCCGGCGCGCGCTGACGCCGTCAACCAGCCAGTGTGTCGCGGCGCCGCCATGGCAGTTCGGCCAAGAACTTCGCTGCAGCCGGATGAGGATCCATCGGCCGCTCATCGGAGCTGTCGGTCGCGGGCCGCGGGCCGCGACGCACTTGGCAACCCGGGCACCAGTAGAGCAAACGGGAGTGCTCACCAACGCGTCGAACCTCGATCGTGTCGCCACATCGCAAGCACTGCTGACCGTTTCGGCCGTACACCGCGAGACGCGAGCGTTCGTCCGCAGTGGCGACTGGTGCCGGGTTGAGATTGGCGCGAAGGATCGTTGCAGCCGTACCGACAACTCGTTCCAAATCGCTTCGGGCAAGCACCGAAACCGGAGCCATCGGATGCTGCCGGCAAGCCCACAGGATCTCGCTGCGGTACACGTTGCCCACACCGCACGCCACTTGCTGATCGAGCAGCGCCTCGGCGATGGGAGCTTCGAGGTCGTCGTAGCGGCACAGTGACTCGACTGCTGTCGCTACATCGGGTGACTCGACGCACAGGTCGGGGCCGCTCCGCCCAAAACCCGGATGACGATGCGTGTCGAACTCGCGGTACGTCTCGACGACGCGAGCGCCGAAGCAGACCGCCGTGAACGCGTCGACGTTGATGCCCACGCGCATCTGCGACATCGGCTTCCGCCATCGTTCGCCGTTGCGGTACAGGTGCCAAGCGCCGCCGAAGAACAAGTTGGTGTGAAGGATCAAGCCGTCGTCCCACGTGACGTCGAGCTGCCTGCCCCGGCTCTCCACCAGTTCGATCACACGCCCCGGCGCAGGAACGGGCCCGTCGACGTGGGGGGCCTCGAACGACAGCACAGCCCTTCCTACCAGGGCCGTTCGCAACGCAGCGGCCGTGCGGTGAATCGGTTCCCCCTCGGGCACGACCAAATCGTAGTCGTGCGGCGACGGGCCGAGGCAGCATGGTCAGCGGTAACGTTTGGACCATGCCAGCGCCCGACGACGACGCCGCGATCGAACCGTCCGACACGTTCCAAGCCGTGCGCAACGCGCGACGCCGCCACGGGGCCGCAGGCGCGATCGTCGCTGCCGGCATGCTTGGTCTCGACGAGGCACTCGGCCTCAGGGTGAAGCAGGAAGCCCCCATCGTGGTCTCCGCCGCCGACCAGCCCGTCGACATCGACGACGACGGCATCACAGTGCCGGTCGACGAGGCGATGTCCGTCGTTGCCCCGCCGCAGCCGCGATCGGCTCCGCTGACAACTCGGCGGCGACGTGGCAAGCGTTGAGCGCGGATGAGACGACGAAACCTTGGTGCCGTTCTCCTGTTGATCATCGTCTGGCTGAGCGCCGGCCAGGTTCGACAAGCTGCCGCTCAGCAGTTGCCGTCGCGCCATTCGGGCAACACGGATCCACAGCTCCGCGAGGTCCTCAACCGCGTGTTCGCCCATCACATCGACGGCCGCCACGATTCCCTCGTCGCCGTCGAGGTTCTCACCGCCGATAATCGATCGGTCGAACACGCGGTCAATCAACTCGGCGGTACGGTCACCGGTTCGGTCGAGGGTCAGCTCGTCGCCGCACTCGTGCCGGCCGATGCAGTCGATGCTCTGTCTTCGCGCAGCGCGGTCCGCTACGTGCAGCTCCCGTTGCGCGTCAATCGCCTGCCACCCACGGAAGCAGCCGGCTTCGGGCCCACCATCGGTGACGAAGTGGCTCTCACCAATGCCGCTGCATGGCACAACGCCAACATCAAGGGCACGGTAAAGGTCGGCATCATCGACTTCTTCGACCTCAGCTATTGGAACGTCAACGAACACGGGCCGGCACCCGACGCTGCTCACGAGTTCTGTCCCGATCGCTCCCAAGGTCTGTGCACGCCGACCGGGCAGATCAACTCGGCGAGCGGCGACCGTCACGGCGTGGCCGTCGCCGAGGTGGTCAAAGACATGGCCCCGGGCGCCGAGCTCTTTCTGGCCACAACGGCCGACACCGCCGAGACACAGGCGGCGATCGATTGGTTCGTCGCCAACGGCGTGCACATCGTCACCCGCTCGCTCGGCGCGCCGTACGACGGGCCGGGCGATGGAACCGGCCCGCTCGACGCCGTGGTCGACTACGCCGCGGCGCGAGGGATCACATGGTTCAACTCCGGGGGCAACGACGCGGCCTTCGGCTACGGCCGCTACACCAACGGTGTCGACGCAAACGGCTTCGTCGACTTCGACAACGGTCCGGGGGTCGACACGATGCTGCGCATCGATCCGTCGGATGGGGGAGTCGCCTTCGACGGCATCCGCTGGGCGAACGATTGGCACCTGCCACCGGCTCAGGTGACCGACTACTCGGTCGAGGTCTCCCAAGGAACCAGCGAGACTTCGCGAGCGTACGTCACCACCTTGGACGACTCGCAGGTGAACGGCGCCGTACCACTGGAGGCCGTCGACGCGAACTTTACGGTCGCTGCCGGAGAGGCACTCTTCATCCGCATCCACGTCAACGCCCACTACTCGCCCGCAGCACCCGACACGATCGAAGTCGCCACCTTCTTCGGAAAGATCGAGCCCGGTCGGCAATCAGCGCCGTACAGCGCGGCAAAGCCGGTCGTCGACTCGGCCAACCCCTCGCTCGTCGCAGTGGGCGCGATCGATCCGGCGAGCGGGTCGGGCGGTATCGCCTTCTACTCGTCGCAAGGGCCGACCAACGATGGCCGGATCAAACCCGACCTCTCGGCGCCGTCGTGCGTGAAGAGCACGATCTACCCCGTCTGCTTCAACGGAACCAGCGCTGCGTCACCTGCGGTCGCCGGCATGGCGGCTCTGCTGCTCGGTCAGGGTCTCGCTGCGCCTGGCATGCCGCTGGCCGCCTTGACCAAGCACCTCGTGCGTGATCTCGGTCCGCCAGGTCCCGACAACGCCTACGGGGTCGGCGAGATCCAGCTGCCCGCGCCACCAGTTGCCGTCACGTCTGCGCCGAGTACCTTCACCGCACTCGGCGCGCCCGTTCGCCTGCTGGACACGCGTCCATCGTCATTCATCGGCTCGGGCAACCTGGTCGGTCCGTATCCCCAGTTCGCGATCATCGACCTGCCGATCTCGTCGTCGGGCGTCATCCCTCCCACAGCGACATCCGTCGCCGTCAACATCACGTCCACCGACTCGGTGAGCCCGTTCTACGTGCAAGCCCTTCCCATGCTCGGCGGCGCGATCGGTACGTTTTCCACCACCAACGTTGCCACCCCCGGACACATCCAGCCGAACTTCGCGATCGTGCCGCTCGGCCAGGGCTCGATCTCGATCTTCATCCCGACCGGCGGCAACATCATCGTCGATGCGATGGGTTACTTCACGCCGACGGGGGCGACGGCCGCAGGTCGGTTCGTACCGGTCAACCCGCATCGCGTGCTCGACACGCGCGCGGCGTCGGCGGGACCGGTGCCGGCCGGCTGGATCCCGCACGAGCCGGCGGCGGGTGAGACCGTACGAGTCGATATGCCGGCAAGTACCGGTGTACCCGCCTCAGGTGTCTCGGCGCTAGTCGTCAACATCACCGCGACGGAGCCGGTCGGCGCAGGATTCATGCAGGCCCTGCCAACGGGCGCGGCGCCCGGACAGACCTCGAACGTCAACTATGCGGCCGGGGAGACCACGGCAACGCACGCCATCGTTCCCCTCGGCGCCGGCGGCACCATCAGCGTGTTCACGTCCAACTCGGCGCACATCGTCGTCGATGTCATGGGATACATCACCGACGCCACCGTCCCGGTCAGCAGCGTCGGCGAGTACGTGCCGATCACCCCCACCCGCTACTACGACAGTCGATCAGCACCCAACACGATCCACTCCGGCTTGTCGACCGTCAGCGTGCAACTGGCCGGCGCACCGTTCGGCGTTCCGGTCGGTGCCGCAGCTGTCTCGATGAACCTGACCTCCGATCAGGCGACCGGTGCCGGCTACATCACGGTGTATCCGTCGGACGGACCGTTCCCGCTGGCGTCGAACCTCAACTACATCGCCGCCACACCGGTGGCCAACGCCGGCCTCGTCAAACTTTCGGCGGCTGGGACCATCAATACCTTCGTCAACGTCGCCACGCATGTCATCATCGACGTCAACGGCTACTTCACAGGAACACAGTGAGCGACCAAATCGAAACAAAGACCGGCTGGCTCGACCGTGAGCAGCTCGAGAACATACGTGCCAACGTGCCGTTGGTGTACGTCGATGCCGTGCCGGTGCGCGTCAACGAGGTCGGTGTCGTCACCGAGATCGGCCTGCTGCTGCGACAAGCGGCCGACGGCACGATCAGCAGGATGGTCGTCACCGGCAGGGTGCTCTACGGCGAGCGCATCCGTGACGCACTGCTACGCCATCTCGAAAAGGACCTGGGCCCGGTTGCGTTGCCGCGCATCCCGCCCGAGGTTGCCCCGTTCACCGTGGTCGAGTACTTCCCGAACCCCGACATCAGCGGATTCCACGATCCGCGTCATCATGCGGTCAGTCTGGCGTTCGTCGTCCCCGTCGACGGTGACTGCCAACCGACGCAGGAGGCACTCGACCTCGGGTGGTTCACACCGGCGCAGATCATGAGCGAGCAGCTACGCAGGGAGATGACCGGTGGTCACGATCGGTTGATCCGCCTGGCACTGGCGCATGTCGGCCAGCTCCCCTAGAGACCCACTTGGGCGCGGAAGTGGAAGTAGCGCTTCGCAAAACTCGCCCATACAGCACGATCGGGCGCGAGTCCTGAACCCGCCGTTCCAAACCCGCGCCCATGGAACGGGTGGTGGAGGAGGAGGAACTAGCCGGCGAGCACCAGGCAGAAGGGGTGACCAGCGGGGTCGAGGAAGACTCGAAACGCGTCGGGCTCGGGCTGGAACTCGGTCTTGCGGGCGCCGAGAGCGATGACGGCCGCCTCACCCGCATCGAGGTCGTCGACGTCGAAATCAACATGGGCCTGCTGCGGATGATCGGCACTCGGCCACACTGGTGGCTGATGGTCGGGGGCGAGTTGAAAGGCCAGGGTCGCGCCGCCATCGCTGCGCAGCGTGATCCACGCTCCGCTCTCGCTCTCGACGGCCGTCCAACCGGTGATGCCTCCGTAGAACGCGGCGAGGCGACGCGGATCGGCCGTGTCGAAGGCGAACAGCGAGAGCTTGGCAACTGCGGACATGACTCGATCGTAGTGTCAGGCGCCGGCGAGCTCGATCAGCTTGGCGACCGTGTTGAGGTTGCGAGCAGTACCTCGCACTCCGAGACGTTTCTCGAAGTAGTCGAGTGTCATCTTCGATCGTCCGGCGCCGTTCGGGTAGTACCCGTACAGATCGCTGCCACGCAGTTCGAACCGATCGGGCAGGAACCGATCGGGTTCGAGCCGTGCGGCGTCGTCCGCTCGGGGTGCCCCCGACAAGAACGTGATCAGCACCCGCGCCGCATCGACCTCTCCAAGGAAGGGGATGTTGGCGAGCGATTGACGCAACTCGTCGGGTGTGCGGACAACCGCCGACACCGACAACCCGTGTGCCTCTTCGATGCCGGCGCATATCTCGGCGGCGAGCCGGGCGCGGTCTGACCTGGAAGAGTTCAGCACGATGTTGCCGCTCTGGATGTACGTCACGACGTCGGTGTGGCCGAGCGCGGTCACGAGACTCCTCAGATCTGCCATGGCCAGCCTGTTCGCGCCACCGACATTTACCCCGCGCAGCAGAACGATCCATGTCGGCATCCCCTCACCTTGCCACACCCCCAGATTCGGCGGTGTCGGCCTTATGGGGATGATGCTCGCTAGAATCCCCGTCGGTATGTTGCGATTTCCGGGACTCAGGGCGAACTGATGGCACAGCACACCCGACGAGTCTCGCGACCCGCTTCTCCGGTGCAACGTGATGTTCGCCGGGCAATCGCCGTACTGGTCCTCGGTGCCGCGTTGATCGGTGTGATCTCGCTCGGTCAATCGCTCTTCGACGGCCCAACGTCTCAGGCGACCGCGGCCGGCCCCAACTCAGCGGCTGCGACGTCCCCATCGACAACGGGCGCTCTCGCCGCGGATGCGCCGATCACCACGGGCGATACGGGCGGGTCCACGCCGGTCGCAGCCGCCGATGTCGCCCAACAGCAGGACTTGGTGGGCGACGAACCATCGTCGACAGACGCCGGCTGCAAGATCGACAAGCGCGAGTTGCGCATCGGCGACACAGGCGACGCCGTCTCCTGCATGCAGCAAGCGCTGATCGACATCGGCTATCTCACTGGAGCGGCGAGCGGAACGTTCGACAACACCACGTTCAGCGCAGTCAACAAACTCCAGAAGGACAAGGACATGTTCGTCGATGGGGTGGTCGGTCGGGAGACCGCAATCTCGCTCGACATCTGGCCGGACGAAGCCTCCTTGGTGATCCACACTCCACCCCCGGCACCGGGTGCCGTCGATCTGCTCGGCTACCCGCTCTCGTACGTTGCCACCAGCGGCCCCGATGCGCCGCCGCTGCCGGCGAATTCCGGAAGCGGCAAGCGCGTCGTGTACGACCGTGCCGGGCAGCGGGTCTGGGCGGTCGACAAGAACGATCGAGTCATCCGCTCATGGTTGGTCTCCGGCAGCAAGTACAACAACGAGGTGCCCGGCAAGCACGTGGTGTTCAGCCGCTCCGAGGTTTCGACGGCATGGAACGGCAAGGCACTTCTGCCGCACATGATCAGGTACACGAAGACGAAGATCGGCGCGATCGGCTTCCACGGCATTCCGCGACACGTCTCCGACGGATCGAAGTACGAACAGGACACTGAGTTGGGCACCCGTCTGTCGGGTGGCTGCACCCGACAGGCCGATCTCGATGCCGACTTCATGTGGGACTTCGCCCAGATCGGCACCACGGTGATCGTCACCTGAGTTCGGCACAGTGTGATTGAACGAGTGGGTGAGTGAACGGGATGTCGAGACCAGTCGATTCGTGTCCTGACGCGAACGAACCGCTGGCCAAAGGGCTCAGCGGTCGGTTCACGTAGTCAAGTTCTGGCCGATGCTTCGGCCAGTTATGAATGTGTCAGAGCGGCCTGACGTTTTGTGCTTCTTCGCCCTTGCGGCCGGGAGCGATGTCGAACTCGACGCTCTGCCCCTCTTGCAACGACTTGTATCCATCGCCCTGAATGTTGGAATAGTGCACGAACACGTCTTCGCCACCCTCGCGAGCAATGAATCCAAAGCCCTTCTCGGCGTTGAAGAACTTAACGGTACCTGTAGTCAACTGTCTCTCATCTCATGAAAATGGCCCGCCAGATTCAGCGGGCCACCACACACGCTACCGGTGTTGGGGTCAGAACGCGTTACGTGGCGGCCCTTACTGCGCAGAGCGGTACAGATCAGGCGTTTCCCGCCTGGCCACATCGGCAGGCCGGCGCGTTCGTAGCGACTCGATGGCAGCCTCGACCACGCGCTCGGCGGCCAACCCGTCCCAGGCCGACGGACCCACGGCGCTCGCACCCGAGAACGACGCGAGCCACACAGACGCCTCGATGCGGTAGGCGTCGGCGAAGCGTGCGAACCAGTCCGTCCCGATGTTGACGATCTCCGAGCCGTCGCGTCGCACGGTCGGGCGCATGACGGGTGCCATCACGACGCCACCACGCGCGCCTTCGACCTCGACGGTGACCTCATAGGCGAAGGCGTGTTCGCTGAACTCGACGGTCGCGTACCCAGCGCCCTCGAACTCGGCGGTCAGCAGGAGATGTTCGACGTGATCGGCGTTGGGGGTGGCGAGCGTAGTGACGCGGGTGATGTCACGGCCGACGAGCCAACGCAGACTGTGGATGTCGTGAACGATCGATTGGTTCAGGATCAGCTGCGCCGTGCGTCGCACTTCGTGGACGTTGCGATGGACGCAACGAACATGATTCAACACGCCGAGCGTGGCAACCTCGGCGGCGAGTTGCACATGTGCCGGATCGAAGACGCGCATCAACCCGAGTTGCAGAAGGCGACCACCGAGAGCTATCTCGGCATCGACGATTCGCTCGCACGACGCGGCGCCGACGGCCAGTGGCTTCTCACACAAGATGCGCGTGCCACGGCGCAGAGCCGCATGGACCAGCTCCTCGTGAGAGTCCTCCGGTGATGCGATCACCAGGCCGTCGAGATCGCTCCTCGAAGCGACTTCGAGCCCATCGGCCGAGGGAGTGCCACCTACGATCTCGCACAACGATTCGGCCGCAGCGACGCGCAGATCGGCAACGGCGACGATCTCGACACCCGGCAACGCTGCCAGGGAACGGGCGTGAAACGAACCCATTCCACCGGCCCCGACGATTGCCAGTTTCATCGGCAGGCACCTTACAGACCACGCGCGCGACTGGCCACATGGAGGCGATCGAGAGCCTCTCACCCACTTCTTGAGCTTCACAAGACAGCCTCTTACAGGGCCTTCGTACAGTCAAAGGCATGACGGCAACCATGGACGCGAGCGCAGCAGATCTGCTCGACCAAGCGCCTCCGGCGCTCGACGTTGTCGTTCCGGTCTTCAACGAGGAAGCCGACCTCGGCCCGTCGGTGCGCCGGCTGCATCGGTACCTCAGCGAGTCACTGCCGTTCACGTTTCGCATCACCATCGCCGACAACGCCAGCACCGACGGCACGGGCGACGTCGCCGCCCACCTCGTCGGCGAACTTCCCCACGTCGTCTACATGCGATTGGACGAGAAGGGTCGCGGGCGGGCGCTGCGCAGCGCGTGGGGGCGCTCGGACGCAACCGTGTTGGCATACATGGATGTCGACCTGTCGACGGACCTCGCCGCGCTGCTCCCGTTGATCGCACCACTCCTCAGCGGGCACTCCGACCTGGCGATCGGCAGCCGGCTCGCCAGGGGCTCGAACGTTGTTCGCGGTGTGAAGCGAGAGCTGATCTCGCGTTGCTACAACGTGATCCTCCGCGGCACGTTGGCCGCACGGTTCAGTGATGCGCAATGCGGGTTCAAGGCGATTCGACGCGACGTCGCCATGGAGCTGCTGCCGCTCATCGAGGACAACAGCTGGTTCTTCGACACGGAGATGCTCGTGCTCGCCCAGCGTTCCGGCCTGCGCATCCACGAAGTTCCGGTCGACTGGGTCGACGACCCCGACAGCCGAGTCGATATCAGATCGACGGCGATCGGTGATCTGCGGGGTGTTGCCCGGCTCGTCCGCGGCTTCGCCACAGGGTCGATCAAGACCTCGATGATCCGCCGTCGTTTCGGTCGACAGGTCGAAGGGCCGCCAACGGGAGCTTCGACCTTCGGCGTCCAGGTGTTGCGATTCGGAGTCATCGGCATCGCCAGCACCATCGCCTACGCACTCCTGTTCCTTCTGTTTCGACAGTCGCTGGGCGCGCAGATGGCCAACTTCTTGGCACTGTGCCTGACTGCCGTCGGCAACACCGCGGCGAACCGCCGCATCACGTTCGGCGTGCACGGCACGGAGGGTGTCCTGCGACACCAACTGCAGGGTCTGCTCGTGTTCCTGCTCGGGCTGGGTTTGACGGCGGGAGCGCTCGCGCTCCTCACGACCGCGTGGTCCGCTGCGCCCGCGTGGATCGAGCTCACCGTTCTCATCCTCGCCAACCTGATCGCCACCGTTGGAAGGTTTCTTTCCTTTCGCCTGTGGGTCTTCCCCAACACTCGCGCCTACACAGAAATCGGAACCTCACCGTGATCACCATCGACGATATGGAAACCGGGCATCCGTCGGTGGATGCTCCTTGGCCACCGCCACCACCCGAGGCTTCGCGGGCCGACCAGCAACCCGGTGATACGGCGCTCGACACTCGGGCCGACCAGGTGTCCACACGTGCCCGCTGGGAACGCCCGGCGCTGATCGCCTTGCTGGCCGTCAGTGCTGTGATGTTCCTCTGGGACCTCGGTGCGTCCGGTTGGGCCAACTCGTTCTACTCCGCGGCCGCGCAGGCCGGGTCGCAGAGCTGGAAGGCGTGGTTCTTCGGATCCTCGGATGCTGCCAACGCGATCACGGTCGACAAGCCACCCGCATCGCTGTGGATCATGGGCTTGTCCGTGCGCATCTTCGGACTCAGTTCCTGGAGCATCCTCGTCCCCCAGGCGTTGATGGGTGTCGCCACCGTTGGAGTCGTCTACGCATCGGTGCGCCGGCGCTTCTCGGCGTTCGCAGCTCTGCTGGCCGGAGCCGTGATGGCCACCACGCCTGTCGCAGCGCTCATGTTCCGGTTCAACAACCCCGATGCGATGCTCACGCTGCTGATGGCTCTGGCGGCGTACACCACGATGCGCGGCATCGAAGACGGTCGCCGCCGCTGGATCGTGCTGGCCGGGGCGCTGATCGGCTTCGGGTTCCTCACCAAGCAGTTGCAGGTCCTGCTCGTCCTTCCCCCCTTGGCTCTTGCCTACCTCGTAGCCGCCCCTCACCGACTGCGTCGCCGCGTCGTCGACCTGCTGATCGGTGGCGCGGCGATCATGCTCGCCGCCGGTTGGTGGCTGGCTGTCGTCGCGCTGACTCCGGCGAGCTCGCGCCCGTTCATCGGCGGCTCACAGACCAACAGCATCTTCGACCTCACGTTCGGATACAACGGTTTCGGCCGCCTCACCGGCAACGAGACCGGCAGCGTCGGCACCGGCCAATGGGGCAAGACGGGTATCACTCGCATGTTCGACGGCGTGATGGGCGGACAGATCGCCTGGCTGATCCCCGCCGCGCTGATCTTCGGCGTCGCTGCGCTGTGGTTCACCCGTCGATCGGGTCGCACCGACCACACCCGCGCCACGGTGATCGTGTGGGGCGGATGGCTCGTGGTCACCGGTCTCGTCTTCAGCTTCATGCAGGGCATCTTCCACGAGTACTACACCGTCGCTCTCGCACCGGCGATTGCCGTGTTGGTAGGAGTCGGTGCCGATCTGTTGTGGCGCCACCGTCGCAGCATCGTTGCTCGCGCTGTCCTCGCTGTCGCTGTCCTCGCCACCGCCATCTGGTCGTCGCGGTTGCTTGCACGCGCTGCTGACTGGAACTCGTGGCTCCGGCCAACGATCGTCGTGGGCGGAGTCATCGCCGCCGTTGGCCTGATCGTCGGTCACTGGCTGTCACCGAAGTTGCTCGCCGCATCGGCCGTTGCCGCCGCGGTCATCTCGCTCGCCGGCCCGTCGGCGTGGGCGCTGCAGACCGTCACGACACCGCATTCCGGTTCGATCGTGACTGCCGGCCCGACTGTGCAAAGCGCTCGAGGTGGGCCCGGCGGCCGCGGCTTCCCCGGTGGTCGCCCGGGTCAACCGATTGGTGGGTTCCCCGGACGTGGCAACGGCTTCCCGCAGGGCGGCTTCCCGCAGGGCGGCTTCCCGCAGGGCGGCGGCCGGGCTCCGGCGGGTACCACTCGTGGTGCCGGAGGCGGCCTGCTGAACAGCACCACGCCGAGCGCCGAAGTGGTCGCCGCGTTGTTGCAGGACAGCGACCAGTACACGTGGGTTGCAGCAGCCATCGGATCGAACGATGCATCCGGGTTCCAATTGGCCACCGAGAAGCCGGTCATGGCCATCGGTGGCTTCAACGGTTCCGATCCGTCGCCCACGCTGGCCCAGTTCCAGCAGTACGTGGCGAACGGACAGATCCACTACTTCATCGCCGGCGGTGGTTTCGGCCAGCAGATGGGTGGCAGCAACGAGTCGAAAGAGATCGCCCAGTGGGTCAGCGACAACTACAGCGCGACCACCATCGGTGGAGTGTCGATGTACGACCTGTCGAACTGACGTCAGCCGTACATCAACGACCCGGGCGTCGTCAGAACCTCGCCGACCTCCAGCCACGTCTTCAGACCGGAAAGGATCATCGGCCAACCTCCGTAGAGCTTGGCGTTGGCGTCGTCACCGAGTTGGTCGTGGGTGACGATCAAGCGGCACGAGTCGCCGACGGGTTCGATCTCCCACGTGACGCGCGAGGTTCCTTCGCTCTTCACGTCATCGCCCCACAGCGCCACCATGCTCTGCACCAGCCGGCGCGGCGGATCGACCTCGAGGTTCTCCCCCTCGACCAGAACGGCCGGAGCCGCCGGGTTGCCCATCTCCCAGCGTGAACCGGGCTCCCACGTCGAGGTGACCGTGTTGCCGAACTGGAACTTGCCGCGAGTCTGCGAATCGGTGATCGCGTCCCAGAGTCGTTGCGGTGTCGTCTTGATGTAGATCTCGAAGACCTTTTCCATCGGATGCTCCAATCGCTTCTTGAGCTCGATGAGCGCATCGGCCCACGGCTCGGTGTACTTGCTCACCCAGCGGTCGTGGGCTTGCCGGATAGGGACAGGGTTGAGGTAGTGCAACTTCTCGCGTCCGCGTCGCCTGGTGACCACCAGGCCCGCTTGCTCGAGCAGCTTGAGGTGCTTCATCACGCCGATCCTGCTCATCGAGAACTGCTCTACCAGGGAGTTCAAGGTCTGCCCGTCGCGCCGGAAGAGATCGTCGAGCAACGCTCGGCGGGTCGGGTCGGCGAGAGCCTTGAAGACGATGTCCACACCAGGAGACAATAGGTAACTATTTAGTTACATGTCAAGCGAAAAGTGCTCAAGTTCTGACGCAATTCGAACGATAATGTCGTAACGTGTTCGTAATGTCTGTCACGCGTTCGACACCGCCGCTACGAGGTGCCGTCCAATGACCGAAGGAGATTGTGCATGATCGATTTCATCGACCATGACCGCCGGGCGATGTCGCCGACGAGCAGTCAGACGCTGCCTCCACCCGTGCCGCGCCAGACGCCGTCACCTCAGCCCGGTCATCACCTCGCCGTCGTCGTGCTCTTGCCGTTGAGACTTTTCCTGGCCGCCGGATGGCTGCGTGCTGGTGCCGAGAAGTTGATCGATTCACAGTGGTGGAACGGAAACAAGCTGCGGACCTACCTCACGACGCAACACGAACTGGCGCTGCCCTTCTTCCGTCCGGTCATGGACCATTGGATTGCTCCCGGAGCCCGACTGGTGGCGATCGTGGTTGTGGTCACCGAACTGGCCATCGGGCTCGCCATAGCCATCGGCAAGCCACTGCGCCTCGCGTTGCGATGGGGCTTCGTGCTCAACGTGATCTTCATCATGACGGGCAGCGTCAATCCGTCCGCGTTCTACCTCGTCATGCAAATGGTGCTGCTCTTCGCCATCGCCGACGGCGTCATCGGTGTTCGGCCGAGCTCGCCCTCGTGGCGAACGATCGCTCTCGCCGGCGTGTCGGCGACTGCAACCATCGCGATGGTTCCCTACATCGACACCATCGAGCCCGCCAAGGTCATACACGACCCGGCAATGATGCTCGCGTTCATCGGCACGATCGTCACGACGACCATGGTGGTGCGCCGTTCGGCGTATCGCCCACCGAACCCCTACTACTTCAGGCGATTGTGGACGACCTGGTACGCGGGCTGGATCCACGCCAAGCCGAAGACCGTCGTGCGCGGCGAATACGAGCGGCGTTACACGCCGCGTGGCAGCGGCTTCGCACCGCCGTCCGACCGCACGGCGCTGCCCCTACCGCCACCCCTGCCTGGGACGATGTGCGGGATTCCTGCGTATCCGGGTAGCGAAACGTTTGCCGGCTGATCTCTGGTAGGTCCGTGCAAACTCCATGCCGTGTGCCGAATGACACACACAATCCGACCACGATGAGGCTGATTGCCACCGCACACAGCGGTCATTCGTGGCAGGATGATGTCCGGCGCACGATTCAACACGGAGTGAACCATTGACTGAACACGATCAGACGCAGCGTGCCCAGACCGCATTCGAAGAACTGCACAAGGCGATGCTTGCTGTGGTCGACACCTTCGAGCACGACGCGGTCGTGGCGAGCAACGTGGCCATGCAGTTGGGCCGAGACACGCCGATCGCCGGTTTGGTGGAGAAGTTCGACGTGAGTGCGGCCCGTCAACGGCTCACCTCAGCGCTCGACGCATTCGAAACCCAGCGGCGAAATGCTCGGGTTGCGTTGTGGAGAGTGATGATCGACGAGGGTTGCAGCATCGGCGAGGTCAGCCGCATCTTCGGCTTGTCCCGTCAGCTGGTATCTCGCCAACTGCACAGCAACGAGTAGGCACCGCTACGCCTTCGTCGACGTGAGTTGACGGCGGCGATCGTGCGCGTCCTCGTCTGCCGGGTCGTCGGCTGCCAGTTCTTCGTCGAGATCGTCGTTGTGTTCGTCGTCGGTCTCGTCGGGCAGGAGGTAGAAGGTGACGACCGCTCCTGTGACGATCGCCAGGAACCACCATCGCGACAGCATTGCCAGGATCAGGCCGCCCATCGGGATCCGCACGGCCGCCCGGCCGACGATGTCGGCGGTCGTCACATCGAAGCCGTCAGCCGAGTCTCGGTTGTCCCCACGCGTCGTGATGTGGCCATCGGGGTCGACGGCGAGGAGTCGGTGCACGACCAGGCGGTGTCCCCCTGGCACGGCGACACGGAACACGACGATCTCGCCCGGGGCGTAGTGATCCTGACGATGGGCGACGACGAGGTCGCCATTGGCGTACGTCGGCTGCATCGAGGTGCCGTGCACGACGACGACAGTGCTGTCACCGCCGAACCTCGTCGGCCAGATCCACCACACGCAGAGAACGACGGTGCCGGCGATCAAGATCCTGAGTATCTCTCGACGCAGCTCTGGGCCGAGGGTCGATTCCACTCGGGAGTTCATGGCGCGGTCACCGCGAAGTCGTCGAATCGAACACCGACACTCCCGCCGAACACCCCGGCTCTGGCACCGGCACCGATCGTCGTCAACTCCGTACTCGTCAACGTGGCGCCACCGACCGAGGCACCGTTCAGCGTGACTGTGAGGATCGCTCCACTGCGCGAGAGCGAAAGCGTGTTCGTCGCCTTGAACTTCGGGTTGATCGTCGTCAACACGGTCACGGAGGCGCCGGCAACCAGTCGCACCTCGATCCGATCCGGCGCGCCATCGATCATCACTGCGGCGAGGTAGTTGGCGACGCCGTCGTGCGACAGCACGACCCCGCCAACCCGTCCTCCCTTGTTGAGGCCGGAGAGGACGACTTGGACCGTGCTGTCGACAGTCGCGGTGGTCTCGGTTGCCACCGCGCTCGGGGTTGCGTCGGATGATGCAGAATCGCGCTTGATCGTCCATGCGCCGACGTGGACCGTCCACACTTGGCTCGAACACGCAGCTGCGACGGTCGCGCTCCGGCCTGACAACGATGTGCCGTTGGCGCCGGTGAAGTTGTCGCAACCGATCGTCGCCGGCGCGACGACGGTGGAGTTCGGATCGGTGACGAGCAACGTCTCGGCGGTCGCCCCACCGAGGGTTGCCGCGTTGGCAACTGCGAGGGACGGCACGACGACCACGAAGGTGATCACCCCGAAGGGCCAACGCCAAGGGCGCTCGCCGAACAGACGCCGGCGAGCGCTCGAACGGTCAGCCTGAGATGAGGACGGAGAGTCCATTGACAGACGACGCCGTCACGGGAGCGGCCAGCGCCACCGAGAACGCCCCCGCGGCCACCGTGATGCTGGCGACGTTGGTTGTGCCGAGGTTGGTCGCGCCATTGCGCAGCGACACCGATGCAGCCTTGGCATTGCAAGCCGCGTTCACGCCGGTGAAGTTGACTGTCGTCACCTGGTAGGTCTGGGCGGCAGCGCTGTAGGCCGTCGTGTACCCGACGGTGATCCCGTCTGTGTCGCACGCGGCAACGACCTGGTCGGCCTCGCCGACCCCTCCACTGGTCAAGCCGCCGAGCGACGCCGCCGACGCCCCCATCACGCCGGCGCTCAGCACCCCACCGAGCACCGCAACAAGCACCTTCTTGTTTCTCATGTCCGCCAAACCTCCCTATTGTGTGTGTTCATTTGACCACAGAGAGTAAATAGCACCGGGGGTTTCCACAATAGGGCGCAAGACCCATTTACATCACTGAGGATTGATGCAAGGAGATACCCCAGAGGTACTGATGCACCTGGTCACAGCCGCAGGTGGTTGCTGTCAAGGGGTTCTGCGGCGGAGGGTGGCTGCGCCGAGCGCCAGGGCGAGTGGGACGCAAGCGACAACCACGGCGAGGTCAAGGGTGAGCGCTCTAGTCCAGGTGTGGGAGGTCGCGGCACGGCTGACGCCGTCGACTGCGAAGGACAGGGGGAGCACGTCGGAGAATCCGTGCAGGACGGGGGCCATGTGGTCACGCGGGGCGAAGAGGCCGCAGAGCAGGAGCTGTGGGAGGACGAACGCGGGAAGGAACTGGACGGCTTGGAACTCGGTGTGGGCGAATGCGCTGAGGAACAGGCCGAGAGCCATACCCATGAGCGCGTCGATGAACGCGAAGAGCACCACGATGGTGACGTGGCCGTGGATGTGGAGGCCCAGTGGCCCAAGGACAAGGGCGGTCGCGAGTCCGACTTGGACGACGGTCGCCGCGCCGAACGCGAGCGCGTAACCGACCAGGATGTCGAGCTTGGCAGTCGGGGTGGAAAGCAGCCGTTCGAGGGTGCCGTCGGAGCGTTCGCGCAGCATTGCAACCGAGGTGATGAGGAACATCACGGTGAACGGAAACAAGGCCAACAGCATCGGCCCGATCCGATCGAAGATCTCGGGCTGGTCGTCGTAGATGTAGCGCAGCAGGGTCATCAGGACGCAAGGGACGATCAGCATCAATGCCACGGTTCGAGGATCGTGACGAAGCTGTAGCAGGATCCGCCGCGCAGTGGCGATCGTCCGACGCCGACTCATGGTGCGGACGCCGAAGTGATCAACCGCAAGAACGCCTCGTCGAGATCCTCAGCGCCTGTGCGTTCTCGCAACTCGGCAGGGGTGGCATCGGCGAGCAGTTGTCCGCCTCGCAACAAGAACAATCGGTCGCAGCGGTCGGCTTCGTCCATCACGTGACTGGACACGAGCAACGTCGTGCCCCGGTCCGCGAGCTGATGGAAGAGTGCCCAGAGCTCCTGGCGCAGGACTGGATCCAACCCGACCGTAGGCTCGTCGAGCACCAGCACCTCGGGTGATCCGAGCAGCGCGGTTGCGAGCGACACCCTTGCCCGTTGCCCGCCGGAGAGCCGATCGACGCGGTGATGGGTTTCACCGCTCAGCGACACCGCGGTGATCACGTCGGTGGCCTCACCAGGCTCCGCGCCGAGGATCGCTGCGAAGTACGCAATGTTCTCCTGCACCGTCAGATCGCCATAGATCGACGGAGCCTGGGTCACATACCCGACCCGTCCCCTCGCAGCGACCGATCCCGCGGGCAAGCCGAGCACACTCACGTGGCCCACCTCGACACGCTGCACCCCCACGACCGCGCGCATCAGCGTGGACTTGCCCGACCCGCTCGGACCCAACAACCCCGTCACCGAGCCAACCACGACTGCACACGACAGGTCGGACAGGACCACTCGGTCTCCACGCACCACGCGGAGCCCCTCGACGCGAATCGCGTCAGCCATCAGCCGTCAGATCGAATCCGGTCGAGCAACACCCTTCCGACGCTAGCCACCATCATCTGCCGAACACGCGCCGGCTCCCGAAGCGTTCATGGCGTCCCTGGTCGATCGGCGCTCTGTGTCGGGCACTCCGGTACGTCCTGCGCGATAGTGCCGAGATGGACGATCAGACACTGGTAGAGCTCGCTGCCGCAGGTGACGAGAACCTCGCCACCGCCTGGTCCTGCATCGCCGCCGCGGCCGGCTTCGACCGGGAGGATGACGGACTGGCGGTCAGAATGGCGTCCGGACTTCCGATCGCCTATTTCAACGGCGCGTTCAATCGTCGCCCGGTCGCGCCTTCCGAGGCCGATGACGTCGTCGGTGCAGCGATCGACTTCTTCGGAGCACGCGCAGTTCCTTGGCTGTTGTGGACGCGGGCCGGCACCGACGTCACGCTCTCCGCGGCGTGTGCCCGGGCCGGCCTGCGCGAGGTCGGTGGCCCGCCGGCGATGGTGCTACCGACCATCCCACTCGAGGCACCCCCGCTGCCCGATCGAGTCCAGGTCGCCCGAGCGTCCGTCGCTCACCTGACGCTCGTGCAGCAGATCTTGGCCGACGGATTCGGGATGCCGATCGAGGTTGCGCAGACGTTCATGTCCGAACCGTTCCTCGATGCCGGTGGCACTGCGGTCGTGGTCGCGCAGCACAAGGGTCGACCGACGTCGACTGCACTTGTCCACGTGTCGGGACGCATGGCCGGCATCTACAACGTCGCGACGCTACCCGGCGCTCGCGGTCGCGGCCTGGGCGCAGCTGCGACGTGGGCAGCCGTGATGGCCGGCCGTGAGATGGGCGCCGAACACGCCACCCTTCAGTCGTCCCCGTCCGGGTACCCCGTCTACGCGCGGATGGGGTTCGTCGACGTCGGTCGATACGAGCAGTGGGAGGGTCCACCCGTCGCCTGACGGCTCGAGGAACGTCCTGAGGAGCATCGTGTCTACGGGCCCCCGTCCGGCGCAGCACAGTGTCACATACCTCGGCCCTCTTGCGTTTGGTACCTGGCGCACCTATGCGGGGCCGGAACCGTCAAACGCTTGGCCGAACGCGAACGGCAGGCCCACGGGCACTAGGCCGCACCTCGTGCTGCCCACGCGCGAGCGTGCACGACGAAGGGAGCCGCGGGCAGCAGCGTCTGGCACTCGTCGCGCAAATGGCCTTGTCGGTCGGCGTCGAGGCCCGCTACATAGGCGCCGGCAGGTCCCACGCCGAATGTGAACGGCTCCCACCACTCCTGGAAGCTCGGATGTTCGACGCTGACGGCGAGTGCGGTCTCCTCGACGTCGTGCAGTCCTGCGGCGCGGAACAACTGGCCGAGTTGACCCTCTCGGGCACCTGCCAACCCGGCCTCATCGGCAACTTCAGTGTCGAGCCGGCGAGCAGCTTCCCAAAACACGCCGAGCGGTCCACTTCCGCCTTCGTGATCCCAGACGCATGCCGCAACGATCCCATCTCGCAGCGTCACGCGGCGCATCTCGCCCAGCCCAACCCGCGGGTCAGCCATGAAGTGGACAACGAGCTGCGCGAGCGTTGCATCGAACGTTCCATCGTCGAACGGGAGCTGCTCCGCGACGGCGTGTCGCACATCGACACCCGGATGGCGTAGCTGCGCCGCACTCACGAACGGCTCCGACGGGTCAACCGCCGACACCGCCGCCGCTCCCACCCGCCCGACGAGCTCGGTCGTCAGCGCACCCGGGCCGCAGCCGACATCGAGAACGCGCTGCCCAGCCGTTACCCCGGCAAGGTCAGCCAGGAGTGGCGCGAGCGGCACCGAGTACCGGCCCATGAAGCGGTCATAGGCATCTGCCCGGACGCGAAAGCTCATGCCCAACAGTAGGTGAATCACTGCCGTTCCCAGCGCCCACGCGGCGGTCTGGTTGTGCTAGCGGGTGTTGGTGATGAGTCGCTCGCGGTCGAAGACTGCTGACGAGACCCGCCAGCCCGGGCCAACGCGACCCGCTGGCGAAGGCCCTTCGACAGGGAACCGCACGAGTCGTTGACCCTGTCGGTGAGCTTCACGGCCCCCAAGGCACGCTCGATGCGCTCCGCCGTGTCGGAGACCTCGTAGAGATCGGCGAAGCGTCGCAGGTTCTCGGCGACGCTCAAGCGGAGATACAGGCCCGGCGTTTCGGTCATGACGGCGATCCGCCGTCGGATCTCGACGCCGTTCGCCGGGATGAGCGCCAGACCAGCGACGATGGCCGAACCCGAGCTCGGAGCGATCAACGTAGCCAGCGTGCGCACCGTTGTCGTCTTACCCGCTCCGTTCGGGCCAAGAAAGCCGAAGAACTCTCCGTAGCGGATCTCGAACGAGACGTCGTCGAACGCAATCCGGTCGCCGAAGCGCTTGCCCAGATCCCGCACCGACAGCGCTGAAGCGACCCCCTTCGAGTCAGTCGCCAATCGTTGCCGGACGCGGCTCACGGTCCGGCCAGGCGGCACGTCGCGAGGAACATCGGAAAGGTTTTGCCGTCGCGCACGATGCGGTAGCAATCTCGGAAGTCGACGTCTGTGAAGCCGGCGACCGCCAGCGCGGCGGCGAGCTCCGAACGGTCGAAGCCATGATGCACATCGATGCCGAGACCGTGGAACGAGCCGTCCTCCGCATCGAGATCGACGACACACAGGTGGCCATCTGCAGCAAGCAATTCGGCGAACCTCCAGAGCACCACGCCCACGTCGTGAACGTGGTGGAGGGTCAGCACCGTGACGACGAGGTCGAAGCGTTCATCGGGCACGCTTGCGCTCTCGAGGTCGAGATCCCACACCTGGGCATCGCTGATCTGGCCCGCCGCGATCTTGGCGAGCATCACGGAGCGCATCCCCTCCGACGTGTCCACCAGCGTGACCGGACCAACGACGCTCCGGAGGGCCTGCGTCACCAGGCCCGTGCCGGCGCCATACTCGAGCATGCGTTGCGAGCCGTCCAGCGCGATCGCCTCGCGGATGGCCCCGGCCACCACAGTGGCTCGTTCCAACTTGGCCGGATCATCGTCCCACGTAGCGGCACGTTCGTCGAAGCTGTTCACGAGAACCAGTCAAGCACCAGTCGAGCGATAACCCGTCGTTGGGATTCCGCCCAGAACTCCGGCTCCTGTCGCCTGGTTCCGGCGGCCGATTTCAGACCGACGCACCATGAGCCAGCGTGTGACTCGGACAGAAACGCGATGGACCGACCCCAAGTGGTCCCATCGACTGGCGGGCGGGGTGTTGCCTCGAGCCGCGAGGTCGCGTGAAGGCCGATGCTCTTCCTATGAAGGCTTGGCTACGTTGCGGTCAAGCTGCGACAAGATGCGTCGGAGGGCGGTGAGGTCGTCCTCGTTGAGCCCGCGGCGCAGGCGCTGATCGAATCGGACCGCGGCGGTGCGCATGGCAGCAAATGCCTCATTCCCTCGCTTGGTGAGCTCAACGACATGGATCCGCCGATTCTCGTCGTCCCGTCGCCGCACCACGAGACCGTCGGCTTCCATCGCGTTCAGGTGGTAAGTGAGGGTGGGCCCGCGGATGCCTATTGCATCGGCGATCTCCTGCTGGTTCGCGGCGGTGCGGCTCTTGATGGTGAGCAGGATCAGCCACACTGGCCGCGACCCGCCCGCGGCAGCGAGCGCATCGTCAAAGGCAACGCTCGCGCGCTTGGCGGTGTTGGCGAGCTCAAGGCCGATGGGTGGCGCGGTCGGTCTTGGCATCACTTGACGTTAGGCGCGGCGACCGACGGCGGACGGACATAGCTGAGGCGACGCACGCGACCGCGAGCGAACATGGCGACGCCTTCACCCGGACTCCGCCGTCCGCGGTTGCGCTGCGGCGCGCTGCTCGTGAGCCAGGCACGAGACGATCATAGATATCGAACGCTTCGACGTCTAGGCCTAGGGAGAGCTTCTCATTCCAATGGTAAGAGTGTTTGATATCGAAGCCTTCGATATCTATGCTTATCCAGACTACCCGACAGGCGACCTTTGAGACAGGAGGAACGGCCATGACGAACCAGATGAGGCCCGGCGACCTCGAGCGGCGTGCGCGGCTGATGAAGCGGCTGAACGTGCCGATGCGGTTTGTGCTCAGCCTCCCGTTCAAGACGCCCCTGAGCAGCAACCTCATGGTCGTATCCCACACGGGACGCAAGACCGGCCGGCGATACCGCCAGCCGGTGAGCTACGTGCGTGACGGCGACACGCTGCTGACGCCAGGCGGTGGGCGGTGGACACGCAACCTCCGCGACGGCGAGCCCGTCCAGTTGCACCTGGCCGGACGCGACGTCACCGCCCGACCGGACCTGGTCCGCGACCCCGACGAGGTCGACAGGCTGCTCCGCCACATTCTGACGAAGAACCCCCGCGCGGCAAGGTTTGTGCCGTTCATCGAGCCTGACGGCACGATCGACCCCGCCAAGCTCGAGACGGCACTCGCTCATGGGTTCTGCATCGTGCGCTGGCACCCGATGGGGCGCGCGTGATGACCGGCGCAACGCTCGATTCTCGCCGACGGTTGGCGCTGGCGGCCATGGTGGCAGCGGTCGCGATCGTCACCCTGGATACGACGATCCTCAACGTTGCCATACCCACCATCCGACACGACCTGCACACCAGCCTCGCCAGCCTGCAATGGGTGATCGCCGGATACTCGCTGACCCTCGGCGCCCTCCTGATCATCGGCGGTCGCATCGGCGACCTCGTAGGAACCCGCCGAACGTTCATCGCCGGCGCAGTACTCTTCGCCGGCGGGTCACTGCTGGCCTCGATCGCCACCGGCACACCAGAACTCGTGCTCGGCGAGGCGATCATCGAGGGGATCGGCGCATCGCTGCTCTTCCCGGCATCGCTGGCGACGTTGTCGAGCCTGTTCGAGGGACCCGCCCGGGCCAAGGCGTTCGCCCTCTGGGGCGGCGTGGCGGGAGCCGCCGCCGCCCTCGGGCCGGTCGTCGGTGGCTGGTTGACCAGCGACTACTCATGGCGGTGGGGCTTCCGCATAAACGTCGTGGTAGCGCCGCTCGCCGCCCTCGCCGCCCTCGCCGCCCTACCGCGCGACGAGCGCCGTCAGCGCCGAGCCCGCCTCGATATCCCCGGTGCACTCCTCCTCGCCTCGGGGCTGTTTCTCGTCGTGTTCGCGCTCACCGAGGCCCCCGATCAAGGATGGTTCGCCAACCGCGGCGCCGGCCTCGGGGTCGACTCGACCACACTTTGGTCCCAGTCCTGGCCGATCTCCCCCGTCGTCGGCGCCCTGACGGTCGCCTTGGCCGCCCTCGCCACTTTCGGTCGGCTGGAACGGCGCGCCGCAGACGACCTCCGAGATCCACTCTTGGACCTGGGCCTCTTCGCGAGCCGCGCCTTCGGGGGCGGCCTCGTCACTGCCGCTGTCGTGGTGATGGCCCAGGCCGGCACCATGTTCGTGCTGGCGGTGTTCCTCCAGACCACCCACCACCTCACCGCAATCGCCGCCGGTCGATGGCTGCTCCCAGTCGGCGTCGGCGCCCTCGTCGGCGCCCAGACAGGCGGCCTCGTCGCCGCCAAGGCAGGACCGACCATCGTCGTGCGCACCGGAATCGTCGTGCAGCTCGCCGGCATCCTGTCCGCCGCCGCGGTGCTGCGCACCGACGTCGGATGGGCCCCCCTCGGAGCATCGCTTGCGCTGTTCGGGCTGGGCGCCGGAATGGCCAGCTCGCAGCTCACCAACGTGATCCTCTCCGAGGTCGGACGCGAGCGTGCCGGGTCAGCCAGCGGAGTCGCCACCACCAACAACTCGCTGGCAGCGGCGCTCGGCGTCGCCGTTCTCGGTGGCGTGCTCCGCCTCCGCACCTTCGCCGACGCCGACTCGGCACGATGGGCACTGCTCACCGCCGCCATGCTGCTCACCGCCGGCGCTGCAATGTCATTCCGCATCCCGGCGCCGCGGCCTGCCCCTGGCCCGCGAGGTGGTGCACCACCGTTCCGGGGCGCTAGCTGCGGCGACGAAGGCGTGGAGGTCGCACCGCGTGAGCGCACCTGACACCGAGCCGATCCGCCTGCATCTGACCCGCACCGCCAAGCTAGTCAGCCGAGCATTCGAGCAGTTCGAGAGCGGATAGTGCTCGGACAGCGGGACGGGGACGGGGAGACACAATGCGTGACCGGTCTGTCCCCCTGACGCCGCAATTTGTAGCCCAGAGTGGCCGCGACCTGCATCCCCAACCGACCGCAATGTGTAGCCCAGAGCGCCTTCAATGTGTAGTCTGGTGAAGTGGTTGTGTACCGTCCCCGTGTCATCGACGCCTTGCTGGCCGGCAGGCTCACGTCCGCGGGAGCGGTGCTGATCGAAGGCCCGAAGGCGTGCGGGAAGACGTTCACCGCCGAACAGCAGGCCGCCAGCCGCGTCTATCTCGACACTGACGACCAAGCACGTGCGGCACTGGGGGTCGACCCGACCCTGGTGCTGTCCAGTGACCCACCGCAGCTCGTCGACGAGTGGCAGCTCGACGCTACTCGTGTGTGGAACCACGTCCGCGCCGAGGTGGACCGCCGCCAAGGCACCGGGCTGTACATCCTCACCGGTTCCGCCACCCCGCCCGACGACACCCGCCGCCACAGCGGCGCCGGTCGCTTCGCCCGTCTGACGATGCGACCGATGAGCTTGTTCGAATCGGGCGACTCGACCGGTGAGATGTCGCTGGCGGCGCTGCTCGACGGACACCGGCCGACTGCCAAACCGACCGAGGTGACCGTGCCCCGCTACGCCGAGCTGGTCGTTCGTGGTGGTTGGCCGCTGAACCTGACGAGAACGGTCACCGCTGCGGCGCGGGCGAACATCGACTACGTCACCACGATCACCGAGGTGGACCTGCCCACCATCGACCCGGCCCGGCGTCATCCCCGGCTGGCGCTGCGGGTCCTGCAGTCGCTCGCCCGCAACATCGGGATGGACTACGTCGTCACCCGCGTCGCACAGGACGCGAGCACCGACGACTCTGACATCGCACGGTCGACGGTCTACGACTACCTGGCACCGCTGGAGCGTCTGATGGTGCTCGACCCGTTGGAGGCATGGTCGTCACATCTGCGTTCGCGGGCCCGGTTGCGCACCTCGCCACGGGTGCAGTTCTGCGATCCGTCGGTTGCTGTCGCTGCGCTGCGCACCGGACCGGACCAGCTGCTCGCCGACCTGAACTACTTCGGATACCTGTTCGAAGCGCTCGTCGTGCGTGACCTGCGAGTGTTCGCCGACGCCGTGGACGGCACCGTGCAGCACTACCGGGACTCCGACGATCTGGAGATCGACACGGTCGTCACCGCCGGCGACGGACGTTGGGCCGCGTTCGAGGTGAAGCTCGGCCAGGCCGACATCGACATCGCCGCTGCCAACCTGCTCGCCTTCGCTCACAAGGTCGACACGACCAAGGTCGGCGAACCCGCGACGCTCGCCGTGGTCACCGCTACCGGATACGGGTACACGCGGCCTGACGGCGTCGTCGTCATCCCCGCCGCCACCCTCGGGTCTTGACCGTCGGACACAATGCCCGCACACGGCTAGAACGCGGCGCCCGCGGGGCTTCTCGCAGCAGCTAGAAAGAGCGATGATTGATCAACGACTCGTGATTCGTTCGCTGCTGATCGTGGCGAGCGCATTGGTCGCTGCGGCGTGCGGGGACAGGACCGCCGTGCCCGGACAAGACAGCTCGGTCGTTGCATTGTCCACCGGTGTCACCACCGTGGCGGCGCCACCGACGGAAGTCACGCCTCCTGCATCGACTCAGGTTCCGGCAACGAGTGCGAGCACGTCCACGATGGGTAGCTCTTCCTCCCCGGTCACCACACCTGTCCCGTTGGACGGTTCGGTCGTGCAGCCCAGGGACCGATACTGGTGACCTGTGGCGCCGCTGGGTGCGAGGAAGCAGACGTGCTCTGGTGGCGGGATGCCGGCCTGCTGGTCGCCTTCGCGAGCCGCGACCTCGCGGGCACAGCGTTCCCCGAGCCGGCACTGACATCGTGGATCGTGACTGTCGGTCCGTGGTAGCCGGGAAAGGTCAGCGAGCCCACGAACGTCTTCGACCCAGCGCTCGTGCCCACACGCTTGACCACCGCGGACGGGACCGGCCTCAGCATGACTGCCGCGGAGTTGGAGAGAGCGATGCGATCAACGAAGTTCCTGGCGTGGAACGACGGGACGTTCGTGCCCAACGGTTTCTATTCACCCGCCGCGCGCCGACGTCGTGAGTCTCGTGGGCGACCTCTACTGGAACGTCGTCCTGCCCGACCAGTGCTGACCTCGCAGCGATCGAGCGCATGCTCGTATGCAGGGTATTGCCCGAGAGCGCATTGGGCTCGGCTAGCAGCCGACCCGTGAGCCCGGCACCGTCAACCGGCAAATCGGCTTGCGAATCGCCCACCCCTGGCGAATACTGGTTCTGCCTCGGGCAAGCGCCCCTGGAAGTGGACCCGGTTGCCCACCCGAAGGTGGGGGAACCGGGTTCTGCGCGTTACGGGCGAAGCTCGATGACTCGCTGCACGAGCGGCTCGATCAGTGCCTGCCAGTTCGCACCTGCACCGGCGGCCCACGCGATGCCGTCGGCGATACCCGGCATGGCTTCACGCCGGCGGGTGCGGTGCTCGAAGACGAGCGGGAGGTTCCGGCTGTCTCAGCTTCGAAATGATCCGCGAAAGAATTACTCGATACGCAGGCCGGATATCGCCCTTGCGATCACCAGCTGCTGGATCTCACTCGTGCCTTCGAAGATCGTGTGGATCTTGGCGTCGCGGTGCCAGCGCTCGACCGGGTAGTCGCGGATGTAGCCGTAGCCGCCGAGGATCTGGATGGCATCCTCGGTCACTCGAACAGCAACCTCCGAGGCCTTGTACTTGCTCATCGATCCTTCGCCGTTCTTGAAGCCACCGTTGCGGGCGAGCCACGCAGCGCGCCAGATCAGCAGTCGAGAAGCATCGATCTCGACAGCCATGTTGGCCAGCTTGAAGGCGATCGCCTGATGCATGATGATCGGCTTCCCGAACGCCTTGCGCTCTTTGGCGTAGCCGAGGGCGAACTCGTAGGCGGCGCGGGCAATCCCGAGAGCTTGAGCACCAACAGCCGGACGGGTGGCCTCGAAGGTGGTCATCGCCGGCTGCTTCTCGCCGCTGTGGCCCATCTCGCGCGCCCGCGCCAGCTTGGCGTCGAGCTTCTCCTTGCCGCCGAGCAGACAACGACCCGGCACGCGGCAATCGACGAGGACGACCTCGGCGGTGTGCGATGCGCGGATGCCATGCTTCTTGTACTTCTGACCTTGGCTGAGGCCCTTCGTTCCCGGCGGGACGATGAACGACGCCTGGCCGCGGCCCTTCAGCTCCGGATCGACCGCGGCGACCACTACGTGGACATCGGCGATTCCACCGTTGCTGATCCACGCCTTCGTGCCGTTCAGCACCCACTCGTCGTTGGCCTCGTCGTACACGGCGCGCGTGCGCAACGACGACACGTCCGAACCGGCATCGGGCTCGCTGACGCAGAAAGCGCCGAGGGCCAGTTTCTGGGCATCGCCGTAGCACTGCGGGATCCATTCCACGACTTGCTCGGGTGTGCCGTTTCCACTGATCCCGGCGGCTGCCAGCGCCGACGCCATGATCGCCATGCCAATGCCGGCGTCACCCCAGAACAACTCCTCGATCGCCACGGGCAAGGTGAGCCCCGTGCTGTCGCTGAAGCTGTTCATCAGGAACTCCCAGCCGTAGAGACCGATCTCCGCGGCCTGCTGGACGATCGGGTAGGGGAACTCCTCGCGCTCGTCCCATTCGTGACCTGCGGGCCGGATCACGTCCTCGGCGAAGTCGTGGACCCACTTCTGAATCTGAAGCTGGTCCTCGTTGAGGGCAAAGTCAACCATGTCAATCCACTCCCCGTCCGTAGGTTACCTACGGGTAACTATACCCGTGGGTAACCGGGGAATGTCAACCCCTGGGGATCGCCAGAAGTGCGGGGGTGATCGTTTCGTAGATCAGCTTGGCGCCCGGTTTGTACACGTGCACCCCATCCCAGCGATACCCCAGATCGGTGGCGATTGCCGGGTCGGTGCACCACTGAGTAGGCCCGCTGACGAACGAGATGTTGGCCGGGTCAGTGGCCGCGATCCGGCGAAGCAGATCGTTGAGATGAGCAACGCGGGCGTCGTCGCCACGCTCCGGAAGTGCCGGAACACCGGCGCCCTTGACATCTTGAGGGCGCATGCACGCCACCTCCAGCAACGCAACCTTGGCGCCCGCGGCATGAACCGCGGCAATGCCCTTGCCGAGGTTGTCGATGAACCGTTGATCGGCGGCCGGTGTGTTGAAGGGGATCAACTTGCCGTCGACCTCGACGTCGAACACATCCCACGCTCCGATCACGACAAGCGCTATCTGGGCGTGGGCCTTCGAGGCCGCTTTGCCCCACTTGTCTTCCCAACCACCGCAGTCGGCGAACGATCGATTGAACCCGGCGCGCTTGGATCGCACCTTGCCGCTGTCGTACACACTGCACCCGTCGACGGAACCATCACTGATGGTGAACGCGCTCTCGATACCGGACGGCAGGTTGATGGCCAGCGCATGCGCCATCGAGTCGCCGACGATCACCAACCGTGCCGGGCCCGGAGGTTGCACCGGCGCAACACTCACCGCGGGCGCGACCGAACTGGTAGGTGACACCACGACGGCACCCTGCACGGTCGCTGCTCCCGCCGCAGTACCCGCGGTCGTCGGCGTGGCGCCCGGTGCAGCAACCTGCAACTTGGAGAGATCGATGGCGACAGCCGCACCGCCGGCCGCCCGATCGAACCGCGCAACGGTGGAGAAGAAGGCAGCGAGCGAGGCGATCAACACGGTGGCCACGACACCGGCCGCCACCGTGCGCGTCGACCAGTCGACGTCGCGCCGGCGATCGAACCACCGCCGCAGGGCGCCCTTGCGGATCGGCGTCTCGATGTAGACGTACGAGAACTCGGACACCACCACGGTCACCGACATCGCCCAGATGAACCGGGTCCACGTTCCGTCGAAGGCTCCGCACAGCACCGAGATCGGCCAACTCCAGAGGTAGACGCCGTAGGAGCGCTTGCCGAGAGCGACCAGCACTCGTGATCCGAAGATCGACCGCGCCCAACGCGCTGCTGGATGAACGACCACGCCGATCGCCACGAGCGACAGGATCGAGACCGACGCCAACTGCCACCGGTACATCGACCGATCCGTGAGGTTCACGACACTGAACGCGTACAACAGCAATGCCGTCGCTGCGAGTCCGGCGATGCTCAGCACGGTGCCGGCGCAGCTCGACGCGGCGTTCTTGGCCTTCCACGGTCGCCACAAGAACGCGGCACCGGCACCCAGCAGCAGCCCGCTCGAGCGCGTGAACGTCGACAGGTACAGAAAGTTGACGCGGTCGGACGTCAACTCGGTCGGTGCGGCCAGCCACCAGGTGAGCACCATCACGCCGGCGGCGACGGCCAGAACGGATCGCCCGGTCGCGCCGTTGCTTCGCTTGCGCCGCGTGAGCAGGACGAAGGCGATCGGCCACATCAGGTACCACTGCTCTTCGACCGCCAGGCTCCACAGATGACGTAGCGGTGAGAAGTTGCCGAAGTACTGCGCTCCGCCGAAGATCTGACCCCAGTTGGCGAAGTAGAAGATGCTCGGTAGGTAGTCGCGATGCATGTCGGATTGCTGCTGGGCGCTGCCGAACAACGCAACCCACACCCCGATGACGATCAGCACGCTGAACAGCGCCGGCAGCAGGCGTCGGGCGCGGCGCATCCAGAACTGCGGCAAGCGCACGCGTCCCGTGCTCTCCTTCTCCTCGAGGAGCAGCGAGGTGATGAGAAATCCGGAGACGACGAAGAACACCTCGACGCCGAGGAACCCACCGTGCATCCACCCGAAACCGGCGTGGTACAGGATGACTGCGATCACCGAGATCGCCCTCAGGCCGTCGAGGCCCGGCTGATAGCCCATCGGAGTCGGGTCGCGACGAGTGGGCCGCGAATCCGAGAGCCAACGGGATTCGAAATCGGCAAGCCGATCCAGGGCGCGGTGTTCGAGCATGTCAGTCACTGATCCGGACATTCTCGCAGCCGGCCGGCGCCAGAACCGGCACCTGATGCAGGCCCCAAGTCACAACGAGGCCGACCGCTGCTGCGCACAGCACCGCGCCGCCGGCGTAGGGACTCCAGATCCCGACTCGGTCGAACAATGCACCTGCGGCAGGAGGCCCGACCACACGCGCCACGGAGTTTGCCGACTGCTGGAAGCCCAACGCTTCGCCCCGACGCTCGCGTGGGGCGAGCTCGGTGACAAGTGACGTGATCGAAGGTGACGCCACGCCCTGACCGAGGGAGAGCAGCAACAGAGCGACGATCAACACCGGCCACACCTTGGCGACCGCCGTGACGGCGAGGCCGGCGACCAGCAACGTGAGGCCCGCAGCGAAGAGCCGTTGTGTGCCGAATCGTTTCACGAGATGCCCGTAGGCACCACCTTGGATCACCACCAGTACGAGACCGACACCGAGGAAGACGGCCGCGGATGAGGCCTCGGTCAACCCGAATCGGCGATCGCCGAACAACGAGAACGTTGCCTCGAACGCCGTGAAGGCCACGACGGTGACGAAGCCGACGACCGCCAGGCGGCGCAACACCGGTGAGAGGGGTGCGCTCAGACCGTGATGTCGAACGCGATCGCCGGCGTGATGAGTTTCCGGCAGTCGAACGATGGCGGCGATCGCATTGATGCTTGCCAGAACACCGGCGACGTAGAAGGGAACGTGGGGACCACCCAGCGCGGCCAGCCCGCCGATCGCCGGCCCGAGCACGAAGCCAACTCCGAAGGCCGCTCCGAGCAGCCCGATCAACCGCGGCCGTTCCGCCTCGGGAGCAAGGTCGGCGACGGCCGCCTGAGCCACCGACAAGCTGCCCCCCGAGGCGCCATCGACGATGCGACCGGCGAACAGCAGCCACAGCACGCCTGCAGCGCCGGTGATGAAGCTGCCGATTGCAGTGCCCACGAGCGAGATGATGATCACCGGCTTGCGGCCGATGCGATCCGACAGCCGCCCGAGCAATGGCGCACACAGCAGTTGGGCCAACGAGAACGATGCGAACAGGAATCCGACCGTGAGACCCGACGCACCGAAGCGCTCGGCGTATCGACCGAGGATCGGCACGATGATCCCGAATCCGATGAGGTCGAGAGCCACCGTGGTCCAGATCGTCCAGTACCCCTTGGGCACCGGAGTGCGCTCTCGCTTCGCCACGACCCCCCGTTTTATCTGATCAAGTACCTGCCCACCCCGTCGCCGGCGTCGAATCGGCCTGTCGGGTACCGATTCGACGCCTGCGCGGTGACTACGAGAAGGGCACGGTCGAGGTTCTCCGGCGGAGGGTGCCGGAAAACATCAGCCGACGCGAGGACGCCAGTCGGGGCGGCCGGAGAAACCTGGGCGTGAGTCGACGCCGAAACGCGGGGCCAGTGCAGCTCCCACGAGCAGTGCGATGAGGACCAAACCTGCCATAATGATCACCTCCCAGAATCGAAGTTGTACCGTAGTATCGTCCAGTCTGATTGATAAGGGAAATAGATATAAATGCTGAAGTCCATCGGAGAACATGATCTACCCGTCGGAGTCGAGGTGCGTCACCTGGTCGCCCTCGAAGCAGTTGCCCAGACGGGATCGTTCTCGCAGGCTGCAACCCGACTGGGATACGCCCAGAGCGCCATCTCCCAACAGATCTCCGCGCTCGAGCGCGCCGTCGGGCACCGTCTCGTCGAGCGACCGGGCGGACCACGCGCTGTATCACTCACCGAAGCCGGCAAGGTGCTGCTCGAGCACGCCGGCCACATCGTCGCCCGACTCGCTGCGGCGAAGGCCGACCTCGACGCGCTCGCAGCTGGTGACGCAGGGGTTTTCGCGCGTCGGCACCTTTCAGTCGGCCAGCTCGCGGCTGCTGCCTCCGACACTTGCTCGCTTCGGTGCCGATTGGCCGAACATCAACATCGAACTACGCAACGAACCGGTCATCTCGCACATCGAAGGTTTGATACGCAGCGGCCAAGCCGACCTCGCCTTCGCCGACATCGCCTCGCTCGAGGAGTCGCACCCGATGGTCGAGCTCATCCGCGATCCTTCCGTGCTCATCACCGCCCCAACCCATCGGCTGGCCCAGGCCGACACGATCGACCTCTCCCAATTGGAAGGTGAGCGGATGATCTCGATGCCGAGCAACGACTTCTGCGCCCTCCGCACTGCCCGGGCGCTCGAGCGAGTTGGCGTCGGACCGAACATCGTCTTCCGTAGCGACGACAACCTCACCACGCAGCGACTCGTAGCCATCGGGCTCGGTGTGGCGATCGTACCGTTGCTCACCGTTGAGCGATCGATCCCCGATGCGCAGGTCGCCATCCGCGGAATCAACGCCAGCCTCGACCGGCAGATCGGCATCATCTGGCACCGCGATCGCTTGCAGTCGAGAGCGGCACAGGCGTTCATCGAAACGGCCATGCAGATCAGCCTCGACGTGGAGATGCCGACTGTGCCGTCGATGTCGTCGACCGGCTGAGCAACGCGAAACCGTCACCGACGGACGGTGGTACCGGCCTTCGTGGTCTCCACGGTCCAGCCCGACGTCTGCAACTCGGCGCGGATGGCGTCGGCCGTGGCAAAGTCCTTGGCGCTGCGGGCAGCATCGAGTGCAGTCGCCTTGGCAGCCACGTCCGCAGGAACATCTCCGCCCGCGTTCAGCACCAGCCCGACCGCAGTGCACATCTCGTGTACGGCAGCCACAAGGGCCGGTGCAGCGGCGTCGCCCGAGTCGAGTGCGGCGTTCGCTCGTCGCACGGTGTCGAACAGCAGAGCAGTAGCGCCAGGTGTATCGAGGTCGTCGTCCATCCGCTCGCAGAACCGGGCGATCACGTCGCTGTCGGGCTCCGCGGCGACGACTCCGGCGGTGCGCGAGGCAAACGAGTCGAGACCCGCCAGCGCGTTGACCGATGCGTCGATGTTGTCCTGGCCGACGGAGACGGGGCCGCGGTAGTGCGACTGCAGCAGCAACATGCGATAGGCACGCGGATCGTAGAGGTCCATCAGGTCGAGAAGATTGGCGACGTTGCCGAGACTCTTCGACATCTTCTCGCCCTCGGCGTCGACGACGAACCCGTTGTGCATCCAGTGGTTGGCAAAGCGCTTGCCCAGCGCGACCGCCTGGGCACGTTCGTTCTCGTGATGCGGGAACTTCAGATCCATCCCGCCGCAATGCAAGTCGAACCCTTCACCCAGCAGGTCGAGGCTCATCACCACGCATTCGCTGTGCCAGCCGGGCCGGCCGTCGCCCCAGGGTGAGGGCCACGACGGTTCACCGGGCTTGGCCATCTTCCACAACACGAAGTCGGCAGGATGATGCTTGTTCTCGGCGCCGAACACCTCACGATCGCCACCGCCTTCGATCATGTCACCCAGTCGCTGGTTGACGAGCAGCCCGTAGTCCTCGACGGATTCGACGTCGAGGTACACACCGTCGTCGGTGACATAAGCGCGGCCGATGTCGACCAGCTGTCCGATCATCGACGTCATCTCCTCGACGTACTCGGTGGCGTGGGGGACGTCGGTGGGCCGGGCGACGCCGAGCTTGTCCATCGCCTGGAACCAAACGGCCTCGCACTTGGTGGTGATGTCCTTCCATGGCCGATTCTCGCGATTGGCGCGATTGATGATGGCGTCGTCGATGTCGGTGACGTTGCTGACCAGTCGAACGTGCAGCCCGCGCCATTCGAGGTATCGACGAAGCACGTCGTAGACCAGCGTCGCCCGCCCGTGGCCGAGATGCGGCGGCCCGTACACCGTTGGGCCACACAAGTAGATGCTCACCGTGCCCGGCTCGCGCAGAGCGAGCTCACGTACCTCCCGGGTCGCCGTGTCGTACAGGTGCAGCATGGCCCGCCAGCCTACGTGTCGGCAGCCGTGAGCCCCCGGATGAATTCGCCGGCGAGGTCGAACGCGGCGACCGCGCCGATGACGATCGTCGCCGGTGATTCAACAGCGACACCGGCCAGTTCGGACACCGCGCAACGCACGACACGTTGATCGCTCGAGGTCGCTCGCTGGATCGCGGCAACAGGCGTGTCGGATGGCAACCCTCCGGCGATCAACGCCTCGGCAATCGATGCCGCGTTGGGCAACACCCATGAGCACCACGATCGTTCCCCCGACCTGAGCGAGCGCTTGCCAGTTGACCGCAGTCTCGCCGCGCTGCCGGTGGCCGGTGACCACCGTGAACGATGCGCTCACTCCACGGTGGGTCACCGGAATTCCGGCAGCAGCGGGCGCGGCAATCACCGACGACACACCGGGGACGACTTCGAAGTCGAGGCCGGCGGCCACGAGGGCAAGCGCTTCTTCGCCACCCCGTCCGAACACGAACGGATCGCCGCCTTTGAGGCGAACGATGTTGCGCCCGCTCTCGCCGAGTTGAACCAGCAGTTCGTTGATCAGCTCCTGCGGGACGGGGGCCCCCGGTCGCTTGCCGACGTCGATCAACTCGGCACCCTCTCGTGCAAGCGCGAGAACAGCGGTGCCAACGAGCGCATCGTGCACGATGACGTCGGCGGTCTGCAGCCGACGCAACCCGCGGACCGTCAACAGGTCGGGGTCGCCAGGCCCGGCGCCGACGAGTGAGATCACGCGGCCTCGGTGATCATCATCGCGCCCGCCGTGGTGTTGGTTGCTTCATCGACGAGGATCAGACTGCCGCCTTGGTTCTGCATCTGCTCGACGAGCCACCACGTCTCGGCAAAGAGGTGTTGCGTGTCGAGCAGGACGATGTCGGCCGCTGGATCGACGCTCGCTGCGAGGTGAACGAGCACAGCATCCTCGAAGCTCGACGTGACGGCCACCTCGGTAGGGTGCAACTGCTCGATGTCGGCGGGGGTCTGGAGCAGGCTCACCTTGGCATGCTACCGAATTCCGACAAAGTCGATCAAGATTAGAGCAATTGCCTGTTGCTAGCCTTCAGCGGTGCCCTTCGACTACCCGATCGTGCTCGATCTCGCCGGAGTGCCGGTGCTGGTCGTCGGCGGCGGCAAGGTGGCCGAGCGCAAGATCGGTGGCCTGGTGGCAGCGTGTGCCGACCTCACCGTCGTCGCCCCGAGGATCGATGATGCCATCCGGGATCTGCCGGTGCGCGTCATCGATCGCGCCTACGAAGCGACCGATCTCGACGGCGTTCGGTTGGTGGTCACCGCCACCGACGATCCATCGACCAACGCTGCGGTGGCGACCGACGCTCGAGCGCGCGGCATCTGGGTGAATTCTGCCGACGACCCCGCAAACTGCACGTTCACGCTCCCGGCAATCGCACGCGACGGCGTCGTCACCGTGGCGATCAGCACCGGCGGAGCGAGCCCTGCGCTGGCCTCACACCTACGCGCCGAGATCGAGCAGTGGCTCACCGACATCGGCGCCGCCGACGCGGCGGCGGCCCTGGCGGCACAACGCGACGAGCTTCATGCACGCGGGGTGTCGACCGAATCGGTCGGCTGGGCAGAACGTGTGCGCAACGCACTACGGCCACGGGCGTGATCAGGTCCCCAGCACGGTGAAGCCGAGCGACCGAGCCGCTTGCGCTTGTCGTAGATCGAACGTGATGAACGGCAACCCCGGCACGACGAGTCGCTGGGCGCTCGCCAAGTGGATGGCGTCGAGCGATGGCACCGCGAGCTGCTCTCCGATCTGGGCAGCCGCGCGGCACACTGCCTCGTCCACCGCGACCATCGCGAACGCATCGAGATCGTTCGTGAACTGTTGCTTGGCCTCGCGAAGCGCCGGACCGTCGAGCAAACGAGGCAGATCGCGGCGCACCTCGACAAGCGTCACCCAGCTGGTGACGAGCACTGGATCACTCAGCAGCAAGCGATCGGCCGACGTGGAATCGGGCTCGCCGACGTAACGCTTCAACAGCGCGCTCGAGTCGACGTAGGTCGTCATCGACGATGTGGATCAGTCGCTGCGGTCGTGTTCGAGCACGTCGCCGATCAGTGCTCGTGCTGGTGCCCGCCGCGCCGGCGCCAGGGCTGCGGACTTGACCGCAGGCCGGATCCAGCCTTCGTCGATCCCGTTGGCGAGCCGGTCGCCGCCGCCCGGCAGCGGCACGAGGAGAACCTTCGGGCGCCCTCGTTCGGTGATCGTGATGACCTGGCCGCGCTCGGCGCGGTCGAGGTAGTCGGAGAGATGTTGCTTCAACTCGCGGACGCCAATATCCATGTGCACACATTAGCACATGATGTGCACACATCTCTGCCTGATGCCGAACACGCCGAGTCGGTAGCCTTGGACAACTATGACGAACATCCCTGACAAGCCGTCGCTCGACGGTGTCGAGGCCCGCTGGATGCAGCGGTGGGAGGCCGATGGCACCTACCGCTTCGATCGCTCTGCGAGCCGCGACCAGGTATTCGCCATCGACACGCCGCCGCCCACGGCGAGTGGCTCGTTGCACATCGGCCACGTGTTCAGCTACACCCACACCGACACGGTCGCCCGCTTCCAACGAATGCGCGGCAAGTCGGTGTTCTACCCGATCGGATGGGACGACAACGGCCTGGCCACCGAACGCCGCGTGCAGAACGTCACCGGTGTTCGTTGCGATCCGTCGCTGCCCTACGAGCCAGGGTTCACCCCTCCGTTCAACGGCGACGTCCCGAAAGACCACCGCGCCGTGCCGGTGAGCCGCCCCAACTTCGTCGAGTTGTGCCACAGCGTGATCCACGACGACGAGGAAGTGTTCGAACAGCTCGTTCGACGGCTGGGCATCTCCATCGACTGGTCGTTCCTGTACACGACGATCGGCGAACGGTCGCAGCGTGTCAGCCAACTTGCCTTCCTGCACAACCTGGCCCGTGGCGAGGCCTACCAACAGGATGCCCCAACGCTGTACGACATCGACGAGCGAACCGCGGTCGCCCAGGCGGAGATGGAAGACCGCGATGTTCAGGGCGCGTTCCACAAGCTGGCGTTCCACCGCACCGACGGTGGCGGCGATCTGCTGATCGATACCACCCGGCCGGAGTTGCTGGCCAGTTGTGTGGCAATGGTCGCTCACCCCGACGATCCCCGGTACCGCCCACTGTTCGGTACAACGGTCCGCACCCCGCTCTTCGAAGTCGAAGTGCCGATTCTCGCCCATCACCTGGCCGACCCGGAGAAGGGCACCGGCATGGCCATGATCTGCACATTCGGCGACGTCACCGACGTCACCTGGTGGCGCGAGCTCGACCTGCCGTCGTGTGCCCTGATCGGCTTCGACGGACGCATGGCCATCGATACCCCCGAATGGATCCGTACGCCGGCCGGCCAAGCGGCGTACGGGCACGTCGCCGGCCTGGCACCGAAGCAGGCTCAGCGCAAGATCGTCGAACTGCTCGTCGAATCCGGCGAGATGCTCGGCGAACCACGGCCCGTCAGCCACGCGGTGAAGTTCTACGAACGCGGCACACGACCGTTGGAGATCGTCGCCACTCGCCAGTGGTACATCCGCAACGGCGGTCGCGACGAGAAGCTGCGCAACGAACTACTGGAACGCGGCACCGAGATCCACTGGCATCCCGCATACATGCTCAACCGCTACCAGAACTGGGTCGGTGGGTTGAACGGTGATTGGCTCATCAGCAGGCAGCGGTTCTTCGGCGTGCCGATCCCGCTCTGGTATCGGCTCGATGACGAAGGCAGTCCGCTGTACGACGAGGTGCTCACGCCCGACGCGTCCCGGTTGCCCATCGATCCCTCGATCGATTGTCCGGCCGGATTCACCGACGACCAACGCGGCAAGCCGAACGGGTTCATCGGCGATCCCGATGTCATGGACACGTGGGCCACGTCGTCGATGACCCCGCACATCGCCGGCGGGTGGGTCGACGACCCCGACCTGTTTGCCCGCGTGTTCCCCATGGACATGCGTCCTCAGGCCCACGACATCATCCGCACCTGGCTGTTCGGCAGCGTCGTGCGCAGTCATCACGAACATGGTTGCCTTCCTTGGACGAATGCAGCCATCTCCGGCTGGATCCTCGATCCTGATCGAAAGAAGATGTCCAAGAGCAAGGGCAACGCCGTCACGCCGATCAACCTCTTGGAGGAGTACGGCACCGATGCCGTCCGCTACTGGGGCGCATCCGGCCGGCCGGGTGTCGACACGGCGTTCGACGAGGGACAGATGAAGATCGGGCGGAAGCTGTGCACCAAGTTGCTCAACGTCACCAAGTTCGTGCTCGGCTTCGGTGAGCCGCCCGCAGGCACGGTCGCCAGTGCGGCCATCGACCGAGCGATGCTCGCCCGCCTCGCCGAGGTCATCAACGATGCGACTCGTGCGTTCGACGACTTCGACTACGCCCGGGCGCTCGAGCGCACCGAGGAGTTCTTCTGGTGGTTCTGCGACGACTACGTCGAACTGGTCAAAGGTCGCGCCTACGGGAGCCACGGTGACGAAGCCGCGCACTCAGCCCGCGCCGCGTTGCGTCGAGCCCTCGACGTGGTGCACCGTCTGTTCGCCCCGTTCCTGCCGTTCGTCAGCGAAGAGGTGTGGAGCTGGTGGAAGGAGGGATCGGTGCACGCCATGGCGTGGCCGACGCCCGAGACGATGCTCTCTCTCGGTGATGTCTCGATGCTTGCTCCGGTCAGCGAGGTTCTCGGAACCATCCGTCGTGCCAAGACCGAGGCCAAGCTCAGTCAGCGAGCCGAGGTCGAGGAACTGATCGTCGATGGCCCGGCCGCGGCCCTGGCAGCCATCGAGGCCTGCCGCGCCGACCTCGCCGATGCCGGCGGGATCGCTGAATTCACCCTGTCGGCCGGCGACGTGCTGATGACGGCCGTGAGACTGGCCCCCTCGACGAACGCAGGTACGACCAACTAGCGTTCTCACGGTGAAGGGGAGGGTTCGACTTGTAGCGCTGTTCGTGAGCTTTGTCGCGCTTTGTGTGAATGCTGCGCTGCCGACCACTTCAGCGTCGGCGACCACTCCCCCGTCGTCGACCACCACAACGGCCGCTGCCGACGCACCGGTCGACGTGCCGATCGCCACCAGCTATCTCCAGCCTGCCGAGGCTCCCGCACCGGCAACGCGGGGCAGCAGCATCCAGGAGACTCCGACGCTTCCGCCACCGCCGAGCGAGGATCCGACCACCACGGTGTCGATCGCCCCGCCCGACACCGGCGTTCCGTACCTTTCGGGAACTGGTCGGCGCGTGGTCTACTCCAAGAACAGCATGCGCGTGTGGATCGTCGACGGCAACAACGTCACCGTTCGCACGTATCGGGTCTCGGGCCGGTTCGGCCAGCCGAACCCCGGTACTTACCAGGTGTTCTCGCGATCGAGTTTCACCTGCAACATCGACCATCCGAACATCTGCATGAGGTTCATGGTTCGCTTCGCCCACGGCCCGAAGGGCGACAACATCGGGTTCCACGAGATCCCCAAGGAGAATGGCGTGCCGATCGAATCCGACGCTCAGCTCGGGCAGGCGCTGTCGGGTGGATGCGTTCGCCAGGCTACGGCCGACGCCATGTTCATGTGGGACTTCGCCGGCATCGGCACGACGGTCGTCGTCACCGACTGACGGCTACTCAGTAGGAGGCGACGGCGGCACCACTTGGGCCGCAGCCGTCGGCGCGACGGGGTAGCTCAACGACCCCTCTCGAAATGCCTCGACCACGAGCATGCGCCAGACACGACGGACCTCCTCGTGCCTGCCGGGCAAGGTCGGTGCTGCAAGTCGATAGATCAAGCGGTCGTCGCGCACATCCGTGAGACCGACGATCGTGGGGGCGCCGGTCATCACCGATGACGCCGAGGCATCGGCGCCGAGCTGCCGGCCGAGCCGCTCGGCAACCTCCTCGAGCACAGCGAGGTCACTGCTGCGGGCTACCTCGATGTCGAGTAGAGCCAGAGACGACTCCGACAGGTTGGCGACTCGTACAACGTTGCCGTGCGCCACGTGCCAGACCCGACCGGCACCGTCGCGGAGGCGCACACTGCGCAGTGTGATTCGTTCGACCTCGCCGCTGGCGTAGCCGATGTCGACCTGGTCGCCGACGCCGTACTGGTCTTCGGCAAGCACGAACAGGCCGGCGATCACGTCGCGGATCAACGTCTGCGCGCCGAAGGCCACGGCACCGCCGATGATGGTGGCCGTGGCGATGAAGCCGCCGATGTTCACACCGAGCTCGCTGACGATCGTGATGACGGCCGTGCCCCACACGACACCGACCACGGCGGAACGCAGCGCCGACGCCAACGCTCGCTGCCGTGCCTCGGCGCGCACGCGCTCGGTCCCGGCCAGGCCGAGCGTGCGCCGCAGCACCCGGGAGATCAACGCCCGCAAGACCAGCGCGACGATGATCGCAACAACGATGATCGCCAGGATTCTCAGTGGGGCGAGCAAGTGCAGCCTGTCGAGTCGGTTCATCCACAGAGGCCGGTTCGATGGCACGACTCGACGATACTCACAGCGCCGATCGGGCTGCTGCCAATCGCTCGGATCGTGGGGCTAGCCTGCACGGCTCATGGCCGAAGCGGATTCGACAGCATCGCAGCCGTTCCGCGGGCACCACAGCGCCGGCCAACGAATGGTGCTCGTGCTCAACTGCATCATCGTCGTGCTGTGCTTCGCCGGAGCCGTGGGCCTGCTCATCGGCAAGAGCGCCGGCGAGAAGGGCCGCAAGGTAGCGATCAACACCGGCAACAGCCGCGGCGCCGGGAACGGCAACGGCGATGGGGTCACCGAGACAGCGGCGCCGGGCCAAACACTTCCCGCCGACGAGCAAGGCCCTCCCGACACCTTCCCGGAGGCCGACCCGACGGCAATGAACTTCCTCGTCACGGGCGCCGACAACACCACCGACAAGAGCTGCGTCGATCTCCAGGACAAGGGAGCGCGCTCAGGCGAACGCAGCGACACCATCATGGTGATCCGTCTCGACCCGGCGACGAATCGATCCGCGGTGCTGTCGTTCCCTCGCGACCTCTACGTAAAGATCCCGGGGCACGGGACCAGCCGCATCAACAGCGCCTACCACAAGGATGATCCGCAACTGTTGATCGACACGATCCAAGGAGAGTTCGGTGTCCCCATCGATCATTTCATCCAGATCGACTTCTGCGCGTTCCAACGACTCGTGACCGGCGTCGGAGGCGTCGGCGTGCCGCTGCCATACCCGGTCAGGGATGTTCATAGCGGGCTCAACGTTCCCGTGAAGGGTTGCCACGTGTTCGACGGCGTCGAAGCGCTCAAATATGTGCGCTCACGGTATTTCGAGTACCAGGACGACGCGGGGAAGTGGCATCAGGACCCGTCTTCCGACCTCGGTCGCATCGCCAGGCAGCAAGACTTCCTGCGGCGCACGTTGACTGCAGCACTGAAGAACAACATCCTCAGGCCGAAGATCATCAGCAGCCTCTACGCGTCGTACCGAGACGACCTCGTCGTCGACCTGGGAATGACGATCGACAAGATGATCGAATTCGTCGGCGTCGTCCGCAAGGTCACTCCATCAGGGATCCGCACCTACCAGATCGAGGCGACGGGGAAGATCGTCAGCGGCGCAGACGTGCTGATCTGGCACAAGGACTCGAAGAACATGCAAGCGATCCTCGACATCTTCAGGGGCAAGGCGCCGTTGGCCTCGGCGCCGGATCAACAGTTCGAGACCTCGGCCGCCAACACCACTACTACTACGGTGGCCAAGACCACGACGTCCGCGAAGTCGCCGGGTGTCACGTCTGTCGCTCCGTCGAGCACCCAGGATGCGGGAAGCACCAACCCTGCAACCGTCGATACGGCGCCACAGTCAAACGTTCCGCGGTCGGCGATCGTGCCCGACGCCAACCTCGAGTGCTGATCAACCTTCCAGAACGGCTGCCAAGGCCTCGACCACACCAGAGGGTCCGTCAACGGTTGCGAGCCGGGCACCGCACGCTGCCGCGAAGCTGACCGCCTCGTCGCAGTCCTGCGCTGGAGCGATCACGACGATCTCGGGCAGCGCCGCAGCGGCGGCGGCAACGTCGCCTTCGACCGTGGCCCGACAATCGCTGAGCACGATGGTGATCTTCCGTGCCGCACGACTGCGGCCCAACTGCTGCGCCGCAGCTCGCAGAGCACCCGCCAGATCAGTGGTGCCGTGGCCGCGGAGCGACAACACGTTGGTTACCACCCGTTCGTTCGACATCTGTCCCGTCTGGCTCTTGATTGCAACGATGTCTCTGCCGAACGCCAACACGCTGTAGCTGTTCGGGTTGCGCAGAGCAACCGCTGCGGCAGCTGTCGCCGCAGTCGCCAGCGGCTTTCCGCCCATCGAACCGCTGCGATCGAGCACGAGACACAGTGCTGTGTCGGGGGTGCTCCACGACCGCAGCCGCAAACGCTCGACGTCGATGGCGATGTGTCCGGCCGCGGCCTCGGCTATGGCATCGAAACTGGCGTCGAAGTCGAGGTCGCCCCCATCCGGCCGGTAGGGCTGCTCAATGATCTTGCCCACGCCGCGGCGCGCCGACGGACCACGCCGGGCGAGGTCGAGGAACAGCCGCCCGGCGAGCCGCCGAGCCAGTTCGCGGAGACGCTGGTCGGTCGCCCCGATCAGCTCGGCCAGCAGAGCGAGCGTCCCGTCGGCGTCGTCGAGCAATCCGGTCTCGACGGCGGCTTCGTCCAGCTCGCCCACCTCCGGTGAGATCTGTTCGAAACGCGGATTGCGAGCAAGCTCGCGCCGTGAAGAGGTGCGCCGCCGCGACTCGGCCATCGCCGCGTCTGCATCGGCGCCCTCGCGGGCTAGGTGGTTGGGTCCGGCGCCCCGTGTGGGGCGGTCGCTTTTCCCGGCGACCCGGGGTCGTGCTCCGAGAACACCTCGTTCCACAGTTCGGTCACCACCGATTCGGCGCTGCGCAACACACCGTCGCGCAGCCGAAGCCGGCCGGACAGGGCGACGATTGCACTGTCGAGCCCGACGTCGAACGCGGTGGCCGACGAGTGCCGCAGCGGAGCCAGCGAAGCTGCAACCGCGGCAACGTCGATGGCCCCACGCACCGAGGAACCGATGCGAACGTCGGGATGAGTGCGGGTCGAGCGAACGACCTGCACGACCTTGGCCAGCCAGTGCAGGTCGGGCGTCGGCTCGACCAGCTTGGCGACGATGGCCTCCTCGTCGGTTGCCGACTGGTAATCGACCGATAGCCGGCACACGCGGTCGTACACGGCGCTGCTGATCCTGGCTGTGCCGACGGCGTCGAAAGGATTCATGGCCGCGACGAGCCGGAAGCCGGGTTCGGCGACGACCCGCCCGAGGCGCGGCACGTGCAACTCGCGTTCACTCATGACGGTGATGAGCACGTTGAGTGTCTCTTCGGGGATTCGGTTGATCTCTTCGATGTACAGCAGCGAGCCGTCGCGCATCGCCGACACGAGTGGACCGTCGACGAACACGTCCGGGTCGTACCCATCGGCCAGCACTCGCGCCGGGTCGAAGTGACCGACCAGTCGAGCCGGCGTCAGCTCGGCGTTGCCCTCGACGAACTCGAAGCCGAAGCCGAGCTCGTCGGCGACGGCGCGTAGCAGCGTGCTCTTGCCCGTGCCGGGAGGGCCTTCGAGCAGCACGTGTCGATCGGCGGCAAGCGCGGCGACGACCAGTTCGACCTCCCGCTCCCGACCGACCACACGGCCGAGCACCCGCTCGACCAAGGTGGCGGCATCAGCCATGGGTCACTCGTACACCAGCACGCCACGGATGTTCTTGCCGGCGTACATGTCGGCATATCCGTCGTTGATCCCTTCGAGCGGGTAGGTGCGGGTGACCAGGCCGTCGAGGTCGAGTTGGCCCTGGGTGTAGAGCTCGAGCAACTTCGGGATGTCACGCCGGGGATTCGCCGAACCGAACAGCGACCCGATCAACTGCTTCTCGAAGAAGGTGAGGAAAGCCGCCGGCACAGCGATTGAAGCCTCGGCCGTGGGATGGATGTTGGTGACGACGATCTTGCTGCGCTTGCCACCCAACCAGAAGGCCTGCCCGAGTGCATCGCCGTTGCCGACGCCCATCGTCATGATCACCTTGTCGAAGCCACGATCCCAGGTGGTCACGGACATTGCGCCCAGCGCCTCGTCGATCGACGCATGCGTGTGCGTGGCGCCGAACTCCATCGCCTTCTCCCGCTTGAACTCCACCGGATCGATCGCCGCGATCACCCGCGCCCCGGCCAACCGCGCGCCCTGCACGGCATTCGCACCGATGCCCCCGACACCGACGACAGCGACCGTGTCGCCGGGCTCGACGCCCGCGGCGTAGACGGCGGAGCCCCAGCCGGTGACGACACCGCAACCCATGAGACAGGCGCGGTCGAGGGGGATCTCTCTGTCGATCTTGATGCAGCTCGCCTCGTTGACGACGGTGTGGTGAGCGAACGTACCGAGAACGCCGATGGCGAGCCGCAGGTCTTGACCCTGAGCATGATGGCGACTCGTCCCGTCGGAGAACTGCATGCCGAGTGGACTGAGGGCACCGAGGTCGCAGAGGTTGCTGTGCCCCGACGCGCAGCTCGGGCAGCGGCCGCATGCGGGAATGAAGCCGAAGACGACGTGGTCACCCGCCGCGAGGGAGAAGACCCCGGGGCCGACCTCCAACACCACACCGGCACCCTCGTGCCCGCCGATGCAAGGCGGTTCTGCGGTTGCTCCCGCGAGATCACCTGTGACCAGGTGCTCGTCACTGTGGCACATCCCGCTGGCCGCCAGCTTGACGAGCACCTCGCCCGTTCTCGGCGGGTCGAGCTCGATGTCTTCGACGCTCCACGGCGTGTGTCGTTCCCACAGAATCGCAGCCTTCGTCTTCACAGTTGAACCCCCGTGTCCTGTTGTGCCAGCGACGATAGTGCCCCGATGATCCGCGACAAGATCCGGCATCCTCGGTGATCCACGAGGCGATCGGCGGCGAATACCCTGGCCACATCCAGAAAGAACTCCCGTGACAGAACAACACGTTCCCCCAGACATCGGTGCGGTCCTCGCATCGCTCACTGAGCAGGCTCCTTCGAACGATCGTTCTGCCGTGATGCGGGCGGCGCTCGCCAGCCGACCCTCCGCTCCCCTGCAACCACCGCCGGAGGGCAACGAGGTTGCCGCGTTCGGCCGAGCCGTCGACGACGTGCAACGCACGCTCGGCATGCTGGTCGCCGACGATTGGACTCGACCCGCGGTCAACGGGCTGACGGTCGGCCAACTGGTCGGCCATCTCGTCGGCACGCAGTTGGCGATGGCTGCCGAACTCGGCGTCGGCGAAACCGGGACACCCCTTGGCGAATCGACGGATCACATCGAGGTCACTCGCCCCGCCATCGCTGCAGCGGAAGCCTCGACCCCGGCGCAGGCAGCGGCCCAGTTCGCCCACTCCACGGCGGTGGTCACCGATCACCTCGCGTCGCTCGACGATGACGGTCTGTCGAAGCCCGCCCGATTCGGGTCCGTGACCGCCGACGTCAGGTTCTTGCTGCTCGGCCGAGTGTTCGAGCTGTGGACCCACGACAACGATCTGCGCCGCGCCGTCGGGCTCGACCGCGTCGAGCCAGACCCGGAACGGTTGTGGCTGATGACGCGAGCAGTCATGCCACTCGTACGCCTGGTCGGCGACGACCGGATCCGAATCGTGTTGACAGGCGCCGGCGGCGGGGTGTGGCCGGCGAACGGCGACGAGTTGGCCGAGATCGCGGTCGACTCCGTGGCCTTCTGCCGGCGGGTCGCCAACCGGATCTCGGTTGGCGATCTGCACGCGGAGATAGGTGGCGACAGAACGGTCGCGAGCGGCACCCTCACAGCGCTCGCCGACCTGGCACTCGACTGACGGAGGCACAAGATGACGATGACTATCGTTCGCTCGGTGAAAGCCGTGTCGCCGGCCGGTCCGACCGATGTCAGCCTGGTGGCGCGGATGGCGGTGGGCGACGACAGGGCCCTGCAAACGATCTACGAGCGGTACTCACCGATGGTCTACGGGCTTGCCCGACGGGTCACATCATCGACCGCTCATGCCGAGGAGATCACCCAAGAGGTGTTCGTCTACATCTGGCAAAACCCCGATCGATTCGATGCCGAACGCGGCACCCTGCGCGCCTTCCTCGGTGCCCTGACCCATCGTCGTGCCGTTGATGAAGTACGTCGCAACTCGCGCCGCTCCGCACGCGAAGACCGGGTCGGCAGCGACGCAACCAACCTCGATCTGTTCGAGATCGGTGACGACTTCGACCGCTCGCAAACGGCGGAACGGGTTCGTGCCGCCGTCTCGTCGTTGCCCGAGCAACAACGTGAAGCCGTGATGCTCGCGTACTTCGGCGGCTGCACGTTCCGTCAAGTTGCCGAACGCCTCAGCATCCCTGAAGGCACCGCCAAGTCGCGGCTTCGACTGGGGCTCAGCAAGCTCGCCGTGCTTCTCGAGGGTCTCGCGTGAGCGATGCCGACGACGAGGTCCTCGGCCTGCTCGCTGCCGCGGTCGCCATCCGGCCTCCCGACGCGCTCGTCGACGGCGTCATCGCCGCGGCGCGAGGAGCACGGCTTGGCGGGCAGCCCATCGAATCGCTGGGCGGAGGCCGCAAGGCAAACCCTGCGGAAGCCTTCGTGCAGACGGTCGGCGAGTTCGTTGCGGAGTTGACGACGGCCGACGGTGGAGCAATCGTCGAGCCGTACGGGTGGAGCGTGACGCAACTCGTTGCCCACCTCGTGGAGGTCGATCTCTACCTCGGTCGCCAACTCGGATTGTGGGAGCACGAGATCGACGAGAGCGTCGAGGCCGACCACCTGGCCCTCACCGAGGGCGCCGTTCGTGCATCCGTGAGAGCCGACTTCGCCGAGACCGTCGCCCGATGGCAGCAAGTGTCTGGCGAGCTGTGTGCCCACATCGCCGGCCTCGACGTCGAGGCCATGCGCCGTCGAATCAAGTTCCACATGCTCGACACGCGCATCTCAACGGTTCTCGTGGTGAGGACCTTCGAGGTGTGGACGCACATCGAAGATCTGTGCCGAGCGATGCGTCGTGGCGCCCCACCGCTCGACGCAGCCCGGTTGCACCTCATGACCGATGTCGCAGTTGCAGCCATCCCGTTGGGCATGATTCTCGGCAAGATCGACGACGGCGGGCACACCGCACGGATCGTGTTGACCGGCCGCGGCGGCGGTGTGTGGAACCAGTCGCTGCGCCTCGGCGCCGAGGCCGGCGAACCGTCGGTCACCATCGTCGCCGACGCCGTCGAGTTCTGCCGGCTGGCTGCCCGACGCATCGCCCCGACCGACCTCACGGCCGACGTCGAGGGCTCGATGGATCTGGCCATCGACGTGTTGCGCGGCGCCTCGGTCTTCGCCGTGTGACACTCGAAATCACCACATCGGCAGACCGGCACCAATCGGAGCTCTGTCGGTCCGACCGCTTCCAGCAACTTGGCAGCGACAAGTTGGCTGATCTTGTCTACGGTGCCGATGTGAACGAATACATCATCAAACCGCTCGGGCCCGACACTTGGGACGACTTTGCTCGGCTCATCGAGCGACAGGGCAACGCCTCGTTCGGCCCGCCCGGGTGCTGGTGCCTTTGGTTCCACCCGCAGGATGCCGCCAGGGAGCCCGACGGGGAGAACGGCCGGGCCCGGAAAGAGCGGCTTGTCAACCAAGCGCGAGCGCACGCGGCACTGGTCTTCGACGGTGACGTCGCAGTCGGATGGTGCCAGTACGGCAGCCCGGAAGAGCTGCCCGGCATCCATCACCGCAAGGACTACGAGGCAGGTCTGGTCAAACTTCCGGACTACCGGCTGACCTGCATCTTCGTGGACAAGGCCTACCGGCACAAGGGGGTCGCAGTGGCTGCGCTGCGGGGCGCTCTCGACCTGATCGCTCAGGCGGGCGGCGGCGTCGTCGAGGGCTACCCGCACGACATCCCGGAGGGCAAGAAGATCTCGTCGTCGTTCCTGTACAACCTGACTCGGAGCGTCTACGAGCAAGCGGGCTTCACGTATGAGCGGCCCAAGGGTAAAGGGAACTGCGTGATGACCGCCACGATCGCGCCGAGCTGAACTGTGCAGCCACAGTACGACACGTATGGTTCCGTGGCTTCACAACTCGATCGCAGAGGGGCTTCGTGGGCTGTGCGGGGACTTGCAGCCCAACAAACCGGCGAGTCCTAGACGGCCGAGGCGTCCAATTCCAGTTGTGGTGGAGGAGCCTCGTCGCCGACCAGGTGGAGCACCTGGACTGCGCGGGTCATCGCTACGTAGAGCAGTCGGGCGCCGAGGGCCGAGCCATCGAAGATCTGATGAGCGTTGACAACAACGACCCCGTCGAACTCGAGGCCCTTCACAGCCTCGGCGGTGAACACGGGTACGTCGTCGTGGGCGAGGTCGTGCACGTGATTCACCATGCGCAGACCGTGATCCGCCAGGGCTAGACGGATCGACTCGTGCAGCGGAAGTGGGGCCACGACACCGGTGTTGTGGTGGCGGTGGCGGACGTCGCGGACCTCGGCGGCGACAGCATCGAACAACTGTGACGGTCCGACGCGGCGAACGACTGGCGCCGTTCCCTCCACACGCACGCTTCGACTCGGCTCACTGGCGACATCTGTGTACGGCAGCAAGCGGTTGGCCGCGTCGAGGATCGGACCAGGCACCCGATAACCGATGGTCAGCACGGCAACCTCGGCGTGCGGGGCGCGGATGTGGCCGAGTGCCTCGGTCCAGTCCTGCTGGCCCGCTGGGGTGGTGGACTGGGCAAGGTCGCCGAGGATCGTCATCGACCCCTGCGGGCTGCGCCGGCCGATCACTCGCAACGAGACCGCCGAGTGATCCTGGGCCTCGTCGACTACGACGTGCCCGAACGTGAACGGTGTGCCATTGAGCAACGAGTTGGCCTCGTCGACCAGGAACTGATCGGCGACGGTCCACTTCCGCCGCTTTCCCGACGGCCCGGGAAGCAGTTTGTCGACCAATCGGATCGCCTGCTGCGTGGGCCATGTCCGAGCCACTGCCGCACGCAGCTCCGGAGAACGTTCCCACACGTCGTCGCGCTCGGTGCGCCGCAACATCTCCCGCTGCACCAGACCCTTCAACCCCTCGCGCCGGCGGTTGACCGGGGTCACTCCATCGAGTGCCTCGTCGACCCAACCAGAGAACTCCTTGGCCGGGATCACCAGCGTGCGCGCCCCGACCGGCAACCGCAGCTCGTCGGAGGGTCGCACGACGTGGCCAACACTCGCGCCCGCCAATCGATCGAGCATCTCAGGCGCACCCTTCCATCGCCGCGCAGCATCGTCGTCGAGGCCAGTGATCTCGACCTTGGGCACGCAGATGTCGAGCGCTGTTCGCTGCTGCACCAGCCGTTCACCCAACGACGGCAGCACGTTGGCGATGTAGTCGAGGAACACCGAGTTCGGACCGACGACCAGCACTCCAGTGCGCGACAGGCGACGGCGATGCTCGAACAGCAAGTAAGCGGCACGGTGCAACCCGACGGCCGTCTTCCCCGTACCCGGTCCACCTTGCACGACCAGACACTGCTCGAGCGGCGCACGGATGACGACGTCTTGCTCGGCCTGGATCGTGGCAACGATCTCACGCATCGCACCCGTGCGCGCTGCACCGATCTCGGCCAGTACCGGGTCGGGAACGCCGGTCGCTGTCATCGAGTCGGGGTCATCGAGTTGCTCGTCTAGGTAGGCGGAAAGATCGCCCTCCACCATCGTGAACCGGCGCCGTTGGCTGAGGCCCAACGGATCGACGCCCGTCGCACGATAGAACGGCGCGGCGATCGGGGCCCGCCAATCAACCACCACCGGATCGTGCGCTTGGTCCTCGATGTGCCGCCGGCCGATGTACCAGCGGTCGCGGTGCTCGTCGGTGATGCGTCCGAAGAAGTCGCCTGCGCCGGGGCTGTGGAGGTCTTCCAGTGCTTCGGCGACGGTCACTTCGACATACTCCGCGGTGATCTCGTCGGCCGAGGCCGTTGGGTCGACCGCGCCGAACCGCTCGATCATCGCGTCGCGGCACCGCCGGGCGAAGGCCAGATGGTCGCGCTCGACCGCCAGCTCAGGGAAAAGGTCGCTATCCACGGGGTCGACAACGCTACCCCAGCCACTACGATCCGATCCATGGAGAACGAAGACATCGTCGAAACCTCTGCAGGCGACGCCGACATCGAAGAAGAGCTGCTGATCGAGGAGATCTCGATCGACGGCATGTGCGGCGTGTACTGAACTTGTCGCTCCTCGACACGCCGCTGGAGCTCGACCCGCAGGTGTCGCTGCGACCCGAGCCGTTCGGCGCGCTCGCCTACCACTACGGCACTCGTCGGCTGGTCTTTCTGAAGAGCCGCGATGTCGTTGCCGTCGCCCGCCAGCTTGCTGAACAGCCATCACTCTCGGCGGCGCTGCAGGCCTGTGGAATTTCCGAGTCGCGCTGGCCGTCGTTCGCCAAGGCCTTTGCGACCCTCAACGAATCGGAGATCGTGCGTGAGCGCCCAGTCGCTGGTTGAGCAGCTGAAGTTCGGGCTCGACGCCCCGATCTGCCTCACGTGGGAGCTCACCTACGCGTGCAACCTGCAGTGCGTGCACTGCCTGTCGTCGAGCGGCAGGCGCGATCCGCGTGAGCTCACCACCGCCGAAGCCAAGCGTGTGCTCGACGATCTGCGCGATCTGCAGGTGTTCTACATAAACATCGGCGGTGGCGAGCCGATGGTGCGCAGCGACTTCTTCGAGCTGGTCGAGTATGCAATCGACCCCGGCGACGGCCGCAACGGAATTGGTGTGAAGTTCTCGACGAACGGCACGTACATCGACGCCGAGAAGGCCCGCCGACTGGCTTCGATGGACTACCTCGACATCCAGATCAGCATCGACGGCATCGACGCGGCCACCAACGATGCCGTGCGCGGCACCGGGTCCTACGCTATGGCTCGCCGGGCGATGGACAACCTGGCCGCTGCGGGATTCGGGCCTTTCAAGATCAGCGTGGTGGTCACCCGCCACAACGTCGATCAACTCGATGCCTTCAAGGCGCTGGCCGATTCGTACGGCGCGCAGTTGCGCATCACCCGCCTGCGCCCCAGCGGGCGCGGCGCCGACACCTGGCACGACCTGCATCCAACCAATGGTCAGCAACGGCAGATCTATGACTGGCTGCTCGCCAAGGGCGAAACGGTGCTCACCGGAGACTCGTTCTTCCACCTCAACGCACTGGGCGAGTCATTGCCGGGCTTGAACATGTGCGGTGCCGGGCGTGTGGTGTGCCTCATCGATCCGATCGGCGACGTGTACGCCTGCCCATTCGTGATCCACGACCAGTTCAGGGCCGGCACGGTACGCGACACGGGCGGGTTCACCGAGGTGTGGAGGCACAGCGAACTGTTCCGCGAGCTGCGCCAGCCGCAATCCGCTGGAGCGTGCGCCAGTTGTGGCAGTTACGACGTTTGCCAGGGCGGGTGCATGGCGGCCAAGTTCTTCACGGGGTTGCCGCTCGATGGCCCCGATCCCGAATGTGTCGGCGGCGACGCCGACGCCATGCTTGGCGCCGTGCGCGTCGAACTGGTTCCGCGTCCCTCGCTCGACCACTCACGCCCCCGACCCTTGTCGCTCTCGACGCACTGAACTCACTCCCAGCGACAAAGTTCGGGCTGCCGTAAGGTTGGCGGATCACCGCTGTACTCGCGCTTGCTCCTTTGACGTACCTGCTCGGCACGTTTCCGAGCGCGGTGATCGTCGCTCGGTCGCGGGGCCTCGACATCCTCACCGAGGGATCGGGCAATCCGGGCGCATCGAACGTCGCCAGGGTCCTCGGAAGCCGGTGGGGAGCGCTGGTCTTCGGGCTCGACGCACTCAAGGGGGCCCTTCCGGCACTGCTCGGGTTGGCGCTCGGTACTCGTCCCGACGCGTACGTCCTGGTGTCGGCGGCGGTGTTGGGTCACATGTTTCCTGTTACTCGCAGGTTCCGCGGTGGCAAGGGCGTGGCGACCATGGGCGGAGCGATGTTGGTGATGCATCCGATCACATCCGTGATCTTGCTGGCGCTGTGGATCGTCGTGCGCAAGGCAACCGGCAAGGCATCGCTGGCCTCGTTGGTGATCACGATCGGACTGCCGGTCGGCCTCGCCATCGGCGGCGTACCGGCATGGGAGATCGTCAGCGTCGTAGCCCTGTGCACGCTTGTTCTCGTGCGTCATGTCGACAACATCAAGCGCTTGATCGGCAGGCGAGAACTATCGGCCAATCGGCAATGAAGCGACTGCTCACCAGACCGGCGGCGGCCGCGGCATGCGCGTGGACGAGCGCCTATCTCCTCCTCTGCGCAACCGGCCAACGCTTTTCGACGCAGTATCTCGACATCGCCTGGCAGCTGATTCCCACCGAGACCCTCCGTGCCGATCCGCTCAGAAGCGTGTGGTACCTGCACATCCAGCCGCCACTGTGGAACCTGATCGTCGGCGGCATTCTCGCCTGGTCACCTGCCCCGGATGCGATCAGCCTGCAAGTGCTGCAGTTCGGGTTCGGGGTGCTCAGTGTCGCCCTGCTCGCTTCGCTGCTCGCTCGCCTGTTCGGACGTTCGTGGGCCGCCATCGTCGTGGCAACGGTGACCATGCTCGACCCGCAGGTACTGGCGGGCGCGTTCACCCCCACCTACGAAGTTCCTACGACGTGTGGCCTGATCGCCGTGCTCTGGCTGGTGGTCGTGCGCCCGCGTTCACCACAGTTCACGCTCATCAGCCTCGCCGCCGTCGGCACCGCGATCGTCCTGACCCGAACCGTCTTCCACCCGGCTTGGTTGCTGCTCCTGTTGCTCGTGGTCGGGTGGGTGCTGCGCCGTTCGGTCGACAAGCGCACGGTCGCGTTGACGGCGGCGATCCCAATCATCCTGGTCGGTGGTTGGATGGTCAAGAACGCGGCCTTGTTCGACCGCCCGACGTTGTCGAGTTGGTTCGGCATGAACCTGCAGCGCGCCGTCATCCCAGTGGCGACCGATGCGCAGCTGCAAACGTGGGCGGCGGCCGGCGACATCAACGAGATCACGGCCGCGTACCCGAGCGGGTTCGTCTCGTACAGCGCGTACGAGCCCTACGTCGGCCCGTGCGTCGCGCAGCACGACCATCCGGCAACCGCCAACGTCAATCGCCTGGGCAACGACGTGTTCCCCAACTTCAACGCCGAGTGCTACCTGCCGATCTACGACATCGCCGGGCACGACGCGTGGTGGGTCATCACCAGGCATCCGTCGTTGTACTTGGAGGGTCGTTGGTGGGCGGTGCGAGCCTGGGTGACCGAGGCCCCGCCACCGCTGTTGACGACATCGAGCATCTACGACGCGCTGCGCCCGGTGTACCGGATCGCCCAGCTCGGAGTGCCGTCGAGCCTTCCATCGATCCGCTGGGGTGCCCTGCCTTACGGAGCATTCTCGACGAAGACCCATCTGTACCTGCTGCAAGTAGGTGCGACGGTGTTGGTGATCAGCGCCGCCGCTCGAGCCGCGTGGCGAAGAATGCGTCGTCGAACCACCTCGCGCTGGGCGCTCGTCGAAGTCGTCGCCGGGCTGATCGTCGGTTGGAACCTGGTCGTCGGCGTGCTGTTCGAGCTCGGTGAACAGTTCAGGTTCAGGGCCACCACTGATCCGATCACGATGAGCATGGCCATCTGGCTGGCCTGGCGATTGATCGGCCACCTTCGCCGCCATCGCAGTGCGCTGGCAGAGTCGGTGACGTGATGAACCTCCTGAGCCCAGTACGCCTCGGGCCCTGCGAGGCGACCGGCCGCGTGATGTTCGGGCCGCACGTCACCAACCTCGGCGATGACGACCGCCGGTTCACACCGCGACACACCGCGTACTACCGCAGGCGCGCTGCGGGTGGTTGTGCCGTGATCGTGACCGAGGGGGCCAGCGTGCACAACAGCGATTGGCCGTACGAGCGAGCGCCGCTGGCCGAGCGCTGCGCGGCAGGCTGGGAGGACATCGCCGCTGCGTGCCACGAACACGGCAGCCTGGTGATTGCCTCGCTCGACCACGCAGGCGGGCAAGGAAGCAGCGCCTACAGCCAGTTGCCGTTGTGGGCTCCATCGCGGGTGCCCGAAGTCAACACCCGCGAGACGCCGAAGTGGATGGAAGCGTCCGACATCGCCGCAGTCGTCGCTGGATTCGCCGCAGCCACCGAGCTCGCCGTCCGGGCCGGGTGCGACGGAGTCGAGATCAACGCCGGCCAACACAGCCTGGTGCGCCAGTTCCTGTCGGGCCTGACGAACCACCGAACCGACGATTGGGGGAACGACCGGCTGTTGTTCGCCCGCGAGGTGATCGGCGCGGTCCGCACGCACACGCCACTTCTCGGTCTGCGATTGTGTTGCGACGAACTGGCGCCCTGGGCCGGCATCACGCCGGAGATGGCACCACCGATTGCCGCGGCTCTCGCCGAGGCCGGCATCGACTACATCGTCGTCAGCCGTGGTTCGATCTACTCCGCCGAGAAGACCCGGGCCGATTTCCACGAACCAACCGCATACAACATCGAGGTCTGTCGGGCGGTGAAGGCGGCGACGCCGCACACTCCGGTCTTCCTGCAGGGTTCGGTCGTCGACTGGGGTCAGGCTGAATGGGTGGTCGACGATGGTGTGTGCGATGGAGTGGAGATGACTCGCGCTCAGATCGCCGAACCGGACCTCGTAGCCAAACTGCGGTCGGATGCCCCGGCGACGATCCGGCCCTGCATCCGCTGCAACCAGAAGTGCCAGGTTCGCGACGTTCGCAACCCGATCGTCGGCTGTGTCGGCGAGCCGTCGGCGGGCCGCGAAACCGAAGATCCCGACTGGTATGTGGCCACGACCGCACCTCGCCGTGTCGTGGTCGTAGGCGGCGGTGTCGCCGGCATGGAAGCAGCCCGCGTCGCGGCAACTCGCGGCCATCAGGTGGTCCTCGTCGAGCGATCCGGGCGCGTCGGCGGGATGGCCGCGATCGCCGGCCCCGGTGCACCGCTCGCCGCGTGGCTCGAAGCAGAATGCCGGCGTCTGGGCGTCGAGATCGAGACCGGTAGCACGGCGATCCCCGACGGCGACGTGACCGTGCAGTGCACAGGGTCGCGGCCCGGCCTGCGTGACTACGAAGTTGGCGACGCGTCGATGGTCGTCGACATCGCCGACGTGCGTCGTGGAGCACTGTTGCCCGATGGGCACATTGCCCTGTTCGATCCGATCGGAGGACCGATCGCCGTAGCACTCGCCGAGGAGCTGGGCGCGCGGGCGACACTGATCACACAGGATCACATTGCCGGCAACGAGCTGTCGATCACCGGTGATCTCGCCCCTGCAAACGTGCGCCTCGCCCAGCGAGGCGTCAGGATCCAACGTCGCACCTTGTTGCGCGTGGTACGCGCCGGCGAGGTCGAAGTCGAAGATCGGTTCACCGGGCAGCGACGCACGATCGCCTGCGCAGCCCTCGTCGATTGCGGCTTTCGCCTTCCGGATCCTCCGCTCGCCGCGGCGGACCTACAGGCCGGCGACTGCGTCGCGCCACGCACGATCTACGAAGCAGTGCTCGAAGGCCGCCGCGCCGCGCTGGCCGTCGATTTCGTCCCCTGACCCTCGAAGTGTTGCCCGTGGGCACCGACGTGGTGCGCTACGGCAACACTTCAGCCCGAGGCGGCGATCAGGATGATGCCCACGGCCACCACCACCAGGCCGGCGATGGACTTGACGACCCGATACCGCAGCGATTGAGTGCCCTGGTCGCCGCGGGTGACGAACACGCGCTGTCTACCCAAGCTCACGTTGCGCGCAGAAGCCGAACCGGGCATGCTGCCTCTGGGCACGACGAGCGCGAAACCGACCAGCACCATCACGACGCCGACGGCGAGCACGAACTGCAGCGTACTTCATCGATGGCGAGTGATGAGCGGCTGCACTGAATAGCCTCGGCTGCGCATGACCTCATCGCGGCGGCCCGACCGTACCCGTGGCCGCCGACCAGCTGCCGTCCTGTGGGACATGGACGGCACGCTCGTCGACACCGAGCCGTACTGGATCGATTGCGAGTTCGAGCTCGTCGAGGCTCACGGTGGAACGTGGAGCCAAGAGCACGCACACGCCATCGTCGGCAGCGACCTGCACGAATCGGGCAGGTACATTCGCGACCACGGTGGCGTCGATCTCCCGATCGACGAGATCGTCAACCAGCTCCTCGATGGAGTCATCGCCCGCGTTCGTCTCAACATGCCGTGGCGACCCGGCGCGCGCGATCTGCTGGCCGAGCTCCGGGTCAATGGAATCCCGTGCGCCCTGGTCACCATGTCGTGGCGTCGGCTCGCGGATGCGGTCATCGCCGCACTACCGCGAGGATCGTTCGACGCAGCGATCGTCGGCGACGAGGTACGGCGCGGCAAGCCGCATCCTGAGCCATACCGGAGCGCCGCGCAAGCCCTCTCGGTGCCGCCGAAGGACTGCGTCGTGCTCGAGGACTCGCCCACAGGTGTCCGTTCGGCGACCGCCGCGGGATGCCGGGTGATCGCCATTCCGCACGTCGTCGAAGTTCCTCGGCAGCGCGGTCTGCGGCGGGTCGATTCGCTCGCCGAGCTGAACGTCGACAACCTCATCGTCCCCAGTTCCACTCGACGCCCACTGGCTCTCGGCGCAGGTGCGCTGGTGCTGGCGGCGGCCGTCGGTGCAGCGGTGACGATAGGCAACCATTCGCCGCCACCGCCACCGCCCATCGACATTCCGATCGACGCTTGGGCGCCCTATTGGACCCTGCCCGATGCCCAGAGCTCGCTCGCCAGCGACGGGCGACTGCTGCGCCAGGTCTCACCGTTCTGGTACTCGACGCACGACGCCACCACCATCACCGTCGACGGCAACCTCACGCCCGACATCACTGCCCAGTTCGTCTCCGCGGCGCGAGACGCCGGTGCGAAGGTGGTGCCATCCATCGTCGACGCGATGCCGGCCGGAGGTATGGCCGCGATGCTCGCCGACCCCGCCGCTCGCGCCACACATGTCGCGGCCATCGCTGATCTGGCATCGAGCAGCGGCTTCGACGGAATCGACATCGACTACGAGCAATTTGCATTCGCCGACGGCCGGGCCACATGGTCGACCACTCGGCCGCTGTGGATCCTCTTCATCAGCGAGCTCGGCGATCGCCTGCATGCCGATGGACGGATCCTCACTGTCAGCGTGCCGTACATCAACGACGGCGGCCGTACGGACCAGAGCGGCTACTGGGTCTACGACTATGCGGGCATGGAACCACACGTCGATCAAATCCGGATCATGGCCTACGACTACTCCACCGACAAAGCAGGACCGATCGCTCCACTGCCCTTCGTGCAGCAAGTGATCAGCGCGGCGAAGAAGGCCGTGCACGACGACACCAAGCTGGTGCTCGGCGTTGCGCTGTACGGATACAACTGGCCGATCGCTACGGTGGGCACCTGCCCGGCAAGTCAAGAGGGAAAGACCAGCGTGAGCCAGAGGAACATCGACGAGCTCATCGCCAAGCGAAAGGCGACACCAGTGCACGACCCCCTCACCGGTGAGTCGTCGTTCACGTACCAGCTGGAAGTCAGCGACGGAACGACTACTTGCACGCAAACTCGCGAAGTGCACTACGTCGACGCCGAGGGGGCCCGCGACCGAATCGACCTCGCTCGACGCGAGCGGCTCGGCGCCGCTTCGCTGTGGGCACTCGGATTCGACAGTGCCGACACCTGGTTGAGCATCCAGCAACTGGCTCGTATCCCCGGATCCACGACCTCTGTGGCCACGCCATGACCACCTTCGGCGTGATGTTTCGCCGCGAGTGGCCGGCCGAGGAACTGATGGGCTACGCCCGTCGCGTCGAAGAGGGCGGGCTCGACGAGATGTGGATCGTCGAGGATCTCACCTTCCATGGTGGGTTCACGCAAGCCACGGCGGCGCTCGCGGCGACCACGCAGATCGGTGTCGGAATCGGCATTTCCCCGGCCGTGGTTCGCAACGTCGCCTACGCGGCCATGGAGATCGCCACGCTGGCCCAGATGTTCCCCGGTCGCTTCCACATGGGTTTCGGTCACGGAGTCGATTTCTGGATCGAGCAGGTCGGTGCGGTGCCCTCGTCGTGGATGTCGTCGTTGCGCGAAGTCGTGATCGCCACCACGCGACTGCTCGCCGGGGAGAACGTCACGATGGACGGCGACCACGTGCACCTCGACGGTGTTCAGCTCGCTCACCCGGCGCGGGTGATGCCTCCGATCTCGCTCGGTGTGCGCGGACCGCGTTCCATGGCGCTTGCCGGCGAGGTCGCCGATGGCATCATCTTCGCCGAGTGGTCGGGCCCGCGTTACCTCCAGCAGGTTCGTGCCCGGGTGGGCGAGGCACCGAAGTTCACGGCCTTCGTGCAGGCCAGCCGCGATGTCGACGCGCTCGAAGCGATGATGCACGAGAAGATGGCACTGCCGAGGTTCGCCAGCCAGCTCGCCGCTTATGGCGCAGAACAGCCACCGCTCGACGAGCTCGTGATCGGAGGCGACCCGGCCACGTGGTTCGATCAGGCGCAGAAGTGGATTGACGCGGGCGCTTCTGCGGTGGTGTTCTGTCCATTGCCGACCGATCCTGTGGAGCTGCCGTTATGACCGTCGATGCCGACCAGCGCACTCGTCTCGCCGCACGCCGCGCCGAGCTGAGTGCTCAATATCTCGTCCCGCGTGCCGAGCGACCGGGCAGCACCGCCCGCGGTGTGCACCACGTCGCCCTGATCAGCAGCGATGTCGAGCGCACCGTGCAGTTCTTTCAGGGCATCCTCGGCTTTCCGTTGATCGAGATGTTCGAGAACCGCGACTACGAGGGCTCCACCCACTTCTTCTTCGACATCGGTCATGGCAACACGCTGGCCTACTTCGACCTGCCGGGCCTCGATCTCGGCCCGTACCAGGAGGTGCTCGGTGGCCATCACCATCTCGCCATCTCCGTCGACCCATCCATCTGGGAGATCCTGAAGGCGCGCCTCGACGAGAACCACATCGACTACGCCCACGTCGACGGCTCGTCGCTTTACTTCCGTGGCCCCGATGGCGAACGTCTGGAGCTCATCAGCGATCCGTTGCTGGAGATGTACGGGAAGCAGGTCGGATGAGCCTGTTGGGTGAGCGATCGAACCGCCGTGGAATAGTTGCGATCGCAAGAATGTTGCAGCCGGCATGACCATCGCCATCCAACAACCCGCCGATCGCATGACCACCTCGATCGGCTGGCTCGATTCCAAGCACTCCTTCAACTTCGGCGGGCACTACCGCGCCGGCGATGCCGGTCACGGCTTGCTGCTCGTCAACAACGACGACACCGTTGCGCCCGACGCCGGCTTCGGAGAACACGGCCACCGCGACATGGAGATCGTCACCTGGGTCCTGTCAGGCACGCTCGAGCACCACGATTCCGCCGGCAACCACGGCATCCTCTATCCCGGCCTCGCCCAGCGCATGTCGGCAGGCAGCGGCATCCGCCACAGTGAGACCAATCCGAGCGACAGCGAGCCGGTGCACTTCGTACAGATGTGGGTGCTCCCCGATACCGCCGGCGTCGAGCCCGGCTACGAACAACGCGACATCAACGAAGCGCTGGCCGGCGGGCGGCTCGTGCCCATCGCATCGGGCAAGGGCCACGAGGGTGCCGTCAAGATCCACCAACGCGACGCTGTGTTGTGGGGCGGCCGCGTACCTGCAGGCGAATCCGTCGACCTGCCGATCGACGAGCACGTTCACGCGTTCGTCGCCCTCGGCAGCGGAGAGTTGGACGACGGAACGAAGCTCGATACGGGCGCTGCAGCTCGAATCACGGGGAATCAGGCGCTGCGGTTCACTGCCGGCGAGCAGGGCGCCGAGCTGTTGGTGTGGGGCACCGCTTGACGCCGTCACAGCACGGCTGTCAGACGAAGCGATCGGCGGGTAGCACCGCTCCTGACCGGGCCGCGGCGTACGGGAGCCAATGTCCGGCCTCGAAGTCGTAGAGCTTGCAGGCGTGCGTTGAACGCAGGTAGTCGCGCAACGACATTCGTGACGATCTCACAGTGTCGGGACACGAATCGGTTATCGCCGCCGCGGCCTTCGGCAACTGGTGGAAGGGGATGCGTGCGTCGACGTGGTGCGGCACGTGGATGAAGATGTTGTGGAACCAGAGGCGGTTGACGACTCGCGGGATCCGCACGATCGTGGTCGACTCCATCTGACCCCTGTACTGCGTCCAGTCTCGCCGTGTCCACCAACGGATCTCGGGCGACACATGATGGACGTAGACGGTCCACCCGATGATCTGGATGAACAGCAGGAACGGCACCACGAACAACTTCGCGGGTAGCCACAGCGCGCCGATCCAGCCATCAGTGATGGCGCCGATGGCCACTGTCGCGGCGCCGACCAACACGAGCGCAGACCCGAGCGTGAACTTGTCGCGCACGATCGCATCGTGGCGCTTGCCGGGTGCGTTGAAGCGCCACATCTTCAGCCACCACACCTCACGCAGGAAGTAGGCGCCGGATCCGATGCACGACCACTCGAACCGATGACGCAATCGCGCCAGACGACCGAGCGCGCGGTACTCATCGACGGTCAGCGGATGCCAAACGAAGTCGAAGCCCTGGCGCGTGGTGTAGCCGTGGTGGATGCGATTGTGCCCGAGATCCCAGGCCGCCTCGACGTGGACGCTCGGTGCCATGAACACCTGGGCGATCAGACGGTTGGCACGCCGCGACTCGAGCAGCGCTCCGTGCGAGGCGTCATGACCGAGCACGAACAGGCCCGCGACTCCGAGCCCGGCAAGTGGCCACAAGACGACCAATGCCCACCACCGATTGGTGAACGCGAGGCAAACGACCGGCCCGAGATACAGCGCAGCCGACTGCACCAACGCCCAGACGGCGCGAGCCGTCGGCCGCTGATAGCAGGTCTCGGGGATCAGTGCTCGCACATCGTTGAGGGACTGGAGGCGAGGGCGTGGAGAAACCGCTGCATCGAGGCTCATCCCGACCAACGGTAAAACGTCCGACCTACTGGTCGGTAGGGACTTCAGTCCCGTGTCCGAGGCTCAGTCGCCGGTGGCGCCGTCGATCACTTGGCGAAGCACCTCGAGCGCCCCCGGGTCGAACGGCGGTACCGCGAACGGCTCGTCAGGCATCGCACCACGCCAGGGAACGCTTAGTCCTCGCCCGCGATGGGTGGCGGTACCGAGCGATCGAGCAGCCGGCGACGGATCGGGAAGATCTCGAACGACTTCCAGCGTTGCAGGAGACCATCGATTCCGCCGCGCGAAACCACGGCGATGAGGACCGCTGTGGCCCCGAGGATGATGAACCGCCAGGTGTTGGCATCCTCCAGCCGCCACGTGATGAACCAGTAGATGGCCACACCGATGATCGGGCCCAGCTGGCTGCCAACTCCACCGATGACGACGATGAACACCACGAGCGCTGTCCAACTGAGGACATCGAACGCATCCTTGTTGGTGATCGTGGCGCTGTTGAGATGGATCAACGCGCCGGTCATCCCGGTCCAGAACGCAGCGATGATCCACACGATCAACTTGGTGCGGGTGACGTTGACGCCGAGGCCGCGGGCGGCCGATTCGTTGTCGCGGACAGCCTGCATCGCCAGGCCGAGGCGTGAACGCAGAACGGCGACGACGATCAGAGTGGCACCGACTGCCAGGATCAGCGCAGCCCAGTAGATGAGATCCTTGCGACTCTGCAACGAGTACCCGGCGAACGTGTTCTTCACCGTCAGCGATTGCACGTTGCCGGCGCCGAGGCTGTCGATTCGCAGCGTCGTCAGTCGCAACACCTCGGCGATCACCCACGTGCCGATCGCGAAGTAGCCGCCGCTGAGCCGGAAAGCAAACAGAGCGATCGGGATCGACAGCACCGCAACGAAGACCCCGGCGATCACGATCGACAGGAATGGGTCGATGCCGTCCTTCTCGGCCAGCACGAAGAGGGTGTAGGCGGCGACACCGACCAACCCTTGCTGGCCGACCGAAACGAGACCTGCGTAGCCGGCCAGCAAGTTCCACATCTGGGCGAGCGACAGGTAGTAGAGGATCTCGATCATCGTCAGCTGCGTGCTGGCGCTGCCCCAGTACGGAAGAAGCGCGAGAGCGACCACGACGGCCACGAACATTCCGGTGCCGACGCGAGAACTGGGCGACCACCGCTGCATGTGAGCGGGAGTGGTCATGAGCCCTGTCTCGATCCGAGCAGCCCGGTCGGTCGGAATGCCAACACGGCAAGGAACACGAAGTGACCGGCGAGGAAGTTCGACCCGATCCATTGCTGGTTGGCGAGGCTTTGGGCGACACCGAGAGCGATACCTCCGAGCAGGGTTCCCCACAAGGAACCGAGGCCGCCGATCACCACGGCCTCGAAGGCAACCAGCAGCAGGCCTCCACCGGACGTCGGCGCGAAGGTGGTGCGGGCACCTTGGAAGAACCCGGCGAGGGCGACGGCACCGAACGCGATTGCCATTGCCAGCCCGTAGAGGTGCTTGTAGTCGATGCCCATCAGTTGGGCGGTCGCCGGATCGTCGGCGGTTGCCCGGAACTCGCGGCCGAGACGCGTCCGCGACAGGAACAACTGCAGCCCGCCGAGGACCGCGATCGCCACGACCAGGATCAGCAACGGAAACCATCCGACGGAGATGTCATCGCTGATCTTGATCGACTTCGTGAGGATCTTGCCGAGGTTGATCGACTTGTCGGTCGCGGTGAAGTGCTGTTGAAGCGCGTTCTGGATGACGATGCCGAGCCCGAAGCTGGCCAAGATCCCGGGCAACGGATCGGCGCCGAGCGTGAAGTTGAACAAGCCGCGCTGACTCACGTAACCAACGGCAGCCATCGCGATCACGACGAGCACCATCGACAACCAGTAGTTGCCGCCCATCACCGCCGACCACGACAGCACGAGGTAGGCGCTGAGCACGGCAAGGTCACCATGGGCCAGGTTGACGAAGCGCATCACTCCGAACGACAACGACAGACCGGTGGCGAACAGCGCATACAAGCCACCGAGCAGCACCCCTTGCACGAGCGCGTTGACCCACACCATCACGACACCCCGAAGTACGACGCCGTGATCGCCTCACGGGACAGTTCGCTCGGCGTGCCCGACAACGACACGCGGCCTTCGAGCAAGCAGTACAACCGGTCGGCGGCGCCGAGGGCGATCGTGATGTCCTGCTCGACGAGCACCACCGTGGTGCCGGAAGCGACGATACCGGGCAGCGCCTGGTAGATGCCCTTGACGACAATCGGAGCGAGACCCAGCGAGACTTCGTCGAGCAACAGCAACGCCGGGTTGCCCATCAGCGCCCGGCCGATCGCGACCGCCTGCTGCTCACCGCCGGAGAGCTTGCCTGCCGGGCGATTCAACAACCGGCCGACGTGCGGGAAGAGGTCGATCACCGAGTCGAGACCCCATGGCCCGTTCCTGGCGCGATGGCCGCCGATCTGCAGGTTCTCCTTCACCGACAGACTGGGGAACAGGCGGCGCCCCTCAGGGACGAGCGACATGCCGAGGCCGACGCGCCGGTGTGGGGCGACGGAGCCGATGTCGTCCCCGTTGTACAAGATCGTGCCGCTGCTGACTCGCACCTGGCCGGCGATAGCGCCCAGCAGCGTGCTCTTGCCGGCGCCGTTGGCACCGATGATGGCGACGGTCTCGCCCTGGTCGGCGTGGAGGCTGAGGCCGAACAGGGCCTGGAAGTCGCCGTACCCAGCATCGACGTGTACGACGTCGAGCAGCGGCGAGCTCATTCTTCGACCGCCCCGAGATACACCTCGCGCACTGCGGCACTCGCCATGACCTCGTGCGGGTCGCCCTCGGCGATCTTGCGACCGAAGCTCATCGCCATGATTCGCTCGACAACGGCGAGGAGGGCGTGGACGATGTGCTCGATCCAGATGATCGTCACGCCCTCGGCGTGGATCTCGCGGATCTTGGCGACGAGCTCGTGAACCTCGGCCTCGGTGAGTCCCCCGGCGATTTCGTCGAGAAGGAGCACCTTCGGTTCGGTGGCCAGCGCCCTGGCCAACTCCAGCCGCTTGCGATCGAGCAGCCCGAGCCCACCGGCGACTGTGTTGGCCTTCGCCGACATGCCTGCGCGATCGAGTGCTTCCAAGGCCAGACCCGGCGCTGCTCGGCCATTCGATCCCGTCCCGAACGTCGCGCCGACCAGCACGTTTTCGAACACCGTGAGCCCCTCGAACGGGCGCGGGATCTGTGCCGTCCGGGCCAGTCCAAGGCGGCATCGCGCCTCGGGGCGACTGCGAGTTGCATCGCTGCCGAAGAGCTCGATTCGTCCGGTGTCAGCAGACAGGTCGCCAGCGATCAGGTTCAACAGCGTGGTCTTGCCTGCACCGTTCGGACCGACGATTCCGACGGCTTCGCCGGACGCGACGGTGAAGGTCATCTCGTCGATCACCGGCACCCCGAAGGACTTGCTCACGCCGATCACGCTGACTACCGCCGAACCTGTCGTCATCAGCGTGCTGATCAGTAGGTGATCGCCTCGAGCTTTCCATCGAGCGGAATGGTGGGCAGCTCGTCATTGGTGACGATCTTGAACTCCACCGGATACGTCTTGCCCTTCACCCACTGCCCGCCGACGAGCGGGGTCTTGGTGATGTTGGGCACCACGGGATGGGTGAAGTCGACCTTGCCGGCGATGGTGTCGAGGTTGGTCGCGCCCATGGCCTGCAGCAGGGCCTCTTTGTCTGTGGCTCCACCGGCCCGCTTCAGCGCATCGATGGCGACCTCGAACAACGAGTGGACGTATCCCACGGGCTGAGTCCATTGCTTCTGTGTGGCCGCCGTGTACGCCGCGGCAAGCTCTGCCGAGGTCTGGCCGGTGAGGCTCGACTTGGTCGGGTGTCGATCGGACCACCAGATCTCCGACGAGAGCCCGATCGGGTTCTGGTACGAGGCGACAGCGCCCGGGAACAGGAGGCACTTGCCCACGGTCACGGCCTTCGGCTTGAAGCCCTGCTGCTGACATTGCGCCCAGAAGTTGCCGAAGTCGGGCGGGATCATCACGCCCGTCACGATCTCGACGCCGGCCGCTTTGAACTGCGAGATCTGGGCCGTGAAGTCGGACGCGCCGAGCGGGAAGCGACCTGGATCGACGAGCTTGAAGCCGGCCGTGTCGAGCGCCGGCGGGAAGCCGACGCCCGGGTCGCTCCACGCATTGCCGTCAGGGTCGTCAGGCCACATCGCACCGATGGTCGCTCCCGGCGCAACATCGGCCCACATCTTCGTGAAGACCGCGATGACGTCCTCGAGCCCCCAGAAGAAGTGGTAGTTCCACTTCGAGGCCACCGCTGGCGTGATGCCAGGACCGAGCTTGCCACCGATCCCGAGGTAGTGCGGCTGCCATGGCGCGTTGTTCGACAGCACCGGGATCTCGTTGTTGGTGCAGGCCACGACGACCGGCACGGTGGTGTCGGGAGTTTGGGCGACGCACATCATCTGCACGCCTTCTTTGGTGATCAGGTCGTTGGCCGCGGACGCAGCGGTGTTGGAGTTCGACTCGGAGTCCTTGTCGATGATCTGAATCGTGTAGCTCTTGCCACCGATGTCGACACCGCTCTTGAAGAAATCGCGCAACGCGCCGAGCACGAAGACGTCGGCTTCACCGAAGGACGCCAACGCGCCGGTCTGCGGTGTGACGTACCCGATCTTGATCGTTCCGTCCTTGCCCCCGCCGCCACTGGCCGCCGTGGTTGCCGCGGTACTGCCGCCTGATGCAGTGGTGACGCCCGGTGCCGTGGTCGATGACGATCCCTTCTTGTCGCTCCCGCACGCGGCCAGGAACGCAGCAGCTGCGGCTCCACCGCCGAGCGCCAGGGCGCGGCGGCGGCT